>NZ_BMRY01000004.1:553252-728929 GCF_014648875.1 Streptomyces parvus | reverse complement strand
GACCATCGTCGCGATCAACAAGGACGCCGAAGCCCCGATCTTCGAACTCGTCGACTACGGCGTCATCGGCGACCTCTTCGCCGTCGTGCCCCAGCTCACCGACGAGATCAACACCCGCAAGGGCTGATCTTCCGGTAAGTGAACAGAACGCGGCCGGGCCGCACGGTGAAATCCCCACCGTGCGGCCCGGCCGCGGCCGTCAGCGTCGTTCTTCGGCCGGACGTGCCGACGTGCCCCGCTCGCCACGGTCCTGGTCGTCCCGGTCCTGTGTGCCGAGGCCGAACGTGGTGAACGCCGTGCGCTCCGGCAGCGGGTAGAACTCCTTGCCCGTCAGCGCGTTGACGATGACGGCGGACCGCCAGGCGGCCAGGCCCAGATCCGGTGTGCCGACGCCGTGCGTGTGCCGTTCGGCGTTCTGCACGAAGACGGAACCGGCGATCTCCGGTGCCAGCACCAGCCGTTGGACCGCGTCGACCTGCGGACGCCCTGCCTCGTCGCGGACGACGTACGGAGCGAGGGCGGCGAGCAGCGTGTCGACGGGGCGCTCCCGGTAGCCGGTGGCGAGGACGACGGCGTCCGTGACGAGCCGGCCCTTCGCCTCCTGCTGGCCGTGCTCGACGCTCAGTTCGATGCGTCCTTCCCCCGTGGTGGCGGCGCCGGTGACCTCGATGCCGGGCGTGAGCGTGACGTCGGGCCAGTCGCCGCCGAGGCTGCGCCGGTACAGCTCGTCGTGGATGTCCCCGAGCGTGTCCCCGCTGACGCCCTTGTAGAGCTGCCACTGGCGGGGCAGGAGCCGGTCCCGGGTGGCCTGCGGGAGTCCGTGGAAGTAGCGGGTGTAGTCGGGGGTGAACTGCTCCAGACCGATCTTGCTGTACTCCATGGGCGCGAAGGCCGGCGTACGGGCCAGCCAGGTCAGCCCCTCCGCTCCCTCGGGCCTCGACCGCAGCAGGTCCAGCAGGACTTCGGCGCCCGACTGGCCCGAGCCGACGACGGTGATGTGGCGGACGGCCAGCAGCCGGTCCCGCTGGGCGAGATAGTCCGCCGAGTGCAGCACGAGGGAGGCGGGGTCGCGGGCCGGCTCCCGCAGCGGCTCGGGGACGTGGGGTGCCGTGCCGACGCCGAGGGCGAGGTTACGGGCATGGGTCAGCCCGGTCCTCAGGGTCTCCCCGTCCGGGCCCAGCCGGGTGAACTCCACGGCGAACGCGCCCTGTCCGGGGTCCCAGGCGACGGTGTCGACGCGGTGGCCGAAGCGGGTGGAGGGCAGTTCGGTGCTCACCCAGCGCAGGTAGTTGTCGAACTCCGAGCGGTGGATGTGGAAGCGCTCGGCGAAGTAGAACGGGAAGAGCCTGCGGCGGACCTTGATGTAGTTGAGGTACGACCAGGGGCTGGTGGGCTCGACGAGGCTCACCAGGTCCGCCAGAAAGGGCACTTGCAGGGTCGCGCCCTCGATGAGCAGCCCGGGGTGCCAGTGGAAGGCTGCCCGCTGCTCGTGAAAGGCGGCGCGCAGCCCGGGAACGCCGTCGGCCAGTGCGGCGAGCGAGAGGTTGAAGGGCCCTGCCCCCACCCCCAGCAGATCGAGGGGCGGCGTGCGCGGTCCGGGTGTCATCGGGTTCCTCCGGCGGGTGTCGCGGGTGCGGCGAGGGGCGGTCCCGGGCGAGTCGTGCGCATCGTCGACGTCATGGCGACAGCCTTTCCGTCTCGGGGGCCTCGGTACCTTCGGCCGCCGAGGCTTCCCGCAGGGCACGGTCCGCCGCCGCCGTGACGAGGTCGAGCAGCGGGAGCAGTTCGGCCGTCGCGGCGTTCGGGTGCAGCAGGGTGGCCTTCAGCCAGAGGCGGCTGCGGCCGTCGCCGTCCTCCGCCACCGCGCGGCCGAGAACGGCGCGCCCCTCGGCGAGCAGGGTGCGGCGGACGGCGGCGACCACGGCGTCGCCCGCCTCGTCGCCCAGCGCGTCGGCCACGGCGGGGCGGAACAGGACGGTGCTGATCCCGGCTCCGCCCGGGCGCAGGCGGAGCCGGGGGTGCGCGTCGACGGCCCGGCAGAATTCGTCGGCCGTACGCACGCAGTGCTCCACCAGGGCGCCGAGCCCCCGGCGTCCGAGGGCGCGGAAGGTGACCGCCATCTTCAGGGCGTCGGGGCGTCGGGTGGTGCGGATCGAGCGGCCCAGCAGGTCCGGGAGTCCGGCCTCGGTGTCGTCGTCGGCGTTGAGGTAGTCGGCGCGCAGGGACAGCGGGGCGAGCATCCCGGCGTCGGCGACGGCCAGCACTCCGGCGGCGACGGGCTGCCAGCCGAGTTTGTGCAGGTCGAACGTGACGGTGGCGGCGCGCTCCAGGCCCGCGAGCCGAGGAGCCAGGTGTTCGCTGAACAGCAGCGGTCCGCCGTACGCGGCATCGACGTGGAGCTGGGCGGTGTGCCGTTCGGCGATGCGGGCGATCTCCGGGAGCGGGTCGATGCGCCCCTCGTCGGTGGTCCCGGCGGTGGCGACGACCAGGAGCGGCGATCCGGCGAGGCCGGTCAGCGCATGGTCGAGGGCGGCCGGGTCGATCCGGCCGCTCTTGCAGGCGACGACCGTGGGGGCGGGCAGGCCGAGCATCCAGGCGGCGCGGTGGACGCTGTGGTGGGCGTTGGCGCCGGTCACCACGCGCAGCGGACCGCCTGCCGCCCGTTCCCGGGCGAGGAGCAGGGCGACCAGGTTGGACTCGGTGCCGCCACTGGTGATGAGCGCGTCGGGGGCGGGGGCCGTGGGGTGGACGAGCCGGGCCAGGGCCGCTGTGGTCAGCTCCTCGATCACCCCGGCGGCGGGCGCCTGGTCCCAGGAGTCCATGGAGGGGTTGAGGGCCGCCCCCGCCAGGTCTGCCGCGGCGGCCACGGCGAGCGGCGGGCAGTGGAGATGGGCGACGCAGGCGGGGTCGGCCGGGTCGGCGGCCCCTTCCGCGACCGCACGGACCACGTCCCCGAGCGCCGCCTCGGGGCCGACGCCCTCCTCCGGCAGGACCGGGGAGCAGAGGGCCCGGGTGTTCTGCTCCACGGCCTCGGGCCCCCCGGCGGGCAGCGGCCCGCCCCGGGCCGGGGCGGCGTCCGCCAGGGCGTCCAGGACGATGGCGGTGAGGGCCCGCAGGTGTTCCGGCCCGTGCGCACCGCCCGCGACGCGTCCTCCCCGTACGCCTTCGGCACCAGGAACCGGCGGCGTACCGGGGCTCGCGCCCGACGCCCCACGCTCCACGGAGGGTTCACCGGGGGTTGGGGGCGGAGCAGGCGGCATGGCGAGGACCTTCGGTCGTGGTGCGGACGGGTCGTTCGGAAGCGGGCCCGCGCGGGGCGACCCCGGAGGCGGAAAGATCCACCACCGGGGCTCGCTGGTTAGGCTAACCTAACTTCGAGGGTGCGATTGACGCGCGATCCGCCTGCTCAGGGAGGCTACTTCGCGCACCAAGGGAGGCTACTTCGCGTACCAGGGGCCCAAGTTGTTGGATCCCGACTCCGCCGCCCGGCGCAGTGCGTCCGGGGAGCCCAGCAGTTCGGCCGGCAGATAGCCGGAGCGGACGCCCGGTTCCCATCCGTGCACCTGGACGGCGAGGGCGGCCAGGGCGAGGGTGTCGAGGGGCAGCAGGGTGCGGGGCGCGGGAGCCGGTCCCACATTCTCCCGGTAGGCGTCGAGCCGGTCTGCCAACGCCTGCTCGAACGCGTGCTGTTCGTCGTCGAGGAGCACGCGCAACAGCCGCTGATCGGGGGTCGGTTCGCCCACCGCGTCGAGCGCGGCGGCGGCCTGTGCCCGCTCGGCCGCATCGGGCTTGCGCAGCGTCACGGTGGGCCAGTGGCGGGGCTGGTGCCCGGCCGCCTCGGTCAGATACAGGCACAGGGCGTCCATCGCGGCGAGATCCGCCGGGGTCGATTCCGAGGCGAGCGAGGAGTACGGAACTCCTTCGTGGATGGCGGGCGCGAAGTCGCCCCGCAGCAGCAGTCCGGTCACCCGCTGCCAGTCCCACACGAGACCGCTGACGAGGCAGGCCGCGAAGAGGTCGAGCCACGTACGGGCCGACGGGGCCTGCTCTCGCGAGGAGGCGACGACATCACCGAAGGATATGTCCTCGGTGCTGAGGTTCTCCCCGATCAGCGGGAAGAAGATCTCCTGGTCACCGTCGGGGAAGCAGCCGACGCTCATCTCCCCCAGCCGGCACTCCGCCGCCGTGAGCAGCGCGGAGCGCGTCACGTCGTCGAGCGCGGCTCCCTGCGCGATGCGGGCGGCGACATGGTCGAGCAGTTCCCCGGCCAGTTCGCGCATGCGCCGCGGGGCCGGGTCGTCGTAGCGCATGCCGTGCCACCGCCCCGCCGTCCGCCCGACGATGCCTTCCGACGCCTCGTCCAGGCGCCGGGAGTCCACCTCATGGCAGGTCACTTCCCGCATGTACCCCGTCCTTTCGTGATCTTCGGTCCGGAAGCGGCACGCTATCAGCGGGCTCGGACACCCACGGGTGCGGACGGGGACGGCCCGGTGCGGGAGCGGCGGTGGCCGCTCCCGCACCGGGCCCGGATCACGCCGCTTCGGTGGGCAGCTCCGCGCGGATCTCCCGCGCGGCGGCGACCAGGTTCTCCAGGGAGGCCCGGGTCTCGGGCCAGCCACGGGTCTTCAGGCCGCAGTCGGGGTTCACCCACAGCCGCTCGGCCGGGATGGCCTCAAGTCCCTTGCGGAGAAGGGCCGCTGCCTCCTCGGTACTGGGGATGCGGGGCGAGTGGATGTCGTAGACGCCGGGACCGGCCTCGCGCGGGTAGCCGTGGGCGGCCAGTTCGCGGGCGACCTGCATGTGGGAGCGGGCGGCTTCCAGGCTGATGACGTCGGCGTCGAGGTCGTCGATGGCCTGGACGATGTCACCGAACTCGGCGTAGCACATGTGCGTGTGGATCTGGGTCTGAGGCCGCACCCCGCTGGTGCTCAGCCGGAAGGACTCCGTGGCCCACTCCAGGTAGGAGGCGTGGTCGGCGGCGCGCAGCGGGAGCGTCTCGCGCAGCGCGGGTTCGTCGACCTGGATCACCGAAGTGCCGTTCGCCTCAAGGTCGTTGACCTCGTCGCGCAGGGCGAGGGCGACCTGGCGGGCGGTCTCGCCGAGCGGCTGGTCGTCGCGGACGAAGGACCAGGCGAGCATGGTGACCGGCCCGGTGAGCATGCCCTTGACCGGGCGGTCGGTGAGCGACTGCGCGTACGCGGTCCACCGCACCGTCATCGGCTCGGGGCGCGAGATGTCCCCGGCGAGGACCGGCGGGCGGACGTAACGGGTGCCGTACGACTGGACCCAGCCGTGCTGGGTGGCGAGGTAGCCGGTGAGCTGCTCGGCGAAGTACTCCACCATGTCGTTGCGTTCGGGCTCGCCGTGCACCAGGACATCGATCCCGGCCTTCTCCTGGAAGGAGAGGACCTCGCGGATCTCGTCCTTGATGCGCTCCTCGTACCCGGCCTCGTCGATCCGTCCCGCCCGCAAGTCGGCGCGTGCGGTGCGCAGCTCGGTGGTCTGCGGGAACGAGCCGATCGTGGTGGTCGGCAGCAACGGCAGCCCGAGATGAGCGCGCTGGGCGAGCGTCCGCTCGGCGTACGGCTGGGAACGGCGGCCGTCCGCGTCCGTGATCGCCGCCGTACGGGCACGCACCGCCGGGTCGCGGGTGATCGCGGCATCGGCGCGGGAGGCCAGGTCGGCCCGGTTGGCGGCGAGTTCGGCCGCGATGGCGTCCGTGCCGGAGGCCAGACCGCGGGCCAGGACGACGATCTCTTCGGTCTTCTGCCGGGCGAAGGCGAGCCAGCGGGCGATCTGCGGGTCGATGTCGCGCTCGGCCTTCGCGTCCAGCGGGACGTGCAGCAGGGAGCAGGAGGCGGAGACGTCGACCCGGTCGGCGAGACCGAGCAGGGTGCCGAGCGTGGCGAGGGACTTCTCGTAGTCGTTGATCCAGATGTTGCGGCCGTTGACGACACCGGCGACCAGCCGCTTGCCGGGCAGCCCGCCGGCGGCCGCGAGGTCGTCGAGGTTGCCGGCGCCGGTCTCGGTGAAGTCGAGGGCGAGCCCGTCGACAGGGGCCTTGGCCAGGACCGCCAGCGCCTCGCCGAGCCTCCCGAAGTAGGAGGCGACCAGCAGCTTGGGCCGGTCGGTGAGTCCGCCGAGCTCGCGGTAGGCGCGGGCGGCGGCGTTCAGCTCGGCCGGGGTGCGGTCCTGCACGAGAGCGGGCTCGTCCAGCTGCACCCACTCCGCCCCCGCCGCACGCAGATCGGCGAGGACCTCGGCGTACACCGGCAGCAGCCGGTCCAGCAGGGTCAGCGGCTCGAAGTCGGCGGCCACACCGGGGGCCGCCTTGGCGAGGAGAAGGTAGGTCACGGGGCCGACGAGGACCGGACGCGGGGTGTGCCCCAGCGCCAGGGCCTCCTTGAACTCCGCGACCTGCTTGGCCGAGTCCGCCGTGAACACCGTGTCCGGACCCAACTCGGGCACCAGATAGTGGTAGTTGGTGTCGAACCACTTCGTCATCTCCAGCGGAGCGACGTCCTGGTTGCCACGCGCCATGGCGAAGAAGCCGTCGAGGGCGTTCGCGTTCACGGCGTCCTGGTGCCGCGCCGGGATCACGCCGACCATGACGCTGGTGTCCAGAACATGGTCGTAGTACGAGAAATCACCGGTCGGAACTTCGTGGACGCCGGCCTCGGCGAGCTGCTGCCAGGTTCCCCGGCGCAGATCGGCTGCGGTCTGCCGGAGGGCGTCGGCGCTGACGCGGCCCTTCCAGTAACCCTCGACGGCCTTCTTCAGTTCACGGTTCTGACCCTGGCGGGGGTAGCCGTACACGGTGGCCCGTGCTGCCGCGGCTGCGGGCTTCGCTGTCACGTGACTCTCCTTCGCGAGCGTGTCTGCGGTGCAGACCCCGGGACGGGACGCGGACGCGAAGGGGTGACGTATCGGGCGGACACCGGACACATCGAACCGTGCCCGTCCACCTGACGGCTACGCCGACCCGCCCACGAGGTCACCGAGATCTCCGCACGCGAACGGTCGCGTGCGGGCAACGGGCAGGTCTTCGGACTCGCGGGCACGTCTGCCGGGGCAGACACCTAGTGGCCGTCGCTTCCCAGACCCGTTCGGGCCCAGTGCGTATGACGGCGGTCGTTCCCACTCACCGCTGCGGGGCAGTCCCGGATTCCCACCGGGTTCCCTCTTGCGACACCCTGCCTGGCGGACAGGGCGAACCAGCTGCGCCGGCCAGCCTAAGCGGACGACCGCCGGGCGCACACCGTTGTTCACACTTCGGACGGCGATGTGAGACACGGGCGGTCTTCCGGCAGCCCCGGTCCGCGAGCGGCGCGCCGACGCCCATCAGGTTCCCCGGCCGTTCGACTGTTCGCCATCCCCTCCCTGACCGCCGGTCAGGTCGCTCGTCTCGACTGTGCGGAGGCAGTGACCCAGATGTAACCGAATGGCGTAGGGGAATGCGGAACCACGGAGCGTCACAAGCCGTTCTTCTTCCCACTACACGGCCCCGCCGATCCCCGGCAGGGCTGATCGAGGAACGGAAGACGTCATATGAAGAAGACAGTCGGGTGGGCCCAGGACGGCGACGACTGGACGATCACCGTGAACGGCACGCAGTACCGCGCCATCGAGCGGCCGACAGGCGGCCGGGTGGACAACTACCTGGTCCGGGGTGACGACCTGAGCGCCGAGTGCCCGAGCCTCGGTCATGGACTGGGCGTCATCCGGGAACACGAGTCCCGGCGCTGACCCGAACCCGTCAGCCGAGCGGGCCGCCCACCGGACCGTCCGCGCCGTCCACCTGGCGGCCCGCCGCCCTCTCGCCGCCCGACGCCTCCCCGTCGCGCGGCCCCTGCCGCAGCAGGTAGGTGTCCATGATCCAGCCGTGCCGTTCGCGGGCCTCCGCGCGTACGCGGCTGATCTCGTCGGCCACCTCGTCGAGCGGGCCGGAGACCAGGATCTCGTCGGGGGTGCCGATGTAGGCGCCCCAGTGGATCCACAGGCCCCGGCCCGTCAGATGGGCGAAGGTCTCATGGCCGTCGAGCATCACGACGATGTCGCCGTCGTCCTCGGGGAACCCCTGGGCCAGCCGCCTGCCGGGGGTGATGTGGATGGGGCGGCCGACCTGGTTCAGGGTGACGCGGTGCCGGGCGGCGAGGGCGGAGACGCTGCTGATGCCGGGGATCACCTCGTGGCCGAATTCCACCGTGCCGCGACCCCGGATGTCGTCGAGGATCGCGAGCGTGCTGTCGTACAGGGCCGGATCGCCCCACACCAGGAAGGCTCCGCACTGCCCCGGTGCGAGCTCCTCGATGATCAGGCGTTCGCAGATGTCCGCGCGGCGGTGGCGCCAGTCGTGCACCGCCGAGGTGTAGCGCGCCGCATCGTCCTGGGTGCGGTCGCGCCACGGATCGTCGGCCTCCACCACGCGGTAGGGGCCGGTGAGGTGTTCGTCGAGGATGTCGCGCCGCAGCCGGGTCAGGGACTCCTTCTCCTTGCCCTTGCCGAGCACGAAGAAGACGTCGGCCCGCCGCATGGCCTTCACCGCGGCGAGGGTCAGGTGGTCGGGGTCGCCGGCACCCATGCCGATGACGAGGAGGTGCCGGGGTGCCTCGCTGCTGTCTGCCATGTCTGCCGATCATGCCAGGGCGAGGCGGGGTGGACTTACTAGGACGTCCAACTATATGTTCGTGAGCAGCGGGGTGGCCGGCGTACAGCCGGACACCCTCAAGGCCCGTGGTGTCAGGGAAGCCGGTGTGATTCCGGCGCGGTCCCGCCACTGTGACCGGGGAGTCCGTCCTCGCAGGACACGCCACTGACGGTGCAGCAGCCGTCGGGAAGGCAGGGGGACGGGCGGCGATCCGGGAGTCAGGATACCGGCCGCGGGTTGTTCCGTGTTTCCACGAGGATGGAGCAGACACGCATGGCACCGGTCCGCACCCACGGCCCCGCAGGTACGTCCCGGCGAGCGGTTCTCCCCGCTCCCTGACGGCCTCCGCCCTTCGCGTCCCCTCTCGGCGGCAGCCCTTCCGCGCCCCCGTGCACCCGACCGGTGCGTGGGCCGGTGGCAGCCGTGCGCCATCCCCGGATCTCTCCTGACGATCTCACCGACGAGAGCAGGTCTCCATGGTCCGCGAGCTCACCCATTTCATCGGCGGCAAGCACACGTCCGGCACCTCGGGCGGCTTCGGCGATGTCTTCGACCCCAACACCGGCCGGGTGCAGGCCCGGGTTCCGCTGGCCGACCGGGCCGAGACCGAGGCGGCGATCACCGACGCCGTCGAGGCCCAGCGCGAGTGGGGCGAGTGGAACCCGCAGCGCCGCGCCCGTGTGCTGCTGCGCTTCCTCCAGCTGGTGGAGAAGGAGAAGGACTCCCTGGCCCGGCTGCTCTCCTCCGAGCACGGCAAGACCGTGGCCGACGCGCACGGCGACATCGCACGCGGTCTCGACGTGGTGGAGTTCGCGGCCGGTGTCCCCCACCTCCTGAAGGGCGAGTTCAGCGACAACGCGGGCGCCGGGATCGACGTCCACTCGCTGCGCCGGCCGCTCGGGGTGGTCGCGGGCATCACTCCGTTCAACTTCCCCGCGATGATCCCGCTGTGGAAGGCCGCGCCCGCTCTGGCCTGCGGGAACGCCTTCATTCTCAAGCCGTCGGAGCGCGACCCGTCGGTGCCGCTGCGGCTGGCCGAACTCTTCCTGGAGGCGGGCCTTCCGCCGGGGGTCCTCAATGTCGTCAACGGCGGCAAGGAGGCCGTGGACACCCTGCTGGAGGACCCGCGCGTCAAGGCGCTCGGCTTCGTCGGCTCGACGCCGATCGCCGCGCACATCTACGCCACCGCCGCCGCCCACGGCAAGCGGGCCCAGTGCTTCGGCGGGGCGAAGAACCACATGATCGTGATGCCGGACGCCGACCTGGACCAGGCCGTGGACGCGCTGATCGGCGCCGGGTACGGCTCGGCGGGCGAGCGGTGCATGGCGATCTCGGTGGCCGTGCCGGTCGGCGAGGCCACCGCCGACGCGCTCGTCGCCAAGCTCACCGAGCGGATCGCCGAGCTGCGGATCGGCCGCTCGGACGACCCGGACGCCGACTTCGGGCCGCTGGTGGGCCGGGACGCGGTGGACAGGGTCCGCGGCTACGTCGACCTCGGTGTCGAGGAGGGCGCCGAACTGGTCGTCGACGGACGCGACTTCACCCTGGAGGGCCACGAGGACGGCTTCTTCGCGGGCGCCTCCCTCTTCGACCGGGTCACTCCGGACATGCGGATCTACCAGGAGGAGATCTTCGGCCCGGTGGTGTCCGTGGTCCGTGCGGCGGACTACGAGGAGGCGCTGCGGCTGCCCTCGGAGCACCCGTACGGCAACGGCGTCGCGCTCTTCACCCGCGACGGCGACACCGCCCGCGACTTCACGCGCCGCGTCGACACGGGCATGGTCGGCGTCAACGTGCCGATCCCGGTGCCGGTGGCGTACCACACGTTCGGCGGGTGGAAGCGGTCCGGCTTCGGCGACCTGAACCAGCACGGCCCGGACGCCATCCGCTTCTACACCCGGACCAAGACCGTCACCTCGCGCTGGCCCGCCTCGGGAATCCGGGACGGCGCGAGCTTCACGATTCCGACCATGGGGTGAGCACCGTGACCACGCTCCTCACCGACGACCAGTTCGCGGTCGTCGAGACGACCCTGGACTTCGCCCAGGAACACCTGGCCCCGCACGCGGTGGCCTGGGACCAGGACAAGCACTTCCCCGTCGACGTCCTGCGCAAGGCGGCGGGTCTCGGCCTCGGCGGCGTCTACGTACGGGAGGACCTCGGCGGGTCCGGGCTGACCCGCTCCGACGGGGTCCTCGTCTTCGAGGCCCTGGCCACCGGCTGCCCGTCCATCGCGGGCTACCTGTCCATCCACAACATGGTCGGCTGGATGATCGACCGTTACGGCACCGAGGACCAGCGGGCCCGCTATCTGCCGGATCTCTGCACCATGGAGCAGCTCGGCAGCTACTGCCTGACCGAGCCCGGCGCCGGGTCCGACGCCGCCGCGCTGCGCACCCGCGCGGTGCGCGACGGCGACCACTACGTGCTGACGGGTACGAAGCAGTTCATCTCCGGGGCGGGCGCCTCGCACCTCTACATCGTGCTGGCCCGCACCGGCGAGGACGGACCGCGCGGCATCTCCGCGTTCGTCGTCGAACGGGACGATCCCGGGCTGTCGTTCGGGGCCAACGAGAAGAAGATGGGGTGGAACGCCCAGCCCACCCGGCAGGTCCTGCTGGACGGGGTGCGGATCCCGGCGGACCGGCTGCTCGGCGAGGAGGGCGGCGGCTTCCGCATCGCGATGAACGGGCTGAACGGCGGGCGGCTCGGCATCGCCGCCTGCTCGTTGGGCGGCGCGCAGAGCGCCCTGGACCGCAGCCTGGCCCACCTCGCGGACCGGGAGGCGTTCGGCGGCCGGCTGCTGGACGCGCAGGCGCTGCAGTTCCGGCTGGCCGACATGGCGACCGAACTGGCCGCCGCCCGGGCCCTGGTGCGGCAGGCCGCCGAGGCACTCGACCGGAACGCCCCGGGAGCCCCGCAGTTGTGCGCGATGGCCAAGCACTTCGCGACGGACACCGGCTACTCGGTGGCCGACCGGGCGCTCCAACTGCACGGCGGCTACGGCTATCTGACCGAGTACGGCATCGAGAAGATCGTCCGGGACCTGCGGGTCCATCAGATCCTGGAAGGGACCAACGAGATCATGCGCGTCATGGTGGCCCGGAGCCTGACGGGGGCCCTGCGATGACCGAGGAGCACGTGCTCGTGCACACCGAGGGGCGTACGGGGGTGGTGACCCTGAACCGCCCGAAGGCGCTCAACGCCCTCACCCGTCCCATGGTGGAGACGATCACGGCCGCGCTCGACCGGTGGGAGCACGACCCCGAGGTGGAAGCCGTCGTCATCACCGGGGCCGGGGAGCGCGGTCTGTGCGCGGGCGGTGACATCCGGTCGATCTACGAGGACGCCCGCGCGGGCGGGAAGGCGTCGGCGGCGTTCTGGCGCGACGAGTACCGGCTCAACGCCCGGATCGCCCGTTACCCCAAGCCGTACGTGGCGGTCATGGACGGCATCGTGATGGGCGGCGGCGTCGGCGTCTCGGCGCACGGCAGCGTCCGGATCGTCACCGAGCGGTCCAAGGTGGCCATGCCGGAGACCGGGATCGGCTTCGTGCCGGACGTCGGCGGGACGTATCTGCTGGCGCTGGCCCCCGGGGAGCTGGGCACCCATCTCGCCCTGACGGGTGCCGTGGTGGGGGCCCGGGACGCGCTGCTGTGCGGGCTCGCCGACCACTTCGTACCGGCGGACGAGCTGCCCGCGCTCCTCGCCGCGCTGCGGACCGAGCCCCCGGCGGCGGTGCTGCACCGCCACGTCCGGGAGGCGCCGCCCGGGGTGCTGGAGGACAACCGCGCCTGGATCGACCACTGTTACGCCGCCGACACGGTCGAGGAGATCGTGGAGCGGCTGCTCGCCTCCGACGCCCCGGCGGCCCAGGAAGCGGCCGCCACGATCCTCGGCCGCTCCCCCGTCGCACTGAAGGTCACCCTCGCCGCACTGCGCCGGGCCCGCGAACTCGGCCCGCTGGAAAGGGTGCTGGAACAGGAGTACCGCGTCTCCTGCGCCGCTCTCTCCTCCGCCGACCTGGTGGAGGGCATCCGGGCCCAGGTGATCGACAAGGACCGGGACCCGCGCTGGACCCCGGGGACGCTGGTGGAGGTCACGGACGCGGACGTGGCCCGGTACTTCGCACCGACCGGCGACGAGGGGCTGTCCCTCGCCGTATCCGACTCACCGCAGGAGGTGCCCTGGTGACCACGACCGTCGCCTTCATCGGACTGGGCCACATGGGCGGCCCGATGGCCGCCAACCTCGTCCGGGCAGGACACCGGGTCCTCGGCCACGACCTGGTGGAGTCGTGCCTGGCAGCCGCCGTGGAGAGCGGTGTGGAGCGGGCGGGGAGCGCCGCCGAGGCCGCCGCGACCGCCGATGCGGTGATCACGATGCTGCCCGCGGGCCGCCATGTCCTCGCCCTGTACGGGCCGGAGGGACTGCTCGCCGCCGCCCGCCCCGGCACCCTGTTCGTCGACTGCTCGACCATCGACGTGGCCGACTCCCGGACGGCCCACGCGGCGGCCTCGGCGGCGGGTCACCGTTCCCTGGACGCCCCGGTCTCCGGTGGGGTGGTGGGGGCCGAGGCGGGCACGCTCACCTTCATGGCCGGGGGCGAGGAAGCCGCGTTCGCGGAGGCCGAGCCGCTGCTGTCCGTGATGGGGAAGAAGGCGGTGCACTGCGGGGCGGCGGGCGCCGGGCAGGCCGCGAAGATCTGCAACAACATGATCCTCGGCGTCTCGATGATCGCCGTCAGCGAGGCGTTCGTGCTCGCCGAGAGCCTCGGCCTCTCCGATCAGGCGCTGTTCGACGTGGCGTCGGCGGCGTCCGGCCAGTGCTGGGCGCTCACCGTCAACTGCCCGGTCCCCGGCCCGGTCCCGGGCAGCCCCGCCAACCGCGACTACCGCCCCGGGTTCGCCGCCCCGCTGATGGCCAAGGATCTCGGGCTGGCCGCCAACGCGGTGCGCGCGGGCGGGGTCGACGCCGAACTGGGGCTCAGGGCAGCGGAGTTGTACGCCCAATTCGCCGAGGGCAGCGGGGCGGACCAGGACTTCTCCGGGATCGTCCGGGCCATCCGGGCCGCTTCCACCACCGCCGACGCAGAGAAGGGCGCCACCCCGTGAGCGAGAACAACCAGAGCGCGGCCACCCCTGGCCCGTACAGCACCATCCTGGTCGAGCGGCGCGGCCGTACCGCCCTGCTCACCCTGAACCGGCCCAAGGCGCTCAACGCGCTGAGCCTGGACGTCATGCGGGAGACCGTCGAGGCCACGGAGGCGCTCGACCGCGACCCGGACGTCGGCTGCATCGTCATCACCGGCAGCGGGGAGAAGGCGTTCGCGGCCGGGGCGGACATCAAGGAGATGCAGCCGCAGAGCTACATGGACATGTATCTCAGCGACTGGTTCACCGCCTGGGACCGGCTCGGACAGCTCCGCACCCCGACGATCGCCGCCGTACGGGGCTACGCCCTGGGCGGGGGCTGCGAGCTGGCGATGCTGTGCGACCTGGTGATCGCCTCGGAGTCGGCGGTCTTCGGGCAGCCGGAGATCCGGCTCGGGGTGATCCCGGGCATCGGCGGCTCCCAGCGGCTGACCCGGGCGGTCGGCAAGGCCAAGGCGATGGATCTCTGTCTGACCGGCCGGAACATGGACGCCGAGGAGGCGGAGCGGGCCGGACTCGTCTCCCGGATCGTGCCCGACGCGGACCTGCTGGAGGAGGCGCTCGCGGTCGCGGGGACGGTCTCGGGCATGTCGGCGCCGGTCGCGATGATGGCGAAGGAGGCCGTGAACCGGGCCTTCGAGACGACGCTCGCGGAGGGGGTGCGCTTCGAACGCCGCCTGTTCCACGCGGTGTTCGCGACGGCCGACCAGAAGGAGGGCATGAAGGCGTTCACCGAGAAGCGGCCCGCGGAGTTCACGCACCGCTGAGCCCGCCACCGAGTCCGCCGCCGACCCGCGCCGCCGCAGAGGCCGGCGCGGGTCGGGCGCCGGGATGATTCACTCCGCGATGAGCGTTGTATCCGGTTGTGTCCGGCTCCATGCGGCGAGCCGGGCCATCGGAGAGAGCTGGAGGCGGCGCTGTGCACGGTGAGTACAAGGTTCCCGGCGGCAAGCTGGTCGTGGTGGACCTGGAGGTGGCGGGCGGGGCGCTGCGGAACGTCCGGGTCGCCGGGGACTTCTTCCTCGAACCGGACGAGGCGATCCTCGCGATCGACGCGGCGCTGGAGGGCGCTCCGGCCACCACCGACACCGCCGGGCTCGCGGCCCGGATCGAGGCGGCGCTGCCCGACTCCACGGTGATGCTGGGACTGAGTTCGGAGGGCGTCGCCATCGCCGTACGCCGGGCGCTGGCGCGGGCCACGGAGTGGAGCGACTACGACTGGCAGCTGATCCACGACACGCCCCAGTCGCCGGCGCTGCACATGGCGCTGGACGAGGTGATCACCGCCGAGGTGGCGGCGGGACTGCGGCCGCCGACCCTGCGGGTCTGGGAGTGGGACTCCCCCGCCGTGATCATCGGCAGCTTCCAGTCGCTGCGCAACGAGGTGGACCCGGCGGGTGTGGAGCGGCACGGCGTGGACGTCGTGCGCCGGATCTCGGGCGGCGGCGCGATGTTCGCCGAGCCCAGCTCCACCATCACGTACTCGCTCGCCGTGCCGCAGGCGCTGGTGTCGGGGCTGTCCTTCGCCGACAGTTACGCCTATCTGGACGACTGGGTCCTGGAAGCCCTCGCGGACATGGGCATCAAGGCCTGGTACCAGCCGCTCAACGACATCGCCACCGAGGTCGGCAAGATCGCGGGAGCCGCGCAGAAGCGGGTGGTGGGGCCGGACGGCGGGCCGGGGGCCGTGCTGCACCACGTGACGATGGCGTACGACATCGACGCCGACAAGATGCTGGAGGTGCTCCGCATCGGCAAGGAGAAGATGTCGGACAAGGGCACCCGGTCGGCGAAGAAGCGCGTGGACCCGCTGCGGCGGCAGACCGGGCTGCCGCGCCAGGTGGTGATCGAGCGGATGATCGACTCGTTCCGCAGGCGCCACGGCCTCACCACCGGAAGCGTGACCGACGCCGAGCTGGCCCGCGCGGAGGAACTCGTACGGACCAAGTTCGCCACGCCGGAGTGGACGGCCCGGGTGCCGTAGGGCTCCCTGGGCGGGTGGGCGCCGCCGCATACTGGGTCGTATGGACAAGGCGGCGTCCGGCTCCGGAGTGCGGGAACGTCTCGGCAGGAGCCTGTTCGCCCGGGTGGCGGGGCCTTCCGGGCCGGAGAACCGGGCCCGGATCCACCAGACGCCCGGCCCCCGCTGGTTCGGCCCGGACCGGCCGGTGCGCCGGGTGCACGGGGACGCGTCCATGTTCATCGGCGGGCTGCGCGCCCTGCTCCTCCAGTCTCTGCACCCTCTCGCCATGGCCGCCGTCGCGGGCCACTCGGGGTTCCGGGGCGATCCGTGGGGGCGGCTCCAGCGGACCAGCACGTTCCTGGCGGTGACCACGTTCGGCACGGCCGAGCACGCCCAGGAGGCGGTGGACCGCGTACGGTCCGTGCACGAGGGGGTACGCGGGAGGGCGCCCTCCGGGGAGCCGTACCACGCGGCCGATCCGCACCTCCTGTGCTGGGTACACATCGCCGAGGTGGACAGCTTTCTCCGCGCCCATCAGCGGTACGGGGCACGGCCGCTGGACGGTGCCGGGTGCGACGGGTACATCCACGACATGGCGACGGTGGCCCACGCCCTCGGCATCCCCGACCCGCCGCACGACCGGGCGGAGCTGGCGGAGCGCATCGCCGCCTACCGCCCGGAGCTGCGCGCCACCCGGGAGGCCCTGGACGCGGCCCGCTTCATCCTCCTGCACCCGCCGCTGCCCTGGCCGGTCCGCCCCCCGTACGCCGTACTCGCCGCCAACGCCGTGGCCGCACTCCCGCCGTGGGCCCGGGAGCCGTTGCGGCTGCCCCGGGTGCCGGGGGTCGAGGAGGTCTGCGTACGGCCCGCCGGTAAGGCCCTGACCAGGACCATCCGGTGGGCGATGACCCCGCCCGCGGGAGGCTGAGCGCCGCCCGGGTGCCGGGTGCCGCCGTTGACAGGACGATGGAGGGGACCGTACGAGGGGGGCCCACGACGGGAGACCCCGGTGGCACGCAGCGAATCGACGGACGTCCTCGTGGTGGGCGCGGGCCCGGTCGGCCTGACGCTCGCCGCCGAACTGCGGCGTGCGGGGGTGGCCTGCCGGATCGTGGACCGGCTGCCCGCCCGGCTGCCGTACGCCAAGGCGGTGGGCGTCCAGCCGCGCACCCTGGAGCTCTTCGAGCGAATGGGCCTGGTGCGCGAGGTGCTGGACGCGGCGGTCCCGATGCGCGGGCAGCTGACGTACGAGAACGGGGCCGAGCAGGGCCGGGTCGAGCTGGTCCTGCCGCCCGAGGTGCCGTACGGCTTCGCCGCGCTGCCGCAGTGCGACACGGAACGGCTGCTGGAGGAGTTCCTCGGGCGCTACGGGACCGGCATCGAGCGGTCGACCGCGCTGGTGGGCTTCGCCCAGGACCCCGCCGGGGTGACCAGCCGGCTGACGACCACGTCCGGGGACGAGGTGGAGGTCCGCTCGCGGTTCCTGGTGGGCTGCGACGGTGCGCACTCGGCGGTGCGCAAGGGGCTCGGGCTCAGCTTCGAGGGCGGTGCGTTCCCCGAGGAGTACATGCTCGCCGATGTGGAGGTGGGGTGGGATCTGCCGGCCGGGTACGGGGTGCGCTCGATGCACCGCGGCGAGGACGGCGCGATCGACGATCTGCTGGTCTGCATCCCGCTTCCGGGGAACGGCCGCTACCGGATGTCGATGCTGGTGCCGCCGGAGCTGTCCGCCGCGCGGCAGGCGGAGGCGGCCGGGGCGGCGGGCGGCGGTGACGGGGTGACGCACGGCCTGGAAGGCGGTACGGCCCCCGCGCTCCCGGACATCCAGAAGGTCCTCGACCGGCTGGCGCCGGAGCCGGTCACCGCGTCCGCGCTGCGCTGGTCGTCGGTGTTCCGGATCAGCCACCGGCTGGTGGACCGGTACGGGGAGGGCCGGGTGTTCGTCGCCGGGGACGCGGCGCACATCCATCCGCCGACTGGCGCCCAGGGCATGAACACCGGGATCCAGGACGCCTGCAACCTGGCGTGGAAGCTGGCGCTCGCCGTCGAGGGCGCGGCGGGGCCGCAGGTGCTCGCCGGGTACGACGCGGAGCGGCACCCGGTCGGCGAGGAGGTGGTGGGCCGGACCGTCCGGCACGCCGCCGAAGGGGTGCAGGCCGACCCGGACGACCGGGAGACGCTGCTGCTGCGCGAGGCCCAGCTCCTGGTCGGCTACCGGGAGAGCCCGCTGGTGACGCCCCTCGCCCCGGACGACCCGGCCCCGCTGCGGCCGGGCGACCGGGCCCCGGACTGCGGAGGCCTCACCGGGGACATCGCCGCCCACCCGGTGCGCCTCTTCGACCTGTTGCGCGGTCGCGGTCACGTCCTGCTGGTGTACGGGGACCACCCGGCGGGCGACACGCCCCTCGATCTCGCTTCCGCCGCACGGGAGTTGACCGGCGGCCGGATGGACACGCACCGGATCCTGCCCGCCGGCGCCCCGGACCGGTGGACGGGCATCCCGCATCACCACGACAGCCGGGGCGAGTTCGCGCTCCAGTACGGGTCGGGCGAGGGCGCGGCCTTCGTCGTACGCCCGGACGGATATCTGACGGCCTGTCTCCGTCCGCCGACGGTGGCCGGGTTGAAGGAGGCCGTGGCCAGGGTCTTCCTCCCGTGAGGGCCGTCGTGGTCAGTCGACGGTGACCACGACCGAGTGCCATCCGCTCGCCCCGTCCGGGACGGTCTTCGTGCGCTTCTCGGTCTGCGTCTCGCCCGTCCCGTCCGTGGCGCGGACGGTGAGGGTGTGGCTGCCCGGGGTCGCCTTCCACGGGTAGGTCCACTGGCGCCAGGTGTCGACGGTGGCCTCGTCGGCGAGCTGGGCAGGCCGCCAGGGGCCGTCGTCGACGCGGATCTCGACCTTCTCGATGCCCCGGTGCTGGGCCCACGCCACCCCGGCGACCATGACCGTGCCCGCCTCGGGGCGCGCGAAGGGCTTGGGCGTGTCGATCCGGGACTGGGTCTTGATCGGGGCCTCCCGGGCCCAGTCGCGCTTCACCCAGTACGCGTCGTAGTCGTCGAACGTGGTGAGCTCGATGTCCTCGATCCACTTGCAGGCCGAGACGTACCCGTACAGTCCGGGCACGAGCATTCGGACGGGGAACCCGTTGACGAACGGCAGCGGTTCGCCGTTCATACCGACGGCGAGCATCGCGTCCCGGCCGTCCATGACGTCCTCCACGGGGGTGCCGAGCGTCATGCCGTCCACCGAGCGGGAGATGATCTGGTCCGCCTCGCCGCCCCGCGACGGCGGCTTCACCCCGGCCTCCTTGAGCAGATCGGCCAGGCGGACGCCGATCCACCGGGCGTGGCCGATGTAGGGGCCGCCGACCTCGTTGGAGACACAGCACAGGGTGATCTCGCGTTCGATCAGCGGTCGGTCCAGCAGGTCCTGGTAGCTGAACTCCAGATCCCGGCGGACGCCCTTGCCGTGGATGCGCAGCCGCCAGGTGTTCGCGTCGACCTTGGGGACCACGAGGGCGGTGTCGACCCGGTAGAAGTCGTCGTTGGGCGTGGTGAAGGAGCTGATGCCGCGCACCCTCGGCTGTGCTCCCGCCGGGATCGGCTTCGCGGCCGAGGCCGGGGCGGGCAGCCGGACCGCGTCCCGGGAGGCGACCGCGTCCTGGGCGCTGCGGCTGTTGAGTGCCCGGCCGACGGCCCCGGCGGCGGTGGAGGCGGCGGCCGCCGCGGTGGCGGCGATCAGGAAGCCGCGCCGGTCCCAGCCGCTCTCGTCCTCCTCCCCGGCGACGGTGCGCGGCCGGGTGAGCCTGCCGACGAGGACGTACAGCAGGATCGCCCCGGCCACCGCGCCGACCAGGGACGGCAGCCCGTCGGTGAACCCGGTGGAGTCCGGCCTGCTGACGGCGGCCGCCGTGCCGACCGCGCCGAAGACCAGGACGGCGGCGGAGCCCGTACGCCGGTGGCGCAGCGCCAGCAGACCGACGGCGACGGCGAAGAGGGCGAGCGTGACGACGATGCCGAGCTGGAGGACGATCTTGTCGTTCTCGCCGAACGTCCGGATCGCCCAGTCCTTCACCCCCGTGGGCGTCCGGTCGATGGCGGCTCCGCCGACCGCCGTGACGGGGCTCGCCTCGGGTCTGACGGCGGCCGATACGAGTTCGGCGGCGGTCAGCGCGGCGAACCCCGCGAGCAGTCCGCTCAGTGCGGCGAGGGCGTTGCGGGTCAGGGCGGTGCGGTTGATCCTCACGGTCCTCATTCGGAACCGGGAAGCGGCCGGATTGCTCCGAACCCCCGTACGGCTCCGCGATCCCACCCGTTCGGGGGCGCCCACACACGAACCGCCCCGGCAGGCACCAGGGCCGACCGGGGCGGTCACGGACGGGGGCGATGAGGCCGCCCCCGGCTCATGTCACGTCAGGCGAGGGACGCGATCGCCTGGTTGAACGTGGCGGACGGGCGCATGACCGCCGCGGCCTTGGCCGGGTCGGGCTGGAAGTAGCCGCCGATCTCGGCCGGGGAGCCCTGCACCGCGATCAGTTCGGCGACGATGGTCTCCTCCTGCTCGGCCAGGGTCTTGGCGAGCGGGGCGAACGCCTCGGCGAGCTTGGCGTCGTCGGTCTGCTGCGCCAGCTCCTGGGCCCAGTAGAGGGCCAGGTAGAAGTGGCTGCCGCGGTTGTCGATGCCGCCGAGGCGGCGGCTCGGGGACTTGTCCTCGTTGAGGAAGGTGCCCGTGGCCCGGTCCAGGGTGTCGGCGAGGACCTGGGCCCGCGCGTTGTCCGTGGTGGTGGCCAGGTGCTCGAAGCTGACCGCGAGGGCCAGGAACTCGCCCAGGCTGTCCCAGCGGAGGTAGTTCTCCTTGACGAGCTGCTGGACGTGCTTGGGGGCCGAGCCGCCCGCGCCGGTCTCGAAGAGGCCGCCGCCGTTCATCAGCGGGACCACGGAGAGCATCTTCGCGCTGGTGCCGAGCTCCAGGATCGGGAAGAGGTCGGTGAGGTAGTCACGGAGCACGTTGCCGGTGACGGAGATGGTGTCCTCGCCGCGGCGGATGCGCTCCAGGGAGAAGGCGGTGGCCTCGACCGGCGACTTGATGGAGATGTCCAGGCCGTCCGTGTCGTGGTCGGCGAGGTACGTCTTGACCTTGGCGATCAGGTTGGCGTCGTGCGCGCGGGTCTCGTCCAGCCAGAACACGGCCGGGGTGCCGGTGGCGCGGGCGCGGGTGACGGCGAGCTTGACCCAGTCCTGGATCGGCAGGTCCTTGGTCTGGCACATGCGGAAGATGTCGCCGGCGCCGACGGCCTGCTCCAGCACGACCGCGCCGCTCGCATCGACGACGCGCACGGTGCCGGTGGCGGGGATCTCGAAGGTCTTGTCGTGGCTGCCGTACTCCTCGGCCTTCTGCGCCATCAGACCGACGTTGGGCACCGAGCCCATGGTGGCGGGGTCGAAGGCGCCGTTGGCGCGGCAGTCGTCGATGACGACCTGGTAGACACCGGCGTAGCTGCTGTCCGGAAGGACGGCGATGGTGTCGGCCTCGTTGCCGTCCGGGCCCCACATGTGACCCGAGGTGCGGATCATGGCGGGCATGGAGGCGTCGACGATGACGTCGCTGGGGACGTGCAGGTTGGTGATGCCCTTGTCGGAGTCGACCATCGCGAGGGCGGGGCCCTCGGCGAGCTCGGCCTCGAAGGACGCCTGGATCTCGGCGCCGACGTCCGGCAGCGAGCCGAGGCCCTTGAGGATGCCGCCCAGACCGTCGTTGGGGGTGAGGCCGGCGGCGGCGAGCTGGTCGCCGTACTTGGCGAAGGTGTTCGGGAAGAAGGCGCGTACCGCGTGGCCGAAGATGATCGGGTCGGAGACCTTCATCATGGTGGCCTTGAGGTGCAGGGAGAACAGCACGCCCTCGGCCTTGGCGCGGGCGACCTGCGCGGTGAAGAACTCGCGCAGCGCGGCGACGCGCATGACGGCCGCGTCGACGACCTCGCCCTTGAGGACGGGTACGGACTCGCGGAGCACGGTGGTGGTGCCGTCGTCAGCGCCCAGCTCGATGCGGAGCGTGCCGTCCTCGGCGACGACCGCGGACTTCTCGGTGGAGCGGAAGTCGTCGACGCCCATGGTGGCGACGTTCGTCTTCGAGTCGGCCGTCCAGGCGCCCATGCGGTGCGGGTGGGCCTTGGCGTAGTTCTTGACGGAGGCGGGGGCGCGGCGGTCGGAGTTGCCCTCGCGCAGCACCGGGTTCACGGCGCTGCCCTTGACCTTGTCGTAGCGGGCGCGGACGTCCTTGTCCGCGTCGGTCTGCGGGTCGTCCGGGTAGTCCGGGAGGGCGTAGCCCTGCTCCTGGAGCTCGGCGATGGCGGCCTTGAGCTGCGGGATCGACGCCGAGATGTTCGGCAGCTTGATGATGTTCGCGCCGGGCGTCCTGGCCAGCTCGCCCAGCTCGGCGAGTGCGTCATCGATACGCTGCTCGGCCTTGAGGTGCTCCGGGAAACTGGCGATGATCCGGCCCGCGAGGGAGATGTCACGGCGCTCGACCGTGACACCTGCGGTCGAGGCGTAGGCCTCGACGACGGGCAGGAACGAGTAGGTCGCCAGGGCAGGGGCCTCGTCGGTGTGCGTATAGATGATGGTCGAGTCAGTCACCGGGTGCTCCGCTCCACGTCTGCAACATTGCTTGACATCAAGATATCTCTTCGGCGTGCCGGGCTCCACAAGGCCCCCGCACGGCTTCGTGGCCAGGACGCCGTGCGGGCGAGCGGGGCCGTGACCGCGCGCTCACGGCGCGTGAGAACCTCCCGGCGGGCCCTGGGCGCCGAGCGTCAGCGTGAACAGCGCCCCGCCGCCACCGGGGTGCCCGGCGGGCTGAACGTGGCCGCGTTGTCCAGCAGGTTCGTCGGCAGCCGGGCCGGCCGCGCCGGAACCCCGGGCCGCACCGCCTCCGCCGCGCCCGCACCCACCTCCAGCAGGAACGGGGTCTGCGGCCAGTGCGTGTGTTTGAGAGCACCCATCGGGGAAAGAAGCGGAATCGACGTGCTTAGGCAGATAGGCACACGCTCGCGGGAGCGGCATCGGCCGCCGTGAGGTGTTCCCTGTCGGTGCCCTCCCGTGTTGTCCACACGCATCAGTCACCGGGAGACTCTCGTGCCGACCACAACGCAGCACCCTCAGCTCTCCACCACCCCGGAGCACGACACGCCCGCCGCTCCCGCGGCCCTTCCTCAGATCGATGACCCCGCGAAGATCGCGCCGAAGGACGCACGGGCGATGGCGGCCCTGTTCTTCGGGCAGTTGCAGGTGCTGGAAGAGGGAACGCACGAGTACCAGTACGCGCGGAACACCCTGATCGAGATGAACCTCTCGCTGGTGCACTTCGCGGCGAAGCGCTTCCGCAACCGTGGCAGCGGTGAGATGGAGGACATCATCCAGGTCGGCACGATCGGGCTGATCAAGGCGATCGACCGGTTCGAGCTCAGCCGGGAGGTGGAGTTCACCTCGTTCGCCATCCCGTACATCGTCGGCGAGATCAAGCGGTTCTTCCGCGATTCGACGTGGGCCGTCCACGTTCCCCGCCGTCTGCAGGAACTGCGCGTGACCCTGGCCAAGACCCGCGAAGCGCTCGCCTCCCGGCTCGATCGCGAGCCCACGGTCGCCGAACTGGCCCGGCATCTCGAACTCACCGAAGAAGAGGTCATCGAGGGACTCATAGCCGCCAACGGCTACACGGCGGGCTCCCTCGACCTGCCCATCGGCGCCGACCAGAACAGCGCTGAGACGGTCACCTACGGCGACATCAAGGGGGACGTCGACCCGGCCATGGAACTGGTCGAGGACCTGCACACCCTGGCTCCGCTGCTGGAGCAGCTGGACGAACGGGAGCGGGAGATCGTCGCGATGCGGTTCGGCCAGGAGATGACACAGGCCCAGATCGGCGAGCACCTCGGCATCTCCCAGATGCATGTCTCCCGGCTGCTGTCCCGGCTGCTCACGAAGCTCCGCAAGGACATGCTCACCGAGAAGTGACGTAAGTGGAGACGTGTCATCAGGCGACGGGCCGGCGGCCCGGGCGTGAGCACAGGCCTCGTCAGACCGGCGGCCGGTGCTCGAACCAGCGCAGGTCGTCCTCCAGTTGGGCGGCGAGCGCGATCAGCCGCTCCTCGCTGCGGGAGGGGCCGAGCAGTTGGGCCCCGACCGGGAGGCCGGAGCGGGTGAAGCCGGCCGGGACGTTCACCCCGGGCCAGCCGAGGACGTTCCACGGCCAGGCGTAGGGGCAGGCGGCGGCCATCGCGATGTCGGTGCGCCAGGCGCTCAGGTCGTCGAACCGGCCGATCCGGGGCGGCGGCGCGGCCGTGGTCGGGGTGAGGAGCACGTCGAACCCGGAGGCATCGAAGAGGGCGCCGATCCTGCGGTGCTGGCGCACTTCGCGGGCGCGGGCGGCCCGCACGACCCGGCCCCCCAGCCGCGTCCCGGTGCGCAGGGCGCTGCGGGTGCGCGGGTCGAGCAGGGCCGGTTCGGGGTGCCGGGCGGCGAATTCGGCGATGCCCACGGTGGCGCGGGGCACGAAGGCGAGGCCGATCAGCCCGTACCGGGGGCGTGCCTCCTCGACGTGGTGGCCGAGCCGGGCGAGGGTGTCGGCGAGTGCGGTGACGGCCCGGCGCACCTCCGGGTCCGGCCCGGCACCGGTGAGGGTGAGCGGGGGACGCCAGGCGAGCGCGATGCGCAGACGGCCCGGGTCGCGGCGGGCGGCGTCGGCGGCGCGCACGGCGGGCGGCCGGTGGAAGTCCTCGGGGTGGGCGCCGGCCACGGCGTCCAGGAGCAGCGCGGCGTCGGCGACCGTACGGGCGAGGGGGCCGTTCACGGTGAGCCCCTGGAAGGAGTCGCTGTGCGGGTGGACCGAGATCCGCCCGCGCTGCGGTTTGATGCCGACGAGATGCGTCCAGGCGGCGGGGATGCGGACGGATCCGGCACCGTCCGAGCCGAGGGCGGCGGGGACGAGCCCGGCGGCGACAGCGGCGGCGGAACCGCCGGACGAGCCGCCCGGGGTGTGCCCGGTGTTCCACGGGTTGCGGGTGGCGCCGAAGGCGGTTCCCTCGGTGAAGGGCCACTGGCCCAGTTCGCAGGAGTTGGTCTTGCCGACGACGACGGCTCCGGCGGCGCGCAGCCGGCGGACCGCCTCGCTGTCGGACCCGGCCGGGGGCAGGTCCCCGTCGCAGCCGAAGTGCGTGGGCAGGCCCGCCACATCGGTGTCGTCCTTGACGGCGACCGGCACGCCGAGCAGGGGCAGCCGCTCCCCCGCCGCGAGCCTGCGGTCGGCCTCCTCGGCCTCGGCGAGCGCGGCCGCGGCCCGCAGGTGGCGGAAGGCGTTGAGGGTGGGCTGGGAGGCCTCGATACGGGCGAGGGCGTCGGCCACGAGCGCGGTGGAGGTGGTGGTGGCGTCGGCGAGCAGGCGGGCACTCTCCGCGAGTCCGGGGAGCGGCGACGGAACGGGGGCCGCCGGACGGGCGGCGCGACCGGGCTCCCGTACGGCCGGACCGGTCCGGGCGGCAGGTCCCGCCGCGGTCGGCTGCGGTGCGGTCGGCTCGGCTTCGGTGGGCTCCGCTGAGGACATGGGGGGTGCCGCCTCCCTCGTGTCGCGGGGCCGGCCGGTCGTCCCGGCTGCGCCCACGCCTACTTACTGGAGGGTAACGAGAGGAGGCGGCATGCTCAACCGTTCGGGCCGCTCCAGCCGTTGCGGGAATGGCCGGTGCGGCAGGTGGTGCGGGTTCTCACAGCCCCGGCGTCACGGGCGTACGTGGATCTCGCCGATTCCGGTGCCGATCTTCCCGCAGTGGGCGGTGGACTGGCCGGACTCGCCGGGCCTGAGAGTGACGTGGTTGCCGTCGACGTCCGGGGCCCAGCCGCAGACCAGGTGGACCCAGAAGGTCTGCGTCTGGCTGCCGTTGTTGCGACAGAGCGCGAAGCCCGTGTACTCGTCGATGGCGTGCTTGCCGGTGTCGCAGGACAGACCGGGCGGGATCGCGGCCGGGGCGGCGGTCGCGGTCGCCGACGTGACCGAGACCGCCAGCGCGGCCACCGTCGCCGCGGCGGCGAGCGCCCGCAGGACGGACCGCGAGCCCTTCCCCGCGGCCGTACCGCCCCTGCGCCTCGTCCCCGTGAACAGGTTCATCCATGGTCTCCTTCATGCGGCGTGCGTACGTGATCCCGGGCGGGATCACCGCAGCTTTGCCCACGCTCCGTGGTCGAAAACACCGTGGCGCTTCACTCTCCGTACGTACGCCGGGCGGCGCCCCCTCACCCGGCGTACGCTCGAATGTGCCGGTCATCCTGGTTCGTACGCCCTGACCGGGGCCTTTTCGAGGAGGCGACGTGAGCGGACACCGATGGGCCGCCCGGGCGGCCGCGGGTGCGGCGGCCGTCGCTCTCACCGTGACGGGTGGCACCCTCGCGCGGGCTGACGACGACATCGACACGCTCCCCGCGGAGGAGATCGCCGAACGCGCCCGCGACGCCCTGCTCGACGCCCGGTCCCTGCATCTGAGCGCGCGCGGCAGCGTCGGCGCCACCGGCGAGGAAGGGAGCGTCGACCTCACGCTGGACCGCGAGGGGAACTGCGCGGGCGGGGTGGACATGGGCGACGACGGTTCGGTGGAGATCGTGAAACGCGGCGACGACGTCTGGCTGAAGCCGGACGCCGCCTTCTGGGAGAACCACGTGCCGATCGGCGGTTCCACCTTCGACAAGATCCTCGACGGCCGCTACATGAAGGCCGGGGCCGACGACCCCCGCATGCTGGAAGTAACCGAGTTCTGCGATCTCGACACGTTCCGCGAGCTGATGACGGACAACGCCGGCGACGCCGATTTCGACGGGCTGACGAAGGGCGCGAGGACCGAGGTGAACGGCGCGCCGGCCGTCCCGGTGACCCGGGCCGAGGGCGGTGAGCGCATGACGGCCTACGTGGCCGCCGAGGGCACGCCGTACCCGGTGCGGATCACCGTGCGGGGCGGCGACGAGGAGGGGACCGTGGACTTCTCCGGCTTCGACCGGCCGGTGCCCACGGCCACCCCCTCGGCGGACGAGACGGTGGACATCACCGCCCTGCTGGGCCGCAGCATCAAACCGGTGTGACCGGCCGGTTCGTCGACCGACGCGTCAGCGCCACATACAGCAGCAGCGAGGAGGCGAGCCCGACCGCCCAGCCGTAGTCGGCCAGCGGTTTCAGGAACGGGATCAGGCCGTCGGCGGGGAACGGGCCCTTCCCGGGGGCCGAGTGAGAACCGCCCACCGCGAGGACCCCTCCGACCGCGAAGGCCACCACGGCCCGCCAGTTCCAGCCGCTCCGGTACCAGTACCGGCCGCCCGGCCGGTAGAGGTCGGGCAGGTCGAGGACGGTGCGGCGGACGATCCAGTAGTCGGCGATCAGGATGCCCGCCACCGTACCGAGCAGGCCGCCGACCAGGCCCAACCAGGTGAAGATGTACAGCTCGGGCGTCTCGGTGAGCTTCCAGGGCATGATGACGACCCCGATCACGCCCGTGATCAGCGCCCCGGTCCGGAAGCTGATGAGCTTCGGCGCGAGGTTCGCCAGGTCGTACGCGGGTGAGACCACGTTCGCCGCGATGTTCACGGAGACCGTCGCGATCAGCACGGTGACCAGACCGAAGACCAGACCGAAGACGTTGTCCGTTCGGGCGACGAGCTGGACCGGGTCCCAGAGGGCCACCCCGTACACCGCCTGCGAACCGGAGGTGACGAAGACGGAGAGCAGGGCGAAGAAGGTCATCGTGGTCGGCAGCCCGAGCGACTGGCCCCGGATCTGGGCGCGTTGGCCCGCGCCGAAGCGGGTGAAGTCGGGGATGTTGAGGGACAGCGTCGACCAGAAGGCGATCATGCCCATCAGCGAGGGGAAGAAGACCGGCCAGAAGTCGGCGCCCCAGCCGAGCGCGGACGGCTGGTCCAGCAGCGGGCCGAACCCGCCCGCCTTGACGGCGACCCAGATGAGCAGCACGACCGCGCCGACCAGGACAAAGGGTGCCGCCCAGTTCTCGAAGCGGCGCAGGGTGTCCATCCCCCGGTAGATGATGGCCAGTTCGAGGGCCCAGAAGAGGACGAAGCAGAGCCAGAGCGTCCAGGGCTGCCCGCCGATCTCCGCCGCGCCCGCCCAGCCGCCGAAGATCTTGCCCAGCAGCGTGAAGATGCCGACGCCGCCGATCCAGGTCTGGATGCCGAACCACGCGCAGGCGACGGCGGCCCGGATCAGAGCGGGCAAGTTGGCGCCGCGCAGGCCGAAGGAGGCACGGGCCAGCACGGGGAAGGGGATGCCGTACTTGGGTCCGGCGTGGCCGGTCAGCAGCATCGGGGCCAGCACGATCACGTTGGCGAGCGCGATGGTGAACACAGCCTGTTTCCAGTCCATGCCGAGCGCCACCAGACCGGAGGCGAGCAGCCAGGACGGGATGTTGTGGGCCATCCCGATCCACAGGGCCGCGAAGTTGTACGTCGTCCAGGTGCGCCGCTCCACGGGGACGGGCAGCAGGTCGTCGTTGGTGAAGCGGGGGTCGTCGGGGAGCTGTCCGGGGGCGAGTTCGACGCGGCCGGACGGGGCAGCGGGCGCGGGTATCGCGTCCGGGGGCGGTGGAGTGGGTGGGACGGTGGCGGTCATGGCGGTGGAGCCCTTCGCTCGGGAGCGGTGCCGTGCGGGGCGATGCGTGCGGGGCGCGTGCGGACGGGCAGCGGGGCCGGTGGATGTGCTTCAGGAGGTGAGGGCGGGGATGATCTCGGACCCGTAGGCGTCGATGGTCGCCTCCCGGGCGTCGTGCATGTTGTAGAGCGCGAACTGGTCGACGCCCATGTCCCGCAGCGCCTGGAGCTTCTCGACGTGCGCCTCGGCGGGCCCGAGGAGACAGAACCGGTCGACGATCTCGTCGGGGACGAAGGCGGTGTCCGGGTTTCCGGTGCGGCCGTGGTGGCTGTAGTCGTAGCCGGAACGGCCGGCGATGTACGCGGTCAGCTCGTCGGGCACCATGCCCGAGTGTTCGCCGTAGCGGGCGACCAGGTCCGCGACGTGGTTGCCGACCATCCCGCCGAACCAGCGGCACTGCTCCCGGGCGTGGGCCAGGTCGTCGCCGACGTACGCGGGGGCCGCGACGCAGATGGTGACGGAGTCGGGGTCGCGTCCGGCGTCGGCCGCCGCGTCCCGCACCGCCTTGATCATCCACTCGGTGAGGAAGGGGTCGGCGAGCTGGAGGATGAAGCCGTCGGCCTTCTGCCCGGCCAGGGCCAGGGCCTTGGGCCCGTACGCCGCCATCCACACCGGCAGCCGCCCGTCCTTCACCCAGGGGATCTGCAGCGGCTGCCCGTCGACGGTCGCCTCCCGGCCCTCGGCGAGGTCCCGGATGACGTCGATGGCCTCGCCGAGCCGGGCCAGGGTGTTGGGCCTGCGGCCCGCGACGCGCATCGCGGAGTCACCGCGCCCGATGCCGCAGACGGTGCGGTTGCCGTACATGTCGTTCAGGGTGGCGAAGGTGGAGGCGGTGACCTCCCAGGTGCGGGTGCCCGGGTTGGTGACCATCGGGCCCACGGTCAGCTTCTCCGTGTGCTCCAGGATGCGGCTGTAGATGACGAACGGCTCCTGCCAGAGCACCGCCGAGTCGAAGGTCCAGCCGTAGCGGAACCCGTTGCGTTCGGCGCGCCGCATCAGGCCGACGACGGCGGAGGCGGGCGGGTCCGTCTGGAGGACGAGTCCGAAGTCCATGGCGGGATCTCCTAGTCGAGGTACTGACAGGTGGCGCGGGGGGTGTAGATACCGTGACCGGCGCGGCCGGTGAACTTCCGTCCGTCGATGACGACTTCGCCGCGCGAGAGCACGGTCTCGACCTGCCCGGTGATGCGTTTGCCCTCGTACGCCGAGTAGTCGACGTTCATGTGGTGGGTCTCGGCGGAGAGGGTCTGCTGGGCTTCCGGGTCGTAGATGACGATGTCGGCGTCGGCGCCCGGGGCGATGGTGCCCTTCTTGGGGTAGAGGCCGAACATCCGGGCCGGGGAGGCGCAGGCGATCTCGATCCAGCGGCGGCGGGTGATGTGTCCGTCCACGACGGCCTGGTGCAGCAGGTCCATGCGGTGTTCGACGCCGGGCATGCCGTTGGGGATCTTGGAGAAGTCGCCGCGGCCCATCTCCTTCTGCCCGGAGAAGCAGAACGGGCAGTGGTCGGTGGAGACGACCTGGAGTTCGTTGTTGCGCAGGCCCCGCCACAGGGTCTCCTGGTGTTCCTTGGGGCGCAGCGGGGTGGAGCAGACGTACTTGGCGCCCTCGAAGTCGGGCTCGGCCAGGTTGTCGGTGGACAGGAACAGGTACTGCGGGCAGGTCTCGCCGAAGACGGGGAGGCCCTTGTGGCGGGCGGCGGCGATCTCCTCCACGGCCTCGTCGGCGGAGACGTGGACGACGTAGAGGGGGGATCCGGCGACCCGGGCGAGCTGGACGGCGCGGTGTGTGGCCTCGGCCTCCAGGGCGACCTTGCGGACGTCGCCGTGGTAGCGGGGGTCCGTGTGCCCGGCGGCGAGAGCCTGTTCGACCAGGACGTCGATGGCGATGCCGTTCTCGGCGTGCATCATGATCAACCCGCCGTTACCGGAGGCCTGTTGCATGGCGCGCAGGATCTGGCCGTCGTCGGAGTAGAAGACCCCGGGGTAGGCCATGAACAGTTTGAAGGAGGTAACGCCTTCGGAGACGAGGCGGTCCATCTCCTTGAGCGAGGACGGGTTCACGTCCGCGAGGATCATGTGGAAGGCGTAGTCGATGGCGCAGTTGCCGTCGGCCTTGGCGTACCAGGCGTCGAGCCCTTCGCGCAGGGACTTGCCCACGCTCTGGATGGCGAAGTCGACGATGGTGGTCGTGCCGCCCCAGGCGGCGGCGCGGGTGCCGGTCTCGAAGGTGTCGGCGGCGTACGTTCCGCCGAACGGCATCTCCATGTGGGTGTGCCCGTCGACGCCGCCCGGGATGACGTACTTGCCCGTCGCGTCGATCCGCCGGTCGGCGCTCCAGCTCTCGGCGGCGTCGGTCCCGTGGGCAGCGAGCGCGACGATCCGGCCGCCCTCGACGAGCACGTCGGCGTGGATCTCGTCGGACGCGGTGATGACCAGGCCACCGTGGATGACGGTACGACTCATGGGAATCTCCTCAGCTCGGGGCGCCCCGCGCCGGGCCGGTGGGCGCGGCGCGAGGGCGGCCCCGCGTGGTTCGTGGGCGTACGGACCGACGGGGAGCGGGGTCAGCCCGCCGCGTGCAGGGCGTCCGCGAGGATCGCCGCGCCTTCCTCGGCCTCGGCGACGGTCAGGGTCAGCGGCGGGGCGATGCGCAGCACGCTGGTGTTGTGGCCGCCGCCCTTGCCGATGAGGAGCCCGCCCGCGCGGGCCGCTTCCAGGACGGCCGCGGCGGCCTCCGGGTCGGCCTCGTCGGTGCCGGGCTTCGCCAGCTCGATGCCGATCATCAGGCCCCGGCCGCGCACTTCGCGTACGGCGGGGGAAGCTGCGGCGACGGACCGCAGCCGCTCGATGAGGAGTCCGCCGACGCGCCGGGCGTTGCCCTGGAGATCGTGTTCCAGGAGGTACGAGAGGTTGGCGAGCGATGCCGCCATGGTGATCGGTGAACCGCCGAAGGTGGAGATGGAGTTGGCGTCGAGGCAGTTCATCACCTCGGCGCGGGCCACCACGCCCCCGACGGACATGCCGTTGCCGATGCCCTTGGCGAAGGTGAGGATGTCCGGCGGCCCGTTCTCCGCGTGCGCCTGCCAGCCCCAGAAGTGCTCACCGGTCCGGCCCCAGCCCGTCTGCACCTCGTCGGAGATCCACAGCACCCCGTGCCGGTCCAGGACTTCGCGGAACGCGGCGAACAGCCCGTCGGGCGGGGAGGTGAACCCGCCGACACCCTGGATGGGTTCGGCGATCAGGGCCGCCGGGTTGCGGGTGTGCCCGAGGAGATCCTCCAGATCGTCGACGCAGGCCCGGATGAACGCCTCGTCGCTCAACTCGGCGTACGGGCCCCGGGTGCGGACGCCGCCGTGGACGTACAAGGTCTGGAGCGGGGACAGGCTCGTGGGCGACCAGGCCTGGTTGCCGGTGATCGAGACCGTGGAGAACGACCGGCCGTGGTAGCTGTTGCGCATCGCGAGGATCTGGTTGGACCTGCGGTACGCGGTGGCCAGCAGGAGAGCCGTGTCGTTGGCCTCGGTGCCGGAGGTGGTGAAGAAGACCCGGGCGTCGGGGATGCCGGAGAGGTTGGCGATCCGCTCGGCCATCTCCACCATGGGGCGGTTCAGGTAGAGCGTGGAGGAGTGGATGATCCGCCCGGCCTGCTCGGCGACCGCCTTGGTCACCTCGGGCAGCGCGTGGGCGGTCATCGTGGTGAGAATGCCGCCGAAGAAGTCGAGGTAGCGGTTGCCGTCGGCGTCCCAGACGTGGCGGCCCTCACCGTGGGTGAGTTCGATGGGGTGGCGGTAGTAGAGGGCCAGCCATTCGGGGCTGACGGCGAGATGGCGCTCGTACAGTCCGCTCACGGTTCCACCAGCCCGTCGTAGGCGTCGGGCCGTCGGTCCCGGTAGAAGGCCCACTGGGTGCGGACCTCCTCGATCAGACCGAAGTCCAGGTCGCGTACGACGAGTTCCTCCTCCTTGTCGCTCGCGACCTCCCCGACGAACTGGCCGCGCGGGTCGACGAAGTAGCTCGTGCCGTAGAAGTCGTTGTCGCCGTACTCCTCGCGGCCGACGCGGTTGATCGCGGCGACGAAGTACTCGTTGGCGACGGCGGAGGCCGGCTGCTCCAACTGCCAGAGGTGGCTGGAGAGTCCGCGCGAGGTCGCCGACGGGTTGTACACCAACTGGGCGCCGCCGAGCCCGAGTTGCCGCCAGCCCTCGGGGAAGTGCCGGTCGTAGCAGATGTAGACGCCGACCTTGCCGACAGCGGTGTCGAAGACCGGCCAGCCGGCGTTGCCGGGCTTGAAGTAGTACTTCTCCCAGAACCCCTTGACCTGCGGGATGTGGTGCTTGCGGTACTTGCCGAGACAGGAGCCGTCGGCGTCGATCACGGCGGCGGTGTTGTAGTAGAAGCCGGACTGCTCGATCTCGAAGACCGGGACGACGATGACCATGCCGGTCTCGCGGGCCAGGTCCTGCATGCGCTTGACGGTCGGGCCGTCGGGGACCGGCTCGGCCCAGCGGTAGTGCTCGGGCTCCTGGACCTGGCAGAAGTAGGGGGCGTTGAACACCTCCTGGAAGCCGATGATCTTCGCCCCCTGCCGGGCGGCCTCGCGCGCGTGCTCCTCGTGCTTGGCAATCATCGATTCGGTGTCGCCGGTCCAGGTCGCCTGGACGAGTGCGGCGCGTACGACGTGGGACATGAGCTGCTCCTTCGACGCGGCGTCAGAGAGCCTGCACGCGTTCTCTACGCACGTAGATCGGTGCATGGATGGAGAACGTAAGCCCCTCCGTCCGGCGGGGCAAGACCATCGCCGTGAACCGGCGGAGTCGATCATGTTTCGCACCCGACCGGTCCACAACGGACACGCTGGTGATCCTCGGCGGTGTTCAAGGGACCTCACACCCCCGGCACGCCCGCCACCCGCAGCGCGTGGACCAGGTCCCACTCCGCTTCCCCCGACACCTCGCGGGCCGCGGCCCGGAGCAGCGGGAGCAATCGGGTTCCGGCCGCCCGGGCCAGCTCGGCGGCTTCCTGCGGAGTGTGTACGCGAACGAAGGCGGCGAGCAGGTCCCGGGCCTGCTCCTGACGGCCCGCACCGTCCAGGGCGAGCGCCGCGTCGGCCACTTCGGCGGCGGGCCGGGCGACCCCCTGGCGCAGGAGCAGCCCGCAGTCCGTCTCCCGTCCGGCGGCGGCCAGCGCTCCCGCCGCGGCGGCGAACCCGGCGGGCGGGAGCGAGGACGCCTCCCAGAGCAGGGTCGTCCAGTCGGCGGCGAGCCCGGCGCGGTGCAGGGCGAGCGCGAGCACGGGCAGCCGGGGCGCGGGCCAGGACGCGACCTCGCAGAGCACGACGTGCGCCTCGCCGCTGCGGCCCTCGGCGCGCAGCCGGAGCAGCTGGGCGACGGCACCGGCGACGGCCTGCCCGGCGGCCGGATCCGGGACGACCGGATCCGCCGCCCCGTCCGCACCCCGGCCGCGCCCGGCACGGCCCCGCCCTCGGCCTCCGTGGTCCTCCGCCTCCGCCTCCGCACCGCCGAAGCGGGCGCCGCGTGGGGCGGGGGCACCGGAGCGATCGGGCTCGGGTGGGCCGGGCAGCGGCGAGGGGGCGTACGCGGCCGCCTCTTCGTCGTCGACGTCCAGACCGGCGAACCGGGCGCCGCGGGGCTTCTTGCGGCGGGGGGCGGGGGCGTCCGCGTCACCGGAAGGCCCGGGCGCCCCGTGGGGCTCGGCGGGCCGGTGGGGCTCGGGCGCCTCGTGAGGCTCGGCGGCCTCGGAGACCTCGGCGGGGGCGTCGGCCCAGGATTCACCCTCGGCATGAAGCCCCCGGCGGTGCGGGCGCCCGACCACCGCGTCCCCGGCCTCGGCGCGCGACCGCGGAACCCTGGCCGCCCCGGCGGACCCGGAGACCGCCGCCCCGTCCACCCCTGCGCGCGGCCCCTCTCCGCCCTCCGCCCGGAACCAGCCCTCGGGGGCCGCCACCGCAGCCAGCCGCTTGCGGAGCTCCGTGCAGCGGGCGGTGGCCCGGTCGTGGTCGTCGCGGGCCCAGGCCAGCGCGTCCGCTTCGGCCGGGTCCGGGGCGCCAAGCCCCGTATCGCTCAGGCGCTCCGCCGCCCGGTGCTGCTCGCGGACCATCAACTCCAGCCGGTGGACGAGCTCCTGGCGCCCGCCGGGCCGCCGGTCGTGGGCTGCGGCGGACGCGGAGTACAGTGCGGCGGCCCGGACCGAGACCTGCTCGGCGAACCGGGCGCCGTGCAGGGCCGCGAGGTCCGCCAGCAGCGACTCCACCACGTCCCAGGGCGGGATCTCCACCCCGTCGAGGCAGGACCGCATACCCGCCGGGTCGCGTCGGGCGAAGACCCCGTACCAACCCCGCCCGGGGTCCAGGCGCGCCACCAGATCCCGCAGGTACTGCGCGAACGCCCCTGCTTCGTACGCCTGCTGATGCACCGTCATCGTCGCCCTCGCCGACCGCCGACCGTGGACTGGAGCCTTCCGGTCCGGAGGCATTCGACCGCAGTCGTGTTACAGGGCGGCTACGCGCAGCTTTCCAGCGCGCTGCGGCGGGAGCACGGCCCGCCGGGCCGCGCGCCCGGGCCCAGAAGGTTCGGAAGGTTCAGAAGGTGATGGCGATCCCGGTGTGCGGCCGCTTGCCGAGCCGGGCGATGGTGGCAGGCCAGTCGACGAGCCAGAACTTCCAGGTGTACTTGCGGGCCAGCAGCTTGCGCGCCGCACGGGTGCCGTCCTCGTCGAGGAGACGGGCCGTGCCCTCCGCGCTGGGGGCTCCTTCGGCGATCCTGCCGCGAACGTCGCAGACGGTGACGACGACCTTGCCGTTGTTGCGGAGCCGCTTCACCTTCCACGAGTCGGAGCGGGTCCAGACGTACAGCACGTCCCCCTCGGCGGCGGCCCAGACGGGCGTGGCGACGGGTGTGCCGTTCTTCCGGAACGTGGTCAGGCTGACGTACTCGCTGCGCGCGAAGTCCTGGAGAGTCACGGGCGTGACCCTACGCCCTGCCCGTTCCGGCCGCCGAGCCGCTACGCGATCAGCGGCACCGCGGCAGCCACCGGAGCCGGCCGGTCAGCCGACGCCACGGCCTCCTCCGCCGCGCAGCGGCCGAGGATCTCGTCCAGCGAGAGGCCCAGCGCACCGGCGAGGGCGGCCACGGTGAAGAAGGCGGGCGTGGGGGCGCGGCCGGTCTCGATCTTCCGGAGGGTCTCCGCGGAGATTCCGGCGCTCGCGGCGACGGCGGCCATGCTGCGCTCCCCGCGCGCCGCGCGGAGCAGCGCGCCGAGCCGTTCGCCGCGCAGGCGCTCTTCGGGGGTGAGAGGGGTGCGGACCATGGGCCCATCCTACTACGGAATGCCATTTCTATACCGTCATTACTATACCGCTCCGACCGGTATAGTAATGGGCATGGTGCACATCAAGACGGACACACAGATCGAAGCGATGCGCGAGGCCGGCCGGGTCGTCGCGCAGATCCTGACCCGGGCGCGGGAGGTGGCGGCGGTCGGCGTGACCCCCCGCCGGCTGGACGAGGCCGCCCGCGAGGTGCTGAGCAAGGCCGGAGCCGCCTCCCCCTTCCTGAACTACAAGCCGCATTTCGCGCCCACCCCGTTCCCGGCCGTCATCTGCGTCTCGGTCAACGACGCGGTCGTGCACGGCGTCCCGTCCGCCGAACCGATGCGGGACGGGGATCTGGTCAGCGTGGACGCGGGCGCCCTACTCGACGGCTGGGCCGGCGACTCGGCGATCAGCTTCACCGTGGGCGAGGCCCGCCCGGAGGACACCCGGCTCATCGCCACCGCGAACGAGGCCCTGGCCGCCGGGATCGGCGCGGCCGTGGCCGGCAACCGGATCGGCGACATCGCCCACGCGATCGGCACGGTCTGCCGCGACGCCGGCTACGGGATCCTGGAGGGCTACGGCGGACACGGCATCGGCCGGTCCATGCACGAGGACCCCTCCGTGCCGAACGAGGGACGGCCGGGGCGCGGCATGGTGCTGCGGCACGGCATGGTCCTGGCGATCGAGCCGATGCTGCTCGCCGGGGGCCTCGACGAGTTCCGCCACGACCCCGACGGCTGGACGCTGCGGACGACGGACGGCAGCCGGGCTTCGCACGCCGAGCACACGGTGGCGATCACGAACGACGGCCCGCGCGTGCTGACCGCGCTCTGAGTACCCGGTACGGCGGTCCGGGTCCGCGCACGGGCTACGAGCGTCCGACGAACTCCCTGGCCAGGGCCGCTCCCCGGCTCTGCGCCCGCGCGCGGCTCTCGATCGGGGAGATCCGGGAGTCCTTGAACGCGATGTAGGTGACGCCGGACTCGGCGCCCCCGGTCGACGGGTCGGGGTCGATGCCCAGCGACTTCGCCATCGCGTACGACGCCTCCCCGATGATGCCCGTGGGGCCGGTGTCACCGATCACGCCGTACCGCACCCGGTCCCGGTACACGACCGCCACGACGCTGCCGCCGGTGAGCCCCGACTTCCGGTAGTCCCACACCTTGCCCGGGCCCGGTACGACCACATGGGGCAGCGCGGCGGAGTCGAGGGGTTCGCCGCGGGAGCTCTGGAACGCGGTCTCCGGCAGGAAGTACGGATCGGTCTTCCGGTTGCAGGCCCTGGTCTTCCGGCCGTCGCAGTCGATGTCCATGTCCGCCTTCCAGAACACGGCGTTCCGCGTGCCGCAGACCGGGACCGTGGCCTTCGCTCTGCCGCTGTCGGTGCGGTACCTGCCTTTCGAGATCCGCGAACAGGCGCGGACCTCGGCGAGGAGTTCGGCGGCGGTCACCTCGTCCGGCCCCGCGTCCGCGTCCTGGCCGGAGCCGGAAGCGGACGCGGGCAGCGCCGCCGCTCCGAGGAGTGCGGCGCCGCAGGCGGCGGATGTCAGGGCGAGCATGCGGGTGCGCATGGTGCGGAAGGACCCTTCCCGTGGGCGAGGGGCCCGTACGGGTCCCCTTGACGACGCGTCCGGTGGCGCACCCGTCCCGTCTCAGTGCCTGCCGCCCGGATGCACCACCATGGCCGAGCCCCCGCCCCGGCGCACCTTTTCCGCCGCCGCCAGCCAGCGGCCGTCGGGCAGCCGCTGCACCCCGGTGGCGGCGCCGATCTCCGGGTTCTGCCTGAAGGCGTGGCCGAGCTTCTCCAGCTCCGCGCGGACGGGGCTGTTCCACAGGTCCGGCTCGATCTCGGTCGTCGGCGCGTTGCGCTGGCTGGCGCGGGGCGCGGCGATCGCCTCGACCAGCGGAAGGCCCCGGTCCAGGTGTCCGGTGAGCGACTGGAGGACCGTCGTGATGATGGTGGCCCCGCCCGGCGAGCCGAGGGCGAGCACCGGCTTGCCGTGCTCGACCACGATGCTCGGGGACATCGACGAGCGCGGCCGCTTGCCCGGTCCCGGCAGGTTCGGGTCGTGGACCGCCGGGTCGGCAGGGGCGAAGGAGAAGTCGGTCAGCTCGTTGTTGAGCAGGAAGCCGCGCCCGGGCACGGTGATGGCGCTGCCACCGGTGGACTCGATCGTCAGGGTGTAGGCGACGACGTTGCCCCACTTGTCGGCGGTCGTCAGGTGGGTGGTGTTCTCGCCCTCGTACGTCGTCGGCACGGCCGTCCCGCCGCTGCCGCACCGCTCCGGGTTTCGCGGGTCTCCCGGCGCCAGCGGGCTGGTCAGCGCCTTGTCGTCGCGGATCAGGCACTCCCGGGCGTCCGCGAACCGCTGACTCAGCAGTTCCTTCGTCGGTACGTCCTCGAAGGCGGGGTCGCCGACCCAGCGGCCCCGGTCGGCGAACGCGATCCGGCTCGCCTCGATGAGCCGGTGGAGGTACTGGGTCCGGTCGGCCCGGGAGAGGTCCGTGGACTCCAGGATGTTGAGGGCCTCGCCGACGCTGGTCCCGCCGGAGGAGGAGGGGGCCATGCCGTAGACGTCCAGGCCCCGGTAGTTCACCCTGGTCGGGTCCTGGCGCAGGGTCCGGTAGGAGGCCAGGTCCTTACGGGTCAGATCGCCGGGGCGGACGACGCGGGTGGCGTCCGGGTCGACGGGCGGCTTGCGCACCGTACGGACGATGTCGTCGGCCAACGGTCCCCGGTACAGCGCGCCGACGCCCTCGCGGCCGAGCTTCTCGTACGTACGGGCCAGGTCGGGGTTCTTGAACACCGAGCCGACGACGGGGAGTTCACCGCCCGGCAGGAAGAGCTTCGCGGAGGCCGGGAAGTCGGCGAACCGGGCCTGGTTGGAGGCCGTCTGCGAGCGGAAGGTGCCGTCCACGACGAAGCCGTCCCGGGCCAGGCGTTCGGCCGGTTTCAGCAGCGTACGCAGGGACTTGCTGCCCCACGCGTCCAGTGCCCGCTCCCAGGTGGCCGGGGTGCCGGGCGTGCCGACTCCGAGGCCGCTGGTCACCCCCTCCTCGAACGGGATCGGCTCGCCGTTCTCCAGGAACAGGGAGGCGTCCGCGCTGCGCGGGGCGGTCTCGCGGCCGTCGATGGTCCGCACCTGGCGTGTCTTGGCGTCGTAGTGGACGAAGTAGCCACCGCCGCCGATGCCCGCCGAATAGGGCTCCGTCACACCGAGCGCCGCCGCCGTGGCCACGGCCGCGTCCACCGCGTTGCCGCCCTTGCGCAGTACCTCGATCCCGGCGGCCGACGCGTCCGCGTCGACACTCGACACCGCTCCCCCGTGCCCCACCGCCACGGGGGACTTGGGCGGCGCGGGGCGCGGCGTGGTGGTCGCTTCCGAGGTCGCCGGGGCGGCGGCTCCGACCGAGGCGACCACGGCGAGGACGGCCAGCAGGGACGTGTTCCGACCGACGGAACGGCGCATACGAACCTCCAGTCAACGGATCTCGCCCGCAGGGTAGCCCCGGGAATCCCGGATCGTCAGGACCGCCTCGAACGGTTACCCGAATGACCGATACCATGCGCGCCCATGACGGACGACGTGCGCAACATCGTGCTGGGCGTGATAGCCGCCGGGATCAGTGCCTCGCTGGGCTGGCTCGCCCGAACCTATCTCTGGCGGCGGGGACTCCGCCGCAAACAGGCCTTCTTCGGGCTGCCGGCGAACTCCGAATGCCTGCTGGTCGTCAACCGCTACGCGGGCGCCGAGGGCGCGGTGCACCGGCACGACGCCTTCGCCCTGCTCGAACTCTCCGCGCTCATCAAGGACTGCGGGGCCCACGCGCAGATCATCACCCACGACACGGCCCAGCAGGGGTTCGGGGAGCGTACGGAGTACTGCGTCGGCGGCCCCACGTCCAACCAGCGGATGGCGGCGCATCTGCGGACCCTGCTGCCCGGGGTGAGGATCAACGTCGAGCAGGAACCGGGACCGGACCGGGTGGCGTTCCAGGTCGGCTCGGAACGCTACCGGATGGAGCCGGGCACCGCGGAGTACGTCCTGCTCGCCCGCCTGACGGGTGGTCAGGAGGCGCGTCCGGTCTTCCTGTTCTGCGGCCAGCGCGCCATCACCAACCAGGCGGCCACCCGTTACGTCGCCCGCAACTACGACAAGCTGCGCCGCAAGCACGGGAACAAGTCGTTCTGCCTGCTGCTGAAGGTCGTCAACTCCCAGGCGTACGGCCCCGATGTGGTCGAACTGGTCGGCGACGTGACCCGCGAGGCCCAGTCCCCCACCCCCAGTACGCCCGTCTCCCACCGGGCGGGCAGCTGACCGGGCCAGCCTCAGCGGCGCAGCCGGGCCTGGCCGGACGCCAGCATCGTGGTGATCTCCCCTATCCCGAGCGGCCGGGCCAGCAGCACCACGCCGAGGAGCAGAACGAGCGTCCCGGCCCCGGCCGCCGCCACGTCGCCCGCCCTCTCAGCGATCCGCGCCGCGCCGTACGCCAGGGCTCCGGCGGGCACGCACGCGGCGATCAGGCGGGCGTGCGCGCCGAGGGTCGGTGAGCGCAGCAGGGAGCCGGCGCCGGGCCCGGAGAGCCGGCGGCTCAGGACGTGGGCGGTGACGGCGAATCCAGCGCAGAAGGCCACCGTGCTCGCCCCCGCCATTCCGGTCACCGCCCAGCGCGCCGGGAGCAGCAGGTAGGCGGCGACCGTCAGGCCCGCCTGGACGGCGGCGATCACCAGGTTGAGGAGGAAGGGGGTGCGGGTGTCGCTCATCGCGTAGAAGCCGCGCGAGAGGACGTACTGCCCGGAGAAGGCGATCAGTCCGGGGGCGAAGGCCATCATGATTCCGGCCATCACCGTGATGTCGGCGGGGGTGGTGCGCCCGTACCCGAAGACGGAGCCGATCACCCAGGGTGCCAGCACCAGCAGGGCCGTGGCGGCGGGCACCACGGCTGCGGCACTGGTGCGCAGGGCGTACGCGACGTCGCGCCGCACTCCGGCGAGGTCGCCGTCGGCGGCGGCCCGGCTCATCCGGGGCATCAGGGCGGTGACCAGCGAGACCGTGATGATGCCCTGCGGGACGACCCAGAGCTGGTAGGCGTAGCTGTACGCGGTGTAGCCCGCCCCGCCCGCGACGCTCTGCTCGACGGCGTGGAGCCCGCTGGCGGTGGAGAGCCGGGTGACGACCCAGTACGCGAGCTGGTTGGTGAGGACGAGCAGCACCAGCCAGCCGGCCGCGCGTACCGGCCGGGTCAGTCCGCTGCCGCGCCAGTCGAACCGGGGCCGCCAGCGGAACTTCGCGGCGCGCAGCGCGGGGATCAGGGCGAGCGTCTGCACGGCTATCCCGGCGGTGGTGCCCCAGCCGAGGAGGTGGGCGTGTGTGTCGGTGAGGGTGCCGTCGGCGTTCGCGGCGACGGCGATGTAGAGGCCGAACACCCCGATGATCACGATGTTGTTGAGGACCGGTGTCCACATCATCGCGCCGAACCGGCCACGGGCGTTGAGAACTTGGCCGAGCAGGGTGAAGAGCCCGTAGAAGAGGATCTGCGGCAGGCAGTAGCGGGCCAGCGCGATGGTCAGTTCGGCCTGGCGGCCGTCGTAGTCGGTGTAGAGGCCCACGACGACGGGCGCCGCCGCCACGGCGAGCGCGGTGAGGGCGAGGAGGCCGACCGTGCACAGGGTGAGCAGCCGGTCGGTGTACGCGGCTCCGCCGTCGGCGTGTTCCTTGGCCGCGCGGACCAGTTCGGGGACGAAGACGGCGTTGAGCGCGCCCCCGATGAGGAGGATGTAGAGGATGTTGGGGACGGTGTTGGCGACCGTGTAGCCGTCGGCGGTGAGGCCGGTGCCGAGTGCGGCGACCACGACCGCCGAGCGCACGAAACCGGTGGCGCGGGAGACGACGGAGCCGGCCGCCATCACGGCCCCGCTGCGCAGCACCGAGGCGGTCCGGGCCGGGGGGCCGGTGGTGCTGGTGGTGGTCGCGCTCACTGGTGGTCCCCCGCGTTCCTCGTGCCGTCCGACGGGCGATCGTAACGCGGCGCGTGCGGCCGGATTTTCCGGTGCACGGAAGGAACCCGACATGGGGGAAATACCTCTCCCCTGCTGAGCACCCAGCCCTGGAGGTCTTTCCGTGAGTTCCGCACGCCCGCGCATCCGTCGTTCCGCCCCGGCCGGCCGGAGGGCCCGGTTCGCCCTGGCCGGGCCCGCGGCGCTGCTCGCCGCCGCGCTCACCGCGTGCTCGGGCGGCGCTTCGGGCTCCGCCGAGGCGGGCGGGGACGGCCAGGCGCCGGACACCAGCATCACGGTGAACCTCCGGGGCGAGGCGGCGGCACCCGGTGAGCCGGTGAAGGTGACGCTGGCGCACGGGAAGCTCAAAGCGGTGTCGGTGAAGCCGGGCGAGGGCGGCCCGCTGGCCGGGAAGATATCCGCCGACGGCCGGACCTGGACGTCCGACCGGGTCGCCGCGCCGGGCACCGCGTACACGGTCGAGGCGACGGACGCGGACGGCGGCAGCGACCGGGCGACGTTCGCCACCGCCGAGGCCGGGAAGGTCAACAAGCTGTCGCTGGCACCGGGCAAGGACACGACCGTGGGCATCGGGCAGCCGCTGTCCGTCGTCTTCGACCACCCGGTGAAGAACAAGGCGGCGGTGGAGAAGGCCCTGAAGGTGTCCACCTCGAACGACACCGAGGGCTCCTGGGGCTGGCTCCAGGACTACTCGGGCAAGGACCGTGTCGACTGGCGGCCGAAGGAGTACTGGAGGCCCGGCACGAAGGTCACCCTGGACGCGCGGCTGAACGGAGTCGACACGGGGGCGGACGGCGGCTGGTTCGTCCGCGACTACGCGACGACGTTCACGGTCGGCGCGGCCCAGGTGGTCAGGGTCGACCTCGACAGGCACCGGCTCTCCCTGCACCGGGACGGGAAGCAGGTCATGGACCTGCCGATGTCGGCGGGCACCCCGGGCGGCGAGAAGGCTTCCTGGCGGGGCACGGCGGTCCTGATGTCGAAGGAGGGCACGATCAACATGCGCTCCGAGACGGTGGGCCTCGGCGACGCCTACGACAAGATGGTCGACTACTCGATGCGGCTGACCTGGTCGGGGATGTACGCCCACGCGGCACCGTGGAACGCGGGCTTCTTCGGCCGGGCCAACCGGAGTTCGGGCTGCCTCGGGATGAGCGACGGCGACGCCGCCGCGCTGTACGGGCAGGTGCGGGTGGGCGACCCGTTCGAGATGACCGGCGCGGAGGCCAAGGGCAACGGGTACGGCGCGTGGAACGTCTCGTGGGCGGACTGGCAGGCCAAGAGCGCCCTGAAGTGACCCGGTAGCGCCCGTTCGGCCCCCGGACACCGTCGATCCGCTGTACATCGAGCACAACCCGACCGGCATCAGCTGACCTTCTCCTCGCCCGGCACGGACCCGGGTCATCTCCCGGTCCCGCTGCGCGAGAAGTGATCACCGGCTGCTGCCGGGCGGGCACTGCCCGGCTACTGCCCTCCCGGCAGCAGCGTCCCCGGTTCGGCCGGGGCGACCCCGACCGCTCTGGTTTTCAGGTTGCGCCGCTGCCGCTTGGCCACCCAGGTGGCGAACCACGAGAGCAGCATGCACATCCCGATGTAGATCGGCGAGATCACCATCACGACGGGGATGAAGGGAAGATCGTAGTCGAGATTCGACGCGATCAGCTTTCCGGCGTGGAGGAATTCCTCGTAGGTGATCAGATAGCCGAGTGAGGTGTCCTTCAGCGCGACCACCAGCTGGCTGATGATGGTCGGCAGCATCGCGCGTACGGCCTGGGGCGCCAGGACGTACGTGGTGACCTGGGTCTTGCGCATGCCGAGCGCGTACGCCGCCTCGCGCTGGCCCCGGTCCACGGCGTTGATCCCGGTGCGGAACACCTCCGCGAGGACCGAGCCGTTGTAGAGGGTCAGCCCGGCGACGAGGGCGGGCAGCGGCTGGACCTTCAGCGCCACGAAGATGAAGAAGATCATCACGAGCACGGGCATGGCCCGGAAGAACTCGACCAGCAGGGTGGAGATCCAGCGCAGCACCCGGTGTTCGGAGAGCCTGCCGACGGCGAGGACCGCGCCGAGCGCCAGCGAGAGGACCGCCGCGTACGCGAACGCCTTGAGGGTGTTGCCGAGGCCGCGCAGCAGCAGTTCCTGAATGCCCTTGTACTCGAAGGGCGTCCACTTCTCCGCGGTGAACTGGTCGGTGTCGAAGAGCAGGTAGACGATCCAGCCGAACAGCGCCAGGATCACCACCGTGGAGGCGATCCCGTACATCAGGTGCCGTCTGCGGGTCACCGGTCCGGGGATGTCGTAGAGCGCGGTGGCCTCGGGCGCCGAAGCCCGGGACGCCTTGCGGGTGAGGGTCTTGGTCATCGTGCGACTCCCCAGCGCTTCTCCATCACGTTGAACACCGCGCTGATGGTCAGGGTGATGATCAGGTAGCCGACGGCGATCCAGATGAAGGACCAGATGATGCTGTAGCCCAGTTCGTTGAGCGTCTTGTAGGTGCCGAGGAGTTCGGTGACGCTGAACGCCCCGGCGATGGCGGAGTTCTTCGCCAGCGCGATCAGGGTCGAGCCGACCGGCGGGATCACCGACCGGAACGCCTGCGGCAGGACCACGGTGCTCAGGGTCTGCCCGAAGTTCATGCCGAGGCTGCGGGCCGCCTCGCCCTGGCCCTTGGGCACGGTGTTGATGCCGGAGCGCAGCACCTCGCAGATGAACGCCGAGGTGTAGCAGCCGAGCGCGATGACGGCGAAGAGCTGGAACGGCAGGACGAGCCCGAAGCGGGGCAGGCCGAGCAGGACCGCGAAGAACAGCAGCGTCAGCGGGGTGTTGCGGAGCACGGTGACCCAGACCGTGCCCAGCACCCGGAAGGAGCCGACGGGCGCGACCCGGAAGGACGCCATCAGGAAGCCGAGGACGAGCGCCAGCGCCGAGGCGTAGACGGTCAGTTCGACGGTGCCGAGGAAGCCCTTGCCGTAGAGGGAGAAGTTCTCTGTCAGTACGTCCATGGGTGAGGCGCGTCCCCTCAGGTCGCCGGGTAGCGGTCGATGGGCGGCGGGGTCGGCGCGGGCGCTCCGGAGAGGCCGAGCGTCGCGTCGTACGCCTTCTTCCAGTTGCCGTCTTTCTCGTTGGCCTCCAGGGCGTCGTTGAGGGCGTTGCGCAGGGCGTTGTCGCTGCGCGGTACGCCGATGCCGTACGGCTCCTCGGAGAAGGGCTTGCCGACGACCTTCATCTCCTCGGGCGCCTTGGCGGCGAAGCCCAGCAGGATCGCGTCGTCGGTGGTGACGGCGTCGACCTGGTAGGTGAGGAGGTTGTCGACGCAGATCGAGTACGTGTCGTAGGCGACGAGGGTCGCCTTGGGGTAGTCGGCGGCGATCCGCTGGTAGGGCGTGGAGCCGGCCGCCGAGCACACGGTCTTGCCCGCCAGGTCCTGGGGCCCCTTGATGTCGTCCTCGTCGGTGCGCACCAGCAGTCCCTGGCCGGCCATGTAGTACGGGCCGGCGAAGCCGACGAGCTTCTTGCGCATGTCGTTGATGGTGTAGGTGCCGACGTAGTAGTCGATCTGGCCGTTCTGCAGGGCCGTCTCACGGTTGGCGGAGGCGATCGTGCGGAAGCGGATCGTCTTCGGTTCGAAGCCGAGCGAGGCCGCCATCATGCGGGCGATCTCGATGTCGAACCCGGAGTAGATGCCGCTCGCCGGGTCCTTCTCCCCCAGGTAGGGCTGGTCCTCCTTGGCGCCGACGATGAGATAGCCGCGCCGCTTCGCCTTGGTCCAGGTGCGGGAGTCGGGCAGTTCGAAGCCGGTGTCGACCTGGTACACCGGCAGGGCCTCGGCCTTGGGGCCCTTGACCGGCGGGCTGCCGTCCTTGCCGCAGCCCGCGGCGAGTGCGGCGAGCAGGAGACCGGCCACGAGGGCGGCGGCCCTGCCCGTACGCGTGTTCCTCGTACGCAACATGGAATCCCCCCTCAGTGCTTGAGGATCTTGGACAGGAAGTCCTTGGCGCGGTCGCTCGACGGGGACGTGAAGAAGTCCTCCGGGACCCGGTCCTCGACGACACAGCCGTCGGCCATGAACACCACGCGGTTGGCGGCGGACCGGGCGAAGCCCATCTCGTGCGTGACGACGATCATCGTCATGCCGTCCCGGGCCAGTTGCTGCATGACCTCCAGGACCTCGTTGATCATCTCCGGGTCGAGCGCCGAGGTCGGCTCGTCGAACAGGAGTGCCTTGGGGTCCATGGCCAGGGCTCGGGCGATGGCCACGCGCTGCTGCTGGCCGCCGGAGAGCTGGGCGGGGAACTTGTCGGCGTGCGCGGCCAGCCCGACCCGCTCCAGCAGTTCGCGGGAGCGCCGGTCGGCCTCGTCCTTCTTGCGCTTGCGGACCTTGAGCTGCGCCAGCGAGACGTTGTCCAGCACGGTCTTGTGGGCGAAGAGGTTGAACGACTGGAAGACCATGCCGACTTCGGCACGGAGCTGGGCCAGGCCCTTGCCCTCCTCGGGGAGGGGTCTGCCATCGATCGTGATGCTGCCGGACTCGATCGTCTCCAGCCGGTTGATCGCCCGGCACAGGGTCGATTTCCCCGAGCCGGAGGGGCCGATGACCACCACCACCTCCCCGCGGCCGACGGTGAGATTGATGTCCTGAAGTACGTGCAACTCTCCGAAGTGTTTGTTGACGTCCCTCAGTTCGATCAAAGGATCGACGGCCATGCGCTGCCCTACCCACTTGTCGCTGTGTCGAGGTCAGCGCAAACTATCCATCGCGAAAAGGGACTTCGCACCCGACACGCGTAAATGGCGCAAAAGGCTTTTTAACTGGATTAGCCGAGGAGAGCGGACGCTCTCCGGCCCCCGCTCAGTTCTCGGCGGACTCCGCGTACACCTGGGAGAGCTCCGGACTGCCCGCCATCGCCCAGTCGAGCCCGGCCGAGACGACGTCGATCTCCCGGCCGGACTCCAGCCGCACCACGGGCTGGCCGCTCGGCCAGATGTCCCACGCGGCGCCCGGCACCGTCCGTACGATCACCGTGCCGAGATAGAGGCCGGCGTCGTTGCCGAGCCAGGGCAGTTCCTCGGGGTCGTCGCGCCAGCGGGGCGGCAGCTGGTCGAGCGCGGCCAACGAGGCGGGTGTGTCGTCGAGTTCGAGTCCTTGCTGCCCCGCCCGGACGCGCAGCAGTTCGCATTCGGCGAGCAGCTCGGCCACACCGTCGGGGTCCGTCTCGACGGCGGCGGCGAGCGTGCCCGACTGCGTACCACCCTGACGCTTACGCCAGTTGTCCAAGAAAGGGATGTTCATACCACTAGGGTCCCATCCCGGCCAGGTTCCGCACCACAGGGCGCGCGGCGTTCACCGGTCCCCCACCCCGCCCCGGCCGTGAATCCGAGCGCATATCTAAGGTGCGTACATGAGTGCACAGACCTACATCGCGGAACTGTTCTCACTGGAGGGCCGGGTGGCGGTGGTCACCGGAGGCAGCTCCGGCATCGGCCGGGCGATCACCGGCGCCCTGGCCCGGGCCGGCGCGAGTGTCGTCGTGGTGGCCCGCCGGGAGGCGGAGCTGCGGGAGACCGTGGACGAGCTGACCGGGGAGGGCTGCCGGGCCTCCTGGGTGAGCGCGGACCTGAGCACCGTCGAGGGGGTGCGCGTCGGGGCGGAGGAGGCCGCGGCGGCGTTCGGGGAGCCGGACATCCTGGTGAACTGCGCCGGGATCAATCTGCGCCCGCCGATGACCGAGCTGGGCGAGGACGTCTGGGACACCACGATGGCGGTGAACCTGAAGGCACCGTTCCTGCTGGGGCAGCGGTTCGGGCCGGGCATGGCCGAGCGGGGGTACGGGCGGATCATCCATGTGACGTCGCAGCAGGCGCACCGGGCCTTCGTGAGCAGTGGCGCCTACGGGGTGTCCAAGGGCGGTCTGGAGTCGCTGACCCGCTCGCAGGCCGAGGCGTGGTCGTCGCACGGCGTCACGGTGAACAGTCTGGTGCCCGGGTTCGTGCTGACCCCGCTGAACGCGCGCCTCCAGTCGGACCCGGAGAAGGTGGCGTCACTGGCGGCTCGGACGATGGTCGGCCGCAACGGCCTCGCGGAGGACTTCGCCGGGGCCGCGGTGTTCCTGGCGGGGCGCTCATCGGCGTACGTCACCGGGCAGTCGGTGTTCGTGGACGGCGGGTTCTCGGTGCACTGAGGCCGCCGTCCACGGGCACGGGGGTTGCCGCGGGGCTCAGGGCTTCTGCTGCCGGAGGGCCCCGGCCGCCTCGCCCACCGCCCGCTCCACCGCGGCGGACACGGCCTCCTTGTCGAGGCCGAGGCCGGTCAGCACGCCGGAGCCGTCCTCGAACTCCAGCAGGGCCAGCAGGATGTGCTCGGTGCCGACGTAGTTGTGGCCGAGGCGCAGGGCCTCGCGGAAGGTCAGCTCCAGGACCTTCTTGGCGTCCGCGTCGTACGGGATCAGCTCGGGCGCCTCGTCCACCGGGGCGGGCAGCGCCGCGGTCGCCGCCGCCCGCAGCACGTCCGGCTCCACGCCCTGCCCGACGAGGACGCGGGCGGCGATGGCCTCGGGCTCGGCGAGCAGGCCGAGGATCAGATGGGCGGGGACGATCTCGGCGTGCCGGGCGGCCTGGGCCTCGTTGTGGGAGGCGACCACCACGTTGCGGGCGCGCGGGGTGAAGCGGTTGAAGCCCTCGTTCGGGTCGAGGTCGGATGAGCCCTCGCCCTTCTTGGGCACGAAGCGCTTCTGGGCGGCCTGGCGGGTGACCCCCATGCTCCGTCCGATGTCGGTCCAGGAGGCGCCGGAGCGGCGGGCCTGGTCCACGAAGTGGCCGATGAGGTGGTCGGCCACGTCTCCGAGGTGATCGGCGGCGAGGACCGCGCCGGAGAGCTGCTCCAGGGCGTCGCCGTTGGTCTTCTTGATGGCCTCGATCAGATCGTCGAGGCGTACGGAAGGGGTGACGGGAAGAGGCTGCGTCATGTGACAACCGTAGGTTGACACCCGAGAGGGTGTCAACCTTGGGTTGTCACATGCCCTGCGGTCTCCCGCCCGCCCTGCTCAGAGGTCGAGGTCGACGACCACGGGAGCGTGGTCGGACGCGCCCTTGCCCTTGCGCTCCTCGCGGTCGACGTAACTGTCCTTGACCACGGCCGTGAACGGCGCGTTGCCGAAGGTCAGGTCGATCCGCATGCCCTTGTTCTTGGGGAACCGCAGCTCGCGGTAGTCCCAGAAGGTGTAGGCGCGGTCGTACTTGAGGGGGCGGGGGTGGACCTCGCTCAGACCCTCCGCCTCCAGGGCCGCGAGGGCGGCGCGCTCGGCGGGCGTCACATGCGTGGCGCCCTCGAACAGCGCCGGGTCCCAGACGTCCTCGTCGGTCGGGGCCACGTTGAAGTCGCCCAGGACCGCGAAGGGCAGGGACCCGGCGGCGTCCGCCGCCACGGCCTTCCGCAGGGCCTCCAGCCAGCGCAGCTTGTACGCGTAGTGCTCGTGCTCGACCTCGCGGCCGTTGGGCACGTACACCGACCAGAGGCGCAGCGGGCCGCAGGTCGCCGAGATCGCGCGGGGCTCCTGCACGCCGTCGTACTCCGGGCCGCCGGGCAGCCCGGTGACGACGTCGGCGAGGCCGACGCGGGAGAGCAGCGCGACCCCGTTCCACCGGCCGGTGGCGTTGACGGCGGATTCGTACCCCGCCTCGCGCAGGGCTTCGGCGGGGAACTGCTCCGCCGTGCACTTGGTCTCCTGGATGCACAGCACATCGGTGCCGCTGCTCTCCAGCCAGGCCAGAAGCCTCGGCAGCCGGGCGGTGATCGAATTGACGTTATAGGTGGCGATGCGCATGGCAGCCAACCTAGCCGCTCCCACTGACAGCGGCCGCCGGGCTCACAGCTCGGTGGTGCCGCCCGGGGCCAGCCGGCCGTGGTCCGCGCCGCCCAGGGCGCCGACCTGGTTGTCGTAGATCGGGCGGGCCAGATCGGTCAGCAGGGCGTCGTGGACGTCGATGGCGCGCCGCGGCTTCACCTCGCGTACGTAGTCGATGACCTCGGAGATCTTGCTCCAGGGGGCCATCACCGGCAGCAGCAGCGTGTCCACGGGGCGCTCGGGAACGGTGAGCGCGTCGCCGGGGTGGAAGACCGAACCGTCCACCAGGAAGCCGACGTTGGTGATCCTCGGGATGTCCGGGTGGATGACCGCGTGCAGCTCGCCGTGCACGGTGACGTCGAATCCGGCGGCGGAGAACGCGTCCCCGTCGCCCACGGTGTGCACCCGGCCCGGGAAGGCGGCCGAGAGCTGCTCGGCGACGCTGCGCAGCGTCCAGATCTCGGCCGCCGGATTGGCCTCCAGGCCCGCGCGCAGCCGTGCCTCGTTGAAGTGGTCCGGGTGCTCGTGCGTCACCAGCATGACGTCCGCGCCGAGCGCCGCGTCGTCCTCGGAGAAGCCTCCGGGATCGATGACCAGGATGCGCCCCTCCTTCTCGATCCGGACGCAGGAGTGGGTCTTCTTGGTGAGGGTGAGTGCCCCGGGCGATGCGTTCATGGCCCCATCCTGCTACGCGGGCGGGGTGGTTTCCTCCTGGATCACCTTCTGCGCCACGGCGAAGGCGGCTCCGGCGGCCGGGATGCCGCAGTAGACGGCGGTCTGGAGCAGGACTTCCTTGATCTCGGCGGGCGTCAGACCGTTGCGCAGGGCGGCCCGGGTGTGCGCGGCGAGGCCCTCCAGGTGGCCGGAGGCGACGAGTGCGGTGATCGTGATGACGCTGCGGGTGCGGCGGTCGAGGCCGTCGCGGCTCCAGACCTCGCCCCAGGCGTACCGGGTGACCAGCTCCTGGAAGTCCTCGGTGAAGGCGTCGGCCGTCTCGTTCACCGCGTCGACATGGGCGTCCCCCAGCACCTCGCGGCGGACCTTCGTGCCCTGCTCGTACCGGTCGTCCGGGGTCGGCGCGACGGCGTCGGGGGCGGTGGCGGCCGGGGCGATCTCGGCCACCGGGACGAACGGCACGGCGGTGGCGGCGGGCGCGGTGACGTGGGGCAGCACGGGGATCGCGGCCGAGGTGTCCTGCTGCCAGGCGGTGGAGAAGTGCATCAGCAGCAGGTCGCTGACGGCGGCGGGCTGCTCGACGGGCGCGAGGTGGGAGGCGCCGGGGACGAGCGCGAGGCGGGCGTCCGGTATCCCGGCGACCAGCGTGCGGGCCTCGGCGGGCCCGGTGACCTGGTCCTCCGCCCCGACCAGCACGAGGGTGGGGACGCCGATCCGGCCCAGGGCGCCACGGATGTCGAACGCCGCGAGCGCCTCGCAGGCTGCGATGTAGCAGCCGGGGTCGGTGGTGCGGACCATCTGCACGGCCCATTCCACGATGGCGGGCTGGGCCGCGGCGAACCCGGGGGTGAACCACCGCTCGGGCGCGGTGCGGGCCATCGGCTCCAGCCCGTTGGTGCGGACGATCACGCCCCGCTGACGGAACTCGTCGGCCGTGCCGAACCGGGGCGAGGAGGCGACGAGGGCCAGCGAGGCGACCCGGTGCGGGTGGCGCAGGGCCAGGTCCGCGCCGATCGCCCCGCCGATCGAGCAGCCCGCGTAGCCGAAGCGCTGGACGCCGAGCCCGTCCAGGGTCGCGAGCAGCCGGTCGCCCAGCTCGGCGACGGAGGCGGCGGCGTGGGCGGGCGCGCCGCCGTGGCCGGGCAGGTCGTAGCGGAAGACCCGCCAGTGCTGGGACAACTCGGGTATCTGGCGGTCCCACATGTGCCAGGTCGTCCCCAGCGAGGGACCTATGACCAGGACCGGGGCGTCCTCGGGACCGTCGACGCAGTACTTGAGGGTGTTCCGTGGTGTGTCGCTCACCCGCTCGACCCTCTCATCCGGCTACCGCCTCCCCCAACTCAGGTGGCCGGTGTCCCGCGCGACCGGCCTCGCGGGCCGCCGGCCTCGGCGCCGGCCGTTCGAGCGGCGACGCGTCCGGCTGTGCCGATGTACGGACCGTCTGCTTCCGGCCTGACCGGGCTGTACGGACCGTCTGCTTCCGGCCCGACCCCGCGGCCGCGGCGCTTCACGCCCGACGCGAGAACGGCCGGCACCGGGAGATCCCCGGCGCCGGCCGCCCCTGGGCCGGTGCCGTCAGACGCGGTCGGCCGCGATGAGGACGTACTGGAAGGACCCGTCCCGGTAGGAGTTGATGAACGCGTCCTCGATCCCCGTGACCAGCGAGGACGTGGCCCGCAGCTCCCAGTAGGGCAGGGTGTCGGGGGTGAGGTCGATCACGGCCTGCGGCACAAGGCGGTTGTCCGCCATGGCGCGCAAGTACTCCCGGCGGGAGTGGATGTTGCATTCGAAATGCGCGTTGATCTGCGAGACCCACTTCGACGGCTGACCGTAGCGCGGGTTCCAGCAGCCGGTGACGGTCACGTAGCGGCCGCCGACCTCCAGGACACGGGCGTGCTCGGCGAAGAGATCGCCCAGGTCGACGTACATGCTCGACTCGTTGTTCCAGGAGGCCGCGGCGGAGCCGGTCGCGAAGGGCATGGAGAGCATGTTGCACACCGTGGCGCGGACGTGGTCGTCGATGCCCAGCTCCGCGGCACGCCCGTTGGCGAAGTCGGCCTGCTTGGCCGACAGGGTCACGCCTTCCACCGAGCACCCGAAGCGCTGGTGCGCCATCACCATGGAGCCGCCGCGGCCGCAGCCCGCGTCCACGACGGTGTCGTCACGCCCGATGGCGCCGAGGTGTCCGAGGAGAACGTCCGCCTGCGCGGACTCCAAGCGGTGGAGCTCGGCGATCAGTCGGTCCTCGTACCCCCTGTCCTCCGGGTCGCCGAGCGCGGCGGTGTCGACATCGCCGACCCCGTAGTGGTGGTGGTAGAGGCCGTCGACGTCGCCGAGTCGCAGGTTCACGGGCCGGGCCTCGCCGTCCCAGTAGCGGGCGATGTCTCCCTGGTAGGGGGTCGCCGGGCCGGGGATGTGCAGTGCGGCGGGAGCGGTGGCGGTCAGTTCGGCGCTGGTCACAGATGTTTCCTTCTCTTCTACCAGAAATCGGGGAGGCTGTAGCGATAGGTGTTCGACTGATGCCAGTGGTGGTTGCCGTCGACCCAGGCGGCGACGCCTCGCAGGAAGCGTTGCGCGCCCGGAAGGGGACAGGAGAGGGCCAGTGCGGCGGCCTCGGTCTCGAAGTCGCGCATCAGCTCGTTGTGGATCTCGACCGACTTGAGGTAGGCGTCCTTGTCCGACAGCCCCTCGCGTTCGGCGATCACGACGGGCAGGTTCAGGTGCCGGCCCGGAGCGTCGAGTTCCTTGGTGTACGAGTAGAGGTCGTTCACGATCGTCGTCGCGTTGGAGGCCAGGGCGATGACTTTCTGCATGTCGGCGCGGGCGTGCAGATCCGCCGGGAGTTCGTAGCCGCCGACGGTGTCGGTGATGGTGGGGCAGGGCCGGAAGTTGTTGAACTGGCGCATCACCAGGTACTCCCAGACCTCCGGGACCCGGTCCTGCTGGGCCCAGGCCGCTTCGGCGAGATACCCCAGGTGCAGGCGCGCCATGTCGTGGCGGAGCCGGTCCGCCTGGGAGGGTGCCGCCGCGCGGACGAAGTAGTCCATGGCGGAGCGGTAGGCGCGCCGGGGGGCGTCCGCGTGGAGCGAGGCCGACCAGTCCGGCTGGTACTCGCGCGCGGTGTACAGGGGGTCCAGCGCGGTGTGCGCGAGCAGAAGCCGCTCGCCGAGGCCGATGGGCGACCCGCCGTGGTCCTCGCAGTAGCAGTCGTCCACGGCGTTCTCGGCGACCATCAGGCGGGTGGCGAGCATCAGGTGGTCGACGGTGGGCGCGTCCGGGTGGCAGCCGACCATGTACCGGCCCACGGAGAAGCCGTCGAACTGCTCCTCCCACTCCTCGGGGTACAGGGAGACCTCGTCCAGGGCCCAGTCCTTGATGCGACGGCTGACCTCCTCGACCCGCACCGGGTCGGGCTCGGGGATCGGGTGGTGGTAGAGACCCGGAACCGGTCGGCCGCGCTCCGCGGCCGCCGGCGCGGGAGGCTCCTCGCGCGGTGTCAGCCGCAGACCTGCCGTGCCCAGGCCGTGGGGTCCGCTCAACAGCCGTTCCAGGCCGCCCGCCCGGCCCGTCCACGCGGCCTCCGTCCCACCGGCCTGCGGTGGGACGACCGGTGAAGGGCCCGGGGGGAGGCCGACCGATGGGGGCGTCGCGGCTGCTTCGGACGGTGCGCAGGCGGCGGCACCGAGGCCAGGGGCGCAGGCCTCGACCGCGGCGCCCGCGGTCGCCCCGAAGCGGGAGAGGGCCTCCGGCAGGCTCGACCGCGGAAGCGGCAGGTCGGGCACGGGCATGCGTGGCTCCTTGATGAGGTGGGCTGGTCTTCGACGACGTCCGGGCACGCGGTCCGCTTGCGGGCTCCGCGCCGCGCCCACTACCTGGGCCAGTGGGCGATCTGTACGTTCTCCAGCACGCCGACCGCGTCGGGCACCAGGATGGCGGCGGAGTAGTAGGTGCTGACGAGGTAGGAGATGATCGCCTTGTCGTCGATGCCCATGAAGCGCACCGAGAGGCCCGGTTCGTACTCGTCCGGCAGCCCGGTCTGCCGGAGACCGATGACGCCCTGGTTCTCCTCGCCGGTACGCATGGCGAGGATCGAACTGGTCTTCTCCGGGGTGATGGGGATCTTGCCGCAGGGCAGGATCGGGACGCCTCGCCAGGCGGGGACCTGCTGGCCACCGAGGTCGGTGTGGTCCGGGTAGAGGCCGCGCGCGTTGAACTCGCGCCCCATCGCCGCGATCGTCCGGGGGTGCGCGAGGAAGAACTTGGTGCCCCGGCGGCGGCAGAGCAGCTCGTCCAGGTCGTCCGGGGTCGGCGGGCCGGAGTGCGGCTGGATGCGCTGCTTGAAGTCGGCGTTGTGGAGCAGACCGAAGTCCCGGTTGTTGATCAGCTCGTGCTCCTGGCGTTCCCGCAGCGCCTCGATGGTGAGCCTGAGCTGTTCCTCGGTCTGGTTCATCGGACCGTTGTAGAGGTCGGCGACCCTGGTGTGGACCCGCAGAATGGTCTGGGCCACCGAGAGTTCGTACTCGCGCGGGCGCAGCTCGTAGTCGGCGAAGGCGCCGGGCAGCTCGTGCTCGCCGACGTGGCCGGCCGACATCGCGATCTCCGCCTCACCGCGGTGGTTCTGCCGCTGCCGGGAGCGTGCGGTGAACTCGGCGAGGTGGGCCCGGAGCTCGGCCGAGCTCGACACGATGGCCTCGAAGTCCGCGCGGGAGAGCGTGAGCAGGGTGCCGGCGGTCTCGGCGGTGGCGGTGTGCGCCCACCGGGCGTCGTCGTCCAGCAGGACGTGCTCGCCGAAGTGGTCCCCGTCCGCCAGGACGTCCAGGGTGACCTCGTCGCCGTAGCTGCCGACGGAGGTCTGGCCGATCCGGCCGTGCGCGACGAGGTGGAGCTGGTCCGCGGCCGCGCCTCGCTCGACCAGCGTCTCCCCCGCCCGGAAGTCACGCTGGACACACCGGTCGGCGATGGCGGTCAGGACCTCGATGTCGTCGAAGTCCCGCAGCGGGGCGAGTTCGCCCAGCTCCTGGGGGATGACCCGGATCGTGGCCCCGTCCTGGACGAACTCCACCCGTCCGTCACCCACCGTGAAGGAGAGACGTCGGTTGACCCGGTAGGCACCGCCCTTGGTCTCGACCCACGGGAGCATCCGCAGCAGCCAGCGGGAGGTGATCTCCTGCATCTGCGGGGCGGACTTCGTCGTGCTGGCGAGGTTGCGGGCCGCGGCCGTCCCCAGGCTGGACTGCCGGGGCACTTCCAGCCGGGCTTCCGGGCTCGATTCAACAGTCATCGGGCAGGCTCTCCTTGGTCGGGCGGGACGCGCGCATGCGACGCGAACGGTCGTAGGGGTGGGAATGCGGAGGAAAGATCCGATAAGGAGATGAACCCCCTCCAGATCCAGGGGAACACTAAGGGCCCCGCCACCGTTCGGACCAAGGAAATCCACCGACGTTAGCTCGATACGATGATCGCGCCCGAGGAACGTTTGGCCGCGTTGGACGGATTTCAGCCGTGCTTGCGAGGGCCGTCCGGCAGGCGTCCCGGGCTGGTGGAGCCCACAACGGCCCATGCGCGACGAAATCCGGCCTGCCTGGGCGGGCAGGCGGTGGCAGTGCCGCGCGGGACAGGGTAGGGCGGCTGCGGAGAGTGGCCACGCACACGCGAGTCGGCCCCGGCGGGTGGGATATCCGCCGGGGCCGACTCGCTCAGGCTCCGCGGGGGGGGGCGCCTCACGGGCTCACGGGCTCACGCCCAAGGGTCGCCACACGGGCTCACGGTCAGGGGGTCGCCGCCGATACGACATAGACGACGGGGCTGGCCGGATCGGTCATGTTGACCGTGATGTTCTGGGTGGGGCGCGGCTTCTTGTTGCTGTGCGTGGTGCCGGCCCAGTGCTCGCCCGGGCCGAAGGACCAGCCGGTGATCTTGATGTCCCGCGGGCTGATGGAGATCCTGTCGGGCTCCAGCGCCGCACGTCCGGTGCCCACCCCGGTCAGGAAGCGGTCGAGACCGGCGGAGGTGGTACGGAACTTCACGTACAGCCGGCTGGCCTTCCAGTTGTTCGTCTCGTAGTACTGAACGCCCTGTCCGTTGCCGGGCACCGGGATCTCGAAGATCCGGCGCTGCATCTTGGAGGGCCAGCCCTCGCGCAGCCCCTGGGCGGCCGCCTCGGTCTCCTTGTCCATGCCCGAGCGGCGGCTCTGGCCGGCCGAGATCAGCAGGTAGCCGGCCGGGATGCCGATCAGCAGCACGATGATCGTGGCGGTGATGAAGCGCCGCTTGAACACCCGCCGGCGGTCCTCGGGCGGTCTGCCCTCGCCGTCGCCCGGAGACTCCGACTGGTGCGGCACCACGGGGTGCTCGGCTGCGATCATGATCAGGTGGTCCCTAGGTGCTGCGGCGACGTGAGGCGTACGGAGGGGTGGACGCCGGAAAGGGCGGTCGCGGTTCAGTCGGCGGTACGGGTGGACCGCGTGTTGCGGATGGTGCTCGCCGCCTGGTCGTAGATCTGGGCGTAGCGCTCGTACCGCTCGACGCGCCGCCGGTTGGTCCGGCGGAAGCGGCGGGCGACCAGCCGCGCCAGGTCCGCGGCGCCGACCATACCCGCCTCGGGGCCCAGCTGCGCCTTGGCGATCCTGGCCTCGGGACGGTAGCCGCGGCCGGTGAGATGGCGCTTGAAGGCGTCCCGGGCGGGGTTGATCAGGAGGTCGTCGGCGGCGCTGACGCCGCCTCCGATGACGAAGCAGGAGGGGTCGAGCGCGGCGGCCAGATTGGCGATGCCGATGCCGAGCCACTGGCCGATGTCCTGGAGGAGTTCGATGCACATCGCATCGCCCTCGCGGGCCAGTTCGGTGATGAGCGGCCCGGTGATGTCGGAGACGTTCCCCTTCACCCGGTCCAGCAGGTAGTGGGCGACCGGGGAGTCGGCGGCGGCCAGCTCCTTGGCCTCGCGGACGAGGGCGTTGCCGGAGCTGTACTGCTCCCAGCAGCCGCGGTTGCCGCAGGGGCAGCGGTGCCCCGAAGGGACGACCTGCATGTGGCCGAACTCACCGGCCACGCCGTACTTGCCGCGCTTGACCTGGCCGTCCTCCAGGATCGCGCCGCCGATGCCCGTACCGAGGGTGATCATGACGAGGTGGTCCTCGCCGCGGCCCGCGCCGAAGCGCCATTCCGCCCAGGCGGCGGTGTTGGCGTCGTTGTCGACCATGACGGGGACGACGAGCCGGGAGGCGATGGCGTCGCGCAGGGGCTCGTCGCGCCAGGCGAGGTGCGGGGCGAAGAGGACTTTGGAGCGGTCGGCGTCGACCCAGCCCGCCGCGCCGATGCCCACCGCGTGGACGTCGTGCCGGTCGGAGAGGTCCAGCACCAGCTCGACGATGGTGTCCTCGACGACCTTGGGGCTCTTGGACTTGTCGGGCGTCTCGGTGCGGACCTTCTCCAGGATGTTGCCGTCGGCGTCGACGACGCCCGCCATCACCTTCGTACCGCCGATGTCGATCCCGACCGTGGGGACGCGGGGCGCGGACAGGTGCGAGCGGCGTTCCTTGGTGCCGACCGTCCTGAGGACGGTGGCGCGGGCGGAGCCGCGGTGGGCGAAGTCGCGGTACGTGCTCATCGTCCCTGCGGGGTCTGGGGGGCCGGGCCGCTGTCGCGGCCGGCGGCGGACGGCGCCCGCCGGGCTCGATTCTGCCACTGCCCGGCCCCGGCGGGCCGACGGGCGGGGTCGGCCGCGCCGGGACGGGTCGTCGGTCAGGATCCTTCTTCGGTCGCCGCGGACGTGCCCGGGAGGGTGGGCGCGGGAGTGCGTTCCAGCTCGTGGCTGAGCTCCTCCAGCTCGCTGCCGCCCGCCATCTGCCGGGTCAGCTCGTCGAGCGTGATGTCGTCCTTGGTGTGGCTGCCGGACATCACTCCGCGCTTGAGGAGGACGAACCGGTCGCCGACGAGGTGGGCGTGGTGCGGGTTGTGCGTGATGAGGACCACGCCGAGGCCGGCGTCGCGGGCGGCCGCCACGTACTTGAGGACCACCCCGGACTGCTTGACGCCGAGCGCGGCGGTCGGCTCGTCCAGGACGAGGACCTTGGCGCCGAAGTAGACGGCGCGGGCGATGGCGACGCACTGGCGCTCGCCGCCGGACAGGGTGCCGATGGGCTGGTCGACGTCGCGCAGGTCGATGCCCATGCGGAGCAGTTCCGTACGGGTCGTCTCGCGCATCTTCCGGACGTCGAGGCGCTTGAAGGGGCCGACGCCGGTCGTGGGCTCGGAGCCGAGGAAGAAGTTCCGCCAGACCGGCATCAGCGGGACGACGGCGAGGTCCTGGTAGACGGTGGCGATGCCCCGGTCCAGGGCGTCGCGCGGGTTGGCGAGGGTCGTCTCCTCGCCCTCGATCAGAAAGCGTCCGGCGTCGTGTCCGTGCAGCCCTGCGATGATCTTGATGAGGGTGGACTTGCCGGCGCCGTTGTCGCCGAGGACGCAGGTGATCTCGCCCGCGTGAACCTCCAGCGAGACGTGTTCCAGGGCCTTGATGTTGCCGTAGAACTTGGACACGTCGTCCAGCTCGACGAGGGGGCCGGCGGTCTTCCCGGACGTCTCGGACGTGGCCGTCATGTCGTCGCCTCCGCGCGCTTGCGCACCCACGCGTTGAGCAGGGTGGCCAGGAGCAGCATCGCTCCCAGGAAGAATTTGAACCAGTCCGGGTTCCACTCGGCGTAGACGATGCCCTTGCTGGTCATGCCGAAGATGAAGGCGCCGACCGCCGAGCCGATCGCGGAGCCGTAGCCGCCGGTGATCAGGCAGCCGCCGATGACGGCGGCGATGATGTACGTCAGCTCGTTGCCGACGCCCTCGCCGGACTGGACGACGTCGTAGCTGAACAGCAGGTGCTGGCCGGAGATCCAGGCGGCGAAGGCGACGCCGAGGTAGAGGCCGATCTTGGTGCGGACGACCGGGACGCCGACCGCGCGGGCCGCGTCGGCCTGACCGCCGACCGCGAAGATCCAGTTGCCGAAGCGGGTACGGAGCAGGATCCAGGTGGCGACGGCGACGAGGGCGATCCACCACAGGATGGTCACCTTGAACTCGACGCTGCCGACGGTCAGCGTGGAGGCGAACAGGGCGTGGGCCGAGTCGAAGCCCTCCATGTCGCCGATCGCCTTGGTGGAGACGGTGCCGCTGATGAGCTTGGTGAAGCCGAGGTTCAGACCGGTCAGCATCAGGAACGTGCCGAGCGTGATGATGAAGCTCGGCAGTTTGGTGCGGGTCAGCATGAAGCCGTTGAACGCGCCGATGGCGAGCGTGACCAGCAGGGACACCAGGACGCCGACCCAGACGTTGGCCGTCATCTGGTAGCTGAACATCGACGAGATCAGCGCGGAGCTGGTCACCAGGACGCCCGCGGAGAGGTCGAACTCGCCGCCGATCATCAGCAGGGCCACCGGGGCGGCCATGATGCCGAGCACCGAGGCCGCGTACAGGACGGTGCCGAAGCTGGACGCCTGGAGGAAGCTGTCGGCGACGATCGCGAAGAACAGGAAGACGGCGACCGCGCCGACGACCGAGCCCAGCTCGGGGCGGCCGAGCAGCTTGCGGAGCGGCGAGGTGTGGACGAGGCGCTCGTCGAGCTGCGCGGGCTTCTCCGGGGCGGCGGTGGAGCCGCTCATCGGGTGCCCCGCTTGGTGTAGTCGGCCAGGGCGTCGGCGTCGTCCTTGGTGATGACCTGCGGGCCGGTCAGGACGGGCTGGCCGCCGCCGAGCACGTTGCGGTTGTAGCGGTAGAGCCAGAGCAGGTCGACGGCCTGGTAGCCCTGGAGGTAGGGCTGCTGGTCGACGGCGAAGCCGAGCTTGTCGCTCTGGAGGCCGGTGGCGACCTTGGCGTTGAGGTCGAAGGTGTCGATCTCGGCCTTGCTGCCCGCCGTCTGCTTGGCCTGGACGGCCGCGTCGGCGAAGGGGGCGCCGAGGGTGACGACCGCGTCGATGCTCTTGTCGGACTGGAGCTTGGCCTCGATGGACGCGGTGACGTCGGGCATGTTGGTGCCGTCGACGTACAGGTTCTGCATCGTGCCGTCGAAGGTCTTCTTCGCTCCGGCGCAGCGCTGCTCGTGGCCCACGTTGCCCTGCTCGTGCAGGACGCACAGCGCCTTCTTGCGGTCCCGGTTGTTCAGCTCGTCCCCGACGGCCTCACCGGCGATGGTCTCGTCCTGGCCGATGTGGGTGAGCGCGCCGAACTCCTTCGACTCGGCGGAGCCGGAGTTCACGGTGACGACGGGGATGCCGGCCTTGACGGCCTTGGCGACCACGGCCTTCATCGCGTCCGGCTTGGCCAGCGAGACGATCAGGCCGTCGACCTTCTTGTCGATCGCGGTCTGGACGAGCTGGGCCTGCTGGTTGGCCTCGTCGTTGTGCGAGTAGAGGAAGTTGATGTTGTCCTTGAGGGCCGCCTGCTCGGCGCCCTTCTGGACGATGTCCCAGAACGTGTCGCCGTCTCCCGAGTGGGTGACCATGGCGAAGGTCCAGCGGGGGGTGTTCACCGCGGCCCGCCCCTCGGCGGCCTCGGCCGCGCGTTCTTCCGCCCGCTTGCCGCCGGTGCTGCTGCATCCCGCGGCTGCCAGCATCACTGCCAGCACGGCGCCCAGTGCGCGTACCCCTGTCCGAACCCTTGCCACGACACCGTGCCCTTCTTCTGCTGTCCGCTTCGCCTGACCTGGCCGGGGGTGTGCGGTCCCGGGCCGGCTGCCCAGTATCCCCGAGCCCTGCCCCGGGGCCTTGCGCGGGTGGCCGACGGTCACAGGAGCCTGGGGCACGGGGCGGCCGAGCGCAACCCGTGTGCCTGGACCTTTTCCGCCGCCCGGCGGGCCTGGGCGGGCCCGCGCCTTCAAGCCCGTCCGGCGATTGAGGACGGAACCGTTGCGGTGGTGTCGGCCGCGCCTGCGGGGTTCCCGGGGCCCAGGCCCCTGGGAGTCTGCGGGCCACCAGCCCGAGGGTTCCGTCCTCAAACGCCGGACGGGCTGGATGGGGCACCCGGGAACGGGCTGGGGTGGGCTACGGGCGGACCAGGAGCTGGAACTCGAAGGCGTAGCGCGCCGCGCGGTAGACGTGGGACCCGAACTCCACCACCCGCCCCGTGTCGTCGTACGTCACGCGTTCCATCGTCAGCAGCGGCGCCCCCGGCTCCTCGTCCAGGTCCCGCGCCTCCCCCACCGTCGCGGCGCGCGCGCCCACCGTCTGGCGGGCACTGTGCAGCGTGATGCCGGCGGCGCGCATCAGCCGGTAGAGGCCGGTGGCCTCCAGCTCGTCGATGCGCAGGGGCACCAGCCCCGGCGGCAGGTGGTTGCGCAGGAGCGCCATCGGTTCGCCGTGCGCGCTGCGCAGCCGCTCCACGAGATGGACCTCGCTGCCCTCGGCGACCCCGAGCGCGGCGGCGACCTCGGCCGTGGCCGGTTCCGTCGTGTTGCGCAGGACAGCGGTGGCGGGGCGCTGGCCCGCCGTCTCCAGGTCGTCGTAGAGCGAGCTGAGCTCCAGCGGGCGGCGGACCTGGCTGTGGACGACCTGGGTGCCGACCCCCCTCCGGCGCACCATCAGCCCCTTGTCGACGAGCGTCTGGATGGCCTGGCGGACGGTCGGGCGGGACAGGCCCAGCCGGGAGGCCAGGTCGATCTCGTTCCCGAGCAGGGCGCCGGGGGCCAGCCGGCCCTGCTCCACGGCCGCCTCCAGCTGCTGCGCCAGCTGGAAGTAGAGCGGCACCGGGCTGGTGCGGTCCACGCTCAGCGGCAGCGGCCGGTCGGTTCCATGTGCGGTCACGGGGCGAGCGTAGTTCGCTTGTCCGGACATAGCCATGGCCTGTCGTTTGTCAGGACAATTGCTTGACATGACGACCGGGCGAAGCCACCTTGGGGCCCATGCGCATCGGATTGATCGGAACGGGACGGATCGGCACATTCCATGCGGAGGTGCTGAGCCGTCACCCCGCCGTGGACGCCCTGCTGCTGGCGGACGCGGATCCGGAACGGGCTGCCGCCTCGGCCCTGCGGACCGGGGGGACGGCCGTCGCCGTGGACGACCTCTTCAGCGGGGCGGACGAGGCGCCGGCCCCGCCCGACGCCGTGGTGATCTGTTCGGCGACCGCCGCGCACGCCGGGCTCATCGCCCGCGCGGCCCGCGCCGGGCTGCCCGCCTTCTGCGAGAAGCCGATCGCCCTGGACCTGCCCGGCACGCTCGCCGCGCTGGCCGAGGTCGAGGCGGCGGGGAGTTTGCTCCAGCTCGGCTTCATGCGGCGCTTCGACGCCGGGTACGGCGAGGCCAGGGCCGCCGTGCGGGACGGGCGGCTGGGCCGGCTGCACACCGTGCGGGCGGTCACCTCCGATCCCGCGCCGCCGCCCGCCGCCTACCTCCCGCTCTCCGGCGGGCTGTACCGCGACTGCCTGGTCCACGACTTCGACATCCTGCGCTGGGTGACGGGCCGCGAGGTGAGCGAGGTGTACGCCACCGGATCGGACACGGGGCCCGCGATGTTCCGGGAGGCGGGGGATGTGGACACGGCCGCGGCCCTGCTCACCCTCGACGACGGGACGCTCGCCACCGCCACCGCGACCCGGTGCAACGGCGCCGGGTACGACGTACGGATGGAGCTGGCCGGCGACCTGGACCAGATCGCCGTCGGCCTCGACGACCGTACGCCGCTGACCTCGGCCGAGCCCGGCGGCCCCGGCGCCCCGGCGAAGCCCTGGCCGGGCTTCCTGGAACGGTTCGCCCCGGCGTACGAGGCGGAGCTGGACGCGTTCCTGCGCGTGGTCCGCGGCGAGCTGGCCAATCCGTGCGACGGGCGGGAGGCCCTGCACGCCCTGCGGATCGCCGAGGCGTGCGAGGTCTCCCGCCGCGAACGCCGGCCGGTGGCGATGGACGAGATCCCCGGCGGCTGACGGAAGCCCGAGAACCGGGAGCCGGAAGCCTGCCCGCTGCTACCAGGCGACGGGCAGGCTCAGCGGGCCCCTCATCAGCATTCCGGTGCGCCAGGTCAGCGTCGCCGGGTCGGCGGTCAGCCGCAGGTCCGGGCAGCGCTCCAGCAGCGACCGGATGGCGGTACGGGCCTCGATACGGGCCAGCGGGGCGCCCAGGCAGTAGTGGATGCCGTGCCCGAAGGCGATGTGGCCCCGGGCGTCCCGGGTGATGTCGAAGCGGTCCCCGCCGGGGTAGCGGTCGGGGTCCCGGTTGGCGTCCGACATCGCGACCAGGACCAGTTCGCCGCCGCCGGGGATCACCGTGCCGCCCACCTCGATCGGCTCGGTGGTGAAGCGGTACGTGGGGGTCTCCACCGGCCCCTCGAAGCGCAGGATCTCCTCGACGGCGTTGTCGATGAGGGAGAAGTCCGCACGCAGGGCGGCCAGTTGACCCGGGTGTGCGAGCAGGTTGTGGACGCCGTTGGTGATGAGGTTGACGGTCGTCTCGTGTCCGGCGACGAGCAACAGCCAGGCCATGCCGATCAGTTCCTCGCCGGACAGCCGGTCGCCGTCCTCGTCGGCGGTGTGGATCAGCGCGCTCAGCAGGTCGTCGCCCGGATTCTCGCGCTTGTCGGCCAGCAGACCGGCGATGTACGCGGTCATCGCCTGGGTGGAGGAGGCGCGCCGGGACGCGTCGAGGGAGGAGACCGCCTGGCCGGACCAGGTGCGAAAGTCCTCGCGGTCCAGGAACGGCACGCCGAGCAGCTCGCAGATGACCGACATGGGCAGCGGGAAGGACAGCGCCTCGACGAGGTCGGCCGAGCGGTCCGGAGCCGCGAGCATGGCGTCCAGCAGCTCGTCGGTCATCTCCTGTATGCGTGGCGCCAGCTGTTCCATGCGGCGCGGGGTGAACTCCCGGGCGACCAGCTTGCGCAGCCGGGTGTGGTCGGGGGCGTCGGAGCCGAGCATCGAGGAGCCCGCGGACACCTTGCTGACCCCGAGCGTGGGCGAGGCGCGGCTCCAGTGTTTGGAGAGCCGCTGGTCGGCGAGGAGGGCGCGGCCCGCCTCGTATCCGACGACGAGCCAGGCGTCCGCCCCCTCGGGGATCCGGACCCGGTGGACCGGGCCCTTCGCGCGCAGCGCGGCGTAGGCCGGGTAGGGATCGCGGGTGAACTGATCGCCGAGGGCGGCGAGATCGACCAGGGGTTCGGTGGTCAACACGGTTCCCTTCTCGATGAGTTACGGCACCTCACGACGGAGCGTCACCTCGTCGGGCGCGGCGGGCGGGGGCCGTTGCGTTCAGCCTAGGTGGCTCCCGCCCTCGTCGTCCGTGTCGAGGAGTCCCGCGTCGTGGACCAACAGTGCGATCTGTACCCGGTTGTTGAGTTCGAGTTTGGCGAGAATCCGTGAGACGTGGGTCTTGACGGTGGCGACGCTGAGGTAGAGGGAGGCCGCGATCTCCGCGTTGGAGCCGCCGCGTCCGACGGCGACGGCGACTTCCTGCTCCCGTTCGGCGAGTTGGCCGAAACGCCTGCGTGCGCGCTCGGTGCGGTCGGCCCGGTCGCCGTGCCCGCCACCGGCGGCGCGGGCCATCAACTGGCGGGTGACGGCGGGTGAGAGGACCGGGTCCCCGGCGGCGACCCGGCGGACCGAGTCGACGATCCGGGCCGGCGGGGTGTCTTTCAGGACGAATCCCGCCGCTCCGGCCCGGATGGCCCGGAGCACCTGCTCATCGGCGTGGAAGGTGGTGAGGACGACGACTTCGGGGGCGTCGGGCCGGCGGCGCAGCCGCTCGGTCGCGGTGAGTCCGTCCATGACCGGCATCCGGATGTCCATCAGGACGACGTCGGGACGCAGCCGTTCGACCAGTTCCTCGACCTCGTTGCCGTCGGCGCCTTCCCCGACGATGTCGATGCCCTGGCCGCCGCCGAGCATCAGGGTCAGCCCCGCCCGGACCAGCGGGTCGTCGTCGACGATCAGCAGCCGGACGGGCGCGGAGGAGGAGGCCGGGGGTGTCGGGGGCGCCGGGGTGTTCATGGCAGCCACCGTAGCCAGCGGGTGGGCGGGGCCGGCACGGCGGGCGTCGCCCGTTCCCGTGCGGCTGCGCTCATGCGGCGGGCCACGGCAGTCGGGCCCGGACCGCGAAGCCGCCGTCCTTCGTCGGGCCGTGTTCCAGCTCTCCACCGGCGAGGGTGGCGCGTTCGGTGAGGCCGATGAGCCCCTGGCCGGAACCGGGGACGCGTTCGAAGGGTTCGGTGGGGGCCGGGTTCACCACCTCGACGGTGAGGCCCTCGCCCGGGCCGCCGGTGACGGTGAGGGAGACCTCGGTGCCGGGCGCGTGCTTCCGGGCGTTGGTCAGGGCCTCCTGTGCGATGCGGTAGACCGTGCGGCCGGTGGCGGCGGGGGCGTCCCTCGGCTCGGCGATCCGGTTGTCGACGGCGACCCTCATGCCCGCGAGCCGGGACTCGGCGACGAGGGCGTCCAGGGTGGCGAGGGTGGGCTGCGGCCGGTGACCCTCGTCCGTGTCACCGGGCCCGCGCAGGACGCCGATGATCTCGCGGAGGTCCTCGAGGGCCTCGTGGGCGCTGTCCCGGATGACGCCGGCCGCCCGGCCGACCTCGGCGGCGGGGGCGTCGGGCCGGAATTCGAGGGCCCCGGCGTGCACGCTGAGGAGGGTCAGCCGGTGGGCCAGGACGTCGTGCATCTCGCGGGCGATGGCCTCCCGGGCGAGGCGCTGGGCCTGTTCGGCGCGCAGCTCCGCCTCGGCCTCGGCGCGGCGGGCCCGTTCGCGGAGGGTGACGACGAGCTGGCGCCGGGAGCGTACGGCCATGCCCCAGCTGATCACCAGGAGGATCAGCAGGGCGCCGAAGAGGAGGGAGGCGAGGAAGGACGTCGTCGGGTCGGGCCGCAGGAACGGTTGCACGGGTACCAGGGCCAGGGCGAGCGCTCCGACGATGGCGACCGGCTTGAACGGGCGGTGGACGGCCAGACTGAAGAGGGCGACCAGCAGGGCCCCGGCGGCCACGGGCTCGACGACGGACACGAGGGTCAGGGCGACGGCGAGCCCGACGGGCCAGCGCCGCCGGAGCCAGAGGGCGCAGCAGGCCACCGCGCCGACGATCGAGTCCACGAAGACGACGATGTCGGCGGTGGTGTCGTCCGCCTCGATCGTGCCGAGGGCCAGCATGCCGATGCCGGCGGCGATGAGGAAGGCCGTGAGGTCGACGACCCAGTCCCGTACGGTCCGCCGCGTCCGGATCCGGTCGTCCGGCAGACCGGGGTCGGCCATCGCCGACGGGAGCAGCCAGCGGTACTCGGTGCGCGTCATGTCGACAAAGTTACGCAGCCGGATGGCCGGGAAGGGCTCCGAGCGGCGCGGGAGCTACCAAAGTCGCACCCTGCGCTACTTTCGGCGCGGCGGACGGGACCGGTGGCCGACGCGCCGGGCGCGGGGAGGGCGGGAGGCTCGGCCCATGAAGAAAATCGTCGAGACGATCGGGTTCCTCGTCTTCATCCAGGGCGTGGGCGGGCTGCTGTACGAGTGGACGGGCTGGTTCCGGTTCTGGACGCTGGTGCGTCACATCGACTTCCTCAGCGACCGCATGCTGTTCGTCAACATCGTGCTGGTCGTGGCGGGGGCGGCCGTGATGATCGCGGCGGATTCGATCAGGACCTGACGAGTCCGGCCCGCCGCCCCCACGCGGTGCCCGCCAGTACGAGGACCGCCCCGGCCGCCCCGAGCGGCCCGAGCTGCTCCCCGCCGAGGCTGATGCCGACGGCGGCGGCCCACAGCGGTTCCGTACCGAGCAGCAGGCTGACCCGGGACGGCGAGGTGCGGCGAACGGACCACATCTGCACGAAGAACGCGAACAGCGTGCAGAACACGGAGAGGAAGACCAGGCCCGCCCACTCCCGGGCGCCGAAGCCGACGGCCGTGCTCCACGGTGAGGCGCCGGTGCCGGGGACGGCGGCGAGGACCGCGAAGACGGCGACCGCACCGCCGAGCTGGACCGTGGTCAGGGAGAGCGAGTCGCCGTCCCGCACCGCCTTGATCCGGGCCATGGCCAGGACGTGGACCGTACGGGCGAGGGCGGCGAGGAGCATCAGGAGATCGCCGGCCGAGGGGCTGGTGAATCCGCCGCCCTGGGTCAGCAGGACCACGCCGGCGACGGAGAACCCGGCGGCGGCGACGAATCCGGCCGAGGGGCGGACACGGGTCACGGCGGCCTCGGCCAGCGGCGTGAAGATCATGGTGAGGCTGATGATCAGCCCGGCGTTGGTGGCGGAGGTGTGCACCACCCCGTACGTCTCCAGCAGGAAGATGCCGCTCAGCACCAGGCCCAGCACTCCGGCGCCCCGCCACTGCGCACCGGTCAGCGCCCGCAGCCTGCGCCATCCGACCGCCACGAGCACCGGCAGCACGATCGCGAAGCGCAGAACGAGCACGGCGACGACGGTGTGCGTGGTGGTGATGCCCTTGGCGGCGAGATAGCTCGCACCCCAGACGGCGGCGACCGCCAGCACGGGCAGGTCGGTGATCCAGGCGCGGCGCGGGAAGACGCCTCCGGCGGCGGGCACGGCGGCAGCGGACATCTGGTTCTCCCGGATTCTCCACGGAACGTGTTGTGGAGACCGCACCGGCTCGCACGCGAAGTGATCACGCTACCCGCCGCCCCGCCGGGAAGGGAACACCTGTCCAGCGGTGGGATCGTTCCCGGGCGCCTCCCGCCGCTCCCTAGACTGACGCATCGGTAACGCTGAGGCACGGAGTGGTCACATGGCGTCGGTAAGGGCGGACGGGCGGGTCGAGCGGGGGAACCAGACCCGGCAGCTGATCCTGGGGCGGGCGGTGCAGATCGCCTCGGTCGAAGGTCTTGAGGGCCTGTCGCTGGGGCGGCTGGCCACCGAGCTGGGGCTGAGCAAGAGCGGGGTGTTCGCGCTGTTCGGCTCGAAGGAGGGGCTCCAGCTGGCCACCGTGCGAGGAGCGGTGGCCGTCTACGTCGATCATGTGCTGCGCCCGACCCGGTCGGTGCCACCGGGGCTCGGACGGGTCTGGCGGATGTGCGAGGCGTGGATCGCGTACTCCCGCGACCGGGTGTTCCGGGGCGGCTGCTTCTTCTACGCCGCCACCGCCGAGTTCGACGCCCGCAGCGGCCGGGTGCACGACGCCCTGGCGTCCGCGCAGACCGGCTGGGTCACCTTCGTGGAGGAGACGATCGAGGAGGCCAGGGCCGCCGGGGAGCTGGCCGGGGACACCGATGTGTGCCAGTTGGCGTTCGAGGTGATCGCCCTGCTGGAGCTGTCCAACGCCGAGTCGGTGCTCCAGAACAACAACCTCGGCTACGACAAGGCGGCCCGCGCCATCCTGTCGCGCCTGCGGGCGGCGGCGACGGACCCCGCGCGGCTGCCGTTACGGTGAGCGGCCCCGGGCTGCGGTAGGTGTCCGATACCCGCCGGTGCGCGGGCTCCGGCGCGCGTTTGCTGGGGGAAAGCCGTCGGAGCGACGGCGTCCCCGTCAGCGAGGAACAGCCATGTCCAGCAACGCTTTCAGCACCCCTTCCGCAACCCTTCTCGGCACGGCTCCCGCCACCGCTTCCGCCGCCGTTCCGGCCGGCCTTCCGCACCGGGCCGCCCTGGTCACCGGCGGCAGCCGGGGCATCGGCGCGGCGATCGCGCTGCGGCTCGCCCAGGACGGCGCGGACGTCGCCGTCACCTACGTCCAGGACGAGGAGGCGGCCCGCGCGGTCGTCGCGAAGATCGAGGGCTTCGGCCGCCGGGGCGTCGCTCTGCGCTGCGACGCGGCGGACGCCGATGCGGCCGCCGACGCCGTGCACCGGGCGGCGGACGCGCTCGGCCGGCTGGACATCCTGGTCAACAACGCGGGCATCGGCGTCCTCGGCCCGATCACCGGGCTGGCCGGTCCTGATGTGGACCGGACGCTGGCGGTGAACGTACGAGCGGTCCTCCTCGCCTGCCGGGCAGCGGCGGAGCGGCTGGCCGACGGCGGCCGCATCATCTCCGTGGGTTCCGCCCTGAGCCGGTACGCGGGCGGCCCCGGCTCCACCCTCTACGGGCTCAGCAAGTCCGCCCTGACCGGGCTGACCAAGCCGCTCGCCAGAGAGCTGGGGCCGCGCGGCATCACCGTGAACGTGATCCAGCCGGGGGCCGTGGACACCGATCTCAACCCGGCCGACGGGCCGTTGGCCGAGGGCCAGCGCGCGGCGAACGCGCTGGGCCGCTTCGGCACGACGGAGGAGATCGCCTCGCTCGTCGCCTACCTGGTGAGCACCGGGGCGGGCTTCATCACCGGCACGGAGCTCGTCGCGGACGGCGGCCACGCGGCCTGATCCGGCCTGATCGGCGAGACACCCCCTACGCTGGCCGGGAGGGGGCAGCGACGGAAGGACAGAACGAGCACATGTCCGGCACACCGGTTCACACGCTCAACGACGGCACACGGCTCCCCGCGGTGGGACTCGGCACCTACCCGCTGGACGACGCGGCGGCCGAGGAGGCCGTCGCCGGGGCCCTGGAGCTGGGCTACCGGCTGGTCGACACGGCGCTCAACTACGGCAACGAGACCGGCACCGGACGGGGCATCGCCCGCAGCGGCGTCCCCCGCGAGGAGGTCGTCGTCACCACCAAGGTGCCCGGCCGGCACCAGGGTTACGAGGAGACGCTCGCCTCGTTCGAGGAGTCACGGGCCCGCCTGGGCGTCGAGTACGTCGACCTGTATCTGATCCACTGGCCGCTCCCCCGCGTCGACAAGTACGTGGACACCTGGAAGGCGATGATCCGGCTCCGCGAGGACGGTCTCGTCCGCTCCGTCGGGGTCTCCAACTTCACCGCGGCGCACCTGGACCGGCTGGAGCGGGAGACGGGGGTGCTGCCCTCGGTGAACCAGATCGAGATGCATCCGCTGCTCCCGCAGGAGGAGCTGCGGGCGGTGCACGCGGCGAAGGGCATCGTCACGGAGAGCTGGAGCCCGCTGGCCCGGGGCCGGGAGGTGCTGGAGGACCCCTCGATCGTGGCCATCGCGGACGACCACGGGGTGACGCCCGGCCAGGTGGTGCTGCGCTGGCACACCCAGCTGGGCGCGGTGCCGATCCCGAAGTCCGCGGATCCGGGGCGGCAGCGCGAGAACTTGGATCTGTTCGGGTTCGAGCTGACCGCGCAGGAGTTGACGACGATCGCGGCCGGGCGGCAGCGGCGGTTCGGCGGCGACCCGGAGTCCCACGAGGAGTTCTGAGCGCCTGCGGGTCCCTGCCCTCGCGCAACGACCGGCCGGGCGCACCGCGATCCCCCTGCGATCGCGGTGCGCCCGGCCGGGTCCGTTGTTCGGGGTCAGCCGCCGAGCTCCCGGTGACGGGCCGCCAGGGCGGCCGCGCCCTCGTCGGTGAGCGATCCGTACAGCCGGAGCCGCGAGATGCCGCCGTCCGGGAAGATGTCGATCCGTACGTGGGTGGCCCGGACGGCCCCGTCGAGCACGAAGCGGTGGTTGGTGTCGGGCTGGAGGCGGGTCCGGGGCAGGACCTCCGTCCAGTCGCCGTCCTCGCCGTCCCGTACCGAAAGGCTCGCCCAGCCGGCCGAGTTGCCCTTGAGGTAGGCGGTGTCGATCTCGACGGCCCGTATCCCGGACTGCGCGGCGAGGCGGTAGCTGATCCAGTCGTTGCCCCTGTCACGCCGGCGGCGGGTCTCCCAGCCGTCGTCCATCTTGCGGGAGCGGCCGGGCTGGATGGTGTTGGTGGCCGGGGAGTAGAAGCGGTCCGACGCGTCCTCGACCTGGCCGCCGTTCTCCAGGGCCGCGAGGTCGAACGTACCGAGGGCCGCGAGCCATGCCGGGTCCGGGGCGACCTCTCCGTACACGCGCAGCCGGGCGATCCCGCCGTCCGGGTGCTGGTTGACCCGCAGATGGGTGAAGCGCTGCTCGGCGTCGACGACGAACCCGTTCGCCGCGTGGCCGCCGACCGCCGTACGGGGGACGAGCGTCGTCCACTTCACGTCGGGGGCGAGGAGGTCCTCGGGGGACGGGGAGCCGGGCAGGGCGACGGCCTCGACGGAGACGGCCTGCGGGTAGTTGCCGCGGAAGTGTGCGGTGTCCAGGACGATGCCCCGGATGACGCCGGGCGCGCCGAGCCGGACGAGGGCCCAGTCGTGGTCGTCGGCGGTGGGGTGGGGTTCGGCGGCGCTGACGCCCCGGCGGCGGCGGGTCTCCCAGCCGTCCATGATCTTGCCCTTGTGGCCGAAGTGCTCCGGGTCGAAGACGGCGGGCTCGGGCTTGAGGAGGTTCTCGCGCTCGGCGAAGAACTCGTCGTTGGCCGCGATGACGCCCGCGCCGAGGCGGCGGTCGGCGAGGTCGACGAGGTGGGTGAAGGGGAAGTCGGCGGTGCGGTGGTCGGCGTACGGGTCGCCGCCCGCGTAGGGGTTCGCGTCGCCGGTGAAGCGGGGTATCGAGGCGTCCGTCATGGTCGGGGGGTCCTTTCGGGGCACGGTCGGTGGTCGCGTTCGCGGAGGGGGCCGGTCGGGCCGGTCAGCGGTACCGGCCGGGGAGAGAACGGCAGGGCCGGACAGCGGTCCCGGTTGAGGGAAGGCCGGTGGGGCCGGTTCAGCGGTCCCGTTCCAGGAGGCGGCCGGTGGGCTCGGCGAGGACGCCGTCGGACACGATGCGGACACCGCGCAGCCAGCTGGAGCGGACCACACCGTGCAGGGTCTTCCCGGCGTAGGCGGTGACCTGGTTGCGGTGGAAAAGCTCGGCGGGGTCGACGGTGAAGGTCGCCTCGGGGGCGAGCACCGCGAAGTCGGCGTCACGGCCGGCCTCGATGGCGCCCTTCTTGCCGAGGCCCGCGAGTTCGGCGGGGGCGGCGGACATCCAGCGGGCGACGTCGTCGAGGGAGTGGCCGCGACGGCGGGCCTCGGTCCAGATGGCGGGCAGGCCGAGCTGGAGGGAGGAGATGCCGCCCCAGGCGGAGGCGAAGTCCGGGGTCTTCAGGTCCGTGGTGCACGGGGAGTGGTCGCTGACGATGCAGTCGATCGTGCCGTCGGCGAGCCCGGCCCACAGGATGTCCTGGTTGGCGGCCTCGCGGATCGGCGGGCAGCACTTGAACTCGGTCGCCCCGTCCGGGACTTCCTCGGCGGTGAGGGTGAGGAAGTGCGGGCAGGACTCGACGGTGACACGGACGCCCTCGCGCTTCGCGGCGGCGATCAGCGGCAGCGCGTCGCTGGAGGAGAGGTGCAGGACGTGGACGCGGGCGTTGAGCCGCTTGGCGTGGGCGATGAGCCCTTCGATCGCGGTGTTCTCGGCGTCGCGCGGGCGGGAGGCCAGGAAGTCGGCGTAGGCGGGGCCGGAGCGCTGCGGGGCGTCGGCCAGGTGGTGCGGGTCCTCGGCGTGGACGATGAGCAGGCCGCCGAATCCGGCGATCTCCGCCATGGAGCGGGCCAGCTGCTCCTGGTCCAGCTCCGGGAACTCCTCGACCCCGGAGGGCGACAGGAAGCACTTGAAGCCGAAGACCCCGGCCTCGTACAGCGGGCGCAGGTCCTTCACGTTGGAGGGGATCGCACCGCCCCAGAAGCCGGTGTCGACGTGCGCCTTGGGGGCGGCGACCTGCTGCTTGGTCCGCAGGTGGTCGACGGTGGTGGTCGGCGGGAGGGAGTTGAGCGGCATGTCCAGGAGCGTGGTGATGCCGCCCGCCGCCGCCGCGCGGGTGGCGGTCCAGAAGCCCTCCCACTCGGTGCGGCCGGGGTCGTTCACATGGACGTGGGTGTCGACCAGGCCGGGCAGCAGGACGTCGTCGCCGAAGTCCTCCAGACGGGCGCCCGCGGGCACGTCGGCGTCGTACGGCAGGACCGCGTCGATCGTCCCGCCCGCGACGGCGACCGCCGCCGGGCGGGTGCCCTCGGGGGTGACGACGCGCGTCGAGCGCAGTACCAGGTTCACGTCCACACCGGACACCTGTGCTCCTTCACTCCAGGATGATCACAACCGGAATTCAACGAACTGTTGAAGTCTCGATGGAGTCTTCACTCGGGAAACGCCCTCGTCAAGACCCACCTTCCGGCACGAAGGGCCGACGGGCCAGCCCGGCCACCGCGACTGGAGATTTCCACAAAGTAAAAGTCAGATTTCGAACTGTGGAACGTAGCATGGGCCAGGAGGGGCGGCGCCGAGCCGTCCGAACCGACCGGCGGCACCCGGACAAAACAGGCCCTGACCGGCACGGACGCCGACCGGGGAGCTGTGGGCCCCATCGGAACCGCCCGGTAGGCTGCTGCCTTGCCTTCCGCTTCGAAAGGACCGTTGACGTGCCGCCGTCCCACGCCAGCACAGCCGACTCCAAGCCCTCCGCGTCCAGCGGTGGGGTGCAGTCCCTTGAGCGCGCCTTCGATCTGCTGGAGCGGATGGCCGACGCCGGGGGCGAGGTCGGGCTGAGCGAGCTCTCCGCGAGCAGCGGTCTGCCCCTGCCGACCATCCACCGGCTGATGCGCACCCTGGTCGTCTGCGGGTACGTACGCCAGCAGCCCAACCGCCGTTACGCGCTGGGCCCCCGGCTGATCCGGCTCGGCGAGTCCGCCTCCCGGCTGCTCGGCACCTGGGCCCGCCCCTACCTCAGCCGGCTGGTCGAGGAGACCGGCGAGACGGCGAACATGGCGCTGCTGGACGGGGACGAGATCGTGTACGTCGCCCAGGTGCCGTCCAAGCACTCGATGCGGATGTTCACCGAGGTCGGCCGGCGCGTCCTGCCCCACTCCACCGGGGTGGGCAAGGCGCTCCTCGCGCACACCCCCGCCGACGAGGTCCGGGCGCTCCTGGCCCGTACGGGCATGCCGGCCGCGACGGAGAAGACGATCACCACGCCGGAGGGCTTCCTCGACGCCCTGGAGCAGGTGCGGCGCGCCGGATACGCGGTGGACGACAACGAGCAGGAGATCGGGGTGCGGTGCCTCGCGGTCTCCGTACCGAACTCCCCCACCTCCGCCGCGATCTCGATCTCGGGCCCGGCGGGGCGGGTGACCGAGGCGGCGACGGAGCGGATCGTGCCGATCCTCCAGCAGGTCGCGGGGGAGCTGTCGGAGGCCCTGGCGAGCAGCGGGACGAACGGGGGCTGACGCCCCGGCGCGCAGCAACGCCGAAACGTGGGGCGGCGGGACCCGGTGCTCCGGATCCCGCCGCCCCACGTTTCACACCCCGGCGTTCGGCCCCGGCGTTTCAGACCCCGGCCGGGGTCGTCAGCCGGCCGTCGTCCATCGTCACCGTGCGGTCCGTCCGGTCCAGATGCGCCAGGTCGTGCGTGACCAGCACGGTGGCGGTGGCGCGCTCCCGGGTGAGGGTCACCAGCAGGTCGAGCACGGCCCCGCCGCGTTCGTGGTCCAGTGCGCTGGTCGGCTCGTCGACGAGCAGGACCGCCGGTTCGTTCATCAGGGCCCGCGCGATGTTGATCCGCTGGCGCTGACCGCCCGAGAGCTGGTGCGGCCGCCGGTCGGCGCGGTCGGCCAGTCCAACCGCGTCCAGCAGCTCCAGTGCCCGGCCCCGGGCGCTCCGGGCGGATCCCCCGGACAGATGGCGCATGGCCTGGAGCTGTTCGGCGGCGGTCAGCGAGGGCAGCAGGCTGGGCTGCTGGAAGACGATGCCGATGCGGTCCCGGCGCAGCGCCGCCCGCCCCGCACGGCTCAGCCCGGCCGTCGGCGTCCCGGCCACGACGACCTGGCCGGAGTCCGGGGTGACCAGGGTGGCGGCCGCCGCCAGCAGGCTGGACTTGCCCGAGCCGGACGGCCCGACGACGGCGGTGAGCGTGCCCGCCGGTACGTCCAGCGAGACCCGGTCCAGGGCGGTGAGCCGCCCCTCGCCGTCCGGGTAGGTGAGGGTGACATCGGTCAGGGTGAGCGTCATCGGGCACTCCCGAGTGCGGTGAGCGGGTCGACGGCGGTGATCCGCCGGACGGACAGGGCGGCCCCGAGCGCGCCGAGGGCGATCATCACGGCGGCCGGGACGAAGACGGTCGCCGGGTCCAGGACGAACGGCACGGCTCCCCCGCCGATCAGGGCCCCGGCCCCGGCGGCGAGGGCGGCGCCCAGTCCCGTACCGAGGACGAGCATCACCACGGCCTGCCCGAGCGCGTCGCGCAGGAGGTACGGGGTCGACGCGCCGAGCGCCTTCAGTACGGCGACGTCGCCGCTGCGCTGGATCGTCCAGACGGTGAAGAACGCCCCGATGACGAGCGCGGAGATGGCGAAGAGGAAGCCGCGCATCAGTTGCAGGGAGCCGTTCTCGGCCTGGTAGGAGCCGATCGCGGTGAGGGAGTCGTCGAGGGTGAGCGTGCTGGTGCCCGCCGCCTCGTCCCCCGCCGCGAGGTCCACGCCGCCGGTGGTGGTCAGGGCGATGACGGTTGCCTGTTCGGCGGGCCCGGCGCCGTCGTGGCCGATCTGCTGCCAGTCGTCGAGGGTGGTCCACACGACGGGCGTGTGGCTGTACGAGGCGTCGGTGGCGACGGCGGCGACCTCGCGCTCGGTCCGGCCGAGCGCGATCCGGTCACCGGCGGCGGCGCCCAGTTCCTCGGCCGCCTCCTCGGAGAGCACGACCCGGCCGGGGCCGGTCCCGTCCGGCCCGAGGGTGCCGTCCGGTTCGACGCCGAAGGCCGACACGGCTGCGCTCCGCTCACCGGCGGTGGCGTTCAGGGTGCGGATGCCGACCGGCTGTGCGGCCGCGACCCCGGGCCGGGCGGCCCAGGCCCGCCAGTCGTCCTCCCGGACGGTCGAGTCGGCGAACGACTCCGTCTGCCCGTCGGGGGGCGCGGCGAAGGCCAGGTGGTCGGCGTCCAGCCCGGTGACGGCCGAGGTGTTCTCCCGGGCCAGCCCGGCGGTCAGCCCGGACAGCAGGCCCACGAGCAGCGTGATCAGCACCACGACCGAACCCATGAGCGCGAACCGGCCCTTGGCGAAGCGAAGGTCTCTCCATGCGACGAACATGGCCCCAGCGTCGTCCGGCGCGGACGGAAAAACATCGCGCGGCGGACGGGCCCGGGATCAACCTTTCGATTGACCGGGTCCGGGGTCCCCGCGGCTACGCTGGACGAACCATGGATTCGCGATCGCACACCCACGTCACCGCTGCCCTGCGGCTCTGTCTGCACGCGCTGCTGGCGGGGCTGCTGGCCCTGGTCGTGGTCCGCGCGGTGGGCGAGGGCGCGGCGGACACGGCGGCGGTCGTGGCCGTGACGCTGCTGACGGCGGCCCTGTACGCGGCGGGAGCAGTGCGCTCCTCCGCCGTGCAGCCGGAAGACTCCGTACAGCCGGAAGACTCCGCACGGCCGGGAAGCTCCGTACAGCCGGGAACGCGGGCCGGGGCGTGGTGGCTGGGCGGGTTGTGGGTGCTGTGGGCGGCGCTGCTGGTGCTGTCGCCGGACGCGCTGTGGGTCGCCTTCCCGCTCTACTTCCTCCAGCTCCACTTCCTGCCGATGCGCTGGGCGCTGCCCGCCGTCGTGGTCACCGCCGCCGCCGCGATCACGAGCTTCGTCGTGCACCGGCAGGAGATCGAACCCGGCGCGTTCATCGGGCCGCTGATCGGCGCGGCGGTCGCCGTCGCCACGGTCCTCGGGTACGACGCCCTCTTCCGGGAGAGCGAACGGCGGCGGGAGCTGATCGTGGAGCTGGTCGCCACGCGGGCGGACCTCGCCGAGGCGGAACGTACCGCCGGGACGCTCGCCGAACGCGAACGTCTGGCCCGGGAGATCCACGACACGCTGGCCCAGGGGCTGTCCAGCATCCAGTTGCTGCTGCGCGCCGCCGAACGCTCGCTGCCCGAGAACGCTCCGGCGACCCCGCATGTCCGGGCCGCCCGTGAGGCGGCGCAGGCCAATCTGGCCGAGGCGCGCTCCTTCGTGCGGGCGCTGACCCCGCCGGACCTGGAACACGGGTCGCTGGCCGCCGCGCTGGAGCGGCTCTGTGCCCGGACGACCGCCCCGGAGCTGGCCGTACGGTTCGCGGTCAGCGGCACTCCGGTGGAGCTGCCGACCCCGTACGAGGTGGCGCTGCTGCGGACCGCGCAGTCGGCGCTGGCCAACACGGTGCGCCACGCGGAGGCCCGGCGGGCGGAGATCACCCTGAGCTTCATGGACACCTCGGTGGCGCTGGACGTGGTGGACGACGGGCGGGGCTTTGCTCCGTCGGGGGCCCCGGTCCCTGAGCGAGGCACGGGCGGCGACGGCGGCTTCGGGCTGCCGGCGATGCGGGCGCGCGCCGGATCGCTCGGCGGTGCGCTGAGCGTGGAGTCGGCGCCCGGCCAGGGCACGGCGGTGGCGCTCACGCTGCCGCTGCCCGACACGGAAGGGGAGCGTGCGGCGTGACGAGGGGCGCGGGTGAGGACGGGGGCGCGATCCGGCTGCTGCTCGCCGACGACCATCCGGTCGTCCGGGCCGGGCTGCGAGCGGTCCTGGACACCGAGCCGGGCTTCCGGGTCGCCGGGGAGGCCGCCACCGCCGAGGAGGCCGTCGCCCTGGTGGCGGCGGGCGGCTTCGACGTGGTCCTGATGGATCTGCAGTTCGGTGCGGGGATGCACGGGGCGGAGGCCACGGCGATGATCACCGCCGCGCCGGACGGCCCCCGGGTCCTGATCCTCACCACGTACGACTCCGACGCGGACATCCTGGCGGCGGTCGAGGCCGGGGCGAGCGGCTATCTGCTCAAGGACGCGCCGCCGCAGGAGCTGGCGGCCGCGGTGCGCACGGCGGCGACGGGCCGTTCGGCGCTGGCGCCCTCGGTGGCCCACCGGCTGATGGACCGGATGCGCACCCCGGCCGAGGCGCTGACCCGGCGGGAGCTGGAGGTGCTCCAGCTGGTCGGGGAGGGCCTGTCGAACCTGCAGATCAGCAAACGGCTGTTCCTGAGCCAGGCCACGGTCAAGTCCCACTTGGTGCACATCTACGCCAAGCTGGGCGTCGACTCCCGTACGTCGGCGGTCGCCGCGGCCACCGCCCGCCGGCTCATCCGCCGCTGACGGGACACGCCCGGCGGGTCAACCGCGCGGGCTCCTCGTCACGATGGTCTCGTTTCACCCTCGCGGACGCTCCGCGGGGCGTTCACCCGCGCGGGGGCTCGCCGAAGAGGTCGACCGCGTTGCGCACCTCGCGCAGGGCCGCCGCCACCGCGCTCACCGAGCCGATCGCCCCCGCGATCAGCAGCAGGGAACGGCGCATCCGGGGGATCTCCGGCACTCCGCTGACGGCCATGGCGTCCAGGGCCGCCAGCTCGTCCTCGGCGATCGGCCGGTCGGGGAAGTCGGTCCGGAGACCGGCCAGCTCCCGGCGCAGCCGCGAGACGGCCATCCGCAGCTCGGCCACCCTCGGGTCCTCGCCGCTGCCGGTCAGCGGCTTCTGTCCCACGCTTCGCAACACAGCACTCCCCCTCGCACGTCCTTGTGCCGGTGTCTCCCCCGAATCCGGGGTGGTGGCCAAGTCCCCGGGCTCGTCCGCAAGTTAACGCCATAACAGGCAGTGCGCGCCAGCCCACGGAAAGAAATCAGGGTTACCCCTGAGGGTGACATGCGTGTCGCGTGTGCGAAGGACTCAGTGGTATCCAGACCTCATGGTTGAGGACATGGCGACGGACAGTCCGCGCAGGGCGGAGAACCCCGAGGTCGCGGGGGTGCTGCTGGCGGCCGGAGGGGGCCGGCGGCTCGGCGGCCGCCCGAAGGCGCTGCTGACGCACCGGGGCCGCCCGCTGATCGAGCACGCGGTGCGCTCCCTGCGCAACGGCGGCTGCGGCCCGCTGCACGTGGTGCTGGGCGCGGCGGCCGAGGAGGTGCGGGCCCGGGCGGATCTCACGGGCTGCGCGGTGAGCGTGAACCCTGGCTGGGAGGAGGGCATGGGCTCCTCGCTCCGGCTGGGCCTGGCGGCGCTGACGGCGGCGGACGCGGATGCGGCGCTCGTCCTCCTGGTCGATCAGCCGGGGATCGGCGCGGAGGCGGTGGCGCGGGTGCGGCTCGCGTACCGCTCGCGGATGAGCCTGGCGGCGGCCTCGTACGACGGGGAGCGGAGCCATCCGGTGCTGTTCGGGGCCGACCGGTGGACGGACATCGCGGCGGCGGCCGTGGGCGACCAGGGGGCGCGGAGCTATCTGCGGGAGCACCGCGATGCGATCACGCTCGTGGAGTGTTCGGATGTGGCGGAGGCGTACGACATCGACACCTCGCAGGACCTCAGGCATCTGGAGTGACGCCGAGCCGCCGCCCCGGCGTGGCGGTCCGGCCTCCGCCCGTCAACCGTGCGTGGCCGCGCTGGCACGCTGCGCCGCCGTCGGCCCGTTTCTGTCGACCCGGAGAATCTCGACATCAACAAACCATTGAACTTCCACCATGAGGAAACTACTATCCACTGGTCAGAAGCCCTCTGAACCTCAGACGGCACCCACGGCCGTATCTCGGAGCCATGGCACGCCGTGCCGTCTCAGGCGACCCGGCGGCCGTCGAGACGCCGCCGCCCGCTGAAGGAGTGACAGCTCATGTCCGCACCAGCGCCGTCCACGCTGGCCATCGTCGATGCCGAGCCCCTGCCCCGGCAGGAAGAGGTCCTGACCGACGCGGCCCTCGCGTTCGTGGCCGAGCTGCACCGGCAGTTCACCCCGCGCCGCAATGAGCTGCTCGCCCGGCGCGGTGAGCGCCGCGCCGAGATCGCCCGCACCTCCACGCTGGACTTCCTGCCCGAGACGGCGGCGGTCCGCGCGGACGACTCCTGGAAGGTCGCGCCCGCCCCGGCGGCTTTGAACGACCGCCGGGTGGAGATCACCGGTCCGACCGACCGCAAGATGACCATCAACGCCCTGAACTCGGGCGCGAAGGTCTGGCTCGCCGACTTCGAGGACGCGTCCGCCCCCACGTGGGAGAACGTCGTCCTCGGCCAGCTCAACCTCACCGACGCCTACGAGCGCCGCATCGACTTCACCGACCCGAAGTCCGGCAAGTCGTACGCGCTGAAGTCCGCCGACGAGCTCGCCACGGTGGTCATGCGCCCGCGCGGCTGGCACCTGGAGGAGCGCCACCTCCAGCTGGACGGCGTTTCCGTGCCCGGCGCACTGGTCGACTTCGGCCTCTACTTCTTCCACAACGCGCAGCGCCTGATCGACCTCGGCAAGGGCCCGTACTTCTACCTGCCGAAGACGGAGTCGCACCTGGAGGCCCGCCTCTGGAACGACATCTTCGTCTTCGCCCAGGACTACGTCGGCATCCCGCAGGGCACGGTCCGCGCGACCGTCCTGATCGAGACGATCACCGCCGCGTACGAGATGGAGGAGATCCTCTACGAGCTGCGCGACCACGCCGCCGGGCTGAACGCGGGCCGCTGGGACTACCTCTTCTCCATCGTCAAGAACTTCCGTGACGGCGGCGCCAAGTTCGTCCTGCCGGACCGCAACGCGGTGACGATGACCGCCCCGTTCATGCGGGCGTACACCGAACTCCTGGTCCGCACCTGCCACAAGCGCGGCGCGCACGCGATCGGTGGCATGGCGGCCTTCATCCCCTCGCGCCGCGACGCCGAGGTCAACAAGGTGGCCTTCGAGAAGGTCAAGGCGGACAAGGACCGCGAGGCGAACGACGGCTTCGACGGCTCCTGGGTCGCCCACCCCGACCTGGTCCCGATCGCCCTGGCCTCCTTCGACGCGGTCCTCGGCGAGAAGCCGAACCAGAAGGACCGGCTGCGCGAGGACGTCTCGGTGGCCCCGGGTGACCTGATCGCCATCGACTCGCTCGACGCGAGCCCCACGTACGACGGCCTGCGCAACGCCGTCGCGGTCGGCATCCGCTACATCGAGGCCTGGCTGCGCGGCCTGGGCGCGGTCGCCATCTTCAACCTGATGGAGGACGCGGCCACCGCCGAGATCTCCCGCTCCCAGATCTGGCAGTGGATCAACGCGGACGTGGTCTTCGAGAACGGCGAGCACGCCACCGCGGACCTGGCCCGCAAGGTCGCCGCCGAGGAACTGGCCGCGATCCGCGAGGAGATCGGCGAGGAGACCTTCACCGCCGGCAAGTGGCAGCAGGCCCACGACCTCCTGCTCCAGGTCTCCCTGGACCAGGACTACGCGGACTTCCTGACCCTGCCCGCGTACGAGCAGCTGCGCTGACCTGACACGTCACCTGCGAGCAGCTGCGCCGTCCCGTCGCGAGGGACGCGAACCGCCCCCGGCACCGCACAGCGCCGGGGGCGGTGGCGTTCGTCCATCAGTAGGGTGAACCGACCGGCGTTCGCACGGCGGACCACCCGTGTGCGAGGGCTCGCAGGGACAGCGGTGGTGCGCCCCGGGTGACCGGGAACGAGGAGGAGATGCGGGAGGCGGTCGCCGCCCTGCGCAAGGCGGTGGACCTCGCGACGGGGAACAGCCCGCACCGCACCCAGCACCGCGCCACCCTCGGTTCGGCGCTCTGCCTCGCCGCGAAACGCCTGGACGAACCCGCGCTGCGCTCCGAGGGCATCGCGCTGCTGCGGACGGCCCTTCGCGAGCCGGACACCCTCGTGGCCGACCACGCCGCCCTCCTCTCCGATCTGGGGGTCGCCCTCTTCGCGGAGGCCGTCGCCAACGGTGGGCGAGACTGGCTCCACGAGGAGGGCATGGCCGCCTGCCGCCGGGCCGCGGAGACCCCCCAACGCCTTCGCGCGCTCCGCCTGTCTCACCAACCTCGGGCTGTTGCTGGCCGGGTTCGCCGAGCGCACCGGCCGCATAGACCTCCTCGACGACGCGTGCGCCACGGCCCGTGAGGCCCTCGACGGCGCTCCGGCCGGGCATCCACTGCGCGCCCGGGCCCATTTCGCGCTCTCCCGGGCGCTGGACGCGCGGTACACGGCGGTAAGCTCCATGAGCGACCAGGACGAGGCAGTCGCCCACGCCCGCCGCGGGGCGGAGTCCGGGTCCGCCGACGACGTCCCCCGCCGGGTGCTGCTCGCGACCCACCTCGCCGGGATGCTGGGGAACCGTGCCGGGAACGCCTGGGATCCGGGAGGCCTCGGCGTACTCGGCACACCGGGCGATCCCGCCGAGATCGACGCCCCCCTCGCGCTGCTCCGGGCTCTCGCCGCGGAGGTTCCGTCCCGCTCCGCCGACCGGGCCCGGGTCCTGCGGGCACTCGGCCACTGACTGCTGATCCCGGGCAGCGCCGACGGCATCGACGAGGCCGTCGACTGCTTCCACGAGTGCCTCGCCCTGCCCCCGCCCACCGGGGACTTCGAGGCCACCACACGCGTCGCTCTCGGGGCGGCACTGGCCCGGCGCGCCGGGACGGGCGCCGAGGACGGGCGCCGGGCGGCCGACGAGATGCGCCGGGGTCTCGGACTGCTCCGGACGGGCAGTCCGCAGTACTGGGACTGCCCGTCCGGAGTACGCCGAGGCCCTCGTGAAACGGGCCGATGCGACGGGCGACGTCGGCTGTCCGAACCATCGTGGTGCCGCACCCCCGTGCTCATCGCCGCGGCGGCGTCGCCGCCGCCCCAGGATCACCCATGGACCCCGGCGGGTCCAAGCGCTCCAGGGCCCTGGAGCGCCCGCGTCACGACGAACTCGCGCAAATGCTCGATCGGGGCTTCAGATGGTCGAGGGCGATGACCCCGCTGTCGCGCCCGGCCCGCTCTCCAGCGCCAACAGCCCATCCCTCGAACCGATGATGAGCACGCTGCCCATGGCCAGGAGTGCGTTGATCGGGGTACCGACGGGGAGGACGTGGATGAGCGTTCCTGTGTCCGAGGCCCAGAGGCGCAGGCTGCCTTCGGGCCCTCCGGTTGCCACCACCTCTCGGCCTTCGCGGGTGACCCAGGCAACGATGGGCGTCGGGCCCAGGCTGGGGGAAACCGGACGGTCGGGCCCCGAGCCCTGGGGTAGGACGCCCACCGGCAGTACCGTGTGCAGTCTGCGATTCGGCTCGGTGAACGGGTCCACCAGGTGGGTGGCATGATCTGTCATGACGGCCAGCAGGGAACGGCCGCCACTCCAGGACACCGTGGTGAGCGTGGTGCGCCGACCGAGCTCGCGGGTCCATTTGGCGACTCCGGCGCCGGTCTCCGGATCCCGGAACACGACGCCGCTCCGGGAACCGGTGTACAGCAACGCCCGGCCGGCCGGGTGGGTGAGGGAGCCGACGCCCAGAGGTCGGCGTCCGAGACCGACCTCCAGCCGTCTCATCCCCCGGGACACGTATCCGGCGGCCGCCGGATCCCACAGCGAGAGTGCGGAGGAACCCTGCATGACGAGCACTGTGCGTCCGCCGGGCAGCGGCACCAACGCCACGGCGCGGGGGTGCTCGGCGATACGCAGCAGATGGAGCAAGTCCCAGTTCCGGATCTTGCTTACGAAGCGGTAGGACTCCGGATCCCAGAGTCGAACGGGATGTTCCCCACCCCCCAACGCGACGAGGGTCTTCCCGCTCTTCATGGGAACGGACAACGGTCGGCCCGAGCAGCCCTTCACGGGCCGGGCCATGGGCAGGCCACTGGAGGATTCCCACAGTCGGAGGGTCTCGTCGCTGCCCACCGAGACAAGCAGGGGCCTGCCCTGGCGAATCGAGCCCTGGAGCAGAGGGATCGCGGCCAGATGGTCCACAGGGCCGGCGAGAGGGTCATCGCTGTTGGCGGTGGATTCCGTGTCCCAGATCTGGACGGTACCGTCCTCGCTTCCGCCCGCCACGAAAGCTCGCCCGTCCGCCAGCCGGATGCCGGTGAGCGCACTCACCCCGCTGGTACGGGCGGCCATCGGTGCTCCGATTGGAGTGCCGGTGATGTGGTCCCACGCCCGCAACGAGTGATCGCTGCCGACCGTGACCAGCGCGCTGCGTCCGCGCTTCACGGGTACCGTCCAGGCGTCCACGACGTCGGCACCGTTACCGTGGAGCCACTCGCCGACCTGCATGCCGTCCTGGGCATCGAATAGCCGAACCACACCGCCTCCGCCGACAGTGGCCAAGGCCGGACGCCCACCACTGAGCGGCACGGTGACCAGCGTTCTGACGCTGCCCCCGTATCCGGTCGCGATGTCCCACACCGGCTCACCGGTGGTGATGTCCCACACCCAGAGTCGGCCCTGTTCGTAGCCCGGCTCACTGGCGCCGAACCCGTCCACCATGTAATTGGAGCCACCCGCCGCGAGAAGCACCCGCCCGTCGGGCAGGGTGACCACCTCCAGTGCCCCGTCGAGCCGCTCGGCACCTTCTACCGACGCGCGCGCCACCGTGGTGGGCTTTGGACCGGTGAGCAGTGGCCCCGCGGATTGGCCGGTGAAGGGATCCCACAGGCGGACATGCCTGTTGAAGGAGGCCGCGAGAAGGGCGCGGCCTCCGGGAAGGCCCACCATCTTCACAGCATGGGTCTGGGGGTCGAGAAGCGTTGTTGCACCGACCGCAGACCTGGCGACGGGGTCCCAAAGGTGCACTTCTTTGCCTGCACCGACCGCCAGCAGGACGTCCCCGTCAGGCGTCGTGAGGGCATCCAGCATATGGATGGGATCGCTGAACGAGAGTGTCCCGAAGAGCGGTTGGCCACCTTCCATCACCAGCTGCGGATCCCACAGCCGAACCCTTCCGTCACGGGTCCCGACAGCAAGCAGCCCCCGTCCGTCCGGCATGGACAGTGCTCGCAGGGCTCCGACCGGGCTGGAGCCCTGGGTGAGGATCGCCGGGAGGAGTGCACGGCGCAGCCTGGCCCATCGCACTGTCCATGCGGCACCGTCGCCATGCTGCTGGAACTCGTGGACGGGAAGCGAACCGCTGAAGCGGGCGGTGGTGATGGCCCGCACAGTGGCCCTGTCCCCGGGATCCACGGATGCGAGCAGGTCGCCGGAGACGAGTGTGGCGGTGATGGCATCCGGGAGGCCCACTCTCCCGTAGCCGACGCGTAGCGCCTCCGCGGCAACGGCTCGTGGCGCCAGGTGGTCGAGCACCTCGGGGGCGCTCGCGAGATCCTCCCAGGCATCGGCTTCCGCGACATGTCCGGCGAGATGATGCTCGATGTAGGGGTTGGGGCCGGCGGGCAGCGCCGCGGCTGCGGCCGTCATGAGCCCTTGGGCGATTCTGCGGTGCCGCTCCGCGAGCGGCCGGAGGGACGATGTCACGTCGCCTGCCACGGCTGATCGAGGAAGTGCTCCTGGAAAGTGCGGTGGGACAGCCGGTAGACGCTCTGCCCGTGCTCGAAGTCGAGCATCACGTATGGGGCGGCGGCCTCGAGCAACCGGTCGATGTCGAGGTCGGTGACGGGTACGCCGTCGCCCAAGGCCGTCGCGGCAACAGCCCAGATCCGGTCCGCGCGGGGAAGTCCACGCCCCTGGGCGAGGGCCAGCGCTTCGAGCAGCGGCACGGCCGCGACGGACCGGCCGGCAAGGCGTTCCACGGCTGCGGCGAACAACGAACGGTGGTCGCGGCGGAGTAACGAGACCAGGGCGTGGTTGCCGTCCGGTGTCAGAAGGTGGGGGGCGGCGAGAATTTCGTGGACGGCCAGCCTCGCGTAGAGGAAGTGGCGATCGTATGCCGTGATCTGGCGGGCGACCTCGTCGATGCTCGCCGGGTCTGCAGCCGGAAGTACGCCTGCTTCGCGGGCGTGGTTGAGTCGCAGGCGGACGTAGCGTCCCAGTGCGTCGGGCTCACGCATGACGCGGACGGTCTCCCTGGCTCCCAGGGCGTCGAGCAGGTCGCGATCACCGTTCTCAGGCCGGTCGGGCCCCTCACGAGTCGAAGCCCGGGTGCCCACCACAACCCGCACACGGGGAAGCACGGCCAGGCGGCGCAGAAGCGATCTGGCGATGTCCAGGGGCTCCTGGGCTTCATCGAGGGCGTCGACAAGAATCGTGAACGGAACGTCGCTCTGACCTAGTTCGTTCAGGAGCCATTCGATGTCCTGCGCTGTGGAACCGGTGTCGGGCAGGTCGTCCAGCATGGCCGAATGGGCCAGCCGACGAACGAGTTCCGCCATGGTGATACCGGTGAGGTGAACGACTGCATCGAAGACGTGGTCAGGTGGACGCTCGGCCTTGGGGAGGTCGCGAAGGTGGCCGCCCCTGACGAGTAGGTCCCGCAGCCGGGGGTTGGCTTGGACGACCATGTTGCCCAGCAGTGCGGACTTTCCGGCGCCGGGGCTTCCGGTGACGATCAACAGGCCTCGCAGTTTGTCGCGCAGCCATTGGGAAATGTCGGCGCGCTCGCGGTCACGGCCGACGAAGTACCAGGCCAGCTCCCCCTGCTCGGCGCCCTGAGCCTTGGGGATGAAGTGGCTGCGTTCGTCGGCGGTCAGCTGAGCCAGGAAAGTTCGGAGCTCGGCGTAGACGTCGAGAGGGGAGGTGACGCCCGTCGGCAGCAGGCGTGCCCGCGGCAGTGGGGGCGCCAAGTGGAGGTCGAAGGCGTCAGCGTGGATGCTGCCGACCTGCATCCTGTCGTGCAGTCGCAGCATCAGGTCGGGCAACCGGATCGTCTCGTCGTTGTCGGTGTACGAGGCGAGCGCGCCGGAGAGCGCGTGGGCGAACTCGCCCAGATGGCCGGCGCCGTATCCGCCCACGCCGATGACGGCCAGGCGCCTGGGCTTGTCTCCGCTGAGCAGACGAACCGCGACCAGGTCGGCGAAACGCTCCGCTCCGCACGCCTCGATGACCACGACCGCCCATGCGTGGGGGTCGGAGATCCGGCGGGACCACTCGGCGTCGATGAAAGCCGCGAAGTTCTCGGGCGTCAGGCCACGCGTCCGCATCGATCCCGGAGTCTCGTGCACGGCGAGCCAGGCACCCTCGGGCGATGCTTCGCCGTGCCCGGCCCAGAAGAGAACCGAACTCCTCGGCTCGGGTGGGCCCGCCCAGTCCTCCAGCCGTTCCTCGGCTGCGGTTCGGTCGCGGGCTGCACCCGGCAGCGTCCAGGGTTCGGCCCGACCTCCCAACTCGGCGAACAGACCGGCGACCTGGTCCGCGGCCTCGTCCGCGGAGAGTGGCTCGTGATGCCGGTAGTGGCCGATCGGCAGGCAGACCACCGGAAACTCCGTACGGCAGGGGATGTCGGTGACCTGGCTGGTCAGATACTCCTCGCCGTTGTCCCGGTCGTTGGCGTCGGCGTCCGCGTAGGGGGGGCCGTCATCGCCGTACACAGCAATGCCCTCGGTCATACCTGTGCCAGGTCCTCCGCTCGCGCGGCCAGGACGAGCTGCGTGATCGGTGAGAATCCACCGGTTTTGACCTCCACCCGGTAGAGCCCCGGGTCGTGCAGCTCGATCTGTGCGATGAGTCCGCTGTCACGCCGCAACAGCCGGGGCCGGCTCCGCACCTGATGCGTTTCCGCGTTCGTCACCTGCAGGGAGACGGCCGCAGGATCGGCCTGTAGATCGACGCCGAGGGTGAAGGGCCGTCCGGCAGCAACCACATCGGGAGCCTGGAGACCGATAGAGGCCAGACCCAGGGGAGGGCCGAGTCGGCGCTCCGTCAGCACCGCACATACGTGAGCGATCGCCTCGGCGGCCCTGGACATCGCTCCGTGCGTCTGCGGCAGATACACCGGCTCCGCGGTTCCGAGCCGGGCCGAGTCACGATAGACCGTGCCGTCGCCGCGTCGGTCCACTCGGGTCAGTGTGCCGTCGTCGCCGTCCTCGCAGACGTAATCGTGGCCCTCGGCAACTCCCTCGCGAAGGGTGAGGGACTGGGCTGTGCGCTGTTCGACTCCGATGAGGGGGTGCGTGCCCGGACCTGCCCCTGTCCGAAGAGCCCGTTCACGGGTGGCGAGGGCGCCAGCAGCCAAGTCAACGTCTCCACCGATGGCGGCGAGGTCGCCCGGCACCAGCCGTCGTGCCGAGGTGCCCTCGTCCACACATCGATAACTGGGCAGCAAGTCGTACAGGCCTGGAAGGGCAGCCCCCAGAGCGCGCAGCCGACGGCGCGGGAGCGGAAGCGGGGCTCCTCGGCCAGCGCTGAGGATCTGGACGGCCTTGACGGAGCCGTGGTACGGCGTGCCCAGCGTGATCACGCTGCGCACCTGGTCACCGCAGCCGAGGACATGGGTGAAGTACCGGGCAACAAGCCCTCCCATGGAGTGTGCGACCAGGACCAGCCGGGCGTCCCGGCTACCGCGGGGATGCGAGCGCCAGGCGTTCAGATGCTGTTCGGCCTTGGCCGAGAGCAGCCTGGCGTTGAGCTCAACGGGCAGCCGCCAGTCGTAGGGAAACTCGGCGACGGCGTCGGCATGGGCCGTGACCCGTCGGATCCCGGCGAGCAACGCTGTATAGGGCTCGAATCCGCGCAGCACGGGAGCGAAAGCGGGAAACCGCAGGAGCCGGCGCGCGACGATGCGGCCGGTACGCCCCTGCCTCTCGTCGTCGGTGACGCGCAGGCTTGACAAGGACGTCCCGGTGGTCCAAGCGCGGGCGTACCAACGGGAGTCACTCAATCCCCACACCACTCGGCCGGACTCGGTGTCGACCAGTTCGCTGCCCATGATGCCTGGCAGGACTATCACCGCATCACGGCTGACGTCGGACGTGCCGATCGGCGCCATGCGTCCTCCCCCGCTGTTGGACATCACACGTTAGCGAAGTGTCCCGCCAGCGCGCCCCCCGGCAGGTGTCAATCCGTCAGAACCACCGTCCGCTGGGCCGAGAAGTCGCCCCACGTGCCGTCCGGGAGCTTGGCCCTGAGCTTCACCGAGTAGCGGGTGCCCGCCGGGTCGGGGAGGTCGAGCCGGTAGGTGGCGCGCCCCTTGGGAGGTGTACCGCCCCAGACGATGGTGGTGGTCAGCTTGCCGTTCATGTGGAGCTCGTAGGCGGGGACGGTGCCGCCCGTGTCGGGCTGGTCCCAGGACAGGTCCAGGGTGAACAGGTCGCCCTCCTTGCCGACTTCGGTCCGCAGCCCGGTGGGGGCGGTGCTCGCGGGGGCGCCGGGGGCGGAGGCGGTGGTGAGGTCGAGGGTGTTGCTGTCGGCCGAGGACTTGTCGGAGGCGTCGCGGGCCCGGACGGTGAAGGTGTAGACGGTCCCCGGGCGCAGCCCCGTGAGCTTCGCCGTGGTCTCGGAGGCGGGGACGCTGTGGATCCGGGAGTCCTCCTGGTAGATGTCGTACGAGGTGACGCCGACGTCGTCCTTGGCGGGGCCCCAGGTGAGCGTGGCTCCACGGCTTCCGTCGGCGCGGCCCGTCAGCTTCGCCGGGGTGGTGGGGGGCTCGTCGTCCTTGGGCGGGGTGGCCTGGGTGGTGACGGGGACGGCCTTGCCGGGCGCGGAGAGGTTTCCGGCCTTGTCCTTGGCCCGGACGCTGAAGGTGTAGTCCGTAGAGGCCGTCAGACCGTTGACGTCGATCATGGTCTTCGTCACCGGGACGCTCTTGACCTTGCTCTTTCCCTGGTAGACCTCGTAGCCGGCGACCTTCTCGTCGTCGGGGGCGGCCTTCCACATGACGTGCACCGAGGTGGAGCTGCTGGCCTGGGCGGTGACGTTCTCCGGGGTGCCGGGCGGCTGGGTGTCGGCTTCGGCGGAACCACCGCAGGCGGAGAGGAGGGGGGTGAGAAGCAGGGCGGAACAGGCCAACGCGACAGATATGTGGGGGCGTTGCACGGTGGTGCCTTCCATCCGGACAGCAATGGTCCAGACCTGTATGACATGACGTGGGGCCCGCCGACAAGAGTCCGGCCGGGAACCTTCCGCTATATACCGGGTTGCGCCGGCCGCCCCGCCGGTCCGGGATGCCCGGGCGGTCCGACAGCCGATGAGTTTCCGGTGGTGGAGGGGTCTCTTCTGTATGGATACGCATGAGACCTCCGCTCCGGCCGCGCACGAGCCCGCCGGCCTTCCCGACCTGGGACCGGCCGCCCGGCGGATCGCCGAGCTCCTCGGTCCGGTCGGCGACGGCGCGCTGGACGGCCCCACCCCCTGCCCCGACTACGCCGTACGGGAGCTGCTCGGCCATCTCACCGGGCTGGCCGCCGCCTTCCGTGACGCCGCCCGCAAGGACCTCGGGCCGAGCACCGCCACCTCACCCGACGCGGCCCTCCCCGTCCTCGACGACGACTGGCGGGAGGTGCTGCCCCGGCGGCTGGAGGAGGTGGCGGCGGCCTGGCGCGCGCCCGACGCCTGGACGGGCATGACCCGGGCGGGCGGGGTCGAGCTGCCAGGCGAGGTGGCCGGGGCCGTCGCGCTCAACGAACTCGTGATCCACGGCTGGGACCTGGCCCGCTCGACAGGGCAGCCGTACGCGGCGGGCGAGGCCGAGCTGCGGTCCTGCGCGGCGCTGCTCGCCCCGGACGAGGACGACCCGGACCGCGGGGGCATCTTCGGGCCGCCCGTGCCGGTGCCGGCCGACGCCCCGCTGCTGGACCGGGTGATCGCCCTCAGCGGCCGGCGTCCGGACTGGCGGCCGGGCGGCTGAGAGCACCCGCCGGAGCCCTTCAGCTGGTGAAGAACTCCGTGATGTGCGCCGCCACCTGGTCCGCCCGGGTCTCGTGCATCCGGTGGCCGCCCGGGACCGTGATCAGTCGGCAGTCCGGGACGAGGGCGGCCACGTCCGCCTGGCGGTGCTGTTCCATCCCGCTCTCCGGGCCCCCGGTGATGATCAGCGTCGGCGAGACGATATCGCCGAGGTGCTCGGCCGCGTCCGGGCCGGGGTCGGCGAGCTGGTCGTGGACGGCGGGTACCGCGTTCTCGTCGTAGTCCACCGGGCCCTCGGCGCGACCGGCCGGGCCCGGGTCGCCGGGGAACGGGGCCGGGGTCTCCACCAGCACCAGCCGCTCCACCCGGTCGGAGTGCTCCTGGGCCACCAGGCGGGCGACGACGCCGCCCATGCCGTGGCCGACGAGGCCGATCCGGTCCAGCTCCAGTTCGTCGAGGAAGCCGACGACGTCCTCGGCCATCAGCTCCAGGTCGTAGTCGTCGGGCCAGTCGCTCTCGCCGTGGCCGCGCAGATCCAGGGCGTAGACCCGCCACTCCTGGCCCAGCAGGGTGCCGGCTGCCTCCCAGTCGGCGGCCGAGCCGCCGAGGCCGTGCAGCAGCACGACGGGCGAGCCGAACGCGTCGCCCCGGGCCCGGTACGCGAGGCGCACATCGCCGACATCCACAACAGACTGATCTTCCATGCCCCTGACGCTACAGCCGCCGGGCGGGCGACCGCGCCACGGGCCCCGCCCCCGGACGCGCGCCGGCCCGGCGGGACCGTGCGGGGTCCCACCGGGCCGCTGTCACGAGGCGGACATCCCCCAGGGGTCAGTGGACGCCCACCCCGGCGGCCGCCGGCACCACGTGTTCGCCGTTCGCCGGCTCCTCGTCCGCCGCGTCCGGCTTGCGGCCGAAGTGGTTGAAGGCGAGGTTCAGCACGATCGCCACCACGCAGCCGGTGGAGATGCCCGAGTCGAGGACGACGAGCAGGTCCTCGGGGAAGGCGTGGTAGAACTGCGGCGCGGCGATGGGGATCAGGCCGATTCCGAGGGACGCCGCCACGATCAGCGCGTTCTCGCCCTTCTCCATGGCGGCGGTGGCCAGGGTCTGGATGCCGCTGGCCGCGACCGTGCCGAACAGGACGATGCCCGCGCCGCCGAGCACCGGCAGCGGTACGAGGGCGATGACCGAGGCCGCGACCGGGACCAGGCCGAGCAGGATCAGGATGCCGCCGCCGACCGCGACGACGAAGCGGCTGCGGATCTTCGTCATGGCGACGAGGCCGACGTTCTGGGCGAAGGCGCTGCACATGAAGCCGTTGAAGAGCGGGCTGATGGCGCTGCCGAGGGTGTCGGCGCGCAGACCGCCCTCGATGATCTTCTCGTCCGCCGGGCGGCCGACGATCTTGCCGAGGGCCAGCATGTCGGCCGTGGACTCGGTCATGCAGACGAGCATCACGATGCACATGGAGATGATGGCGGCGATCTCGAACTGCGGGGCGCCGAAGGCGAACGGCGTCGGGAAGCCGACGACGTCGGCGTTCTTGATGGCGCTGAAGTCGGTGATGCCCGCCGGGATGGCGATGAGCGTGCCGATGACCAGACCGAGCAGGATCGCGATCTGCTGGAGGAAGCCGCGCAGCAGCTTGCGCAGGGCCAGCACGATGACCAGGGTCACGGCGGCCATGGTGATGTTGGTCATCGAACCGTAGTCGTCGGCCGTGGCGTTGCCGCCCTGGGACCAGTTGAAGGCGACCGGGAGGAGCGAGACGCCGATCAGGGTGATCACGGTGCCGGTGACGACCGGCGGGAAGAACCGGACCAGTTTGCAGAAGTACGGGGCGAGGACGAAGCCGAGGAGACTCGCGACGATGATCGCGCCGAAGATGACGGCTATCCCGTCGTGGCCCCGGTCCTTGCCTATCGCGATCATCGGGGCGACCCCGGCGAACGAGACGCCGTTGACGAAGGGCAGCCGGGCGCCGACCTTCCAGAAGCCGATGGTCTGGAGCAGGGTGGCGATCCCCGCGGTGAAGAGGCTCGCCCCCATCAGGAAGGCGGTCTCCTTGGCGGTGAGGCCGACGGCCGGCCCCACGATGAGCGGCGGGGCCACCACGCCCGCGTACATGGCGGCCACGTGCTGGAGGCCGCTGGTGAACATCTTCAGTGGGGGGAGGGTCTCGTCGACCGGATGTTTCCGGCCGTCAGCTGCTTCTGCTTCCGTGACGGCATCGTCCGTCACGTCGGGGGAGGCTGCGTCTGCGTCTTTGCGAAACCTGGGCTTGGCGGCCACGGCGGTTCCTCCGGTCGGTTACGCGTCGTCGGCGACGCGGGTGTCAGGGAGGTGGTGCGTAAGTGGTGCAGCGGTGCTTGCGGCTCTCTCAGGTGGTGCAGGTGGTGCAGAGGGGGGTGCGGAAGGGGCGCGCACGGGGGTGTGTGCGGGCAGCGTTCATCACCGGTCCGGCGGGCGCGCACCATGGGGTGCGCGTCCGCCGGACCGGCTGCCGTGGACCCCGCTCGGGTCCACGGCGGCCGGTCTCGGGCCGTCCCCCCAGACCGGCCGGTCGGGGATACCGCGCGGAATCAGGCTCCGGCGGCGATCTGCGCGAGGCGGCGGGCCTCGTCGCGGGTGGTGCGGGCGATGGCGTCCTCGTCCACCGTGGTGAGGTGGTTGCCCTCGACGACCGGCTTGCCGTCGACGAGGGAGAGGGTCACCGGGGCGGCCGCGCCGAAGATGAGCGCGGTCACCGGGTCGGCGATCGAGGAGTGGGCCAGGGTGTCCAGCTTCCACAGGACGAGGTCGGCGAGCTTGCCGGCCTCCAGGGAGCCGATCTGGTCGGCGCGGCCCAGGACCTGGGCCCCGCCGAAGGTCCCGAGGCGCAGGGCCTGACGGGCGTTCAGGGCGGCCTCGCGGTGGGCGCCGAGGCGGTTGATGAGCAGCGCGTTGCGCAGCTCGGTGTGGAGTTCGCCGGACTCGTTGGAGGCGGTGCCGTCCACACCGAGGCCGACCGGCACACCGGCGGCGAGCATGTCGGGGACCCGGGCGATGCCGGCGGCGAGGCGGGCGTTGGAGGACGGGCAGTGGGCGACGCCGGTTCCCGTACGGGCGAAGGCGGCGATGTCCGAGTCGTTCATGTGGACGCAGTGGGCCATCCACACGTCGTCGCCGAGCCAGCCGGTCGACTCGAAGTACTCGGTCGGGCCCATCCCGAACAGCTCCTTGCAGAACTGCTCCTCCTCGACGGTCTCCGAGCCGTGGGTGTGCAGCCGCACACCCTTGCGGCGGGCCAGCTCGGCACCCTGGCGCATCAGTTCGGTGGAGACCGAGAACGGCGAGCAGGGCGCGACGGCGACCTGGGTCATCGCGTCGAAGGAGGCGTCGTGGTGGGCGTCGATGGTCGCCTCGGTGGCGGCGAGCGCGCCCTCCAGGGTCTCGACGGCGAAGTCCGGGGGCAGGCCGCCGTCCTTCTCGCTGCGGTCCATGGAGCCCCGGGCGAGGGTGAACCGTACGCCCATCTCACGGGCGGCCCCGATGATGGCGCCGGACAGGTCGCCGGAGCCCTTCGGGAAGACGTAGTGGTGGTCCATGGCGGTGGTGACCCCGCCGCGGGCCATCATCGCGAGCGAGCCCTGCGCGGCGGCCCGGGCCATCGGCTCGTCGATGCGCGCCCAGGTCGGGTAGAGGGCGACCAGCCAGTTGAACAGGTTGTGGTCGGTGGCCAGGCCCCGGGTGATCCACTGGTAGAAGTGGTGGTGGGTGTTGACCAGGCCGGGGGTGGCGAGGTGCCCGGTGCCGTCGATGCGCCGGACGACACCGGTCAGGCCCTCCGGGGCCTTGCCCGCGCCGACGGACTCGATGCGGTTGTCCGCCACGACGATGTACCCGGAGGCGTACTCCGTGTCGTGGGCGTCGACGGTGGCGATCGAACAGTTCTCGATGACGATGCGCTGAGGGTCTGCCGAAGCTGCCATGGCGCTTCCTTCTTCTCTCTGTGGCGATGTGGGCACGGCAGGACCCTAGGAGGATTTGAGTGCCACAGCGGTGCGGCTGTGGGTGCCGAGATGGTGGAAGAACAGGTTGAGCACGACCGCGACCAGTGCTCCCGCGCTGATCCCGGAGCCGAGGACGGTCTGCGCCCAGGCCGGGAAACCGGCGTAGAAGGTGGGCGCGGCGAGCGGGATGATGCCCGCGCCGAGCGCGACGGCCACCAGGATGATGTTGGAGCTGTCGTCGAGGCCCGCCTCGGAGAGCGTACGGATGCCGCTCACGGCGATGGAGCCGAAGAGGACGATGCCGGCGCCGCCGAGGACCGGCATGGGCACGAGCGAGACGACCGCGCCGAGCACCGGGAAGGCGCCGAGGATCAGCAGGGCCCCTCCGGCCGCCGCGACGACGTACCGGCTGCGGACGCGGGTCAGTGAGACGACGCCGACGTTCTGGGCGAAGGCGCTGGTGGGGAAGCCACCGAAGACCGGGCCGAGGAGGGTGGCGATGCCGTCGGTGCGCAGGCCGCGGGTGATCGTACGCCCGTCGGTGCGGCGCTCGCAGATCTCGCCGAGGGCGAGCATCCCGGCGGAGGACTCCGTCATCAGGACGAGCATGACGATGCAGAGCGAGAGGATCGCGGCGGGCTGGAACTCCGGAGCGCCGAAGGCGAAGGGGGTCGGCAGGGCGGCGAGCGGGGCGGACTTCAGCGCGGAGAAGTCGGCGAGTCCGAACGGGATCGCGGCCAGCGTGCCGACGAACATGCCGACCAGCAGGGCGACTTGCTTGAGGAAGCCGCGCCCGAAACGCTGGACGAGCAGGATGACGACGAGGGTGAAGGCGGCCAGCGCCAGGTACTTCATGGCACCGAAGTCGTCGGCGGTGGCGTCGCCGCCCTGCGCCCAGGCGACGGGCACGGGCATGAGGGTGACGCCGATGAGGGTGATGACCACGCCGGTGACGAGCGGCGGGAAGAAGCGCAGCAGCCGGCCGAAGAAGGGGCCGACGGCCAGGCAGAACACTCCTGCGACGAGCACCGCCCCGTAGATCGCGGGGAGTTGGTGGCCCGGTGCGCTGGTCTCGGCGATGGCGAGCATCGGCGCGATCCCGGCGGAGGAGGCGGCGTTGACGAAGGGGAGCCGGTTTCCGGCGAAGGGGCCGAGACCGATCGTCTGGAGGATCGTGGCGAGTCCGGCGATCAGGAGGCCGGCCGCGATGAGCCGGGTCATACCGGCGGTGTCCAGGCCGACGGCCTGGCCGATGATGAGCGGAGGGGTGACGACGCCCGCGTACATGGCGGCGATGTGCTGGAGCGCGGCGGGGACGAGCCGCGCGGGGGGAAGCTTTTCGTCGACCGGGTGAACCGCCGGGTCGGCGAAGGTTTTCGAGGGGTCTTTGCCTGGGCTTTCGGCCGGCCCCGTTGCAGGCTGTGCCATGGGTGTTCCCTCCGGGATGACCGGCCGCCGCCCGTCTGCGGGCGGACGGCGGCCGGTTCAGTGCCGCGTCAGAGGTTGGTCATGTCGACCGGGATCTTCGGCTCGACGCCGTCCCGGAGCACGGTGGCCTCGATCAGACCGTAGGGACGGTCCGCCGCGAAGTAGACCTCATTGTCGTTCTTGAGGCCGAACGGTTCGAGGTCCACCAGGAAGTGGTGGTTGTTCGGCAGCGAGAAGCGGATCTCGTCGATCTCGCTGCGGCTGTTGATGATGCGCGAACCCATCTGGTACAGGGTCTGCTGGAGCGAGAGGGAGTACGTCTCGGCGAAGGCGTGGAGCATGTGCTTGCGCGCCTGCTCGTAGGACTTCTCCCAGTTCGGCATGCGCTGCTCGTCGCTGGTCCAGTTGTAGCGCCAGCGGGCCGAGACGTCCGTCGCCAGGATGCGGTCGTACGCCTCCTTGAGCGTCGTGTACTTGTCCTTGACGTAGCCCCAGAACTCGGAGTTGGTCGAGTTCATCACGGTCAGGTCCTTGAGGCCCGAGATGACCTCCCAGTTCTCACCGTCGTAGGTGATCTGGGAGACGCGGGTCTCCATGCCCTTGCGGGCGAAGGAGTGCTTCACCTCGTCGGCGCCGATGAACTTGGAGTTGCCGTCGGAGGTCGCGATGCGCTCCCAGGCGTACTCCTCGATCCGGATCCGGGCGCGGTGGATCGGCTCCTGCGAGGAGACGAAGTGCCGGGCGAGGTGGATGCCGAACTGCTCGGCGGACTCGATCCCGTGCTCCTTGGCGAACGCGAACACCGTGTTCTTGGTGGTGTCGGTCGGCAGGACGTTCGCGTTGGAGCCGGAGTAGTGCACGTCGTCCATGTCGCCGGAGAGGGCGACCGAGACGTTCAGGTCCTTGATGTGGTGGGTGTCGCCGTCCCGCGTGATCTTTACGACGCGGTTCTCTGCTTTGCCGTACTGGTTCTGGCCGAGAATCGTGGGCATGTCGGTGCTAGCTCCCTCGGTAAACGGAGTAGCCGAACGGGTTGAGCAGCAGCGGTACGTGATAGTGCTCGCCCGGCACGACCGCGAAGGCGATCGTCACTTCCGGGAAGAACGCGCCGCTGTCCCTTACGCGGGGGGCGTCCTGCTGCGCCTCGGCTTGCTTCTTGGAAAAGTACGTCTCGGTGTCGAACTCGAGACGCACGTGGGTCGTTCCTTCCGGCAGCGCCGGCAGGTCCTTGCAACGCCCGTCCGCATCGGTCGCGGACGCTCCGAGCGTCACGTACGGCGCGTCGCTTCCGCTGCGGGCGGCGAGCGAGACGGCGACGGATGCGGCGGGGCGGCCGATGCTGGTGTCCAGGATGTGGGTGGACACCGATGCGGTCGTGTCGGTACTCAAGACCGTCACTCTCCTAGATCTCAAGAGTCCTGTGCGGGGGCGTCCTCTGCGAGGGCCTCCGTCACGAGACGGGTCAGCCGGATGCGGTTGATCTTGCCCAGTTCGGTGCGCACGATCTCCTGCTCCTGCTCGGGCGAGTTCCCGATCCGGGACTTCACCGCGTCGCGCATCTGCTCACCGGTGGCGCCGGTGGCGCAGATCAGGAAGACATGTCCGAACCGCTCCTGGTAGGCCAGGTTCAGTTCGAGCATCTCGGTCTTGAGCTCCTCGGAGGCGCCGGCCATCCCCCGCTGCTCACGGGAGGAGGTCGGGTCGCCGGGCTTCGGGCGGCCGATCGGCGGGTGGCCGGCCATCGCATCGGCCAGATCCTCCGCGGTGAGCGTCGCCATGGCGGCGTCGCTCGCGGAGAGCAGGGCTTCTTCGGTGGCGTACGGACGCCCGGCGAGGATGCTGTTTCCCCAGGTCGCACTGGCACACACCTCGTGCAGTGCGGGGGTGGCCTCGCCGTCCGCCAGGGTGTTGAACCGGGTGAGGCCCGGTGTGGAGCTCGAAGTCACGGGAGCCTCCGTGGCTGTTTTTCGCTGTGCGTTGTTCGGGCTGCGGATAGCTAACGCCCTCCGCAACACGACGTCAACACTTTGTTGAAATATCGCGAACGAAGAAAGCCGCCGTCCCGGCATGCGGACGGCGGCTTTCCTGTGTGTTCGGCGGGTTCGGCCAACTACTCACCCTTGGCCGTATGTTCCCGGTTCAGGTAGTTGTACACGGTGAACCGGGATACGCCCAGGGCGCCGGCCACGGTCTCCACCCCGTGCCGCACCGAGAAGGCACCGCGTGCCTCCAGGGTCCGGACGACGCTCTGCTTGGCCTTGCGGTCCAGGTCGGAGAGCGGCATCCCGTGCCGTCGCTCCATCGCGGCGAGGATGTGGTCCAGCGAGTCGGAGAGCTGGGGCAGGCGTACGGCTATGACGTCCTGGCCCTCCCAGGCGAGCACCACGTCGTCCGGCTGAGCCTGCTCGGGGCCCAGCAGCTCGGCGCCCATCGCGTCGACGAGCGGCTTGACGGCCGATACGAAGGGGTGGTCGACGGTGACCGGAACGTTATCGGCGGATTCGGTCACCGGATCTCCTCCTCGATCACGTTCACCTGGAGCGAGACCCGGGTGGCACCCGAGGCCAGGGTCCGGCGCAGCAGGGAGTCCACGGCGGTGAGCACCTCGTCCGCTCCCCCTTCCGCGGTGTTGCCGAAGGGGCCGACGTCGACGGCGTCCAGCTCGGCGCCCTGGATCACCTCCCGGGCCACCACGGCGTGGGTGGGCGCCTCGTCGAGATCGAAGGGCTCGGTGGTGAATTCCACCCTCAAGCGCACTGTGCCTCCCTGATGTCCTCGCCGCGGGTGCGGGCGCGCGGCTCGGCCACGACTGTAACCGCTCTCCGGGGCCCCGCCCCCGGTGTGCGCGGGGCCCCGTACGGGGGTGGTCACGGGAGCGGCAGGACGCAGACCGCGACCGGGGCGGGGAAGGGGTCGCCGACGGCGGTGAGGGAGCCGTCGGGGCCGACGCGGAAGACGGTGACGGTGGAAGAGCGCTGGTTGGCGGCGAAGAGAAGGGAGCTGTCCGGGGACAGGGCGAGCTGCCGGGGCCAGTCGCCGCCGACGGGCACGGTGTCCAGCAGCCGAACGGCCGCCCCGTCGTTTTCCACGGCGTAACGGGTGAGGCTGTTGGGGCCCCGGTTGGCGAGGTAGACGTACGCCCCGTCGCCGGTGACGACCGGCTGGGCGGGATAGCTGGTGCCGGATCCCGTGCCGGTGGACTGGCCGGGCCCCGGGGTGAGGGCGCCGGTGGCGGGGTCGTACGCGCAGACGACCAGCGTGTCGTCCAGCTCGCAGGCCAGGTAGGCGGAGCGCCCGCCGGGGTGGAAGGCCAGGTGGCGGGGGCCGGAGCCGGGGGCCAGGGCGGCTCGGGAGACCTCGGTGAGCGTCCCGGCGGACTCGTCGAGTGCGTATGTGTACACGGTGTCGGTGCCCAGGTCGACGGCGAGGACATGGCCTCCGTCGGGGGCGGTGACGATCTGGTGGGCGTGCGGCCCGCCCTGGCCGGGTCCGGGCGGCGGCGAGCTGTGGGTGACCAGGTCGCTGCGCTCGCCCAGCGAGCCGTCCTCGGTGATCGGGTGCACGGCGACGCTGCCGGAGCCGTAGTCCGCGCTCAGCAGCCAGCGCCCGGAGGGGTGGACGGAGAGGTGGGTGGTCCCGGAGCCGCCGGTGGGACGGCTGCCGAGCACCTCGTACGTTCCGTCCGGCGCGAGCCGCACGGCGGTGACCGCGCCCGGGTCCTGCTCGGCGACCGCATAGACGGTGGAGCCGGAGGGGTGGAGGGCCAGGTAGGAGGGGTTGTCGACGCCGGTGATCACGGGGCCCGGAGTGATGGCGCCGGTGGCCGTGTCGTACGTGGCGGTGCCGATGCCGGTGCCGCCTCCCGCCTCGGAGGTGTACGTGCCGAGGAGCAGCGGGCGGGTGGCGCGCGGGGAGGGCGCGGCGGCCGGACGGGCCGAGGCGTGGGCGGGGGCGGCGAGGGCGGGTCCCGCGGCTGCCGCGGCGGCGGTGGCCAGCAGACCGCCGAGGAAGCCCCGGCGGCCGGGGAGGGCGGGGAGGCCGGGCGCGGGAGCGGGGCGTTCGGGGCCGGAGGACGGGTGGGTTGCCGGGTGGCGGGACGGCTTCATGCGAGGCACCTCGGGTGTGGGGGGCGGCGGCTTCGGATGCGTCCGCCACCCTGACCCCGTCGACGCCCGCACGGCAAGAGGTGCAACATGAGTTGCACCCTGCGCAACGTCGGCAACTGCCGCCGGATGACGGGCGATCAGCCGCCCGCCTGGATGTCCCCCCTGGTCGAGGAGGTGATGGCGTCGCCGTGGGCGAAGTCGCCGGGCGGGATGCCCGGGTGGTGTCCCTCCAGGTCGGGGGCGACCTCGGCCGCCGGGCCGAGCGCGAGCCGGGAGACGATCCGGTAGCGGTCGCCCCGGTAGAGTGAGTGGACGTACTCCACCGGACGGCCCGTGGTGTCGGAGGTCAGCCGTTCGAAGAGCAGCGCCGGGGACAGCTCCGGGACGTCGAGCAGTCCGGCCTCGGCGCGGGTGACGACGGTGGGCTCGATCGCCTGGACCGCCTCGTGGACGTGCACGCCGTGGGTGGCCCGCAGATGCTCGTACAGGTCGCCGCTCTCCAGCTCCTGGGCGCTGAGTCCCGGCACCAGCTCCGCCCGGATATGCAGATGCTCGATGGCCATCGGCGCGCCGTCGACCAGCCGCAGCCGCGCCACGTAGACGATCTCGGCGGCCGGTGACATGCGCAGCTTGCGGCCGACCCGGGCCCCCGCCTGGAGCGTGGTGAACTCCAGCAGCCGGCTCGACCAGGCCCCCGCCGCCTGCGGCACGCCGAGCGCCCGGTCCCCGGCGACCAGCTCCTGGGTGATCTTCGCGGGGGCGACGAACATGCCCCGGCCGTGCTCGCGCACCAGGAGTCCGGCGGCGACCAGCTCGTCGACCGCGGCGCGCACCGTGGGCCGGGAGACGCCGAGCAGGGCGCACAGGGCGCGCTCGGAGGGGATGGCGTCCCCGGGGCTGCGCGACTCGATCAGCTCCAGTACGGCATCGCGGGTCCGCTCCCGCTTGAGCACCGTCCCCGGCACGTCCGCGTCCATGGTCTCCCCTCCCGGCGGCCGACTTTCCCCTTACCAGTTGACCATCCCGCCACCCCAACTGGCCTGCTGGTCAGGTGAAGTGTAGCGCCTCCCCTGGAACGCATAAGCGATCTCGTTACGCACAGATCACCAAATTCCCTTCTTACGCGAGGGGTTGACGGCCTCATTGGTCTATGCCACCTTCATCCACCACCGAGAGGCAAGCTGTCCAGTGAGCCTCACTGGTCAGGTGGTCAGGCCTCGTCAGGTCCGTCCGATCCATTCTGCTTCCGAGGTGAACCGTGAAGTACCGCTTGCTCGCCGGTGGGTCCGTGCTCGTCCTGACCGCCGCGCTCAGTGCCTGTGGTCCGTCGTCCGGGCCGGACTCCGGAAACGGGGACGGCCCGACGACGGTGGATGTGTGGCTGATGCGCGACAGCGTCTCGGCCCAGTTCCAGAAGGAGTTCACCGCGGACTTCGAGAAACGCCACCCGACGATCGACGTGAAGATCCAGATCCAGGAGTGGGACGGGATCGGCCAGAAGATCACCGCCGCCCTGGCCAGCAACGACGCCCCGGACGTCATCGAGGCGGGCAACACCCAGGTGGCCCAGTACGCGGAGAGCGGCGGGCTGCTCGACCTCAGCGACCGCAAGGACGAGCTGAACGGCGACGACTGGCTGAGGGGCCTGGCCGAGCCGGGCTCGTACGAGGGCAAGCAGTACGGCATCCCGTACTACGCGGCGAACCGGGTGATCATCTACCGCACCGACCTCTTCGAGAAGGCGGGCGTCGACGCGGCGGGGATCAAGACCCGCGAGCAGTGGATCGACGCCACGGCGAAGCTCAACAGGGGCGGCACGCAGGGCATCTACCTGCCGGGACAGATGTGGTACGCGCTGGCCGGGTTCATCTGGGACGAGGGCGGCGACCTCGCAGCCGAGTCCGGCGGGAAGTGGTCCGGCGCGCTGGACACCCCGGAGGCGCTGCGCGGCATGGAGTTCTACGAGCAGCTCCAGGCGCTCGGCAAGGGCCCCAAGGACTCCGACGAGGACGACCCGCCGCAGGCCGAGGTGATGGCCCAGGGCAAGGTGGCCCAGGTCATCTCCACCCCGGGCGGGGCCAACGTCATCGCGGAGAACAACCCCGAACTCAAGGGCAAGCTCGCCTTCTTCCCGATCCCGGGCAAGACGGCGGACACCCCGGGGGCGGTCTTCACCGGCGGCTCCGACCTGGTCGTGCCGGCCGCCGCGGCCCACCCCGACGAGGCGGTCACCTTCATCAAGGAGCTGACCGGGGACACCTGGCAGAAGAAGCTCGCCGTCGCCATGAGCTACGTACCGAACCGGACCTCGCTGGCCTCCGCCGTGGCCGAAGACCCGGGGGCCGCCGCGATGGCGGTCGGCGCGGCCAACGGTCACGCCACGCCCAACACCCCGGGCTGGGCGGCGGTCGAGGCGGAGAACCCGATCAAGGACTACATGACGGCCGTGCTCACCGGAGGTGATCCGGCGAAGGAGGCGGCGAAGGCCTCGCAGGACATCACCCGGGCCATGAACGCCGGCTCCTGACCCCGATCCGCCCTCTCCCGGCTCCGAGAAAGGAGGCGCGCCGTGCCGGTCGTCGGCCAACGGACCGCACCCAGCACCCCCCGGCGACGCCCGGCCCCGCGCCTCGCCGCACGCACGTCCCCGCCCCGGCGCAGGGGAACGGGCAGAGCGCAGGAGCTCTGGCCGTACGCTCTCGTCGCCCCCGCCGTCGGCGGCATGCTCTATCTACTGGTCTACCCGCTGGTGCGGGCCGTCCTGATCTCGTTCCAGGACTTCCGGCTGCGGCAGCTGATCGCCGGTGACGCGGACTTCGTCGGCCTGCGGAACTACCGGACGCTGCTGACGGACCCACGGTTCTGGGAGGTGGTCCGCCGCACGTTCCTGTTCATGGCCGTCAACGTCGTCCTGATCATGGTGATCGCCACCCTGGTCGCCCTGATGGTGGAGCGGCTGGGCCGGATCGGGCGCACGGTGGTGCTGTGCTCGCTGGTGCTGGCCTGGGCGATGCCGGTGGTCGCCGCGACCACCGTCTTCCAGTGGCTCTTCCACTCGGAGTTCGGCATCGTCAACTGGTCGCTGACCTCGCTCGGCCTCGACTCCTTCGACCGCTATCCGTGGTTCGCCAACGGCACCGCGGCCTTCGCGATCCTGGTGACGCTGATCGTGTGGCAGTCGGTGCCGTTCGCCGCGATCACCCTGTACTCAGCGCTGACGACCGTCTCCCCCGAGCTGTACGAGTCGGCGCGGCTGGACGGGGCGGGCGCGGGGCGGATCTTCCGCTCGGTCACCTTCCCGATCCTGCGGCCGATCTTCCTGCTGGTGGTGTCGCTGGAGGTGATCTGGACGTTCAAGGCGTTCGTCCAGATCTGGGTGATGACCCGGGGCGGGCCGGGCGACGCCACGACGATCCTGCCGGTCCACGCCGTGCAGACCGCGCTCTCCAGCCAGCGGTACGACCTCGGTTCCGCCGCCTCGATGGTCACCGTGGTCCTGATGTCCGGGGTGCTCGTCCTCTACTTCCGCCAGATGCTCCGCCAGGAGGACGAGACCCGATGAGCACCCGTACCGTACGCCCGCGTCTTCGCCGCCTCCCGCTGCACCTCGCCGCCGCCGTGACCGTCGCGGTCTGCCTCTTCCCCGTGTACTGGATGATCTCCACGGCCTTCAAGCCGTCCAAGGACATCCAGTCCGCCGACCCGCAGCTCTTCCCGCACACCTGGACCCTCGACCACTTCCAACGGGCCGTGGACGCCGACGGGTTCGCCCTGTTCTGGCGCAACAGCATCCTGGTCACGCTGGGGGCGGTCCTGCTGGCGCTGCTGGTGGCGCTGGGCGCGGCGTACGCCGTGGCGCGGCTGCGGTGGCGGGGCCGGCGGCAGTTCATGCTGATGATCTTCATCGCGCAGATGGCGCCCTGGGAGTCGCTGATCATCCCGATCTACATCATCTCCCGGGACACGAACATGCTGGACCGGCTGCCGACGCTGACGCTGATCTACTTCATGATCACGCTGCCGTTCACGGTCGTGGTGCTGCGCGGCTTCATCGGGACGATCCCGCCGGAGCTGGAAGAGGCGGCGCAGGTCGACGGCTGCACCCGGACCGGGGCGTTCTGGCGGGTGGCGATGCCGCTGCTGGCACCGGGCCTGATGGCGACCTCGCTGTTCGGCTTCATCACCGCCTGGAACGAGTTCGCCTACGCCAACTTCCTGATCATCAAGCAGCAGGACAACCGGACGCTGCCGGTCTGGCTGTCGTCCTTCCAGAACACCTTCGGCACCGACTGGGGCGCCACGATGGCCGCCTCCACCCTCTTCGCACTGCCCGCCCTGGTGATCTTCCTGGTGCTCCAGCGCCATGTCACGTCCGGTTTCGCCGCCGGTGCCGTGAAGGGCTGAGCAGCGGAGAACGCCGCTCGCCCCCCTGTGCCACCCCGTCCCTCCGCCAGTCCGCCTGCCCGCGAGCCGAATCCGGAGTCCCCGTGCCCGCACCGCACCCCGCCCCCTCCCTCCTCCCCCACCCCGGCAAGCTCTCCTCGCTCGGCGGCCGGCTCACCCTGGACCGGGAAACCACCGTCCGCGCGCTGCCGGGCGCGGAGCAGGCGGCTGACCTGCTACGCACCCTGGTCGGCCACCCCGCGGGCCTGCCGCTCACCCCCTCGCCCGACGGCCGGGTCGTCCTCGCCCTGGACGACCGGCTCGGCGGCCTCGGCGAGGAGGGGTACGGGCTCACGGTCGCCCCGCAGGCGCTCCAGCTGCGCGCCGCCCACCGCACCGGGCTGCTCCGGGGCATCCAGACGATCCGCCAACTCCTGCCCGCCGAGGCCCTGTCGGGCAGAGTGGCGGGCGGCGGCTCCTGGGAGCTGCCCTGCGTCGAGATCACCGACGTACCGGACCGGCCGTGGCGCGGGGCGATGCTGGACGTGGCGCGGCGCTTCCAGCCGATCGGCTATCTGCACCGGTACGTGGACCTGTTGGCGCTGCACAAGCTGAACGTCCTGCACCTCCACCTCACCGACGACCAGGGCTGGCGGATGCCGGTCGACGCCTACCCCCGGCTGACCTCGGTCGGCTCCCGGCGGGCCCGGTCGCAGAAGGGCCCGACCGGTCCGGACGGGGCGCACTTCGACGCGGTGGCGCACGAAGGCCACTACACCAAGGCGGAGTTGAGGGGACTGGTGCGGTACGCGGCGGAGCGCGGGATCACCGTCGTACCGGAGATCGAGATGCCCGGCCATGTACGGTCCGCGCTCGCCGCCTACCCGGAGCTGGGCAACCACCCGGGACGACAACTGGATGTGTGGACCCGGTGGGGGGTGTGCGACACGACCCTCGGCGTGCACGAGGGGGTCTTCGACTTCTGCCGGGCCGTGCTGGAGGAGGTGATGGACGTCTTCCCGTCGCCGTACATCCACATCGGCGGCGAGGAGTGCCCGACCACCGAGTGGGAGGACAGCCCGGCCGCCCGGGAACGCGCGGCGGCCCTGGGGCTCGCGGGCCCGGCCGATCTGCACGGCTGGTTCATGGGCCGCATCGGGGCGTTCCTGGTGGAGCGCGGCCGGATCCCGCTCGGCTGGGTCGAGTACGGCGCCGAACTCCCCCCGGAGTTCACGGTGATGACCTGGCGCGACGGCACGCACGCCCGGGCCGCCGCCCGCCGCGGCCATCAGGTGATCGCCGCGCACCACCGGGCGACCTATCTCGACTACGCCCAGTCCACGGACCCGTCCGAGCCGGTCGCGCAGCCCGGCGCGCCGGTCCCGCTGCACACGGTCCACGGCTACGAACCGGCCCCGCACGACTGGCCGGAGGAGGAGCGGGCCCGGGTGCTCGGGACCCAGGTCCAGCTGTGGACGGAGTACGCCCGTACCCCCAAGGAGATCGAGTACCTCAGCTTTCCCCGGCTCTGCGCGCTGGCCGACCGTTCCTGGTCCGGCGGGCGCGGCGACTGGCCGGGGTTCGTCGAGCGGCTGCGCCATCACACCGCCCGGCTGGACGCTCTGGGCGTCCCCTACCGCCCCCTGGACGCGCGGTCGCTCGCGACGGCCGTGTCCGCGTCCCCCTCCGCAGGAACAGCGCGACTCCACCCGTAACCACTCCCCCACCACCGTTCCGGAGAGGAACACGCCTGTGAACACACCCGTGCACACATCACGCAGGAATCCGCGCAGGTCCAGGCTGCGCACCGCCGCCGCCTCGGCCGCCGCCGTGGCCCTGGCCGTCACCGGTCTGGCCGCGTTGCCGTCCTCGGCGTCCGCCGCTGCCGACGGGATCGTGGTCCAGTACCGTACGAGCGCGTCCGGTGCGAGCGCCGACCAGAGCGAGCCGTGGCTGAAGGTCCGCAACGCCGGCTCCACGTCCGTACCGCTCAGCAGCGTCAAGGTCCGCTACTACTTCAAGGCCGACTCGGCGTCCGCCGCCTACCGGTTCGCCTGCTCCTGGGCGGTGAAGGGGTGCGCGAACATCACCGGTACGTTCGGGACGCTCGCGAACCCGACCGCCACCGCCGACCGCTATCTGGAGATCGGCTTCACCGCCGGGGCGGGCTCGCTCGCCCCGGGCGCGGACACGGGCGACATGCAACTGCGCTTCCACCAGGCGTCCTGGGCCTCGCTCGTGCAGTCCGACGACTACTCCTTCGGCCCGGACCGGACCGCGTACGGCGACTGGTCCAAGGTGACGGCCCACGTGAACGGGGCGACCGTGTGGGGCGAGGCGCCCGGGGGCAACGGCCCGACCGATCCGCCGGACCCGACGGACCCGCCCACCGACCCGCCGGGGGACGCGCCGACGCTGTTTGACGACTTCGACTACAGCTCCCACACCGACCCGAAGATCGGAGCCAACGGCTGGAGCGTACGGTCCAACTCGGGCGGCCCCGGCGTACCGGGCGCGACCTGGGCCCCGGAGAACGTCACCTTCGCCGACCAGGGCGGAAACTCGGTGATGAACCTGGAGACGTCGACGGCGGGCACGGGCGCTTCGACGAAGCACACCGAGATCCTGACCAAGTCGATGAAGTTCAAGAACGGGACGTACGCGTCGCGGGTGAAGTTCAGCGACGCGCCGCGCTCGGGCCCGGACGGCGACCGGATCGTGCAGACCTTCTTCACGATCAACGACCTCAAGGCGCCGATGGCGGACGACTACGCGGAGTACGACTTCGAGTATCTGCCGAACGGCGGCTGGGGCGAACCGGCCAACATCCTCTACACGACCTCGTGGGAGACCTACCGGCCCGACCCGTGGGAGGCGGTCAACGCGCACAGCGAGGTCCGGGCGTCGTACGCGGGCTGGCACGACCTGGTGGTGACGATCGACGACAACCAGATCACGTACTACGTCGACGGCCAGCACTTCGGGACGCACGGGGCGGCGTATCTGCCCGAGCGGCCGATGTCGATCAACTTCAACCAGTGGCTGATCGATCTGGAGGGCCAGCCGAGCACGACACCCCGCGCCTACGACCAGCAGGTGGACTACGTCCTGCATGTGAAGGACCAGGTGCTCACCCCGTCCCAGGTGAACGCGATGGTCGGGGCGTACCGCAGTGCGGGGACGAGCTTCGAGGACACGGTTCCGGGGAGCTAGGAGCGGTACGTACGGCGTGAGGGCCGGGCGGGGCGGGGGTCGACGGCGGCCCCCGCCCCGCTTTCGTATGCCCGGAGGGGCCCGGGTCCGCAGGTCCGAAGGCACCCGCCCCGCCGCTCCCGTACGCCGCCGACCGGGGCGAATTTTGCGGCACCCCCTTGACAGCTCTGCCCCCCTCCGGGCAATCTTCCGTTAAGCAGAAACTAACTTCCGCAATACGGAAGGAGCGCCGAAATCCTCATGGGATACCCGGACCAGCGCTTCGATGTGAACCTCTCGATCCTCTTCACGGAACTCCCGCTTCTGGAGCGTCCCGCGGCAGCCGCCGCGGCGGGCTTCACCGCGGTCGAGCTGTGGTGGCCCTGGATCGAGACCCCCACCCCACCGCAGGCGGAGCTCGACGCCCTCAAGAAGGCGCTCGACGACGCCGGCACCCAGCTGGTGGGACTGAACTTCTACGCCGGACAGCTGCCCGGCCCCGACCGCGGCGCGCTCTCCGTGCCCGGTGAGGAGTCGGACCGCTTCCGCGCCAACATCGAGGTGGCGGCCGACTTCGCCGCCTCGGTCGGCTGCACGGCGCTCAACGCGCTGTACGGCAACCGCGTCGAGGGCGCGGACCCGCAGGTGCAGGACGCGCTCGCGCTGGAGAACCTGGTGCTGGCCGCCCGCGCGGCGGACCGCGTCGGGGCGATCCTCCTGGTCGAGACCCTCAACAAGCCGGAGTCGCCGCTCTATCCGCTGGTCAGCGCACCGGCCGCGATCGAGGTCGTCGACAAGGTGAACGCGGCGACGGGCCTCGGGAACGCGAAGTTCCTGCTGGACCTGTACCACCTCTCGATGAACGGCGAGGACCTGAGCCAGGTCATCAAGGCGTACGCCGCGAAGACCGGTCACGTCCAGATCGCCGACAACCCGGGGCGCGGCGCGCCGGGCACCGGCTCGCTTCCGCTGGAGCGGCTGCTCGACGAGCTGAAGGACGCCGGTTACACGGGCTGGGTCGGCCTGGAGTACAAGCCGGGCGACCGCCCGAGCGCCGACTCCTTCGACTGGCTCCCGGCGTCGGCCCGAGCGGCCGGCTGACCGGCCGGTTCCACGACAGGGCGGTCCCAACGCCCTTACGTACACACGTTTTTCAGGAAGGCACCCTCATGAGCAACAACCTCCCCAAGGTTGCGTGGATCGGTCTCGGCATCATGGGCTCCCCCATGTCGGAGAACCTGATCAAGGCCGGTTACTCCGTCACCGGATACACCCTGGAGCAGGACAAGATCGACCGGCTGGTCGCGGCCGGCGGCACCGGCGCCACCTCGATCGCGGACGCGGTCGGGGACGCGGATGTCGTCATCACGATGGTGCCCGCATCGCCGCAGGTCGAGGCCATCGCGTACGGCCCCGACGGCATCCTGGAGAACGCGAAGCGCGGCGCGCTGCTGGTGGACATGTCCTCCATCACCCCGCAGACCTCGGTCGACCTCGCCAAGAACGCGGCGGAGAAGGGCATCCGGGTCCTGGACGCGCCGGTCTCCGGCGGCGAGGCCGGCGCCATCGAGGCCGTCCTGTCCATCATGGTCGGCGGTGAGCAGGCGGACTTCGACGCCGCGAAGCCGCTCCTGGAGGCGCTCGGCAAGACCATCGTGCTCTGCGGCCCGCACGGGTCCGGCCAGACGGTGAAGGCCGCCAACCAGCTGATCGTCGCGGTCAACATCCAGGCCTGCGCCGAGGCCGTGGTCTTCCTGGAGAAGTCCGGGGTGGACCTCACCGCCGCGCTGGACGTGCTCAACGGCGGCCTGGCCGGCTCGACCGTGCTGACCCGCAAGAAGGACAACTTCCTGAAGCGGGACTTCGCCCCCGGCTTCCGGATCGACCTGCACCACAAGGACATGGGCATCGTCACGGACGCCGCCCGCAACGTCGGCGCCGCTCTGCCCGTCGGCGGTGTGGTCGCCCAGCTGGTCGCCTCGCTGCGCGCCCAGGGCGACGGCGGCCTGGACCACTCGGCGCTGCTGCGCTCGGTCGAGCGGCTGTCCGGCTCCCAGGTCTGACCCCTCCCCCGGCTCCGCAAGGAGCTTCTGGCCTCATACGGGGCCACGGCCCGCACGGCGGGCCCCCTGATCTCCGGGCCGCGGTGGCGCTGACACCTGTCCTGTCGCGCCCAGGCGCTGCCGCGGCCCGGAACCACACACTTCGTTTTCAACAAACTGTTGACGCCTCCTCCGCGGCGAATCTACGCTCCTCAAGCCGTCAGCAGCTCGTACGAAAGGTCATCCCGCCACATGGCTAAGCGTGTGCTCACGACCGAGTCAGGCGCCCCGGTCGCCGACAACCAGAACTCCGCCACCGCCGGTGTCGGTGGACCGATCCTCCTCCAGGACCAGCACCTTCTGGAGAAGCTCGCCCGCTTCAACCGTGAGCGCATCCCGGAGCGCGTGGTGCACGCCCGTGGTTCCGGTGCGTACGGCTACTTCGAGGTGACCGACGACGTCACGGGCTTCACCCGGGCCGACTTCCTCTCCTCGGTCGGCAAACGCACCGAGACGTTCCTCCGCTTCTCGACCGTCGCCGACTCCCTCGGCGGCGCGGACGCGGTCCGCGACCCGCGCGGCTTCGCCCTCAAGTTCTACACGGACGAGGGCAATTACGACCTGGTCGGCAACAACACCCCGGTGTTCTTCATCAAGGACCCGATCAAGTTCCCCGACTTCATCCACTCGCAGAAGCGCGACCCGTTCACGGGCAAGCAGGAGCCGGACAACGTCTGGGACTTCTGGGCGCACGCCCCCGAGGCGACGCACCAGATCACCTGGCTGATGGGCGACCGCGGCATCCCCGCCTCGTACCGCCACATGAACGGCTACGGCTCGCACACCTACCAGTGGACGAACGCCGAGGGCGAGGCCTTCTTCGTCAAGTACCACTTCAAGACGAACCAGGGCGTGCGGTCCCTCTCCGCCGACCAGGCCGCCGAGCTCGTCGGCAAGGACGCCAACTCGCACCAGACGGACCTGCTCCAGGCCATCGAGCGCGGCGTCAACCCGTCCTGGACGCTGTACGTCCAGGTGATGCCGGCCGCCGAGGCCGCGGACTACCGGTTCAACCCGTTCGACCTCACCAAGGTGTGGCCGCACAGCGACTACCCGCTCCAGCGGGTCGGCCGCCTGGTCCTGGACCGGAACCCGGACAACGTCTTCGCCGAGGTCGAGCAGGCCGCGTTCTCCCCGAACAACTTCGTGCCCGGCATCGGTCCGTCCCCGGACAAGATGCTCCAGGGCCGGCTGTTCGCCTACGCGGACGCGCACCGCTACCGGCTGGGCGTCAACCACACCCACCTGCCGGTGAACGCGCCGCGCACGGCCGTCGTCGACAACTACGGGCGCGACGGCATCCACGCGACGCGCAACGGCTCGCGCCACGACAAGAACTACGAGCCCAACTCGTACTCCGGTCCGGCGCAGACGGACGCGGCGCTCGCCGCGCCGCTCGCGATCCACGGCTGGACGGGTACGCACGAGGCGCCCGCCCACGCCAAGGACGACGACTTCTTCCAGGCGGGCGAACTCTTCCGGCTCATGTCGGAGGACGAGAAGGGCCGCCTGGTCGCGAACATCGCCGGAGGCCTCTCGCAGGTCACCCGCGACGACGTGATCGAGAAGAACCTCGCCCACTTCCACGCCGCCGACGCCGACTACGGCAAGCGCGTGGAGGAGGCGGTCCGCGCCCTGCGCGAGGACTGAGCCTCTTTCAATGCCCCTGCTCGTACCGCGCACCCGGATGAGGGGTGCCGCGCGGGACGGGCAGGACGACGAGGCCGCGGCGGCTGTGCGATGCCAGTGCGGTGGTGAAGGCCCGGGGACCGTCTCCTGACCTGAAGGAGACGCCCTCGCCCGGGCCGATCGCCGCCGCCGCGGTCCCTGTCACCCCCTGAACAAGGGCGTGGAGTACGGATACGGTCCCGTACTCCACACCCTTCTCGCATGTCCGCACCAGGCCGGCCCGTCCTCCGCCACCGGACGGGCTCTTCGTCCGCCCGTGCTTGACCCTCTTGGCTACGAGCATTAGCCTTTAGCTAATTGCATTAGCTTGCAGCTGGTGCACCTACCGAGCAGGGAGATGTCATGACCGAGTTCATCTCCGTCCCGGGCGGCACGCTCGCCTACGAGGCCGACGGCCAGGGACCGCTGGTCGTCCTGGCCCACGGCATGGGCGACAGCCGCGCGGCGTACAGGTTCGTCCAGCCGCGTCTGGTGGCGGCGGGGTACCGCGTGGCCGCGGTCGATCTGCGGGGCTGCGGCGAGTCGAGCGCGCAATGGCCTTCCTACTCGCGCACCGACATCGCGGGCGACCTGCTCACGGTGATCCGTCACCTCGGGGGCGGCCCCGCCGTCCTGGTCGGTCACTCGATCTCCGGCGGTGCCGCCACCATCGCGGCCGCCCAGGAACCCGGCCTGGTCAGGGGCATCATCGAACTGGGGCCCTTCACCCGCGCGCAGTCGATCAAGCTCGGCGACTTCCGCTCGAAGAACTACCGTCAGGGCGCCTTCCGTCTGCTCGGCGCCGCTCTGTTCGGCAGCGCGGGACTGTGGTCCCGCTATCTCGACCACGCCTACCCGGGCCGCAAGCCGGCCGACTGGGCCGAGCGGCTGGCCCGCGTCGAGGCGATGCTGGGCGAGCGCAGCCGGATGCAGGCGTTGCGGAAGATGGGGCAGTCGGCGCCGACCGACGCCGGCGCCCAGCTGGGCAACGTGCGGTGCCCCGCCCTGATCGTGGAGGGCTCGCTCGACCCCGACTGGGTCGATCCGCGCGCCGAGGGCGAGGCGATCGTGGCCGCGATGCCCGCCGGTGTCGGAGAGGTCTCGGTGATCGAGGGAGCGGGCCACTACCCGCACGACCAGTACCCCGAGGAGACCGTGTCCCTGATGCTCGCCTTCCTGGAAACGCACACCCGTGCCTAGGGCGGGCCTCGACACGAACGCCGTCGTCGCGGCGGGGGCGGAACTCGCCGACGAGGTCGGCTGGGCGGGCCTGACCATGGGTCTGCTCGCCGACAGGCTCGGCGTACGGCCGCCGTCGCTGTACAAGCACGTCGGCTCCCTGCACGAACTGCGGCGCGGCATCTCCGTCCGGGCCAAGCGCGAGTTCGGCCATCATCTGGCCCGGGAGTGCGTCGGCCGTTCCGGCCCGGACGCGGTGCGGGCGTTCGCCGACAGCTACCGGCACTGGGCCCTGGAGCATCCCGGCCGCTATGCCGCCACCGTCCCCGCTCCGGCGGCCGGTGACGAGGAGGACCGCCACGCGGGCGAGGAGACGTTGCAGGTTCTGCTCGCCGTACTCGCCGGTTTCGGCCTGCCCGACGCGCGCGTGGTCGACTCCGCACGGACGCTGCGATCAGCACTTCACGGGTTCGTCACCCTGGAGGGCGCAGGCGGCTTCGGGCTGCCCCGTGACGTCACCCGGAGTTTCCACTTCCTCGTCGACACCCTGATCGCCGGCTTGCGGGCCGACCCTGCTGAGCACGCTTCCGCACCGTGAGGACCGTTCGCGGCGGCTCCGGTCCTCAGTCCCAGCGCGAGGGCCCCTGGCCCGGAGGTTGCTCCGGGCCAGGGGCCCTCGTTCGGTGCTGGACGGGTCAGGACACGGTCAGGGGGCGGATCGCGGTGGGTGCGTGGGACGGGTCCGTGGCGATGTCCTCGAACTCGTTGACCGACGCGATGTCCGTACCGCTCATCGCGATGTTCGTGACCCGCTCCAGGATCGCCTCGACGACGACCGGGACACGGAACTCCGCCGCCAGCTTCTTCGCCTCCTCGAAGGCCGGCAGCAGCTGGTCCGGCTCGGTGACCCGGATCGCCTTGCAGCCGAGGCCCTCGACGACCTTGACGTGGTCGACGCCGTAGACGCCCAGCTCCGGGGAGTTGAGGTTCTCGAACTCCAGGTTGACCTGGAAGTCGATGTCGAAGTTGCGCTGCGCCTGGCGGATGAGCCCCAGGTAGGAGTTGTTCACCAGGACGTGGACGTACGGGATGCGGTGCTGCGCGCCCACGGCCAGCTCCTCCAGCATGAACTGGAAGTCGTAGTCGCCGGAGAGGGCGACGACGGTGCCCTCCGGGTCCGCGGTGGCGACACCCAGCGCGGCCGGGATCGTCCAGCCCAGCGGGCCCGCCTGGCCGCAGTTGATCCAGTGGCGGGGCTTGTAGACGTGCAGCATCTGCGCGCCCGCGATCTGGGAGAGCCCGATCGTGGTGACGTAACGGGTCTCCGGGCCGAACGCCCGGTTCATCTCCTCGTACACGCGCTGCGGCTTGAGCGGCACGTTGTCGAAGTGCGTCCTGCGCTGGAGGGTCGCCTTGCGCTCCTGCGTGGAGGCGGCCCAGGCCGAACGGTCCTTCAGCTCGCCCGCCGCCTTCAGCTCGCGCGCCACCTCGACGAAGAGCGTCAGCGCGGCCTTGGCGTCGGAGGCGATGCCGAGGTCCGGGGCGAAGATCTTGCCGATCTGGGTGGGCTCGATGTCGACGTGGACGAAGGTGCGGCCCTGGGTGTAGACGTCCAGCTTGCCGGTGTGGCGGTTGGCCCAGCGGTTGCCGATGCCGAGGACGAAGTCGGACTCCAGGAAGTTCGCGTTGCCGTAGCGGTGCGAGGTCTGGAGGCCCACCATGCCGGCGTTCAGCTCGTGGTCGTCGGGGACGATGCCCCAGCCCATCAGGGTCGGGATGACGGGGACGCCGGTCAGCTCGGCGAACTCCACGAGCAGTTCGGAGGCGTCGGCGTTGATGATGCCGCCGCCCGCGACGAGCACGGGGCGCTCCGAGTCGTTCAGCATCCGCACGGCCCGCTCGATCTGCTTGCGGGATGCCGCGGGCTTGTGGACCGGGATGGGCTCGTACAGCTCGGGGTCGAACTCGATCTCGGTGAGCTGGACGTCGATCGGCAGGTCGATGAGGACCGGGCCGGGGCGGCCGGTGCGCATCAGGTGGAAGGCCTGCTGGAAGACGCCGGGGACCTGCGCGGCCTCCAGGACGGTGGTCGCGGCCTTGGTGACCGGCTTGGCGATCGAGGAGATGTCGACGGCCTGGAAGTCCTCCTTGTGCAGGACCGCCGTCGGCGCCTGGCCGGTGATGCAGAGGATCGGGATGGAGTCGGCGATGGCCGAGTACAGCCCGGTGATCATGTCGGTGCCCGCGGGGCCCGACGTACCGATGCAGACGCCGATGTTGCCGGCCTTGGCCCGGGTGTACCCCTCCGCCATGTGGGAGGCGCCCTCGACGTGGCGGGCCAGCGTGTGGTGAACCCCGCCCGAGGCCTTGAGGGCCGCGTAGAAGGGGTTGATCGCCGCGCCCGGAACGCCGAACGCATTGCTGACGCCTTCGCGCTTCAGGATCTCAACTGCCGCTCGGGCAGCGGTCATACGAGGCATGGAAGCTCCTGCTCGGGATTGGTGGAGTCGGGCTCTGTCGCGCCACCTGAGAGCACCAATTCCGTATTACGGAAACTTAGTTCTGCTATATGGAAGCAATCTAGAAGCTGGGGCGATCGCAGTCAAGGGCGTACACCGCCGCACGCACCGCACGAAGTACGTCGATCCCCTCCCCAGAGCCTCGCTCCTGGTGGACGATGGGGTGACGAGTCAGGCACGGAGCGGAGTCGGTCGCGCGGCCGTGCCGGAGGGAGAGACACGTGGAGTCCGTGCCGGTCCGGTGCCCCGTCTGCAACCGGGACCACGCCTACAGCACACCGGCCTACCCCTGCCCGTGCGGCATGCCCACGACCCCGCCGCTGCTCCGCGACGCCCCGGCGGTCCGGGTCGGCCACCGCAGCTGGAACGACGTCTGGGTCACCGTCCGCTGCGCGTCCTGCGCCCGGGAGGACCAGTGGCCGCAGCCCGAGCTGTGCTGCCCGTGCGGCACCGTCCTGCGGATACCGGTCCGCCCGGTGGCCGCCGCCCCGTCCCCGTCCTCACCGGTCTCGTCGGCCCACATCCCCCTGCCGCGCACCGCCGCGCACCCGCGCCCCGCGTTCAGCCCGATGACGATCCGTACGGGCCACGACGCGGTGAGCGCGGCCGGTCGGTATCTGACCTGGCTCGGTTTCCGCGACGTCGGCCGGCCCGGCGCCGGGCCGGCCTCCGGCATCGATCTGCGGGGCGACGGCGTCATCGCCCAGGTCGACTCCAGCACCCGCCCGGCGACGCTGCGCGCGGTCGAGACCCTCTGGCTCAACGCGCTGGGCACCTCGGCGGCCGGGGTGTTCTTCTCCCTCGCGGGGTACGCCCCCGACGCCCGGGCCCGCGCGGACGGCGTCGGTCTCCCGCTCTTCGTGATCGACCTGACCGGGACCCCGCAGCCGGTGAACAGCCCTGCCGACGAACTGGTGAGCACGGGCGCCTGAACGAGCCGGGCCGTGCCCGGGCAGCCGGATCCGGCCACCCGCGTACCGGTCCGGCTTCCGGCGCGGCACACTGAGTACATGCGTATCCGCTCCGCCAGACGCTCGGATCTCCCGCTGCTCCAGGAGATCGAGCGCGCCGCAGGGGAACCGTTCCGCGCCCTGGGCATGGCCTTCGTGGCCGACGACGATCCGCCCCCGCTCGACCTGCTGGAGAGCTACCGGCAGGCAGGCCGTTGCTGGGTGGCCACCGACCCCCTCTCCGCCACCGGCGACCGGCCGCTCGGCTATGTGCTCGCCGATCCCGTCGACGACGCCCTGCACATCGAGCAGGTGTCGGTCGACCCCGCCGCCGCCCGCCGGGGTATCGGCCGGGACCTGATCGCCCACCTCGCCGCCCTGGCAGCGCGGCGGGGCATGACGGCGCTCACCCTGACCACCTTCACCGACGTGCCGTGGAACGCCCCGTACTACACCCGGATCGGCTTCCGGGTCCTGACCGAGCACGAACTCACCGACGGGCTCCGGGCGATCCGCGCCGAGGAGGCCCAGCACGGCCTCGACCGCTGGCCCCGGGTCTGCATGCGACGCGAACTGTCGCCCGTCCCCCGGCCGTCGCCGGCCCCGAAGCCCGCGAAGACCCCACCGGTTCCGGACACTTCGGGGGCCCCGGGGAGTTCCCGGACCGTGGCTGTCAGTGGTGGCCCTTAAACTGTGCGCATGGCTTTACTCCCTGACAGCTCCCACCCCGCAGACCGCCCCGCGCCCGCCGCCGAGCAGGCCAACGAGGCCATCCGCGCGCTCGTCGACGCCACCGGACCGGACTGGTCCGCGGTGGAGGCGGCGACGTACGAGGTGCTGCTCATCGAGTGGGCGGCGGCGACCCGGGGCGGCCCCGACATCATCGAAGCCGCCTGACCCGGGCCTGGCTTCCGCCCACCTCCCAGTCCGCGTACGTCTCGCGCAGTTCGATCTTGCGGACCTTCCCGCTGACTGTCATCGGGAAGGTCTCCAGGATCCGCAGCCTGCGCGGGATCTTGTAGTGCGCGAGCCGCTCCCGGCAGTGGTCGGTGAGCTCCTCCAGGGTGGGAGGGTCGGCCGGGTCGCGGGGGATGACGCAGGCCAGGATCTCCTCGCCGTACCGCGCGTCCGGGATGCCGACCACCTGGACGTCGGCGATCTTCGGGTGGCCGTGCAGGAACTCCTCGATCTCCCTCGGGTACACGTTCTCGCCGCCCCGGATGATCATGTCCTTGATCCGGCCGACGACCTGGACGTATCCGTCCTCGCCCATGACCGCGAGGTCGCCCGTGTGCATCCACCGCCCGGCGTCGATCACCTCGGCGGTGCGGTCGGGCTGGTCCCAGTAGCCGAGCATCACGCTGTAGCCCCGGGTGCGCAGTTCGCCCGAGCTGCCGCGCGGCAGGGTGACGCCGGTGACCGGGTCGACGACCTTGACCTCGATGTGCGGCAGTACGCGGCCCACCGTGCCGGTGCGGCGCTCCAGGTCGTCGTCGCGGCGGGTCTGGGTGGAGACGGGGGAGGTCTCCGTCATCCCGTAGCAGATGGACACCTCGGCCATGTGCATCTCGGCGACGACCCTCTTCATCACCTCGGCCGGGCAGGGGGAACCCGCCATGATCCCGGTACGCAACGAGGAGAGGTCGTACGCGGCGAAGTCCGGCAGGTTCAGTTCGGCGATGAACATGGTGGGCACCCCGTACAGCGAGGTGCAGCGCTCCTGCTGGACGGCGGCGAGCACGGTGGCGGGTTCGAAGGACGGGCCGGGGATCACGATGCAGGCGCCGTGCGAGGTGGCGGCGAGGTTGCCCATCACCATGCCGAAGCAGTGGTAGAAGGGCACCGGGAGGCAGACCCGGTCCGCCTCGGTGTAGGCGATCGTCTCCCCCACGAAATAGCCGTTGTTGAGGATGTTGTGGTGGGAGAGGGTCGCCCCCTTGGGGAAGCCGGTGGTGCCCGAGGTGTACTGGATGTTGATCGGGTCGTCGCAGGACAGCTCCGCCTCGCGGGCGGCCAGTTGGTCACGTGTGACGGCGGGGGCGGCGGCGGTCAGCTCCGCCCAGGACGGGTCGCCGATGTAGTGGACCGCCCGCAGGCCGGGGCAGTTGCCACGGACCTCCTCGACGAGGGCGCGGTAGTCGCTGGTGCGGTGGGAGAGCGAGGCGATCAGCAGGGAGATGTCCGCCTGCTTCAGGACGAACTCCACCTCGTGGGCGCGGTAGGCCGGGTTGACGGTGCCCATGACGGCCCCGATCCGGGCGGTGGCGTACTGGACGAGCACCCACTCGGGGCAGTTGACCGCCCAGATGCCGACCCGGTCGCCCTTCGCCACCCCCGACGCCATCAGGGCCCGGGCCAGCTCGTCGACGTCCGCGACGAACTCCGTGTACGTCCAGCGCCGGCCCGAGGCCACGTCGACCAGGGCCTCGCGGTCGCCGTGCGCGGCGGCCGTCCGGTCGAGGTTGCGGCCGATGGTGTCGCCGAGCAGCGCGGTGTCGCCGGTGCCGTGCGCGTACGAGAGCGGGCTCACTTCAGGTCTCCCTCGTCGTACTCGGCGCCGGTGCCGAGAGCGGTGCGTTCGCGGAGTTCGATACGGCGGATCTTGCCCGAGACGGTCTTGGGCAGCTCCGCGAACTCCAGCCTGCGGATGCGTTTGTACGGGGCGAGGACCGCCCGGGAGTGCGCGAAGAGGACCTTCGCGGTGTCCGGGCCCGGCTCCCAGCCCTCCGCGAGCACGACGTACGCCTTCGGGACGGCGAGGCGCAGCGGGTCGGGGGCGGGCACGACGGCGGCCTCGGCGACCGCCTCGTGCTCCAGCAGGGCGCTCTCCAGCTCGAACGGTGAGATCTTGTAGTCGGAGGCCTTGAACACGTCGTCGGCGCGGCCGACGTAGGTGATGTAGCCGTCCTCGTCGCGGGCGCCGATGTCGCCGGTGCGGTAGTAGCCGCCGGCCATCGCCTCGGCCGTGCGGTCGGGGTCTCCGTGGTAGCCGGTCATCAGGCCGACGGGGCGGTGGGAGAGGTCGAGGGCGATCTCCCCCTCCGCGGCCCCTGGCTGTCCGGTCACCGGGTCGAGGAGTTCGACGGTGTAGCCGGGGCTCGGGCGGCCCATGGAGCCGGTCTTGAGAGGCTGGCCGGGACTGTTGGCGACCTGGACGGCGGTCTCGGTCTGCCCGAAGCCGTCCCGGATGGTGACGCCCCACTCCCGCCGGACCGTCTCGATGACCTCCGGGTTCAGCGGCTCACCGGCCGCCACGACCTCGCGCGGCGGGGTCGTCAACTGGCTCAGGTCCGCCTGGATGAGCATCCGCCACACGGTGGGCGGGGCACAGAAGCTGGTGATGCCCGAGCGGTCCATCTCGGCCATCAGCCGGACCGCGTCGAAGCGGGTGTAGTTGAAGATGAAGACGGTGGCCTCGGCGGTCCACGGGGCGAAGAGGTTGGACCAGGCGTGCTTGGCCCAGCCGGGCGAGGAGATGTTCAGATGGACGTCGCCGGGCTTGAGGCCGATCCAGTACATCGTCGCCAAGTGGCCCACGGGGTAGGACACATGGGTGTGCTCGACCAGCTTGGGGCTGGCGGTGGTGCCGGAGGTGAAGTAGAGCATCAGCGGTTCGTCGGCGTCCGTCTCCCGGCCGGGCGTGAACGCGGCGGGCGCATCGGCCGCCTCGGCGTACGGCAGCCAGCCCGCCACGTCCTCACCGACCGCGATCCGGGTGTAGTCCCCGGGCACCTCGTCGAACTTCGCGGTGTCCGCGTCCCGCACCAGCACATGGCGCACCCGGCCGCGCGCCACCCGGTCGCGCAGGTCGGCGGGGCCCAGCAGCGGGGTGGCGGGGATGACGACGGCGCGCAGCTTCATCGCGGCGAGCGCGGTCTCCCACAGCTCGACCTGGTTGCCGAGCATCACGAGGATGCGGTCGCCCTCCCGTACGCCCTGCGCCCTCAGCCAGTTGGCCGCCCGGTCGGAGCGCTCCGACATCGCGGCGAAGGACACCTCGCTGCGCCGGCCGTCCTCCTCCACGATGTGCAGGGCGGTCCGGTCGTTGTCCTCGGCGATGACGTCGAACCAGTCCAGCGCCCAGTTGAAGTGGTCAGCCCGCGGCCAGCGGAAGCCGGCGTACGCCCGCTCGTAGTCCTCGCGGTGCTCCAGCAGGAAGTCCCGGGCGGCCCGGAACGTCTCGGTCGCGCTGGTTGCCGACATGTGCCCTCCTCATTACGGACCGGTCGCCTACCATCATGTAAACAGTGACCCAGGTCTCACCACCCCCGGACGGGGGTGGTCCTCTCCCCCGTCCGGGGGTGGTGCGCGGGCCGGGTGGAGGGGCGTCGGAGTGCCGGAAGCGGTCGATGCGGTGGAGATGCAGGCAGCGCTGTCGAGGCTGCGCCGCACGAGCGGGCTTCCCGTGGTGTTCGGCGGGCTGCTGTCGGACGCGCGCCACGCACGGATCGCCGAGCTGAACGGGGCGCAGACCAGCGCCCTGCGGGGTCTCGTCATCTCCGCCGGGAGCGGCCTCGGCGGCAAGGCCATCGCGCTGTCCCGGCCCTGCGCGGTGACGGACTACCCAACCTCCCGCCACATCAGCCATGAGTACGACGCGGCGGTGGCGGCGGAGGGCCTGCGTTCGGTCGTCGCGGCGCCCGTCGTCGTCCGGCGTGCGGTGCGGGGCGTGCTCTACGGGGCGCTGCGTACACCGGTCACGCTCGGCGACCGGACGTTCGACGCGGTGGTGGCGGCGGCCCGCGATGTGGAGCAGTCGCTCGCGGTACGGGACTCGGCGCGGCAGTTGCTGGCTGCGGGCCGGGAGCGGGTGAGCGATCCGAACGCGGTGCCGGGCGCCTGGGAGGACGTGCGCGAGGCCCACCGCGACCTGCGCGCCCTGGTCCCGAGGGTCGTGGACCCGGCCCTGCGTGACGAGTTGCTGGAGGTCTGCGGGCGGCTCGCCTCGGCGTCGGGGCCCAGGGCGTCCACGGCCCGGGAGGTCCGCCTCGCCCCGCGCGAGGTGGACGTGGTGGCGTGTGTGGCGGCGGGCGCGACGAACGCGGCGGCGGCCGAGCGGCTGGGGCTGCGGCCCGAGACGGTGAAGGGGTATCTGCGGTCCGCCATGCGGAAGCTGGGGGCGCACACCCGGCTGGAGGCGGTGGTGGCGGCGCGCCGGGCGGGGCTGCTGCCCTGACGCGCGGGCCGCCGCTCAGTCCTCGAAGTCCAGGAACGTGCCGAACCGGACGTCGTGGTCCGTCGCGTCCGTCATCACCGTCAGCATCCGCGCCGCCTCCTCGGTGATCTCCGTACGCTCCGCGCGGCTCGGCCTCCGCAGTGGCTGGACGGTCAGGATCGCCGTACCGCCCTCCCGTTCCACGCGCCAGAGGGCGTCCAGGAAGCCGTCGACGAGGACGCTGCCGTACGTCTGCTTGCCCTTCCCGTTGCGCCCCTTGTTGACTTCGGGAATGACGCGGGTGCGGTCGGCGTGGCCGAGCAGGACGTTGTCGAACTCGGGCAGGAAGCGGGGCGGGGCCGGGGTGTCGGGGTCGGGGCGCGGGGCGTCCGGGAGGTCGAAGAGCTCGACGCCCCGCTCGTCCCGGAAGGTGAGCAGCCCGGGCCGCAGCCGCTCGAAGACCTCCTTGGTGCGGGTGAGGCCCGCCCATGACTGGAAGTCCATCACCGAGGCGGGGCCGAACGCGCCCAGGTAGCGCAGCACGGTGTCGTCGAGCGTGAGCGCGGGCGCGGATCCGGTGGACCGGCCGAGCCACTGCTCGACGGTGGTCAGGGCGACCTGCCCGCTGCGGCCCCAGAGCCCGCGCGGGGTGACCTGGACCAGGGGCAGCACACAGCGGGCGGCGACGGACAGCGCGAGGGGGTCGGCGTCCGGCCAGTGGGTGAGCAGTTCCCCGCGCAGCTCCCCCAGCGGGCGCGGGCGCTCCTCGACGATCTCCTCGGTCACCGCCGCGAGCCGGTCCAGGTCCACGCCTTCCAGCCCGCGCCGGAAGGACTTCAGCCCCCGGTCGCGCGGTGCCCGCACCAGCGGGACCAGGGTGAGCGCGTCGTCCGCCGTATGGGTGTGGAGGGTGGAGCGCAGGGAGACGGTCCGGACGACCTCCCGGGCCTCCATCAGGGCGGACAGTTCCTCGGGGTCGAAGTCCGCGAGCCGGGCGTACAGCTGGAAGTACGGGGGCTTGGTGTTCTGGGCCTGGAGCCCGACGAGACGGGTGACCGCGTCCTTGGCGGACATCGGTGACCGGCGCAGCAGGAGCTGTCGGTCCAGGGTCGCGCGGTTCAGCGCCCGGGTGGAGAGGACGGTGGTCGGTGCGGCGGTGCGGTGCGTCTTCGCGGCCATGGCCCGCACGCTACCGGGACTTGCGGTCGGATACGGTCCGCATGTCGCGGAGTACGTGCGTTACGCCCACCGGACCCGCGCGCCGCGCGCCCCGGGCGGGCCGCCGCCATGATGGGCCGGGTGATCAGTGTCCTGTTCGCCGTCCTGACCGCCCTCAGCAACGGTTCCGCCTCGGTACTCCAGCGCCGGGCGGCGATGGAGGTGCCCGACAGCGAGGCGATGCGGCTGTCGCTGATGACCCGTCTGGTGCGGCAGAAGGTGTGGCTGGCGGGGATCGGGCTGGTGATCGTGGCGGCGGTCTGCCAGGCGATCGCGCTGGCCACCGGGCCGATCGCGGTGGTCCAGCCGATCTTCGTGATCGAGCTGCCGCTGACCCTGCTGGTCGCCGGTCTGGTGATGCGGGTACGGGCGGACGCGGCCGTCTGGTCCGGGGTCGCGGCGGTCACGGCCGGCCTGGCGCTCGGTATGGCGGCGGCGGCCCCGGTCGAGGGCCGCGACACGGTGGAGGACCTCGCGTGGATTCCGGCGCTGCTGGTGACCGGGGTGTTCGAGGCGGGGCTGATCGTCGCCGCACTCCGTACCCGGGGCAACGCCCGGGCGGCGCTGCTGGGTCTGGCCGCCGCCTGCGGGTACGCGCTGACGGCGGCGCTGATGAAGGACGCGATGGCGAACCTGGACGACGGCGGGGTGGTGGCGCTGCTGGCGTCCTGGCAGCTGTACGCCACGGCTGCGGCCGGGGTGGGTGCGCTGTTCCTGCTCCAGAACGCGTTGCAGGCGGGCAGTCTGGTGGCCGTTCAGCCGATGCTGACGCTGGGGGACGCGCTGATCAGCATCCTGTACGGGGTGACGCTGTTCGACGAGGAGCTGCGGACCGGGTGGTGGCTGGTGCCCGAGCTGGTCGCGCTGGCCCTGATCGCCGCGGGCTGCGTGCGCCTGGCCCGTACACCACTGGCCAGGGGCACGCTCGCGCCTCGGTGAACGCCCGGGTCAGGCGGCGTCCGGCGGGGTGACCCGCTCGCCCGGTGGGACGGGTCCCGGGGGTGTGCCGTCGCCGAAGGGGCTGCCGCCCAGCTGTTCGCGGTGGTGCGGGGTGGTCCAGCCGGAGAGGTCGGGGCCGACGGGGACGATGCCGGTCGGGTTGATGCCCGTGTGCACCTGGTAGTAGTGCCGCTTGATGTGGTCGAAGTCGACGGTGTCGCCGAATCCGGGTGTCTGGTAGAGGTCGCGGGCGTACGCCCACAGGACGGGGTCCTCGGTCAGCTTGTTCCGGTTGCACTTGAAGTGGCCGTGGTAGACGGGGTCGAAGCGGACCAGGGTGGTGAAGAGCCGGATGTCGGCCTCGGTGATGGTGTCGCCGACGAGGTAGCGGCGGTCGGCGAGGCGGGCGGAGACCTGGTCCAGGCGGGCGAAGAGGGCGGCGTACGCCTCTTCGTACTCCTGCTGCGAGCTGGCGAAACCGCACTTGTAGGCGCCGTTGTTGATGTCCCGGTAGACGCCCTCCATCACCTCGTCGATCTCCGCGCGCAACGGTTCGGGATAGAGGTCGGGGGCGCCGGGGCGGTGCAGGGCGGTCCATTCGGTGGCGAGGTCGAGGGTGATCCGCTGGTAGTCGTTGGTGACGAGCCGCCCGCTCGGTACGTCCACGATAGCGGGCACGCTGACACCGCCGGGGTAGTCGCGCTCCCGGGCGTCGTAGGCCTCGCTGAGGTACCGGATGCCGAGGACGGGGTCCTTGCCGTCCGGGTCGAGGGTGAAGCGCCAGCTGCGGTCGTCCTGGATCGGGTCGGCGACGGCGAGGGAGAGGGCGTCCTCCAGGCCGAGGAGCCGCCGGGAGACCAGGGCGCGGCTCGCCCAGGGGCAGGCGCGGCTGACGGCGAGCCGGTAGCGGCCGGGCTCGACGGGCCATCCGTCGCGGCCGTCCGCCGTGATCCGGTCGGGGAAGTGGCTCTTGGACCGCTTGAACGGTTTGTGGCCGTAGGAGTCGTTGCCCTCGCTCCCTGCGCTGTCGCCGCCGGTGGCGTCCGTGGTCGTGTCGCTCATGCCGGGCTCCTCGTCGCGTCGGTGTCCTGTCGCTCGTTACGTCCTCTACCCCGCCGGCCGGCCCCGACATCGGCCACCGCGACGATCAGGGCGGCCAGCACGAAGGCGACGGAGACGATGAGCCCGTGGTCGTACGCGTCGGCCCAGCCGTCCGGGCCGACCTGGGCGAAGAACACCGCGCCGACGGCGGCGATGCCGATCGCGGAGCCGACCCGCTGGCCGGTCTGGAGGGTGCCCCCGGCGCTGCCCGCCTGGCGGACGGGGACCTCCGCCAGGGTGAGGGTCTGGTTCGGGGCGATGACCAGTCCGCTGCCCAGGCCGGCGAAGAGCAGCGGGGCGGCCATGGCCCAGCCCGCTCCGCGGCCGGGCACCAGGTGGACGGCCAGGGCGGTGCCCGCGAGGCCGACCGCGACCATGGCCAGGCCCGCCACCACCAGCGGGCGGCCGAAGCGGCCGACGAGCCGCCCGCCGACGGCCGCGGCGAATCCGGAGCCGAGGGCGAAGGGGGTGATGGCGAGCCCGGCCAGCAGGGCGGAGTAGCCGAGGCCGGACTGGAGGTAGAGGGTGGTGACGAAGAAGATCGAGGTGAACCCGGCGAAGTAGAGCAGGATCAGCAGGCAGCCCAGCCAGTAGGAGCGCAGCCGGAACAGCGACAGGTCCAGGACCGGCTGGACGCGTCCGCCCGTGCACCGCGACTCCCAGGCGACGAACGCGGTGAGCAGGGCGGCGGCGAGGACGAGCAGCAGCCATTTCGTGTTGCCGGGCCACTGCTGGGCCTGGACGAACGGCAGCAGCAGGGCCAGTACCCCGGTGCCCAGGAGCAGCACGCCGAACGGGTCCAGGTCGCGGGGGCGGACCCGGGTGGCGGAGGGGGTGTCGGGCAGCAGCCGGTGGGCGAGCAGGAGGCAGACGACGCCGAGCGGCAGGTTGACGTAGAAGACCCAGCGCCAGCCGTGTTCCGGTCCGGCGGCCTGGATGAGCAGCCCGCCGAGCAGCGGGCCGACGGCCGTGGAGATGCCGACGACGGTGCCGAACATGCCGAAGGCCCGGCCGCGCTCGCGCCCGGAGAACATCTGCTGGATGAGGGCGGAGATCTGCGGGGAGATCAGACCGCCCGCGATGCCCTGCACCAGACGGGCGATCACCAGCCACAGGCTGGACTGGGCGGCCCCGCAGGCGGCGGAGGCCAGGGTGAAGAGGGCGAGTCCGGCCATGAAGACCGCCCGGCGGCCCCGGGCGTCGCCGAGGCGTCCGGCCGGGATGAGGAAGAGGCCGAAGGCGAGGGCGTAACCGGAGAGCACCCATTGGAGATCGGACTCGGGGGTGTTGAGGCCCTCCCGGATGGAGGGGAGGGCGACGTTGACGATGGAGACGTCCAGCAGGGTCATGAAGCCCGCGACCAGGCAGACGGCGAGTGCCTGCCAACGCCGGGGGTCGGGTCCGTCCGGGGCGGCGTCGCCCCCGGCCGGCCCGGGCTGCGCCGCGCTCCGTGCCATGGTTCGCACCTTAGGGGGTGTCCGACCGTTCCGCGCGGACCGGCGGGCGGCGTGGCCACGCCCGCCGGGGGTACCCGTTCCCGCATGACTGTGGAGAAGACGAGCGTCCTCGTCCTTGACTGTGCCGAGCCCATGGAGCTGGCCGAGTTCTACGCCGGCCTCCTCGGCGCCGAGACCCGGATCGGCACCGACCCCGACTTCATCGAGATCGTCGGCAACGACGGCGTCCGGCTCGCGATCCGCCGCGACCACGGCTACGCCCCGCCGAGCTGGCCGCGCCCGGAGGATTCACAGCAGGCGCATCTGCGGATCCTGGTGGCGCGTGAGGACATCGACGAGGCCGAGCGGGAGGCGATATCCCTGGGCGCCCGGCCCGTCGACACCGGTGAGAGCAACAGCGGCCCCCGGGACGTGCGGGTGTACGGGGATCCGGCGGGGCACTCGTTCTCGCTGGCGGTCTATCCCCTGCGGGAGGACTGAGCGGCACCGCGGCACACCGGCATCCGGGACGGACACTCGGCGGAAGGGTCTCCAACTGACCCTTCCGCCGAGCGCGTTCAACAGGAAGGAAAGTTGCCCATCACCGTTGACGCCAATTGGTAGGAACCTTTACTTTCAGTTCTGCCGACATGGCGCCTCCCACCCCCCTCCGAAGGGAGCACCACCATGCACCAGCGCACCACTCCCCCCACCACCCCCACGGTCACGACCGGCCGTCGCGGAATGGCCCGCAAAGCCCTGCTCGCCGCGTCCGCGCTCGGTGTCGTCACCGCGCTGATGGCTCCCGTCCGCGCCGGAGCCGCACCGGCGCCCGCCGCCCCCACCGCCGCCACCCCACTCGCCGCCAACGGGCAGCTCTCGGTCTGCGGCCGCCAGCTCTGCAACGCCTCCGGCCAGGCAGTCGCACTCAACGGCATGAGCACGCACGGCACCCAGTGGTACGCCCAGTGCGTCACCGACGGCTCGCTCGACGCGCTCGCCCAGGACTGGCGCTCCGACGTGCTGCGCGTCTCCACCTACGTACAGGAGGGCGGTTACGAGACGGATCCCGCCGGATTCACCGCCCGTGCGCAGAAGTTCGTCGACGCGGCGCACGCGCGCGGCATGTACGCGGTGATCGACTGGCACATGCTGACCCCGGGCGACCCGAACGCGAACCTGGACCGGGCCAAGACCTTCTTCACGGCGATGGCGAAGAAGTACAAGAACCACCCGGGTGTGCTCTACGAGATCGCCAACGAACCCTCGGGGGTGAGCTGGTCGGCCATCAAGTCGTACGCCGAGCAGATCATCCCGGTGATCCGGGCCCAGGACCCCGACGCCGTGGTACTGGTCGGCACGCGCGCCTGGTCGTCCTTCGGGGTGTCCGAGGGCTCCAACGAGTCGGAGGTCGTGAACAACCCCGTCAACGCCTCGAACATCATGTACACCTTCCACTTCTACGCGGCATCGCACCGCGAGGAGTACCTCAACACCCTCGACCGGGCCTCCGACCGACTGCCCGTCTTCGTCACGGAGTTCGGGACACAGAACTACGCGGGCGAGGGCGCGAACGACTTCACCATGTCGCAGCGCTACCTCGACCTGATGAAGCGCAAGAAGATCTCCTGGACCAACTGGAACTACTCCGACGACCACCGCTCCGGCGCCGTCTTCAGGACCGGCACCTGCAACGGCGGCAACTGGACGGGGACCGGGGTCCTGAAGGAGGCCGGGGTCTGGATCCGCGACCGCATCCGGCAGTGACCGGTCTCCGCCCCGGCCGGCCGGGGCGGAGACCTTCGCGACGCGCCCGGTCGCGGCCCTTCCCAGGACCGCGACCGGGCGCGTTGTTGTCACGATCACCATGGATACGCACGGAATTAACCTCCAGCGCCTTGTCATGCCCCGTTCTACGCGCATAGCTTTTGCCCCTACCACTCAGTTCAGTTGGGGGCTCCTCCCGTGCAGATATACAGATCCGGTTCCGTCCTGCTGACCGGCGCCGTCGCCGTCGCTCTCGCGGTGACCGCCCTGCCCGCCGCCCAGGCGGCGCCGTCGGCCACCGCCGTCATCTCGGAGGTGTACGGCGGCGGGGGCAACTCCGGCGCGACGCTGACCCGGGACTTCGTCGAGCTGGCGGGCGTCGGCTCCACACCCTTCGAAGTCGACGGCCTCAGCGTCCAGTACCTGCCGGGCAGCCCGTCGGCCGGCTCGCAGTGGCAGGTCTCCGAGCTGTCCGGGTCGATCGCGCCCGGCGGCCGCTATCTGGTCGCGCAGGCCGCGGGAACCGGCGGTACGGTCGCACTGCCCACCGCGGACGCCACCGGCACGATCGCCATGGCGGCGGGCAGCGGCACCGTCGCCCTGGTCTCCGGGACGGCCCCGCTCACCTGCAAGTCGGCGGCGGACTGCGCGGCGGACACCCGGATCGTCGATCTGGTCGGTTACGGCTCCGCGGTCGTCCGGGAGGGCAGCGGCCCGGTCCCCGGCGCCTCGGCCACCGCCTCCGTCGCCCGGGCGGCCTCGCTCGCCGACACCGACGACAACGCCGCCGACCTCTCCGCGGGTACGCCCACCCCGGTCAACACCAAGGGCGAGACGTCCGGCGGCGGCCAGGAGCCCGAGGAGCCCGGCCCGACCGAGCCCGGCGACGTACGGATCCACGACATCCAGGGCACCACCCGCGTCTCCCCGCTGGAGGGCACGGCGGTCACCGGCGTCCCGGGCATCGTCACCGGCGTACGCACCAGCGGCTCGCGCGGCTTCTGGATCCAGGACACCGCACCCGACAACGACCCGCGCACGAGCGAGGGCCTGTTCGTCTACACCGGCTCCGCCGCGCCGACCGTCAAGGCCGGGGACTCCGTCCTGGTCAGCGGCAAGGTCGCCGAGTACTACCCGGGCGCGGCCACCCAGTCGATCACCCAGATCACCGGCCCCCGCGTCACCGTGGTCTCCTCCGGCAACGCGCTGCCCGCCCCGGTCGTCCTCGACGCCCGCTCGGTGCCCGGCCGTTACGTGCCCTCGGCGGACGGCGGGGCGATCGACGCGCTCCCGCTGGCCCCGGCCACGTACGCCCTGGACCTGTACGAGGCGCTGGAGGGCTCCCGGGTCCGGATCGCCGACACCCGGGTGACCGGGGCGACGACCGCGTACGACGAGATCTGGGTGACGGTCAAGCCGAAGGAGAACCCGACCCGGCGCGGCGGCACGCTCTACGCCTCGTACGAGGACCAGAACACCGGCCGGCTCAAGGTGATGTCCCTGGACCCGGCCCAGCCGGTTCCGACGGCGAACGTGGGCGACGTGCTCAAGGGCCGCACCACCGGCGTACTCGACTACGCGAGCTACGGCGGCTACAACGTGCAGGCCACCGAGCTGGGCACGGTCGTCGACAACAAGCTGCGGCGCGAGGTGACCCGCAAGCAGAAGAGGGACGAACTGGCGGTCGCCACGTACAACGTGGAGAACCTCGACGCGGGCGACGACCAGGCCAAGTTCGACACTCTGGCCGAGGGCGTCGCGGTCAACCTGTCCTCCCCCGACATCGTGTCGCTGGAGGAGATCCAGGACGACAACGGCGCGGTGAACGACGGTACGACGGGCTCCGAGGCGACGTTGAAGCGGTTCACGGACGCGGTCGTCGCGAAGGGCGGGCCGCGCTACGCCTGGCGCTACATCGCTCCCGAGAACAACAAGGACGGCGGCGAGCCGGGCGGCAACATCCGCAACGTCTTCCTCTACAACCCGAAGCGGGTCTCCTTCACCGACCGGCCGGGCGGCGACGCCACCACGCCGGTGCGGGCCGTCGACACCTGGCTGGGCGTCAAGCTGTCCGCGTCCCCGGGCCGGATCAACCCGGCGAGCCCGGCGTGGGCGGACAGCCGCAAGCCGCTGGTGGGCGAGTTCGTGTTCCGGGGCAAGCGGGTCTTCGTCATCGGCAACCACTTCGCTTCCAAGGGCGGCGACCAGCCGCTGCACGGCCGCTACCAGGAGCCGACGCGGTCCTCGGAGACGAAGCGGATCCAGCAGGCCGCCGAGGTCAACACCTTCGTCACCTCGCTGCTGAAGGCGGACCGGTCGGCGCACGTCGTCGCGCTCGGGGACTTCAACGACTTCGAGTTCTCCCCGACGATGAAGGCGCTGACCAAGGGGAAGGCGCTGAAGCCGCTGATCAGCACGCTGCCCGTCGGCGAGCGGTACAGCTATGTCTTCGACGGCAACTCGCAGACGCTGGACCACATCCTGACGAGCCCCGGCGTCCGCCGCCTCGACTACGACGTGGTGCACATCAACGCCGAGTTCGCGGACCAGGCGAGCGACCACGACCCGCAGGTGGTGCGGATCAAGGTCGGCGGCCTCTGGCCCTGGTAGGACGCGGGGCACCCGGCCCCGGCCGGCGGACCGAAGCTCAGGTCCGTCCGGCCGGGGCCGTGGCCTGACGTGGCAGCACAACAGCGCCGGTCCCATGGGCTGTTGAGGCCACCGGCTGCTCCCGCCCGGTGAAGAACCCGGTGACCAGCGAGGCCACCTCCTCGGCCCGCTCCAGGACCACCCAGTGGTCGGACTCCCCGACCGTCAGGAACCGGCTCCCCTCGATCGTCGCGGCGAACTCCCGCTGCCGCTCGGCCGAGGTGACCGTGTCGTGCTCCCCGGCGAAGACCAGCGCCGGTACGCCGGTGAGTCCGCCCGTGAAGTCGGGCCGGTCGGCCAGCGCCCGGTGGAGCGAGTCCGCCGCGTGGGGCGAGTGGGTGAGCGCGTGGAGGAAGGAGCGTCGCACATAGCGCCGGGCCAACTCCCTGCGGTGTACCGGGCGTTCAGGGTCGAGACACATCAGCGCGTCGGCCGCCGTGGTGGCGAACCCCTCCCGGTCCCCGGCGGCCAGTTGCCGCCGGGCCCGCTCCCAGCAGGCGACCTGGGCGGCGTCGATGTGAACCGGCACCCCGCCGAGGGCGAGCCGGGCCACCCGCTCCGGATGGTGCTGGGCGAAGCCGAAGGCGATGGCGGTGCCGTAGGAGAAACCGAAGACGTTGAGCCGGGGGGCGCCGAGGTCGTCGGCGATGCCGAGGACGGCGCGGCGCAGCAGTTCGGCGCTGGGTCCCGGCGGGAGCGGGTCGGCGCCGCCCATGCCGGGCAGGTCGGCGGTGACCACGTCGGTGGCCGGGCCCAGGTGGTCGTCCATCTGGGGCCAGCCGAACATGCCCTGGAGCGCGCCCCCGAGAATGAGCGTCGGTTCGGTACGGGGGACGGCCCCGCCGCTCCGGTCGTACGGCAGGACGCGGTAGCCGTAGCGCACTCCGTCGGCCGACAGGGTCCGGATGATCTCCTCGGGCATGGGGTGCTGCGTTCCCTTCCGCTCAGGACCTGGTGAGGACGAGTGCCGCGTTGTGTCCGCCGAAGCCGAGCGAGGTCTTGACCGCGCAGCCGAAGGAGGCGGTGCGGGCTTCCTTGGCGACCACGTCGATGGGGATCTGCGGGTCGGGTGCGTCCAGGTTGACGGTCGGCGGGACCAGTTGGTGCTGGAGGGCGAGCACGGTGAGCGCGGTCTCGATGCCGCCCGCCGCGCCGAGGGTGTGGCCGGTCATCGCCTTGGTGGAGGTCACCAGGGGGGTGTCGCCGAGGACCCGGCGCAGCATCGTCGCCTCGATCAGGTCGTTGGAGAGCGTCGAGGTGCCGTGGGCGTTGACGTGCCCGACGTCGTCCGGGGAGAGGCCGGCATCGGCGAGCGCGGTGCGCAGGGCGCGTTCGATGCCGAGGCCGTCGGGGTCCGGGGCGACGGCGGAGTGGGCGTCGCTGGAGGCACCGTAGCCGTTGACGTGGGCGCGGACGGTGGCGCCCCGGGCGCGGGCGTGGTCCGGGTGTTCCAGGACGAGCAGGCCCGCGCCCTCGCCGACGACGAAGCCGTCGCGGTGGGTGTCGAAGGGGCGGCAGGCGGCGGCGGGGTCCTCGCGGCGGGTGGAGACGGCCTTGAGGCTGCACGCGCTGGCGATCAGGAGGCGGGTGCAGGTGGATTCCGCGCCGCCCGTGATGACGATGTCGCAGGCCCCGGAGCGGAGCATCTGGTGGGCGGTGCCGATGGCGACGGTGCCGGAGGAACAGGCGGTGGAGACGGCCTGGCTGGGCCCGTGGACGCCGAGGTCCAGACTGACGCTGCTGGCCGCGCCGTTGACGACGCTCAGCGGGGCGAGCTTCGGGGAGACGCGGCGGGGGCCGCGCGCGGCGAGCGCCGCGGCCTGTTCGTCGTAGAAGGGCAGTCCGCCGTGGGCGGAGCCGATGACGACGCCGACGCGGCCGCCGTCCCATACGGCCGGGTCGAGTCCGGCGTCGGCGACGGCCTCACGGGCGGCGATGACGGCGAGCTGGGCGAAGCGGTCCATCAGCCGCTGGGTGGCCACGCCGAGGACGGCCCCCGGGTCGCAGTCGGTGACGGAGTAGAAGAAGTCGCAGGGCAGACCGTCCAGTTCGGGCCGGGGTGCGGCGGACGGCGCGAGGCCCTCGGTGACGCCGTGCCAGGCGGCGGCCGTGCCCGTACCGGCCGAGGTGACCAGACCGACGCCGGTGACGGCGGCGGCGAACGGGGCGAGCGGGGTCCGGCGGTAGGAGGCTGCGGCGGCCGGGCTCATGCGGTGACCTTCCCCTGCACGGCCTCGACGAGGCGGCCGACGGTGTCGCGCGAGGTGAGCGCGACGTCCTCCAGGTCCACGTCGAGCCGGTCCTCGATGTGCAGCCGCAGTTCCTCCAGGGCGAGGGAGTCCAGCCGCAGGCGGTGCAGGGGAACATCGGGGTGGATGGCCTCCGGATCGGTTCCGAACTTCGTCACCAGCAGCGTGCTGATCTCTTCCGACGTGCTCATTCGGCTCTCCTGGGCTCGGTGACGCGGTGACGCCGGCCGCGTGGTGAGGGGAGGTGGGGGGAGGGGCCATCGGGGGACGCCGGCTGCTCCGGAAGGACCCTTTATACGCCTTCGCGGGCGGCCCCCCGGTCCGCGTTCCCCCGTCCGGTGGGCGGGCTGTCCAGGTGTACGAATCCGGGGTGCGGTGACGAGCGGGGGCAGGGGGCGGGGATGCCAGGATGGAGGCGCAGCCCGTACGGGGCGCCACGAGAGAAGGAGAAGCCCATGACGGCCGAGCAGGACGGCGATCGCGACGGCACCGCGGAGGTCGCGCTGAGCCCCGCCGACTGGGTGGCCCGGCAGGCCGAGCTGTACGAGTCCTCCGGCGGCACGAAGGGCACGACCCAGCTCGGTGTCCCCTGCCTGCTGATGGACTACGTCGGCCGGCGCAGCGGGACGGTGCGGCGCACGGTGCTGATGTACGGGCGGGACGGCGAGGACTATCTGATCGTGGCGTCCAACGGCGGCTCGGACCGCCCGCCGCTGTGGTATCTGAACCTCCAGGCCGACCCCGAGGTTCAACTGCGGGTGGAGACAGAGCGGTTCGGGGCGGTCGCGGCGACGCTTCCGGCCGAGGAGAAGGCACGGGTCTGGCCGGGTCTGGTGGAGTTGTTCCCGCGCTACGGGGAGTATCAGGCGGGCACCGAGCGGGACATCCCGGTGGTGCGGCTGACGCGGACCTGAGACGGCGGGGCGGGAGCCGCGAGGGCCTGCGCGAAGCCTGCGGGGTCCGGCCGCCGAAGGCCCTTACGGCGCACCGGCCAGAACCGTAAACTCCGCGATCATGACCATGGAAACGGTTCAGGCCGACCCGTCCGCCCTCGGCGGCCCCGCTCTCTTCGACACGATGTCCACGATGCGCGCCATGCGCCGCCTCAAGCCGGACCCGGTGCCGGACGAGACGATCGAGCAGCTGATACAGGCGGCCGTCTGGGGGCCCAGCGGCGGCAACATGCAGTGTTACGAGTACGTGGTGGTGACGGACCGCCAGGTGATGGCGCGGCTCGCCCCGTTGTGGAAGCGGTGCGTGGACGCGTATCTGGCGACGACCGGGAAGTACGCCCCCAAGGGCATGGACGAGGCGGCGTACGGCCGGATGGTCGCGGCGATCGAGTATCAGCGCGACCACTTCGCCGACACCCCGGCGCTGATCGTGCCGTGCTACCGGTTCCCGGAGCCGCGCCTGGACGAGGAGGGTCTCGCCGCGTCGGCGCGGGCGCTCGGCCCGGCGGGCACGGAGCACATGATGAACACGCAGACCCGGTTCCAGGCGCTGGCGGAGGGCTCCTGCGTCTATCCGGGGGTGCAGAACCTGCTGCTCGCGGCCCGGGGGCTGGGGCTGGCGGCGAACATCACCATCTGGCATCTGATGCTGGAACAGGAGTGGAAGAAGGAGCTGGGCATCCCGGAGGACATGGCGACGTTCGCCGCCGTTCCGGTGGGGTGGCCCGCGGGCAACTTCGGGCCCGTCCGGCGGCGCCCGGTGGCGGACGTCATCCACCGCGACCGCTGGTAGCGACGGGCCCCGCGTCAACCGGCGCCCGCTCCCCTGTCGGGTGACGCTCGATGTCACCCGACAGGCGCAGCGGATCGAACAACTCCCCCTCGATTTGCAGGATGTTGCCAGCGAGATCGACGGCCGGCCCCTTTGTCATGCTCCACTCAGGTGGATAGCCTGGCCGGGTTCGGCATCCCTCTGGCCCACCCGGGCCCGAGGGCTTTTTTCTTCCTCTTCCTCCTACAGAGCAGGAGCCCTCATGCGCCTACGCACCGCCGCCCGAACCCGGGCCCGCGCCTGTGCCGTGGCGGCCCTCACCGCCACGGCCCTTCTCGCCACCGGGCAGCCGGCGAACGCCGCGCCCCGGGCGGACACGGCCGATCCGATGAACCGCGCCTTCGCCGAGGCGTCCCAGGAGTACGGCGTACCGCGCGATCTGCTGGCCGCCGTCGGGTACGGCGAGTCCCGGCTGAACGGACACGCGGGCAAGCCGAGCCAGGCGAACGGCTACGGCGTGATGCACCTGGCGAGCAACCCCACGAACCGTTCCCTGGAGAAGGCCGCCGAGCTGACCGGCGAGAGCGCGGCCCGGCTGCGCCGCGACACGACGGCCAACATCCTCGGCGGCGCGGCCGTGCTGCGCGACCACGCCGACGCACTGGGCCTGGACGCCGCCGAGCGCCGTGACGTGAACGCCTGGTATCCGGCGGTGGCCCGCTACAGCGCCGCCGACGGGCCGGCCGCCGCGCTCTACGCGGACGCGGTCTTCACCTTCCTCGCCGAGGGCGTGGCCGCGACGGTGGCCGGCGGCGAGGAGGTGCTCGTGCCCTCGCAGCCGGTCGCCCCGGAGAAGGGCGAGGTGTCGGCGTCCGACGTCTACGCGCAGAGCGAGGACTACCCCTCGGCGCGCTGGGTACCGGCCCACGCCGAGAACTTCGCCGTAGGCCGCACCGCGACCGTCGACAAGGTGGTCATCCATGTCACTCAGGGCTCCTACGCGGGTTCCATCAGCTGGTTCCAGAACCCCGCGTCGCAGGTCAGCGCCCACTACGTGATCCGGTCGTCGGACGGTGAGGTCACCCAGACCGTCCGGGACAAGGACACGGCGTGGCACGCGCGCAGCGCCAACGCCTCGTCCGTCGGGATCGAGCACGAGGGGTGGGTCGACGAACCGGCCTGGTTCACCGACGCGATGTACCGCTCGTCGGCCGCGCTGACCTCCCACCTCAGCGCGAAGTTCGACATCCCGAAGGACCGGGCGCACATCGTCGGCCACGTCGAGGTGCCCGGCAACGACCACACCGACCCCGGCCCCCACTGGGACTGGAACTACTACATGGAGCTGATCGGCGGTGACCCGGGCAACGGCGGCGACGGTCTGACGTTCCCGCTCTACACCACCCAGCAGTCCGGCTCGTCGGGCCCGCAGGTGACCGCCGTCCAGACGCTGCTCACCCAGCAGAAGTACAGCCCGGGCAAGGTGGACGGGCTCTTCGGAGCCACCACGAGGAGCGCGGTCGAGAAGTTCCAGCGGGACCGCTCCCTCGACGCCGACGGGACGGTCGGCCCGAAGACCTGGACGGCCCTGCTGTCGGCCGGCTCGACCCCGCTGCTGAAGCAGGGCGGTTCGGGCGATGCGGTGAAGCGGCTCCAGCGCGCTCTGACGGCGGCGCTCGGCAAGACCGTGGGCGTGGACGGCAGCTTCGGCCCGGCCACGGACTCGGCGGTCCGCAGCTACCAGACCACCCGCAAGCTGGGCGTCGACGGCCAGGTGGGCCCGGCCACGTGGACGGCCCTGCAGAGCGGAAAGTGAGCACGGGCCCGGGCGGGACCCTCCCGAGCACGGAGGACCCGCCCGGGCCTGTACGCGGACAAGACGCCGCCCGGGGGCGCCCCCGGGCCTGTCGGCCGACGGACCGGCCCGCTAGCGTCGTCGTGTGTGCTTCTACGCGATGGTCCACTACAAGCTGCACTACGCCTGCGTCGCCTGCCGCGTCAGCTTCAAGCGGTTCCCCCCGGACGGCGGCGCCCCGCCGTGCCCGAACTGCGGCCGGGCACTCGTCTGCGCGGGCCACGACTTCGCGCCCCCGCCGCGCCGCGACACCGACGCCTGGAGCGCGGTGGCGGCGGTACTGGGGGCGGGCCTGCGCTACGAGGGCCTGGAGCCGTGCGGCTGCGGCAAGCGGCCACGCTTCCGCCCCCGCACCGGCGCGGAGGTCCGGGCCCGCCTGGCCGTGGCGGCCCGTACCGGGGTGCCGGTGGCCGAGGCGCTGGCCCGGCGCGATCCGGCGGTCCCGGAGGAGGACGACTGACCCCACCGCCGCCGACGAACCGGCCGCGAAGGGCTCACCGGCTCACTCGCCCGCGCCGGCCGGGTATCCGATCTCCTTGATGTCACCGGCCAGTTCGGCGGGAACCCGCTCCGGATTGAGCGCGGCGACGATCTCGTCCGTCAACGGCCGCAGCGCGTAGACGTGGCGTACGGCTTCGAGGTCGACGGTCACCTCGAAGTGGTCCTCGGCCCACTCCTGGTACGACTCGGGGGTCCCGGTGACGAGGAGTTGGAAGAGCCAGTCCGCCCCGTCGGAGTCCTCCCCGTCCTCCGGGAACTCCACGTCCCCCGCCCGCCAGCGGTCGTCGCCGCTCTCGCGCCAGAGGCAGGCGGTGACGACGGGCAGCCCGAACTCGTCGCAGAACGACGGCTCGTCCACGTAACGCCGGAACACCTCGGGCACCTCGTCGAGCACCCCGGGCCAGGGCGCGTCGTCGACGTACGGGCTCATCGGCGACTCGTGGTCGAAGCCCCGGGCGTACGCGCCGGCGGCGGAGAAGACGACGGAGTACTCCCCGCCCGCCCCGTCCCGCATCGAGGCCATCGCCTCGGTCGGCGACCACTGCGCGTCGAACCCGTGCCAGCGGTGGTCCCACTCCGGACACAGGATCGCGTCGAGCATCGCCAGGGAACGGCAGAGATCGGTGAGGGCGGATATGCCCGGCAGCCCGCGGGCCACGTCGTGAACGCTCATGGGCCCATCCAACCGCACCGGCCCGAGGCCGACGCACCTGGTCCCGCACTCCCTCCCGAGGGGGTGCGGGACCAGGTCAGCGGGTCACTTCAGGCCGAAGGCCCGGATGATCTCCTGGTCGACGACGAGCCCGCCGGGGCCCTCCGCGTGGGCCTTGAGCGAGACCGATGCCGCGCCCTTCGACGGGGTGCGGAACTTCGCGGTCCACTCGCCGGTCTTCTTCTTGCGCAGCTCCAGCTTCGTCCAGCTCCCGCCGTCGTCGTAACTGACGGACAGGGACGCCTTGTCGGCCTTCACCGCGCCCGGCAGCCATTCCTGGGTGCCGGAGGCGAGCCCGATCTCCGTCGTGCGGCCGGAACGGACGTCGCCCGCCAGGTCGGTGTCGACGGCGTAGTCCAGCTGGAGCAGCGGGATGTCGGCCTGGTAGAAAACGGACTCGTCCAGGGCGCCGGAGACGAAGCCCCACTCGGAGTGCGTACGGGTCGACGTCTTCCAGGTCTTCGCGTCGCGTGCCGAGTCGATGACCAGGCGGTAGGGACGCTGCTCGGCGGAGAGGTCACCGATGTAGCCCGCTCTGCCGGCGCCCTTCTTCAGCTGTGTGTCGCCCTGGTAGAAGGCGTACGAGGTGGTGTCGTACTCGTTCTCGGGCATCGAGCCGGAGTGGCCGGCGCCCGCGTCCGTCCACGGGGTGATGTTGAACTGGAGGTCGTTGTCGACCGTGCGGAACGGGCCCCAGTAGCCGGTGCCCAGGCGGGGGCGGGTCACCGGGGCGAACCACTCGGCGCGGTAGTCCTTGCCCGCCCGGTAGTCCAGTTCGGCGCTGCGCATCTCGTGAGCCCGGTCGGACTCGTCGGCGTTCAGGACCGAGTGGTTCTCGTACCAGAAGGAGTCGCCCGGCAGCGGGTTGACCCATTCGGTGCGGACGTCCGGGAACTGCTCGTACTCCTCGAAGCCGAGGCCGGGACCGTAGTCCGGGATGTCGTAGCGGTAGCCGCCGCCGAGCGTCTTCTTGTGGCCGTAGAAGGTGTTCTCCACCTTCGCCAGCCGGCGGGTCGAGGGCGCGAAGGCCAGCGAGCGGTCCGGGATCGTGCCGTCGTGGCGGTCGACCAGGTCGTAGAGGTAGTCCGCGAACCTCTTCTGGTCCATCTCGATCTTCTTGCCGCGCTGTGCGGCCCGGATCAGGGTCTCGCCCGCCGACTTCTGGACCGAGGCGACGGGGATCGTGGTCTGTTCGCCGTAGGGGGTGTAGCTCTCCATCGCCACGCCTCGCTCGTCGTTGACGACGAACAGCGCCTTCGCCCCGGCGGCCAGCGCCGCCGCGAGTCGTTCGGCGGGGGTGATGTCCGCGCTGCGGGTGGTCACGACGGCCTTGCCGCGCGCGTTCAGGCCCTTGTAGTCCGCCGGTGCGCCCTTGCCCGCGTACACCGCGCTCAGCTTCTGCCGGCTGTCCTCGGCGATCGCCGCGCCGCCCTGGACGTGGACCGGTACGTCACGGCCGTCGGCCTCGACGTCGATCAGCTCCTCGCCCTGCCGCCAGCGGGTCAGGAAGCTGAAGTCGCCCTCCTTCACCTTCTTCGTCGGGCTGGCCCACAACTGGTCGTAGGTGAGGGGTATTTGGTACGCGTCACGCTGGACGGTGCCGTTCGGTGCGGTGCGCGCCATGTCGTAGCGGAGCTGGCGGGTCTCGGTCTCCTTCGGGGTGCGCACGCTGACCTTGCGGGCCTTCGACGCGTCGAGGGTGACGGTGGCGGAGCCGGTGAGGATCGTCTCGGGGGCCGCGAGGAATGCGACCGCCTTGGAGTCGGGGCGGTCGCCGTCGACGTCCACGGAGGCCCAGGCGGTGTAGTTGCCCGGCGGCAGGCGCAGCGTGGTCTCGCCGCCGCTGACCTGGACGAGGCCGAGCTGCGGGTCGCCCAGTTCGCCGAGGACGACCAGGCCGTCCATCGGCTTGCCCGACCGGTCGCGGAGCTTCAGCGTCAGATCGTGCATCTCCTTCTCCTTGGTGAGCGCGAACCCGGTGTGCGCGACCGTCGTGCCCGCCGCGTCGGTGGCGACGACCTGACCGGAGAAAGTGGTGTCGTTGGCGACCTTCGCCGGGTCCAGGGAGAGGACCGCCTCGGCGGTTCCGCCCGCCGGGACGGTCAGCGTGTCGGTGGAGAGGGTGTAGGCCGCCTCGTCCGTGTCGGTCGCCAGGTTCAGCGTGACGTCCGCATCACCCGTGTTGCGGTACGTGATCGTGCGCTCGGCGACCTCGTCGGAGGGGCTGTGCGGCCAGGCGTAGGAGGCGACTTCGACCGAGCCGGTGGCCTCGATCGTGGTGTCGATCGCCGCCTTCACATCGAGCCGGCCGGTGCCCTGCTGGTACGGGGTGTACGCGTCCAGCTTCTTCGACGAGGTCATCAGCGCGTCCTTGAGACGCTGACCGCTCCAGTCGGGGTGACGCTGCTTCAGGATTGCCGCCGCGCCCGCGACATGGGGCGTGGCCATCGACGTACCGGACATCGACCGGTACATGCCCTCGGTGCCGGGGACGGACTGCGAGGCCGCGGCGTCGATGCCGACGCCGGGGGCCGACAGGTCGGGCTTCAGTCCGTGCGAGCGGACCAGCGGGCCCATCGAGGAGAAGTCGGCGCGGCCGTCCTGCTTGTCGACGGCGGCGATGGTGAGCGCCTGCTCCGCCGAGCCGGGCGAGCCGATCGTGCCCGCCCCGTACGCGTTGCCCGCCGCGATCACGAAGAGCGGACCGCCGCCCGCCGAGAGGGAGTTCACCGCCTGGGACATCGGGTCGGTGCCGTCGTCGGGCACCGGGGAACCGAGGCTCATGGAGACGATGTCGGCCCCTTCGGCCTTCGCCCACTCCATGGCCTCGATGATCCCGGAGTCCGCGCCGGAGCCCTCGTCGCTGAGGACCTTGCCGACGAGCAGGTCGGCCGCCGGGGCGACGCCCTTGTTCGCGCCCTCGGACGCCGCGCCGGATCCGGCGATGGTGGAGGCGACGTGCGTGCCGTGGCCGTTCTTGTCGTCGACCTCCTCGCCGGGGATGAAGCTGCGGGTGCCGACGAGGCGGTCCTTGACGTCCGGGTGGTCGGCGTCGATGCCGGTGTCCAGGACGGCGACCTTGGTGCCCTTGCCGTCGAAGCCCGCGGCCCACGCCTCGGGGGCCTTCACCTGGGGCACGGACTCGGCGAGCAGCGCCTCGGAGCGGCCGTCCAGCCAGAGCTCCGCGATGCCGCTGTCGAGCGAACGCGCGCCGGGGGTACGGGTGATGGCGTCCCAGAAGGTGCGCGCCCCGTCCTTGTCGGCGCTGAGCGCGGCCCCGTGGATGGAGGCGAGGGTGCGGACCTTCTTCGCGCCGCGCGGGGCGGCGGGCAGGGTCTTGGCGCGGGCGGGCGGGTAGGTGGCGATGACCGGGATGGCGCCGGTGCCCTCGTCGTCGTACCCCATCCGGACCAGGGCCGAGACGTTGAACAGCCGCCGGTCCAGGGTGCCCGCCGCGATCAGCGTGGTGGCCTCGTCGGGCAGGACGTACACGTCCTCGCCCGCCTGCTGGATGCGGACGCCGCCGCTCGCGCCGTCGGGGCGGTCCACGGTGACGGTGTCCCGGTCGCCGGGGCCGTCCACGTACCGCACGACGTCACCGGTGACCAGGGTGACGGTGTGGCTCTCGGTGGTGACGCCGGAGCGCGGGGCCTCGGGGCGCGGCGCGGGGGCGGCGCCGGCGGTGCCCGCCCCGGCGAAGGGGACGAGCATGCCGCCCATCAGGGCCGCCGAGGTGGCCAGGAGCAGGGCTCTGCGTCCTGGGCGGGCGGATCTCGCCCGGCCGGGAACGGAGGAGGGGGAAGAAGTCATGCAGCTGATCTACCGGTTGATCCGGGGTGACCGCTGCGTTCCGGGCGGGCGGGAAACCGCCGTGGCGGTAACCCGCCCGGGATGGACGGGGTGTTGACGGGCGTTTCAGGCCACCGAGGCGAGCGGCTGGCCGCTGCTGTCGTGGTGGATGGGGGTGTGGGCCCCGGTGAGCGGTACGCCGCTGCCGCCGCGCCGGACCGCGACGATCTCGGCCGCGATGGAAAGAGCCGTCTCCTCCGGCGTACGGGCGCCGAGGTCGAGGCCGATCGGCGAGTGCAGCCGGTCCAGTTCCCGGTCGGTGAGGCCGACCTCGCGGAGGCGGTCGTTGCGCTCCAGGTGGGTGCGGCGCGAGCCCATCGCGCCGACGTAGGCGACCGGGAGCCGGAGGGCCGCCTCCAGCAGCGGTACGTCGAACTTGGCGTCGTGGGTGAGGACGCAGAGCACGGTACGGGCGTCGGTCTCGGTCCCGGCGAGGTAGCGGTGGGGCCATTCGACGACGATCTCGTCGGCCTCGGGGAAGCGGGCGGCGGTGGCGAAGACCGGTCGGGCGTCGCAGACGGTGACCCGGTAGCCGAGGAACTTCCCGGCGCGGACGAGGGCCGCCGCGAAGTCGATGGCGCCGAAGACGATCATGCGGGGCGGCGGCACGCTGGACTCGACCAGCAGCTCGATGGGCCGGCCGCAGCGGGAGCCCTCCGCGCCGATGGCGAGCGGTCCGGTGCGGCCCGCGTCGAGCAGGGCCCGGGTCTCGGCGGCGGCGGTCCGGTCGAGCGCAGGGTGGCCGCCGAGCCCGCCCTCGTAACTCCCGTCGGGGCGGACCAGGAGCGGCAGGCCGAGCAGCTCCTCGGGGCCGTCCGTGATCCGGGCCAGTGCGGCCGCCGTCCCCTCCGCGGCGGCCGCGAGCGCGGCGGCGAACACCGGCCGGGCGGGGTCGTCCGCCCGGACCGGGGTCACCAGGATGTCGATGATGCCGCCGCAGGTCAGGCCGACCGCGAAGGCGTCCTCGTCGCTGTAGCCGAAGCGCTCACGGACGGGCCGGCCGTCCTCCATGGCCTGTTGGCACAGTTCGTACACGGCCCCCTCCACGCAGCCGCCGGAGACCGACCCGACGGCCGTGCCGTCGCGGTCGACGGCGAGGGCCGCGCCGGGCTGCCGGGGCGCGCTGCCGCCGACCGCCACCACGGTGGCGACGGCGAACTCGCGTCCCTGCGAGACCCACCGGTGCAGCTCTTCGGCGATGTCCAGCATGGCGTTCTCTCCTTAAGCGGGAAGGGGGCCCGGGCGTCAGTGGACGCCCAGCCAGCTCTCGATCGGGTTGAGGGCGAAGAAGACTATGAAGATCACCGTCAGCCCCCACATGAAGGCCCCGACCTCACGGGCCCGGCCCTGGGCGAGCTTGATGGCGCTGTACGCGATGACACCCGCGGCGACACCGGTGGTGATGGTGTACGTGAAGGGCATCAGGACCACGGTCAGGAAGACCGGGATGGCGACCGAGCGGTCGCCCCAGTCCACGTGCCGGGCGTTCTGCATCATCATCGCGCCGATGACGACGAGGGCGGCGGATGCCACCTCGGTCGGCACGATCGCGGTGAGCGGGGTGAAGAAGAGGCAGGCGGCGAAGAAGAGGCCGGTGACGGCGGAGGCGAGGCCGGTACGGGCCCCTTCGCCGACGCCGGTGGCCGATTCGACGAAGACCGTCTGGCCGGAGCCCGAGGCGACACCGCCGATGACGCCGCCGGCGCCGTCGATGAACAGCGCCTTGGACAGGCCGGGCATACGGCCCTTGTCGTCGGCGAGCTTGGCCTCGGTGCCGACGCCGATGATGGTCGCCATCGCGTCGAAGAAGCCGGCCAGCACCAGGGTGAAGACGATCATGCCGACGGTCATCACGCCGACGTCGCCCCAGCCGCCGAACTCGACGTTCCCGAAGAGCGAGAAGTCGGGGGTGGAGACCGCACTGCCCTCCAGCTCCGGCGGGCCGCTGCTCCACTTCTTGGGGTCGATGTCGACGATCGCGTTGATGACGATCGCGACCAGCGTGCCGACGACGATGCCGATCAGGATCGCGCCGGGGATGTTGCGCGCCTGGAGCATGAAGATGAGCAGCAGGGTCACGCAGAAGATCAGGACGGGCCAGCCGGCGAGTTCACCGGCCGGGCCGAGCGACACGGGGGTCGCGCCGGCGCCCTTGTGGACGAAGCCGGCTTTGAAGAGGCCGATGAGGGCGATGAAGAGCCCGATGCCCATGGTGATGCCGTGCTTGAGCGCGAGCGGGATCGCGTTCATGATCATCTCGCGGAGGCCGGTGACCACCAGGAGACAGATCACCACACCGTAGATCACACACATGCCCATGGCCTGCGGCCAGGTCATGTTGGGCGCGACCTGCGAGGCGAGCACTCCGGAGACGCTGAGCCCGGCGGCGAGCGCCAGGGGCACCTTGCCGACGAAGCCCATGAGCAGGGTCGTCGCGGCCGCCGCGAAGGCGGTCGCGGTGATCAGGCCGGGCTGGCTGAGGAGGTTGCCGTTGACGTCCTCCCCGCCCAGGATCAGCGGGTTGAGCAGGAGGATGTACGCCATGGCCATGAAGGTCGTGACGCCGCCGCGCAGCTCGCGCGCGACCGTGGATCCTCGTTCGGATATGTGGAAGTACCGGTCGAGCCATGATCTTCCGGCGGGGACGCGCGAGCCGGGGCCCGCGCCTTCCGGACTGGTCTTCGGTTCCACTGACTGCTGGGTCATGATGCCTGACTCCCAAGGTTCACAGGGGCACCCGCTTGGAGATTCCTGAATGCGGGATTTGGGATGACTGCGTCGGCTGCACGACCCGGGGACGGCCGGGACGAACTGTTGAAGCAGAACGGATGTGCCGGCGGCACGGATGATCCGTGAGGCGCTGCCGTGCTCTCGGGCACGGCGGAGAAGAACCGCGAGCGGTGCGGTACTTGGGCCTCCGGGCGGTGCGGGGTGCGGAAAAGTGTGACGTTCTCGGCTTCGCACCGCCCGGAGAGTTGGGGGGACCGCTCGGAGGCTGCCGGGTGACGACCGGTGGGAGGTCACCCGGCAGGCTCTCAGGTGGTGGTGAGGTGTTCGGGCCGCACCGGTGTCCTGTTGAGCTCAAGGCCCGTCGCGTTCCGGATCGCCGCGAGGACGGCCGGGGTGGACGACAGGGTGGGGGCCTCGCCGATGCCGCGCAGCCCGTAGGGGGCGTGCTCGTCGGCGAGTTCGAGCACGTCGACCGGGATCGTCGGCGTGTCGAGGATCGTGGGGAGGAGGTAGTCCGTGAAGGAGGGGTTGCGCACCTTCGCGGTCTGCGGGTCGACGATGATCTCCTCCATCACCGCGACGCCCATGCCCTGGAGCGTGCCGCCCTGGATCTGGCCGAGGACGGAGAGCGGGTTGAGCGCCTTCCCGACGTCCTGGGCGCAGGCCAGTTCGATGACCTTGACCAGGCCGAGCTCGGTGTCGACCTCGACGACCGCGCGGTGCGCGGCGAAGGAGTACTGGACGTGGCCGTTGCCCTGTCCGGTACGGAGGTCGAACGCCTCGGTGGGCCGGTGGCGCCACTCCAGCTCGATGTCGATGGCCTCGCCCTCCAGCACGTCGGCCAGGTCCGCGAGGACCTCGCCGCCGTCGGTGACGACCTTGCCGCCCTCCAGGAGGAGCTCGGCGGTGGCCCAGGCCGGGTGGTAGGTGCCGAACTTGGTGCGGCCCAGCTCCAGGACCTTCTCCCGTACGGCTTCGCAGGAGTTCTTGACCGCGCCGCCGGTGACGTACGTCTGGCGGGAGGCGGAGGTGGATCCGGCGGAGCCGACGCGGGTGTCGGCCGGGTGGATGGTGACCTGGTTGACGCCGAGTTCGGTACGGGCGATCTGGGCGTGGACGGTGACGCCGCCCTGGCCGACCTCGGCCATCGCGGTGTGCACGGTGGCGACCGGCTCGCCGTTGATGACCTCCATCCGCACCCGGGCGGTGGAGTAGTCGTCGAAGCCCTCGGAGAAGCCGACGTTCTTCAGGCCGACCGCGTAGCCGACACCCCGGACGACGCCTTCGCCGTGCGTGGTGTTGGAGAGCCCGCCGGGCAGGGCGCGCACGTCGACGGAGGTGCCGTCGGCGCCCGCCGTCAGCCACTCCTGCTCGGGCGGCAGCGGACGGGCCTTGACCCGGCGCAGCAGCTCGGCGACCGGGGCCGGCGAGTCGCAGGGCTGTCCGGTGGGCAGCAGGGTGCCCTGCTCCATGGCGTTGAGCTGCCGGAACTCCACCGGGTCCATGTCCAGCTTCGCGGCGAGCTTGTCCATCTGCGCCTCGTAGGCGAAGCACGCCTGGACCGCGCCGAAGCCGCGCATGGCGCCGCAGGGCGGGTTGTTGGTGTAGAGGGCGATCGCCTCGATGTCGACGTCCTCGATCTTGTAAGGGCCGACCGAGAGCGAGGAGGCGTTGCCGACGACGGCCGGGGAGGCCGAGGCGTAGGCCCCGCCGTCCAGGACGATGCGGCACTTCATGTGCGTGAGCTTGCCGTCCTTGGTGGCGCCGTGCTCGTAGTGGAGCTTCGCCGGGTGCCGGTGGACGTGGCCGAAGAAGGACTCGAACCGGTTGTAGACGATCTTGACCGGCTTGCCGGTGCGGAGCGCCAGCAGGCAGGCGTGGATCTGCATCGAGATGTCCTCGCGGCCGCCGAAGGCCCCGCCGACGCCGGAAAGCGTCATGCGGACCTTGTCCTCGGGCAGGCCGAGGACGGGGGCGATCTGGCCGAGGTCCGAGTGCAGCCACTGGGTGGCGACGTACAGCTCGACGCCGCCGTCCTCGGAGGGCACGGCGAGCCCGGACTCGGGGCCGAGGAAGGCCTGGTCCTGCATGCCGAAGACGTACTCGCCCGTGACGATGACGTCGGCGCGCTTGGCGGCCTCGTCGGCGTCCCCGCGGATGATCGGCTGGCGGTGGACGATGTTGGGGTGCGGGACGTGGCCGATGTGGTGGTCGTCGCGGCCCTCGTGGACGAGCACGGCGTCGGGGGCGGTCGCGGACGCCTCGTCGGTGACGACCGGCAGCTCGCGGTACTCGATCTTGATCTTGGCGGCGGCGCGGCGGGCCGTCTCCGGGTGGTCGGCGGCCACGATGGCGACCGGCTCGCCGTGGTGGCGGACCTTGCCGTTGGCGAGAACCGGGGTGTCCTGGATCTCCAGGCCGTAGTTCTTCATCTCGGCGGGCAGGTCGTCGTACGTCATCACCGCGTAGACGCCGGAGGTGGCCAGCGCCTCGGAGGTGTCGATGGAGACGATCTCCGCGTGCGCGACGGTGGAGCGCAGCGTCTGGCCCCACAGCATGTCCTCGTGCCACATGTCGGAGGAGTACGCGAACTCGCCGGTGACCTTGAGGGTGCCGTCGGGGCGGAGCGTGGACTCGCCGATGCCGCCCTTGGTGGGCGAACCCTGGGTGATCTTGGTCGGGGTGCCGGACGGGGTGTTCTGGGCCTTCGGCATCGTGGCCGCGGGGCGCGTGGTGGCTTCGGGGCGCGTCGTCATGACTGGGCCGCCTCTCCCTGGCGGGCGGCCGCGAGGCGGACCGCGTCGAGGATCTTCTCGTAACCGGTGCAGCGGCACAGGTTGCCGGAGAGCGCCTCGCGGATGTCCTGGTCGGACGGCGAGGGGGTGTTCTCCAGCAGCTCGTCGGCGGCGACCAGCAGGCCGGGGGTGCAGAAGCCGCACTGGACGGCTCCGGCGTCGATGAACGCCTGCTGGATCGGCGCCAGTTCGACGGCCTCGCCGGTCTGGCCGTCGGTGGGCCGGGCCTGCCAGCGCTTGGCGGAGTCCAGCGTGGTGCCGCAGGCGCCGGAGGCGCAGCCGCCGCCGGGGTGGGCGTCCTCGCGGTGCTTGGCGTAGTCGGCGAGGCCCTCGACGGTGACGACCTCGCGGCCCTCGACCTGTCCGGCGGCCACCAGGCACGCGCAGACCGGGACGCCGTCCAGGCGGACGGTGCAGGAACCGCACTCGCCCTGCTCGCAGGCGTTCTTGGAGCCGGGCAGGCCCATGCGCTCACGCAGGACGTAGAGGAGGGACTCGCCCTCCCAGACGTCGTCGGCTTCCTGCTGACGGCCGTTGACCGTGAAATTGACTCGCATGGTTACGCAGCTCCTTCCAGCGTGCGGCCCGCGCCGCGGTACTGCTCCCAGGTCCAACCGAGCGTGCGGCGGGCCATGATGCCGACCGCGTGCCTGCGGTACTTCGCCGTGCCGCGCACGTCGTCGATCGGGTTGCAGGCGCCGGACGCGAGGGCGGCGAACTGCTTGGCGATCGCGGGGGTGATGATCTTTCCGTTGTCCCAGAACCCGCCCTCTTCGAGCGCGGCGTTCAGGAAGTCCTCGGCCTCCTTCGCCCGGATGGGCGTCGGGGCGGCGGAGCCGATGCCGGTGCGCACGGTGCGGGTCTCGGGGTGCAGGGCGATCCCGAACGCGCAGACGGCGATCACCATGGCGTTACGGGTGCCGACCTTGGAGTACTGCTGCGGTCCGTCGGCCTTCTTGATGTGCACGGCGCGGATCAGCTCGTCCGGCTCCAGGGCGTTGCGCTTGACCCCTGTGTAGAAAGCGTCGATGGGAATCAGCCGCGTGCCGCGTACGGATTCGGCCTCGACCTCGCAGTCGGCGGCGAGGAGGGCGGGGTGCGCGTCGCCGGCCGGCGAGGCGGTGCCGAGGTTGCCGCCGACGCCGCCGCGGTTGCGGATCTGCGGGGAGGCGACGGTGTGCGAGGCGAGCGCCAGGCCGGGCAGCTCGGCGCGCAGGTGGTCCATGATGCTGCTGTACGGCACGGAGGCGCCGAGCCGCACCTTCTCCTGGCCCACCTCCCACTCGGACAGCTCACCGATGCGGTTCAGGTCCAGGAGGTACTCGGGCCGCCGGTGGTCGAAGTTGATCTCGACCATCACATCGGTGCCGCCCGCGATGGGCACTGCCGTGGGGTGCTCGGCCTTGGCGGCGAGCGCCTCCTCCCAGCTGGCGGGGCGAAGGAAGTCCATGAGTGGCTCTCTTCTTCTCAATCGGGTCGTTCGCCGGGGCCGGGGACGGCCTGCCTCGACTGGCTCGTTCATGTGGTGTTCATGTGGTGTGTGGCCCAGTACACAAGCCCGGCCCCGGCCGGTGCAGTCACCGAAACACTGAAGGAGTTGGCTGGTCTCCGTCCTCGTCTTGTAGATTCGAACGAATGACGGGGATCGGTAACCTCACCGCAATTCACAGATACCCCGTCCACCCCACCGCTCCCCCACCCCACGACCCCCTTCACCCGCTTCCCCCTCACCTGTTCCCTCGGCGAACTTCACCTGTTCCCCCTACGAAAGATCGGCGGCAACGAGATGCGGCTGCGCGCACTGCTGGAGACCGATGCGCTGGGCCTGCGACTGCTCGGCGGCGAGGACGAGCTGGACCGCACGGTCCGGGGCGTCATGACGACCGACCTGCGCGACCCCAGCCGCTACCTCTCCGGCGGCGAACTGGTGCTCACGGGCCTCGCCTGGCGCCGGGACGCGGCGGACTCGGAGCCGTTCGTCCGGATCCTGGCGGGCGCCGGGGTGGCCGGTCTCGCGGCCGGCGAGGCGGAGCTCGGTGACATCCCCGCCGATCTCGTCGAGGCGTGCCTGCACCACCGCCTGCCCCTCTTCGCCGTGAACGAGACCGTTGCGTTCGCAACGATCACGGAGTACGTCGTACGTCAGGTCTCCGGTGAGCGGGCGGGCGATCTGGCGGCCGTGGTGGACCGGCACCGGCGGCTGATGACCTCGGGTCCCGCCGGCGGCGGCCCCGAGGTGGTCCTGGACCTCCTCACCTCCGACCTGGACCTGCGGGCCTGGGTCCTCTCCCCCACCGGCCGGCAGATCGCCGGGGCGGGCGCCCCGCTGCCCGGCCCCCTGGGCGCCACGCTGGCCGGGCACCATCTGGCCGCGACCCGGACCGGCCGCCGGGCCCCGCACCGGGCGGCGGTCGCCGGTACGACGTATTCGCTCTTCCCGATCCGAAACACCGGGCGGGGCGCGGTGCCGGCCGCCCGTGACGTACGGGAGTCGGTGCTCTCCGACTGGCTGCTGGCGGTCGAGGCGGACGCCTCGGACTGGCCCGCCGCCCGGCTCGACCTGCTCCAGGGCGTCACCCAGCTGATCGCGGTCGAACGCGACCGCCGCGACGCGGCCCGTACGGTACGCCGCAGGCTCGCCCAGGAGGTGCTGGAACTGGTCCAGGCCGGCGCCGCCCCCGCGGAGATCGCGGCCCGGCTGCGGGTCGCCGCGCCGGTCCTGCTGCCGGGCCTCGGCGTGGCCCCGCAGTGGCAGGTCGTGGTGGCCCGGGTCGACTGGAGCGCCTCGGGCCAGGCCGCCGCGGGCGAGATCGCGAGCGGCCCGGTGGCCCAGGCGCTGCTGGAGGAGATCCTCGTCGACCCGGCGGTCAGCGGCCCCGACTCCGCCGACCGGATCGCCGTCGCCCACACGGGCGAGGAGGCCATCGCGCTCGTACCGCTGCCCGCGGTCATCACCGCGCCGGCGGAGCCCGGCGAGGTCGAGGAGGACGCCGCGGCGGGGGCGGACGGCAAGGACGCCGACGCGCTCGCCGGGGAGCCCGGACTCCACGCCGACGCACTGCTCGCCTCCGTACGCGAACCCCTCTCGGCGGGGCTCGCCGACGACGGCCGGCTGACACTGGGTGTCAGCGCGGCTGTGCATTCCGCCGAAGGACTGCGCGGCGCGCTGGAGGAGGCCCGGCACGCCCGCCGGGTGGCCGCGGCCCGTCCGGGGCGGGTCTGCGCGGCGGGCCACCACGAACTGGCCTCGCACGTGCTGCTGCTGCCGTTCGTCCCCGACGACGTCCGGCGCGCCTTCACCGCCCGGCTGCTGGACCCGCTGCGCGACTACGACCGGCGCCACCGGGCGGAGCTGATCGAGACGCTCGAGGCCTTCCTGGACTGCGACGGGTCCTGGACCCGCTGCGCGGCCCGGCTGCACCTCCACGTCAACACACTGCGCTACCGCGTCGGCCGCATCGAGCAGTTGACGGGGCGTGACCTTTCGCGCCTGGAGGACAAGCTCGATTTCTTCCTCGCCCTGCGCATGAGCTGATCTTCCGTCCGCGCACGGGGTCCACCGGGACACCGTCGGCCTTCGAGCGATTGTGAAATCTTTCACCTGACATTGCCCGGACCCCTTGGCCCGGAGTGCCGATCCATGCTGAGATGCGGCATCACTCAAGCACTCAACAGCACAATGGCGCGCTCGGGGAGGGCAATGTGGCGCATACCGCCATGTCTGGTTCCGGAACGACAGCAGATGACGATCCGCCGCTCCAGACCGCGGTATGGCGGCTGCGGTCACGCGCCTGCTGGACGGACGCGGCCGCCCTGCTGGAGCACGACGCGGGCACCGTACCGGCCGCGGCGCTCCAGCGCACCGCGCTGCTGACCGAGCGGTGTCTCTACACCGGGCAGGGCTGGACCGAGGCCGAGGACGCCCTGCGCACGGCGGAGGCCGTCGCCCGCAGCGACGACGAGCGGGGCGCCGCCGCCTCCGAGCGAGGCCATCTGGCGTACGCCTCCACCCTCCTCGCGGTACGCGACCGGGCCGACGAGGCGAGCGTGGCGCTGAGCCGGTCGGCGGCCCTGCTGGCTCCCGCGTCGCCCGCCCGGCCGCTGCTGGACTTCCGGCGCGGGCTGATCGCCCAGAACATCGCGGAGTCGCCGCAGGCCGCGCGCGCCGCCTTCCGCCGGGCGCACGCGGGTGCGGCGAACCTGGGGGACGAGCTGCTGCTGTCGTCCACCTGGCGGCATCTGGCCGCGCTCGCGCTGCGCGAGGGGGAGCTGGCCGAGGCCCGGCACGGCTTCGCGGAGTCGCTGCGGATCCGGGAGGAGCTGGGGTTCCTGGTCGGTACGGCGCCGGCGCTGATCTCGCTCGCGGAGGCGGAGGAGGAACCGGAGGCGGCCCGGCTGCGGGCCGAGGCCGGCCGGCTGTTCCGGCTCCTGGGCGGCGTGCCCACCTGGCTGGCCCCGTATCTGGGTCCCCCGGCCCAGCGCACCGCCGAGGCGAGCTGAGCGGAGGCGGCTGACCGGGCCGGGCTGCGGGCCCCGCCCGGTCAGCGGTCGGCGCCGTTGAAATGTTCGCGGACCAGGGCCTGGACGACGGTGAGGTCCTGGGCGATGAGGGCGTCGAGCAGGGCGGTGTGCTCGGCGGCGTCGGCCAGCAGCGCGGCCCGGCGGGTGACGGGCCCCGCGACCAGGGGCCACTGGGAGCGCCGGTGCAGTTCGTCGGCGACGGTCACGAGCTGCTCGTTGCCCGAGAGGGTGAGGACCGCCCGGTGGAAGGCCCGGTCCGATTCGGCGTAGGCGGCCCGGTCGCCCACGGCCGCCGCCGCGACCGTGGCCTCCGCCAGGGGGCGCAGGACGCCCCAGCGGTGCGCCGGAACCGTACGGGCCAGGCTCAGCATCACCGGGACCTCGATCAGCGCCCGCACCTCGGCCAGCTCGGCCAGCTCGCGGGGGCCGCGTTCGGTGACCCGGAAGCCGCGGTTCGGCACCACTTCGACGGCGCCCTCGACGGCCAGCCGCTGCATGGCCTCGCGCACCGGCGTGGCGGAGACCCCGAAGCGGGCGCCGAGCGCGGGGGCGGAATACACCTGGCCGGGCACCAGCTCCCCGTCGACGAGGGCGGCGCGCAGGGCGTCCAGGATCTGGCCCCGGACCGAGTGGCGATGGACGGCGCGCGGCGCGGGGGGCTCGCTGTGGGTGTGCTCGCCCCGGGCCCGCCCCTCCTCACCTTGCCGGCCCCGGGCCTGCCCCTCCTCGCCTTGCCGACCCCGGGCCTGCCCCTCCTCGCCTTGCCGGCCCCGGGCCTGCTCCGGCACCCGGTCCTGCGGTACGCGGGCGGCGTTCCCCGAGGTGTAAGGGGACCCTCCGGGGGCGTACGCCGGACGTGCGCCCTCGCGCGCGCTGCCCTGCTCCACCCGGACCTCCTCCATCTGCCGCGGGCCGACTCGCGTGTGCCGGACCTCCTGTGCACGATAGAAGACCGAGGCTGCAGTTCAAACATCGATGGCGTCGGGTAAGGTAAGCCTTACCTGCAAACGATCCCCCGATTCGGTGGTCCCCTGCATGACCCTCTCCCCGCCGTTCACCGGTGCCGCGACGTCCCCCGTGACCGCCGCGTACACGCGCCTGACCGAGGTGTTCCCCGGTCTGCGGGCCGATGTGCTCGACGGCGACGCCGTCGCCCCGTCCGGCGCGGGCTGGGTCGGCGCGGCGGAGCTGGCGGCAGGCGGAGCCGCCGTGGACACCTTCCTCGCCTGGGACAACGCCCAGGTGCTGCGCGACTACGGCCAGCAGGCCCGCCCGGACGTGGTGGCGAGCTTCGGTCTGCACCGGTACGCGTGGCCCGCCTGCCTCCTGGTGACCGTGCCGTGGTTCCTCCAGCGCCGGGTGCCCCGGATCCCGGTCGAGGACGTGTCCTTCCAGCGGGCGCTGGGCCACCTGACCGTGCGGGTGAGGGAATTCGCCTGCCTGCCGGGCGACCCGGCGGCCACGCTGCCCGGGGCCCGGGTCGTGCCGGACGAGGCGGCGCTGCGCGCCGAGGTCCTGGCCTCGCTGACCGAGCACCTCGGGCCGGTGCTGGAGGGCTTCGGTCCGCGCATGCGGCGCGGAAAGCGGGCCCTGTGGGGAATGGCCACGGACGAGATCGTCGAGGGCATCTGGTACGTCGCGCATCTGATGGGCGAGGAGCGGCGCGCGATGGCCGAGCTGGAGCTGCTGCTCCCCGGCACGACGAAGCCGTACGTCGGCACCGCGGGCTTCCGCGAGCTGACCGGGCCCGACGGGCAGTCGCTGCCGACCCGGGACCGGGCGAGCTGCTGCCTCTTCTACACCCTGCGCCCCGAGGACACCTGTGTGACCTGCCCGCGTACCTGCGACGCGGACCGGGTGCGGAAGCTCGCTGCGGCTTCCTGATCCACACCGCCCGTCCGAGGGACGCGAAATCGAACGCAACTCGGCCTGACCGGGCGGGAGTTCGAGAAGATTCCACCCATCGATAGCCTCTCCTTCCCCCATGGCGTGCTCTTGTCCCGAAACCACCGGAGCGGGACGGGAATTCCGTCACGATGGCGTACGAAACGCCCTACGTGACGCAAGGGACCGCGCATGAGACTGACCGACATATCGCTTGACTGGCTGCTTCCGGGCGCCGTACTGCTCGTGGGGGTCATGGCGGCGGTGACGGTGGTCGCACGCGGTAAGCGTGCCAAGGCCGCGGCCGACGACTCCTGGGAACGCAGCGAGGAACGCCGCAGACGCAAGGAAGCGCTGTACGCCACCGCCAGTTACGTCCTGCTGTTCTGCTGCGCGGCGGTCGCCGCCGCGCTCTCCTTCCACGGGCTCGTCGGCTTCGGCCGGCAGAACCTGAACCTGAGCGGCGGCTGGGAGTATCTGGTCCCGTTCGGGCTGGACGGGGCCGCCATGTTCTGTTCCGTGCTGGCCGTACGGGAGGCGAGCCACGGAGACGCGGCGCTCGGCTCCCGGCTGCTGGTGTGGACGTTCGCCGGGGCCGCCGCCTGGTTCAACTGGGTGCACGCTCCCCGGGGCATGGACCACGCGGGTGCCCCGCACTTCTTCGCGGGGATGTCCCTCTCGGCCGCGGTGCTCTTCGACCGTGCGCTGAAGCAGACCCGCCGCGCGGCGCTGCGCGAACAGGGCCTGGTGCCCCGTCCGTTGCCGCAGATCCGGATCGTCCGCTGGCTGCGGGCCCCCCGGGAGACCTTCGGCGCCTGGTCGCTGATGCTCCTGGAGGGCGTCCGCACCCTGGACGAGGCGGTGGACGAGGTGCGGGAGGACCGGAAGGAGCAGGAGCAGGACCGGCTGCGCCGCAGGGACCAGGCCAAGCTGGACCGGGCCCGCATCAAGGCCCTGAACCGGCAGAACCGGGTCTGGGGACGCGGCCGGGGCGGGCAGCAGGTCGATGTGCCCGCCCTCGCCCCGGCTTCGGGAGGCGCGGCGCCGGCCGTCGCGGAGCCTGCCATAGCAGAGCCGGGTCAGCTGCCTCTGCGACCCCGGCCATCCCTGCAAGCCGTCGGCCCGAAGCAGACGGCCGATGGTTCGAGCCCGAAGAGTCTGGACGCACCGAACCAGGGAACTGATCCGAGGACCGTCGACCTCACCGCCGAGGACGACACCCAGACACTCCCCCGGCTCGACTCACTGGAACAGAAACTGAAGGATCTGGAGCAGCAGTTCGGCTGATCCTCATCGCGCGGCGGAGGGCTCCTCAGGGCCTTCCGCCGTGCAGCTCGAACCAGACGGTCTTGCCCAGGGCCTGTGCCTCCACGCCCCAGGCGTCGGCCAGGCTCCGGACCAGGATCAGGCCCCTGCCGTGCGTACCGTCGTCGGCGTTCGGTACGTACGGCGCGGGCAGATCCTCGGACGCGAAGTCCTGTACCTCCACCCGCAGTCGGGCGGATGACGCCGTGGCGGTGACCACGGCCCCGTGCCGGGTGTGGATGAGCGCGTTGGTCACCAGCTCGCTCACGAGCAGTTCCGCGGCGTCGGTCTGCTCCTGGCCGGAGCGATGTCGGAGGAACTCCCGCAGCTCCCGGCGGACCTCCCCCACCGCCGAACGCTCGGCGTGCCCCACTCTTCGGCGCATCCGGGCCGGCTGCGACGCCTCACCCGGTCTCCGGCCCCGCGGGCCGCGCCCCTCGACGACCGTGGTCCTCTTCTGACGCTTCGCCATTTCCCCCGCCCGCACAGTGAACCGACCTCCTTCGATCCGGCTGCCCGTCGAACAGCCTCGCGGGATGCATGCCCCTGTACGCACACGGTCACGCCCCGGGACCCATCAATAAGTGAACGGTCGGGAGCGGCGAGGGGCGCACGGAACATCCCACCCGCGCACGCCATCACCACATAGGCGCAGCTGCGGTCAACGTCCGGCGAATACACCTGAGTTGACGTTGACGACCCAACTTCTACGCGCGTCATCATGACGGCATGCGCATCCCCCCACGCATCACCCGGCTCGGCGGCTCGGCCGCCCTCCTGTCCCTTCTCCTCGCCTCGGGCCCGGTCACGGCCCAGGCGGCCACCCCGGCGACGACCTCCGCCACCGCCTACTCCGCGACCACGTTCCGGACGGCTGCGGTGGGCAGCGTCTGCTACTCCGCGCTGCCCTCCCAGGCGCACGACACCCTGGATCTCATCGAGCAGGGCGGGCCGTTCCCGTACGAGCAGGACGGCACCGTCTTCCAGAACCGCGAGGGCCTGCTGCCGGATCAGTCCACCGGCTACTACCACGAGTACACGGTCATCACTCCCGGCTCACCGAACCGCGGCGCCCGCCGGATCGTCACCGGCGAGCAGAACGAGGAGGACTACTACACCGCCGACCACTACGCCTCCTTCGACCTGGTGGACCACGGCTGCTGACCCCGTTTCCGAGGGGTGTTCCGCGCGCTCCCGGGGAAGGAACCTGAGCCCCACCCCTTCCCGAGGAGCTGTGATGCACGACGACCGCGCCCTGGTGGAGGGCCGCCTGGAGAGGGCCCTCCACCAGTTCGTCCGCCCGGCCCAGTACGCCGCCCGCACCCCGCTCACCGTGTCCGTGTGGCACGTTCCGGGTGAGCCGGTGCCGGTGGCGGAGGCCATCGGGGCGGACTTCGCGCCGTTCACGGCCGGTACGGAGTGGGGGAAGCCCTGGTCCACCAGCTGGTTCCGGCTGCGGGGAGCGGTGCCCGGGGAGTGGTCGGGGCGCCGGGTGGAGGTGGTCGTCGACCCGGGGTTCACGGGCCAGGGTCCGGGGTTCCAGGCCGAGGGGATGCTGTACGACCATCTGGGCGTCCCCCTGAAGGGTGTTCATCCCCGCAACCGGCATCTGGCGCTCGCGCACCCGGCGGCGGGCGGGGAGCCGGTCGATCTGCTGCTGGAGGCGGCCGCCAATCCGGCGGTCCTGGAGCACGGTTTCGCCCCGACCCCGCTCGGCGATGTGCTGACCGCGGGCGACCGGCCGCTGTACCGCTTCGCCTCCGCCGACCTCGCGGTCCTCGACGAGGAGGTCTGGCATCTGATCCTGGACATCGAGGTGCTGTCCGAGCTGATGCACGAACTGCCCGACGACCGGTCGCGGCGGCACGAGATCCTGCGGGCACTGGAGTCGATGCTCGACGCACTGGATCTGCACGACGTCTCCGCCACCGCGGCGGCGGGCCGGGCGGCGCTGGCCGAGGTGCTGGCGCGGCCCGCATCCGCGAGCGCGCACCGGATCTCGGCGGCCGGGCACGCGCACATCGACTCGGCGTGGCTGTGGCCGCTGCGCGAGACCGTGCGCAAGGCGTCCCGTACGTTCGCCAATGTCACCGCCCTCGCGCGGGACTACCCGGAGCTGGTCTTCGCCTGTTCGCAGGCCCAGCAGTACGCCTGGGTGAAGGAGCACCAGCCGCACATCTGGGAGCGGATCAAGGAGGCGGTGGCGGCGGGCCAGTGGTCGCCGGTCGGCTCGATGTGGGTGGAGTCGGACGCCAATATGCCGGGCGGCGAGGCGCTGGCCCGCCAGCTCGTCCACGGGAAGAGGTTCTTCGAGGAGGAGCTGGGCGTCGAGACGGAGGAGATCTGGCTGCCGGACTCCTTCGGCTACACCGCCGCCTTCCCCCAACTGGCGAAACTGGCGGGGGTGAAGTGGTTCCTCACCCAGAAGCTGTCCTGGAACCAGCACAACAGGATGCCGCACCACACCTTCTGGTGGGAGGGCATCGACGGCACCCGGGTCTTCACGCACTTCCCGCCGGTCGACACCTACAACGCCCAGCTGCACGCCCGCCAACTGGCGCACGCGGAGAAGAACTTCGCGGACAAGGGCCGGGCGACGCGTTCGCTGGTCCCGTTCGGCTGGGGTGACGGCGGGGGCGGTCCGACCCGCGAGATGCTGGAGCGGGCACGCCGGCTGCGGGATCTGGAGGGCTCGCCGCGCGTGACGGTCGAGAAGCCCTCGGCGTTCTTCACGGCGGCCGAGGAGGAGTACGGGGAGCGGGCGCCGGTCTGGTCGGGCGAGCTGTATCTGGAGCTGCACCGGGCCACGTACACCACGCAGGCGAAGACCAAGCAGGGCAACCGCCGCAGCGAACATCTGCTGCGCGAGGCCGAGTTGTGGGCGACGGCGGCAGCCCTGCGCTCCCCTTCCTACCGCTATCCGTACGAGCGGCTCGACCGGGTGTGGAAGACGGTGCTGCTGCACCAGTTCCACGACATCCTGCCCGGTTCGTCGATCGCCTGGGTGCACCGTGAGGCCCGGGACACCTATGAGGAGGTGCGCGCCGAGCTGGCGGACCTGGTCGCCGACGCGGTGGCCTCGCTGGGCACGGCCGAGGGCCTGGTGGCGCTCAACTCATCGCCGTACGACCGGGTCCAGGTGATCGAGCTGGACGCGGAGGCGGCCGGGGTGCTGCCGTCGGGGGCGCACGTCCAGGAGCTGGGCGAGGGCAGGGCGGCGGTGCCGGCGCGGAGTCCGGGGCTCGGGGCGGGTCTGCTGGACGGGGCGGCGGTCCCGGAGCGAGCGGTGACCGCGAAAGCCTCGGATTCAGGTGGCCTCGTCCTGGACAACGGGCTGTTGCGGGTGGTGGTGGACGGCGACGGGCTGGTCTCGTCGGTCCACGACCTCGTCGCCGGGCGCGAGGTGCTGGTCCCGGGCGCCCGCGCCAACCTCCTCCAGTTGCACCCGGACCACCCCAACCACTGGGACGCGTGGGACATCGACCGGCACTACCGGAACACCCGGACCGACCTCACCGCCGCCGACTCGGTGTCGCTGGTGGAGGAGGGACCGCTGCGGGCGGCCGTGCGGGTGGTGCGTTCGTTCGGGCAGTCGACCGTCGTACAGGAGCTACGGCTCGCGGCGGGGGCCCGGCAGCTCGACATCGACACGGAGGTGGACTGGCAGGAGTCGGAGAAGGTCCTCAAGGCAGCCTTCCCGCTCGACGTCCACGCCGAACGGTCCACCGCCGAGATCCAGTTCGGCCATGTCCACCGGGCTACCCACGACAACACGTCCTGGGACGCGGCCCGTTTCGAGATCTGCGCCCACCGCTGGCTACGGGTGGCCGAGCCGGGCTACGGGGTCGCGCTGCTCAACGACTCGACGTACGGCCACGATGTGACCCGCACGCCGCACCCGGACGGCCTCGGCACCACGGTCCGGCTGACGCTGCTGCGCGCCCCGCACAGCCCGGACCCGCACACAGATCTGGGCGTGCACCGCTTCCGCTACGCGCTCGCGCCGGGCGCGGAGGTGACGGATGCCGTACGGGAGGGCCTGGCGCTGAACCTCCCGCTGCGGGCGGCGGTGGCCCCGGTGGTGCCCGCGCTGGTGTCGACGGGGCATCCGGCGGTGACGGTCGAGTCGGTCAAGCTCGCCGAGGACCGGAGGGGGGACGTGATCGTACGGCTCTACGAGTCGGCGGGCGGCCGGGCGCGGACCCGGCTGACGGTGTCCTTCCCGGTCACGGAGGCCCGGATCACCGATCTGCTGGAGCGGCCGCTGCACCCGGCGGCGACCGACGAGGGCGGACTGGTGCTCGACCTTCGGCCGTTCCAGATCCTGACGGTGCGTCTGACCCCGGCGTGAAGGGCCTCAGGGGCGCGGCACGTTACGGAGGTTGGAGCGGGCCATCTGGAGCATCCGGCCCACTCCGCCGTCCAGCACGATCTTGCTGGCGGAGAGCGCGAAGCCGGTGACCATCTCGGCGCTGATCTTCGGCGGGATGGAGAGCGCGTTCGGGTCGGTGACGACGTCGACGAGGGCGGGCCCCTTGTGCTTGAACGCGTCCTTGAGCGCGGACTGGAGCTGTTTCGGCTTCTCCACGCGTACGCCGTAGGCACCGGCCGCGCGGGCGATGGCGGCGAAGTCGGGGTTCTTGTTGGTGGTCCCGTACGACGGCAGTCCGGCCACCAGCATCTCCAACTCGACCATTCCGAGGGAGGAGTTGTTGAACAGGACGACCTTCACCGGCAGGTCGTACTGGACCAGGGTGAGGAAGTCGCCCATCAGCATGGAGAATCCGCCGTCGCCCGCCATCGCGACGACCTGCCGGTTCAGGTCGGTGAACTGGGCGCCGATCGCCTGCGGGAGGGCGTTGGCCATGGAGCCGTGGCTGAACGAACCGATCACCCTGCGCTTGCCGTTGGGTGTCAGGTACCGGGCGGCCCACACATTGTTCATTCCGGTGTCGACGGTGAACACGGCGTCCTCGTCGGCCATGTCGTCCAGCACGGAGGCGACGTACTCGGGGTGGATCGGGACGTGCTTCTCGACCTTGCGGGTGTAGGCCTTGACCACGCCCTCCAGGGCGCCTGCGTGCTTCTTCAGCATCCGGTCGAGGAACTTGCGGTCGGACTTGGGCTTCACCCGGGGGGTGAGACAGTGCAGGGTCTCGCGCACATCGCCCCAGACCGCGAGGTCGAGCTTGGAGCGGCGGCCGAGGTGTTCGGGGCGCACATCGACCTGGACGATCTTCACGTCGTCCGGGAGGAAGGCGTTGTAGGGGAAATCGGTGCCGAGCAGGATGAGGAGGTCGCACTCGTGGGTCGCCTCGTACGCGGCGCCGTAGCCGAGCAGCCCGCTCATCCCGACGTCGTACGGATTGTCGTACTGGATCCACTCCTTGCCGCGCAGCGCGTGCCCGACCGGGGACTTGATCTTCTCGGCGAACTCCATGACCTCGGCGTGCGCCCCGGCCGTGCCGCTGCCGCAGAACAGCGTCACCCGTTTGGCCTCGTCCACCATGCGGCAGAGCTTGTCGATCTCGTCGTCGCCGGGGCGCACGGTCGGCCGCGCGGTGACGAGGGCGTGCTCGATGGACTTCTCGGGGGCGGGCTTGGAGGCGACGTCGCCCGGCATCGTGACGACGCTGACGCCGCCGCGCCCGATGGCGTGCTGGATCGCCGTCTGGAGCAGCCTGGGCATCTGCTCCGGGTGGGAGATCATCTCGTTGTAGTGGCTGCACTCCTGGAACAGCAGCTCGGGATGGGTCTCCTGGAAGTAGCCGAGACCGATCTCGCTGGAGGGGATGTGCGAGGCGAGGGCCAGCACGGGGGCCATGGAGCGGTGCGCGTCGTACAGGCCGTTGATCAGGTGCAGGTTGCCCGGCCCGCAGGAGCCCGCGCAGGCCGCGAGCGAGCCGGTGACCTGCGCCTCGGCTCCGGCGGCGAAGGCGGCGGTCTCCTCGTGCCGGACGTGGATCCAGTCGATGGCCGCATTACGCCGGATGGCGTCCACAACGGGGTTGAGGCTGTCGCCGACGACACCGTACATACGTTTGACGCCCGCCCTGGCGAGGATGTCGACGAACTGCTCCGCCACGTTCTGCTTGGCCATGGGTGCGCGCCCTTCCTTGCCCGTGCTCCGTGCACGTCGGTTGTCCGGGGACCGGAGCGGCGAAACGTCGTTCCGCCGGGCTCCGGAATCCATCAACCCACGGGGCGCGCGGTTACGCCTCCCAGACGGCGGCGCAGGTGCGGTCGTCGGCGTACCCCTTGATCCGGAGCTGGGTGTCGGCGAGGAAGGCGGGCAGTCCGGGCGGCCCTGCGCTCCCCCAGCGCTCGGCGAGCTCGCCGGGGAGCGCCGGCTCGCCGCGCATGGGCTCGGCGAGTCCGTTGCTGCACAGCATCAGCGTGTCCCCGGGGCGGGCCACGGAGGCCCGGAACCGGAAGGGCTCGGCGGGCGGCTGCGGCGGACCCTCGACGTCAGGCGTCGCCGGCCCGGTGATCTGCAGATCCATGGTCAGCCGGTCCCCGTCCGGCCCCGCCTCCTGCTCGCCGCCGGGCCACGCGGCCCGGCCTGCCCCGCCGCTCTCCGGGATGAAGGGCTCAAGGTCCTGCCAGAGCCCGTCGCGGAGCCGGAAGAGGCCCCCGCTGCCGACGCCGAAGAACACCCGGGTGCGGCAGTCGGGGTCGGCGGACAGCAGGAGACAGCGGAGGTTCGCCGTGTACGCGTCGGGTTCGACGCCCAGTTCGGCGGCGCGGGCGCGCAGCTTGCCGTACGTACGGTCGGTGAGCCGGTGCAGCCCGGACTTGAGGTCGCCCCGGCGGCCCGCTCTTATGTCCTCGGAGAGCCGGAGGTGGCTGCGGGCGACGGCCCCGCCGATCCAGCGGCAGGCGTCGGCCGCGGCGAGGTGGGCCGCCTCGCCGTCCCGCCTGCCGTCCGCCACGGCGACGAGGACGAGGGCGCTTTCGGCGGCGCCGAACCGGGCGGTGAGCAGCCCGTCGCGCCGGGGTTCGCCGCGGAAGCGGGCGGAGTCGCCGCGTACGGAGGCGGCGCGCAGGGTGTACGTCCCGTAGCTCGCACCGTCCGACACGGTGTCGGGAACAAGCCCTTCGAGATTCTCCGAGGTGGCGGAGGGCAGCGCGGCGGGTTCGGCGTCGTAGGTGGGCGGCCGGTCCCCCAGGTGCCCGACGACGGGCCGTACACCGGCGGCGAGGGTGGGATCCGGCGGCAGTTCGTGCAGCGCACTGGGGTCGGCCGCGAGACCGGCTTCGGGCTGCCCGTCGGCCTCGGGCACGGGCGGGGCCGGCACCCGAGGCGCGGCGAAGGTCCGGGGTCCGGCCTGCCCACCGGGCGCTTCCCAGGGCGCCGGGAAGGCGGTGGTGCGGGGCGCGGTGGGCGGGGGCGGGGCCAGCACACAGGGGTCCAGCACGGGATCCGGAGCCGGTGCCGCTGCCGGAACCGGCGGCGGGTCCGCAACCCCTGACGGGTCGGGGTCCGGGCTCGGCGCCGCTGCCCGGTCCGGTCCGGGGTCCTGAACCGGACCCGTCGCTACCGAGGGGTCCGGGATCACGACCGGCGGCGGAGGCGGAGCCGGGACCTCGGACCGGCTCTGCCCCGGCAACCGCCCCTGGTCCGGCGGCCGGTTCGCGTCCACGTCCCGGACCGGCTCGGCGGCCGGGTGCGCGGCCTCGTAACCGTCGGCGTCCGGGGACTCGTAGCGGTCCGCGAACGGATCCTCGTAGGCGTCCGCGTACGGGTCGCGGACCGTTTCGCGTGCGCTGGCCCGGCGGGTGTCCGCGGGGCCGCTCACCGTGTCCGACACGGAGTCGAAGCGGTCGTCGAGGCTGTCGGCCGCGCGACTGGGACCGGTGTCCGGCGCGGACTCGTCGTACAGCTTGCGCCACCAGTCGTCCTCGTGGGCGGCGGGCTTCTCCCCCTGCTGACTCATGCCCCTATTGTCGACCGCGAAGGCGGCCCGAAAACGGGGCATCGGGAAAAAGTGGCCCATAAACAGGGTCCGCCGGGCGGCCCCACCCCCCACGGGAAGGACGCCCGGCGGACCGGTCGGAACGATCGGCATCTCGGCGTTTCAGACGGTCGTATGCTCAGCCGATCTGCGGTTCAGCGGCTCGCTGTGCCCGCCCTGTCAGCGCACGGCATACGCGTCGTCGACCGTCTGGACGACCGCGTTGCCGTTCGCGTCGGTCAGTTCCGTCCGCAGGGTGACGGACTTGCCCGCCGCGTCCGCGTGGTCGACGGTCGCGGTCCAGCGGCCGCCCTGGTGCGCGGTGGTGGCCGCGTGCCAGGCCTCGCCGCCGTCGTAGCTGAACGACACCTTCGCGGAGGTGAGTTCACCGGGTGTGTACCCGGCGTGACCGGTCGCGGCGAGCCCGATCCGCTGACCGTTCTTCGCGGGCACCGTCTTCATGCCGTCGGTGGGCACGTCGTAGCGGGGGAAGAGCAGCGGGAGCCCCTGCGACGCCACGTCCGGCTTCCGCTCGGAGCGGAAGCCCCAGGTGGTCTCCGTCTGCGTGGACCGCTTCCAGACCGCGGCGGGTGAGCCGATCTTCGTGGTCGTCAGGGTGAGTTCGTACGCGGCGTCCTCGGAGGGCACGGTGAAGACGCCGAACGGATAGCCGCTGCTTCCGAGAAGTTCCCCCTCACGCTTGAGCTGCATACTGCCGATGTCTCCGAACGAGCCCTGCTGGCCGACGTGTTCGGAGTCGGTCATGAAGGCGGGGGCGACGCCGATGAGATTGTCCTGCCGTTCACCGGCGAGCGCCTCCTCGCCCTTCGCGTCGCGCGGGGCGCCGGGGACCAGCAGACCTCGGTACCACTCCTCCGTCGTGGTCCGGCCCGCCTGGTACGTACGGGCGTCGCCGGTCATCAGCTCGCCCCACGGGAAACTGGAGGAGAGCATCTTCTGCCAGACCGTGTCCCCCGCCGTGTAGTACTCGGTGCGCTTTCCGGGGGCGGCGACGAGGGCGAGGGAGGAGGCGCTGTAGGTCGCGCCGTAGGGGCGGGAGACGAGGAGCGTGTCGATGAAGTCGGCGGCCACGCCCATGGATTCATGGGTGGAGACGACCGAGCCGAGCTTCTTGTCCCGGACCTTGTAGGTGCGGTCGGAGGTGAGCTGCCCCTTCTCCGGGAACGCGAGATTGTAGACGAACGGGCTGACGGCCGTGGCGGTCCAGGAGACCTCCGCCCCGCCCTTGCCGAGGGCCTTCTTCAGCACGGCGGCCTCGTCGGCGCGCAGAGCGAGGACCGGCAGGGGCGCGGCCCCGTAGCCGAGGCCCGGCTGCCAGTCGCCGGCCGAGGGGCGGTGCACCATGAGCGCCTTCGCCCCGGCGGCCTCGGCGGCCCGTGCCTGGGCCAGGACGTTCGACGCGTCGTCGCCGACCTTCACCAGGGCGATCCGGCCCTTCGCTCCGGCGGCCTCCAGCTCGGCGGCGCTGCCTGCACCGGCGTCGACGACCTCGGCGCGGCCGGTGCCGTCCAGGTTGACCGAGCCCGTGGTGGCCGGCCTGGGGTGCAGCGCGGCTCCGCCGACGAGGGAGAGCTTCTGGATCTGCGGGGCGTAGGCGCGCCAGAAGGAGGCGAACTCGAAGTCCCCGTCACGGGCCTTGCCCTGGACGTCGACCAGGTAGTCCTTGACGATCCCGGTGCCGGAGATGGATCCGGAGTGCAGCCAGGTGTCGTCCCAGGAACGCCCGAACGCGAGGGTCGCGCCGCGTGTCTCGGCAGCCCGGTCCTCGGTCCGCACCTTCAGGCGGTGGGCCTTGCGGGCGTCGAGGACGAGGGTGGTGTCCTTGGTGACGGTCAGCTGGGGGCGGGCCAGATAGCCGACGGACCCGACGAGCCGGCCCGTCGGGTCAGTGGGGTCGGGCGTCGCGATGAAGCTGAAGACGAAGTACGCGCCGGGCCGCACCTGGAAGGTCTGGTCGGTGGCGCCCTCGTTGAACCGGCGTTCGCCGGAGGCGGTGTCGGTGCCGATGAGGTCGAGGGAGGAGACGCCGTCGGCGGGCTTACCGGTGCGGTCGACGAGCTTGACGCGCAGGGTGACGGTCTCCGGTGCCACGTACAGGGAGAACGGGGTGGAGACCTTCACTCCCCCGGCGGCCGTGGCGAGGACACGGCCGGTGACATCGCCGTACTGGGCGGCGGTCAGCCGGGCGGCGGGGTCGAGGGCGAGGGGCACCTCGACGGTCTTCCCGGCGGGCACGGTGAGGGACGTGCGGCCGAGCGAGGCGATCTTCGAGCGGACGGCCGAGCCGTCGTTACCGGTGACGCCCGCGACCTTCAGCGACAGCTTCACCGGCTTGCCGCTCGTGTTGGTGTAGGGCACGGCGACGGTGGTGCGGTCGCTCTTGTCCTGCGGCCAGTTGAAGGTGCCGCCCTGCACGGCGGGGGCGCCGGTGACGGGCGTACGGATCGCGCGGTCGACGTCGAGGCGGCCGCCTCCGGTCTCGCGTACGTCACCGGGGACGGCGCTGCTCGCCGAGGAGACGAGGGCCGCCTTGATCTGCTGGGCGGTCCAGTCGGGGTGACGCTGCTTCACCACGGCTGCCGCGCCCGCGACATGCGGGGTCGCCATCGACGTACCGGACATGGAGCGGTACGCCTGTGAGCCCCGGCCGCCCGCGGACGCGGCGGAGATCGCGACACCGGGCGCGGCGATCTCGGGCTTGAGGGTGTGCGAGACGATCGCGGGGCCGCGGCTGGAGAAGTTCGCCGTGGAGTCGTCGCGGTCCACCGCGCCCACGGTCAGGACTCCGGGGGTGCAGCCGGGCGAGGAGACGGTGTTGAGGGACGGGCCGAGGTTTCCGGCGGCGACGACGAACAACGTGTCCTTGTTCTTGCCGAGTTCGGTGGCGGCCTGGCTCATCGGGTCGGTGTAGTCGGTGGGTTCGGCGCTGCCGAGGCTCATGGAGACGACGTCGGCCTTGTTGTCGACGGCCCACTGCATGCCCGCGATGATCCAGGAGGCGGCGCCGGAGCCGCTGTCGTTGAGGACCTTGCCGACCAGGAGATCGGCGCCGGGCGCGACGCCCTTGTTCTTCCCGTCGCTCGCCGTGCCGGAGCCGCCGGCGGTGGACGCGACGTGGGTGCCGTGGCCTTGGCGGTCGTCGGTTCCGGCGGAGTCGGTGAAGTTCTCCGATGCGGTGATCCGGCCCTTGAGGTCGGGGTGTTCGGCGTCCGCGCCGGTGTCCAGGACGGCGACCTTGGTGCCCGTGCCGTCGTAGCCGGCGGCCCAGGCGCGGTCCGCGCCGACCTGTTTAGTCGACTTGTCGAGACTGGCCTGAACCTTGCGGTCGAGCCAGAGCTTCTTGAGGCCGGAGCCCGCGCGGGAGCGGGGGGCGGTCAGGTCGGCCCAGAAGTCGGCGGCGCGCTTCTTGTCGGCGGTGAGCGCGAGTCCGCCGATGATGTCGAGGGCCGCGCCGCGCTCGGCCCCGCGCGGGGTGACGAGGGTGCGGCGGGCGGTGTCGCCGGTGTAGGTGGCGATCAGCGGGACGGAGTCGGCGCGGCTGTCGTCGTAGCCCTGGCGGATCAGCCCGGTGACGTTGAACAGCTCCTCGTCCACGGTTCCGGCGGCGAGCGCGGAGACGGCGGACTCGGGGTAGACGTACAGGTCCGGGCCGGACTGCCGGGTCTGGACGAGGGGCACGCTGCCGTCCGGGCGGGGCAGGGCGGTGGCGGCGGGCGCGCCCGAGGCGTCCGTGGTCACCAGGACCTTGTCCCCGGTGACGAGCGTCAGCGTGACGGGCTTCGGGTCCGTGGCGGCGGTGGCCGCGCTCCCGGTGATCGGTCTGTTCGCGTCTCGCCCGTCCGGTGGCGCGGCCACCGACGGCGCGATCACGGTGACGGCGAGCACGGCGGCGGTCGCCGTTCCGAGTGCCGTACGCGATATCGGGCGCATCGCTCTCCCCAGGTCATTCCGGAACGAAGCAGCCCAAGAGGCCGCATCCCGGAGGTTGTTGGTGCTGCGGTGGCGCCACAGTGGCAGAGGGGCCAGGGGTACGGGGGATGATGTGGGCGGCGGGTTTACGCCGTGGCCCTTTCCCGCCATGCGGGGCCCGCCGCAGGGGCGCCGCGATGCGCGATCAGCCACGTCCGGGGAGGTCGGAGAATGCTGGGGGCCATAGGTCTCGACGAGAGACAGGAGACCGCGTACCGCGCGCTCGTCGCGGCGGGGGCCGCGGAGCTGACCGATCTCGCGCACCGGCTGGCGCTTCCGGAGGCGGACGCCGAACGGGTGCTGCGACGGCTGGAGCAGCAGGGTCTCGCCGCCCAGTCGTCGGCCCGGCCAGGACGCTGGGTGGCGGCTCCGCCCGGGGTGGCGCTCGGCGCGCTGCTGATCCAGCAGCGGCACGAGCTGGAGCAGGCGGAGCTGGCCTCCGCGCTGCTCGCCGAGGAGTACCGGGCCGAGGCGAGCGAACCGGCGGTGCACGATCTGGTGGAGGTGGTGACGGGGGCGAGTGCCGTCACCCAGCGTTTCCACCAGTTGCAGCTGGGCGCGGTGTCCGAGGTGTGCGCCCTGGTGACGGGGAAGCCGATCGCGGTGACCGGGATGGAGAACGAGTCCGAGGAGCGGGCGGCCTCGCGCGGGGTGAGCTACCGGGTGGTGGTCGAGCGCGAGGTGCTGTCGACGCCGTACGGGATCCTGGAGCTGTCGGCGGCGCTGAGCCGGGACGAGCGGTGCCGGGTGGTCGACCGGGTGCCGACGAAGCTGGTGGTGGCCGACGGCAGCCTCGCGATGGTCCCGCTGACCGGGCGGGGTGCGGAGCCCGCGGCCCTGGTGGTGCACGCCAGTGGTCTGCTGGAGTCGCTGATGGGGCTGTTCGAGGCGGTGTGGCGCGATGCCATGCCGTTGCGCCTCGGCGAGGGCGGCGGGGTCCGCGAGGACGGCGTCGGGCCGGATCCGACGGATCTGGAGATCCTGTCCCTGCTGCTGGCGGGGCTGACCGACGCCAGTGTGGCCAAGCAGCTGGATCTGGGGCTGCGGACCGTACAGCGCCGGGTCAAGGGCCTGATGGAGCTGACGGGCGTCTCGACCCGGCTCCAGCTGGGCTGGCACGCGTACGAGCGTGGCTGGGTGGCCCGTACCGGTTCGGGGGCCTAGGTCCTGTCGTCAAACTGCCTCATCGCCGCAGGTGGCCGGGGTGCGCTGACGGGCGGAGCGGGACACTCTCCGGCACGCTGGTCAGATGAGTGTGTGGCAGCTCGTCGCCGTCGGCCTGGTCATGCTGCTGGGTCTGGTCGGCGTACTGCTGCCGGGGGTGCCGGGTCAGGCGATCGTGTGGGCGGCGGTCCTGTGGTGGGCGCTCACCGACATGACACCGGCCGCCTGGGGCGTCCTGATCGGCGCGACGGGGCTGATGCTGCTGAACCAGGCCCTCAAGCCGCTGCTGCCACCCCGTCGCCCGGGTGAGTCGGGGGCGCCGCGCCGGACATTGATGATCGGCGGGGTGGCGGGGATCGCCGGGTTCTTCGTGGTGCCCGTGGTGGGCGGGGTCCTCGGGTACGTGGGGGCCATCTTCGGCGCGGAGCGGCTGCGCCTGGGCAGCCGGGGCGCGGCCTGGACGTCGGTGCGCTCGGTGATGCGGGCGACGGGCTACGCGGTGCTGGTGGAGCTGTTCTGCTGCCTGCTGGTGGCGGGTGCCTGGCTGGGCGCGGTGCTCTGGGGCTGACCCGGGGTGTCCGGTCGGCCGGTCGGCCCGGGTCAGCCCAGGGCTGCCGCCTCCGCCGCACCCGCCGTCTCCAGATGGCGTACGGCGTACGAGCGCCAGGGCCGCCACCGCTCCGCGCCCGGTGTGCCGTACGGGTCCACGTCGGGGTCGCCGAGCGCCCGTATCCGGATCAGGGCGGCGGTGGGCCGGTCCATCCCGGGCAGCGCCAGCAGCGTCTCCTCCGCCTCGTCCCGGTCGGCCCCGGCGTCCAGCCGCAGCCGGCCGTCGGCGAGCGCGGTGGCCAGGGCCCGCAGCGCCGGGTCCTCGGCGGAACCGGCGAGCACGTCCGGCTCCGGGAACAGGTGGGTGAGCCCCCCGCAGGGCACGTCCAGCGCCTTCCCGTACCGCTCGACCAGCTCCTCGGCCGCCGCACGCCCCACCAGGGTCCGCACCGCGGCCTCCTCCGGGTCGGCCGCGCCCGGCGAGCGCAGCCCGGGGCGGGCGGCGACCAGCGGGGCGAGGCGGCGGTCGGCGGCCAGCGCCTCGTCCACGGCGTACGGGTCGGCGTCCAGGTCGAAGAGGCGGCGCACCCGCTGGACGGCGGTGGTCAGGTCGCGCAGGTCGGTGAGCTGGATCCGGGCCTCCAGCCAGGGGCCGCCCGGTGAGGCCTCGTCGACCGAGGCGAGCCCGGAGCCGTACGGCAGCCGGAGGGTGCGCCGGTAGGTACGGGAGCCGGGTGTGCCGGCCACCTCCTCGATCCGGGCGACCGCTTCGGCGGCCAGCAGGTCGAACAGGGCGGCGGTGGCGTACGGGCCCCGGTGGGCGAGCCGCAGCGGGATGCCGGCCCGCAGCCCCTCGCGGCGGCCGCCGCCGAGCCCCGTCCCCGCTTCGGCGCGCAGCGCGCTGGGGGTGCGGGCGTAGATCTGCCGGATGGTGTCGTTGAACTGCCGCACACTGGCGAACCCGGCGGCGAAGGCGATCTCGGTGACCGGCAGCGGGGTGGTCTGGAGGAGCACCCGAGCGGTGTGGGAGCGCTGGGCGCGGGCGAGCGCGACGGGGCCCGCGCCCAGTTCGGCGGTGAGCTGGCGCTGGACCTGCCGGGCGCTGTAGCCGAGCCGCCCGGCGAGCCCGGGGACGCCCTCGCGGTCGACGACGCCGTCGCCGATCAGACGCATGGCCCGGCCCACGACGTCCGCGCGGACGTCCCACTCGGCGGAGCCGGGCACGGCGTCCGGGCGGCAGCGGCGGCAGGCCCGGAAGCCGCCCGCCTGGGCCGCCGCCGCGGTGGGGTAGAAGCGCACGTTGGCGCGTTTGGGGGTGACGGCGGGGCAGCTGGGCCGGCAGTAGATGCCGGTGGTCACGACGGCGAAGAAGAACGCGCCGTCGAACCGTGCGTCGCGGCTGCTCACCGCCTCGTACCTGGTCCGATCGTCCATCACACCGTCCAGTGTGCGGCAGCCGGGGCCGCCGCACTCGCGGAATTCGGACGTCGCATCCGTGCGCCGGCGGGCTACCGCACCCGGCCGCGCTTGGCCTGCATGGCCGCGCGCCCCTCCGCGCCCTTGCGCTTCCAGTCCCGGAGGATCTCGGCGCGTACCCGGGCGTCGGTCTTGGCCACGATCCGCTGGTTCTCGCGGATCAGCTTGCGGTAGCTCTCCAGCCGCCGCTCGGGCAGGGTTCCGTCCGCCAGGGCGCCGAGGACGGCACACCCCGGCTCGGCCTCGTGGGCGCAGTCGTGGAACCGGCATTCCCCGGCCAGCTCCTCGATCTCGGAGAACACCTCCCCGACCCCGGTCTCGGCGTCGAAGAGGCCGACGCCGCGGAGCCCCGGGGTGTCGATGAGGACGCCTCCCTGCGGCAGGAGCAGGAGGTTGCGGGTCGTGGTGGTGTGCCGGCCCTTGCCGTCGACGTCACGGGCCGCCTGTACGTCCATGACGTCCTGGCCGAGCAGGGTGTTGGCCAGGGTGGACTTGCCGGCGCCGGAGATGCCGAGCAGCACGCTCGTACCGCCGGAGACGATGGCGCCGAAGACGTCGAGCCCCTCGCCGGTCGTGGAGCTGACGGGCAGCACCTGGACGCCGGGCGCGATGGCCTCGATGTCCTGGACGAGGTGGGAGAGGGTGACCGCGTCGGGCACCAGGTCGGCCTTGGTCAGGACCACGATCGGCTGGGGCTGCCGCTCCCCGCCGGAGCCGTCGCCCAGCAGCGCGGCGCCCTCGGAGCTGGACAGGGCGAGCGCGAGGAACCGCTCGACCCGCCCGAGGTCCAGCTCGACGGCGAGCGAGACGCAGATGGCGATGTGGTCGATGTTGGTGGCGAGCACCTGGCCCTCAGACCGCTGCGAGGAGGTCGAGCGGACGAAGGCGGTACGGCGCGGCAGCAGCGTACGGACGAAACGCGGGTCACCGTCGGCGTCGAGCGCCACCCAGTCGCCGGTGCAGACGATCCGCATCGGGTCGCGGGGTACGACGAACGCGGTGTCGGCGCGGACCGTGCCGTCGGCGGTGATCACGTCACACCGGCCGCGGTCCACGCGCACGACCCGGCCCGGCACGAGCCCCTGCTCGGCGTAAGGGGAGAAGGCTGCCGCCCAGTCTTCGTCCCAGCCGTACGGGGTCAGCGGGTGCGAGGAGGAGACAGCGGAGTCAGCGGAAGAAGAGAGGGAGGAAAGCGGGAAAGACAAGGGAGACCCTTCACAGGGTGGCCCCGGCGCGCGCTCGGCGCGGAAAGGAGAGAAGTGGTCAGCCGGTGGCCACGGGGATGAGGACGATGCTCTTCCGGTTGTGGGCAGTGCCCATCGCAACGACAGTCATCAATGTCCTCACCTCCTGATTCCTCTGGTTCCCGGTTCCCGGAACCGGCTTCCGGCGGAACGGTGATCACCCTAGCCCTCCCCCCGGGAACACCGTCAACCGATTTATTCCGGACCACGGTCGAGGGACGTTCGAGCAGGCTTATTCGCGAGGGATGGCCGCAATCTCCCTCGATCGGGTGATACGTGTGCATGAGCCACGGTCCGGGGCCGTTAGGGTGCCGAGCATGACCACACCCCAGGCCTCCACCGGCATGTTCACCCCGGCCCAGTTGGGCACCCAGATCCTGATCGGCTGGAGCGGCCGGCAGCCCGACGCGGACCAGGACACCGCCTTCCTCCTCGCCTACTCGCTGGGCGACGGGCAGGACGGTCCGGTGGTCGGCCGCGAGGCCATGCGCGCCGCGCTGGAGCGTGCGGGCCTCCACGTCGGCGGTTCGATCCAGGACGCCGCCGAGAGCCCGGGCATCCAGGCGAAGCTCCTCGTCCAGGCGGGGCAGGCCGTCCTGACCCTGCCTCATCTCAGCGCGCAGTACCCGGCCCCCGCTGAGTGGCTGGCCGCCGCCCAGGCGCAGGGCCAGGTGTACGGGATGTTCGCCACGACCCCGTGGCCGGAGGCGGTTCCCGGACAGCCGGTCAGCGAGGAGCAGTTGCGGGCCTTCGCCGCCGACGAGGAGGTCGTCCGGACCGCCGCCCACTGCCTGCTCCCGGTCCGCTCCCTGGGCTGAGGAACGTCACCGCCCCGCCTGCGACGAGGCCCACCACCCCCGTGGAGTGGTGGGCCTCGTCGTGTGCGCGATGCCGTGCCGAACGAGAACGGGCGGTCCGAGGAGTGATCCTCGGACCGCCCGCGCCGACTGCGTCAGGCTGGGGTGCGTCAGTTGTTGCCGACGCCGTTGCCCGAGAGGACCGGGATGTCGTCCAGGATGTGCGACAGCGGCTCGTCGCCCTTGGCCTGGGTGGAGTTGTCGGCGCACTGCTGGTTCTGCGGGTTGGAGAGGACGTTGACGTCCTGGACCGCGATCGGCACGACACCGACGAGCGAACCGACGTTCGCCTTGAGGGGCAGGCCGACGCAGAGCTTGTTCAGGGTGCCCTGAACGAGCTGGTTCTGCGGGCTCCAGTCGCCCTCCGTCTCCGCGTTGCCGATCTCCGACTCGGCACCGTTCCCGTTGAGGGTGGTGGTGCCGCCGTCGTTGCCGATCGCCATGGCCGTGGGAGCCGCGACTGCGGACAGACCGAGCAGGGACACGGCCACTGCAGCGCCGGCCATCATCTTCTTCATCAACTTCACCTTTCGGAGCGTCCCGTTGTGGAACGTACTGATCAACTGCCGCTGCCCCTGATCGGTTGCGCAGTACCACTCATATGGGTTCGTTCCGGCGCAAGGTCGACGCTGCTGGTCAGTTTCCGGGCGTCTCAGGCCCGGGGCCCTGGTCCGCGGTGCGCGCCGCCGGTACGAATCCACCGCGGCGGGGGGCCGGTTCCTGGTGCGGTTCCGCCAGGGGGTGGCCGTCGCGGGCCGCCTGCCATTCGGCGACGAGCCGGTCGTAGATCGGTGTGCCGCCGCCCGGCGCGGGCCACCGTTCGGCGCTCTGCGGGGTCTGACTGTCGTACGGATCCATGCCGATGCCCTACCCGGCCCGGCGGGGGCCGTCAGCCGTGGTTACGGCATCCGGCCCAACCGGTTGACCCGACGGGAGACACCGGCACACGACGTGGCACATGACGAGGGGCCGGTCCGTCCGGTCCGGCGAAGAACGGTCGCCGTACGGATGGACCGGCCCCAGGGGTCACCGGGAGCGGACCGGGGTCACGCGGTCTCAGTTGTTGCCGGCACCGTTGCCCGAGAGGATCGGGATGTCGTTCAGGAGGTGCGACAGAGCCTCGTCACCCTTGGCCTGGGTGGAGTTCTCGGTGCACTGCTGGTTCTGCGGGGACGACAGGACGTTGATGTCCTGGACGGAGACCGGCACGAGGCCGAGCAGCGAGCCGACGTTCGCCTTGGCCGGGAGGGCGATGCAGGGCTTGTTCAGCGAGCCCTGGATGAGCGCGAACTGCGGGCTCCAGTCGCCGTGGGTCTCGGAGTTGCCGTAGGCCTGCGAGGCGCCGTTGCCGTTGACCGTGGTGGTGCCGCCGTCGTTGGCGATGGCCATGGCGGACGGGGCGGCCGCGGCGGAGACGCCGACGATGGAGACGGCGACGGCCGCCGAGGACATGATCTTCTTGAACATGGAAGAGCCCTTCTCGAAGTGATGCGTATCAGGCGGAGAAACCCGGGGAGATGGTCGTGTAGCGGCGGTCAGCCGCCGAGGGGAACGCCGCCGAGCAGCGGGGCGGCGCCCTCGGCCGCACCGGTTGCCTGGCCCGCCAGCTTGCCGACCGTGCCGTCCTCCGAGAGCGTCTCGGTGGTCTCGGCGGCCGTGTCCACCAGCGGGTCCACGACCTGCGGGGCGCTGGCCATCACCTGGTTGAGGCCGCTGTCGAGGCTGAAGTTGGGGGCCGTGGGCGTGGGAGCCGCGAAGGCGGGAGCGGCCGTTCCGAGGGCAGCCACGGAACCGACAACGAGGGCGGCGGTCTTCGCGTACTTCACTTTTCTGGTTCCCTTCTGCGCGGCGTCTGCTTCGGTCACGTCTCCGTGCCGCACACAAGCTTTCTTTACCTGTGACTTCTGCCGCTTTCCTCCTGATCAACGATCAGGCCGCTTCCGGGAAACTGTGGGGCGCGGAATTTCTCCGACGTCGTCCACGACAAAGGGCCCCGGACGGCATGTGCCGTCCGGGGCCCACCGACTGCTGACCGGGAAGCCCCGGCCCCGCCGGGGAGTTACTTGTTGATGCAGGTGTTGCCGAACGCCGGGTTCAGTGCACCGATCACGTTGACGGTGTTACCGCAGACGTTGACCGGAATGTGGATCGGGGCCTGGAGGATGTTGCCCGACAGCACGCCCGGGGAGCCCGCGGCAATGGCCTCGGCGCCCGAGTCGGCCATGGCCGGCGCGGCGACGCCCATCGCCATGAACGTACCGGCGGCGACAGCGGCAACCTTGGTGAACTTCACGTCTATTCCCTTCCTCGGCGGAGTCCGGTGCGGTCACGACTGTCGTGCCCCGCCCGAGCCGGATAACGAATCGCTCGCGACTCCTGCGCTGTCCTACGTAACGATGATCACCGGGAATCGGAACTGTCCGCCGGACGGATTTCTGGATATCCCCCCGAATGCCGCAGTCGCGTCCCGGGAAAGCGACGGGCCCGGGTCGCTCGGTGGAGGAACGCCGAGGGCCCGGGCCCGAGTAGGGCGGCTGCGGGTCAGTTGTTGCCGACGCCGTTGCCGGAGAGGATCGGGATGTCCTCCAGGATGTGCGACAGCGCCTCGTCACCCTTGGCCTGGGTGGAGTTCTCGGTGCACTGCTGGTTCTGCGGGGAGGACAGGACGTTGATGTCCTGGACCGCGACCGGCACGAGACCGATGAGCGAACCGACGTTCGCCTTGGCAGGGAGGGCGATGCAGGGCTTGTTCAGCGAGCCCTGGACGAGCGCGAACTGCGGGCTCCAGTCACCGTGGGTCTCGGAGTTGCCGTACGACTGCGAGGCGCCGTTGCCGTTGACCGAGGTCGTGCCGCCGTCGTTGGCGATGGCCATGGCCTGCGTCGCACCGAGACCGAGGATGGAGGCGGCGACAGCGCCCGTAGCCAGAACCTTCTTGATCACGATTAACCCTTCTCGTACTGGTTGCCCCGTGGCGGAGCCCCCTGGTCAACTCGCCACGCGACGTTAGGTTCCGCCCCTTCACCCGAATGCCGGACACGAGGGGATCCCCACCTCCCTGCGCACGGTGATTCCGTACGGCAGTCCGTTCGTGAAGGAATTGCACAGGGCCCCTCCGAACAATTTCGCCCGAACGAGTGGGCGAACGCCGACGCCCGTGACGCCGCCCGACAGCCGTGACGGACACCCGGACGCGGTCAACACCACCGAAGATCAGCACAGTTGAGGGCGAATCGTTTTTCTTGTTCTGTGAACCGGGATGAGCGGGATACGACAGCACCACCCGTACGGGTGATTACACAATTTCCACGCAACTCCAAGTTTCCCGCGTGACGTCTGTGTCGTTATGGCAGTCGTCCAGCGCGCACGTCTTCACCACTTTCACCATGGCTTCCCGCCGGATCCGGCTGTGCAGCGGCTCCGCCCGATGGCTGCCCGTTGTCCGCGCGCGAAGCACCCACGCGATGTCCTCGCGAATGTCCTCAGAAAGGGCAAGTAATGCGACAGGTCTTGAACAAAAGCATGATCGTCATGGCGGCCGCATCGGGCCTCCTGGCGGCGGTGGGCGGCACCGCGCACGCCGACGCGTCGGCCGAGGGCGCGGCCGTCGGTTCGCCGGGGGTCGGTTCGGGCAACGCCGTGCAGGCGCCGGTGCACGTCCCGGTCAATGTGTGCGGCAACACCGTCAATGTGATCGCTCTGCTGAACCCGGCCTTCGGCAACAAGTGCGTGAACGCCGACGGCCCGAAGCACGAACACCCCCCGGTGGATGAGCCGCCCGTGGACGAGCCCCCGGTCGACGAGCCTCCGGTGGATGAGCCGCCCGTCGACGAACCGCCCGTGGACGAACCCCCGGTCGACGAGCCCCCGGTGGACGAGCCCCCCGTCGACGAACCGCCCGTGGACGAACCCCCGGTCGACGAGCCCCCGGTGGACGAGCCCCCCGTCGAC
>NZ_BMRY01000004.1:0-553154 GCF_014648875.1 Streptomyces parvus | reverse complement strand
TCGACGAACCGCCCGTGGACGAACCCCCGGTCGACGAGCCCCCGGTGGACGAGCCCCCCGTCGACGAACCGCCCGTGGACGAACCCCCGGTCGACGAGCCCCCGGTGGACGAGCCCCCCGTCGACGAGCCGCCGACCGACACGCCCGGTACCGACACGCCCGGCTCGGACACTCCCGGGTCCGGCACGCCGGGATCCAACACCCCCGACGCGCACCTGGCCGACACCGGCGCCGCCGACCTGGGCCTGGCCGCAGGCGCGAGCGCCGCGCTCCTGCTCGGCGGTGCGGTGCTGATGCGCCGCACCCGCAACGCGCGGGACTGACAGAGCTCCTGCGGGAGAACGAGGTCCGGCCGGACAGCGGGGACTGTCCGGCCGGACCTTCCGCGTGTGCGGAGGTCCGTTCGCCGGGAAGGCCGGGCACGGGCGATGGAACGATGGCCCCGGCACCGCGCGGGACGCCGGGGTGCCGAACAGGCCGAGCGGGACGACGGGAAGGACCGGGGACGTGGCAGCAGCGTTACGTATCGGGGTGATCGGCGGCAGTATCGCGGGGTGCGCGGCTGCCGTCGCGGGCTCGCGGGCCGGGGCGGACGTCACCGTGTACGAACGGAGCGGCGCCGAACTCCAGGACCGGGGGTTCGGCATCGTGATCCCGCCGCCGCTCCACAAGGAACTGGTCGGGTCCGGGTATCTGGACGCGGACATGCCGACGGCTCCCGTCGGGACGCGGGTCTGGCTGACGCGGGAGCCGGGCGGGCGGTCCGCACGCGAACTGGCCCGGCAGCCCTCCCCCGTGACCCCGTGCAACTGGGGTCTGCTGTGGCGGTCGTTGCGCGCGAGCGCCGGGTCCGTGCGCTATCTCCGGGGCGAGCCGGTGACCTCGGTCCGGGCGGACGGGGCCGGGCGGGCGGTGATCACCTCCGCGCGGGGCGAGGAGCAGTACGACGTGGTCGTGGGCGCCGACGGGCACGCCTCGGCCACCCGGCAGTTGCTCGCACCGGGGCTTCGGCCGGAGCCCGCCCCGTACCTCGTGTGGCGCGGCGCGATCCCGCTCGGCGCGCTGGCCGGGCACCCCCGTGAGCTGGACCTCCTGCGGGGTGCGTGGGTGACCCTGGGCTTCCCCGGCGGGCACGGCATCTTCTACCTGATCCCCGGCGGCCCGCAGGACGGCGACGGCAGCACCGGGGCGGGCAACCGGCTGCTCGCGTACGCCATTTACGGCCGCCCGCCCGAGGGTGCCGAGCCCGGACCGTACGTCCAGGAGCTGGCGCGGGAGCACTTTCCGGCGGCCTGGGCGGACATCGTCGCCCGGGGCGGCCGCCGGGCGACGGCCTGCCACCCGGTCGCCGATGTGCAGGCGCCCCGGGTCGCCCGGCCGCCCTTGTTGCTGGCCGGGGACGCGGCCGGGGTGACCAGGCCGCACACCGCGACCGGCGCGGTCAAGGCGCTCCAGGACGCACTGTGCCTGGAGCGGGTGCTGCGCGAAGGGCCGGACCCCGCCACGGCGCTGGAGCGGTACGCCGACGAACGCACGGCGGCGGGAGCCCGGTTGGTCGAGCTGGGCCGCCGCATGGGACGCGCCCTGGTCGAAGAGGTCCCCGACTGGCCGGTGATGGGACAGGACGAGGTGGACGTCTGGTTCCGGGGGGTGCTGGCCGGGACGTGGCACTACCTCCACGAGGAGCCCGGGGAGGCAGCCGAACCGGATGCGGGCCCGGGCGCGACATTCGCCCGGTGAGGCGGCTCCGCGTGAACGGCCCTCAGTCCGCGATGCGTTCGAAGATCGCGGCGAGGCCCTGGCCACCGCCGATGCACATCGTCTCCAGGCCGTACCGGGCCTCACGGCGGTGGAGTTCTCGGGTGAGGGTGGCGAGGATGCGGGCCCCGGTGGCGCCCACCGGGTGGCCGAGCGAGATGCCCGAGCCGTTGACGTTGATACGCTGCTCGTGGTCCTTCTCGCCGAGGCCCAACTCCCTTGTGCAGGCGAGCACCTGGGCGGCGAACGCCTCGTTCAGCTCGATCAGGTCCAGGTCGGCGAGGGTGAGGCCCGCCCGGTCCAGGGCGGTGCGGGTGGCGGCGACGGGGGCGATGCCCATCGTCGCCGCGGGCACCCCGGCGCGGGCGAAGGAGACGAGGCGGACGAGCGGGGTGAGGCCGAGGCGTTCGGCGGTCTCGGCGCTGGTGACCAGGCAGGCGGCGGCCGCGTCGTTCTGGCCGCTGGCGTTGCCCGCGGTGACGGTGGCGTCCGGGTCGGACTTCGCCATCACGGGTCGGAGCGAGGCGAGTTGTTCGGCCGTCGTGTCGGGGCGGGGGTGCTCGTCCGCGGTGACCGTCGTCTCGCCCTTGCGGGTGCGTACGGTGACGGGGACGGTCTCCGCGTCGTAGCGGCCCTCGGCGGCGGCGCGGGCGGCCCGCGCCTGCGAGCGCAGCGCCAGGGCGTCCTGGTCGGCGCGGCCGATGCCGTACTCACGACGCAGGTTCTCCGCCGTCTCGATCATGCCGCCGGGGACCGGGTGGTTGATGCCGCCGGCGGTGACGCGCCCCCGGGCCAGGGCGTCGTGGAGCTGGAGGCCGGGGCCCTTGATGCCCCAGCGCCCGTCGTGGGTGTAGTAGGGGGCGGCGCTCATCACGTCGACGCCGCCCGCGATCACGACATCGCTGAACCCGGCCCGGATCTGCATCGCCGCGTCCAGCACCGCCTGGAGCCCGGAGCCGCAGCGGCGGTCGATCTGGGAACCGGTGACCGTGGTGGGCAGTCCGGCGTCCAGGGCGGCGACCCGGCCGATGGCGGGGGCCTCGCTGGTCGGGTAGGCGTGGCCGAGGATCACCTCGTCGACCCGGTCGGGGTCGATGCCGGTGCGGGTGACGATCTCCGCGATGACGCGTGCGGCCAGCGCGGCCGGGGTCTGCTGGGCGAAGGCCCCGCCGAACCGGCCGATGGGGGTGCGCAGGGGTTCGCAGATGACGACGTCGAGCGGCACGGAGGGCCTTCCCTGGGGTCGGGAGCGAGGAACAGGGGCGCGGTGTGGTGGACGCGTTGCGCGGTGGAACGACCTTCGCACCGTGTCACTGAGTCGGTCCAATATCGAATGCGCACCGGATTGAGAGGCTGTGCGTCTCAATCGAGCGTACGCACGGGGGTCGGCAGCGCTTCCTCCGCCACGGCGAGCACCGCGCGCAGGGCGGCGGAGGGGTTGTCGGCGCGCCAGGCCAGGGCGGCGCGGAGGCGGACGGCCGGACCGGCGAGGGGACGGTAGACCAGGCCGTTCTGCTGGATGTGCTGGACGGAGGTGACCGTGAGGGTGACGCCGACACCGGCGGCGACCAGGGCGAGGATCGTGTACGAGTCGGGGGCCTCCTGGACGATGCGCGGGGTGAATCCGGCGCCCTCGCAGGCCTCGGTCATGGCGTCGCGAACGGTGGAGCCGGAGTTGGCGGGGAAGGAGACGAACGGTTCGCCGGCGAGGACGGCCGGCGGCACGGTCTCCCGCCGGGCGAGCGGGTGGTCGGAGGGCAGGGCGCAGACCAGCTCCTCCTCGTCGATCACCCGGTGGGCGACGCCGGGCCGGGTCACCGGGAGCCGGACGAAGCCGAGGTCGAGCGTGCCGTCGGCGACCCGGGACAGGGCGGTGTTGGCGTAGGTCTGGCCGGTCATGACGAGTTCGAGTCCGGGGTGGGCGGCGCGCACGGCGCGGGTGAGCCGGGGCAGGGTCTCGTGGCTGGAGGCCCCGGCGAATCCGATGGTGACCCGGCCGTACTCCCCGATCCCCGCCGATCTGGCCGCCCGGACGGCGGTGTCCAGATCGTCCAGGACGGTCCGTACGGGTTCGAGGAAGGACTCCCCCGCGCTGGTGAGCCGGACCGAGCGGGTGTTGCGGTGGAAGAGCTGGACGCCGAGTTCCTTCTCCAGCTGGCGGATCTGCTGGCTCAGCGGGGGCTGGGCCATCTGGAGCCGCTTGGCGGCCCGCCCGAAATGCAGTTCCTCGGCGACGGCGAGGAAGGCGTTGAGGTGGCGTAGTTCCATAGTGATACTCCTGGCGTCTTGATCCGACCCTAATTCGGTATTGGACAGCCATCAATGGCGCTGACACCGTGGGGTCGGCGCATACGGAGGGTGAGGTGAGGGGCGCGGTGGAGCGGACTGCCGGGGCGGGCGGAGTGGCCGGCAAGGTGATGCCTATGCGGGAGGCCGTCGCCGCGTTCGTCCACGACGGGGACACCGTGAGCCTCGAAGGGTTCACCCATCTCATCCCGACCGCCGCCGGCCACGAGATCATCCGGCAGGGCCGCCGGGATCTCACGGTCGTCCGGATGACGGCGGACATCGTGGTGGACCAGATGCTGGCCGCCGGCTGCGTGACGCGGCTGGTCTCCTCGTTCGTGGGCAACTCCTCCGCCGGTTCGCTCGGTGAGCTGCGTCGGCGCATCGAGCACGCCGATCCGGAGCCGCTGGCGTTCGAGGAGTACAGCCACTACGGGATGGTGTGCCGGTATGTCGCCGGAGCGCAGCGGCTGCCGTTCCACCCCCTGCGCAGTTACGCGGGCAGCGATCTTCCTTCCGTCAACCCCGGCATCCGTAAAGTCACTTCGCCCTATCCGGCCGCCGACGGCTCCACCGAGGAGATCTACGTCGTACCGCCCGTCCACCCGGACGTGACGTTCATCCACGCCCAGCGTGCCGACCGGCGGGGCAACACCCAGATCTGGGGGCTGACCGGGGTCCAGGCCGAGGCGGTGTACGCGGCGAGGAAGGCGGTCGTGGTGGTGGAGGAGCTGGTGGCGGACGAGGTGATCCGCGCCGACCCGAACCGCACCCTCGTCCCGGCCCACGCGGTGGACGCGGTGGTCCTCTGCCCGCGCGGGGCGCACCCGTCGTTCGCGCAGGGCTACTACGACCGGGACAACGCCTTCTACCGGGCCTGGTCCGCGATCAGCAAGGACCCGGTGCGGCTGCGGGGATGGCTGGAGGAGTGGGTGTACGGGACCGCCGACCATGCCGCGTACGTGGCGAAGCTGGGCGAGGAGTTCTGGGCTGGGCTGGCGGTCGGCGAGGCGCCGAGCGGGCCGGTGGACTACGGGAGGCGGCTGTGAGCGGGGACCCAACGGGGTCCACGCGGCCCGTCACCTCGTCCGAGCTGCTCTCCGTCGTCGCCGCGCGCGAACTGGCGGGCCGCCGCACGGTGTTCGCGGGGATCGGGCTGCCGACGCTCGCGACCGAGCTGGCGCGGCTGACCGTCGCTCCGGGACTTGAGGTGGTGTACGAGTCCGGGGTCTGCGGGGCGCACCCCTCCCATCTGCCGGAGACCATCGCGGACGCCGTCCTGATCACGGGGGCCGAGGCGGTGGTGTCCATGGCCACGCTGTTCGGCTCGGTGCTCCAGGGCGGACACATCGATGTCGGTTTCCTGGGGGCCGCGCAGATCGACCGGTGGGGCAACCTCAACACCTCGGTGATCGGGGAGTGGGAGAGCCCGTCGGTGCGGCTGCCGGGTTCCGGGGGTGCGGTGGAGGTGATGGCGAACGCCCGGGAGGTGTTCGTGGTGATGCGCCGCCACACCCCTCGCTCCTTCGCCGACGTGCTCGACTTCTGTACGACCCCGGGTCCCGACCGGGCGCTCGCGGACGGCATCCGCCCGCTCGGCGCCGGGGTCACCCGGGTCATCACCGAGCTGGGCGTCCTCGCCCGGGCCGGTGCCGGGGACGAGCTGCGGCTGGTCGCCGTACATCCCGGGGTGAGCGTCGAGCAGGTGCGGGCCGCGACCGGCTGGGAGCTCAAGACCGCCGACCGGCTCGCGACGACGGACCCGCCCACCTCCGCGGAGCTGCGGCTCCTGCGCGACGATGTCGACCCGAACCGTGTCTATCTCCGCTGAAGGGGCCGTAACTGCCATGCGTATCAGGATCGTCGGAGCCGGGGCCATGGGCCGGGGCATCGCCCAGTGGGCGGCGAGTGCGGGACACACCGTGGAGCTGGGTGACGTACGGCCCGAGGCGGTGAAGGAGGCCCTGGACTTCGTCGCGTCGATGCTCGACCGGGCGGTCGCGAAGGGCCGGACGACCGCCGCCGACCGGGACGCGGCGGTGGCCCGGCTGGTGCCGCTCGCCGAGCCGTGGGCGGCGGGCCCGGACGTGGAGCTGGTGATCGAGGCGGTCCGGGAGGACCTGGAGACCAAGGCCGAGGTGTTCGGGAGGCTGGAGGAGGCGCTGCCCGCCTCCGCCGTCTTCGCGACCAACACCTCCTCCCTGTCGGTGACCCGGATCGCGGCCACCCTCCAGGACCCGTCGCGCCTGGCCGGGCTGCACTTCTTCAACCCGGTGCCGCTGATGCGGATCGTCGAGGTGGTGCCGGGCGCGGCCACCCGCCCGGAGATCCCGGTCCTGCTCACCGAGCTGGTCGAGGGCTGCGGGCACCGGGCGGTGACCGTCGCCGACACCCCCGGTTTCCTGGTCAACCACGCCGGCCGGGGGCTGGTGACCGAGGCGCTCGCGCTGCTGGAGGAGTCGGTGGCGGACCCGGCGGAGATCGACCGGATCGCCCGGGACGTGCTGGGGCTGCGCATGGGCCCCTTCGAACTGATGGACCTGACCGGTCTCGACGTGACGGCCGCGGTGATCGACTCGATCTGGCGGGGCTTCCGGTACGAGGACCGGCTGCGCCCGTCCTTCCTGACCCCGAACCGGGTGGTTGCCGGGCTGCACGGCCGTAAGACGGGCCGGGGCTGGTACGCGTACGGCGACGGGGCGTCCGGCCCCGCACCGGAGAGCCCGGTGACCGGGGACGCGGACCGCCCGGTGTTCCTGGCCTCGGCCGGGCGGCCGGAGACGGCTGCGTACGAGGAGGAGCTGACCGCGTCCCTGGAGGCGGCGGGGGTCCGCGTCGCGCGGGGCGCGGGGCCGTCGGCGGAGGCCGTGGTGCTGGTGCCCGTCTGGGGGACGCCGGTGTCGGCGGCGGTCTCGGAGGGCGGGCTGCCCCGGGAGCGTACGTTCGGCGTGGAGGTGCTGCCCCCGGCGGGACGGCGGCGGGTCCTCGCGGTGACGGCCGCCGGTGATCCGGCGGCCGCCCGGGACGCGCGGGCGGTGCTGGCACGGGCGGCCGGGGGCGAGGAGCCGTACGGGGTGTCGGTGGTGCGGGACACCGCGGGCTCGGTCGCGCAGCGGCTGCTGTCCTCCGTCGTCGCGGTCGGCTGCTCGATCGCGGAACGCTCGCTGGCCGCGCCCGCCGACATCGATCTGGCGGTGACCACGGGCCTCGGCTATCCGGCGGGGCCGCTGGCGTGGGGCGAGCGGATCGGGGCCGTACGGATGCTGGCGCTGCAGCGGGCCCTGCACGCGTCGACGGGCGATCAGCGCCACCGGCCGACGCGGTGGGTCACGGAGCGGGCCGCCCTGGGTCTCGCGCTGACCGATCCGGGGACGTCGCCGGCGGACTGCCTGGGGTGAGAGCGGACGCCGGTGCGCTCTGTCGCTCGATGCGTGCCCGCAGCTCCACGTGACTCGCCGGTCCGCGTGCCCACAGGCCGCCGAGGTCACCCGCAGGTCCACACGGCGGGGGTCTCAGCGCTCCCTGGCGTATGTCACGAGCCAGGAGACGGTGAGCAGGAGGCCCAGGGCTCCGATGGCGAGAGTCCCGAGGACCGCCCGGTCCGTCCTCCCTGCCAGCAGTCCGCCCATGCCGCCGACAAGTCCGCCGACCGCCATGAACACACCGAGTACGAGCCCACGCGAGCTGCGGGGCGTCATCAGGTGCCACAGACTCGGGCCCCTTCGTCCGGGCGGCGGCGAACCAGCGCGCCGACGACCGGTCGGGCGCGGTTCCCGGGGGTGCTTCATCGGTACCTCACCCTTCCCGGTGCGCCCGGAGCGTTCACACGGCTGTCGCCCGGTTTCTGGTCCGACGGGGTATAGGCGTAGTCGACCAACGTCGCCACAATGGCGACGGGCGCGCCGAATATCTTGCCCCCGAACCTGCCCACCGTGTTGATGGCGGTGGGCCGGTGGTGCTTTCCGTTGACGTTGCTCAGGATCGAGCCCTTCTCCAGGTGCTTGCTCGCCTCACCGGCCGCGTAGGCTGGCGCGCCACCGATGAAGCCCTGCACAGCTCCGTTGAGGTCGAGGCGCAGAAGCGCTCCGCCACCGCCGATCCAGGAACGGTAGCTGAGGAATTCAGCGACGGGCTTGACTGTGCCGCTGCCCCACTTCTCGGGACGCACGTACTCGACCGAGTCCAGCTTCGTCTGTGCCGCCTGCTCCTCAACTGTCCTGGCGTCCTTCAAGGAGTCGAAGTGCACCGAGCTGAACTGGCGAGCGTCCTCGGTGAGCGCCACCAGACCTCCGGCGCAGCGAGCATCCGCGTCGGCCGCGCGCTGGAGTAGGCCCTCCATGCGTGTGACAAGCGCGTCGACCTCGCTCTGGCTGGAGTCGACGCCCTCCATGTGGATAACGACCCCGTATGGGTCTATTCGTACCCCTCGGGGCGGGTTCTCGTAGACAGCCACAAGGTCGGCTTTGGCCTTTGTCAGCTCACTGTAGGCACCCTTGAGCAGGTTTGTGATGCTCTCGGCCTGCGTCACTGCGTCCTCGAACTCGCCCGCGGTCCTCGTGACGAACGGCTTGGTAACGCCGGCGTTCTCGCCCTTCCAGGCCGTCGCCCGCGCAAAGGTGCTCATATCCTTTGCGTCCTTGGCGAGTTCGCCGAGCTTCTTCGACATGGCAACCCAGTCGTCGATCGCCGAGTCGAGTGGCTTCGTCTTCAGGTTCAAAAGCTGTTGGAACAGCATCGGGTACCTCGCCAGGTGGAGGGGGACAGGCTTTGGAAGAGGGGGTCACATGATCGGGCCCTGCGGCTTCGGCACCGAAGGCCTCGCGTTCTCGTTCGGCACGTCGTAGTAGTCGGAAATCTTGGACACGCTGACCTGAGCGCCGACCCATTCGTCGTCCTTCTTCTTCGACGCCTTCGTGTAGTCGAGGTGATTGGAGATGTGTGCGCAGGCGTCCAGCAATGTGCCGACCTGCTTCGCCCAGGCTACGGACGCGGAGGTCAGCGCCTTGCCCATCTCGAATCCGTCCGACGTGAGGCTGGTGCCCGCGGCCCTGGTCGTGGTCTGCGCGTGCTTCCCATCGGCCTTGAGGCTGTTGTGAAGCCGGTAGGCGAAGTGGCCGATCCTCCCCAGCTCGTCGTCATGGACAACGAGATCCTCGCCTCTGGGCGAGGAGTCCGGGTCCCTGGTCGGAGCGCCGTTGAGTTGCGTCCGCGCGGCCGCCTCCTTCTTGAGACCGGCCCACTCCTCTTCGAAGGACATGTCTCCCCCTCCAGATCGCTGTCCGGGTGTACACCCTCGCAAAAGTTCGATTATTGATGATCTCTTGACGTCACCGACCAGCGGGGGATGGAAGCACTCCAGCGCCGGTTCGGGTGACCGATTCGTACAAGACGGTCGCGGTGCCGCGTGCCTACGGTCGGGGCATGACTCCACGACTCGACGCCATCAGCATCATCACCTCCGACCTCGCGGCCTCGCTCGCCTTCTACCGGCGGCTCGGCCTCGACATCCCCGACGGGGCGGAGTCCGCACCCCATGTCGAGGTGACTCTGCCGGGCGGACAGCGGCTGTTGTGGGACACGGAGGAGGTCATCGCCTCGTTCGACCCGGACTGGCAGCGCCCGGCGGGCGGGGGTGAGCGGGTCGCCCTGGCCTTCGTCTGCGACAGCCCGGCGGAGGTGGACGCGTTGTACGCGGAGCTGGTCGACGCCGGGCACACCGGGCATCTGAAGCCGTGGGACGCGGTGTGGGGGCAGCGTTACGCGGTGGTGCTGGATCCGGACGGGTGCGGGGTGTCGTTGTTCGCCGCCGCCGACGCGACGTAGGCCCCCAGGGTCGTGCCGGCCAGGTCGCGCATCTCCCGGGCCAGGTGTGCCTGGTCGGTACAGCCCGCCGCGGAGGCCGCCTCGGCGAAGGGCAGGCCGGTGCGGACCAGGGCCAGGGCTCGTTGGAGGCGGAGGATCCGGGCCAGCGTTTTGGGGCCGTAGCCGAAGGCGGCCAGGGAGCGGCGGTGCAGCTGGCGGGCGCCGAGCCCGACCTCGGCGGCCGTCGACGCGACGGACCTGCCGCGCCGCAGCCCCTCCGCGACCGCCGCCGTGAGCGGGTCCGGCGGTCCGGTGTCGGCGGACCTGGCGAGCGCGAACTCCTCCAGGGCGGCGGCGGGGCCGGCGGACCGGGCGATCCGTTCGGTGAGCGCCGCGACGGCTCCACGGGGCCAGAGCTCGGTCAGGTCGACCCGGTGGTTGCGCAGCTCGTGCGCCGGTACGCCGAGGAGGACGGGGGCGGTGCCGGGGCCGAACCGGATGGCGGCGCAGGAGCCCCGGTTGCGCGGGTCGACCTCGAACGCGTGGGTGTCGGGCCCGGCGACGACCAGGCGGCCGCCGGTCCAGAGCAGGTCCATGCAGCCGTCGGGGAGCACGGACCGGGCGGGCCGCTCCGGGCCCGGCGGGACGTCCAGAGTCCAGACGACGGCCCCGTCCAGCCGGGAGGGCCGCTCCTGGTAGCTCTGGTGTCGCCGGGGCATGTCTCCACGCTAGCGCGGTCAGCGGGCGGGCGGTTCCCTGACCTCCGCGGCCTCCCGCGTTTCCCTGGTCTCCCGGGTCTCCCGGGTCTCCTTCGCGTCCTTGGGCTCCTTCTCCCTGGTCGCGTGCAGCCGGGACTTCACGTCGTCGGGCGGCAGGAAGCGGGACCAGCGCTCGGGGAACTCGGAGGGCATGTACGCCGGACCGTCGTCCTCGTCCTCGTCGTCGTCATCGTCGTACGTGCCGTCGTAGGCGGCCGCGCGGGTGCGGGCGACGAACTCGGCGGCCTGCGCGGCGCGGACGCGTTCCGTGGCCTCGCGGGCGGCGGCCGTGGCGAGCGAGGGCCACACCCGGTCGATGGCCGCGTTGACCGCGGCGCCGACCAGGACCGCGAAGGCGGAGATACCGATCCACAGCAGGACGGCGATCGGCGCCGCCAGGGAGCCGTAGATGGTCGGGCCCTCGACCGTGTTGGTCAGGTAGATGCGGAGCAGGAAGCTGCCGAGGACCCACATGCCGAGCGCCACCAGCGCCCCGGGGACGTCCTCGATCCAGGGCGACCGCACGGGCACGGACACGTGGTAGAGCGTCGTGAGGAACGCGATGGTCAGCAGTATCACGAGCGGCCAGTACAGGACGGCTATGACCTCGGTGCCCCAGGGCACGAACTCGACCACCCGGTCCGGGCCGACGACCAGGAGCGGCAGCACCACCGCGCCGAGCAGCAGGGCGACGACGTACAGCAGGAAGGCGAGCAGCCGGGTCTTGACGATGCCGCGGTGGCCGTCGAGGCCGTACATGACGGTGATGGTGTCGATGAAGACGTTCACCGCGCGGGAGCCGGACCACAGGGCGATGGCGAAGCCGATGGAGATGACGTCGGGACGGGCCCCGGTCGTGACGTCGGCGAGCAGCGGTTTGGCGAAGTCGTTGACCCCGCGCTCGGACAGCACCGTCTGGGAGGCGGAGAGGATGTTGCGCTCGATGGAGGCGACCGTGGTGGTGGTCGTCCACTCGTCGACGTAACCGAGCAGTCCGATCATGCCGAGCAGCAGTGGGGGCAGCGAGAGCAGGGTGAAGAACGCCGCCTCGGCCGCGAGGCCCAGAATGCGGTACTCGATGCACGAGTTGACGGTGTCCTTGAGCAAGTGCCACGCCATCCGTCGTTTGGAGACGTTGCGGTAGAGCACTCGCGCCCGGTGGAGCCGGCCCGGAGGCCGTTCGGGTGTTTCCTTTGCTGCCTGCACCTCCTTACCGTATCGGCATGGCAGCCACCACCCACACCGTGACCAATCAGGTTCCGCCGCTGGTCGGCCACGACGTCTTCGCCACCGACCGGGTTCTGTCGGAGGCCGTCGAGCGGCACGTCGAGCCCGGGGTCCTGCCCGTGGTGCTGGAGGAGCTCGGCGAGCTCGGCCGGGCCGCGGGCTCCGCCCAGGCCCAGGAGTGGGGTGCGCAGGCGAACGCCCATCCGCCCGTTCTGCGGACGCATGACCGATATGGGCATCGTGTCGACGAGGTGGAATTCCATCCGGCCTGGCACCGGTTGCTGGGCCATGCCGTCTCCGCCGGGCTGACGGACGCCTGGGGGCGTCCGGCCGGTCATGTCCGGCGTGCGGCGGGGTTCCTGGTCTGGACGCAGGCGGAGGCGGGGCACGGCTGCCCGCTGTCGATGACGCATGCCGCGGTGCCCGCGCTGCGCACCGATCCGGAACTGGCCGCCGTGTGGGAGCCGCTGCTCACCTCGCACACGTACGTGGAGGGGCTGCGGAACCCTCGTGAGAAGGCCGGGGTGCTCTTCGGGATGGGCATGACGGAGAAGCAGGGCGGCAGCGACGTACGGTCCAACACGACCCGGGCCGAGCCGCTGTCCGGCGAGGGGGCGTATCTGCTCAGCGGGCACAAGTGGTTCTGTTCGGCGCCGATGTCCGACGGCTTCCTGGTGCTGGCGCGGGCGCCGGGCGGGCTGAGCTGCTTCCTGGTGCCGCGTGTGCTCCCGGACGGCACGCGCAACGTGTTCCTGATCCAGCGGCTGAAGGACAAGCTGGGCAACCGGTCCAACGCGTCCGCCGAGGTCGAGTTCGACGGGACCTGGGCCCGCCTCGTCGGCGAGGAGGGGCGCGGGGTGCGCACCATCATCGAGATGGTGGCGGCCACCCGTCTCGACTGCGTCGTGGGTTCGGCGGGGCTGATGCGGCAGGCGGTGGCGCAGGCGGTCCATCACAGCGCGTACCGCGACGTGTTCGGCGGGCCCCTGATCGACAAGCCGCTGATGCGCAACGTCCTGGCGGACCTGGCCCTGGAGTCGGAGGCGGCGACGGTGCTGGCGATGCGGCTGGCGGCGGCGTACGACGGGGACACCGAGGCGGAGCGGGCCTTCCTCCGGCTCGCGCTGCCCGCCGCGAAGTACTGGGTCACCAAGCGCTGCACCGCCGTGGTGAGCGAGGCGCTGGAGTGCCTGGGCGGCAACGGGTACGTCGAGGAGTCGGGGCTGCCCCGGCTGCTGCGCGAGGCGCCGCTCAACTCGATCTGGGAGGGCTCGGGGAACGTCCAGGCGCTGGACGTGCTGCGGGCGCTCCAGCGCGAACCGCAGGCGCTGGACGCGTTCCTTCGGGAGGTCGGGAAGGCGCGCGGGGCGGATCACCGGCTGGACGCGGCGATCAAGGGGCTGCTGACGGAGCTGGCCGATCTGGACGGCGTCGAGGGGCGGGCGCGGCGGCTGGCGGAGCGGTTCGCGCTGGTGCTCCAGGGGTCGCTGCTGGTGCGCTGGGCTCCGCCGGAGGTGGCCGACGCGTTCTGCGCCTCGCGGCTCGGCGGGGACTGGGGCGCGGCGTTCGGGACGCTGCCGCACAGTCTGGATCTGGCCTCGGTGGTGGCACGGGCCCGGCCGGTCGCCGACTAGACACCCCGGCAAGCGACGGAGGGTGGTGCTGCGCCGACACGGCACCACCCTCCATGCTCATGCGAACACCACGCGACCGGGAAGCCCGGCGCACAGTGTTTCTGCCACTCTTGTACGGACCCGCAGGGCATCGCCAGAGTTGCAAAGGGTTGCAAGCATTGTGTGGACTGCCCGGTGGCCCGGCGGGGCGACCGGCAGGATGGGCCGGGCCGGGCCCGGGAAGCGTTCGGGGGGAACGGGACCATGACGGAGACGGGTTCAGCGGGGGTGCTGCGAGTGACGGGCCAGGGGGCGGACCGCCGGGCGGCACGGTTGCTCCACGGGGCGCGGGAGGCCCGGCTGACGGGCGGGCCGTCCCGCGTCGCGCCGCGGGCGGAGATCGACGCCTCCTGGGATCGGGTGGTGCGCAGCGGCATCGACCCCGACCAGTCGCCGGAGAGCGAGCTGCTGGAGGCGGACGAGATCGAGCACCGGCGGCGCAGCACGGCGCTCGGCGAGCTGATGCCGTTGCTGCGGGCGGGGCTGGCCTCGATCGCGGACGCCGCGCAGCAGATCATGGTGGTGACCGACGCCGAGGGCCGGGTGCTGTGGCGGCAGGGCAACACGGGGGTGCTGCGCCGGGCCCACGACATCTGCCTGGAGGAGGGGGCGGCCTGGGCCGAGGCGGCGACCGGGACGAACGCGATCGGCACGGCGCTGGCCGCCCGGGTCCCCATCCAGGTGCACTCTGCGGAGCACTTCATCCGGGCGCTGCACGGCTGGACCTGTGCGGCCGCCCCGGTGCGGGATCCGCGCGACGGGCGGCTGATCGGGATCGTCGACATCAGCGGGCCCGCGTCCACCTTCCATCCGGCGACGCTGGCCCTGGTCGACTCGGTGGCCCGGCTCGCCGAGGGTGAGATCCGCACCCGGCACCTGGCGGAGATCGAGCGGCTGCGCGCGGTGGCTGCGCCCATCCTGTGCCGGATCGGCGGGCGGGCGCTGGCGGTGGACGGGCACGGGCGGCTGGCGGCGGTGACCGGGATGCCTCCGGTGGACCGGCTGCCGCTGCCGAAGTCGCTGCGGCCGGGTCCGGTGTGGCTGCCCTCGCTCGGCATGTGCCGGGTCGAGCCGCTGCCGGGCGGCTGGCTGGTGCAGGTGGACGATGCCGAGGCGACGCCCGGGGCGCCGCGCCGGGTGGTGCTGGACCTGAGCCGGCCCCGGGCTCTCGCCGTTCATCTGACGGGGCCGCTGGGGAGCGTGAAGCAGCGGCTCTCGCCGCGCCACGCGGAGCTGCTGTACGCGCTGGCGGTGCACCGGCAGGGGCGGACGGCCTCGGAGCTGGCGCGGGACATCTTCGGGGACGCGACCCGGACGGTGACGGTCCGGGCCGAGATCTCCCGGCTGCGGCGTCATCTGGCGGAGGTCCTGGCCCACCGCCCGTACCGCTTCGGGGACGGGGTGGAGGTGGAGGTGATCCGTCCGGAGCACGGCGCGGATCTGCTGCCGCACTCCCTGGCGCCGGTGGTGGCAGAAGCACGCAGGGCGGCCCGGGCCACCTGAGAGGGGCCGCTGTGGCGCGTGCGGGCGGTCCGGGGCGGGGCCGCTGTGCGCCGGTGTCCGGCTCCATGGTTTTCTGACCGTCATGAGCGACATCCCGCAGCCCGCAGCGCCGACCACCGAGGTGACCGTCTGGTCCCTGGAGCAGACCTCGCCCGCCGATCTCCGCCCGGCGCGCACGCCGGAGGGCGATGTCCGCGTCGTTCGGTCCGAGGTGGTGCTGCCGGAGTTCAGCCGCTTCCTCTACACGGCGGTGGGCGGCGACATCCGCTGGACCGACCGGCTGGGCATGACGTACGCCCAGTGGGAGGAGGCCCTGCGGCGGCCCGGCGCGGAGACCTGGGTGGCGTACGAGAACGGGACGCCGGCCGGGTACGTCGAGCTGGACCCGCAGGACGACGGCGTGGTCGAGATCATGTACTTCGGGCTGATCCCGGCCTTCCGGGGGCGGCGGATCGGCGGTCACCTCCTGTCGTACGGAGTGGCGCGCGCCTGGGACCTGGCGGAGCGCTGGCCGGAGCGGCCACAGACGAAGCGGGTGTGGCTGCACACCTGCTCGAAGGACGGCCCGCACGCGATGGACAACTACCTGCGGCGCGGCTTCCGGCTCTTCGACACGAAGACCGAGATGGAGCCGGAGGTGGCGACGCCCGGCCCGTGGCCCGGGGCGTACGCCTCCTGATCGTCGGCGTCATCGTCGGTGTTTCCCGAGGGGGGCGGTGGAGCGACCGCCTCCCCTCCCCACATCCCTTTTTCGGGCTCCGCGCAGGCGATTTGTCGGCATTGCTGGCCTTGCACTCCGTGACGGGTGCCACACTGTCCCATCCTTCGAGACCCAGTCGTCCACATAGCGGATACTGGTGGACTGCCCCGAGATGCCCGTGACACGCTTCCGTCATGTCTGGAACTGGAATTGCCTTGGTGAGTCGACGCCACGTCGACCTCGGCCGCATGTCCAGCGCCATCTGTCCGGCGAGCTGAGAGACCCAGCACCGCCGCTCTTCTTCTTCCTCTGAACCGCCTGCGCACCGCCGCGCCTCAGCGCGAGTGTGCCGCTCAGAGCCGCCCTCCCGCAGTCCCGAAGGACGTATTGCCATGGCCGCCACCCCGGAACAGCCTGCGACCGCCACGCCCCGCCGCAAGGCCGGACGTCACCGTGGCGAGGGTCAGTGGGCCGTGGGCCACCACACCCCCCTCAACGGGAACGAGCAGTTCAAGAAGGACGACGACGGTCTCAACGTACGGACACGTATTGAGACGATCTACTCCAAGCGTGGCTTCGACTCGATCGACCCGAACGACCTGCGCGGACGGATGCGCTGGTGGGGGCTGTACACCCAGCGCAAGCCCGGCATCGACGGCGGCAAGACGGCCGTGCTGGAGCCGGAGGAGCTGGACGACAAGTACTTCATGCTGCGGGTCCGGATCGACGGCGGCCGGCTGACCACGCAGCAGCTGCGGGTGATCGGGGAGATCTCGCAGGAGTTCGCGCGCGGGACCGCCGACCTCACCGACCGGCAGAACGTGCAGTACCACTGGATCCGCATCGAGGACGTGCCGGAGATCTGGCGGCGGCTGGAAGAGGTCGGCCTGTCCACCACCGAGGCCTGCGGTGACACGCCCCGCGTGATCCTCGGCTCGCCCGTCGCGGGCGTCGCGGAGAACGAGATCATCGACGGCACCCCCGCGATCGACGAGATCCAGCGCCGGTTCATCGGCAACCCCGACTTCTCCAACCTCCCCCGCAAGTTCAAGACCGCGATCTCCGGCTCCCCGCACCTGGACGTGGCGCACGAGATCAACGACGTCGCCTTCGTCGGTGTGAACCACCCGGAGCACGGCCCCGGCTTCGACCTCTGGGTCGGCGGCGGACTCTCCACCAACCCCAAGCTCGGGGTGCGGCTCGGCGCCTGGGTGCCACTGGACGAGGTCCCCGACGTGTACGGCGGAGTCATCGGGATCTTCCGCGACTACGGCTACCGGCGGCTGCGCACCCGCGCCCGGCTGAAGTTCCTGGTCGCGGACTGGGGGCCGGAGAAGTTCCGCCAGGTCCTGGAGGACGAGTACCTGAAGCGGAAGCTGGTCGACGGCCCCGCGCCCGAGCAGCCCGCCCAGACCTGGCGCGACCACCTCGGGGTGCACCGGCAGAAGGACGGCCGCTTCTACGTCGGCTTCGCCGCGCGGGTGGGCCGGGTCGACGGCTCCACGCTCACCAAGATCGCCGACCTGGCCGACGCGCACGGCTCCGGCCGGGTGCGGACCACCGCCGAGCAGAAGATGATCGTGCTGGACGTGGCCGAGGAGCAGCTCGACTCCCTGGTCGCCGGTCTCGAAGCGCTGGACCTGCGGGTCACGCCGTCCCCGTTCCGGCGCGGCACGATGGCCTGCACCGGCATCGAGTTCTGCAAGCTGGCGATCGTCGAGACGAAGGCGCGCGGCGCCTCCCTGATCGACGAACTGGAGCGCCGCATCCCGGAGTTCGACCACCCGATCACCATCAACATCAACGGCTGCCCGAACGCCTGCGCCCGGATCCAGGTCGCCGACATCGGTCTCAAGGGCCAGTTGATGCTGGACGAGAACGGCGAGCAGGTCGAGGGCTACCAGGTGCACCTCGGTGGGGCGCTGGGCCTGGAGGCCGGGTTCGGCCGCAAGGTCCGCGGCCTGAAGGTCACGTCGGCCGAACTGCCGGACTACGTCGAGCGGGTGCTCGGCCGCTTCCAGGAGGAGCGCGAGGACGGCGAGCGCTTCGCGACCTGGGCGGCGCGCGCCAGTGCGGAGTCGCTGTCATGAGCGAGCGAGCCGCCCCGTTCTACTGCCCGTACTGCGGCGACGAGGACCTGCGCCCCAACGAGACCGGTCACGGCGCCTGGGAATGTGCTTCCTGCAACCGTGCGTTCCAGCTGAAGTTCCTGGGTCTGCTGACCCGGGGCGTTCAGCGCAACGACGGTGAAGGGGAAGCGATATGACGGACACTCTGCTGAGCGGAGAGCTGACCGACGAGGAGCTCCGGGAGCTGGCCGAGCGGGCCGGACGGGAGCTGGAGGACGCCTCCGCCACCGAGATCCTGAAGTGGGCGACCGACACCTTCGGGCCGCGCTTCTGCGTCACCTCCTCGATGGAGGACGCCGTGGTCGCGCACCTGGCCTCACAGGTGCTGCCGGGCGTGGACGTGGTCTTCCTGGACACCGGCTACCACTTCCCGGAGACCATCGGGACCCGGGACGCGGTGGACGCGGTGATGGACGTCAACGTCATCACGATCACCCCCCGCCAGACCGTCGCCGAACAGGACGCGGAGTACGGCGAGAAGCTGCACGACCGGGACCCCGACCTGTGCTGCGCGCTGCGCAAGGTGAAGCCGTTGGAGGACGGCCTGACCGCGTACGCCGCGTGGGCGACGGGGCTGCGCCGGGACGAGTCCCCGACCCGGGCGAACACCCCGGTCGTCGGCTGGGACGCCAAGCGCCGCAAGGTGAAGGTCTCCCCCATCGCCCGCTGGACCCAGGACGACGTGGACGCCTACGTCGCCGAGCACGGGGTGCTCACCAACCCGCTGTTGATGGACGGTTACGCCTCCGTCGGCTGCGCGCCCTGCACCCGCCGGGTGCTGGAGGGCGAGGACGCCCGGGCCGGCCGCTGGGCCGGGCGCGGCAAGACGGAATGCGGGCTGCACGGCTGATGACGACTGATCAGGAGACTTCGATGAGCGTGACGGAGACGGGAGCCACGATCTGGCTCACCGGTCTGCCGAGCGCGGGCAAGACCACCATCGCGTACGAGCTGGCCGGCCGGCTGCGTACCGAGGGCCACAAGGTGGAGGTGCTCGACGGCGACGAGATCCGCGAGTTCCTCTCGGCGGGGCTCGGCTTCTCCCGCGAGGACCGGCACACCAACGTGGCCCGGATCGGCTTCGTCGCCGAACTCCTCGCCGCCAACGGTGTGAAGGTGCTCGTCCCCGTCATCGCCCCGTTCGCCGACAGCCGCGAGGCCGTCCGCAAGCGGCACGCCGCCGAGTCCACCACCTACCTGGAGGTGCACGTCGCGACGCCCGTCGAGGTGTGCTCCGTACGCGATGTGAAGGGCCTTTACGCCAAGCAGGCGGCCGGCGAGATCAGCGGGCTCACCGGGGTCGACGACCCGTACGAGGCCCCCGAATCGCCCGACCTGCGGATCGAGTCGCACCAGCAGACCGTGCAGGAGTCAGCGGCGGCGCTCCACGCGCTGCTCACCGAGAGGGGCCTGGCGTGAGTGCCGTCACCACCACCGTGTCCGAGGACACCGCGAACCCGTACGCGCTCAGCCACCTGGACTCCCTGGAGTCCGAGGCGGTCCACATCTTCCGTGAGGTGGCGGGCGAGTTCGAGCGGCCGGTGATCCTGTTCTCCGGCGGCAAGGACTCCATCGTGATGCTGCACCTGGCGCTGAAGGCGTTCGCGCCGGCACCGGTGCCGTTCACGCTGCTGCACGTCGACACCGGGCACAACTTCCCCGAGGTCCTGGACTACCGCGACCGTACGGTCAAGAAGCACGGGCTGCGGCTGCACGTCGCCTCCGTGCAGGAGTACATCGACGCCGGGAAGCTCCGGGAGCGCCCCGACGGCACCCGTAACCCTCTCCAGACCGTGCCGCTGACCGAGGCGATCCAGCAGCACCGCTTCGACGCGGTGTTCGGCGGCGGGCGGCGCGACGAGGAGAAGGCGCGCGCCAAGGAGCGGGTGTTCTCGCTGCGCGACGAGTTCTCCCAGTGGGACCCGCGCCGTCAGCGGCCCGAGCTGTGGCAGCTGTACAACGGCCGGCACGCCCCGGGTGAGCACGTCCGGGTCTTCCCCATCTCCAACTGGACCGAGCTGGACGTCTGGCAGTACATCGAGCGTGAGTCCATCGAACTGCCGGAGATCTACTTCGCCCACGAGCGCGAGGTGTTCAACCGCAACGGCATGTGGCTGACGGCGGGTCACTGGGGCGGTCCGAAGGAGCACGAGGCCACCGAGACCCGGCTCGTGCGCTACCGCACGGTCGGCGACATGTCCTGCACCGGTGCCGTCGACTCCGACGCCACCACGCTGGACGCCGTGATCACCGAGATCGCCGCCTCCCGGCTCACCGAGCGGGGCGCGACCCGTGCCGACGACAAGATGTCCGAGGCCGCGATGGAAGACCGCAAGCGCGAGGGGTACTTCTAACCATGACCACCACAGCCGAGCAGTTGTCGGCCACCACCCTGCTGCGGTTCGCCACTGCCGGTTCGGTGGACGACGGCAAGTCCACCCTCGTGGGACGTCTGCTGCACGACTCCAAGTCGGTCCTCACCGACCAGCTGGAGGCCGTCGAGCAGGCCTCCCTCAACCGCGGGCAGGAGGCGCCGGACCTGGCGCTGCTGACCGACGGGCTGCGCGCCGAGCGGGAGCAGGGCATCACCATCGATGTCGCCTACCGCTACTTCGCCACGACCCGGCGGCGGTTCATCCTCGCCGACACCCCGGGCCATGTGCAGTACACCCGGAACATGGTGACCGGCGCGTCCACCGCCGAGCTGGCCGTGGTGCTGGTCGACGCCCGCAACGGGGTCGTCGAGCAGACCCGCCGGCACGCCGCCGTCGCCGCGCTGCTGCGCGTCCCGCACGTGGTGCTGGCGGTCAACAAGATGGACCTGGTCGACTACGCGGAGCCCGTGTTCGCCGCGATAGCGGAGGAGTTCACCGCGTACGCCGCATCCCTCGGCGTCCCGGAGATCACCGCGATCCCGATCTCGGCGCTGGCCGGGGACAACGTGGTGGAGCCGTCCGCGCACATGGACTGGTACGGCGGGCCGACCGTCCTGGAGCACCTGGAGACGGTCCCGGTCAGCCACGACCTCACCGCCTGCCACGCACGCTTCCCCGTCCAGTACGTGATCCGCCCGCAGTCCGCCGAGCACCCCGACTACCGGGGGTACGCCGGTCAGATCGCCGCCGGGGTGTTCCGCGTCGGCGAGTCCGTCTCCGTACTCCCCTCCGGGCGTACGACGACGATCACCGGCATCGACGCGCTCGGCGAAAGCGTGGACATCGCCTGGGCGCCGCAGTCGGTGACGCTCCGGCTGGCCGACGACATCGACATCTCGCGCGGCGATCTGATCGCCCCCGCCGTCGACGCCCCGCCGGTCACCCAGGACGTGGAGGCGACCGTCTGCCACGTGGCCGACCAGCCGCTCTCGGTGGGGCAGCGGGTGTTGCTCAAGCACACCACCCGCACGGTCAAGGCGATCGTCAAGGACATCCCGTCCCGGCTCACCCTGGACGACCTCTCCCAGCACCCGGCCCCCGGCCGGCTGGTCGCCAACGACATCGGGCGGGTCGTCGTGCGCACCGCCGAGCCGCTCGCGCTCGACGCGTACGAGGACTCCCGGCGCACCGGCTCGTTCCTGCTGATCGACCCGGCGGACGGGACGACGCTGAGCGCCGGCATGGCGGGGGCCGCGTTCGCCGGGGCGGCCGAGGCCGTCGTGGCGGCCGACGACGACGCCGAGTGGGACTTCTGATGGCCACCGACTTCTTCTCCTCCTTCGCGAAGGAGGGCGGCCGGGTGGGCAGCGGCGCCCTCGGCAGCGGCCAGGGCGGGGTCGGGCGATGTGCGTGATGACGTACGCGCACCGCTCGCGCGCCCTGAACCCCCCGCATCCGTACCGCCGAAGACCTGCCGACCTCCCGGCCGCGCCCCCCTGACCAGACAGCGGGGCGTGGGACCGGGCCAACGAGAGGAAAGCCTCCCGTGCCTGCCCCCCGTTCCACCGTCCGTCGCGGCCTGGCCGCCGTCGCCGCCCTGCCACTGCTGGCCCTGGCGGCCACCGCCTGCGGCTACGGCTCCGAGGCGAAGGAGGACGACGCCAGGACGAACGTCTCCGCCGGAGGGAAGAAGCTCTCCTCCGACACCGTGAAGATCGGGTACTTCCCGAACCTCACGCACGCCACCGCCCTGGTCGGTATCCAGGAAGGCACCATCCAGAAGGAACTGGGCGGCACCAGGGTCGAGTCGACGACCTTCAACGCGGGTCCGTCCGAGATCGAGGCGCTGAACGCCGGCTCCATCGACATCGGCTTCATCGGCCCCTCCCCCTCCATCAACGGGTACAGCAAGTCCCAGGGCAAGGGGCTGCGGATCATCTCCGGTTCGGCCTCCGGCGGGGTGAAGCTGGTCGTCAACCCGGACAGGATCAAGACCCTGGACGACCTCAAGGGCAAGAAGATCGCCACCCCGCAGGTCGGCAACACCCAGGACGTGGCCTTCCTCAACTGGATCTCCGAGAAGGGCTGGAAGGTCGACGCCCAGAGCGGCAAGGGCGATGTCTCCGTGGTCCGTTCGGACAACAAGGTGACCCCGGACGCCTACAGGTCCGGTGACCTGGACGGGGCCTGGGTGCCCGAGCCGACGGCCTCCAAGCTGGTCTCCGAGGGTGCGAAGGTGCTCCTCGACGAGAAGGACCTGTGGCCGGACAAGAAGTTCGTGATCACGAACATCATCGTGTCGCAGAAGTTCCTCGACGAGCACCCGGACGTGGTCGAGGCGGTGCTGAAGGGTTCGGTCGCCACCAACAAGTGGATCAACGCCAATCCGGAGAAGGCCAAGGCGTCCGCCAACAAGGCGCTGGAGAACCTGAGCGGCAAGCCGCTGCCCCAGGAGATCCTCGACCCGGCGTGGGAGTCCATCGAGATCACCGATGACCCGCTGGCCCAGACGCTCAAGACGCAGGCCGGTCACTCGGTCAAGTCCGGTCTGCTCAAGGAGCCGAACCTCCAGGGCATCTACGACCTGGGCCCGCTGAACAAGATCCTGAAGGCCGAGGGTCTGCCCGAGGTCGCCGACGCCGGTCTCGGCGTCAAGTAACCCGCCCATCCGCAGCAGGAGTCAAGAATTCCCAGGAGGTGACGACCATGGCGACCCCCATCCTCACCAAGGCCGAGGACCGTACGGCGGTCGAGCACGCAGCCCGTCTCTCGCATGTCTCGAAGTCCTTCGCCGGACCCACGGGGCAGCAGCTCGTGCTGGACGACATCACCCTCGATGTCGCTCCGGGTGAGTTCGTCACCCTCCTGGGTGCGTCCGGCTGCGGAAAGTCGACGCTGCTCAATCTGGTGGCCGGACTCGACCGCCCGTCGCAGGGGTCCATCGAGACCCCCGGCGGGCGGCCGGCCCTGATGTTCCAGGAGCACGCACTCTTCCCGTGGCTGACCGCGGGCAAGAACATCGAACTGGCCCTGCGGCTGCGCGGGGTGCCGAAGTCGGAGCGCCGCACCGAGGCGGAGCGGCTGCTCGAACTGGTCCGGCTCGGCGGGGCGTACGGCAAGCGGGTGCACGAGCTGTCCGGCGGTATGCGCCAGCGGGTGGCGATGGCCCGCGCGCTCGCCCAGGACAGTCAGCTCCTGCTGATGGACGAGCCGTTCGCGGCGCTCGACGCCATCACCCGGGATGTGCTGCACGACGAGCTGACGCGGATCTGGGCGGAGACGAACGCCTCGGTCCTGTTCGTCACCCACAACGTGCGTGAGGCCGTACGGCTCGCCCAGCGCGTCGTGCTGCTGTCGTCCCGGCCGGGCCGGATCGCCCGGGAGTGGACGGTCGACATCGAGCAGCCGCGCCGCATCGAGGACACCGCCGTGGCGGAGCTGTCCGTCGAGATCACCGAAGAACTGCGTGGGGAGATCCGCCGACATGGCCAGCACTGACATCACGTCCGACCGGAAGCGGCCGGACAGGACGGCCGCCGGACCGGTCGACAGGAAGCCCGACGACCTGGCGGGTCTGGAGGCCGGGCTCGACGCCCTGGAGGCCGTGCAGATCCGCCGCACCCCGGTGGGCGAGATCCTGCTGCGCAAGGTGCTGCCGCCGGTCGTGGCGGTGGCGCTGGTCCTGGTGGTCTGGGAGCTGCTCGTCCGCGCCCAGGTGACGGAGACCTACAAGCTGCCGCCGCCGTCCGCGGTGTGGGACAGCGCGCGCGAGATGTGGCTGCAGGGCACGCTGCTGGACGTCGTCTGGACCAGCGTCTCGCGCGGTCTGCTCGGCTTCCTGCTCGCGGTCGCCATCGGTACGCCACTGGGGCTGCTGGTCGCCCGGGTGAAGCTGGTCCGGGCCGCGATCGGCCCGATCCTGTCCGGGCTCCAGTCGCTGCCCTCGGTGGCGTGGGTGGCCCCGGCGGTGATCTGGCTCGGGCTGAACGACCAGATGATGTTCGCGGTGATCCTGCTGGGCGCGGTGCCCTCGATCGCCAACGGTCTGGTCTCCGGCGTCGACCAGGTGCCGCCGCTGTTCCTCCGGGCGGGCCGCACGCTGGGCGCGACCGGGCTGCGCGGGACCTGGCACATCGTGCTCCCGGCGGCGCTGCCCGGCTATCTGGCGGGCCTCAAGCAGGGCTGGGCGTTCTCCTGGCGCTCGCTGATGGCCGCCGAGATCATCGCCTCGTCCCCCGAACTGGGTCTGGGCCTCGGTCAGTTGCTGGAGAACGGCCGCAGCAACTTCGACATGCCGGGGATCTTCCTGTCGATCCTGCTCATCCTGTTCGTCGGCATCGCCATCGACCTGCTCATCTTCAGTCCGCTGGAGCGGTGGGTGCTGCGCAGCCGCGGTCTCCTCGTCAAGAACTGAGCCTTCCCATGACGCATCCCACTCTCCTCGTCATCGCCCACGGCAGCCGCGACCCGCGGCACGCCGCGACCGTGCACGCGCTCACCGAGCGGGTCCGCGCCGAGCGGCCGGGGCTGCGGGTGGAGACGGCGTTCCTGGAGTTCAACGCCCCGTCCGTGCCCCGGGTGCTGGAGCGCCTGGCGGCCCAGGGCGCGGACGAGGTCGTCGCTCTCCCGCTCCTCCTCACCCGGGCGTTCCACGCCAAGACCGACATCCCCTCGGTCCTGCGCGAGGCCCGCGCCCGGGTGCCCAGGCTGCGCATCCGGCAGGCCGACGTCCTCGGCCCGTCCCCGCTTCTGGGCGCCACCCTGGGGCGGCGGCTGCGGGAGGCCGGGGTCCGTCCCGGCGACCTCCCCCGGACCGGGCTCGTCCTGGCCTCGGCGGGATCCACAGACCCGGAGGCGATCGCAGTGATCGCTGAAATCGCGCGGGAGCTGCGGCACACCGGTTGGTGCGCCGTGCGGCCTGCGTTCGCCTCCGCACTCCTTCCCCGTACCGAGGACGCGGTACGGGAACTGCGCGCCGAGGGCGTGGACCGGGTGGCGGTGGCCCCGTACGTCATCGCCCCCGGCCGGCTCCCCGACCGCATCGCGGCGGGCGCCGAGGCGGCCGGCGCGGACGTCCTGGCCGATGTTCTGGGCCCCGCCCCGGAGTTGGCGCGGCTGCTGCTGCATCGGTTCGACGAGGCGCGGCTGCCGGTGGGGGCGTCGCTGTCGGCGTGAGGGCCCGGGGAGGGCGGGGCGGCTCTCAGCCGATCAGACCGGCGACCGCGCAGACGACGGCCCCGAGGGCCATGGTGTCCGCGCCCACCGACCAGGTGTACCGCCGCTCCACGGGCGCGTAGCGCGAGGACGTCTCGCGGGACCGGGGCGAGCCCGACCGGGCCGAACGCGCTCGGGGCGGCTTCGACCGGGCCGCGCGGACATGGGCTCCCATGGCGTCGGCGCAGACGCTGGAGAAGTCGTAGAACAGATCCCACAGAGATCCGCCCAGCAACCAGAAGTGGACCTCTTCCCCCGCGTGGGTCTCCAGGGCGAGCGGCGAGCAGCCCTCCGGACGGACGAACCGCTTCACTGCGGAGCAGGGCATGATGTGCCCTCGCCGATTCGGCCGGTAGCCCCGCACACGCTGCACGAGCGGGGTCCCGGCCCGTACCGGGCGCCCAGCCCCGCTTCCCACAGTCCCGCCCCCGTCGCCATGTCCACGATCCTATGGACGGGCCGGCGCGGGCCCACCGGCGACCCCGGCGGCTCAGTCGCAGGACAGCCCGCCGGACCGCGCCCGCTTGAGTTCGAAGAAGCCCGGGTGGTTCGCGAGGACGCGGAAGCTGTCGAAGAGTCCGGCCGCCTCCTCGCCGCGCGGAATCGCGTTCAGAACCGGGCCGAACCAGACCGTGCCGTCGACATGGATCGTCGGCGTGCCCACGTACGCGTCCTGTTCCGGGTCCTTGCCCGCTTCGTGGTGGCGGGCGACCTCGTCGTCGTACGCCGTGGAGTGCGCGGCTTCCGCCAGGGCGGCGGGCAGGCCGAGTTCGGCCAGGGAGGCGGCGGTCACCGCGTCGAAGTCCTCCTCCTTGTGCTGGTGGATACGGGTGCCGAGCGCGGTGTAGAGGTCCCGCAGGATTCCGTCACCGTGGGCGGCGGCCGCGGCGACGGCCACCCGGACCGGGCCGATCGACTTGTCGACGAGCTCGCGGTACCAGTCGGGCAGTTCGTTGCCCTCGTTGTGCAGATAGAGGCTCATGGGCCGGAAGCGCAGCTCGATGTCCCGGTGGCGCTCCACCTCCAGCATCCAGCGGGAGGTGATCCAGGCGAACGGGCAGGCGGGGTCGAAGAAGACGTCGACGGTGGTGGGGGCGGCGGGACCGGTGGCGGGGTGCTGTGTGCTCATACGGGTCAGCCTAGGCCGCGAGTGGCACGCGCTTCCGGGCCAATCCGGGGCCGGTTCGGTGGGCCACTTCCGTACGCCTCCCGGGGCGGGAAACGGCCGAACAGGCGCCGTTGACGGGCAACGGGCCGCATGTCAGCGTCGGTTCGCGCGGAACGACCGTGCACGGTCCCGCCGGCTGGGCGGGCGACCGGGAGGGGAACCATCATGAGAAGACGCGGGTCCACGACGATTCCGGCGTTAGCACTGGCGCTGTCCGGGGCGATGCTCACCGCCGGGGCTGCCGCACCGGCCCTGGCCGCCGGCAGCGGGCACACCGGCACACCGCCGGTCGCCGAGGCGTTCCGGCTCCAGGCCGATCCGACGCCCGAGGAGCAGGAGAGTCTGAGGGAGATCGCGGGCGCCATCTGGACGCCCCAGCTGGCCGCCGGCTGGAACATGAACACCGAGGTCGCCGGCGTACTCTCGCAGGCCACCGACCAGATCCTGCGGTGCTCCGAGGCGTTCGCGCTGGTGCCCCGGCCGCCGGGCTTCGTCCCGGGCCTCGGCTACCTCGTCCAGTACTGGAAGAACCTGCGCGACTACTTCCTCGTGGTGAAGGACAACCGCACCTACCGCGCCTGCGTGGTCGCGACGGCCGCCAACTACCGCTCCGCCATCGAGATGGCGTCGGCGGGCATCTGAGCCCGCATCGGGCGGGCCGTCGTACGCGCGGACAGATGCGGCGGCCCGTCAGCCGAGGGTCTTGGCCGGCTCCTCGGACTCCGGCTCCGGGGTGTGGTGGCGGCCGACCGGGATCACCAGCGGGGTGCGGCTGACCGGGTCCGTGGTCACCTGGCAGCGCAGGCCGAAGACGTCCTCGACCGTTTCGGCGGTGATCACATCGGCGGGCGCGCCCTCGGCGACGATGTCGCCCTTCTTCATCGCGATGACGTGGTCCGCGTACCGGCAGGCCTGGTTGAGGTCGTGGAGGACCATGACGATCGTGCGTCCCTCGCGCCGGTTGAGGTCGACGACGAGGTCCAGCACGTCGATCTGGTGGGCGAGGTCGAGATACGTCGTCGGCTCGTCGAGGAGGAGCACCGGGGTGCCCTGGGCGACGGCCATGGCGATCCAGGCGCGCTGGCGCTGGCCACCGGAGAGTTCGTCGACCGCACGGCCGGCGAGGTCGGTGGTCCCGGTGGCGGCGAGCGCGTCGTGCACCGCCTGCTCGTCGGCCTTGGTCCACTGCCGCCACCACGTCTGGTGCGGGGAACGGCCCCGGTTGACCAGGTCGATGACGGTGAGGCCCTCGGGGGCGACCGGCGACTGCGGGAGGATGCCGAGCTGCTGGGCCAGCTCCCGGGTGGGGATGGAGTGCAGGGCCCGTCCGTCCAGGCTGACCGCGCCTTCGCGGGGCGCGAGGAGGCGGGCCAGGGCGCGCAGCAGGGTCGACTTGCCGCAGGCGTTGGCGCCGACGATGGCGGTGATCCGGCCCGGCGGCACGGCCAGGTCGAGGCCGCTGACGACGGCGCGGTCGTCGTAGCCCAGGTGCAGGCCCTCGGCCCGCAGATCGGGTTCGGCGGTGGACATCGGTCAGCCTCCTGAGCCCGCGCGGTTGACGCGGATGAGCAGCCAGAGCAGCACCGGGGCGCCGAGCACTCCGGTGATGATCCCGACGGGCAGTTCGGTGCCGGGGATCAGTTCGCGTGCGACGACGTCGGACGCGAGGACGACGAAGGCGCCGGTGAGTCCGGCGGCGAGCGGCGGCGGCCAGGAGGTGCGGCACAGCCGCTGGGCGATCTGCGGGGCGGCGAGCGCCACGAACGCCACGGGTCCGGCCGCCGCGGTGGCGAAGGCGACGAGGCCGACGCCGGTGAGCAGGACGGTGAGCCGGACGGTCTGGACGCGGGTGCCGAGCCCCTTGGCCACGTCGTCGCCGAGTTGCAGCGTACGCATGAGGCGGCCGATGAGCAGGGCGGCGGGGACCAGGACGGCAAGGGCGTACGCGAGGGGCTCGGCCTGTTGCCAGTCGCGGCCGTTGAGGTTGCCGACGAGCCAGCCGAGGGCGGCCTGGGCCTGGAAGCGGCCGCCCCGGGCGAGCAGGTAGTCGGTGGCGCTGAGGCAGATCCAGGAGACGCCGATGCCGACGAGGATGATGCGGTAGCCGGTGGTGCCGCGCCGCCAGGCGAGCCCGTAGACGATCAGGGCGCTGGCGAGGGCGCCGAAGAGGCCGAGTGCCTGGGTGCCGAGGCCGAAGTCCCAGCCGAGCACGATGCCCGCGACGACGGCCGTTCCGGCGCCCTGGGTGAGGCCGATCATGTCGGGGCTGGCCAGGGGGTTGCGGGTCATCGTCTGGAGGAGCGCGCCGGACATGCCGAACGCGATGCCCGCCAGCAGGCCCGTCATGGCGCGGGGCAGCCGCAGTTCCTGGACGACGAGGAGGGTGCCCGCGTCCCCGGAGCCGGTCAGCGCGCGGGCGACGTCGGCGAGCGGGATGCCGTACTCGCCGATGGAGACGTGCCAGCACAGCGCCGCGAACACGGCGACGACGAGCCCCGCGCTGACGGCGAGCTGACGGGGGCGCAGGGTGCCGGAGAGCGGCGGGAAGGCGAGGCGGAAGGGGCGGGCGGCGGCCTTCGGGAGCGGGGTGCGGGGCCCGGTGGTCGCCGTGGTCCGGGTGGACTCGGCGGGTCCGGTGGTCTTCTCGGGCACGGTGTCGGTGGGCCCGTCGGGCCCGGTGGTCTTCGAGAGCGGGGTGTCCGGTGTCATGGTCAGATCTCCGCGAGGCGACGTCGGCGGACCAGGGCGATGAAGAACGGTCCGCCGATGAAGGCGACGATGATCCCGGCCTGTACCTCGACGGGCCGGGCGATCACCCGGCCGAGGATGTCCGCGCCGAGCAGCAGGGCGGCGGCGAGCCCGGCCGAGAGCGGCAGCAGCCAGCGGTGGTCGGGGCCGAGTCCGGCGTACTGGGCGAGGACCCGGGCGACGTGCGGGACGACGAGGCCGAGGAAGACGACGGGGCCGATCACCGCGACGGCCGCCCCGGTGAGCAGGGTGACGGCGACGACGCCCTGGAGGCGGACGAGGCCGAGCTTGCGGCCGAGGGAGGCGGCCACGTCGTCGCCGAGGGCGAGGCTGTTGAGGGCGGGAGCGCTCGCCAGGGCGAGGAGGGCGCCGAGCCCGAGGAAGGGCAGGATCCGCAGCACGGTGGAGGCGTCCTGGTCGGCGAGCGAGCCGGCCGACCAGAACCGGAAGCGGTCCAGCGCGGCCGGGTCGGTGAGGACGACGGCGCTGGTCAGTGAGGACAGGACGGCGGTGACGGCGACCCCGGCGAGGGCCAGCTTCACCGGGGTCGACCCCGAACGCCCCATCCGGCCCAGCAGATAGACGACGACGCTCGCCGCCATGGCCCCGGCGAAGGCGAACCAGATGTAGCCGAACAGCGAGCCGATCCCGGCGACCCCGGCGGCGATGACGATGGCGAACGCGGCCCCGGCGCTGACGCCGAGGATGCCGGGGTCGGCCAGCGGGTTACGGGTCAGCGCCTGCATCACGCAGCCGGAGAGGCCGAGCGCCGCTCCGGCGGCCAGGCCCAGCGCCGTGCGCGGGATGCGCACGGACCAGATGACGTCCTCGATCCGGGGGCCGGTCGGCCGGCCCGTCAGGGCCTTGATCACATCGCCGGGCGGGATGCTGAGCGCCCCGAGGCCGATCGAGAGCAGGCAGAGCACGGCCAGCAGCGCGGCGAGCGCGGCCACGAGCAGGGCGGGACGCCATCGGGCGGGGCGGGTCACGGGGCTGGCTCCACGGTCCGGTTCCTCACGGGAGGGGTGGGCGGGCCGCCCCGCGTCTGCGGGGCGGCCCGGAAGGGAGGAGGGGGCGTCAGGACGCGGGGTGGACGACCTTCGTGTCCGTCTTGCCGTCGACGGCGGCGGCCAGCATCGGAACCAGGCGGTCGACGGTGTACGGGATGCTCAGCGGGGTCACGAAGGAGATGGCGCTGCCGAAGTGGCTGCTCTCCTCGATCATGACCTCGCGGCCCTCCTTGACCGCGTCGAGCTTGCCGTACAGCGGGTCGGCGTGGAGCTTCTCGGCGTCCTTGGCCGGGTCGGTGACGATCCAGGCGACGGCGTCCGTGTCGAGGAGGTCGGTGCGCTCCTTGCTGATGTTGGCGCCGAACGCGTCACCGACGACCTTGTCGAGGCCCGTCGGGAGCTGGAAGCCGAGGCCGGTCAGCACGCGCGAGCGGTTGTCCTGCGGGCCGTAGACGTACATGCCCTCGTACGGCGTCGCCATGACCGCCGTCTTCCCCTTGAACTCGGGGTGCGCGGCCGCGGCGTCGGCGATGTGCTTCTCGGTCTCGGCGACCAGCGCCTTCGCCTCGTCGCTCTTGCCGAGGGCCTTGCCGACCTGCGTGGTCTGGTCCTGCCAGGAGATGCCCCAGTCCGCGCCGCCCTTCGGCTGTGCGACGACCGGCGCGATCTTGGAGAGGGTGCGGTACTGGTCCTTGGTGAGGCCCGAGTACAGCGCGAGGATCAGGTCGGGGCGGAGCGAGGCGATCTTCTCGACCTGCGGGCCGGTGCCGTCGTCGTGCAGGACGGTGGGGCGCGCCTTGTCGCCGAGCGCCTTCTCGGCCCAGGGGCCGATGGCGCCCTTGAACTCGCCGAACCACTCGGTCGTGCCGACGGGCACCTTACCGAGGGCGAGGACCGCGTCCTGGTCGGAGAGGCCGACGGTGACGATGCGCTGCGGGTCCTTCTTGACGGTGGTGGTGCCGTACTTGTGGTCGAGGGTGACCGGGAAGGCCCCCTTCGGCGCGCTGTCGCCGGACGGCGCGGCCTTGTCGTCGCTCTCGCCGGACCCGCAGGCGGCGGCTCCGAACAGCAGCAGGGCGGACGCGGCCACGGCGGTGAGCCGGGTGCGCTGGATCATGCGGAACATGACGGATTCCTTCGGGAGGACGGCATTCGCCGGGGACGGGGCGGGGGGGTGCGTGGGGTCGGGGGTGCCCGGGTCAGGGGTGCGGTGCGGTGGTGGCACGGCTGCCGGACCAGGCGCGCCAGAGGGCGGCGTACGGGCCGTCCGCGTCGCGCAGTTCTTCGTGCGGGCCGCTCTCGACGACGCGTCCGGCCTCCAGCACGACGACCCGGTCGGCGGCGACGGCCTGGGTGAGGCGGTGGGCGACGACCAGGGCGGTGCGGCCGGCCAGCGCGGCCTCGGCGGAGCGTTCGAGGACCCGGGCGCCCGCGCTGCCCGCCTCGGCGGTGGCCTCGTCGAGGACGGCGAGGGCGGGGTCGGCCAGGACGAGCCGGGCAAGGGCCAGTTGCTGGGCGCGGGCGGGGTCGAGGCGGTGGCCGCCCTCGCCGACGACGGTGGCGAGCCCGTCGGGGAGCGCCTCGGCCCAGTCCAGGGCGTGCACGGTGGACAGGGCGGTGCGCAGGTCGGCGTCCGAGGCGTCGGGGCGGGCGAGCCGGAGGTCCTCGGCGAGGGAGCCGGTGAAGACGTGGACTTCCTGGGTGACCAGGACGACCGCTGCCTCTCCGGTGCCGGCCGGCGCCGTGACCGTGCCCGTGGTGGGCTGCTGGACGCCGGCGACGATCCGGGCGAGGGTCGACTTCCCGGCCCCGCTGGTCCCGACGAGCGCGACGTGTTCGCCGGCCTTCAGGGTGAGGGAGACCTCGTGCAGCACGGGGCGGCCTGGTCCGTAGGCGTGGCTGACCTCGTGCACGATGACGGCGGCTTCGGAAGAAACGGTGCGCTGCTGCGGTACGGAGACGGGAGCCGCCTTCCCGGCCGTCGGCTCCGGCTGTTCCGCGAGGTCGGTCACGCCGACCAGCCGGGCCAGTCCGGCCGCCGCCGACTGGGCGTCGTCGAGCAGCACGAGCGCGGCGTTGACGGGGCCGAAGAGGCTGTGGAAGTAGAGGGCGGCGGCGGTGGCCGTACCGATCGACACCGCTCCGTCGCGGACCAGCCAGAATCCGGCGATCAGGACGGCGGCCAGGCCGATGTACTCGGCGATGTGCAGCCGCCCGTAGAAGCCGAGGACCAGGTTGACGCTGCGCATGGTGAGGTCGACGGCCTTGCGCGAGCGTCCGGCGCTGCGCTCGGTGTGCTGCTCCTCCAGCCGGTGGCCGCGTACGGTCACGGCGCCGCCGATGGTCTCCAGGAGCTGTTGCTGCTGGGCCCCGTTGGCGACCCGCTGGTCGGCGTAGAGGGTGAGGGCGCGGCGTACGTACCAGCGGGCGGTCAGCAGTTGGACGGGGACGGCGAGGAGCGCGGCGAGCAGGAACCGTACGTCGAGGAGGGCCAGCGCGCCGAGGGTGAGGAGGATCGCGAGGACGGAGCGGGCCATCTCGGGGAGCGCGGAGCGGACGGCTTCGGCGACCCGGGCGACGTCGCCGGTGACGCGGGCGGTGAGGTCTCCGGCCCCGGCGCGCTCCAGCCGGTCGGCGGGGAGGTTCAGGGCGCGTTCAACGAACCGCTCGCGGAGCCGGGCCAGTACGGTCTCGCCGAGCCGGGCGATCCGGGTGAGCCCGAGCGTGGTGGTGAGGCCTTGGACGACGGCGACCGCGACGAGGAGGACGACCGGGAGGGTCAGGTCCCCGGCGGGGCGGCCGTCGGCGACGATGTCGACGATCCGGCCCAGCAGCGGCTGGACGAGGAGGCCGACGGCGGTGGCCGCGACCAGGATACCGAGGCCGGTCAGGGCGAGGCCCCGGTCGGGGCGGATCAGCGTGCGCAGGGCGGCCCGGGTGCGGGCGGGGGTGGCGATGGGGAGCAGCTCGGCGCCGGTGTCCGCCGTGGGCGAGGGAGTGGTCATGTGAGCACCGCCGTGCGGTAGGCGGGATGGTCGCGTACGAGGTCCTCGTGCGGGGCCTCGGCGGTGATCGTGCCGCCGTCGACGAGGACGACGCGGTCGGTGGCGGCGAGCAGGGCGGGGCTGCTGGTGACGAGGACGGTGGTGCGGCCGGTGCGGGCGCGCCGGATGCCGGCGGCGATCCGGGCCTCGGTGGCGGCGTCGACCGCGGTGGTCGGGTCGTGGACGACGAGGACGCCGCGGTCGGCGGCGAGGGCACGGGCCAGGGCGACGCGCTGGCGCTGGCCGCCGGAGAGCGAGCTGCCGCGCTCGCCGATCCGGCCGCCGGTGCCGCCGGCCAGGGCGGAGGCCACTTCGTCGACGGCGGCGGCGTCCATCGCGGCGCGCGGGTCGCTTCCGGCGGGGGCGGCGGCGGTGACGTTCTCCAGGAGGGTGCCGTCGAAGAGCTGGGCGTCGTGCTCGGCCACCAGCAGCACGGAGCGCAGGGCGGCGGGGGCCAGTTCGGTGAGGGGGACGCCGTCGAGTTCGACGCTGCCGCGCTCCGGGTCGCAGCGGCGGGCCAGGCAGTGGAGCAGGGTGGCGGCGTCGGCCGGGTCGGTGACGACGACGCCGAGGTGTTCGCCGGGGCGGACGGTCAGGTCGAGGGCGTCGAGGCCGGCGTGGCCGAGTCCGTTCAGGCGCAGTTCGCCGGGGGCGTGGGCGGCCGGTTCGGCGGAGCCGCCGGTCGTCTCGCCCGGGGCGGCCAGCACGTCGGCGATCCGGGCGGCGGAGGCGCGGCCCTTGGCCAGTTCGGCGCCGACCCAGGCCAGCACGCTGATCGGTCCGGGCAGGAAGAGGGCGAGGCCGACGGCGGAGACGAGGGCGCCGAGGCCGATGGAGCCGCTGAGGACCAGGCGGCCGCCGACGAGGGCGACGAGCGCGATGAACGAGCCGGTCAGCGTCAGCATCAGGCCGGTCTGGAGGGCGGCGGCGCGGGCTGCGCGCACATTGGCGTCGCGGGAGGCCTGGCTGGTGGCGCGGTAGCGGTCGACGGCGGCGCGCTCGGCCCGCAGGCCCTTGAGCACGCGGACCCCGGCGACCAGGTCGGCGGCCACCCCGGAGGCGTGGGCGGCCTGTTCCTGTTCGGCCTCGCTGCGGTGCTCCAGGGGCCGGGCCAGGAAGTGGCCGAGCGCCATCAGGACCGGGGCGCCGATCAGGACGAGGAGCCCGAGGGGCAGGGAGGCGCGGAGCAGGAGCACCGCGCCCGCGACGACTCCGACGACGGCGGCGATGCCGAGGGTCAGGGCCATGTTGACGGCCCCGACGCGGCGGGCGTCCTCGGTGGCCACGTTCACCAGCGCCCCGGGCGGGCGGCCGGCCTCCGCGCCGCCGTGCGGGGCGAGGACCCGGCGTACGACGTCGAGGCGCAGCTCGTGGGCGGCCTGTTCGGCGGCGCGCTCACCGGCGCGGGCGCCGAAGCGGAAGCCGAAGGAGAGCAGGGTGTAGACGACGGCGAGGACCAGCAGCCAGACCGCCAGGGCTCCCCCGTCGGGGCGCACCACGGCGCGGTCGACGATCAGCCCGATGAGTACGGGGACGAGCGCCTCGCCGATCTGGTGGCAGGCGCCCAGGACCGATCCGACCGTGACGTCCCGACGCTGTCCCGCGACAGCTCGGCGTATGACGCCGCGCCCGGCGCTGTCAGCCCCCACTCACCTGCTCCTCAGCATGTCTACGAACGGTGGAGGGGGATTTCAGGCCACCTTCCTCCAGCCAAACGAAGGCAAGGCTAACCTGCTCGCCCGGTGGTGGGGACCCCCGGCCCCTCTCTCAGATCCGGAAGACGCGTCCGGGGACCGGACGGCACGCCCGCCCGGCGGGGCTCAAACCCCGGAGACACCTGTGCACACACCTTCCCTCTCATTCCTTCACTGAAAGGTCACAAGTCTCGGTAAGCTCCTGGACGCTGCACTCGCACCATTGAGGGGGGACTCCTTATGCATGTCCGTCATGCCCTGACCGCCGCCGCCACCGCCGCTTCGGTCCTCGCACTCGGCCTCGTGGCCGCCGCTCCGGCCCAGGCCGCCGAGTATTCTTCGGCCCTGAAGATCAAGGGTGTCCAGTACGACGCCCCCGGGCGGGACTCCAACAAGTGCTCCGGTGGCAACACCAAGAACGAGTACCTGACGATCAAGAACTACTCGCGCAGCACGACCGTGAACCTCCGGGGCTACGTCGTCAAGGACGCCGCCGGAAACAGGTTCACCTTCCCGGCGACCCACAAGCTGCAGCCCGGCGACTACATAAAGCTGCGCGGCAACCGCGGCACCGACTCCGACGCCAAGAACGTCGTCTACCGCCAGAACTGCAACTTCATCTGGAACAACGACAAGGACACCATCTACCTGTACAAGCCCTCCGGCGCCCGTGCCGACGTCCACTCGTACACCAAGAAGTCCAACGACCGCGACGGCAACGGCTACATCACCTACCACGGATGAGCCGCTGACGGCCGGCGGCAGCCCTCGGGAAGGGGTGCCGCCCGGCCCGTCCCGCCGGGTCCAGCAGGCGCGGCTCGCCCTCGATGGCCGCTGCCACGGCGGGCGACGGCTCAGTCACGAGTCAGCTCCACCAACTGGGCCACGGTGTTCCAGTTTCGGGAGGTGGCGACGAGGCCCTTGACATGGCGGGGGCGGCCCAGCGCGACGGCCAGCTTGGAGCGGCCGAGGCCGTCCGGGGCGTACAGGTACATACAGCGGTCGCCGAGCCGGAACTCCTCCGGCAGGAACGCTTCCGCGTCCAGGTCCGCGAAGCGGCTCGCGTCCACGGGCCGGTCGAAGTAGGTGACGTGGAGCTGCTTGCCCTCCAGTTCGGCGGCGGGGAAGGGGCAGGCGTCGGCGACGGCCGCGAGATACGCGGCGTCCCGGACGAGACAGTCGACGGCGAACCCGAACCGCTCGTGCAGGGCCTGTTCGAGCGCCGCGGCAAGGGCGTCGGCGTCCTCGCTGTCGCTGCGGAAGACGGCGTTGCCGCTCTGCAGGTGGGTGGCGATGCCGGTGTGCCCCAGCCCGGCGAGCACATCGCGCAGTTCGGGCATCGGGACCTTCTTGCTGCCGCCCACGTTGATCCCGCGCAGGAGCGCTGCGTACGTCGTCGTCATGGCCACCCACCCTAGGTCGATATCCCGGACACGCCGCAGCCGCCGCGCCCCGTGGGGGCGAGCGCGGCGGCTGCTGTGCGGACGGTGGCCGGGCGGTGGGGGGTGTGTCCACCGCCGCCCGGCGTCCGGTCGGGACCGGGGTCCCGACCGGGTATTACGCGTGACCGGGTATTACTCGACGACCTTGAGGAGCAGGTTCGGCGTGCCCTCGGTGGCGTTGCTGATGGCGTCCGGGGTGGCTCCCTCGGTCAGCGCCGTGGCGACGGCCTCCGGGGTGGCGTCCTGGTGGCCCGCCAGGTAGACGGCGGCCGCGCCGACGACGTGCGGGGTGGCCATGGACGTACCCGAGATGGTGTTGGTGCCGCTGTCGCTGTCGTTCCAGGTCGACGTGATGTCCGAGCCCGGGGCGTAGATGTCCACGATGGAGCCGTGGTTGGAGAAGTCCGACTGCTCGTCGGCCTCCGTGGACGAGGCGACGGTGATCGCCTCGGGGACGCGGGAGGGCGAGCCCTGGCCGGCGTCGCTGGACTCGTTCCCGGCGGCCACGCCGAAGGTGATGCCCGCGGCGATGGCCTTCTGGACCGCCGCGTCGAGGGCCGGGTCGGCCCCGCCGCCGAGGCTCATGTTGGCGACGGACGGGCCCTTGGCGTTGGCGGTGACCCAGTCGATGCCGGCGATGACCTGCTCGGTGGTGCCCGAACCGTTGTCGTCGAGGACGCGGACGCCCACGATGTTCGCCTTCTTGGCGACGCCGTGCGCGGCCCCGGCTATGGTGCCCGCCACGTGGGTGCCGTGCCCGTTGCCGTCGTCGGCGTCGTCGTCGTTGTCGACGGCGTCGAAGCCGGAGGTGGCGCGGCCCTCGAAGTCCTCGTGGGTGACACGCACACCGGTGTCGATGACGTACGCGGTGACGCCCTCACCGCCGGAGTCCGGGTAGGTGTAGGCGCTGTCGCCCGCGGTCTCGGTCTGGTCGATCCGGTCCAGGCCCCACGACGGCGGGTTCTCCTGGGTGGCGTTGATGCTGAACTTCTTGTTCTGCACCACCTTCGCGACGGCCGGGTCGGCGGCGAGGCGCTTGGCCTCGGTCTCCGAAAGGCCGCTGGCGGAGAAGCCGTTGATGCTGGAGTTGTAGTCGCGCTTGAGCTTGCCGCCGTACTCCTTGGCGAGCTCCGACTTGTCGGCCTTCTTCTCGTCCAGCATGACGATGTAGCTGCCGGAGACCGCGGTCGCGGCGTCGGTGCCGTACACCGTCCCCATGGGGGCCGGTGCGGCTCCCGCGAACGAGGTTCCGAGAAGGGTGACTCCGGCGGCGGCCGCCACGGCGGTGATCGCGGCGGTGAGCTTGATGCGACGGGTGCGCTGGTGCTTGGCCATGAAGAGGGTTCTCCTCGTCATTCTTTGTGGGGGGATTGGCCCTCGGCCGGAAGATCTCCGGGGGCTGGCTCGAAACCCTGACCGATTGACGAGCACAGATCAAGACCTTCATGGAGGTGTGACTTGCTCAACAAGGTTTCGTAATAAGAAATCGGCCCTGGCTGGTCACAACGGCCGCGGAGCCCGACCGTGCGGTTACCTCGCCCGGATCGGCGGCTCCGCGGCCACCCCGGGAGGACCGTTCCACCCCGCATATCCCCTGTTCAGAGCGGAACTTGAGGCGCGGAGCGCTGATCGCCCGCCCGGCGTCGGCACCCTCCCCGAGCCCTCTGGGGCAGGAGTGACCATGCGTGAAGACACGTGAAGACCCGTGAAGGTGTGCGCATGAGGGGTGAACGCCCGGTCCCGGGTGTGAAATCGCGAGGGCGTGCGTGCAGATGCGCCGACCGCCTCCGCCGCGACATCGGGTTCACGGAGCCGTAACAGAAGCGTCCCGCCCCGGGTAACCGCAGGTCGCGGCGGTCGGGGCGGGACGGAGAACGTCCGGATACCAGTCAGGCGGATCCGCTCAGCGCGACAGCTCCGCCTCGATGAGGTCGGCGGCCCTCGGCGTGCCGCCCTCCCGCGCCATCTGCTCGCTCAGGCGTGCGCACCGGGCGGCGACTTCGGGATCGTCCACGAGGGCGAGCACGGCCTCGCGCAGGCTCGCCGCGTCCGCTTCCTCCATCGGCAGATGCCGGGCCACACCCAGGGACTGGAGCATGTCCGCGTTGCCGAACTGGTCGACGGCCTGCGGTACGGCGACCATCGGGGTGCCCGTGGCGAGCCCCTCCTGACTGCCGCCCGCGCCGGCGTGGGTGATGAAGGCGTCGGCCTGCTTGAGGACGGCCAGCTGCGGAACCCAGGTACGTACGTCCACATTGCCGGGTACGTCGCCGAGTTCGGCGGGGTCGACGTGCGCACCGATCTGGAGCACCACATGCCAGCCGGGCAGGTCACCGAAGGCCGCGACGCACTCGCGGTAGAAGGCGGGCTGCTTGGTGAACGAGGAGCCGAGCGAGACCAGCAGCACCTTCTCGGCGCCGGCGGGCCGCTGCCACTCCCCCTGGTCGGCCCGGTCTCCCTGGCAGGCGCCGACGAAGGTGTACATCTCGCGGTTCACCCGGTCCGCGTTCGGCTGGAGCGCCTCGGGGATGAGGACGAGGCCGCGGCGCGGGCGGGCCACGAAGTCGTCGCTGGGGACGTGGCCGAGGCCGTTCTCGGTGAGCCAGCTCTCGAAGCGCGCGTAGTACGCCTTGCCGCGCTCGGTCTGCTTCAGCTCGGCGGTCATCGGCTCGCCGACCTCCTTCTCGTACCCGTCCCAGGGGACCAGGTTGGGCCAGAGGGAGACGGCGGGGACGCCCCAGCGGTGGGCGAGGACGCGGGCGGGATAGGAGGTGATGTCGTGCAGGACGAGGTCGGGCTCGTCGCCCGCGAAGGCCTCCGCGAGCTGCGGGAGGGCCTGGATGGCGTCGGCGAGGAAGGGTTCGATGTTGTCGATCAGCTCCGTCCCCCAGGCGTCGGGGTCGTCGTCGGTCGGCAGGGTCGAGGTCCAGATCACCGGCTCGGCGCCGGTGGCGGCGACCTTCTCCGCGAAGGACGCGGGGATGGCGTAGCTGACACGGTGTCCACGGTCGACGAGCTCGCGGATGACGTCGAGGCTCGGGTTCACATGTCCGTGGGCGGCGATGGAGAACATGGCGATGTGGGCACGCGGGGATTCCGTCATGCCGGCGACTCTAAACGAGACGAGACGTCTCGTGCAACTTCTTTCTCCGTGCGGATCCGTCCGGGATCAGCGTTGGTAGCGGGCCAGCACCCGATTCCCGTCCTCCACCAGCCTCTTGCTCAGCTCGTCGGTGTCGATCGCACCGCTGTAGAACTCCTGGTACGCGGGGGTCGCCACCTTGTCCTTCCACTCGGGATAGCCGCGCACCGACTGGGCGGGCGCAGGCCGCAGCCCCTCGGCGAGCGCGGCGCCGACGGCCCACCCGTGCTCGGCCACCCGCAGCGACGGATCGGCCAGCGCCTCGGTCCCGGTGGGCAGCATCCAGTCGCCCCGGGCGAGGCGCACCATGTTCGCGGGGCGCAGCAGGAAGTCGATGAACGCGACGGCCTCCTTCTTGTGCGGGCTCTCCTCGGCGACCGACAGCGTCTGCGGGCTCACCCCCTGGACCGGGCCGCCCGCACCCGCGGGCATCGGCAGGACCGTCCAGTCGAACCCCTCGGGGGCCTGCTGGATGATCTGCTGGCGGTAGGAGAACCCGAGCGGGAGCATCGCGTACCTGCCGCCGAAGAACCCGGGCAGCGCGTCCGAGCCGCCCATGCCCAGGGCGCTGCGGGCCGCGCTGCGGTCGGTGTTGACCTGGTCGTGGATGGTGCCGGTGACCACGCCGTCGCCCGGTTCGAAGCGCAGGACCGCCTTGCCGTCACCGTCGCGGTGGAAGAGCTGCCCGCCGCCGGACAGGCCCAGGTTGAGGGTGACGGAGACGGGCTCCTTGAGCGGCCAGGCGATCCCGTACCGCCCCTTGCCGGTCAGCTCCTTCGTCACCTGCCGGAACTCCTCCCAGCTCCAGGGGCGCTCCGGCGTCGGGATGCGCGCGCCCGAGGCCTTCAGCAGCTTCGTGTTGGCGATCAGAACGCGGGGCTCCTGGAGGAAGGGCACCCCGTGGACGCCCTCGCCGAACGTGGTGGTGCGCCAGGACTGTTCGGGGATGTCGGCCTTGAGCCGTTCGGGCAGGAGGGGGCGCAGATCGGCGAGGTACCCCCCGTACGCGAAGTCGGCCAGGTCGTCGGAGGCGTCGTGGATGATGTCGGGGGCCTCGCCGCCCTCGAAGGAGGTGAGGAGCTGGTCGTGGACGCTGTCCCAGCTGCCCTGGACGTACTCCACCTGGACGTCGGGGTGGGCGGCGTTCCACTCCCTCACCAGCTGTTTGTTGGCGTCGACGGACTCCTTCTGCCAGGCCAGCGACTGGAACCGCAGCCGGATCGTGCCGTCCGCGTCCCGTCCGTCGTCGCCGCCGCCGGAGCAGCCGGTGAGCAGCAGGGCCAGGACGGCGGCGGCGGTGGCCGCCCGCCGGAGAGTGGCGCGCATCAGTGCTTCACCGCCCCGGCCGTCATCCCGCCGGTGATCCGCCGCTGGATGAAGGCGAAGAGCACGAGGGAGGGGAGGGTGGCGAGGAACGCGGCGGCGGCGAGCGGCCCGAGGTCGGCCACGCCCTCCGCGCCGAGGAAGTGGGTGAGGACGACCGGCAAGGTCTGCTTCTCCGGGGTCTTGAGCAGGACGAGTGCGAAGAAGAACTCGTTCCATGCGGTGATGAACGCGAACAGCGCGGTGGCGACGATGCCGGGGGCGAGCAGCGGGGCGACGACCGAGACGAGGGTACGGACGCGGCCCGCGCCGTCCACGGCGGCGGCCTCCTCCAGTTCCGTGGGCACGGCGCGTACGTACCCGGCGAGCATCCACAGCGCGAAGGGCAGCGACCAGACGACGTAGACGAGGATCAGCCCCCACAGGGTGTTGATCAGATGCAGGTTCTTCAGGATCAGGAAGAGCGGGATGATCACCAGGACGAACGGGAACGCCTGGCTGACCACGACCCAGCCGGTCGCCGCGGTGGCGAGGCGGCCCCGGTGGCGGGCCATCACATAGGCCATCGGGGTGGCGATCACGACGGCGATCAGCGCGGCGGAGACGGCGGCGACCAGCGAGTTGCCCGCGGCCTGGAGCAGCGGCTGCTCGTCGAAGGCCTGCCGGAAGTTGTCCAAGGTCGGGTTCTCGGGGATCCAGGTGGGGTGCAGCGAGCCCAGTTCGCGGGCGGGTTTGAAGGCGGTCGAGATCAGCCATACGAACGGGAACGCCAGGAAGACCAGATACGCCAGGAGGGCCAGGTACTGCCCGGCGCGCGCGGCCCTGCCGGTCCGCAGCCCGGTGGACTCACGGTCGGGCGCTCCGCGTGTCAGCAGCCCACGCCTCATCGGCCCCCGCCTCTCCGGTGCTCGCCTCATCGGTCCTCGCCTCCTCTGAGCCGGCCGACGAGGTAGAGGGCGAGGAGTACGGAGATCACCGCGACCATCACACAGCCCATCGCCGCGGCGTAGCCGAACTGCCCGTAGCGGAAGGCCTCCTCGTAGGCGAAGAGCATCGGCAGCCGGGTCCGGCCCCCGGGTCCGCCGCTGGTCAGGACGTAGACCAGGGCGAACGAGTTGAAGTTCCAGATCAGGTTGAGCGCGGAGATCGCGAGCGCGATGGGCTTGATCGCGGGCCAGGTGACCGTACGGAACCGGCGCCAGGCACCCGCGCCGTCCAGGGCGGCCGCCTCGTGGAGTTCGCGCGGGGTGTTCTGGAGTCCGGCGAGCAGGGCCACGGTGGTCTGGGGCATGCCCGCCCAGATGCCGACGAGGATGACGGCGGGCAGCGCGGTGGCGAGGCCGGTCAGCCAGTCCCGCCCGTCGCCGAGTCCGAGGTCGCGGATGGTCTCGTTGAGGATGCCGGCGTCCGGGTTGTAGACGAGCCGCCACATGATGCCGACGACGACCTCGGGCATCGCCCACGGGACGATCGCCAGCGCCCGGGCCAGCCAGCGCAGCCGCAGGTTCTGGTTGAGCAGCAGGGCGAGGCCGAGGGCCAGGAGGAACTGCGGGACGGTGACGCCGACGGCCCAGACCAGGCCGATCCGGAACGAGTCCCAGAACAGGGTGTCGTGCAGCAGGTCCTGGAAGTTGAGGGTGCCGATCCACTGGGTGGAGCGGGTCCGGCCGGACTGGGCGTCGGTGAAGGCGAGCGCGATGCCGTAGAGGAGCGGTCCGACGCTGAGGATCAGGATCGGGATGAGCGCGGGCAGCACCAGGAACCAGGCGGCCCGGTCCCCGAACGCCTTGCCCCGGGGCGGCCCCGGGGGTCCCGGCCGCCAGCCCTTCCGCGGCCGCCCTCCCTGTCCGCCGTGTCCGTCCCGTCCGCTGCGCCCGCCGTGCGGGTCGTCCGGTCCGGACCGCTTCGTCGCGGTCACCGATGTCACGAGAAGCCCCCTCTGTCCCGTATCTACCTGATCGTGCGCCTGAGGCGGACTTCATCCCGTTCCGGCTGCCCGGGAGGCCTCCGTCATCGTGCTGACGGGTCGTCGGTTCGTCAAGGTGGCCTGCGCGGATGCGAAAATCGCACCCATGGACGAGATGCGTGCGCGCGAGGTACTGACGGCCGCCGGGTTCTCCGGTGCGGCGGAGCTGCTCGCGCTGGGCGAGAACGCGGTGTTCGCCGCCGGCGACCTGGTGATCAAGGTCGGCCGGGACGCCACCGGCCACCCCGAGCTGCGCGCCCGGGCCGAGCGGGAGGTGGCGCTCGCCGACTGGCTCGCCGCGGCCGGTGTCCCGGCCGTCCGCGCGGCCGAGCACGGGGCCCGGCTGGTCGAGGGCCACCCGGTGACGCTGTGGCACCGGCTCCCGGACGCCGTACGCCCCGCCGAACCGCGCGACCTCGCCCCGCTGCTGACCCTGGTGCACGCGCTGCCCGCCCCGACGGACTTCACGCTGCCGCGCCGCGAGCTGCTCGGCGGGGTCGAGCGCTGGCTGACCCTGGCGGGCGACGCGATCGACCCGGCGGACGCGGACTACCTCCGCGAGCGCCGCGACGGCTTCGCGGCCGCGGCCGCCGCCCTGGTCCCCCACCTCCCGCCGGGCCCGATCCACGGCGACGCGCTCCCGCGCAACGTCCATGTCGGCCCGGACGGCCCGGTCCTGGTCGACCTGGAGACGTTCTCCGCGGACCTGCGGGAACACGACCTGGTCGTCCTCGCGCTCTCCCGCGACCGCTACGGTCTGGACCCGGCGGCCTACGACGCCTTCACCGCCGCGTACGGCTGGGACGTCCGGGAGTGGGAGGGATGCGCGGTCCTGCGCGGCGCCCGCGAGACGGCGAGCTGCGCCTGGGTCTCCCAGCACGCCCCGGCCAACCCGAAGGCGCTCGCGGAGTTCCGCCGCCGGGTGGCGTCCCTGCGCGAGGGTGACCCCGAGGTCCGCTGGTACCCGTTCTGACCGGCCCGGGGGCGGGCGGTTACGGGCTCTGCGATCCCCTAGGTTGACCTCATGGGATTCTTCGACAAGCTGACCGGAACGAAACACCCCGAGGCGGGGGTTGCGCCACGCCCGGCGGGGGACTTGCGGAAGGCCCTGCTCGCCCTGAACGGCCCGGACGTCCCCTACGTCATCAGCGACGGCTCGGCGCACGGCGCCGATCTGGTGGCCGAGTGGCGGATCGCCGAGCCCACCTGGCAGCACGTCTTCGTCCAGTCCCAGCTGACCCACGCCATCCGGATCCGGATGCGCCTCGCCGAGGACGTCCCCGAGGTACGCGCCATCGAGGAGAGCTGGGAAGTCACCCGCGTCGGAAATCCTCCGCGCCTGAAGGCTTCGGGGACGTACGGGCGTGGCGGGGGCAGGACCATCTCGCGCCGGTACACGCTCCAACGGGGCGAGAGCGGCCGCCTGGAGGCGACCGAGTCCTTCAGCTTCGACAGCGCACACCTGACGGACCCGCTCCGGAACACCACCCTGGACGCGGGCTGGACCTGGCGCGGCGTGGTCTTCGGCAAGCTCTGAGCGGGCCCGTCAGCGGCCTGCCGGCGGCACGGGTGCCGCGTATGCTTCCGCCCGACCGTCGCACGCCGTCCGAAGGGAACACCCGTGCCCATAGCCCGTTCGACCGCAGTGACGTGGAGCCTCTCGGCCGTGGCCGCAGGCGCGCTGCTCGTCGGCTGTTCGGGGTCGGTCACCGTAGGGAACTCGGAGCCGAAGCTGCCTGCGGACAAGCTCGCCACGACCGTCTCCGAAAAGCTCGCGGCCACCACCAACCAGCCAAAGCCTGACATCACCTGCCCCGAGGACCTCGCCGGGAAGGTCGGCGCCACCACCCGCTGCACGCTCACGGCGAAGGACGGCAGCACCCTGGGTGTGTCGGTGAAGGTGACCTCGGTCGAGGGGGACAAGATCAACTTCGACATCAAGGCCGACGAAACGGCTTCCCCTGCCCCGAACTGACGCCGCGAACGGTCAGCGCGTCCGGGGACCGAGCGGCGGGGTCCGCTCGGCGGCCGTCCCGCTCAGCCGCTGCGCGGGATCAGTGGCCACGCCGACTCGACCACCGCCGCCGGGTCGCTCGTGCGCCGCAGATAGGCCTGGAGCGAGGCCGACTGTTCGGCCGCCGCCCGTATCTGAAGGGCGTGCAGTTCGTCGGGGGGCAGCGTGGCGACGGGCCGGTGGCGCTCTCCCATCCGGCGTACCACGCGCACCGCGGCCACCGCGTCGGCGGTCGCGTCGTGGGCTCCGTCGAGCGTGACCCCGTAGTGGTCGCACAGCGCCTGGAGGGCACGCTTGCCCTTGCGGTACTTGTCGACGTGCTTGTCGATGACCAGCGGGTCGATGACGGGTGACGGCGCGCCGCCGACCCGCTCCTCGACCGACGGCAGTCCGTACCTGCGGCACTCGCGGTCCAGCAGCGAGAGGTCGTAGCGGGCGTTCATCACCACCAGCGGGACGTCCGAACGCAGCACCTCGGCGACCGCGTGGGCGATCTCCTCGACGGCCGAGGCGGCCCGGGTGCCGTGCTTGCGGGCGTGGTCCGTGCCGATGCCGTGGATCGCGGACGCCTGCTCCGGTATCACCACGCCCGGATCGAGCAGCCAGGTCCGCTGCCCGGCGACCGTGCCGTCCGGATCCAGCCGGACGAGTGCGGCGGTGACGATCCGGTCGCTCTCGACGTCGGTCCCCGTCGTCTCCAGGTCGAAGCCGACCAGTGTGCCCCGGTGCCAGCTCATCCCGATACCTCCTTCGTGGTGCTCCCCCGTGGTGCTCCCCCCGAGTGATGACCACCTTCGCACGGGCCACTGACAGACCCGGTGGAGGGTCAGGAAGGGCAGCAGGGTCAGGAGACCGGCCGGGAGTCCGTCCAGACCGATTCGAACTCCTCGCGGTACGTCTCGAAGAGCCCGTGCTCGTTGTCCTGGCCCTCCCGCACCACCGTGCGCCGGCCCCCGCCGCGCAGCACCAGCACCGGCGCCTCCATGCCCCGGGCCCGCCGCAGATAGGGCTGGACGACGCCCACCGCGTCCGGACCGTCGCCGTCCACCAGGTAGGCGGTGAAGCGCGGGGTCTCGTCGAAGACCTGGATCTGGAACGCGCCGGGGTCGCGGAGCTTGGAGCGGACGCGGCGCATGTGGAGGATGTTCATCTCCACCGAGCGGCTCAGCTCGCCCTTCTTGAGGCCGAGTTCCCGCTCACGGCGGCGCACCGCGCTGCTGGCCGGGTTGATGAAGAGCAGCCGGACCCGGCAGCCCGACTCCGCGAGCCGCACGAGCCGGCGGCCGGAGAAGTTCTGCACGAGCAGGTTGAGGCCGATCCCGATGGCGTCGAGCCGGCGCGCCCCGCCGAAGAGGTCTTCGGCGGGCAGCTGGCGCTGGAGCCGGACCCGGTCGGGGTGGACGGAGACCACGTCCGCGTACCGGTCGCCGACCAGCTCCTCCACGGCGTCCACCGGCAGTCGGTCGGCCGACGGCACCCCGGCCCCGCTGCCGAGGATGTCGAGCAGGCGGGCGGAGGCCCGTTCCGCCTGGGCGAGGACCGCCTCGTTCAGCGCCCGGTTGCGGGAGACCACGTTGCGCGCGACCTCCAGCTCGTCCAGGGCCAGCTCGACATCGCGCCGGTCGTCGAAGTACGGCTCGAAGCACGGCCAGTGCTGGACCATCAGCTCGCGCAGCTGCGGCAGCGTCAGGAAGCTGAGGACGTTGTCGTCGGCCGGGTCGAGCAGATAGCCCTTGCGGCGCGAGACCTCGCGCACGGCGACGGCGCGCTGCACCCACTCCTGCCCGGCGGGTCCGGCCGCGGCCACCACCCACTCCTCGCCGTGCACCGGCTCGTAGATCGGCCGGAGCACCGCGGCGACGACGGCCCGCAGGCGCTGTTCGACCAGATTCAGCCAGATATACGCCCGCCCGGCCCGCTGGGCGCGGGTGCGCACCTCGCCCCAGGCCTCGGATCCCCAGTCCAGCTCGGCGCCTATCTCCATGGGCTGCGCGAGGGACACCGCCCCGGGCGGGGCATCGGTCGATTCCCCCTCGTGACCTGCGTCACCTGGGGGTAGCTCGAACCCTCCCGAGCTCACCCGCTTACCGCCTTCCACTCCCCCACCCAACGATCAAGGAAGGGTACTCCGGGAGCGTGATCCGACGCAGCCCGATGCGCAGGCGACTTTCTCAACTCCCCTGATCGTAAGGCTTGTTCCTTGCGGCGAGATCGGGTGGAGTGAGCGGATTCATAGTGATTGGACCCCCGCCCCCGGCGCGGAAACCGGACGCACTCCCGACTGCGGGGTCCGCATGCACGTCCGGGGCGGCACGGGCGTGTCCGAAGTTGACCGGTGCGGCCGGGGCCCGGCGACGGGATGCGGCCGCACCGCGCGACGTCCTAGGTGAGCGCCCCGTTTTCGGGGAAGATTCGGGACGTATTCGGGAAGTCTTCGAGGAGCATCGGGCCGAGGAAAGCCACCGCACCCGGATCAGAAGTGGAAGAGTCTTCATCATGCAGGTCTGGCCGGGACACGCTTACCCCCTCGGCGCCACGTACGACGGCGCCGGCACCAATTTCGCGGTCTTCTCCGAGGCCGCCCACCGGATCGAGTTGTGCCTGTTGCACGACGACGGTTCAGAAACGGCGGTGGAGCTCCGCGAGACCGACGCCTTCGTGCGCCACGCCTATCTGCCCGGGGTGATGCCGGGTCAGCGGTACGGCTTCCGGGTGCACGGGCCCTACGAACCCCAGCGCGGGACGCGGTGCAACTCCGCGAAGCTGCTGCTCGACCCGTACGCCCGTGCGGTCGCCGGGAAGATCGACTGGGGCGAGGCGGTGTACGGCTACCCCTTCGGGAGGCCGGACGCCCGCAACGACCTCGACTCCGCCCCGCACACCATGAGCTCGGTGGTGGTCAACCCGTACTTCGACTGGGGCGACGACCGCCGCCCCCGGACCGACTACCACCGGACCGTGATCTACGAGGCCCATGTGAAGGGCCTGACCATGCTGCACCCGGGTCTTCCGCCCGAGCTGCGCGGTACGTACGCGGGGCTCGCGCACCCGGAGGTGATCGCCCACCTCACCGAACTGGGCGTCACCGCGATCGAACTGATGCCCGTTCACCAGTTCGTCCAGGACCACCGGCTGGCGGACATGGGGCTGGCCAACTACTGGGGCTACAACACCATCGGCTTCTTCGCCCCGCACAACACCTACGCCTCCTGGGGCGACCGCGGCGAACAGGTCCTGGAGTTCAAACAGGCGGTGAAGGCGCTCCACCAGGCGGGCATCGAGGTCATCCTCGACGTGGTCTACAACCACACCGCCGAGGGCAACCACCTCGGACCCACGCTCTCCTTCCGCGGTCTCGACAACGCCTCCTACTACCGGCTGACCGACGACCAGCGCTATTACATGGACACCACGGGCACGGGAAACTCCCTGCTCATGCGGTCCCCGCACGTCCTCCAGATGATCATGGACTCGCTGCGGTACTGGGTGACCGAGATGCATGTGGACGGCTTCCGCTTCGATCTGGCGGCCACGCTCGCCCGCCAGTTCCACGAGGTGGACCGGCTGTCCTCGTTCTTCGACCTGGTACAGCAGGACCCGGTGGTCAGCCAGGTGAAGCTGATCGCCGAACCGTGGGACGTCGGCGAGGGCGGCTATCAGGTGGGCAACTTCCCGCCGCTGTGGACCGAGTGGAACGGCAAGTACCGCGACACGGTCCGCGATCTGTGGCGGGGCGAGCCGCGCACGCTGGCGGAGTTCGCGGGCCGCCTCACCGGCTCCTCCGACCTCTACCAGGACGACGGCCGCCGCCCGCTCGCCTCGATCAACTTCACCACCTGCCACGACGGCTTCACCCTCCACGACCTCGTCTCGTACAACGAGAAGCGCAACGACGCCAACGGGGAGGACAACCGGGACGGCGAGAGCCACAACCGGTCCTGGAACTGCGGGGCGGAGGGCGAGAGCGACGACCCGGAGGTCCTGGAGCTGCGGGCCCGCCAGATGCGGAACTTCATCGCGACGCTGATGCTGTCGCAGGGCGTGCCGATGCTGAGCCACGGCGACGAGTTCGCCCGTACGCAGAAGGGCAACAACAACGCCTACTGCCAGGACAACAAGCTGGCCTGGGTGCACTGGCCCGACCCGGACGAGCCGGCCGACGCCCCCGCCTCCACCCTGCTGGAGTTCACCCGGGCGATGGTGTGGCTGCGCCGCGACCACCCGGTCTTCCGGCGCCGCCGCTTCTTCCACGGGCGGCCGGTGGAGGGCACCCACGACGAACTGTCCGACATCGCCTGGTTCACCCCCGAGGGCGAGGAGATGACGCAGCAGGACTGGCAGGCGGCGCACGCCAAGGCGATGACCGTGTTCCTCAACGGGCACGCGATCTCGGAGCCGGGGCCGCGCGGCGAGCGGATCTCCGACGACTCGTTCCTCCTGATGTTCAACGCGAGCGCCGAGACCCTGGAATTCGCCGTCCCGGTCGACCACGGGGAACAGTGGCAGGTCGTCGTGGACACCGCGCGCCCGGACGGGGTGGAGCCGGGCACGGGGGCGAAGGTGGCCGAGGGCGAGCGGGTCACGCTGATCGGGCGCAGCCTGACGGTGCTGAAGCGGCCCGCCTGAGGCCCAGGGGGTGGCCGGCGGACCAGGGCCGGACACCCCCGGCCCGGGCCGGGACAGCAGGGGTGAGGTTCCGCCCGGGGTGACACGGTTCGCCCCGGGCGGGGTACGTAGAAGTCCATGACGCCCTCCGCCACGTACCGGCTTCAGCTCCAGCCCGACTTCCCGTTCGCCGCCGCCGAGAAGGCCGTGCCGTATCTCGCCGCGCTCGGCGTCTCGCATCTCCACCTCTCCCCCGTCCTGGAGGCGGTCCCCGGCTCCACCCACGGTTACGACGTGGTCGACCACAGCCGGGTCCGGGCGGAGCTGGGCGGTGAGGAGGGGCTGCGGTCGCTGGCTTCCGCCGCCCGGGAGCACGGGCTCGGGCTGATCCTGGACATCGTGCCCAACCACATGGCCGCCTCGCCCCGGCACAACCGGCGGCTGTGGGAGGTGCTGCGCGAGGGCGCGGCCTCCCCGTACGCCCGCTGGTTCGACATCGACTGGGCGGCGGGCGGCGGCCAGGTGCTGCTGCCGGTGCTCGCCGGGCCGCTCGGCCAGGAGCTGGAGCATCTGACCGTGGACGGGGAGGTGCTGCGCTACCACGATCTGAAGTTCCCGCTCCGGGCCGGTACGGCGGGTCTGCCGCTGCCTCGGCTGCTGGAGGAGCAGCACTACCGGCTCGGCTGGTGGCGGCTGGCCCGCACCGAGCTGAACTACCGGCGTTTCTTCACCGTCCCGGAGCTGATCGGGGTCCGCGTGGAGCACCCGGAGGTCTTCGATGACACCCACGCCAAGGTCCTCGAACTGCTCCGCGACGGCGTGCTGGACGGGCTGCGCATCGACCACCCCGACGGTCTCGCCGCCCCCGCCGCCTATCTGGAGCAGTTGAACGAGGCGACCGGCGGACGCTGGACGGTGGTGGAGAAGATCCTCACCGGCGACGAGCACCTCCCGGCGGAGTGGGCGGTCGCGGGCACCACCGGGTACGACGCCCTGCGCCGGATCGACGGGCTGTTCACCGACCCGTCCGGTGCGACGGAACTGCTGTCCCGCTACCGGGAGTTCGCGGGCCCGCCCGGCGACCGGGGCGGCGACTGGAGCGCGACGGTGCGCCGGGCGGCGTACCGGGTGGTGACGCACGAGCTGGCCGCCGAGACCGCGTGGCTGACCCGGCTGGCGTCCGCGATCTGCGAGCGGGACCCCGCCCTGCGGGACCACGCCCCGTGGACACTGCGGACGGCGATCCGGGAGCTGCTGGTCCGCGTCCCGGTCTACCGGCCGTACGTCACGGCGGGCGAGCCGCCGACGCGGATCGCCGAGGAGACGCTGACGGACGAGGCGGTACGCGACGCGAAGGCGGTGTTCTCCGTGCCGGAGGAGGCGCCGGCCGTCGACGTCGTACGCGATCTGGCGCTCGGGCGGCTCGGCGGCGGGGAGGAACAGACGGCGTTCTGCGCCCGGTTCGCGCAGACCGCGTCCGCGCTGCACGCCAAGTCCGCGGAGGACACGGCGTTCTACCGGTACGTTCCGCTGATCTCGGCCACCGAGGTGGGCGGCGACCCCGGGCAACCCGCCGTGTCACCGCAGGAGTTCCACGCCTTCGCCGCCCGGATCGCCCGCGACTGGCCCGCCACAGGCACGGTCCTGACCACGCACGACACGAAACGCAGCGCGGACGTCCGGGCCCGGATCGCGGTGCTGTCGCAGTGCCCGGAGCGGTGGGCGACGCTGGTGACGGAGCTGACGGCGGCGACACCGGTCACCGCCCCGGACCCCCAACTGGCCTGGACTGCCTGGCAGTCGACGTACGGCTGCGCGGAGCTGCCGCCCGACGAGCTGGGCGAGCGGCTGGAGCCGGCGCTGCTGAAGGCGGTGCGCGAGGCGGGTCTCTTCACCAGCTGGACGGAGTCGGACCCGGCCTACGAGCGCGCGGTGTCGGACTTCGTCGCCGCCGGGCCGGGGCGCGGGGAGGGCGTGCCCCGGAGGCTGATCGCCGAGTTCGCGGACGCGCTCGCCCCGCATGTCCGGGCGCAGGTGCTGGGGGCGGCGTTGGTGCACCTGACGATGCCGGGGGTGCCGGATCTCTACCAGGGCACGGAGAGCGAGTACCTGGCGCTGGTCGACCCGGACAACCGGCGGCCGTTCCGGCGGCCGGACGTTCCCGACGAGAAGCAGGCGCTGACGGCGACCGCACTCGGTCTGCGCCGCGAACTGCCTGACGTGTTCGGCGAGTCGGGGACGTACGCGCCCCTGGCGGCGACCGGTCCGGCCGCCCCGCATCTGCTGGCGTTCTGCCGCTCGGGCGAGGTGGTCACGGCGGTGACCCGGCTGTCGCTGCGGCTGGCCGAGGGCGGCGGCTGGCGGGACACGGTGCTGGAGCTGCCGGACGGGGGCCCGTGGCGGGACATGCTGTCGGTGTCGCCCGGCCGGGAGTTCACGGGGGGCGCGGTGGCGGCGGGCGAACTGTTCGCCGAGCAGCCGGTGGCTCTGTTGCGGCGGGTGGGCCGCTGAGGGGGCGGCCCCGGAGGGCGGCGGCGCGTCGCCGGGGAGGGGTCAACGCTCCCGCCCTCAGGACGGGCGTACGAGCAGGGCGCGCGGGCCGCGGGTGAGAAGTCCGCCCGCCACCGGGCGGAAGCCGTCGGCCCAGCGGATGCCGGGCATGGCCGTCAGCAGGGCGCGCAGGCCGTGTTCGGCCTCCAGTCGGCCGAGGAGGGCGGCCGGGCAGCCGGCCGGACCGATGAGCAGCGGGTCGGCGTCGGAGCGCAGCGGGTCGAACCGGTCGGGTGCGGCGAACCGGGCCGGGTCGCGGCCCGCCGCGCCGATGAGGCAGGCGACGGGTGCGTCGGCGGGGAGCGTGCCGCCGCTGACGGCGACTTCGGTGCGGGTGCGGCGCAGCACGATCTGGACGGGCGGATCGCGGCGCAGCGTCTCGGCCCAGGCCCTCCCGAGCAGCGACCCGGAGCCATCGCCGCCCACTTCACCGGCGGTCGCGGCGGCCAGCAGGTCGGGGGCGTCGAGCATGTTCGCGAGGAACGAGGCGAGGGCGTGCTCGCGGAGCGCGGTGGTCCCGGTGCAGTCCCCGGCTCCGCCGAGGGCACGCCGATGGCGGACACCCCGGGGCAGGGTGCTCAGGTCCGGGTGGGCGAGCCCCGCCGCAGCGGCCGCGGCCCCGGCGGGCAGCCAGCGGCAGAAGTCGGCGACCAGGTCGGCCCGGTCGCGCCCGGCGATCCGGCGGGCCAGGACGTACGCCGTCCGCTCGACGGCGGGGGCGGCGGTGCTCCACGGCACGGTGAGCGGGCCGCAGACCAGGCTGCCCCGGCAGAGGCCGAGCGGCACGAGGGCCCGCCCGCGCGGTGCCCCGTCGTGCGGGTAGCCGGTGAACCGGGGGTCCGTGAGGGCCAGGGCCACGTCCGCGTACCGGCTCAGCAGCCAGGCGCCGAGGGCCGGGTCGTAGCCGAGGGGGTAGTCGGTCCGCAGCAGGCGGTAGAGGCGCAGTCGGTACGGATCCGTCGTGGCCCCAGGGGCCAGCAGGCCCGGCAGGCCGCCCGAGAGCCGGTGCGGACGACGGGCTGCGGGCAGGGCGTCGGGGCGGTCCACCGGCATCCCGCACCCCCTGGACTCGGTGCGCCGACGGTCGGCGCGCGTCCTCTCAGCGGACCATCGACGGGGGTGCGCCGCAGTCGGCGTACGGCCGTTCGGGTGAGGGTTCACCGGGGCTCGGGGGTGGATTCCAGTGGTGGGCGGCCGCCATCAGGCAGACGGGAGTCCGGGCCCCTGCGGCACGCGGCCCGCATCAGGCAGACGGGAGGCCGGGCCCCTTTGGCGGGCGGTCGGAGCCGGGCTGCGCATGGTCGGAGCCCGGCTCGGGGATGCCGGGCCCGTTCGCCGGGTGCTCCGGAGCGTGCGGCGGAAGCTGGGGCGGGGCGGCGGACGGCCGGGGGGCGTGCGGAGGCAGTTGCGGCAGGCGGTCCTGCGGTCGGGACGGCTGCGCCGGAAGGCGGTCAGGGGCGGTGAGGCGGAAGCTCATCCGGCCGAAGCTCACCTGGTCGCCGTCGCGCACCGGGATGGAGCCGACGAGCCGCTGGCCGTTGACGCAGGTGCCGTTGGTGGAGCCGAGGTCGCGCAGCACCCAGCGGCCGTTCTGCGCGGAGAGTTCCGCGTGCAGCCGGGAGACGGTCTCGTGGTTGAGGCGCAGCCCGTTCGCCGGGTCGCGGCCGATGAGCAGCGGATGCGGGCCGGGCGCGGGGAGCAGCAGTTTGGGGAGCCGCTCGGTCTGCCAGGCGCGGCGCAGCCGCCCGGGGAACGCGGAGATCCCGCCCACCGCGCGGACCAGCCCCGTCGACCAGCGGCCGCCGCTCTCCAGATCGGCGGTGAGGGCCGCCAACTCCTCCGGGCGGCGGGCGACGAGGGCGAGTTCCATGCGGCGCATGAAGGTGTCGTGCGACAGCTTGCCCTGTGCGGCACCTTCTCTGAGTACGCCGACGACACGGTCGCGCTGGGCGTCCGACAGCCGCGCGGGACTCATGGGGAACTCGAAGGAGGATGTCACGTCGACGATTGTCGGGCCGAAGGGGCCGGAGTGTCCAGACGAGGCCCTGTTACCTCCCGCTCTGACCTGCGCCGCTTTCTCGCGCGACGGCCGCCGGGCCCCCTTGCTAGGGTCTGCCGCTCACCCATCACGAGGAGACCGTGTGCCCCTTGCACCATCCGGCCTGACGATCCGTCCGCTGTCCGGACCCGGCGAACTCGACCTGTTCCTCCGCCTTTCGTACGTTCTCGACCATGAGCTGGCCGACGACCTCGCCACCGGACGACGCCTCCCCGAGTGGATGTGGGTCGCCCTGGACGGCGAGCGGGTCGTCGCCAGGGCCGCCTGGTGGACGAACACGCCGGGCGGCGAGCCGCTGGCGCTGGACTTCTTCGACCTGGACGACGCGCTGCCCGCCCCGGAGCGGGTCGAGATCGGTGTCCGGCTGCTGGAGACGGCGACGGAGGCCGTCGTTCCGGCCGGTGCGCAGCGGCCGGAGTACGGGCGGTTCGTACCGCCGGACTGGCGCGAGGACCCGGTGGCCCGGGAGGTCGTCGGGGCCCGGATCGCGGCGGTGGAGGCGACCGGGGCGCGGATGCTGGTGGAGCGGCTGCGGCTGGAGTGGCGGGCCGGTACGCCGGTGCCGGAGGACTCCGGGCGGCTGGTGTTCCGTCCGGTCACCGGCCGGGAGGATCTGCTGGCGCTGATGACGCCGGTGATGGAGGGCACCCTCGACGCCCATGGGCAGGAGGACCTGGCGTCCGGGCTCGACGCCCGCGCGGCGGCCGAGAAGCACTACGACGAGGAGCTGGCGGGCTACTCGACCCCGATGGCCTGGTGGCGGATCGCCGAACTGCCCACCGGCGAGCCGGTCGGCTTCGTGATACCGGCCCGCAACAACTACAACCCGATCATCGCGTACATCGGGGTGCTGCCCGCCCGGCGCGGCCACGGGTACATCGACGATCTCCTCGCCGAGGGCACCCGGGTGCTGGCGGCCGAGGGCGTGGAGCGGATCCGGGCGGCGACCGACCTCGGCAACGTACCGATGGCGAAGTCCTTCGGGCGGCTCGGGTACGTCAACTTCGAGCGGGCGTTCAACATGGTGTGGGGCGCGGAGAAGGACGAGGCGCACGGGTGAACGCGTGGTCGGCGTCGGCGGCGGACGAACCGGTCATCACGGTCCTGGGTGTGGTCGTCGCGCTCCTGGTGCTTCTGGTCTTCGGTGGGCTGGCGATGGTCGTCTTCGTCAGCCCGCGCAAGCACCGTACGCCCGAGGACCGGCGGCGGGCCCGCGAGCGCAAGGCCGCCCACCGCCGGCAGGCCGCGCTCCGCAAGCGTCGCGAGGCGTTGCAGCGCCGGAGCCGCGACCGGGAGTGAGGGGCCGCGGGCCCGCCCGGAGGCAGGGTCCCGGACTCGCGCCGTGCCCGCCGGATATCCGGTGGACGGCGGGTGTCGGCGGCGGCTATGGTCGGCACCGACATCCGACGCCCGTCGTGGAAGGAGGCGAGAGGCATGCCCGCGAACAGCCGCACCACCGTCCGCAGTACATCTTTCTCGCGCTCCCGTCCCGTCCGCCGGGCGGTGTCGGACCTCGTCTGACCGGGAGCGCGGCATTCCGTCCCGGAGGACACCTTCATGACCGATCTGGTCATCCGCGCGCTCACGCCGAGCGACGCCGCACTCTTCACCACGTTCCAGGACAGCCCCTTCGTGGGCCGGGCCGCCTTCGGCCATCGCTACACCTCGACCGCCGACGGCGGCGAGTACCGCCCCGACTGGTCCTGGGTCGCCCTGCGCGGGGACACCGTCATCGCCAGGGCCGCCTGGTGGGGCGGGCCCGGGGACACCGAGCCCGTCGTGCTCAACTGGTTCGACTTCGCGGACGGGGAGGCGGAGGCGGGCGCCGAACTCCTGCGCCGCGCCCCGTTCGACAAGGAGTACGAGCTGATCGCGCCCGCCGGCTGGCGGGACGACCCGGCGGCGCGGGCCGCCGTCGAGGAGCGGGTCGCCGCCGCGACGGCGGCCGGGATGAAGCCGCTGGTCGAGCGCTACCGCTACCGCTGGACCCCCGGCTGCCCGCTGCCCGAGCGGACGGGCCGGCTGACCTACCGTCCGGAGCCGGACGACGAGGTCATCCTCGATGTGCTGCGCCGGGTGCATTCGTCGACGCTGGACGCCCACGCCCGTAAGGCCATCGAAGGCCCCGGCGGTCTGGAGGCGGCGGCGCGCGAGGAGTTGGAGTTCTTCCACTGGTGCCCGTCGCCGAGGGAGTGGTGGCGGCTCGCGTACACCCCGGACGGGGAGGTGGCGGGCATCCAGGTGCCCGCGCACAACCCGTCGGGGCCCTGTGTCGGTTTCATCGGGGTCGTGCCCGAGGCGCGCGGGCACGGCTACGGCTACGACCTGCTGGTGGAGTGCACGCGCTTCCTGGTCGAGCAGGGCGCCGAGTTCGTCGCGGGGGCCACGGACCAGGGGAACGCGCCGATGGCCGCCGCGTTCGCCCGTGCCGGATACCCGGTCATCCAGGAGTGGGTCCATCTGGCGTGAGGGCCCCGGCCTCCTCGGCCAGCCACTCCAGGCGCAGTCGCTGCTCGGCGGGGATCGTCGCGTCCTCGCCGCGCGGCCCGACGTTGAGCAGTACGTTCCCGCCGTCGGCCGCCGTGTCGCGGACCAGTGAGGTCAGCGCCTCGCGGCCGATGAAGGCGTCCGGACCGGAGTTGCGGTTGTAGCCGAAGCTGTGGTCGACGCCCCGGGTGATCTCGTACGGGTCGGAGCCCTCGTAGCGGGCGTACTCCGGGGTGCGGAAGTCGAAGACGGGCGGTGTGCGCGGGACGAAGCCCTCGCCCTGCGCCACCGTCTGGCGGTCCCACCAGTTGTACAGCGCCTTCGCACCCGGCAGGCGCAGGCCTCGCCAGTGCGGTGCGTACGGCAGCAGACGGTCGTTGACGACGCCGTGCGGGACGGTGAAGCGGTAGAAGTCGACCAGTGAGCGGATCTCGTCGGCGGGGGCGGGCCAGGCGATGTCGTTCCAGAGGATGTCGGGCCGGTAGCGGCGGATCAGCTCCCGCATCTGCGCGTCGGCGTAGGCGGGGTAGCGTCCGCGCGGGACGGCGGAGAACATGTCGGCCGCCGTGCCGATGGGCCGGTCGTCGAAGGTCCAGTCGAGTCCGCCGGAGTAGTAGACGCCGAAGCGCAGGCCCTCGGCCCGTACGGCTTCGGCGAACTCGCCGACCACGTCCCGGGTGGTGTGCCAGCCGGTGCGGTGCGGGTTCTCCGTCTCCGAGGGCCAGAGGCAGAACCCGTCGTGGTGCTTGGTGACCAGGACGGCGTATCCGGCCCCCGCCTCGCGGAAGGAGCGGGCCCAGGCGGCCGGGTCCCAGCCGGCGAGCCCGTCCTCGAAGTCGCGGCCGAAGTCCGTGTAGGGGCGGTCCCCGTAGGTGGCGCGGTGGTGGGCGGCGACCGGGGAGCCGGGGAAGCGGAGCGCGTTCTCGTACCACTCCGCGTACGGGGTCCAGCCCAGCGGCGCGCGCCGGCCCGCCGCCGGGAGTCCGGCGGCGGGGACATGGGGCGGGGCCCAGCCGGGGACGGATGCGGGTGTCCAGTGAACGAAGATCCCCAGCCGGGCCCGGGACCACCATGAAGCAACGACCATGGCGGGAGTATTGATCACTCGGGGGGCGTCACGTAAGCCTTTTCGACCGCCGGATTCCGCTTCTGCGTCATCTTCTGTGTCTTCTGGGCATGGATCAGGTCGCGGTACCAGGCGTACGAGGCCTTCGGCGTACGGGCCAGGGTCTCGTAGTCGATGTGGACCAGGCCGAACCGCTGCGAGGCCCCTTCCGTCCACTCCACGTTGTCGGTCAGCGACCAGGTGAAGTAGCCGCGTACGTCCACCCCGGTGTCCATCGCCGCGCGCAGGGCGGTGAGGTGGCTCTCCAGGTAGGCGATGCGGCGGTCGTCGGCGTGGGGTTCCGCCAGGGCGCAGCCGTTCTCCGTGACGTAGAGCGGCGGGAGGCGGTCGCCGTAGCGGGTGTGCAGGGTGGTGACGATCTCGGTGAGGCCCTCGGGGACGACGGGCCAGCCGAAGCCGGTCTTCTCGTATCCCTCGATCTCCCGTATTCCGAAGGGGAGTTCGGCGGGCATGGTGAAGCCGGAGAAGGTCTCCAGGGCCTCCGGGCGGGGGGCGCCGACGAGCGTCGGGTTGTAGTAGTTGATCCCGTACCAGTCGAGCGGGGTGGAGATGACCTTGAGGTCGTCGGCGACCGGGCCCGGCATCAGGGCGGCGAGGTTCTCGTCCGGGTAGCGGCCGGTGAGCACGGGGTCGGCGAAGAGCCAGTTGGTGAGCGTGTCGTACAGCTCCGCGCCGAAGCGGTCCTCGTCGCTGTCCCCGGCCGTCCAGACCGGGGCGTGCGAGAAGGCGGCCCCGATGTTGTCGGCGCCCGCCGCGCGCAGGGCGCGGACGGCGAGGCCGTGGGCGAGGAGCTGGTGGTGGGCGGCGGGCAGGGCGTCGAAGAGGAGGGTGCGGCCGGGGGCGTGCTCGCCGAGCGCGTAGCCGAGGAGGGTGACCTCCGCGGGTTCGTTGATCGTGATCCACATGGGGACCCGGTCGGCGAGGCGTTCGGCGACGATGCCCGCGTACTCGGCAAAGCGGTGGGCGGTGTCCCGGTCGAGCCAGCCGCCCGCCTCCTCCAGCGGGAGCGGGGTGTCCCAGTGGTAGAGGGTCGGGGCGGGGGTGATGCCGTGGGCGCACAGTTCGTCGACGAGCCGGTCGTAGAAGTCGAGCCCGTCGGCGTTGACGGCTCCGCTGCCGCCGGGCACCACGCGGGGCCAGCTGACGGAGAACCGGAAGGCGTCGGCGCCGAGCCCGGCCAGCAGGGCGACGTCCTCGCGGTAGCGGGCGTGGAAGCCGGTGCCCCGGGTGGTGTCGGTGCCGTCCTTGATCCGGCCGGGCAGCGCGGCGAAGGCGTCCCAGCCGGAGGGCCCCTTGCCGTCCGCGTCGACCGCCCCCTCGGTCTGGAACGCGGAGGCGGAGGCGCCCCAGAGGAAACCGGGCGGGAAGATCGGCAGGGTCATCGCGGCCTCCAGCAGCCGTACGTGGGAATCCGTATGAGCGGGCGCCTCGCCGGGCAATGATCAGGACCAGACCTTAATCGCCGGTGGCGGGCGGCAACAGAGCCTGTCGCGAGGATCGTGGAGCCCGTCCCCGGGCTGCCGCGCGCCCCGCCCAGGGACGAGGAGTGGTGGATGCAGTTCGAGGTGTGGGCCCCCGACGCGGACTCGGTCGTGCTGGAGGCGGCCGACGTCCGGTCCCCGATGGAGCGTGACGCGGGGCGCGAGGGGTGGTGGACGGCCCGGGCGGAGGCCTCGGACGGGGACCGGTACGGCTTCCGGCTGGACGACGGGCCCCTGCTGCCGGACCCTCGTTCGCGGCGGCAGCCGGACGGGCCAGACGGGCCGAGCGCGGTCGTCGACCAGGAGGCGTACGCCTGGCGCCACGGGTGGGCGGGGCGGCGGCTGAACCGGGCCGTGCTGTACGAGCTGCACGTGGGGACGTACACCCCGGAGGGCACGTTCGACGCGGCGGCGGCGCGGCTGGGCCATCTGGCGGAGCTGGGGGTCACCCATGTGTCGCTGATGCCGCTCTGCCCGTTCCCGGGGGTCAACGGCTGGGGGTACGAGGGCGTCTCGCTGTGGGCGGTGCACGAGCCGTACGGCGGACCCGAGGGGCTGAAACGCTTCGTCGACACGGCGCACGGGCTGGGGCTGGGGGTGGTCCTCGACGTCGTCCACAATCATCTGGGCCCCTCCGGCAACCACCTCCCCGCCTTCGGCCCGTACTTCACCGACACCCACCACACGCCGTGGGGCGCGGCGGTCAATCTGGACGCGCCGGGCTCGGACGAGGTGCGGGCGTTCCTGCTGGGCAGCGCCCTGGCCTGGCTGCGCGACTACCGGCTGGACGGGCTGCGGCTCGACGCGGTGCACGCGCTGGCCGACACCCGGGCGCTGACGTTCCTGGAGGAGCTGTCGGCGGCGGTCGACGCGCTGGCCGTGGAGCTGGGGCGGCCGCTCGGACTGATCGCCGAGTCCGACCTCTGCGACCCGCGCACCACGACCCCGCGCCCGGCGGGCGGCCTCGGGCTGCACGCCCAGTGGAACGACGACTTCCACCACGCCCTGCACACCGCGCTCACCGGCGAGTCCCAGGGCTACTACGCCGACTTCGCACGGGCCCCGCTGGCCGCCCTCGCCAAGACGGTGACGTCGGCGTTCTTCCACAACGGGACGTGGTCCAGTTTCCGGGGCCGGACCCACGGCCGCCCGGTCGACGTCTCCCGCACCCCGGCGCACCGCTTCGTCGGGTACGCCCAGACGCACGACCAGATCGGCAACCGGGCGCTGGGCGACCGGCCGGCCTCCGCCCTCTCCCCCGGCCTCCAGGCATGCGCCGCGGCCCTGGTCCTGACCGGCCCCTTCACCCCGATGCTGTTCATGGGCGAGGAGTGGGGGGCGCGCACTCCGTGGCAGTTCTTCACCGATCACACGGATCCGGAGCTGGCCGAGGCTGTACGCAACGGCAGGCGGCGGGAGTTCGGGGCGCACGGCTGGGCCCAGGAGGAGATCCCCGACCCGCAGGACCCGGCGACCCGGGACCGGTCCTGCCTCGACTGGTCCGAGCCGGGGCGTGAACCGCACGCGCGGCTGCTCGCCTGGTACCGCGAACTGATCGCGCTGCGCCGCACGTTGCCCGATCTGCACGATCCCGATCTGGCGTCGGTGAAGACCGCGTTCGACGAGGACGCGCGGTGGTTCGCGTACCGCAGGGGGGATCTGCGGGTCGTGGTCAACCTGGCCGACAAGCCCGCGGCGATCCCGCTCGGCCTCGGACGCCACCGTCGTTCCGGCGGCAGGGTGCTGGCGGCCTGGGAGCCGGTCGGGGCGCCGGGGCCGGACGGGGTGCTGCATCTGCCGCCGGAGTCGTGCGTGGTGCTGGCGGACGACTGAACTCCCGTGCCCGCGCCGCTACTCCACGACGGCCAGTTCGCGGGCGGTGGTGTTGAGCCGCCGCCCGCCGTCCCCGGTGACCGCCACGATGTCCTCGATCCGAACGCCGAAGCGGCCGGGGAGGTAGATGCCCGGCTCCACGGAGAAGCACATCCCGGGGACGAGGGGCTGCTCCTCGCCCTCGATCATGTAGGGCGGTTCGTGGGTGGTGACGCCGATGCCGTGGCCGGTGCGGTGGATGAACCGGTCGCCGTAGCCGAACTCGGTGATCACCGCGCGGGCGGCCCGGTCGATCTCCTGGCAGGCGACACCCGGCCGGACGGCGGCGCAGCCCGCCTGCTGGGCCTCGCGGACGATGTCGTGGACCCGCTGCTCCTCGGCGGTGGGCTCGCCGACATGGACCGTACGGGAGGTGTCGGAGCCGTAACCGTGCTTCAGGCCGCCGAAGTCGAGGACCACCATGTCACCGCGCTCGATGGTGCGTTCACCCGCCTCGTGGTGCGGGTTGGCCCCGTTGGGGCCGGAGCCGACGACGGTGAAGTCCACCTGGGAGTGTCCGAACTCCCGCAGCAGCGCGGCGAGATCCATGGCCACGTCGACCTCCCGGCGGCCGGAGAAGCGCACCTTGAGGATCTCCTCGTACGTGGCGTCGGCGGCGGCCCCGGCGGCGGCGAGCCGTTCCAGCTCGGCGGCGTCCTTCACCGCGCGGAGCATCGGGAGTGCTTCGGTGAGCGCGGTGTAGGAGGTGCCGGGCAACTGCGTCTGGAGGCCCAGCAGATGCATCGCCCAGGCGTTGTCGCTGACACCGAAGCGGCCCTCGGCCGCCAGCAGCGGGGCGGTCACCTCGTACGGGTCCTTGCCGTCGGTCCAGTCCCGCAGGGTCAGCGCGGGCGCCCCGGTGGCGGCGGCCGCGTCGGGGGCCTCCAGGGTCGGGACCACCAGCACCGGGTCGTGGCCGGCCCGCAGCACGAGGAGGGTGAGGCGCTCGGTGCTCACGGGGCGGTAGCCGGTGAGGTGGACGAGGTCGGGGCCCGGCGCGACGATCACCCCGGCGAGCCCGGCCTCGGCGGCGGACTCGGCGGCCCGTGCCATCCGGGCCCGGTAGTCGTCGACGGTGAAGGGCACGGGCGGAGCGGACGGCTGGGCGAAGGGGCTCGGGCTCGACATCAGGACCTCCTGGCGGTGCGACACGGCACACAGCATCCTGCCCGCCCGGCGGGGCGTACGCGACCGGCTTCCGACCGCGTGTCAGATCCGACGGCGTGTCCGCGATCGGTTTCCGGCCCGGCGTGTCCGCGACCGGTTCGCGCCCCGGCATGTCCGCCGGGGCGTCAGCTGCCGGTCGCCGTCGGTCGTCGATCGCGCCGGTCCTCGTCAGACATCGGTCCCCGCCCGTCGTCGCCCGTCGGGCAGCCGCACGACCAGATCGGCCCGGTCGCGGCCCCGCTCCACCAGCCGGGCGTTCACCTCGTCGGACCGGGCCACCCACTCCTCCGCGTCACGCCGGGGCCGGCCGTGGTGCACATGCCGGTCGACAAGCCGGCGTACTCGGACCTCCGGGTCGAGATCCAGGAACCACACCTCGTCCAGCAGCCCGCGCACCGGGGCCCAGGGCCCGTCGTCGAGCAGCAGGTAGTTGCCCTCGGTGACGACGAGGGGGACGTCCGGCGGAACGGGCAGCGACCCCGCGACCGGCTCCTCCAGGGACCGGTCGAAGGCCGGGGCGTAGACCGCGTGCACCGGGTCCGGTGCACGCAACCGCCGCAGCAGCGCCGCGTACCCGGTCGCGTCGAAGGTGTCGGGCGCGCCCTTGCGGTCGGCGCGGCCGAGGCGGTCCAGCTCGGCGGCGGCCAGATGGAAGCCGTCCATCGGGACGAGGGCGGCGCGTCCGTCCAGGGCCGCGACCAGCCGGTCCGCCAGAGTGGACTTCCCGGCTCCGGGCGGGCCGGCGATCCCGAGGACGCGCCGTTGCCCGGTGTCCACGAGGGCGCGGGCCCGGTCGTTCAGCGCGGCCCGGCCGCCGGCGGTCGTAGCGTCCACGAAGTCCATGCGGCGCATTGTGCCCGACGGCCGGGGGCCGACGCGCTAGTGTTACGTATAACGTCATCGCTCCCGGACTCCCCGCCGCCGTAGAGCCTCCGAAAGGCCCCCCATGTCCCACATCGCCCTGGTCACCCTGATCGTCCGCGACTACGACGAGGCGCTCGCGTTCTACCGCGACGCGCTCGGCTTCGAGCTGGTGGAGGACACCGACCGGGGCGACGGCACCCGCTGGGTGGTGGTGCGCCCGCGCGGGGCGGCGGACGGCACGGGGCTGCTGCTGGCGCGGGCGAAGGACGCGGCGCAGGCCGGGGCCGTCGGGGCGCAGACGGGCGGCCGGGTCGGCTTCTTCCTGTACACCGAGGACTTCGCGGCCGACCACGAGCGGATGCGCGCGGCCGGAGTGCGCTTCCTGGAGGAGCCGCGCCACGAGACGTACGGCTCGGTCGCGGTCTTCGAGGACCTGTACGGCAACCGGTGGGATCTGCTCCAGCCGGCCGGCTGACTCCGTGGCGGCGACGGCGTGACCGTCATCGGCTGCCGGATCGCTCGATGAGCGAGGCGACACCGTCCAGCAGCCGGGCGAGCCCGAACTCGAAGAGCGTGTCGAGTTCGAGGTCGAAATCCTCGTCGCCGAAGAGGGCGGACAGGGTCGGATAGGCCCCGCCGGTCTGGATCTGTTCCAGCCGCGGTTCGTTGGAGGCCAGCCACTCCTCGGGGGTCATGCCGGTGTCCTGCCGCGCCTGCGCCTCCAGTTCGACGGCCGCCGCGACGCCCTGGGCGTACCCGAGGAGGGCGAGGTGGACGTGGATGGTCTGGGCCGGGGTCAGTCCCACGCCGTTCAGGGCGCTGAGGACCCGCTCGGTGTACCGCATCGCGTGGGGCGATGCCATCGGCCGCGTGAGAGCGGCCATGGCCCGCGCCAGCCAGGTGTGGCGCTGGTAGCGGGTCCACAACCACCGGGCCTCCCTTTCCAGTTGCGCGCGCCAGCCGGAGGGCCGGGGCCCCGGCGGCTCCCCGTCGAACACCGCCTCCGACATCAGCCGTACCAGCTCGCCCTTGTTCGGGACGTGGCGGTAGAGCGCCATGGTGGAGACGCCGAAGTCGGTGGCGACCCGGCGCATGGAGAGCGCGGCGAGGCCTTCGGAGTCGACGAGAACGATCGCCGCGCGGATGACGCGGTCTCGGGTGAGCCCGCGCCGGGGAGCCGCCTTCTCTTCTCGTTCCGGCGCGGCGACCACGGTGCCGACGCCGGGCACCACCCGCACCAGACCGTCCTGCCGCAGGGCGGCGAGCGCCTTCGTCGCGGTCGCCATGGCGACGCCCCAGTCCTGGGTGATACGCCGGGTGGAGGGGACGCGGGCGCCGGGCGCGAGCTCACCCGAGGCGATGCGCCGACGGATGTCGGCGGCGATGCGGAGGTAGGGCGGTTCCAGGGCCATGACCGCACTGTACTAGTGCACGTGAATGCCGTTCAGACCGGTGGAAGGCCTGGAACGGTGGAGTGCACTAGGTACCCGTTTGCCGTGTACACCCCGCTCCCGGTTCCCTGCCGTGCATGGAGAACACGACACCCGGCCCCCGCGCGGGGCGCAAGGAATGGACCGCCCTCGGCGTCCTGATGCTGCCCCTGCTTCTGGTCTCGATGGACATCTCGATCCTGTACTTCGCGATTCCCTACGTCAGCCAGGACCTGGAGCCCGGCGCGACGCAGCAGCTGTGGATCCTCGACATGTACGGCTTCGTCCTCGCCGGACTGCTCATCACGATGGGTGCGCTCGGCGACCGGATCGGGCGGCGCGCTTCGGTGCTCGCGGGAGCGGTGGTGTTCGGGGCGGCCTCGGTCGCCGCCGCGTACGCGCAGACGGCCGAGATGCTCATCGTGGCACGCGCGTTGCTGGGCATCGGGGGGGCCGCCCTGATGCCCTCGACGCTCGCCCTGATCCGCAACCTCTTCCACGACGCGAAGCAGCGCGGCAGGGCAGTGACCCTGTGGACCGCTGTCATGACGGCGGGCATCTCCCTGGGGCCCGTGGTCAGCGGCCTGCTGCTCGAACACTTCTGGTGGGGATCGGTCTTCCTGATCAACCTGCCGGCGATGGTGCTGCTGCTCGTCCTGGTGCCGTTCCTGGTGCCGGAGTTCAGGTCCGCGCAGCGCGGGCGCTTCGACCTGCTGAGCTCGCTGCTGTCACTGGCCGCCGTGCTGCTGGTGGTCCACGGCATCAAGGAGTGGGCCCGGCACGGGTACGAGCCGCTGCCGGTCCTCACGATCGGCGTGGGGCTCGTGCTCGGCTTCGTCTTCGTACGCCGCCAGAAGCACCTCGCGCATCCGATGATCGACCTCGGCCTGGTCGGCCGGCGTGCCTTCGGCGGCCCGGTGTTCGCCAATCTCCTGGCGATGTTCGCCACCGTGGGAATGGCCGTCTTCCTCACGCAGTACCTGCAGTCCGTCCTCGGCCTGAGCCCGTTCAGGGCCGCCCTGTGGAGTCTGGTCCCGGCCGTCGGCGCGGCCGTCGCGGCTCCGGTGGCGGCCGCGCTCGCCCAGCGGGTCGACCGCGCGTACGTCATGGGAGGCGGCTTCTCCGTCTCCGCGTGCGGATTTCTGTGGATGACCCAGGTGCGTACCGACTCGGCGCTCTGGTTCGCACTCGTCGGCGCCGCGCTCTACGCGGGCGGCCTGGTCGCCGCGATGACCCTCGCCAACGAACTCGCCCTCGGCGCGGCCCCACCGGAGCGTGCGGGATCGGCCGCGGCGGTGCTGGAGTCGGGCCAGGAGCTCGGCGGGGCGCTGGGGATGGCCGTCCTCGGATCCATCGGCGCGGCGGTCTACAGCCGGGAGATGGCCGACGCCCTGCCCGCCGGGATGCCGCACGCCGAGGCCGTACGGGAGACGCTGGGCGGCGCGACGGCCGTCGCGGCCCGGCTGCCCGACGAGACCGCCGGCACCGTACTGACGGCCGCGCGCGACGCCTTCACGCACGGGATGAGCTTCGCGGCGATCGGCGCGGCCGTCGTCATGGCCGCGGCCGGTGTCTTCTCCGTAGCCCGGCTGCGGGGTGCGGGCCGGGCGAAGCCCCCGGCTGAACCGGCCGAGCCCCGGACCGCCGTACTCCCGTCGTGAGGGCCCACGCCCCCGGTCCAAGCAACCGGGGGCGTCCGGTCATGGCACCCGGGCCTCGGCATTCGGCCCACAGCCGGAGCGCGGCCGGACTCCGTCCGATGACCATGGGTCCATGGAGGCCAAGGAGTCCACGGGGAGCGCCGCACCGGCCGAGCGGCACGCGGGCTGGAACGAGCTGTTCTTCGACCTCGTCGTCGTCGCCGGGGCGGGCCAGCTGGCCCGGCTGCTGCACGACGGCCCCCAGTCGGCGGACCTCGCGCTGTACGCGGTGGTCTACCTGGCCTTCTGGACCACCTGGGCCGGGTTCGCCGTCTACGGGGACATCGCGGCCTCCGAGACCCGGGTCCGTACGCTGCTGATCGCGATGTTCGGCATGGCCGTGATGGCCGCCTCCGTGCACACGGTCCAGTCGAGCCACGCGACCGCCTTCGTCATCGCCTATGTGGCGCTGCGGTGGCAGGCGGGACAGGTCTGGCGGCGGGGCAGCATCGTGGTGGACTGGCCGCTGGCCCAGTTCGGCGCGGGCGCGGTGCCCTGGCTCGTCTCGCTCTTCGTGGACACCCCGCTGCGCTACTGGCTCTGGGCGCTCGGCATCGCGCTGGACATCGTCACCCTGCTGGTCTCCACCCGGGAGCGCACCCTGCGGCGGGCGGGCGAGCGGGCCGCGCGCCGCCGCGACGGCCGCCCGCCGCCGGGCCCCGCGCACTGTCCGGTCGCCGAACCGCCCCGGCTCGGCGAGTCACGGATCGACGCCGCGCACATGGGCGAACGCCTCGGGCTGTACGTGATCATCGTGCTGGGCGAGGGCGTCATCCAGATCATCGACGCGGCGTCCGAGCGGGACGGGGGGACGGGCCGCTCGCCGCCACCGGCCTCGGGGCGTTCGGGCTGCGGGCCGCGATCTGCACGCTGAGCCTGCTCTATGGCACCAACGGCATCCCTCATCTGCGCAGGGGCGCGCTCGCGCCGAGGCTGGCGATGCTGCTGCACGCGGTGATGACCGGCTTCCTGGTCGCGCTGGCGACCGCGCTGGGCTCGGCAGTCGCGCATGTCGACGACGTCCTGCCGAAGGGCCGGCACGCGTTGCTGTGCGGGGCGATGGCCGGATACTTCGCGGCCGGTCTGGTGGCCGCGCTGCCGCTCGCGGACCGGTCCGACCGGGTCTGGCTCCTGGGCTGGGCGCTGCCGTGCGTGGCGGTGTCCGTGGCGCTGGCCCTGCTGGGGGCGGCGCTTCCGGCCTGGGCGACGGTCTGGATCCTGGTGGCGCTGGTCTGCTGGCAGATCGCCTACGACCCGGGGGTGCCGGGAACGGGTCCGTCGGGGCGGCGGTGGGGCAGGTTCCGGCGCGCGGTGCCGCGGGGCGCCTGAGGGGCGCGGGTTCCGGCGGCGCGGGGGCCGGCCGCCCTGGGCCGGGGCCGGCCCCTCCGGCGCGGGGCCCGGGGCCTCGGGCTCAGGAGCTCGGGCCCGGGAACTCGGGCCCGGGAACTCGGGCCCGGGAACTCAGGCCCGGGAACTCAGGCCCGGGAACTCAGGCCCAGGAACTCGGAGGCCAACCGCCCTACGGCCCCGGGGTCACGACCGGGCCGCCAGCCCCGCCTCGCGTACGGCCACCGCCTCCATCGCGTCCAGCACCGGCCGGATCAGCGGATGGCCCTCGGCCCCCTGCCGTACGGCGGCGAAGACCCGGCGGGTGGGGGCGCTGCCCTCGACCGGGCGGACGACGACCCCGGTCAGCTCCATCCCGCGCAGCGCCGAGCGGGGCACCAGCGCCACCCCGGCATCCGCCCCGGCCAGGGCGACCACGGCGTGGAAGTCGTCGGAGGAGTGGTCGAGGCGCGGGGCGAAACCGGCGTACTCGCAGGCCAGGACCACCACGTCGTGGCAGGGGTTGCCCGGGTACGGTCCGATCCACGGGTCCTGCGCCAGGTCGGCGACCGCCACCTGGGCCTGGCCGGCGAGGCGGTGGCCCACCGGGAGCACCGCGTCGAAGGGCTCCGAGTACAGCGGGACGCGGGTGAGCCGGCGGTCGTCCTCGGCGGGCGCGCCCCGGTATTCGACGGCCACCGCCACGTCCACCTGCCGGTCCAGCACCATCGGGACGCTGGCGTCGCCCTCCGCGTCCTGGACCTTGACCCGGATGCCGGGCGCGGTGCGGGCCAGCTCGGTGAGGGCGGGGGCGAGGACGAGGCCGATGCCGGTGGCGAACGCGGCGACCGTGACCGTCCCGGCGATGCCCGCGCTGTAGTCGGCCAGCTCCGCCTCGGCCCGCTCCAGCTGGGCGAGGACCAGGTTGGTGTGGGAGAGCAGGATCTCCCCGGCGGCGGTGAGCCGGGCGCCGCGCGCCCCGCGTTCGACGAGGCGGTGGCCGGTCTCCTGCTCCAGGGCGGCGAGCTGCTGGGAGACGGCGGAGGGCGTCAGGTACAACGCGGCGGCGGCCGCGGTCACCGTGCGGTGGTCGGCCACCGCACGGAGGATTCGCAGCCGCCGCGCATCGATCATCTGCCCATTGTCCCAGGTGGTGGCGGAACCACCGACCCGGTCGGCGGGTCAGGCGGCTTCCGCCTCCAGCGCGGTCCGGGCGTCGACGAACGCGTCCACGGCGCGGTTCACATCGGCGGTGGAGTGGGCGGCCGAGAGCTGGACGCGGATGCGGGCCGCGCCCTGCGGGACGACGGGGTACGAGAAGCCGATCACGTACACACCGCGCTCCAGGAGCAGTTCCGCCATCCGCCCGGCCTTGCCCGCGTCGCCGATCATGACGGGGGCGATGGCGTGGTCGCCGGGCAGGATGTCGAAGCCCTCGGCGGTCATCCGGGTGCGGAACAGCTCGGTGTTGGCGGCGAGCTGCTCGCGCAGGTCCCCGGCGGACTCCAGCAGGTCGATGACCTTGAGGGAGGCGGCGGCGATGACCGGGGCGAGGGTGTTGGAGAAGAGGTACGGGCGCGAGCGCTGGCGCAGCAGGGCGACGATCTCCGCGCGGGCCGCGACGTAACCGCCGGACGCCCCGCCGAGCGCCTTGCCGAGGGTGCCGGTGATGATGTCGACCCGGTCCATGACGCCGTGCAGCTCGGGCGTGCCGCGGCCGCCGGGGCCGACGAAGCCGACGGCGTGCGAGTCGTCGACCATGACCATGGCGTCGTAGCGGTCGGCCAGGTCGCAGATCTCCTGGAGCGGGGCGACGTACCCGTCCATGGAGAAGATGCCGTCGGTGACGATGAGGCGGCGGCGGGCCCCGGACGCCTCCTTGAGCTGCGTCTCCAGTTCGGCCATGTCGCGGTTGGCGTAGCGGTGGCGCTTGGCCTTGGAGAGCCGGATGCCGTCGATGATGGAGGCGTGGTTGAGGGCGTCGGAGATGACGGCGTCCTCGGGGCCGAGCAGGGTCTCGAAGACGCCGCCGTTGGCGTCGAAGCAGGAGGAGTAGAGGATCGTGTCCTCCTGGCCGAGGAAGGCCGAGAGCCGCTGCTCCAGCTCCTTGTGGACCTCCTGGGTGCCGCAGATGAAGCGGACCGAGGCCATGCCGTAGCCCCAGCGGTCCAGCGCCTCGTGGGCGGCGGCGATCACCTCGGGGTGGTCGGCGAGGCCGAGGTAGTTGTTGGCGCAGAAGTTGAGGACCTCGCCGGGACGGCCGCCGGAGGTGACCTCGACGGTCGCGGACTGCGGGGTGCCGATCACGCGCTCGGGCTTGTGCAGCCCGGCGGCGCGGATCTCGTCGAGGGTGGTGCGCAGATCGTCGCGTACGGAGTCGAACATGCGGATTCCTTAAGAGATCAGGTAACGGACCAGGTGGGAGGCGGTCAGGCGGTCCAGTCGAGGATGACCTTGCCGCCGAGGCCGCTCGCGGCGTCGTCGAAGGCCGCCTCGAAGTCGCGGAAGCCGTACCGGCCGGTGATCACGGGGCCGAGGTCGAGGCCGCCCTCCAGCAGGACGGACATGGCGTACCAGGTCTCGAACATCTCGCGGCCGTAGATCCCCTTGATGGTGATCATCGAGGTGACGATGCGGGCCCAGTCGACGGCGAACTCCTCGGCGGGCAGGCCGAGCATCGCGATCCGGCCGCCGTGCGTCATGTTCGCGACCATGTCGCGCATCGCCTCGGGGCGGCCGGACATCTCCAGGCCGATGTCGAAGCCCTCGCGCAGGCCGAGCTCGCGCTGCCCGTCCGCGATGGTGCTCTCCGCGACGTTCAGGGCGAGGCTGACGCCGACCTTGCGGGCCAGGGCGAGGCGGGCCTCGCTGACGTCGGTGATGACGACGTTGCGGGCGCCCGCGTGCTTGGCGACGGCGGCGGCCATGATGCCGATCGGACCCGCGCCGGTGATCAGGACGTCCTCACCGACCAGCGGGAAGGAGAGAGCGGTGTGCACGGCGTTGCCGAACGGGTCGAAGATCGCCGCGATGTCGAGGTCGACGGGGACCCGGTGCACCCACACGTTGGAGGCGGGCAGGACCACGTACTCCGCGAACGCCCCGTCCCGCCCGACCCCCAGGCCGACGGTGGAGCGGCAGAGGTGGCGGCGGCCGGCGAGACAGTTGCGGCACTTGCCGCAGACGAGGTGGCCCTCGCCGCTGACCAGGTCGCCGGTGGCGATGTCGGCGACGTCGGAGCCGATCGCGGCGACCTCGCCGACGAACTCGTGGCCGAGGATCAGCGGGGTGGTGACCGCCTGCTGGGCCCAGCCGTCGTAGGCGCGGATGTGCAGGTCGGTGCCGCAGATACCGGTGCGCAGGACCTTGATCAGGACGTCGGTGGGGCCGTACTCCGGCTCCGGCACGTCCATCAGCCACAGTCCGGGCTCGGCCTTCTGCTTGACGAGTGCCTTCACGGCTGTGGCTCCCTGACGTCGGTACGCGAGTGAATACCCCGGGCCGCGGGGCATGTCGGAGGAACCCTGCGGCCCGGGGTGGTCTTGGGTGTCACCCACCATGGTGGGGGTTCGGCGGGACGGGACGGAGCATCTCGGAAAGCTCCACGCGCCGTCCCCGGCCGTCACCCAGAAGGCTGCCGTATCGCGGGGTCCCCGGTCCATCGAGGATTTCTTAAGCGCCGCCGCAGAAGATCTTCACACCTGGCCGGGGCTTCACCGACCGCTGCCGTCGGACGCCTCCCCGGCCTCCTCGTACGGGCCCAGGAAGCGGGGGCTCCCCTTCTCGATCCGGTAGAGGAAGATCCCGTCCGGCATGCGCATCCGGCGGGTCGAGGCGGTGAAGGCGAGGGTCCGTACGATCCCCCGGTGCTCGGTCCGCACGATCCGCCCGCCGATACCGCTGCGCACCTCGCCCGAGGCGCTGGTGGCCCCGGCGGCGCGGGCGATGAGGCCGACCGCGTCGTACGCCTCGGCGGCCCAGGTCGCCGGGGGTGCGCCGAAACGCTCCCGGTGGGCGGCGGTGAAGGCCCGGGCGGCGGGCAGTGCGGCCGGGTCGGCGTACGCCTCGGCGAAGACCCAGCCGTCGGCTGCGGCGCCCGCACCGTCGAGGAAGGCGGGCCCGAGGGCGGGTCCGACGGCGACCCGGGCGCCGGTGAAACCCTCGCCCGTCAGCGCGGTGGCCAGGCGGGCGGCCCGGGACGCGTCGCCGCCCCCGAGCACCACGGCGTCGGCCCGGCCGGTCACGGCCTTGCGGGCGACCGCGCCGAAGCCCGTGTCGCCCCGGACGAGGGGGTGTTCGAGGAGCGTCGCACCCGTGGGGGCGGCCTCGCGGAACGCGCGCCCGACCTCGCCGGCGAGCCCGGGGTCGGCGGCGTCCTCGACGAGGAGGATGCGGCCGGCGGGGGTGGTGCGGGCCAGGTGGCCGATCAGGCCGGGGGTGAGCATGTCGTCCAGGGGGCGGGTGACGCAGTGGTGGAGCCCTGTCCCGGACTCGACGGTGCTGGAGCCCGCCGCGACGACGACGTTGGCCAGCCGTGCCGCGCCGTACCGCTGGACGAGTTCCTCGCGCAGTACGGCACCGGTCGGCCCGAGGACCGCGATGACCGCGGGGGCCGCCGCCAACCGCTCGGCCACCCGGAGCGCCGCCGCCGGGTCGCCCCGGTCGTCCTCGGTGCGCAGGGCGAGCCGGAACGCCTTGTCCTTGCGGGAGTTGTGGTCGGCGACGGCGAGCTGGGCGCCGCGCTGATGGGCCAGCCCGGTGGCCCGGCCGGGTCCGCCGAGGTCGGCGTGGAGCCCGATCGTGTACGTGGGTGACTCCCCGGATCCGGACGGGGGACCGCCCGCCCCGGTGTCGCGCCCGCGCAGGGCGTTCCAGACGGCGGCGGACCCGCCGACGAGGAGGACGGCCCCGGCGGCCCCGGTGGTCAGGACCCTGCGGCGGGCGGGCCCGCTGTTTTTGCCTGTGTCTTCGTGTCCGGCGGTTTCGTCCCCGGCCGGGGTGGGCGTGGTGGGCAGCGGTTCGGGGTCCGGCAGCGCGAGGGCGGCGGCGGACCGCTCGGCGATCAGCGCGGGAAGCCCGGCGGGGGCCTGCCAGGAGGTGAGGACGGAAGCGGTACGGGGGTACTCGCCCGGGTCGGGGGACGCACCCGGGTCCGAGGCGGCGCGGAGGGACTCGCGCGGGTCCCGAGACGCGCTCGGGGCCGACGGCTCCGGCCGGTCCGGGTCCGGCATCCCGTGCCTGGCAGGGTCTGGCATCACCCGCCCGGCCGAGCCCGGGGCCGCCCGCCTTTGCGGCTCCAGGGGCGCCCGCCCGGCCGGGTCCGGGGCCGCCCGCCCGGCCGGGTCCAGGGCAGCCTCGCCGCCCACCGCCAGCGCGTCGCGGACCCGGCTCGCGGTCGGCCGGGCGGCCGGGTCCTTCGCGAGGCAGGCGGCGATCAGGGGGGCCAGGCCCGGCGGGATGCCCGTCAGGTCCGGCTCCTCGTGGACCGTACGGAACAGCGCGCCCGCACCGCCGCCCTCGCCGAACGGCCCCCGCCCGGTCGCCGCGTACACGAGGACGCAGCCGAGCGAGAACACGTCGCACGGCGGCCCGAGCGGCCCGGCCGACGCCTGCTCGGGGGCCAGGTAGCCGGGCGTCCCGATCACCGCCCCGGTGGCGGTCAGCGCGGTGGCGCCCTCGTGGCGGGCGATCCCGAAGTCGATGAGGCGGGGGCCGTCGAGGGCGAGGAGCACATTGCCGGGTTTGACGTCGCGGTGGATCAGCCCGGCCTCGTGGACCGCGACGAGGGCCTCGGCGAGCCGGCTCCCGAGCGCCCGGACGGTGACCGTGGGCAGCGGGCCGCCGGCCGCCACCACCTGGGCCAGCGAGGGCCCGGGGACGAACGCGGTCGCCAGCCACGGTTCGCGGGCCTCGGTGTCCGCGCCGAGCACCGGGACGACCCAGGGGCCGGTGATCCGGACGGCGGTCTCGGCCTCGCGACGGAAGCGTGCCCGGAAGCCGGGGTCGGCGGCATGCTCGGCCCGGATCACCTTGACGGCAGCGAGCGCCCCGCCCGCCGAGCGCGCCAGGTAGACCACGCCCATGCCGCCCGCGCCGAGCCGGACGAGGGTGCGGTAGGGGCCGACGGTGCGGGGGTCCTCGGAGGTGAGGGGCCGCACGTCAGCTCTCGGGCTTCGGGGCGGGGCCGACGTAGCGGACGCCGCCGTCCTTCACCCGGTACAAGTGGGCATCCTGGCCGACGAGTTGCTGGCGCTCCTTGTCGAACGCATAGGAGCGCGAGACCCCGTCGTACCGGGCGGCGGCGATCGCGGCGGTGAGCGCTGAGCGGGTGGGCAGACCGTTGCCGGAGGGCGTGGCACTCGCGGACGCCCCCGTCGCCGCGGGCGTCGCCCCCTCGGCCGCCGCCTCGGCGAGGCGGGCCAGTTCGCGGGCGACGAGATTGGCCACGTCGTACGCCTCGGCGGACCAGGCGGCGGGCGCGGCGCCGAAGCGTTTGCGGTGGGCGGCGGCGAACGTCGCGGCGGCCGGGGCGGTGGCGTCGATGAACGGGGCGACGAACTCCCAGCCGTCGGCCGCCGCGCCCGCCTGTTCGAGGAACTCCGGCCCCATGGCGGTGTGCTGGGCCATGCATGGTCCGGTGAAGGGGAGGTCGGCCAAAATGCGGGCGACCTTGGCGGCGCCGGCCGCCTCACCGGCGTAGAAGAGGGCGTCGCTGCGGTGCGACAGGAGGTCGGTGACGACCGGGTCGAAGACGCTGGTCCCGGCGGGGACCACCCGGGGGTGGGTGGTTCCGGTGGTGAGCTGGGGCGTCAGCAGGTTGACGGCGTAGCCCGCCTGGTAGGCGGACTGTCCGCCGGACCGGTCGATCAGGATGCCCAGCCGCTCGACGTCGGGGCGCAGCAGCAGGCGGTGGACGACGGGGAAGGAAAGCTCGGCGTAGGAGGGGGAGGCCTGGAAGAAGGAGCCGTTGGCCCGCTCCGGGAAGGCCATCAGAAGGGCCGACACCGTCAGGACCGGCAGCACGGCCTCGTCGTACGCGGACAGGGCCGCCCCCGCCGCCCCGTCGCTCGTGGGGCCGATGACGGCGACGACCTCCGGGTCGCGGGCGAACTCCTCGGCCACGCGGGCCGAGCGGGCGGGGTCGCCCTGGTCGTCGAGGACCTTCACGGCGAGCCGGAAGGGCTGGTCGTCGAGGGAGTTGAAGCGGTCGACGGCGAGCCGGACGCCGCGTTCCTGGGCACGTCCGGCGGCGCTCATCGGCCCGGTGAGATCGGCGTGCACGCCGATGATGAGGCGCCGTCCGCCGGGTGCCCCGTCGCCTCCGCCCCCACCGATTCCGTCACCGGTGAGCCGTACGGCGGCGAGGGCTCCGCCGCCGAGGGCGAGGGCGCCACCGGCGGCGAGGAACAGGAACCGCCGTCGGCCGGGGGCGGGTTGCGGGGGCCCGGGCTCCTCGGGGACGGCGACGGTGGCGTCGATGTCGGGCAGGGCCAGCAGGGCGGCGGACCGGTCCGCGATGATCCGGACGACGTCCTCGGGCAGCCAGTCGACGGTGGCCCCGGCGGGGACGTCCTCGGCGATCAGGGTGTCGAGGTCGGCGGCGGCCGGACGCTCGCCGGGATCCTTGGCGAGGCAGCGTTCCAGGAGCGCGCGCAGCGCAGGGTCCTCGATGCCGTCCAGGTCGGGTGCGTCGTGCACGGTGCGGTAGAGGACGGCGTCGACCGCGCCGCTGCCGAAGGGGGGCCGGCCGGTGGCCGCGTACGCCAGGAGACAGCCGAGCGAGAACACGTCCCCGGCGGATCCGGCGGGCCCCGCCGCCCCGCCCCCCGACACCTGCTCGGGCGGCAGAAACCCCGGAGTGCCGACGACGATCCCGGTGGCGGTCAGGGCGGTCGCGTCGGCGGCGCGGGCGATCCCGAAGTCGATCAGCCGGGGGCCGCTCGCGGACAGCAGGACGTTGGCCGGCTTGACGTCGCGGTGGACCAGCCCGGCGGCGTGCACGGAGGCCAGGGCGCGGGCGAGCAGCCGGCCGAGGACGGTGACGCTGCGCACAGGCAGCGGACCGCGCCGGGCGACGACGTCGGACAGCGTCGGCCCGGGAACGAAATCGGTGGCGAGCCAGGGCCGTTCGGCCTCGGTATCGGCACCGGTGACGGACACGGCCCAAGGGCTGTCGACCCGGCGGGCCGCCTCGGCCTCGCGGCGGAAGCGGGTCCGGAACTCCTCGTCCCCGGCGTGCTCGGGGAGGATCACCTTGATCGCGGCGAGCGCTCCGGCGTCGGTGCGTCCGAGGTAGACGACGCCCATGCCGCCCGCCCCGAGGCGGCCGAGGAGCCGGTGGCCGCCGATCCGGGCGGGGTCGGTGGGTCGCAGGTCGTCCATCGTCCGGCCTCAGCTCTGCTTCTCGACGGTGGATTCCAGCCGGGCCAGCATGGTGCCCTGCGCCTGGACGACGAGTTCGTCGATCTCCCGCTCGGTGCGCCCCTTCGCCCCCTTGCCGGTCACGGCCACGGTGAACTGCAGGGTCTGCGCCTGCTGCCAGAAGTAGCGGTGCGGTCCGCCGAGCTCGGAGCTGCGGTACTCCCCCAGCTCGGTGAGGGAGTCCTCGGAGCTGTTCTGCGTGGCCTCGCCGCTGAGGAGCGCGCCGGCGACCATGGAGCCGATCTGTTCGCCCTCGCGCAGCTGCTGGGTGGGGCAGCGCATGCTCTCCTCGATCGACTCGGCCATCTCCCAGGTGGCGTCCTGGCGGGTGCGGTGCACGGTGACGACGGCAGCGAGGCGCACCGGCCCCTTGCCGGCCTCCGCGGGCACCTCGAACGACCGGGTGAGGGTGGCGAGGACGCTGGGCGCGGGCTTCCGCTGCTGCCAGACACAGTTGTCGCCGAGCACGGGCCAGGTCGCGGGGTCGCTCTCGTACGGGCTCCGCTTCACCACCCCGGGGCCGAAGCTGTCGGGCCCGGCGATGACGCGGTCGATGAAGTCGCGTGCCTCGGCCCGGGTCCTGGGGAGCCGGGCGGGGTCGGGTTCGAACGTCTTCTCGGGCGACGGCCCGGCACCGGTGCTGCCGCCGCGGTCCGTGCTCGTGCTGGTGCTCGCCGAAGCGCCGCGTTTCCCGGCCTCGTCCGGTCCGTCCGCCGTCCCCGAGCAACCGGCGAGCAGCACGGTCACCAGGGTCAGGGCGAGAGGCAGCGCGAACCGGCCCCCTCTTAACGGCACGTGACAGGTCACAGCGCTCCCCCGCTCTTCTCATCGACGCCGCATCGATCATAGGTTCGGCGGGCCGCGGTGGTGGAGGCGTCCGGGGACTGTTTCCTCATCGGGACACGAGGACAACCGGGCCGCCACGGCCGGAGTCAGCCGGTCTCCGCCAGAAAGGCGCGCAGGTGCTCGACGAGGGCGTCCGGCCGGTCCTGGGGAATGAGCGTGTAGCTGTCGGCCACCTCCACCAGCCGCCCCCGCGGAAGGATGCCGGCGAGCCGTCGCCCGTGATCGAGCGGCATGACCCGGTCCTCGGTCGCCCAGACCACCAGCGCGGGCCGGTCGAAGGTGCGCAGTTGTTCGGCCCAGCGCAGGAGTTCGGCCTTCTCCGGTACGCCGAGAACGTAGGCGCGCAGGTCGCGCCGGATCGCGGCGGAGGTCAGCAGCGGCCGGAACCAGTCGTCCATCGTCGCGTGCGGGACGGGCCGTTTGCTCATCCACCCCCAGGTCATGGGCAGCCGCCGGGCCGGCTTCAGCCGGAGCAGGGAGAAGGCGGCCCTGATCCCTCCGGGCAGCCTGGCGAAGGCGGCGAGGTTCCGCCCGGGCAGCCCGGGCGGATAGTTGTCGAACGCCTCGCAGGAGGTGATGACGAGCCGGCCGATCCGGTCGGCCCGCCCGTCCGCGACCAGGGCCTGGGCGCCGCCCCAGTCGTTCATCACGAGTGTCACGTCCTCCAGTCGGAGGGCTTCCAGGAATTCGGCGACCAGCCGCGCGACCCCGAGGACGGACAGGTCTGCCCCGGCCTCCATGGGTCTGCGGTGCCCGCCGAGCGGCAGGGTCGGCACGATGCACCGCACCCCGTCGCCGAGCCCGGCGACGACCTCGTCCCACAGCGAACCGTTCATGGCCACGCCGTGCAGGAGGACCACGACGGGCCCGTCGCCACCGGTGTCCCGGTACTCGATCACGCCCGCCGAAAGCCTCACGTCGTCCATGCGGTCAACGTAGCCCAACACCTCCAAGCCGGTCGGGGGTTCTGCCGGCGGGAGTCGAGCCCCCGGGCGCGCTGCCGTCGGTCAGGCTGTCTCCAGGGCTCCGCGCACCGCCGCCGGATCCCAGTAGAAGGGCCTGAACTCCTCGATCCGGCCGTTCCGGACCCGGATCAGCTGGACGATGGTCGTCTCCAGCGTCCGGCCGGTCTCGCGCGCGACGAACCGGACGTCGCTGGTCACGACGACGTCCCGGCCGTCGACGAGGCGACGCTGGTCCAGGACCTCGACCACCTTCCAGCACTCGCCCATGACCGCCATGAATCGCTCGATGCCCTCGGAGCCGTGCCAGTCTCCGGAGTAGGGCAGGCCGGGGGCCTGGTGGAGCACGACGTCCGGATCCAGGCACGCCGCGATGGCGGCGAAGTCGGCCCGCCCCGGGCCGCCGGCCGCGACGAAGTCGGATTCGGCGGCGTAGAAGCGGGTGACGACCTCCGCCGGGCCGGCCTCGGTGGTGTTCATGGGAGCGCCCTTCGTTGTCCCTGTGACGACCGGACGGCCGCCCCAGGGTCAACGAAGGGGGTTCCGTGCAGGTCACCCCGTGTACTCCTGCAGCCGCGGCAGCTCCGCGAGCATCGGTTCCAACGCGGCTGCCTCGCTGGGCCCGTAGGCGTCGAGGAGGCGGCTCAGCAGGTCCGTGGGCACGATCTGATACTCCTGGGTGCCCGCCGATTCCAGGACGAGCGTGGCCATGGCGCAGCCCAGTCGGAGGGCGGTGGTGAGGGGGAGGCCGCGGGCGACGGCGGCGAGGAAGCCGGAGCGCAGGGCGTCGCCCACCCCGGTGGGGTCGACGGCGTCCGGTGTGGGCACCGCCGGCACGTGCTCGGTCGGCTCGTCCCGCCGGGCGAGCTCCGCGCCGTCGGCGCCGTGCGTGGTGACCCACGCGCCGACCCGGGAGAGGACCTCGTCCCGGGTCCATCCGGTGCGCTCCAGGAGGAGGGCGGCCTCGGAGGCGTTGGTGAAGAGGTGGCGGGCGCCGACGACCAGCCGGCGGGTCTCCTCCCGGTCGAGCCGGGCGAGCTGCTGCGAGGGGTCGGCGACGAAGGGGATCCCGAGCACCCGGCACTCCCCGGTGTGCCGGAGCATGGCCGCCGGGTCGTTCGGCGCGACCACCAGCAGGTCGGGGACGCCCACGCGTCGGGCGACGGCCGCCAGCGAGATCTTCCGGGCCTCGGTCATCGCCCCGGCGTAGCGGGCGGCGACCTGGTTGTGATCCGCGTCGGTGGTGCACAGGAAGCGGGCGGTGTGCAGGTTCTCGCTGATCAGCACCGATCCGGTGTCGACCCCGGCGCCCTCCAGCCGGGCCGCGTATTCCGCGAAGTCCTGGCCCGCGGCGCCGACGAGGACCGGCCGCAGGCCGAGCCGCGCGAGGCCCGTCGCGATGTTGGCGGCGACACCGCCCTGCCGGATCTCGAGTCTGTCGGTGAGGAAGGACAGGGAGACGTGGTCGAGCCGGTCGGGGAGCAGCAGGTCGCGGAAGCGACCGGGGAAGGACATCAGGTGGTCGGTGGCGATCGAGCCGGTGACGGTGATGCGCATACGGGAGCCTCCTCGGTGCGGTGGCGGGGAGTCAGAGGCCGACGGACCGGCGCAGGGCGTCCACGCGGTCGGTGCGCTCCCAGGTGAAGTCGGGCAGTTCGCGGCCGAAGTGGCCGTACGCCGACGTCTGGGCGTAGATCGGCCGCAGCAGGTCGAGATCCCGGATGATCGCGGCCGGGCGGAGGTCGAACACCTCGGTGACCGCCCTCTCGATGGCGTCGGCGGGCACGGAAGAGGTGCCGAAGGTCTCCACGAACAGTCCCACCGGCCGGGCCCTGCCTATGGCGTAGGCGACCTGCACCTCACAGCGGCGGGCCAGTCCCCCGGCGACGACGTTCTTGGCGACCCAGCGCATCGCGTAGGCGGCCGAACGGTCCACCTTGGAGGGGTCCTTGCCGGAGAAGGCGCCACCGCCGTGGCGGGCCATGCCCCCGTACGTATCGATGATGATCTTGCGACCGGTGAGGCCCGCGTCGCCCGCCGGGCCGCCGATCTCGAAGCGGCCGGTCGGGTTGACCAGGAGGCGGTAGCCCTCGGTGTCGAGCTTGATGCCGTCCTGGGCGACCTCCCGCAGCACGTGCTCGACGACGAACTCACGGATGTCGGGCGCGAGCAGCTTGTCCAGGTCGGTGCCGGGCGCGTGCTGCGAGGAGACGACGACGGTGCCGAGCCGGACCGGCCGGTCGCCCTCGTACTCGATGGTGACCTGCGTCTTGCCGTCCGGCCGCAGGTAGGGGATCGAGCCGTCGCGGCGGGCGGCGGAGAGCCGGCGTGCCAGACGGTGGGCCAGCTCGGCGGGGAGCGGCATCAGGCTGGGCGTCTCGTCGGTCGCGTAGCCGAACATCAGCCCCTGGTCCCCGGCACCCTGCCGGTCCAGCGGGTCGCCCTCGTCCCGGTCCGCGTCGCTCGCACCTGTCCCGGGCGCGTGGTCGACGCCTTGGGCGATGTCGGGCGACTGCGCGCCGATGGAGAGCGACACCCCGCAGGACGCACCGTCGAAGCCCTTGGCGGAGGAGTCGTAGCCGATTGCCAGGACGGCCTCGCGCACCAGCCGGGCGACGGGGACGTGGGCGCGTGTCGTGAGTTCGCCGGCGATGTGGACCTGTCCGGTGGTGATCAGGGTCTCCAGTGCCACGCGGGATGTGGGGTCCTCGCGCAACAGGGCGTCGAGGACGGTGTCGCTGATCCGGTCGGCGATCTTGTCGGGGTGGCCCTCGGTCACGGACTCCGAGGTGAACAGACGACGGGACATCACAGTTCCTCCGGCTCGGCTTCAGCGGTCGCGAGCGCTCGGGCGACCAGCCCCCGGGCGGCCCCGGTGTAGGTGGTGGGGTCGAGAAGACGGGTCAGCGGCTCACCGGTCAGATGCGCGGTCACCTCCGGAAGGCCCCGCAGCACTTCGGCCAGGGGGCGCCCCTCCCGGTCGGCGGTGATCGAAGCGGCGGTCAGGAGTTCCTTGGACCGGGTGCGGCCCAGATGCGGCGCCAGGGCGGCCGCCAGCCGTTCCGTGACTATTTGACTGCTCGTCAGATTCAGGTTCTGCCGCATGCGTTCGGGCCGTGCGGTGAGGCCTGCGGCCAGTTCGGCGGCGGTGTGGGCGGCTCCACCGGACAGCCGCAGGCATTCACGCAGAAGCAGCCACTCCGCGTGCCAGACGCCCGCCGAACGCTCGTCCTCCGCCACCAGACACTGCGTCAGCGCGCCTGCCATGGCCGGGACCTGGAGGGACGCGCTGCGGATCAGCGTGGAGAGTACCGGGTTGCGCTTGTGCGGCATCGCGGACGAGGCTCCGCGCCCGGCCGCGTCCGGCTCGGCGGCCTCGGCGATCTCGGTACGGGCGAGCACCTGGACATCGACGGCGAACTTGCCGAGGGCGCCCGCGGTGAAGGCGAGGGCCGCGGCCACGTCCGCGACCGGCGTGCGCAGGGCGTGCCACGGCAGTACGGGCCGGGCCAGCCCGGTCTCGGCGGCGTAGGCCGCCACCAGGCGCTCCGGGTAGGACTCGGGGTCGACGCCTTCGGCGTACTGGACGTAACCGGCCAGCGTTCCGGCGGCGCCGCCGAGGGAGACGGGCAGGGCCCTGTTCGCCGACTCGATCCGGAGCGTGGCGTCCAGCACCAGAGAGCGCCAGCCCGCCGCCTTGAGCCCGAAGGTGGTGGGCACGGCGTGCAGGGCGAGGGTGCGGCCCGCCATGGCGGTGTCCCGGTGCTCTTCGGCGAGCGCCGCCAGGGTTCCGGCGGTGCGTACCAGGTCCCCGTGGACGAGGTCCAGCGCCCGCCGGCACACCAGCATCGCGCCGGTGTCCAGGACGTCCTGACTGGTGGATCCGCGATGCAGGTACTCCGCCGCTTCCGCGTCCTCGGCCGCCACCGCACCGGTCAGGGCGCGGACGAGCCCGACGACCGGGTTGGCGGTCTCCCGCGCGGCCACGGCCAGCGCCCTGACGTCGAACCGCCCGGTGGCGGCGACGCGGGTGATGACCTCGGCGGCCTTCTCCGGAACGGTGCCGAGCCGTGCCTGGGCGCGGGCGAGCGCGGCCTCCGCCTCCAGCATGGCCCGGAGCCAGGCGTGCTCGCCGACGGCCTCCTCGACGGGGGTGCCGACCCGGACGGGCGAGAGCAGTCCGGCGTCGGGCCCGCCGTCGAACCGCTGTCCCGGCCCCGTCATGTCGCCATCTCCACGAGGTCGTTGCCGGGGGCGGTGTCGGGGGACACCGGCCTGGCGGGGGTGAGGGCCAGCAGGGCGCGGGCGATGGCGTCCGAGTCGCCGAGGGTCACCGAGTTGACGCCCGGGCGGATCCCGGCGGCCGTCACCCAGTGCACGGTCTCGGTGGGGACGCCGTAGGCGAAGCGGCGCGGATGGACCCGGCCGTAGGCGTCCACGGTCCGGTAGGGGCGCTCGGTGACCGCGAGCCCCCCGGACTCGTAGCTGGTGCCGCAGGCGCCCTCCAGCCGGTACGGGGTCACCTGGTGAGTCGTCATGAGCTGGGCCAGCAGCGCGTCCCCGGTCCGCCGCAGGTGGGGCTCCGGGAGCCGGGCCTCGATCAGCACGGACGCGCTGACGGGCTCGGCGTCCACGGCCGGGGACCGGGCGACGAACGCCGCACGGCCGCCGTGCAGGTCGATGTCGATCCGTAGGCCCGGCCCGAGGATCTCGACGACGCCCGCCTCGATCAGCGCGTGCAGCTCCTCGATGCGCGACAGTGGCGGTCCGATCGACAGATAGGCGTTCAACGGGGTGTACCAGCCCTGGAGTTCGTCGCGGTAGGAATTGCCCTCCAGCCCGCCGTGGTCGACGGCCAGACGGATCTCGTTGCGCAGATCGCGCAGCACGTCGAGGGCGGCCTTCAGCGGGCCGCGGACGTTGCCGGCCCGTGCCTCGCGCATGTCCTGCTCCAGCCGGCCCAGGAGCCACTGGCGCCAGGCCGCACGGTCCGGGAAGCGTCGGCTCCCGGACGGCCTGGCCAGGGCGTCCCAGTCCCAGCGGGCGGCGTCCTCGATCCCGTGGGCGTCGAGCAGCCGGGCGGCGGTCGCGGCGGAGGCCGTCAGATAGCCGACGGCGAACGCGGGCGCCTGCTCGGCCCGTCCCCGGGAGACCAGCAGGGTCTCGTAGTAGACGCACTCGACCTCCTTGGCGATCAGCGGCCACAGGTCGGCGGCGAAGTGCACCCGCTCCCCCTCGGCCACCCGCCTGCGCAGGGCCTCGATGGTGCCGGGGCCCAGCAGCCGGGGCTCGTACCGGCCGAAGGCGCCCTTCTGGTTCTCGCCCCGGGCGTGGTAAGGCAGTCCGCGGCGCGATCCGGCGTACACCTTGGGCTCCTGGCCGGACGGGAGGTAGACGAGCCGTCCGCCACGGCGGACGAAGGTTCCGCCCCGGCCTCGGGTGAGGAGGGCCATGTGGTCGAAGAAGTTCAGGCCGAGCCCTCTGATCAGCACCGGCAGCCCCGGTTTCACCTCGGACAGGTCGAGGTCGGCCGGGTTGGCCGGCGGGTAGTGCGACAGGCCGTGCGCCAGGGCCGTCCGGGACCAGGCGGCGTCCTCTTGCGAGGGCCGTCCGGGCAGGTGCCCCAGGGCGAGCACGACCGCGTCCAGACCGGTCAGACGGGTCCCGTCGGCGAGGACGAGGGTCTGGGGGCCGCCGGGCAGCGGGCCGTCGTCGGTCAGCGCGACGGCCCGGGTGCGGTGTTCGACGACGGTGCAGTGCGTGGGCGCGGTCGCCCGCACCCGCTCGAAGACATCGCGCAGATACCGGCCGTACAGGGCCCGGGTCGGATAGCTGTCCGGAGTGAGTGACCGGGCCTCGGCCCGGGTCCGCCGGTCGCCCGCCGCCACTCCGGCCGTGTGCGCCCATGCGTACAGGCTCGGGCCCGGCTCGACGGGCCCGTCCATCTCGACCGACGCGTCGGTGTACACCGTCACCTGCGAGGCCACGGTGTTCATCAGCAGGAGTCGTGACTGGTCGGTGCGCCAGACCCGGCCCGCGCCCGGTGGGTAGGGGTCCACGAGGTGGATCACCACCGGGCGGGGGCCCGCGGACCGGCGTTCGTTGGCGCAGATCCGCTCCAGCACCGACAGGCCGCGCGGGCCGGCCCCGACGACGGCGATCTCCGACGCCCCGGTCATGCCGCCCCCTTCGTCCCGGCCACTGATCCGGTCACCCTGGCCATCAGTTCCTCCGGGTCGGTGGGCGGCCGGTCGCCGCGCCATGCGATGTGCTGGTCGGGCCGGACGAGGACCAGATCGCGTCCGTACAGGTCCCGGCCGTCGGCGAGGTCGACGTCGAGCACGGTCAGCGGCATCCCCCGGGCCTGTGCCGCGGCCTCCAGCGGTTTGCTGTCGGGTGCGCGACCGCCCAGGCGCAGCAGGGTCCAGCCGGTGCCGAACCGGTCGAACAGCGAACTGCCCTGCCCGTGCCAGGAGTCCAGCCACAGGTGCGGTGCCCGGCCGCCGGGCACCCCGGAGGGTGTGTAGGTGCCCCACGAGTCGGCGGGCGGCTCACCGTCCTCCGCCACCAGGGGCGAGCCGTCGTAGCGGGCGCCGAGCTGCACGCCCAGGGAGTGGGTCCGCTCCCCGTAGCACCGCAGCAGATCGCCGGTCCGTTCCCGCGCCGCCGTCCCGGCCGGGCCGTCCTCCTCCAGCGCGGCGGGGCGTTCGACGGTCCCGAGCGCGGCGTTCAGTTCGCGGGCGGCGGTGGTGTTGCGGTGGGCGATCGGCCGGCGCTCGCTCTCGTACGAGGCGAGGAGGCCGGGGCCGCCCCAGCCGTGGAGGACGCCGGCGAGCTTCCAGGCGAGGTTGGCCGCGTCGTCGACTCCGGTGTTCATCCCGAATCCTCCGTTGGGTGTGAACAGGTGGGCGGCGTCCCCGGCGAGCAGGACCCGGCCGAAGGTGAACCGCTGGGCGACCAGGGCCGCGCCGGGCGTCCACGGGCGGTGGCCGAGCACCTCGACCGGCAGGGGCGTGCCCGCCGCCCGCCGCACCAGGTCGGCGAGCGGGCCGGGGCCGGTGCGGTCCGGGTCGGCCGAGCTGGTCAGCAGGAAGAACTCGTCCTCGCCGTTCAGGGCGATCAGGTTCATCGCCAGCGCGCTGTTGAACGCCCAGTAGCTCCAGGCCCGGGTTCCCGTCATCACGTCCCGGTGGAAGGTGGGCAGCCGCAGGTGGGCCGCGGTCGCCCGACGGCCGAGCACCTCCTGGCCGAGGGAGCCGGGGCCTTCGTAGTGGACGCCGAGGGTGCGGCGGACGAAGCTGCGGCCCCCGTCACAGCCGACGGCGTAGCTCGCGGCGACGTCGTGGACGCGTCCGGCGGGGTCCTCGGTGCGCAGGGTGACCCGGTCGGCCTCCTGCCGGAGGCCGGTGACCGTCCGGCCCAGCCGCAGGGTGATGCGGGGGCGGGTGCGGACGTGCTCGGCGAGAAAGCGCTCGACGTACATCTGGTTGGCGCGGTGCACCGGTTCCGGGGTCTGGTCGGTGGCGGGGGCCCGGCCGGTCCGGCGCATCCGTGTGTTCCGTGAGGGGAGCGGGAGCCGGGACAGCTCATGGCCGTTGTAGCGAGTGAAGTAGGCGATGTCGGTCGGGTGTTCGCCGGGCAGTCCGAGGGCGCGTATCGGGGTGGCGATGCCGAGGCGGCGGTAGTGCTCCATGGTCCGGGCGTTGTGGGTGTTGCCCCGGGGCGTCCGGTGAGGAGCCTCGGCCGTGTCGAAGACGGTGGAGGGCACGCCGTGGCGGTCCAGCAGGAGGGCCAGCATCAGGCCGACGGGCCCGCCGCCGACGATCGCGACGGGCGTTCGGGTGGGGCCGTTCATCCGGCGTCGCCCTCCTCGGTGCGCGGCCCGGGCCCGTCGCCGGCGACGGCCTCACGGTCCCGGCCGAGCGCCGTCAGGAGCGCCTGCTCCACCACACGCGCCGGGTCGGCGCAGTCAGAGCGCTCGCGCATCGTCACGAACCCGTCGGGGCGGACCAGGACCGCGCCGTGCTCGTCGTGGCCCCGCAGCTTCCGCCACCGGCCTTCGGGGTCGGCCACGGCGCCCTCGCCGCCCACGGCGTAGGCGTCGATCCGCACGCCGTACCGCCGGGCCAGCAGCCGGGCGGCCTCAACCCAGGCCGTGCCCTCGGCACCCGCGAGCAGCAGGAACGAGCCGGGGGCGCGGTGCAGCCGGTGGGTGCCGGTCCGGGTGCCGTCCTCGGTGAGCCAGGCGTGCGGCAGCCGGGAGCCGGGGCGGGCCGTCTGTTCGTACTCCAGCCCCAGGGGGTCCTGCGGGGGGCGCGGGGTTCCGTCGGAGGTGACGGATCCGGCGTCGGCGTAGTCGTATCCCATCTCCAGGCCCAGGTGGGCGGTGGTGATGCGGTTGGTGTCGAAGTACTCGCGCAGCACGGCCCGGCGGGTTTCGCCGTCGGGGGTGTCGGAGAAGAGCGCGGTCATCTGGGCGCGGTTCCAGTCGGGGTGGGCTCCCTGCACCACGCCGGTGCCCGCGGTGAACGCGATCTGGTTGAAGAGCGAGAACAGGGCGCGTTCGACGACCCGTCGGGCCACCGGACGGCGCTCGGACTCGTACGTGTCGAGCAGGGCGTCGTCCGCCGATCCAGCCAGGACCAGGGCCAGCTTCCAGGCCAGGTTGTGGGAGTCCTGCACCCCGGTGTTGAGCCCCAGGGCTCCCGACGGGGGGTGGCGGTGAGCGGCGTCGCCGACCAGGAAGACGCGCCCCGAGCGGAACCGCCGGGCGACGGTGCCCTCGACGGGCCAGCGGCTGATGCTCTCGACGTCCATGGGGTGGTCGTCGGGGAGCTTGAGCGTACGCCGCACCATCGCGACGATCGTGTCGTCGTCGAGGTCAGCGGCGCCCGGCGGCCGGGAGAACATCAGCGTCCACTCCTCGGAGTGGCGGCCCCACCGGTCGGGGCCCATCGGTACCACCCCGCAGTGCTGCAGGGTGCCGTCCTCGGCAAGGCTGGAGACCCGGTTGACGACGGTGTCGTCGCACGGGATGAACGCCGAGAAGTCCGCCCTGACATGGAGGTTGATCCACTCCAGGAAGGTCGGGGTGCCCTCCATGGGGATGGAGCGCAGCCGGCCGATCGTCTTGCCGCCGTCGGCCGCGACCACGTAGGCGGCGCGCACCGTGAAGGTCTGTCCGCTCCCCCGGTCGAGGACGGTGGCGGTCACCCCGTCGGGGTCCTCGTCGAGGGCGGTCAGCTCGTGGTGGAAGAGCAGGCCGCCGGGGGCGCGCTTCTCCGCGTGCCGGCGCAGCAGGGGTTCGAGCCAGCGCTGGCCGAGGTTGGCGTGCGGCTGGGCGGAGGCCAGGGCGTAGCGTTCGGCGAGTTCGCCGCCGCCGTACGCGCTGGTGCGGTGGAGCACCTGCCGGTCGTAGGGCGCGTCCCCGCCGAGGCTGGAGAGCCACACCATCGCCGCGCGGTTCTCGGCCGGGGATCCCTCGCGGTGGATGTCCTCCGCGACGCCGAGGTGGTCGAATATCTCCATCGTCCGGGCGTTGAGGATGTGCGCCTTGGGCTGGACGGACGTGGTGGGATGGCGCTCGATCAGCAGGGTGTCGACGCCGAGATCGGACAGGGCCAGGGAGGCGGTCAGCCCGGAGCCTCCGCCGCCGACGATCAGCACGGGGACGTGGCGGCCGGGCGTGGGGGTCGCGTTCACCGGTTCTCCTCCGCCGGGACCGCGATGAGCAGGCTGGTCTCCAGAGACATCTCCGTCACGGATTCCAGGCGCAGTCCCGCGCCGTCGAGGAGGGACCGGTAGCCGTCGAGCGTGCGCTCCCGGCCGCCGGCCGCCATCAGCAGGTGCAGGTCCCAGAGGAGCGGCAGCAGGGCCGAGCCGTCGGTGGGGATGACCCGCTCGACGATCAGCAGCCGGGCCGTGGCGGGCATCGCCCGCCGGATCGAGGTCAGCAGGCGCAGGCAGTGCTCGTCGTCCCAGTCCTGGAGGATCCGGGACAGCAGGTAGACGTCGCCGCCACCGGGAACGCTGTCGAAGACGTCCCCGGCGACGGTGCGGTGCCGGCCGGGGCCGAGTTCCCGCGTCAGATGGGCGTCGGCGACCGGGACGACGTGCGGCAGGTCGAGCAGTACGCCGTGCAGGTCCGGGTGGGCGGCGAGGATCGTGGAGAGCAGCATGCCTCCCCCGCCCGCGACGTCGACGACGGTGCGGTCGGCCCCGAAGTCGTGGGCCCGGAGGACGTCCTGGAAGAAGACGTTGCCCGCGTTCATCGCCCGCTGGAATCCGGCGGCGGCCCCGGGGTCGGCCGCGAGGTGTTCGCCGAGGGTGACGCCGAAGGCGTGCCGGAACCCGGAGACACCGGTGCGGACGGCGGGGACCACCGCGCCCCACGCCCGGTGGAACTCCTCGCCGTAGATGACGGCCATGTCCCGCATGGAGCGGGCGTGGTCGGTGCGGAGCAGGTCGCCGACCTCGGTGAGCCGGTAGCCTTCGTCGTTCCCGCCGGTGAACACGCCCATGGCGGTGAGCAGGCGCATCAGGCGTTCGATGCCGTCTTTCTCGCAGCCGGTCGCGTCGGCGAGTTCCGCGGTCGTGCCGCGCCCGCGGTGGATGTGGTCGGGGAGGTCGAGTACGGCGGCCGCGTGGAGCGCCTGGGCCTGCCAGGCGCCGGTGAGGAGGTCCACCACGCGACGTGTGGGATGCACGTCGGACACGGGTCGGATCCTTTCGGAGGTCAGTTGGTCCGGCGGGGGCGTCGGTGGAGGGTCACGCCGTCTCGCGGGCGGTGCCCGGGCCGGCGTCCGCGGGTTCCGGGGCGGACCCGGCGGCCGGTGCGGCGCGGTCGTGTGCCACGGGCCCTCCGGCGGGGCGGCGCAGGACGGGGCCGTGCTCCTCGCGCAGGACGCGCTTGAGGATCTTCCCCGTCGGGCCCACCGGCAGTTCCGTGCGGTCCGCGGCCACGACGAGGGCGGCGAGCGGGGCGAGCGCCTTGCGCTGCAACGCGACGTTGCACAGGTCCAGCAGGTCACGGGCGGAGCGCGGCACGCCGTCGTCGAACAGCACGACGGCGGCCGGGAGGGACGCCCCGGGGTGGTCGGGGTCCTCCACGGCGACGACGGCGGTGTCCAGGGCCTGTGTGGTCAGCAGCACCGACTCCTCCAGCGGGAGGCTGTGGACCGGGCCGGACTCGGTGTGGATCACGTCGGGGGTGCGGTCCAGGTGGTACCAGCGGCCGTCGGCCTCCCGGCGGACCACGTCCCCGGTCAGGAAGTAGCCGTTGCTGAGGGAGTCCCGGCTCAGGGACGGGTCGTCCCAGTAGCCGGGGGTGACGCTCGGGGTGCGCACCCCGAGGAGTCCGGGCTGCCCGTCGGGCACCGGCCTGCCCTGCTCGTCGAGGACGGCCGCGTCGCGAACAGCCTTGACGGGGAGGCCGATGAGCCGGCCGAACTCGGTGGTCTCCGGCGTGTGGACGGTACGGAAGAGGACCATGCCCATCTCGGAGGAGCCCAGGCCGTCGACGTAGGCCGAGCCCGCGACCCGGCGGCGTCCCTCGCGCCGCATGCCGAGTGCGGTGAGCGGCCGGATGTGCCGCTCGTGCGAGGCGTCGCCCATCCCGTTCCAGGTGTGGATGGACTGGGCGCCGTACGGCGTGATCTGCGCGACGTCGACCTCCGCCAGGGTCAGCGGGAAGCCCAGGACGAAGGTCGGGCGGAAGCGGTTGACGGCCCGTACGACCGATGCCCCGTCCGCGCCGTCGAGGACGAGGGTGGGGATGCCCAGCAGCAGGGCGAGGCTCAGATAGCTGATGCCCGCGGAGTGGCTGTGCGGCAGGGCGGTCAGCATCCGGTCCGATGTCAGGGACGGGAAGGTCCACAGCCGTTCGCGCTTGCCGTCGAAGAAGGAGGCGTGGGTGAAGACGGGGGCCTTGGGGCGGCCGGTGGTTCCCGAGGAGTGCGAGATCATCACGAGGTCGTCGCCCCGGTGCGCGTACGGGAATCCGGGCAGCGGCCCCGAGGGACGCGGCGCGGTCTCGTCGAGGTGCCGGATGTCCTCGGTGAGGATCTTCTTGTGCGGGGTGGTGCCCGACCGTTCCCAGGCCCCGGCGCATCCGGCGAGCAGATCCGCGTCGCCGACGAGCACGGTGGTGCGGGTGCGCCGGAAGTACTCGGCGGCGGTGTCGACGGGCATCTTGGGGTTGCAGTGCACGGCGACCGCGCCGAGGCCGGTGATCGCGATGTGGTGGAGCAGTCCGTACAGGCCGTTGCGGGTGTGGACGCCGACGTGGGTGCCCGGGAGCACTCCGTGGCTGCGGTACCAGTGCGCGTACCGGATGGCGGTGATCCGCAGGTCGTTGAGCGAGTGTCCGGGCAGCTCGCCCTCGTCCCAGGTGCCGGAGGTGACATCGGGGTGGAAGAGGAGCGGCCGGTCCCGGTCGGTGGCGATGCGCCAGGCGTGCCAGAAGAAGTTGCCGGCGCCCAACTGCCGGTCGAGCGTCAGACGCAGGCGTTGCGCGGCGGACCGCTGGGTCCGGAGGATGTTCATGCGTGTGCCTCTCTCGTGGTGCGGCGGCCGGCTTCGGTGGAGGCGGGGCCGGCGGCGGCCGTCGGGGCCGCCGCCGGGTCGCTCACTTCTCCAGGCAGAACTCGTCGATCGGGTAGCCGACGTGGCGGTCCTCGGAGGGCAGGTAGCCCAGGACCTTGTCGCCGGGCTTCAGCTCCGTGCTGTTGAGGACCTTGCCGCCCGGTCCCAGGACCCGGACGTGCCAGTCGTCCTGGAGGATCAGGTTGGCGGTGCGTCCGTCGGGGGCCGTGGCCTCGATGAGGATCAGCGGGCGGCTCTCGATCTTCACCCGGCCGACCGTCACCAGCCGGGTCTTCCCGTGGATGTCCACCGCGGTGATCCGGCTGCCGGCCTTCAGCTCGCTGAGGTAGTTGGTGCGCTCGTTCTGCCCCAGGGTGTACGAGTGGATGGCGCCGGCGTTGACCCGGAAGGGCCGGGTGGGCATGTAGGGCAGGGGGTGCGTCTCACTGACGCAGAGGATCATGCCTTTGGACGTCGAGCCGACGAGGATCCCTTCGTCCTCGCGGAAGTACGTGGCGGTGTCCACGCAGGCCCGGTCGCCCATGCCGACGTGGGCGGTGGAGGTGACCTCCAGCTCGGTGAGCTGCACGTCGGCCACGCCGGAGTCGGCGGCCCGCTTCAGGGCGGTCGCGTCGCCGACGGCCGCCGGGGCCATGAGGACGCCGTCCGAACCCAGCTCGAGGACGCCGAAGATGATCTCGGCCTCCTCGACGTCCTGGGCGACGGTGACGAGGCTGCCCTCGGACCGGGCGGCCGCGGCGATCACGATCTCCAGCGGGATCTTGGTGGGGTCGCGGAAGTACAGCAGGCTCCAGCGGTCCGTGCGGGCGGACCGGCAGGCGTCCTCCAGGGTGTCCGCATCGATGATCTCGACGTACCGGCCGAACTCGATGCCGGGGTGGAGGTGGGCCAGTTCGGAGGGTTCGCCGTGCTTGTCGGGCTCGACGACGACGATGTCGGCGTTCCCGAAGCTCTCGGGCAGTGGCTGCCCCTGGAGGAAGAGGATCCTGCGTACGGTGGGCGGCAGACCTTCCAGGTCCGCCGGGTCCGAGGCGAGGATGCCCTCCACACGGGCGTGGATCGCCTCCTCCACGATCGCTGCCTTGGCCGATCCGACGGAGCGGATGTCGATCCAGCTGAGCTTCACAGGGCACCTGCCATTCGCAGAGAGGGTTCGGGGAAGGGGGGACTGCTGGGGCCGTGCAGGATCTGGGCCAGTTCCAGCACGGTCGCGCGGGGGTCGGCGGAGCCGAACACGCGGCGTCCGACGGCCAGCCCCCGGCATCCGGCGGAGAGCGCGACGGTCGCGAAATCGGCCAGGCTGGAGGTGCCGAGGCCGCCGCCCGCCACGATCACGGGCAACGGGGAGCTCTCGACGACCTCGGCCATGCGCTCGACCGGTGAGGCGAGCACGGTCTTGACGATGTCCACACCGAGGTCGGCCGCGATGTTGACCACGTGGGATATCAGGACGGGGTCGTAGGGGTCGGTGACCCGGGGGCCACGTGGGTAGATCATGGCCAGCAGGGGCATGCCCCAGCGATCACACGCAGCCGCGACGGCGCCGAGGTCCGCCAGCTGCTCCGACTCGGTGTCGGAGCCGATGTTCACGTGCACGCTCACCGCGTCGGCGCCGAGCCGGATGGCGTCCTCGACGTCCCCGACCAGGACCTTGGCGTTGACATCGGGGCCGTGAGCCGTGCTGGCGCTGAGGTGGACCAGGAGCGAGCAGCCGGCGAGGCGTTCGGGAGCGATCGCCCGGGCCCGGCCCTTGTGCACCACGATGCCGTCGGCGCCGCCCGCGACGACGTCACGGATCAGCCCGTCGAAGGCGTCCGCCGCGGTGATCGGGCCGTCGGACACCGAGTGGTCGAGCGGAACGAAGAGGTAGCGCCCGTCCTGGTGGCGGGAGAGCCGGGCCAGGCGCAGGGACTTTCCGGTGGAGGACGTTCTCATCAGGCACTCCCTTGTGCGACGAGGAGGGATCTACGGCCGACCGGGGTCCTGCGCCCTCTTGCGGACCACTGTCACTCCGTCGCCGATCGACAGGATGACCGCCTCGACGCGCGGGTCGGCCGCGACATGGGCGTTGAACGCGCGCATGGGGGCGCCCTCGCCCTCGGGGTCGTCGACCACGGTCGAGAACCACAGGACGTTGTCGACGAGGATCACCCCGCCCGGGCGCATCCGCGGCACGAGCTCCTCGTAGTAGGCGGTGTAGTTCGCCTTGTCCGCGTCGATGAAGGCGAGGTCCCACTCGGGGTCCGTCGGCAGCGAGCGCAGCGTGTCCAGCGCGGGGCCGAGCCGCAGCTCGATCCGGTCGGAGACGCCGGCCTCCTTCCACGCCTCCTGGGCGATGGCCGTCCACTCCTCACTGACGTCACAGGTGAGGAGGTGGCCGTCGGCCGGCAGACCGCGGGCGATGCTGAGCGCCGAATAACCGGTGAACGTGCCGACTTCGATGGCCTTGCGCGCGGACATCATCTGCGCGAGGAGCGTGAAGAAGGTTCCTTGTGGAGTTCCGATCCGCATGCGGGCCCGGTCGCCGACCGCGGCCGTGCGTTCCATCAGAGCGCGCTGTACGTCATCGACCGGGAGGCTGTTCTCCACGATGTATTCGTGCAGCGTTTCGGATACCAATGTCGGTCTCATGGGGAGATCCTGGCAGCGCCCGCACCAGGATCATCCCAGAATTTATACAGGCATCAGGAATTTCGTATTCCGAAACCGAAAAAGGCATGAAGAAGAAGGGGGCGACGCACCGGACCGCCCCCTTCTTCTCTTTCCTACGGGCTCAGCAGTGCCAGGCGGCGACCTCGTCGGGCAGCGGCTCCAGTTCGGCGATCTCGCTGGGCTTGCGTTCCATGTACTCGGGGTTGCAGCCCTGGTAGCCGAGCAGCCGCGCGATCGGGGCGAGGACCCCGAACAGCACGCGCTGCACCGGCCAGGCGGGCGAGGTGAACCGCAGGACGTCCTCGAACTCCAGCGTGGTCACTGCCTGCTGGAGCAGATGGGGCATCCCCTCCGGGGTGGTCTTGCCGTCCTGCGCCAGTCCGAAGAGCTGACGCAGGACCAGCTTCTCGAACCGGTCCGCACGGCCGATCAGTTCGCAGACGTGCCGGGACTCGTCGCCGCCGGCGTTCCACCAGCGGTGCTTGGCTCCGGCGGGTATCAGGATGGTCTGCCCCGGCCGGTCCAGGACCACTTCCCGGCCATCGACCCAGAACGCGACCCGTCCGCGGACCAGCGTGAACCGTTCCTCGCTCAGAGGATGGACATGCGCCCCGGATACGGCGCCGCCGGGCTGCACGTACACATCCATGATGGTGCGCTGACCGCCGGTCTCCTCGGCGGGTGTGCGGATCACCACCCGCTCGCGGCATCGGGGGTTCTCGTAGACCTCTCCCCTGCTGACAGCCATCCAGGGCCTCCCTTTCATCGAGGCGGGCGAACAGAGCGCCGCGCCTGCCGAAGTTCAGAGCCGTGTGCCGCCACTGGCGTCGATGACCTGGCCGGTGATCCACCGCGCCTCATCGGTCGCGAGGTAGGTGATGACATCGGCGACGTCACCCGCCTGCCCCACCCTCCCCAGCGCCGACTGCTCGGAGACCTGCTGTTGCGCCTGGGTGTTGCCGCGCAGCCAGTCCGCGTTGGCGTCGGTGTCCAGGGGGCCGGGAGAGACCGCGTTGACCGTGATGCCCCGCCCGCCGAGCTCCTGTGCCAGGCCGAGCGTGAAGGTGTTCAGTGCGCCTTTGGTCAGGCCGTAGACGGCCGTTCCCGGGAAGGTCATACGCGTGACGGCAGACGACACATTAATGATGCGGGAGCCGTCGCGCAATCGTCCCAGCGCCTGCTGAACGAGAAAGAAGGGCGCCCTGAGATTCACCGCCATCATTCGCTCGTAGTCGTCGGGTTTGGCTTCTTCCAGTGATCCTCGGACCAGAGTTGCCGCGTTGTTCACGAGAATGTCGACGCGCGCCTCGCCGCCGTCCGTGTACGCACCGATGGAGGCGTCGAATGCCTCCCAGAGTTCGGCGGGACCGTCCGGTGAGGAGAATTCCGCCTGCACCGGGAAAGCCGCGCCTCCGGCTGCCGCGATGGACTCGACGACCTCCTGGGCCGCCGTCCGGTCGGAGGCGTAGTGGACGGCCACCACGGCGCCTCGCGCCGCGAGCCTCTCGGCCGTCGCCCGGCCGATGCCCCGGCTGGCCCCGGTCACCACGGCCACTTTGCCCGTGAGCGCCGCCATCAGAGGGCGCCCTTCCCGGTGCGGGCCTTGCGGGCCAGGAACACCCACACGATCGCGGCGGCCGCGAGCAGGAAGAGCGCGTCGACGAGCACACCCGCACGCACGCCGCCGAGGACGGCGTCGGTCTCGGATCCGGTCCTCTCCAGCGCCGCCGTCCGGGCCGAGATCACCGCGCTGATCACCGGAATGCCCAGGGTGATGGCGATCTGCATGCTCATCGTGGTGAGACCGGTGGCGAGTCCCTGCTCCTCGTCGGGCAGCCCCGACGTGGCACTGACCATGTACGCCACGATGGCGTAGGCATGGGCGAAGAACCCGACGGCGAGTCCGACGAAGACCAGGACCGCGCCCATGTCACTGTCGCTGAGCCCCAGCAGAACGGCGAAGCCGAGGGACTGGACGACCAGGGCGAGCGAGAGGACCGCGGGGGCCCCGAGCCGGGCCAGCAGCCGGGGCGCGATCGTCCCGGCCACGATGATCGCGATGCCGGGCAGGCCGATCGCCACGCCCGTCGTGAACGCGGAGAAGCCCAGCACCTTCTGCATGTACAGCGTGGCGGCGAAGGAGGTCGCCGTCGCCATGGCGATCGTGGCGAAGCCGCCGAAGTTGCCCCACAGCACGGAGCCACGCTTCAGCACCCGCACCGGGGCGAGCGGGTTGGCGCTGTTCAGCTCGATGAACCAGAAGGCGACCAGAAGCACCGCGGCCACCGCGAGCCACAGGTAGACGGAAGACGCGCCCCAGCCTTCGTGCCCGGCGGTGGTGATGCCGAAGACCAGGGCCAGCAGACCACCGGTGACGGTGATGGCGCCCGGCACGTCCAGGCGGGTGCGGACGGTCGCCCGGCCCTCGGGGATGACCATCACCGTGCCGATGACGAGGAGCACGACCACCGGGACGTTGATCAGGAAGGACCAGCGCCAGCTCAGGCTCTCCGTCAGCACCCCGCCCAGCAGCGCGCCCGCGCTGAACCCGGCGCCGACCAGCGCTCCGTTGAGCCCGAGGGCCTTCTGCCGCAACGGCCCCTCGGGGAACGTCGTGGTCATCAGCGACAGCGCCGAGGGCACCGAGATGGCCGTGGCCACACCCTGGGCGACGCGGGCGGCCAGCAGGACCTCCGGGGAGTTCGCCAGCCCGCCGACGAGGGAGGCGACGGCCAGGAGCACGATGCCGATGAGGAACAGCCTGCGGCGCCCCCACAGATCCGCGATCCGCCCGAACAGCAGCGTGAACCCGGCGGCGGGCAGGGCGAAGGCCGTGGTGATCCACTGCAGCGAGTCGAGCGAGAACCCCAGCGAGTCCCCGATCACCGGCAGGGAGACGGTCAGGATGGAGAAATCGGCGGCCAGCATGAACTGGGCGCCCAACAGCACCGCCAGCGCCAGTTTCTGGCGACTGGTCATGACGCCCTGATCCACTGCGGACACGGCTGGTGCGCCGGTCCTCTCCTCCACGTCGGACATGGTCTTCCTTTCGTCACGTCTGCCATGCGCTGGTTTGCAGGAGGTGGAACACCGGCGGACGCCGGGCAGTTGCACGCCGGACACGACGGGGTTCCGGCGGGGTTCCGACGGGGTTCCGGCGGGAGGCGAGGGGGGCTCCGGCGGGTCCGGAGGTTCGGGTGCAACCCTCCGGGGGGCCGTGGTGTTCTGATGGGTGATGGATGACATGGCCGAGCAGGTGACAGCACGCCTGGCAGCGGATCTCGACGACGGCTTCACGGAGCTGGTGCGGGTCCACGCCACGGCGGTCCGCGCGTTTCTGCTCCGGGTGACCGGTTCCGCCACCGAGGCGGACGACCTGGGGCAGGACACGTTTCTGCGCGCCTACACGGCGTTGCAGGGATATTCGCCTCAGCGGCGTCGCGAGCTGCGGCCGCGTGCCTGGCTGATGACCATCGCGGCCAACGTCTGGCGCAACCACGTCCGTTCCAGCGTGCGCCGTCCGGTGTCGGCCGCCCCGGTCGAGGAGGTCTGCCAGGTCTGGCCCGACCAGCGCCCGGGCCCCGACGAACGCGCCGGCACGGCCCTGGACAGGAACCGGCTCGTGTCAGCCCTGGCGGAGTTACCGGAGAATCCGAGGGTCGCCGTCGTGCTCCGCCACATCGTCGGCCTGAATTACCAGGAAATCGCCGAGGTGCAGGGTTGCCCGGTAGGGACGGTCAAAGCACAGGTGTCCCGTGGTGTCGGTAGCCTGCGTCAGCTGATGGCGACCGAGGACCCGCCCCCGAGGGAGGTGTCGAAGTGACGACGAACGACGAAGGCGCTGCCTCTCCGCAGCAGGATGTGGAGAGCGCGCTGGCAGCCCTCACCACCTCAGCACCGGTGGACTACGGCCTGCGGGTGCTGCGGCATGTGGGGATTTCCGTCGAGCGCTACGACAGGTACGTACGGCTGGAGACGGGTGCCGGAGGGCTCTACGTGGCCTGCAGCCCGCACGCGGTCACCGGCGCCATGATGGAGACCATGGTCGTCAGCACCGACATGTTCGAAGAGATCCACTGGAGCCGGACCCGTCGCACGGCCATCCGCTCGGACACCGCCCTGCCGGGGCTGCGTCCCGCCGTGCGCACCGGGCGGACCAAGTCCCTCCCCGTCGACCTGAGCTCCGTGGACGAGGAACACCGCGCTGTGCTGGAAGCCGTGCGGACCGTCCCTCGGGGGCAGTTGCGCCCGATCAGCTGGGTCGCCCGGGAGGCGGGAGTGGGGCACGAGCCCGGGATCGTGACCCGGGCACTCGCCGCCAACCCGGCGACGCTGCTGGTCCCCTGCCATCGGATCACCGCCGAGCACGGCTCGCCGTGCGACGTCTCCTATCCATCGGGGACGGGCCGGGCGCTGCGGGCCGCGGAGCACATCGACATGGAGCGGCTGGCCGGCCTGTCACGCGAGGGAGCCGTCTTCCTCGGCAGCCGGACCACCCGGATCTACTGCCACCCCACCTGCGCCCACGCCCGCCGCATCACCCTGCGGCATCAGCAGCCGTTCTCCGACGCCTCCGCGGCCCGCCGGGCGGGATACCGGGCGTGCCGCAGCTGCCGTCCCCTCGCCGTCTGAGGGGCGGAGGACCGGCGCGGATGCAACCCTCCGCCGCGCCGCGGTGTTTCTCCGAAGACACAGCCCTCGAAGCGAGTGGTACCCGGAACGAGCGGTCCTGACAGCGAGTGGGGAGTGAACACGCCATGCGTCACGCATCCGGTGGTGAATCCGACTGGTGGGGAGCGGAGTTACTGGCCCGGCATCCCTCCGGGGCTGTCTGGGCCGAGGGCGACCACGCGGTGACGTACGGACTTCTGCGCACCCAGACGAGCAGGCTCAGGGACCTGTTCACCGCACACGGCATCCGGTCGGGCACCACCGTCGCCCTCCAGGGCACTCCCAGCTTCTCCCAACTGCGGTCGGCCCTGGCGCTGTGGGCGTTGGGCGCCCAGGTGATGCTGATCGGGCAGGAGATACGCGGCATCGAGCTGGCCCGGCTGCTGGACAGCCGGCGTCCTCAGTTCCACGTCGCCTTCAGCGGCAGCGGCCACGGCCGCCGGACCTTCCATGACGAGTGCGAGATCCTCGTGCGCCGCATGCGTCGCGGGCTCCCCGCCGCGACGGCCCACTGCCTCGTCCACTTCACCTCGGGGAGCACCGGCTTCGCCAAGGCGGTGGGACGTACGGGCTCTTCTCTGCTGGCCGAGCTGGACAGCTTCCGGCGGGTCCCCGGCATGCCGGGGGCCGGCGCGCGGGTCCTGGTGCTCGGCCCGGTCACTCACTCCTTCAGCCTGGTCGGCGGTCTGCTGCACAACATGCACGTGGGCGCCGTGACCGTCTTCGCTCCCCGGTCGGCCCGCCCCGCCGTCCTGCGCACCGCACTGCGGTCGGGCGCCGACACGATCCTCGGCACGACCGCCCACTTCACGGAGCTGGCCCTGGGCGACCGCCCGGTACGGGTGCCGGGGCTGCGCCGCGCCGTGTCGGGCGGTGAGCGGCTGCCGGACCGGGTGTACGCCGGCTTCGCCGACCGCTACGGCGTGCGCATCGGGCAGGCGTACGGCACCACGGAGTCCGGGGTCGTCGCGGCCGACCCGACCGGGTGGTACGGCCCCGGCTCAGTGGGGCCGGTCGTCCCGGGGCGGCAGGTGCGGCTCATCGGGGAGGAATTGCAGGTGCGTCTGGATCACACCCCCTATCTCTCCGAGGAGCCGCCTCCCGCGCGCTTCGTGGCCGACGGGGCGCCGGACAGTCCCGGCTGGCTCTGCACCCGTGACCGGGCTGCCTTCGATCCGGCCGGGGGCGCGTTGCGGATCCTCGGCCGGATCGATCCCGCCGCCGACCGCGGTGACCGGGTGCACGGTCTCGATCACCTGCTGCTGGCGGATCGCACGGCCGGCCGGGCGCTGTCGCGCAGCGCCCGGCCCAGGCCCTAGGGGGGCGCCCCCTGGGGCCTGTCGTCAAACTGCCGTCTGCCGCGCGACCGGGGTCATCATGCCGGTCGGCGGGTGGGGTGCCGTGCGGTTCATGTCCGTGGCGTTGAGGATGCGTTGCTGGAGCCGCTGCACCGGAGCTCCGGGCTCGATGCCGAGCTCGGTCACGAGGTTGAGCCGCAGCCGGTGGTAGGCCTCCAGGGCCTGGGCTCTGGAGCCCAGTATGTCCAGCACCCGCATGTACTGCAGATGCAGGCCTTCGTGCAGGGGGTGTTCGGACACCGAAGCGGAGAGGTCGGACAACGCCTCGTGATAGTGCCCCAGCTCGATGCGGCCGGCGCAGAGGGACTCCACGACGCCGAGCCGGGATTCCTCCAGGTGGCGTCGCCGGGCCTCCAGTGCGGGGCCCATGACCGTGTCGACGAACGCGGGCCCCCGCCACAGGGCCAGGGCTCGGGCGAAGACGTCGGTCCCTTCTCCGACGGCGCCGGTGCGCAGGGCATCCCGGCCGCGCTCGGCCAGCTGCAGATAGTCCCGGTGGTCGAACCGGGCGACGGAGTCGCTGAACATGTATCCGCCGGGCCGGGTGAGAATCAGCTCCTGACCCACCTCGCGCAGGGGCATGCCGTTGATCTGCGTCAGTGCCTTCCGCGACTGGAAGACATAGGTCTGGATGTTGCGCAGGGAGCTGGCGGGCGGGAAGCCGTTCCACACCTCCCGCACCAGGGAGGACACCGGGATGAGGCGTCCGGCGTTCGCCACGAGCAGGGCGAGGACGGTGCGGGGTTTCGGGGCGAGTTCGACAGTTTCGGAACGGTCGTCGGCAGACACCAGGAGGGGGCCTAATATTCCGATGTCCATGAAGACTCCAGGGCGGGCCGTCGCAAGGCGGGGGTAACAACGGGGACCGCGCGGGAACATCGCACGGCCGGGAAATCGATGAGCGCCGGACACGGAGCCCCGGGCAGGAGCCGGGGCCCGCTCGGGGGGCCGGGGCCGAGGCGTCCGGCGTGCTTCCCGGCCCCCCGGTCTCGCTCGGCCCGGTCAGCCCAGTTCGAGCGTGGTGATGGCGAAGACCCGCTCTTCGGCGGTCTCGGGTACGGGGCCGGTGTACATGCGCACCGTGTGGAACTGCGCCGCCAGGCCCCGGGAGGTCAGCAGGTCCTCCGAAGCGGCGTGGGTGCCGGGGATGTCGAGGGACACCTCCTCGCCGGGGCCGAGGTGTTCCACGAGGCCGTCGAACAACGCGGCGGCGTCCTCGGGGGTGTCCGCGAAGAGCGGTCCGATGCGGTGGCCGCGACCGGCCGGGCGGATGACTCCGTACCCGGCGACGGCGCCGTCGCGCAGCCGGACGCGGGCGGTCCGCCCCGGCGCGGTGAGCCATCGGGCGACGAACCCGCTCCGGGCGGCCGGGAAGCAGCGGCGGTCGTAGGCGGCCAGGGCCTCGGTGTGCTCGGGGGTGACCGGGGCCACCCCTTCAACGAGCCCGCCGAGCCCAGCGGGCCGGGCGGGCCGCTCGGGGATCCCGGCGAAGTGCACGGTGTTGTGCACCGCCTTGAACCCGGACGTCTCGTAGTTGGCTTGCTGTGCGGGCATCGCGTCCAGGCCGACCGTACGGTTCCCCGAGTGCGGGAAGGCCGCCTTCCAGGTCGCCAGGCCGTAGCCCCGGCCGCGGAACTCCGGGTCGGTGAGGTAGTGGCCGAGGACGGCGTACCGGTCGTCGTAGTTGACGATGGAGACGGCCGCGACGGGACGTGCGCCGAGGCGGCCGATGAAGAAGCCGGCGGGGTCGGTCGGGTGGAAGCAGGCCACGTCGCCGTCGCCGACGTTCCAGCCCTCCTGGTCCGCCCATTCCGCCACCTGGTACCAGTCGTCCAGGGTGGCGGTGGAAACGGTGAACAGGTCGTGGGAATTCATGAAGCGGTGGTCCCTTCTGGTCCGGCCGGGCCCGAACGGTCTCGCCGGGCCGGGCCGGAGGTGCGGAGGTGGGAGGCGGCGTTCACAGGCCGAGGGATCGCCCGATCATTTCCTTCATGATCTCGGTGGTGCCGCCGTAGATCGTCTGGACCCGGCTGTTGGCCCACTCACGGGAGATCGGGCTCTCTCTCAGGTAGCCGTAGCCGCCGTGCAGTTGGAGCGCCCGGTTGGATATCTCCACCTGGAGTTCCGTGGTCCACCATTTGGCCTTCGCCGCATCGGCGGCCGACAGCCTGCCCGCGTTGATCTGCGTGACGCAGTGGTCCAGGAAGACTCGGGCGATGGTGACCTCGGTGTCCATCGTCGCCAGCTGGAACCGGTTGTGCTGGAAGCTCCCGATGGCCTGGCCGAACGCGTGGCGTCGCCGCGCGTAGTCCAGGGCGTCCTCCAGCATCTGTTCGCTGGCGGCGACCGCGACCGTGGCGATGCTCAGCCGTTCACGCGGCAGCCCGGTCATGAGGTAGGCCATGCCGGCGTGCTCCTTGCCGACCAGGTTGCCGGCGGGAACGCGGCAGCCGTCGAAGAACAGCTCGCAGGTGTCGCTGGCGTTCCAGCCGAGCTTCTCCAGCCGGTTCCCCCGGGCGAAGCCGGCGGTTCCCCGCTCCACGACGAACAGGCTCAGGCCCTGTCCGCCGCGCTGCGGGGCGGTGCGCGCGGCAACGAGGACGAGGTCGGCGTTCTCGCCGTTGGTGATGAAGACCTTCTGGCCGTTGAGGACGTAGTGGTCCCCGTCCCGGACGGCGGTGGTACGGATGTCGGCCACGTTGGACCCGGCGTCCGGTTCGCTGATCGCGATGGCTGCGACGAGTTCGCCGGAGCAGAGTCCGGGCAGCCAGCGCCGCCGCTGCTCCGGCGTCGTACGGACGGCGAGGTAGGAAGCCACGACGTCGTTGTGGGCGACGAAGCCGGGCACGGTGACCCGCGCCCTGATGAGTTCCTCCGTGAAGACGGCCGGGTAACGGAAGTCGGGCTCGCCCCCGCCGCCGTACTCGGTCGGCGCGTCCATGCCGAGGAGCCCGGCGGCACCGGCCTTCCGCCACAGCTCGCGGTCGACGATCCCCTCCTTCTCCCACCGGTCGTGATGAGGAACGGCCTCGCGTTCCAGGAACGTACGGACCATCTTCCGGAAGTCCTCGTGCTCCGCACCGTAGTGCGGGGTCACCTCGGGCCGCTCACGCATGTCAGCGATTCCCCTTCCCGGCCCGGTCGCCCTTCGGGGGCCCGGGCCGTGCCGTCGACTGCCAGAGCGAGAGCCCGCTCCGGTTGGAGCACCGCCGCGAAGTGGCCCCCGGGGATCTCGACGCGGTGGCTGGGTTCGGTGCTGTGCTCCGCCCAGCCGGCCATCTGGGCGGGTGTCACATGCGGGTCGTCCCGGGCGGCGAGCAGGACCAGCGGGTGGTCGACGCTCAGCGTGGACGTCTCCCGGCCGAACTGACAGCGGATCTCCTCGTCCTCCCGCATCATCCGGACCAGGAGCCGCGTCATCGTGGTGTTGGACAGCAGCGCGGACGCGGTGCCGCCGTCGGCGACCATCTTGGCCAGCAGCGCGTCGTCGTCGAGGTCGCCGATGACGGTCTCCGGCTGGAGCCGGGGCGGGAGCGCCGCGGAGAGCACGGACCGCTCGGGGCGCTCGCCGAGTCTCCGCGCGACCGTCGCGGCCACCGACAGGCTGAGCGTCGCACCGAAGCTGTGGCCGAAGGTGGCCCAGCACAGCCCGGGCCGCTCCGCGCGGGCGGCCCGCAGATCGGCCGCCACCTGGTCGGCCATGGCGGCGACCAGCTCCGGGTAATGGGTGACGCGGGCGTCCCGGGCCCGGGGACCGCGTCCCGGCTGATCGACGCCGACGATCTCCAGGGGCACGCCCTGGGGTGCCCGCCAGCCCCGGTACACCAGGGAACTGGCGCCGGCGTGCGGGAAACAGTAGAGCCGGACCGGGGTCTTCGGGGGTGTCGCGCGGCTCATGCCGGTATCCCTCCCTTGAACGCGGCGACGATGTCGTCACCGATGCGTTCGGCGAGCATCAGCGTGGTCAGGTTGGTGGGGACGCTCGGCACCGAGGGGAAGACGGAGGCGTCGACCACGCGCAGTCCTTCGAGGCCGTGCACCCGGCCGCGCTGGTCGACGACGGACATCCGGTCCGACGGGGGCCCCATGCGGGCCGAACCGACCGCGTGCCAGCCGGGGTTCATGATGTTGCGCACCCCGTTGCGCAGCACGGCCTCGTTGCCGATCATCCGGTCGGTCCAGAACTGCGTCCGCTCCAGGCGCTCGGCGATGCCGGGCGCCCGCAGGACGCCCCAGGCCTTGCGTACCCCGTGCATGAGGCGGTCCACGTCCCGCTCGACCGTGCCCATGCCCAGCTCGATCACGGGCGGAGTGTCCGGGTCGGCGCTCTCGGCGAAGACCCGGCCCCGCGACTCCGGGCGCATCAGCATGACCGACAGGCCCACCGCCATCGGCGAGCCGAGGCGGTCGACGAACCCGGGGATCGTCGTGGACTCCACGTTGTTGAGCAGCCCCACCTGGACGTCGACGTCGTCGTCGTAGCCGCTGGACATCCGCGCCGCGATCTGCCGCCACGGCATGCCGGGCTTGCACACCCCGGGCCCGGGCAGCGACCAGATGACCACCGAGGGGTGGTCCGCGAGGTTCTCGCCCACCCCGGGCAGATCGGCGACGACGGGCACACCGAGCGCGGCCGTCAGCCTGGCATCCCCGACGCCGGACCGCTGGAGGACGACCGGTGTGCCGACCGCGCCCGCGCACAGGATCACGTTCCGGGCCCGCACCGCGGTGCGGTGGCCGTCGTCGTCCACCAGGACCGCGCCGACGGCGCGCCGCCCCTCGAAGAGCACCCGGGTGACCCGGCAGCCGGTGCGCAGCTCCAGTTCGGGCAGTTTGCGTACGTCGGTGAGGTAGGCGGTCGCCGCGTCGATGCGCTCGCCGTCGACGGAGTTGGCCGGCACCGGGCCGACTCCGCGTTCACCGCCCCCGTTCAGGTCGGGCAGGTCCTCGACGCCCAGCCGCAGACACGCGGCACGGAACGCGACCTCCAGTTCGTGCAGGTCGGCGGGGCCGGGGCGGCGGACGGGGATCGCGCCGCGGTCGCCGTGCGCCGCGTCGCCGGGGTGGTCCGCGTCGTTCTCGATCCGGCGGTAGTACGGCAGGACCCGGTCCCAGCTCCAGTCGGGGTTGCCGCCCGCCACCCAGGTGTCGAAGTCCCTGCGCAGCGGGCGCATCGCGATCGCCCCGTTCACCGCGGACGAGCCGCCGACGACCTTGCCCAGCTGGTAGGGGAACCGGGTCCACAGGGCACGGCTGCGCCCCTCTGAGGCGGTGGGTCCGGACGTGCCGTCGGCGCCGACGAGTTCGTCCCACCGGGTGCTGGAGCGGAGGTTGGCCCGGTGGTCCCAGTTGAAGCCCTCCAGGATGAGGCGGTTGGCGTCCCGGAGAGGGTTGGTCTCCGGGCCCCCTTCCGGCTGCTCCCCGCCCGCCTCCACCAGCAGCACGCGTGCCCCGGCGGAGACCAGGCGGGCGGCGGTGACCGATCCCGCGGAGCCCGCACCGACCACGAGGTGGTCCCAGGGGATGTCGCCGGTGGCGTCGTCGAGGTCGCGGGCCGTGCCGCTCATGCGGTGGCCTCCTCGAAGGGCCGGACGATCTCGGTGAAGTCCGTGATCGTCGCGTTCATGAACAGCCCCTCGATGACCTGCTGTTCGGCGTCCTCGTCGATGCCGAAGTCGGCGCGCAGCCGGGCGATGATCCGTACGGCGTGCAGCGAGTCGCCGCCCACGTCGAAGAAGCCGTCCTCGACGCCGAACTCGCTGTGCCCCAGCAGCTCCGCCCACAGCGCGAACAGTCGCTCCTCGACGGTGCCGCGCGGCGCGGTCCGGCCCTGGGTCACGTCACCGTCGCTCCAGGGCAGCGCCAGCGCGTCCCGGTCGATCTTCCCGTTCGCGGTGAGCGGGAGTGCGTCACGTGTCAGGTAGTGCGAGGGGACCATGTAGCCGGGCAGCACCGCCTCCATCGCGGTGCGCAGGGCCACCGGTTCGAGGACCGCCGGGTCGTCACCGACGAGGTGGGCGGTCAGCTGGCGCTGTCCGGTACGGGGGTGGGCCGGGGCGGTGACCATCACCTGACGCATGCCCGGCAGCCGGCCCAGAGCGGCCTCGATCTCGCCGAGTTCGACCCGATAGCCGTTGATCTTCACCTGGAAGTCCTCACGGCCGAGGATCTCGATGTCCCCGCCGGGCAGGTACCGGCCGAGGTCACCGGTCCGGTAGAGCCGTTCGCCGGTCACCGGGTGTTCGATGAACCGTTCGGCCGTGCGTACCGGGTCGCTCCAGTAGCCCTGGGCCACGCCGGCGCCGCCGATGTAGATGTCGCCCGTCACTCCTCTCGGGGACGGCTCCAGCCAGGTGTTGAGGACGTGCAGGGTCTGGTTGGCGAGCGGTTTGCCGTACGGGATGCTCGTCCAGTCGGCCGGAACCTCCCCGATCGGGTAGCACACCGACCAGATCGACCCCTCGGTCGCCCCGCCCAGGCTGATCGTCCGCATGCCCGGGACGCGTCGACGGATCTGGCCGGGCAGGGCGACGGGGATCCAGTCGCCGCTCAGCAGAGCCAGCCGCAGGCTCGCTCCGTGTCCGGCGCCGTCCTGTCCGGCCAGGTCGGCCAGGGACTCGGTCCACAGACGCATCGGGGCGGGCACGCTGTTCCAGACGGTGACGCCGTGCCGGTCCAGCAGCTCCGTCCAGTGGGCGACATCGTTACCGCGCCCGGCGGAGGGGACGACCACGCAGCCGCCCGCGCCCAGGATCCCGAAGACGTCGTAGACGGAGAGGTCGAACCCGGCCGGGGCGAGGGCCAGGACCCGGTCCCGCTCGTTCACCTCGAAGCGGGCGTTGATGTCCTGCACGGTGTTCGCGGCGCTGCGGTGCGAGATCATCACCCCCTTCGGTTCGCCCGTGGAGCCGGACGTGAAGATCACGTACGCGAGGTCGTCGACGCTCTGCCGGCTCTCCAGCGGTCCGGTGCCGCACCGCAGCGTCGCCGGGTCGTCGGGGGTGACGACCCGGATGCCCCCGGGCCAGCTGAGGGACGCGCCCAGTTCCGCCTCGGTGACGACGGCCTTGGCCCGACATCGGTGCAGCAGGGAGTGGCGGCGCTCCTCGGGCAGTTCCGGGTCGATGGCGACGTACGCGGCTCCCGCGTGCAGAACACCCAGCAGGGCGGCGATCTGCGCGGCGCCCGGCCGCATGGAGACGGCGACGAGAGTGTTCGGTTCCGCGCAGCCCTCCGAGCGGAGCCGTCGGGCGATCCGGTGCACGTTCTCCTGGAGCGTCCGGTAGGTGACCTCGGTCCCGTCGGCGATCACGGCCACGGCGTCGGGGCGTCGGAGGGCGGCTTCGTGCACCAGTTCGTGGAGGCGGCGCGGCGGGATGTCGGTGGCGGTCGCGTTGGCCGCGCGGCGTTCGACGAGTTCGGCCGCGGGCAGGGGCACGGCGCCACCTGCGGTCTCCCAGGCCCTCTCGTCGTCGGTGAGCCGGTCCAGGAGGGTCAGGTAGGCGTGGAACATGGCGTCGAGCGTGTCGGGGGCGAACAGCCCGTCGACCGCGTTCCAGTTGACGGTGAGGGCGCCGTTCTCCTCGAACACCTGGTTCTCCAGCCAGACCTGGGGAGTCTGGCTCGCGCTGTGCGCCAGCTCGCCGAAGACGCTCAGCGGGTCGCCCTTGGCGTCGCCCTCGGCGCCGTCGAGGGTGCTGGTGAAGACCACCGGCATCGACACGTTGCGCCCGTCGCCCTGACGTCGGGTCAGTTCACGCAGGACCCGCACTCCCCCGTACACGGAGTGCTCCAGGTCGGCGAGCAGCCGGTTCTGCACCCGGGCGGCCCGGCGCCCGAAGGTCTCGTCGGACCGGCCGTCGACGGTGAGCAGGTTCGGGGAGAGGAAGTTACCCACGATGCCGTCGGTCTCCGGGTGCAGCGGCTGCCGGCCGAACAGGGTGAGGGTCAGGGTGAACTCCTGCCGCCGCGACCAGGTCCGCAGCACCTCGGCGTAGGCCGCGAGCAGCAGGTTGGAGGGGGTCAGTCCGTGCCGGCGGGCCGTGGCCGACAGGGCGGCCCACCGGTCCTGGGGCAGGACGGCCCGGTGCAGGACGAAGTGAGGCGGGCCGATCTGCTCGGGGGCGGTGGCCAGAGGCAGGTCGGGGGCCGGGGGGATCTCGTCGAGGCGCGCCGTCCAGTAGTCGGCGGCGCGGCGGCCGGCCGGGCTGTCGCGGAGCTCTCGCTCGGCGAGGACGTGGTCGCGGAAGGTGTGGTCGAGCGGGGCCGGGGACCAGGCGGGGTCGTCGTAGAAGCGCCGCCACTCCGCGAGGACCAGCAGGAGGCTGCGGACGTCGACGAAGAGCAGGTCGACGCTGACGTGCAGCCGGGTGCGCTGGTCGGGGAGGTGCGTGGCCCTGATGTCGAAGAGCGGCCAACTGCCGCTGGGCAGGACCTGGTTCTCCAGCTCGGCGCGGACACGTGCCAGTGCCTCGTCCCTTTCGGCATCGGACACGTCGCGCAGGTCGGTGACGGCGATGGCGTACGGGGGCGTCTCGGCCAGGACCCGCTGGGCTCCGTCGGCGTCGGTCACCGCGCGGAGCATGTCGTGGCGTTCCACGACCCGGCCGAGTGCGGCGGTGAGGCGGGGGACGTCCAGGGCGGGCCCGTCGAACTCGAAGAAGTAGTGGCTGGATACGCCGCCAAGCTCCAGGCCTTTGTGACGGCCGATCAGGTATCCCTGCTGGATGTCGGTCAGCGGGAACGCGTCATGACGTTCCGCAGGACGCGATTCGGCCCGGGGCAAGGGCTGGGGGTGACTGTTCAGCGACTCGGCAACAAGGTCTTCCATGAATTCCACGCCTCTCTTCACCACGTGCGTCGAACAACCCCGATACCGTGTCGGATCGGCTCACGAAGCATCAATACGGTGCCACCGCAGAACTGACCGAAGGACCCCTTCGGTACCACCGAACGGTCAAGAGACGGGGAACACAACGGTGTTGACCGGATCATGAATTCCCCCTCATCCTTTCGCCATGGAAAATCCGATCCCCTCTCCTTCCAGCGGAAAACGCATACTCGTCGCCGCCACCGGTTCCATTGCGACGCCGTCGTTGCCGTCGTATCTCGGCGCCCTGCGGGCGCGTCTGGACGTCACCTGCACCGTGCTGCTCACGCCGGCCGCCACTTCGTTCCTGTCGCCGCAGACGGCGGCGCTGTTCGCGGAGCGGGTGGTCAGCGGGGGGTCTCCGGACGACTGGCCGACCGACAAACCGTCCCGGCTGGCGGCCGACCACGACATCCTGCTGGTGCTGCCTGCGACGGCGAACACGCTTGCCATGGCCGCCTCGGGGGCCGCCCCCAACCGCCTCGGCACAGTGATCCTCGCCGCGGACTGCCCCGTGGCGTTCTTCCCGGTCATGGGCGCGCGCATGTGGGAGAAGCCGGCCGTGCGGCGCAATGTCGCACAGCTGCGGGAGGACGGCTGTGTCGTGCCGGAGCCCGTCTGGCACGAGGGTTTCGACCCCGGTACGGGCAGCCGCGCGAGCCATCCGTCGCTGCCCGCGCCCGAGCAGGTGGCCAAGCTCGTCGCCGAGCTGCTGGCCACACCGGAGAACCACCGACGAACGGAGGTGTCGTGATGGCTGAGGAAATTCCGACGATGTACGAATGGGTCGGTGGCGCGGAAACGCTGGAACGGCTCACCGAGGAGTTCTACCGGCGAGTGCGCCAGGACGAACTCCTCGCCCCGCTCTTCCAGTACATGACGGATGACCACCCTCAGCACGTGGCTACCTGGCTCGGCGAGGTCTTCGGGGGGCCCGCGACCTACACCGAAGAACTCGGCGGTTTCCGGCGCATGCTGAAGAGCCATCGTGGCCGGGCTATCCAGCCGGAACAGCGGCAGCGCTGGGTGACGTTGATGCTGGAGGCCGCCGACGAAGTCGGACTGCCTTCCGACTCGGAGTTCAGGTCGGCATTCGTCGCGTATATCGAATGGGGTTCCCGCCGGGCCATGGCGAATTCCCAGCCCGACGCGCCGCCCTCGCGGCGGGAGACCGTTCCGGTCTGGGGCTGGGGCGAGTCCCCGCCCGGCAAGGCCTGACCGGCTCCGGCCGGAGCCGGTCGGTATGCCGGGCGTGCCGTCCCCTCGGGGGGACGGCACGCCCGCAGTGCGTCGTGGGCCGGTCGGGTACCTAGCCGGTCCGGCGCCGGACCACCGCGGTCGCCGCGAGCGCGGCGACCAGGTAGACGACGGCTCCGGCGCCGAACGCCCAGGCGTAGCCGACGACCACATCGGCCTGGGTCGCGGCCACCGCCATCAGAGCGGCCAGGCCCACCGTCGGCCCCAGTTCCATGGCGGTGTTCATCACCCCGCCCGCCAGTCCGGCCTGGTGGGCGGGGACGTTCGTGGTGGTCAGCACGGCGGAGCCGGAGAAGATGAAGGACGTGCCCGCCGCCAGCAGAACCGCGCCCGGCATCAGTCCGAGGGCGAAGGAGCTGTCGGGGCCGATGCCGGTGAGCAGCGCCAGCCCGGCGGCGCCGGCCACCAGCCCGGCGATGGTGACGGCTCCCGCGCCGTACCGGCCGACCGCCCGCCCGGCGAGCTGGTTGGCGACGATCAGGGCCAGGGTGAAGGGAACGAACGCGCCGGTCGTGGCCAGGGTGGACCAGTCCTGCTGCTGCTGGAGGTAGAGGGAGAGCAGGAAGGTCACCAGGCCGGTGCCCGCCGCTGCCAGCAGGATACCGACGAGGCCCACCAGCCGACGGGGCTCCATGGTGAAGCCGGGCGGCAGGAGCGGATCCCGTACGCGCCGTTCGACCATCAGGAACAGGACGAGCAGGACGGCCCCGATGGCGAGGGGTACGAGGACGTGGGGCGAGCTCCACGGGTGGTCACCGCTGAGGATGAGGCCGTAGCTGCCGATCGAGATACCCAGCGTGGCGAGGAGTGCCCCTGCCGGGTCGAGTCCCGGCGGGGCGGCCGAGGCGTCGGCGGGGTCGGCCGGGAGCAGTCGGCGGGTCAGCAGAAGCGCGATCGCGGCGACGAGCACGGGAACGGCGAACATCCAGCGCCAGGAGACCCAGGTGGTGACGGCGCCCGAGGTCAGCGTGCCGACCGCGGCGCCGAGGACGGACACACCGCCCCAGCTCGCCATGGCCCGGCCGAAGGCCGCGGGCTCGCGGAAGACGGCGCGCAGTACGGCGAGCGCCGCCGGTGCGGTGAGCGCCGCGCCCAGGCCCTGGCTGAACCGGACGGCGACCAGCGCCTCGAACGAGGGGGCCCAGGCCCCGGCCGCGGACGCGAGGCCGAACAGCACGAGTCCCAGCACGAACATCGGGCGGCCGCCGTACCGGTCGGCGAGCCGGCCGCCGAACAGCAGCAGACCGCTGTAGGGAAGCCCGTAGGCCGCGTTGACCAGGACCAGGTCCGCGGCGCTCAGGCCGAACTCCCGGCCGATCGCGGGCAGCGGCACCGCGATCAGGGTGATGGTGAAGATCAGCGTGGCCTGGACGACGGCGAGCATCGCGAACGCCAGTCGGGCCGGGGACCCGGTGTCCTTGCCGGGGGCTCGGCCCTCACCCCCGGGGCCGTCGCCGGAGCCCACCGGTCCGGCCGCCGGTGTTCTCGGGGGCAGCGTGGGTTCGGTCAGTGGCTTGGTGGGGTCCATCGCAGGTCTCTCCTCTGGGGCCCGTCGGGCGTCGGCAACTCGGTGGACATGTCTGTTCGGTCCCCTCAGGCCACGGTCCGGGCAGCCGCCCGGACGGCCGACGCGACGTCCTCGTCGACCAGCTGGTGGTTGAGCGCGAACGCGGCGGCGGAGCCCATACCGGCCGAACTGACCACCAGGGCACGGGGATCCACGACGTTGCCGACCGCCCACACGCCGGGCACGCTGGTGAGGCCGGAGCGGTCGGTCGCGATCCACCCGTCAGCTCCGCGCTCGCAGCCCAGCGCGGTGAGGAGTCCGTCGCGCGGCACCATGCGCGGTACGACGAAGACCGTGCTGCGGGCGACGCCGCTGTCCTCGGCGAGTTCGACCCCGCGCAGCCGGTCGTCCTCCACGACGAGCCGCTTGACGGTTCCCTCGATGACGGGCACCTGCCGTGCCGAAAGGGCCCTGCGGTCGTCGTCGGTCAGCTCCAGCCCGTGCCGGAACAGCACGACGTCGTCGGACCACTGGCGCAGCAGCAGGGCGTGCCGGACCGCGCCGGGGCTGGTCCCGAGAACGCCGAGCGGCTGGTCGCTGACCTCGTAGCCGTGGCAGTAGGGGCAGTGGAGCAGATCCTTCCCCCACCGCTCGCGGACGCCGGGGATGTCCGGGAGTTCGTCGCGCAGGCCGGTCGCCACGATCACCCGGCGGGTGCTCAGGGCCACGCCGCCGACGAGGCGGACAGTGAAGCGCGGCGTGTCGTCCTCGCCGGCGCGCTCCACGTCGTCGACCTCACCCTGTATGAACTCCGCCCCGTATCCGGCCACTTCGGCCCGGCCGGTCTCCAGGAGCGCGCTCGGCGCCATCCCGTCGCGGGACAGGAAGCCCTGCATGTGCGCGGAGGGCGCGTTGCGCGGCGCCCCCGAGTCCACGAGGACCACCCGGCGGCGCGCCCGGGCCAGGACAAGCGCGGCGTTGAGGCCGCCGGCCCCGGCACCGATCACGACGACGTCGATGCCGTCCTCGTGCGTGAAGCCGTTCCGCGATCCGTTCTCGGACATGTCCGCCCCTCTCGTTTCACTTTCCCTGCGCGTGCCGGCTCCCGAGCTCAGCAGGCACAGGGTGCGTTCGCGGCCCGCCACGGGCCAACGTTTGTTGCCGTTTCCGCAACGGCCCGGTGGAATGGGCGATATGAAGCAATCACCTGCCATCTCCCAGGTCCTCGACGAGGTGGGCCCCCGGTTACGCCGGCTGCGCACGCAGCGCGGGGTGTCGCTGACCGCGATCGCCGAGGCGACCGGGATCTCCAAGAGCACGCTGTCCCGGCTGGAGTCGGGACAGCGCCGGCCGAGCCTGGAGCTGCTGCTGCCGATCGCCCAGGCCCACCAGGTCCCCCTGGACGAGCTGGTGGGCGCTCCGGAGGTCGGCGATCCGCGGATCAGGCCCTCACCTCGGAGCGTCAACGGGAACACGGTGCTGCCGCTGACCCGCCAGCCCGGCCCGCTCCAGGCGTTCAAGATGGTGCTGCCGGCCACCCGGCAGACGCCCGATCTGTGCAACCACGAGGGATACGAGTGGCTGTACGTCCTCTCCGGCACCCTCCGGCTGCTGCTGGCCGACCACGATCTGACGCTGGGTCCGGGTGAGGCTGCCGAGTTCGACACCCGGCTGCCGCACTGGTTCGGCACCACCGGGGAGGGCCCCGTCGAGGTGCTCAGCCTCTTCGGCCGGCAAGGGGAGCGGATGCACGTACGGGCCCGACCCCGGGGAGGAAGCCGCCCGGCCCGTTGAGGTCCGCGGCGAGCATGTCGGTCACCTGCTCCCCCGCCGTGTGCGGGAACAGATGGTCCCCGGGGAACATCCGCACCCGGCAGTGCCGCCGGGTGTGCGCCCTCCAGCCCGCGAGCCGCGCCGGGTCCGCCGACACGTCACCCCGGCCGCCGAGGGCGGTGATCGGGCAGTGCAGCACGTCCTCGGCGCGCGCCCGGTAGGCCTCGGCGATGGCGAAGTCGGCCCGCATCAGCGGCAGCAGCCTGCCGATCGCCTCCGGATCGGCGAAGGTTTTGCGGGCGGATCCGTAGAGTTCCCGCACCCGGTCGAGGAACGGCTCGTGCGGCAGTCGGCTCAGCTCGTCCACCCCGGGCTCCGAGCGGGGCGCTCCCTGGCCCGACACGTAGAGCCGCTCGGCGACCCGGTCGTGGCGCCACTCCAGGCGGGCCGCGATCTCGTACGCCAGCAGCGCGCCGAGCCCATGGCCGAACAGGGCGAACGGCCGATCGCAGAACCGGGTCACGAAGGCGGTCAGGTCCCGCAGGAGGGCTTCGGTCCCGGCCACCGGGCGTTCGTGGGCCCGGGAGCCCCGGCCCGGCAGCTCGACCGGGGTGACCACGATCGACGGGGCCAGCTCCCGCGCCCAGGCCTCGTACATCCGGGCCGAGGCCCCGGCGTACGGCAGGCAGAACAGGCGTACCGACAGATCCGTCATCACGCGCCCGCCCCGAGTTCGGCCACGGTGGTCCGGGGGGACGCGGCGGCGAGGACGCCAACGAGGTCCCGCAGCCGGGCCGTGAGCCGCTCGGCCGTGGAGCGGGAGGTGCGGGTCCGGTCGTAGGTGAGGCGCACCGGCAGGTCCTGACCGGGCCGGATGTGCAGGGCCAGGGCGTGGTGCGGGCGCGCGTCGTAGTGCGCGGAGGTGACCTTGAGGCCCAGGTCGAGCAGGTCGGGGCGGGGCAGCTCCGCCTCGCCGGCGAACACGGCGCTGTCCGCGGTCCCTGCCCCGGGGACGCCGTGGGCCGACCCGACGGCGTCCGTCAGCCGGCCGCTGAGTTCGTCCAGCCAGGGCAGGAGGGGCCGGGGCACGTCCGGTACGGCCGGGAGCGTCACGGCGGTCTCCCTCGATCCGACGGCGTCCCAGGTCCCCGGCTGTCCGGCGGGCCGTCGGGGGAGGACGGCCTCACAGGCCGGGCGGCCTCCGGCTCCGGAGGGCCGCAGCATCAGCCAGGCGGCGTGCAGCACGGCGGCGGGGACCATCCCGTGCGTCCGGCACATGCGGCGCAAGGCGGCGGCCGACGCGCCCAGGTCCAGGTCCACGGCGTCGAAAGGGGTGGCGTGGTGGACTGGCCGCTCGTCGTCCGGCACCGGCGGGAGGCGCCGTGCCGGCGGGAGGGCCTGTGCCGGGAGGCCGGGGGCCGGAACGGGCCCGCCCGCGGCGCGGGATCTCGGGGTCCGTGCCGGGGCGGGCCGGGCGGTCAGTCCGTCCGGGTATCGGGGTACCGTCGCCGGCTTCGGACATCGGCCCGCGAGCAGCGCCCGGTAGGTTTCGAACAGTTCGGCTACCACGACGGCGGCCGACCACTGGTCGACCACCAGGCGGGAGAAGCGCCAGGCGAGGGTCCAGTCCTGTTCGCCGCACCGCATCAACAGGGTCCGGCTCAGGGGGGTGCCGTCCAGCGGGAGTCCGTGGGCCCGTTCGCGGTCCAGCCGCTCGCGCAGCCGGGCCTCCCGTACGGACTCCCGGGTGGCTCTCCAGTCCACCGCCCGCCACGTCGGCCGGCCGTCCGACCGGCAGGCGGCGGAGCCGTCCGCGTGGTCCCGTATCCCGGCGCGCAGGGCGGTATGACGGCACGTCAGCTCACGCCATGCCTCGGCGAGGACGCAGGGATGGAGCGTGCCGGTGAGGCCGATCAGCACATGGTCGACGTACACGCCGGTGCCGGGCCGCCGACGCACCTGCGCGAGCAGCCCGGCCTGGAAGGGGGAAAGGTGTTCCGTGCCTGGCTCTTCGGTCTTCGTGGACATGCGCTGCCACCCTTTCGGTTCGCCGGGACGACTACGACCTCCGGGGTGACGGACACCGACCGTGCCAGGCCCCCGCACGGCCCGGCCGACCGTACCCGTGCGGAATGATCGCTCCTCAATACGGTGGATCCGCAGAATCGACCGAAGGGACATCTCGCACTGGCCGAAGTGCGTATCTGCGACAACGGTGCGACCGCGCGGCGTGCTAGCGTCCGAACAGCACGCGTACAACTCTCACTCGACTCGGCCCCAAAGGCCGAAAAGGGTGGTCTCCAGGCTCTCATCTTCACTGTCGAACAGGGGGATACAAGCGGTGTCCAGGGAGTTGTTCGGACGGAATAAGGAATTCCGGATCATCGAGGAGATGCTCGACTCCGCGTTGGCGGGCGAAGGAGCCTCCGCCCTGGTGGAGGGCATCATCGGGACCGGGAAGACCACGCTGCTCCGATGGTCGGAGGGGCAGGCCCGACAGCGGGGCATGCTGGTGCTTTCAGCCACCGCCGCCCCCACGGAACGCCGCTTTTCGATGGGTATCGTTCATCAGCTGTTCAGCTGTCTGGGAAATGCGGGAGTCTCCTCGACCCCGCCCGGACAGGGTGCTTCGCGCCATCCGGCGCCGGTCGACCCGCAATATCTGCAGCTCTCCGATCTGTACAAGGTAATGAGTACGACGTCGGAGCGCATCCCGATTCTGGTGACGGTCGATTGCATTCAGTGCGTCGATCGGGATTCTCTCTTATGGCTGGGATTCCTCTTGCGCCGGATCGAAAACATTCGGGTGGTGTTGCTGGCGAGCCAGCGCCGGGGAGAACCGGCCAGCGACCAGCACCTTCTGGTCGAATTCATGGAGAGCATCCGTCCGGACCGGCATCTGCATCTGGAGGACCTCAGCCCGAGCACCGCGTCCCGTCTGGTCGACGCCCTCGGCAGCTGTGTCCCGGGTCCCGCGGAGACCCTCATCGCGGACAGCGGCGGCAATCCGTATCTGCTGACCCAGCAGATACTGGCCGCTCCCAGTGCGGAGCAGTCGGGCGACGGCGACCGGCGGGACTCCGGGGCGGACCTCCCGATAAGACTCCGGGCGGTCAAGGACCGCGTGTTGTGCCTGCTGCGCCGACTGGACCTCGACGGTCTGCGCGTCGCGCACGCCGCCAGCGTCGTCGGCGGCTCGGCGATGAACGCCGAACTCATCGGAGAACTCTGCTCCTTGTCCGTGGAGGATGCGTCACGCAGCCTGGAGCAGCTGGCCGAGTGCGGCATCCTGCACCCGACGAGCCTGGCATTCCGCCACCCCGTCATCGCGCGGCTCCTCTACTTCGACATCCCGCGATCGCACCGTGCCGTCCTGCACCAGCAGACCGCCCGGTGTCTGCACAACCGCAGGTTCGCCTCCGCCGACATCACCCCGCACCTCGTGCGGGCGGCCACCCTGGACGAGCCGTGGATGGCCGGGCTCCTGCTGGACGCCGCGGAGGAGCTGCTGCCGCGGGACGCGCCCACGGCCCTCCAGCACATCGAGACAGTGGAGCGGCACGGCGTCCCGGAACAGTCGGCCTCACGCATCGCCGAACTGCGGGTGCGAGCCCTCCTCGAACTGGACCTCCCCGGATCCGTACCGGCGCAGTACGCGCTGCTCGGGCTCAGTTCGGGGCACCGGGAGCTGGCAGCACGTGCGCACCGGCTGGCCGACACCCTGATCCGCCTCGGCAGACCGCAGGAGGCCCGTAAGGTGCTCAACGGCGCCCAGTCGGGGCGGGACGAAGGCGCGGCCGCGGCGGCCCGGCTGAGCCGGCACCTGGCCCACATCTGTATGGACGACGGCGCGTGCGCCGACGCCCCGCGCGGGCTGGAGCGTCTGGAGAGCGTCATGCTGCGCCGTATCGGGAACGGCGATTCGGCCTCCGCCGCGCGCCGGCTCTGCCGCATGTGCCTCGCCACGCCCCGTACCCCCTACGGTTCGCCTTCCTGGTACTACGCGCTGCTGGGGCTGATCTGGGCGGGGGACTTCGACGAGGCGCAGAGTCACATCGACGCGGAGGTGCGGCTCGCGGTCAAGGAGGGCGCGGTGACCCGCCTCGCCGAAGCCCGGTCCGTCCGCGCCCTGCTGCACATGCACCGGGGCCTGCTCACGGAGGCGGGGCACGACGCCCGGCTGGCACTCACCGCACTGCGGCGGATCGGCGCGGACGCCCACCACATGGGCGCCCTGGCCCGCAGCGTGCTGATCGACGTGGCCGTGGAGAAGGACCAGCTCGCCGGGGCGGGCGAACTGCTGGACGTCCAGGTGCCGTCGGCCGGGCAGCCCACCGCCTGGTGGCATCTGCACCTCGCCCACAGCGCCGCCCGCGCCCTGGGCCGGCTGGGTCACACGCGACAGGCACTGACCCTCGTCACCTACTGCGAGCAGGAGCTGGGCCGCCGGGGGATCAGCAATCCGGCGGTGCTGCCGTGGCGTTCGACCAAGGCGCTGATCTGTGCCGGTCTGGGCAATCTGCCCGACGCCCGGCGGCTGGCCCAGCGGGAGGCCGATCTCGCCCTGCGGTGGGGAGCACCGTTCGCCCAGGGCAGGGCGCTGCTCGCGCTGGCGGCCGTGTCTCCCGTGGGTGACGTGCTGCGGCTCGCCCGTCGCGCGGTCGACCTCCTCGACGTGAAGGAGGCTCCGCTGCTGTACGCGCAGTCGCTGTACGCGACGGGGCACGCCTATCAGCAGAGCGGATCCACCGTCCGGGCCCGCGAGTTGCTGCACCGCGCCAACGAGGTGAGCATCGCCCTGGGCGCGGACGCACTGGTCGAGCTGGTACAGAAGGCGCTGCGCGACGCGGGCGGCCGGCCGGACCCCCGTAAGGCGTCCGCGGAGGCGCTGCTGACGCGCTCGGAACGTCAGGTCGCCAAGCTGGCCTCGCAGGGCATGAGCAACCGGGACATCGCCCGGTTGCTCCAGGTGAGCCTGCGTAACATCGAATCGCATCTCACACACTGCTACCGCAAGCTCCGGATCAGCGGCCGGGGCGAGCTGAGCCGGTTCCTGGTGGCCGAGGACGGCGCGGCGGGCTCGACGCTCCTGCGCCCTCACTCCGCCGCCGGCTACCACTCCCACCCGCAGCCCGCCTGATTCCGGACGGCCGGAGTGGGAGTTCCCGGCAGGCGCATGAGCCCGTCGTGCCGGACGACCCAGACGGTTCCGTCGCTGTGAACGCCCCGCAGGCCGTCCACGACGTCGGCCCCTGCCAGTTCGAGGAGCCGGGGCGGGTCCAGCGAGGCGAAGCCGAAGGTGCGGGCCGGACCCCAGTCGGTGGAGTGGGCGAGACGGCGCACCAGCTGCGCGACGCCCAGCGGGGCCCCGGCCAGCACCCATGCGTCGGGGCTCTGGGCCGTCAGACGGCTCGCGGGCCGCAGCCACGAGGCGGCGTCCTCGGGCCAGTCGGTCCGGCTCAGCACGTCTCCGCCGTACGCCTGCCACGCCGTCACGAAGGCCTCGGCAGCCGCCCGCGAGGACGCGTCCCGCCCATGGCCGACGGCGACCGCACCGGCCCCCTCGCGGCCCTCGGTGAGGGATCGGCCCAACAGGCCGACCAGAGCGTCGAGTTCCTTCTCGGTGTGGGGGGCGGGGACGTCGCCGGGAGGCCCCGGCGAGCGGAGCCTCGGCGACGTCGCCCGCCGGTCGCGGCCGGTCATTTCGCGTCGTGGAAGACGAGGCCGAGCGTGTGCCGGGCACCGGAGCGGACCGTGCTCACCCCGTGGCGCATCGGCCCGGCGGACCAGCCGCGCCGGGAGGCGACGGGCCGGTCCCGGGTGGTGAAGACCAGCGCATGCCCCTGCTCCAGGGTGGTGGACGATCCACGGGACTGGGCACGCGGCCGCTGCTCGGTCATCAGGAACTCGCCGCCGGTGAAGTCGCGCCCGGGGGCGTCCAGACCCACGACGACCTGGAGGGGGAAGACCAGCTCGCCGAAGACGTCCTGGTGCAGCGCGTTCCAGTCACCGGGTCCGTAACGCAGCAGGATCTGGGCGGACTTGTCCTGTCCGGCCGCGTGGCACCGCGCGATCCACTCCTCCAGCGTGTCCGGCCACGGCGCGTCCCGGCCGAGCTTGTCGGCCCACGCCCGGGCGATCGGCAGCAGCAGCGGGTAGAACGCCTCTCGCAGCTCCCGTACGGGATCGGGCAGCTCATGGGTGAAGTAGCGGTACCGGCCGGAGCCGAAGCGGTAGCGGGCCATGTCGATCGTGGCCCGGAAGCGCTCGTCGTCGCCGTACAGGGCGGCGATCCCACGGCACACCTCGGGAGTGAGGAGCCGCCCGACGGGGGCGCTGCCGTGTTCGTCCAGTTCCGCGGCGAGGGCGGTCCGGTCGATGGCCGCGACGCGGTCGGTGAGTGTGCTGGGCCGGGGCGGGTGCGTGCTGCGCGTCATGTTCCTTCTCCGATGAGGGGGGACCCTTCCAGGATCGGCCTTCAAGGCCCCCGTGACCGGCGGAATTCGGACATCTCGGTGAGCTGCGCGGCAGGGCGGGGAGCCCCGGCCCGCCGAGGAGCGAAGAGACCCCGCCGTCCTTGATAACGTCGCCCCCGCGGCTGCGGACTTCTCCCCCGACCCAGCCGTACGGGGTGGGCACGGGGACCGGGCGCGGCAGGACGAAGAGGGCCGACAGATGAGCCTTGCACAGGTGCACTACACCTCCGCCGCGCCGGGGGACGAGGGGACGGCGGGCCGGTTCACGGCGGTCGGCCCCGGGGTGTCCGGGGCGCTGCTGGCCGAGATCGAGCCCTTGCTCCGCCACGAGCTTCCCGACGGCGTCGCCGACCGCCCCTCGGACGGCGAACTCCGTTCGCTGCCGCAACCGTTCACGTACGCCACTCTCTCCGACGGCAGCCGTCTGGTTTCCCGGTCGGCCCCGGTACGGGACACGGCCGGCGGCGCGGGGCCGGGGGTCCGGTTCCACGCGCACGCGGTGCATCTGCCGCCGGGGGTGCCGCTGCCGGGCGACCGGCTGCCGGTCGAGGCGTGGCGGTCGCCGCACTGGGTGGCGGTGACGCCCGACGGCGCGATACCCGACCCGCTGGCACTGCCGCCCGGACCGACAGCGGTCTCGGAGGGCCTGGACGACTTCGCCGTGTCGCGCGGTCCCTGGCTCGCGGCCGTACTGGCGGATCTGCGCCGGGCGAGCGGGCCGAAGGAGCCCGGCGGGCGACCGGTGGTGCTGGTGGAGCGGCAGTGCGCGGACGTGGCGAGGTGGCTGGGCCTCGCGTCCGTGACCCTGCCGAGGGAGTGCGCGGAGCGGCTGACGTTCACCACGTACACCCGGCGGCCGGGGAGTTCGGCGATGCGCGTGGTCGGGATGCTGCCCGAGGACGCGGAGGCGGCGCGGGCGGCGGGCCTGCGGGTGCATGTGTGCACGGGGCAGGCTCCGTCGGGCGGCGGTACGGACGACGTGTGGGCGGCGACGGCGGCGCGGGTCTGGCGGAGCCGGTCGCCGGAGCTGTTCCGGGAGGCCCGCGAACTGCCCGGGGAGCCGTTCGCGGCAGGCCCGTTGGCGGTGACGGCGTTGTGCGCGGGGATCGCACTCGGGCCGGACGGGCGCGCGGCGGCGGCCGGTTGGGCGGCGGACCGCCCGTACGCCCTGGACGCCAAACGTACGGGCCAACTGGTCGAGGCCCTCACCTCCCCAGGCATCGACGACCGTACGGGCCCCGAATTCGACGCGGCGGGGCGGCTGTTCGGCGCGCTGGAGGGCCGGTGCCCCGCGTCGGTGACCGCTCCGCTCGCGGCGATGCTGGTGACGGAGGCGGTACGGGGCGGCAACGGCTCGCTGGAACTGCCGCACCGGGACGCGTTCGTGGGGCCGGAGGGTGCGGAGGTCGCGGAGCGGCTCGCCCCGGAGATCCTGACCGAGCTGGGCGACAGGGCCGGACCCCGGTCGGTCGCGCGAACCGTACAACTGCTGCGGGTGGCGCGGCTGCTGGGCGTGGACGGTACGGACGCACTGCCGGGGGTCGTGGACCGCCTGGCACCGGCGCTGCTGGCGGAGGCCGAGGAGGAGTCCGGGGCGGGAGCCGAGGGTCTTCCGGGCTTCGCCCCGGCCCTGCTGGAGCTGCTGGACGAGCAGTTCGAGGTGCGGACGGCGTTGCTCGGCGCGCTGGACCGGCTCGCCCCGGAGGACCCGGGGGCGGTGGCCCGGTTCCTGGAGCGGGTGGCGTTGCCGTTCACGGGGACGCAGGCGTTGCCGCACCTGCGGATGTGCGCGGAGGTGCCGGGGGCGATGGCCACGCTGGGCGGCGACCGGGCGGCGGTGTGGCACCGGGTGCTGCGGGCGGCCGGCCTCTCCCCCTTCGCCGAACCGCTGGTGCTGCGCACGGCGGTGGGCCTGGTGTGGGAGGACCGGGCCCCGACGGTCGAGGAGGCCCGCCTCCTGCTGGACGCGGCCACGTCGGACTCGCACCGCGCGGCCGGCACGTGGGCGCGCCTGGTCGACGCGGCACTGGGCGCGTCCGCCGCCGAGCCGCCCGTCGGCCCGTCCCCCGCGAGCACCGACGAGGCGGCGGCCCTCGCCCACGACCTCCTGCGCGGCTTCCCCGGGGAGATCGGCGGCCGGGAGCGGGCGGGCCTCCTGCTGCTGGACCTGGTCCGCGAACTCCGCACGGGCGCACCGGAGCCCGGCTGGGCGGAAACGGTCCGCACCCTGTGCGCCCAGGCGGACCCGGTCGAACCGGCGCTCCGGGAACGGGCGCACACCGCCCTGGTGGAACGATTGCTGGCCCCGGACCGCCCGGGCGCCGAGCTGTACGACTTCGTCCACGGCGACGACGCCGAGCTGATCGCCGCGTACGACCGCACCGCCCGGACGGAGACGGTACGGACCCGCCTGCGCACCCAACCCGCCTACGCGGCGGACTGCTTCACCGTCTGGACGGCCCACCCGCACGCGGGCCGGACCTGGCCCCCGGTGGCCGCCGCCCTCCTCGACGAGGTCCTGCGCCCTGCGGTCCGCGCGATGTCGGCCGAGGACGTCGCGGAGGTCGAGGCGACGGTGGGCCGCACGGGCAGCAGCGGCCGGGCGGAGGCCTTCCGCACCTGGAACCGTGTCAGCACGCTGGGCCGGCTGGGCCGGCGGATCGCGGGGCGGGTGCGGCGGGGGTGAGCCCCGAGAGCCATCCGACCGTGTGGGGTCAGCGGGTGAATCCCTTCACCTGAACGGCACTTCCGTAACTGTGCGCGTCCGCCTTCTCCACCTGGAACCCTGCCGAGGCAAGAATGCCCAGGACGGCGTCCCGCATACAGGTCTGCACAGTTTCGAAGTGGCGGATCTCCCAGGGCAGATGCGATGGATCAACACCCCGCTCCAGAAGGTCCACCGCTGCGGCCGTCAGTTCCGCCTGGACATTCCAGTCCACCAGGACACCACCGCCCGCCAGAGGATCCACCCGGACGTGCGCACCGGGTCTGCCGCCAGAATCCTCGTCGAGCTTCTCTCCGCAGGCGGAGATACCCGCCCGAACCAGTGCACGGCAGGCCTCGTCGGCCAGTTGCTCGCGCTCAGCGATGACCTCCGGGGTGGCTTTCGACGGCAGATCGAAGTTGTTCCCGCTCACGCGTCTCTCCCACTGGAACCGGCCTGCCGACTGTCTCGAAATCACACACGCATACGTTTCCTCTGCGCGCCCAGGATAGGTTGCCGTTCTGGGCGACTCGACCTCTCGGGGGCGGCACTCGGGGGCTACACACTTCGACGGGCGGCCGGAGAGCACTGCCTCCTTCGTCGACCGCTAGCGGGCATTCAGGGGACACAAGTGAACGACAAGCAGTTCGTCGAACAGGTCCGGGACCATCCGGAGATGTACGGCCTGGGCAGCACCTACCACCCGACCGCCGCCCTTCTCCTGGGGTTCAACCAGGCGCGTTCCGGCGGCTTGCTTCGCGGGTTCCACGAGTGGCTGGCCGTACGGGAGGGAGAGCTGTCGAGTCAGCACTGGATGGTGAGGGTCCTCGCCCAAGCGCTACCGGGGTTCAAGTTCCGAGGATTCGACAGCCTCCGGTTCGAGCCGGAGCAGGAGCGGCAGGCCGTGGACCACCTGTTCTCGCTGATCCTCGAGTTCCTGGAAGTGCGCGACGACCCTTGGGCGCTCACCTCCACGTACGCCCAGTACCACCACATGCGGATCTCCCTGTATGGGGGTGATCCCGCGGAGATGTCGTGACGCGCCTCCGCGGGATCACCCCCATACAGGACCGGCCCGTCACGCACGATCGTGCAGCGTGACGTGGTAGCCGTCCGGGTCCGCGAAGGTGAACGTCCGGCCGAAGGGGCCGTCGATCGCTGCCGAGACGATGGTGTGACCGTCGGCGGCGAGCGCGTCGTGGATGGCCTGGACGCCCGTGGCGTGGAGCCAGATCGCGGCACCGATGCCGGGCTGGGCGACCGAGGCGAGATCCGTGCCGGGAATGACCTCGCGCAGGGCGAACGCGATCGGCTTCGTCTCGAAGACGACGGCGTGCGGAGGTCCGGCCGGCGAGCGGACGGGGCCGAGGTACTGCTCGTAGAACGCCTGCGAGGCGGCGAGGTCGCGCGCCCGGAACGAGATGAAGTCGGGACCGGTGGCCGGCATGGTGGCACTCCTTCGATTCGTGTCAGCGCTCGCGCGCGGCGCGTTCGTGACACGCCAGTCGATGAACGTGCTGCTCCGGGCCCTGGAGCGGGACGGCTACGTGACCAGGCCCGCCGGGGCGGCAGTAGGGAAGGTTCTCCCCGCACAGCTCACACCTCGTGGGCGGGAGAGCTTGGAGGAGGCGTCCGCGGCGGTCAGGGCCGTCGAGGTCAGAATGCTGGCCGGCATGACCGAGAACGAGCAGGAAAGCGCATTCCGGGCCCTCCGAAGCGTGATCCATTCGCTGCGCGACCCCGCATAGTCCACCTGGGTCATGCCCCCAGCTCGTCCGCCACAGGCACGCACTCGGCGAGCAGGTCGACGACGTCGCGCCAGGCGCGTCGCGCATGCCGGGGGTGGTGGCCGACGCCGGGGACCGTGGGGTGGTCGACCGTCGGGTGGTGGAAGGCGTGCAATGCGCCGCCGTAGACCGTGAGGCGCCAGTCGACGCCCGCGGCCTGCATCTCGGCGGTGAACGCGTTCCGGTGCGCGGGCGGCATGATCGGGTCCTCCGACCCGACCCCGGCCCACACCGGGCAGCGGATGTTCGCCGCCTCGCCCGGTCGGCCCGTGGTCGTCGCGTTGACGGTTCCGATCGCGCGCAGGTCGACACCGTCGCGCCCGAGTTCCAGCCCGATGGCTCCCCCGGTGCCGTAGCCGACGGCGGCGATCCGGTCGGGGTCGGTCCGTGGTTCGGCGCGCAACACGTCGAGCGCCGCGTGGCCGATGCCCCGCATCCGGTCCGGGTCGGCGAGCAGCGGCAGGCAACGGGCCAGCATCTCCTCCGGGTCGGCCAGGTAGCGCCCGCCGTGCAGGTCGAAGGCCAGCGTTACGTAGCCCAGCTCGGCCAGCGCGTCGGCCCGGCGGCGCTCGATGTCGCTGAGCCCCATGCCCTCCGGCCCGAGCAGAACGGCGGGCCGGGGGTCGGCACCGGCCGGGAGCGCGAGGTACCCGACCATCGTCAAACCGTCGGCCGGGTACTCGACCGTACGCGTCGTCACCGCTGTCAGCGCTGCCATAAGACGGGACCGTACCGACCGCCGAGCCCGGTCCGGCCGCTGTTCTGCCCGTGGCAGAACAGCTCTGCCACGGGCAGAACAGCCCGGGAGTTCACCCGCCGCACGCCCGGCTCCGTCGCTCAGTACAGCAGGTCCAGCTCTGCCCGGACCGTCTTGCCCGGGCTCCGGTCGAGCACCGCCCAGCGGTCCGCCAGGGCCTCCACGATCAGCAGCCCGCGCCCGCTGTCGGAACCGTCCGCCGGAGCCGTGATCTCGCCGGGGCCCGGCGGCCGGCGCTCGCCCCGGGTGTCGGAGACCTCGATCCGCAGGAGGCCCGGGGCTTCGGGGTCGCCGGGCATGTGGGACAGGCGCAGTTCGAAGTTGCGGCCGGGAACGCGGCCGTGGGTCACCGCGTTGGCCGCCAGCTCCCCGATGATCAGGGCCGCCGACTCCGAGGCGTCACTGAGGTACGGGACGCCCCAGGTGTGCAGCTTGTGCAGGCCTTCACGGCGGGCGAGCCGGGCGCCGTGCGGATCCGCCGGGTATTGATGCCTGAGCACACGTACGGTTACTGGAGGTTGGGTCTGCGCAGGTGCTTCCATGCCCCCAGATTCCGGGCTCCGACCCCTGCCCACCAGGTCACCAACCCGTACGCTGAGTCAGCGTACGGGCGCGAAGGGTAGACGGTACGGGTCACGTTCCGTGAGCATGGACGGGTTGCGAACCAGGACAGGCGCGCGGGGAGGTGGCCGTACATGACGCACGGCTCGGACAGCATGGACAGCCCGGTCCACGGGACCTTCGGCAACGGCGGCGGGCGCAGTCCCGAGCCCGAACCGCAGTACAGCCTCAAGATGTTCGGGGAGGTCGTCAAGACCTTCCGTAAGCGGGCGCGGCTGACGCAGGAACAGTTCGCCCCGCTCGTCGGGTACTCCCCCGAGACCGTCGCCTCCATCGAACAGGGCCGCCGCCTCCCGCCGCCGGACTTCGCGGAACGCGCGGACAGCATTCTGGACGCGTTCGGGGTGATCCTGGCGGCGGCAAAGCATCTGACCCGGAAGAAGGGGCTGGCGAGTTGGTTCCGGCAGTGGGCAGAACTGGAGCTGGCGGCGCTGAGCCTCTACACGTACGAGTGCCGCTTGATTCCGGGGCTGTTGCAGACACCGGCGTACGCACGGACGCTGTTCACCGACCAGTTGCCGCCGCTCGGCGACGAGCAGATCGAGGCGCAGCTCGCCGCTCGGCTTGAACGCCAGCAACTGCTGCGCGAGCGGCCGAACACCTCCTTCAGCTTCATCCTCGAAGAGCACCTATTCCTGCGGGACTTGGGCGGGGAGGAGGTCACCAGGGAACTGCTCGACCACATCCTCGACCTGTCCGGGCTGCGCAACGTGGACATCCAGATCATGCCGCTCGTACGCCATCACCATGCGGGTCTACACGGGCCGATGCAGTTGCTGGAGACGCCGGATCACCAGTGGTTCGGCTATCTGGAAGGGCAGGAGCACGGACAGTTCGTCTCCGACCTCAAAGTGATCAGCGCGCTCCAGATGCGGTGTGCCAATATGCGTTCACAGGCTCTCTCGTTGGACGATTCCAAGAGCCTGATGCGGCGGATGCGAGGAGCGAGATGAGCACCACACCCCTGGCCTGGTTCAAGAGCAGCTACAGCAGCGGCTCTGGCGATTCCTGCGTGGAGGTCGCCCTGGAGTGGCACAAGTCCAGCTACAGCAGCGCCGAAGGCGACTCCTGCGTCGAGGTCGCCACCTGCCCCTCCATCGTCCACGTCCGCGACTCCAAGCTCGACGAGAGCCCCCAACTCGCCCTGGCCCCCGCCTCTTGGACCAGCTTCCTCTCGTACGCCGTCCAGGGCTGAGCAGCAGTCAACGCCGGGCCGGCTGCAAGCGCTCGATGCGGTCCGGGTCGCCGCCGAGCAGGTCACTGTGGCTGATGGTGAAGTCCCCGTTCGGCAAGGTCTGCCCGTCTCCGTAGTGCCGGCCGATGACCGCTGCGGGCAGGAACTCGCGCAGGCTGTGGCGCATGCCCCCGGAGTACGCGACGGGCGCGCCCCAGTCGGCGGCGGCCTCGTCGGTGGAGAACAGCACCCAGTGGTCCACCGGCACGGCGGCGTCGAGGTCCGGTGCCTTGCCGGTGTGGCTGTCCAGGGCCGGCACGGTCAGCCGGTCGGGATCCAGGGGCTGGTACCGGAGCAGCAGGGGCTTGGCCTGGCGCGCTTCCGCGTTGTCGAAGCAGCACACGACGATGGTGTGGTCCGGGAAGTGCTCGGCGTAGAAGCGCAGGAGCTCCGGGTCGAGGGCGGGGCGCCGGTGCGGCGGCACCTGCCACAATGCCGCCGGGATCGCGGTGGGGTCGTCCGCCAGGAGCACCGTGTAGACGTCATGGTCGAAGACCTGGACGGCCGCCTGCGGTTCCGCGCCCATCCACGCGATGCCGTCGGCCGCCGCTGCGGCGTCCTCCACGGCGGAGACCATGCGCCGCAGGACGTCGCCGGAGCGGCCCGCCGAGAGGAAGTGGTGCGGTGTGAGCTGCCTGGTGGGCACGTGCAGCAGCATGGCGTTCGGGCCGTCCGCCAGATTGACCGCCGTGTTCTGGTAGCCCAGGACGTGGACGAGGCCGTGCTCGCCGTGGTGGTGACGCCCGCAGTACAGGATCGTGCCGGAGAACGCCGCCTCACCTGTCGATATGCACATGCGGGCACGGTACCCGGGCCGGTCCGGGCGCGGTCACGCCCCGCCCGTGCCCCGTGGCGTCGGTGGTACGAACAGGTCGCCGCCACCGGCAGCTGGCCCCACCGCGGAAGCCGCAGCACCCGGCGGCCGGGTCCGTACGTCGGGCCCGGACAGGTACCGTAAAGAGGCACCGATGTCACTCATGGGCCTCCTGGCGGGCTGCGTGAACCCAGGAGGAAACACATGACGACCAACCGTGGACGCAAGGACGTCATCCGTGACCGGATGGCCGCCACCGGCGAGTCGTACAACGTCGCCGCCCGCAATCTCAAGGCCATGAAGGACACCGCCGCCACCCGCGACGCCGTCCTCGTGCAGCGCTGGACGCCCGCCGACTCCTTCGACGTGCCCTGCCCCTGCGGCGGGACCTGCGAACCCGGCGAGACCTGCGACCACTGCCACGCCCGCCACCGGCACGTGAAGCGCTACCCGGGCTCCACCACCGAGGTCGAGACCTGGGCCGACCGCTACGAGTGCACCGGCTGCTCCTCCTCGTACACCCTCACCGTCCACCTGGCCGGGCGGCCCTGGGGCGTCGCGGAGACCGTCGTCAAGGGCGGGGCGGCCGAGGAGGTCGTGCAGGCGACCGTCTTCCCGGGGGTCATCCACCCGCTGCTGCGGTCGGAGGCGACCGAGGGCTCCGGCCGGGAGTGACGGCAGGCAGGGCGGGATCGGTCAGGATTCGAGAAGCCCTGGCCGGCTCCCCGCCTCTAGCGTGAAGGACATGGCAACCACCACTTCCTCCGCAGCCCCCACGACCCTCGCCTCCGTCACCCTTGAGGTGGCCGACCCCGAGGCCGCCCGCCGTTTCTACAGCGCCTTCGGTGTGGACAGATACATCACCGTGCGGGCGTCCGAAGCGGCCTCGGCCGGATTTCGCGGCTTCACCCTGGCCCTGACGGTCTCCGGCCCGGCCACCGTGGACGGCTTCGTCGCCTCCGCCGTCGGCGCCGGCGCCACGGTGCTGAAGCCCGCCACGAAGTCGCTGTGGGGGTACGGCGGAGTCGTCCAGGCACCGGACGGGACGATCTGGAAGATCGCGACCTCGGCGAAGAAGGACACCGGGCCCGCCACCCGCGCCATCGACGAGGTCGTCCTGCTGCTCGGTGTCGAGGACGTGAAGGCCACCAAGCAGTTCTACGTGGGACGGGGTCTGACCGTGGCCAAGAGCTTCGGCGGGAAGTACGCCGAGTTCGCCTCCGGTGACGCCTGCCCCGTCAAGCTGGCGCTGTACAAGCACCGGGCGCTGGCCAAGGATCTCGGTGTCCCCGCCGACGGCACCGGCTCGCACCGCATCGTCATCGGCTCCAGCGGTGGCGCCTTCACCGACCCTGACGGCTTCCTGTGGGAGGCCGCACAGCCCTGATCCACCGGGAACGTGCGACCGGGCGCTTACGGGGTAGGCGATAGGCAGTCGCCCCGAGGACCCGAGGAGGAACCATGTCCCGCCTGATCGCCCGCATCACCCAGTTCACCCGCAGCCCCCAGGGCCGTAGGACCATCGCGTCGGCCCGGCGCGCCGCGGCCGACCCCCGCAAGCGCGCCCAGGCTCGCAGCCTGCTGGGACGGCTGCGCGGACGCCGGTGACCCCGGCGCTCCGGCGGACGGCCGGAGCGGCGCCGGGAAGCGAACGCGGAAGACGCCCGCACAGGTCCCCTGTGCGGGCGTCTTCGCGTTTCGTTCCTCTTCGCGTTTCGTCCCGTCGGCCCGTTCCGTCGGCGTGACGCTCAGCTCTCGTCCGGCGCCAGGGTCAGCGAGATCGAGTTGATGCAGTAGCGCTGGTCCGTCGGAGTGGGGTAGCCCTCGCCCTTGAACACATGGCCCAGGTGCGAGCCGCAGCGGGCGCAGCGCACCTCGGTGCGGACCATGCCGTGGCTGCGGTCCTCGATCAGCTCGACCGCGTCGGTGTCCTTCGGGTCGTAGAAGGACGGCCAGCCGCAGTGCGACTCGAACTTGGTGTCGGAGCGGAACAACTCCGCCCCACAGGCCCGGCAGGAGTAGACGCCCGCCGTCTTGGTGTCGGTGTACTCACCCCGGAAGGCGGGCTCGGTGCCGGCCTGGCGCAGCACCGCGTACTCGGCGGGGGTCAGCTCTTCCCGCCACTGCTCGTCCGGCTTCTCGACGTCGTACGGCACGGCTCGCTCCCTCGGTTCAGCAGGTGGTCGCTCGACTACTGGTCGTTCGACAGGTGGTCCAGGATGCGCGGGCCGAGGTCGGTGACGTCGCCCGCTCCCATGGTGAGAACGAGATCGCCGGGCTTCGCCATTCCCGCGATCGCGGCGGGTACGTCGGCCTGGTCGTGGACGGCGGTCACCTCGGCCCCGGCCGCCTTCGCCGCGTCGATGATCAGGGCGCTGGTGATGCCGGGGATCGGGTCCTCGCGGGCCGGGTAGATGTCCAGGACCACGGAGGCGTCGGCCAGGGCGAGGGCCTGGCCCATCTCGGTGCCCAGCTCCTGCGTACGCGAGAACAGGTGCGGCTGGAAGACGACCAGGATGCGGGCGTCGGCGGCCGCGCCGCGCATGGCCTCCAGGTCGGCGGTCATCTCGGTCGGGTGGTGCGCGTACGAGTCGATGACCTGCACGCCCGCCGCCTCGCCCTTGAGCTGGAGGCGGCGCTTGACCCCGGTGTAGCTGCCGAGGGCGGAGGCCAGGTTGTGCGCCGGGATGCCGAGGGCGACCCCGGCGGCGAGCGCGGCGACCGCGTTGTGGGCGTAGTGGGTGCCGGGGACCGAGACCGTGAAGGTGAGGAACTTCCCGTTGAGCAGGACCGTGACCTCGCTGGTCAGGCCGCGGGGGGTGACCTTGTGGACGCGTACGTCGGCGTCCTCGGCGGAGCCGTAGGTGACGACCTTTAGGTCGGCGAGGTCGCGGACCCGGCGGGTCAGCTCGACCGCGCCGGGCTGGTCGGCGGAGATGACGAGGGTGCCGCCGGGGACGATCTTGCCGACGAAGGTCTCGAAGGAGTCGTAGATCTCGTCCATCGAGGCGTAGTTCGCGTGGTGGTCCAGCTCGACGTTGAGGACGATCGCGACCTCGGGGTCGTACTTCTGGAAGCTGCGGTCGCTCTCGTCCGCCTCCGCGACGAAGATGTCCCCTTCGCCGTGCGTGGCGTTGGTGCCCGGGCCCTCCAGGTCGCCGCCGATGGCGTACGAGGGGGCCAGGCTCAGCGAGGAGAGGGCGACGGCCAGCATGGAGGTGGTGGTGGTCTTGCCGTGCGTGCCGGCCACCGCGATGGCCCGCAGACCGTTCATCAGGGAGGCCAGGGCGTCCGAGCGGTGGACGACCGGGATGGCCAGCTCGTTCGCCCGGAGCAGCTCCGGGTTGTCGGCGCGGATGGCGCTGGAGACGACCACGCAGGACGCGTCCTCGGCCAGATGCGGGGCCGCGTGCCCGATGTGCACGGTCGCCCCCAGCGCCCGCAGGGACTCGGCGGTGGCGGACTCCTTGGCGTCGCTGCCCGCCACCTTCGCTCCGCGCTGGGCGAGGATCTTCGCGATGCCCGACATTCCGGCGCCGCCGATGCCGATGAAGTGCGGTCGTTCCATGGCGGCGGGAATGCCGGGTGCCATCTGTACTCCTGCGGTGGTGTTGGTGAGCGTGCTCCGCGCGGACCGGTGCCGTTACAGGCCGCGGCCCTCAGCCTATTCGCTGTGCGCGAAGAGCTTGAGCACCGGGACGCCCACCTTGTGCCGGGCGCGGGAGGCCCAGTCGCGGTGGAAGAACTCCTCCACGTAGTGCGGGGCCGTCAGGACGATGACCTCGTCCGCGCCCGCGTCGTCGACGACGGTCTTCAGCTTGTCCAGGGGGTGGTCCTCGACCACCTGTCCGACGGCTTCGGCGCCCGCCTGGCGCAGGGCCCGTAGGGAGTACTCCAGGCCGATCTCGGCGGGTTCGCGGGCCTCGCTGCCCTCCGGCTCCTCCCCCTCGCGCACCGCTTCCTTCAGCTCCCCCATCGCCACGTCGTCGATCGCGCGCAGCAGAACATCGGCCTGGTCACCGCGCGGCTGCAACAGAACGACGAACGAGATCCGCTCCTCGCCGTGGAGCGTGGTGACGAAGTCCACGTCCTCCGCAGTGAGCGGCTTCTCGATCATCAAAACGCTTGTGAACACGACAGGCGCCCTTCCGCTTCTTCGTCTCGTCGACCGCCGGCTCGACCGTCGACGGTCGTTTGCTGAAACCATCCTTCCCCGTGCTTCCACGGGGTTGCAGGGGTAAGTGTGCCCAGCCGAAGCTAAGCGGAACGGTAAATTCCGCTAACTGTCGGTCCGACGGTACCGAGAGAAGAGGAAACCGGCCTCTTCCAGCAGCGATGCCAGGAAAAAACGTTCCGGCACAGCGACCCCGGGACCCCCTGCGATGCGCTGAGCGTCACCCGCAGTGAGCATCGGGGACAGGGTCAGGCACAGCTCGTCCAGCGCGCCGGCCGCCACGAACTGGCCGAGCAGCCGCGGCCCGCCCTCGGTGAGCTGGCGGCGCAGCCCCCGGGCGGCCAGCTCGCGCACCACCCGGGCCGGGTCCACCCGGGTCCCGTCGCCCGCGATCACCACCTCGGCGCCCGCCTTCCGGGCCGCCTCGATCCGGTCGGCGGGGGCTCCGGCGCCGGTCACGACGAGGGTCGGGACGAGGGGCTCGGTGAACAGCGGCAGCGAGAAGTCCAGGTCCAGGGAGCCGGTCACCACCGCGACGGCGGGCGCGGGGCCCTGCCCGGCGGCCGCCCGGCGCTCGGCGAACGCCTCGCGGGCGCGGGCCGGACGGTATCCCTCCTGCCGTACGGTCTCGGCCCCGGCGATCACCACGTCGGCCAGGCCGCGCAGGGTGCCGAAGATCCGCATGTCGGCGGCGCAGGAGATGGGCTGCGAGCGGCCGTCGTGCTGGGCGGCCCCGTCGAGGGTGGAGACCATGTTGGCGCGCAGCCAGGAGACCCCGGCGGGGAGGCCGGCGGGGTAGGCGTACGCCTCCGCCAGCTCGTCGAGGCTCCACTCGCGGTCGGGGGCGGTGGCGGGCGTCGTTGTCAGGTCCGTCACAGGGAACAGGCTTCGCATGGGTTGCAGTCTGGCACGGGCCTTAGGGTGGAGAGTTGTGTCGTCATCCACCGCGTTTCCGGGGCAGAGCCCCCTCGTCGAAACGGCCCCGCTGTCCCTGTGCGCCCGCGAGCCGCACGTCCCCGCCGACCGTCTGGTCGCTGAGATGGTGCCGCCGCCGCGCTTCGATTCGGTGCGTTTCGACACGTACGTACCCGACCCGAACCAGCCCAGCCAGAGCGAGGCGGTCAAGGTCCTGGCGGGCTTCGCCGCCGGACTCGGCGGGGCGCACGCGACGGGTTCCGGCCGCCGCAAGTGGTTCGGGAGCAAGAAGCCGGCCGCGCCGAGCGGGCCGCGCGGGGTGTATCTCGACGGCGGCTACGGCGTCGGCAAGACCCACCTGCTGGCCTCCCTCTGGCACGCCACGCCCGCCGAGCCGCCACTGAAGGCGTTCGGCACGTTCGTGGAGCTGACAAACCTGGTGGGCGCGCTGGGGTTCCAGCAGACCGTGCGGACACTCAGCGGGCACCGGCTCCTGTGCATCGACGAATTCGAGCTGGACGACCCGGGCGACACCGTGCTGGTGTCCTCGCTGCTCAGCCGGCTCGTGGAGGCCGGGGTGGCGCTGGCCGCGACCTCGAACACACTGCCGGGCAAGCTCGGCGAGGGCCGGTTCGCCGCGGCCGACTTCCTGCGCGAGATCCAGGGGCTGTCCGCGCACTTCCGCCCGCTGCGCATCGACGGCGAGGACTACCGGCACCGCGGTCTGCCCGAGGCCCCGCCGCCGTACAGCGACGAGCAGGTGACCCGGGCCGCGTACGCCACGCCGGGCGCGTCGCTGGACGACTTCCCGGGCCTGCTGGACCACCTGGCCAAGGTGCACCCGAGCCGGTACGGCGCGCTCACCGACGAACTGGGCGCGGTCTGCCTGACCGGGGTGACGCCGGTGCCCGACCAGTCGACCGCGTTGCGCCTGGTGGTGCTGGCCGACCGGCTGTACGACCGGGAGGTTCCGGTGCTCGCCTCCGGGCTGCCGTTCGACAAGCTGTTCAGCGACGAGATGCTGAACGGCGGGTACCGGAAGAAGTACTTCCGGGCGATCTCCCGGCTGACGGCGCTGGCGCGTGACGCGAAGGGGCTGGTGGCGCAGTAGGTTCGGGGGCGTAACGCAACGGGACACCGTGAGGTGCCCCGTGATATCCCGTACAACCGCGCACACCGTCCGAAGGGATCCAGCATGGCTACCACGCGTCAGGCGCACACGGTCTGGGAAGGCAACCTGATCGAGGGCAAGGGGGTCGTCACCTTCGACTCCTCCGGCATCGGTGAGTACGACGTCTCCTGGCCGTCCCGCTCCGAGGCGGCTAACGGCAAGACCAGCCCGGAGGAGCTGATCGCCGCCGCGCACTCCAGCTGCTTCTCGATGGCTCTCTCGCACGGACTGGCCGGGGCCGGTACCCCGCCCACCAAGCTGGAGACGAAGGCGGACGTCACCTTCCAGCCCGGCACCGGCATCACCGGAATCCACCTCAGCGTCGTGGGTGAGGTCCCCGGTCTCGACGAGGCGGGCTTCGTGAAGGCGGCCGAGGACGCCAAGGCGAACTGCCCGGTCAGCCAGGCGCTGACGGGCACGACGATCACGCTGTCGGCTTCGCTGACCTGACGGTCCTGGCGGCCGGGCCCGAGGCCCGGCCCGAGCGGTCGGGGCGGCCGAGTCCGGGGCTCGGCCCGACCGGCCGATCGGGTCAGCCCGAGGCCCGGCCCGACCGTCCACGGACGGCCCTTCCGCTGTGGGCCGTCCCAGCAGCAACACGGGGCGCGGGGGCACGCATGGTTCCCCCGCGCCTCCGTGCGTGCTACACACGTGCGGGTCACTTCACCTGTCCGCCAACAGGGAGTCACCTCATGTCAACCGCACCCCGCACCACCGCAACCCGACGTCAGGTCCTGGCAGGCAGCGGCGCAGCCGCAGCGATCGCCTTCACGGGGGCCTTCTCCGAACTCTTCGCCGGCACGGCAGCCGCGCGCGGCCACAACGGTTACGGCCCCCTCGTCCCCGATCCGGACGGCCTGCTCGACCTGCCGAAAGGATTCCGCTACCGGGTGCTGTCCCGGGAGGGCGAGCCGCTGCGTTCCGGCGAGGGCCCGGTGCCGGGCAACCACGACGGCATGGCGGCCCTGCGGGGCCGCAACGGGCGGATCCACCTGGTCCGCAATCACGAGAACCGGCACACGGCCGAGATCGGCGTGCCGACGATTGAGGGGCTGACGTACGACCCGGCGGCCAAGGGCGGCTGTACGTCGCTGGAGCTGGACGGCCGCAACAAGGTGCTCGGCGAACGCGTCGCCATCGCGGGTACGGCGGTCAACTGCGCGGGCGGGCCCACCCCTTGGCGCACCTGGCTGACCTGCGAGGAGAACGAGGACAAGGCCGGGACCAACGGGTACACCAAGGACCACGGCTTCATCTTCGAGGTGGACGGCGCCGATCCGCGCCGCACCGGGGCCGTCCCGCTGACCGCGATGGGCCGGTTCCAGCACGAGGCGATCGCCGTCGACCCGAAGTCGGGGATCGTGTACGAGACGGAGGACGCGTTCGACAAGCCGTTCGGGCTGTTCTACCGCTTCCTGCCCGAGAAGCCGCTCGGCGGCACCGGTTCGCTCCGGGCGGGCGGGGAACTGGAGGCGATGCGGGTGCCGGGCGTGCCGGACCTCTCGGTCGTCCAGGAGACCGGCACGAGCTTCGACCGGATCGAATGGGTCCCCGTGCCGGACCCGCTGGCGAGGGAGACCCCGATCCGGCTCCAGGACTTCGGGCCGAAGGGCATCACCCACGCCCAGAAGCTGGAGGGCTGCTACTGGGGCGGCTCATCCGTCTACTTCGTCTCCAGCTTCGCCCGCCGCGACGAGGGCTCGGCGGGCGATCACTACGGCCAGGTGTGGCGCTACGAGCCGAAGAAGCGCCGGCTGACCCTGGTGGTGATCTTCGGCCCGGACACCGACATCCAACTGCCCGGCGAGTCCCCCGACAACATCTGCCTGGCGGCCGACGGCGGACTGATGGTCTGCGAGGACGGCGGCGGCGCGCAGCACGTGCTCGGGGTGACCCGGCGCGGCGAGGTGTACGCGATGGCGCGCGGGCGGCAGAACATCGGGACACCGGAGGAGCCGGAGTGGGGCGAGTTCGCGGGGGTGACGTTCTCGCCGGACGGCTCGACGATGTACGTGAACTGCTACACGCCGGGGACGACGTTCGCGGTGACGGGGCCGTGGTGCTGAGGTAGCCCCTTCCTGGCTCCCGCCTTCGGAGCGCCTTCAGTCAATATGACCGCATTGTCGGATATTTTCCGTGAGTGATCACTGCTGCACGGAAGACGAGGAAGCCCCGGAAGGCACGGCAGGCACGGCAGGCGACGGTTCTGGCGGTCGCGGGGGTGGTGACCGGCACCGTCCTGACCGGGTGCGGGGGCGAGTCCCCCGCACCCGCTCCCCCACCCCCGGCCGCGGCCTCGGCCTCCCCCACTCCGAAGAAGCCGCCGACGATGGCCCCCGGCCCTGCGGGCCGCACCCCGGTCTTCGAACGGAGAACGACGGGAGGGGGCGCGGGCGGCGGCGCGGGCGGCGGCTCGGCGGAGAAGGTCGTGGCGCTCACGTTCGACGCCGACATGACGGCCGATCAGGGCCCCCGGGCCGCCTCGGGCGAGCGGTTCGACAATCCGGAGCTGGTCGCGCTGTTGCGCCGGCTGAAGGTGCCCTCCACGGTCTTCATGACCGGCCGCTGGGCCGAGGAGTACCCGGCCCAGGCGAAGGCCATCGGCACCGACCCCCTGTTCGAGGTCGCCAACCACTCCTACAGCCACCACGCGTTCAGCTCCCCCTGCTACGGGCTGCCGGTGGTCGCGAAGAGCGCGATGACCCACGACGTCGAACGCGCCTTCACCGCGTTCCGGAAGGCGGGGGTGCGGAACGTGGTGCCGTACTTCCGCTTCCCCGGCGGCTGCTACGACGACACGGCGCTGCGCGCCCTGGCGCCGGCGAACGTGACGGCAGTCCAGTGGGACGTGGTCAGCGGCGACGCCTTCGCCACGGACGCGGACGCGGTCGCCGAGCAGGTGCTGGACGGGGTCCGGCCGGGCTCGCTCGTGGTCATGCACTGCACGCGCAGCGCGGCCCCGGCCACCGAGGCGGCGGTACGCCGGATCGTCCCGGAGCTGCGCGAGCGCGGGTACCGGTTCGTGAAGGTGTCGGAGCTGATGGAGGACGGCGCGTAGACGCAGTCCGTGCCCGGGCCGGGCCCTCAGCCCGAACCCGCGACCAGCGCCTCGCCGAGCGGGGTGCGCCGGTAGAGCACCGACCGCCCGGACCGGGCGCGGACGAGCAGCCCCGAGCTGCGCAGGATGGCGAGGTGGTCGCCTACCGCACCGGGAGCCATGGCGAGGCTTCGGGCGAGGTGACTGGTGCTGGCCGGGGCACCCAGCGCCAACAGCAGCCGGGCCCGGGACCGGCCGACCAGAGCGGTCAGCGCGTCCGGTCGGGGAACGTCCTCCTGTTCGCCCCACAGGGCGGCGGTGCCGCGGGCGCGATAGATCAGGGTCCGGGGCCAGGGGTCTTCCGTGTGGGCGGCGATGTTCCTGACGAAGACCGACGGGATCAACAGGAGCCCGTCGCCGACGAGGCGGACCGTTCCCACTTGGGGAAAGTGGCCGATGCCGATCCCGCCGGCCTGCCAGGCGATGCTCGGGTGCAGGCTCTCGATGGTCGTGGCCCACCCGTGTTCGCCGATCACGCCCACCCGGTGCACGACGTCCCGCTCGCAGATCGCGCGCAGTTGCGGCCAGTCCGGGGCGAGCAGCTCGCGCCACGCCCGGTCCATCGCCTCGGCGACCCTGGAGACGGCGTCCGGAGAGTCCAGCACCGCGCGCACGCGAGCATCACGGGCGGGCGCCCCGGTAACGGTGGTGGCGAATTCATGGCGGGCGGCTTCCAGCGGCGTGGCCCGGATCATGGCCAGGTCGTCCGCCCAGGTCTGTTGGAGGCCGCGTGGGGGCGGCGCGACGAAGTTCGGTCCGCCCTGCGGGCTGTGCAGGGCGAGGACGGCGTTCAGTTCGGTCTCCCGGCGAAGCCGTTCAAAGGCCGGCAGGAGCCGGGCGGCCCAGGCTCGCGGCAACACAGGGTCTCGGCCGGCGAGCGAGCGCAGCAGGAAGCAGAGGTCCATCGCGGGCGACAGTGCGAAGCGGCTGCGCAGCAGGTCCTCGACGGAGACTTCGAAGCGCAGCACCTGGCCAGGCTACCGCCGGGACGTCCGTTCCGATTCGTCCAGCGACGAATCATTGGTCAGTGACATGGGCGACGGCGAGGTTGGGCGTCATGCCCCCAACCGCCGAGCCCACACAGGTCGACCAGCGTGCCACCTACCGCGAGGTGTTGGCCGAGCCGCGATTCCGGCTGCTCTTCTCGACCCGCGCCGTCGCGATCACCGCGGACGCGCTGCGGATCACCACGTTCTCGGTGCTGGTCTTCTCGTCCACCGGCTCCGCCCTGCTGAGTGCGGTGGCCTTCGGCATCGGCTTCATCCCTCAGTTGTTCGGCTCGCTGTTGCTGGGCTCACTGGCCGACCGCCTGCCGCCCCGTGCGCTCATCACCGGCGGCTACGCCCTGACGTGCGCCACCGCCCTGCTGCTCGCGGTGGTGCGCATGCCGGTCGCGGCGAGCCTCGGTGTCGTGGCGCTGGTCTCTCTCGCGACACCGGTGTTTCACGGTGCGTCGAGCCGGCTGGTCGCGCAGTCGCTGGAGGGCGACGCCTACGTACTGGGCCGTTCGCTGAGCAACATCGCCAGTGCGGGCGCGCAGTTGTTCGGCCTGGCGCTGGGCGGTGCGGCCGTCGCGGCACTCGGCCCACGCCGGGCGCTCGCGGTCAGTGCCGTCCTCTACCTCGGCTGTGCGCTCGCCATCCGCATCCGGCTGCCCCGGCTGCAGCCGGGAGAGTCCGGCGGCACACCCGGCAGCGCCGGGGGCGACGGCGGGGCCGTCCGTGCCAGCCTTCAGAGCGCGGTCCTGCTGCTGCGCGGACGTACGGTGCGACGGCTGATGCTGGCCCAGTGGCTGCCCGTCGCGCTCGTCGCGGGCGCGGAAGGTCTCATCGTCGCCTACGCGGGAGAACGCCGATTCGCGCCCGGCTGGTACGCAGTGCTGATGGGCTGTCTTCCGGTCGGCATGCTGGTTGGCGACCTGCTGGTGGGCCGGTTCCTGCGGCCACGCACCCGGGAACGACTGGTAGTCCCGTTGGTAGCGCTGGCGGGGCTGCCCCTGATCGGCTTCGCCGCCGAGCCCGGGGTGGGCGTCTCGTCCTGCCTGCTGCTGATCAGCGGTCTCGGATACGCCTACGGTCTCGGCCTGCAACGCCCGTTCCTGGACGCCCTGCCGCACGACGGCCAAGGCCAGGCCTTCGGCCTGCTCGGCTCCGGCAGCATGACGCTCCAGGGTGTTGGACCGGTCTGCCTGGGCACGGCGGCCGCGGCAGGCACGGGAACAGGCGGCGCGGTCGCCTTGGCGGGCGGCGCGGTGGTGCTCACGGCCGGCTGGATTCTCACCTGGCACCCGGCCGTCTGCCCCGTACCTCGACGCCTCAGAACCCGGCCATGGACTTGTCGAGCACTCCGCCCAGCGCCCCGTAGACGCTACAGCGAACCGAATGCTTCGCCCTGCGGCGCAGCCCGAACCCCACGATGAGCGACAGCGTGAAGACCCCGCCCAGGACTGCCGCCGGGAGCGGGTTGTAGACGAAGTACACGAAGCACGCGATTCCAGACCAGACCAGGATCGGCAGCAGTGAACCGAGAAGCACCGTGCCGAATCCGATCCGCTCCGGCCCCGACGGCAGCACACGCTGATGCCACACCTCGATGTGGTTCCTGGTCACACAGTGCTCAGATCGCATGAGCCATCACACCTCCAAGAATCCGCCTCGTACGGCTTCGTTGCCTTGAGTGATCTTGCCTGGCGGTGGGTGTCTTCGTGGTGTGAAGCCGGGATGTCGAGCGACCCCGGGGCGAGTTGGCGGAGTTCGGTGGATGTGCTCAAGTCGTTGCCGCGGCGGGATCAGCTGCGGTGGGGTGCGTGCTGTCTGCGGGGTCTGATGCCGGATGGTCGGCGTAAGTCGATCCAGCTTTCGCCCCCATGCCGCATCCGTCAACTCACCTCGGCCTGCCACAAGATCAATTATCAGACCGGCTATAGAGTCCTGCCCGTGGCAAATCATCAGGACGAGACCAGGACGGCCTACGACGGTGTCGTCGAGCTGTACGCTTCGCTGTTCGCAGACCGGCTGGAGACACAGCCTTTCTCCCGGGCCATGATCGGCACCTTCGCCGAACTGGTGCGCGCGACAGGCAACCCGCGGGCAGCGGACGTCGGGTGCGGGCCCGGACATCTGACAGCCATGCTGCACGAACTGGGCCTGGACGCCTTCGGACTCGACCTTGCCCCCGGCATGGTCGATCACGCCCGGCGGGCCCATCCGGCGCTGAGCTTCCAAGAGGCGCGGATGGAATCCCTCCCGATCGAGAACGGCGCGCTCGGCGGCGTACTGGCCCACTACTCGATGATCCACACCCCTCCGCGTGAGCTGCCGGAGCTGCTCGCCGAACAGGCACGCGTTCTGGCGCCGAATGGCCTGCTTCTGGTCTCCTTCTTCGGGACCGACGGACAAGAACCGGTCCGCTTCAACCACAAAGTGGCGCCCGCCTACAGCTGGCCGGCGGATAGCCTCGCCGAACTGCTGGGCGATGCCGGGCTCGATCCCTTCGCCCGGCTGCTCCACGATCCGGCCTCTGAACGGGGTTTCCTCGACGCCCACCTGCTGGCCCGCCGCCCGTAGGGCCTGCCTGGCATTACCCGCCAGGTGCCGGCGCATATTCGGACTGCCGGCTCGACGGACGCTCGCTGATCCGACGGGAATTGTCAGACAGGCCCTGGAAAGGCTTGCACGAATCGCCATATGGGGCTCGGTCACGAGGCAGCGACAGATGCTGCATCGCAGCGGCAGGCGACGGAGTAGCTCACGACATGCAGGATCGGCACTCGATGAGTGCCGATCCTGGGTGGTTAACGCGGCAACGTGTAACCACGAGATTCCTGGCCGCTGGGTGGAGCCCGCAACGCTCAGGTGGCGTCGGACGAATCCGACCCACATACCTTCCCTTGCACCGCAAAACGTTTGCTGAACTGGCCGAACCCGTCCACCCAGGCCCTCAGCTGCGTTCCCGTCAGCAGCCGTTGGCCAGGTCAGATGGGATACAGCGCCCTCATCCATCTGCCACCAGCGCTCCTGGAGAGAGCGGGAAAGCAGGCGGAATGAGATAAACGCGCATCTACCGGGAGCGCAAGCGACTTCATGATCACTAAGAGAGGCTTGAGCGCAGCTCATGGACCGGATCGCCGTCTGCCGTGATTGATGATGTCGCTCTGCTTCATGGACACCAACGCATCAATCAGTCTGATGGTCTGTCCCGGAGCTGGAGGGCGGTGCCAAGATGCGAGAGCCCATCTCGGTGTCGGCAAACACCAGTTGAGCGAAAACCTTGGAGCCCGTAACACGCCCTGCAAGCAATGTGCGGGGCGGTGATCTCAGGAGGCCTGTCATGCCCCGAACGACCCATGCGACGCGGTGCGTCGTGCACGGCACCCCCCGCGGCCAGCTCACTGCACCCGATGCTGTGGTCATCATCGTCATCGCGGTTCTTGCGTGCGTGATGGAGCGTTATGAGGCGGGCGGGTTTGCGACGCTGACGGTATTGGCCGGTGCTCTCCTGGTATCCACGACTGCGCTCCTGGTCCTGCGCGGATTCCGTCCCGCTGCCCTGAGCAAGCGAGTTCTGCACGCGATCTCAGCGCCGTAGGCAACGACGCTCGTGGGACGCAGAGAGAAGCCGATCGTCACGTCCAACAAGGCTTTGGAACGCTTGGCGTGCTGGCTGCGCGATCACCGCGCGGCAGGGGGTTGGTCGTATGCACAGCTGGCGCAGCGATCCGGCTGCCACGCCACGACGCTTCAGCGTGCGGCATCGGGCAACCAGGTGCCCAGCGCTCGGGCTGTCGAGGCGTATGCGCGCGCCTGCGACGCGCCTGTCCCCAAAGCCCTGGAGCTCTGGAAACAGGCGCGCGCGGGCGAGTACTACGGCGCCGTCGCCGGGCGTGCCATACCCAGCCCTGTGTACGTCAGTGGGCTCAGCCAGCTGAAGGCCGGCTTGCACGGTCTCTACGTCAAGGCCGGGCGACCAGCCGTGCGTAGCATGGAAGAACGGGCGGGCCAATGGGGAAAGTTGCCGCACAGTACGGCTCACCGCATTGTGCAGGGGCAGACAGTGCCGCGCGACGAAAGCCAGCTGATCGGCTTTCTCACAGCCTGCGACGTCCCCGAACAGGAGCAACCTCTGTGGGTCGACGCCTGGAGACGAGTCCTGAACCGGGCCACACCCATGACGGCACTCCCTGAACGGACGGCTCCACCAGCAGAACCCGCAATCAGGCCATCGGTATCAGAGCGACGCATCACCAGGGATCCTGAGGCCGTCAGCGCCCTCAGGTTTACTGTCCTGGGGCCCGTGCGAGCATGGCGCGGCTCCGAGCTGCTCTCGTCAGGCTCGCCGCAGCAGCGCGCACTGCTCGCCGCGCTGCTGCTGCGTGAGGGGCGGACGGTCACCGCGGGCGAGCTGATCGACGCGTTCTGGGGCGAGGACCCGCCCTCGCAGGCGCTGGCCACGATCCGGACGTACGCTTCGCGGCTGCGCAAGATCCTGGGTGAAGAGGCCCTGGTGAGCGAATCCGGAGGTTACGCGCTCCGGATCGGGCGCGGAAATCTGGACCTCACGCTGGCGCAGGATCTGGCGTTCGAGGCGGAGAAGGCGCGCGCCGGCGGTGATCGGCTCCAGGCCCGGACGCTGATCAACAAGGTGCTGGGCCTGTGGGACGGCGAGGCACTGTCTTCCGTTCCAGGTCCGTACGCGGACAACCAGCGGACCCGGCTGGAGGAGTGGCGGCTCCAGCTCACCGAGACGCGGCTCGATCTGGACCTGGAGGTCGGCTGCCACGCGGAGGCGGTCTCCGAGCTGACCGCGCTCACTGCGGCGTACCCGCTGCGGGAGCGGCTGCGGGAGCTGCTGATGCTGGCGCTGTACCGGAGCGGCCGGCAGGCGGAGGCGCTCGCGGTCTACGCGGACACCCGCCGCCTCCTCGCGGAGGAGCTGGGCGTGGACCCGCGCCCCGAACTGGCCCAGCTCCAGCAGCGGATCCTGCGCGCGGACGAGGAGCTGGCCCGCCCGGCGGACGAACCGGCGCCCGCGCCAACCCCATTTCGCCCCGCGCAGCTCCCGGCCACCGTGCCCGACTTCACCGGCCGGCACTCCTCCGCACGGGAACTCGGCGAGCAGCTGGCCACCGCAGGGAATTCGGCCATGCCGGTCTCCGCGCTGGCCGGGATCGGCGGTGTCGGCAAGACCACGCTCGCCGTCCACGTGGCGCACCGGATTCGTCCGCACTTCCCGGACGGGCAGCTGTACGTCGACCTCCAGGGCACGGGGGCACGGGCGGCCGAGCCGGAGACGGTGCTCGCCTCGTTCCTGCGCGCTCTCGGTACGGCGGACTCGGCGATCCCGGACACGCTGGACGAGCGGGCGGCGCTGTACCGCTCGACGCTGGACGGCCGCCGCATCCTGATCCTCCTGGACAACGCCCATGACGCGGCGCAGATCCGCCCGTTGCTGCCCGGTACGCCGGGGTGCGCGGCGCTGGTGACGAGCCGGGTGCGGATGGTGGACCTGGCCGGGGCGCATCTGGTGGACCTGGACGTGATGTCCTCGGAAGAAGCTTTCCAGCTCTTCGCAAGGATTGTCGGGGCAGAACGCGTCCAAGCCGAGCTCGAAGCCGCCCTCGACGTGCTCGCCGCCTGCGGCTTTCTGCCGCTCGCCATCCGTATCGCCGGCTCCCGACTCGCTGCCCGCCGTAACTGGTCCATCTCTGACCTGGCAGGCAAGCTCGCCGACGAGCGGCAACGTCTGGACGAGTTGCAGGTTGGAGACTTGGCGGTCAGAGCCACCCTCGACCTGAGCTATCGACAACTCACCTTCGTTCAGGCCCAGGTATTCAGAGCGCTTGGAACACGTTCCACCCCGGTGGTCTCCGTGGAGAGCGTGAGGACCCTGCTCAACAGCAGCGCCACCGAAGCGGAGAAGATCCTCGAGGATCTTGCGAACGCCGGGATCTGCGTCCCCCTGGAGTCTGGAAGATACCGGCTGCACGACCTTGCCTGGCTCTACGCCAGGACTGCGACTTGAACGGCGCGCCGCCCCCTGTTCCTCGCTGAGGCAGACGGCCGTCCTGGGGAGGCACAGGCACCCCCCACGCAGCATCACTCCAGGGCGCGGGCCGAGGCCTGCAGCTGACCGGCGAGGTCCAGGCTCACCTGTCCGAGGTCCATGGCGCCGAGGTGTCGCGCCAGACGATCTCCACGATCACCGACAAGGTCCTCGAGGGCAAGGCCGAGTGGCAGAACAGGCCCCTCGGCGCCGTCCATCCGGTGGTCTTCATCGATGCGATCCACGTGAAGATCCGCGACGGCGCGGTGGCGAACGGGCCGACCTACGTGGCCCTGGCTGTCACGGCCGAGGGCCGGCGGAACATTCTCGGGCTGTGAGCTGGAGACGGTGGCGAGGGTGCCAAGTACGTGCTCGAGCCCGTCTGCACCGCGACGACCGAGGAAGCCGCACTCAAGCGGCAGACGGCAGTTTGACGACAGGACCTAGCCGGAACACGCCGTCCGGCCCGCCTCCTGCCAGGCGCAGACCGGGCAGAGCGTGGCGCCCTTCGTCGACTCCGGGTACTCGGTCGGCTCGCGGCACAGCACGCATTCGGCGTACGGAGGGCCTTCGGCGGTTCCGGCAGGCCGGGCGGGTGCTGTCCGTTCCGGGGGCTCGCAGTAGGTGTCGTCCACGTCCACGAGCCTACTCAGCCGCGCCGGGCGGCGAGCCGGCAGACGACGAACCCCGCTGCCCCGGCGAGCGTCACAGCGCCGAGCGACGCCAGCACGGGCGGGTCGAACGTCCCGGTCCGCGATCCGGTGACCAGGGCGGTGACCGCGTACCGCGCCGGGGAGCCGGTGGTCACGAGCGCGAGGAGCGAGCCGAGCACGGCCGCCGCTACCGACCAGCCACGGCGGCGCAGCACCGGGCGGGTGCTGAGCGCCCCCACGGCCGCGCCGAGCAGCACGCAGCACAGGGCCGCGAGCACTCCGGCGAGCGCGGCGGCCGGCCGGGGGACGGCCTGGGTGCCGTTGTCGGTGGCCGGGCTGCTGACGAGCAGGACCACCGCGGTGGTCACTCCGGCGAGCACCGCCGCGCAGCCGGTGGCGGTGAGCAGCGCGGCCAGGTGGACCCGTCGGGGTCCGGCGGCGGCCGAGGCGACCGCCCGGGCGGCGGGCGGATCCTGGCCGACACAGAGGTGGACGGCCCACGCGGTGACGGGCAGCAGGGCGGCGGCCGCGAAACCGAGCGAGCCCAGCACGGGCTGCCCGCTCTGCACGCCGACGGCGAGGACGGCCACGTACAGCAGGAGGGGCGCAAGCCAGCGCTGGGAGCGGGCGAGCAGGGCGGCCTGATAGCGGAGGAGGGCGGTCATGACGTCTCGGACACCTCGGGCTGTTCGGACGGCCGTATCGGCTCGGGCGGACCAGGCCGCTCAGGTGTGTCGACAGGCGCCACCCGCCGGATGTGCCACGGCGGACGGGCCGTCAGCAGGGCCGTCAGCAGAGCGTCGGAGTACGGCGTCGGGACGGTGAAGCCTACGAGGTCGGGGGCCGTTCCCGTCCCTCGTTCGCGGAGCGGGTCGCCCGGGAGGTCCTGGGGCAGCGGCGCACCGGGCGGGCCCTCGGCCTCGATCAGGGTGCGGGGGCCGGGCAGGGGGGCGGTGTCCGGCGTAGCTGTCGCCCGGTGGACCCCGCCGTCCCCCGTCCGCAGGGTGAGGTCCGCCGCCCCGGCGAGGCGTCGCGGGTCGTGGTCGACGAAGACGACGGTGGCGCCGGCCGCGACGCGTTCGGCCACGGCACGGTCGAGTTCGGTGCGGGCTGCGGTGTCGAGCCCGGTCCATGCCTCGTCCAGGACCAGCAGGTCCGGTGCGGCAAGCAGCGCCTGGGCCACGGCGACCTTCTGACTGGTGCCCTTGGAGAGTTCGGCGAGCGGGGTACGGGCGTGCTCCGCCGCCCCGAACCGGGTTAGCCACTCCCCCGCCCGCCGCTTCGCCTCGGCGGTCCGCAGTCCGTGGATCCGGCCGAGGTGGACGAGGTAGCCGGTGGCGGTGAGGGGCAGCGCGGCCGGGAAGCGCTCGGGGACGTACGCCGTGCGGGCCGGGCGGCCGGTGATCCGCCCCTCGGCGGGGGCCTCGATCCCGGCGAGCAGCCGTAACAGGGTCGACTTGCCCGTGCCGTTGCCGCCCTCGACTCGGACGAGGGCCCGTGCGGGCAGGGCGAGGTCGATTCCGCGCAGCACCCAGCGGCCGGCGGGGCTGTGGCGGTGGCCCACGCCCCACAGGTGCAGGCTCAGTTGGAGGTCTTCTCGGGCCGGGCCTCGCTGGGCCGGACGATGACGAAGCCCTCGCCCTGGAGCATCAGCTGGACGGCCTCACCGGAGCCGCCGCGGACCATCGAACCGACGCTCTGGGAGCGGTTCAGGCTGGTGGTGAGCTGCTGGCTCCAGCCGACGACCGCGTCCGTGTCCACGTACACCGGCTGGGCGGCCGTCACGGGGATCACGATCGGGGTGCCCTCGCACATCAGGCCGAGCTTGCCGTAGCCCGTGAAGACGCTGTTGAAGAGGCCGCCGCCGACCATTCCGGCGCCCTTCACGGTCTTGATCTCGTAGGAGAGCGTGGGGTCGAAGCACAGGACGTTGCGGCCGTTGATGGTGATCGAGTCGCCCTGGTCCAGTTCCACGATGAAACAGTTCGCCGCCTCGTGCGCGAACCAGGCCTCGCCCTGGCCCCGGACGGCCATCAGCGCGAGGCCCTCACCGGTGACGGCGCGCTTGAGCATGCCGCCGATGCCCTGGCCCTTGCGCTCGAACTGGAGGTTGCCGCGGAAGGCGATCATCGAGCCCTGCCGGGCGTGCATCTCCCCGTTGACGGCGTACTTGATGGATTTCGCGTTCTGCAGGGTCATACCCGGGGCGGTCGCCGGCTGGGCCATGTGCTCACTGGAAAAGAGATCGCTCTTCATGCGGAGCATCCTCACCCGGACCCGGTCGTTCCGCCAAGCAGGTGACCTCGTCCGCCTGGCAGACTGGGACGGTGACCAGCCATGACACCCCCTCCCCCGCCTCCGGGAGCCCGTTCCGCAGCGGCCCGACCGACCGCGACCAGGCACCGCAGTTCGTGCTGCCCCTGGTGCTCCATCTGGAGAAGACGGACCCGCCCGCCCGCACCGACGCGCTGCGGGCCGCCGCCCGGGCGGTGCTGACGATCCTCTCCGACGAGCGGTCCCTCGGCGACGGCGAGTGGGCGGAGGCGATGCGGGACTGGCAGGACGCCCGGATCCGCAAGGTCGTGCGCCGGGCGCGCGGTGCGGAGTGGCGCAAGGCGGCGGCACTCGACGGCATCACGGTGACCGGCGAGGACGGCGCCGAGGTACGGGTGTTCCCGCCGATCCCGCTGGACGGCTGGCCCAAGGAGCTCGCCAAGCTCCAGGTGTCGGGCACGGACCTGGACGACCCCGAGCCGCCCGCCGCGCCCGATCTCTCGGGCCCGGTCCTGTGGCTGAACCCCGATGTCGACATGTCGGCGGGCAAGACGATGGCCCAGGCCGGGCACGGGGCTCAGCTCGCCTGGTGGGAACTGTCCGCGACCGAGCGCAAGGCCTGGCGCGAGGCCGGCTTCCCGCTCTCCGTGGCCACCCCCGGGGCGGAGCGCTGGCGGGAGCTGACGGCGAGCGGGCTGCCGGTGGTGCGCGACGCGGGGTTCACCGAGATCGCCCCGGGCTCCTGCACGGTGATCGCCGACCACCCGGCGCTGCGCCGCTGAACGGGACGGCGGCCACCGAGGGCCCCGTCGCGGAGCCGCGACCCCATCGCCCACGCGCTGAACGCTTCTCGTTCCTCCTACGTATCTCCCGGTACTGCCCTATCGGCATTACCGCCAAGTAGCCTGCACAGCCAGTCGATTGGCGGTTGATTGACGCCTGTTCGATCGACGCTGTCACGCCTCGGCCCGGGAGACACCTTGTTGCGACGCATCAATGGCACGGCCCTCATCATCGCGGCACTGGTCGCCACACTCGGCGCGCTCGCCTTCCCCGTCTGGTCCTACGCCGACCGTTCGGGCACCGGCGAGGCGAACCTCAACGCCTCCAGTGTCGCCACGCAGTGGGGGCCGCTCTCCGCCACCGACCGGGACTTCCTGGTCAAGGTACGGCTCGCCGGGCTGTGGGAGCTGCCCGCCGGGCAGCAGGCGATCGAACGGGCCCCCAGCGAGGCGACGAAGGCCGCCGGCGACCATCTCGTCGTCGGGCACACGGACCTGGACCGGCGGGCCCGGGACGTCGCGGCGAAGCTCGGGGTGGAGCTGCCCAACCAGCCGACCACCCAGCAGCAGGAGTGGCTGCGGGAGCTGACGGCGGCGAGCGGGGACGCGTACGAGCGGAAGTTCGCCAACATCCTGCGCGCCGCCCACGGCAAGGTCTTCGGCCTGATCGGCCAGGTCCGCCACACCACCCGGAACACGCTGATCCGGCAGCTGGCGAGCGACGCCAACCAGACCGTGCTGGACCACATCACCATGCTGGAGGCCACCGGGCTCGTCGACTTCGACGCCCTGGCGCGCGAAGCGGCGAGCGGATCGACGGCCAGTCCTTCCGGTCCGTCGATGCCCCGCGACGGCCAGGCCCCGCTGGCTCCGGTGCCGGCGACACCGACCGGTGACCAGTCCTTCACCTCACGCCCGGTGCCGCCCACGGTGATGCCGATGCCGTAACGACGGCGGCGGGTCCGGAACCTCAAATGAAGCTCTGAACGTCCCACCGGTCGGGTTCATCGCCACGCGACGGGGCCATGACCCCTGAACAGAACGAGGTGAGCAGGGGGACGGGGGCACCATGGAACTGGGCATCGGTATCGGCTGGCGGCCGGAGATCGCGGCCGAGGTGGAGGCGCTGAGCGGGATCGACTGGGTGGAGGCGGTCGCGGAGAACCTCTGCGCCGACCACCTCCCGGACTCGCTGGTACGGCTGCGCGAGCGCGGGGTGACCGTCGTGCCGCACGGGGTGGCGCTCGGCCTCGGCGGCGCGGACCGGCCCGACCCCGACCGGCTCGCCGCTCTCGCGGCGCGCGCCGAGCTGCTGGGGGCGCCCCTGGTGACCGAGCACATCGCGTTCGTGCGGGCCGGGGGGGCGCTGACCGCGTCGCCGAGGCTGGAGGCGGGGCACCTGCTGCCGGTGCCCCGCACCTGGGACGCGCTGGACGTGCTCTGCGAGAACGTGCGGATCGCGCAGGACTCGCTGCCGGTGCCGCTCGCCCTGGAGAACATCGCCGCGCTGATCACCTGGCCCGACGAGGAGCTCACCGAGGGACAGTTCCTGGCGGAGCTGGTCGAGCGGACCGGGGTGCGGCTGCTGATCGACGTGGCCAATCTGCACACCAACCACGTCAACCTCGGCCAGGACCCGGCGAAGGCGCTGGACGAACTGCCGGTGGAGGCCATCGCGTACGTCCATGTGGCGGGCGGGGTCGAGAAGAACGGCGTCTGGCACGACACCCACGCCCACCCGGTGTCCGGACCCGTACTGGACGTGCTGGCCGAGCTGCGCTCCCGGGTCGATCCGCCCGGCGTGCTGCTGGAGCGGGACGACGCCTTCCCGCCGGGCGCGGAGCTGGCGGGCGAACTGGACGCGATCCGGGCGACGCTGCGGAGGGCGGCACCCTCGGCGGGCCCGGGGCCGGACCGGGGTACCGCTCCCGCGCCCGGCGGCACCGCGGGCGCCGAAGGCCGTACGGCCGCACCCGCCCCTGTGTCCGCCGCCACCCGTGACCGTACCGCCGTCGCACAGACCGCACTGCTCTCCGCCCTGGTCGCCGGGACCCCGGCCCCCGAGGGCTTCGACCACCGGCGGCTGCGGGTGCAGAGCCGGGCGCTGGCCGCCAAGCGCGCCGACGTCGTCGCCAAGGTGGCCCCCGAGCTGCCGGAGATCCTCGGCGACGGCTACCGTGCCGCGTTCCTCGCGTACGCCGGGAGCCGCCCCATGTCCGGGGGCTACCGCCGCGACGCCCTGGACTTCGCGGAGCATGTGCTCATCACGGGCGGTCCCGCCGATCCGGCGGCGCGGCGCCGGCTGACGCACTGGTGGCAGGACCGGTCGGGCTCCCGGCCCCCGCGCCGTACGACCCGTCTGGTCCGGGCGGCCCGTGCCGTCCTCGTGGGGAAGTGACCGCCATGAACACGCTCGCTCTGCTGGCGACCCTGGCGGTCGTCGTCTCGTCGGTGCTGCTTGTCGCCCGAGCGGTGGCCGAGCGGTCCCGACGCCCCTCCCCGGGCCCCGGCGTCGCCCTTCACGACCTGTACGAGGTCGCGTTCCTGAACGGCGGTCCGGCAAGGGTCGTGGACACCGCCCTGACCGCCCTGCACGCGGACGGCCGGCTGGCGGTGGCCGGCCCCGGCATCGTCGCCGTACAGCGGTCGCAGGCGAACGACCCGGTGGAGCGCGCGGTGTTCGAGGCTCTGGCCGCCGCACCGAACGGCGCCCTGCACGTCCTGCGGGAAGCGGTGATGCGGCACCCGGCGGTCCAGGAGGTCGGCGACGGGCTCGCGGCGCGCGGGCTGCTGGTGGCGCCCCACCGGCTCCGCCCGCTGCGGCGGTGGGGCCTGACCCAGGGGATCGCGTGCCTGTTCGCCCTGCCGCTCAGCCTGTTCCTGACGTTCGTCCAGTTCATCACGGACGACTCCCTGGACTTCTCGGTCCCGTTCATCATGAAGATGCTGCCCGCGATCGTGATCGGCTCGTTCACCGGGCTGATCGTCGCCAACTCCTCCGCGGGCCGCCTCACGGCGTCGGGGCGCCACGCCGCCCAGTCGTTCCGGGCCGCCTACGCCCACGTGGTGACCCCCGCCCACCTCGTCGCCACCCTGGGCCTGCGCGCCCTGCCGGACCCGGTGTTCCAGGCCCGGTTGATGGCCGCGGCACGGCTGGGCGCGCCGCGTCGGCGGTCCTCCGGGCGGCGCCTCACCGGGTCCACGGCGACGGGTGTCACCGCCGTCGGCGTGGCGACGGTCTGGTGCGCCGCGTCCGGTCCCGGCGGCTCCAGTTGCGGCGGGTCGACCGGGGGCGGCTCCGGGTCGAGCTGCGGCGGCGGATCCGGGTGCTCCTCGGGGTCCGGGTGCGGCGGCGGCAGCGGGTCGAGTTGCGGCAGCTCCAGTGGCTCCAGCTGTGGGGGCGGGGGCGGCGGATCCAGCTGTGGGGGCGGGGGCTCCTGAACCGGTCTCCCGTGACCTGAATCGGGCGCGTACGTACGGTTCTTGAGCGTCCATCAGGGTGGAATCCGGAGACATTCCGGGGCGGTACTGGACATGTCCGCCCCACCGCCCGACCATCCCTCTCCGCATCCGCAGAGAGGCCCCCGCGCGTGAGAACTGCTGCGCTCTACACATCGATCGGCTCCCTGGTCCTGACCGCCCTCGCCGCCGCTCCGGCGGGAGCCTGGGACCGCCCCGGTTCCGCCGAGGCCCGGGGCACCGCGACCGCCGCCGCCCGGGCCACGGCCGCCGGGATCGACTTCGCCGCCTGCCCCGAGGAGGAGATGCTCCCGGACTCCCTGAAGTGCGGCACGGTGAAGGTGCCCCTCGACTACGCGGATCCGGACGGGCGGCAGCTCGAACTGACCGTCAGCCGGACGCCCGCCACCGGTCCGGCGAAGGAGCGGCAGGGCGCGTTCGTCTACAACCCGGGCGGCCCCGGCGCCTCCAGCATCACCTTCCCGCTGGCCGGGGAGCTGCCGGAGTGGAAGGAGATCGCCGAGGCGTACGACCTGGTCGGATACGCCCCGCGCGGAGTGAACGGCTCCTCCGCCCCGCTGAGTTGCCAGGACCCTTCCGCGTACACGAAGGGCCCGACCGACGCGCCGACGCATCCGACCCAGGAGTACAAGGAGCGGCGCGTCGCCCGTGCCAAGGCGTACGCGCGGGGCTGCGCGGAGCACGCGGGCGAGACGCTGCGCCACTACACCTCGCTCAACAACGCCCGCGACCTGGACGTGCTGCGGGCCGCGCTCGGCGAGAGCCGGCTGACGTTCATGGGGGCGTCGTACGGGACGTACTTCGGGGCGCTGTACGCGACGCTGTTCCCCTCCCACGTACGGCGCATGGTCTTCGACTCGGCGGTCGACCCGGACCCGGAGCAGATCTGGTACCGCTTTAACATGGGCCAGTCGCTGGCCTTTGAAGCGCGCTGGGAGGACTTCCGCCGCTGGGTCGCCAAGCACGACGACGTGTACCACCTGGGGACCACGCCGGAAGCGGTGCAGGAGCGCTACGACGAGGTGCGCGCCGAGCTGGCGGTGAAGCCCGCGGGCGGCAAGGTCGGGCCGGGGCAGCTGCACTCGGCGTTCCTGGGGGCCGGCTACTACGACGACTACTGGGCGATGCGGGCGACGGCACTGTCGGAGTACGTCCGGGGCAACCCGGAGCCGTTGGTCGCGCAGGCGTCCCCGCGCGCGGTGGCGGCGAAGGACAACGAGAACGCCCAGGCGGTGTACACGGCCGTCGAGTGCAACGACGCGCCCTGGCCCGAGGACTTCGAGGTCTGGGACCGCGACCACACGGAGCTGGCGCGCGTGGCTCCCTTCGAGACCTGGGACAACGCCTTCTCGAACCTGCCGTGCGCCTTCTGGTCCGCTCCCCGGCAGCGGCCGCTGGACGTCCGCGTGGGGTGGGGCGAGCTGCCGCCCACGCTGATCCTGGCGGCGGAGCGGGACGCGGCGACCCCGTACAAGGGGGCGCTGGAGCTGCGGAAGCGGCTGCCCGGTTCGTCGCTGGTGACCGAGCGGGACGCGGGGACGCACGGCATCGGCGGGGCGGGGAACACCTGCGTCGACGATCATCTGCGCCGGTACCTGCTGACCGGTGAGGTGCCGGGGCGGGGTGCGGACTGCGCCGCGCACCCGGAGCCGAACCCGGTGTCGCTGGACTGACCCTCCGGCGGGCGTACGGAGCGGGGGCCGCCGCACCGTGACGGTGCGACGGCCCCCGAAGCCGAACCCGGTGTCGCTGGAGAGGCGGACGGCACGATCGGTGCCCGGTGCCCGACTCTCTGATCTTCCGGGTTGGGGTGGTGCGGGACTCGCTGGCTATGCGAGCCCGGCCACCAGGTCTGCGACGCTCTTCCTGCGGCCCGTGTAGAACGGGACCTCCTCGCGCACGTGGAGCCGTGCCTCGGAGGCGCGCAGGTGGCGCATCAGGTCGACGATGCGGTACAGCTCGTCCGCCTCGAAGGCGAGGATCCACTCGTAGTCGCCGAGCGAGAACGAGGCGACGGTGTTGGCGCGGACGTCCGGGTAGCCCCGGGCCATCTTGCCGTGGTCCGCGAGCATGCGGCGGCGGTCCTCGTCGGGCAGCAGGTACCAGTCGTAGGACCGGACGAAGGGGTAGACGCTGATGTAGTCGCGGGGCGTCTCGTCGGCGAGGAACGCCGGGATGTGCGACTTGTTGAACTCGGCGGGGCGGTGCAGCGCCATGTTCGACCAGACCGGGTCGAGCGCGCGGCCGAGCTTGGTGCGCCTGAAGAGGTTGTACGCGTCCTGGAGCTGGTCCGAGGTCTCGGCGTGCCACCAGATCATGATGTCCGCGTCGGCCCGCAGCCCGGACAGGTCGTAGGTGCCCCGGACGGTGATGTCCTTGGCCGCGAGCTGGTCGAACAGCTCCTGCACCTCGTCGGCGTATCCCGCGCGGTCCAGGGGGAGGACGTCGCGGAGTTTGAAGACCGACCACAGGGTGTAGCGGATGACCTCGTTGAGGTCCTTGGCCTTCTTGCCGGCGTTCGGACTCTTGCTTGATGTCACAGTCTCGGGAGCACTCATACGGCTATTGTCCCGCCTCGCTCCCCGTGCCCCGAACCAGGGTCGGCGTGGCGATGATCTCGCTCGCGATCTCGTCGGCCGCGCGGTGCGCGCTCGCGATGCAGGCGGGGATGCCCACCCCGTCGTAGACCGCGCCGCAGACCCGCAGGGCGGGCAGCTTGGCGACCTCGTCGCGGATGCGGGCGACCCGGGTCAGATGGCCGACCGGGTACTGCGGCAGGCCGCCGATCCAGCGGGTGACCTCGGTGTCGACGGGCCGGGCGGTGAGGCCGGTGGCGGCGGCGAGGTCGCGCAGGGAGACGGCGACGAGTTCCTCGTCCTCGCGGTGGAGGTGGTCCTCCTCGCCGTAGCGGCCGACGGAGGTGCGGAGCACGAACAGGTCGGGGGCGGCGTCGGCGACCCACTGCCACTTGTTGCTGGAGAACGTGGACGCCTTGATCGTGTGCCCGTCGACCGGCGGCACGAGAAAGCCGGAGCGGCCGCGCAGGGCTTCGTAGGCCTCGATGTCGGTGCGCCGGAAGGCGAGGGTGACCAGGGCCATCGAGGCGTACTCGACGCCGGACAGCTCGGCGGAGGCGGCCGGGGACTCGGCGGCCAGCAGGGTGCCGGCCGACCAGGCGGGGGTGGCGAGGACGATGCCGTCGGCGGCGATGGTCCGGGTGTCGGTGCGGACGGCCCAGCCCGTTTCCGTACGGGTCAGGCCGAGGACGGGGGTCTCGGTGAGGATGTCGCCGCCCTGGGCCCGTACGGCGTCGCCGACGGCTGCTGGGAGGGTACCGATGCCGCCCGCGATGCCCTGGAAGACGGGGCCGGTCTGCTGCCGGGCTGCGGCCCGCTCCTGGATGCGGCGGACGCCGTCCAGCAGCGGGCCGCCCTCCTTCACGGCCTCGAAGAGCTGGGGTACGGCGGCGCGCATCGAGATCCGGTAGGCGTCGCCCGCGTAGACCCCGCCGAGGAGGGGCTCCACCAGCCGGTCCACGACCTCGCGGCCGAGCCGGTCGGCGACGTACGCGCCGACCGCGACGTCGTCGCCGACGGGCGTCGGGGTGAGGTCGCGCTCCTCGGCGATCCGGGCCAGGCCCTCGGGGGACAGCACCTCGCCGAGGACCGCCGGGTCGCCGGGGACGCCCATGACGTGGCCCTTCGGCATGGGGCGCAGCGCGTCGCGCGTCCAGAGCGACGCGGTGGCGGTGGCGGGCGGCTGGAGCCGGTCGCCGAGGCCCACCGCCTCGGCAAGCGCGACCGCCTCGGGTCGCCGGGCGAGCATCGACTCGGCCCCCAGGTCGACCTGGACGCCCGCGATCTCGCCGGTCATGAGCTTGCCGCCGAGCCGGTCCGTCGCCTCCAGGAGGGTGACCCGCAGGCCGGTGGCGACCAGGCGGTGGGCGGCCGCCAGACCGGCGATGCCGCCGCCGATGACGACGACGTGCCCCGGGGGCGTTTCCGCACGCTGTTGAGAACGCTGCATGGGTCCACTCTCTCAAACCCGATCCGAGTCCCCGCCGTGACCACTTCGAAACCGCCGTCCGGCAACCGGTCCGGAAGTCGCCGCGTCGAACGGACACCATCAACGAACGTCCTGGGGGGACCGGTTATGGGTAGTGAGAAGAAGAGCGGGCGATCCTTCGTCCGCGCACGTGCGGTGCTCGTGGCCGGGACGCTCGGCGTCCTGCTCGCCGTCGCCGGCTGCGGGGCGTCGGGCGACTCGTCGGGGAGCAACGCGAAGGCGGACGTGAAGTCCGCGCCGCGCGAGGGGTTCGCGGACGAGGACGGAGGGGCGGCGGCCTCCGCCGCTCCCGAGGAGCAGGCGGACGACAAGGCGGCCGCGAAGAAGGCGGCGCCGAAGGCGGAGGGCACCCATGTGATCCGTACGGCCACGCTCTCCGTCGAGGTGAAGAGCGTCCCGAGGGCCGTGGCCGCCGCGCGCGGTGTGGTGGAGAGCGCGGGGGGTCTGGTCGCGACGGAGAACACCGAGCGGCTCGACGACACCTACGAGACCTCGCACCTGGTGCTGCGGGTGCCGCAGGAGCGGTTCCAGGAGGTGCTGCGGGAGCTGGCGGGTTCCGGGAAGCTGCTGTCGCGCACCTCGAACGCGAAGGACGTCACCGACCAGGTGGTCGACGTGGAGAGCCGGATCTCCACCCAGCGCGCGAGTGTGGCGCGGGTGCGGGAGCTGATGGACCAGGCGGAGAAGATCAGCGATGTGGTGGCCCTGGAGGGCGAGCTGAGCAGCCGTCAGTCCGATCTGGAGTCGCTGCTGGCCCAGCAGGCGAGCCTGAAGGACCGCACCTCGCTGGCGACGATCACGCTGGACCTGACGCCTCCGGACGCCCCGGGCGACGACGGGCCGAAGGACGAGGACCCCGGGTTCCTGGACGCGCTGGGCGGCGGCTGGGACGCGTTCGTGACGATGCTGCGGTGGATCGCGGTGGCGTTCGGCGCCGCGTTCCCGTTCCTGCTCACGGCGGCCCTGGCGGTCGTGGTGTGGCGGGTGCTGCGGAAGCGCGGGGCGGCCCGTCGGCCCGCCCCGGCGGCCCCGGCCGGGGAGGACGGCGCCTCGGCCTCCTGAACCGCTCCGGCGTCGTAGCGTGGGGCCTGATTCGCCGGTGCGGCGAACCGGCGGAAGGGACCCGGCATGGCAACGGAGCGACTGGTGGTCATCGGCGGTGACGCGGCGGGCATGTCCGCCGCGTCACAGGCCCGCAGGCTGAAGGGGCGGGACGCGCTGGAGATCGTCGCCTTCGAGCGCGGCCACTTCACCTCGTACTCCGCCTGCGGCATCCCGTACTGGGTGGGCGGTGACGTGGAGGAGCGCGACGACCTGATCGCCCGCACCCCCGGGGAGCACCGCGAGCGGGACATCGATCTGCGGATGCGGACCGAGGTCACCGAGCTGGACGTGGCCGGGCAGCGGGTGAAGGCGCTGGACCGGGAGAGCGGGAATACGTACTGGACGGGCTTCGACAAGCTGGTGATCGCCACCGGGGCCCGTCCGGTGCGCCCGGCGCTGCCGGGGATGGACGCGGCCGGGGTGCACGGGGTGCAGACCCTGGACGACGGGCAGGCGCTCCTGGACTCGCTGGACGCGCTGCGGTCCGGCGAGGGGCCCCGGCGGGCGGTCGTGGTGGGCGCGGGGTACATCGGCGTGGAGATGGCCGAGGCGATGCTCAAGCGCGGCTTCGAGGTGACCGTCCTCAACCGGGGCGAGCAGCCGATGGCGACGCTCGACGCGGACATGGGGCGGCTCGTCCACGACGCGATGGACGGTCTTGGCATCACGACGGTCAACGGGGCGGCCGTGACGAAGATCCTCACGGACCGCGACGGCCGGGTCACCGAGGTGGTGACGGAGGCGGGGACGTATCCGGCGGACGTGGTGGTCCTCGGTATCGGGGTGGAGCCGGAGACGGTCCTGGCGCGCGAGGCGGGGCTGCCCGTGGGGCCGCACGGCGGGCTGCTGACGGACCTGGCGATGCGGGTCGTGGGCCACGACAACATCTGGGCGGGCGGCGACTGCGTGGAGGTCCTGGACCTGGTGGCGGGCCGCACCCGGCACATCGCGCTGGGCACCCACGCCAACAAGCACGGCCAGGTGATCGGTTCCAACGTCGGGGGCGGCTACGGCACGTTCCCGGGTGTGGTCGGTACGGCGGTGAGCAAGGTCTGCGACCTGGAGATCGCCCGGACCGGGCTGCGGGAGAAGGACGCCCGCGCGGTGGGGCTGCGCTTTGTCACGGCGACGATCGAGTCGACGCAGCGGGCGGGGTACTACCCGGGGGCGAAGCCGATGACGGTGAAGATGATCGCGGAGCTGCGGACGGGCCGGCTGCTCGGGGTGCAGATCGTGGGCCGCGAGGGGTCGGCGAAGCGGGTGGACGTGGCGGCGGTGGCGCTGACGGCCGGGATGACGGTGGAGCAGATGACGGCGCTCGACCTCGGCTACGCCCCGCCGTTCTCGCCGGTCTGGGACCCGGTGCTGGTGGCCGCCCGCAAGACGGTGGCGGCGGTGCGGGGCGCGGGAAACTGACGGGGCCTCCCACGCCCCGGGGCGCGACTGCCTCAGCGCGCGGTCTGCTCGTGGACGTACCCCACGAGGCGGGTGAGCGCGTCCGGGTCCATGTTCGGCATGACGCCGTGGCCCAGGTTGAAGATGTGGCCCTCCAGTCCGGCGGCGGCGTCCAGGACCTCGCGGGTCTTGGCCTCGACGGCCTGGGTCGGCGCGAAGAGGACGGCCGGGTCGAGGTTGCCCTGGAGCGCCTTGCCGGGGCCGACGCGGCGGGCGGCCTCGTCCAGCGGGACCCGCCAGTCGACGCCGACGACGTCCGCGCCGGCCTCGCCCATCAGGCCCAGCAGCTCGCCGGTGCCGACGCCGAAGTGGATGCGGGGGACGCCGTAGGGGGCGACGGCGTCGAAGACCTTCGCGGAGGCGGGGAGCACCGCGCGGCGGTAGTCGGCGGGGGCCAGCGCGCCGACCCAGGAGTCGAAGAGCTGGACGGCGGAGGCCCCGGCCTCGATCTGGACCTTGAGGAAGGCGCCGGTGATCTCCGCGAGCCGGTCCACGAGGTCGGCCCAGAGCTGCGGGTCGCCGTACATCATGGCCTTGGTGCGCTCGTGGTTGCGCGAGGGGCCGCCCTCGACGAGGTAGCTGGCGAGCGTGAACGGGGCCCCGGCGAAGCCGATGAGCGGGGTGGCGCCCAGCTCGGCGGTGAGCATCCCGATGGCCTCGGTGACGTACGGGACGTCCTCGGGGGTCAGGTCGCGCAGCCGGGCCAGGTCGGCGCGGGTGCGGATCGGCTCGGCGATGACGGGTCCGACGCCGGGCTTGATGTCGAGGTCGATGCCGATGGCCTTCAGGGGCACGACGATGTCGCTGAAGTAGATCGCGGCGTCGACCTTGTGGCGGCGTACGGGCTGCAGGGTGATCTCGGCGACCAGCTCCGGCATCATGCAGGAGTCGAGCATCGCGATGCCCTCGCGGACCTTCAGGTACTCGGGGAGCGAGCGTCCCGCCTGGCGCATGAACCAGACCGGCGTGTGCGGGACGGGTTCGCGGCGGCAGGCCTTGAGGAACGCCGAGTCGTGGGTGGCGTCGCGAACCGCGTCGAGGCTGGCGGAGGTCGTCGTCTGCTGGCCCGAAGGGCTGTCGTTGGCACTCACGCACAGAATCTTCGCACGCGTGCCGAAGGAGCCCGGCCCCGCACGGGTGTCTCTCCCTGCACGCGGCCCGCCTTCCGCCTACTCTTCCCCGCATGGCTCCGGCTCAGGGACAGTTTTCCGATCATTCCGACGGCGTTGAAAGCAAGGACCGCACGGAGGAGGGCCCTCCGGTGCCTCCCGCGTTCCTGGCGGCGGTCGACGCGCTGCGCTCCGCGCGGCTGCGCCCGGAGCTGGAGGTGGAGGCGACCAGGCCGCCCCGGCGTCTCGCGCCGCACGCGTACGCCCTGGAGGCGGCGGTGGTGGACGGTGAGGACGATCTCGCGGACGGCAGGCTGGTGCTGCTGCACGACCCGGCGGGGCACGACTCCTGGCAGGGCACGTTCCGGCTGGTGACCCTGGTCCGGGCGGAGCTGGAGCCGGAGATGGCGGCGGACCCGCTGCTGCCGGAGGTGTGCTGGTCCTGGCTGACGGGGGCGCTGGACGCGCGGGGCCTGTCGTACGGGGAGGCCGGCGGGACGGTGACACGCGCCGGATCGCACTACTTCGGTGCGCTCTCCGCGCGCCGTCCGGCGACGCAGATTGAGATCCGTGCCTCGTGGACGCCCAGGGAGTGGCGCGGCGGGATCCCGGACACGGCGTCACACCTGATGGCCTGGGGTGATCTGCTGTGCCAGATCGCGGGGCTGCCGCCGTCCGATCTGTCGGACGCGGCGGTGGTGACGTTGCCGCAGCGGCGCGGGCCGCAGGTTTCGTAACACTCCGTCACCCGTATCGCACACACGCCGGATCTCTTTTCGTACAATCGATCGCGCGTCCTATTTGCCCGAATTGTTACTCACCAAATCGTGATCTTCCCCTAAAGGAGGACGGGTCCGCTGCCGAAGAGGTCAATGACCCTTCAAGCACGGTTCGCCCCCGGCTTCATCCCCCGAGCCGGCCCGTCCCGCCACTCCCCCCAGGAGGCCTGGTGTCCGTTCTCCTTGAGCAGCCCGCAAGCCTGGTCGCCTACCGCCCGAACAAGCCGACGGCCATGGTCGTCGTGGCCGACCCGCGCGTCCGTTCCACCGTCACCCGCCATCTGTGGGCCCTCGGAGTACGTGACGTCATCGAGGCGTCGTCCATCGCGGAGGCACGTCCCCGCGTCGGCAACCCGCGCGACATCTGCATTGCCGACGTCCACCTGCCCGACGGTTCCGGGCTGACCCTGCTGTCCGAGACCCGCGCCGCAGGCTGGCCCAACGGTCTCGCCCTCTCCGCCGCCGACGACATCGGCGCCGTTCGCAACGCCCTCGCGGGCGGCGTGAAGGGCTACGTCGTCACCGGCACCCGAACCAACATCGGCCACCCCACCCGCCCCGGCGTCGCCCCCATCGGCGCCAACGCGGCCCGGATGCACCGCAGGCCCCCCGGTTCCCCGAGCCACCCGGGCGGCTACCGCGAACTGTCCGGACGTGAGGTGGAGGTGCTCCGCCTGGTCGCCGAGGGCCAGTCCAACAAGGCCATCGGCGTCTCGATGGGCCTCTCCGCCCTGACCGTCAAGTCCCACCTCGCCCGCATCGCCCGCAAGCTCGGCACCGGAGACCGGGCCGGAATGGTCGCCGTCGCCCTGCGGACGGGCATCATCCACTGACCGCACCCCGCCAGGACGTGCACCGATGCGTCTCCGGCTGGAATACGTGCATGGCCGCCCGTCGACGGAACGTTCCGTCGACGGGCTCCGTGCATACACAGATACCCTTGACACGTGACCGACGCCCAAGAGACCGCAGCAGACACTTCACTGCGAACCACCGGGGGCGCTCCCCCGGACGACGTCGCCCCGGCGCCGATCCCCTTGCTGGAGCCACGCGAGGGCATTCCCCCGGTGGTGACGTCCGACGACGCCCTCGCCCGGGTGATCGCCGCCTTCGCCGCGGGCACCGGCCCGGTGGCCGTCGACGCCGAGCGCGCCTCCGGGTATCGCTACGGCCAGCGCGCCTACCTCGTGCAGCTGCGCCGCGAGGGCGCGGGCAGCGCCCTGGTCGACCCGGTCGGCTGCCCCGACCTCTCCGGTCTCGGCGCCGCGCTGGACGGCACCGAGTGGATCCTGCACGCCGCGACCCAGGACCTGCCGTGCCTGCGGGACATAGGCATGACCCCCACCTCGCTGTTCGACACCGAGCTGGCGGGGCGGCTCGCGGGCTTCCCGCGTGTCGGCCTCGGCGCGATGGTGGAGAACGTCCTCGGATACGCCCTGGAGAAGGGCCACTCCGCGGTCGACTGGTCCACCCGCCCGCTGCCCGAGCCCTGGCTGCGCTACGCCGCCCTCGACGTGGAACTCCTGATCGACCTGCGCGACGCGCTGGAGAAGGAGCTGGACCGACAGGGGAAGTTGGGGTGGGCCCGCGAGGAGTTCGACGCCATCGCCGCCGCGCCGCCGGCCCCGCCCCGCAAGGACCCCTGGCGGCGCACGTCGGGCATGCACAAGGTGCGCCGCCGCCGTCAGATGGCCGTCGTCCGGGAGCTGTGGACCACCCGTGACCAGGTCGCCCAGCGCCGCGACGTCTCGCCGGGCAAGGTGCTCGGCGACGCCGCGATCGTCGAGGCCGCGCTCGCGCTGCCGGTCGACGTACAGGCCCTGACCGCGCTGCCGGGATTCGGCCACCGCATGGGTCGCCGTCAGCTGGAGCAGTGGCAGGCGGCCGTGGACCGGGCCAAGGCGCTGCCGGAGTCGGCGCTGCCGCAGCCGGGCCAGCAGCCGGCCGGGCCGCCCCCGCCGCGCTCCTGGGCCGACAAGGACCCGGCCGCCGCCGCCCGGCTCTCGGCCGCCCGCACGGCGGTCTCCGAGTTGGCGGAGCGCCTGCACATGCCCCAGGAGAACCTGATCACCCCGGACACCGTGCGCCGGATCTGCTGGGAGCCGCCGAAGAACCCGACCCCGGGCGCCGTCGAGGACGCCCTCGCCGGGTACGGGGCGCGGAACTGGCAGATCCAGCAGGTCGCCCCGCTCCTGGTCCGGGCGCTGGACGCCACCGCCTGAGACCCACGAGGAGCTGACCCGGGGGGGCGCGGGCATGGGGTCCACGGCGTACGGGGAGTGGATACGCGACTTCGAGGCGGCGCGCGACGAGCGGGCCGAGCGAGGCGATCCGGAATGGCGGACCGGGGTCCCCCTGGACCCCGCGATCCGGCGCAGCGTGCAGCGCTTCCAGGTCGGCGAGGACGGCGACGGGGCCGAGCTGATCACCAAAGCGGAGGCGGCCGGTGACGCGGAGTACGCGTCGGCGGTGCGGATGTTCGTCGCGGAGGAGCGAAATCACGCCAGGTTGCTGGCGCTTCTGCTGGCCTCCGGCGGCGCGCCGGTGATCGCCTCGCACTGGAGCGACCGGGTCTTCGTGACGCTCCGCCGCGCCCTGGGGCTCCGCCTCGAACTGCTGGTCCTGATGATCGCGGAGGCGGTCGCCCTGCGGTACTACCGGGCCCTGCGGGACGGGGCCGACGACGCGCTGACGCGGGAGGTGGCGGGGCGGATCCTCGCGGACGAGGAGCGGCACGTGCCCTTCCACTGCCACCGGCTGCGCCGGTCGCTGCGCCCGCTGCCGCCGCCGGTGCGGCTGCTGGTGACCTCCGGATGGCGGGCCGCCCTGGCCGCGGTGGCGCTGGTGGTGGCCGTGGACCACGGGCCGGCGCTGCGGCGGCTGGGGGTGGGACGGTTCCGGTTCGTGGCGCAGGTGGTCCGGTCCTCCGGTCCGATCGCGGGGACGATGCGGTGAGCGGTGTGACCTTCGACGCTCCGGGCCCGGGGGGTGGGCAGTCTGGTTACCCGCAAGTAGCATGATGGCAGGCGGTGCGTCCCCGTGGCGCGCCCCGCAGCAGTGCCATCCCGCACCCTGGAGGAGAGCCACCGTGCCTCGTACCATCCGGGACGTCGTCTTCGTCGACGGCGTCCGCACCCCGTTCGGCAAAGCGGGCCCGAAGGGCATCTACCACGAGACCCGCGCCGACGACCTCGTCGTGAAGGCCATCCGGGAGCTGCTGCGCCGCAACCCGGACCTGGACCCCAAGAAGATCGACGAGGTCGCCATCGCCGCGACCACGCAGATCGGGGACCAGGGCCTGACGCTGGGCCGCACCGCCGGAATCCTGGCCGGTCTGCCGCAGTCCGTCCCCGGCTACTCGATCGACCGCATGTGCGCGGGCGCGCTGACCGCCGTCACCTCGACGGCCGGTTCCATCGCCTTCGGCGCGTACGACGTGGTCGTGGCCGGTGGCGTCGAGCACATGGGCCGCCACCCGATGGGCGAGGGCGTCGACCCGAACCCGCGCTTCGTGTCGGAGAAGCTGGTCGACGAGTCCGCCCTGTTCATGGGTATGACGGCGGAGAACCTGCACGACCGCTACCCCACGATCACCAAGCAGCGCGCCGACGAGTACGCGGTGCGTTCGCAGGAGAAGGCCGCCAAGGCGTACGCCAACGGCAAGATCCAGCAGGACCTGGTACCGGTCTCGGTGCGCCGCACCAACGCCGAGGCGGGCGAGACGGGCTGGGGCCTGGTCACCGCCGACGAGCCGATGCGCCCGGGCACCACGCTGGAGTCGCTGGCGGGCCTGAAGACCCCCTTCCGCGCCCACGGCCGGGTGACGGCCGGCAACGCCGCGGGGCTCAACGACGGCGCCACCGCCTCACTGCTCGCCGCCGAGGACGTCGCCCGCGAGCTGGGCCTCCCGGTCAAGATGCGCCTGGTCTCCTACGCCTTCGCGGGCGTCGAGCCGGAGGTCATGGGTTACGGCCCGATCCCGGCGACCGAGAAGGCGCTGGCCCAGGCCGGTCTGACCATCGACGACATCGGTCTCTTCGAGATCAACGAGGCGTTCGCCGTGCAGGTGCTCGCCTTCCTGGAGCACTACGGCATCGCGGACGACGACGCCCGCGTCAACCAGTACGGCGGCGCGATCGCGTACGGCCACCCGCTCGCCTCCTCCGGTGTCCGGCTCATGACGCAGCTGGCCCGGCAGTTCGAGGAGCAGCCCGAGGTCCGCTACGGCCTGACGACGATGTGTGTCGGCTTCGGCATGGGCGCCACGGTCGTCTGGGAGAACCCGCACTTCAACGCCGACGGAGGCAACAAGTGAGCTCCACCACTGAGCTTCTGAAGGGCGCGGCCGAGCTGTTCCCCGGCGAGGTCGTCACGCAGGCGCACGTACGCCACCTGGACCTGCCGTTCGGCGCCGGGCGGTTCGCGCTCATCACGCTGGACAACGGCCTGGACCACACCAAGCCGACCACCTTCGGACCGCAGTCGCTGGCGAACCTGAACGCCGCGATCGACCAGGTCGAGAAGGAGGCCGCCGAGGGCACCATCACCGGCATCGGCCTCACCGGCAAGCCGTTCATCTTCGCGGTCGGCGCCGACCTCAAGGGCGTCGAGCTGCTGAGCCGTCACGAGGACGCGCTGGCGATCGGCAAGGGCGGCCACGACGTCTTCCGCCGTCTCTCCGGCCTCGCGGTCCCCACCTTCGCGTACTACAACGGCGCGGCCATGGGCGGCGGTGTCGAGGTCGGTCTGCACTGCACCTACCGCACCGTCTCCAAGGCGCTCCCGGCGTTCTCGCTGCCCGAGGTCTTCCTCGGTCTGGTCCCCGGCTGGGGCGGCTGCGCGCTGCTCCCGAACCTGATCGGCGCGGACCGCGCGGTCTCGGTGATCATCGAGAACTCGCTGAACCAGAACCGTCAGCTCAAGGGCAAGCAGGTCTTCGAGCTGGGCATCGCGGACGCGATCTTCGAGGGCGCGGACTTCCTGGAGCAGTCGCTCGTGTGGACCGCGAACGTGCTCAAGGGCACGGTCGCCGTCGAGCGCGCCGAGGTCGACCGCGGTGACGCCTGGGACGCGGCTGTCGCCCGCGGCCGGGCCATCGCCGACTCCAAGGTGCACGGCGCGGCCCCGGCGGCGTACCGCGCGCTGGACATCATCGCGGCGGCCAAGGACGGCGACCTGTCCGCCGGCTTCGACGCCGAGGACCAGGCGCTCGCGGACCTGATCATGGGCGGCGAGCTGCGCAGCGGCATCTACGCCTTCAACCTGGTCCAGAAGCGCGCCAAGCGCCCGGCCGGCGCCCCGGACAAGAACCTGGCCCGCCCGGTCACCAAGGTCGGCGTCGTCGGCGCCGGTCTGATGGCCTCGCAGCTGGCGCTGCTGTTCCTGCGCCGCCTGGAGGTCCCGGTCGTCCTCACGGACATCGACCAGGAGCGCGTCGACAAGGGTGTGGGCTACGTCCACGCCGAGATCGAGAAGCTGCTCGGCAAGGGCCGCATCAACCAGGACAAGGCCAACCGCCTCAAGGGCCTGGTCTCCGGTGTCCTCGACAAGGCCGAGGGCTTCGCGGACGCGGACTTCATCATCGAGGCCGTCTTCGAGGAGATCGGCGTCAAGCAGCAGGTGTTCGCGGAGGTCGAGGCGGTCGCCCCGGCGCACGCGATCCTCGCCACCAACACCTCCTCGCTGTCGGTGACCGAGATGGCGTCGAAGCTGAAGAACCCCGAGCGGGTCGTCGGCTTCCACTTCTTCAACCCGGTCGCGATCCTCCCGCTGCTGGAGATCGTGCGCGGCGAGCAGACGGACGACGCCTCGCTGGCCACGGCGTTCGGTGTGGCCCGGAAGCTGAAGAAGACCGCGGTCCTGGTGAAGGACGCCCCGGCGTTCGTCGTCAACCGCATCCTCACCCGCTTCATGGGCGAGATCCAGAACGTCATCGACGAGGGCACCCCGGTCGAGGTCGCGGAGAAGGCCGTCGAGCCGCTCGGCCTGCCGATGTCCCCGCTGGTGCTTCTGGAGCTGGTCGGCCCGGCCATCGGCCTGCACGTCTCCGAGACCCTGAACCGCTCCTTCCCGGAGCGCTTCACCGTCTCGCAGAACCTCGCGGCGGTCGTGAAGGCCGGCAAGCGCGGCTTCTACGTCTACGACTCCGGTGCGCCGGTCCTCGACCCCGAGGTCGCAGCGCTCCTCAAGCAGGGCGACACCGTCCTGACCGAGGAGCAGACGCGCGACCGCGTGCTCGACGCGGTGGCGCATGAGATCGGCCTGATGCTGGAGGAGGGCGTCGTCGCCGAGGCCCAGGACATCGACCTGTGCCTGATCACCGGTGCGGGCTGGCCCTTCCACCTGGGCGGCATCACGCCGTACCTGGACCGTGAGGGCGTCTCGCAGCGTGTGAACGGCAAGCCGTTCCTCGCACAGGGCGTGGCGAGCGTTCCGGCGTAACACCCGCCGATACGGGTCCGGCCCGGCACACCCCGCGGGGTGTGCCGGGCCGGTTCGCGTTCCGGGGGCCGTCGCGGGCCGGGAGTTCCGGGGGCCGTCGCGGTGGGGCGTACGGTCAGCGGCCCCCGCTGAACGGGAGGTGGTCGCAGGCGTCGGAGCAGGCCGCCCTGGCGCTGACGGACTGCCTGATCCAGTTTCCCTCCGGAACGCCGTGCACGCGCAGGGTGAGCCGGGCCGGCCGGGAGTGGATGGCGCTGAAGACCGACACGAACTCGACGGTGTAGGTGCCCGGTTTCCAGTCGTGCGGGTGGGTCACCTTCCAGGTGCCGTCCTCGGCCACCGGAGCGGAGGCGATCAGCCGGCCGCCTTCGAGCACCATCACCTTGGTGACGCCCGCGGCGGCGGTTCCCGAGAAGCGGGGGCGCGCACCGCTCAGCGCTCCCTCCCTGGGGCCGAGGACCACGGGCGGTTCGACGGAGTCCCGCACGGTGAAGGCCACCGTGGAGAGCGGAGTGACCCCTTGCGGGTGGTATCCGACCACCTGCACGAGATGGTCGCCCGCGGGCCAGTTCACCACCCGTCGCCACTGCCACCGTCCTTCGGCGTTGACGCGGGTCCCGCCGAGGTAGCCGCCGTTCTCGAAGAACAGCACATAGTTCGTCCCGGCCCCGGCCGTGCCGGAGAACTTCTGCATGGCTCCGGTCAGCTGCCCCGGTGCGGGCCGTTCCACCGCGGGCGCGGCACCCGTGCGCATCTCACTGTGGAGCGCGAACTCCGGCTTCTCCACGGTGAATTCGGTGAGGACCGGAGGATATTCCGGTGCCGTGGCGAGCGTGTTCACATCGATGAGTCCGGGCGGCAGGTCGCGGGACTCGTGCAGGGCGATCGCCACCATCCGGGCCACGGCCCTGCCTCCCGCCTCGTTGAAGTGGGACGAGTCGATGATGCCGTCGGGGTGACGGGGGTGCTCGCCGGCGTCGAGCCAGCGGAAGAAGTGACGCGCCCGCTGCGGACCCAGCTCCGCCAGCCACCCTGTCGTGAACGCCCCCAGGTCGACCAGGGCCGTCCCGGTCTCGGCGGCCACCTCGCGCATCAGGCCGGGGTACTCGCCCCGGGTGTCGGCCACCTCGCCCCCGGCCGTGAAGGCGCACCGTGCGGCGGGGGTCACGAGGACGGGGAAGGCTCCCTCGGCCCTGATCCCGTCGATGTAGAGGTAGAGGAACTCCTTGAACTCCCTCGGCCCGTGGTAGCGCAGGGGGTTGTCGATGCGCTGCTCGACCCCGCCGAGGTTCACGAGGACCAGATCACCGGGGGCCAGCAGGTTCAGCAGGGTGGCCAGCCGGTCGGTGAAGTAGGTCCGCAGCGTCATCGCGTCGCGGGCGTAGTTGCGCACCTCGTGGTACGGCGTCAGGAATTCCGCGAGAAACTGTCCCCAGCCCGCGAGAGGGGCTTCCTCCGGCGTGCGTGGCGCGGCCACGGAGTTCCCGACTATGCAGATCTTGCTCATGGGTTCGCCTCTCTCACGTTCACGTCTCCCGGGTCGACGGCTGTGGGCGTCACAGCGGCCAGTCGGGCAGGGTGTGCGCGTGGTACCGCTGATTACGGGGTGAGCCGTATTCGAATTGGCTCGCGACGGGGAAGTAGCTCGGGAGGAACGCCGCCAGAATGGCGTCCTGTTCGTCCTCGGGCACATCTCCGTCGTGGAAGTCGTTCAGGCAGAAGACATCGTTCGGACGGCTCGTCAGGATTCTGCTGAGCCTGGTCCGGTGCTCGCTCAGGCCCACGTTGACGAATCCGCAGGAAATGCTTCCGGGGACGCTTCTGCCGGTGTGGTAGGCGAAGTAGTGGTGGAGCGAGGAGGCGATCGAGACGTCGCTGTGGCTGCGCAGCCTGCTCGCCGAGGTGGCGGCGACCTGTTCGGGATAGGCGCGTTCCAGATCCTCCATGACGCTCCTGCGCAGGACGTAGGGCGCGTGGAGGAAGGAATGGGTGAGGGTCTGCCCGAAACTGTCCGCGATCAGCGCCCGGTTGTTCTTCGCCGCGCTGATGTTGAAGTCGTCGGTCACCAGCGGCGGCACCATGGGGACCGCGGTGGGCGACGGGAAGTGCTTGGCCTGGCCGTTGCCGAGGAAGAACAGGCTCGGCATGACGGTACGCCCGATGAAGAAGTCGTCGTTGAAATAGAGGAAGTGCTCGGAGAGGCCCTCGATGTGGTGGAGCCGGCTTTCGATCGCGTGCGAGTTGTACGTGGGCAGGGCACCCCGGTCGCCGAAGATCTCCGTGTGGTCGACGACGCGGACCCGGTGATGCGTGCGGTCCAGCCAGGACGGGACCTGCCGGTCGGTGACGATGTAGATGTTCCGGATCCACGGGGCGTACATGTCGATGGAGCGGAGCGAGTAGCGCAGTTCGTCACGGCTGCGGAAGCGGGCGGCGCTGGCGGCGGCGTCCACCGTCTCCAGCCCCGCCGCCGCGAGGACCTGGTTCTTCCGCTCCAGCCACTGGACATCGGATCCGTCGACCCAGGTGTACACGGCGTCGACCGGGAAGCCGACGTCGCCGTGGAGCGGTTGCGCGAAGGCGTTGATGGTCGGGTAGGTCCGCCCGGAGAGGACCGTCGAGGCGCGCCCCAGGGAGTGCTGCGAGATCCGGTCGCCGATGAGGGTGCGGGTGGGCGCCACCAGCGTGTCGCTCTCCTCGGGGTCGTTGTCCCAGAAGGAGATCGTGCAGCCGTACACCGCTCCCAGCCGCAGGGTGCGGGAGGTCGATACGGCGTTCCGGTAGACGCGGACACCGGAGCACTGCTGGTCGAGGTGGTCGCCGAGGAGGCCGGCGAGCGTGGTGGTGACCGGGTTCTGCCGGTCGTTGAGGAGGGCGGTGTAGACGGCTTCGTACTGGTACATGCCGCTCAGCGATTTGATGACCGCCTCCCGGAACGAGGCGTGCACGGCGACCGTCCGCCGCACCATCGTGTCCCGGACCAGGAGGTAGGGCACATCCGCGGCCTCCAGTGCGGAGGCGGCGAGCGCCAGGTTGGCCTGCACGATGTCGAACGGCGACTCCGCGTCCACGACCCGGCACAGCTGGCCGCCGTCCTTGACCAGCTCGGGCCGCCGCTTGGCGACCTGCTGCTCCAGCTGCCGGTGGGCGCCGGAGCGGACCTGGCTCGGCGGGGCGGCGGTGGCGGCCGTCGCGGCGCCTTCCGGACCGCTGTGGGCGGCGTGCAGGGCCAGCCGGTCCGCCTTCGCCGCGCCCCGGCCGCCGTGGTCCCGGTCCTCGACCAGGGCCTGGAAGAACGCCTCCCACCGCGCGGTGACCAGGGGCGGTGCGAACCGGGTGATGGAGTCGGCCGCCGCCGCGCCCATCCGGTGCCGCATCGGGCCGTCGGACATCAGCTGGTGGAGGCGGCCTGCCAGCGCCTCGACGTCGCCGGGCGGCACGAGGATGCCCGACTGCCCGTCCAGCACGATCTCCCGCGGCCCGTTGGGGCAGTCGTACGACACCACGGGGACCCCGGCCGCCTGCGCCTCCATGAGCACCAGGGGGAAGGCCTCGTTCTTCGACGTCATCAGGGCGATGCTCGCCTTGGCCCACTCCTCCGCCAGATGCGGCGAGTTCCCGTTCAGCTGCACGCTGCTCTGCAGGCCCAGCTGGGCGATCTGCCGTCGCAGGGCACCGCTCAACGGCCCGTCGCCGAAGATCCTGAGCGTCCACGCGGGGTGGTGGGGCGCCAGCAGCGCCCAGGCGTCGAGTGCCTGGTCGAGCTGTTTCTCGCCGACGAGCCGGCCGGCGATCACCACCGTCCGGGTCTCCAGCGTGGAGCGCGGCCGGAATCCCGCGGGGAGCGCGTTCGGCACCACCTCGATGCGCGGTGCGGTCGGGCCGAGCGTCTCCGCGAACCAGTCCCGCGTACGGTCGCTGAGCACGGCGAGGGCGTCCAGCCGGGCGGCGTGGCGGAGCAGCGGCTCGCCGCTGGTGCCGCGCAGCTCGGAGACCCGGTGCTCCTGGTGGACCGTGATGACCTCGGCCGGGGCGAGCTGCACAGCCAGCGCCATGAGGGCCGGCGTCGTGGTGATCAGGATGTCCGTGTCGGTGTGTTCCAGCGCCAGGCCGAGCTCGATGTCGGAGAGCCGGTTGAACGCGGCTTCCCAGGCACGGTCGACCAGGCTGCTCGGCTGCTGGGCGAGGGCCGCGTACACGGATTCGTCGAGATCGGCGCGGCGCACCGGCCGCTGCACCCGGCCGGTCATGTCGACGAGGTAGTCGACCCGGACCCGTTCGTCGGGTGAGAAGAAGAGTTCGGGCTTGCTCTTGAAGACGCTCAGGACCCGTACGTCGTGGCGGTCGGCGAGTTCGGCGGCCTGGTTGAACACGGCCCGTTCCGTGCCGCCCACGGCGTCGGCGGTGGTCAGCAGAAAGGTGATCTTCACGAGAGTCTCCGCCCGGCTTCGGGCATACGACTGCACGTCACGCGGAAATTGCCCGCGGGCGTGTAGCGGGGGTGGACCAGCAGGGGCGTCTGTCCTCGGGGGGCGACGCCGGCCTGGCTCATGGCGAAGACGCGCCCCGGGTTGCGGACGTCGTGGAGTCTGCGGCCCAGCCTCATCGGGCGGCCGCCCGCCGAGCAGAAGGCGACGTCCCAGTGTTCGGCGGCCCGGCGCCGCGGCGTCATCTCCTCCAGGGGGGTGACGACGCGCCAGATCCCGTCGCCCAGGTCGCTGAGGGGCTGCCGGATCCTGCGGCCGGTGGCGGTGAACTCCGCCCAGGGCTCGTCGGCCTCGGTTCCGACGACACGGAAGTCGACGACGAGTCCGGTGTGGGACAGGTCGACCTTCATCACCTCGGCGGAGGGCCGGGCCTGTGAGGTGACCACCCGGAGGTTGCCGGTCACGGTGCGGCCGAGGCGGTGGCGTCGTCCGCTGACCGGGGAGACCGCCATGGGCATGGTCGGGCCGCCGTAGGGCTGCGGGGGTTCGACGAGGAGGAGCGGGATCCGCGCGGACCTGCGTCCCGAGCGGGTGGTGAGGGCGATCCGCCAGCGTCCGTCGGACAGCGGTACGCCTCCGGCCTCGGCGCCCAGCAGAACGGTGGCGTCCATGAGCAGGCGGCCGTCCCGCTCCTCGTACACCCGGGCGGGGCTCTCGTACCGCCGTCGGCCGCGCTGGATCACCAGCCCGGCGTTCTCGGGGAGCCGTGCCGAGCGGGGCAGTTCGGCGTGCAGGTTGACCGTCTGTCCGTCCAGCACCGCGGCGTACAGCAGACGGGCGGCCCGCCCGGACCGCAGGGGCAGGAAGAGGCGCTGCATGAGCCAGGACCGCAGGGGGACGGCTCGGGCGGTGAGCCGTCGCCGGGCGGCCGCCAGATGTCTGCGTCGAGGAATCATGCCGCCGCTCCCAGCTCTGCGATACGTCGGGTCGGGGCGCCTTCGGCGCCGGGGAGCTCAAAGGGGCTCGGTACGGGGAAGTAGTCGTCGAGGAACCGTTTCACCATGCGCGCCTGCGCGTCCGGGTCCTCCGGTACGACGGTGTCGTTGATGCAGAAGGTGTCGAAGTCCCGTCTGGCCACCAGCCGGTCCAGCCGGCGCTGCGCCAGGGCGTCGCCGATGTCCACGTAGACGTACCGCAGGTTGCCGAGCGTCGCCCGTGCCTGGTGGTACGCGTAGTAGTGGTGGAGCGAGGAGGCGACGGGGATGTCGTGGGGCGAGCGGAACCTGGAGTTCTGGGTGACCCAGTGGGCCCGCTCGTAGGTCAGCTCGATCTCGTCGAGAACCGTTCTGCTGAGCGCGTGGGGCGTGTGCTTCATCTTCTGGGAGATGACCGTCCCGAACTGCTGGGCGATCAGACCGCGGCTGTTCTTTCCCGCCGCGTCCACCGGCAGGTCCTCGGGGGTGATCTGCCCGGAGGGGATGAGCGCCTTGGAGGTGAAGAACTTGGTCAGTCCGTTGGTGTGGAAGAAGTGCTCCGGTGTGACGGGCCGGCCGAAGAAGACGTCGTCGTTGAGGTAGAGGAAGTGCTCCGACAGCCCGGCTATGTGGTGCAGCTGGCTCTCGATGGCGTGCGAGTTGAACGTGGGCAGGGCGCCGGGGTCGGAGAAGATCTCGCGGTGGTCGACCACGCGCAGTCCCGGGTGGTCGGTGTTCAGCCAGCCGGGCGCCTGCCCGGCGGTGACGAGGTAGATGTTCCGCACCCAGGGCGCGTACTGGTGGATCGACCGCAGCGAGTAGCGCAGTTCGTCGCGGCTCGTGTACCGGGCACCGTTGTCCGCCTGTTCGTGCATTTCCCCGGCCCGGCCGGGGTCCAGGGAGCGGCGCACCGTGTCCTTGCCCGCGCGCCACACCGGATCCGCGTCGTCGACCCAGGTGTAGACGACGTCGATCGGAAAGGCGTGGTCGCCGGGGAGCCGTGCGGTGAACTCGGGGACCGTACGCGTGTAGCCGGTGTGGTACTGGCGGGGAACCAGGCTGAACAGCTTCTGCTCGGCCATGCGCAGTTCGGTGCCGACCGGCAGCCGGGTCACGACGGCGTTGGGCCTGGGCGCGATCAGCGCGCCGTCCGACTCCGCCCAGAACTCCAGGTCGCATCCCGATTCGGGGCCGAAGACGAGCTTGCCGGTCGGGTCGCAGACGTTCCAGGCCAGCCGGAGCACCTGGCTGGAGCGGAGCCTGTTCCAGGTCTTCGCCGACGCTCCGGTGCGCAGCTGCCCGCCCGCCACATCCCGTACGTAGCCGGGGTTGCGTCCGAAGGCGATCTGGAGCACTTCCTCGACGTCCTGGCGGTGGCGCGCGGAGACGGCGACGCACGGAATGTCCTTGCCGGTGCCGCGGACGGCGAAGTAGTCGATCTCCGCGTCCTCCAGGACGGCGACCACGATGTGCAGGTTCCGCGCCCGCGCCGCCCACTCCGTGGCGCCCCTGACAACGGCGGCCCGCACGTGTTTGCCGTCGATCCTGACGATGCGCAGGGAGGCTTCCGTGCTGTGTCTGGCGGGGTTGCGGCGGCCTCCCAGCACACGCACGACGACCGCGGAGCGGAGGGAGTCGAAGGTGGCCAGGAGATGCATGACCATGTTGCGCAACGGGACCGGAACGCGGCGCACGATGCGCCGGCGCGCCCGCACCGGGACCAGAGACCGATAGGTGGAGACGAGCGAACTGGTCTCGGGGTTACTGACGCTCACCACTGGTCTTCCGCACCATCCATACAGCTTCGGGGCCTCGGCCCACTCCCGCGCCTTCGTCTGGCGAGCAGCTCCGACCGCCGACGCCATCACCGGAGTCAGATGGCAGCCCGAGGATCTTCACACTTAAATCACTGACTGTCCATCTGAAAAGGGTGGATCTTCACATCCGTTACCTACGCGCAACAGGGAGCACGATCGGCGAGCACGGAAGAAGGCCCGCTCGGGCCCCCGTGCCCCTCACACGTGGAGGGAAGGCCCCATGACCAGGCCCGGTTCACCGGACTGCACCGCGATCCGCAGGCCGCCCTCGTCGCCGAGGGTCGCCATGACCACCCGGCCGTACGCGTCACGAGCCAGCGCCGGGGGCACGGCGGACCGCTCGCCGGTCGGCGCCCACCAGAGACCGCCGGCCTCGTTCTCCGTCGCGCAGGCGGCCAGCATCACGTCGCCTTCAGGGGTCAGGTGCGCCAGAACGGTGCAGTCGTATCCGTCCAGCTCCACCCGGAGGGCGGCGATCCGCCCGTCGACCGGACCCCCGCCGAGCGGGATCACCCACTCGCCGGGGCGATGGGCGAGGACACCCCCGGTCGCGGGGTCCGCCCAGTAGTAGGTGACGCGGTCCGGCGCCGTCTCCAGACCGACGAGCGTGCCCGCCCCGGGAGCGATGGGGATATTGGGGCAGCGCACCATCTCGCCGTCCGGTTCGGCCTGCTGCCAGCGCATGGCGCGGCCCCGGGTGTCCGGGACCAGCAGCTCGATCCGGCCGGAGGCCGAGGCCACGGCGGCCAGGTCGCCTCGGGCGAGCTGCCCCTTGAGCGCGCGCCAGGGCCGCCACTGGCCGTCGGCCGCCTCCTGGCGCATCATGACCCCGCCCCCGGCCCGGACGAGGAAGACGTGGACGAGCCCCGCCGCGCTCACGGCGATCCCGGGGTCGGTCACCGACCGGGCCCGCTCCGGGTCCTTGTGCGGGTTGCCGGTGGAGCGCCACCGGGTGAGCGGGCGGCCCGTCTGGTACTGCACGGCCTGGACGAGGGCGACCGCACCGCCGGGCTCGGTGACCCGCCGGCCGGCGAAGTGGACGAATCCGTCGGCCCCCTGGGTCACCGACAGGCCGGTGAGCCGAGGGGTCGCGATCAGCTCGGGCCCCTCCCAGTCCGGCCCGTCCGGCCTGCGCTGCACCCATCGGAGCAGGCCGTTCCCGGTCCGGGCGATCGCGGTGAGGCGATGGTCCCTGCCCAGCAGCAGCCGTACGCCTTCACCGGCCGGCGGTCTGGGCGCCACCACGTCTCCCCCGGGCCGCTCGGCCCTCATGGCGCCACGACCGGACCTCGCCCCCATACCCGCCCCTCACCACTTCCGTGTCACGGCCCCCCGACCGCCGCCACTCGGCGCCCCTCCCCTGGTCGGCCGCAGGCAGATCCGGGAGTCGCACAGGTGGACTATTCGTGAAGTCTCCGCAGAAGTTTGCCACACCCCCTTCACTTCTCCGTCAGCGGCGCGCGTCCGGGTGCCGCAGGCACCAGCCGGCCCATGCCGAGGTCACCATCGCGCGGAGGTCGTGCCGGGCCGACCAGCCGAGCTCGTCGAGAATCAGGTCCGCCGAGGCGACGACCCGGGCCGGGTCGCCCGGCCGACGGGGAGCGGAGACGGGACTCGCCGCGGTTCCGTACCCCGTCACCTCGCCGATGAGGCCGATCATCTCCCGGACCGAAACACCCCGGCCCCGGCCGATGTTGAGCGTCAGGTCCGTCCCGGGAGCGCGGTCCGCGAGCGCCCGGGCGGTGGCCAGATGGGCCGAGGCGATGTCGTCGACGTGGATGAAGTCGCGTACGCAGGTGCCGTCGTCGGTGTCGTAGTCGTCACCGAACACGACCGGCGCGGCCCCTTCGGTCAGCTTCTCGAAGACCATGGGGACGAGGTTGAAGACACCGGTGTCGGCGAGCTGCGGTGTGGCGGCGCCGGCGACGTTGAAGTAGCGCAGGGAGGCGGTCGCCATGCCGTGTGCCCGGCCCGCGGCGCGCACCATCCACTCGCCGGCCAGCTTGGTCTCGCCGTAGGGGTTGATCGGGGCGCAGGGGAGATCCTCCGTCACCGACGCGACATCGGGCATGCCGTACACGGCGGCCGACGAGGAGAACAGGAACGCGCCCACTCCGCAGTCCACGGCCGCGTCCAGCAGGGACCGCAGCCCTTCCACGTTCTCGCGGTAGTAGTACAGCGGGCGCTCGACCGACTCGGCGACCTGCTTCTTCGCCGCCAGGTGGACCACGCCGCGCACGGACAGCTCCCGCAGGGCGCCGCGCAGCCGGTCGCCGTCGAGAGTCGAGCCCTGGACGAACGGGACGTCCGCGGGAACCCGTGAGCGGTCTCCGGTCGAGAGGTCGTCGTACACGGCGACCGGCTCACCGGCCTCCCGCATCGCGCGGAGCACATGCGCCCCGATGAAACCCGCCCCACCCGTGATCAACCAAGTCATGTGCGAAGAATAGTTCGATCACGGTCGTACTCCCGCCGCCATCACGGGAACGCGCATTCCCATGATCTCCTGTTCTATAGTGCTCGGTCAGTCGAACATTCACGGACCGGCCACACCCCCCACCCGAGTCCCCCGTACTCCCCGCCCTTGCGGGCCATGAGATTTGAGGACTCTCGCACGATGAGCAACGACGAGACGCCCCAGGGCCCCCGCGCCTCCCGACGCCCGGACAAGCCCCGCAAACGCCGCCGCGGCCTCAAGATCACGCTCGGCGTCCTGCTCGTCCTGCTGCTCGCCACCGGGGGCACTCTCTACTGGCTCTACAGTCAGCTCGACGGGAACATCAAGGGCGTCGACATCAACAAGGCGCTCGGTGAGGACCGCCCGGAGAAGCTCCCCACCAGCGGGCAGAACCTGCTGGTCCTCGGCTCGGACTCGCGGGCCGGGGCGGAGAACCAGGAGCTGGGCGGCGGCGGCGCCGTCAGCGGCGCGCGTTCCGACACCGCGATGGTGGTGCACATACCCGAGGGCCGGTCGAAGGCCGTCGCCGTCTCCATCCCGCGCGACACCCTGGTGACCCGGCCCGAGTGCGTCAAGGACGACGGCTCGACGGTGGCGGGCAAGGAACGCGTCATGTTCAACTCCGTCTACGCGCAGGTCGGTCCGGCCTGTGTCGTGAAGACGGTGGAGAAGATGTCCGGCGTCCGCGTCGACCACTATCTGGAGATCAACTTCGCCGGGTTCAAGGACCTGGTCGACGCCATCGGCGGGGTCACCGTCGACGTACCGCAGGACATCGACGACAAGGCGTCCGGGCTGCACCTCACCGCGGGCCCGCAGAAGCTGGACGGCACCGAGTCCCTGGCGTACGTCCGGACCCGGCACGGCATCGGCGACGGCAGCGACCTCGGCCGGATCGGGCTCCAGCAGCAGTTCCTGATGGCCCTGCTGAGCGAGGTCAAGTCGCAGGACCTGCTGGGCAGCCCGGCGAACTCGTACAAGATCGCCAAGTCCGCCACCAAGTCGCTCACCACGGACTCCTCTCTCGCCTCGCTCACCTCGCTGGCGGAGTTCGCCCGCTCCATGAACGGCGTCGACCCGGCCTCCATGGAGACGATCATGCTGCCGGTGGCGTACGACAAGATCGACCCGAACCGGGTGATCGCCTCCGAACCGCAGTCCGGTCAGCTGTGGAAGGCGATCCGCAAGGACACCACGATCCCCGAGGAAGCGAAGAAGTCCCCCGCCACCGGGGGCTGACGGGCGGTCGCCCCGCTCGCCCCGTGACACCCTGCCGGGATGAGCGAGGACGAAGCGGTGCTGGTGATCGTGGACGGCGCCAATGTGGTCGGGTCCGTGCCCGACGGCTGGTGGCGGGACCGGCGCGGGGCGGCGGTCCGGCTGCGCGACTCTCTGGTCCCGTACGCCACGGCCGGGCTGCCGGGGCTGCCAGGACCGGTCGAGATCGTGCTCGTGGTCGAGGGAGCCGCCCGGGGCGTCGACTCCGTGGCCGGGGTCCGGGTCGCGTCGGCCCCCGGCAGCGGTGACGATCTGATCGCCGGGCTGGCGGCCGCCGCCGGCCCGGACCGGGAGTGCGTCGTCGTCACCGCCGACCGCGGACTGCGGCAGCGGGTCGAGGTGTACGGGGCCCGGTGCGTGGGGCCCCGTACGGTACGGCCCCTCACGGACCGGGAGCGTTAGCGGCCTTCCCTCGCCATCCGGCTGTGGGAGCGCCCGTACACGAAGTAGACGACGACGCCGAGGGCCATCCAGGCACCGAACCGCACCCAGGTCTCCACCGGCAGGTTGAGCATCAGCCAGACCGAGGCGGCCACCGAGAGGATCGGGAGCAGCGGGACCAACGGCGTACGGAACGCGCGGGGCAGGTCCGGCTGGGTGCGGCGCAGGACCAGGACCCCGAGGGCGACGACGACGAACGCGAAGAGCGTGCCGATGTTCACCAGGGTGGCCAGCTCCTCGATGCTGGTGAACCCGGCGATGATCGCGATCACCACACCGAGCAGGATCGTCGGCCGGTACGGGGTGCGGAAGCGCGGGTGGGTCTTGGAGAAGAAGCGCGGGAGCAGGCCGTCCCGGCTCATCGCGAAGAAGACGCGGGTCTGGCCGAGCAGCAGGATCATGCAGACCGTGGTGAGCCCGACCGCCGCGCCGAAGCTGATCAGACCCGCGTAGAACGGATGCCCGGTGGCCTTGAAGGCGTCGGCGAGCGGGGCGCTGATGGACAGTTCGCTGTAGTGCTGCATGCCCGTGACCACGAGGGAGACGGCCACGTAGAGCACCGTGCAGATCAGGAGCGAGCCGAGGATGCCGCGCGGCATGTCGCGCTGGGGCAGCTTGGTCTCCTCGGCGGCGGTGGCGACCACGTCGAAGCCGATGAAGGCGAAGAAGACGATGGAGGCGGCGGTGAAGATGCCCATCACACCGAAGTTGGTGGGTTCGTAACCGAACATCAGCTGAACCAGAGGGGCGTCCCAGCCGCCGCCCGTCTCCTGCTTCTCGGCCGGGGGGATGAAGGGCTTGTAGTTCTCGGCCTTGATGAAGAACAGACCCGCGATGATCACCATGAGGACCACGCCGACCTTGATCGCCACCACGACCGAGGTGACCCGGGCGGAGAGCTTCATACCGACGACGAGGATGACGGTCAGCACCAGCACCAGGGCGAAGGCCAGGATGTCGAAGCCGAAACCTTCCGCCACGTCCGGTCCCGAGAGCACCTCGGGCATCGTCCAGTCGACGTTGTCCATGAGGGAGCGGACGTAGCCGGACCAGCCGACCGCGACCACCGCGGTACCCAGGGCGAACTCCAGCACCAGGTCCCAGCCGATGATCCAGGCCACCAGTTCGCCCAGGGAGGCGTACGCGAAGGTGTAGGCGGAACCGGCTACCGGGACGGTGGAGGCGAACTCGGCGTAGCAGAGGGCGGCCAGGGCGCACACGACGCCCGCCGCGACGAACGCGAGGGCGGTGGCGGGGCCCGCCGTCTCCTTGGCCACCTGGCCGGTGAGGACGAAGATGCCGGTGCCGATGATGACGCCGACGCCGAAGACCGTGAGGTCCAGGGCGGAGAGGGACTTCCTGAGCCCGTGTTCCGGCTCCTCGGTGTCCCGGATCGACTGTTCGACGGACTTGGTGCGGAACATTCCGTTTCCGCGGGGTGGTGTGACCTGCGCGCTCACCTGCGTACCTCCACGCATTGGTTGTGAACGCCATGATTCGGACCGGTCAGTCACGGGAACGCGCCATCCGGTCCGTTTCACGCGAATGGGCCGGGAGAACCACCCGGACAGGGGTCGTCTTCCCGGCCCACCGGCCCCAAAACTGATCAGTCGCGGGCGGGCTCCACCGCGCGGCTCTCGAAGCGGCCGTCGAGCTTGGCGACCAGGCCCGTCACCTGCCGGGCGATGTCCGGCGCGGTCAGCCCGATCTCGGCCATGACTTCGCCGCGCGAGGCGTGGTCGAGGAAGACCGGCGGGATGCCGAAGTCGCGCAGCGGTACGTCGACACCGGCGTCCCGCAGGGCCTGGGCGACGGCGGAGCCGACGCCTCCGGCGCGGCTGTTGTCCTCGACGGTGACGACGACGCGGTGGCGCTCGGCGAGCGGGGCGAGCGCCTCGTCGACGGGCTTGACCCAGCGGGGGTCGACGACGGTGGAGGAGATGCCCTGGGCGTCCAGCAGGTCGGCGATCTCCAGGCACATCGGGGCGAGCGCGCCGACGGAGACGATCAGGACGTCCGGGCGGGCCGCCTTCGGCTCGCGCAGGATGTCCATGCCGCCGGCCCTGCCGACCGCCTGGACGGCGGGGCCGACCGCGCCCTTGGAGAAGCGGACGACGGTGGGCGCGTCGTCGACGGCGACGGCCTCGCGCAGCTGGGTGCGGACCTGGTCGGCGTCGCGCGGGGCGGCGATCCGGAGGCCGGGCACGCACTGGAGGATCGACATGTCCCACATGCCGTTGTGCGAGGCGCCGTCGGTGCCGGTGATGCCGGCCCGGTCCAGGACGAAGGTGACGCCGCACTTGTGCAGGGCGACGTCCATCAGGACCTGGTCGAAGGCGCGGTTGAGGAAGGTGGCGTAGACGGCGAAGACCGGGTGGAGGCCGCCGGTGGCGAGGCCGGCGGCGGAGACCGCGCCGTGCTGCTCGGCGATGCCGACGTCGTAGATCCGGTCCGGGAAGGCCTCCTCGAACTTGCCGAGGCCGACGGGCTGGAGCATGGCGGCCGTGATCGCGACGATGTCCTCGCGCTCGTGCCCGAGCTTGACCATCTCCTCGCCGAAGACGGAGGTCCAGTCGAGGCCGGAGGTGGAGATCGGAAGGCCGGTGTCCGGGTGGATCTTGCCGACCGCGTGGAAGCGGTCCGCCTCGTCCTCCAGGGCCGGGGTGTAGCCGCGGCCCTTCTCGGTGAGGCAGTGCACGATGACCGGGCCGCCGAAGCGTTTGGCGCGCTGGAGAGCGGATTCCAGGGCCTCGATGTCGTGGCCGTCGATCGGGCCGACGTACTTCAGGCCGAGGTCCTCGAACATGCCCTGCGGGGCGATGAAGTCCTTGAGACCCTTCTTGGCGCCGTGCAGGGTCTCGTACAGCGGGCGGCCGACGACGGGCGTGCGCTCCAGGATGTCCTTGCCGCGGGCCAGGAACCGTTCGTAACCGTCGGTCGTACGGAGCGTGGCGAGGTGGTTGGCCAGGCCGCCGATGGTCGGGGCGTAGGAGCGCTCGTTGTCGTTGACGACGATGACGAGGGGGCGGTCCTTGGCGGCGGCGATGTTGTTCAGCGCCTCCCAGGCCATACCGCCCGTGAGTGCGCCGTCACCGATGACCGCGACGACGTGGTCGTCCTTCTTCAGGACCTCGTTCGCCTTGGCCATGCCGTCCGCCCAGCCGAGGACGCCGGAGGCGTGGCTGTTCTCGATGATGTCGTGGTCGGACTCGGCGCGGGAGGGGTAGCCGGAGAGGCCGCCCTTCATCTTGAGGCGGGAGAAGTCCTGCCGGCCGGTGAGCAGCTTGTGGACGTAGGCCTGGTGGCCGGTGTCCCAGAGCACCTTGTCCTTGGGGGATTCGAAGACCCGGTGCAGGGCGATGGTGAGCTCGACGACGCCCAGGTTGGGTCCGAGGTGGCCGCCTGTCTTGGACACCGCGTCCACCAGGAAGGTGCGGATCTCCTCCGCGAGCTGGTCCAGCTCACCGAGGCTGAGCCGGTCCAGGTCGCGCGGTCCCTTGATGCGGGTCAGCAGATCCACCCGTGCCTCCTTGCGTTTGAGCTGATCGAGCGTGCCGATCCGATGAGTCTAATGTTCCGCTACCGGACGTGAGCAGCGGACGGGCCTCTTCGTAGCGATACCCGGACACGCGCAGGTGCCCGGCAGCCCCTCTCAGGACGCCGGGCACCTGCGCGAACGTGCGGTCAGGCGCGACCCGCGGTCTTCTGGGTCTTACGGGTGACGGAGTCGATGACGACCGTGGCGAGCAGCACGGCGCCGGTGACCATGTACTGGATCGGCGTGGCGATGCCCTCCAGCGAGAGGCCGTACTGGATGGAGACGATCACCATGACGCCGAGCAGGGCGTTCCAGGTGCGGCCGCGGCCGCCGAAGAGGCTGGTGCCGCCGATGACGGCCGCCGCGATGACGTTCATCAGGAGGTCGCCGGTGCCGGAGCCCTGGTTGGCCGCCGCGATCTTGGAGGCCCAGAACAGGCCGCCGATCGCCGCGAAGGTGCCCGCGATGGAGAAGACGGAGATCCGGATCGCGGTGACGTTGATACCGGCGCGCCGCGAGGCCTCGACGCTGCCGCCGAGCGCGAAGATCTTCCGCCCGTAGGCGGTCCGGCGGAGCAGGAAGTCCGTGCCGACCAGGACGATCAGGAAGAGGACCAGCGCGAGCGGCAGGCCGCGGTACTGGTTGAACATGTACGCGGCGGCGAAGGCGAACACCGCGAGGACCGCGGTGCGCACGGCGATGTCGGCGATCGGGCGGGACGGGATGCCCGCGGCCTCGCGGCGGCGGGTGTCCAGGAAGGCGGCGGCGAAGTAGCCGACGACCGCGACGGCGGCGAGCCCGTAGGCGGCGGCGACGTCGGTGAAGTAGTACGTGGTCAGCTGGCCGACCACGCCTTCGCCGTCCAGGTTGATGGTGCCGGAGTCACCGAGCAGCTGGAGCATGAAGCCGAGCCAGAACAGCAGGCCGGCCAGGGTGACGGCGAAGGCCGGGGCCCCGATCCGGGCGAAGAAGAAGCCGTGGATCGCGCCCATCACCGCGCCGCTGACGATGGCGACGAGGATCGCCAGCCATTCGTTCATGCCCTGGGTGACGCTGAGCACCGCGATCAGGGCGCCGGAGACGCCGGAGACGGAGCCGACCGAGAGGTCGATCTCGCCGAGCAGCAGGACGAAGATGATGCCCACGGCCATCATGCCGGTGGCGACCATGGTGACCGCGATGTCGCTGATGTTCTTCGCGGAGAGGAACTCGGAGTTCAGGCTCTGGAAGACGATCGCGATGATCGCGAGGCCGATGATCACCGGGATCGAGCCCAGGTCACCGCCGCTGATCTTGCGCTTGAACTCGGTGAGGTAGCCGGCGAAGCCCTGCTCGCGGATGAGCAGCCGGGGGTCGACGACCGTGGCGGCGCCGTCGGCGGCGTCCGGGTTGCCCACCGGCGCCGTGTCCACCGGGTCGGTTCCCTTGTCCAGGGAGGAGCTGCTCTTGTCCACCGTGTTGGTGGTCTCGTCGGTGGTCACTTGGAAACCTCCGCGTTGCGCGCCGCACGTCGGGTCACGGCGTTGTCCGTGGCGCCCGTGATGGCGGAGATGATCTCTTCCTGGGAGGTGGTCTTCACATCGAAGACACCGTTGTTCCGGCCCAGCCGGAGCACGGCGACCTTGTCGGCCACGGCCTTCACATCGGCCATGTTGTGGCTGATGAGGATGACCGCGTGACCGCGTTCGCGCAGCCGCTCGACGAGGTCGAGGACCTGGGCGGTCTGCTCGACGCCGAGGGCGGCGGTCGGCTCGTCGAGGATGACGAGCTTGGGCTCACCGAGCATCGACCGGGCGATGGCCACGGTCTGGCGCTGGCCACCGGAGAGCGAGGCGATCGGGATGCGGACGCTCGGGATCCGGATGGAGAGCGTGGAGAGCAGCTCGCGGGAGCGGCGCTCCATCTCCACCTCGTCCAGGATGCCGAACCTGCGCAGCTCCCGGCCCAGGTAGAGGTTGCCGACGACATCGATGTTGTCGCACAGCGCGAGGTCCTGATAGACGGTCGCGACGCCCAGGTTCTGGGAGTCGTGCGGCTTGTTGATCTGCACCGCCCGGCCCTCCCACTCGATGACGCCGTCATCGATGGGGTGCACTCCGGCGATCGTCTTGACCAACGTTGATTTACCGGCGCCGTTGTCGCCGACCAGGGCGACCACCTCGCCGGCGTGGACCTCAAGCTCTACATCGGTGAGTACCTGGACGGCACCGAAGCGCTTGGAGACCCCTCGCAACGCCAACACGGGCGTAGCGGACACATGAACCATCTCCTTCGCCGCCTGACCGGCGGGGATGCCGCGCCCGGGGGAAGGCGCGGCGGTGTCGAGCAGAAGAGATACGGGAAGAGCGGTGAAGCGTTCCGTCCGGCGCCCCGCCCGGTAGCGGGACGGTTGGTGTGCGGGACGCCGGACAGGCTTCGTGACGCGGGCGGGCCGGGGGCCTGCGCCCGCGCGGGCGGTGGGCCGCCCGGTCCTCGCGCGGGCGCGCGGCGGACCGGGTGGCGGTGGAGCGGGCGGGACCCGGCAGCTCGGGGGCGGGCCGGGTCCCTGGGGCCGGGGCCCCTGAGGGCTACTTCAGGCCGATCTTGTCGCAGGCGGCCTTGTACTTGGCCGAGCAGATCTCGTCCAGCGTCCAGATGCCGTCCTTGATGACGGTGTCCTTGATGTTGTCCTTGGTCAGCGAGACGACCGGGACGAGGACCGTCGGGATGCCCTTGGTGGTGGCGCTGTCGACCTTGGAGGTGGCGATGGAGTCGAGCTTCTCGCCCTTGGCGAGGGCGACGGCCATCTCCGCGGCGACGATGCCCTCGGCCGGGTAGGACTTGTAGACGCTCATGAACTGCTCACCGGAGACGATGCGCTGCACGCCCGCGAGCTCGGCGTCCTGGCCGGTGACCGGCGGGAGCGGGTCGATGCCGGCGGCCTTGAGGGCGGTGATGATGCCGCCCGCCATGCCGTCGTTGGCGGAGTAGACGCCGTCGATCTTGTCCTTGCCGAGCGCGGTGATCGCCGCTTCCATGTTGGCGTTGGCGTTCTCCGGCTTCCACTCCTTGGTGTCGTACTCCTTGCCGTACTTCACCTTGCCGTCGAGGACGGACTTGGCGCCCGTCTTGAAGAGCGCGGCGTTCGGGTCGGTGATCGCGCCGTTCATCATCACGATCGTGCCGCCGTCGGCCTTGTCGCCCAGGGCCTCCAGCAGGGCGGTGCCCTGGGCCCGGCCGACCTCTTCGTTGTCGAAGGAGGTGTAGGCGTCGATGGGGCCCTCGGCGAGGCGGTCGAAGGCGACGACCGGGATGCCGGCGTCCTTGGCCTTCTTCACGCTGTTGGCGATCGCCTTGGAGTCGACCGAGCCCAGGATCAGGGCGTCGACCTTGTTGGTGATCATGGTGTCGACCTGCTGGGCCTGCGTGTTCGCATCCTGCTTGGCGTTGGCGTAGGTGACCTTCGCCTTGCCGCCGGTGAGATCGCTGATCTTCTTCTCGATGATCGGCCGGTCGAACTTCTCGTAACGGGCCGTCTGGTTCTCGGGAAGGAGCAGACCTATCTTCAGGTCGTCGCCCTTCTTCTCCGAGCCCTGCTCGGCCTTGTCGCCGGACTCCTTGGCGCTCCCGCAAGCGGCCAGCGAGATCGCCATCGTGGTGGCGGCAACGGCAACGGCGGCACGACGCATACGCGTGTTCATTCTCGAACCTCCCTGACGAGGCCGCGACGTTGCGGCCGAGGTGGCTGGAAGTCAACTCGGCCTCAGCGCCAGCGTCAAGGAGTAAATCCTTAACGAGATGACAACGGTGCCATTCGTTATCTAAGTGAAGGCAGGAGTGGCCACGGGGAGGGTGCTCTCCAAAAGGGTTGAATCCCCCATCTCGCTGAGCACCAGGGCGAGTGCGCCCAGCACCTCGGCACGGCCGCCGAGCGCCCCGGGAAGGACCGAGAGCTGCCGGGCGGCGCTGGGGATCGCGTACCGCGACACGGAGTCCCGTATGGGCCCCAGAACCAGCTCCCCGGCCTCCGCCAGCGAGCCGCCCAGCACGACGCGGCTGGGGTTGAGCAGATTGCACAAGTTGGCCACGCCGCTGCCTATGTGGCGGCCCACGTCCCCGATCACCCGGCGGCACCCCGGATCGCCCTCGCGGGCCAGCTGGACCACCCGCTCCATGGTGAGCCCGGGGCCGTGGCTGGGCTGGAGCAGCGGCAGGACGTAGCGGGCGGCGGTGAAGGTCTCCAGGCAGCCGCGGTTGCCGCAGCGGCAGACCGGGCCCGACTCGTCGAGCGTGATGTGCCCGATCTCGCCGGCCGTGCCGCCGGGGCCCCGGTAGATGGTCCCGTCGATCACCAGACCGGCGCCGACGCCGCTGGCCACCTTGATGTACGCGAGGTCCTTGACGCCCCGGCCGCTCCCCCAGACCAGCTCGCCCAGCGCCCCGAGGTTGGCGTCGTTGTCGACGTACACGGGCACGCCGAGGCGGCCGGAGAGCTCCTCGCTGGGGTTGATGCCGGTCCAGCCCGGCAGGATCGAGGTGGAGCCCAGCGTGCCGGACTCGACGTCGATGGGGCCCGGCACACCGAGACCGACGCCGATCACCTTGTCCGGGCCGATCCCGGTGGCCTCGATCAGCCGCTTGACCAGCACCTCGGCCCGGTCGAAGCCCTCGGCGGACGAGGCGTCGACGTCCAGCGGCTCGGACTCCTCGGCGAGCACCTGGTGGGCGAGGTTGCCCACGGCGACGCGCAGATGCGTGTGGCCGAAGTCGACGCCGATGACGATGCCCGCGTCGCCGCTGAGCGAGACACTGCGGGCCCGCCGGCCGCCCGCCGAGGTGGGGGTGACCTCGACCGTTCCGCCGTCCTTCAGCTCCCGGACGATATTGGAGACGGTGGCCGCGGAGAGGCCCGTGCTCCGGGCGATCTCCGCCTGGGTGAGCGATCCCGCCATCCGTACGGCGCGTACGACCCGCTCCAGATTGGCCCTGTGCAGCGATGTCTGCGACCCGGGAGTCTCCATCGACTCATCCACTCCTGCCCTTGGCGGGCGGTCCCTGAGGACCGCCCCGGCCGGGGCCGCAGCGATGAGACCCCGGCTTCCTCCAACATGTGAACTCTAAGCTGACCGTTCGGGGGTGCCTCCCGTCAAGACCTGAGCACCGGCGCACCCCGGAACGGCCCGGTGCCCCGGCGGAGAGTCCCCGCCGGGGCACCGGGTTGTTGCCGATATGTGACCTTCTCGGACGCCCTACTTCAGTGCGCCCGCCGTCAGACCGGAGACGACCTGGCGCTGGAAGATGATGTACGCGGCCAGCACGGGCAGCATCGCGATCACCAGACCGGCGAAGAGGCCGGAGTAGTCGCCCTTGTACCCCTGGCTGGCGGCCAGCTCCACCAGGCCCTGGGCCAGCACCCGCTTCTCCGGGTCGGTGTTCAGCACCGTCGGCAGCATGTACTGGTTCCACTGCCCCAGGAAGTTGAAGATCCCGACGCTGATCAGGCCGGGCTTGGCCATCGGCAGCATGACCTGGAAGAACGTCCGCGTGTGCGAGGCCCCGTCGATGATCGACGCCTCCGCCACCGAGGTCGGCAGCGTACGGAAGAACGAGGTCAGGAAGAACACGGTGAACGGCAGCGAGTACGCGATGTACACGGCGATCAGGCCGTGGATCGTGTTCAGCAGCCCCATGTTGTCCATGACGTAGAACAGCGGGACCAGCGCCAGCATGATCGGGAAGCTCATGCCGCCGACGAACAGGAAGTAGATGAAGCGGTTCCCGGGGAACTCGAAACGGGCGAGCACATAGGCGGCCATCGATCCGAGGACCAGGGTCCCCACCAGCGAACCGCCCACCACCAGAATGGTGTTCAGGAAGTACTCGCTCATGTGGGCCTGGCTCCAGGCCCGGCCCCAGCTGTCGAAGTTCAGCGAGCTGGGCAGCGACCACGGCGTGTTGAAGATGTCCGAGTCGGTCTTGAACGAGGACATCACCGCCCAGAACAGCGGCAGGACGACCATGATCGCCCACAGGATCAGCATCCCGTGCGAGAAGACGTTGAGGACGTGGCCCTCACTGCTCTTCGCGGGGGCCGACGAGCCCTTGGAGACCGTGCCGGCGCGCTGGGCCGGGACCTTGGCGGCGTCGGCGTCGGACGGGGTTCCGGAGGGCCCGGACGGAGGGGTGTCAGTGGTCTTCATCAGAACTCCAGCCGCTCGCGCCGGCCCACCCGCATGACGATGGCGGCGAACGCCAGCGTCACGATGAGCAGGGCGACACCGATCGTGGTCGCGTAGCCCGCCTGTCCGTCACGGAACGCCGCCTGGTAGACGTACAGCGGCAGGACGGTGGTCGAGTAGTCGGGCCCGCCGGGACCGACGCTCATGATGTGGACGATGGCGAAGCCCTCGGCGCCGAGCGCCAGGATGCCCATGTAGACCCAGCCGGACTGGACCGTGTCCCACAGCAGGGGCAGCGTGATCCGGAAGAAGGTCGTGAAGCGGCTGGCCCCGTCCAGCAGGGCGGCCTCGTAGAAGTCCTTGGGGATGGAGGCCATGCCCGCGGAGAACAGCACGACGAAGAATCCGGTGGTGCACCAGACGAGCACCGCCATGATGACCCACAGCGCCAGCTGCGGATCGCCCAGCCAGGTCGGTACGTCATCGAAGCCGACGGCCTTGAGCGTGCCGTTGATCATGCCCTGGGCCGGGTCGAAGGCGAACTGGAACAGGATGGCCACGATCGCGATCGAGAGCACCTGCGGGAAGAAGTACGCGATCTTGTAGAACCCCGAGCCCCGTACGCCGGTGATGGCGGCGCCCTTGCGGCGCCGCCCGCCCACGTTGAGCATGAAGGCGAAGAAGAGAGCGAGGCCCAGCGTCACCAGCGGGAGCAGCACCGCCAGCAGCACACTGTGCTGCAACGATTTCCAGAAGACGTCGTCGTCGAGCATCTTGGTGTAGTTGTCGAACCCGACCATCTTGAAGTCGGGGCTCAGACCCGTCCAGTCCGTGAACGAGTAGTAGATGGACTGGATGAAGGGCCAGATGACGAAGATGACGTACAACGCCATCGGGACCACCAAGAACCCGACTATGAACCGGTATTTACCGTGTTGCATCGTTACCGACTCCGACCTTCCCGTGCTGCCCGCCGCTGGTGACGCGTGGTCACTGGTGCTTGAAGTGCTTGATGGACTGGTCCTTGGCGGTCGCGTCGGCGAAGGCCTGGATCTTCTTGATGGTCTCGGCCGGCTTGGCGCGGCCCGCCATCATCTCGCCGAGCGCGGCGACACCGATCTGCTCCTTCTGGAGCTTCACGTACCAGTCCTGCAGGCGCGGGTTGACCACGTTGGTGCCGGCCTTCTCCAGCGCGGCGACACCGGACTTGAGGCCATCGGACAGCTCGATGCCGTCCGTGCCGCCGTTGAAGGCGGACAGCGACTTCGTGCTGGAGGTGAAGGACTTGGAGGAGGCCTCGCTGAGCATGATGCGCAGCTGCTCCATACCGCCCTCGACGTTCTTCGCCTTGCTCGGGACGATGAACGGCTCGCCGCCGGACGCCCAGAGGGTGCCGAACGGCATCTTGTCGGAGGAGTCGAGGCTGGAGGGGGCGCCCACGGACAGCTTGAAGTCCTTGGGGATGATCGCCGCTTCCTCGTTCTCCACCCAGGAGCCGTTCGGGATGAACAGCGCCTTGCCGCGGGCCCAGGCGCCCTGCGAACCGCGGTGGTCGAGGCCGGGGGTGCCCTCCAGGATGTAGTCCTTGGCGACGAGCTCGTAGTACGCCTCGAAGGCCGCCTTTACCGCGGGGTGCTCCCAGGCCTTCGGCTCCAGGTTGTCGATCGCGTCGAGGACCTCGGCACCGCCGATCTTGGCGATGAAGGGGTACAGCGAGAAGGGGAGGTAGTAGGGGTGCTTGCCGGGGTAGGTCCAGCCGGCGATGCCCTTCTTCTTCGCCTTCGCGCAGAGCGCGAGCATGTCGTCCCAGTTCTCCGGGTACGCCGAGTCGAGCTTCTCCAGCGCGGTCTGCGAGTACCAGACGCCGTAGACCGTGTACGCGTAGTACATGATCCAGACCGGGTCGCCGTCGAACTGGCCCATCTCGACGATGCCGGGCCGCAGGGTGTCGCGGACCTTCTTGGCGGGGTCGTCGATGGAGGGGGCGTCGAGGAGCGGGGTCAGGTCGGTGAGCTGCTTCTTGCCGACCAGGACGCCCATGTCCATCTGCTGGGCCCCGGAGTTGTCGATCAGGTCCGGCGGGGTGCCACCGTTGAACCGCGGCTGAAGAACCGACTGGATCTTCTGCGTCGCCGAGAACTTGACCTTCGCCTCGGGGTAGGTCTTCTCGTAGACGGCCTTGGCGTCCTCGGCGTACTTGGTGCCGAAGCCGCCGTCGAAGATGACGATCTCCAGCGGCGCGCTGCCGTTGACGGCCAGCGGGTTCTTGTCGCTCTTTTCGCCCTTTTCGACCTTGTCGTCGCTGCTGCTGTCGCCGCTCGCGCAGGCGGACAGGAAGCTCATCGTCGGAACAGCGATCAGGCCGAGTGCGGCAGAACGCTTGATCAGATCGCGACGGCCAAGGCCCTCATTGTTGTGGGCGGAGGTGGATCCCATGCTCAAGTCCTCGCCTTCTCCAGGACTCAGGCGGTGTGCCGGTCACCCGTCGAGAATTCGCCTCAGGCGAAGGGCCCCGCCACCGCGGTCAGTTGCGCTTGGGTCATGCGGATATGCAGATGTACCGGGCAGGCCGGTGCAGTGGGGATGCCGGGAGACCGTACAGCGAGGACGCCCTCGGCGTCCTCGCGACGTTCCTGTTTCCCCCGCGCACATCCGCGTGAAACGGCTGTGCAGATGCCGACAGGTATAGTCCACTTGTCGCCAACTGAGCAAGATCGAATGCAGGTTTGGGCGGCAGTCTTTCCCGAGTTGAGACCTCAGGGTCACCTCGGCGCCCCGCGCCCTCCTTCCGCGGCGGCTATTTCCCCATTCGGGTCGATTCGCGGACGGACCCCGCGGCAACACCCTTGACACGTCCCGTCACTTGGCTCCCTACTGGACCTTGCATCCCGCTATGACAACGTTGTCCATGCATTTTCCCGGGGAGGAACGGCTCGGCATGCAGCCACCAAGCGGCCTCAACCACGGCTTCGACACAGCCCCTCACGCGGTCCCCCGCCCGGCCCCCCGCCGGAGACGGACCCCCACAGCAGCCGCCCTGGCGGCGTCCCTCGTCCTGGTGGTGATCGCCCCCGCGGTCGCCACCGCGCAGCCCGCCTCGCCGGACCGCAAGCCTTCCGGCGACCGGACGTTCACCACCTCCTTCGAGGCGGACGAGAGGCAGCCGGACTGGCGCAGCACCGTCGAGGAGGGCCCCGACGGCAAGAAGCGGTCCTCCGGCGTCGACGGGGGCTTCTCCTCCGGCATACCGGGCAATGTCACCGACCGGGTGACGGAGGTGCGCGCGAGCGCCGAGAACACCGCGGGCGGCGAGGTCAAGGAGAACCTCGTCGACGTCGAGCCCGGTTCCAAGTGGCTGACGTTCGCGAAGACCGGCTGGGCCGAGTTCGATCTGGATGAACCGGTCAAGGTCGTGACGTACGCCCTCACTTCGGCCAACGACCACGCCGAACGCGACCCGAAGGACTGGACGCTGAAGGGCTCGGCGGACGGCAAGGAGTGGACCGACCTCGACACCCGCACCGGCGAGTCCCTCGCCAAGCGGCACGAGACGAAGAGTTACGACTTCGCGGGCGACACCGCGTACAAGCACTTCCGCCTGGAGATCACCAAGAACAACGGCGCGGACGCGCTCCAGCTCGCCGACGTTCAGTTCTCGAACGGTGACACCTCCACCCCGGTGCCCGAGGAGATGCGCAGCCAGCCCGACCGCGGCCCCTCCGGCTCCCCCACCGCCAAGTCGGGTGCGGGATTCACCGGAAAGAAGGCACTGCGTTACGCGGGTACGCACACGCCCGACGGACGCGCGTACTCGTACAACAAGATCTTCGACGTGAACACGGCCGTCACCAAGGACACCGAGCTGTCCTACCTCGTCTACCCGCAGATGGGCGAGACGGACCTGAACTACCCCGCCACGCACGTCGCGGTGGACCTCACCTTCACCGACGGCACGTACCTGAGCGATCTGAAGGCCACCGACAGCCACGGCGGGCTGCTGACCCCGCAGGGCCAGGCGGACGCCAAGCGCCTCTACGTGAACCAGTGGAACAAGGTCGCCGCCCGGATCGGCACGGTCGCCGCGGGCAAGACGGTCGACCGGATCCTGGTGGCGTACGACTCCCCCAAGGGGAAGGCGAAGTTCCAGGGGTGGATCGATGACATCGCGATCGCCCCGAAGAAGCCGGAGAAGCGCAAGGCGCATCTGTCGGACTACGCGCTGACGACCCGGGGCACCAACTCCAGCGGCGGCTTCTCGCGCGGCAACAACATTCCGACCACGGCGGTCCCGCACGGCTTCAACTTCTGGACGCCGGTGACGAACGCAGGTTCGCTGAGCTGGCTGTACGACTACCACCGGGGCAACAACGCGGACAACCTCCCCACGCTCCAGGCCTTCGGCGCGAGCCATGAGCCGAGCCCGTGGATGGGCGACCGGCAGACCTTCCAGCTGATGCCCTCGGCCGCGAGCGGCACCCCGGACGCCTCCCGGACCGCCCGCGCGCTGCCCTTCCGGCACGAGAACGAGACGGCGAAGCCGCACTACTACGGCGTCACGTTCGAGAACGGCCTCAAGGCCGAGATGACGCCGACCGACCACGCGGCCCGGATGCGGTTCACCTATCCGGGCAAGGACGCCGGCCTGATCTTCGACAACGTCTCGAACGACGGCGGCATCACGCTGGACCCGAAGACCAGTTCCTTCTCCGGCTTCACGGACGTCAAGAGCGGCCTGTCCACCGGCGCGACCCGGATGTTCGTGTACGGCGTCTTCGACGCGCCGGTCACCGACAGCGGCAAGCTGAAGGGCGGCGGGGGCGACGACGTCACCGGGTTCTTCCGCTTCGACGCGGGCAAGGACCGCACGGTCAACCTGCGCCTGGCCACCTCGCTGATCGGCGTCGACCAGGCGAAGCAGAACCTGGCGATGGAGATCCCGGAGTCGACCTCCTTCGAGCGCGTGCAGCGCAAGGCGCAGGGCGCCTGGGACGACATCCTGGGAACGGTCGAGGTCGAGGGCGCGAACGCCGACCAGCTGACGACGCTCTACTCCAGCCTCTACCGGCTCTACCTCTACCCGAACTCCGGCCACGAGAAGGTGAAGGGCAGGAACAAGTACGCCAGCCCCTTCTCCAAGGCGACCGGTGAGAACACCCCGACGCAGACCGGCGCGAAGATCGTCGACGGCGAGGTGTACGTCAACAACGGCTTCTGGGACACCTACCGCACGACCTGGCCCGCGTACTCCTTCTTCTCCCCGAAGAAGGCCGGCGAGCTGGTGGACGGCTTCGTCCAGCACTACAAGGACGGCGGCTGGACCTCGCGCTGGTCCTCCCCCGGCTACGCGGACCTGATGACCGGCACCAGCTCGGACGTGGCGTTCGCCGACGCGTACGTCAAGGGCGTGAAGTTCGACGCCGAGGCGGCCTACGACGCGGCGCTCAAGAACGCCACCGTGGCCCCGCCGTCCTCGGGCGTCGGCCGCAAGGGCCTGGAGACCTCGGTCTTCACGGGGTACGCCGACACCGCCACCCACGAGGGCCTGTCGTGGTCCCTGGAGGGTTACGTCAACGACTACGGCATCGCCCGCATGGGCCAGGAGCTGTACAGGAAGACGAAGAAGGCGCGGTACAAGGAAGAGTCCGAGTACTTCATGAACCGGGCGCAGAAGTACGTCAAGCTCTTCGACGACAAGGCCGGGTTCTTCCAGGGCAAGAAGCCGAACGGCGACTGGCGCCTGCCCTCGGACCAGTACGACCCGCGCGTCTGGGGCTACGACTACACCGAGACCAACGGCTGGGGCTACGCCTTCACCGCCCCGCAGGACAGCCGGGGCCTGGCCAACCTGTACGGCGGCCGCGCGGGTCTGGGCAAGAAGCTGGACACGTACTTCTCCACGCCGGAGACGGCGGGCCCGGAGTTCGTCGGCAGCTACGGCGGGGTCATCCACGAGATGACCGAGGCGCGTGACGTGCGGATGGGCCAGTACGGCCACAGCAACCAGGTCGCCCACCACGCCACGTACATGTACAACGCGGCCTCGCAGCCGTACAAGACGCAGGAGAAGGTCCGCGAGGTGCTGGGCCGGCTGTACGTCGGCAGCGAGATCGGGCAGGGCATCCACGGCGACGAGGACAACGGCGAGCAGTCGGCGTGGTTCCTCTTCTCCTCGCTCGGCTTCTACCCGCTGGTGATGGGCAGCGGGGAGTACGCGATCGGCTCGCCGCTCTTCAAGAAGGTCACCGTCCGCATGGACAACGGCCGCAAGCTGGTCGTGAAGGCCCCGGAGAACAGCGACAAGAACATCTACGTGCAGGGCGTGAAGGTCAACGGCAAGAAGTGGACCTCCACGGCGCTCCCCCACGACGTGCTGGCCAGGGGCGGCACGCTGGAGTTCGACATGGGCCCGAAGCCGTCGGCCTGGGGCACGGGCAAGGACGCGGCCCCGGTCTCGGTGCAGAAGGACGACAAGGTCCCGACCCCCAAGGCCGACGCGCTGAAGGGTGACGGCGCGCTGTTCGACGACACCTCGGCCACGTCGGAGACGGTGGAGTCGGTGGAGCTGCCGGTGTCCTCGGCCACGAAGGGGATCCAGTACACGCTGACCTCGGCGGCTGCGGACAAGGCACCGAAGGGGTGGACGCTCCAGGGTTCGACGGACGGCAAGGAGTGGAAGGACGTCGACCGCCGCTCGGGCCAGTCGTTCGCCTGGGACAGGCAGACCCGGGTGTTCTCGGTGGCTAAGCCCGGCTCGTACACGAAGTACCGGCTGGTGCTGACGGGTTCGGCGACGCTCGCGGAGGTGGAGCTGCTGTCCTGAACGTGACGTGGTGAGCGTGGGCGGCCGGTACCCCGGAAGGACGGGGTGCCGGCCGTCGGCGTGTCAGCGGTTCTGCGGGTGGAGGCGGGTGCGACGGCCGTGTCAGCCGCGGGTCAGCCGCCCTGGAGGCTTTCGGGCAGGGCGACGTTGAGCGCGGCGACGACCGGACGGCCGTGTTCCGTGCCGAGGCGGGAGACGGCTCCGGTGGCGATCTGGAAGAGGCGGCCCTCGGCCGGGGTCAGGCCGAGGTAGCGGGCGGTGAGGACGCGCAGGAAGTGCGAGTGGGCGACGAGCGCGACGTCCTCCTCGTCCGGGACCTCCTCGGCGGCCGACCGGACGCCCGCGAGCACCTGGTCGGCCCGCTGCCCGATCTGGGCGGGGCTCTCGCCGGGGTGCTCGTCGGAGCCGGGGTCGACGCCGTCGGTCCACAGGTTCCAGAAGGGTCGGGTGCGACGGATCTCCCGGGTGGTGATGCCCTCGTACCCGCCGTAGTCCCACTCCCGCAGCTCGGGGGTGACGCGGGGTGCGGGGAGCCCGGCCAGTTCGGCGGTGCGGCGGGCCCGGATCGACGGGCTGACCAGGGTGAGCCCGATGGTGCGGTCGGCCAGGAGCGGGACGAGCGCGCGGGCCTGGCGCTCCCCGATGTCGGTGAGGGGAAGGTCGGTCCAGCTCGTGTGCTGCCCGGAACGGGACCATTCGGTCTCGCCGTGCCGGATGAGGATCAGCTCGCCCATGGTGGTCCGTTCGCTTTCTGTCCAGGTGGTGCGGGTGGGGCCGACGGGGGCCACGTACGGTAAGCCCCTCAGCTGATCACTTTCCCGTGGGGGGACCGCATGTCCGACAACTTTCCGCCTCCGCCGCCCGAACAGCCGCAGCCGGAGCACCTGCCTCCGGCGGGGGCGCCTCCGGAGCGGCCTTCGCCGTGGGCCGCGCCCCCGGGACCGCCGCGGAAACAGCACACGGGGCTGATCGTGACGCTGGCCGTGGGCGGCGGGCTCGTCGTGGCGGGAGCGGTGGTGGCGCTCGTCTACTCCGCGATGTCCTCGGTCGAGGACTCCATCGCGCTGCCGCCGAGGTCGGAGGCACCCTACTCGGAGCCGTACGAGGAGGACCCGTACGAGGACCCGTACGAGGAGCCGTACGAGGAGGACCCGGCGGAAGCCGCCCCGGAGCCCACCGTGACCGAACCGGATGTGAAGAAGGACGTCACGATCACCGCGTGCACGCGCGATCCGCAGATCGGCTGGCAGTCGGCGAAGGTGAAGGTCGTGAACGGCTCGTCCACGACGGCGAGCTACCACATAGGGGTCGAGTTCCTCGACAAGGACGGCACCAAGGTCGCGGACGGTGTCACGGGAGTGCTCGACCTCGGGCCCGGCAAGAGCGTGGTGGAGGAGATCCACGGGCTCGGTGAGGTGCCGCAGGGTACGACATGCCGACTTGTCGACCTGACGCGGATGCCGACAGGGGACTGAGGCGGCCTCCGGCCACGGCCGCGGGAACGGCGCGAGGGGCGCGCACCGGGGAGAACCCGGGGCGCGCCCCTCGCGTTGTGCCGCTCGCTGATCAGCTGCGGATCAGGCTGCGGAGCACGTACTGCAGGATGCCGCCGTTGCGGTAGTAGTCGGCCTCGCCGGGGGTGTCGATGCGGACGACCGCGTCGAACTCCACACCGGTGTCGGTGGTGACCTTGACCGTACGGGGGGTGGTGCCGTTGTTCAGCTCGGTGACGCCGGTGAAGGAGAAGGCCTCCTCGCCGGTGAGACCGAGGGTCTCGGCGTTCTGGCCCTCGGGGAACTGGAGCGGGAGGACGCCCATGCCGATGAGGTTCGAGCGGTGGATGCGCTCGTAGGACTCGGCGATGACGGCCTTGACGCCGAGGAGCGCGGTGCCCTTGGCGGCCCAGTCGCGGGACGAGCCGGAGCCGTACTCCTTGCCCGCGAGGATCGCGAGCGGGGTGCCGGCGGCCTGGTAGTTCTGCGAGGCGTCGTAGATGAACGACACCGGGCCGTCGGCCTGGGTGAAGTCGCGGGTGTAGCCGCCCTCGGTGCCCGGCGCGATCTGGTTGCGCAGGCGGATGTTGGCGAACGTGCCGCGGATCATGACCTCGTGGTTACCACGGCGCGAGCCGTAGGAGTTGAAGTCACGGCGCTCGATGCCGTGCTCCGTGAGGTACTTGCCGGCCGGGGTGTCGGCCTTGATGGCGCCGGCCGGGGAGATGTGGTCGGTGGTGACCGAGTCGCCGAGCTTGGCGAGGACGCGGGCGCCGGTGATGTCCTCGACCGGGGTCGTCTCCATCGTCATGCCCTCGAAGTACGGGGGCTTGCGCACGTAGGTGGACTCGGAGTCCCACTCGAAGGTGTTGCCGGTCGGGATCGGGAGCGCCTGCCACTGGGCGTCGCCCGCGAAGACGTCCTGGTAGGACTTGTTGAACATGTCCTCGCCGATGGCGTTCGCCACGACGTCGTTGACCTCGGCCTCGGTCGGCCAGATGTCGGCCAGGAAGACCGGCTTGCCGTCCTGGTCGGTGCCGAGGGCGTCCTTGGTGATGTCGACCTTCATCGAACCGGCGATGGCGTACGCGACGACCAGCGGCGGGGACGCCAGGTAGTTCATCTTGACGTCGGGGTTGATGCGGCCCTCGAAGTTGCGGTTGCCGGAGAGGACCGACGTGACCGCGAGGTCGTTGTCGTTGACGGCCTTGGAGACCTCCTCCGGCAGCGGGCCGGAGTTGCCGATGCAGGTGGTGCAGCCGTAGCCGACGAGGTTGAAGCCGACCTTGTCGAGGTAGGGGGTCAGGCCCGCCTTGTCGAAGTAGTCGGTGACGACCTTCGAGCCCGGGGCGAGGGTGGTCTTGACCCACGGCTTGCGGGTCAGGCCCTTCTCGACCGCCTTCTTCGCCACGAGCGCGGCGGCGACCATGACGTAGGGGTTCGAGGTGTTGGTGCAGGAGGTGATCGCGGCGACGGTGACGGCGCCGTGGTCGATCTCGTAGGTCGAGCCGTCGGGGGCGGTGACGGTGGTCGGCTTCGACGGGACGCCGTTGGAGACGGCCGGGGCGTCGGAGGCCGGGAAGGACTCCTTGCCCGCCTCCTCGTCGTCCGAGACGTAGTTGCGGACGTCCTGGGCGAACTGCTGCGCGGCGTTGGCGAGGACGATGCGGTCCTGCGGGCGCTTCGGTCCGGCGATGGAGGGGACGACCGTGGCGAGGTCGAGCTCCAGCTTCTCGGAGAAGTCGGGCTCGGCCTTCGGGTCCAGCCAGAGGCCCTGCTCCTTGGCGTACGCCTCGACGAGGGCGACCTGCTGGGCGTCGCGGCCGGTCAGGCGCAGGTAGTTCAGGGTCTCGTCGTCGATCGGGAAGATCGCGGCGGTGGAGCCGAACTCGGGCGACATGTTGCCGATGGTGGCGCGGTTGGCGAGCGAGGTGGCGGCGACGCCCTCACCGTAGAACTCGACGAACTTGCCGACGACACCGTGCTTGCGGAGCATCTCGGTGATGGTCAGCACGAGGTCGGTGGCGGTGGTGCCGGGCTTCAGCTCACCGGTCAGCTTGAAGCCGACGACGCGCGGGATGAGCATGGAGACCGGCTGGCCGAGCATCGCGGCCTCGGCCTCGATGCCGCCGACGCCCCAGCCGAGCACACCGAGGCCGTTGACCATGGTGGTGTGCGAGTCGGTGCCGACGAGGGTGTCGGGGTACGCCTGGCCGTTGCGGACCATGACCGTGCGGGCCAGGTGCTCGATGTTCACCTGGTGGACGATGCCGGTGCCCGGGGGGACGACCTTGAACTCGTCGAAGGCGGTCTGGCCCCAGCGCAGGAACTGGTAGCGCTCCTTGTTGCGGCCGTACTCCAGCTCGACGTTCTGGCCGAAGGCGTCCTTCGTGCCGAACTTGTCGGCGATGACGGAGTGGTCGATGACCAGCTCGGCCGGGGCCAGCGGGTTGATCTTCGCCGGGTCGCCGCCGAGCTCCTTGACGGCCTCACGCATGGTGGCGAGGTCCACGACACACGGGACGCCGGTGAAGTCCTGCATGATCACGCGGGCCGGCGTGAACTGGATCTCCTGGCTGGGCTGCGCCTGGGAGTCCCAGCCGCCGATGGCCCGGATGTGGTCGGCGGTGATGTTCGCGCCGTCCTCGGTACGGAGCAGGTTCTCCAGCAGGACCTTCAGGCTGTACGGGAGGCGCGCGGAGCCCTCTACCTTGTCCAGCTTGAAGATCTCGTACGACTCGTCGCCCACGCGCAGCGTGCTGCGGGCGTCGAAGCTGTTCGCCGACACGACAGTCTCCTTCTTCAATGTGCGCGTCTACCGCGCCGCGCCTCATTGGCAGCCGGCGCCGCGTTTTGCCACCTACGGCTCCGGCCATCCGCTAAGGTAAGGCTTAGTTAGGTAACCCTTACCGGGCGGCGGCTGTGGTGCGCCTCGGCAGATATCTCGATGTCGAGATAACTCTAGTACATAGCCGCCGCTCGGTCATGCCCAGGTGCCCTGTGACCGCGCCGACACACGGACCGCTTGACGCGGAGCGCTCGACACGGGTGACGGCGCGGAGCGGCGGAGTGGAGCGACGGCACCTTGACCTTCCAGTCGGGTGGAAGGTTTACGGTCGGTGGTATGACCACCATGCGGATCTCCCAGCTCGCCGAGCGCAGCGGGGTGCCGGCCACGACCCTGCGGTTCTACGAGAGCGCGGGGCTGCTGTCCGCCGACCGGACCCCCGCCGGGTACCGGATGTACGGCGAGGACGCGGTCGACCGGCTGGCGTTCATCGGCGCGGCCAAGCATCTGGGGCTTGCGCTGGAGGAGATCGGCGAGCTGGTCGGGGTGTGGGAGGCGGGCGCCTGCCGCGATGTGAAGGCCGATCTGCGGCCCCGGATCTCCGCCCGGCTCGCCGAGGCCGAGAGCCGCGCCGCCGAGCTGGCGGCCTTCACCGCTTCCCTGCGCGGCGCTCTGGCCCACCTGGACACACTGCCGGACCGGGCCGGGCGGTGCGATCCGGGGTGCGGCTTCCTGGCGCCGGGGGCGGGGCCGGCAGCCCGAGGGTCTTCAGCCTCGGGGGCGGCAGCCCTGGGGGCGGCAGCCCTGGGGGCGGCAGCCCTGGGGGCGGCAGCCGTCTCCGGTGAGGCCGCCGTCTCCAGCGGGGCCCCCGTCTCCGGTGGGGCCGCCGTCTCCGGTGAGGCCGCCGTCTCCGGTGAGGCCGCCGTCTCCTGCGGATCCCGGGGCGGACAGCCGGTCGATGTCGTCCTGTCGCGCGGGCGGCGGGCCGCCGAACGGGAGGCGGAGCGGTGGCGTGCGGTGCCGGTCGCCTGTTCGCTGAGCGGCGACGGGCTGGGCGAGCGGACCGACCAGTGGCGCGACGCCGTCTCCGGCGCGAACCGGGCCGCCCTGCCCGAGGGCCTGCGGCTGACCCTGCCCGTCGACCGGGTCGCGCGCATCGCCGAGCTGGCAGCGGCGGAGCAGGCGTGCTGCCCCTTCTTCGACTTCCGCCTCCACCTCGACGGCCCGTATCTGCACCTGGAGGTCCGCGCGCCCGCCGACGGGGGCGCGCTGCTCGCGGATCTCTTCGGCTCCGCCGACTGACGCCCCCGTCCTGCCCCGCCCTATCCCCTCCTGCCCTGTCCCGTCCCGCCCTGCTTCAGCCACTCTCACCAGGAAGCCCTCCACCGTGCTCGTCGCCCGTTCCATCGCCCTGTTCGTCGTCGCCGCGCTGTTCGAGATCGGGGGAGCCTGGCTGGTCTGGCAGGGCCTGCGGGAGCACAAGGGCTGGGTGTGGGTCGGCGCCGGCGTCATCGCGCTCGGGCTGTACGGCGTGGTCGCCACCTTCCAGAGCGACGACAACTTCGGCCGGATCCTCGCCGCGTACGGCGGCATCTTCGTCGCCGGGTCGATCGCCTGGGGCATGGTCGCCGACGGCTACCGCCCCGACCGCTTCGACGTCATCGGGGCCCTGGTCTGCCTGGCCGGCATGGCCGTGATCATGTACGCGCCGCGCGGCAGCTGATACGGCCACTGAGCGGCAGCTGTACGGCCACTAATCTGGGGGCCTCGCTCGAGGGGGGCCGATGACAACAGCCGACGCACCGCCCATCGTCTTCGTGCACGGGACGCGTTTCAGCGCGGGACAGTGGAGTACACAACTCTCCGCCCTCCGGGAGGAGTTCCCGGTCACCGCCGTCGACCTTCCGGGGCACGGAACGCGCTCGGCGCAGCCCTGGAGCCTGAGCGGCGCGACCGAGGTCGTCGCCGCCGCGGTGGACTCGCTCGGTGGCGAACCGGCCGTGGTCGTCGGGCATTCGCTCGGCGGTTACGTGTCGCTGGAGTTCGCCCGGCGCTGCCCGGAGCGGTTGCGCGGGCTGGTTCTCGCGGGCGCCGGCGCGTCCACCCGCGGCCCCTGGGCCACGCCCTACCGGTGGGTCGCCGGCCTGGTCCCCCGCATCCCGGCGGACCGGCTGACCCGGTGGAACGACCGGCTGCTGCTGCGGCGCTACCCGCGGCACGTGGTGGAGGCGACCATCCGCTCCGGTTACGCCTTCCACACTTTGCCCGCCGCCTGGGGCGAGGTACTGGGCCGCTTCGGCACGGACGCGCTGCGCCAGGTGGCGGCGCCGGTGCTGATCCTGAACGGCGAGAAGGACACCGTCTTCCGGTCCGGCGAGGCCGACTTCGCCCGCGCGCATCCGGATGCCCGTGTCGAACTGATCCCACGGGCCGGACATCTCGCGAACTTCGACGCCCCGGACGCCTTCACGGACGCGGTCCGCCGCTTCGCCCGGCAGCTCGCCGTGGCCGGCTGACCATCATCCCGGTCACACCACATCGACGCGCAGTGCACGATCAGTTCACGGCCGTACGGAGAACGCGATCGAGCGCCGCCCGGCCCGCGGGCCCCCAGGCAGGCTTGCCGCCGGGAAGCCCTCGGTCCCCGTTGTCGCCCATGAGCATGAGGAACAGGCTTTTCAGCGCGGCCAGTCCACGGGCGCGCCGGATCGTCGCCCCGTCCGCATGCGCGTACGCGTCGAAGAACCGGGCGGCGGCGCCCTCGGGGAGGACGACCCAGGCGGCCGCGAGATCCCACGCCGGATCGCCGGCGAACAGGTCGCCGAAGTCGATCACGCCCGAGAGCGTCCCGTCCGCCACGACGACGTTCGCGGGGTGGAGGTCACCGTGCACCCAGACCGGCGGGCCCTCCCACGCAGGGGCGGCGACGGCGTCGTCCCAGACGGCCCGGACCTCCTCGGCCCTGCCGTAAAGGGCGACGGACCGGAAGAAGTGGTCGAAGCCCTCGGTGTACGTACGCGGGTGAGCGCCCCGGTCCACCACGCCCGGCGCCCCGGCGGGCGCCGGCGCATGGAGCGCCCTCAGGAAGTCCGCCAGGGTGTCCGCCGCGTGGTCGCCACGGCTGATCGAGGTGCGGTCCAGCGGCTCCCCGGGGACCCACGTCATGACCGTCCAGCGCTTCGGGAAGCGTGCGGACGGCTCCCCGGCCCGCACCGGGCGCGGAACGGGGAGCGGCAGACGCGGAGCCAGGAGGGGCAGCCACCGGACCTCCTTGCGCTGAAGCTCCGGGGCGCGTTCCGTACGCGGCATGCGTACGGCCAACTCGTCCCCGAGGCGCCACTGCTGGTTGTCCCAGCCGCCCGCGACCTCGCGGACGGCCAGCCCCGCGAGGTCCGGATGCTGCTCCCGGAGCAGGTCGCGGACCAGGTCCGCCGTGATCTCGATCTCGGCGGCGGAATCGGCGTCGGAGTCGGCGTCGGAGTCGGTCATGCCGAGCCACGGTACCGGGGCGTGCGCGGCACGTCAGTCGAGGCAGAACTCGTTGCCCTCGACGTCCTGCATCACGAGGCAGGACTCGTTCTCCTCGTCGGCGACGAGCATCTGTACCCGCTTCGCGCCGAGCGGCAGAAGTCGCGCGCACTCGGCCTCCAGCGCGGCGAGGCGCTCCTCCCCGACGAGCCCGGTACCGACCCGCACATCAAGATGCACGCGGTTCTTGACGACCTTCCCCTCGGGAACTCGCTGGAAGTACAGCCGCGGGCCCACCCCCGTGGGGTCCTGGCAGGCGAACCCCGCGTCCCGCTTCTCCGGCGGCAGGGAAAGGCCGTAATCGTCCCAACTGGCGAACCCCTCCGGCGGCGGCGGTACGACATACCCCAACACCTCGCACCAGAAGTGCGCGACGCGCGTGGGCGACGCACAGTCGAAGGTGATCTGAACCTGCCTGATCGACGTCATCGGGCCACCCTAGGAGGCGCCCTGTGCACCGGTCATCCGAATTTCCTCGCCACGCCGGTCACCACGCGAGCCGCCGTGCGCGTTGCCGTGAGCACTGCCGTGCGAGTTGCCTGCAAAAGGAGGGGCGGGACCCGGCGCGCGCTGAAAGGATCACCCCGCACGCCCTCAGCACGCGACGCCCCGACCACGCAGGAGACGCACCCATCGTGACCCGTACCAGCGCCGTTTCGTTGATCCGTTCCCGTACCCTCTCCGACGTCGCCGAGTACGCCTACGCCGCCACGGCGCCCGCCGGGGCGCGGCTGATCTTCCTCGCGGGTTCGTGCCCGCTCGACGAGCACGGCGGGACCGTGGCCGTCGGGGACTACGCCGGCCAGGCGGCACAGGCCGTGGCGAACCTGCGGACCGCGCTCGCCGACGCCGGCGCCTCGGTCGAGGACGTCATCAGCACCCGGGTCCTCGTGGCATCGGCGCGGCAGGAGGATCTCGTGGCCGCCTGGCAGGTGGTCCGGGACGCCTTCGGCGACCACGACGTGCCCAGCACCCTGATGGGCGTCACCGTGCTCGGCTACGCCGACCAACTCGTCGAGATCGAAGCCGTGGCCGCCGTCCTCGACGAGCCGGAGCCCGAAGGACCGGCTTGCCCGCCGTCGGCGTAATGACGGGGTGAGCCTCCGCGTCCCCTCACCCTGAGGCGGGTGAGCGATGCCCGAGCCGCCGCCGAGCAGGCCGACGAGAAGAGCGCGGACCGTCTGACGACCCTGTCCGACGGGATCTTCGCCATCGCGATGACCCTGCTGGTCCTGGACCTCCATGTCGAACCGGGCCTGGACAAGGACGCGTTCACCGATGCCGTGCGCCAGGCGCTGCCCGACCTCGGCGCATACGCCTTGAGTTTCACGATCCTGGCCGGGTTCTGGCGCGATCACCGGCTGATCGTGCGTCTCGTCCCGCGCTTCGAGGGAGTGGCGCTGCGGTTCGCGCTGATGTGGCTGGGCGCCATCGCTCTCGTCCCGTTCCCGACGGCCCTGCTGTCCGAGTATGCCGGGCGCCCGCTGGCCGTGGCCGTCTACGCGGGCATGGTCGCCGTCACGAACCTGCTGGAGCTGGCGATGTTCCTTGCGGGCCGGCGGCAGACGGAACATGCGACGGAGGCCTCCCGCAGTGAAGTGGGCCGGGCCGTCACCGCCGATCTGGCCTCGACCGCCGCACTCTTCGCCGCGACGGTGCCGGTGGCCTTTCTCGCCTCGCCTCCCACGGCCATGTGGTGCTGGCTGGCACTGGTCCCCATCAAGCTCCTGCACCGCAAGCGCGCCACCGCCCGTCGGCACGGCCGGGCGAGCTGAGCACCGGCAAGGGCGGGCCCGGGCCCGCCCCCGTACGGAGGCACCGACCGCGCCGTCTCCTCCCGCACGAGCGACGATGGGGAGACCCGGCCGCGCGGAGCCGGTACACACCCGTCACTCGAACGGCACACCCCCACAGCATTCTCATCTCATATCTGAGATAGCCTGCCGACATGTCAGACGACTACCTCGTACGTATCGGCAAGCTCATCCGTGACGCCCGTCAGCACCGGGGCTGGACACAGACGCAGTTGGCCGAGGCCCTCGGCACCAGCCAGAGCGCCGTCAACCGCATCGAGCGCGGCAACCAGAACATCAGCCTTGAGATGATCGCCCGTATCGGCGAGGCTCTCGACAGCGAGATCGTGTCGCTCGGGTACGCCGGGCCCATGCATCTGCGGGTCGTCGGCGGCCGACGGCTCTCCGGGGCCATCGACGTCAAGACCAGCAAGAACGCCTGTGTGGCGCTGCTGTGCGCCTCGTTGCTCAACAAGGGGCGTACGGTCCTGCGCCGGGTGGCCCGGATCGAGGAGGTGTTCCGGCTCCTGGAGGTGCTGAACTCCATCGGGGTGCGCACCCGCTGGGTCAACGACGGGGTGGACCTGGAGATCGTGCCGCCCGCGCAGCTGGACCTGGCGGCGATCGACGCCGACGCCGCGCGCCGGACCCGCTCGATCATCATGTTCCTGGGGCCGCTGCTGCACCGGACGGAGCAGTTCACCCTGCCGTACGCGGGCGGCTGCGACCTGGGCACCCGCACGATCGAGCCGCACATGATCGCGCTGCGCCGCTTCGGCCTGGAGATCGCCGCGACGGAGGGCCTGTACCACGCGCAGGTCGACCGCACCGTCGCCCCGGACCGGCCCATCGTGCTGACCGAACGCGGCGACACGGTGACCGAGAACGCCCTGCTGGCCGCCGCCCGGCACGACGGCACGACGGTGATCCGCAACGCCTCGTCCAACTACATGGTCCAGGACCTGTGCTTCTTCCTGGAGGCCCTGGGCGTACGGGTCGACGGGGTCGGTACGACGACGCTCACCGTCCACGGGGTCCCGCAGATCGACGTGGACGTGGACTACTCCCCCTCCGAGGACCCGGTCGAGGCGATGAGCCTGCTGGCCGCCGCGGTGGTGACCGAGTCCGAACTCACCATCCGCCGGGTGCCGATCGAGTTCCTGGAGATCGAGCTCGCCGTCCTGGAGGAGATGGGCGTCGACTGCGACCGCACCCCGGAGTACGCGGCCGACAACGCGCGCACCCGCCTGGTGGACCTCACCGTCCGGCCCTCCAAGCTGGAGGCCCCGATCGACAAGATCCACCCGATGCCGTTCCCCGGCCTCAACATCGACAACGTCCCGTTCTTCGCGGCGATCGCCGCCGCGGCGCACGGCCAGACCCTGATCCACGACTGGGTCTACGACAACCGCGCGATCTACCTCACCGACCTCAACCGCCTGGGCGGCCGCCTCCAACTCCTCGACCCCCACCGGGTCCTGGTCGAGGGCCCCACCCGCTGGCGCGCCGCCGAGATGATGTGCCCGCCCGCCCTGCGGCCCGCCGTGGTGGTACTGCTGGCGATGATGGCGGCCGAAGGCACCTCCGTGCTCCGCAACGTCTATGTGATCAACCGCGGTTACGAGGAACTGGCCGAGCGGCTGAACTCGGTGGGGGCGCAGATCGAGATCTTCCGGGACATCTGAGGGGCGCGATGCCGTGCCCCTCGATGCGAGGGGCACGACACTTCAACATGCCAGCTGACCTGCGGATACCCACCTTCACGACCCTCCCTACTGAGGTTGAACTCGCAATGTCGTAGGGGCTGACGGTTCGTCGTTCACTGCGGTGCCACCAGAGGCATGCAGTATCCGCAAGGGGGCGGGCTGACCGCCGAACGTCAGCAGTTCCGCAGGTAGTTACGACTTCAGGCCGCAGAGCAGTTCGCGCAGGGTGAGGCGAGTTCGGTGATCGCCAAGGACCTGCGGGTCAGCGTCCGGTCGGTGCAGCGGTGGCGGCAGACATGGGAGCAAGGTGGCCCGAGGGCTCTGCGCTCGCAGGGTCCGGCGTCTCTGCCGAGGCTGAGCCCGTGAGGACATCCCTCACCAGGAGCTGGAGTTCGTCGACCACATCGTTCCGGCCACCGACGCGATGACTCTCGACACTATCGACCAGGCCTGACCTGTCGCGCCGACCGATCTGAACAGACACCACCCGGCGACGTCGCCGCACGACCAGTACCGACGCCGAACCTCGACCCAGGTCGCCCGGAAGTCACGGCAGGCAGGAAGGAGGGAGCCGTCCCAGCACTCCCCAACCACCCTCGTTGCACCGCTCGATGGACAGCCCCTGTCCCCCTTCGGCACACACCCTCTCGCTGTCCGGTCTGTCGTTCATCCCGTGTACATGAGGGACAAGAGTTACCCGCCATGCGACCGCTGCCGTACGGCCACTCTCCGGAGTCAGGCTCTCGCAGGTCCAACCACCCGCCGGCAGAGGAGACCAGTGTGCCTCGCTCCACCATCGTCCGATCGACCGTGCTGACCGTGACCATGGCTCTCGCGGTGGCGGCACTGGCTGTGCCCGCCGAGGCCCGGCACCGCCTGCACACCGACGACCTACCGGTCGTGACGCCCCGTGCGGAGACGCCGGTGCTGCACGACGACGACGAGGGCGGCAACGCCGACGCGGACGACCCGGCCATCTGGCGCAACGCCGCGGCCCCCGGCCGCAGCCTCGTCGTCGCCACCGCGAAGGAGGGCGGCCTGCGCGTCTACGACCTGGACGCGCGACTGGTGCAGTCGATAGCCGCGCCTCCCGCCGCGGGTGAGGGCGATGCCCCGGGCCGCTTCAACAACGTGGACCTCGTCCACGGTCTTCGGCTCTCCTCGGGGAAGGCCGACCTGGCCGTCACCAGTGACCGCGGCCACGACCGACTGCGCTTCTACCGCGTCGACCGGGACCGGACCGGCGGCCCGCTGACCGACGTCACCGACCCCGCCGCACCGCACGTGTTCTCCCAGGACCAGGCAGAGGTAAACGACCAGCGGACGGCCTACGGCCTGGCGACCTGGACGAACCCGGCGACCGGGAAGTCCTACGCCCTGGTCAGCCGCCGCGAGCGCACCGGCATCGCCCTCCTGGAACTGCTGCCGACCGCGGGCGGCAAGGTCACCTACCGCAAGGTCCGCACCCTGGACCTGCCCTCCTCCTTCCGCCTGCCCAACGGCACCTCGTGGTCCCCGTGCGGCGAGCCCGGCGAACTGCCGCAGGTCGAGGGCATGGTCGTCGACCCGGCCAACGGCATGCTCTACGCCGGTCAGGAGGACGTCGGCGTCTGGCGGATGCGCGCCGACCTCACCGGCAAGCCGAAGCTGATCGACAAGGTCCGCGAGTACGGCGTCCCCGGCGTCCACGACGAGGAGACCGAGGAGTGCACGCCGGGCACGGACCCCGGCTTCGGCGGCACGAGGATATCCGCGGACGTCGAGGGTCTGACGCTGCTCGGCGAGTCCGACGGCGACGGCTACATCCTCGCCTCCAGCCAGGGCGACAACACCTTCGCCGCGTACGACCGCGAACTGGAGGACGCCAACGAGTACGAAGGCGGCTTCCGAGTCACGGCCTCGAACAACACCCTCGACGGTTCGGAGGAGTGCGACGGCGCCGCCGTCCTCAACGCCCCACTCGGCTCCAAGTACCCCAACGGCCTCCTCGTCGTCCAGGACGGACACGACTCCCCCGGCGGCGGCGACGACCGCGACGCGACCAACTTCAAGTTCGTCGACCTCGCCAAGGTCATGGACGCCCTCGACGACTGACCCCTCTCCGGCGGGCCACTCCTGCGGTCAGGTGGCCCGCCCCGTGACTGCACGGTCAAGGTGGAGGTGGGCCGGGCCAGTTGCGAGCCGGCATGCCCGTGACAGCCATGATCGCTGCCTCGCGGGCGGCGCGGCGGGCGGGCACGGCCTCCCCGCCCTCCACCCTCCCGACGCGCGCCCGCTCGTCACGGCCGAGGAGGGCACGGATTCCCGTGGGCTGACCGCGCCGTCCGGGAGGTGACCCCATCAGGCTGCCGGATGAGTACTCAGTGCGGTTTCGTGATGCACCCGCCGGCTGCGTGGGTGAGCCGTCGTCGGCGCATCACGCGGTGGGCTTCGGCATGACGATCCGGGCCGCGACGGACCCGAAGATGACGGTGGCCAGCGGTTTTGTTGCGAACCCGGGCGAGTTGCAGAAAGTGTCGCATGCCGATGGTTCGGTGCGCCGGATGTAGATAGCATCACGATCATGGAATTACTGACTGGATCCACCACCGATCAGGCGCCGGCGAACCCGGCCGCCACCGATGACATGCTGGCCACTCAACCGGTCGGGTACTGGTGTGGCCTGGCCCAGACGGCCGTCACCCGGCATCTGCGTGACGCGATGGCCAAGGTCGACGTCACGCAGCCGCAGTACTGGGTGCTCAACCGCGTGAACGGCGGCCCTGCGGCGCCGAGCCGCGAGGAGGTCGTCGCACAGCTGACGCACCTGGCCGACGGGCCGCACGAGATCGCCAGGGTCGTCGACCAGTTGCTCCACCGTGAATGGCTTCGGATCGACGACGGGCAGCGGCTGCACCTCACGGATGCCGGGGAAGCCGCCAGGGTGCGGCTCCGTGAGCTGGCGACCGAGGTACGTGCTGTGGTCCACCAGGGCATCAGCGACGAGGAGTACGTGGCCGCGCTCAAGGTGCTGCGCAGGATGGTGGCCAATGTCGAGGCCGACGGGACTCCCGGCCAGCCGTCCTGATCTTGCGATGCGGTGACGAACCCCGCTGGGAACGGATACGGTCACCGGGTGATCATCGGTCGGCGTGAACACACGAAGATCATTCGGTGGCCGTGAGCACTGGCGTGGCCATGGCCCGCCGACGGATGATGTCCCACCAGGGCAGTGCCGTATCCGGTCAACACGAGTGCCAGGACGAATGACTGGCCGAGGTAGGCGGCCTGGCGGCCCTGCTCGGTGGCGGCGGCGGTGTCGATGCCACCGCCCCCGGTGATGGCGAGCACCCAGGCCAGCAGTAGGCAGCCGGCCGCTGTGAGGAGGGTCAGGACGACGACGGCGCGTCCCGCGGTGCGCGGCCGGATCAGGTGCACGGCAAGCAGAAGAAGGCCGACCACCGCGTACATGCTGACGATGTCGCCGCGGACCCGCCTGGGCTCCCCTCGTGGGCCGTACGGTCATCGCCGCCCTCCCCGGTGGTCGTCAAGGGCGGCCAGGAACCGCCGCTGGTCGTCCAGGTATCCGTCGGCGAACAGCGCCCTCGGCGCGCACAGCGCGGTCAGGGTGAGCCGGAGCGTGGAGTTCTCGACGTCGTGTTCGACCAGGCTGTGGGCGGCGTCCGGGTAGTGGGCGACGCGCAGCGCGGGCCCGGGCAGGAGCCTGCGGTAGGCGGCCTCGGTCTCGGCGGTGTCCACGTTCGCGTCGTGTCCGGCGAGGGCGAGCATGACGGGGACGCCGCGCAGGGCGGGCAGGTCGGCGGTGGCGTCGGCCTTGTGGTTCCGGGCGGCGAATCGCCAGCGGGCGGCCGTCATGCCCTGCGGGTCACCGACAGCGCGTACGTACTCCTCGTAGGACGCGCCGCGCCCCAGCAGTTCCAGACCGGTCTCACGGCGGCGCAGGGCCGCGGCGATGTCGGCGTCGGAGGCGCCGTCGCGGCGGAGTTCGGCGAGGAGGTGGTAGCGGCCCTGCCGAAGCCAGTTGACAGCGGGTGAGACGGCGATAGCGAAGCGGATGCCGGGGTCCTGGGCGGCGATCCTGGGCAGCACCCAGCCGGCCTGGCTGGCGCCCCACAGGCCGATCCGGCTGCCGTCGATGTCCGGGTGCTGCCGCGCCCAGGCGATGGCGTCGAGGGCCTCCGCGGCCCGGTCGCCCATGGACTGGTCGAGCCAGTTCCCCGGCGCGCCGCCCACGCCCGGCTTGTTCCAGGACAGCGCGGCGTACCCGGCGCGGGCGAAGGACTCCCAGATCGGCCGGTAGAAGGTGTCGTGCGTGGCGTCGACGGGACCGTCACCGTGAACGACGACCACGAGAGGGAAGGGGCCCTTCCCCCTCTCGGGCAGGGCCAGGACGCCCTGCAGGATCCGGCCGTCCCGTCGCACCGTCACCGCCTGTTCGCGCAGGTCGTAGGTGTGCTGCCAGATCACCAGTCCACTCAGGCCCGCCGCCGTCAGCGCGACCGCGGCCAGTGTCGCGAGCACGGACCGCACCACCCGACGCCCGCGGGTGCCGCCTCTCGTCGCCATGCGCCCCCCAAAGAATCTATCGAAATGAAAACGCTCGTTTCGAATTCGACCGTACTATGATCGTACATACGAGTCAGGAGGAAGTCATGGACTCAGCAGTCGCCGTCCGACGCGGCGTTCCCCTGCGGGCCGAACACCAGGTCGCGGCGCTGTACTGGGAGGCGTTCGGCCGCAAGCTCGGGGCCGCTCTGGGCCCGCCGGACCGCGGGCGCGCCTTCATCGCCGGCCATCTCCACCACGACCGCGCCGTCGTCGCCCTCGCTCCTGGCGGGGACCGCGTCGTGGGCGTGGCCGGCTACCGGCTCGAAGGACGCGGCATGACCGGCGGTGGCGTACGCGACGTGCTCACCGGCTACGGGCTCTTCCGAGGTCTCCCCCGGCTCGCTGTGCTGGCCCTGCTCGAACGGACCCCGGAACGGGGGGAGCTGGTCATGGACGGCATCGCCGTCGACCCCGCCCACCGCGGCACCGGGATCGGCAGCCTGCTGCTGACCGAGATCGCGGCCGTCGCCGCCGAACACGGCTGCTCGCGGATCCGCCTGGACGTCATCGACGTCAACCCCCGCGCCCGCGCCCTGTACGAGCGGCACGGCTTCACCGCCGTACACAGCGAGCAGACCCCGTATCTCAGGGGCCTCATGGGATTCGGTGCCGTGACTACCATGCATCGCGCCCTTCAGGACCGCCCGGGCGGTGGCGCACCCGGTGACAGCTTGGAGCAGCAGCGATGACGAGCACGCCCGCAGGCACCCCGGCGGCGGAGTCCGTGCCGCCCGCGATCAGCACCCGGACCCTGGTGTTCGCCCTCGTCCGCGAGGACGGCACCGTTCACGCGGACGAGCTGTATTCCGTCGCCGAGGCGATCGGTATGACCGGCCAGCAGGTCCGGCTGTGCGTCAAACGGCTGGTCGTCGAGGAGCGGTTCACCCAGGAGGGCCGTGGGCGCAAGGCCCGGCTGCACGCGACCACCGACGCGACCGGCTCCCTCGCACCGGACGTCGAGTACGTACGCCACGCCTACCGGCAGGACCAGGGGCTCGCCCCCTGGGACGGAACCTGGCGCCTGTTCGCCTTTGCCATCCCCGAGATCGCCAGGCAGGCCCGCGACACCCTGCGCGACACCCTGGTCCATCTCGGTGCGGCCCCCCTCCAAGGAGGCCTCTACGTCTGCGCCAACGACATCGCCGGCATCGTCGAGGCCCACGCCCGCCACCTCGGCGTCCTGCCCTCGCTCACCTGGCTGACCAGTCGGGACCTGCGAGTGGGTGAGGAGAGCGACCCCGTCCGGCTGGCCGCGCTGCTGTGGCCGCTGCCCGCGATCGCGGAGCGCCACGAGACGCTCGCGGCGCTCGCCGAGGACCGTCTGGCCAGGCTGTCCGGCTCCGCCGCCCCGCCCACCGCGACCGAGCGGCTGACGTACGCCATCGAACTGGCGGCGGCCTTCACCACCGCGATGGACCCCGACCCCCTGCTCCCCGCCGAGCTGCTCCCCCAACCCTGGCCCGGTACCCGCGCCCGCGCCCTGGCGGCCCAGTGCTGGGACGCTCTCGCGGCGGAGGGGGACGGAGCCGCGGACCGGCTGCGGCTGTTCAGCCTCTACGATCACGCCGTCCGGCCGCCCGGCCGGAGCCGGTGACCGGTGATCGGCGATCGGCGATCGGCGATCGGGACTAACCTCCCTCCCATGCAATTCACCCTCGATGGCGAATCCTTCGAGCTGACGCCCGCGCTCGTTCGCGGGCGCCTCGCCGGTCACCTGCCCGAGGAAATCCGCATGTACTGGGTCGAAATAGACGGTGCGCGCTGGCCGGTCAAGCAGGTCATCTCCCTTGCGACAGGCGCCAAGCGCGGCCGGTTCCAGTCGCAGCAATCACGACGGTGGCTGCAGGGCCTCGGGTTCCCGATCGGTTCCGGGCCCTCGGGTGCCGTGAACGGCCCGTCCCCGCGGCTGAACCGCACGTCTGGCCGTGTGTCCTTCGACGAATCCCGGCTCAGGGAAGTGGAGACGCTCGACGTCCGCGTCGCGTTCTCGTGGCTACGTGCCGGCCCGGTCACCCTGGACGAAGCCGGCCTGCCGAGGTTTCCCGCACTGCCCAGAGCGCCAGGGCTCTACCGCTACGACTTCGGCAGGGGCGACGACGGCATCCGCGTGCTCTACATCGGGGAGTCGGTGGAGCTGTCCAGGCGAGCTCGCAACTACCGCAACGCCACAACGGACCGCTCGAGTCAGCGCACCAGCCGCCGCATTCACAAGGAGATCACCGGCCACGTGGCATCCGGTGGTTCGATCGAATGCGCCATCGCGACGTCCGTCCGCTGGGGTGACGGTGTCGGGCTGGACCTGCGGCTCAAGTCGGCCCGCCGCCTCGCGGAGAACGCCGCGGTGCTCCTCGCGCAGTCGCAGTCCGGGATCCGCGTGCTCAACATCGACACGGAGCTGGGAGGGGGGAGCGGGTGAAGGGGGTTCCGGACCTTCGATTCCCGCTCCCCACCAACAGTGAGAACGCGTGGAGCGATCTGCTCGACGCTGATCACCTGACGTCGTGTCCACGGGGAAAGCACCCGGGCGCGCCCCGGTGCCCCCGTCGCTCCCCTGTCCGGCAACTCACCGGGGCCTGCTCCCCGCCCGTACCCGCACCCGGTCGCCGACCGCGGTCGCCACCGCCTCCCAGGCGTCGTCGATGAAGAAGTGGTCTCCCGGGAAGGCCGCCAGCTCGAACCGGCCCGTGGTGTGCCGTTGCCAGGCGGCGACCTCGCCCAGGGTCGCGTCCTCGTCCCGCTCGCCGCCCAGGGCCGTGATCGGGCAGGTCAGCGTCGGTCCCTCCCGGAACGCGTGGGTCTCCGACGCGGTGAAGTCGGCCCGCAGCATGGGAAGGAGGAGTTTGCGGAACTCGGGGTCGGTCAACGCGCGCAGCGTGCGCGACCGTTCGCTGAGCCTCGTGAGGAACTCCGTGTCCGGCAGGTGGTGAAGTGTCTCCTCCCGCAGGGGGAGGTGGGGCGCCCGGTGGCCCGAGACCAGCAGACGGGCCGGGCGGATGCCGTGCTCGGACACCAGGATCCGGGCGCACTCGAAGGCGAGCAGGGCGCCCAGGCTGTGGCCGAACAGGGCGATCGGGCGGTCCTTCGGAGTCGTCAGGTCGGTCAGTCTGGTGCGGATGTCGGCCAGCAGGTCGTCCCAGCGGTGGCGGGGCGGCTCGCCGATCCGCTCGCCGTGGCCGGGCAGTTGCATGGGGCAGACCTCGATGTCCGGGGCCAGGTGACGGCGCCACCGGACGTAGGTCTGGGCGTTGCCTCCCGCGTACGGGAAACACAGCAGGCGCAGGGGCTCAGTCACCGGGGCCCCCTCCGATCAGGATCGAGGCGATCGTGCGGAGCAGGACGTTGGACGTACCCTCGTAGATCTTCCCGGCCTTGGCGTCCCGGTAGAGCCGTTCCACGGGGTAGGCGTCGGTGTACCCGTTCCCGCCGAGGGTCTCCACCGCCACCGAGGCCGCCCGTTCGGCCACCTCGGACGCGACGTACTTCGCCATGGCGGCGAGCCGCATCAGCTCGACCGGGTCCGTGCCCCTGCCGTAGTGGTCCACCGCCTGGTACAGCAGGGCCCGGGCCGCCGCGAGCCGGCTCGCCACATCGGCCAGCGGGAACGCGACCCCCTGGTGGTCGGCTATCCGGCCGCCGAACTGCTCCCGAACCCGGCTGTAGCCGATCGCCGCGTCCAGGGCTCCCTGGGCGAGGCCGGTCATCTGCGCGGCGATGCCGAGCCGCCCGAGGCCGAGCCCGGACAGCGCCACCGTCTGGCCGCCGCCGGGCGGGCCGACGCGCTGGGCGGTACGGACCGGGGTCCCGTCGAAGATCACGTCCGAGGTGGCCGCCGCCCGCACCCCCATCTGCTGCACCCGGTCGTCCAGGGACACCCTGGGTGCGTCGGCGGGGACCACGAACGCCGTGGGCCCGCCCGCGTCGGCCAGGGCGAAGACGAGCAGCAGATCGGCGTTGCGCGCGTTGCTGGTCCACCGCTTGCGGCCGGAGAGGAAATAGCCCGCGCCCTCCTGCCGGGCGACGGTGGTCAGCGCGAACGCGTCGCTGCCCGCCTGTTCCTCGGAGAGGGCGAACGCGCCGATCTTCCCGGTGGCCAGTTGCGGAAGGTACTGCCGACGCTGATCGCCCGACGCGTGCCGCAGCAGCGTTCCCGCGACGAGGACGTTGTGCACGTGCACCCCGACGGCGACGCCGGGATCCACCCGCGCCACCTCCTCGATGGTGAGGATCAACTGGCAGAGGGTGCCGCCCGTGCCGCCGTAGCCGCGCGGGATCTCCACCGACATCAGCCCCTCGGCGAAGAGGCGCTCCCGCAGGCCGGGGTCCAGGGCCGCCGTCCTGTCCATCGTGGCGGAGAGCGGGGCGATCTCCTTCTCGGCGAAGTGCCGGATCCGCTCCCGCCAGCGCTGGTTCTCCGGGCTGTCGGGGTGATCCGTGGCGTCCGTCGCGGTCTGTCCGGGGTGCGCGTTCACCGTGCCCCCTCCCCCGCGACCGGGCGGGCGGCTTCCACCGCACGCGCCAGCTCCGCCACCGTACGCGTGGCCGGCAGATCGCTCACCGCCAGATCGAGGGCGTACGCGCCGCGCAGCCGCGCCGCCAGCCGCATCGCGCCGAGCGAGTCGAGGCCCAGCGCGCCCAGCGTGTCGTCCGCGCCCACGTCCGGGACCTGGAGGACCTCGGCCAGTAGCCCGGCGAGCAGGCGCTCGGCCTCGGTCATCGGCGCGGTGTCCCGGTCGGTCCCTCCGGTGTCCGGTACGGGGAGGGCGGCGACGTCCACCTTGCCGCCCGGGGTGGTCGGGATCCGGTCGATCCAGTACACCGCGGCCGGCACCTTATGCTCGGGCAGCCGGGTGCGCAGGTGTTCCCGTAGCGGTTCGGCGGGGACCGGCCCCGCGGTGTGCGCCGCGTCCGGGGCCTCCGGTACGGCATAACCAAGGAGGCGCTGCGCCGCCCCGGAGCCGTGGACGGTCACCGTCGCCGACCGCACCCCCGGCGTCTCGCGCAGCGCGGCCTCGATCTCGCCCGGTTCGACGCGGAAGCCGCGCACCTTGACCTGGGTGTCGGCGCGGCCGAGGAAGTGCACCTCCCCGTCCGGGGTGGCCGTGGCCAGGTCGCCGGTGCGGTACAGGGGGAAGGCCGCCGAGGAAGGACCCGCCAGCGGGTCGGCGCCGAACCGTTCCGCGGTGAGTCCGTCCCGGTCGTGGTATCCGGAGGCGACCGCGTGCCCGGCCACGCACAACTGGCCGGTGGCGCCCACCGGGACCGGGCGGTCGTCCTCGCCGAGCAGGTACACCCGCTGGTTGGGCAGCGCGCGGCCGATCGGGACCGGCCGGCCGGCCCGTACGTCCTCCTCGCGCACCCGGTGGTACGTGGAGACCACGGTGGCCTCGGTGACTCCGTAGAGGTTGTACAGCTCGATGCCGGGGGCGGGGGCCCGGCCGGTGGTCTCCCGGCCGGCTCCGTCCCGGTCGCCGAAGCGGGCGAACCAGGGGCGCAGGATCGCCGGGTCCAGCCGGTCACCGCCCAGGAACACCCTGCGCAGTGACGTGTCGTCGGCCAGTTCGGGTACCAGGTGCTCGAAGAGCGCGGGGGTCTCGCTGAGCACCGTCACCCGCTCCTCGGCGATCAGCCGGGCCAGGGCGCGCGGGTCGCGTCCGGTCTCCCGGTCCACCACGACCATCGACGCGCCGTTGCCCAGGGCGCCCCAGATCTCCCACACCGAGTAGTCGAAGGCGAAGGAGTGCGCGAAGGTCCACACGTCCTCGGCCGTGAAGCCGCGCTGTAGATCAGAAGAGCCGCCATGGCGGGGTTCGGGGCGTCCGCCGGAGGATCGGGGCGCTCGGCGATGAGCCGCCGGAACGCCTCGACATGCGCGTTCTCGGGGCTGACCTGGATCTCCGTCGTAGCGTTGATCGGCGTGTGGCCGTAGAGCACGTCGTGCAGTTGGGCGTGTTCCACATAGATGCGGACCGCGTCGCTGAGCCAGGCGTCCACGCGTCCGATCCAGTCGTCGGCGGGCAGGTTCTGCGCCGCCGCGTGCTGCCGCTCGACCAGCCGGTCGACGAAACGGGCCTGTACTGCGGACATGATGTCGCGCTTGGAGCTGAAGTGCAGATAGAAGGTGCCGATCGCGACACCCGCACGCTCCGTGATCTCGTCGATCCGAGCAGCATCGATTCCCCGCTCGGCGAACACTCCCTCGGCCGCGTCCAGGAGGTCGGCGCGCCGCTCCTCGGCGGGTTTGGTTCGCGGGCGGCCAGGGGTGATTCGGCGCACACTCATTTCACGGAGTCTACGTGCCGGGCGTGGGCGCCCCGGCGATGGGGTGGCCCTCCGCGGCCGTCGGCCGCACCACGGATCGGCAGCAGGTGTGCACGTCATCGCAGGCACCGAACCGTCATCGATCCGGCCACCGAGGCTCAAAACGCTTTGGTTTCTGCTCACTTGTGAGCGAAGCAGGCCCATCCCTGTGTGATCGATGTGCATTTTTTTCGATGATTCAGCCGCCCGAAGGCGCGTCCTACGGCATAGGATCATGCCGCGCGTGCCCCTGGGGCCCCTTTCACCCCACCAGCACCACTCCCCCGGCGGCACGCCGTCACCGACACCACCACCCATCGGCACCCCCACAACCCGTTAACAGGTATCCGCGTGTCACCGATACTCAAGCCCGGTTCCGGCGATGGAGCCGCGCAGTGAAAATCAATCGTCGCCTCGTACTCCTCGTCACCGCACCGCTGACCGTGGCCGTCGCCTTCTCGGTGCTGGCCCTCGCCCCCGCGACCAACCAGGCGCTCCAGGCGGGACGACTGACCTCGATGGTCGAAGTCGCCGACGAAGCAAGCGAGTTGACCTACCGGCTCCAGCGTGAGCGGGCAGCGGCCACCGCACTGGTCTCCGAGCAGGGAGACGCGGAAGCGTTCCGGTTACGCACCGAGGAGACCGACCGGAGCATCGCCGGATTCCGCGGCAGGGCCGAGGGACTCTCCGCCGTACCGGGCAGCGCCAGGGGCGCCCTGGACCGTATCGAACGGTTCATGGAGGAGATGCCCGGGCTGCGCGCCCAGGTCCGCTCGAAGAGCAGCACCGTCTCCGCCCTCGCCTTCGGCTATCGGATCGTGATCGCCGACCTCAACAGCTACCGCGACGGCATCGCGCAGGCCGACGGCGTGGACGCCGACATCGCGGACCGGATCCGCGCCTCGGCCGCTCTGTCCGAGGCCGCCGAGCACACCGCCCAGCAGCAGGTCACCGTCGCGAGGGCGCAGGCCGCGGGCGGGTTCACCACCGCCTCGCAGCGGACCTTCGACGCCGGCCGTATGGGCTACACCGAATCGATCGGCGTCATGTTCGACCTCGGCCCGGGCGCCTGGCGGACCTGGCTGGAACGGACCCTCTCCGGGGCGAGGGCCCTGGAGGCCCGGCGCCTGGAGGACGAGATCGGGCGCACGGGCGCCGGCAAGGACCTCACGGTCACCCCGGAGCAGTGGCAGAAGGCGTCCAACGACCGTCAGGAGCTGCTGCGTTCGGTCGAGAAGCGGGTCGACGCGGCCGTCCTCGCCCAGGTCTCCGACGTCCGAACCACCCTCGTCTGGACGGCCGGTGCGGAGGTCGCCCTGGTGGTGCTGACCCTGGTCGGCGTCGTCGTGGTCGCGATCCGTCTGGGGCGCGTCATGATCCGGCGGCTGCGCGATCTGCGCAACGCGGCGCATCAGGTCGCCCACTCCGGGCTGCCCACCGTGATGGCCGAGCTGTCCCAGCCCGGCGCGCTGCGCGGTGCGACGCCGGAGGAGGTGGCCCGGCGCACCGGCGATCCGGTGCGGACCACGGGCGAGGACGAGATCGGCGAGGTGGGTGAGGCGTTCAACGCCGTCCACCACGAAGCCGTCCGGCTTGCCGCACAACAGGCGCACACACACGAGCAGTTGGCCGAGACGCTGGTCGGTGTCGCACGCCGGGGCGCCCGGCTGACCGCGGTCATGGTGTCCGAGCTGGACACGGTGCAGCGGGACGAGGCCGACCCCGCACGGATGAAGGCCTTCTTCGCTCTCGACCACCTCGCGGTGCGCATGGAGCGCAACACCAACAACCTGCTGGTGCTGGGCGGTTACGGGAACGCTCGGGTGCGCTCGGCGGATGTGGGGTGCTCCACCGTCATCGTGGCCGCCGCGCAGCAGATCGAGCGCTTCGACCGGGTCTCGCTCGGCGCGATCGAGTCCGGGATCGGCATCACCGCCCGCGCCGTCCACGACGTGGCGCACATCCTGGCGGAACTGCTCGACAACGCGACGCGGTACTCGCCCCCGGACAAGCAGGTCGGGGTCGCCGTCTGGCGGCTGTGGGACCGGGCGGTCGTGCAGATCGTCGACGAGGGCGTGGGCATGACGGCGGAGCGCCGCGCGGTCCACAACGCCGCGCTGCTCGAACCGCAGGCGGGCATCGGCGACGTACGGTCCATGGGTCTGCATGTGGTGGCCCGGCTCGCCGCGCGCCACGGCATCGTTGTCGAACTCCGCGACTCCTCGGGCCCCGGCACCATCGCCGAGGTCACGCTGCCCGCGAAGGTGCTGGCCCTGGACTTCAAGGAGGACCGGGGGCCGTCGCAGGACGACCTCGGCAACGGGGTCGGCTACGAGACGCCCCGGCCGATCACACCCCCGGGACCGCAGGGCCGCAGGCAACCGGCCCGAGCGGGGGCACGGTCCGACCACCTCGGCACCCCGGTCGGCGCGGGCCTCGGCGCGAGCGCCGGTACGGGCCCGGGTGCGGGCTTCGGCGCCGCCGGGCCCGACGCACCGGCGGACGGCAGTGACCGGGGAGCCCTGCCCGGCCACGAGAGGCCCCGCGAGGACGGGCCTGGCGGCGGCGCACGGGACCGGGAACACGGCACGACGCCCGCGCCGCGCCCCGCACGCGACGAGCCGGCGTCCCGTGTCGCGGGTGTCAGTTCCTCGGGGCTGCCGCTGCGGCAGCGCCGGGCGCCCCAGCAGTGGCCCACCGCGGGCCGGCGGGAGGGCGCCGAACAGCGCCCGGGCGCGGGTGTCCCGCGGCCGTCGCCCCGCCGCCGGGACTCCCGGCAGGTCTCCGACGTACTGGCGGCCTATGCCCAGGGGATCAACAGGAGCACGAACCACCGGGGGCGTTCCGCCCCGGACGACCACACCGAACGGACCGAGAAATGACCACCTCCTCCGACCTGAGCTGGATCCTGAGCGATTTCGCCGGGCGCCTCCCGGAAGTCACCCAGGCGATAGCCGTGTCCGTGGACGGACTCGCGCTGGCGTACACCGGCGTGGAACGCGACGACGCGGAGCGGCTGGCCGCCATCGCGTCCGGCGTCGTCAACCTGCTTTCCGCAGCGGCGCAGTTGACCAACACCGACCCGGTGGAGCACAGCCTCACCGCGATGGAGGGCGGCTACATGTTCTCGATGGCGGTCTCCAGCGGCGCCTCGCTGCTCGTCACCACCACCCGGGACGCCGACATCGGCGAGGTCAGCTACATGATGTCCGAACTGATCAACCAGGTCGGTGACTCGCTCTCCCCCGAGACCCGCGACGCGAGCCTGCCGCCCACGCGCTGACCCCCTTCCCCCTCCCCCTTCCCCCTCCCCCGATGAGAGCCCTCATGTTCCCCTTCGCCCCATCCGCCCCCCGCCGCCGCAGAGTCCGGCTCCGCCCGGCCGGTGCCGCCGCCCTCGCCCTCGGTCTCGCTGCCGTCACCGGTTGCAGCGGCGGTGGCAGCGGCTCCTCCGACGACACCGTGAAGATCGGCCTGGTCGCCTCCCTGTCGGGCACCTACGAACCGGTCGGCACGGAGCTGCGGGACGGCTTCAAGCTGTATCTGGACACCCACGGCAACAAGCTGGGCGGCCGAAAGGTCGAGCTGATCGTGGCGGACGAGGGCGACGGCCCGCCGACCGCTGTGCCCGCGGCCACCAAGCTGGTCAAGAAGGACAAGGTCGACGTGTTGACGGGCCTCGTCGGCGGTGGCTCGGTCAACGCGGTGCTGCCGCTGACCCAGCAGGCCAAGATCCCGTTCCTGGGGTCGAACGCCCGGCCGCCGGTCAAGGACATCGAGTACGTCTGGACCACGAGCTTCCTGTCCGACGAACCGGGCAAGGCCATCGCCCCGTACATCAAGGAGAAGGTCGACGGCCCCGTCTACGCGATCGGCCCCGACTACCAGGGCGGCCACGACGAACTGCGGGGCTTCACCGAGGAGTTCAAGCGGGTGAAGGGCAAGCTCGCCAACCCCGACGGCAAGACCACCTGGACGCCGTTCCCGAAGACGACGAACTTCATGCCGTACTTCGCGGAGATAGCCAAGACGGACGCCAAGGCGGTGTACTGCTTCTACGCGGGCAAGGCCGCGATCGACTTCGCCAAGCAGTACGCCCAGTCGGACATCGCCGATCTGCCGCTGTACACGGCCTTCGTCACCGAGGGCAGCGTGCTCCAGGCACAGGGCCCCGCCGCGAAGGACATCTACTCCGTCCTGAACTACGCGGCCGACCTGGACAACGAGGCCAACCGGACGTTCGCCGCCGACTGGACGGCCGAGCACGACACGCAGCCCACCACCTACGCCATGGCGTCGTACGACGCGGCGGCCGTGCTGGACAAGGCGATCGCCGACGCGGCGAAGGACGGCGACGTGACCCCGCAGACCATCAACAAGGCCATCGCGGGGCTCGGCCAGATCGACAGCCCGCGCGGCGCCTGGGAGTTCGGAGACAAGGCCCACTCGCCGGTGCAGACCTGGTACCTGCGCCAAGTGCGGCCCGACGGATCCAAGTTGGCCAACGTCATGGTCCAGGACCTGGCGACGCTCGGCAGCTGAGATGGAACTCCTGGATGCCCATCTCATACCGGCGGTGGACGGCGTGGCCTTCGGGCTGCTGCTGTTCGTCGTCGCCGCCGGTCTGAGTCTCGCCTTCGGCACGGCGGGTGTGCTGAATCTGTCGCACGGCACGCTGTACGCGATCGGCGCGTACACGGGGGCCGAGCTGAGCGACGGGACCTGGGGCGGTCTCGCCCTCGGACTGGCCGCCGGAACGGCGGCGGCGTGCGTCGCCGGGGCGGGGCTGTCGGCGGCGACGGCTCCGCTCGCCCGGCGGGGGCATCTCGCGCAGGCGCTGCTGACGTTCGGCCTCGCCCTGATCGGCGGCGATCTGCTCATCCAGTTCTTCGGCGCGGACGAACTCCCCGTACGCGTACCCGAGGCGCTCGACTCCTCGGTGACGCTGCTGGGCCACCGCTACCCGGCGTACCGGCTCTGCTTCATCGTGATGGCCGTGCTGCTCGCGGCGTTCGGGACGTGGGTGCTGACGCGGACCCGGATGGGTGCGGCGGTACGGGCCGCCGCCGACGATCCGCAGATGCTCGCGGCCACCGGGCACAGCCCCCGGGCCGTGCACACCGGTGTCCTCGCGGCGGCGGGTGCGCTGGCCGGGGCGGCGGGCGTGCTGGGGGCGCCGATCATCGGCCCCGGTCCCGGTACGTCGGAGAACGTGCTGATGCTCTCCCTCGTGGTGGTCGTGCTCGGCGGGCTGCGCTCGCTGTGGGCGACCTTCTTCGCGGCGGTCGCCGTGGGCGAGGTGCAGACGCTGGGCGTCTCGGTGGCTCCCGAGCTGGCGCCGTACCTGCTGTTCGCCGCGATGGCGGCGGTGCTGGTGCTGCGCTCCCGCTTCGCGGAGCCGGCGGGGGCGGGGCACGGTTCCGAGGCGCCCGGCCCGGACCCGGTCGCGCGGCTCCGGGGCCTGCTGGCGGGCCGACCGGCGGGCCGGGCGGCCGAGGGGCCCCTCTCCGGCAGGAAGCGCTCCCCGGTGTGGCCGGCCCGGCTGCCCGGCAGGGCCGCGTGGTGGCAGGCGGCCCCGCTGCTCGTCCTCCTCGTCGTGCTGATCGCCCTGCCCGCCCTGCTCGACGCGTACAGCATCTCGCTGGCCGGTTCCGCCCTGGCCCTGGGGCTGCTCGCAGTCAGCGTCACCATCCTCACCGGGTACGCCGGACTCCCGACGCTCGGGCAGACCGCGCCGTTCGCCGTGGGGGCGTACGCCACCGCGAACCTCGCGGACGCCGGGTGGACCGTGGGCCCCGTCCAGCTCGTCCTCTCGGCGCTCGCCGCCGCCGTCTTCGCGGCGGTGGTGGGGCCCGCGGTGATCCGGGCCCGTGGCACGACCGTACTGATGATCACGCTCGCGATCGGCGAGCTGACCGGAGCGGTCGTCAACCAGCTCAAGTCCGTCACCGGCGGCGCGGACGGCCTCGTCGGCTTCCCGGCCACCCGGGCGCTGTGGGGCGGGGAGGGGATGCTGGAGGAGAGCGAGCTGTACAACTACGCGCTCGTCGTGGCCGTCGTCTCCGTCGCCCTCACCCTGCTCGTCCTGCGTTCCCCGGCGGGGAAGCTGCTGACCGGCACCCGGGGCGCCGAGGCGCGGATGCGCGCCTCCGGGCACCCGGTGGGGAGGTATCTGCTGGTGGCCCACATCTGCGCGGGCGCGCTGGCCGGGGTGGGCGGTTCGCTGATGGTGACCGTGCAGCAGTACCTCTCCCCCGCCGACGTCGGGTTCGAGATCGCCGCGTTCGCCCTGCTGGCGGTGGTCATCGGGGGTACGACGTCGGTGATCGGCGCGCTGCTGGGCGCCGGGCTCATCGTCGCCACCCGGGACTGGGTCGCCGGTTCCTGGCCGGGCCACGGGCCGCTGCTGCTGGGCGTGTTGTTCGTCGCGACGGTGTACGTGCTGCCGCGCGGGCTCGCGGGTCTGCGCGGCGGATCCGGCGGCGGGCCGTCCTCCGACGCGCCCAGGCCGCCGGACCAGCCGCCGCCCGCTCCCACCCCGTCCCCCGCCGGGAAGGTCTCGCCATGACACCCGAACCCACCACCGCGGCACCGGCGTCCGCCCCGCCGCCCGTGCTGGACCTCACCCGGCTCACCCGCAGATACGGCACGCTCACCGCCGTCGACGACGTCAGCCTCCGGCTCCCGGCGGGCGCCCGGCACGCCGTCATCGGCCCCAACGGCGCGGGCAAGACCACCCTGCTCAACCTCATCGCGGGCACGGACCGGCCCGACCACGGCACGATCGTCCTCGACGGCGCCGACATCACCCGCACAGCCACCGCCAGGCGCAGCCGTCTCGGCATCGCCCGAAGCTTCCAACAGCCGTCCGTGATAGCCGAGTTGTCGGTGCTGGACAATGTCGTCCTGGCGGGCTGGCCGCACCATCCGAAGCGCCGCGGGGCGTGGCGCAGCCCGTCCCGCTACCGGCAGCACACCGAGTCCGCGGGCCGCCATCTGGAGACCGTGGGACTGGCGGACCTCGCCCGTCGCCCGGCCTCCACGCTCTCGCACGGGCAGCGCCGCATGCTCGACCTCGCGGCGGCGCTGGCGGGCGCGCCCCGGCTGCTGCTCCTGGACGAGCCCGCGGCCGGACTGACCGACGGCGACATCGGCCGGCTGCTCGGCATCCTCGGCGGTCTGCCGGCGAGCGTGGCGGTCGTCCTGGTGGAGCACCATGTCGAGGTGGTCGCCCAGATCGCCTCGACGGTCACGGTGCTGGCCGCCGGGAAGGTGCTCGTCACCGGCGAGACCCAGGAGGTGCTGGCGCACCCCGAGGTCCGCGACGCGTACCACGGCACCGGCTCGCCGGCAGCAGTCACCGAAGCGAAAGGATGACCGGCCCCCGATGCTCGAACTCACCGGCCTGACCGCGGGCTACCACGGCGGCACCGTCCTGCACGGCCTCGACCTGTCGGTGCCCGCCGGTACGGTCCATGCCGTGGTCGGCCACAACGGCGCGGGCAAGACGACGCTCGTCCACACCGTCGCCGGGCTGATGCGGCCGAGCGCCGGAACCGTACGCCTGGACGGCCGTGACGTGACCGGGCAGCCGGCGCACCGGATCGCCCGGGCGGGGATCGGTCTCGTACCGCAGGGCCGCCGGGTGTTCGCCGGGCTCACGGTCGACGAGCACCTGCGGCTGTCCCACCGTCCGCCGCGCCGGGGCGACACGACCCGCCCCAGTGTGTGGACCCCCGCGCGGGTCCTGGAGCTGCTGCCCCGGCTGGGCGAACGCCGGGGCAACCGGGGTACGGATCTGTCCGGCGGCGAACAGCAGATGCTGGCGCTGGCCCGCGCCCTGCTCGGCTCGCCGCGGGTGCTGCTGCTCGACGAACCGACGGAGGGCCTCGCGCCCGTACTGGTGCGGCAGATCGACGCGTTGGTGACCACTCTGGCGGCCGAGGGCATCGCCGTCCTGCTGGTCTCCCCCAGCCCGGCCCGGGCCGTCGCGTGCGCCCGTACGCTCACGGTCCTCACCTCGGGGCGGATGACGCTGCGCCTGTCCGGGGAGGACGCCCGCGCCGACGCGACGGCGCTGCACGCGGCGCTGGAACTGACGGCGACGGGCGCCTGAGGGGGAGCCACCCGCCCTACCCGGCCTTCATGCTGTGCCCGCCGAAGCCGCTGCGCCGGTCGGAGCCGCTGTTCTGCGCCTGCCACCACGCGTCGAAACCGGCCTGGTCCATGGCGGTCCAGTCGGGCGTGTTCTCGACCTGCGCGTCGCCCATCCGGCGGGCGAGCGCGACCATGGCCGCCCCGACGCTTCCGCGCCGTGCGTCGTAGCCCTCCAGGACCTCCTTCCAGCTGTCCCCGGCCACCCACGCGGCCTCCAGCGCCGTGGCGTCCTGGAGCGCCTTCACGCTGCCGCCGCCGATGTGCGGCCGGGCCACGCTGGCGGCGTCGCCGACGAGCACCAGCCGGCCCGAGGTGTAGTGCGGCACCTCCAGGTCGTAGATGGGCTGGATGAAGGTGGTCTCGGCGGGGGTGCGGAGCACGCGGGCCGCCCAGTACGGCGGGAAGGTGTCGGCGACCAGGGCGCGCAGGTGCGCGGTGAGTTCGGAGTTGAGGCGGCCCGGCGGCAGGGAGGTCGGGGTCCGCAGGTCCGGGTGGAGGCCGTCGGTCTGCGGGGGCGCGGTGTAGAGCACCCAGTTGAGCCGGTGTCCGCCGACGCCGTCCGGGATGCGGTAGATCATGCAATGGCCGCCGGGGAAAACGATGTTGTGCGCGTCGTTGCCGTCCGACGGGAGGCCGGCGACGTCCGGCGACGTGCCGCGCCAGCCGATGTATCCGGCGTACGTGGCGTCCGCGCCGGGGAACATGGCCTCGCGGACGACGGAGCGGTATCCGTCGGCGCCGATCACGAGGTCGAAGTGCTCCTCGTACCCGTCCGCGAGCCGCAGCGTCGCGCCGTCGGCGTCCGGTTCGACAGCGGTGACGACGGACCCGGACCGGTAGGACACCCCGTCGGGCACCCGGCGCCGCAGTTCGCTCCACAACGAGCCCCAGCTGTAGGCCCGGAAGGGGAACGGCTGCTCGCCGACGACCCGGCCGTGGTCGGCCTCCCCGTCGCGCACGCTCCACACCCGCCGGGTCAGCGGCGCCCAGGGCATCTCCGGGGCCACGTACCCGGCTTCCCGCAGCTCGTCGTACCGGTCGCTGTGGAGGGCGATCCCCACGCCTCGGTCACGGAGCCGGTCGTCGGCGCGCTCCAGCACGGTGACCCGCTCGGCCCCTCCGCGCGACGCGGCGAGAGCCGCCGCACACCCCGCTATGCTGCCGCCGACCACGGCGACACTGCCTCCACGCATGACTGGCACTCCACTCACTCGGTGTTCCGGGCGTTCCGGGCGTCGGCAGCGACACCGTTGTCGTGGCGGCGGCGCGACCGGGCGTAAATCACCCTGCATCAACGGCTGTTGACCCCGAACCTGCGGTCAGGACCCCGGCTTGATCCTATCGGGGCGCGCGCCCGCCGACCCGAGCCCTCGGGGGCACCAGCCACCGAGCAGCACGCTCCTCAGCCCGCCCAGGACCCACCTGGTCACCGCGATCGCAGCGAGGACCAGCGGCGGCGCCAGCCACCGGGGGCCCATCGCGCGACGCACTGCAGGAGGGGCAGCAGTGATGACCAGGGCGATGACGCTGACCACGATGGCGAGGAAGCAGAACAGGGTGATGGCGCCGTACGCGTCCTCGTCCCAGGTTCCCGACGGGCGGATGGTCCACGCCGAGTAGCAGAGACCGGCCGCGAGCAGGTAGAGGATCCCGAGGGGCACGGCCATGACCCGTCGGAGGCACCCGCCCTCGTCCTCGGCCGCGTGAGCGTCTTCCCTCCGGTCGGCCATCAGCACATCGTCCCTCTCGTGTCGCGGGCATCGCGGGCGTTCCCCGGGCAACGATCTCAGCCGTGCCGACGTGCCCGTCCCCGCCTGCCCCGATCGGCCCCGCCCGCCATGCGCACCCGCCCCGCCACCCCTACCGTCTGTCCTGACGTCGTCGCGCAGGGAGCCGGTCGGCGCCGTGGCCCGCGCCCGGCGGGGCGCCCGTCCCGGCCTCGTACAGGAGGAGCCCATGCCGGAGCTGTTCATCGATGGCCAGTGGACCGCTGCCGCCGAGGGGCGGAAGCGGGAGATCCGCTGTCCGGCCGACGGCACGCTGGTCGCCACCGTCGACGAGGGCGGGCCGCAGGACGCCGAGGCCGCCGTCGCCGCCGCCCGGGCCGCCTTCGACCGCGGGACCTGGCCGGGGACGCCGGCCGCCGAGCGGGGGCGGCTGCTGCTGCGGGTGGCGGAGCTGCTGGAGCGGGACAAGGACACCTTCGCGCGGGCCGAGTCGCTGGACACGGGCAAGCGGCTCGTCGAGAGCGCCTACGACATGGACGACATCGCCAACTGCTTCCGGTACTTCGGAAACCTCGTCGCGGCCGGGGACGCGGGGCGGGTCGTCGACACCGGGCTCGCGGACGTCGACAGCCGGATCGTGTACGAGCCCGTCGGGGTGTGCGCGCTCATCACCCCGTGGAACTATCCGCTGCTCCAGACCGCCTGGAAGGTCGCCCCGGCGCTCGCGGCGGGCAACACGTTCGTCCTCAAGCCCAGCGAGCTGACCCCGCACACCGCCGTCCTGCTCATGGGGCTCCTCGTCGAGGCCGAGCTACCGGAGGGGGTCGCCAATCTGGTGCTGGGGGCGGGCGCGGCCGTGGGTGCGCCCCTCACCGAGGATCCTCGGGTCGACCTGGTGTCGTTCACCGGGGGGCTCGCGACCGGGCGGCGCATCATGGCGGCCGCCGCGCCCACCGTGAAGAAGGTCGCGCTGGAGCTGGGCGGCAAGAATCCCAACATCGTTTTCGCCGACGCAGACTTCGACACCGCCGTCGACTACGCGCTGATGGCGGTGTTCCTGCACTCGGGGCAGGTCTGCTCCGCCGGGGCGCGGCTCCTCGTGCAGGACGAGCTGCACGACCGGTTCGTGGACGAGCTGGTGGCGCGGGCGGGCCGGATCAGGCTCGGCGGGCCGTTCGACGAGGACGCCCGCAGCGGTCCGCTGATCTCCGCCGCGCACCGCGACAAGGTCGAGGCGTACGTCGCGGAGGGCGTCGCCGAGGGCGCGGTGCTGCGCTGCGGCGGGGCGCGGCCCGACGATCCGGCGCTGGCGGACGGTTTCTACTACCCGCCCACGGTGCTGGACGAGTGCGCCACCTCGATGTCCGTGGTGCAGGACGAGTCGTTCGGTCCGGTGCTCACCGTCGAGCGGTTCCGGGACGAGGACGACGCGGTCCGGCTGGCCAACGACACCGTGTACGGGCTGGCGGGCGCCGTCTGGACGCAGGACGGCGGGCGGGCCCACCGGGTGGCGTCGCGGCTGCGGGCCGGCACCGTGTGGATCAACGACTTCCACCCCTACGTACCGCAGGCGGAGTGGGGCGGCATGAAGCAGTCCGGTTTCGGCCGTGAGCTGGGGCCCGCCGGCCTCGCCGAGTACCAGGAGGCCAAGCACATCTGGCGCAATGCCTCCGCGACCCCGCAGCGGTGGTTCGAATGAGGCGCGCCGAGGTGCCCGAGGGGCAGGCGGCGGCCGGCGGTCACGACGACGACGCGCTCGGCGAGCTGGGCTACAAGCCCGAACTGAAGCGCACGCTCGGCAACTTCCACACCTTCGCCGCCGGGATCAGCTACATCTCGATCCTGACCGGCACCTTCCAGCTCTTCTATTTCGGCGTCACCTTCGGCGGTCCCGCCTACTGGTGGTCGTGGCCGATGGTCTTCTGCGGGCAGCTGATGGTGGCCCTGTGCTTCTGCGAGCTGGCCGCCCGCTATCCGGTGGCCGGTTCGGTCTACAACTGGGCCAAGAAGATGGGCGGTCCGCACGTCGGCTGGCTCGGCGGCTGGATGATGATGACGGCCACCATGGTCACCCTGTCGGCCGTGGCGCTGGCCTACCAGATCACGCTGCCGCAGATCGACGACTGGTTCCAGTTCGTGGGTGACGGGAGCGGCAAGAACGACCAGGCGGCCAACGCCGTCCTGCTGGGCAGTGTGCTGATCCTGTTCTCCACGCTGGTCAACGCGTTCGGCGTCAAGCTGATGGCCCGGATCAACTCCGCTGGTGTCTTCATCGAGCTGATCGCCGCCGTCGCCCTGATCGTCTTCCTGGCCGCGCACATCACCCGGGGCCCCAGCACCGCGCTGACGGAGACGTACGGGCTGGGCAGCGGCCAGTCGCTCGGCTACTTCGGCGCGTTCCTCACCGCGTCGCTGGCCTCCGCCTATGTGATGTACGGCTTCGACACCGCGTCCTCGCTCGGCGAGGAGTCGCACAACCCGGGCCGCAACGCGCCCCGCGCCATCCTGCGGGCGCTCATCGCGTCGTTCCTGATCGGCGCGTTCATCCTGCTCTTCGCGCTGCTCTCGGTGCCGGACCTCCAGGCCGAGGAGCTGTCGACGGGCGGACTGCAGTACGTGGTGCTGGCGACGCTCGGCGACACGATCGGGGAGATCTTCCTCTGGGCGGTGGTCGTCGCGATCACGGTCTGCGTGCTGGCCGTGCAGGCGGCCGGGATCCGGCTGATGTTCGCCATGGCGCGGGACAACAACCTGCCCGCCGGATCGAAGCTGGCCAAGGTCAGTCCCCGGTTCAAGACGCCCGTGGTGCCCGCCGTGCTGATCGGGGTGGTGGGCGTCGTCATCCTGGTCGTGAACATCAACCAGCCGCAGATCTTCTCGGTGATCACCAGCATCGCGATCATCATGATCTACGTGGCGTATCTGCTGGTCACCGTGCCGATGCTGGTGCGCAGGCTGCGCGGCGACTGGCGGCCGCGCGAGGGCGCGTTCTCGCTGGGCCGCTGGGGGCTGCCCGTCAATGTGCTCGCCGTGCTCTGGGGCACGGCCATGTCGCTCAACCTGGCCTGGCCGCGCGCCGAGGTGTACAACGCGACCGGCCCGCAGCACTGGTATCTGCGCTGGGGCGCGTTCCTGTTCATCGGCGTCGTCGCGCTCGGCGGCTTCGCCTACTACTGGTTCGTCCAGCGGCACCGGACCGGCGTACTCGCCGAGCACCGCTTCGAGGCCCAGGACGACCCCACCACCCCCACCGCCCCTCCCCCGGCCGGCTGAATCCTGGAGACCCGATGCCCGAAGAGAGCTCCGCACCCGCGTTCGATTACGTCGTCGTCGGCGGCGGTACCGCCGGTGCCGTCGTCGCCGCCCGGCTCACCGAGGACCCCGACGTCACGGTCTGCGTACTGGAGGCGGGCCCCTCGGACGTCGGGGACGACAGCGTCCTGCGGCTGGAGAGGTGGATGGCGCTGCTGGAGTCCGGTTACGACTGGGACTACCCGGTGGAGCCGCAGGAGCGGGGCAACAGCTTCATGCGGCACGCCCGCGCCAAGGTGCTCGGCGGCTGCTCCTCGCACAACTCCTGCATCGCCTTCTGGGCCCCGGCCGAGGACCTGGACGAGTGGGCGGCGCTCGGCTGCACCGGGTGGAGCGCCGCCGACTGCTACCCGCTCTACCAGCGGCTGGAGACCAACGACGCCCCCGGCGACCACCACGGCCGCTCCGGTCCCGTCACCATCCGGACCGTACCGCCCCGCGACCCGTGCGGTACGGCCCTGCTGGAGGCGTGCGCGACGGCGGGCATCCCCACCGTCCCGTTCAACACGGGCTCGACCGTGATCCGGGGCGCGCACTGGTTCCAGATCAACGCACGCGAGGACGGCACCCGCTCCTCGGCCTCGGTGTCGTATCTGCACCCGGTGCTGGGAAAGCGGCCCAACCTGGAGGTACGGACCGGGCTCCAGGCGAAACGGCTGCTGTTCGACGGCGAGCGGTGCACGGGGGTGGAGTACCTGGAGCCCGACACCGTGCACAGCGGGACGGTGCGCGCGCGGCGCGAGGTGATCGTCTCCTGCGGGGCGATCGACTCCCCGAAGCTGCTGATGCTGTCCGGTATCGGGCCGGCCGGGCATCTGCGGGACACCGGCGTGGACGTACGGGTGGACTCCCCCGGCGTCGGCTCGCACCTCCAGGACCACCCGGAGGGCGTGATCATGTGGGAGGCGAAGCAGCCCATGGTCACCACCTCCACCCAGTGGTGGGAGATCGGGATCTTCGCGGACACCGAGCCGGGGCTCGACCGGCCGGACCTGATGTTCCACTACGGCTCGGTGCCGTTCGACATGAACACCTACCGGCGCGGCTACCCCACCTCCGACAACGCGTTCTGCCTGACCCCGAACGTCACCCGCGCCCGGTCCCGGGGCACGGTGCGGCTGCGGACCCGGGACTTCCGGGACAAGCCGCGGGTCGATCCGCGCTACTTCACCGACGAGCACGACGTACGGGTGATGACGTACGGGCTGCGGCTGGCGCGGGAGATCGTGGCGCAGCCGGAGATGGCCGCGTGGGCGGGGGCCGAGCTGGCCCCGGGGCCCGGCGCGACCACGGACGCGGAGCTGTTCGACTACATCCGCGAGACGCACAACACCGTCTACCACCCGGCCGGAACCGTACGGATGGGCCCGGCGGAGGACCCGGACTCGCCGCTCGACCCCCAGCTGCGGGTGAAGGGCGTCACCGGGCTGCGAGTGGCGGACGCGTCGGTCATGCCGTTCCTGCCGACGGTCAATCCGTGCATCACCACGATGATGATCGGCGAGAAGTGCGCCGATCTGATCAAGGAGGGCCCCATCCCGGTCGCTCGCTAGTTATTCGCACACACGCTCGAATAACGTTACGCTCTCCTCATGGCCGTACACCTGCAGAGCTCGCTTTTCGACCAGGAGGCCGAGGTCTCCACCCGCCCCCTGAGCGGACTGCGGCGCACCGATCTCGGCGACGGGGCCTGGATCGACGTACTGCCGCAGTGGCTCCGGGGCGCGGACACGCTGTTCGAGACGCTGGTGCGCGACGTCGCCTGGCGGGCCGAGCAGCGCGTGATGTACGAGCGCGTGGTCGCGGTCCCCCGGCTGCTGGCCTTCTTCGGCCGCCACGACACCCTGCCCCATCCGGCCCTGGCGGCCGCCCGCACCGAGCTCGGCGAGCATTACGCCGCCGAGCTGGGCGAACCGTTCACCACGGCGGGGCTGTGCTTCTACCGCGACGGGCGGGACGGGGTCGCCTGGCACGGGGACACCATAGGGCGGGGAAGCAGCGTGGACACGATGGTCGCGATCCTCTCGCTGGGGGCGCCCCGGCATCTGGGGCCTGTCGTTTGGATCAGGCCGGATCAGGGAGCGGGGTCCGGTGCGTGCAGCTGCAAGGCGGAGGATTGAGGCAACGCGGAGCGTTGGTGATTGACGACAACGCCGCAGATGCGCGTGCCGGACCCCGCGAGCCCGGCCTGATCCAAACGACAGGCCCCCGCGCTGCGGCCGCGCCGCCCGGGCCCCGCGCCCGTCCGCAGGCCGCTCGGCCATGGCGACCTGATCGTCATGGGCGGCAGTTGTCAGCGCACCTGGGAGCACGCGGTCCCCAAGACCGCGCGGGCCGTCGGGCCGCGCGTCAGCGTGCAGTTCCGGCCCGACGGGGTGCGCTGACCCCGGCTTCCCGGGGCCGCACCCCGGGGCACCGCGGTTGTGCGGGTCCCGGGCAGGGCCGATTCTGAGAGTAATGAACCTGGCCGGGGCCGCGCCGTGAGCGCGGCGAACACGGCGGAGAGCGCCGATTTCCGTGGGCCTCTGGACATCACCAGGGCGGCCACGGCGGTTCTGGACGCCGAGAGCACCGTCATCGGCTGGAGTCCGGCGGCGGCCGAGCTCCTCGGATACGGGCCCGCCGAGGCCCTGGGGCGGCCGCTGAGCGCGTTCCTCTCCGTGCACCCGGTGGGGGGCGCTCCCCCCGTCGAGATCGAAGCGGTCGCAGGGACCGACGCGTCCGGGGCGCCCGGAACGACCGGGGTTCCCGGAACGACCGCCACCGGCATCGGACCGCCGTCCCTCGTCGGCAACGAGATCCACGTGGCCCACGCCCGGGACGGCCGTGAGCTGCTGGTGGCGACGGCGATGTGCCCGCTGCCGGGCGGGGCGGCGGACCGCGGCCCCGGCACCCCGGACCGGATCCTGGTGGCGGCCGAGGTGGGCGAACTGCGGCACTGGGAGTCCCGGCTCGCCCTGCTCCAGGGGCTGGCCACCCAGTCGCCCGTCGGGCTGGCGATCTACGACACCGATCTGCGGCTGACCTGGTGCAACACCGCCTACGAACGAGAGATCGGGCAGCCGCTGGCCGCGTTCCGGGGCATGCGGGCCGACGAACTGTACGGCGACGGCTCGTTCGTGACTCCGGGCTACCCGCAGACGCTCGACGACGTCATGCACCAGGTGCTCGACACGGGGGAGCCGGTCCTCGACCTGAACTTCAGGGCGCAGCAGCCGAGCGACCCCGGACGGGACCACCTGTGGTCCTGCGCCTACTACCGGCTGGAGGACGCCCACGGGCACGTCTTCGGTGTGTGCGAGGACGCGTTCGACATCACCGACCGCTACCGGGTCCAGGAGCGGCTGACCCTGCTCGTGGAGGCCGGCCGCAGGATCGGCACCGCCCTGGACGTGGCCACCACCGCCGAGGAGATCGCCGAGGTGGCGGTGCCGGACTTCGCCGCGACCGTACGGGTCGATGTCACGCGGGCCGCGGTGACCGGGGAGACGGCGGCGGTGGGCAGCCCGGCGGACATGTCGCTGCTCCGGGTCGCGGACCGCTCGGAGCCGGGGACCGCCACCCCGGATCCGGCCCTCCCCGACCCCGATCCCGGCCCGGGCGTCCGGGGCACCGGACCGCTGGATTCCGAAGGCTCGGAGTCCGGACCGCCGGACGCCGAAGGCGCGGAGTTCGGACCGCCCGACGAGTCGGGGGCCGCGTCCCCCGGCGACGACGACCGGCACCCGTATCCGCCGGTCGCCTATCCGCCCGGATCCCCCCAGCACCGCAGCCTCTCCTCCGGCGGGCTCGTGCTCGACGAGGGCACCCTGGTCGTCCCCCTGCGGGCCGGGGGCGGCATCCTCGGGCTCGTCACCTTCGACCGGGGCGTGGGGCCCGACGCCTCGGGCCGGCCGCCCGCCCCCGACCGGGCGACCACGTTCGACAACGGCGAGGTCGCCCTCGCCGACGAACTGGCGGCCCGGGCCGCGGTCTGCATCGACAACGCACGGCGCTACACCCGTGAGCGCACCGCTTCCCTCGCCCTCCAGCGGCAGTTGCTGCCGCACCACCTGCCGCCGCAGTCCGCGGTCCGGACCGCCTACCGCTATCTGCCCGCCGACGACGTGACCGGTGTCGGCGGGGACTGGTTCGACGTGATCCCGCTCTCCGGGACCCGGGTCGGCCTGGTGGTGGGGGACGTGGTCGGGCACGGTCTCCAGGCCGCCGCCACCATGGGACGGCTCCGCACGTCCGTCCGGGCCTTCGCCCAACTGGACATGCCCCCCGACGAGTTGCTGACCCGGCTGGACGACCTGGTGGGGCAGCCCGCGGAGGAGCCGCCGGACGCGTACGGCGGGGCCGTCGAGACGTACGACGTGACCACCGGGGCGACCTGCCTGTACGCGGTCTACGACCCCGTCTCCCGACGGTGCGTCATGGCCCGGGCCGGGCATCTGCCGCCGGCGATCGTCGACCCCGACGGCGGGGTGTCCTTCCCGGACCTGCCCGCCGGACCGCCGCTGGGCCTCGGCGGCCTGCCGTTCGAGTCGATGGAGTTCGAGCTGCCGGTGGGCAGCCTGCTGGCCCTGTTCACCGACGGTCTGGTCGAGGCCCGGGACCACGACATCGGCCACGGCCTCGACACCCTGGGCCGGGTGCTCGGCGACCGTTCCGCGGCGCTGGAGGAGCTGTGCGACCGGGCGGTGTCCGAGCTGGTGCCCGGCGGCACGAGCGCCGACGACACGGCCCTGCTCCTGGTCCGCACCCGTGAGCTCGACGCGGAGCTGGTCGCCGACTGGGAGCTGAGCGCGGAGCCGGTGTCGGTGGGCCGCGCCCGTGAACTGGCCACCGGGCAACTGGAGGCCTGGGGCCTGGACGAGCTGGTGTTCGCGACCCAGCTTGTCGTCAGCGAACTGGTCACCAACGCGGTCCGGTACGCGGGCGGGCCGCTGGGGCTCCGCCTCATCCGGGACCGCACCCTGGTGTGCGAGGTCGCGGACACCGGGCACACCTCCCCCCACCTGCGGCACAGCGCGGAGGACGACGAGGGCGGGCGCGGCCTGTTCATCGTGGCGCAGCTCGTGCAGCGGTGGGGCACCCGGTACACCCCGACGGGCAAGACCATCTGGACCGAGCAGACGCTGCCGCCGGCCGACGAGGGCTGACGCCCCACTCCGTACGGGCCGGGCCCCTTCTCCGTACGGGCCGGGCCCCTTCTCCGTACGGGCCGGGCCCCCTCTCCGTACGGGCCGGGCCCCCTCTCCCTACGGGCCGAGCCACTTTGTTGACAACCCAACAGACTTCGACTTAGGTGTGCCTTACCTAAGTCGACTGGGTGTCCGTGGTTCTGGTTACCGATGCCGAGAAAGGTGCTCATCCCGTGAGTGCTGTTCCCTCCACCCGTACCGCCGCCCGTGCGGGCCTCGCCGCGTTCGCCGCCGCCGCGCTGGCCGTGACCTTCGCCTCCCCCGCCGCCGCCGCGACCGGGACCCGTACCGTCACCGAAGGCGGTACCACCTACAACCTGTCGCTGACGGCCCCCGACAGCGCGGCCGCCTCGGGCGCCAACATCACTGTCACCGGCAGCGGTTACAACACCGCCCAGGGCGTCTACGTGAGCCTGTGCGTGGTGGACGGCGCCCAGGGCGTCAACAAGCCGTCGCCGTGTCTCGGCGGCCAGGACGAGTCCGGCACCACCGGCGCCTCGCACTGGGTCTCGGGCCTGGGCGGCGTCCTCCCCAACACCTCGCCGTTCGGCGCGGGCGGAACCTTCAGCGTCCAGATACACGTCAAGGCCGACCTCGGCGGCGGCAACGTCTGCGGCGACACCGTGGAGTGCGCCATCGTGACCCGCGCCGACCACACCGACACCAACGACCGCAAGTACGACGTCCACGCCCCGATCAACTTCGTCTAACACCAAGCGAGTTCGCCATCCCTTCGCCCGGTCCCGGCCGTTCGTGCCGGGGCCGGGCTCCCACGCGTCGTGACGAGGAATGACATGACATCCACTCCGGGCACCGCTCCCGGCACCCCGCCCGGCGGCCAGAGCAGGCTGAGACGCCGGGCGGGCACGGCCGCCGTCGCCGCCCTGCTGCTCGCCGGGGTTCCCGCCGGCGCGGCGGTCAGCGCCGACGCCGGCACCCCGAAGACAGCCACCGGCCCCCAGGGGCAGAAGCTCACCGTCTCGGCCACCACCGGTCTCGACCCGGCCGGGCAGAGGATCCGGGTCCAGGGCGAGGGGTACGGCCTCACCACCGGCATCTACGTCGCCCTGTGCAAGGACAACGGGGACAACCGCGTGCCCTCCCCCTGCCTCGGCGGGGCCGACATGAGCGGGGGCTCGAAGACCTCGCAGTGGATCGTGCCCCCGGGCGACCCGTACGAGGGCGACCTCGCCTCCGCCTTCGGGCCCGGCGGAACCTTCGACGTGGAGATCGAGATCACGGAGAAGGGCGACGGCCTCGACTGCGCCGAGGTGGCCTGCTCCGTCGTCACCCGCGCCGACCACCGCGCCGCGGGCAACCGTACGCAGGACGTCCGCATACCCGTCGCCTTCGCCGGCCAGGAGCCCGGCGAACCGGGCGGCGGCGAGGGCGTCGACGTACCCGCCGGGACCGTCTCGTACAAGTCCGCCGCCGAGTTCACCACCGCGGGCAAGCCGCTGGACCTGCTGCTGCACCCCGACTCGAAGAAGCTGTACGCCGGCGCGGACAACCTCCCCGACACGGCCGACGTCGACGAGCGCGGGCTCCATGTGCTGAACCCCGAGGACGGGACGTCCGAGAGCTGGATCAGCCAGGCCCCCGGCTCCACCGGAGCGCTGCGGGCCTCGGCCGCCGCGCGCATCGCGGGACCGCTGCCGGGCGACGGCGTCGTCTACAACTACCCGCTGCGGGGCGTCGGCAGCGCCAAGTCGGGCGACGAGGCGGCCTCGGGCGTCTGGCTCACCGGGTCCACGATCACCGACATCGCCCCCGGCACGACCCCGGACACGGTCCTGGTCGCCCAGGGCGCGACGCTCTCCGAGATCGAGCGGGCCACCGGCACGGCGACCCGGACGCTCGTCCTGCCGGGCGGCACCCAGTTCGCCGCCGACCCCGAGCGGGGCGCGGTCTGGTACACCGACTTCACGGCCGGGAAACTGCACCGCGTGGACCTCGCGTCGTTCACCGTCACCGGCTCCTTCGACCTGCCCGGCGGGCCGGGGGGCATGGCCGGATTCACCGAGACGGACCCTGCCACCGGGGCGGTCTGGGTCGGGGTCGACCGGTCCGTGCTGGTCTTCGACGCCGCGGGCACCCTGGTCAAGACGCTCGTCGGCAAGGACCTGGCCCGCGACGCCGCCTTCGACACGGCGACGGGCCGCGCCTATGTCGTCTGGCAGGACGGCGGGGACCTCTCCGACCCGGCCAACGACAACAACGGCACGCTGACCGTGTACGGCACCGAGGACTTCGCCCCGGCCGCGAAGGACCTCTCGCTGCCCGGCAACCACTCCCAGGCCGGCGCGGCCTCGCTCGCCGTCGAACCGGGCGGCGCCACCGTCTTCGTGACCAGCCCCGCCGAGGGGAAGATCACCAGGCTGGTCCGGCAGGTCTCGCCCCTGGTGACCCAGGCACCCGAGGACCTCACGGCGGAGGAGGGCGAGGAGGTCGCCCTCACCGCCGAGGCGGAGGGCACCCCGGAGCCCACGGTCCGCTGGCAGGTCAGCACGGACGGCGCGCAGACCTGGCAGGACGTCGAGGGCGCGACCGAACCCGCCCTCACGTTCACCGCGCGCACGGCGCAGGACGGCTACCGCTACCGCGCCGAGTTCCGCAACGACGTCGGCACCACCCGCACCGCCGCCGTGACACTCACGGTCACCCCGGCCACAGGCGGCGACTCCGGAGGAGACACGGGAGGGGACACCGGAGGCACCGGCGACGCCTCGAACGGCGCCGGGAGCACGGGAGGTGACGGTTCGACAGGGGGTGACGGCGGTACGCAGTCGAGCGGCGGCTCCACCACCGACGGCTCCGGCTCCACCGGTACGACCACCGGCGACTCGGGCTCGACCGGTACCGCCACCGGCGACCCCGGCTCGACCGGGACGACCGGGACGACCGGGACGACCGGGACGACCGGGACGACCGGAGGCTCGACCGCCGCAGCCGGCGGCTCCACCGGTACGGCCGGCAGCTCCGGCTCCACCGTCGGCGGGGGCGTCGCGGGCGGCACCGGAACCGCCGCCACGTCCGGCGGCGGCAGCCTGGCCGCCACCGGGGCCACTGTGATGTCGGTAACTCTCGCGGCAGCGGCGCTCGTCGGCACCGGGGTGCTGGTCCACCGGCGCGCCAGGAGGCGCACGGAAGGCGCACTCTGACGCCGTAACGCCCTTTCCGCCCCTCGGGTCCGGGAGGCGGCACCCGAACCCCCTGGCCGGGCACACCGCCCGCCAGGGGGTTCACGCGTTCCCGCCCCGGCGCGGCGGAGCCGGACCCCGGGTGGGCCGCCCCTTCGGCCCCGTCGGGTACAAACGCTTACTCGGCTGTCACTCCATCAATCTCCTTGCCCACCAGGCGACATCGGACGGTTCCGGCCGATCGGAGGTGTCTGGACCGAGCCGTCTGAACTTCACGAGAACTCCAGCGAAATGGCACGTGTGTGGATATCGTGCACCGAGCGAGGGCGCATCCGTCAGTCCATGGGATCGACGGATGCGTCCCGTTTGCGGGGGTGCAACTGTGGCTGGGGGGCTCATGGGGCATGTCGAAATACCTGATACCGATCTGTCCGGACCGGTGGGGCTACGGGGCGCGCCGCGCCCTCGCACCGCCGCTTCCCGGAATCGCACGGCGGCCCTGGAGCAGCTCTGGAGGGCCCCGACGGCTCAGCGCGACCCGGCCGGCCCGGTGCCGGTCCAGCGAAAGCCCGCGCACGGCCCGGTCCTCGCCGCGCTGACCGATCTGCTGGGTCTGGCCGGTCCGGCCTGGCTGCTGCTGCGCGCGGGGGACCAGCCCCGTCCGGTGGCGGCCGCCGCGGTGGCGGGGCTGCTGTGGGCCGGACTGCGGGGGGCCCGGGGGCGGTACACCGACCGGCCGCGGAACGGACCGGGCGGTGCGGCCGGTGCCGTCGGGGCGGTCGGTGACTGGCTCGTGCTCATCGGCCTGCTGGCCGTGCTGCACACCGCCGCGGGCAGCCCGGTGGACCCGGCCACGGCCGTCGTGGCCGTCGCGCCGGGGCTGCTGGTAGCCGCCGCGGTGGCGGGGCTGCGGCGGTGGCCACGCACCGCCCGGCGGGCCGGCCGGGTCCGCAGGGTGCTGCTCGTCGGCGAGGCGTCGGGCGTGGACCGGGCGGCCGAGCTGCTCATCTCCCGTACGGATCACGACTTCTCGCTGGTCGCCGCCATCCCGGTGGGCGCCGCCCGGCTGAAGCTGGAGGGGGTGCAGGTGCCGGGGCGCCTCGCGTCCTGCCCGGCCGACGACGATGTGCCGACGGTCCTCGGCGGGGTCTATGCCCACGGGGCGGACCTGGTGCTGGTGGCTCCCGGGCCCCAGTTGACCGGTGACCGGCTGCGCCGCCTCGGCTGGGGACTGCACGACCGGGGCGTCGCCCTGTCCGTGCTCTCCGAGCTGACCGGCGTCGCGGCCGAGCGGGTGCGTCCCGTCACCGCGGCCGGGCTCACCCTGCTGCACATCGCGCCGCCGCTGCGCGGGGGGCCGCAGGCGGTGGTGAAGAACGTGCTGGACCGCGCGGGCGCCCTGTTCGGACTGCTGGCCCTGGCCCCGCTGCTGCTGGCGGTGGCGCTGAGCGTCCGGCTGTCCTCGCGGGGGCCGGTCTTCCACCGGCAGGTGCGGCAGGGGCAGCACAACCGGCCGTTCACCATGTGGAAGTTCCGCACGATGGTGGCGGACGCGGAGCAGCTCAAGGCACAGCTCGCCGTGGTCAACGAGGTCGACGGGCCGCTGTTCAAGATGCGCAGCGACCCCCGGGTGACTCCGGTCGGCCGGATGCTGCGGCGTACGTCGATCGACGAACTCCCGCAACTGCTCAATGTGTTGCTGGGCCATATGTCGTTGGTCGGGCCTCGGCCACCGCTGCCGGAGGAGGCGTCCCGCTACGACGAGCGGGAGCACCGGCGGCTCGCCGTGAAGCCGGGGCTCACGGGCCTGTGGCAGGTGAGCGGGCGCTCCGACCTGAGCTGGCAGGAGACCGTGTCGCTCGACCTCTGGTACGTGGACAACTGGTCGGTCGCCGCCGACATGGGACTTCTCGCCCGCACCGTGCGCGCCGTCACCGACGGCCGCGGGGCGTACTGAGGACGGCGGGCGTGCGGATGCGAGGAGCGGCGCCACCGGTGCGCCGCCGGGAGGGTGCTCCCGGCGGCGGACGGTCACTGTCCGGGCGGGAGTTGCCCGAGCCACCAGGCGTAGGTGCGGGCGATGCCGTCGCGCAGCGTGATCTTCGGCGTGAAGCCGAGGGCGTTCAGCCGGGTGACGTCGAGGAGCTTGCGGGGGGTCCCGTCGGGCTTGGAGGTGTCCCAGTCGACGCGTCCCTCGTACCCCGTCACTTCCCGTACGGTTTCCGCCAGTTCGCGGATGGTGAGGTCCTCGCCGCAGCCGATGTTGACGGGTTCGTCGCCGTCGTAGGCCTCCAGCAGGCTCACACAGGCGGCGGCGAGGTCGTCGACGTGGAGGAACTCGCGGCGCGGCGATCCGGATCCCCACAGGGTCACCTCGGGGGCCCCGTCCCGGCGCGCCTCGTGGAAGCGGCGGATCAGCGCGGGCAGGACGTGCGAGGTCTCCAGGTCGAAGTTGTCGCCGGGCCCGTAGAGATTGGTGGGCATGGCGCTGATGTAGGAGGCGCCGTACTGCCGCCGGTAGGACTGGGTCTGGACGATTCCGGCGATCTTGGCGAGGGCGTACGCCTCGTTGGTGGGCTCCAGCTCGCCGGTGAGCAGCGACTCCTCGCGGATCGGCTGGGGCGCGAGCCGGGGGTAGATGCACGACGAGCCGAGGAAGAGCAGCCGTTCGGTCCCGGCCGCGTGCGCGCCCGCGATCACGCTGAGCTGGATGCGCAGGTTGTCCTCCAGGAACTGCACCGGATACGTGCTGTTGGCCATGATCCCGCCCACCTTGGCGGCGGCCAGCACCACGGCGTCCGGGCGGACCTCCTTCAGATACGTCTCGGTCCGCGCGGCGTCGCGCAGGTCGAGGAGGTCGCGGCCGCGGGTGAGCACCTCGTGGCCGTCGTCGGCGAGGCGGCGGGCCACCGCCGACCCGACCAGGCCGCGGTGTCCCGCGACGAATATGCGGGAGCCGGGCCGCAGTAGGGAACGGGCGGATTCCTGGGACGGGACGGGGAGTTCGGTCGTCATGGCTCGGATTGTGCCAGCAGAAAAGGACTGCGGTGACACTTTGCCGCAGAACGCTCCAATTCCGGAATATCGGTGAACATCGCCGCCGAGGCGATCAGCAGAGAAGGGGGAATCGTGGCGAAGACCGCGCTCATCACCGGAGTGACAGGCCAGGACGGTTCGTATCTGGCCGAGTTGTTGCTCGACAAGGGATACACGGTGCACGGGCTCATACGCCGTTCCTCGAGCTTCAACACCGAGCGCATAGACCACATCTACCAGGGTCCCGAGGAGCCGGAGCGCTCCTTCGTCCTGCATCACGCGGACCTGTCCGACGGTGTGGCACTGGTGAACCTGCTGCGCGACATCCAGCCCGACGAGGTCTACAACCTGGGCGCGCAGTCGCATGTACGGGTGTCCTTCGACGCCCCGCTGTACACCGGTGACGTCACCGGTCTCGGCACCATCCGGCTCCTGGAGGCGGTCCGGGCCAGCGGTATCCAGACCCGGATCTACCAGGCCTCGTCCTCCGAGATGTTCGGGGCCAGCCCGCCCCCGCAGAACGAGAAGACCCCGTTCCACCCGCGCAGCCCGTACAGCGTCGCGAAGGTCTACTCCTACTGGGCCACGGTCAACTACCGCGAGGCGTACGACATGTTCGCGGTGAACGGGATCCTCTTCAACCATGAGTCGCCGCGCCGGGGCGAGACCTTCGTGACCCGGAAGATCACCCGGGGCGTCGCCCGGATCAAGGCGGGGCTCCAGGACCGGCTGCACCTGGGCAACCTGGACGCGGTCCGGGACTGGGGGTACGCGCCGGAGTACGTGGACGCCATGTGGCGGATGCTCCAGTGCGACACCCCCAACGACTTCGTGATCGCCACCGGCGAGGGCGTCAGCGTCCGGGACTTCTTGGAGTACGCCTTCGAGCACGCGGGCCTCGACTGGCGCGAGCATGTGCGCTACGACCCGAAGTACGAACGCCCCAGCGAGGTCGACGCGTTGATCGGTGATGCCTCCAAGGCCGAGGAGCTGCTGGGGTGGAAGCCCGAGGTGAAGTCCCGGGAGCTTGCCCGGATCATGGTCGACGCCGATATCCGCAAGCTGGCCGACCAGTTGTCCGGAGCCGCCGTCCGGGTGGACCGGTGAAGGGCCAGGGCCCCCGGGTGCGTGGGCCGCTCCGCCGCCGGCCCGCCGTTCCCTTACCGGGCCGACAGGGCCGTGCGACCGCCGACGCCCGCACCGGGCCGGCGGCCACCCATGACTCCCGGCCGGCGCTCGCCGCGCCCGTGCCCGGGACGATCACCGGCGCCACCACCGATCTCCGCCGACCGCTCGGTGGAGCTCGACGCGCCGGTCACGGGCGGGGCCCCGGCCCCGCCTCCCCACTCGCCTCGGCCCCCGGGGGGACGCACCGTCCCCGCGGCCGGTCGGGCGAGGCAGCATCCGCGGCCTTCGGGCCGCAGCGCGAATCTCACCTTCGGAGCTGAATGATGAACGGAAGTACGGGGCGCAGAGGCGGAGGGCGCGGCCGTGTGCGGGCCGCGTCCGCCGCTCTCGGCCTGCTGGCCGGAGCCCTGACCGCGACCACGGTCGGGGCCTCTCCGGCAGCGGCGCTGACACCACCGGTCGCCATCACCGCGGACGACCTCTCCACCTGGCAGACCAACGGGATCGTCTGGTCGATGGCCGCCGGCGACGGCGTCGTCTACGCGGGCGGCACCTTCTCCACCCTGCGGCCCCCCACCGCGGCCCCCGGCACGGACGAACAGCCCGCGGTGAACTTCGCCGCGTTCGACGCGGCGACCGGGGCGCCCACCGACTGCTCGCTGTCTTTCACCGTCTCCTCGGGGACCGCGACCGTACGGGCCCTCGCTCTCTCACCGGACGGCGGAACGCTGTACGCGGGCGGCCGGTTCGGTGCGGTGAACGGTGAAAGCGTGAGCAACATCGCCGCGATCGACACCGACACCTGCGCTGTCAGCAGCACCTTCAAGATCGGGGTCTCGGCGACCGTACGGGGGCTCGCGGTCACCGACGACACGGTCTATCTCGCGGGCGACTTCACCACGGTCGGCGGGCAGACCCGAAGCCACTTCGCCGCCGTCACGACCGGAGCCTCACTGCTGCCCTTCACGGCCGACGCCGACGAGGTCGCACGGGCCGTCGAGGTGACCCCGGACGGGCAGAACGTGCTGCTCGGCGGGGACTTCTTCCGGATCAACGGGACGAACACCCACGCGCTGGCCGTCGTCGACGCAACGACCGGACAGCTCACCAAGTCCTACCCGGGGTTCATCCACAACAACTCCACGGTCCAGGACATCACCACCGACGCGGGCGGCTTCTACACCGCCAACGAGGGCACCGGCGGCGGGGTGTTCGACGGTCGCATCGCACTGAACCTCGGCGACTTCGAGCAGCGCTGGCGGGACACCTGCCTCGGCGCGACCCAGTCGGTGCTGGTGCACTCCGGGGTGCTGTACAGCGGCAGCCACGCCCACGACTGCTCCAGCATGGACGCGTTCCCGGACCAGCCGCGCAAGCACCTGCTGGCCCAGTCGGTCGACGACCCGAAGCTGCTGCCCTGGTTCCCGGACACCAACGACGGGATCGGCGAGCCCGTCGGGCCGCGGGTGATGGCCCAGACGAGCAGCGGCGGGCGCCACTACATGTGGGTGGGCGGCGAGTTCACCACCGTCAACACCAAGGCGCAGCAGGGGCTGACCCGGTTCGCGGACGGCCCGGACACGGGCGTGCCGTGGGTGCCCAACGTCAGCCTCTCCACGCTGACCCCCGGGCGGATCGACGTGAACTGGCAGACCAGCTTCGACACCGACGACGGTGAGCTGACCTACCGGATCTACAAGGACGGCTCGAACACCCCGATCCACACGACGACCGGCTACTCGGTCTTCTGGGACCGTCCGCAGCTGACCTGGACGGACACCGACGTCGCACCGGGCGAGACCCACTCGTACCGGATCACCGCGAGCGACGGCACCAACACCAGCGCCAAGTCCCCCGCCCAGTCCGCCACCGTGGCGAGCGAGACGGAGGCGTACCCGGCACGGGTCAGGGCCGACGGGGCGAGCCTCTACTGGCGCTGGGACGAGGGCACCTCCACGTTCGCACACGACAGCAGCGGCAATCTGAACAACGGGTTCATGCGCAACGGCCCCGCCTACCGGCAGACCCCGGCGGCGGTCGCCGGGCCCTCGACGGCGATCGGGTTCAACGGCAGCAACGACTACGCCTACAGCAACCGTCAGCACCCGCAGCCGGACCGGTTCACCATCGAGACCTGGATCAGGACCACCACGACCCGGGGCGGGAAGATCGTGGGCTTCGGCAATCTGACCCAGCAGAACAGCACCCGCCACGACAAGCACATCTACATGCGCAACGACGGGCGCCTCGTGTTCGGCGTCCAGAGCGGCGGGGCCCGCACCGTCACCACCTCGGGGGCGTACAACGACGGCCAGTGGCACCACGTCGTCGCCACCCAGGGCCCGCTGGGGCAGGGCATGTCCCTGTACGTCGACGGGCAGCTGCGCGCGTCGAACATCCTCGTCTCCGGCAACGACAGCCGGCCGGGCTACTGGCGGGTCGGCGGGGACAACCTGTCCGGCTGGCCCAGCCGTCCCACCAGCAACTTCTTCGAAGGGCAGATCGACGAGACCGCCATCTATCCGACTGCGCTGAGCGGATCCACGATCAGCGCGCACTACGCCCTGAGGAACGGCTGAGAGATGAGAAACCCGTTCCTGGCCTGCGCCGCCGTCGTTCTGACGGCGGCGGCGCTGGCCGCCTGCGGCTCGTCCGCGGACGGGAACGACCCGGAGGCCGCGGGCGCCCAGCGCCCCGCGGCCTCCGGGCCCGCCGCCCCCGGCCCGTCCGCCACCACCGCCACCGAGCCCGCCACGCCGCCCACCGAGGAGCCGGCGACCCCGGAGGCGTCCGCTCCGGCTGCCACGGCCGAGGTCCCGAAGACGCCCGCCGACGAGATCACCCCGGCCACGGGGACGTTCACCAAGAAGCAGAAGGAGTATCTGAAGGACCGGGTGCCGAAGGGGATGGACCCGGCGGCCGTGCTCCAGACCGGCCAGGAGACCTGCGACAAGCTGCGCTACCTCGTCAAGGGCGACCGGGACACCGCGGTCGGCGCCATCGTCACGGGCGAGATCCCCGACGCGAAGGACGCCGTCGCCGGGCTCTGCACCCAGCACCAGGACCTGGTCGACGAGGCGGCGTACGGCTACCCGGACGGCAAGCACACCGGGAAGCAGCTCCGTCCGGGCGTATACCGCTCGGCCTCCCCCACCCCGGACTGCTCCTGGCAGATCGAGGGGGCGGGCGGCAAGGAGCTGGCCTCCGGCGCCTCCGACACCGGGAAGTCCCGGAAGATCACCATCCCCGAATCCGCCGTCACGTTCACGTCCACAGGCTGCTACGCCTGGCTGCCCGAAGGAGCCGCGGGATGACCGCAGGTACACCGAAACTCCCGATAGCCGTGGCGATCCCCACGAAGAACGAGGGGCTGAACATCGCGGAGGCGGTGAAATCGGTGCTCGGCCACTTCGAGGCGGTCGTGGTGGTGGACTCCCACAGCACCGACGACACTGTGAAGATCGCCGAGGAGTGCGGGGCGGAGGTGGTCACGTACACCTGGGACGGCGGGCATCCGCGCAAGAAGCAGTGGTGCCTGGAACACGTCCGCACGGACCTGGACTGGATCCTGCTGCTCGACGGCGACGAGCGGCTCAGCCCCGGGCTGCTGGCCGAGCTGCGGGAGACCTTCCGGAACCCGGACGCGCCGAAGCCGGCGGCGTACGACATACCGCTCGGCTACTGGTTCTCCGGGAAGCGGCTGCGGCACGGATACACCATCCGCAAGCGGTCGTTGACCGACCGGACCCGCTGCCACTACCCGGAGGTCGGGGACCTGGACGCCCCGGGGATCGGGGAGGTGGAGGGCCACTACCAGCCGGTCGCGGCGAGCGTGGGCACCCTCACCCACCCGATCGAGCACCAGGACCTCGACCCGGTGACCGCCTGGTTCGAGCGGCACAACCGCTACTCGGACTGGGAGGCCTGGCTGGAGCACCACCCCCACGTGAAGGAGCAGGTGCGCCAGGTCAAGTCGCGCCAGGGGCAGTTGTTCCACAAGGCGCCGTTCAAGCCGGTGGTGTCCTTCGCCTACATGTATCTCTACAAGCGGGGGTTCCTGGACGGCCGGGCCGGCTTCGACTTCGCACTGGCGATGAGCTTCTACCGCTGGCAGATCGCACTCAAGTCCCGCGAGAAGCCAGTACGTTGACAAGCACTCCCCTCACCCTCGCCTCCGGCGGACCACGTCCTCGTAGGTCCGCCGGAGGGTGGCGGTGACGGCCTCGATGGTGAACTGCTCGTTCACCAGCTCCCAGGCGGCCTTGCCCGCCTGCTCGGCGGCCTCCGGCTCCAGCAGCTCCAGGATCGCGTCGGCGACCTTGCGGGCGTTGGCCGCGTCCTCGCCGACCCGGCTGTCGATGACCCGGCCCGAGCCCGCCCCCGCCACATCGGGGGCCTGGCCGCAGGTGCGGGTGATGACGACCGGGGTGCCGACCGACATCGCCTCCAGCACCGACACCGGGAACGGCTCCTCGATGGCGGGCAGCACGTACACATCGGCCTCGCGGTCGGCGGCCAGCACCTCATCGTGCTCCAACGGGCCGACGTGGTGGAGGGATTCAGCCACCCCGAGCTGCCGGGCGAGCCCGAGGGTGCCGGCCAGGGCGCCGGTGTCGGGACCGGCCAGCACGAACCGGGCGTCCGGGTGGCGGGCGAGGACGTGCGGCATCGCGGCGACGAAGTCCTCGGGCCGCTTGCGCTCCTGGATCCGGGCCAGATACAGCACGGTGGGCGGGCGGCCGGGCTCACGGGCGGGCTTGCGCTCCTGCGGGCGGACCCCGTTGACCAGCCGGACGGTGCGGGTGAGCGGGACGGGGGCTGCGACGGCGTTCACGTCGAGCCGCTCCATCTCGGTCAGATGCAGCACGGCGTCCGCCTCGCGCAGCACCTTGCGGACCCCGAGGAGGTCGGTGAGCTGGGCGACCTTCTTCTCGGTGGGGTCGATCATGCCGTGGGTCTGCACGACGAGGGGCGTACGGGTGGCGAGCGCGAGGAGCGCCGCCGGCAGGGTCACCAGGTCCCGCATCAGATGGACGTGGACGAGGTCGGCGCCGCGCATCATGCGGCGGGCGGTGTTCAGCAGGGCGGCGGAGGTGATGCCGCTGACCTCGAACATCGGGAGGAGGTGCCGGGCCTGGAAGAGATGGACCGGAACTCCTTCCACCTCGCCGGGCAGTTCGCCGCCGGGGAAGCCGTCGCCGAGAGCCATGACGCGTGCGTCGTCGCCGTGCGCGCGCTGGACCTTGGAGAGGTTGAAGGCCACGCGCGTCGGTCCGCCGAAGGCGTGATCCGGGGTGTGGAGCGTGACAACGTGCAGGATTTTCACCAGAGTTCCCCTCGACTATGGCCAAGTATTCACAGCGTAGTCATCGACCCCCCTCAAGTGGGCTGATTCGTTAGAGTGTTCAGCGGTTCACTGATCCCGGGGGGGCGCATGACGTCGGTGCACACGTCGGCGCGGGAGCAGGCCACTCCCACGGCCGCGGGCTCGCGGGGGCCCTGGGTTCCCGGTGCTCCTCCGGAGCGGCCGATCGCCTGGTCGATGCTGTCGCGGGCGCTGTCCGTGCCGCTCATCCTGGGCCTGGTCTGCTTCCTGCCCGCGGTGATCGCCGCCCAGCCCGGCGACGGGGTCCGGGACACGGCGTACTGGCTCCAGCTCGTGCTGACCTGCTACGCGGGCGCCCGGCTAGCGACGATGATCCTCTCCACCCGGCGGCGGCTGCTCCAGGGCGTCTTCTGGATGTTCGTGTACATCGCGATGGGCGTGGCGCCGTTCGCCCAGGTGGTGATCGGACAGACGCCGACACCGATGGTGGGGCCGCGCCAGGACCTGGTCACGGCCATCGCGATGGTGCTGGTCGGGTGCGCCGCCTACGACCTGGGGGCGTTGCTGGCCTCCCGGCGCCCGCTGCGCCGCCGGACGCCCTCCGCGAAGGGGGTGGGCAGCGGGCCCGCGGTCGCTCATCCGCTGCGGCTGCGGCTGCTGGTGCTGCTGGCGTTCACCGCGAGCGCGTTCTACGTGCTGAAGCTGGGCGGACCCGCGGTCTTCTTCGCCAGCCGGCAGGAGATCAACGAGACCGTGGCGGCGAGCGGCGTCGTCACGGAGGGGTCCAATGTGGGCTCGGCGTTCCTCAAGGGCTTCGGACAGGTTCCGGCGCTGCTGGCGCTGCTCTTCTACACCCGGCGCCTGGCGACCTCCTACCGGGCCCGGCGCCGACCGTCGACGGTGCTGGTGTGGGTGGCGTTGGCAGCGCTGAACCTGCTGGTCAACAACCCGATCTCCAACGCCCGTTACTGGTTCCTGACGGTGGTGGTGGCATTCGTGTTCGCCGCGTTCCCGAGCAGCGCCGCGGTCTACCGGACGGTGCTGACGGCGGGTGTGGTGGGGGCGCTGGTGCTGTTCCCGTACGCGGACAGGTTCCGGTACGAGGAGGGGAGCCAGCGGTCCGTGCAGTCGGCCTCGGTCTTCGATCCGCTGGTGACCAAGGACTACGACCAGATGGTGATGTTCGCCAACACCATCTCGTGGGTCGACACCCGGGGCCATACCTATGGCCGCCAACTGGCGGGCTCCGGGCTGTTCTTCGTGCCGCGCGCGGTGTGGAGCGGAAAACCGGAGGACACCGGGGTCCGGGTCGGGCAGTGGATGGGGCTGCGGATGACGAACCTCTCGGCCCCGCTGTGGACGGAGTTCTGGGTCGACCTCGGCGCGAGCGGCATGATCGGCGGGATGGCGCTGATCGGTTACGCGTCGGCGCGCACCGACCGCCGCTACGCCCTGGCCGTCACCCGGGCCGGTCCCGGCCCCGGGAGTGTGCTGGCCATCGCCGCGCCGCTGATCGCCGGATACACCTTCATCCTGCTGCGCGGCCCGCTCCTCCAGGCGGCGGGGAAGCTGGCCATCGCCGCGCTGTGTCTGGTCGCCATCGCGACGTTCAGGGAGCGGCGGGCAGGGCGTCGGCGCTGACGTCCTCGTCACGGGCCGGGGTGCGCCGGCGCAGCCGGGCCACCCTGATCCAGGTGGCGACGGCCTTGCAGAGCGACCCCAGGAACAGCCCCCAGGCGGCGCCCGGGACGCCCCCGAGGACGTAGCCGCCCGCGAGGAACGCCACGGAGGTGAGCGAGAAGACGACCTGGATGGCGAGCGTGGTGCGCGGGTCGAGCATCCGCAGGGCGAGGAGTCCGCAGGTGCCGACCGCCATCGCCGCGTACTGGCTGCCGGTAGCCGGGAGCAGCTCGGCAGCCACCGGCCAGGTGTCGCCGAGGAGTTGGCGTCCGGCGGTCTCGGGCAGCAGGGCGAGCACGGTGGCCCAGAGGGCGGCGGTCCCCGCGAGGGCGGCGGCGAGCGCGGCGGTGGCCCGGATCCGGCGGCGCTCGTCGCCGATGCGGCCCAGGATCGGCGGGCCGAAGGAGGTGGCCGAGGTGAACAGCACGTTGAGCGGCCCGAACAGGGTGGTCGCCCCGCGCAGCGCGCCGACCAGGAGGGGGTTGCCGACCGCGCCGAGGCCGAGGACGGACAGTTGGCCGGTCGCGTTGCCGACGCCGAACTCGACGGTGAAGCGCTGCCCGAGGTGGCCGCGCCGCAGCATCGGGCGCAGCCGCAGCGGGGTTCCGGCGGTGGCGCGGTGGAGGAGGGCGGCGGAGAGCAGAAGCGCGGGCAGCGCGGACAGGCCCCAGACGGTGATCAGCCGGGCCGGGGACACCCCGTAGTCCTGTACGGAGAGCGCACCGAGCACGCAGCCGAGCCGCAACAGGTCGGAGAGCAGGGCGAGATGGGGCTGCTGGAGGGTGGAGAAGGCGTACCGTACGGCGTCCTGTCCGAGCACCACGGGGAGGACGAGGCCGAGCATCAGCAGGGCGCGGGCGGTGTCGCCGGGGACGAGAACGCAGACGGCGGCGAGCAGCGCGCCGAGCACGGTGGCGGCGAGCACCGTGAAGGCCACGGCCGACCGGCAGGCGCCCCGGGTCTCCTCCCCCGCCCCGCGCTTGAGGACCAGCGGCTGCCCGGTGTACGCCCCCGAGACGCCGAGCAGGACCGTGAAGACCAGGTAGACCGCGGAGAAGCGGGCGAAGTCGGCGAGGGTGGAGAGCCGTGCGGCGGCAAGAAGCACCAGGATGTTGGTGAGCGCCGCCACTCCCTGGTCCGCGACCGAGCAGAGGACAGCGGTGCGGGCTCTCACCGGCGGGGTGCCGGGAGGGTCAGGGAGCGCAGACCGAGGGTCTCGGTGGGGTCTCCGGTGGTCTCGGGGGTGTCCGGCTCCGGGGTGGGCGGGGTGGGTCCGGATCCTCCGGACCGGCGGCGGGCCGACTTCGTGCGGCGCTCGGCGCGGCGCAGCCGGCGCCGGGGCGGGTGGAGCAGGGCGCCGAGGACGGAGCCGCCGGAGGCGCTGATGATCTCGCGGATGCGCTCCAGGTCGCTGCGGTGCACCTCGCGCGGATCGCACACGATCATGACACCGGTGACCCGGTCGACGAGGGCGACCGCGTCGGCGTAGGCGAGGACGGGCGGGGCGAGCACGATGACGACGGTGCCAGGGCTGTCGGCCTCGCCGACGATCCGGCCGACGGGCGGGGAGGTGAGGGCGCGCGGGACGTTGTCGACGACGGTGCCGGGGATCAGGGTGAACGCCCCGGAGCCGGGGACGTCCACGCCGGAGCGGCTGCCGGTGGGCCAGCTGCCGTCGCCCTCGTCGGCGGCCCAGCGCGGCGAACGCGTCTCGTGGGCGGCGGAGCCCAGCTCCCTGGCGAGGGTCGGGGTGCGCAGATCGGCCTCGGCGAGAAGGACGTCCCGGCCCATCTCGGCGAAGGCGGCGGCGAGGTTGGCGGCAGCTGCGGCGGCCTCCGCGTTGTCCCCGCGCGGGGCGGTGACCAGCAGGCGGCGGCTCTCGGCGAACGACGGGTCGTAGGCGAGCCGGAAGGCGACCGCGCGGTACTCCTCGGCGAGCCGGGATCCGCCGCGGCCGATGGCGAGCAGCCCCGCCCCGGCGGCGCGCTCCCGGGGCAGGGTGCCCAGCAGCGGTGCGCCGAGCGAGCGGACCAGTTCGCGGTCGGAGCGTACGGCGGGGTCGAAGACGAGCCGCACCCAGGACAGCAGCAGCCCGAGCGCCAGGCCGACGACCCCGCCGAGGCCGAGGAGCAGGGGCAGGCCGGCGCCGGTGGGCGAGGCCGGGGCGACCGGCTTCTTGTTGAGGTAGCCGGGGGTGGTGTCCAGGGCCTTCAGCTCGGAGATCTTCCGGGTCAGCTCGGAGATGGAGACGATGATGTTGGCGCGGGCGCTGGTGACGTCTTCGGCCGCGCCCGCACCGACCTGCTCCTCCAGCAGATCGCGCTTCTCCTCCAGCGGCTTCAGCTGGGCGCGGTAGCCGCCCGCCATGTTCTCGATGCTCTCCTCGGTGCGCGCCTTGCGGTGGGCCAGATAGGCGCCCGCGAGGGCTTCGGCGCGGGCCCGGGACTGCTCGGGGGTGGCGCCGGTGTAGGAGAACCGGAGGGTGAGGGTGTTGGGCGGGTTGGTGACCTGGAGTCCGATGAGCAGTTCGCGGGCGGTGACGTCGTCGCCCTGCTTGAGGAGCGCGCCCGCGGCCAGGGTGCCGACGGTGTCACTGGCGGCGGTCTGGCGCTCGGAGCCGATGTTGATGCCCTTGTCCGCGGTGGCTCCGGCGGCGAAGGGGTCGGCGATGGCGGACCGGACCTGGACCTCGCCGGTCGCGGTGTACGTCTTCTCGCCGCCGAGGGCCAGATAGCCCCCGCCGAGCAGGCCGACGACCACGCCGACGGCCAGCAGGGCGCGGTAGCGCAGGAGTTGGCGGAACTGGTCGCGCAGCAGCGCGGGCTCGTCGTGGTCGTCCACGACCCGGTTCACGGGTGTCATCGGAGGCCACCGCCCTGTCCGTCCCGCAGGACCTCGGCGAGCAGGTCGTCGAAGCGGGCGAGCCCCGCCTCCCGGCTCAGGTGGTGTGCGACGTACCGGGGGCCCTCGGCCCCGAGGGCGTCGGCGGCGGCCGGGTCGGCGGCGAGTTTCTGTACGGCCTCCAGCAGGGCGGCCGGGTCCTCGGGGGCGACGAGGACTCCGGCGCCGGAGCGGCGGACCTCGTCCGCGGTGCCTCCCTCGTCGGCGACGGAGGCGATCACGGGTCGGCCGGAGGTGAAGTACGAGGTGAGCTTGGAGGGGACGCTCATGTCGAGGACCGAGGCGCGCTGGGTGACGGCGAGGACGTCGGCGGCGGCGAGGACGTCGGTGAACTCCTCGGCCGCCACGGGCTCCAGGAACTCCATGTTGACGAGCCCCTCGGCGCGGGCGCGCAGGGCGTCGCGCTGGTTGCCGTCGCCCATCAGGACGACGCGGACGCCGGGGGCGAGGCGGGCGGCCTCCACCAGGACCTCCAGGCCCTGTTTGAGGCCCATGTTGCCGGAGTGCAGGATCACCGGGACGCCGTCGGGCCAGCCGAGCCGGGCCCGGGTCGCGGCCCGGTCGGCGGTGGGGCCCTGCACATGGGTCCAGTTGGGGACGAGGCGGATGCGGCCGGGGTCGACGCCGAGGGCCCGGACGCCGGGGACGAAGCTCTCGTGGATGACGCCGACGAGGGCGGCCCCGCGCAGCGCGTACCGCTCGGCGGCCGCGGCGACGGCGGAGGCCCTGCCGCCGCCCCGGATACCGCTCTGCGCGGCGGCGGCGCCCATCAGGTCCTGCACGACGGGGAGATAGGGCACCCGGTGGTGCCGGGCGAGGCGCGCCCCGATGACTCCGCCGGCGAGGCTGGGCATCTGGGAGACCACCACGTCGGGGCGGCCGGGCGGTGGTCCGATCAGCCCGGTGGCGAGGATGCTCGCCTCGAACGCGGCTCGCTTCAGAGCGGTCTGACGTGGCGGCACGTAGTGGCGGCGTCGGTGCACGCCGACGCCTCCCCGTATCTCCACCGTCCGCCACACGCCCCGGTAGCCCTCCTCGAGGCGCCAGGACGGGTAGTGCGGCATGCCGGTGAGCGCCCGGACGCGGGCGCCGGACGCGGCCCAGTGCTCGGCCAGTTGGGTGGCGTACGGGCCTATGCCCGTGAGCTCCGGAGCGTAGTTGGTCGAAACCAGCAGAAGTCGGCGGCCCCGGAACGGACCGGGCCTTGCAGCATCGGACATCGGACGATCGCCTTCCCCCCACGACAGCCGCTGTTCCCGGCGAGGAACAGCCCCCGTCGAGCTTATCCGTTCACGGCTTGCACAAGTGTTCTTCACAGTAAGGTCGTTGGAACATCACCGGATCACGTTCACCGTGGGGGGAGAGATACGGATGGTGCAGCACAGGGTGGGTTACGCACCCGGGGTGTACGACCTGTTCCACGTCGGCCACCTCAACATCCTGCGTCATGCCCGCAGTCAGTGCGACTACCTGGTCGCGGGGGTCGTGTCGGACGAGATGGCGGCGCTCGCCAAGGGCCATACGCCGATGATCCCGCTCCGCGAACGACTGGAGATCGTCCGCAGCGTGCGCTTCGTGGACGCCGCGTTCGTGGAGACCGTGCCGGACAAGGTCGAGACCTGGCAGCAGGTCCGGTTCGACGTGATCTTCAAGGGCGACGACTGGCGGGGCACGGAGAAGGGGCTGAAGCTGGAGCGCGACTTCGCCGAAGTGGGCGTGGAGGTCGTCTACTTCCCGTACACCGTGCATACGTCCAGCACCCAGTTGCGCCGGGCGCTGGACGTCCTCGTCAACCGGCCCGGAGCGCTTTCAGCTCCCTGAACCACTTGGCGAGGAAGGCCGCCAGGAACAGCGTGTGCACGACCGCCAGCACGGCGTACCCGGCGCGGAAGGCCCCGGGTGCGCCGAGCAGCAGGAACACCAGGCAGAACACCCCGTAGTCGGCGGGCAGCAGGGCCACGGCCCGCACCCGGGAGACGGGCGCAGCCTGCGGCGCCGCCCAGGACGGACCCTGTGCGCTCGCCGCCGTCTTGCCGAGGTGTTCGCGCAGCAGCCCCGCGCAGAAGGTGACCACGGCGGCCAGCTGGAAGCCCAGCGGCAGCAACAGCCAGGCATCCGAAGGCAGTTCACCGAAACGGTAGAAGGAGATCAGGACCGCGGTGTGGACGAGCAGGAGCTTCCCGCAGTCCACGACATGGTCCAGCCACTCCCCGTCGGGCCCGCCCCGGCCGGTGAGCCGGGCGAGTTGCCCGTCGGCGGAGTCGAAGGCGAAGCCGACCGCGAGGGCCGCGTAGACCAGGACGGCGAGCGTCCACGACGGTTCGACGAGCGCGACGGCCGTCAGCGCACCATAGGTGAACAGCGCGCTGATCAAGGTTACTTGATTGGGCGTCAGTCCAGCCCGGTAGGCTCCGGCCGCGAGCAGGCGGCCGGCGGGCCGGTTCACGTACCGCGAGTAGAGCGAGACGCCCTTGGCGCTCTTCTGTGCGCCGCGCAATTCGCGCAGCACGGTGCCCGTGCTTCCCACTACGCCCCCCAGCGTCCGGCAGTGCCCGCATCATGGCACGCGGGCCCGGGCCCATGGGGTGTTTGGCCCCGACAGGGCGCGAGTACGCGCTTACTTCCCGTCGGTGAGCTGTTCGTCGAGCTCGTCGAAGAGCAGCTCGCCGTGGTCGACCTGGCCGGTGCGGTAGGCGGAGCGGGCCACCAGGTGCGAGGCGACGGGTCCGGTGAGCATCTGGAAGAAGGCGATGAGCGCGAGGGTCGCCAGGTCCATGCCGGTGCGCAGCCGGAGAGCGACTCCGGCGAGGACCAGGAGCATGCCGAGCGTCTGCGGTTTGGTGGCGGCGTGGCTGCGGGAGAGGACGTCGGGCAGCCGCAGCATGCCGATCACCCCGAGCAGCGAGATCGCGGCGCCGATCAGGACGAGGAGGGCGCCCGCCGTGTCGAGGAGCTGGATCCAGACGTTCACTTGGGGTCCTCCTTGGTCGGGCCCGAGCCGGCGTCGGAACCGGAGCCGGCGTCATCCCCGGAGCGGCCGCCGGCCCCGGGAGGCGCAGCGGGAGACGGGGCGATCACCGTCACGGCCTGGGGCCGGTCGCGCACGGCGATGAAGCGGGCGATGCCCACCGATCCGGTGAACCCCAGGAAGGCCAGCACCAGCATGATCGGAAAGTAGAACGAGTCCAGCGCCACGGCGGACTTGGCTCCGAGCCCGGCGATGATCAGCGCCGCGATGACGTCCAGCGAGATCGCCCGGTCGAGCATGGAGGGCCCGCGCCAGATCCGGACCAGCAGGAGGAGCCCGGCTGCCAGGACCAGGACGATGGCGGCGGTCAGCAGGACGCGGTCGATCTGTTCGAAGACGCTCATGGTGCGGGCCTTCCGGCGGTGAGCTGCGGCGGTGGGGGCGGTTCGGCGACCCGGGCGATCTCGTCGGCGGTTCCGAAGGCCCGTACGGTCAGTTCCTCCAGCCGCCAGACCTGGCGCCGGGCCGCTTCCAGCTCCTCGGGCCGGTCGGCGTCCAAGACGTGCAGGAAGACGGTCGCGGTGGCTCGGCGCATCTCGATGACGGAACCGCCGGGGACATTGGAGACGGCGACGGCGACGGCGGCCAGCATCAGATCGCTGCGGCAGCGCAGCGGCACGCCGATGACGGCGGCCCGGTGGGGCATACCCGCGAAGATCTGCCGGGTGACCTTCACACCCGAGGTGTACATGTCGTAGAGCAGATATCCGGCCAGTCGGAGGATGCCCCAGGGATGGAGCCGGAGGCCGAGGTCGACCGGGGGCAGCGGGAAGGCCAGACAGACGGCGGCCGCGACGATCACGCCCGTGATGATGTTGGCCAGATTGAACGTGGACCAGAGCAGCACCCAGATGAGCGTGAGCCAGGCGATCAGCGGCAGGTCCAGCACGCGTCCGCGACGGCCGACCCGGCAGCTCAGCGGCGGCAGGTCCTTGTCACGGAACGAGAACCGCGGGAAACGGCTCACCGGCCCAGCACCTCCTCGATGTAGGGCGTTCGCTCCAGCAGTTCCACGGCCGAGCGGTCGGTGAAGGCGGTGAGCGGCCCGGCGAACACCGTGAACGACAGGGCCAGCGCGACGGTTGCCGCGGTGGCCGCCATCATGGGCCGGGGCAGGCGGTTGGTCGTGGTGACCGCTCGCGCCTGGAGCGTGGCGGTGCTCGCGCCCTCGGCCGGGCGGTCGAGCACCGCGATGCCCTCGTCACCGGTGCCGGGGACGCCGTCGGGGCCCTCGTCGGTGTCGTCGTCGCTGTCGTCCCCGGACTCCAGGACCGTGCCCGACTCGGCCTGTCCGGGCGGGGCCGCGCGCCAGAAGGCGAGGTTCCACACCTTGGCGGTGACGTACAGCGTCAGGAGGCTGGTGACGACCGAGCCCGCGACCAGGATCCAGGCCCAGGCGCTGCCGTCGGCGACGCCCGCCCGCATGAGCCCCAGCTTTCCGATGAAGCCGGAGAGCGGGGGGATGCCCGCCAGGTTCATCGCGGGGACGAAGAAGAGGAGGGCCAGTATCGGTGCGGCCTTGGCCAGACCGCCGAGCCGGGTCAGCTCCGTGGTGCCGCCCCGGCGTTCGATGAGCCCCGCTACCAGGAAGAGGGTGGTCTGGACGGTGATGTGGTGGACGACGTAGACGATGGCACCGCCGTACGCCTCCCGGGTGGCGAGGCCGATACCGAAGATCATGAAGCCGATGTGGCTGATCAGGGTGAAGGAGAGCAGTCGTTTGAGGTCGGTCTGGGCGACCGCGCCGAGAATGCCGATCACCATGGAGGCCAGCGCCACGGCCATCAGGAGGTCGCCGATCCGGTTGCCCGGGAAGAGCAGGGTCTCGGTCCGCATCATGCAGTAGACGCCGACCTTGGTGAGCAACCCCGCGAAGACGGCGGTGACCGGTGCGGGCGCCGTCGGGTAGGAGTCGGGCAGCCATGCGGCCAGCGGGAAGACGGCGGCTTTGATCGCGAAGACCGTGAGCAGCATCGCCTGGATCAGGGTCTGCACGCCGAGCGAGAGGTCGGGCAGCCGTTCGGCGAGCTGCGCGAAGTTCACGGTGCCCAGGGCCGCGTAGGTCATCGCGATGGCGATGAGGAAGACCATCGACGAGAACAGCGAGATGATCACGTAGGTCGATCCGGCGCGCATCCGGGGGCCGGTGCCGCCGAGGGTGAGCAGGACGAAGCTGGCGACCAGCATGATCTCGAAGCTGACGAAGAGGTTGACCAGGTCGCCGGCGAGGAAGGTGCAGGAGACCCCGGCCACGAGGATCAGGTAGGCCGGATGGAAGACCGCCAGCGGGGTCTCCTTGTCCCGGTCGGTCATGCCCTGGCCGAGGGAGTAGATCAGTACGCAGAGCGTGACGGCCGAGGAGACGGTCAGCATCAGTCCGGAGAGCCGGTCGGCGACCAGGGTGATGCCGAGCGGAGGCGCAAAGTCGCCGAGGTGGACGGAGAGCGGGCCCTGCCGGTCGGCGGCGATCATCAGGGTGACCGAGAGCGCCAGGACCGCGGTGAGTACGGCGACGCTGATGAAGCGCTGGAAGCGCTGGAGCCGGGTGCCGAAGGTGAGGCTGAGTCCGGTGGCGCACAGCGGCAGGAGCACCGGCAACGGGACGAGCGCGTTCATCCGGCGGCTCCTCGTTCGTCTCGGGGGTAACGGTCGTCGGCCTTGGCGTCGCCATCGCGGACGTAGTCCTCGGGGTCGGCGCCGATGATGTCGTTCCAGAGGTCGCCGGAGGCGTCGCGGCCCCGGGCCTGGCGGGCCCGGTCGGCGCGGAGCCGGTCGCGGAGCCGACGGCGCTCCTCGCGGTAGCGTTCGCGCTCGTCCGCGGTCGGCTCGGATCCGGAGCGGAACTCCTCCCGCAACTGGGCGCGTTCGGAGAGCACTTCGGCGCGCAGCACGATGCGCCGGTCCTCCAGGTCGTCGTGTACCTCGTCGGTGCCGGTGATCTGGTGGCTGCGGTAGGCCATGGCGAGCAGGAAGGCGGTGGTGCCGAGGGTGATCACGATCGCGGTCAGAGCGATCGCCTGGGGCAGCGGGTCGGTGACCCGGCGCAGATCGACCCCGTAGAGAAGGGGCGCGGCACCCGCGGTACCGGTCGAGGCGAGGATCAGCAGGTTGACCCCGTTGCTCAGGATGACGGCGCCCAGCAGGATCCGCGTCAGCGGTCGGGTCAGCATGAGGATGCCGCCCACGGCGCAGAGGACCACGGCCGTGAGGAGGAGTGCGGCGCTGACGGTCATCGGGGATCCCCTCCCGCCTCGGGGCCGCCCGTGGCGCTCAGCGCGCCGGCGGCCCGTTCGATCTGCCGGTCGATCTTGGCTCCGAGAGCCCGGACGATGTCCAGGACGACGCCCAGCACCAGCAGGTAGACGCCGAAGTCGAACAGGATCGGCGTGCTCATGTGGAAGTCGCCGAACACCGGCAGATGTCCGTGGTAGGTGAAAGCGTGCAGAACGGTTCCGTCGATCAGGCCGAGGAGGCCCACCCCGGTCGAGATGAAGAGGCCGAGTCCGGTGAAGAGCCCCGGTTGCAGGGGGGCGGCCTGGGCCAGTTCGAAGCGGCCGCCCGCCAGATAGCGGGTGATGAGGGCGACTCCGGCGACCAGTCCGGCGACGAAGCCGCCGCCGGGCATGTTCTCGGCGCAGAAGAGCAGGTAGACCGAGAGGATCAGGATCGGGTGGAAGAGCAGGCGCGCCACCACCTCGAAGACGATCGAGCGGTGTTCGGGGGCGAGGGTGGATCCGGCGGCGAGCCAGCCGCGCTCGGGGGCCACCTCGTCGCCCTGCGGCAGCCGTGCGGTGTGCTCGGCCGCGATGGACCAGGCGGTACGACCCTTCAGCTCGTCCGCCGTCATCGGTCCCTCGCTGCGGCGGTGCAGGTAGATGAGGCTGGTGACCCCGATCGCCGCGGCGGCGAGCACCGCGGATTCCCCGAGGGTGTCCCAGGCGCGCAGGTCGACGAGGATGGTGGCGACCACGTCCTTGTACCCGTGTTCCTGGACCTCCTCGACCATGGCCGCGCCCGCCGGTTCGGCCGTACGCGCGGCGGCGGCCACCCAGAGGGCGACGCCGACGGTACCGGCCGCGACGAGTGCCACCGGGATGCGGATCGCGCGCCGCCAGGGTGAGACGGTCTCCTCGAAGTGGACGGGCATCCGGCGCAGCACGAGGACGAAGACGACCATCGCGACGGTCTCGACGCAGAACTGGGTGAGTGCCAGGTCCGGTGCGCCTTGGACGACGAAGAGCAGCGCGGTGCCGTAGCCGATCAGCCCGCTGAGGACCACGGCCTTCATCCGGCGTCGTACGGTCAGGCACAGGAAGGCGGCAACGCAGGTGAGCACGGCGATGCCGCCCTGGAGGGCGTTGTCCCAGAGCCGAGGAGCCGGAGCCCCCTGCCAGGGCTGGTCGATGGCGAACACGGCGAGCTGACCGCCGGCCATCACGAGCAGCGTGGTCGCCAGGTAGACCGAGAGGGAGCCTCGCTGAACGAAGCCGGTGACCTGGAGGGCGAGCCGTTCCTGGCCGAGCAGCAGATGACCGAAGACGCTGTCGGCGGTGGGCCAGGCGACGCGGCGGGACACGCGGGCGACGGTGTCCCGGGCGAGGAAGAGGCCCGCTCCCGCGATCCAGGCGACGGCGGAGAGCAGCAGGGCGATGCCGAAGCCGTGCCAGAGCGCCAGGTGGTAGGGGTCGGCGGGAGCCGGATAGCTGTCGGCGTAGGCGCTGAACAGCCCGTCGGTCAGGCCGACGCCGGGACCGAGCACCAGGCCGAGCACCGCGAGCAGGGCGGGCGGGGCCAGGAAGGCCCGGCCGACGCGGTGGACGGGGGTGTCGGGGACGCCGGGCTTGCGCGCGAAGGCCCCCCAGACGAACCGCAGGGTGTACGCGGTGGTGAGGGCGGAGCCCGCGACGACGACGGCGAGCGCCCAGCGGTCGGCGGCCGAGCCGTGCAGCAGCGCCTCGAAGGCCGCTTCCTTCGCGGCGAATCCGAGCAGCGGGGGCAGGGCGGCCATGGAGGCGGCGGCGAGCACGGCGACCCCGGCGACGTACGGCAGGGAGCGGCCGACGCCGGAGAGCCCCCGCAGGTCCCGGGTGCCGGTGGCGTGGTCGACGATGCCGGTGACGAGGAAGAGCGGCGCCTTGAACAGCGCGTGGCCGAGGATCATCGCGACGGCGGCGAGGGCCGCGTCCCGGTTGCCGGTCCCGGCGAGCAGAGTGAGGAAGCCGAGCTGGCTGACGGTCCCGTAGGCGAGGACCAGCTTCAGGTCGTTGAGGCGCAGAGCGCGCCAGCCGCCGAGCAGCATGGTCGCGCCACCGAGCACGATGACCACCGGTTTCCACACCGGGACGTCGGCGAAGGCCGGGGAGAGCCGGGCCACCAGATAGACGCCGGCCTTGACCATCGCGGCGGCGTGCAGATAGGCGCTGACCGGGGTGGGGGCGGCCATGGCGTTCGGAAGCCACATGGAGAACGGCCAGATCGCGGACTTCGACAGCGCGCCCGCGAGGATCAGCACCAGGGCGACGGAGACGGCGAGGCTGGTCTCCGGCGGGTCGGCGACGATGGCGGAGATCCGGTAGGTGCCCGCGGCATGACCGACGATCAGGAATCCGACCAGCATGGCGAGGCCGCCGAGCGTGGTGACGGTGAGCGCCTGGAGCGCGGAGCGTCTGCTGTGCCGGTGTTCGCTGCTGTGCCCGATCAGCAGGAAGGAGAAGACCGTGGTCAGCTCCCAGAACACGTAGAGCGTGATCAGGTCGTCGGCGAGCACCAGGGCGAGCATCGCGCCCGCGAAGGCGAGGAGGTTCCCCGCGAACCGGGCCAGTTGCGGGGTGTCGTCCCTGAAGTACGAGGCGCAGTAGACGAGGACGAGGGCACCGACCCCGGCGGCCATCAGGACCATCAGCTCGGAGAGTGCGTCCAGCCGCAGATCGAGGCCGACGTCGTAGTCCGGAATCCACTTCCAGGTCCAGGTGACCGCCTCACCGTCGGCAGCGGTGCTCCACTGGGTGAACGCCCAGACGGTGGCCGCCGCCGGGGGCAGCGCCAGCACGAGGAAGGCGCGCCGACGGAGCCGGTGCACCAAGGGGCCCGCGAAGGCCGCCAGGAGGAAGTGACCGATGATGAGCCCGATCACAGCGCGGTGTCCCGGGCAGGCGGCGAACAAACCGGAGTAAAGGGCACCGAATACAGATATACGTCCCCGCGAGATTCCCCGGACCGGCACGCCGCGCGCTCACCGGCACGCCGAGACCGGACGCCGTCCCGAGGGGGCGCCAGCTGGGGACGGGGGGAAGGCCGCGCCAGGCGTTGGAGGTGTTCCGCGTCGTACCGCACGCGAAGAGCCTAACGCGAGCCTTTTGACGACTTCTTAACGGGGGTCTTGCCTTCTCTTTAAGCAGTGCGGCGGACCTTCCCGCCTCACCCCGAGCCCCGTCACGGGAGGACCGCGACCCCGTCGATCTCGACCATCGCCTGTTCGTCCCAGAGCCTGGCGACGCCGATGACGGCCATCGCCGGGTAGTCGCGCCCCGCCAGCCTGCGCCAGATCCGGCCCAGTTCGGCGGAGTGGGAGCGGTAGTCGTCGACGTCGGTGGCGTAGACGGTGACCCGGGCGAGGTCGGCGGGGGCGCCGCCGGCCGCGTGGAGAGCGGTGAGCAGATTGCCGAGCGCGAGTGCGAACTGCTCGGGCAGGGTGGCTCCGACGACCTTGCCCTCCGGGTCGAGGGCGGTCTGTCCGGCGAGGAAGACCAGGTGACCGCCGGTGGCGACGACGGCGTGGCTGAAGCCGGTGGGCGGGGAGAGTTCGGCCGGGTTGATCCGGTGGGACGGACTCATGCGGACGGCTCCTGGGTCGGGGACGCGGACGGCTCGGCGGACGGCTCGGCGGACGGCTCGTGCGGATCGGGAAGCCGGGCGGCGTTCGCGTACAGCTCCTTGGCGATGATGGCGCGCTGCACCTCGCTCGCGCCCTCGTAGATGCGCGGCGCGCGGACCTCGCGGTAGAGGTGTTCGAGGAGATGGCCCCGGCGCAGGGCGCGGGCGCCGTGCAGCTGGACGGCGGTGTCGACGACGTACTGCGCGGTCTCGGTGGCGTACAGCTTGGCCATGGCCGCCCGGCGCGGCACCCCGCTCTCCCCCGCGTCGTACGCCGCTGCCGCCGCGTGGACCAGCAGGCGGGCGGCCTCGGTGCGGGTGGCCATCTCGGCGACCTGGTGGGAGACGGCCTGGAGATCGCTCAGCGGGCCGCCGAACGCGGTGCGGTGGGCGGTGTGGTCCAGGGTCGCGTCGAGGGCGGCCCGGGCCATTCCGACGGCGAAGGCCCCGACGCTGGGGCGGAAGAGGTTGAGGGTGTTCATGGCGACCCGGAAGCCCCGGTCGGGTTCGCCGAGGACGTCGTCGGCGGTGACCGGTACGCCGTCGAACTCCAGGGTGCCGATGGGGTGCGGGGAGAGCATGTCGAGGGCGGAGCCGGTGAGTCCGGGGCGGTCGGACGGGACCAGGAACGCTGTGATGCCCCGGGATCCGGCGCCGGGGGTGGTGCGGGCGAAGACCACGGCGAAGTCGGCCTCGGGGGCGTTGGAGATCCAGCACTTCTCGCCGGTGAGCCGCCAGCCGTCGGCGGTGTGGTCGGCGGCCAGGCTCAGGGCCGCCGCGTCGGAGCCCGCTCCCGGCTCGCTCAGCGCGAACGCGGCGACGGCCCGCCCGGCCCGGACCCCGGGGAGCCAGCGTTCGCGGTGGGCGGGGGTGCCCGCCTGGACGATCGGGGTGGTGCCGAGGCCCTGGAGGGCGAGCGCGGTCTCGGCCTCCGTACAGCCCCGGGCCAGCGACTCCCGCAGCAGGCACAGGTCCAGCGCGCCGGAGCCCAGCATCCGGCCGAGGAGGCCCAGCTCGCCGAGGGCGGCCAGCAGGGGGCGGTTGACACGCCCGGGCTCCCCTTTCTCCGCGAGCGGGCGCAGCTCCTGTGCGGCGAGCGTACGGAGCTCCTCGCACCAGGCGGTTTGTTCCGGTTCGAGGGAGAATGCCGTCATGGCGGCGCCTCTCTTGTCGCGTCGTGTCGCGTGCCCCGTCGCGTCGGGTGGCATCTCGTCGCATCGCATCGCACGCCATGGCTTATCGCGGACCGTTGACTACCGTCACCCAAACGATACGCTCCAGAGGCGACAAGGGGGCGATCCTTCATGGAGCCGAATTCCTCGCCGAACACGCCCACAGCCGCCGCCGACGCGTCCGCACGCGTCCCCGGCGCGCCTCACGAGCCGGCCGGGCGCACCGCCGGCGCCCACACCGACACCTTCGCGCGCGACCATCTCCCACCGCCGGAGCAGTGGCCGAAGCTCCTCCTGGACGATCCGGCGCCGCGTTACCCCGACCGGCTGAACTGCGGACACGAGCTGCTGGACCGCACCATCGAGGAGTACGGCGCCGACCGTCCCGCGCTGCGCTCCGGCGACGGCGGCGTCTGGAGCTACGGCGAACTGCGGGAGGCCGTGGACCGCATCGCCCATGTGCTGACGGACGACCTGGGCGTGGTGCCGGGCAACCGGGTGCTGCTGCGCGGGCCGACCACGCCCTGGCTGGCCGCCTGCTGGCTCGCCGTCATGAAGGCGGGCGCGGTCGCCGTCACCGTACTGGCGCAGGCGCGCGCCACGGAGCTTGCCACCATCTGCTCGCTGGCGCGGATCGGCCACGCCCTGTGCGACGCCCGGTCCGTGGAGGATCTGGCGGCGGCGGACGTGGACGGGCTGCGGATCACCCCGTTCGGCGGGGACGGGCCCGGTGACCTCGCCCGGCGGGCTTCCGCGCATTCCGGTTCCGGCCCGTACCGGGCGGTGGACACGGCCGCCGACGAGGTCGCGCTCATCGCCTTCACCTCGGGGACCACCGGGCGCCCCAAGGGCTGTATGCATCTGCACCGGGACCTCCTGGCCATCGCCGACACCTTCTCCCGCCACGTGCTGCGCCCCTCGGCCGACGACGTGTTCGCGGGCAGCCCGCCGCTGGGCTTCACGTTCGGCCTGGGCGGGCTGCTGGTCTTCCCGCTGCGGGCCGGGGCCTCGACGCTGCTGCTGGAGCAGGCGGGTCCGCAGCATCTGCTGCCCGCGCTGGTCCAGCACCGGGTCTCGGTGCTGTTCACCGCGCCGACCGCCTACCGCACGATGCTCGGCCAGCTGAACGGCCACGACCTGTCGGCGCTGCGGCGCTGTGTGTCGGCCGGGGAGAACCTGCCGGAGGCGACCTGGCGGGCCTGGCACGAGGCCACGGGTCTGCGCATCATCAACGGCATCGGGGCCACCGAACTCCTGCACATCTTCATCTCCGCGGCCGACGAGGCGATCCGGCCGGGCATGACCGGGGTGCCCGTGCCGGGCTGGCAGGCCCGGGTGGTGGACGAGCACGGGGAGGAACTGCCGGACGGCGAGCCGGGGCTGCTCGCCGTGCGCGGCCCGGTCGGCTGCCGCTATCTCGCAGACCCCCGGCAGACGGAGTACGTCCGGCACGGCTGGAATCTGACCGGCGACACCTTCGTCCGCGAACCGGACGGCTACTTCCGCTACGTGGCCCGCGCCGACGACATGATCATCTCCTCCGGCTACAACATCGCGGGCCCCGAGGTGGAGGACGCCCTGCTGCGCCATCCGGAGGTCGCTGAGGCGGCCGTGGTGGGCCGGCCGGACGAACTGCGGGGCGAGATCGTGGTGGCGCACGTGGTGCTGACCGAGGGCTCGGAGCAGACGGCGGACTCGCTGCGCGCCCATATGAAGGCCAACCTGGCCCCGCACAAGTGCCCGCGCCTCTTCGTGTTCGAGGAGTCGCTGCCGCGCACCGCGACCGGCAAACTCCAGCGGTTCCTGCTCCGGGAAGACCTTCGGGAAGATCTCCGGGAAGACCTCCGGGAGGACAGAGCCTAGAGTGATCACGTGGCCGAGTTGCGCACCCCCCGCTCCCTGATCATCACGCTCTACGGCGCCTACGGCCGTCCGGCGGACGGCGCCCCGTTCGCGGTGTCGGAGCTGATCCGCCTGCTGCACGCCGTGGGCGTCGACGCCCCGTCCGTACGCTCGTGCGTGTCGCGGCTGAAACGGCGCGGGCTGCTGGTGGCCGCCCGGGCCGGGGACGGCTCGGCGGGGTACGCGCTCTCCCCGGAAGCCCGGCAGCTGCTGGACGACGGGGACCGGCGGATCTACCGGCACCCCGCGCCGAGCCTCGACGACGGCTGGGTGCTCGCCGTGTTCTCCGTGCCCGAGGCCGAGCGCAGCAAGCGCCATGTGCTGCGCTCCCGGCTGGCCCGGCTGGGCTTCGGCACGGCCGCGCCCGGGGTGTGGATCGCTCCGGGCGGGCTGTACGAGGAGACCCGGCACACCCTGGAACGGCTCGAACTCGACCCGTACGTCGACCTGTTCCGGGGTGAGCACCTCGGCTTCGCCGCCACCCGCGAGGCGGTCGCCCGCTGGTGGGACCTGGACACGGTGGCGCGGCTGCACCACGACTTCCTGGAGCTGCACGAGCCGGTACTGCGCGACTGGGAGGCGTCCGGGGCCGACGGACCGCCCCGCCCGCAGACCGCCTACCGGGACTATCTGCTGGGGCTGGACTCCTGGCGCCAACTGCCGTACGCGGACCCGGGTCTGCCGGCGGAGCTGCTGCCCGCGGACTGGCCGGGCCGCCGGTCGGCGGAGGTGTTCGGCCGGCTGCACGAGCGGCTGCGGGACGCCGGGGAGCGGTACGTACGGGAGTGAGGGCGGCGGCCCGGCGCGCAGAAGGGACGGACACGTCGGCTGTCAGGCGCGGACCAGCTCGGCAGCGCCGAAGGAGACGTCGAACCGGTCGCACCAGATGCTGATGCTCGTGAAGCCCGCCGGGTCGAGGCCCTCGGGCAGCCGGTAGTTGTGGGACCCCTTGTTGCCCTTGAGCTTGCCGAGGCTCTCGTGGCGACCGTCGTCGAAGACGAACCAGCCCGCCCGCCCCTCCTTCACCGGTGCGTCGGTCAGCCAGACCCTGAGGTCCGGGCCGTTGCTGGTGTCGAGGTCCTCCAGCCTCACGATGTGCGAGCCGTCGGCGAGCCGCAGCAGCTTCACCGTGCCGGACGTGGCGTGCTCGTGGCTGATCAGGTCGCCGGAGGCGAGGGTCACCGGCGCTGCCGGTTCGGGAACAGGGGTCCCCTGCACAGTCGCCTCTTCGCCCGCCGAGTTGTCGGCGGGCTCCGCGGCAGTCGCCTCGGGCAGGGCCTCCCGCACGGTCTCGTCCTGCCACAGCTTCCACGGCTGGAACCAGTAGAGGCCCACGCCCACCATCACCACGGCCACCACCAGCGCCCCCGCGACCACCGGCCACGTCAGCACTCCGCGTACCCGTCCCATTCCGGCTCCTCCGCTACATCGGCCGGCCGGACGCACCGGTCCCGGACCACCCATCCAATCCGACCGGCACCACGTGGGGCGACCGCTCCCGCATGACGAAAGTCTTACGGCATCACCGCCGCCGGACGCCGGGGCGTTTCGTCGTGCGCGGGTGGCCCTCGTGCCCGCCGGAGAAATCCAGGTGCCCCGGCCTCCCGCCCCCGGGCAGGATGAGGCATGACCTGGACCTTCACCCACGACGTCGACGTGTTCCTCGCCGCGGCCGGCCCGTCGCTCACCGCGCGGCCCGTCGAGCACACGGTGGCGCTCACCGTCACCGAGCGGCTGAGGCGTTCGGGCGCCCATCACTACGGGGACGACGATCCGGTCCTCGGCTGGTGGCGCGGGGCGGACGGGGCGGTGGCGGGGACTCTCGTGCGTACTCCGCCCCACGCCGCGCTGCTGAACGCCGTGCCCCCGGAGGCGGTGGGGCCGCTGGTGGAGGCCCTGGGGGCGGGTCCCGACCTCGACGGTGTCAACGCGGACCGGGACATCGCGGCGCTGCTGACAGCCCGGCTGCCGGGCTACCGGATCGAGCAGGAGCAGCGGTTGTACCGGCTGGGCACACTGCGGCCGCCCTTCCCCGCGCCGGAGGGCCGGGCCAGGGCGGCGACGCGGGCGGACCGGGCCCTGCTCGTGGAGTGGGTGCGGGGGTTCGCCGACGCGACCGGGCAGTCCAAGTCCTCGGCCGAGTGGCTGGTGGACGAGGGCACGGAACGCGGGTCACTCACCCTCTGGGAGAGCGGCGGGGCTCCGGTGGCTCTCGCGGGTCGCTCCCTGATGATGGCGGGGACGGTGCGGGTGACGTTGGTGTACACCCCGCCGGAGCTTCGCGGCCGGGGGTACGGGGCCGCCGTGACGGCCGAGTCCTCGCGGGCCGCCCTGGCGGAGGGCGCGGCGGAGGTCCTGCTCTTCACGGACCTCGCCAACCCGACGAGTAACGGCGTCTATCTGCGCATCGGTTACGAACCGGTGGCGGACCGGCTGCTACTGAGGAGGAACCCGTGACGGAGCGGCACGTGGACGCGGAGCCCGTCGCCGAGGCACCCGTGACTGAAGTGCCCGTGGCGGCGGAGTCGTTGTGGCTCGTCGCCGCGAACGTGGTGCGCTGGCGGCGGTACGGGGACGGCGGGCAGGAACTGCGGCCCGGGACCAAGTCGTACCGGGGCGGGTCGAAGGTGCACGTCGCCACAACCTATGGGGGTATGGCGCACGAGGAGTTGACCACCATCGGGCGCGGCCGGCACACCGGTGCGTACATCACCATCGACATGGCGACCCGCAATCTCCACACCTTCCGGGCCGTCGCGGTGTACAGCCCGGCGGTCCTGCGCCGCGCGGCGGCCTTCGGCGTCGACGGGACATGGGCCACGCGGGAGTACGCCGAGGAACTCGCCGCCCTGCTGGCCCGCCTGGCCCCGCGCTACCGCGAGGAGCACTGGCGCGGGGTGCCGCACCCGGTCCCCTGCCGCTGCCACGACTGCCTCACCCCAGCGTGAGCCGGGGCTTCGGTCCGTCCGTGCGGCCGGTGGGCGGGGTGCGGCTGCCCGCGGCGTACGGGAGGGGCCAGGGCGCGCCCGGTCCCGTGTAGCCCTGATCGGCGGCCGCGTGGAGGGTCCAGTGCGGGTCGTACAGATGGGGGCGGGCCAGGGCGCAGAGGTCGGCGCGGCCCGCCAGGAGCAGGGAGTTGACGTCGTCCCAGGAGGAGATCGCGCCGACCGCGATGACGGGGACGTCCACGGTGTTGCGGATCCGGTCGGCGTACGGGGTCTGGTAGGAGCGGCCGAACTCGGGGCGCTCCTCGGGCACGACCTGGCCGGTGGAGACGTCGATGGCGTCAGCCCCGTGCTCGGCGAAGGCGTGGGCGATCATGACGGCGTCCTCGGCGTCGGTGCCGCCCTCGGCCCAGTCGGTGGCGGAGATCCGCACGGTCATCGGCCTTTCCCGCGGCCAGACTTCGCGCACGGCGTCGAAGACGTCGAGGGGAAAACGGAGGCGGCCGGCCAGGGATCCGCCGTAGGCGTCGGTGCGGTGGTTGGTGAGCGGGGAGAGGAAGCCGGAGAGCAGATAGCCGTGGGCGCAGTGCAGTTCGAGGAGGTCGAAGCCGCTGCTCGCGGCGCGCCGGGCGGCCGCCACGAACTGCTCGCGTACGGCGTCGAGTCCGGCCCGGTCCAGTTCGGCCGGGACCTGGCTGACGCCGGGGGCGTACGGGAGCGGGGAGGCGGCCGTCAGCGGCCAGTTGCCGCTGTCCAGGGGCTGGTCGATGCCCTCCCACATGAGCTTGGTGGAGCCCTTGCGGCCGGAGTGGCCGAGCTGGACGCCGATGGCCGCGCCGGGGGCGGAGGTGTGGACGAAGTCGGTGATCCGCCGCCAGGCCAGGGCCTGTTCGTCGCTCCACAGGCCCGTGCAGCCGGGGGTGATACGGCCCTCGGGGCTGACGCAGACCATCTCGGTCATGGTGAGTCCGGCGCCGCCGAGCGCGCGGGCCCCGAGGTGGACGAGGTGGAAGTCGCCGGGGAGCCCGTCCGTGGCGGAGTACATGTCCATCGGGGAGACGACCACGCGGTTGCGCAGCTCCAGGCCGCGCAGCCGGAACGGGGTGAACATCGGCGGGGTGTCCGGCGGGCAGCCGAACTCCTCCTCGACGGCGGCGGTGAACGAGGCGTCCCGCAGCCGGAGGTTGTCGTGGGTGACCCGGCGGCTGCGGGTGAGCAGGTTGAACGCGAAGCGCCGGGGCGGCTGGTCGACGTAGTGGGCCAGCCCCTCGAACCAGCGGAGACTGGCGGCGGCGGCCCGCTGCGTGGAGGCGACGACCGGGCGGCGCTCGGCCTCGTACGCCGTCAACGCGGACGGCAGGTCGGGCTGTTCCTCGATGCAGGCGGTCAGGGCGAGGGCGTCCTCGACGGCGAGCTTGGTACCGGAGCCGATGGAGAAGTGGGCGGTGTGGGCCGCGTCGCCGATGAGCACGGTGTTGCCGTGGGACCAGCGGGAGTTGGTGACCGTACGGAAGGCGAGCCAGGAGGACCGGTTGGAGCGCAGGGGGCGGCCGTCCAGGGCTTCGGTGAAGAACTTGGCGCAGCGGGTGGTGGATTCGGCCGGGTCGCAGGTGTCGAGTCCGGCGGCCCGCCACACCTCCTCGCGCATCTCGACGATGACGGTGGAGGCGTCGGCGGCGTACGGGTAGCCGTGCAACTGCATGACGCCGTACGGCGTTTCGGCGATCTCGAAGCGGAAGGCGTCGAGCGCGAAGTCGGCGGCGAGCCAGATGTAGCGGTTGCGGTGTCCGGTGATGCCCGGGCCGAAGGCGTCGGCGTGCGCCCTGCGGGTGGCGCTGTGCACCCCGTCGGCGGCGATGACCAGGTCGTGGTGGGCGGCGAGCTCGGCTGCGGGCGGGGCCGGGGTGCGGAAGCGGAGGTCGACGCCGAGGCCGGCGCAGCGCTCGTGCAGGATCTCCAGGAGCCGGCGGCGGCCGAGGGCGGCGAAGCCGTGGCCGCCGGAGGTGTGGGTGCGGCCGCGGTGGACGATGTCGATGGTGTCCCAGCGGACGAACTCGCGGCCGAGGGCGCGGTAGACCTCGGGGTCGGCGTGCTCGATGCCGCCGAGGGTCTCGTCGGAGAGGACGACGCCGAAGCCGAAGGTGTCGTCGGGGGCGTTGCGCTCGAAGACGGTGATCTCGCGGTCCGGGTCAAGCCGTTTGAGCAAGGAGGCGGCGTAGAGCCCGCCGGGGCCGCCGCCGATGACCGCGATGCGCCGGACGGACGTGCCGCTGCCCGCCACGGCTAGCGCCCCTGCCACTTCGGGGGCCGCTTCTCGGTGAAGGCTGCGTGGAACTCGGCGTAGTCCTCGCCGTGCATCAGGAGGGCCTGGGTGTTGGCGTCCAGTTCGACGGAGGCGGCTAGCGGCATGTCCAGCTCGGCGGTGAGCAGGGCCTTGGTCTGGGCGAGCGCCAGGGCGGGGCCGTCGGCGAGGCGGCGGGCCAGCTCGGCGGCGCGTTCGTCGGCCTTCCCCTCCTCGGCCAGCTCGCTGATCAGGCCGATCCGCTCCGCCTCGGGGGCGCGGACGGCGTCGCCGAGCATCAGGAGCCGGGTGGCGTGGCCGAGGCCGACGACCCGGGGCAGCAGGTAGGCCGCGCCCATGTCGCCACCGGAGAGGCCGACCCGGGTGAAGAGGAAAGCGAAGCGGGCGGAGGGGTCGGCGACCCGGAAGTCGGCGGCGAGGGCCAGGACGGCCCCGGCGCCCGCCGCGACCCCGTGGACGGCGGCGACGACGGGGAAGGGGCACTCCCGCAGGGCCCGGACGACCTGTCCCGTCATCCGGTTGAAGTCGAGGAGCTGCGCGGTGTCCATGGCCAGGGTGGCGCCGATGATCTCGTCGACGTCGCCGCCGGAGCAGAAGCCGCGCCCCTCCCCGGCGAGGACGAGGGCGCGGACGGAGCGTTCCCGGGAGAGCTCGGCGAGGAGGTCGCGCAGATCGGCGTAGGCGCCGAAGGTGAGCGCGTTGAGTTTTTCGGGTCGGGAGAATGTGACGGTTGCCACACCGTCCTCCCGGGTCAGCCGGAGATGACGCCATTCCTCGGCGCTCGGGGCCGAGCTGGGAAACGGGCTCATGGAGGGGTCCCCTTCAGCGATCGGGCGGGTGCCGGCCGTGCGCGGGTCGCATTCCGCCTCCGAAGTTATCACTCAGGCGTGACTGCCGTCACGAGGTCGCAATACGGCACCCATGAGACCGTTGTGGCGAAAGTCCCCTTTGCTCCGGCCGACCGCCCCTATGGCTGGGCCGGAGCGGTTCGTAAGGTTGAAACCAGGAAGTCTCGACACGAGTACGACGTGAACCCGAGAAGACGACTGCCCGAGAGCCGAGACCTCCCGCTTCAGGTAGACCCGCTCCCGAACGGAAACCCTGCCGTGCCGCCCGATGTCCCCGTCCCCGCTTCCTGGCGCATCGCCCTGCCGCACTCCACCGCGGCCGTGCCGATCGCCCGGGCTCTCATCCGTACGGCCCTGTCGGACATCGACGCCCCGGCCGACAGCGACACCGCCGAACTGCTGACCGCCGAGCTGGTGGCCAACGCGGTCGAGCACACCCTGGGCGGCGAGCCCATCGAGCTGGTCGTGGAGCTGCTGCCCACCGGCTGCCAGGTCGAGGTGCACGACCGCGACCCCGCCCCGCCGGGCGACCTGTCCCGGCCGCAGCCGGGCTTCGAGGTCGATCCCTGGCAGGAGCACGGCCGCGGCCTGCTGCTGATCCGGACCCTCAGCTCCGCGTGCGGTCACCGCACCACGGAGCACGGCAAGGCCGTCTGGTTCACGCTTCCGGCGATACCGGCGCAGCCGGGTCCGTCGCCGGGGAGCTGACCAGCCGGGAGCGCTTGCGGCCGTAGCCGGCGTAGAGGAGCGAGCCGGCGGCCAGGAAGACCGCGAACTGGACCCAGGTCGTCCAGCCGGTCCCGTACATCAGGTACAGGCAGAAGGCGACGCCCAGCAGCGGGCTGACCGGGTAGAGCGGGACCCGGAAGGTCCGCTTCAGCTCCGGGTTGCGGCGACGGAGCACGACCACCGCGGCATTGACGGCGACCATCGTGGCGAGCGTGCCGATGGTCGTCAGGTTCACGACGACGTCGAGCGAGACGAAGGCGGCCGGGACCGCGAAGACGCAGGCGACGATCCAGGTGTTGGCGACCGGGGTGTGGGTCTTGGGAGAGACCCGCTCGAAGACGCGCGGGATCAGTCCGTCGCGGGACATCGACATCAGGATGCGGGTCTGCCCGTACATCACGGCGAGCACCACCGAGGCGATGGCGACGACCGCGCCGAAGGCGATGATGCCGCCGCCCACCGAGGAGTCGGTGACCTCGTTGACGGCGATCGAGAGAGCGGCGCTCTTGTTCGCCACGTCGTCCGAGCCGATCGCGCCGATGGCGGAGAGCGCCACGGCGCAGTAGAGCAGGGTGACGACGCCGATGCAGATCAGGATGGCGATCGGGATGTTACGGCGGGGGTTCTTGACCTCTTCGCCGGCGGTGGTGATGGCGTCGAAGCCGATGTAGGAGAAGAACGCGAGCGAGGCGCCCGCGGTGATCCCGCCGAGGCCGTGCGTGGCGAACGGCATGAGGTTGTCGTCCTGGAACGCGCTGAACGCCACCGCGCAGAACGCGACCAGGATGCCGATCTTGAGGACCGCCATGGCGGCGGTGGCCGTGGCGCTCTCGCGGACGCCGCGCACCAGCAGGGTGGCGGCCATGGCGATCACGACGACGGCGGGCAGGTTGACCACACCGCCGTCACCGGGCCCGGCGGACAGGGCTGCGGGCAGTTCCCAGCCGAACAGGCTGTTCAGCAGCTCGTTGACGTACTGGCTCCAGCCCACCGCGACGGCGGAGACCGAGACTCCGTACTCCAGCAGCAGGCACCAGCCGACGAGGAAGGCGGTGCGCTCGCCGAGCGCCGCGTACGCGAAGGAGTACGAGCTTCCGGAGACCGGGATGGCGCTGCCCAGCTCCGCGAAGGACAGGGCGGTGAAGATGCAGGTGATCGCCGCGAGGACGAACGAGATCACGACGGCGGGGCCGGCCTCGGCGACGCTGTCGGAGAGTCCGACGAAGATGCCGGTGCCGACGATCGCGCCGACCCCGAAACAGACGAGCTGGAAGAGGCCCATCGTGCGCTTGAGGCCGTGGCCCTCCAGGTCGCCGCCGGATTCGGCGATGAGCTGCTCGGGGCTCTTGCGGCGCAGGCCCGACAGGTGGGGGCCGGAGGGCTTCGGGGTGCCGGATCGCGGCAGACCGGTGCTCATGCGGGACGTTCTCATCTCTGGTGGTGCAGTGGGGGGACGGCCCGTGCGCCGGCAGACGGCGGCACAGGTATGGGGTCCGACCCTGCGGGGGTCTCCCCGGGTCCGAACCCCACCAAGAGCCGACATCGTAGCCACCAGCACGCATGTTCACCCAATCGGGTGTATGAGCATGCGAACCCCTGCCCGGTCCGTACGTATCGCGCGGGGCTACTTCCCGGCGAGCGTCGCCACCAGGACGGCCTTGATCGTGTGCATCCGGTTCTCCGCCTGGTCGAAGACGACGGAGTGCGGCGACTCGAAGACCTCGTCGCTGACCTCCAGCTCGGTCAGTCCGTACCGGGCGTGGATGTCCCGGCCGACCTGGGTGCCGAGGTCGTGGAAGGCCGGCAGGCAGTGCAGGAACTTCACGTCCGGGTTGCCGGTGGCCCGCAGGACGTCCATCGTCACGGCGTAGGGCCCGAGGGCGGCGATGCGCTCGGCCCAGACCTCCTTGGGCTCCCCCATGGAGACCCAGACGTCGGTGGCGACGAAGTCGGCGCCCGCGACCCCCTGGGCCACGTCGCCGGTGAGGGTGATCTTCGCGCCGCTGACCTCGGCGAGCTTCCGGGCCCGCGCCACGACCGCCTCGTCCGGCCAGTACGCCTCGGGGGCGACGATCCGGACGTCCAGGCCGAGCAGGGCGCCGGTGACCAGGTAGGAGTTGCCCATGTTGAAGCGGGCGTCGCCGAGGTAGGCGAAGGCCGTCCCCGCGAGGGGGCCCTCGCGGCACTCGGTCATGGTGAGGACGTCGGCGAGCATCTGGGTGGGGTGCCAGTCGTCGGTGAGCCCGTTGAAGACCGGCACGCCGCCGTGCGTGGCCAGCTCCTCGACGGCCTGCTGGCTGTCGCCCCGGTACTCGATCCCGTCGAACATCCGGCCGAGCACCCGCGCGGTGTCCTTCACGGACTCCTTGTGGCCCATCTGGGAGCCCGCCGGGTCGAGGTAGGTGGTGAAGGCGCCCTGGTCGGCGGCGGCGACCTCGAAGGCGCAGCGCGTACGGGTGGAGGTCTTCTCGAAGATCAGCGCGATGTTCTTCCCGCGCAGCCGCTGGACCTCGCCCCCGGCCTTCTTGGCCGCCTTGAGCTCGGCGGCCAGCGCGACCAGGCCGAGGAACTCCTCGGAGGTGAAGTCCAGCTCCTTGAGGAAGTGGCGGCCGGTGAGGTCTATGGCCATGGTGACTGCTCCTGGGTCGGGCGGGGATCGGCGCACTGCGCGCGGCAGAGATGGAAGTCTATACGACGCCTCGCATCTCTATACAGGGCCCTGGGTTCGCGTTCCGCCGACGGCTCAAGCCACGGGGTCCCGCTCCACCGGGCAGCTCATACAGCGCGGCCCGCCCCGTCCCCGGCCCAGTTCGCTGCCCCGGATCTCGATCACCTCGATGCCCTGCTTGCGCAGATAGGTGTTGGTCGTGGCGTTGCGCTCGTACGCGACGACGACGCCGGGCTCGACCGCGAGCACGTTGCAGCCGTCGTCCCACTGCTCGCGCTCGGCGGCGTGCACGTCCTGGGTGGCGGTGAGCACCCGGATCTCGTCGAGGCCGAGGGCTGCGGCGATGGCCCGGTGCATGTGCTCGGGCGGATGGTCGGTGACCTTCAGTTCGCGGGGGCCGCTGCCGGGCTCGATGGTGTACGAGCGAAGCATGCCGAGACCGGCGTACTGGGTGAACGTGTCGCCGTCGACCATCGTCATCACCGTGTCCAGGTGCATGAACGCGCGGGCCTTCGGCATGTCGAGCGCCACGATCGTGCGCGCCGAACCGGCGTCGAAGAGTCCGCGGGCCAGCATCTCGACCGCCTGCGGGGTGGTGCGCTCGCTCATTCCGATCAGGACCGCCCCCTGCCCGATGACCAGGACGTCGCCGCCCTCGATGGTGGAGGGGTAGTCGTCCTGGCCCTCCGACCAGTGGTGGAAGGCGCCCGCCTCCGGGCCGGTGAAGAGGGGGTGGTGGCGGTAGATGGCCTCGAAGTGGACGGTCTCGCGCTGCCGGGCGGGCCAGCGCATGGCGTTGATGGATACCCCGTCGTAGATCCAGGCGGAGGTGTCCCGGGTGAAGAGGTGGTTGGGCAGCGGGCCGAGGAGGAAGTCGTCCAGGTCCATCACATGGAAGCGGACGGAGGTCGGCTCGCTGTGCCGCTCCAGGAACTCCCGTTTGGTCATGCCGCCGACCAGCGCCTCCGCCAGCTCCGCCGCGGACAGCTCCTCGAAGGCGGCCCGCAGATGCTCGGTGGCGAGCGGGCCGTACTCCTTCTCGTCGAAGACCCGGTCCAGCACGAGGCGCCGGGCGACCGGTATGTCGAGGGACTCGCGCAGCAGGTCGCCGAAGAGATGCACGGCGACCCCCCGGTCGCGCAGGACGTCGGCGAACCCGTCGTGCTCCTCCCGGGCGCGGCGCACCCACAGGACGTCGTCGAACAGGAGCGCGTCCTTGTTCCTGGGGGTGAGCCGCTTCAGCTCCAGATCGGGGCGGTGGAGTATGACGCGGCGCAGCCGCCCGGCTTCGGAGTCGACATGGAATCCCATGCCTTCATCCTCACCGCGCGGAGCACCGTTCACCCGGCGAATCGCCTATCCGTTGGATCCAGGCGGTGTCCGGCGGATCAGAGCCGGGGGTCCACCGGCTCCGACTCCAGGGCCAGGACGGCGAACACCGCCTCGTGGATCCGCCACAGCGGTTCGCCCTCCGCCAGCCGGTCCAGCGCCTCCAGACCCAGGGCGTACTCCCGCAGCGCGAGCGAGCGCTTGTGGCCGAGGAACCGGGAGCGCAGGCGCTCCAGATTCTCCGGGCGGGTGTACTCGGGGCCGTAGATGATGCGGAGATACTCCCGGCCCCGCACCTTGATGCCGGGCTGGACGAGGCGGCCCTTGGCGTCCCGGACGAGGGCGCCGAGCGGCTTGACGACCATGCCCTCGCCGCCGCGCCCGGTCATCTCCAGCCACCAGTCCACACCCGCGCGGACCGAGGCCTCGTCGCCGGTGTCGACGACGAGCCGGCGGGTGACCTGGAGCAGCCCGGTCGGGTCGTGCTCGACGAGCCGGTCGAGCCAGGCGAGCTGCTCGTCGTGCGGGACGGCGGCCAGGGAGCGGCCCTGGACGGCGAGAATCTGGAAGGGGGCCAGACGCACCCCCTCCAGTCCCTCGGTGGGCCAGCAGTAGCGCCGGTACGCCTCGGTGAACGCGGCGGCGTCCTGCGCGCGGGCCCGCTGGTGTCCGGCGAGGCCCGCCACCTCCACGCCCCGGGCGGCCGCCTGCTCCAGGGCGGCGACGGCCGGCGGGAAGACCGCGCCGGACGCGGCGCCGACGGCGGCGTACTGCGAGCGCAGCAGCCCGCCCGCCTTCAGCGACCACGGCATCAGCTCGGCGTCCAGGAGCACCCAGTCGGTGTCCCACTCCGCCCAGAGCCCGGCGGCGGTGACGGCGCTGCGGAGCCGGGCCAGGACCTCTTCGGTCAGGGCCGGGTCGTCCAGGAAGGGGCGGCCGGTGCGGGTGTACAGCGCGCCGGTGGGGCCCGCCGTGCCGAACCGCGCGGTGGCCGCCTCCGCGTCCTTGCAGACCAGGACGACGGCCCGGGAGCCCATGTGCTTCTCCTCGCACACGACCCGCTCGACGCCGTCCGCCGCGTACTGCGCGAACGCCTCGGCCGGGTGCTCCAGGAAGCCGTCCTCCCGGGAGGTGGCGGTGGGGGCCATGGTGGGCGGCAGGTAGGCGAGGAGCTGCGGGTCGACGGCGAACCGGCTCATGACTTCGAGCGCGGCGGCAGCGTTCTCCTCGCGCACGGCGACGCGCCCCATGTGCCGGGTCTCCACGACGCGGCGGCCCTGGACGTCGGCGATGTCCAGCGGCCGGCCCTCCCGGCCTCCGGGCGCCTCGGTCACCAGCGGCTTGACCGGCTCGTACCAGACCTTCTCGGCGGGTACGTCGACGAGTTCGCGCTCCGGCCAGCGCAGCGCGGTCATCTTCCCGCCGAAGACGGCACCGGTGTCCAGGCAGATGGTGTTGTTGATCCAGGACGTGGTGGGGACGGGGGTGTGGCCGTAGACCACGGTGGCACGGCCCCGGTACTCCTCGGCCCACGGATAGCGCACGGGCAGGCCGAACTCGTCGGTCTCACCGGTGGTGTCCCCGTACAGCGCGTGCGAGCGGACCCGGCCGGAGGTGCGGCCGTGGTACTTCTCGGGCAGCCCGGCGTGGCAGACCACGAGCTTGCCCTCGTCCAGGACGTAGTGGCTGACGAGGGAGTCGATGAACTCCCGCACCTGGCCCCGGAACTCGGGGTGCTCGGCGTCCTCGCGCTCCAATTGCTCGACGGTCTCGGCGAGCCCGTGGGTGAGCTGGACCTTGCGGCCCGCGAGATAACGGCCGAGCTTGTTCTCGTGGTTGCCGGGGACACACAGGGCGTCGCCCGACGCCACCATGGACATCACGCGGCGCAGCACACCGGGGCTGTCGGGGCCCCGGTCGACGAGGTCGCCGACGAACACGGCGGTGCGCCCGTCGGGGTGGGCGCCGTCCACGTAACCGAGCTTGCCGAGGAGGGTCTCCAGCTCGGAGCTGCAGCCGTGGATGTCGCCGATGATGTCGAACGGTCCGGTGAGGTGGCGCAGGTCGTTGTAGCGGCGCTCCAGGACCACCTCGGCGCTCTCGGTCTCCTCCTCGGTGCGCAGGACGTGCACCTTGCGGAAGCCTTCGCGCTCCAGACCGCGCAGCGAGCGCCGCAGCTCGCGGCGGTGCCGCTGGATGACGTGGCGGGGCATGGAGGCGCGGTCCGGCCGGGCCGCGTTGCGCGCGGCACAGACCTCCTCGGGCAGGTCGAGGACGATGGCGATGGGCAGGACGTCGTACTTCCGGGCCAGCTGGACGAGTTGCTTGCGGCTCTCGGACTGGACGCTGGTGGCGTCGATGACGGTGAGCCGCCCGGCCTCCAGGCGCTTGCCCGCGATGTAGTGCAGCACGTCGAAGGCGTCGCGGCTGGCGCTCTGGTCGTTCTCGTCGTCGGCGACCAGGCCCCGGCAGACGTCCGAGGAGACGATCTCGGTCGGCTTGAAGTGCTTGCGGGCGAAGGTGGACTTGCCCGATCCGCTGGCGCCGATGAGGACGACCAGGGAGAGGTCGGTCACCGGCAGCTTGCGGGCGGGGCTCGGGGCGGCGGCGGTCTCCGCGCCGGTGGTGGTGCTGTGGTCGCTGTTCATACGGCTTCCGCCTCCTTCTTCTTCTCGGTGGTCGTCGTGGTCGCGGTGGGCGTCGTGGTCATGGTGTCGGCCCGGGTGAACACGGCCATCTGGGTCGGCGGCCCCACCTCGGGGTCGTCCGGCCCGACCGGCACGTACCGGACGGTGTATCCGTGCCGTTCGGCGACCTGCCCGGCCCAGTCCCGGAATTCGGCCCGGGTCCACTCGAAGCGGTGGTCCCCGTGCCGGGCGTGGCCGGCCGGGAGGGTCTCCCAGCGGACGTTGTACTCGACGTTCGGCGTGGTCACGAGCACCGTCCCGGGGCGCGCGGCGCCGAACACCGCGTACTCCAGAGCGGGCAGCCGGGGCAGGTCCAGGTGCTCGACGACCTCGCTGAGCACGGCGGCGTCATACCCGGACAGCCGCTTGTCGGTGTAGGTCAGCGAGCCCTGCCGGAGGGTGACCCGGTCGGCCTGGCGCTCCCCCATCCGGTCCAGCTTGAGCCGCCGCGAGGCGATGGTGAGGGCACGCATCGAGACGTCGACGCCCACGATCTCGGTGAAGCGCACGTCCTTGAGGAGCGCCTGCACCAACTGGCCCTGTCCGCAGCCGAGGTCGAGCACCCGGCTCGCCCCGGCGGCGCGCAGCGCGTCGAGGATCGCGGTCCGCCGGTGCTCGGCGAGCGGGACCGGCTTCTCCTCGGTGTCGGTGCTCTCGTCCACCGCGTTGTCGACGCTGTCCACGTCGAGGTCGTCCGACTCGGCGAGCCGGACCAGCTCCAGGGCCTGGTCGGCCTGGCGGGTGAGCCCCCAGCGGTGGGAGAGATACCGCCGGGTGATCAGCGGCCGCTCGGGGTGGTCGGCCAGCCAGCCCTCCCCGGCCCGCAGCAGCTTGTCCACCTCGTCGGGCGCGACCCAGTAGTGCTTGGCGTCGTCGAGCACCGGCAGCAGGACATAGAGCTGCCGCAGCGCGTCGGCGAGACGCAACTCGCCCTCCAGCACCAGCCGTACGTAGCGCGAGTCGCCCCAGGCGGGGAACTGCTCGTCCAGCGGTACGGCCGTGGCCTCGACCCGCTCCCAGCCGAGCGGCGCGAACAGCTTGTGCACCAGCTCGACGCCGCCCCGGGCGGGCAGGGCGGGCACCTCGATCCGCAGCGGCAGCGGGCTCGTCGCCCGCTCGGGCATGGCCCGGCAGACTCCGCCGAGCGCGGACTTGAACACGGCGGCGAGGGCCACCGACAGCAGCGAGGACGCCGCGTAGGGGCGGTCGTTGACGTACTGCGCGAGCGCCGCGTCGGGCGCGCCTCCCCGGCCCTTTCCCTTGCCGCGCCGCACGAGCGCCACCGGATCCACCTCCAGCAGGAGTGCGGCCGTGCAGCGCTCGGCGGACGCCTCGGGGTAGAAGACGTGCGCGGAGCCGTGGGAGGTGGAGAACGTCTGCGCCTTGTCGGGATGCTTGTGCAGCAGGAAGCCCAGATCAGTGGCGGGACGCTCTTGGGTGCCGGTCGTACCGATGGTCAGGAACACCTGTCCGAGTATGATCCTCACCCCCTGTCCCCACCAGGCATTTTCGCCCCGCTTGCCTACTTCTCCACTCCCTCCGGCTTCTCCGGCTCCCCCGGCTCCCCCGGCTTCTCCAGTTGCCCGGCCAGGTCGGCCATGAGGTCGAGCCCCACCCGGCAGCAGCCCCCGACGAGACGGGCTCCCGCCCGGGTCCAGGCCCGCACCCTGCCCGGGTCGAAGGTGGAGCGCCCGGTCCAGCCCCGCGCCCCGGCGTCCCAGCCCTCGCCGCTGTTCGGATAGACCACGGCGGGCCTGCCCGTGACCGCCACCGCCAGCTCGACCGCCGCCTGTGCCTCGTCCGGGTCGCAGCAGTTGACCCCGACCGCGAGGACGGAATCCCGCCCGGCCGCCACCGCGAACGCCTCCTCCAACGGCTGACCGGCCCGGGTCCGGCCACCGGCCACGCTGTACGAGAGCCAGTACGGCAGTCCGGTCTCCTCGGCCACCCGGACCAGGGCCTCCGCCTCGTCCAGATCCGGCACCGTCTCCAGCGCCAGGACGTCGGGCCCGGCAGCGGCCAGGGCCGCCACCCGGGGGCGGTGGAACCGCTCCAGCTCCCCGACGCTCAGCCCGTAACGCCCCCGGTACTCGCTGCCGTCCGCGAGCATCGCCCCGTACGGCCCGACCGACGCGGCGACCCAGATCTTCCGGTCGGGACCGGCCCGGCGCGCCGCGTCGGCGGCGCCCCGGGCCAGCTCCACGCTGCGGGCGAACAGTGCCTCGGTCCCGGCCCGGTCGAGCCCGTACCTCCCGAACCCTTCGAACGTGGCCTGGTAGCTGGCCGTGATGAGCACCCGAGCCCCGGCCCGGAGATAGGCGAGGTGAGCGGCCTCGATCTGTTCCGGCGCGTCGGCCAGCAGCCGGGCCGACCACAGCGCGTCGGACAGATCGCAGCCCTGCGCCTCCAGTTGGTTGGAGAGCCCGCCGTCCAGCAGGACGGGCCCGGCGTCCAGCGCGTCGGCGAGCGCACCGCCTGTGCTCACGGCCACCTCTGCCTCCTCAGGTCGGATCCACGTCAGGTCAGGTCAGGTCAGGTCAGGTCAGGTCAGGTCAGCTGGGACTGGATCTGCGAGGAGATCAGTTCCAGATGGTCCAGGTCGTCCAGGTCGAGGATCTGGAGGTAGATCCTCTGCGAGCCGATCGCCCCGTAGCGGCCGATCTTGTCGACCACCTCGGCGGGCGATCCGGCCAGGCCGTTCGCCTTGAGCTCCTCGACGTCCCGGCCGATGGCCGCCGCGCGCCGGGCGACCTCGGCGTCGTCCTTGCCCGTGCAGACGATCAGCGCGTTGGAGTACACGAGGTCGTCCGGCGAGCGCCCGTGCGCCTGCGCGGCCGCCCGGACCCGGCCGAACTGCTTCTCGCTGTCCTCCAGCGAGGCGAACGGGATGTTGAACTCGTCCGCGTACCGCGCGGCGAGGCGCGGGGTGCGCGTCGCCCCGTGGCCGCCGATCAGCACGGGCACCTTGGCCTGGGCGGGCTTGGGGAGCGCGGGCGAGTCGGTGAGCTGGTAGTAGGTCCCGTCGTAGCTGAAGGTCTTGCCGACCTCCGTCGCCCACAGCCCGGTGACGATCGCGAGCTGCTCCTCCAGACGGCCGAACTTCTCCTTGGGGAACGGGATGCCGTAGGCCTTGTGCTCCTCCTCGAACCAGCCCGCGCCCAGGCCCAGTTCGATCCGGCCGCCGGACATCTGGTCGACCTGGGCCACCTGGATGGCCAGCACTCCGGGAAGCCGGAACGTGCCGGCGGTCATCAGCGTGCCGAGCCGGATCCGCCGGGTCTCGCGCGCCAGTCCGGCCAGGGTGATCCAGGCGTCCGTCGGTCCGGGCAGACCGTCGCCTGAGCCCATCCGGAGATAGTGGTCGGAGCGGTAGAAGGCGTCGAAGCCCAGGTCCTCCGTGGCCTTGGCGACGGTGAGCAAGGTGTCGTAGTCGGCCCCCTGCTGGGGCTCGGTGAAGATGCGAAGATCCATGCCTCCATCCTGCCTCCCCCAGGACCGTCGTCCGAGCTGCGCCTCCCCCTCGGCGCCCCGTTGTCTCCGCTCGGCCTCCGCCTCGGCGCCCCGTTGTCTCCGCTCGGTCTCCGCTCAGGACCCTGCCGCCGACGGCGCGGGGCCGCGTATGCCGTACGGGCCGTCGCGCTCCCTCTCGCGGTCCCGCTCCCGCTCCCGCTCCGCCAGACGTCTCAGCATCCCGTGCACGCGGTCCAGTGATTCGTCCGCCGCGTCCATGGCCTCGATGCACTGCCAGTACAGCCCGTCCTCCCCCGTGTCGCAGGCCACACCGACCAGCGCTATCCCGGCCTCGCCGAGCAGCAGCGCGAGCCCGGCCAGGGTAGGCCGGACCTCGCCGATCCCCGACAACTGGGCGGCCCTGGCGCCGCCGGAGATCACCGTCGGATGGTCCAGTGCCGAGCACCCGGCCCCGATCTCGCCCAGCGCCCGCGCCTCGCTCCGTAATTCCATCGGCCCGCACAGCGCCAGCCGGCTGCCGACCGCCCGGGCGAGCGCCTGCGCCTGCCAGGCCTCCGCCATGACGTCCAGCGCGCCCCGACTGTCGGCCAGAGCCCGCCGGCCCACCTCGATGAGTCGCTCCGCTTCCATCTGTCTCCCCCGTCCGTACGAAAACCCGCTCACCTCATTCATTACCCACAGTGAGGTAGACAGCACCGTAAGGCCAGAGGAAATCGGAAATCTGTGGACACGAAGTCGAATGTGGATATCTCGATCACTCCGAAGAGTGACGATCGAGGGGTTCGGCAGCGCTCGGCAGAGGGAAGCGTTTCTCGTTCCGTTCCAACTTGGCCACCAGTGCCGCCGTCGGGTCGACGCCCAACACCTCGCAGAACTGCAGGAGATAGGCGAGCACGTCCGCCACCTCGTCGGTGACCCGGTGGGCGGATTCGGGGTCCTTCATGATCCCGGCCGACTGTTCGGGCGTCAGCCACTGGAAGATCTCCAGCAGTTCGGATGCCTCGACGCTGAGCGCGGCCGCCAGGTTCTTCGGGGTGTGGTACTGCCCCCAGTCCCGCGCCGCCGCGAACGCGGCCAGCCGGTGTTGGAGTTCTGCCACATCGATGTCCGTCACAGCCCCAGGTCTATCACCGCCCACCGACAGCGCCCGCCGCACTTTCGGGGCCCGGCCGGGGACGGCGGCCCGAACCTGCCGCCGCCGCCCCGGCCACCACCCGACTGCCGTCCCGGCCGCCGCTTCCTACGACTGGGCGAGGCCGGCGGGCGTGACCCCCTCGACCTCCATGCCGACCGGCGCGAGCAGGAAGACGTTTCGGTCGACGCGGTGCATACCGCTGCCGAGACCGAAGACCACACCGCTGCTGAAGTCGAGGATCCGCTTCGCCACGTCCGTCTCCGCCGCCGTCAGGTCGAGCAGCACCGGAACCTGGGCGACGAGATACTCGGCGACCTCCCGGGCGTCCGCGAAGACCTGCACCCGCAGCACGACGAGGCGGCGCTGTTCGGCGGCGCGCTCGTCGGGCACGGTGCGGTGGTCGATCCGGGACGGCCACTCGTCACGGCCGCGCAGGGGTACGACCTGGGCGAGCCCCTCCCACTGTTCGTCGGTGGCGTCGTATCTGTCATACCTGTCGTACCTGCTCAACGGTCCACCCCGTCGTCGAGCCGGTCGGACGGGCACCGGCTGCACTCACTGTTCATCGGGCAATCCTCTCGCCCCTCACCCGTTCGGCGTACCAGCGACACGGCGAAGTCCGCGTCCGTGTCGCATCCGATACCCGCCGGGCACCGGTTCATGACGACCGGGCCCGGTCAGACCGTGATGACCTGGACCCCCGCCTCGCCGAACCGGTCCCTCGCCTCCGCGCCGATGTGGGTGTCGGTGACCAGGACGTCGACGAGGCCCAGGTCGCAGACGCGCGCGAAGGCCCGCTTGCCGATCTTCGAGGAGTCGGCCGCCACCACCACCCGCTGGGCCCGTTCCGCGAGCAGCCGGTTGACGCTGGCCTCGCCCTCGTGGTGGACGTACGCACCGCGTTCGATGTCGATGGCGTTCACCCCGAGGACCGCGACGTCCAGCGTGATCTCGTTCATCACGCCGACGGCGAGCGGGCCCGTCAGCTCGTACGACTGCGGCCTCGCGACGCCGCCCGTCACGACCATCTTGACCTGCGGGCGGATCGCCAGCTCGCTCGCGATGTTGAGGGCGTTGGTCACCACCGTCAGCGTCGGCTGGCCGCCCGCCACCGCCGTCTCGCCCACGATGTCCGGGCGCACGGCCAGCGCCCTGGCCACCTCGGTCACGGTCGTCCCGCCGGTCAGGCCGACCACCTCGCCGACGGCCACGAGGCCGGACACCGCGCGGCCGATGGCCTGCTTCTCCGGCGCGTGACGGCCCGTCTTGTAGCGGAGGGCCAGTTCGTAGGAGACGCCGTGCGCGACCGCGCCGCCCCTGGTGCGGGTGAGCAGATGCTGTTCGGCCAGCTGGTCCAGATCGCGGCGGATGGTGGCGGCCGAGACGTCGAGCGCCGTCGCCGCCTCCTCGACGTCCACCCTGCCGTGCTTGCCGACCAGTTCCAGCAGCGCGTCCCACCGGGCGTCCCTGGACAAGAGCGTCTCCTCACCGTCCGGCGCGGGCACCGCGTTTCGCGGGAACGCGGTCGCAGGGGCCGGACCGCCGCAAGCGTCGCACAGGGCCCGCCGGGAGCCCCTCACCCACCTGCACCTTGCTTGTTTTTGCTCGATAACTGCATGTAACGTGCAGAATTCTACACGCGGGGTGATCGGCCCCGCTCAGCCCCCATCCCGTGGTCCACCTCGTTCCCGTGGAGTGCAGACGTGTCGTATGCCGAGACCGAGACAGCCAGTCAGCCCGCCTGCTGGCGGCGCGCCGCCGCCCTGGCCGGTGGCCCCGGGGCCGCCGCCCTGCCCGTCGCGGGCGAGCGCGTCGCGGTCGTCGGCTGCGGCACCTCCTTCTACATGGCGCAGGCCTACGCCGGGCTCCGCGAGGGCTCGGGACAGGGTGAGTCGGACGCCTTCGCCGCCTCCGAGTTCCCCTTCGGGCGCGGCTACGACCGGGTCGTCGCGCTGACCCGGTCGGGGACCACGACCGAGGTGCTGGAGCTGCTGAACCGGCTGCGCGGCACCACCCCCACCGTGGCCGTGACGGCGGATCCGCGGACCCCGGTCAGGGCGGCGGCCGACGCGCTCGTCGTCCTGGACTTCGCCGACGAACGGTCCGTCGTCCAGACCCGCTTCGCCACGACCGCCCTCACCCTGCTGCGGGCCCACCTCGGGCTGCACTCCGACGCGGTCGTCGCGGACGCGGAGGCCGCGCTCGCCGAGCCGCTCCCCGGCGAACTGCTGCGGAGCGCCCAGTTCTCCTTCCTCGGCCGGGGCTGGACGGTCGGGCTGGCCCACGAGGCAGCGCTGAAGATGAAGGAGGCGTCGCTGTCCTGGACGGAGTCGTACCCCGCCATGGAGTACCGCCACGGCCCCATCAGCATCTCCACCACGGGCACCACGACCTGGATGTTCGGGGAGGCCCCCGAGGGCCTGCCGGAGCAGGTGCGCGCGACGGGCGCCCAGTGGGTGAACGGCCCCCTCGACCCCTTGGCCGATCTCGTACGCGTACAGCGCCTCGCCCTCGCCCGGGCGGCCGACCGGGGGCTCGACCCCGATCTGCCGCGCCATCTGAGCCGTTCGGTGGTGCTCGACGGGGCCTGAGGCGCGGGCCGCGCGACCATGGAGGCATGCACCTGACCCTGTCCGCGGCGGCTCACCGGCTGTCGGCGGCCTCCGAGCCTCAGGAGGGTATCGCCGGCTGGGCCGCCGGTCTCGTAGAGACGTTCGGCGGGCCCGGCGCGGGTGCGGCCATCGCGCTGGAGAACGTGTTCCCGCCGCTGCCGAGCGAGGTCATCCTGCCGCTGACCGGGTTCGCCGCCTCGCAGGGCGTGCTCAGCATCGCCTCCGCGCTGTTCTGGACGACGCTCGGCTCGGTCGTGGGCGCGGTGGCCCTGTACGGCGTCGGCGCCGTGTTCGGCCGGGAGCGGATGCACGCCTGGTGGGCGAAGCTGCCGCTGGTCAAGGCCTCCGATCTGGTACGGACGGAGGCGTGGTTCGCCCGGCACGGCACCAAGGCGGTGCTGCTGGGCCGGATGGTGCCGGTGTTCCGGAGCCTGATCTCGGTGCCCGCGGGTGTGGAGCGCATGCCGCTGCCGGTGTTCGTCGCACTGACGGCGGCGGGCAGCCTGGTGTGGAACACCGTGCTCGTGATGGTCGGATACCTGCTCGGCGACCAGTGGGACGTCGTCGGGTCCTACGTCGGCGTCGTGTCCAAGGTCGTCCTGGCGCTGGCCGTCGTGGCCCTCGCCGGCTACGTCACGATGCGGGTCCGGAGCCGCCGGCGCGGGAAGCCCTGACGGCACGGGCGGTCGACGAGACACCCCCTTCCGGGGCGTCTCGCGCGCGACCGCTCAGGACCCGACGGCGTCACTCCTCGAAGTAGGCGTCCAGGGCCTTGTCCAGCTCGGCCGGCCAGCCCTTCAGCTCGCTGCGGCTGGCCGCCTCGACCTCGGCGTTGAACCAGCGGCGGCTCGACAGATGGACGGTCACCGTGAACCTGCGGCCGAAGCGGGCCGGAGTGGTCTCCACCGCACCGATCTCGTCCCAGCCGAACTCGGCCTCCTGGTCGTCCAGACGGAACCGGACACCTTCCCGGGCCACCCGGATCGAACCGCGCCGGTCGCTGACCTCGAAGACAGGGCCGTCTTCGGCATCGGCATCGGCATCGGCATCGGCCTGAGCTTCAGCCTCGCCGTCGACCGCCGCTTCGTCCGCCGGCTCCGGTTCCCGGTCGGCCCCGTCCTCCGCGACCGCCTGCCCGGCCTCGTCGTCGCGGACCTCCTCAGCCTCCGGACCCGCCTCCGATTCCGCTTCCGGCTTGCGGGTTCCGGCGGGCGCCGCCAGTCCGGGCAGGGGGATGAACGCCGGGTCGGTGCCTGCGGCGAACTCGGGCTTCTTGTTCGAATCTATGCTCTGCTCCACGGCGGGCAGTATGGTCGACGAACCTGTACGTGACCAGTCGCCACCCCTACGGCGCCGTCGCAGACCTCCGCCGCGCGGACGAACTCCCCTCCACGGAACGGGCGAAGCCCTGTCCAGCCGCCCGAAACTAAGGGTAGGCTCACCTAACCAAGACAGCCTGTCCGTGACGAGGCTGTGTCCAGGTGTGCTTCGAGGAGGCGCCTGCGGATGGAACAGGACGAGGACCCGCGGCAGGCGGCCCGGCAACCGGACCAGGATCCGAAAGCCCAGGCACGGGCCGCGAAAACGCAGGCGCGCGCGGCTCGGGCCGCGCTCGCCTCGATGCTCGCCCCGGTCCGCCGGCGCACCCGTGTCGCCATGGCGCTCCAGATCATCGGCGCGGCCGCCACGATCGTCCCGTACGTAGCCATCGCCGAGCTGGCGAAAGTCCTCCTCGCTCCGGGTCCCGCCGACCCGGGCGAGGTGCGCGGGGCCGTGCTGATCGCGGTGCTGGGGCTCTCCGTGCGGGCGCTGTTCGGCGGGGTGGCGCTCGCGGTCACCCACTTCGCGGACGTCGCGCTCCAGGCCTCGCTGCGCCGCCGTATCGTGGCCCGGCTGGGGCGCGCCCCGCTCGGCTGGTTCACGGCCAACTCCTCGGCGACCGTGCGCAAGGCCGCCCAGAACGACGTCCACGATCTGCACTACCTGGTCGCCCACAGCGCGGTGGAGACCACCGCCGCGGTGACCGTGCCCGTGGCCGGGCTCGGCTATCTGTTCTGGCTGGACTGGCGGCTCGCCCTGCTGGCGCCGGCCACACTGCCGCTGTACGCCGGTGCGTACGCGTACATGATGAAGGACTTCGGTCCGCAGATGGGCCGGCTCAACGCCGGGATCGCCGCGATCAACAAGGCCATCGTCGAGTTCGTCACGGGCATCGGCGTGGTGAAGACCTTCGGCCGGGCGGGCCGGGCGCACGCGGGGTACCGGGAGGCCGCGACGCGGTTCGGCGACCACTACAGGTGCTGGGTGCGCCCGATGCTGAAACTGGAGGCGTTCGCGTCGATGACCGTGTCGGCGCCCGTGGTGCTGCTGGTGAATCTGGCGGGCGGCATCTGGTTCGTGCGCGCGGGCTGGGTCTCCCCCGTCGACGTACTCACCGCGTCCATGGTGGCCATGGTCATCCCGAGCGTGCTCGTCACCCTCGGTTTCGGTCCCCAGGCCCGGCGCGAGGCCTCCGCCGCGGCCGAGCGCATCGCCGCCGTCCTGGAGACGCCGGTGCTGCCGGAATCCTGTCGGCCGAAGGTGCCGGACAGCCATGAAGTCGAGCTGCACGATGTCTCGTTCAGCTACGACGGGACCGTCGACGTCCTGGACGGCGTCAGCCTGCGCCTCGTGCCCGGGACGGTCACCGCACTGGTCGGGCCCTCGGGTTCCGGCAAGTCGACGCTGGCCTCGCTGGTCACCCGTTTCCACGACGTCACCGGGGGCCGGATCACCATCGGCGGCGTCGATGTGCGGGAGATCGCGACCGAGCAGCTCTACCGGCACATCGGTTTCGTCCTCCAGGACGTGCAGTTGCTGCGGACCAGCGTCCGCGACAACATCCGTCTCGCCCGGCCCGGTGCGAGCGAGGAGGAGGTGCGCGAGGCCGCCCGCGCCGCGCAGATCGACCGGCGGATCGAGGCGCTGCCGCGCGGTTACGACTCCGTCGTCGGCGAGGAGGCCGTCCTGTCCGGCGGCGAGGCGCAACGGGTCTCGATCGCACGGGCCCTGCTGGCCGACGCCCCGGTCCTCGTGCTGGACGAGGCGACGGCGTTCACCGACCCCGAGTCGGAGGCGGCCATCCAGGACGCCATCGCCCGGCTGGTGCGGGGCCGTACGGTCCTGGTCATCGCACACCGGCTCCCGACGATCGTCGAGGCCGACCAGATCGCCGTCCTGCGCGAAGGGCGGATCGTCGAGCGCGGCCGGCACCCCGAACTCCTCGCGGCGGACGGCCTCTACGCCCGGATGTGGGCCACACACGAAAGGGCAGTCGTATGATCCGCGACCTCTCCGCCGTTCTGGGCAGCGCCCACCGCGCGGTCCTCTTCCGCTATCTCGCCGCCCTGTGCGGCTACGCGGTCGCCCAGGGTCTCGCCGTCTCCCTCCTGGTGCCCGTGCTCGGCGATCTGCTGGGCGGCGACACCGGTGGCGCGGCCCGCTGGACCGGGTGGCTGGCCGTGGCGGTGCTGATCACGCTCGGGGCGCACTATGTGCAGGCCATGCTCGGGTTCCGGGTGGCGCTGGTCATCCTGACCACGCTGCACCACCGGCTGGGCGACCATGTGGCGGCGCTGCCGCTGGGGTGGTTCGACGGGACGACGGTGGGCCGGCTCACCCGGATGGGCACGAAGTCGGTGCTGTCGATCGCGGGGAGCTGTGCGCATCTGCTGCAGCCGCTGGTGACCGGAGTGCTGACCCCGGCGACGGTCGTGGTCGTGATGGTCTTCCTGGACTGGCGGCTCGGGCTCGCCGCTGTGGTCTGCTCGCCGCTGATCCTGCTGGCCGCCCGGGTCTCCGTACGGCTGCTGAACCGGATGGACGAGATCGACGACGCGGCCGGGGTCGAGGCCTCCGGCCGGGTGCTGGAGTTCGCCCGGAACCAGCCCGTGCTGCGGGCCTTCGGCCGGACGACGGACGGATACCCGCCCCTGGAGGCGGCGTTGAAGGAGCAGCGGGCCGCCGCCCGCAAGCAGGTGTGGATGGCGGTGCCGGGGATGCTGCTGGGCGGCTTCGCGGTGCAGATGTGCTTCTCCGCGCTGATCGGGGTGGGTGCGTCGCTGGCGCTGGACGGGGCGGTGGATCCGGTCGAACTCGTGGCGCTGCTGGCGCTGGTGGCCCGCTTCGCGGGTCCGCTGGCGGAGGTGGGGGAGTTCGCCGCGGTGGTGCGGATGGCGCGCAATGACATGGGGCGGGTGCGGGCCGTGCTGGACGAGCCGCCGCTGCCGGAGCCGGAGCGTTCGACGCCGGTGACGGAGCCGGGCGCGGTGGAGGTGGACCGGGTCCGCTTCGGCTATCCGGGCAGGCGCGGCGAGGGCCCCGGGGACGTGGTGCTGGACGACGTCTCGTTCACGGTCGCGCCGCGTACGGTGACCGCGCTGGTGGGGGCGTCGGGGTCCGGGAAGACGACGCTGACGCGGCTGATCGCGCGGTTCTTCGACGTGGATGCGGGCACGGTGCGGGTCGGCGGGGTGGACGTGCGCGACCAGACGACGGCCGGGCTGATGGAGCAGCTCTCGCTGGTCTTCCAGGACGTGTACCTCTTCGACGACACCCTCGTCGGCAACATCCGGGTGGGCCGTCCGGACGCCTCGGAGGCGGACGTGCTGGAGGCGGCCCGGCTCGCCGGGGTCGACGAGATCGTCGAGCGGCTGCGCGACGGCTGGGAGACCCGGGTCGGGGAGGCCGGTACCTCGCTCTCCGGCGGGGAGCGGCAGCGGGTGTCGATCGCGCGGGCGTTGCTGAAGGACGCCCCGATCGTGCTGCTCGACGAGGCGACCGCCGCGCTGGATCCGGAGAACGAGGCGTACGTCCAGCGGTCGATGGAGGCGTTGCGGGAGCGGAGCACCCTGCTGGTGATCGCCCACCGGCTGTCCACCGTCACGGCCGCGGACCAGATCGTGGTCCTGGACGAGGGGCGGGTCACGGAGGTCGGGACCCATCAGGAACTGATGGTCCTCGACGGCCGGTACGCCCGCTTCTGGAACGAGCGCCACCGGGCGCTGGGCTGGCGGATCGCGGTGGACACCTCGTGAAACGGGCAGCCGCCGGGCCCGGCAGACGCCCGGGCCGCCCCCCGTCGCTGACCCGGTCGGCCATCGCGGAGGCGGCGCTGGCCGAGGGGGTCGCCGGGTTCAGCATGCCGGGTGTGGCGGCCCGGCTGGGGGTCGGGCACTCCACGCTCTATCGCTATGTCGACAACCGGGACGCGTTGGTGCGCTCCGCGATCGAACTGGTCGCGGAGCGCACCGCCTGGCCGTCGGCGGATCTGCCCTGGCGCGATCTGCTGACCGGGTTCGCGGATGCGCTGTGGGGTGCCTGCGAGGCGTTCCCGGGGCTGGACGAGGCGATCCTGACGACCCCGGTGACACCCCGCGCGATGGTGGACCGGCTGGCCGGGTACGGCGGGTCGCTCGTGCGCGCGGGGCTCGGCCCCCGGGACGCGGCGGTCGCCGTGGACTTCGTGGCCGACCTGGTGTTCTCGTCCTCCGCCGCGATGCGGGGCCTGGACCGGACGGTGCCGGACGCCGCGGGCGGCTCCCTCACCGCCCGGGAGAGCCACCGGCGGGCCTGGGCGCGGGAGTCGGCGGGCCGGCACCCCTTCGAGGCGGAGTTCACCGCCGAGGAGACCTGGCACGGGCGCGGCTGGTTCGACGACAAGCTCGCCATCTTCCTGGACGGCCTCGCCACCAGGATCGCTCCCGGATCCGCCGGTCAAAGGAAAGGGTGAAGCTCCTGGAGGCCCGGGTGAAATTCCTGGAGGGCCTTGGAGGTTGACCCCTTCATGACACAACGCCCAGGACCTCGCGCCCTGTCCGACGAAGCCCTCTCCGACCTCCTCGGCCGACAGCGGTTCGGCACACTCGCCACGAACAAGCGCAGCGGCCATCCCCACCTGACGACCATGGTGTACAGCTGGGACCCCGGGGCCCGCATCGCGCGGTTCTCCACCACGGCCGACCGGGTCAAGGTCAAGCATCTGCGGCGCGACCCCCGTGCGGCGCTGCATGTGCCGGGCGGCGACGTGTGGTCGTTCGCCGTCGCCGAGGGCGAGGCCGAGGTCTCCGGGACCACGACGGAGCCGGGGGACGCGGTCGGGCGGGAGTTGCTCGGGATGATCCCGGAAGCCGAGAGGCCCGAGGACGAGACCGCGTTCTTCGAGGAGTTGGTGGCCGAGCGCCGGATGGTCATCCGGCTCAAGGCGGACCGGCTGTACGGCACGGCGCTGGACATCTGACGACAGAGGGGCGGCCGGGGCCGCGGGGCCGCAGGGGCAGCCCCCCGGAGGATCGCCCGGCCCCGGGCCGCCCGGTGCTCAGAGCACGCCCTTGCGCCACTCCCGTACCAGCAGATAGCCGAGATACGCTCCGCCGATCGCCATGGTGTAGATCCCGACCGGCAGGTCGTCGAAGAGGGCCAGCTGCTGGGAGCAGAGGTCCGCGAGGACCAGCAGCAGACCGCCGGTGAGGGCGGAGAGCAGCAGGTGGGGGCCGGAGCCGCGGGTGAGGCGCCGGGCGATCTGGGGGGCGGTCAGGGCGATGAAGGCGATGGGGCCCGAGACGCTGACCGCGGCGGCCGAGAGGGCGATGGCCAGGAGAACGGCGAGGGTCTTGGCCTTCTTCGGCTCGGCGCCGAGCCCCTCGGCGATGTCGTCGCCCATCTCGCCGATGTCGAGCCGTCGGGAGACGAGAGCGGCCAGCGGGGCGGCGGCGGCCAGGACGAGCCAGACGGTCGTGGCGTCGGTCCAGGAACGGGCGGTCAGGCTGCCGTTGACGTACGCGGTGAGGACGGAGGCCTTGTCGCGTTCCAGGGCGTAGACGACGTACTGGGTGAGGGCCGCGCCCATCGCGGCGACCCCGATGCCCGCGATGACGAGCCGGGCCGGGTTGCGGAAGCCGGTGCCGGTGGAGACGTACACGAGGGCCATGGCGGCAAGGGCGCCGATGAGCGCGCCGACGGGGACCGGGACCGTGTCGGGGAACATCAGCGCGCAGAACGCGGCACCCGCGCCGGCTCCGGCGGAGAGCCCGATGACGTCCGGGCTGCCGAGCGGGTTGCGGGTGACGGACTGGAACAGCGCGCCGGACAGGCCGAGCGCCGCGCCGACGCCGATGGCGACGGTGAGACGGGGGCCGCGCAGCCTGTTGAAGACGAACCGGTCCTTGCCCTCGGCGTCCCCGACGAGGGCGGCAGGCAGGTCGGCGAGGTCGATGCCGAGGCGCCCCCAGGCCAGGGTCGCGACGGCGGCCGCGAGGAGGAGGACGAAGAGCCCGGCGGCCGCGAACACCGAGGCCCGCCGTACGGGTATCGCCACGTTGCTGCCGACGGTCAGATAGCCCCGGGGCGCCTTGCGGACGGGGACGGTGCGGTCGGTGACGGTCATGAGGTGCCCCGCATCCTGCGTACGGCGATGAGCAGCGCGGGTGCGCCGATGAAGGCGGTGACGACGCCGACCATGAGTTCGGTGGGCCGCATGACGACCCGGCCCACCACGTCCGCGAGGAGCAGGAGGGTGGGGCCCATCAGGGCGGAGAAGAGGATCTGGGCGCGGAAGTCGACGCCGACCAGGGCCCGTACGACGTGCGGGACGGCGAGGCCGACGAAGGCGATCGGGCCGACGGCGGCGGTCGCGGCGGCGCTGAGCAGGGTCGCGGCGATCAGCCCGCCGGCCCGCGTGCGCCCGGGGTGCGAGCCGAGGGCGACGGCGGTCGCGTCGCCGAGGGCCAGGGCGTTGAGGCCGGGGCCGAGGGCGAGGGCGATCAGGAAGCCGGCGGCGGCGAACGGCAGGACGGACCAGAAGACCTCGAAGTCCCGTCCGCCGAGCGCTCCGACGACCCAGTAGCGGTAGCTGTCGAAGACCTGCGGTTTGCTGAGGGTCACCGCCTGGATGAACGCCATGAGGACGGCGGTGAGCACCGCTCCGGCGAGCACCAGGCGCACCACGCTCGTTCCCGTACCGGCGGAGCCGATGACATGGACCAGGACGCCCGCGATCAACGCTCCGGGCAGCGCCCACCACATGGTGTCGGTGGCCCCGGAGGCCCCGAGCCAGGCGGTCGCGGCGACAATGCTCGCGGAGGCGCCGGCGTTGATGCCGAGGAGGCCCGGTTCGGCCAGCGGGTTGCGCGAGACGCCCTGCATGAGGGTGCCCGCGACCGCGAGGCAGACCCCGGCGAGGACGCCGAGGACGGTGCGGGGGTAGCGGCTCTCGATGATGGTGGTGATGTTGGGTTCGGCGGTGCCGCGCAGGACGTCGAGGACATCGCCGAACGACGTGGAGCGGCTGCCGAACATGACGCTGGCGCAGAGCGCGAGTGCCAGCGCGGCCAGGCCGAGGAGCAGGAGGAACGCCGACCGAGCGGCGCCGGTACGCGAGGTACCGGCGCCGCTCGGGGGTGCGACCGTGGTGGTTGCCATGGGAGTGGAGTGTGCCTTGTGGGCTCGGCGGTCCGGATACCCGGCCGGGGTTACTTGCCGGCGGTCTTGACGGCCTTGTCGATGAGCGGCAGGTAGCGCTCGATCGTCCACGGCACGGTCAGCGGGTTGATGATCGAGGAGGCGGTGACGAAGGAGTTGTCGTTGCTCGCGACGACGGCGCCCTTCTTGATGGCGGGGATCTCGCCGTACAGCTTCTGGCCCTCGATCTCCTTGCGGTTCTTCGCGTCCGTGTAGAACGTGAAGACCACGTCGCTGTCCTTGAGCTTCTCGGCGTTCTCCAGGCCGATGAGGGCCGAGTCGGTGCCGGGGGTCTCCTTGAAGCCGTTGACCACCGGGTCGACCTTCAGGCCGAGCGAGGAGACCATCTTGACGCGCTGCTCCTCGGGCTTGAAGACGCCGAGGGTGCCGGGGCCGGAGTTGTAGATGTACGAGAAGGTGACGTCCTTGTAGTTCGGCCGGGTGGCCGCGGCGTCGGCGAGCTGCTTCTCGATCTTCGTCTTGAGACCGTTCGTGTCCTCGGTGCGGCCGAGCGCCTTGCCGATGATGTCGATCTGCTGGTCCCAGTCGGTGCTCCACGCCTGGTCGGGGTAGGCGACCGTGGGGGCGATGTCCTTGAGGACGTCGTACTGCTTCTGCGTGATGCCCGACCAGGGGGCGAGGATGACGTCCGGCTCCAGCTCGGTGATCGCCTCGAAGTCGATCTCCTCGCCGCCGGTGAACTGCTTCGGGAGCTCGTCGCCGGACTTCTTGACCGCTTCGTTGATCCACGGCAGGTAGCCGGACTTGTCGCTGCCCCACGGGTAGCTCTCGATGCCGACCGGCGTCTGGCCGAGGGCTATCGCGGTCTCGGCGGAGCCCTGGCCGAGGGTGACGATGCGCTCGGGCTTCTCCTCGATCTTCGCGGTGCCGAGCGAGCTCTTGATCGAGACCGGGAAGGCGCCGCCGCTCTTGGCCGAGTCCTTCGCCCCGTCCTTCGTGTCGCCGTCGCCGTCCGAGGAGCAGCCGACCAGGGCGACGGCGAGAGCGACGGTGGTGGCCGTGGCGGCGAGAGTGTGGCGGCGCACGCGGGTGAAGCCGAGCATGGAGGGTCCTCAGGTTGGCCGAGCAATGAAGGTTAGGCAAGCCTAAGCCAGGGGGGTCGATGGCTCAAACACGCCCCCCTCCCCCGGTCACGGGCGGCCGCAGGACGCACTCACCCGCGCTCGGCGGAGTGCGTCGGGGCCGCCCGGCCGAGCGGAGGTCAGTGGCAGTGACCGGCGGACCCCCCGCCCTCGGCCGCGTGCTCCTCGGACGCCGCACCCCCGGCGTACACGGCGAAGGCTGCCGTACGGACCTTCCCCCCGTGCCGGAAGTCGAGGAAGAGACGGTAGGCCCCCTCGCTCGGGGCCGTCGTGGTGAAGGAGAGCTCAGAACCGGACCCCGTACGCCCGTCGCCCGGTTCACCGTTCGGATGGACGCGGAGATACGCCAGGTCTCCGGTGCGCAGCGCGACGAGGTGACCGTACGCGCCGAGGTGGGGGTGGAGGTCGGTGACCGGCTTGCCGTCCTTCTCGACCTCCAGCTTCAGTTCGCTGCCCGCCCCGGGACGCAGCGCCCCGTCGAGCGTGACCTCGTACCCGTCGACGGTCACCGTCCGCGCGGCTTCGGGCAGCGGATCGGGGCGGGCGTCACCGGAGGCGGCGAGGTCCGCACCCGGGGCGACGCCCCCGGCGCTCTTCTCGCCATGACCATCCCCGCTCTCCCGATGGGACGGCTCCTTCGGCACGGCCACGGGATCGAGCGCGCCGCCCACCGCGTACGCCGACCCGAAGGCCGCCACGAGCCCCGCGACGAAGGACGTGATCTTGAGGCCTGTTCGCATGGTCCGCTCCCTCGCCAAGGCCGCCGAATCGCGACCACTCGCCACCCAAGATACCCCCCGGGGGTATAAAGTCAACCAGAGGATCTTGCCGGGCGACAGGGGTGGCGCGGAGAATGAGTCCCTGGTCCGGCGCAGCACGGGGAGGCGGGTGGGGCATGGGGGCGTTCGTCGCACTGGTGGCAGGCATCGGCGGGGTGTCCGCGTGGTGCGCGGTGGTGCTGATCCGGCGCGGCCGTCGCGGGGCCACCGAGAACGCGGACGGGCTCCTGGTCGAACAGGCGGGCCGGCTGCGGGCCCAGCAGATGCGGAGCGAGGGCCGGGACTTCCGGGCCCACCCGCACGGGAGGCCGGGCTCGGGGCCGCGCCGCCACTGACCCCCGCCCGCCCCGGCCGGCCTCGGTTCGGCCGGCTACCGCCCCCCGCCGCCCAGCGCGGCCAGGGTGCGCAGCAGGGTGTCGGTCTGCTCGTCCATCGGGAAGAACGACTCCACCGCGAGTTCCGAGAGGGTCACGTCGGCCGGCGCCCCGAAGGTGGCGATGGTGCTGAAGAACGCCATGTCGCCGAGCGGCGTACGGATGCGCAACGGGACGACGATGCCGGTCGGGTCCACCGGGCCGGGGTCGGCGTCGAGGTCCGCCGGGCCCGGGTAGGCGCAGACCTCCTCGTACAGCTCCCGCAGGTCGTCATGGCCGGTGGTGTCCACCTGGTGCCGCAGCCGGCCGAGCGCGTGGGCGCGGACCTGAGGGAAGTTCAGGCACTGGGAGGCGAGCCCGTCCGGGTGCAGGATCAGCCGCATCACGTTGCCGCCCGCCTCCGTCAGATGCGACGGCACCGTGCCGAGGAGCAGGGACATCGCGTCGTTGCGGTCGACGATGTTCCAGATCCGGTCGATCGCGGCGGCCGGGTAGGGCTCGTGTCCGGCCAGCATCGCCCGGACCGCCGAGCGGACCATGGCCATCCGGTCGCTGTCGAGCGGCGACTCCCGGTAGGCGGGGGCGTAACCGGCCGCCAGCAGCAGGCCGTTGCGGTCCCGCAGCGGGATGTCGAGGTGCTCGGCGAGCCGGAGCACCAGCTCGCGGCTAGGCCGGGCGCGGCCCGTCTCCACGCAGGAGAGATGGCGGGTCGAGGAGTCCGCCCGGAGGGCCAGGTCGAGCTGGCTGAGCTTGCGGCGGTGGCGCCACGCGCGGAGCAACGGGCCTATCCGGGACGGATCTCGGGTCTCCATGACCTCACCGTATCCACCGTATCCGTGGATCACTCGCCGAGGCGTTCTCGACCGGAGCGGTCGTTCTTGACCCGGGACTCCATGACCTCCCAGGTCGTACTTGACCTGGGAGGTCATGGAGTCCCGGACCCCGTGCGTGGCACGGTGGCGTCGACCCGCCGCACGAAGGAGACCCGCCATGACGTACGCCCTCGCCACGTCCGCAGCGACGGCCCCCGCACAGGACACCGCCCGCTTCCTCCGGCTGGTGCTGCGCGTGGACAGCGTGAGTACCGCCGTGATGGGCCTCGTGCTCGTCGCGGCCGCCGCGCCGCTCGGCTCGCTGACCGGGATGCCGGTGGCCTTCGCCGTCGCGTTCGGGATCTTCCAGCTCGGTGGAGCGGGCTGCCTCGCTCTGATCGCGGGCTATCCGGTGATCCCGCCCGCCCTGGCCAGGACCGTCGTGGGGGTCAACGCCGTGTGTGCGGTCGGGTGCGTGGTGATCGCCTTCGCCGACTTCGTACCGCTCAACGGGGCCGGAGTGGTGTTCCTGCTGATCGGCGCGCTGATCGTGACGGTCTACACCGCGCTCCAGTACACGGGGCTGCGGCGGATGACGGCGCCGGTGGCGGTCTGAGCGGGCGTTGCCGGGCCCGCCGGCGACCGTGCGTTCGTGGCGGCGGCGTGGCGTCGCCGGAGACGGCCTCGCCCTCCCTAGCGTGGCGGGGGCGGGACCTCCGACAACAGGACAGACGCACCCATGGCACCACGCACCCACTGGCTCTTCGGGGACCAGCTCGGCCCCCACTTCCTGGACCCGCGCCGCGACGGCCCGGACGCCCACGCCCCGCTCCTGATGATCGAGGCCCGGTCCGTCCTGCGTCGGCGCCGCTTCCACCGGGCCAAGGCCCACCTCGTCCTCTCCGCGATGCGCCACCGCGCGGCCGAACTGGGCGACCGGGTCCGCTACGTCAAGGCCCGTACCTACGCGGAAGGGCTGGCGGAGGCGGGATTCGGCGGCGGGGGCGGCAAAGCCGGCCGTCTGACGGTCTGCCACCCGACGTCCCGGGCCGCGCTGGACTTCGTGACCGCCCGAGCCGGGATCGACGTGCTGCCGGCCCGGGGATTCCTGCTGGCACAGGAGGAGTTCGGGGCGTGGGCGAAGGAGCACGGGGGCGACCGGCTGCGGATGGAGGGCTTCTACCGGTGGGTGCGCCGGGAGCACGATCTGCTCATGGACGGCGACGAGCCGGCAGGCGGCACGTGGAACCTCGACCACGACAATCGCGAGCCGCCGCCCCGGGGTTCCCCCGCCCTGGACGTTCCGGCGCCCTACCGCCCGCACGAGGACGAGATCGACGACGAGGTGCGCCGCGACCTCGACCGCTGGGAGCGGGACGGCGAGGTCACGTTCGTCGGCCACGACGGCCCCCGCCGATTCCCCGTCACCCGGCGGGAGGCGCTGGCCGCGCTCCGGCGCTTCGTCGCCCACCGGCTCGCCGACTTCGGCCGGTACGAGGACGCGATGCTCGCGGCCGACCCCGTGATGAGCCACAGCCTGCTGTCCGTCCCCCTCAACCTGGGGCTCCTGGACCCCGCCGAGTGCGTCGACCGGGCCGAGGAGGCATGGCGCGCGGGCGAGGCGCCGCTCAACAGCGTCGAGGGGTTCGTCCGGCAGATCGCGGGCTGGCGGGAGTACGTGTGGCAGCTGTACTGGCACTTCGGGGAGGAGTACCGACACCGCAACGCGCTACGTCACACCGCACCGCTGCCCGGCTGGTTCCTCGACCTGGACGCCGACGCGGTCACCGCGAACTGCCTGTCCACCGTGCTGGCCCAGGTCCGTGACACCGGCTGGACGCACCACATCCCGCGGCTGATGGTGCTGGGCAGCCGGGCCCTCCAGGACGGCTGGGATCCGGCCGCGGTCACCGACTGGTTCCACCGGTGCTTCGTCGACGGCTACGACTGGGTGATGCTGCCCAATGTCGTCGGCATGTCGCAGTACGCGGACGGCGGCCGGATGACGACCAAGCCGTACACCTCCGGCGGGGCCTACATCAACAGGATGAGCGACCTGTGCGGGCCCTGCGCCTACCGCCCCACCGAGCGCACCGGCGAGCACGCCTGCCCGTACACGGCGGGCTACTGGGCCTTCCTGCACCGCCACCGCGAGTCCTTGAGCGCCAACCACCGGATGGCCAGGGCGGTGAAGGGCCTGGACCGGCTGAAAGACCTCGACGGGCTCCTGGAGGAGATCGCGGAGCGCGGCGACCGGGCGCCCTGACCACCGCCGGCTCCCGGGGCCCGGGCTCTCAGTCCTCGGCAAGGTCGTCCGGGGCTGACCGGGCGAGACCGGCGAGGGTCGCGAGGGTCCGGGAGAGCACCTCCCTGGTGGGGGACGCCAGGCCGAGGCGGATCGCCTGCGGGCCGCGGGGGCGGCCGGCGGCGAACGCGGCAGCCGGGGTCACCGCGATGCCGTGCCGCGCGGCGGCGGCGACGAAGGTGTCGGAGCGCCAGGGGGCGGGCAGCTCCCACCAGAGGTGGTACGAGGACGGGTCGCTGCGGGTGCGGAAGTCGCCGAGGTGGCGTCGCGCGACCTCCTGACGCGCCCCGGCCTCACGCTGTTTGGCCCGTACGAGAGCGGCGACGACCCCGTCCTCCTGCCACCGCACCATCGCCTCCAGGGGGAACCGCATGGGCATCCAACCGCCGGAGCGCACGGCCGCCGTGACCCGGCCCTCCAGCGGGGCGGGGGCCACGGCGAACCCGAGGGACAGGCCCGGGGAGAGCCGTTTGGAGAGGCTGTCGACGAGAACGGTGTGCTCGGGGGCCCGTGCGGCGAGGGACGGCAGGTCGTCCCGGAGGAAGGCCCAGACGGCGTCCTCGATCGCATGGATCCCCGAGGTCAGCAGCACATCGGCCAGGTGGTCGAGCCGCCGCGCGGGCATGGTGAGCGACAGCGGGTTGTGGAGGACCGGCTGTACGTAGACGGCGTGCAGCGGTTCGGCGCGGTGCGCCTCCTCCACCGCCTCCGGTATCAGTCCGTCCTCGTCCATGGCCAGCGGTACGAGCGTGACACCGAGCCGGGCGGCGATGGACTTGAGCACCGGATAGGTGAACTCCTCGACGCCCAGCCGGGCTCCCGGCCGGGTCAGCGCGGCGACGGCGGCGGAGATGGCCTGCCGGCCGTTTCCGGTGAACAGGACCCGTTCCGGACCGGGTCGTCCACCGCCCCGTACGAGGAGATCGGCGGCCGCCTCGCGGGCGGCGGGCGTCCCGGCGGGCCCGACCGGGCGGAGCACCGACTCCAGGTCGTCGGAGCGCACCAGCTTCTCCAGGCCCGCGGCGAGCAGCCCGGCCTGTTCGGGGACGACGGGGTGGTTGAGCTCCAGGTCGACCCGGTGGGCGGCGGGCTCGGAGAGGGCGGGGACCGGCACCGGAGCACCGGGCTCGGCCGCGACGAACGTCCCGCGCCCGACCTGGCCGACGGTGAGGCCCCGGCGGGCCAGCTCCTGGTAGACGCGGACGGCGGTGGAGTTGGCGATCGCGTGACGCCGGGCGAACTCCCGCTGCGGAGGCAGCCGTTCCCCGCCCTTCAGCCGCCCCGCGGCGATCTCCTCCGCCACCGCGTCGGCGACGGACCGGAAGTCCTTCACGGGCTTCGCCTCCTCGGTGGGCGTTCGGCGTCGACTACCTGGCGAGCGGCATCCAAGCATGACATTGCACCGAGTGCAATGTCACGTATTGAACCGAGGAGGACTGCAAACCTAGACTCCGATTGCACCGGTTGCGGGGGGCCGGTGCACAGGGTGCCGGACCTTTCCGGCACCCCATGATCAGAGTGGCGGGAGAGCATGGTCGAGCCGAGCGGGGTGCTGGGGGTCGCGATGGTCGCCCTGGGCATGGTGCTCACCCCGGGCCCGAACATGATCTATCTCGTCTCCCGGAGCATCACCCAGGGGCGACGCGCGGGAGTGATCTCCCTGGGCGGTGTGGCCGTCGGCTTCCTGGTCTATCTGGTGGCCACGAATCTCGGTCTGTCGGTGGTCTTCCTCGCTGTGCCCGAGCTGTACGTGGCCGTGAAGCTGGCCGGCGCCGCCTACCTGGCCTATCTGGCCTGGAACGCCCTGAGGCCCGGGGGCGTGTCCGTCTTCGCTCCCGAGGAGTTGCCGCACGACTCCTCGCGCAAGCTGTTCACGATGGGCCTGATGACGAATCTGCTCAACCCGAAGATCGCCATCATGTATCTCTCGCTCATCCCGCAGTTCATCAGTCTGGAGGCGGGAAACGTCCTGCTCCAGGGCTTTCTGCTGGGCTCCGTCCAGATCGCGGTGGCCCTCACCGTCAATCTGGGCATCGTCCTGGCGGCGGGAGCCATCGCCGCCTTCCTCGCGCGACGCCCCTCCTGGCTCCGTGTCCAGCGCTACCTGATGGGCACGGCGTTGGGCCTGCTCGCCGTGTCGGTGGCGACGGACACCTCGGCACCCGCCAGAGCGTGATCAGAGCATGATGAGCAGGCGCGTGTCGGCCTTGAGCTTCCTGTTCACCGAACGGCTCTGGACGTACACCTCCAGCTTGGGGTTGTTGCCCGCCTTCACCGAGACGGTTCCGCGGACTCCGGCGCCGAACAGGAGGTTGCGCGCCGCCTCGCCCGTGTACGCGCGGTCGGTGTCCTTCTCGACGACGATGACCTCCTTGTCGGGCTGCACCTGGACGCGGGAGCCCAACTGGTAGTAGCAGAAGCCGCGTTCATACGTGACGCCCGGGTGCGAGTCGACGAAGGCGCGGATCTCCATCTCCTTGTCGACCTTCAGCAGCCGGTACTTGTCGGCCGCGACCGGTTCGAGGGTGGCCCGCACGTCGTCCACGGATATGTCCTGTCCAACGGCGAACAGGTTCTTCGTTCCGCGCACGCCCTGTTCGCGGCCGCGCAGGAAGCTGGTGGCGGCGGCGCGCACGGTGCCGATCGCGTCCTCGACGCCCTTCTGGGAGTCCGCGTCCCAGATCGCGATGTTGCCCGCCGGGAAGCCGTAGTTCTGCGCGGTGCGCTTGGCCAGGGAGTTCGGCACGAGGATGGCGGAGGTCCAGTGCCCCGGGAGCCCGTTCATCTTCGCGGTGATCCGGTCGAGCCAGGGGCCGAGGATGGTCATGTCGCCGTCGTGCCGCCGGTCGCCGCCGGAGGCGTTCTCCTCGCCGTCCGTCACGACGATCTGGAGGAAGCTGTGCTCGCCGTACTCCTCCCAGATGTGGCCGAGGTCGTCCAGGGACTTCAGCGAGGCCTCGATCAGCGCCGTGGCGCCGTTGTTGACCTTGTACAGCCCGCGCATGGACGGGAGGTGCTTCACATCCATGTCCCAGACCAGGTTCTCCACCCGGTGGTCGAAGGAGTAGAGGCTGATCCGGGTCTCGTGGCCGAGGCTGTCCGACTCGGCCTTCAGCCCGGCCACGAACTCGTCGACGACGCGGATCAGCTGACCCTGGTGCTGGTACATCGAACCGGAGGCGTCCACGACCAGAGCGACGTGATTCACCTTGTGCTGGATCCTGTTGGCGGACATGGCTGTGCTCCTTCTCCGGTGTTCCCCGAGCCCCCGGTGCGTTCCCCGAGCGATGTCTTCGACTGTAGGGGGAGGCACTGACAACGGGCCTGACGGACAGGCTCTGGCAACGGGGCCGGGCGCTGGTGGCGCCCGGCCCCGGCCGGAGGGTGCGGAGGCGGATCAGTAGGCGGTCGTGACGGTGGCTCCGCCGAAGGTGCTCGCCGCGTGCAGGCTGATGTAGTTGGCGCCCGCGGGCGGGTTGGTGACGGTCAGGGTGTGGGAGTTGCCGGGGCCGGTGTCGCGGCTGGTGTGGGATCCGGTGGTGGCCCAGCCGGTGCCGCTGTAGTAGAGGTCGGCATCGCCGGTGCCGCCGCTGACGGTGATCTTCAGCTGCTTGGTGCCGGCCGGTATGTACAGGTAGTGGTAGGCGTAGTTGCCGGTGGTGGCGGAGAGATTGCCGCGACGGCAGTTCTCACCGAGGACGCGGGGGTCGGGGTCGGTGCACTCGGAGACGGGGCTGGTGGAGCCGTCGCCGCAGTCACCGGCCGCGCACCCCGCCAGCCAGGTCCGGAAGTCGCTGTCGTACCGGGTGCCGATGGTGCTGGTGAGGTGGGTCCGGGCGGCGGCCCACTGTCCGGTGCGGTAGTGGCCGAGCACCGTGTCCATGTCGGCGGGGTGCTGCTCCAGCATGTACCGCACGGCGAGGTAGCCCCAGCGGTACACACGCGTGGTGTCGTGGCTGTAGTCGGTGTCGAACAGCGTGCTCAGGGCGTAGGTGCCCTTGCCGGCCTCGGTCATCGCCGCGGTGTAGGGCTCGCCCCGGTAGTGGTAGGAGATGTACTCCGCGAAGCCCTCCACCCACCAGACGGTGGGGGTGCTCATGTTCTCGGTGAAGTCGCCGTACATGGTGAAGCGGCCGTCGAGGTAGTGCGTGTACTCGTGGTTGAGGTTCCAGATGTGGAAGTCCGGCCTCAGCCACTCCGCCTCGTAGGCGATGAAGCGGGGCTGGTTGCCCACGACGGAGGGGTCGCCCTCCAGGTACATGCCGCCGTTGTTGGTGTCGATCCCGTACATCGCGCCGGCGTACGTCTGGTAGTCGGCGCTGGAGTCGTAGGCGATCACCTCGATGCTGGTGTTGTGGTCGTCGGCGACCGGGCCGTCGTCCTTGGCGATCCGGTGGAAGTAGGCGTCCTGCTCGATGAGGCTGGTGCAGGACGCGCTCAGTTCGGCGGAGGTCATCTGCTGGGCGAGGATGCGGATGCCGGGGCTGCACGTGTGGCGGACCGGCAGGACCTCCCGCTTGAGGCGTTCCTGAAGGTCGCAGACGCCGTACGCGGAGCAGTTCGCCTTGTCGTAGTAGTCGGCCATCTCCGCTATGCCCACCCAGAGCGCGGCGGTGGGGCCGGTGATGGAGCTCCGGCCGAGCAGGTCGGTGGCCAGGGGCCGGGCCTTGCCCCGCAGGCTCGGGTACTGGAGGAAACGGCCCAGCTCCCGCCCGGCGTTGGAGGCGAGGTACGCGTGGTCGCCGCCGAGGAGGGAGAGGTGGTCGGCGGCGAAGCGGTGCAGGGAGTCGATGACGCTCGGGTCCGCCTCGACGGCGCTGACGAACTCCGGCACCTGGTGGCCCCGGAAGGTCACCGTGTACACGCTGTTGACCGCGGCGAGCATCCGCGAGAAGTCGTTCCAGGAGGAGTCGTAGTCCGCCAGCATCCGCTTGACGACGGCGAGATAGCGGGCGTTCTCCTGGGCGCTGTCGATCAGGATGACCGCCTCGGACAGCGTCTCGCCGTTCTCGTCGGTGACGTCACGCGACCGGGGGCTCGCGAAGAAGCTGTCGAGGCCCGAGCGGATGGCGGTCCGCAGGGCGCTGCCGTACGGTCCGACGACATCCGGGTTGTACCACTGCACGTAGTACCCGGCGCGGAGGTAGAGCACGAGCTGCGGGGTGCCGGTGCTCCCGTCGCCCGGGTAGTAGGCGGCGTTGTCGCGCAGCGCGTAGGCCACGGTGACCATCTGGGCCTCACGGAAGGCCAGTTGGGCGTTGCTTCCGGTCAGGCTGAACAGCGTGTTGACGCAGTCGGTCGTGGACGCCTTTATCTGCCGCACCAGTTCGGCCCCGGTGCGGCCGGTGAAGTCGGCCGGGTCGCACGCGGCGGCCGCCTTCGCCGAGGGCTTCTTGGCGAGGCCCTGCTTCTTCGGGGCGTCGTGGTCGTCGTACGCCTCCCTGAGGGGGGACTTGTCGGCGCTCAGCGGGGGGAGTTGGGACGCCGGTCGCCGGTCCTCGGTCCGGTGGCCGGTGTCCGTCGCGGGGGACTGCTGCGCCTGCGGCGCGGGGTCGGCCGTACCGGCGGGGCGGGACGGTTGCGACGCGTTCGATGCCGTGGCGGCCGAAGGGGAGTTCGGCTGCGCCTGGGCCGGCTGCGCGAGCAGCGCGACGCCCATCGCCCCGGCCAGAGCCAGGGGCAGAACGGCACCCACACCTCGGCGGACGAGTGTGGTTCTCACGTTGGTTTTCCTCCCATGAGGGATCGGGTCACGCGGGATTGCGTGACCGATGGGATGGACAGGGCGCGGCTCGGGGATGTCGTCATGCCGTGCTGTCGGCCGGACTGAACGGGATCGATGCCGACTTGGCATGTCCACGCCCTGTGCTATGTACAATGGCACAGGTCACACATCACAAGGAAGACCCGTGCCGGAAATCCACGGTCCTTTCCGTCTGATTCGGGGAAACGGTCAGTCCGTCTCGGGGAAATGGCAGGCGGCCGTGCGCGCTCCCGAGCCCACGACCCGGAGCAGCGGCCGCTCGGTGCGGCAGACCGCCTGCGCCTTGGGGCAGCGCGGGTGGAAGCCGCAGCCGCTGGGCGGCGCGGCGGGGCTCGGCGGGTCGCCGAGGAGGAGGATCCGCTCGCGGCGGCGCTCGGCCGCCGGGTCGGGCAGCGGGACCGCGGAGAGCAGCGCCCGGGTGTAGGGGTGCGCGGGGCTGTCGTACAGCTCGCGCTTGTCGCCGATCTCGACGATGCGCCCCAGGTACATCACCGCCACCCGGTCGCACACCCGCTTCACGACGGACAGGTCGTGGGCGATGAAGAGGAACGACAGCCCCAGCTCTGCCCCCAGACGGTCCATCAGATTGACGACCTGGGCCTGTACGGACACGTCGAGGGCGGAGACCGGCTCGTCGGCGACGATCAGGCGCGGGCCGGTCGCCAGGGCGCGGGCGATGCCGATCCGCTGGGCCTGCCCGCCGGAGAACTGGTACGGGTGCCGGTCCAGGTGCTCCGCCCCCAGGCCCACCAGGTCGAGCAGTTCGGCCACCCGGTCCCGGGCGGCCCGGGCGGTGGCCCCCTGCACCAGCAGGGGTTCGGCGATGATCCGGGCGACGGTCTGCCGCGGGTTCAGGGAGGCGTGGGGATCCTGGAAGATGATCTGGAGGTGTCGCCGGGTGGGCCGTAGTTCGCGCGGGGACAGATGGGTGATGTCGCGGCCCTCGAACTCGACGGTACCCGCCGTGGGTTCGAGCAGCCGGACCAGCATCCGGCCCGTCGTGGACTTGCCGCAGCCCGACTCCCCGACCAGGCCGAGGGTCTCCCCCGCGGCGAGCTCCAGATCGACACCGTCCACCGCGCGGACGGGCGCGGCGGCGCGGCCCAGGACGCGGCGGCCGGGGAAGGTCTTCACCAGACCGCGTACGGACAGCAGGGGCGCCGCACCGCCGTCTCCGGCCGAACGAGGGGGCATTTCCGAGGTGTTGGAGTACGGGGGTCTCATCGGGCCTCCTCGGCCGGTACGGGAGCCATGCCCGGCGGACCGGGGTGCGGGACGGCCGGGGCGGCCGGCAGGGGAAGGTGGCAGGCGACGAGCCGCCCCTCGCCGGGTACGTCCCGGGGGCGGGGGCTCTCCCCGGCGCAGCGGGCCCGCTCCGGGGCGGTGGCGGCGGCCGCGCGGGGGCAGCGCGGTGCGAAGGGGCAGCCGGTTCGCGGCTCGGCCGGTGACGGCGGGGAGCCTGGGATGGCGCGCAGCGGTGCGTCGTCGGGGTCGTCCAGACGGGGCAGCGAGTCCAGGAGGCCGCGGGTGTAGGGATGCGCGGGACTGCTGAACAGCGCGTCCACCGGGGCCTGTTCGGCACCGCGTCCGCCGTACATGACGAGCACCTCGTGGGCGACGCGCGCCACCACGCCCAGGTCGTGCGTGATCATCAGGACGCCCAGTCCGCGTTCCTGCTGGAGGCGGGCGATCAGTTCGAGGATCTGCGCCTGGACGGTGACGTCGAGCGCGGTGGTCGGTTCGTCGGCGACGAGCAGTTCGGGTTCGCAGGACAGGGCCATGGCGATCATGGCGCGCTGGCGCATGCCGCCGGAGAACTGGTGCGGGAACTCCCCCGCCCGGCGGGCCGGTTCGGGGATGCCGACCTCGCCGAGCATGTCCACCGCCCTTCTGCGGGCGACGCGTCGGGCGCTGCCGAAGTGGTGGCGGTGGGCCTCCGCGATCTGTTCGCCGACGGTGTACGCGGGGTGGAGCGCGGACAGCGGGTCCTGGAAGACCATCGCCATCCGGCGTCCGCGCAGCCGGCCGAACCGGCGGTCGGTCAGGCCGAGGAGCTCCTCTCCGGCGAGGGTGATCGATCCGCTCACCCGGGCCCGGCGGTGCAGGCCCATCACGGCGAGGGAGGTGACCGACTTGCCGGAGCCGGACTCGCCGACCAGGCCCAGGGTGCGGCCGGCCGCCACGGTGAAGGAGACCCCGTCGACGGCCTGGACGGCTCCGGCCGGGGTGTCGAAGGCGACCCGCAGATCGTGGACGCGCAGCAGGGGCTGGTCCGGTTCGAGAAGCTGATCCGGTTCGGTGGTGGGCTCCACGGTCAGCTCCTCACCCTCGGGTCGACGACGGCGTACAGCAGGTCGATGACGACGTTGGCCGCCACGATGAAGAAGGCCGCGAGCAGCGTGACACCGAGCACGACGGGCTGGTCGGAGCGTTGCAGGGCGTCGTAGAAAAGCCGTCCGACTCCGGGGATGCCGAAGATGGACTCGGTGATGACCGCTCCGGCCAGCAGGGCGCCGAGGTCCATGCCGAAGAGCGTGAGCACGGGCGTCATCGCGGAGCGCAGTCCGTGCTTGACCACGACGGTCCGGGCGGGCAGGCCCTTGGCGCGGGCGGTCCGGATGTAGGGCTGCTCCATCGTCTCGATCATCGAACTCCGGCTCTGGCGTGCGTACATGGCGGCGTAGAGCAGAGCGAGTGCGACCCAGGGCAGGAGCAGGTTGGCCGCCCAGGCGAACGGGTCGTCGGTGAGCGCGACGTAGGCGGGGTAGGGCAGCAGTCCGGTCAGCCGGACCAGGCCGTACAGGAGCATCACCGCGGTGAAGTAGACGGGCAGCGAGGCGGTGGCGACCGCGCCGACCATCAGGGTGCGGTCGAGGAGTCCGCCCTTGCGCAGGGCCGCGGTCACTCCGGCGCCCAGTCCGAGCACCAGCCACAGGCAGGCGGCGCCGAAGGCCAGCGACACGGAGACGGGCAGCCGGTCCATCAGCAGGTCCCACACCGGCAGGGCGTTCTCGTAGGAGTAGCCGAGGCAGGGGAAGCCGCACTGGATCGCATGGGGGCCGCTGCCCAGCTCACGGCCCGCGAAGATGCCGACGAGGTAGTCGCCGAACTGGCGCCACACGGGCTGGTCGAGCCCCATGAAGTGGCGTACCTCCGCGAGCCGTTCGGGGCTGCACGTCTTGCCGCAGGCCGCCGCGGCGGGGTCGGCGGGCAGCAGGTAGAAGATGGTGAAGGTGACGGCGCAGATGGCGAGGAGGACGCCCGCCACGCCGAGACACCTGCGGATCAGGTAGGCGATCACGGCCGGCCTCCCTGGGGGTCGAGGATGTCGCGCAGGGCATCGCCGAGGACCGTGAAGGCGAGGACGGCGACGAAGAGGAAGACGCTGGGGACGATGAAGTACATGGGGTCCGTCTCGTAGTAGGCGACGGCCTCGGCGATCATCTGGCCCCAGGAGGGGGTGGGCGGGCGCACGCCCACCCCGAGGAAGCTGAGCGCGGCCTCGGTGCTGATCATTCCGGGGATCAGCAGTGTGGTGTACGCGATGACGGGCCCGGAGATGTTGGGCAGCACCTGGCGGGTGAGGATCCGCCAGGGTCCGCTGCCGCAGGCGCGGGCGGCCTCGACGAATTCGCGGTGGCGCAGGGAGAGGGCCTCGGCGCGCACGACGCGGGCGATGCCGGGCCAGCCGAAGACGCCGATGACGACGGTCATCAGCACGACCCGGTTGACGTCCTGGGCCACCGACATCATCGCGATCATGAAGATGAGCGAGGGGAAGGACATGGTGAGGTCCATCAGCCTGCTCAGTACGGTGTCGACGCGGCCCCCGAAGTAGCCGGCGGCGATGCCCGCGGCGGTGCCGGTGACGACCACGATCGCGGTGGCGGCGAAGGCGATGAGCAGGGAGACCTGGGCGCCGTGGACGACGCGGGCGAACAGGTCGCGGCCGGTGACCGGTTCGACGCCGAGCCAGTGTTCGGCGCTGATGCCGCCGAGGGCGCCGTGGGGCAGACCGCCGAGGTAGGGGTCGATGGCGCCGGCGTCGAAGGCGGTGGGCGACCAGCCGCCCAGCCGGCTGAGCAGGGGCGCGGTGAGGGCGATCAGGATCAGCAGGGCGGCGGCGATCAGGGCGGTCCGGCTGCCCCGGTCGCTCCACAGGCGGCGCCAGGTGGTCCGCCAGGGGGCGTCGGGCAGGACCGGGGTGCCGGGCCCGTCGGCGGCGGGGGCGTCGCCCGGTCCGGTGGCCGGGGCGTTGGCGATGCTCATGGGAACGCGTCCCCGCCCTTTCAGCCCTGGCTCCGGGAGGGGTCCTTCAGGCCGATCACCGCGAAGTCGAACTGGCCGGTCCAGGAGGGGTGTCCGAAGGCTCCGGCGATGTTGTCGCCTACGAGCAGCGGCTTGCGCTCCCAGAGCAGGGGGACGGCCGGGGACTTGGCCTGGATCTCCCGGTCGAGCGCGTTCCACGCCTTCGCGGCGGCGGTCGCGTCGGGCATCGCGGCGATCTCGTCCATGCGCCGCTCCACGGCCTTGTCGCGGAACTGGGAGACGTTGCCCTGGTTGCCCTTGGCCTTGATGGTGCGGCCGTCGAAGACGAACGGCAGGAAGGTGGCGGCGGACGGGTAGTCGGGGCACCAGCCGCTGATGGCCATGTCGGGGGCGTTCGCGGTGTCGCCGATGGTGTCGTAGTAGACGGAGGGGTCGACGGTCTCGATGCGCAGCCGTATGCCGACCCGGGCCAGGCTCTGCTGGAGTGCTTCGGCGCGGGTCTTGTCGCCGGTGGACACGGTGATCGTCGTGTCGAACCCGCCGCCCTTGCCCGCCTCGGCGAGGAGCTTCTCGGCCTTCTTCACGTCCCCGGTGGCCGGCCCGGTGTGGACCGGGTCGGCGGCGCGGCCGCCGGTGAGGGACGGCGGCAGATAGGCGGTGGCGATGTCGTTGAGGGCCGGCCCGCCGTTGGCGGTGACCTGGGCCTGCTTGTCGACGGCGTACTGCATCGCCCGACGGAGCTTCGGGTCGTCGAACGGCGCCCGGGAGGTGTTCAGCGCGAGCATGTCGGTGCAGCCGGTGCGCTCGGCGGAGAGCCGCTGCCGGATCCCGGGCTTCGGCAGGACCTTGGCGACGCTGGAGGGTTGCAGGTCGGACCATTCGACCGCGGAGGCGTCGGCGCCCGCGCTCTCGATGATCCGGTCGTCTATCTGCCCGCCCTTGAGGCCCTGGACCACCACGATCCGGTCGGGGTACGCCTTGCGCACCGGGTCGGTCGCCGCGTCCCAGTGGGGATTGCGGCCGAGCACCAGCTTCTTGCCCCGGGCGTAGCTCTCGATGCGGTACGGCCCCGAGGAGAAGGGCCGCAGGTCGTACTGGACGCCCTTCTCCCGGGACTCGGGCACGGGAGAGAAGGTGGGCAGCGTGACCGTGGAGGAGAACTCGGCGACGGGCCTGCGCAGCGAGAAGACGATGGTCCGGTCGTCGGGGGTGCGGATCGAGTCGAGGTGCTCGCCGTCCAGCGGGCCGGCGTATCCCTCGGTGCCGGCCAGATAGCGCTGGGCGTAGTCGGGGCCGCCGGCGAGGTCCGGGGCGAAGGAGCGCTCGACGTTGTACTTGATGTCGCGGGCGCGGATCGGGGTGCCGTCCTCGTAGACGAGGCCGGACTTCAGGGTGAAGGTCCAGGTGCGGCCGCCGTCGGAGGATCTGCCGAGGTCGGTCGCCAGGTCGGGGACGACCTCGCTGCCCCGCTTCCCCGGCGCGGCCCGGAAGGTCGTGAGGGTGCGGTAGATCAGCCGGGTGCCGAAGTCCATGGTCGGCATGACCCAGTTGCGGGCCGGGTCCAGATGGGCGAAGTCCTGGTTGGACAGCACGGTCAGGGTGCCGCCCCGCTCCGGTGTGCCGCCGATGACGGTGCCGGTCGCCACACCGGGCTGCCGCGTGTCCGGCCCGCGGTCGTCACCTCCCTGCGTGGAGCAGGCACTCAGCAGGGCCAGGGCCAGCGAGGTGCTCAGGGATACGGACAGCACACGGCTGCGACGGGACATGGGGCACTCCTCGGTACGGGAACGGGGCACGGCGACAGCGGGACGAGTCGGCGGAACGGGTGTGGGTCCGGCGGGACTTGGCGCTCCGGGCGGCCGAGCGGCCCGGAGGGCGACTGCTTGCGGAACGCGAGGCGGAGCGGGCCGGGAAATGCGTCGCATCCAAGCGATGTGACCCGTAACATAGTAATGTGAAATTGCACAGCCAAGGAGTATGACGCCCCGTTACCGAAACGTGTCCCGCAGCCCGGACGCTTCGGACCTCCGGCGCGGCGCCCTCGGCAGCCCCGGCACTCCCAGGCACACCCTCCGAAGGAGACCCATGACCTCCATGCCCCCGGCCCGACCGCACACGGGCAGCCACGATCTGCCGGTCCCGGCCGCCCTGGACGCCTTCATGGCGACCGGCTGGGCGCCCTCCCCGCTGCCCGCCGACGCACGGGTACCCGGCCACGCCCTGCTGCCCGACCGGCGGCAGCGGCTGTCGGCGCGCTTCCCGGGCGAGCGGCTGGTCATACCCGCCGGAACGCTCAAGGTCCGCTCGAACGACACCGATCACCGCTTCCGCCCGCACAGCGCCTACGCCTGGCTGACCGGACTGACCGGCGAGGAGCAGCCCGACCACGTCCTGGTCCTCGAACCGTCGGGCCCCGAGGGCCATGAGGCGGTGCTCCACATCCGCCCCCGTTCCCCCCGCGACACCAGCGGGTTCTACCGCGACCGCCGCTACGGCGAGTTCTGGGTCGGCCGCCGGCCCGACCTGGACGAGACGGCGGCACTGACCGGGCTGCGCTGCGCCCACCTGGACGAACTGCCGGGGCTGCTCACCGGTCCGCAGCCGCCGACCCGCCTGCTCGCCGGCGTCGACCTCCGGGTCGACGGCCTGCTCCCCGCGCGGTCCCACACCCCTTCGGGGGACGCCGAGCTGGACGCCGCACTCGCCGAACTCCGGTTGCGCAAGGACCCGTGGGAGGTGGGTCAGCTCCAACTCGCCGTCGACCACACCACGTCGGGGTTCGAGGACGTGGTGCGCGCCCTGCCCGACGCCCTGCGCCACCCCCGCGGCGAACGCCGGATCGAGGGCGTGTTCAATCTGCGCGCGCGGACCGAGGGCAACGGCACGGGCTACGAGACCATCGCGGCAGCGGGTGCGCACGCCTGCGTCCTGCACTGGATCCGCAACGACGGCCCGCTCGCGCCGTCCCAACTCCTCCTGCTCGACGCGGGGGTGGAGACCGACACCCTCTACACCGCCGACATCACCCGCACCCTCCCCCTGTCGGGCCGCTTCTCACCGGCCCAACGCGACGTCTACGAACTGGTGCTGGCCGCACAGGAGGCCGCCATCGCCGTCCTGTGGCCCGGCGCCCGCTTCCGGGACTTCCACCGGGAGGCCATGCGCGTCATCGCCGAGGGGCTGCACGCCTGGGGCGTCCTGCCGGTCCCGCCCGAGGAGGCGCTCGCCGACGACAGCGGCCTGTACCGCCGCTACACGCTGTGCAGCAGCGGGCACATGCTCGGGATCGACGTGCACGACTGCGCCCGGGCCCGCGCGGAGACCTATCTCGACGGCGTACTGGAGGAGGGCCACGTCCTCACCGTCGAACCCGGGCTCTATCTCCAGCCGGACGACGAGACGCTGCCGTCCGAGCTGCGCGGCATGGGCGTGCGCATCGAGGACGACCTCGTGATCACCGCCGACGGTGCGAAACTCCTCTCCGGAGCGCTGCCCCGTACGGCCGACGGCGTCGAGGAGTGGATGGCCCGCCTCCTGGACGGCTGACGACCGGCGGCCGAGGAGGGGCGCGCACCGCGCAACGTGACATTGTATAGTGCGGTGACAAATCTGAAGGGGAACGTATGAGTGAGCTGAAGTCCCGCAAACTCATCTCGGTGCAGGAGCATCTGCGCGACCAGGTGGCGGGCGCCCTCCGTGCCGCTCTGATAGCGGGAGAACTCCAGCCCGGCGTGATCTACTCGGCGCCCACCCTGGCCGCCGAGTACGGCGTCTCGGCCACACCCGTGCGCGAGGCCATGCTGGATCTGGCCCGGGAGGGCCTGGTCGAGGCGGTGCGCAACAAGGGCTTCCGGGTCACCGAGCTCTCCGAGCGCGACCTGGACGAGTACACCGAGATCCGCGCGCTCATCGAGATCCCCACCATCGGCCGGGTGACCCGCACCGCCTCCCGCGAGCAGCTGGAGGCGGTGCGCCCGGTGGCCGAGGAGATCGTGGCCGCCGCGCAACGGGGCGACCTGATCGGCTACCTGGAGTCGGACCGCCGCTTCCACCTCGACCTGCTCGCCCTCGCGGGAAACGCGCGCCTCGTCGAGACGGTGGCGGACCTGCGCAAGCGCTCCCGGCTCTACGGACTCACCGACCTGTCCCAGGAAGGGTCGTTGGTGGGTTCGGCGCAGGAGCACACCGCCCTCCTGGACATCATGATCGAGGGCGACGCGGAGGCGGCCGAGGAGCACATGCGCCGCCATCTCGCGCATGTGCGGACCCTGTGGGCGGCCCGGAAGCGGGAGGCGGAGCGCGCGGCCCCGTCCCGCAAGCTCGGCGCGCGCTGACGCCGAAGTCGGTCCGGGGCGGCAGGCGTTGGCGCTCCGAGCAGCGCGAGCACACTCGCCCCGGGTCGGACCGGCCGAGCCCGACTCACCGCCACTCCCCCGGCGTTCCCTCCTTCCGCCGGTGGGCCGCGACGGCGACCACCAGGTCCTGCCAGCCCATGCCGCAGGTCTTCACGACCAGCGGGCGGTCGGCCGGGGCGACGGCCCCTTGGGCGATCAGGTCCGCCAGGGTGACCAGCGAGTCCGGGGCGAGCGCGCCCTCGCGGAGGGCGAGCACCACGTCGCCCGCCTCACGGAGGGCGGTCTCCCTGCTCTCGACCACCACCGTCGCGCGCCCCATCAGGGCGCCGTCGACCTCCCGTACGTCCGGTTCGTGCGAGCCGACCGCCAGTACCACCGCCTCGTCGGACAACAGCCGTCCGTCCAGCACCGGTTCGCGCGCCGACGTGGCCGTGACGACGGCCTGGGCGCGCCGCACCGCAGCCGCCACGTCCCGGTCGCCGGCGGCCGGATGGCGGTCCGCCCAGCCGGGCACGGCCCCGCCGCGTCGGGTGACGACCGTGACGTCGGCGACCGGGACGTGCGCCCGTACGGCGGCGACGTGCCCCTCCCCCTGCGGGCCCGCGCCGAAGACCACGAGGCGCAGCCCGCCGTACCGGGCGGCGAGCGCGCGCAGCCGCTCCAGGCAGGCCGCGACCGAGACCGCCGGGGTACGCAGAGCCGTCAGCGCCACCCCGTCCAGGAGGGCCACCGGCATCAGGGTCGCGCTGTCGTGCAGGAGATACGTGGCGTTGATCCGCCGCAGCCCGAGCACGGGGTTGCCGGGCGCGACGGTGGCGACCTTCACGCCGTACCAGCCGCCGTACTCCGCGGGCATGAGCAGCCCCTGACCGTGGGCCAGCGGCACGACCGTCCTCGGTACGCCGCCGCCGTCCGGGTCGAGCCCCCCGGCCAGCGCGTTCCGGACCGCGGCGACGGCGGCGACCGGACCGAGCGCGGCCACCTCCGCCGCGTCGAGCGTCACCGTCATCGCAGCACGAACCCGGGTACGAGGGTGTCGTCCGGGTCGACGGTGAAGCGGCCGGTCCCGGTGGCGTACGCGGTGCCCGTCACGGCCGGGACGACCGCGGGGCGGCCGTGGACCGTGGTCGGCCGGTCGATCCGGGCGTGGAAGACGGAGCCCACCACCGACTCGTGCCGCAGTTCGTCGCCGAGGCGGAGCTCCCCGGAGTCGGCGAGGAGCGCCACCCGGGCCGCGGTGCCCGAACCGCACGGGGAACGGTCGACCTGGCCGTCCGCGAACACCGTGACGTTGCGGTGGTGCAGTTGCTGTGTGCCGTCGGGCCGTTCGACCGGAGGACCGGCCTCCTCGGTGAACACGGTCCCGTAGATCCCGGACAGCCGTGGGTCGTCGGGGTGTCGGGCGGCGTCGGCGTCGTTCAGCGCGTCGCGGATCTCGCGTCCGGCCGCGATGAGCGCGGTGACGTCCCGTGCCCGGACCCGGAGGCCGGCGCCGAGTGCGGCCACGGGGAGAACGGCGTACATGGCGCCGCCGAAGGCGATGTCGACGGGGAGGGTTCCGTACGAGGTCGTCACCTCGACACCGCGTGCGTGGACGTGGCCGGGGACGTTGACGAACGTGACGTCCGCGACCCGGCCGCCCGCCGTGCGCACGCTCGCGGTCACCCGGCCGGAGGGGACGTCGATGACGACGTCCGTCGTACCGTCGGCCGGCGCCGGGACACGGCCGGTGGCGACCGCCCAGGCGCCCAGGGCGATCGTGCCGTGGCCGCAGGCCGTGGAGAAGCCGTCCTTGTGCCAGAAGAGGGCGCCCAGGTGGGCCCCGGCGTCGTCGGGCGGGACGAGGAAGGCCCCGTACATGTCGGCGTGGCCGCGCGGTTCGCCGCACAGCAGGGCCCGGGTCCACTGCGCCCCGGCATCGGCGGCGGCGACCGTGCGGCGCTCGGCGACGGTGAGCCCGGGCCCGGTCACGGCCGGGGACCCGGACACGATCCGGAAGGGCTCGCCGCCGGTGTGCCAGTCGGCCGTGTCGATCGGCCCGGTGTACGGGGTGGTGGTCATACGGTGAATCCCTCCGGGTAGGGGTCGGTCGGGTCGAGGAGATACTGCGCGGTCCCGGTGATCCAGGCGCGGCCGGTGACGGAGGGCAGGACGGCGGGCCGGCCGCCGACCGTGGTCTCGTCCAGGATCCGGCCGGTGAAGCGGGAGCCGATGAAGGACTCGTTGACGAAGTCCTGCCCGGTCTTCAGCAGTCCCCTCGCGTGCAGTTGGGCCATCCGGGCGCTGGTTCCCGTCCCGCAGGGCGAGCGGTCGAACCAGCCGGGGTGGATCGCCATGGCGTGCCGCGAGTGTTCGGCGGTGGAGCCGGGGGCCTCCAGATAGACGTGGTGGCAGACGTCGATCGCGGGGTTCTCCGGGTGGACCACCGGGTTCTGTTCGTTGACCGCCCGCATGACGGCGAGGCCCGCGTCGAGCAGCCTGCCCTTCTCCGCCCGGTCGAAGGGGATGCCGAGGTCCTCGGTGCGCACGATCGCGTAGAAGTTGCCGCCGTACGCCATGTCGTAACGGACCGGGCCGAACCCCGCCACGTCGACGACCTGATCCAGGGCGTGGCTGTAGGAGGCGACGTTCTCCAGGGTGACGGACTCCGCCCGGCCGTCGCGCACGGCGACCCGTGCCGTGACGAGACCGGCGGGGGTGTCGAGGCGGATGAGGGTCTCCGGCTCGACGGCCTCGACCATGCCGGTCTCCACCAGGACCGTCGCCACGCCGATCGTGCCGTGGCCGCACATGGGCAGGCAGCCGGAGACCTCGATGAACAGCACGCCGAAGTCGGCGTCCGGCCGGGTCGGGGGCTGGAGGATCGCGCCGGACATGGCTCCGTGCCCGCGCGGCTCGCACATCAACAGGGTGCGCAGCCCGTCCCGTTCGGCCATGAACCGCTGCCGCCGCTCCGCCATGGTCTCGCCCGGCAGGACACCCGTCCCACCGGTGATCACCCGGGTCGGCATGCCTTCGGTGTGCGAGTCGACCGCATGGTAACAGACCCTGGAGCGCACGTCAGTTCACCCCCGCGTCGATGAGGGCCCGGGTGGCGGACCGCACGACGGTCTCGGTCTCCGGGTCCAGGGGCTGGCGGGGCGGCCGGCAGACCCCGCCGGTGCGGCCGATCATGTCCTGGCCGAGCTTGATCGCCTGGACGAACTCGGTCCTGCTGTCCCAGCGCAGTACGGAGTGGAGCCTGCGGTAGAGCGGGAGCGCGGTGGTGAGATCGCCGGCCAGCGCGGCGTTGTAGAGGTCGAAGCAGGCGCGCGGGAAGACCTGGGGGTACCCGGCGACCCAGCCCTTGGCCCCGGCGACGCCGACTTCGAGGAGGGTGTCGTCGGTGCCGATGATCAGGTCGAGCCCGGGGGCGAGCTCATTGATGGCGTAGCACCGCCGTACGTCCCCGGAGAACTCCTTCACGCCCACGATGAACCCCTCGGCGTACAGCTTGGCCAGGAGCTCGGGGCGCAGGTCGACCTTGGTGTCGATGGGGTTGTTGTAGGCGGTGACGGGGAGTCCGGCGGAGGCGACCATCGCGTAGTGCTCCAGGACGGCGCGGTCGTCGGCACGGTAGGCGTTGGGCGGGAGGCACATGACGGCCTGGCAGCCGGCGTCCTTGGCGAAGAGGGCGTGCCGCCGCGCCTCGATCGCGCCGTACGCGCCGACGCCCGGCATCACGGTGAAGCCCTCGGGGGCGTGGGCGACGGCGGTCTCGACGACGCGGTCGCGTTCCTCGTACGTCAGGGTCTGGTACTCGCCCAGCGAACCGTTCGGGGCGACGCCGTGCAGGCCCTGTTCGGCGAGCCAGGCGACGTTGTCGCCGTAGGCACCGTGGTCGACGGCGAGGTTCCGGTCGAACGGGAGGCTCGTCGCGACGATGACGCCGTGCCAGGGCATACGGGTGGGGGCGGTGCGGTCCAGATCGTTCATGGGAACTCCTCAGGTGGGTTCGGAAGAGGTGGCGTCGGTGGGGGAATCGACGGAATCGGCGAGCGCGCCGAGGGTGACCGGGGTGGCGATCAGCCGTTCGGCGGGGGTGTAGGGCTCGGTGCGGGCGGCGACGAGACAGTGCACGGCGGGTCCGCACATCCGGCCCTGGCACCAGCCCATGCCCGCCCTGGTCAGCTGTTTGACCTGCCGGTGGTCGGTTGCCGGGCCGCCGTCGCGGACGGCGTGGACCGCGCCCGCGGTGACCTCCTCGCACCGGCAGACCGTGGTGTCGTCGGTCAGCCAGGCGGGCCAGGCCGACGGCAGGGGGTGGGCCTGGGCCATGGCGCGGGCGAAGGCGCGGTGCCGGGCCACCGATCGGCGCTCCGCTGCCAGGGGCCGGACGCCCGGCCGGCCCGGCGCGGAGAGGTCGGTGAGCACGGAGACGGCGGCGACGCGCCCTTCGCTCAGGGCGAGCGCGGCCCCGCCCACCCCGCAGGTCTCGCCTGCGGCGTAGAGCCCCGGCACCGTGGTGCGCTGTCCGGCGTCGACGGCGGCGGCCGTGGTGCCGTCGCCCGCGTCGGCGAGGCCGCAGCCGAGCGGGAGCAGCAGGTCGAGCTGGGGGACGAAGCCCCAGCCGACGCCCACGGTGTCGGCCTCGATCCGCCGCTCGGTGCCCGGGAGCGGCGCCCCGTCGGCGTCCAGGGACGCGGTGCGTACGACGGCGACCCGCCCGTCCCGCCCGTCTCCTTCGGCGCCGACGATGCCGGTGCGGGTGCGGAGCGGGATGCGGTACCGGGCGAGCGTGCCCGCGTAACCAGCGGCTTCGGCCCATTTGGCGGGGTTGCGCAGCAGGGGTGCGGGGTGGCGCAGCCAGGCCGAGGGCGCCGCCGCCTCGCACACCGCGACGACCTCCGCGCCGCGGGCGGCGAGGGCGGTGGCGACGGGCAGCAGGAAGGGGCCCGTGCCGCCGAGGACCACGCGGCGGCCGGCCACCGCTCCCCCGCCCTTGAGCAGCGACTGGAGTCCGCCGGCGGTGAGGACGCCGGGCAGGTCCCAGCCGGGGAAAGGCAGTTGGCGGTCGTAGGCGCCGGTCGCCACCAGCAGGGCCGGTGCGCGCAGCACGACGGCCCGCTCCTCGGGCGGCCTGCCGCGGTCCACGGCGTGGACGGTGAAGCCGTCCGCCGCGCGGGCCGCGGTCCATACGTGGTGGTCGAGCAGGAGGATGAGCCGTCCGGTGCGCTCGTGGGCGGCCAGGGTCGTGCGGAGGGCGCGGTAGGTGCGCAGGTCGTGGTGCAGGTCCTCGGTGGGAAGGGCGTCGCGCGCGTCGTCCGGGGGGTGGCGCCAGAACTGGCCGCCGGGAGCGGATCCCGCGTCGACGAGGGCGACCCGCAGCCCACCGTCCAGGGCGGTGGCGGCCGCCGCCATACCGGCCGGCCCGGCGCCCACCACCACGAGGCCGAGGGGTTCATGCATCGCGGCGTGGCCGCCGAGCTCCCGGGGCTCAGTCATCGTCGCCCTCCCCGGTCGTGACGGCCATGCCCGCACGGGCCCGCACCAGGCAGGCGCGCTGCCCGCGCCGTCCGTCGACGGTGACCAGGCAGTCGTAACAGACGCCGATCCCGCAGAAGACGCCCCGGGGCCGCTGCCCGCCCCGGGTGGTCCGCCAGGCGACCCGGCCCGAGGCGACGAGCGCGGCGGCCAGGGTCTGCCCGGGGACGAACGCCAGCGGTTCGCCGTCCACGGTGAACGCGGGTGCTGTGGGTACGTCGGTCTCCGCGGCCGCTCGGGTCATGTCGGCACACCTCCGGTCGTGAGGAATCGGTCGGGCAGGAGGCCGGTGTGGGCGGCCGGATCGGCACCGCGCCACGGGCGGCCGAGCAACTGGGCGGTGATGAGGGCGCCGGTGCCGGGAGCGAGACCGATGCCCGCGCCCTCGTGGCCGCACGCATGGAGGACACCGGGGACCCGGGGGTCCGGGCCGACGACCGGCAGATGGTCGGGGCAGTACGGCCTGAACCCCCGGTAGGCGCGCAGCAGATGGACGTCGCGCAGGAACGGGAAGAGGCGGCACGCCTGCGCGGCGAGCAGGGCCACCACGTCCGGGTTCATCGCGGTGTCGAAGCCGACGCGTTCACGGCTGGCGCCGATCAGGACGGTGCCCGCGCGGGTGCCCTCGACGACGCAGGAGGTCTCCAGGCCCTCGTCGCTGGAGGCGACATTGGCGACGTAGTCGGCGGAGTAGACCTTGTGCCGGATCATCGGCGGCAGCGGCTCGGTGACCAGGACGAACCCCCGGCGCGGCAGGATCTCGACGGGAGCGCCGAGGCGGCTGCCGACCTCGCCGCCCCATGTTCCGGCGGCGTTGACCACGGCGTCGGCGGTCAGCACCGAACCGTCGGCCGTGCGAACTCCGTTGATCCGCCCGCCGGTTCCGGTGACTGCGGCGACGGCTTCGCCGGTACGGACCCGGGCACCGCGCCGGACGGCGGCCCGCAGCAGTCCGGCCGCCGCGAGGACGGGCTGCACCTGGGCGTCCTGCGGATAGTGGACACCGCCGGGGAGGCCGGGTGCGATGTGCGGTTCGAACTCGCCGACACGGTCGACGCGTTCGGTGCGGACACCGGCCGCCGCCTGGCGTGCGGCGAACGCGTGCAGGGCGGCGAGGCCTTCGGGGGCGCTCGCCACGACCAGGCCGCCCTTGTTCTCGAACTCGACCGATTGCGGGCCCAGTTCCTCGCTCGCCTCGCCCCAGAGGTCGCGGCTGAGCCGGGCCAGCTCCAGCTCCGGGCCGGGCTCCTTGTCGGAGAGCAGGATGTTCCCCTCCCCCCGGCTGGTGGTGCCCGCGCCGACGGGGCCCCGGTCGAGCACCGTGACGCCGAGACCGGCGGAGGCGGCGTGGAACGCGCACGCGGCGCCCACGATGCCCGCGCCGATGATGACGACTTCCATGACCACCCCTCGGCGTCCACACGACCGCCCGCTAGTGCAATGTCACATGCCATTGCTTAGGCTATACATCCGGACGACCCGAGGACAACGCCACCGCCGGGATGACTTTCACCGCGACACCCGGACGCCCCCCGACACTCGACGACGACGGTGCGCCTCCACCGGCGCACACAGGGAGACACATCACCGTGAACCCGACCGAGAACCCGCACCCGGCCGTGGAAGCACACCCGTCCGCCGGACTCACGCCCCTGACCGGGCATTCGCTGCTGGCCGGCCGCGAGGTCCCCGGCACGGGCGCCCCCTGGCACGCGGTGGCCGCCGCGACCGGCGACCCGTTCGACCCTCCGTACCGGGACGCCTCGCCGGAACAGGTCGCCGGGGCGGCCCGGCTCGCCGCCGCGGACGCCCGCGCCTTCCGCGCCCTGCCGCTCGAACGCCGGGCGGGCTTCCTCGACGCCTGCGCGGAGGAGATCGAGGCGCTCGGCGACGCCCTGCTGGAGCTCGCGGCCCGGGAGACCGGGCTCACGCCGGCCCGGCTGTCCGGTGAACGGGGGCGCACCTGCGGCCAGTTGCGCCTCTTCGCCGATCTGGTCAGGAGCGGTACGGCGCTGGGCGCGCGGATCGACTCGGGGCCCTCGGGCACGGACGTACGGCTCCGGCGCGTCCCCCTCGGCCCGGTGGCCGTGTTCGGTGCGGGCAACTTCCCCCTGGCGTTCTCGGTCGCGGGCGGCGACACCGCCTCTGCCCTGGCCGCCGGCTGCCCCGTGGTGGTCAAGGCGCATCCGGCCCACCCGGGCACCGGCGAGGCGGTGGCCCGCGCCGTGACGTCCGCCGCCGCGCGCACCGGTGTACCGGCCGGGGTGTTCTCGCTGCTGGTGGGCCGGGGCCACGAGGTGGGCCTCACCCTGGTCGGGGATCCACGCATCGCCGCGGTGGGCTTCACCGGGTCCCGGACCGGCGGTCTTGCCCTGGTCGCCGCCGGACAGGCCCGACCCGTTCCCATCCCGGTCCACGCCGAGATGTCGGCGGTCAACCCCGTGATCATGCTCGACGGGGCGCTCGCCGAACCGGAACCGGCGGCCGAGGGCTATGTGGCGTCGCTGACCGGCGGGGCGGGGCAGTTCTGCACGAACCCCGGTCTGCTCCTGCTGCCGGCCGGACCGGCGGGCGACGCCTTCCTCGCCGCCGTGGCCCGGACGCTGAAGGCGGTGGAGGGCCAGGTCATGCTCACCCCGGACATCGCGCGGGCGTACACCGAGGGCGTACGGCGGTGGGCGGCCGTCCCCGGAGTGCGGGAGGCGGCCCGGGGCACGGCCGGGCCCGGCCCGTACGCACCGGCTCCCGCGGTCCTGACGTGCGACGCGGCGACGTACACCGCGCACGGGGACCTCACCGGCGAGGTCTTCGGGGCCGCGGGGCTCGTCGTGCGCTGGTCCGGCACGGAGGAACTCCTGCCCCTGCTGGAGGGGTTGGAGGGCCAGCTCACGGCCACCCTGCACGGGACGGACGCCGACCGGACGGCGGCCCTGAGGCTGCTTCCGGTACTGGAGGAGCGGGCGGGCCGGGTCCTGTGGGGCGGCTGGCCCACCGGCGTCGAGGTCTGCCACGCGATGGTGCACGGCGGACCGTGGCCCGCGACGAGCTCCCCGGCGACGACGAGCGTCGGCACGCTCGCCGTCGAGCGCTGGCTCCGCCCGGTCTGCTACCAGTCGTTCCCCGACGCGCTCCTGCCGGACGAACTCCGGACACGGGCTGCTGCCGGGTGACGGCGCCGTTGCCCAGGTAGTGGTAGGCGTACGGGGGAGGAAGTCGGGGTTGCTGGAACGGCGGAGGCGTCGTTCCGTCGCGAGGGGCATCCGGACGAGGGCCTCCGGGAGCGAGGAAGCGTGATGCGGCGTCGGCCATGTCCTGCCCGAAGACCCCGTCGAATCCGTCGCCGTCGTTCAGTCGGCGATGTCGGCACCGTATCCGCGTGCGAGGGCGTCGAGGCCGTGGTCGTAGCCCTGTCCGACGGCACGCAGGCGCCACACCGGACCTCTGCGGTAGATCTCCACGAGGAGCATGGTGCGTTCGGTGGTGGCGGCGTCCAGTGTGGCCCTGGCCAGCGGTGCACCGCTGCTGCCCAGGGCCGCTCCGATCTGGATCGCGCCGACCGTCCCGAAGGTGGCTGCGCCGTCGACGGCCGCGGCGACGACCACCTTGCGCGTCGCCGGCGGCAGGGAGGCCAGGTCGAGGGCGATGGTCTGTTCGGCGGGACCGCCGGTCAGCAGCCGCACGGTCCCGGCCGGGCTTTCGGGCGCCCCGTAGAAGATGAAGTCCTCGTCGAAGGTGACCTGTTGGTCCTCGTCGAGGACGAACGCGACGACGTCGATCCCGCAGTCCGGATGCGGGGCCCAGCCTGCGGTGATGTACCACTCCGGCGCCGGCCCGCCGTGCGCAGTGGGCAGGTCGATGACACCGCCTCTGGGCATCACGTGCGGTTCCTGAGCCCTCGGCGCCGTCCCGGACGCGGCGGTGGCGGTCGGGGCGCTGAGCCAGTGGATGTCATGCACGGGGAGCTCAAGGGTGGCGATGCGGCTCATGCGCCGGTCATCCTCCCCCTTCTCCAGGAGCACGACGTCGGTGACGCTTGCGGACAGGTTGATCGCCGCGGACCCGCCCAGTTCGACGATGCGGGTACGTGCCGCCGCGGCATCGGCGTGGACGCCACCGAGCACCAGCACGCGACGCCGGGCCAGAGGCTTGTCCGGGGCGCCGGCGGACGGCACCGGCCGCCGTGGCGCGGGTACCGGCACCCCGGGCACGGCCGTGGGGAGGGTCGGTGGGCCCGGGACGGGTGCTTCCTGGACGGGTGCGGCAGACGGCGTACGGGGCGCCGAGTCGGCGGTGGCAACGACGGGTTCTGCTTCCGGCTCGGCCATCGGGGCGGCCGCGACGGCCGTCGCCTCATGCGCGGTCCCCGGTCGTACGTCGGCCAGCATGCGCAGGAAGGTGTGCTCGTCGATGACCGGTACGCCCTCGGTGAGTGCGCGTCGGACCTTCGCCGAACCGGACGCCGGTTCGTTGGTGACCAGCACGCTGGTGTGCCGGCTGACGGAGGTCATCATGTTCAGCCCGGCGGCGACCGCCCGCCCCACGAGCTCCGCCCGGGCGTGGGCGGTCTCACCGGTGATCGCGACCTTCATCCCCTGCCGGAGAGGCCCGTCGGAAGCCAGCCGTCCCGGATTGCGGTAGGCACAGGGGGTCTTCGGCGGCTTCGGCGTGAACTGCGACTCCGCCCGGGGCGGACAGGTCACCAGCGGCAGGGGCAGATCGAGCCGCGCTGCCTCGCGCAGGGACGCCCGCAGGATCCCGGCGAGCACACGGGTGTCGTCCAGGGCATCGTGTGCGCGCTGTCGGGGGACGTTGTAGTGGGTGGCGAGGGTGCCGAGCTTCATGTCGTCCGTCGGCGGATCCACCTGACGGTTCAGCGCCAGGGTGCACAGCCGCTGCGAGACCGGCAGCCACATCCGCGCGCGGGCGAACTCATGGGCCAGGAAGTCGTAGTCGAACTGGGCGTTGTGGGCGACCAGGACCCGGTCCTGAAGCATCGCTCCGATCCGCCCGGCGACCTGATCGAACGTCGGCGCACCGCGCAGCCGCTCGGCGGTCAGCCCGTGCACCTCCACCGGCCCCGGATCGCAGCCCGGATCGAGCAACGTCGAGAACTCCCCGGTCTGCTCGCCGTCCGGACCGATCGTGATCACCGCGACGGACAGCACACGGTCCCGCCGGGCCATGAGACCCGAGGTCTCCACGTCGACCAGGGCCCAGTCGTAGCCGTAGTCGCCCATGGCGGACGTGTTGAAGGAGGCGGAGACGAGACTCATGACGGCAAGGATGATCCGACATCCGGCCCTCCTTCAACCCGTATGCCGATTTGCCATGGTTCGGGGCGTTGCGTCGAGACGCTCCCCCGACGCCCTAGCCTCCGGCATTCCACCCCGCGACCAGCCCGGCCAGGGCCTCGGCCGCCTCCTCCGTGTCGCGGCCGCCGTCCGCGCGGGCGTGGCGGGCCAGTTCGACGTGGACGAAGCCGGCGTGTTCGCGCTCCGCCGAGCGGCCCTGGACGTTGCTCCTGCCCTCCAGCGGGCAGCGCGCCTCCCAGGCCCGGCAGACCCGCAGCCCGTCGTCGTCCATGCGGTCGGCCAGGGCGACCACCTCGGCGGGCGCCGTCTCGACGGCGCCGGTGGAGACGACGGCGTCCCAGGGGCGGTCCGAGGAGTCGGCGAAGCCGTGCAACTGGACGCCGGGCACTCCGCGCTTCTGGAGCTCCACGACGATCGCGTGAAAGGCGCTGTCCTCGCGGTGGGCGACATCGGCCTCGCCATGGTCGCCGGCCCGCCGGTGGGATCCGGCGATGACGAGGGCTCCGCCGGGGTTCTGCTCCAGGAGCCGGACGCCGAGGTCCTCGGTGTCGCGGTCGGAGACGGGGTGCGGGACCTGGGCGTTCCAGCGGACGGTGGAGTCGGCGTTCAGGTACAAGCGGCCCCAGCGGGCGCTCTCGCCCTGGCCGGTGGCGGCGATCTCGTCGTAACGGCGGCCCGAGTCGGTGTCGGTGAGGCGGGTCACACCGAGGCCGAGCGGGACGAGCCGGCGCTCGGCGCCCTGGGCGTCACCCGACAGCAGACTCCCGACGGCCTTCGCCAGCCGCTCCCGCTGCTCCTTGCCGGGCGGGCGGTAGGGGGAGTCGGCGCGGAACTTCGCCGTGTATCCGAGAATGCGGCTGCGCAGGTCGACCAGTTCCCGGGCGCGCGGAACGGTGTCCTCCGGTGCCGGGGAAGCATCGGCCTGGCAACCGACCAGAGCCAGGAGCAAACCCACCGGGACGAAAATGCGGAGGAAACGTGATCGTCCCGTGATGGCAATACGACGATCACACATGAGGCTCATGTAAGTATGACTCAGTGACATTCCGTAATTCTCTCGGTATGGGTCGGTCGGCGGGCCTGCTGGCGATAGCCGTCGGCCTGACCGTGTCGTGCGGCTCGCAGCCGGCGCAACCCGAGGCCAAGGCCGGCGGCCGCAGTTTCACCGTCGCCGCGGCCGGAGACGTTCTCATCCATCCCGAGCTGGTCGAGCAGGCCGCCAAGGATGCCGGGAAGACCGGACAGGGGGAGGCCGGCCTGGACTTCGGGCCGCTGCTCGCCGGGGTGAAGCCCGTGATCAGCAAGGCCGATCTCGCGATCTGTCACATGGAGACGCCCGTCGGGAACCCCAAGGGGCCGTTCCAGGGATATCCGGAATTCCTGGTTCCGCCGCAGATCCTGACCAGCCTGAAAGACGTCGGATACGACACCTGCTCGACGGCCTCCAATCACACCTTCGACCATGGACTGAAAGCCGTGCGCCGCACGCTGGACGCCATGGACAAGGTGGGCCTCGGGCACAGCGGGTCGGCGCGGACGCCGAAGGAAGCAGAGCAGATCAACATCCGTGACGTCAACGGCGTCAAGGTCGCTCACCTCTCGTACTCCTGGGAGTCGTTCGTCCACCCCACGCCCGACAAGCACAAGTGGGCGCTCAACCGGACCGACAGATCCAGCATCAAAAAGGCCGAGCGGCGGGCCCGGGACAAGGGCGCCGAGGTGGTCATCCTCTCCATCCACTGGGGAGCGGAGTACTTCAACGAACCGGGGACCGCACAGCTGTCCCTGGCCCAGCAGCTGGCCGAGGAGACGGGGATCGACCTCGTGATCGGCCACCACGCCCACGTGGTACAGCCGATCCAGAAGGTCAACGGCACCTGGGTCGCCTACAGCCTCGGCAACCAGGTGGCCCGGCATTCCGTCCCCAAGGGAATCACGGAGGAGGGAGCCATCGGCTGGTTCGAGTTCCGCGAGACCGCCGACGGCTGGGACGTCTCCGCCCGCTACCGCACCACGCTCGTCGACATTCCGCCGGAGCTCGAACCCGGGGAGAAGGCCCCCGAGGGCGCCGTCGAGGACCTCCGGCTGGTGGACGTCCAGCAGGCGCTGGAGAACCCCGAAGGGCTGTCCGCCGACCGGATCGCCCGCTACCGGCTGGCCGAGAACCGCACGCACGGCTTCCTCTACAACCGGGGAGCGCCGGGCGGTGACGGCCTCAAGCGGCTGTCCCTGGAGAAGTGATCAGGCACACACCCGCTCGTATGCCGATGAGTACAACCTATTAGGCGCTTGTCCGTCTTTCCTATGACAGCGTCTCGCGCTGTCCCACGACAGCGTCTCGCAGCCACGCGACAGCGGTGCTTCCTCCGGGCACTGAGCACCCGCAGCGACCAAGGAAGAAACCGGTGACATCGACTCCTGCCGCGCCCCTCGTGCCGAAAGGCCGGCGGCGCAGCCGCAGACGTGCGGACATGCCGCTGCTGGGCGGCATCCGGCCGCCGATCGCGTTGCTGTGCGTGCTGATCCTCGCCCTCGCGGGACTCACGGCCAAGGTGCTGGGGCCGGGCTCGGAACCGGTCGTGCCGAAGGCGGTGCTCTCCTCGCAGCAGTACTTCGCCGAGGACGGCGCCATCGCCCTGCGCGCCTCGATCGACGAGCGGGTCACGGACCTCGAACGCACCGCGGCCGCCCTGAACACGGGCAAGCCGGCCGACCCCGAGCGCGTGCTGTCGGACCTGAGCAAGGCGTACCAGAAGTGGACCGGCACCACGGTGCTGGACCTGGCGGACGGCAAGGTGCTCGCCGCCCGCGGGGAGCGCATCCCGCTCGCCTGGGTGGACAAGGACGTCCTCACCGGTGACAAGGCGCTCACCCCGCGGATGGTGCGGCTGGAGACCGGCGACGTACGTCTGATGACGATGGCCGTGCTGGAGGGGAAGCAGGGGGCTCAGCAGCTGCTGGTCGCCTCCAACAGCCTCTCCGTGCCGCCCATCAACCTGGGCGAGTTCCGCACCATGTCGGTGGTGGCCCGGGACGGCGAGGTACTCGCCACGGCTGGTTTCGACCAGTCGGAGGCACTCAACTCCGACAAACAGCGCGAGGAACTCACCTTCCTGCAGAAGCAGATGACCCGGCTGTCCGACCAGGCCGCCGAGGAGACCGAGCAGAACCCGGTCAGCGCCCGGGAGCCCGGTTCCCGCGGCTACCCCGGGGTCAGCGGAACCCTGGTGGGCGGGGGCTACAACGGCCGGGTCGCCACCGTGGGGTACGCCTCCCTCGCCGCCTCCGACCCGGAGGACGGGGAGAGCGTCGCCGCCGGTCTCGGCCTCACGGTCGTCTCCCTCCTTCCGGTGGTCCAGCAGCAGACCTTCACCGATGACAGCCGGCAGCTCTTCGGGCTGCTCGCGGCGGGCGCCCTGGTGCTGCTCGGCCTGCTCGCGGTCGCCGTGCTGTGGATGACCGTGCAGCGCCCGCTGCTCGGGCTGTTCCTGGAGTCCCGCCGGCTCGCCCGCGGCGATCTGATCCGGCCGGTCACGGTGCCCCGCTGGGGCGAGGCCGCCCGGATCGGCGCCGCGCTGGAGCGCATCCGCGGCCACCTCGGCGGCGCTCAGGCCTCCGACGGCTCCGCCGGCGCGCGCCCGCCCGGCCGGTTCCGGGGCGGCGCGCGGGGGCCGTTGGCACTGACGGCGGTTCTCCTGCTGCTGTGGTGCGTCCCCGTCGGCCTCCTGCTCAACCGCACGGACGGGACCGTGAGCATCCCCGCCGTCATGGTCAACGACCAGCGCGACCGCACCGACCTGGTCGCCGACCGGGCCCGCCGGGCGCTGAACGAGGCCCAGGCCGATCTCGTCTCCACCTCCCGCCTGCTCGACGTCGACGACCCCGCCGGCACCGAGTCCGTGCTGAAGAACGCCCTGCGCGAACACACCCGCTACCAGGCGCTGTACGTCGTCGGCGCGAACGGCGACATCGTCGCCCGGGCCGGCGGCGACACCCACCCGTGGAGCGCGGAGAAGGACCCGTCGCTGGTCCGCGTCTCCGGCCAGGGCGAGAAGAGGCCCGTTGTCCAGGCCGGGGCGCCCGTGCCGGAGCGCAAGGGCATGACCCTGGTCGGTGAGGTGCGGGTGGAGTTCCTCAACTCGCTGCTGAAGCGGCCCGGCCTCGGTGAGGTCCGGATCGTGAACGCGGACGCGCGGACCCTCGCCGCCAGCGACGGATTCCGTGCCTTCGAGGGGCTGCCGAAGGACGGGCTGCCCGACCTGGTGCGCGCCGCCAATGTGCGGGTGGGCGCCGGGCCGCTGGAGAACGGGCTGCTCATCCGGGACGGTGGCGCCGTCACCGTGGCCGCCGCCGCACCGTTCACCGGCGGCGGCGTCGCCGCCGACCTGGGCTGGACCGTCGTGAGCTGGCAGGACGCCGGTCGCTTCGAGATCACCGCCTACGAGCGCGAGGACCGCAGCGTGCTCGCCAGCCTGCTCGGCATCGCCCTGATCGTGGTCTGTCTGGGCTGGATCCACCTCGTCGTCGTACGGCCCCTGCGAGCCCTCGCGGCGGCCGCCGAGAAGCTCGCCGACGGAGACCTCAGGACCGTGCACTACCCCCGCTACCAGGACGAGGTGGGCGCCGTCGTCCGGAGCCTCGAACTGATCCGCCAGCAGTTGCAGGCCCGTCGGCAGACCCAGGCGCGCCGGCCCGCCGAGACCCGGCCCGGCGCCGGAGGAAGGTGACCCAGCGTGCTCTACCTCTACTTCGTCCTGCTCACCGGCAGTGCGTTCCTGCTCGTCGCGGGCATCGTGGAGCAGCGGCGGCACTACGCCTCGCTGCACACCATCCCCTCGCGGGTGCTGGTCAACGGCATCCGCGGCAAGTCCTCCATCACCCGGCTCTGCGCGGGCGCGCTGCGGGGCGGTGACCTGATCACCGTCGCCAAGACGACCGGGACGGCCGCCCGCTTCATCCACCCGGACGCCACCGAGGAGCCGGTCTACCGGAAGTTCGGCATCGCCAACGTGGTGGAGCAGATCGGCATCGTCCGCCGGGCCGCCACCTACCGGCCCGACGCGCTCGTCATCGAGTGCATGGCCGTGATGCCGGCGCTCCAGGAGGTCAACCAGAGCAAGCTGATCCGCTCGACGATCGGCGTGCTCTGCAACGTACGCGAGGACCACCTCGCCGAGATGGGCCCCACCCTCGACGACGTGGCCCGCTCGCTGTGCCGCTCGATGCCCGAGGACGGCATCTGCGTCACCGCCGAGAAGGAACGTTTCCACATCCTCCAGGAGGAGGCGGACGCCCGGAACTGCCAGCTGGTGTACGCCGACCCGGAGACCGTCAGCGACGAGGAGCTGCGCGGCTTCAGCTGGTTCACCTTCAAGGAGAACGTGGCGATCGCGCTGGTCGTCGCCGACCTGCTCGGCGTGGAGCGCGAGGTCGCCCTCCAGGGGATGTACGACGCCCCGCCGGACCCGGGCGTGCTCTCCGTGGAGCGTTATGTGGCACCCGACGGCAACCGGCTCGCCTTCGCCAACGTCTTCGCGGCCAACGACCCCGAGTCGACGCTGATGAACATCAACCAGCTCCTCGACCTCGGCGCGATCCGCCGCCCGCTGAACGTGGTGATCAACTGCCGCCCCGACCGCGTGGAGCGCAACGGGCAGATGGGCGAGATCATCCCCGACCTCCAGCCCGACAACGTCTTCGTCATCGGGCACCCCGCCAAGAGCGCGATCGACGCCATCCCCGCCGAGTGGCAGGACCGGGCGGTCGATCTGGGCGGCGAGAAGCGGGCCGCCGACGAGTTCATGCCGGCGATGCTCGGCCGGATGTCCGACGGCGCGTCGCTGGTGGCCATCGGCAACATCCACGGCCAGGGCGAGGAGTTGCTGGAGTACCTCGCCGAGCTCCCCGCCGACGAGAGCGAGGCGGACGAGGAGACCCCGAACCCGGTCGCCGCGAATCCGGCGCAGGCGTCCCGCCTGGACCCGTTCGCCTCGTACCACCCGGCGTACGAGGAGCGCTACCAGGCTTCGCAGACGCAGGAGATCCCGGTGGTGCGCATCCCGGTGCAGCCGCCGGATTCCTACCGGCCGCAGCCCCCTCACCAGCACCAGCACCAGCACCAGCACCACGAGCAGTACGCGCAGCAGGAGCAGTACGCGCAGCGTGAGCCGTACGCCCGGCAGGACCAGCACGCCCAGCAGGACCCGCACACGCAGCGCGAGCCGTACACCCAGCAGGAGCCGTACACCCAACAGGAGCCGTACGCCCGGCGCGAGCCGTACACCCAGCAGGACCAGGACCAGGGCCAGGGGCAGGGCCGGAGACAGCAGGACCAGCCCTTCGAGTTCTTCGCCGGCGCGCCGCGGAAGCAGACGTACGAGCCCGCCCCGCACATCTGGCCGCCCCACGACGAGCCGCACGACGACGCCCGGAGATCCCGTTGACCACCGCCGCACTGACCCCCGAGATGGCCGCCCTGGGTATCGCCATTGGGCTGTTCTTCTCGCTGCTGTGCTACCTCACCACCAACCTGTCGCCCGGCGGAATGATCACGCCGGGGTGGCTCGCGCTGACGCTGATCGAGGACGTCCAGCGCGCGGCGATGGTGCTGGGCGTCACGGCGCTCACCTACGCCGGGACCAAGGTGATGCAGCGGCTGGTGATCCTGTACGGCAAGCGGCTGTTCGCCTCGGTCGTGCTCCTCGGCGTACTGCTCCAGAGCACGGTGATGATCCTGCTGTCGCTGGAGTTCCCGCTGCTCTACGGCAACCAGACCCTCGGCTTCATCGTGCCCGGCCTGATCGCCTACCAGCTGGTGCGCCAGCCGAAGGGCCCCACTCTGCTGGCCACCGGCACGGTCTCGCTCATGGCCTACATCGTCGTCGCCGCCGGGCTGCTGCTCGGCATCATGCCCGCTGTCTGACCAGCGGCCCACGAACAACCGAGGAGTAACCGATGGCAGGGAAGAAGAAGTCACGGCCCGTCGTCTCGGGACTGGTGGTGCTGACGCTCGTCGCGACCTCCGGCTACCTCACCCTGGAACTGCGCAAGCAGGAGGCGCCCGGGGTGACCGAGGTCCGCAACGTCGGCGTCCTCGACGGCGGCAAGAGCTCCGGCTCCGCCGACGACAAGGCCGAGGCCACGTGGTCCCGGCTGGAGAACCCGGCGCGCTCGGTGCTGCGCGGCTCCGACGGACAGATCAAGGCGGTGTTCACCGACGGCGCGCGCCTGGCCACCCTCACCGGCCCGGCCCGCACCTTCACCGAACCGGCCTCCACCTCCTCCAAGGTGTCCACCACGGACTGGGTGCGTCTGATGCCCGAGCCCTGGAAGAAGGGCGCCGAGAAGGAGAAGTGGTTCACCGACTGGCACGCCGAGTACGCGGACAGCAAGGAGGACGACCTCTTCGCCGTCGCCTTCCAGTACGTGGCCGGCGCCCCGCAGAAGAAGGACGAGCAGGGCGTCGCCTACGCGGGTGACGCCAACTTCGGCCCGCTGAACACCACCGGCGCCGAGGGCGGCGACCTGCGCCTGGAGCAGTCCGACTTCTACGACTACCTCGGCCTGCCCTACCCCTTCCGCGACGGGCAGACCGGAACTCCCGAGTCCATGCGGGCCAAGTCCCTGGACTGCTCGGGGTTCATCCGGATGGTGCTCGGCTACCGCACCCGGTACCCGCTGATGTCCTCGGACGTCTCCGGCGACGGACTGCCGCGCACCGCCAACGGCATGGCCCGCTCCGACGAGGGCGCCGACGTGCTCCCGCTGACCGGCGTGGGCCCCGGCGACCGGCCCTCCGCCATCGACCAGCTCCAGCCGGGCGACCTGGTCTTCTTCAAGCTGGACGCCCGCACCAAGGAGCGGCTCGACCACGTCGGCATCGTGCTCGGCTACGACACCGAGGGCCACCTGATCTTCGTCTCCAGCCGCGAGGAGATCAACGGCCCGACCATCGGCGACGTCGGCGGAGTCTCCCGCCTGGACGGCAACGGCTACTACGCCAAGACCCTGCGGAGCGCGAAGCGGCTGTGAGGCCGGTGGGCCCCGCCGTCACGGCGGCGGGGCGCGGCGGTCCGGGCTGCCGGCTGAGCTCACCCCCGTGAAGCTCTGTCCCGGCCCGACCGGTGCCGCCACCCACCCCCTCGACACTTCAGTGGTGACGAAGCATTGGTAACGTACACCAGAGTGACTGCCCGGCGTCAACCAAAGTGTCGCCGGGACCGGCCCAAGGGGCTTCGAGAAACACTGTGGTGGGCGAAAGCTCGGCATCACGCCAAGGAGGTCGTGTACGTGGAGGATGACCGGTCACCCACCTTCGCCCAACTCCTGGACCACCTCTTCCGCGAGGTGCACCCTCCGTCCCGGGGGCCGTACACCTACGCGGAGGTCGCCGAGGGAATCCGCAGGGCGACCCCGTCGGAGGGGCGCGGGGTGACGGCGAGCGCCATCCAGCAACTGCGCACCGGTGCCAAGCGGAACCCGACGCGGCACACCATCAAGGCCCTGGCCGACTTCTTCGGCGTACCGGCGGGCTACTTCGTCGACAGCGCGGCGGCCGAACGCACGAAGGCGGAGATCGGTCTTCTCGCCGCCATGCGTGACCAGGACGTCCGCAAGGTGGCCCTGCGCGCAAACGGCCTGAGCGTCGACAGCCTGAAGATGCTGTCGACCGTGATCGAACAGGCCCGGAAGCTCGAAGGACTCACCACCGACGACAGCGCCCACGACCTCAACCTGGACGACTGAACCGCGCACCCCGCCCGCCGGGTGGCGTCTCGAACATGTCAACATGGGTGCGCTCTCACGGGCTTCAGGGGGTGATCCGCCCCGGCCGACCACCCCGACCGGCGTCACCAGAGTGAGGACATGGACTTCGAGCAGCTTCGTGCCGCGTGCGAGGCGCGTGTCGAGGCGCTCGGGCTCCCGCACCGCTTCAGCACCCGCGACCTCCGCGACGCCGTGGCCGGACAACGCGGACGCCCCATCGTCCTGCGGCCCCTGAGCACTCTGGGCGCCCTGGACGCCCCGTGCGGCATCCGCCTGGAGACCCCGGACGCGGACCTGCTGTTCTACGAGGAGGCCACCTCTCCCCTCCATCAGAACCACATCCTCGCCCACGAGATCAGCCACATCATCTGCGACCACGCCGGCAGCCTGGAACTGGACCAGGACACGCTGCGCGCGATCGGTTTCGACCCCGCCCTCGTGCGGCGCATGTCCGGCCGGACCAGCTACACGAGCGAGGACGAGCGCGAGGCCGAGGTGATGGCCAGCGTGATCCGCCAGCTCATGTACCGGGGACGCGAAGCCCCGTCGAGCCGTCCCGCCAGCGGCGCCGAGAGCTGGGACGCCCTGTTCGCCGAGCCACACAGGAAGAAGCGCCACCGGAAATGATCAACATGCTCTTCACGGGGACGGCCGTCGTCCTGCTGTGCTTCGCCGTCTACTGGGTACGAGGCCGCGGCGGGCACCGCCCCACGGGCACCTGGGCGATGGCGGCGCTGCTGACCTCGTTCGCGCTCGCCTTCGCCTCGTACGCGCCCGCCGTGGAGCGCGCGGTCGAATCGGTGGTCCCGCACGTCGCCCGGCTGCTCAGCAACACCTTCACCCTGACGGCGGCAACCTCCGTCCTCGCCTTCCTCTTCCAGCTCAATCTGGACCGCGAGCGGGCCCATCGGCAGATCCGGCTGCGCGTCATCGCCCTCGCGGTCTCCGTCGCCGGCATGACCGTCTTCTTCGTCGCCGAGCAACTCACGGGCCGGAACCCGGTGTTGTACGCGTGCTACGTGCTGATCTACATCTCCTGCCTGGCGTACACGGCCAAGGACTTCCTGCTGCAGACCTGGGCCCACTCCCATCGGTCGACCCGGCGCAGCCAGCGCTGGGGCCTGCGCACGACGTCCGTCGGCTGTGGCTTCGCCCTCGTCTACGCCGCGTACAAGCTGTTCGCCCTGGTCTCCATCGGCCTCGGTCTGGGGCTCGTTCCCGACCACGCCCGGTGCTCCACGCCGCTGACCCCCTTCCGCTGCGCGTTCAGCGTGACCGCGCCCGCCGTCTCCGTCCTCCTCATCACCGTCGGGCTCACCCTTCCCGCACTGCTGTGGCCGCTCAGCCAACTGCGCCGCCGCCGCTGGGAACGGGCGTCGTTCACCGCACTGGAACCGCTGTGGCGGGAGGTCACCTCGGCGGTCCCCGAGGTCGTGCTCGACCCGGGCGACACCGAAGTGGACGCCCACGACCTCGACTTCCACCTCCATCGCCGGGTCATCGAGATCAACGACTGCGTGCTGGCCCTGCGCCCGTACCGTCAAGCGTCGGTACGGGACGCCGCGGCGGCCGAGACGGCCCGCCGGGGCGCCGCCGAAACCCCCGAGGGGGAGGCCGAGGTGGAGGCGGCGGTCATCGCCGCGGCCGTCGTCGCCAAGCGCGCCGGGCTCCCCCTCGACGGCGACGAGGCCCCGCCCGCCGCCGGCACCCGCTCCCGCAAGGGCGACCTCCCCGCGGAGACCGCGTGGCTGCTGCTCGTGGCGGAGGCCTACGCGCGGCGCCCGGCACCCGCGCACGTGGGAGCGGCCTCGTGAGCACCCCTCGACAGGACCCGCTGCGCGACCCGCGCTTCTTCGCCGACCCCTACCCCACCTACGACCGGCTGCGCGAACGCTGCCCGGTCCAGCGCGTCCCCACCGGCTCCGGGGGACACCAGGGATATCTGATCACCGGCCACGCCGAGGCCCGCGAGGCGTTCACCGACCCCCGTCTGTCCAAGGACACCGCCCGCTTCTTCGCCGACCGGCCCTCCGACCGCGACCTGCACCCGGCGATCTCCCGCACCATGCTGGCCAGCGACCCGCCCGTGCACACCCGCCACCGGCGGGTGGCGACGCCACTGTTCACCACCGGCCGCGTCCGGGAACTGCGCCCGTTCATCACCCGTGTCGTCGACGACATCATGGCGGAGTGGCGACCGGGTACGCGGGTCGACCTGGTGGCCGAACTGGCGGTCCCCCTGCCGGTCACCGTCATCTGTGAGCTGCTGGGGGTGCCGGAACCAGACCGCACCGCGCTCGCCGGCTGGTCCCACGAACTCTTCGACGCGGCCGACACCGCCCGCGTCGACGCCGCGTCGCACCGTATCGGCGACTATCTGACCCACCTCGTCGACACGGCCCGCGCCACCCCTGGCGACGGCCCGCTCCACTCGCTCCTGGGCGACTGCGACGAGGGCGGTCTCGACCGGGACGAGACCGTCTCCCTGGCCGCCCTCCTTCTGGTCGCCGGGCACGAGACCACCACCCAGTTCATCGGCAACGCCGTCCTGGCCCTGCTCCGGCACCCCGAGGCGTTCGACCGGCTGCGCCGGGACCCGGACCTGACCCCCGGTGCGCTCGACGAACTGCTCCGCTACGACTCGCCGGTGAGCGTGGCCACTTTCCGGCACAGCACGGAGGAGCTGAGCGTCGGCGGGGTCGACATCCCGGCGGGCTTCCCGGTGCTCATCGCCACCGGGGCGGCCAACCGCGACCCGGCCGTGTTCCCCGACCCGTACCGTCTCGACCTGGACCGCGACGCCGCCGGCCACCTCTCCTTCGGCCACGGCATCCACCGCTGCCTCGGCGCTCCGCTGGCCCGGGCCGAGGCCGAGATCGCCCTCCGCGCCCTGGTGACCCGCTTCCCGGACACCGGCCTGGCCGTCTCCGCGGAATCCCTGTCCTGGCGCCGGACCCGCCTCACCCGCGGCCTGACCGCCCTGCCTCTCGTCCTCGGCTGACCCGCAACGACGGGGAGCGTGTGCCACCGCGGGCCCTCCCCGTCGGTGCGGTCCTGCCCACGGCGCGTCCGTGAGGAGCTCCGTCGTGATGCTCATGTGCAGCCGACGGGTGTGATCGACCGTCCGCACCGGCCCGGTCAGCGTGACCCGGGCGGTGAGCCGCGGGTCGTCGCACGACGCGCTCAACCGCAGTTCCAGATCGCCCGGTTCGACGATCCGGCGGCCGTCGCGGCCCGTGCACCGCTTCGGTTCCCTCCCGCGCACCGGTTTTGCGGACGGTGCAGGAGAAGGTGAACTCCCCTTCCGTCGCGACCCGTCCGCGCTCCCATGACGTAGGGCCGAGTCGTGCGTTTCACCCGCCGCATAGAGGCAAACAGGTCGAACGACCCACCCGAACAACGAAGTCGCAGGTCAGCGGCCCTTGTCAGCAGGCTCCAGAATCGCCACGCACTCCACATGATGCGTCATCGCGAAACATGTGGACACGAAAGCATGCGGAAATACGTGCAGCTCCACAGCGCGCGACACGCAAATCCGGCATACGGGTCACGTCGTTACGGGCATGGTGTGCGCTACGCGCTCCATCATGACGCACGCCGCGTGCGCAACCGAGCGCTTCAGACCGAACGAGAACCGCAGCCCTCACCTCCGCGAAGGAGCAGCACCGCACGCCACGGAAGGGGCTATTTCGCGGCCCGGGCCGGGCGCTTCCAGGCCACGCTCACCGAAAAACGCCAGGGCCACCTCGCATGGCTTTCTCGATGTCCTGCGCCAGCAGTTGGCGACGACCACGGCAGACACCTGCGACTCGGGGAAAGTCGATGCCGACGCGTTCGGGCGGCGATGGCGGCACCCCCTTGCCGAGGCGCCCTCGCATTCCGGCTCACACCCGCTGTGGGTACGCGAGTTCATCTCCGGCAGGAGCAAGCAGAACGCCGTGAAGTCGATGGTCGTCACGGACGGTGAAGGTCGCGTGCTGCGGTGCAGCCCAGCACGGCCCGCAAGCTGCGCGGACCCCACTCACGCCCGCCGGTCAGGGCTGGCCGGGCTCTTGGCCGGCGGGCCCGCGGGGAGTCACGATCAAGGTGTCGGCCGAAGGCTGTGAAGCCGGATGAATAGCGGGTGACCGGCCGTCCACCGCGCCGCCCCCCGGAGGCGAAGCCGCAGAGCTCGCGTCGGACTGCCCGCGCTTGATGGCCGCGTCCACCGCCGCACCGATGCGGCGCAGTGCCGCCAGCTCCTGAGGACCGAGATCATCGATCAGGTACTCGCGGACTGCGGCGACGTGCCCCGGCGCCGCCGCCGCCACTACCTCGTAACCGGCCTCGGTCAGCGTCGCGGTGGTGCGCCTTCCGGAACCGGGGATCCGCTTCCGTGCGAGCAGTTCGCGCTTCTCGAGCCGACCGACGACATGGGACAGCCTCGACAGTGACGCAGCCGTTCGCGCGGCCAGGGCGCTCATCTGCATGGTGCGGTCCGGCTGCTCGGAGAGGACCGAGAGCACCATGTACTCGAAGAAGGTCAGCTGAGCCTCGCGCTGCATGCGCGCATCCAGCGCGGCCGGCAGGCTGATCATGATCGCGGAGTTGGCCAGCCACGCCGCCAGCTCGTCGCCGTTCAGCCATCGCGTCTCGGCAACCGGACCGGTGGACGCCCCCGAGCCGGAGCCCTCGTCGGCACGAGCCGTCGCCTCGGATGTCGGCCCGTTCCGTGGACGCCGACGGTGCCGGCCGTTCGTGTCATCTGCCGCACTCGCCATGAGGACATCCTAGACCCACTTATTGACGCGTCAAGTTCGAAGGGGGTAGAACTTGACGCGTCAAGTTCGCTCTGCGGCGCTGAGGCCCGCCCCACACGGAATGGACAACAAATGCAGTCCACATCGCTCGGCAGGCTCGATGTCCCGCGCATCGGCCTGGGTGTCATGGGGATGTCGGCGTACTACACCGGCGCCGGCCGGGACGGAGCCGAGTCGATCCGCACCATCCGTCGCGCCGTCGACCTCGGTGTCACCCATCTGGACACCGCCGAGGTGTACGGCCCCTACGTCAACGAGGAACTGCTGGGTCGCGCGATCAAGGGTCGCCGGGACGAAGTCGTCCTCGCCACCAAGTTCGGCCTCGTCTCCCACACCGGCCGGCCGGGCCCGGACAGCACCCCCGCCAGCATTCACACGGCTGTCGACGGCTCACTGCGGCGGCTCGGAACCGACCGCATCGACCTCTACTACCAGCACCGGGTCGACCCCAACACTCCCATCGAGGAGACGGTGGGGGCGCTGAGGGACCTGGTGGAGGCGGGCAAGGTCCTCCACATCGGACTGTCGGAGGCGGCAGCGACGACCGTCCGCCGGGCCCATGCGGTCCACCCCGTGGCCGCTGTCCAGAGCGAGTACTCGCTGTGGACGCGGGACCCGGAGGCCGAGGTGCTGCCCACGCTGCGTGAGCTCGGCATCGGACTGGTCCCCTATGCACCGCTGGGACACGGCTTTCTCACCGGTGACATCCGCACCCTCGACGGCCTGGACGCCGCCGACTGGCGTCGCTCCAATCCCCGGTTCACCGGCGACAACCTCACGCGCAACCTGCGCATCGTCGACCAGGTGCGCGAGGTCGCCGACGAGGTCGGGGCCACGCCCGCGCAGGTCGCTCTGGCCTGGCTGCTCGCGCAAGGAGACGGCATCGCGCCCATTCCGGGGACGAAACGCATCGACCGCCTCGAGGAGAACAGCGCCGCCGACGGCATCCGACTCACCCCGGGCCAGATCGCCCGCCTGAACAACCTCACACCGGCGTCCGGCGAACGCCATGCCGAGCCCGACATGGCCGCCGTCGACCAGTGAGAGAAGCGCGAACGCGCCGATTCGCCCCCCGCACCACACCACGTCCTGCTTCAACGGAAGAAACGGAACACCACATCATGTCAAGGAATCTCATTCGGGTCGGCATCATCGGCGCGGACACGAAGGCGAGTTGGGCGGGCGCCTCGCACATACCCGCGCTGGCGGCACAGCCCGACTTCCACCTGGCCGGTGTGGCGACGCGGCACGAGGAGAGCGCGCGCGGCGCTGCCGAGGCGTTCGGCGCCGAGCGTTGGTTCGCGGACCCCTACGCGCTCATCGATGACCCTTCGATCGACCTCGTCACCGTCGCGGTGAAGGTCCCGGCTCACCGCGATCTCGTCCTGGCGGCCCTCGCAGCGAACAAGGCCGTGTACGCGGAGTCGCCGCTGGGCGCGACCGTCGCGCAGACGGAGGAGATGGCTGACGCGGCCGGCTCGCTGCACACCGCGATCGGCCTGCAGGGCCGGCTCAACCCCTCGGTACGCCGCGCGGCGGAGATCATCGCTGAGGGCCGGCTCGGGCGGCTGCTCTCGGCGCGAGTCGCCGCGACGACCTTCGGCAACGGACCGGAGTCGGTGAGCGCGTACGAGTACTTCGACAAGGCAGCGTCCGGAGCCGGATTCCTCACCATCGCCGCGGGCCACGTCCTGGATGTGGTCGAGGCCGTTCTCGGCGACATCACCGAGATCGACGCCCGCACCGAACTGCTCTGGCCCCAGGTGAAGTTGGTCGACACCGGCGCGATATCCGTCCGCGAGGTCCCGGATCACCTCGACGCCATCGCCAAGACCTCCTCGGGGGCGCCGGTCGGGGTGCAGATCCTGGCGGGCGTGCCCGCCCCCGACGCCCACTTCAGTCTGGACGTACGCGGATCGGAGGGCTGGCTGAAGCTGACGGGCGACCACCCCGCGGGCGTTCAGGTCGGCGACCTCACCCTCTCGTCGAGCGTCGACTTCACCGCGCCCGACCGACCGGTCGCCACCGGCGCGGGACCCACCGCCGCCGATATCTGGACGGGCGCTTCCATCAACGTCGGTGAGGTCTACGCCGGCCTGGCCCGCGACATCACGAACGGCACCCACCACACCCCGGGATTCCAGCACGCCGTCCACAACAGCCGTCTCATCGCCCGAGTCGAACAAGCCGCCCGGACCGGCGTCCGGCACTGACGCCACCGCGCCTCGCGGCACCGTGCACGACTGCCGTGACGGATACGGCGACCGATCCGCGAGTACGGGCGGCCGACATAGGTTCGGGCCCAGTGAAGGGTTCCAGCCCCCCGATCAGGGAGTCGTTGATGCTGTCAGTCCCTCGTCCCCATGGCCCTCGCGGCGCTTCGCGGCAGGCTCACGGCGTATGACCACCTCCGCGCGCGCCGCTGTTCTCGAAGCGCAGGACGGGCCCTTCGAATTCCGCGACATCGAGATCGAGGACCCGCGGCCCGACGAGGTACTCGTTCGCATGGTCGCGACCGGAATATGCGCGACCGACGCTCACGTGCGGGCACAGCGCATGGCGACGCCGCTGCCGGTGGTGCTGGGGCACGAGGGAGGAGGAGTCGTCGAGCGCGTGGGCGCCGCTGTCACCACCGTCGAGCCCGGTGACCACGTCGTCCTCTCCTACCACTCGTGCGGCCGCTGCAAGCCGTGCATGTCCTCGCACGCGGCCTACTGCGACAACGTCTGGGCGGCCAACTTCGCAGGTGCCCGCCTGGACGGCTCGAACGGTCTGCACGTCGCCCACGGTGCTGAGCCGCACGGTCACTTCTTCGGCCAGTCCTCGTTCGCCACCCACGCCCTGACGCACCAACGGAACACGATCAAGGTCCCCCGCGATCTGCCCCTGGACGTCATGGCTCCGCTGGGGTGCGGGCTGCAGACGGGCGCGGGGGCCGTACTCAAGGCCCTCGCCGTGCCGGCGGGAGCGTCCTTCGCGGTCTTCGGCGTGGGAGCAGTGGGCCTGGCGGCGGTCATGGCGGCCCATGTCGCGGGTGCCACCACCATCATTGCCGTCGACGTCGACGCCGGCCGCCTCGATCTGGCCCGCGATCTCGGAGCGACACACCTCGTCGACCCCGGCCGGGTCGAGGATCTGGCCGGCGCGCTCCGCGCCGTCGACGATCGCGGTCTGGAGTACGTCCTCGACACGAGCGGCCGCGCGGAGAACCTCGACGCCGGGGTCGGTGCCCTGGCGCCGATGGGCCGATTCGGCTTCGTGGCGTTCCACGAAGGAGCGGGCGCCCTGCTCGACGCCGGCCGGCTCACGCTCGGCCAGTCGCTTCAGGGCATCATCCAGGGCGACGCCGTCTCGTCGCTCCTGATCAACGACCTTGCCCAGCTCTATCGAGCGGGCCGGTTCCCCATCGACCGACTGCTGTCCTTCTACGACTTCGCCGATATCAATACCGCGTTCGAGGATGCGGGCTCAGGCCGCGTCACCAAGGCGGTCCTTCGATTCACGTCACCGGGATAGACCACCCGTTCGACAGCTTCCCAAGAACACAGAAAGGCGTCCCGCAGGTGTGCCAGAGCAGTCAGATACCCATCAGCGTCGAAGAAACCCCGAGCTTCTACGGGATCGACCACTATGGCTTCCCCCGCGCGGGGGCGGACGACCCGTTGGACCCCGCGGGCTATTACCCCCCGTACTTCCGGAGCGAGCACTTCCAGAAGTACGGCTACCACGTGGAAGAACTGCGCGGCGGCTTCTACTGGGTAACCAGTGCCGGCTACGACGCCGCGTTCGTGGTGACCGAGGAGGGCGTGGTCGCGATCGACGCACCCCCGACGCTGGGCGAGAACATGCTGGCGGCGATCGAGGACGTCACCGACCGACCCGTGACCCACGTCATCTACACCCACTGGCACGCCGATCACATCGGCGCGGCCTCCGTGTTCGGTCCCGACGTCGAGATCGTCGCCCACCGCATCACCAAAGAACTCCTGGAGCGCTTCCCCGACCCGAAGCGCCCCCTGCCGACGAGGACGTTCGACGACGAACTCGTCCTCGAAGTGGGCGGCGTGAGCCTGCACCTCTCCTACAAGGGAGAGAACCACTGCCCCGGCAACATCTTCATCTACGCACCCGAGCAGAAGGTGCTCACGGCCGTCGACATCGTCAGTCCCGGAAGCGTCACGTTCATGCACTGCGACGCCTCGCAGAACATCACCGGCTGGTACGAGGCTCAGTCCCAGATCCTCGAATACGACTTCGACTACTTCGTCGGCGGGCACCACATGCATTACGGCACCTACGAGCAGGTGAAGCTGTGCGTGGAGTACTTCAGCGACGTGCTCGAGGGGGCGACCGCGGCGGTCGAGCGGTTCAGCCGCTCGGATGCGCTCGCCGACATCGTGACCGGCACCGGCTGGGACAGGATCTTCGTCGGTACCGAGAACTGGATCAGCTCCATGGCGAACTACACCACCCGCCACGTCCTCGAGAAGGAGACGAGCGACGGCCGGCTCTGGTGGGAACGGCTGGCAGGAGCCACCAGCCAGACCAAGTACCACGCGTACACCGTGCTGGAATCGATCCGCCTCGAACGGCCCCGGCCCGACTACCGCCTGCGGGGCGAGAATCCTCCGGTCTTCCTGACCTGACACCGTTCCGAACGGTGCGAGCAAATGCCCCTTGCACACGAGAAGGATCATCATGAAAGCCGTCGTCATCACCTCGTTCGGCGAACCCTCCGTGCTGCGGGTTGCGGAGGCTCCGCGACCGGTGCCGGGTCCGGGTCAAGTACTGGTACGGGTTCACGCCGCGGGGGTGAACCCGGCGGAGATCCAGGCACGCGCCGGAGCGTTCCACCTGCGTGCTCCCGCCATCATCGGATTCGAGTTCGCCGGCGTCGTCGAGGCGGTCGGCCCGGGCGTCGACGAGGGCGTGGTCGGCGATCGCGTCGCCGGCTGGCCGGACTCCGCCACCCAGGGCTCCTACGCCGAGTACACGGTCAGCAGCAACTTCGCGATGATCCCCGACGGCGTTTCCTTCGAGGCGGCCGCGGCTACTGTCATCGGCGCCGACAACGCGGCGAGGGCTCTCGGGCTTCTGAACATTCGCCCGAGTGAGACGCTCGTGGTCACCGGCGCGAGCGGTGCTCTGGGCGGCGCCGCCGTGCAGCTCGCGCGACAGCGCGGTGTGACGGTGATCGGCGTCGCCGGGACCGACAACGCCGACTTCGTCAGGAGTCTCGGAGCAACCCCTGTCGCCCACGGTCCGGGCCTGGTCGATCGCATCCGTGCTGCCACTCCGGGCGGGGTCGACGCGGCGCTCGACACCGCCGGCAAGGGGCTCCTTCCCGCCCTCGTCGAACTTCTCGGCGGCCCCGACCGGATCGTGACGCTCGCCGACCGCGATGCCGCACTACACGGCGTCGTATTCAGCCCCGGGGGCAGCGGGAACCGCGACCGCCGCCCTGTCCAGGAAGCCCTGAATCTGATCGCCGCCGACGCATGGACCGCACGCATCGGCCGGAGCTTCCCGCTCGACGAGGCCGCGGACGCTCATCGCCTCGTCGCCACGGGCCACACCCACGGCAAAGTCATCCTCCTTCCCTGACCCGGCCGACCGGCCATTCAACCGCGACAACAAACAACTGGAGAATCCGAAATGCCTGCAGTCCTCGTCCATGGTGTACCTGATACCCACCGACTCTGGGACACCGTCCGTTCCCATCTTCAACGCGAAGATATTGTGACGATCGATCTCCCCGGGTTCGGCGTACCCCTGCCGGCAGGATTCACGTCGACGAAAGAAGAGTATCTCGATTGGCTTATCGAGAAGATCGAAGAAATCGGCGAACCCGTCGACCTGGTCGGTCATGATTGGGGGTCTCTGCTCACGGGCCGTCTCGCGTCTGTCCGGCCGGATCTGGTCCGGACATGGACAGGCATCAGCGGACCGATCGATCCGGAGTATCCGTGGCACTATCTTGCCAAGATCTGGCAAACGCCGGGCGAGGGCGAGCAATGGATGGCGGACCTCGACCTCGAGGAGTTCGCAGCAAGTCTCAACGAGGCGCAGATGCCGCGCGACGCGGCGGACGAAGCGGTCCGGCATATCGATGCCACTATGAGGGCAAGCATTCTCGCCCTTTACCGTTCGGCGATCGAGGTCGGGGCGGAGTGGAAGCCAGGTTTGAGTAAGGTGACCGCACCAGCGCTGGTGATCTGGGGCCTGGACGATCCGTTCCTTCCTCACCGCTTCGCCGACGAGCTCGGTAATGCCACACGCGCACGTGCCGTCTTCAAGCTGCGCAGCTCGCACTGGCCGATGATCGAGCGTGCGGCCGATGTCGCGCGCGAACTCGAGGCCCACTGGGCTCACGTGTAGAACCTGCGCTCGGGTCACTCGGGCTCACCATGGCGAACGGCAATAATTGCTCGCTCGCCATGGTGAGCCCGAGTGCCCACGCATGTGTCCGGAAACGAATCATGGTGACGGAGCCCGGAGAGCGTTGCCGGGACTGCACACGGCAGGAGCATCCTCATGACGAATTCAACACATACCCGGATCGGCGTCGGTCTTGTCGGGGCCAGTGCCGATCGGGGCTGGGGCGGAATTGCTCACGTCCCGGCACTGCGGGCGCTCGACGCGTTCCAGATCCGCGCCGTCAGTACGACCCGTATGGAAAGCGCGAACGCGACCGCTCGTCGGCTGGGCGCCGATCTCGCCTTCGACACACATGAGGCTCTGGTCGTGCGACCGGAGGTCGACCTGGTGGTGGTTGCGGTCAAGGTGCCGGATCACCAGCAGATTGTTTCCGACGCGCTGGCCGCGGGAAAAATGGTCTATTGCGAATGGCCACTCGCAAGAAACCTGTCGGAGGCCGAAGCGCTGGAGGGGTTTGCCCGCGAGCGGCGGCTGCGGACGGTTGTCGGGTTGCAGGGCGGCCTGCACCCGCCTGTCCTCTTCCTTCGCGACCTCGTCGCGCAAGGCGTGATCGGCAAGCCGCTCAGCACGAGCATCCGAGCGCATCTGGCCGACGACATGTGGGTCGGCCGATTTGACCCGCCGGTCGAGTACATGGCTCACGCAGAGAACGGCGCCACGCTTCTGAGCATCATGCTCGGCCACGGGCTCGAACCGCTTGCGCGCGTGCTCGGCACGTTCGAGAGTCTGTCCGCCGTCGTCGCCAATCAGCGCGGTGACGGCGTCCGCCTCTCCAATGGCGCGTCGCTGCCGAAGGACACGCCGGATGAGATCGTCGTCGCCGGCGTTCTCGAAGGCGGGATCGTCACTTCGCTGCACTACAGTGCCGGGCGGTCTGCCGGCTCGGCGATGGTATGGGAGATCCAGGGCACCGAGGGCAGTGTGCGTGTGGAGTCGGCGTCGGGCTACATCCATTTCACCGATCTCACCATCACGCTGTGCCGCGGCAGCGAGCCTGTCCAGGTGCTGGAGGTCCCCCCCGCCTATGCGGCTCCCGACCTGCAACTCGACGCACCCGCAGCGGGGGTCGCCCGCCTCTACGCCCAGTTCGCCGCCGACCTCCGCGACAAAACCGCCGATGCGCCGGATTTCGCGGTCGCACTCGATCGCCACCGGGTACTCGAGGCGATCACCCGGGCCGCTGAAACAGGCCATCGGCAGCATCTGTCCCGCTCGACCGAATGAACTCCCATCGTTGAACCCGGGAGAGGCACTGCCGCAGGACCCGGGGAGATGGCGATCCGCGAGCCAACCCTGGCTTGATCACTCAGAGCTGACTCGCACCGTGTCGAAGAACTCTGCCAAGACGCGCGTCTCGAGGCGCTGTTCGCCATCTCGCCGGCGGCGTCCCGGCCGGGCTCGTCGAGTTGCGCGAGCTCGGCCGCACTACCTGACTCACTACATCACCCGGTCGCTCCTCGAAGCCGGCGGATGCAGACCACGACTACACCCTGACCGCGAAGAGCCCTCCATGGACACGGACACGACTCCGTGGCAGCTGCGCACCGTGCTCGACCCGTTCATGACGCTGAGCGTTGCCGCGAGCCTCACCGAACGGGTGCTGCTGGGCGCATCCACCCTCGTCGCACCCCAGTACTCCCCCTTGCTGCTCGCCCGGTCGCTGACCGGTGTCGACGTGGTGCGCGGGGGCCGTCTCATCACCGGCCTCGGAACCGGCTGGTCGCCCGAGGAGTACCAGGGAGTGGGCGTTCCCTGGCAGGAGCGGGGCGCGCCCCGGGGCCGCGTCATCGCGTCGGTCGCTCGCGGGCGGTCGAGGTGGCGGCATAGAGCCAACGGCGCAGGACGAGGGTCACAGCCGGCATCATCAGATACGTCATCAACGTACTGAACAGCAGCGCGAGCATCAGCACCCGCGCCACGAGCGGCCAAGCACGGAGCGCCGGCCCCAGAAGACCGTTGCCGATCAGGGAGATCGGGAGTACGGCCGCGAAGGCGGCGAGCGCCATCTTCCACCGAGGCGGCGCCGTCGTGGGCGTGTCGTGCGCAGTGGTGAACAGGGTCTCCATTCCGGTGAGTTCGCGACGCGCCACCTCGCTCTGATGATGGCCCTCGCAGTGGTCGAACAGTGCGGCCCGCTCAGGTGACATCGTCCAGTGCCGCGCGGACTCCTGGTCGCGGAACCGGTGGATCAGAACCCATGGCCCGGCGGCCGTGGCAGGCCGGAACAACCCGTCCCCCAGGTGTCCGGGAAACGCTGAGGCGGTGTCGGTCACCCGCCCGAACCACTCCCGGAAGTCCTGCTCGTAGCCGGGTTCCACAGCGCGCGCGGTCAGCAGGGTGACGTCGGCCGGGCCGACGTCGTCCGTCTCGGTCATCGATCCTCATTCCGCCGTTGAGAGCTGTCAGAGCTGCGGTGCCACATGCACGAGGTGCTTGGTCTCCTGGAATTCCTCGATCCCGCGGACGCCGTTCAGGCGGCCCACTCCCGACTGCTTGAAGCCGCCCTCCTCGAACTGGTCGTGGACCATGGCCCAGGTGTTGGTCCAGACGGTCCCGGCCCGCAGTTCGCGGCCGACGCGCAGGGGGCGGTCGACATCACGGGTCCAGATGCTCGCGGCCAGGCCGAACTCGGTGGCGTTGGCACGCGCCACGGCGTCGACCTCGGAGTCGAACACCTCGAAGGTGGCGACCGGCCCGAACACTTCGCGCTGCACGATCGGCGAGGACACGTCGGCGACCTCGATCAGGGACGGGCCGAGGAGCGCCCGATCCCGCTTGCCTCGCACGAGGACGGTGGCGTAGTCGGCGGCGGCGGCCACGGTCTGTTCGACCCGTCGGGCGTTTCCTTCGTCGATCATGGGGCCCATCTCGCTGGCAGGGTCGTCGCCGGGCCCGACCCGGACCGCTTCGAGGGCGGCGACGAGCCGCCGCCGGAGTTCGTCGGCCACGCCGCGCTGGACCAGTATCCGGCTGCCCGTCATGCAGAACTGGCCCGCGAACATGGTGACGGCCTTGGTGAGCACGGGCACGACGGCGTCCAGGTCGGCGTCGTCGAAGACGAGCATCGGCGTCTTTCCGCCCAGCTCCATGGAGAGCGTCTTCAGCGTCGGGGCGGCCTGTTCCATGATCACGCGGCCGACCGCGGTGGAGCCGGTGTAGCTGAGCACATCGACGTCCGGGGAGGAGACCAGCTCCGGAGCCCCGGCGTTGCCGCTCTCGGTGAAGACGTTGAACACGCCCGGGTCCAGGCTCGGCGTGTCGGCGACGATCTCGCTCAGCACTCCGTTGACCAGGCCGGTCTGCGCCGGCATCTTCATGACCACGGTGCAGCCGGCCGCCAGGGCGGGTGCGAAGGACCGCGCCGAGAGGATGACCGGTGAGTTCCACGGCACGATCACCGCGGCGACGCCCGCGGCTTCGCGCAGGGTCATCGAGTACATGCCGGGCCGTACTTCGCCGGCCCTGCCGTGGTCGGTGAGGGCCAGCGCCGCGTGGTAGCGGAGCTTGGGGATGGTGCCTTCGACTTCGATGGCCGCCTCGGAGAGCACTTTCCCGTTCTCCCGCGCCAGGAGGGTGATCAGTTCGTCCTTGCGCTGCTCGAGCCGGTCGGCGAGTTCGTGCAGCGCTGCCGCACGCCGGTGACGGTCGCGGGACCAGTCGGTGGAGTCGAAGGCCCTTCGGGCCGCGGCCACGGCGGCCTTCGCCTCCCGCGCACCGCCGTCGGCGAAGGTGCCGAGCAGGCCGTTGGTCGCGGGGCTGCGGGACTCGCCGCGGGAGCTGGAGTCCTGCCACTGCCCGTCGATGTAGTGGCGCGCGTGGGGCAGGGTTTCGGACGTGGGCATGAGGTGACCTCTCGTCATGCGTCGCACGGCGTTTCGCCGCGGGTACGCGGGACAACGTCAGCGACGCTACAAATCAGGGCCGGTGAGCGAATCGGGCGGGCAATCCGTCGTTTCCGCCGGAGGCGTCGCCCGCCCGCTCCGCCGCGGCCTCCCTGCGCTCACGACAGCTCGCAACCGGCGTGGAGGTGGCTCAGCTCGGTTCGGGTGTTGATGCCGAGCTTGGCGAACACGTTCCCGAGGTGGTGGCCCACGGTGCGGTGGCTGATCCGCAGCTGCACGCCGATCTCGCGATTCGTCAGCTGTTCGGCGGCCAGTTGGGCGACTCGCTGTTCCTGGGCGGTGAGCCGGTTCATCGCCCTGGTGTCCGAGCTTCCCCTGCGTCCCGGACACCAGGGCGATGAACCGGCTCTCCGGTGAGGTCCTGCTCGCGTTGCGCGCGTTGGCGCAGCGGCTCGGCACCGAGCCGGTCGAACGCCTCCAGGGCGGCGCCGATCCGGACGCGCGCATCGGCCCGCAGGCGGCCCCGTCGCAACCACTCGCCGCAGGACAACTGGGCGCGCGCGTGGAGCAGCGGGTGGGCTCGGGCACCTGGCGTGTCGAGTGCGGCCCGAAATTCGCGCCCGCCCCGCGCACGGCCCAGAAGAGATCGGCGTTCTCCGTATCGTCGGCCCGCACGACGGAGCCGTCCGCGAGCACCATCTCCGCGGCCCGCAGGCGGTCGATGGTCAGTCCGTGCCCGCGCGCGAGGTACCCGATGCCCCCGCCGTGGCGAGACCGCCCACCCCGACGCCCCCGTAGTCGCCCGAACTCAACGCCCAGCCGTAGGGCTCCAGTGCGGCCGTCACCTCGGCCCAGCGCGCACCCGGGCCGATGCGCACCCGGCGTGTCTACCTGTCGAGCACCTCGATCGCATTCATCAGTGACACGTCGATGACGATCCCGCCGTCATTGGTGGAGCGGCCGGAGACCCCGTGTCCGGCGCTTCGCCGAGACAGGGCCACGCCGGGATGCCGACGGGCGAACGCGAGCGCCTGGATCACCTGCTCGTTCGTCGCCGCCCGCAGGATGATGCCGGGCGCACCGCCGCGCAGGTACCCGGACCGCAGCCGGGCGTAGGCCGGATCACCGGGCTCGATGACCTCGGCCACCTCCGGCGGAACGCCCTCGTAGTCGATCCCCGGCCGGCGCCTGGCGCGCACGGCGGACCGCCGGACCCGCGCGTCCGACCATCCGCGCGGAAGCACCGCGTCCACGGCCGCTCGCAGGGCCGGGGCGACCTCGCTCGCGAAGCCTGCCGCGACGTCTCGCTCCTCGGTGTCCAGCACGATGGTGCCCACCCCGTGCTCGACGACGAGTGGCAGCAGGTCGTTCACCCAGTCCGCGGCGGTCCCGGTGAACCTGCCTGTCCGCCTGCCGAAGCCACCGCGGATCGTGACCCGTCTGCGGATCTCGCGGGGATCGCGGCCTGCCCCTCGGGCCGCCTCGTCGACTGCGCGGTTGCCCTGCGTCAGCGTGGCGGCGTCGCACCCCGTCGACCACTCGTCAGCCCGCAGTCCGACCAGCCGGAGCAGGTCTTGGTCCTGCCCGTCCACGGAGATCGGCACGTCGTGCGCGGGCGCGGCCTTCTCAGCTCCCGCGAGACGGTGGAAGCGGCCGGTGAACCGGCCGAGGCCACGGTCGAGGACATTCCAGAGCTCGCGGACGACGGCGATCGCCTCCCCCAGTGCCGCGACCGAATCGGCTGTCCCGGACGCGGCGGCTGACGGGCCCGCCCGGAAAGCCAGTTCGACCCTGCCTTCGGTGAGCCGGTCCAGGCCTGCGACGGCTCGCGCGAGCATCGCCGGATGGAGGGTGCCGGGGCGTGCCTCCAGCACCAGTCCGAGAGAGACCGTCGCCGCGGCGATCCAGGCCGCCACAGTCGACGGTTCGAGATCGTCGCCGGCGGTTCCGGCCGGGACGACCAGCAAGTCCAGTCCCCACTGCTCGGCCAGGCCCGCCACTTCGACCAACGGGCCGGGTCCGCAGTCGGCGTCAGATGGCAGGTGCGGCCCGAACCTCAGCGCGTGCCCGTAGTTCATAGCGCGTGGTGACAAGCCGAGTGTGCGTTCATGGACCAAGGCTGCACGGCGATGATCACAGGCGACAAGCAGGACATGACCAGATCATCAAAAGTGACACGCTCCAGTATCGTGACCGTATGACCGGTCCTCGACAGCCCGATGATTCCTCCACCACCGCGGGCCGGAGCCGCCCGGAAGCGGGCTACGAACACATCGACGACGACGTGTGCCGCAGTTTTCAGCGCTCGGTCGAGATCGTGGGCAAAAAGTGGAACGCCGCGGTGCTCCTGGCGGCGATGCGGGGCGCGCGCCGATTCGTCGACTACCGAGCGCGGATCCCCGGAATCTCGAACCACCTTCTGTCCCAGCGTGTGCGTGAGCTCGAGGGCCACCGACTGCTTGAGCGGCTCGTGGTACCGACCACGCCGGTCCAGATCACGTACCGGCCCACCGAACGAGGCGCCGGCCTGATGCGTGTCCTGCATCCGCTGATCGAATGGAGCGCCAGGAACGAGGCCATGCCGCCCACGCCTTCCTGACCGTCCTGCGAGCCCGACAGCTGGACGCGGACACCGTCCCTGAAAACTGCCCAGCACGCAGAACAAGCACCGTTGCGGTACTGGCCGTCGCGACCGAGCCGGAATCATCTCCGTCCGGCGATGCCGGTGGCCGCCAAGTCGCGCCGTGAGCAGAGCCCCAGCTTGGCGAACACGTTGGACAGGTGATGCCCGACGGTGCGGTCGCTGATCCGCAGACGGGCCCCGATCTCCCGGTTGGTCAGATCGTCGGCGGCAAGCTGGGCCACCCGGTGTTCCTGTGCCGTCAGCGTGGCCATGCCCGTGCCGGCGGCAGTGGCACGGCGTGCGGGCGCCATGATCAGACGCTGCTCACGCCGGGCCCGCTCGAGCATCGGGCGCGCTCCCAGTGCGTGGAACGTCTCGGCAGCGGCGTCGAGCTGCTGGCGGGCGTCTCGGCGCCGCCGCTGTCGCCGCAGCCACTCGCCGTAGAGCAGACGGGCCCGCGCGTGATCGAACGGGCGCCGGGACGCACCGGGCACGTCCAGCGCCGCCCGGTAGGACCCTTCGGCGGCGGGTTCGTCCAGCAGTGCGCGTGCCAGGTGCGCCGTGAATCTCGCCCAGTGCGCGCCGGTGCGCCGTACCCAGGCGTCGAGCGCCTCGGCGCGGCGCCGGCCGATCTCCGGCCGCCGCGCGTGCACGGCGGCCTCGATCGTGTCCAGGCTTGCCAGCAGAGCGACGATCGGATGTGCTGCCTCGTGCCCGTGCTCGTCCAAGCGGGCGAGCAGGTCGAGTGCGGCATCGGCGCGACCGGCCGCCAGAGCGGCCATTCCACGGTTCCAGTGGGCCGAGGCGCTGACCGCACGGTCGCGGCGCGGCCCGGCCAGCTGCAGGGTCCGAACGGTCAGATGGTCGACGCTACGGCCGTCACCGCGGGCGGCGGCGAGCCATCCGAGGCAGTTCCGGCACTCCGCAGCGATGTGCTCGGCACCGATCCGCTCGGCCGACGCGAGCCCCTCGGCCGCGGCGTCCTCCGCAGCGGCCCACCGGCCCGCGGCGATGTCGAGTCGCGCGATCCGAGCCAGCCCCGCAGCGAGCGAGGTGCCATCGGCGTGACGGCGGTGTCTGCGGACAAGGGCGTGCACGGCATCGGCGAGTGGCTCGTCGAGGCCCCACACCAGTCCGAGCGGCGACGCGGGGAGCAACTGCGACTCCACCCGGGAGATGCGCGCCATGACGTCACCGAGTTCTGCCGACGACGCTGCCTGTGCCGGGTCCGTCGCCGGCCCCCACCACGTCCGGACGATCGGGAGGACGTCGGGCAGCCCAGGGGTCGTCAGCCCCGCGAGACGAGTGAGGGTCTCGCCGACGAGGTCGTCGCGGGCCGCGGACCATCCCGCGTGCAGGGCAGCGGCGCCGAGCTCCACTCTCATGCGCGGATCGTCGGACGCGGCGATGTCGCGACTGATCGATCGGTGGGCTCGTTCCAGAGACCCCTCGGCGAGTTCGAGTACCCCGCGCAGGCCGCGGCTGGCACGGGTGGTCAGGACCTCGTCGGTCAGGCTCCGGGCATCGGCCAGCAACCGACGCGCCATCGTGGCGTCGCCGCCGTGCCAGGCGGCCACGGCCGCGCGGGCGAGCCTGCGGGTCGCATCGGCCGGGTCGGCGGTCAGCTCGGCGGCCCGCCGCAGGATCGGTACCGCGCCGGCGCCCGAGGGCGCCGTCTGCTCGAGCAACCCGGCGACCTCCTCGTCGACGTCGTGAACGGTCGCGGCCCGGTGCCAGACCTGCCCGCGACTGCCCAGGGGAAGCGCGGCGGCCAGGGTCCGGTGGGCATTCCTGCGTTCAGACGGGCAGGCGCTCGCGTAGACGGCGGCCCGGACCACCGGGTGCCGTAGCGCAGGCCGGTCGGGCGTCCCGGCGAGCAGACCCGACCGGATCGTCTCCTCCCAGACCGGCTCCTCGGCGTCGCGGGAACGTGCTGACCGTACGAGCGTGAGCTGGTCACCGTCGGCACGAGCCGCGGCCATGAGCACGACGAACTCGCGTGCCGGGGTCGGCATGGTCTGCAGGCGCTCGGCGAAGGCCTTACGCAGCCGGGGCCCCACGGGCACCGTGCCGGCGGCAGGATCGTCGATCGGTACAGGCAGCTCGTGCAGTGCCAGCGGGTTGCCCCCACCTGCTTTCACCGCGCGGGTGAGCTCGGGGCCGTCGAGGCCGGGGTGGGCGGCGGCGACCAGTTGGGCGGCGTGGTCGTCAGCGAGAGGACTCACCGCGAGCGGAGAGACCCCCTCCCACGATCCGCCGGCGGGCGCGTCGTGGCCGGCGACCAGGACCACCACCGGATCGGTCCCCACCCGCCGGGCGACGAATCCGAGCACGAACTCGCTCTCCGCGTCGAGCCGGTGTGCGTCGTCCACGACGATCAGGAGCGGTCGGTCGACTGCCAGCGCCGACACCAGGGACAGGACCGCCACGGCGGTGAGCGACCGGCCCGCTCCGGTGGCCTCGCCCGCGAGCACGCCTCGCAACGCTGCCGCCTGGGACACCGGAAGAGCCGCGATCAGGTGCTCGACCTGCCGGAGCAGCGTGTCCAGGCCGGCGAAGGGGGTCCCGGACTCGCACCGTGCGGGCTGTACCGCCAGCGGGGCGAAATCGGGAGACGCCGACGTGACGTGGTCGAGAAGTGCGGTCTTGCCGATGCCCGGCTCACCCCAGAGCACCAGGGCGCCACCGGTGCCACGGCGGGCTCGGTCGAGCACCTCGGTCACGGCAGCGATCTCTGCCTGTCGTCCGACGAGCGGAGCCGCAGCACCGGTTGCCCTCATCGCGTCCTCTCAGCCGTGACCATCTTCCGGCCCCGGAGGTCCGTGCCGTACCGTCCGAGGTCGGCGGGATCGTCCGACGCCCCGACGAGGACGCCGGCCCCGTGCACGAGCGTGATGCCGGTGAGCCCCGCCCGAATCCTGATGAGCGCGTCCTCGGGCCCCTGTTGCGGCAGTGCCACTCCACCGAGCCGGGTCCCGTTCGGTGGTGCCGACCTGTCCGTGAATGGTGTGCGCATGCTCAGCGGCCTGCCGCAGGCGCTTCTGGGCCCGCAGACCACGGGCCCGAGTACCTTGACCGATGGCCCCGCCGCCGCGGGTAGGGTCGGGTCCCGTTCGTCGATCGCCGACGACGAGCTTGCGCATCGAGCACGCCGAACCGCTGCCACGGCACGGGCAGCGTATGGGCGAGGCGCTCGCCGCGGGCGCACGCCGAGGTCGGCGCCGCGGGGCGATGCGCCGGTCGAGACGACGGTGGCCGTGGTCATGGCGACTCCTCCGAACCGGGGCGGACGCCCTTAGGGAGCGGGTCTCCCCGGGAGGCGAGCAGGGCGGCGTCGACCTCGTCGGCGTGAGTCCCCAGCAGCCCGTGCGGGGCGCCGTCGATCTCCACGTACTGCGCGTCGGGCAGGTCCCGGCGGAAGCGGTGGGCCGTGACTTCGATGGTGGTGAGCACGCTGCGTCGGGTGATGTGTTGCTGGTTCATGGCCTTCCGGGATTCTCGACGGGGCGACTGCGGTGATCGCGCCCGGAATGTGCATCGTGCCGTTGCGGCACGGTCGGCCTGAGCGGCGTGGGAGCCGTGACCCGATCTCTGCCGGGCGTGACACAGACCCGCGGAGTCCGGACCCGGCCGGGATGCGGGCGGAGCAGGAGCCCTCCGCGGCGCAGGACGTCGGCCTGCGCGGGCTTGTAGTAGCGGGAGGACTCCTCGTCGGCGGGGAAGAGCACCTCGGTGCTGATCACGGTGGTCGCTCCCTTCCCGGTCGCTCTGCTGTCGGCTCTCAGAGTCGCGGGGAAGGCGCCTGGTCCGCGTCGGTGAAAATCCCTTATCCCGTCACCGACCCTGGCGCGGGAGAGGCTGGCATCTTGACGACCCGGTGCTGCCCGCGCGCTTCGCGTCGGTGACAATTACCGGACAGGCACCGTGTCGGCGCCAGGGGAGGACCAGGCGATGCTCGTGGGACGGCGCGCCGAGCAGGCGTCGCTCGAGCAGCTGCTGGCTCGGGCGCAGGGCGGCGACAGCGGAGTGTTGGTGGTGCGCGGGGAAGCCGGCATCGGCAAGTCCGCCCTCCTGCAGCACATGCGGGAGACCGCCGTGGCAGCGGGATTCGGGGTTCAGTACGCGGCCGGGGTGGAGGCCGAGGCGGAGTTCGCGTTCGCGGGTCTGCACCAGTTGTGCGCCCCGTTCCTGGCGCGGGCGGTCGAGCTGCCCGAGCCGCAGCAGGCCGCGCTCGGGGTGGCGTTCGGGCTGCGCAAGGGTGCTGCGCCGGACCGGTTCCTGGTGGGGTTGGCGGTGTTGAGCCTGTTGGCCGAGAACGGGCCGTTGCTGTGTGTGGTCGATGACGCGCAGTGGCTCGATCAGGCGTCTGCGCAGGTTCTGGCTTTCGTGGCCCGGCGGGTGGGGGCCGAGCGGGTGGTGATGGTGTTTGCGCTGCGCGATCCCGGTATGACCGACGTCGAGGCGTTCAGCGGGTTGCCGGAACTGCGCCTGGCGGGGCTGGGGGCCTCCGATGCCCAGACGCTGCTGGCCACCGCGGTCCGCGCACCACTGGACGATGTGGTGCGCGACCGGATCGTAGCCGAGGCGCGCGGCAATCCGCTGGCGTTGTTGGAGCTACCCCGGGGTGCCCCGGCGGTGCAGTTCGCGGGCGGGTTCGAGCTGCCGGACGTGGTGAGCGTTCCCCGCCGGATCGAGGACGGCTTTCGGCGCCGCGCGAACAGCCTGCCTGCCGACGCGCGGATGCTGCTGGTGGTTGCCGCGGCCGAGCCGACCGGGGACGTGGCGTTGCTGTGGCGCGCGGCCGCGGAGCTGGGGATCGCCCGCGAGGCGGCTGCGCCCGCGGAGGCCGCCGGGCTGCTGGAGTTCGACTTGCGTGTGCGGTTCCGGCACCCGCTGGTGCGCTCGGCGGTCTACCGGGCGGCCACACCGACCGACCGGCGTCGTGCGCACGGCGCGCTGGCCGCCGTCACCGACCAGCAGGTCGATCCGGACCGGCGTGCCTGGCACCGCGCGCAGGCGGTGGTGGGCACTGATGAGGACGCCGCCGCGGAGCTGGAGCGTTCGGCCGGACGGGCCCGCGCCCGCGGCGGGTTGGCCGCCGCGGCGGCGTTCCTGAAGCGTGCGGCCGAGCTGACCCCTGGGCCGGCCGTCCGGGCGGAACGGGCCCTGGAAGCTGCGCACGCCAAGCACGAGGCCGGTGCGTCCGAGGCCCTGGAGCTGCTGACGGTCGCCGCGGCCGGGCCGTTGGACGCCGTGGCGCAGGCCCGCCTGGAGCTGCTGCGTGCTCGGATCGCGTTCCACGGGGCAAGGGGCGGCGAGGGGCCGCGGATGCTGCTGGACGCCGCCAAGAGCCTCGCCCCGCTGGACCCGGCGCTGTCCCGGGAGACCTACCTGGACGCGCTCGATGCGGCGATCGTTACTGGCGACCGCGGACCCGGCGGCGGCGTGCGTGCGGTGGCCGACGCAGCCCGGGCCGCGCCCGCACCACCGGAGTCGCCGAGGCCCGTGGATCTGTTGCTCGACGGGCTGGTGACGACGTTCACGCAGGGCTACGCGGCAGGAGTGCCCGGGCTGCGACGGGCGTTGGACGCCTTCAATCGTCACGAGCGGGACGACCATGTCGTGAACGACGGCGACGACCGCCGCTGGCTGTGGCTGGCCGGCCGGACCGCGATGTCGGTCTTCGACGACCGGATGGTGCACGCGCTGGCCGCTCGTCATGTCCGGCTGGTCAGGGAAGCCGGCGCGCTGGCCACGCTCCCGGCAGCACTGCTCGTCCAGTCCGTCATGCTGGTGCTCTCCGGTGACTTCTCCCGGGCCGCCGAGCAGACCGCGATCGCCGCCGCGACCAGAACTGTGCCCGTGCTCCACGGCCAGCTCATCCTGGCTGCCTGGCGCGGCCGCTCGGACGAGACCACCGAGGTCCACACGACCATGGTCCGGGAAGCGGCTGGACGTGGGGGCCGAACTGAGGACTTCCTGGCGCAGTACGCCATGGCGGTGCTGCACAACGGTCTGGGCGACTACCCGGCGGCTCTGGTCGCTGCGACGCGGGCTTTCGAGTCCGACGAGCTGACCCACAGCAACCTGGCCCACTCCGAGCTCATTGAAGCGGCATGCCGGAGCGGCCGGCCGGAGCGTGCGACCGCTGCGCTGGACCAGCTCAGCTCACGGGCGCTGGCCAGCGGCACCCCGTGGGGGCTCGGGCTGGCAGCGCGCTCACGGGCGTTGGTCAGCACCGGCCCGGCCGCCGAGGAGTACTACCGCGAGGCGATCGAGCAGCTACGCAACTGCCGAGTGGCCACCCAGCTGGCCCGGACTCATCTCGTCTACGGCGAGTGGCTACGCCGCGAGGGCCGCCGCCAGGACGCCCGCCAGCAGCTCCGCACCGCCCACCAGATGCTGTCGGACATGGGTGCGGAAGCGTTCGCCGCACGCGCCGCACGCGAGCTGCGCGCCACCGGCGAGTACCCACGCAGCCGGTCCGCCCAGCCCTCGGACGCGCTCACAGCACAGGAGCTGACGATCGCCCGGCTGGTAGCTACCGGGGCGACCTCCCGGGAGGTCGGCGCACAGCTGTTCTTGAGCCCGCGCACCATTGAGGCCCACCTCCGCAGCATCTTCCGCAAGCTGAGCATCACCTCCCGGCGACAGCTGCGGGACCTGCGGCTTCCCTGACGGGCCGGCAGCGTGCGTGCTATGTCGCGGTACAGCGAATGCCGCCCGGAAGGCCGGCGATCTGCGCCCTTTGGAGCTCCTAAAGGATCAAGAGCGCGCCGTCCTGGTGCCGGACGAGTTGTGGGAGTTGTTCCAGCGGGTGGTGCCGGAGGCGCCGTCGCGGCCGCAGGGCGGTGGTCGGCGTCGGCACGGCGACCGGGAAGTGCTGGCCGCGATCGTCTTCGTGGCCACGTCGGGTTGTACCCGGCAGCAGCTGCCTTCAGCGTCGTTCGGCCCGTCCGGAGCGACCGCCCACCGGCGGTTCGCCGAGTGGTCGAAGGCAAGGGTGTGGGCCAGCCTCCACTGCCTGGTCCTCGACGAACCCGGTGCCCGCGGTGAGCTGGACTGGTCGCGGTGCGCGATCGACTCGGTGAACATAGGGAGTCGAGTCCTCGCAACGGCTGGGACGCCACCACTGAACCATCGAACGCACGATGGCCTGGATCGCTTTCTGCCGCCGCCTCCACCGACGCTACGAACGCAAGGCCGACCACTTCGTCGCATGCACGAGCACCCTCATCTGCTACCGCAGACTCGCCAAATGAGATGACCTCTAAGGCGACGGTGAATCGCTCGGCACGGTGGCATCGCCACCTTCCTCGAACGTCGCGGGTACACGGTCGGACGTGGCACACACCGTACGCGCCAACAAGCGAACCCACTGCAGCCCAGGTCACAGCATCCCGAGATGCACCCGACGCTCCATCAGAACGAGCGTCACATGAGCGTCGAGACACCTCGGAGAGCGTCATCTGCGCGTCAGGATTTCGCCCGTGGCGCGCATGGCGCACATCCCGCACACCGAGTAAAGCCACAGGTCAACGGTCCTTATCGGCCGGCTCAAGGATCGCGACGCACTCCACATGATGGGTCACAAGAAACAGGTCTAGACAAAACAGGTCAAAGGAAACCGCAGGTCAGCGACAGGCGAGCCGCAAAACGGCCGCGAGATCGTTGTGCGTTACGTGCACGATGGGCGTTACGCGCGACCGCTGACGCACGGTCGGGCGATATCCGAGGCCATGCGCTGTCGAGAATCTCGCTCCGACTCCATCTCTGCGACCCGACGGCATACGCCTCACCTGGAACCGAGTTGCACTCTCACTACCCGACGGCCATGTCAGATGCGGAGTGGGCGATGGTCTGCCGCTGCTGCCCGTGCCTGACTGGCTGCGGACAGCCGAAGTGATGGATGCGGTCCGCTAGATTGTCGACAACGGAACAGAATGGCGGCCCATGCTGGCCGATCTCCCACAGTGAGACCGGGTCTACGCCTTCTTCCGCCCCGTGCGCGACCTCGGTCCGATCATGGAGTTCCACGATCGGCTCCGCCGCAGAATCCGCGAGCGGGCCGGGCGGGATCCGGAGCCGATCGGGGGCGTGATCGACTCCCAGTCCGTCGAGGTGGACGCCGTCGTCGGCGCCTACACTCGCGGCTTCGACGGCGGCAAGCCGATCAATGACCGCAGGTGTCCCGCCGTGATCGCCACTCTTGGTCGGCTGATGGGAGTGAAGGCCACCTCGGCCGGCATCGTGGAGCCGGAGGCCGAGGTCCACTGATCGATGACACAGCTCATGGCACGCCGCCTGGCCCGGCCACACTCTTCGTGAGGGTGAACCAGCCCGGCGCCGGCGCCCTCAAGCCCACAAAGACAATAGCCGCCTACGCTGTCGTTTCGGTCGGGCCCTGCCAGGGCTGGAACCATGGGTCGGGCCATTGTTCGGCGGCGGCCAGCAGCGGGAACAGGGTGGCACCGTCGATGGTTTCGCGGATGATGTCGGCGTGACCGCCATGTCGGGAGGTTTCCTCGATGAGGTGCAGCAGCACCCAGCGAACGGACCAGTTCTTCACGTCTGCGGGGAACCATGGCAGTCCTTGTGGGACGGGCACGGCCTGGCCGAGATCGGCGATTTCGGCGACCACAGCGTCCGTCTCCCGGGCCGCGGCCTCGTACTGGTCCAGTACATCGGCGAGCGTCTCCTCCGCGGTGAGCGCGAATTCGGCGGAGTCGCTCTCGTCCGCCGTCCGCTGCTGGCCGCGCTGCCGTTGGAGGATGAGGTCGGTCCAGCCGGCCTCGCATCGAGCGGCGTGTTTGATGAGGCCGCCGATGCTCAGTTCACTGGCGGTGGGCGTCACCCTCGCCTGATTGTCCGTCAGCCCATGGGCGGTGGCGCGCAGGGCTTGGCGCTGCTGGGTGAGGTAGGCGAGCAGGCCTTCGCGCTCGTCGGCGATCGGCGGTACGTGTGCGGGCATGGGGCTGACCCTCCCTTCTGGAGAAAGGGTCGGTCAACCCTTCCATGAAAGGAATTTCAAACTTTTTCGCAAGGCCAAGGCGTGCCGCCGTCCGCGTGCCCTGCATCGCCAGTCGGCGTCCCACACGTGCACGTCGTCGACTTCCGGATCGGGGCCCATCGGGCCCTTCGACGCCGCGGGCGATGGAGGATCGGCCGATCGGCCCGGTGTACGCCGGCCGGGAAGCGGCAGTAGGGTCGTAATCAAGCCTGCTGCAAGAACTTGCACTCCGCGAAGGGCCAACCATGCCGAGAGTCGTCTCGCCCGTCGCCGATGAGCGCACAGCACTGACCGCCTACCTGGCCCACCAGCGGCGCGCGCTACGGGTCACCACTCACGGTCTGACCGAGGAGCAGGCCCGCAGGGCGGCTTCTGCCAGCGAGCTGAGCATCGGCGGTCTGATCAAGCACGCCGCACGGTGTGAGACCTTCTGGACCGACCTCATCCTTCAGCGGCACGGGACGCGGCGAAAAGCAGACGAGTCGGACGCGGACGAGTTCAGGCTCGCCCCGAACGAGACCCTTGCCGAGGTCCTGGCCGCGTACGCCGAGGCGGCCGATCGGACTGACGCGGTGATCGCCGGTATTCCGGACCTCGGGCAAGCCGTTCCGGTGCCGCAGGGGGCTCCATGGATTCCCGCAGAAGTCAGGGAATGGTCGATCCGATGGGTTCTGCTGCACCTGATCGAGGAGACGGCACGGCACGGCGGCCACGCCGACGTCATCCGCGAGAGCTTCGACGGCGCGACCTTCGACTCGCTGCTCGCCGCGGCCGAGGCGTGGCCTGACCCATGGGGCCAGCCGTGGGAGCCTGCGTCCCCGAGCGTCGGCTGACAGCAAGTGCCGATCGATTGGCGGCCTCGATTAGCGTCCTACGCTGGTCAGGAGCCTGCGTCGGGTACGACTTGCGACCGGTCATCCAACCGCATAAGCGAACCCGACCGCATGACCCACCTCGGCCGGGTGACCGCCTACCGCGAAGGCACTGCTCGCTCAGGTGGTCGACGCCCGCCATCGGTCGGGGTTCGTTTACGCCGACGGTGCCTACACCGGAGCCCCGCCGAGCACTGCCTGGCCACACTCTCCCCGCCATCGTGACCGTCAGACGCAGCGACGACGCGCGGCCTCCTCGAGGGCGGCCAGGACGTGCTGACAAGCCGCCGGCAGTGCCGTCCCGGCCAACCCCTGGCGTCACACCGGAACCTGCGACTTCACCTGCGCTGCCACGGTCGGTTGCCGCCTGAGCAGCGGGTACACGAGGTCGCTCTGCGCCTTGATGGTTCTGTCACAAAGCAGTTGGAGCGCCTGCGTGACCCGGGGCGGGCTGCCCGTCGTCCCGGCAGTCGACGGGCAGCGCTCCCAGGGCGCTGACGGCCTCCTGGTTACGGGCCGAGGTGGTGCCGATGACGCGTACGCCCCGCGCTCGGGCACTCCCGACGCCTACCCGTCCCGGCCGCTCGCCAAGTCGTGGACCTCCTCACTGTGGACGGCATGCCCATCGACGTCTTCCATCGGTTGGCCGACCTCTTGGGCCAGGTCGCCTGCAGCGCCCCGAATAAACCACCCGGACCACCCTCCAGCGTCCGGTCGCCCACGAGAACCGCAGCCCGTACGACGACTTGACGAACGGCATGCGATTCGCCGGCTGGTACGACCTGGTGGACGCCCCTTCACGCGAGGCCCTTCCCGCACTACGGACCCGGCGCGGCGCCTGCCACTGGAGACGCGTCCGGCTCCGTCGGCTGCAGCGCTTCCTCCGAAGCCCCGGCGCGGCGGTCACCATCAACAGGGTTCGCAGTCAGACGGCTTCGGCGCCCCACGCCTGTCAGGCTCCGGTACCCCCACTGGGCGACTCTCGCCGGAGCCGCAGGAACGGAGACCGGACGGCGGCAATGCCGGGCGGAATTTCAGGAAGCGACGCAGAGCGCGCCCCGGCTCCTGGGCGCACCCCCGCCCAGCTCCCAGGCTCATGCGGCTCGGTGGGAAGTTGCTGATCCGGTGTCAGCGAGCGAGACGGTCGCGCTTGAGGTCTTGACCCGACGCTACGGACGCCCCTAACTTTCAGACGCTTGCGGAAAGTTACAGCAATGTTTTGCTGAACGAGGGGCTCGTAACCTCCGCGACGCGTATCCCCACCCCCCTTCGGGAGCCGCCGTATGAGCTCGACCGTATCTGCCTCCAGACGCATGTCCGCCGCTCTGGCGGGTGCCGGCCTGATCCTGGGCCTGACCACCGCCCTGACCGTGTCCGCCCAGCCGGCGGCCGCCGCGCCGACCGCCAACGGCGACAAGAAAGTCACCGCCGTCCTGTTCGAGTGGAACTTCGACTCGATCGCCCGCGAATGCACGCGCACCCTCGGCCCCAAGGGCTACGGGTACGTGCAGGTCTCCCCGCCGCAGGAGCGCATCCAGGGCAGCGCCTGGTGGACCGCCTACCAGCCCGTCAGCTACAAGATCCAGGGCCCGCTCGGCGACCGCACCGCCTTCAAGAACATGGTCGACACCTGCCACGGCGCCGGCGTGAAGGTCGTCGTCGACGCCGTGATCAACCACATGACGTCCGGCTCGGGCACCGGTACCGCCGGCACGCAGTACAGCAAGTACACCTACCCCGGCACCTACGGGGACGCCGACTTCAACAGCTGCCGCCGCCCCATCGGCAGCAACTACTCCGACCGCTACAACGTGCAGGAGTGCGAACTCGGTGAGACGGGGCAGCCCTCGCTGTCCGACCTCAAGACCAGCAGTGACTACGTCCGCGGCAGGATCGCCGGCTACCTCAACGACCTCACGTCCCTGGGAGTCGACGGCTTCCGCATGGACGCCGTCAAGCACATACCCGCCACCGACCTCGCCGCCATCCGCGGCAAGCTCACCGACCAGAGCGTCCACTGGATGCAGGAGGCCATCCACGGCGCGGGCGAGGCCGTCTCGCCTGGCGAGTACCTGGCCACCGGCGACGTCCAGGAGTTCCGCTACACCACCGACCTCAAGCGGACCCTGACCGGCGAGAAGCTGTCCTACCTCAAGAACTTTGGTGAGGCCTGGGGCTACATGGCCTCCGGCAAGAGCGGCGCCATGGTCGCCAACCACGACACCGAGCGCAACGGCTCCGGCCTGAGCTACCGCGACGGCGCCAACTACACGCTCGCCCACGTCTTCATGCTCGCCCACCCCTACGGCGCTCCGTCCGTCCACTCCGGGTACGAGTTCGCCAACCGGGACGCCGGCGCCCCCAACGGGGGCAACGTCCGAGCCTGTTACAGCGACGGCTGGAGCTGCCAGCACGCCTGGCGCCAGATCGCCAACATGGTGGCCTTCCGCAACGTCTCCGAGGGCACCGGCCTCACCAACTGGTGGGACAACGGCAACAACGCCATCGCCTTCGGCCGCGGCACCAAGGCGTTCGTCGCCGTCAACCACGAGGGAGGATCCCTCACCCAGACCTTCCAGACCTCCCTCCCCGCCGGAATCTACTGCGACGTCCAGCACGGCGACCCGACCACCAGCGGCGCCTGCACCGGCACCACGTACACCGTCGGCACGGACGGCAAGTTCACCGCCACCATCGGCGGCAACGACGCCGTCGCCATCCACATCGGCGCGAAGGCCCCGGACAAGCCGGGTGACAACACGGCCACCGTCTACTACAGCACCGACAAGAACTGGCCCGCCCACAACATCCACTACGCCCCCACCGGCGGCACCTGGACCACGGCCCCCGGCATCGCCATGGAAAGCGCGTGCGCGGGCTGGGTGAAGAAGAGCATCACCCTCGGCTCCGCCACCGGCCTCAAGGCCGCCTTCAACAACGGCTCCGGCACCTGGGACAGCAACAACGGCACCGACTACGCCCTCGGCACCGGGGACATCACGGTCAAGAACGGCACCGTCGGCACGGGCAACCCCTGCAACACCCAGCAGACCGAAACCGGCGCGTCCTTCGCGGTCAACGCCACCACCGCACCCGGCCAGAACATCTACGTCGTCGGCAACCACACCGCCCTCGGCAGCTGGGCACCCGCGGCGGCCCTCAAGCTCGACCCCGCCGCCTACCCGGTATGGAAGCTCGACGTGAAGCTGCCCGCCGGCACGTCCTTCACGTACAAGTACATCCGCAAGGACGCCTCCGGCAACGTCACCTGGGAGAGCGGCGCCGACCGCACCGCCACCGTCCCCGCCGACGGCAAGATCACACTGAACGACACCTGGCGCAGCTGACCCTCTCGCACGCGGGCGGGTACCGGCCGACGCCGGTACCCGCCCGCGGCTCCTGGGACAACACCGCCCGCGACAGCGCTCGCGAGCGGTCCCACCCCATCCCTGGCGCTGTCAGCGCACGGCCCTGACCGCCCAACTCGCCCACCGGCGGCGCGCACTGCACGTCACCGCTTACGGCCTGGCCGAGGAACGATCTCGTACGACGCCCGTCGCAAGCGAGTTGAGCATCATAGGACCGCTCAAGCCTGCCGTGCGGCGCGAGACCTTCCGGGCCGGCCTCGCCCTGCACAAGCCGCGCGATGCACAACGGTCGACGAACCAGTCGGGCATCGACGGCGCGACCCTCTACCCTCTGCTCGCCACGACCGAGATGTGGCCGGACCCGTGGATCCAGCCATGGGGCCCGCGCGCCCCAGAGCAGGCAGAAGCCACGCGCGCTCCATGAACGCCTCCAGGACGCAAGATCTTCCTGCAACCTTCCGCAATATCTTGCAGACCGTGATCGCCGACTGCTTGACTCATCTGCGATCCGCGGTAGTTGAAACACCTGCACGCGAGAGGAACAGCCATGAGCAGCGACTACGACGTCCTCGTCCTGGGAGGGTCGGGCGTCGACACGATCGTGTACGTCCCGGAGCTCCCCCTTCCGTACGCCGACAGCTACATGATCCGACCCGGCATCGAGACCCGGGCGGGCCAGACCGGGGACTTCGTGGCGCTCGGCCTCAGCGCCCTGGGGCTGCGCACCCACCACGTCGACATGATCGGCGACGACCCGTCGGGCGATCTCATCCGCGCGTTCCACCGAAACAGGGGCATCGACTTCACCGAGGTCCCGCTGCCCGGCGGTACGAAGCGGGCCGTCAACCTCGTGAGCCCGGACGGCCGCAGGCTGTCGCTCTACGACGACAGCCGCTCGCAGGAGTCCGACCGCCTCCCCGACGACCTGATCCGGAAGCTGGCCGCGGCAAGCCGCCACGCGCACGTCTCCATCACCTACCCCTGCGCCTTCACCCTGCCCCTGCTGCGCGAGGCCGGCCTCACCGTCTCCACGGACCTGCACAACTGGGACGGGGAGAACCCGTACCACGAGGCCTTCGCGTACGGTGCCGACATCGTCTTCGTCTCCACCACCGCCCTGCCCGATCCGGAGCGGACCATGCGCCGGATCCTGGAGCGGGGCCGGGCCGAAGTCGTCGTCGCCACCGCGGGCGCCGAGGGCTCCTACCTGCTCACCGCCGACGACGGCCTCGTCCACATCCCCGCCGTCTCCCCACGCGAACCGGTGGTGGACTCCAACGGCGCGGGCGACGCCTACGCCTCCGGCTTCCTCTTCGCCCACCTCGCGGGGGAGGACCCGCGACGGTGCGCCCTCCACGGCGCCGTCGCCGGGGCCTACGCCTGTACCGTGCCGGCCACCGGGAGCGACGCCATCGGCCGCGCCGCCCTGGTCGACGAGGTCGCCGAGCTCACCGGCCCCCGGTCCGCCGCGAAGGACACCGAGTGACCGCCGGCTCCTACGACGTCGTCGTCCTGGGCGGAGGCGTGGCCGGCTGTGTCCTGGCCTCCCGGCTGAGCGAGGACGCCGGGCGCTCCGTCTGCCTCGTCGAGGCGGGGCCAGACTACGGACCGGACCCGAGCGGTTGGCCGGCCAGGACGCTCGACTCCCGGGCGCTCCCCCGCGAGGACGTGTGGGAGCGCAATGTGCCGGTCCATCGGTTTCGAGGCCGCGTGATCGGCGGCTCGTCCTGCGTCAACGGCTGCTGGAACACCTGGGGTTCGGCCGCCGACCACGTCGAGTGGGAGCGTTCGGGTGGGCGCCGCTGGAGCTTCGCGGCCATGGAGCCGTACCGCACCGCGGCCGTACGGCGGATGGGTCTGCGCGAGGTGCCCGACCGCGAACTTTCCCCGTGGAGCCGGGCCGCCCTCGAGGCGGCCAGGGAACTCGGTCACCAGGAGGTCGACATGAGCCTGCCCGGCCCGCCCGGTCACGGCCTCCCCCTGATCAACTCCGTGGACGGCCGGCGCTGGAACGCCGCGCTGGCCTATCTCGACGCGGACACCCGCCGGCGTCCGAACCTCACGGTGCTCGGGGACTCCGTCGCCGACCGGCTGATCCTGCGCGATGGCCGGGTGGAGGGTGTCGTCGTGCGTGCCTGCGGCGTGCCGCGCACCCTCCGCGCGGGACTGTACGTGGTGGCCTCCGGGACCTTCGGTTCCCCGTCGCTGCTGATGCGCAGCGGCATAGGCCCGGCCGACCGGCTGCAGGACATCGGCATCGACCCGGCGGTCGACCTGCCCGGCGTGGGGGCGAACCTGAGCGACCAGCCCGGCGTCTTCCTGCCGCTCGTGCCGACCCCGGAGCTGGACGCGGCCCTGGCGGAGAAGGAGCGCGCCGGTGAGCTGTACGTCAACCGTGTGCTCGTCCGCGCGGCGAGCGAACACGCCCCCGCGGACGGCTGGGACCTGCACATCCTTCCCTCCGCGGGGCCGCCGCTCTTCGGCTCCCTTCCCCCGGGCCGGTACGAGGCGGGGGTGTCGGCCTTCCTCGTGAAGCCCGTCTCCCGGGGCAGGGTGTGGTTGCGGTCCGCCGACCCGGACGAGTCGCCCGCGATCGATCCGGCGTTCCTGTCGGATCCGGAGGGGCGCGACGTGGCCGTGCTCCGGTCAGGGCTGGCGACCGCCCGCCGGTTCGCCGCGTCCACAGCTATGAAGGGGTTTGCCGCGCTGCCGGAGGGCCCGCCCGCTCACGAGCTGCCCGAGGCGGAGCTGCGTGCCCGCCTCGGCACGTACTGGCATCCGGTGGGGACGTGCTCGACGGGACCCGCCGCCGATCCGTCCGCGGTGGTGGACGGTGAGGGCCGGGTGCACGGTGTGGCGAACCTGCGGGTGGCGGACGCGTCCGTACTGCCGACGGTGCCCGCAGCCAACACGCAGTTGCCCGTCCTGGCCGTCGCCGAGATGCTGGCGGCCGCCGTGACCGGCTCATGAACCGCGGCACCGGCCCAGGAGGACCGACGCGCATGACGAAAGGCGCCCGCGGCCAACGTCTGGTGTACGGCTGCATGGGGCTCGGCGGCGACTGGGACACCCTGCCGTACGGCCCCGGCGACATCGCCCGCGCCGAGGCCGCGGTGGAGGCGGCGCTCGACACCGGTATCACCGCCTTCGACCACGCCGACATCTACCGGTACGGCAAGTCCGAGGCCGTCTTCGGCGAGGTGCTGTCCCGGACCCCGGGGCTGCGCGACCGGATCACCCTCCAGACCAAGGTCGGCATCCGGCTCCCCGAGGAGGGCCGGCCAGGACTGTACGACCTGCGCGGCCCGAGCGTGCTGCGCCGGGTGGAGGAGAGCCTCGCCCGGTTGCGGACCGACGCGGTCGACGTCCTGCTGCTGCACCGGCCCGACCCGCTGGCCGTCCCGGAGGAGCTCGCGGAGGCGCTCACCTCCCTGCACCGGCAGGGTCTCGTGCGCCGTTTCGGTGTGTCCAACATGAACGCCGCCCAGATCGCGCGTCTTCAGTCCTTCCTCGATGTGCCGCTGGCCGTCGACCAGTTGGAGATGAGCCTCCACCGCAGGGACTGGGTGGAGGAGGGGGTGCTCGTGAACACCTCGGCGGGCGCCGGGGTCGGCTTCCCCGCAGGCACGGTGGAGTACTGCGGCGAGCGGGGCATCGAGCTCCAGGCCTGGGGAGCGCTCGCCGGCGGTCGTTTCTCCGATCCGCAGGCCGGTCCCGCGGCCGCGCTCGTGGCGCGGCTCGCCAAGGACAAGGGCACCACCCCGGAGACGGTGGTGCTGTGGTGGCTCCAGCGTCACCCGGCCGGGATCGTTCCGGTGGTCGGAACGTCCCGTCCGGAACGGATCCGCGCCTGCCGCGACGCGGTGGGGCGCCCGCCCGGCCTCGGTCACGAGGAGTGGTACGCGCTGTGGACGGCCGCCCGGGGCGCGCCGCTCCCCTGAGCCGTCCACACCGGCCTTCCCCTCCTCGCCCGGCCATCCCCAGCCCGGCCATCCCCAGCCCGGCCGTCCCCTCGCCCGGCGCCGCACCGGCGCCGGGCCTTTCCCTGCGCGCCCGGCCCCTGCCGGCGCGCCTCCTCCTCGGACGGAGAGACACCGTGATTCCCACCGCCGCGACCGTGGCGAGTTCCTTCGAGTCGGCCCGTTTCTACATCACGTTCCGCTGCAACTCCCTCTGTGGCTACTGCAATGTCTGGCAGGACGACAAGTTCAAGGGCTACGAGGAACTCACCCTCGAACAGGGCCGCAGGATCCTGGACGAACTGCACGCGCTCGGCGTCCGCTACGTCGACTTCACCGGCGGTGAGCCCGTGCTCCACCCGCACATCGACGGCATCGTCCAGTACGCGAAGTCCCTCGGCATGACCGTCGAGATCACCAGTAACGGCATCCGGTTCGCCAAGCACATCGACGCGATCGTGCCCTACGTCGACACCATGAACGTGTCCCTGGACACGCTGCGGCCTGAACGCTACCGGGCGATCCGGGGCGTGCCGACGCTCGACCGGGCCCTGGACGTGATCCGGGGGATCGTCGCCTCCGGTGCGGGGAACCTAAAACTCATCTGCGTGGTCACCCGCGAGAACGTGGACGAGGTACCCGACCTGCTGCGCTTCGCCCAGGAGAACCGGGTGACCGTCTACTTCTCGACCATGTTCGAGTACTTCGACGCGCAGGACACCGTCCGTGACGTGCGCAGGACGGCCCGGAAGCTGAAGCTCGTGGAGCAGAACGGCAAGCCGGTGGCGGGCTCCTGCGGACCGTCCCGCGCCGAGGCGTCGGGACCGGACGACGGCTCCCTCCCCGATCTGCTGCTCGGTCTTCTGTACGCGCCGTTCTCGCTGGTCAACCTGCATTTCCGCAAGTACGTGGAGACGCGGGACCCGAGCGCTCCGACGCAGTGCTACGCCAACAAGCGGATCCTGACGGTCGGTCCCGACGGGCGACTCGTCCTGCCCTGCTACCACGCCTTCGACAACTCGGTGGCGTGGGACCGGAACTTGGCGGAGCTGGTACGGGACGAGGAGTTCCGGCGGGTCAGGGACGAGGAGGTCGGCTTCCGTCCGGAGTGCCGGGGATGCACCGTCTTCCCCTACGTCGGGCTCTCCTTCAGCTACCGCTTCGACAAGGTCTTCCTCTATCAGGCACTGTCCGAGGAGATCGCCAAGATCAAGGGCCGGTTCGCGGACCCGCTGCACCCCCGGATCGCAGTCGCGTCCGAACCGCTCCTGCGCGAGTTCGCCGAGCTTGAGCGATTCATCGACACGCAACTGCCTGTTCCACGTGCCCCGTTGACGGAGGATCACCTCTATAGGTTCGACGTCACGCCGATTGGGATGCGTACGGACCTCGCCGCTGGCGTGAGCAGCGTCGAGGAGGTCCTCGCCGACCATGTGCGGGAGCAGTGCTGGGGCGTGCAGCGCTCGCCCCACACCTGGATCCGGCTGGTCTACCGCGAGCTCGTGCCGCTGCTGCGCGGACTCGCGGAGCGGGACGCGATGGCCCGTAGGGCGTACGAAGAGGTCGTGGCAGGGCTCTACGCGGTGCAGCTCGCCTGGTGGCGGTCCTACCTCGGCCGGTACTTCCAGGGCGGTGATGCCCTGGACACCCGGGAGGCCGACGGCGTGGTAGCCCGGTTCCTGGCCAGAACCGCAGAACTGCTGCCCGATACTGCCGACGCACCCGAGTCCGTACGCGTCCGGCAGATCCTGCTCCACGCCGGCTGCGTACTCGGCTTTCCGGCGGCCACGCTCGCCCCCGTCGCCTCCCCCGCCCCCTTCGCCGAGGCGGCGCTGCTCACCAAGCACCTGCTGCTGATCGCACCCGACAAGGAGCTCGCGGGATACGCGACGCTGCTCCCGGCCGAAGCGGCCGGACCGCTTCTCGGGGTGCCGGCGGGGCCGCCCGCGCCGTCCGGGCCTTCGGCCCGCGCACTCGACCGGCTCCTGAATGGCGCTCCGGCTGCTGACGCGCCGTCGGTAGCCGCACTGATCGACGCGGTACGCGCCCTGCGCCCGGAGGTGCCCGGTGAGGAGCTGGCCGGGCTGCTTCTCACCCGCGAGCTGCGGGAGCCGGCTCTGATACGGCGCCGCGGCGAGACACTGCGCCGTACCGGGGCCCCTTACGCGCTCTCGCGAGGCTGAGGCCGGACGGACACGCGAACGCGCGTGCCCCCCGGACTCCCGTGATGCTGTTGGCGAATTCGGGGGCACTACGTGACGGCGGTTCCCGAGACCCGGTCATGGGGCTTGGGAACCGCCGTTTTCTTATGGGGAGGGTGTCGGTGTCGATGCAGCCGACGCCACCCGGGTCGGCATCGAGGGCACCATCGCCCAAGCCGTGCACACCACTGGCCTGCGGCGATGCCGCTATCGCGGGCTTGCCAAGACCCGGCTCCAGTCCCGGCTGACCGCCACCGCGATCAATCTTGCCCGCGTCGACGCCTGAACCTCCAACCGGTCCCACGCCCGCGCCCGGACATCCCACCTGGCAGCACTGGCCCCGCCGAGCAGTCGGCGGGGCCAGTGATCGATGCCCGAATTCGGGTTCTGACTCAACCCTTGTGACACATGGCGCGGCCTACGAGCATGGCCGGGTCGCAAGCGCTGACGAGCAGGATGGGGCTGGCCGGATTCGAACCGGCGTCCTCCCACATGCGGTGAAGGCGCGACAACCGCTGCGCTACGAGCCTCGTCCCCTCGCGATCATACGAGCCTCATGGGTTTCGCCGACTCCCATTGTCGAAGGCGGCGATGGATCCCTCAGCGTGACCAGACCACAAGAGCGGAGCCAGAACCCCGATTCGCCAACAGCATCAACCCCGTTCGGGGACACTACGCGTTCAGGGTCGAGCCAGCGCGGGTCCGTGCCGCTCACCGATGTGGCGGCGAGGAGGGCACCCGCGGTGTTCCGCTGGGTGGCGACGAGCTGCCCGCGCAGCGCGTCCCCGATCCGATCGCGGTCGCGCGGGTCGACGGAGAAGGCCTGACGGCCGGCCAGCTCCGGGCGGGCCGACAGCTGTTCCTCGGTGAGGACCGTGGGAAGGAGCCGCAGCCAGCGGCCCTCGTCGGTGAGGGCCCCTTCCTCCACCTCGATGCTTCCCGGGGCACCGTAGACGAGCTGCTGGCTGGTGGAGTCGGTGGCCTTGACGTCCCACACGAGGGTGGTGGCGTCGAGCCAGGTCGCCTCAGAACGGGAGAGGTCGAGGTCCGGCGTGGTGCGGTTGCCGGGCAGGAGGTAGCCGGTGTCGCCGCCGACGAGCCACACCTCCTTGCCGTGGGAGCCGAACTCGAGCGAGCGGTCGCCGGGGACGTCCTTCTCGTCGCCCCGGTGGACGATGTAGCTGAGTGACGTGGCTCCTTCGGCCAGCGGCACCTCGAAGACCGCGCCGAAGGCGTCGCTGCTGACCGGGGCCAGGGGCCGGGACCAGTCGGTGGGAGCGGCGGCGCCGGTCCAGGTGTGCAACCCCCAGCCCGTGTAGTCGCCGTCGGGACGGTAGTAGTGGACGACGGCCTTCCGCTCGTCCTGCGGCGGGTAGCCCCCGGCCGGGACGGTCTCGGACTGGCCGTCGGCCCCCGCCTCGATCCAGACCTCTCCGGTGCGCCGCAGCTCCACGGTGCGCGGGGGCCCGTCCGTCGCGCCGTCCTTCTCGACGGTGTAGGAGACACTGCCGGTGGCGGAGGTGACCTTGACCCAGGCGAACGCGCCGAAGGCGTCCCGGCCGGTGAACTCCGCGGTGGTGCCGCCGGTCACGAGCTTCCAGCCGGTGTAGTCGCCGTCGGGGCGCCGGTAGTGGACGACGGCGTAGTCGCGTTCGAAGGCGCTGGGGCGGGTGGGCGCGGCGGGTTCGCCCGCGGCGGAGGCGGCCCTGCTGCTCGCGATGCGTCCGCGGTCGTCGACGACGACCGCCTTGTAGCGCAGCGGGGTGCCCCCGGGGGTGGTGCCGGGCAGGTTCTGGGTGACCTTGTACGGGGCGTGGTCGGCGGAGCCGAGAACCTGCCAGGGTCCGTCGCCGACCTGGGCGGCGAAGACGACGCGGCTCAGTTCTCCGCTCCGGACGTCGGCGGTGAGTTCGACGGTGCCGGTCGCTCCGGCTGCCGGGGCCTTGAGGGTCAGGGCCGGTGCGGTGCGGGAGGTGTCCAGGGGGGTCCCGGCCCTGAGGACCACCGAGGACAGGGCCGGGACGGTGAGCGTGACCTCGCGGTGGGCGTCGCTGCGGACCGTCGTGGCCTGTCCGAGGAGCGGGGTGAAGGAGGTGCGGGACGTCCCGGTGCGGAAGGTGACGGTCCGTGGGGTGGTGGCGTTGTTCACCGCGACCAGGTACTCGGTCCGCCGCTTCGGGTCGATCCTGGAGGTGACGTGGACTCCCGCGCCGCCCGCGTCCGCGTACCGCTGGATCTGCACGCCGTCGCGCAGGGTGGGGTGCTCCTTGGTCAGGCGGGAAAGGCCTGCGATGGAGCGGTAGAGCGGATGGGTGGGGTCGTAGGCGTCGGTCGCGTGGGTGCGGTCGGTGCCGATGAGGTCGTCGTCGAGGTAGTCGGGGACCTGCGAGGCGAAGAGGGTCTGGCGTGCGTCCTTGTCGCCGCCGGCTCCGGTGAAGCCCTGCTCGTCACCGGAGTAGACCACCGGGTTGCCGCGGGAGAGGAAGATGATCTCGTTGGCGAGGCGGGCCCGGGCGAGGAGTTCCCGGTCGTCGGCGCCGGGGTTGTCCTTGCGGAGGAACCCGCCGATGCGGCCCATGTCGTGGTTGCCGAGGAAGGTCACCTGCTCGTAGGCGTTGGCCTTGTCGGTGGTGTACCGGTAGTCCTGGGCGAAGACGTCCGTGAGGGAAGAGGCCGGGCGGCCGATCGACGCGACGTCGCGGACGGCCTGCTGGAGGGGGAAGTCGAGGGTGGAGTCGAGCCGGCCCCGGGTGACGTAAGGGGCCGTCACGGCGGGATCGGAGGAGAGGACCTCGCCGAAGATGAGGAAGTCCCTCCGTCCCTGCCGGGCGGCGTAGGCGTCCAGGGCGGTGGCCCACTGGGTCCAGAACTCCATGTCGACGTTCTTGACGGTGTCGACGCGGAAGCCGTCGATGCCGAAGTCCTTGACCCAGCGCTGGTAGATCTCGGCGAGCCCGCGCACGACCTCGGGGCGTTCGGTCCACAGGTCGTCGAGGCCGGTGTGGTCGCCGTAGAGGCCGCTCTCGCCGACGAAGGTCGAGTCGCCCCGGTGGTGGTACATCGTGGGGTCGTTGAGCCAGGCGGGCTTCTTGGCGTCCCGCTCCGCCGGAGGGACGACGGGTGTGTACGGGAGGCTGTCGGCGTCCACCGGGGCGGCGGTGGTCGTGTCGTCGAAGGGACGCCCGGTGCTGTCCAGGTAGGGGTAGGCGCCCTTGCTCCGGTAGGCGTACCGGTTCTCGCCGGAGCGGATGACGTCGGCGGTGTGGTTGGTGATGACGTCGAAGAAGACCTTCATGCCCTTGGCGTGGGCGGTGGCGATCAGCTTCTTCAGGTCGTCGTTGGTGCCGAAGTGAGGGTCGACCTGGGTGAAGTCGGTGATCCAGTAGCCGTGGTAGCCGGCGGAGGCGTCCTTGCCGACGCCCTGGACGGGCTTGTTCCTGAAGATCGGCGCCATCCAGATGGCGGTGGTGCCGAGGCCCTTGATGTAGTCGAGCCGCTGGGTGAGGCCCTTGAGGTCGCCGCCCTGGTAGAAGCCCTTGTCGGTGGCGTCGAAGCCGGTCTCCAGACGGCTGCCGGTGAGGCCGCCGCGGTCGTTGGACGTGTCGCCGTTGGCGAACCGGTCGGGCAGCACGAAGTAGAACTGCTCGCGCGTGAGGTCGTGCCGGGCGGGCTGTGCGGCCAGTGCCCGGTCCGAAGGCGGTGGCGGGGTCCGGTGGTCGGCCGCCGCCGGTGTGGGGGCGGCGACGGCCGTCGCCATCAGCGCGACCGCGGTGGCGACGGCCAGGCGCGCTCCGGGGCGTGCGACGCGGTGTGCGGCGGTGGGGTGTGCGGCTCGCGCGGGGGTGTGTGGCTCGTGCACGTCTGGGTCCCTTCCAGAGTGGCGGTTCAGTGGGTGGGCTGCTGGACGGCGGTCGCGCCCAGGAGTGCGCCGTCGGCGGCCCGCTGGGTGGCGATGAGCTGTCCCTGTCGTGCCTCGGCGGCTCGGTCGAGGTCGCGGGGGTCGAGGGCGAAGGCCGACCAGCCCTCGTACCGGGGATGGCGTGCTCGCTGGTCGGCGGAGAGCGTGGTGGGGGTGAGACGCAGCCACCGGCCCTCGTGGGAGAGGGATCCGTCGGTGAGCGCGATGCCCCCGGGGGCGTAGACGAGTTGCTGACTGGCGACCCCGGTGCCGGTACCGCGCCAGACGACGGTGGTGTCGTCGAGCCAGATGGCGTCGCTGCGGCTCAGGTCGAGCGGGAAGGCCCCGCCGAGGGAGGGTGACAGGTAGGCGGGGTCTCCGGCGATGCGCCAGACCTCCGGGCCGTGGAGGCGGAGGTCGAGGGCCTCGTCGGTGGCGACGTCCTTCTCCTCCTTCTTGTGGAGGATGTAGCTCAGGGAGAGGGCTCTCTCGCTGAGGGGGACCTCGAAGACGAGGCCGAAGGCGTCGCGGCGCACGGGCCGGATCGGGTCGTTCCATTCGGGCGGGTGGGCGGCTCCGGTCCAGGCGTGGAGCCCCCACCCGTCGTAGTCGCCGTCGGGCCGGTGGTAGTGGATGACGGCCTTGGCCGGATCCTGGGGGGTCTGGGCGGCGGCGGGGCGGGTGGCATCGACCAGGGTGGAGCCCTGTCGGGTCCAGATCTCGCCGGCGGCGGTGACGTCGAGGACGCGTTCGGGACCGTCGGGGACGCCGTCCTTCTCCACGGTGAACGAGAGGCTCGTCGTTCCCTCGGGCGGGGTCACCCAGGCGAAGGCGCCGTACGCGTCGCGGCCGGCGAACTCGGCGGTGCCGGACGCGGTGCGCAGCCTCAGGCCGTCGTGGTCGCCGTCGGGGCGCTGGTAGTGCACGACGACGTACCGGCGTTCGGCCTTCGGCCTTACCGGGGGCGGGTTCTCGCCACTCGTGGTGGTGTCGAGGGCGGCGGCGGTGCGGCCCGAGCCGTCCACGGCGACGGCCTTGTAGCGCAGCGGGGTGCCCGCGGTGATGTCGCCCGGCAGGTCCTGAGTGATCTTGTACGGGGCGTGGTCGGCGGAGCCGAGGACCTGCCAGGGTCCGTCGCCGACCTGGGCGGCGAAGACCACACGGGTCAGGGGGTCTCCGAAGACGGTCGCGCCGATCTCCACGGTGCCGCGTGCTCCGGCCGGAGGGACGGAGAGGGTGAGGGACGGTGCGGCGGCGTCGCGGGGCAGCGGGGTGCGGGCCTTGAGAACGACGGCCGACAGGGCGGGCACGGTGACGGTCACGGTGCCGGTGGGTCCGCTGCGCAGGGGCCGGTGGGTGCCGTACAGGGAGAGGAGGTCCTGGTGGGCGGCTCCGGTGGAGACTTCGGCGGTCCTGGGTTCCTCGGCGTTGTTGACGGCGACGAGGTACTCGGTGCGGTCGCGGGGGTCGACGCGGGAGAAGGCGTAGACGCCCTGGCCCTCGGCGACGTGGCGCTCGATCTGGACGCCGTCGCGCAGCGCGGGGTGACGCTTGGTGAGGCGGGAGAGCCGGGCGATCGCCCGGTAGAGAGGGTGGCCCGGGTCGAAGGCGTCGGTCGCGTGGGTGCGGTCGGTGCCGATGAGGTCGTCGTCGAGGTAGTCGGGGACCTGCGAGGCGAAGAGGGTCTGGCGGGCGTCGGCGTCGCCGCCGGAGCCGGTGAAGCCCTGCTCGTCACCGGCGTAGACGACGGGGTTGCCGCGGGAGAGGAGGAGCAGTTCGTGGGCGAGCCGGTCGCGGCGGAGCAGTTCTGCGTCGGTGGCGCCGGGGTTGTCCTGGTTGAGGAAGGTGCCGATCCGGCCCATGTCGTGGCTGCCGAGGAAGGTGACCTGCTCGTAGGCGTTGGCCTTGTCGGTGGTGTAGCGGTGGTCCTGGGCGAGGACGTGTGCGAGGTCGCCGGCGGGTCCGCCGCGCGAGACGTAGTTGCGCAGGGCGGACTGGAGCGGGAAGTCGAGGGTGGAGTCGAGCCGGCCCTGGGTGACGTACGGAGCGGTGATCGTCGCGTCGGCGGAGAAGGCCTCGGCGAACATGAAGAAGTCCTCGCGTCCCCGCTCCTCGGCGTAGGCGTCGAGGGCGGTGGCCCACTGGGTCCAGAACTCCATGTTGACGTTCTTGGCGGTGTCGACGCGGAAGCCGTCGATGCCGAAGTCCTCGACCCACTTCTCGTAGATCCTCTTCATGCCCTCGACGACCTCGGGACGCTCCGTCCACAGGTCGTCGTGGCCGAAGAAGTCGCCGTTGAGACCGCTCTCGCCGACAAAGGTGGAGTCGCCCCGGTTGTGGTACATGGTGGGGTCGTTGAGCCAGTCCGGCACTTTGGTCCGTGCCGTGGCGACGGGAGTGTACGGGAAGGAGTCGGCGTCGATCCGGGGGGCTTCCGCGGTGTCGTCGAAGGGGCGGCCGGCGCTGTCGAGGTAGGGGAACGCGCCCTTGGGGCGGTATCCGTACTCCTTCTCGGCGTAGTCGACGGTGTCGGCGGTGTGGTTGGTGATGACGTCGAAGAAGACCTTCATTCCCATGGCGTGGGCGGTGTCGACCAGTGTCCGCAGGTCCTCGTTGGTGCCGAAGTGCGGGTCGACCCGGGTGAAGTCGGTGATCCAGTAGCCGTGGTAGCCGGCCGTGGCGTCCTTCGCGTCCCCCCTGTCCTGGACGGGGATGTTGGTGAAGACGGGGGCCATCCAGAGGGCGGTGGTGCCGAGGCCCTTGATGTAGTCGAGCCGCTCGGTGAGCCCCTTGAGGTCGCCACCCTGGAAGAACTTTCTGTCGGTGGGGTCGAAGCCGGTCTCCATGCGGGTGCCGGTGAGTCCGCCCCGGTCGTTTGAGGCGTCGCCGTTGGCGAACCGGTCGGGCAGCGCCAGGTAGAACTGCTCGCGGGTCAGGTCGTGCCGGGCGGGCTGTGCGGCGAGTGCCCGGTCCGACGGGGGCGGTGCGCCGGGCGAGGTTGCCGCGGTCGCCGTGGACGGTGTGCCGGTGAGGGCCGTCGCCAGGAGGGCGGTCGCCAGGGTCATGGCGGAGCGCCGGAGAGGTCCGGTCACGGGTGTGCTGCTCCTCGGGAGCGTGGAGGGGTGGGTACGGAAGGGGGTGGCCGGGCGCGGCCCGGGGTACGTGACCGCGGACGCGGGCCAGGGCTCAGAAGGAGAGGGTCCCGTCCACGGGGCTGCCGTCGGGCGTCCGCGGGTGCCGGTCCGCGTACCAACGGACCGTGTGGGCGAGGGCCGTGGTGAAGTCGGCCCGGGGGGCGTAGCCCAGTTCCCGGCGGATGCGGGTGTCGTCCACCGCATACCGCTGGTCGTGTCCCTTGCGGTCCGTCACCCTGGCGATCCGGCCGGGCCCGGCGCCGCAGAGCCCGAGGAGGCGGCGGGTCAGGTCCAGGTTGGTGAGGGAGGTCCCGCCGCCGATGTTGTAGACCCGGCCGGGGCGTCCACCGGTCCTGACGAGTTCGACTGCGGTGACGTGGTCCTCCACGTGGAGCCAGTCCCGGATCTGGGAGCCGTCGCCGTACAGAGGCACGTCCTCGCCCGCCAGGAGAGCGGTCACGAAGCGCGGGATCAGCTTCTCGGGGTGCTGGCGCGGTCCGAAGTTGTTGGAGCAACGCGTGACGCGGACGTCCAGACCGTGGGTGGCATGGTAGGCGAGTGCCATCAGGTCGGCGGCGGCCTTCGAGGCGGAGTACGGCGAGGTGGGCCGGAGCGGCGCGTCCTCAGCCGCCGCGCCTTCGGCGATCGAGCCGTACACCTCGTCGGTGGAGATCTGTACGTAGGTCCGTACGCCGTGGCGGACGGCCGCGTCCAGGAGGGTCTGCGTCCCGAGGACGTTGGTGCGGACGAAGAGCGAGCCGTCCTCGATCGACCGGTCGACGTGGGACTCGGCCGCGAAGTGCACGATCTCGTCGTGGCCGGGGACGAGGGTGTCGACGAGCTCCGCGTCGGTGACGCTGCCGTGCACGAACCGGAAGCGCCGGTCATCGCGCACCGGGTCCAGATGGGCGGGGCCCGCCGCGTAGGTCAGGTTGTCGAGGACGGTCACGGAGGCCTCCGGCGGCCCGGTGGGGCCGAGGAGGCGCAGGACGTGGGCCGACCCGATGAATCCGGCGCCGCCGGTGACGAGTATGCGTCGGGTCATGGGTGGATCTGCACCTTGCTGTGGTCGCCGAGTACGAGGCGATGGGCGTACGGGAACCGGGGGGCCGCCACGACGGCGTCGCGGCCGATGAAGGAGCGTTCGATGCGGCCGGCACCGTCGACGGCGGCCCCGTCGAGAAGGACCGAGGTCTCGATCGAGCTGTCGTGGACGCGGCAGTTGGCACCGATCGAGGTGTAGGGGCCGATGACGGCGTTGCTGATGACACTGCCGGGACCGATGACGACGGGGCCGGTGATCCGCGATCCCCTGACTACGGCCCCCTCGCCGAGGACGACTCGTCCCACGACGGCGCTGTCGGGGTCCACCTTTCCTTCGAGTCGCCCGCGCAGGCCGTCCAGGACGTGGCGGTTCACCTCCAGCATGTCCTCCACGCTGCCGGTGTCGCGCCACACGGAGGGGGTCGCTTCGGCGCGCACGTCCCGCCCGTCGTCGATAAGCCACTGGATCGCGTGGGTGATCTCGAGTTCGCCCCTCGCGGAGGGGCGGATCGCTCGCACCGCGTCGTGCAGTGCGGGGCTGAAGGCGTAGACGCCGATGAGGGCGAGGTCACTGCGCGGGTGCGCGGGCTTCTCCTCCACCCGTGTCACGCGGCCGGTCGTCTCGACCTCCGCCACGCCGAAGGCGCTGGGGTCGGCGACGGAGGTGACGAGCAGTCGGGCCGCGGCGGGGTGCAGCGTCGCGCGGGCGACGAAGTCCCTGATGCCGTCCTGGAGGTAGTTGTCGCCCAGGTAGACGAGGAAGTCGTCGTCGCCGAGGAAGTCGCGGGCGATGGACACCGCGTGGGCGAGGCCCAGCGGGCGGCTCTGGGCGATGTAGGTGATGTCGAGTCCGAAAGCGGATCCCCCAGCGTCGACGGCCCGTCGGATGTCGCCCGCGTAGTCGCCCACGACGAGGCCCACTTCGCTGATGCCGGCCGCCGCGATGGCCTCCAGGCCGTAGAAGAGCACCGGCTTGTTGGCGATCGGCAGGAGTTGCTTGGTCCCGGAGTGGGTGAAGGGGCGCAGTCGACTGCCGGTTCCACCGGCCAGGACCAGGGCTTTCACATCGGCTGCCTTCGGTCGGGTGCGGCCTGACGGTGTCTGGGCACGGTCCCTCCTCGCTCTCGAGGCAGTTGTCGGCGGTCGCATCGGCGACTCAAGCAGAGCCGCGCCCTGCACTGCAAGTCATGTCTGAAAGTTTCTGAAATCTCTTGCTAGCTGTCACGCGAGGGTGCTTCACTCGCACGTCAGAACGATCAACTGGCTTCCAGCGCGCTTCAGTTCGTCCAATACATGGGGGCAACCGGTGGCAGGTCACCAGCGAGAACTGCTGGTCAGAGAGGCACGACATCTGGCGCCCGGCGCATCCGAGGAGGCCGCGCTCGCCCGGCGTGTCTTCACCGAGGGACGAGGGGCAGTCCTCACGGACCTCGACGGCGACCAGTATCTGGACTTCGCCGCCGGCACGCTCACCCAGTCACTCGGGCACAGCCACCCCGAGGTCGTCGCGGCGCTGACCCGCCAGGCCGAGCGGCTGTGGAACGTGCACGACAGCCCCACACCCGAACGGGCAACGTTCTTCGAGCTGTTGGCACGCCTGCTTCCCGAACACCTCGACACGTACGCGCTGTTCTCCACCGGCGCGGAGGTGGTGGAGGCCGCGCTCCGGGTCGTCCAGGCCACGGCGGAGCCCGGCCGCAACCGCGTCGGCGCGCTGCGGCACGGATTCCACGGCAAGACCATGGGCGCCCGCATGCTGGTCCACTGGGACGTCGGCCATCAGGCCTTCGCGGGCAACAGCGTCCTCGGCTACGCGCCGTACTGCTACCGCTGCCCGCTGGAACTCGAGTACCCCACCTGTGACGTCCGGTGCGCCTCACTCGTCAACCGGCACATCGCCTCCAAGCCGAACGTCTCCGCCCTCTTCTTCGAGCCGGTGCTCGGCGCCGCGGGCGTCATCGTGCCACCCCCCGGCTACTGGGAGCGCGTCTCGGCGGCCTGCCGTGACAACGGCGTCCTCCTCGTCGCCGACGAGGTGGCGACGGGCGGCGGCCGCACCGGCACCTTCCTGGCATCCGAACTCGTGGGCGTGGAACCGGACCTCGTGACGATGTCGAAGGGGATGGCGAACGGCTTCCCCTTCGCCGTCCTCGCGGGCCGGCGCGACCTCCTGCACTCCCCCGCGGCCTCACCGGCCGGCGCCTACGCGTCCACGTACGCCGGGAACCCGCTGGGCATCGCCGCCGCACGGGCGACGCTGGAGGTCGTGGAGCGCGACCGGCTCATCGAACGGGTCCGGGTCCTCGGCGACCGTCTGGGCGAGCAACTCGCCGCCCTGCACTCCCGCTTCGAGGTGCTCGGAGAGGTCCGGGGCGTCGGCCTGCTGCACGGCCTCGAATTCGTCCGCGACCGCGCCACCCGGTCCCCCGCCCCCGAGACCGCCCGCGCCGTGTACACCACCGCCCTCGACCTGGGGCTCCGGACCTCGGTCGGCGGCCACATCATCCGGCTCGCGCCCCCCTTCACCCTGGACGAGGCGCTCCTCGACGAAGGCGTACGGATCCTGGGGCAGGCCATCGAACGCGTGGTGGCCGCGTGATCGTCGCCGAAGGGCTCACCAAGGACTTCCGCATAGCCGAGCGACGGCCCGGTCTGCTCGGGAGCCTCTCCACGCTCCTCACCCGGGAGTACCGGACCGTGCGCGCCGTCGACGGCATCTCCTTCCGTCTCCGCGCCGGCTCCAAGACCGCGTACATCGGTGCCAACGGGGCGGGCAAGTCGACCACGATCAAGATGCTCACCGGCATCATGACCCCCAGCTCCGGCCGGTGCCTGGTCGACGGCGTCGAGCCCTACCGGCAGCGCCGGGAGAACGCCCGCTCGATCGGCGTGGTCTTCGGGCAGCGCAGCCAGCTGTGGTGGGACCTCTCCGTGCCGGACTCCTTCCAGATCCTGCGCAGGATCTACGGGATACCGGACACGGTGTACGAGCGGAACCTGGCGCTCTACCGCGAGCTCCTCGACATCGGCGCACTGGGGACCACACCGGTACGACAGCTGAGCCTGGGGCAGCGGATGCGGGCCGAGATCGCGGCGAGCCTGCTGCACGACCCGAAGGTCGTCTTCTGGGACGAACCGACGATCGGCCTGGACATGGTCCTCAAGGAAGCCGTCCGCACCCTCGTCAACCGCGCCAACGCCGAGCTGGGCACGACCGTGCTGCTCACCAGCCACGACCTCTCCGACATCTCGGCCATCTGCGACGACGCGCTCGTCGTGGACGGCGGCAGGGTCGTTCACGAGGGAACGCTCCACGATCTGCTGCGCCGCGCCGACCGGCGGTCGGTCGTCTTCGACCACCGTGGCGGTCGGGGCGTGGAGGACACCGTGCTCCGGATCGAGACAGGGCTTCCGGGCGCCGCCGCGGGCCTCACGAGCGAGGGACGGATCCGGGTCGACTACCCGGCGGACGCCTTCACGTCCCGGCATGTACTCGGCTTCCTCCTGGAGCACTTCGAGCTCGCCGACTGCTACGCACCCGAACCGGATCTGGAGACGGTGCTCCGCCAGACCTACCGGGGCGGCGTCCCCTCCGCGCGGGACGGCGGTGCCGTGTGAGGGCCCCGCTGCGCGTCGGCACCTACGTACCCTTCGCCACGAGCGGGCTGCAGTCCCTGCTGCAGTACCGCTCCACCTTCCTGATCACCGGTGTCACCGCGGCGGCGGGCGCCGCCGTCACCGTCTTCCTGTGGCGGGCGGTCTACGCCGGCTCTCCGGGCCCCGGACCAGGCGGTTTCACCCCGGCGAGCATCACCACCTACCTGGTGGTGGCCCAGGTCCTGGCCGTGGTGCACGCCAACCGGGTCGACGACGAGGTGGCGGCCGAGGTCTACCGCGGCGACATCGCGGTGATGCTCGTGCGTCCCGTGAGCTATCCGCTGGTCCGCTTCGCCGCCTGCCTGCCCGTGATCGCCGCCAACGCGCTCCTCGTGGGCGTCCCGCTGCTCGTGCTCTTCTCCGTCCTCGTCCCGCTGACCGCGCCGACCCCGGTGGACGCGGCGCTCTTCGCGCTGTCCACCGCCTTCTCGGCGGTCATCGCCTTCTGCGTGAACCTGCTGACCGGCATGGCCGGGTTCGTCACCACGAACACCTGGGGCGTCCGCATGGTCAAACAGGGGATCGTCGCGTTCTTCGCGGGACAGATGGTTCCCCTGGCCCTGCTGCCCGGCCCCCTGCACACGCTGGCGATGGTCCTGCCGTTCCGCGCCATGGCGGACGGGCCTCTCACCCTGCTGCTCGGCCGGTACGAGGGAGTCGGTGGCGCCTCCACCGTCCTCGGCCACCAGCTCGGCTGGACTGTGGGACTCGTCCTGCTGTGCGCCGTCCTGTGGCGCGGCGCGGCGGGCCGGCTGGAGGTACTGGGCGGATGAACCGGACCCTCGGCGGCCATCTGCGCCTGGCGCTCTTCCTCGGCGGGGTGGGCCTGCACCGGCTCACCACGTACCGTCTCGACTTCCTCCTGGGCTCGGGGGCCTTCCTCGTCCGCGTCGGGCTCCAGACCCTGGCGGTCGGTGTGGTCTTCACCCACGTCCCCGCCATCGCCGGCTGGTCCCACCACCAGGTGCTCTTCCTCCTCGGCTGCTCCCTGCTGCCGCGCGGGCTCGACCACCTCTTCACCGACCAGTTGTGGGAGCTGAGCCGCAAGCTCATCCAGCGGGGCGAGTTCTACCGCTACCTGATCCGCCCGGTGAACCCGCTCTTCTCGCTCCTGTCCGAACGCTTCTTCCACCCGGACGGATTCGGCGAACTGGCCGTCGGCACCGTCCTGGTGCTCTGGGCGGGAGCCGAGCTGGGTCTCGACCCCACCGCACTGCAATGGGCCCTCGTGCTCCCGCTGATCGTCTGCGGGGCGCTGATCCACGCCGCCGTGAAGCTCTTCTTCGCGTCCCTGTCGTTCTGGACGGTGACCAGCATGCCCGCGATGCAGACGGTCACCCAGGTGTCCGAGTTCGCCGGCTATCCGCTCGACCTCTACCACCCGTCGCTGCGGATGCTCCTCACCTGGGTGCTGCCCTTCGCCTTCACCTCGTACGCACCGGCCGTCTACCTGCTGCACGGCTCCACCGAACTGATCAGGTGGCTCCCGGTCGTGACGGGTCTTTCCCTGCTCGCCGCGCTGTCGCTCTGGCGGCGCGGACTTTCCCGATACGAGATGACCGGGAGTTGACGAACTGCGTGACCAGCGACACCGAGCTCCATGAACTGCTGCGCGGCGCGGCCTGGCTGCCGGAGGACGTCCGCCGGGCCGACCGCTACACGCCGATCGACGAGGCTCCCCTCGGCTCCGGCACCACGCTGTTCCTCGTGTCCGTCGTGGGCGGCCCGGCGCACGGCAGGCTCCTCTTCGCCCCCGCCCACACGGACGCGACGGGCCGCCTGGCCGATGCCCAGGGCTCCGAGGCCTTCGACCTGGCCTGTGTGCGGCTGATGGCGGCCGGGGGCCGGATCCCCACCGCCCGCGGCGGTCATGTCGAGTTCCGCGGCGGCGGAGCCGCGGCCCGCGCGGTCTCCCCCCTCCCCTTCGCGCAGGGCTGGTCCTCGAACTCGCTCTCGCTCCTCGACATCGACGGCCGTCCCCACCTCCACAAGGCCTACCGCACCCTCGGTGCCGAGGTACGGGAGCCCGAACTGCTGCGTCTGATGAACGGCAGCGGTCACACGCCCCGGTGGTTCGGCGACTACGGCTACGTGCCCCCGGGCGGGGCCGAGCGGCTGGCGCTCGGGGTGGTGTACACGTACACACCGGGCAGCGGGATCGACACACCGCTGCGCGCCAACCTGCGTGCGTTCTGGCCCCGGTTGACGGGTGACGTGACGGGCATTCAGGAGCCAGGCGACACCGACGACACGCACGGTTCCGGGGACCTGGATGGCTTGGTCCGGGAGCACCTCGCTCCCCTGGCCGGCCCGCTGCGCACGGCCCGCTCGTTCCTCGGCGGGTTCCACGAGGAGCTGCGCACACGGCTGGGCCGGGGGGCTCCCCCGCCGGACTACCCCGTCGAGCGCGCCCTCCGGGCTGCCGAGGAGCGGTGCCACGCGCTCGCCGAGCGGGCCCGGGGCGGGGTGGAACTCCCCCCGGTGGTACTGGAGAAGGCCTTCGGCTCGCTCGCCTCGGAGATCGAGCTGCTGCGGACGGCGTTCGACGCCACCGGCACACACCCCGCGGGACCCTGCCACGGAGATCTCCACCTGTCACACCTGCTGTGGGACCCGCCGCGGCTCATCGACATCTCCACCCCCGGCACGGGTCCCGACGAACCGGGCTGGGCCGAACAGTCGCCGCTGCAGGACCTGGTGGCGCTGGGACGTGCACTGGAGTACTTCAGCGCCGACGAGGCCGCGTACGAGAGCGCCCGGCTCCTGGGTGTCGACTCGACGGAGACGATGCTCGCCTCCCTCGACGGCGGCGCCGGCATGCCGCCACGGGAGCGGTCCGTGCTCCTGCTGGTGTTCGAGGCCGCGGACAGGTGGCGCCGACACGTCGCCGGTCTGCTGCTCACGCGCGACGGGTCCGACGGGTCCGGCGGGTCGGACCGGTCCGACGGGTCCGACGAGACCTTTGCCGGACCCGAACGGGGGCTCCCCGTCGAGCCGTTGCGCCGGTTGCTTTACCTGCGCCGCCTGCTCCACGAGCTCGACTACAACTTCGCGCACGCACGGCCGTACCACGCCGCGATCGACCTGCGCCACGCCATGGCGCTCGGTCACCCCTCCCCGCTCCCCCTCACCCTGACCACGAGGACCTGACGTGAGTGACGTGACCGACGAACCGCTGCACGTCATCGAGACGTACTTCGAATGCTGCGGGTTCGACCACACCTTCCTCCAGGGCGGCACCTCGGTGTACCTCTGGAACCTCTCCCGCGCCTTCGCCCGCAAGGGCCACCGGGTGTCCATCGTGACCCCCGCCCACGGGCGTCTCGACGACCTGCGCCGCCGCCACACGGTCGAGGACCTCCCATACGAGGACCGCTACACCCTGCCCCTCGTCCTCGAACCCGAGGTGTGGCGCGGCTTTCCCACCGAGGTGTCCGTGGAGCTGCGTACCACGGCTCACCGGATCCGCAAGGAGGGCGTCGACCTCTACTTCCTTTCGAACGACTACCTGGACCGCCTGCCCGAGACGTTCTACCCGCCGTACTCGGCGAAGGGCAGGGACCTCACCTTCTTCAAGCCGCTGGTATTCCAGGTCGACAGCGTGCGTTTCCTCCGCGGCTGGTTCGGCGACGAACGGGCGATCGTCCACGCCCACGAGCCGTACTACCACTACCTCCTGCCGCCGGCGCTGAGCGGCGACCCGCTGAAGAGCGTGGTCACCACCGTGCAGAGCAACATGCCGATCACCAAGAAGGTGTACGGACCGGAGGTCCGCAGGCTGCTCGACCTCCTCGGCGCGCCGCCGCTGCCGGACGAGGAGCCGCCGCTGCCGGCCGGCGAGCGCGAGGCCCAGCGCCAGTACCAGACACGCACCCATCTCCACTACGAGTACCCGCCCGACCACCTCACCGTCTACGGTCTGGTCGCCGACCACTCCGACGCCATCGACTTCCTCTGCCCCGGCCAGCGGGACTTCTACAACGGTTTCCGCGACACCCCGTTCGAGGACCTGTTCGCGGCGCTGCCGGTCTCCCGAACGGTCCGCCGCAACGCGCACAAGCAGTTCGTCGGCGGCTGCGCGATCTCGGACAGCTGGCTCGCCCCGGATCCGGACACGGTGGACCGGGACGCCGTCCTCTCCGCACTCGGTCTGGACCCGTCCCTCCCGACGTTCTTCCACAACGCCCGCTACGCGGTCCACCACAAGGGCCAGGTCGAACTGGTCCGGGCGATCGACCGGGTCCTCACCGACGGCCTCGCGGCCAACTTCGTCCTGCGCTGCATCACCGGCACCGGCATCGACGACCCGTACTTCCACGAGGTCGCCGAACGCCACAAGGGGCGGGTGCACCTGGAGTGGGAACGGGTGGACGAGAGCCAGGTCTTCGCCTACGCCGCCTCGGCCGACTTCTGCGTGTTCCCCTCCAAGTTCGAGATGGACACCTTCCTCATCGCCCAGGGCGAGGCCATGGCGTGCGGGGCGGTGCCCGTGGCCACCGCCCAGTGGGGCATGGCCCACTTCCGGCACGCCGACGACGGCACGACCCGGACCGGCTTCTCGGTCAACCGGTCCTTCGCCGAGGACGACGCGCTCCTCGTCGACGGCCTCGCCGACCGTTTCCAGCAGGCCGTGCGCCTCTTCCGCGACCGGCCCGACGAGTACCGGGTCCTGTCGGCCCGCGCCCGGCAGGTGGCACGCGGCTTCACCTGGGACCACTGCGCCGATCTCCATCTGGAGGTCTTCCGGGACCTCTGGCTCGGGGTCGCCCCCGAGCCGGCGACCGACACCGCTCTGCGGCACGGCTGGTTCGACACCCTGCCGTCCCGTACCTGGGAGGAGCGCCCCCAGGAGGTGCTCGACGCGGCCGTGGAGACCGGCGACCTGGCCGCCGCCGAACGCCTGGGTCCCGTGACGGGGGCACTGGCCCTCCGGTTCTTCGACGCCGCCTGGGCGCGCGCCGACTTCGCCGTGTGCGAGGAGGTGGCAGGACGGTGGCCGGACGCGATACCCCCGGAGCGGGTGGCCCGCCTCGGCGACCGGTGCGCACCCCACGGCGAGGGCCTGCGCTACCGGCTCGCCCACGCGGAGCGCGTCGAACTGGTCGTCCCCGGCCCCCGGGACGCCGGGGGCCGGGCGGAGGCGGAGATCACCGAGTGGACCCGCAGGGCGGCCGGGGAGTTCGTGGGCGCGGCGCCACCGGCGGGCTCCGCCGCGCAGCTGCTCCTGACCCTTTCGAACGGCCGGATCGCCTGGGACGAGGTGCGTCATGGCTGAGTTCGACTCCGTCCGCACCGTCCTGCTCGCCGGGGGCCGGGGTGAGCGCATGGGCCGGCTCGGCACCGGCCGGCTGAAGCCTCTCGTGCCGTACGGCGGTGCCTGCAGGCTCATCGACTTCAGCCTGGCGAACGCGCGCGACTCCGGCCTCGGGGAGGTGCTCCTGCTCTCGCAGTACGAGGAGCGCCTCCTGATGGACGACCTGCACTCCGCCTGGAACGGGGCCTCGCGCGACTTCCGGATCCATTTCGGGCCGTACGACGAGGCGTACCGCACCGCGGGTGAGAAGCTGCCCGCACGGCTTCCCGAGCGCGCCTGGCCCCTGGAGAAGGGGACGGCCGACGCTCTCATCCGCAAGGGGGAGCACATCTTCGGCCCCCGGACCGAGCACGTGATGGTGCTCCACGCCGACCACGTCTACCGCTTCGACTACGGCCCGCTGATCCGCGGGCACATCGCCTCGCGGGCGGCGCTGACCATTGCCTACCAGCGGATCGACCCTCGCTGGGTCCACCTCTTCGGCATGGTCGCGTTCGACGGGGACGGCTCCCTGACCACCTTCGTGGAGAAGCCCGAGCACCCGACGTCCGACCTGGTGTTCGCCGCCTTCTGCGTCTTCGACGCGAAGGTGCTGCGGCGGTATCTGGAGGAGCTGGAGAGCACGGACTGGCAGCACGACATCAGCCGGGACGTGATCCCGGCGATGCTCGCGGCCGGGGAACGGATCCGGGGGCACCGCGTCGAGGGGCACTGGGAGGACATCGGCACGGTGGAGCGGTACCACCGCGCGCATCTCGCGATGACCCGCCCCGACGCCTCCCTGCCGGTCCGATCGCTGCCCTGGACCATCTCCCCGTACCTGCACCGGCACCGGGTCGCCGAGTCGCCCGGCATCCGCCGCTCCGTGGTCCCCTTCGACCTGGTCAGCCGGGGGGACGTCGAGGACAGCGTGCTCTTCCCCGGTGTACGAATCGGCACGGACGCCCGGGTGCGGCGGAGTGTCGTGCTGCCCGGTGCCGTCGTGCCCGACGGCGCCGACATCGACTCCGCGATCGTCCTGGAGGACGGGTTCGTCCAGCACGTCGAGCTCGCACCCAACCCCGCACGCTGAGGGAGCACACCCATGCACATCGTCAACTTCGCCTACGAATGCGGCGGCTTCGACTCCCGGCTGATGCGCGGGGGCCTGTCGCCACTGGTGTGGAACCTGTCCCGGGAGTACGCCTCCCTCGGGCACCGGGTCTCGATCGTGACACCCGCGCACGGACACCTCGACCGGCTGCGCGCGTCGTACGCGATCGAGGAGCTGGACTTCCGGATCGACCACACGGTGCCGCTGGTGCTCGATCCCAAGACCTGGCCCGGCCGGCCCGCCGAGGCGGTGCTGCCGCTGACGACGCGGGCCCATCTGCTGCGGCTCGACGGCGTGGACGTGTACTTCCTGTCCGACGCCCAGCTGGACCTGCTGCCGGACCGGCTGTACCCGCCGCCGGACTCCGAGGGCCGGGACCTGTCGTTCTTCAAGCCGCTGGTCTTCCAGGTGGCAGGACTGCGCTTCCTGCGGGAGTGGCTCGGCGGGGAGGAGCCGGCAATCGTCCACGGCTTCGAGCCCGCCTACCACTACCTGGTCCCGCTCGTGCTGCGCGGCGACCCCCGGTGGCGCTGTGTCAGCACGGTGGCGGCCAACGCACCGATCACGCAGAAGGTCTACCGGCCCCAGGTCGAAGCCCTGCTGGGTCTCTTCGACGCGTCACCCGGGCCGGCCGGCGCCGGCACCGCGGCCGGTGGGGGGAGCGTCCTCGGCTCCTGGGAGGAGACGTCGCCGCCGGAGGACTCGCCGGCCGCCGCCATGGTGCGGGCGCTGTCGGCGACGCGCCTGCACACCGAGTACGGCCCCGACCACGTCGGCCTCTTCCCGCAGCTTCTCGCCCACGCCGACCTGGTGGACTTCGTCTCGCCCGGGCAGCGCGACCACTACAGCACCTTCGCCGACACCCCGATGGAACGGTACGTCGCGTCGCTGCCCGTCTCCGGGCTGCTGCGTGAGCAGGCGGGCAAGCTGTTCGACGGGGGCTGCGGAGTCTCCGGCACGTGGCTGGCGAGGGACCCGGAGGGCGTCGACCGCGACGCCCTGCTGCGTTCACTTGGCCTCGATCCCGCACGGCCCGTCTTCTACCACGCGGCCCGGTACGCGGTGCACCACAAGGGTCAGCTGGAGTTGATCCGGGCGGTGGAGGAGGTCCTGGCCGGCGGAGCGGAGGTCTCCTTCCTGCTTCGGTGCGCGACCGGAGCGGGCGGGGTGGCGGAGGTGTCGCCCGCCAACGCCTACTTCCAGCGGGTGGCCGACACGTACCCGGACCGGGTGCGGCTCGACTGGCGGCTCGTCGACGAGGACGAGCTCTTCGCGGAGGCCGCCTGCGCGGACTTCTGCGTCTACCCGTCGAAGTTCGAGCTCGACGGCTTCCTCATCGCGCAGGCCGAGGCGATGGCCTGCGGGGCCGTACCCGTCGGCACCGCGCAGCGGGCCACCGCCCATTTCGGGCACGCTCGTCCGCACGAGGACCCGCGGGTGACGGGCTTCGCGGTCCGCGGCTCGTTCCGCGACGACGACCGGGAGCTCGCGGCGCTGCTCGCGGACCGGATCCGTGACGCGGAGCGGATGTTCCGCGAGGAACCCGGGGCGTACGCGCGGCTGTCCGCCGCCGCGTCCAGGACCGCCCGCGGCTTCACCTGGGGCGAGAGCGCCCGCCGACGCCTCGCCGTCTTCCGGGAGCTCCTCGACGACGTCCCGCGCCGACTACCCGCGCGGGATGCGATCCGGTACGGCTGGTTCGACCTGCTCGACGACGCGGAGTGGACGGAGCACCGGGAGGAGATCGTCCGGCGCTCCCTCGAACTGGCGGACGCCACCGCCTACGGGCGGTGCGCCGAGCTCGACGCCGCCGCGTACGAGGCGCTCTTCGCCGCCGCGTTCGCACGGGCGGACTTCCCGCGCTGCGCCGAGCTGGCGGAGGCGGCGGGTCGCGAGGCTCTGATGTCCCCGGTCCGGCACCGCTGCCGCGTCTCGCCCGCCGAGCCGGACGGGACGCTGCGGGTGGAGTACCGGCATCCGGAGGTGGCGGCGGTCGACGTCGTGGTCGAGGGGGACGCCCCGTCGGCCGCGGCAGGCACGGGCCCGTCCGGTCCGGAACCTCTCGAATCGGCGGCCGAGGCCGCACTGTCGGACGAGCCGGTGCCACCGACGGGCAGGACCCGGACCGCCGCACTGCGCCGGGAAGCCGACGGCGCCTTCCGGGGCTGCGTGAGGGCCGACGATCTGAGGACCGGTCTCGTCCTCCGGCTCACGCTCGCCTCCGGCAGGGTGACCTGGGACAACGTCCCCGTCCCTGGGGCTCCGCCCTTCCGCGTCGTGGCCACGGACCTCGACGGCACGCTGCTCCGTGGCGACCTGACGGTCTCGTCGCGGACCCGCCGCGCGCTCGATCTGGTGGCCTCGTCCGGGACCCGGCACCTCGTGGTCACCGGTCGTCCGGCCGCCGCCTGCCGCCGGCTCCTCGACTCCCTGGGCTACACGGGACTCGCCGTCTGCGGACAGGGCGCGCAGCTGTACGACGCGGGCGCCGACCGGCTGCTGTCCGCCGAGCGGCTCGAGACCGGCCTCGCACGTTCGGTCGTCGCCCGCGTCGAGGACCTCGTCGGGCCGCTCGAACTGGGGGTGGTGACCTCGCCCCCGGAGAGCCGGTTCAAGGTCACACCGGGCTTCGGTGAGCGGGTGCGGCACGGCTGGGACGTCACGGCCGACCGGTCGCTGCTGTGGGAGACGCCGATCGACAAGCTGGTGCTGCACCACCGCGTCCTCGGCGACGACGAGCTGACCGAGACGGCGCGCCGGCTCTGCGGTGAGGAGGTGACCGTCGTCCACTCCGTCCAGGGCATGGTCGAGATCCTGCCGCGGGGCGTCACCAAGGGCACCGGCGTGGCGCGGGCCTTGGAAGTCCTCGGCCGCACGGGCGAGGAGACCGTGGCGTTCGGCGACATGCCCAACGACCTGCCGATGCTCGCGCTCGCCGGCCACGGGGTGGCGGTCGCCAACGCGCACCCCGCGCTGCTGGCCGTCGCCGACGAGATCGCGCCGGGCAACGAGGAGGACGGCGTGGCGACGGTCCTGGAACGTCTCTTCGGCACGCCGGTGGTCCCGATGGGAGGTGGCTCGTGAGCGACCCCCTCTTCCGTCTCGCCGAGGCCCACGGCGTGGCGACGGGCTACCGCACCGACCGGGGGCGCCCGGTCGACGTCTCCCGGGACACCCTGGTCTCGGTGCTCGCCGCCTGTGGCGTCGACGCCTCGACGCCCGCCGCCGCGGAAGCCGCCCTCGCGGCCCACCGCGCCGAGCAGGGCCGTCGGCTTGTTCCGCAGTGCGTGGTCGTACGGGGGCCTCGCGGTCCCCGGCCGAAGCTGCCGGCCGGAACCAGGGCCGAGGTGCTCTGTGCCGACGGCCGTACGCGACGGCTCGACGAGCCGCTGCCGGTGGGGTCCCACACGCTGAGCGTGGAGCGGGACGGACGGCGAGACGCCGCGGTGCTGCTGGTCTCGCCGGAGCGGTCGGCCCCGGCACCGTACTCGTGGGGCCTCCTCGTCCAGCTCTACTTCCTGCTCTCGCGCCGCTCCTGGGGCATGGGCGACCTCGGTGACCTCGCCGAGCTGGTCTCCTGGACGGGACGGAACCTGGGGGCGGACTTCGTCCAACTCGGTCCGCTGCACGCGATGGAGCCCGGTCCGCTGCCGGACCCCTCGCCCTACCGGCCGAGCAGCCGGCGTTTCCCCGACCCGATGCACGTGCGGGTCGAGGCCGTCCCCGAGTTCGCGTATCTGGCGGAGGGGCCCCGCGCCCGCGTCCGGAGGCTGGCGGACCGGGCCGTGTCCCTCAACTCCGCCGTCCTCTCAGGGGAGTCGCTCATCCGCCGCGAGGAGGTGCGCGAGCTGAAGCACCTGGCCCTGCGCGAGGTGTACGAGGTGCCCCGCTCGCCCGGGCGCGAGGCGGCGTTCGCCGCGTACGTGGCGCGGGAGGGCCGCGACCTCACGGACTTCGCCACCTGGTGCGCGCTCGCGGAGGTCCACGGCCCGGCGTGGCGCTCCTGGCCCGCCGCACTGCGCGATCCCCGGTCGACGGTCGTGGCCGACGCCCGGCGGGTCCTGTCCGGCGCCGTCGACTTCCACCGGTGGCTCGCCTGGATCACCGACGAGCAGCTCGCCGGCGCCCAGCGCGCCGCGCGGGAGGCAGGGATGCGCGTCGGACTCGTCCACGACCTGGCGGTGGGCGTGGCGCCCGAGGGGGCCGACGCCTGGGCGCTCCAGCACTGTCTGGCCGAGGGGATGTCGGTGGGGGCCCCGCCGGACGACTTCAATCCGTCCGGTCAGGACTGGGGACAGCCGCCGTGGCGTCCGAACGCGCTGGCCGCGGAGGGATACCGGCCCTTCGCCCGGCTGCTGCGGGCGGGACTGCGGCACTCCGGCGCCCTGCGCGTCGACCACGTCATGGGGCTCTTCCGCCTCTGGTGGGTGCCGGAGGGGCGTCCCCCGTCCGACGGCACGTACGTCCGGTACGACGGCGCCGCGATGCTGGCCGTGCTGGGCGCCGAGGCGGAGGCCGCAGGGGCGTTCGTCATCGGGGAGGACCTGGGCACGGTCGAGCCGGAGGTCCGCGAGGAGCTCGCGGCCCGGGGCGTGCTGGGGACGGCCGTACAACGCTTCGAGTACGAGGGCGGTTCCGAGGGCCGGGTGGGCCCCCTGCCGCCGGAACAGTGGCGCGAGCACTGTCTCGCCACCCTGACCACGCACGACCTGCCCACCACGGCGGCCTGGCTCAGCGGCGAACACGTCGACCTGCGGGCCTCGCTGGGGCTGCTCACCCGGCCGCCGGAGGAGGAGAAGGCCGAGGCCGCCGGTGAACGGGACGGCTGGATCGCCGAGATGGAGCGGCTGGGGCTCATGCCCGATCCCGCCGGAGAGGTCGCGGCACTGCACACGTACCTGAGTCTGACGCCGGCCCGGATGATCGGCGTCTGGCTCCCGGACGCGACCGGCGACCGGCGACCGCAGAACCTGCCCGGCACGGCGGGCATCCATCCCAACTGGTGCCTGCCGATCGCCGACGAGCAGGGTCGTCCCGTGTCCCTGGAGGAGCTGTCCGAAGCTCCGCTCCTCCGCCACCTGGCCGGGGTGTACGCCCGCCGGCCGCAAGCACACCGAGTGACTGACGAGGAGAGGCATGTCAAGCCGGGTTCTAGTTGACGAGGAACGTCTGTCGGGGGTGTGGGAGGACGCCGACGGATTCAGCCTGCTCGCGCCGGACGGCACCGGGTACCGGTCGGACCTCGTCCCGGAGGTGCTCTCCCCCGGGAATCCCGCACTCGCCCGCGCCGTGGGCGGACGAAGGGTCGTCGCCTTCACCGGGCCGACCGTCGACCGCCTGTACGGGCAGGCGCTGCGCGACTACCTGGAGGCGAACCTGGCCCCGGGGACATGGACACTGCACACGATTCCCACCGGGGAGAAGAACAAGACGCTGGCGATGGCGGAGCGGGTCTGCGCGCTGGCCAAGGCGCACGGGCTCGACCGGCACGGGGTGATGCTGGCTCTCGGCGGCGGCATCGTCTCGGACGTCGTGGGCTTCGCGGCCTCGATGTACTCCCGGGGGATCCGCTACGTCCGGATCAACACGACCCTCGTCGGCCAGGTGGACGTCGGCGTCGGCGTCAAGACGGGGGTCAACGCCCTCCACACGAAGAACATGTTCGGCGCCTACCACCCGGCGCACGCCTCGCTGAGCGATCCCGCCTTCCTCTCCACGCTGCCGCTCCGCGAGATCCGCTGCGGTCTCGCGGAGATCGTGAAGATGGCCGTGATCCTGCACGAGGATCTGTTCCGCACCCTGGAGCGGTACCCGGACGCCTTCCGGTCGACCGTGGTCCCGACGCCGCCCGAGGTCGAGAGGTACATCCTGCGGACCTCGATGCGGCTGATGATGGAGGAGCTGTGCCCGAACCTGCGGGAACACCAGCTCGCCCGCCTTGTGGACTTCGGCCACACCTTCAGCCCCGTGATCGAGACAGCCGGCGACCACCGCCTCGAACACGGCGAGGCCGTCGCCGTCGACATGGCGCTCTCGTCCTGCCTGGCGCTGCGGCTCGGTCTGGTCGACGAGCGGGAGTGCGACCGGATCATCGGTCTCCTGGCCCGCATCGGGCTGCCCGTCTTCGACGCGGAGACGTGCACACCGGACCTGATGACGCGGGCACTCGAGGAGTCCTGGGAACGCCGCGGCCGGCGGCTGCACCTGGTGGTCCCCCTCGCCGTGGGCAAGGCGACGTTCGTCGACGACCTCACCGACGTGCCCCGCGACGTGCTCGTCCTCGCCCTGGACGAACTCGCCCGGAGATCCCGGGTCTTCGCCCGCGAGGCCGCGCTGTGACCGGCGGCGCCGGGACCACGCGCCCCCTCGTGAACCTGCGCAACCTGCTGTCCCCGAAACCGCATGACCACGGCGGGGCGGGGACGATCCTCGCCCACCGGCTCTTCGCCCGCGGCGAAGGGGCCGGCGCCGACTTCATCGACCTGGCCGTCCTGCCGCCGGGGACGTCCATAGGGCGGCATCGGCACGGTCACGACCGCGAGACGTACGTCGTGCTCAGCGGGAGCGGCGTGATGCACCGGGACGGGGAGGCGTTCCGGGTGGAGGCCGGGGACGTCATCCCCAACGAGCCCTTCGGCGAGCACGGTCTGAGCAATGACACGGACACGGAACTGGCGCTGCTCGTCTTCGAGGTGGCGGCGTACAAGAGGGAGGACATCGATGGCGATCCCGCCCGGTGACCCGACGGTGACGGAGACCGGCGAGGCCGTGACCGTGATGGATGTCGGGGGGACGACCCTGCGCGTCGGCACGTTCGACCCCCGGAGCGGACGCCTCTCCGACGTGCGCAGGATGCCGGTGGACGGCATGGCCCGCCACCCGGACGCTCCCGTGCCGGTGCTCCAGCGGCAGGTGGTCGACCAGATCGTGCGCGAGGCGGAACGGCGGGCCGAGGCGCGCCCCGGCACCGCACCGGCCGCCCCGCCCGCCCTGGCCGTCGCCTTCGCCGGCCCGGTCGCCCGGGACGGGACCGTCCTGGGTGCCCCCACGGTGTGGGGCGCGGGCGGCAAACCCGTCCCCCTCCGGGAGGACCTGAGCGCCCGGCTGTCCGTGCCGGTGCTCGTCGTCAACGACCTCACGGCGGCCGCCTGGCGGTACGGGACGGAGAGCCCGGTCCCTTTCTGTCTCCTGACGATCAGCTCCGGCATCGGGAACAAGGTCTTCCGCGACGGCGACGTGCTCCTCGACATCGAGGGGTACGGCGGGGAACTCGGCCACTGGACCTGTGACCGCTCACCCGACGCCCCGCTATGCGACTGCGGGGGGCGCGGGCACCTGGGGGCGATCGCCTCGGGGCGGGGCGTCCTCGCCGCGGTACGCCGGGCGGCGGCCTCCGACCCGACGGGGTACGCCCGCTCGGCACCGGCTCGCGCGGGGGCCGCCGATCCGCGCTTCCTCGGCAATCCGGAGATCGCTCGGGCCGTACGGGACGGGGATCCGTTCACGACGGCCGTGCTGCGCTCCACCCTCGTTCACCTGGCGGCCGCGGTGGGCGGGGTGTTCGCGTCGATCGGGATCCGCCGGTACGTCCTGATGGGAGGTTTCGCCCTCGCGATCGGCGAGCGCTACCGGGTACTGCTGGTGGAGGAGCTCGTCCGGCAGGGCTGCTTCGGGCTGACGGCCGCCCAGGTCGACGCCATGGTCGTCCTCGGCGAGGACGACGACGACCACGGGCTGATCGGGGTGGGCCGAATCATGGGCAGCCGTCTCGCGGCCCACCGGGAGAAGGTGACCCTCTGATGCCGACGGGTACGGAGAACACGCCGCCCGGCACGGCTCGCCGGGCGCTCGTGGTCGGCAGCGGCTTCGTCGGCTCCGAGATCGCCCGCCGGCTCGTCGTCGAGGGCCATCAGGTGACGCTCGGCTCACGAGGACGGCCCACGGTCGCACCCGAGGACTACGGGGCGCGGTGGCAGTCGCTGGACGCCACGGACGCGAGCGCCTGCGACCGGGCGGTGGCAACGGTCGCGCCCCGCACGGTCGTCCTGGTCCACGGGCCGTCCGACGTCACCTGGTGCGAGGCGCATCCCGAGGAGGCGGCCGCGGCGCACCGGGCGGCGACGGCCCACTTCGCCGCGGTACCGGGCCTGGACCGCATCGTGATGATCTCGACGGACAACGTGTTCGACGGCAGTGGGGCCGAAAACGTCGAGTCCACCCCGACCGCACCCGCCAACGCGTACGGGGCGGCGAAGCGCGCCGCCGAGGAGGTGCTGCTGTCCGGGGCGGCCTCCCCGGCGACAGCCCTGCGCGTCAGCCTCGTCTACGGCCACGAGCCCGCGGGCGGCGAGAAGTGGCTGAACTTCTTCGCGTCCTGCGCCCACCGCCTGGCCCGGGGCGAACCGGTGGAGGCACCGGACGACCAGTGGACCACGCCGGTCCTCGTGGACGACGTCGCCAGGGTGGTCGCCCGCCTCCTCTCGCACGACGGCGGCCTTCCGCCCGTACTGCACCTGGGCGGCCCCGAACGCGTCTCCCGGGCGGCCTGGGCCCGGGAGATCGCCCGCGCCCTGGGCGCCCCGACAGCCCTGGTGCGTCCGGTCCCGAGAGCGGCGGGCCGCTACGCCTCCAGACCGCAGAACACCTGCCTGTCCAGCACACTGCTCCCCACCGTGCCCGGAATGAACGCGGTCCCTCTTCAGGGCGTGGCAACGGCGGCCGAGGCCTTGGCGTCACGGTTCCTCCGGTCCGGGTCTACGGCCTCCGCCGCCCCGACATGCACGGCCGCCTCATCGCTGGTTCCGGGGAAGGGAGCGCATGCCTCCCCCGAACCCGAACGTCGCTACCGATTCCGAGGCGGGCAGGATGCCTGACTGCAAGCTCGGAGATTCCCTGGACGGCTATGACGACGCAGTCGTGAGGATGCCGCCGCCAGTCGTGTTCCGTTCTCAACCCGACAGTTACGTGATGCTCAGGACGCCCGAGCAGCATCGGGCATGAGAGCAGTCGGTCCGTCAGTCGAGCGGTCTCGAGATCGTCGCCGGCAACCTGGCCGGGGTGGCGTCCGAGACCGGATGTTCGCACGGCGAGACCGGCCACAGCGACGACTGCGGTACAGGCAGAACATCATGTCCGTCTTGCTACGCACGCTCGCCTCCGCCACGCGAGCACCCTGACGAGGAGAATGATCGGCCGGACAGCTTCTACGGGGAGAGGGCGCTCACGATGGCCATGACAAGGAGAATAAGCGTGAGCAGGCCTCCGGCTCCGAGGACGATCAGCGCGGTGAGGTTGGAGACAAGACTGACGGCGGCCTTCCAGCCCTGTGGCGTCAGTCCCGCGATCCGCTGAGTTCGTTCGTGGCCAGGTGCCGGCAGATCGGGGGCGTGCTGGTCCCTGAGCTGTTCCCCTTCGTTCTCGTAGTCGGATATCAGGGCGATCCAGCTCTCGGGCGGTTCGGCCGGGCCGGTTCGGAACGGCCGGTGCGCGGCTTCACATTCCTCGGCCAGGACGCGCAGTTCCGCCGGGGTGGGCCGGTCGGCCGCGTCGGGGGCCAGGCACGCTTCCGCGAGCGGACGGAGCGCGGCGGGAAGGTCGCTGAGATCGACCGTCGCGCGGGATACGAGTGCCAGGAGGCGCACCGGGTCGCCGGTGTCGGGGTAGAGGGGACGACCGGCTACCAGAGTGTTGAGTGTGGCGCCCAGGGCCCAGATGTCGCAGGCGGCTGTGGCAGGTTGCCCGCGTGCTTGTTCGGGAGCGATGTAGGCGACGGTGCCGAGGGTGACACGGGTGCGGGTCAGGTCGGTGGCATGTGAGATGCCGAAGTCGATGAGTCGTATCCCCTGGGAGGTCAGCAGGATGTTGTGCGGTTTCAGATCGCGGTGGATCACGCCGGTGGAGTGCAGTGCTTCCAGGGCGGTGGCGCAGTCGGCGACGATGCGGGCCGCGGCCGCGGGATGGGCGGTCCCGCGGTGTGCCACGAGGTCGGCCAGGGAAGGTGCCGCGACGTACTCCGTCGCGAACCAGGGCAGCGGGGCGTGCGGGTCCGCGTCGAACACGCGAGCTGTTCGGGGTCCGGCTGCGCGTCTGGCCATCTTGACCTCGCGGGCGAACCGGGCCCGGTCCGCATCGGCCGTCAGGCCCTCGACCAGAAGAGTTTGACGGCATAGAGGCCTTCGTTCCCGTTCCGGTTCGCGAGGTAGACGCGGCCCATGCCGCCCGCGCCGATGCGTCCGAGAAGCTGGTACGGGCCCAGCGAGGTGGGGTCTGCCCGGTGCAGCGGACGCAGGATCAGGTGGTCGTCAGGCACAGGATCCGCCCCCGTTCGGGAAACGTGTAGCGGACCTGTGTCTGTGGCGGGCAGGTCGTATCGGACAGTCCGTACTTCAGCACGCGCAGGACTGCGAGGGTGTCCGGGGCCGTATCCGAGCACTGAACGGTCGTGGCGAAGACGGTCGCGTTTCTGAGCGGCATGACCTCGGTGAGGACTGCGGGGTCGGGCTCGGCGCCGATCACGCACTCGCCCGGGTGGAAGAGCCGTTCGAGGCAGAGGCCGACGGTGGCCGCGTGGCTGGACCGGGTCCAGGTCACCGCCGCGTAGGGGGCTCCGCAGCGATCCGGCACCCCCTTGCCGGTGGATGCGACGACGCGCCAGTGGGCACCGGGTGCGGCGCAGTGCGTGGTTTCGGGTGAGGGGGCGAGCCAGCGTCCGTCGGGGTCGAGGCCGGTCCGGACGCAGTCGCCGGTCCTGATGTCGGCAAAGGCACGGTCGACCGGTCCGGGCTGTTCGGCCTGCCGGTTCTGGTAGTAGCCGTACGCCAGTCCGCCGCCCAGCAACAGGAGCGCGGACGCCATCAGCCCTTGTACGGACCGAACGAAGACGCGCTCACGACGGCTCCTTGATGCCGTGGGGCGATCGCCAGGCTGCGGCGTGTCGTCCTCGGGGAGACGGGCAGGCGCGCCGTGCGTTCGACGGCGGTCTCTGCGGGGCGGGCCGCTGGGCGGCCTGGAGGCGGCGCGGGTCGCTGCGGTGTCGCGGGCCGATCGGGCCCGGTGGCTGCGGCGCGCGGATCGGCCGCGAGCTCGCGGCCTTGGCGTGCGTAGGCCTCGATGATCACGGTCCAGGGACGGGGCAGCCAGCCTTCCGGACTCGCCAGTGTGGGCATCTCGGCCAGTTCGGTGGTGAGGCTGTCCTGCAGTTCCTCGGCTGTCGGCCGGTCCCCGGGCCTCAGGGCGAGGCACTTGCGCACCACCGGGGCGAGTTCGCCGGGCAGGCCCGTCAGGTCAAGGTCCGCCTCCGCCACGTACGTGAGCAGGGTCAGCATCTCCATACCCGCCGGGTACGGAGCGCGGCCGACGACGAGGTGGAAGAGGGTCGCCCCCAGGGAGTAGATGTCCGACGCTGCCGTCGAAGGCTCGCCGCGCGCCTGCTCCGGTGAAGTGAAGGCCACCGTCCCCAGAGTCAGTTGTGTACGTGTCAGGTCAGCCGCGTGGGAGATGCCGAAGTCGATCAGCCGTGGTCCGCTCAGAGGCAGCAGCAGATTCTGCGGCTTCACGTCCCTGTGCACGATTCCGTCCCGGTGGAGCTCCGCGATCGCTTCCACAGCTCCGCGCGTCACCCACCGGGCCGCTGTGCCGGCCAGCGTTCCTGCTTCTGAGACCAGCCGCGCCAACGAGGGTGCCGGAATGTATTCGGTGGCCAGCCAAGGCCGTTCAGCTTCGGCGTCCGCTCCCAGCACGCGTGCGGTGTGTAAACCTTCCGCCCGCCGGGCCACCTTCACTTCGCGGGCGAAGCGCCTCCGGTCGACGGCGCTGACTTCAGCCTGTGCCAGGGGAGACTTGACGGCCACCAGCATGCCGTCGGTGAGTGAACGGCCCAGGTAGACCCGCCCCATGCCACCGGCCGCCAGGCGGCCGATCAACGGGAAGCGGCCGAGCCGGACCGGATCATCGTCCTCCAAGGGCTGGATGTCCGCTCCGCTCGGCAGCTCCCCCACCTGAAGTTCCTTTCGGCAACCACGTGTCATGAGCACGGACATGAGACTCTACCCACGAACGGCCCGGAACTGGTGGCGTTCACCCACAACAGGGGATCCCCGACCTGACCCCGTGCCGAGCGCTGCCGTGGTCGGTAGAGCCTCTGCCGTGCCGGCCCCGGTGCGGTGCGTCCGCACACGGGGGAGGTCACGGGCGTCCGGGAGGCTCTAGTGATCGGTTCCCCCACGGCTCCACCCACAGGCGGAGCATGCTGTCCGTCTCGTTGCTCACGCGCGTTTTCGTTACGTCAGCACCCTGACGATCAGCATGATCTGAGGGCACACCCGCCTTGGACCAGATCAGGAACCGGCGACGCGCGGCCGACTCCGATCTCCCGAAGCAGGACGGAAGAGCCCACCAGGCTCAGCCGGACACCAGCACATGGATGATCGCGGCGAACAACGTCGCACCAGGCATGTCCTGAGCCCCACCACCTGCGGCCGCACTCGTGAGGGTGGGACCAGCGGCTTCGCGATCTCCCGCAACCCATCCGGAACAATCCAACTCCTCGTACCCCGCCCCATGACGTACTCAAAGACCGCCTCACCACATAGGACACGGTCGGAGAACCTGCTCAGGTGCGCTCCCCGACACATGCCCGCACCGGTTGTTCGCCGCGATGTGCCAGCCCGCGGCGCAGGTCGTCGCCGGTCACGACCCCGGCAAGCCGTTCGGGGACGCTTACCGCCGCCCCCGAGGGAGTTCCGCCAGCCGGGCACGAGGGTTCTGCTGCTCGTCGGGGGCCGTGAGAAGGAACACGTCACTCAGCTCGCTGGGATCAGACTGGACTACCCATCGAGCGGGTCGCTGACGGCGCGCCCCTCCTGGTGGAGGGGCGCGCCGCTGCGTGAAGCCCGACGGACCGTTCGTCAGCGAAGGCCCTTACACGGGCCCTCCTGCTGCCATGTGCCCGTTGGTGGACCTGGTGGCGTTGGTGCGGGTGTCACGAGCCGTGCGGTACGAGTCGAGGGGTGAGGTCAGTCCGTATCGCGGGGGTCGAAGGAGTCGGTGTCGACCGTGAGGGGCTCGGGGAAGGCGTCGGCGACGGCGTCCCAGCGGGTGAACTTGAAGTTGGTGCCCTCGCGGTCGCCGTCGGTCGGGGTGGCCTCGCCGTCGTGGGTGATCAGCATGCCCTTGGGGAAGGACCGGCCCAGGGGCACGTTGACGACGGTGGAGCCGTCGGAGTGCTGCACGCCGTCGGTCGCGGGGCCGTCGCCGACCGCGAAGGAGCCGAGGTAGTCGTTGTCCCCGTCGCGCTCGTACACGGCGAAGGTGTCGTCGCCCTGGCTGGAGGCCAGGACGTAGCCCTCGCCGTCCTCGGCGTGGTAGACGGTGACGCCCTCCGCGTCGGCGCTCAGGTGGTCACCGCCGAAGCCGGGGTCGTTCTCCGTGTCGAGGACGCACTCCTCCTCCGCCGGGTCGTACGTCCACGGCGTGCCGTACTCGCGGACGCGGTCGATCAGCTCGGGGTCCTCGAACTCCTCGTCGTCGAGCTCGATCCGCCACAGGCCCACGGCCTCCTGCGCGGCGTACAGGACGTGCTCCTCCTGGTCGACGGCCATGCCCTCGACCTGCGGGTTCTCCCCGGGGTCGGCGCACGGGGCCCAGTCGGTGCCGTCGGGCAGGGCGAAAGTGCCGGGCAGGTCGAGGGTGTCCTCGGTCCCGTAGCCGACGAGTCCGTCGCGGTCCTCCAGCTGCAACAGCCGCAGGCGGGTCTCCTCACGCTGGGAGACCACCACGTAGGCGTCGTCGTCATCCTTGAAGGCGGACAGGCCGTAGGACGTGCGCTGGTCGTCCACCTCCGTCTCGTTGGCGGCGAAGACCGGCGCCACGTCGGGGGCGGTGACGTCCTTCAGCGGCGGCTTGCCGGCCGCGACGGCGGCCGGGTCGATGGCGAACGCGCGGACGCGGTCGCGGCCCCGGTCGCTGACGAGGGCGAGGTCGGTCGGCTCGCCGTCGAGGTTGAAACCGTAGACGATGTCGACGTTGTTGAAGCGGCCGGGCTTGGCGTCCTCGTGCGGGGCCTGGGGTGCCGCTATGTGCTGCAGGCGCCGGCCGTTGAGTCCGTAGACGTCGAGGCCAGCCTCCTTCAGGGTGCCGATGACGATGCTGCGGCCGGGATTCGTCGGGTCGACCCAGACGGCCGGGTCGTCGGCGTCGGCGCTGCCGCCGGCCTCGTCGTCGTACACCACCGGGGTCTCCACTGTGGCCGCGACGGTCACCGGGGCCACGGGGCCGGTGGCCAGGACGAACGCGGTGGCGACTGAAGTCAGGCTGCTGAGAGCGAAGGCGCTCACGATACTCCTTGGTAGGAATGCGGACGCTGAGAACGCTATGGAAGGTGCACGAAGGAGTGACGACGCGATCATGAACGCGACATGATGTCGTGGTTCGGCGTGTCTGCATACTGGACACCGCCGGCCGGGCGGTCCATGGCGCGGGCGCCACAGGCGGAAAGCTCTTGACTGGGCCGGCGCCTACGCAGAGCCCGACTCCCCCTCTTCGATCGGCCGGGGTCGGCGTCGGCACCGTCTACCGTCACTTCGCCACGCCAAGGCTCCAGCCCTGACGCCGACGCCTGGCATCGAGGTCAGGACCTTCGAAAGAGGGTGGCCCTCCAGCACGCCCCTGATCCGCCGGGCCAGCAGTTTCCACTGGTCGAGCACGGCCTCAAGCGAAGCGGCCACACTGAGGACGATCATTGCCGCCTCCGCCTCCCAGGCCTGTGACGGTCTGCTCGTCCGGGGCGGCGAAGATCTCTGCGACCAGCCGCGCGGCCACCCTGGGCGCCTTCGGCCGCAGCAGGGTGACCACCCGCCGCCGGCCGGCCTCGCAGATCTGGGTCTGCGACCCGAAACGTTCCAGAGGACGGCCGTGTGCTGCAGCGGCGTCCCAGGATCCGTTCCAGCGAGGCGTGGATCTGAGTCAGCAGGCCGTGCAGCCGGTTCGTCGGAGCCCATACGGCCCCTGACACGACATGGACCGGGCCCCACCTGTCCTCACGGAATGTCACTACCGAGAAGCGGGTGGGCTGAGGCGACCAACAGCTCAGCAGCCAGTACCCCCGCCACCTCAGCGCGCCTAAGAGCACCCAGCGGAGGGCTCCACTCGGTGGCCGCCAAGCTACATGACGGACCATCAGAAATGGTGCCGTCTGTGCGTCAAACGTGCGTCACGTGCGTCGAATATGCGTCAAGATATCGCACCTAACGCACGTAACGCCCATAACGCACACTCGGAGAAACACCAGGTCAGCGGCCCTTCTCGGCAGGCTCAAGGATCGCGACACACTCGACATGGTGGGTCATCGAAAAGATGTCGGCCTGAGCGGGTCATGGAAAAGGCCAGGTCAGAACGGCTATCTCGATTCTCCGCGCAGCGTGGGTGCGCCGAGAGCGTCAAACGAGCGTCACGGCCTTGCAGGATCGTCCTTCGAGATGCCCATGTTCATCGCCGCCCCCGCTGGAACTCGGCAGTTGCTGGGCAAGGCGGCGGAAACCACGCTGTGGCAGTCATGGCTGCGCGGGGCTGGTGCAGCAACGACATCTGTCCGGTCGGCGTCCTTGGCCAGGGCAGACCACCGAAGCCAGCAGCGACCTGATCGTGCCTGACCCATATCTTCGGTCGAGCATTCCGTAGCGGAGACGCTTCGACCCGGTCCGCGCAGCGGCCAGGGGACGGTTACGACACGGCAAGAGGTCCTGACGGCGGCTCAACGGCCGCCGCCAGGACCTCGTCGTTCAGTGCGGATATCCGTGGCGGGCCACTCCGGCCCGGATCAGTCGGCTGCTCGTGGAGGGTGACAGCCCGGTTCCTGAGAACGGGCTGCCACCACGACCTGCTCGCAGAGCCCTCACGCGGGCGGCAGAGTCCGCCGGGCCGACGGTCGACGGCGGGATGCCTGCGCGAGGAGGCCGTCTATCAGTCTGCTGACCGGCCGGCCAAGTTCGAGCCCCACGCACGCGCGGCTGCTGTCAGCTGTCCGCGCTGCTGCCGGCCACGACGCAGGACCGGCTGTTCTCCCAGCCCCAACCGTCACCGTCGGGGTCGGACGAACTTCCGCTGGCGCAGTACGGGTATCCGTTGGGCGCGGTGCCGCTGCCCGTGCCGCCGCCGGTGTCGGCGCTGCCGCCCGGGACGACGCAGGACCGGCTGTTCTCCCAGCCCCAACCGTCACCGTCGGGGTCGGACGAACTTCCGCCGGCGCAGTACGGGTATCCGTTGGGCGCGGTGCCGCTGCCCGTGTCGCCCCCGCCGCCCGGCTCGCCTCCGCCGCCGTAGATGGAGGCGGTCTCGGAGGTAGCGGTGATGCCGTTGGCCCCGTTGATGAAGCGGTTGCCCCAGCTCGTCAGGGAGTTCGGGTCGAATCCGTTGGCCATGTCGAGGTACTCGACGCCGCTGCCGTTGCCGCTCCAGGACCAGCCGATGTAGCCCACGCCCAGCGACTGGGCGGTTGCCATGATGGCGTCCTCGTCCGGGTTACCGTCGCTGTGCGCGTCGCCGAACTCGCCCACGACGATGGGCAGTCGGTTGTTGACGAAGTGGTTGAGGTAGTCCTGCACCTCGGCGGCCGTGTCGTACACGCCGTACATGTGGATCGAGAAGATGGTGTTGCGGTCGGGGTCGGACGCGAATACCGAGGCAGCGTTGGCCCTCATCGTTCCGGACCAGTCCTGGCCCCAGTTGGGGGCGTCGACCATCAGGGCGTGGTTGAGTCCGGCGCTCCGCAGCTTACTGATCGCGTTCTTGGTGGCACCGGTCCAGGCAGAGGCGTTCGTGTTGCCGTACGGCTCGTTGCCGATGTTGACGACGACGTAGTCCTCCTGCCCCTGCAGTGCGCTCTTCACGCTGATCCAGTAGTCGGCGGCCTTGTCCAGGGTGGTGGCGGCGCCGTCCTCTCCGTAGCCGGTGGTGTCGTGAACCTCCAGCACACAGATGACCTTGTTGGCTTTGCACTGCCCGATGAGCCCGGAGACCTGGGAGGCACTGGTCTTCGTCCACCGGTCACCGCTTCCGAGGACGACGCGGACGGTGTTGGCACCCTTGGCCGCTATGTCGGCTATGGCGGTCGTCTGCTCGGGGTACCAGGTGTAGGCGTGGTTGATCCCGCGCATGACGAACTCGTTGCCGTTTGCCTCGACCACCCGTCCGTCGCTGACACGGATGCCGGTGGGTGCGGCCTGGGCCTCGCCGACGGAGGGACCGACGAGCGATCCCAGCAGGCCCAGTGCGGCGGCGAACGCCATGCCTGCTGTCGTCATCAGGGTACTCCTCGGCTTTCGCATCTTTTCTCCTCGGGTTCGCATGCGGGTGCGTGGACAGGTGGAGCGGGACGAGGCCGTAGGACGGGCAACACGCATCTGACAACGATGTCTGCCTGCCTTTGGGCGCGCTTGGTGGGCGCCGGGTGCACCGCGGCGCGGGTGGCACCGTGGGCAGGCTTCGCCGGAGTCGTGATGGTGGGGGTAGCGCCGGGCAACTGACGTCGTCCAGCGGCGACTTCGGCCAGATGTGGCTCGAACGAGTCGTCGCCACACCATGAGGCACCGGGTGTTACGTCCCTGTCAATAGCGGGTTCGCGATCCGTCCACCACGCGCAAAACACCTTGCAGAGCTAAACCGCTAAACCTCCTGGCCAGCGCCGCTTCGAACCGGACAGTGTCATCCACCAGGGAAAACATGACTCGTCCGATTGATTGACAGTCATGCGGCACCGTCTTACGTTCCTGCTCGATAAACCGGTACAGGGGTGGAGTCAACCTCGTCGAGCCGCCGAGGCCAGCTCGCCCATCCGTCAGCCTTCCCGAGGCTGCGGCCCGCTCCCTTCGGACGAAAGAGACGCGATGCGTACCTACCCCCACGCTCGGACCAGGCGTCCATGGCCTCTGACATTCCTGTTCCTGGCCGCCCTGGCGGGCATCTGTCTGACACTCGTGCGCCCCGTCCCGGCATCGGCCGCCGCGGACTCCTTCGCGACGCGTTGCGGTATCCGCTTCTGCCTGGACGGCGAGGAGTACTACTTCGCCGGGGCCAACGCGTACGACCTGTTCGCCTTCGGTTCGGGCTCCGGCGACACGGAGACGGAGTACATGGACAAGGCGCGCATCGACGCCCACTTCGCACGCATGCGTGACGACGGTGTCGATGTCGTCCGGCTCTGGATGTTCAGTCACGATGACTGGCACGGCTTAGAGAAGGCCGAGGGGGTGTACAACGAGCAGCAGTTCGCCCAGTTCGACTACATCATCGAGTCCGCCCGAACCCACGGGTTGCGACTCATGCCGGTGTTCGAGAACTACTGGGAGGCGTACGGCGGCATCGACACCCGCCTCCGATGGGAGGGCCTGTCCGGCGGACAGCCGGCCCGCGCCGCCTTCTTCGACAAGAAGCGCTGCCCCGGATGCTTCACCTCGTACAAGAACTACGTGAGCTACGCCCTGAACCGGACGAACCACTACTCCGGTGTCAAGTACAAGGACGACCCGACGATCTTCGCGTGGGATTTGATGAACGAGCCGCGCTACGAGGCCCAGAGTCCGGAAGAAGACGTCGAAGGGAACACTCTGCGGGCCTGGGTTGACGAGATGGGCGCCTTCATAAAGAAGATCGACCCGAACCATCTCCTAGGCGCCGGCATCGAGGGGCACGGCACGCAGTACGGGTTCGGCGGCAACGAGGGAAACCCCTTCGTCCACCTTCAGCAGTCGCCGTACCTGGACTTCACCTCAGCGCATCCGTATCCGACCGAGCACTGGGCCGACCTGACACTCGAAGAGACGAAGCAGCTGATCCGGGCCTGGATCAGCGACTCGCACGACAAGGTCGGCAAACCGTTCTTCATGGGCGAGTTCAACGTCCACAACGTCGACCGCGCCGCCTGGTGGAGCGAGATCTACGACGACTTCGAGGCAGCAGGCGGCGACGGCAGCGCCTTCTGGTGGTACCAGGACCGAGAGATAGACGGAAAGTTCGGCGTCTCGCAGGGTGACCCCGAGCTCACGGTCTTCCGCGAGCACTCCGCTCACATGGCCATCAAGAGCGGCCGCACACCACCCGCCGCTCCCTCCCCCACGCCGACCCCCACCACGTCGCCCACGGCCGCCACCCCATGCGAGGTCACCTATCAGCTGTCCGACTGGGGGGGCCCACGTTCAATGCGGACGTCACCATCCACAACACCGGCACCACCGCGGTCGACCGCTGGGAGCTGTCGTTCCACTTCCCCGGCGACCAGGCCATCACCCAGATCTGGAACGCAACCCGAACCCGGGACGGCCGGAGCGTGACCGTGACCCACCCCACCGACTACAACACATCCATCGCTCCCCGCTCCAGCGTGAACTTCGGCTTCAGCGGTACCTCACAGACCGGCACCAACGGCGCTCCGGCGACCTTCACTCTGAACGGCACAGCGTGCACATCTGCCTGACCCGCCCCGAACACCTCGCCGGCTCCACAGCCGAGCGCGCTTGAGCCGCGGAGGGCCTTCCTGTGCCGTGTGCCGACGGATGCCGTCGATACACGGCATGAGCGCGTCGCTCCAAACGTATCCACGTTACTAAACCTTGACCTTAACTAAACCGGAGACTAGACAACGTTGTCAGAAGCGGTCAGAGTGTCCTCCGAAATGACGAAGCAGCTCCCCTCACGAAAGGTGTGCGACGTGACGGTGTACGGAGCACTGGACATCGGCGGCACGAAGATCGCCGGAGCGCTAGTGGACGACGCGGGCACTGTGTTGGTGCGCGCACAGCGGCCGACGCCAGCGCAGAAGTCCGCCGAGGAACTCATGGGGGCGGTGGTCTCGGTCGTCGACGAACTGACGGCCCATCCGGTGTGGGATGAGATGGTCTGCCTCGGCATCGCCAGCGCGGGCCCGGTCGACACCGCCGCGGGCACGGTCAGCCCGGTCAACATTCCGGCCTGGCGGCACTTTCCGCTGGTCGACAAATTGGCCGCCCACCCTCGACTGCCGGTGGGACTGAGGCCGGTCCTGGTCGGGGACGCCGTGGCGATGGCTGCGGCGGAGCACTGGTTGGGCGCGGCGCGGGGTTTCGAGAACGCGCTGTGCATGGTGGTGTCCACCGGGGTCGGTGGCGGCCTGGTCCTCAACGGCCGGCTCCATACCGGCCGGACGGGGAACGCCGGCCACATCGGGCACATCACGGTCGATCTCGACGGTTCGCTGTGCCCGTGCGGTGCGCCCGGCTGCGTCGAGGGCTTCGCGAGCGGTACGGCGATAGCCGCGCACGCGCAGGCGGCCGGGTGGTCCGCGCCGGCCGGGGTGGCTCCGACCGCGGCTGCCGTCGCGGATGCGGCGCGTGCTGGGAACCCGCAGGCGCTGGGTGCCTACGAGCGGGCGGCCCAGGCACTGGCAGCGGCCATTTCGGCGTCGGCGGCGCTCGTCGAACTCGATGTCGTGGTGATCGGTGGCGGCGTGGCACAGGCCGGCGACACGCTGTTCGCTCCCTTGCGGCGGCGCATGGCCGACTACACGGTCCTCGACTTCACACGAGGGCTGCCCGTCGTGCCGGCTCTCCTCGCTCTGGACGCCGGGCTCATAGGGGCGGCTGCCGTCGCCTCCTCGCAGCTCGGAACCACCGCGCTGGCGGCAGGGACACGCTCGTAGCGCGTTTCCTCGTGTCGTCAATCCGTAGCCCGTACAGCAACGCCAGAGGGGCGCACCGCGACCGTGAGGTCGGGCCGGTGGCTCCCCCGAGAGGGACCAACGCATGGACCGCATGATCAATACCGTTCGTCACTACAGTTGGGGCTCCGCCACAGCCATTCCAGAACTGGCCGGAGTCGAACCGGATGGCACTCCGCAGGCCGAGCTGTGGATGGGGGCCCACCCGGCGGCTCCATCCCTGGTCCGGCGGCGAGGGGAGCCTCAGCCCCTCGACCGGGTCATCGAGGAGCGACCCGAAACCGAGCTGGGTAAGCCGGTTCTTCGACGCTTCGGCCCTCGCCTCCCGTTCCTGCTCAAGCTGCTGGCTGCTGAGGCACCGCTCTCGCTCCAGGTGCACCCGGACCTGGCCGGGGCCGCCGCCGGCTTCAAGCGGGAAAACGGGCAAGGGGTCCCCCTCGACGCCCCTCACCGCAACTATCGCGATGACAATCACAAGCCTGAGATGATCGTCGCCCTCGGCTCGTTCGAGGGACTCTGCGGATTTCGTACAGCGCGGGACTGTGCCGGACTCCTGAGTGCATTGCACCTCGACGACATGGATCAGTACTGCGTGACGCTGCGTTCGGTGCCGGAGGAATCCGCGCTTCACCAGGTTTTCTCCGCGTTTCTGGCTGAGGGGCCCACGCTCGTGGACGACGTCACGCGGGCCGTGGCACGCGAGGCACGCACCGTCGGCCCGTACCAAGCCGCTTTCGCAGGCTACGACTCCATCGCACGGGCGCACCCCTCTGACTCCGGGCTGCTGCCGGCATTGATGCTCAACCATTTCCGGCTCGCTCCCGGCGAAGGACTGTTCCTCGGGGCCGGAATCCCGCATGCCTACATACGGGGCCTGGGAGTGGAAGTCATGGCGGGTTCGGACAACGTGCTGCGTTGCGGGCTGACTTCCAAGCACGTGGACTCCGAGGAACTCCTCCGTGTGATTTCCTTCTCGGCCACTCGCGTACACGCCCTGCGGCCCACCACTACGGACAGCGGCGAGGAAGTGTTCGCCACCCCCGTCGACGACTTCCGACTGTCCGTCGTGCGGCCCGGCCCCCACCGGGAAGCCGTAACGCTTGACTTCGCTGCCCCGCAGATCCTTCTCTGCACAGCCGGCACGGTCTCCGTCATCGGTCCGGAAGGCGAGATCGCGCTGCCCGCCGGCAGCTCCGTATACGCGCCCGCCGGCGAGCCCGTGACGGTGGCCGGGAATGGGACCGTCTACCGTGCCACCGTGGACGTGAGCTTCCCATGACTTACAGTCAGGGACTTCTTGCCGATTAAACCGGAGCTAAACTTAATCTTTTTGACCTTATCGGTTGCCACTCCGTACGCCCGCCTCTAATGTCGTTCCAAGTCGCCAAATAAAAGGCGACGCACCCACGCTTATCAGCACTTCGAGCGAACTGCTGATGGGTGTTCTCTGGTTATCCAGTACCTCGTCGGCCGGTGAGAGCCGCAATGACTTTCCGGCCGGCGGGGACTCATCCGCCCGGACTGCATCCCTTAATGCAGCATGCGATGCGGAAGCCTCGTTCGTTGCGCCTTCGAAGCACAGTTCGGGGCGGAGGAAACCGCCATTCACGGCAGGCGTGACGCCCCGTCCGGAGATCCGTTCCGGGCCGCGTGCACGCCACCACATGGGAGCGAGACATGAGGAAGATCTTGGCCACCGCAGCGGGAGCGCTGCTGGCTGTCACGGCCGCCGTGCTCACGGCACCCTCCGCGGCTCAGGCCGCAGGGGCACCTACGGGGTTCCACGTCAGCGACGGCCGCCTGGTCGACGCGAACGGCAACGACTTCGTCCTGCGCGGGGTCAATCACGCGCACACCTGGTACACGGCCAGGACACCGCAGGCGCTCAAGGACATCAAGGCGCTCGGCGCCAACTCGGTTCGCGTGGTGCTGAGCACAGGCGACCAGTGGACCAGGAACGACACTGCGGATGTCGCAGCCGTCGTCGAACAATGCAAGGCCAGCCGCCTGATCTGCGTTCTTGAGGCCCACGACACTACGGGGTACGGCGAGGCCGGTGCCGCCGTCTCGCTCTCCCGCGCGGTGGACTACTGGAAGGGAATCAAAAGCGCGGTCGAGGGGCAGGAAAAGCACATAATCCTGAACCTGGGCAACGAACCGTACGGAAACACGGGATACGAGAACTGGACCTCCGGAACCGCCGACGCTATCAAGAACATGCGGATCGCAGGATTCAAGCACACCATCATGGTGGACGCCCCCAACTGGGGCCAGGACTGGTCCGGAACCATGCGGAGCAACGCAGCCGGCGTATTCGCAGCCGACCCCGACAAGAACACGGTCTTTTCGATCCACATGTACGGCGTCTACGACACGGCCGCCGAGGTTCAGGACTATTTGAACGGGTTCGTTGCACAGAAACTTCCGATTGTCGTCGGTGAATTCGGCGACGCGCACTCGGACGGCAACCCGGACGAGGACGCGATCATGGCGGCTGCCCAGCAGTTGGGAATCGGCTACATGGGTTGGTCCTGGAGTGGAAACGGCGGCGGGGTCGAGTACCTGGACCTGGCCACCGACTTCGACGCAGGCCGCCTGACCACGTGGGGCGACCGTTTCTTCAACGGGCCCGACGGGATCAAGGAGACCGCACGCGAAGCCACGGTGTACAAGAGCGGCGCCTGCGAGGTGGCCTACAGGCTCAGCGACTGGGGAAGCGGTTTCAACGCCGACGTCACGATCCGCAACACCAGTAGCACCGCGATCAAGGGCTGGCAGCTCCGCTTCGTCTTCCCGGGTGACCAGAAGGCCGACTCCGCGTGGAACGCCGTGCTGAGCCAGGACGGTTCGACGGTCGAGGCCACGAACACGCCCTGGACGGAGAACATCCCGGCAGGCGGCTCGGTGAACTTCGGCCTCAACGGCTCCTCCCCCACGGCCAACGGTGTTCCTGGCACCTTCGTCCTCAACGGCGTCCCCTGCACCAAGGGCTGACCCGTCGAAGGCAGCGCCGCCCGCAGAACCCTGGGCGAAAGCGAGCCTCCCTGGCGCCGACGCGAACGCGGCCTCCCCGCGCGGGAAAGCACCATGGCCTCCCCGCCGATCCGCGCGAGGAGGCCGCAGTGCAGCCCTCCGCAGCATGCCAGTCACAACCGGAGGGCCCTTCTCAACAAGCCAGGTCACAGATCGTGGCCTCAAAGGCAGTGGGCGGGATGGCGGAGCAACCGAAAGCTACCTGCTGCCCGTCCCCACATGGCCATCAAAAGAGTGCCGTAGCCCACTACATTGCTCAGCACGTAGGGCCCTCGGATGTCCCGTCAGTACCGGGACACGACCAAAGCGAGGGTGACTCCGAACCGAACAAGAGCGCCGTAATAGAGATCGAGGCCGTGCCCCTGAAACCCGGGGCACGGCCTCGACCAATCTGCAAGAGCCTACTGCTGCGGCGCTGGTGCGGTGGATCCCCTAGGAGTGAGTGAAGGAGTCGGCACCTGGAGGGCTTCGGTGGGCGTTCCCTCTATCAGAGCGAAAAGGGACCGAGCAACCTCCGCACCGAAGTGGTGAACATCGTGGCTCATGGCGGACAGTGGCGGGTGGGTGATCCGGCACAGGTGGGAGTCGTCCCAGGCGAGAAGGGAGAGGTCGTCCGGGACCACGAAGCCCATCTCCGCCGCGACTCCCGCGCCGGCGACCGCCATGATGTCGTTGTCATAAATGATGGCGGTGGGGCGTTCCCCCGCCAGGAGGAGTGCGCGAGTCGCACGCGCCCCTTCCTTACCATCGAAGCCGGTCGCTATCTGTTGCCCTTCCTCCAGACCGAGCTCGCGCACCGTCGCGGCAAAGGCTGCCGTCCGGATCGCGCTGTGCCCGAACTCGGCTGGACCGCCGACCCGCGCCAGCCGCCGGTGGCCGAGCGCGGCCAGATAGCGGACGGCCTCAGCTGTCGCCGTGGCATCGTCGGTCCACACTGCGGGAAAGGACCCCGTGAGTGACGGGTGCCCGACCGCAACCGCGGGCAGACCTACTGCCTGAAGCGCCGGAACCCGCGCGTCGTTCTCCCGGAAGTCGACCAGAACAGCGCCGGCGATCGTCTGGCTGCGCCACCACGTCTTGTACACGTCGATCTCTTCGTCGACATCGCGCACCAGCCGCAGAAGCAGCGAACACGACCGTTCGGCCAGCACGCTCTCGATGCCGGAGATGAAGTCCATGTAGAACGGTTCCAGACCCAGCAGCCGGGCCGGCCGGCACAGGGCCAGCCCGATGATGTCGACTCGCTGACTGGAGAGGCTGCGAGCTGTCTGATTCGGCGCCCAGCTCAGCTCCCGCGCGGCTGCGAAGATGCGCTCGCGCGTGATATCCGAAACGCCCCGTTTGTTGTTGAACGCCAACGAGACGGCACCCTTGGAGACGCCGGCTCGGGCCGCGACGTCCTTGATGGTGATGCGTGCCGGACCGGTCACTTGGTATCCGCGCAGTACAAGGCGGACCGCACGTCCTCCGCGCTGACGTCGCCACAGCCGTCGACCCGGATCCGTACCTGCTCTCCGGGGAGCAGGGTGGTGAGACCGCGGTCGGCGGCGGCGCTGGGGTGCAGCCGGTCTGCCTGAAGCAGGAGGTCCCTGACGAGGGTGTGTGCGTCAACCACGATGTCCACCTTACCTTCGCTGCCCGTGACCGTCTCCACCTCGACGGCGAAGGCCGGCTGGGCGTAGGCGAACTCCTTGTCGGGCACCGGGAAGTGCGTGGCCCGCAGGCCGTCGGCGTCGGCGACGAGGAATTCCTTGGCGCTGCGCTCGTCCGGCGCCAGCTCGGCGGGAACCGGAATCCGCGCGACGGAACGCGCGGCTACGCTCACCTCGTACGTGCCCTGGCTGACTGTGTCACCGTCGGCTTCGAGACGGCGCAGTGTCACCGTGGTGCGCCATTCGGTGGGCGCCTGGTTGACGACGGCGAGGACGAGGCCCTCGTCGCTGGGCTGCAGGGTCAGCAGCCGGTCCGCGTAGACACGGCGCAGTTCGTGGTGGAGCGGCTTGAGGCGGCCGTCCCCGTCGATTGCGGCCCAGGAGCTCACCGGCCAGCAGTCGTTGAGCTGCCAGACCACGGTGCCGGCGCATGTCGGCCAGTGGGAGCGCCAGTGCTCGATGCCTGCGGCAACGGCGCGGGCCTGGACGACCTGGGTCAGGTAGTGCCACCGGTCGAAGTCGCCCTCGGGCAGGGTGAAGTGGCGGGCGACGCCGCGGTTGAGCTTGCCGTTGCCGTCCTCGGCCTTCTGGTGATGCAGCATGCCCGGGGAGTCGGGGGCCAGCACCTCGTTCGGAAGCGTGCGTCGGAGGGTGGCCATCGCCGGGGGGGCCTGCCATCCGAACTCGGCGACGAACCGGGGAACGTTCGCACGGTACTCGGCGTAGTCCTGGCGGTTCCACACTTCCCAGGAGTGATATGTGCCGTGGTCCGGGTCGTTCGGGTGGTGGTCCCACGATCCGGACCAGGGGCTGCCCGCGGCGTAGTGCCGGGTGGGGTCGAGTTCGGCGACCAGACGGGGCAGCAGACCCAGGTAGTAGCCCTCGCCCCACGAGTCGCCCGCGAGGCCGGGCTCCCAGTCCCAGTCGCGGAAGCCCCAGAGGTTCTCGTTGTTGCCGTTCCACAGGACCAGGCTGGGGTGCGGCATCAGCCGGACAACGTTGTCGCGCGCCTCTGCCTCGATCTCTCCTCGCAGCGGCTGCTCTTCCGGGTAGGCGGCGCAGGCGAAGAGGAAGTCCTGCCAGACCATCAGTCCGAGCTCGTCGCAGACGTCGTAGAACGCTTCGTCCTCGTAGATGCCGCCGCCCCAGATGCGCACGAGGTCGACGTTGGCGTCAGCGGCCTGGCCGAGCCGGGTGCGGTAGCGCTCCGGTGTGACCCGGGAGGGGAACACGTCGTCGGGGATCCAGTTGACTCCCCGGGCGAACACGCGCTCGCCGTTGACGACCAAGGTGAAACCCGAGCCACGCGCATCGGCCGTGCGGTCCAGTTCGATGGTGCGGAAGCCGATGCGCCGGCGCCAGGCGTCCAGCTGCCCGTCCTCGTCGGACAGCGTGACGTCGAGGTCGTACAGCGGCTGGTCACCGTATCCGCGCGGCCACCAGAGTTGTGGGGCGTCGACCGCCAGGCGCAGCACGGCCTCGTCGCCCTCGAAGCGGACCTCTGCCGTTTCACCGGCCACCGTGGCGCGCGCCAGCAGGCTCGCGTTCGCACCTCCGGTGGTGCGCTCGACCTGCAGTCTGACCTCGACGTTTCCCGTGGCTTCGTCGACGGTGACGAGCGGCCGTACGGACGCGAGACGCGCCGTCGACCAGTGCTCCAGCCGTACGGGCCGCCAGATGCCCGCGGTGACGAGCGTCGGCCCCCAGTCCCAGCCGAAGCTGCTGGCCATCTTCCGGATGTACTGGAACGGCTCGGGATAGACATTGGGCCGGTCTCCGGTGATCGCCCGTACCCCTTCGGCCTCTGTGTAGGCGGAGGCGAAGTCCACCTCCAGCCTGCCGGTCAGCCCCGTGACGTCGAACCGGTAGGTGCGGTGCATGTTCCGGGTCGCTCCCACCTCCCGTCCGTCGAAGGTGATCCGCGCAGCGGTGTCCAGGCCCTCGAAGACGAGGTCGGTGCGCTCGTGCCGGCTGTCGTGAGACACGTCGGTGGCATAGGTCCACGAGCGCCGTCCGACCCAGGCGACCTCGGTCTCGTTCAGCTCCAGGAACGGGTCCGGAATGACTCCGGCGGCGAGCAGATCCGTGTGGACGCAGCCTGGGACCTGAGCGGGGAGCTGATCCTGCCCGTGACGCAGGGTCCAGCCATCGGTAAGCGGGGTGACGTCTTTCATGTGCGGCTCCAATCGCCCAGTGCGCGCGCTGGCAGATGTGTGACGTCGCACAACTTAACCCGCGTCTCGATCACTGTCTATAAACCGGTCTAGTCACGGACTCGTAACGCACCGAACATCTTCAGGTCCTCCAACCAGCACCAAAGCATCGCCTGGTAACGATTAGGCATCGTCCGGGAAATGAGAGCTTTACCGGTTCACACGCTGGCTGTCATAGTGCCAACATCCCACCGCAGACCTGAGCCGCCATCTGAAGGAGTTGGGCACATGGGGAAGACCAAGACGCTCGCAGGTGCACTTTTGGCCATCGCGACGCTGACCGCGACGGGCTGTAGCGGCGGAGGGGCGCCCTCGACCGAGATGGCCGAGGCCCCCGCCGACCCGGGCAAGGCGACCGGCTCCATCACGGTCCTCACCCAGCGGACGGACCTGGTCCAGAGCGGGGCCATGGACGCGTACGCGGCGGAGTTCAACAAGATCTACCCGAAGGTCAAGGTGAAGTTCGAGGGCCTGACCGACTACGAGGGCGAAGTCAAGATCCGGATGAACACCGAGGACTACGGCGACGTCCTCATGATCCCGGCCTCCGTCTCCAAGAACGACTACCCCAAGTTCTTCGCCCCCCTCGGGACCTCCATCAAGATGGCGGACAAGTACCGCTTCAGCGACAAATCCGCGGTCAACAACAAGGTCTACGGCATCGCCCAGTTCGGCACCGCCAACGGCTTCGTCTACAACAAGGCCCTGTGGAAGAAGGCTGGCATCACCGCCTGGCCCACCACACCGGACGAGTTCCTCGCCGGACTGGAGGCGATCAAGACCAAGACCGGCGCGACCCCCTACTACACCAACTTCAAGGACGGGTGGCCGCTCGTCCAGTGGACCACCAACATCGGCTCCGTCACCTGCGACGAGAACGCCACCAACAAGCTCGCCGGCCCCGTCTCCCCCTGGAAGCAGGGCAGCGAACTCCAGGTGATCGACACCCTGCTGCACGACATCGTCAAGGGAGAGCTCTCGGAGAAGGACCCCAGCACCACCAACTGGGAAGCCTCCAAGACCAAGCTCGCCAAGGGCGAGATCGGATCCATGATGGTGGGCTCCTGGTCGATCACCCAGATGCAGGACGCCGCCAAGAAGGCGGGCAAGAACCCGGACGACATCGGATACATGCCCCTCCCGGTCCTGAAGGGCGACGGCCACTGCGCCACCCTCGTCTCCGACTACCAGCAGGCCGTGAACGCCCACTCCAAGCACAAGGAGGCGGCCCGCGCATGGATCGACTGGTTCACCGAGAAGTCGGGCTACTCCGCCAAGGAGGGCACCGTCCCCACCCTCAAGTCGGCCCCGATGCCGGCCACCCTCAAGGACTTCGTTGACAACGATGTCACCTATGTGGAGCGCTCCGAGACCGACACGGGCAAGGTCAACGACATCGACAACGCCGCCGAGATCGGGCTCAACAAGCCCGACTACCGCCAGAAGCTGATCGACATCGCCCGCGGAGCCCAGAAGGGCAGCCTCGACGACTACTTCACCGACCTGAACAAGCGGTGGGACGAGGCAGCAAAGACCGCCGGATCCTGACCCGGCGAGGGAGGCCCCGGCCGAACGACACCGGCCGGGGCCCACCCCTCCCGCGCACAAGGAATCGAGACGCGGATGACGAAAGGCCCGACATGACCAAGACGACCGAGGTCGCGAGCGTGAAGACGCACCGCGCAGTGACCTCCCGTCGCAGGACCAAAGCGAGCGGCACCAGTCACCCTCAGGGACGCCGGACGTGGGGGCAACTGCTCCGCCGCGCGACTCCGTGGCTGTTCCTGGCAGCGCCCCTGGTACTGCTGATCACGTTCACCTACGTACCCGTGGGGAACATGATCTATTACAGCTTCACGGACTGGGACGGCATCAGCCCCGACCGCAACTTCACCGGAGCGGACAACTACGTCCAGATCTTCACCCGGCCCGAGCTCTTCCGGGTGTTCTTCGTGAGCTTCTACTACCTCGCAGCCTCCGTGGCGCAGATCGCCATCGCGCTCTACTTCGCCACGGTGCTCAGCTTCGATCTGCGGTTCCGCAACCTGTTCAAGGGCCTGCTCTTCTTCCCCTACCTCATCAACGGCGTGGCGATCGGATTCGTCTTCCTGTACTTCTTCCAGGACGGCGGAACCCTGGACTCGGTCCTGTCCTGGGTCGGAGTAGACACCGACCACGCCTGGCTGGGCGACCCCGAATCGGCAAACACCTCACTCGCCGGCGTATCCGTCTGGCGCTTCACCGGCCTGAACTTCGTCCTGTTCCTCGGAGCCATCCAGTCGATCCCCGGCGAACTCTACGAGGCCGCCCAGCTCGACGGCGCGACCCGCTGGCAGCAGTTCCGCCACATCATCGCGCCGAGCATTCGGCCCGTACTGAGCCTGAGCATCATCCTGGCGATCTCCGGCTCGCTCGCCGTCTTCGAGATCCCGTACATCATGACCGGCGGCGCGACCGGCACGTCGACGTTCGTCATCCAGACGGTGAAGCTCGCCTTCCAGTTCAACAAAACCGGGCTGGCCTCGGCCGCCGCGGTGGTGCTGCTGCTGATCATCCTGCTGATCACCTGGATCCAGCGCCGTCTCGTGCCCGACGAAAAGGTGGACCTCGTATGACCACGGCCCAGCAGACCGCTGCCACCACCCGTTCCGTGTCCGACACGCGACGCGTTCGACGCCGTGGCCGCATCGGCCAGACGCTGATCTACCTGTCGCTCGTCATCGCCTCACTGGTGGTCCTCCTCCCGCTCAGCGTCGTCTTCCTCACGTCTCTGAAAACGTCCAAGGAAGCCTCGGACGGCGGCGCGCTGTCGCTCCCGGGCAACTGGCTGAACTTCAGCAACTACGCGACCGCGTTCTCCGACGGCGCCATGCTGACGGCCTTCGGCAACACCGCGTTCATCCTGCTGTTCTCCATCAGCGGCACCGTGATCATTGGGTCGATGACGGCCTACGCCATCGACCGCTTCCACTTCCGGGCCAAGAAGCTCGTCATGGGCCTCTTCCTCATCGCCACCCTCGTGCCGGGGGTCACCACACAGGTCGCCACCTTCCAGGTGGTGAACAGCTTCGGGCTGTTCGACACGCGCTGGGCCCCGATCCTGCTCTACATGGGCACCGACATCGTCTCGATCTACGTGTTCCTGCAGTTCATCCGCGGCATCCCCGTCTCCCTCGACGAAGCCGCGCGGCTGGACGGAGCGAACTCCTTCACGATCTACCGAAAGATCATTTTCCCGCTGCTCAAGCCGGCGATCGCAACCGTGGTGATCATCAAGGGGATCACCGTCTACAACGACTTCTACATCCCCTTCCTCTACATGCCCTCACAGGAACTCGGCACGGTCTCGACCGCCCTGTTCCGGTTCAAGGGACCCTTCGGAGCCCACTGGGAGAACATCTCGGCCGGAGCGGTTCTCGTCATCATCCCCACGCTGGTCCTCTTCCTGTTCCTACAGCGCTACATCTACAACGGCTTCGCCCAAGGCGCGACCAAGTAGAGACACGGGCCGTCGCCCCCATGCCCATCAGGTCAGGACCACCGTCAGCCCACTGGACACAGCAAGCGACAGTGGGCTGACCTTGCGGGGGCTGAGAGAACACCGCGCCGAGCGAGCCGGCACTGCGAACACCGCCTGCGACCGGGACCAAGTCCGGACCGCGCTCGACGAGGAGACGACCAGTTGCCTGGGCTACTTCCTATGGCACGGCACTCGGCTCCGCCTACGCGTCGATGTTCCCCGAGCACGCCGACCGGATCATGCTCGACAGGCAATATCGGAGACACCCACCTCGACCGCCACAGCCTGCGCCGCTACGCGCTCGGCAGGGCCGCCCGCCAGCACGACAGGTGCGGCCTGGGCCGCACCCCCGCACAGGTCCGAGCTAGAGAAGGGACATACGTGGCAGCTCGTGCGGCCGCTGAGGAGGGGCAGAGGGATGCTCGTGCCTGAGTTGCCATACCCCGGGCCGAGGGCCCGGTCCGTGCGGCCCCAGTCGGCAAGATCCGGGGGGGCAGACCTCCACTTCGAGCGTCACCCGAGCGTCAAGAGTTTCGGAGCGAGACCTGGAGGGCGTCGCCGACGTAAGCGCCTCTCTCGTTAATCCGCAGGTCAGGAAGCTTGCGAGGGTGATCCGTCCTACCGACCCGTTCCACGGAGGGAAACAGGTCGAGCACCCCACCCGGTCGCAAAACCGCAGGTCAGGTGCCCTTTGCCGCAGGCTCCAAAATGGCCACGCACTCAACATGCGATGTCATCGGAAACAGATCGAACGCCCGCAACGTCCGCACCCGGTACCCGCCCTCCCGGAAGTACGCCAGGTCCCGGGCCAGGGCAGCCGGGTCGCAGGCCACGTAGGCGATCTTGCGGGCGCCCAGGCCCGACAGGTGCTTGACGACCTGCTTGCCCGCGCCCGCGCGCGGCGGGTCCAGGACGATCAGGTCGCACTCCGTGATGCCCGTGCGGGGCAGGACCTGGTCGACCTTGCCGTGTTCGATGCGGACGCGGTCCAGGTCCTTCAGGTTGTGGCGGGCGTCCTCGACCGCGCGCTTGCCGGACTCGATGCCGAGGACCGCGCCCTTCTCGCCGAGGCGCTGGCCGATGGCGCCGGCGAAGAGGCCGACGCCGCAGTAGAGGTCGAGGGCCGTGTCGTTCTTGCGGGGCAGCAGGCCCTGCATGACGGCGCGGACCAGGGTGTTGGCCGCCTGCGGGTGGACCTGCCAGAAGCCGCCGGAGCCGACGCGGTAGGTGCGGTCGTCGGCGCGTTCGCGGACGAAGGCGCGGCCGTGGACGCGGTGGACGCCGCCGTCCTTCTCGTCTACGCGGAGCACGGAGACCGGCTTGTCCAGCTCGACCAGGGGGAGCCGGCCGCCGGGCTTCGGGGTGAGGATGACCTGGCGGTCGTTCGAGCCGGTGGCGGTGATGGCCTCCACCGCGGCGATCTGCGGCCATTCGCGCTTCTCGACGCCGAGTTCGGAGACCCCGGGCGCGGCGATCAGGCAGTGGTCGATCGGCTGCACGTCGTGCGAGCGGTGCTTCCTCAGGCCCGCGCGGCCCTCGGCGTCGATGGCGTACTGGACGCGGGTCCGCCAGGCCGGCACCTCGCCCGCCGGGAGCTTGTCGCCGTCCGCCGGCATGACCGTGCCGTCCCAGCCGGCCTCCTCGGGGGTCAGGCCCGCCAGGCGCTGGAGCTGTTCGGCGATCACCTCGCCCTTCAGGCGGCGCTGCGCGCCCGGCTTCGCGTGCTGCCAGTCGCAGCCGCCGCACATGCCGGGGCCGGCGTACGGGCAGGGCGCCTCGACGCGGTCCTTGGACGGCTCGATGATCCGTACCGCGTCGGCCCGCAGGAAGCGGGAGTCCGTGTCGCCGTCTGTCACCTTGGCGATGATCTTCTCGCCGGGGAGCGTGTGGCGGACGAAGAGCACCTGGTTCTCAGCCGTACGGGCGATGCAGTGGCCGCCGTGTGCGACGGGCCCGACCTCGACCTCGTACTCCTCCCCGACCAGCGACGACGTGGGTTCGTTCTGCATGAGGGGAGGCTCCAGAGAGGAAGAGGAGGAAGGGGGCAGGGGGTCGAGCTGCTGCCGGACAACAGCCCACCAGTCTACGTGGGACCGGTGGAGGTGGTGACCACGAGCGGGCCCCCGCCCCTGCGCCCCTGCGCCCCTGCGGCCGTCCCCCTCCCCCGCTCACCCTCACCCCTTGCGGTTGCCCCGCTCCACCGGGCCCCGGCGGACCGAACCCGGAGCGCTCCAGTCCGCGCGCTTGCGGGCCCGCTTCTTCGCCGCCTCGGAGGACTGGAGCTGGTACGGGACCGAGGTCACCATGACCCCGGGTGTGAAAAGCAGCCGACCCTTCAGACGCAGGGCGCTCTGGTTGTGCAGCAGGTGCTCGTACCAGTGCCCGACCACGTACTCGGGGATGTAGACGCTGACCACGTCGCGCGGGCTCTGGCGGCGCAGGCCCTTCACGTACTCGATGACCGGGCGGGTCACCTCGCGGTAGGGCGAGTCGAGGATTTTGAGCGGGACGTTGATGGCGCGCCGCTCCCAGTCCTCGCGCAGTGCCTTCGTCTCGTCCGGGTCGACGCTGATGGAGAGCGCCTCCAGTTGGTCGGCGCGGATCAGCTGGGCGTAGCCGAGGGCGCGCAGGGTGGGGCGGTGGAGCTTGGAGACGAGGACGATGGCGTGGACGCGGGAGGGGCGGACGCTCTCGTCGGCGGGGGTCTCGTCGGCGGCGATCTCGTCGGCGACCCGGTCGTAGTGCTTCCGGATCGCGGTCATCGTGCCGTAGAAGATGACCATGCCGAGCAGGGCCACCCAGGCGCCGTGGGTGAACTTGGTGGCGAGGACGATCACCAGGACGACGCCGCAGAAGAAGGCGCCGAAGGCGTTGATGGCGCGGGAGCGGACCATGTGGCGGCGCCTGGCCCGGTCGCGTTCGTCGGCCAGCAGGCGGTTCCAGTGCCGCACCATGCCGGTCTGGCTGAGGGTGAAGGAGACGAACACCCCGACGATGTAGAGCTGGATCAGGTGCGTGGAGTCGGCGCCGTAGATCCAGACGAGCAGGATGGCGGCGCCCGCCAGCAGCACGATGCCGTTGGAGAAGGCGAGGCGGTCGCCGCGGGTGTGGAGCTGGCGGGGCAGGTACCGGTCCTGGGCGAGGATCGAGCCGAGCAGCGGGAATCCGTTGTACGCGGTGTTCGCGGCGAGGAAGAGGACCAGGGCGGTGGCGGCCGCGAGGACCATGAAGAGGAAGGAGCCGTGGCCGAAGACCGCCTCGGCGACCTGGGCGATGACCGGGTCCTGGGTGAAGCCCGCACCGACCGGGACACCGTCGCGGATCAGGTCGATGGCGGGGTTCTCGGCCATCTTGACATCGGTGGCCAGGGCCAGGCCGATGATGCCGCAGAACATGGTGACGGCGAGCAGACCCATCAGGGCGAGGGTGGTCGCGGCGTTCCTGCTCTTCGGCTTCCGGAACGCGGGCACCCCGTTGCTGATCGCCTCGACACCGGTGAGGGCGGCACAGCCCGAGGAGAAGGCCCGCAGGAGGAGGAAGACGAGCGCGAAGCCGGCCAGCCCCTCGTGTTCGGGCTTGATCTCGAAGTCGGAGGTGGGGGCGTGCATCGTGTCGCCGAGGATCAGTCCGCGGAAGGCACCCCACAGGATCATGAGGAAGACGCCGGCCACGAAGAGATAGGTGGGGATGGCGAAGAGCTTCCCGGACTCCTTCACTCCGCGCAGGTTCATCAGGGTGAGCAGGACGATGGCGCCTATGGCGCAGAACGTCTTGTGCTCGATGACGAACGGAATCGCGGAGCCGAGGTTCTCGACGCCGGAGGAGATCGACACGGCCACGGTGAGGATGTAGTCGACGAGCAGGGCGCTGGCGACGGTCAGTCCGGCCTTGGGGCCGAGGTTGGTGTTCGCGACCTCGTAGTCGCCGCCGCCGCTCGGGTAGGCGCGGACGTTCTGCCGGTAGGAGGCGACGACCGTGAACATGAGGACGACGACCGCGACGGCGATCCAGGGGCTGAAGTGGTACGCCGACACGCCCGCGATGGACAGCACGAGGAGGACTTCCCCGGGCGCGTACGCCACCGAGGACAACGGGTCGGACGCGAAGACCGGCAGCGCGATGCGCTTGGGGAGCAACGTTTCCCCGAGCTTGTCGCTGCGCAGCGCCCGGCCGATCAGGATCCGTTTGGGCAGGTCGGTCAGTTTGGACACGCTGAGGATCGTAAGCGGAGCCCGTGGCCGGAAAGCACACCCTTTCGACGTGGCCCCGGCAATCTCCTGCGGTCGGAGGAGAACGTCTCCGCATTCTTTAACGCGATCCTTGCGCCCGTTCTCCCCGTTTTGCTTTCCCTTTGCCTGAATGGACGAGTCCTTTACCGGAGTGGGCGAGGATGCGGGCACTCGGATGAGGGCTTGACTTCCCCGGCGCTTAAGCTCGTCCTCGGGCCACACCGCGGGTGTGTGCCCCGTTGTTTGCCCAGCAAGCCGAGAGAGAAGTGTGAGCAGCGTGTTTTCGCAGGTCAGCCGGATGACCAGGACGGCGGGGTAGGCGCACAGTGCACATCGTCATCATGGGCTGCGGGCGCGTCGGTGCCGCTCTCGCACAGACCCTGGAACAGCAGGGGCACACCGTCGCGGTGATCGACCAGGACCCCACGGCGTTCCGTCGCCTCGGGTCCGGATTCGGCGGTCGCCGGGTCACCGGGGTCGGTTTCGACCAGGACACCCTCCGCGAGGCGGGGATCGAGGACGCCGGGGCGTTCGCCGCGGTCAGCAGCGGCGACAACTCCAACATCATCGCGGCCCGGGTGGCCCGCGAGATGTTCTCCATCGAGAACGTCGCGGCGCGCATCTACGACCCCCGGCGTGCCGAGGTCTACCAGCGCCTCGGCATCCCCACCGTGGCGACGGTGCGCTGGACGGCGGACCAGATGCTGCGGCGGCTGCTGCCGTCGGGCGCGGAGCCGCTGTGGCGCGATCCGAGCGGGGGTGTGCAGCTCGCCGAGGTGCACACGACGCCCTCCTGGATCGGCCACAAGATCAGCACGCTCCAGGAGGAGACGGGGGTCCGGGTGGCCTTCCTCACCCGGTTGGGCGAGGCCATACTGCCGACCTCGCAGACCGTTCTCCAGGAAGGCGACCTGGTCCACGTGATGATGCGTACGGGCGAGATCGCCCAGGTCGAAGAGGCCTTCGCCCAGGGTCCCGAGGAGGACGGTCACTGATGCGTGTGTCGATTGCCGGGGCGGGCGCGGTGGGTCGTTCCATCGCCGCCGAGCTGCTGGAGAACGGGCACGAGGTGCTGCTGATCGACAAGGCGCCGACCGCCATTTCGGTGGAGCGGGTGCCGATGGCCGAGTGGCTTCTCGCGGACGCCTGCGAGATCACCTCGCTGGACGAGGCGGCGCTGCAGCGGTGCAACGTGGTGATCGCCGCGACCGGCGACGACAAGGTCAACCTGGTCGTCTCGTTGCTCGCCAAGACCGAGTACGGCGTGCCGCGCGTGGTGGCCCGGGTGAACAACCCGAAGAACGAGTGGCTGTTCAACGAGTCCTGGGGTGTGGACGTCGCCGTCTCGACGCCGCGGCTGATGTCGGCCCTGGTCGAGGAGGCGGTGAGCGTCGGCGATCTGGTCCGGCTGCTGCGCTTCAGCCACGGCGACGCCAACCTGGTGGAGCTGACCCTGCCGCCGGAGTCGGCGCTGGCCGGCATCCGCGTCGGGGATGTGGCCTGGCCCGCGGACACCTCGCTGGTGACGATCATCCGGGGTACGCGGGTGCTGACGCCGAGCCCCGAGGAGTCCCTGGAGGCCGGGGACGAGCTGCTGTTCGTGGCCGCCCAGGCGCGCGAGGAGCAGCTTGAGGACCTGCTGTCGGTCCGGCGGAGTCCCGAGGACGAGTGAGCGAGCCGCCATGCGGAAGGGGCCTGGAAGGAACGCCGAGCGTTCCTTCCAGGCCCCTTCGCATCCGTCCGTACGGGTCAGGCCTCCGGGTCGCGGAGGGCGGCCGCCGCGGCCTTGCGCTTCTTCTCGGCCTGTTCCTCGGCCTCCATCTCGGCGAAGACGTCGATGGGCGGCGGCGCCTTCGCGAGGAAAATCCAGGTCAGATAGACCGCGAGCAGGAACGGCGGGATCTTCAGCGCGATGAGCACCCAGCCGAACTGGGTGGTGTCGGCCCACCAGTAGAGCGGGAAGAGGATCGCGCACTTGGCCAGCAGGATGAAGCCCCAGGCGTAGCTGGCCTTGGTGTACGCCTTCTTCCGGCCCGGGTTACGGGTCCGCCAGGAGAGGTTCTCCTTGAAGACCGGGCCGAGGATCAGACCGATCAGGGGTACGCCGGCAGCGGCGGTGGCGATGTAGGCGACCGACAGGCCCAGGGTGTAGAGCATGCCCGGCAGATAGAAGTCCTTGGCGTCGCCCGTCATCTTCGCGAAGAGGACGCCGAAGCCCACCCCGAAGACGCCGCTGAAGGCGTGCTTGACGGTGTCCCGGCGGATCAGCCGGACGACGACGAGGGCCAGGGACACCGCCAGGGCCGCGATGGCCGAGGCGTTCAGGTTCTTGTTGATGGTGAAGATCGTGACGAAGAGCAGCCCGGGGAGGACTGTCTCCACCATGCCGCGCACCCCGCCGAAGGCCTCGAAGAGCGCGGCCTCGGTGACCGCCTTCGACTCGGCGTCCTGCTGGGCGGCGTGCCTCCCGCCGGCGTGCTGCGGATCGGTGCGGTGGGGCTGGTCCGTGTCGGACGTCGGCTTGTCGAGAGACGTCACCGGCTACTCCTTGCCGAGCGGTCGGAGTTCGTATGTGGGGTTGAACAGCACCCGGCGGCCGTGGCTCATGGCGACCCGCCCCGAGGCGATGATCCTGCGGCCGGGCTCTATGCCGACGATGGAGCGACGGCCGAGCCAGACCACGTCCAGCGGCTCGGTGCCGTCGAAGAGCTCCGCCTCCAGGGCGGGCACTCCGGCCCGGGGACGGAGGGTGACGGTCCGCAACGTACCAGCCACCTTCACGATCTGCCGGTCGGAGCACTCGGAGATCCGGGTGCAGCCGGTGGCCTGCGCGTCCTCCCGCAGCTCCTGGGACTCCAGGTCCTCCTGGGAGCTGGAGAGCCGGTCGAGCATACGGCGGAAGCGCCCGGAAGGCTTCGCCGCCTTCCCGGCCTTCCCGGCTTTCTCGGATCGGGGAACAGCACTCATACCCGAAGGGTACCGGTCCTGCGCGCGGCACACGCAGGTCCGCGACGATCACTCGAAAGGGTGAGCAGGTACGGAGTCAGTCACGCTCGAACCGATAGCCCATGCCCGGTTCGGTGACGAAGTGGCGGGGGTGCGAGGGGTCCGCCTCCAGCTTGCGGCGCAGCTGGGCCATGTAGACCCGCAGATAGTTGGTCTCGGTGCCGTAGGAGGGGCCCCAGACCTCCTGGAGGAGCTGCTTCTGGCTGACCAGGCGGCCCGCGTTGCGGACGAGGACCTCCAGCAGGTGCCATTCGGTGGGGGTGAGCCGTACGTCGCGGCCCTCCCGGTGCACCTTCTTCGCCGCCAGGTCGACGGTGAAGCCGGCGGTCTGGACGAGGGCGACGTCCTCGGTGCCGCCCTCCTGGCCGACCGGTTCCGCCCGGCGTACCGAGGCGCGCAGCCTGGCCAGCAGTTCGTCCATGCCGAACGGTTTGGTGACGTAGTCGTCGGCCCCGGCGTCCAGCGCCTCCACCTTCTCGTCGGAGGTCTGACGGGCGGAGAGGACGAGGATCGGGACCCGGGTCCAGCCGCGCAGCCCCCTGATCACCTCCACCCCGTCCATGTCGGGCAGTCCGAGGTCGAGGAGGACGACGTCGGGGTGGCGGGCGGCGGCGAGCTGGAGGGCGGTCGCCCCGTCGGGCGCGGCGTCGACCTCGTACTGGCGGGCCTTCAGGTTGATCACGAGGGCGCGGACGATCTGCGGCTCGTCGTCGACCACAAGCACCCTGGTCATCGCGGACCTGCCTTTCTGCTGTACGGGGAGGTGTCGGGGAATACGTCGGGGCGGGCGGTGTACGCCCGGGGCCGGGTCACGAGGTGACCCGGGCGGGCAGCTCGGGGTCGGCCCGGCCCCCGCCCGGCGCCGCGGCCAGCGTCAGGACCATGGTCAGCCCGCCGCCGGGGGTGTCCTCGGCGTCCAGCGTGCCGCCCATGGCCTCGGCGAAGCCCCGGGAGACGGCGAGGCCGAGGCCCACTCCGGCGCCGCGCGGGGCGTCACCGTACCGCTGGAAGGGCTCGAAGATGCGGTCCTTGGCCTCGTCGGGGACGCCCCGGCCCCGGTCGACCACCCGCAGCTCGACGCGGCCGCCGAGCGCGCTGGCGGCCACGGCGACGGGCTCCCGGCCCGGGTTGTACTTGACGGCGTTCTCGACGATGTTGGCGACGACCCGCTCCAGGAGCCCGGGGTCGACGGCGACCATCGGCAGTGTTTCGGGGACGTCGAGGTCGACGCTGCCCTCGGGGACGCCGCCGAGCGCCATCGGGACCACCTCGTCGAGGTCGATCTCGCGGATCAGGGGAGTCACGGTGCCGGTCTGGAGGCGGGACATGTCCAGCAGGTTGCCGACGAGGTGGTCCAGCCGGTCCGCACCGTCCTCGATGCCTTCCAGGAGCTCCGCCTCGTCCTCGTCGGACCAGGCGACGTCGTCGGAGCGCAGCGAGCTGACGGCGGCCTTGATGGCGGCCAGCGGGGTGCGCAGGTCGTGGCTGACGGCGGCGAGCAGGGCGGTCCTGATCCGGTTGCCCTCGGCGAGCCTGCGCGCCTCTTCGGCCTCCCCGACCAGGCGCTGGCGGTCCAGGACGACGGCGGCCTGGGCGGCGAACGCGCCGAGCACCCGGCGGTCCTCGGCCGGCAGCACCCGGCCGGAGAGCGCGAGGGCCAGGTTGTCGCCGACCGGCATGTCCACATCGGCGTCGTCGGGGCGGCTGACCGGGGCCGGTCCGACGGATCCGGCGCAGGTCCACGGCTCCACGTCGCTGCTGCGCTCCAGCAGGGCGACGGACTCCATGGCGAAGGTCTCGCGGACCCGTTCCAGCAGGGCGTCCAGGGCGGTCTCGCCCCGCAGCACGCTGCCGGCGAGGAAGGAGAGGATCTCCGACTCGGCACGCAGCCGGGCGGCCTGGTGGGTGCGCCGGGCCGCGAGGTCGACCACGGAGGAGACCGCCACCGCCACCGCGAAGAAGATCACGATGGCGACGAGGTTCTCCGGGTCCTGGACGGTCAGGGTGTGGGTCGGCGGGGTGAACCAGTAGTTCAGCAGCAGGGAGCCGGCGGCCGCCGAGGCCAGCGCGGGTCTCAGTCCGCCGAGCAGGGCGGCGGCCACCGTCAGGAAGAGGAAGAGCAGGACGTCGTTGGCGAGGCCGGGGGCGTCCTCCATGGAGCGCAGGACCACCGCGAGCAGGACGGGGCCGACGACCCCGACGAGCCAGCCCCAGAGGATCCGGGCGCGGCCGAGCCGGGCGCCGCGGGCGATGGGCAGACCGCGGCCCTTGGCGACCTCTTCATGGGTGACGATGTGGACGTCGAGATCGGGACCGGACTCCCGGGCGACGGTCGCGCCGACCCCGGGGCCGTAGATGTACTGCCAGGTCTTGCGGCGGCTGGAGCCCAGCACGATCTGGGTGGCGTTGACGCCGCGGGCGAACTCCAGCAGCGCGGCCGGTATGTCGTCGCCGATGACGTGGTGGAAGGTGCCGCCGAGGTCCTCGACCAGGGTGCGCTGGACGGCCAGCTCCTTGGGGGAGGCGGCGGTCAGGCCGTCGCTGCGGGCGATGTAGACGGCGAGGATCTCGCTGCCGGAGCCCTTGGCGGCCATCCGGGAGGCGCGGCGGATGAGGGTGCGGCCCTCGGGCCCGCCGGTCAGCCCGACGACGATGCGTTCGCGGGCCTGCCAGGTCGTGCGGATGTTGTGCTCGCCCCGGTACTGCTGGAGGTACTCGTCGACCCGGTCGGCGGTCCACAGCAGGGCCAGCTCGCGCAGGGCGGTGAGGTTGCCGGGGCGGAAGTAGTTGGAGAGGGCGGCGTCCATCTTGTCGGGCTGGTAGATGTTGCCGTGGGCCATCCGGCGGCGCAGGGCCTGGGGCGACATGTCGACCAGCTCGATCTGGTCGGCCCGGCGGACCACCTCGTCGGGGACGGTCTCGCGCTGCCGGACACCGGTGATCGACTCGACCACGTCGCCGAGCGACTCCAGGTGCTGGATGTTGACCGTGGATATGACGTCGATCCCGGCCTTGAGCAGCTCCTCGACGTCCTGCCAGCGCTTGGCGTTGCGGGAGCCGGGGACGTTGGTGTGGGCCAGCTCGTCGACCAGGGCCACGGCCGGGGCGCGCTCCAGGACGGCGTCGACGTCCATCTCGGTGAAGACGGCGCCGCGGTAGCTGATCTCGCTGCGCCGGACCTGCTCCAGGCCGTGCAGCAGCACCTCGGTGCGCGGCCGGGCGTGGTGCTCGACGAAGGCCACCACACAGTCGGTGCCGCGCTCGACCCGGCGGTGCGCCTCGGAGAGCATCGCGTACGTCTTGCCGACGCCCGGTGCCGCGCCCAGGTAGATCCGGAGTGTGCCGCGTCCCATGGCCCCATTGTCTTCTTCCGTCCGGCCGTGTCCTGCGGAGGGCCGGTGGCGCGCCCGGTGCGGCTGCCGCCGTCGACGCTACTCCGCCGCGGGCCGTGGTTCGGTCCGGAGAGTGCAGGTGAGGGGCGTATTGACGGAACTCTGATGCGCGCCGGGAGAGCCGGGAGGGCAGGCCGGGGGCTCAGGACTGTTCGACGATATGCCCGTCGCTCAGCTCCAGGACCCGGTCGGCGAGGCCCAGCAGCTGGGGGTCGTGGGTGGCGACGAGGGCGGTGACGTTCTCGCTGCGGACGACCGCGCGGAGCAGTTCCATCACGGCGAGCCCGGTCTCGGCGTCGAGCTGTCCGGTGGGTTCGTCGGCGATCAGGAGGGCGGGGCGGTTGGCGAGGGCGCGGGCGATGGCGACGCGCTGCTGCTGGCCGCCGGAGAGCTCTCCGGGGCGCTGCTCGGCGTGGTCGGCGAGGCCGACCAGGGAGAGCAGCAGGGCGACCCGCTCGTCACGCTCGGCCGGGTCGGCCCTGCGCAGCCGCAGCGGTACGCCGACGTTCTCGGCGGCGGTCAGGATCGGGATGAGGCCGAAGGACTGGAAGATGAAACCGACCCGGTCCCGGCGCAGCTCCAGCAGGCCCTTCTCGCCGAGGCCGGCCAGCTCGGTGCCGTCGACGGTGATCCGGCCGCTGTCGGGGGTGTCCAGTCCGCCGACCAGGTTGAGCAGGGTGGTCTTGCCGGAGCCGGAGCGGCCCTTGAGCGCGACCAGTTCGCCGCGCGGGATCTCGAAGGAGACGCCGCGCAGGGCGTGCACGGCCGCCGCTCCGCTGCCGTACGACCGGTGCAGGTCCTCGACCGTGACCATGGCGCTGCGGGCCGGGTCCTCGGCGAGGGCCGTGCCGGACTGTCCGTTGGTGCTCTCGGTCATGCTGCTCCCCCGTCGTACGTGGCCCGCGTCGTCGCCCGCCAAGTATGTGTGTACGGCACACGGCCGGGCAATGGCCGGGGCCGATGCGTACGAAGGCCGGTGGGCCGCACCCCGGGAAGGGGTGCGGCCCACCGGCCGGTGCCGTGCGGTGTCCGCTAACGGACCTCGGTGATCTCGGGGCCGCGCTGGAGCTGACCCATGCCGCCGGAGAACCGGGAGCTCTCCTGGTCCTCCTGCTGCACGCCCTCGGGCACCATCTGGGCGTCGTCGGGGAGCTTGAGGACGATCGGGTCGCGCGGGGCCATCGGGCCGTCGCCGCGGACGACCACGGTGTCCCGGAAGATCGTCTCCAGCAGTCCCGCGGCCTCCGGCTGGACGGCGCCCTGGCCGGAGATGACTCCGCGCAGGAACCAGCGGGGGCCGTCGACGCCGACGAAGCGCACGAGCTGCACCCCGCCCGTGCCGTCCGGGAGCTGTACGGGGACCTGCGCGCGCAGCTCCCAGCCCAGCGGGCCCTCGACCTCGTCGATGATGCCGCCCTGCTGGGTGATGCCCGAGGCGATCTCCTCGCGGACCTCGCCCCAGATGCCCTCCTTCTTGGGGGCGGCGAAGGCCTGGAGCTGGATCGCGCTGTCGCGCAGCACCACGGTGGCGGCGACGATCGCGTCCCCGGCCACCTCGACGCGCAGTTCCATGCCCTCGACCCCGGGGACGAAGATGCCGCCCAGGTCGACCCGGCCCTCGCCGGGCTGGGAGACCTCGGAGCTGTCCCAGGGTCCGTCCGGCCGGGGGGCCGGCGGAAGATTCATCCGACGCGTGCCGGTGCCGGCCTCGTCGGATGCGCCTGACTCGTCGGCGACCTGCTCGGCCTCGCGCACCTCGTCCGCCGCGTCCTCGGCGGAACCACTCTTCTTGCGACGTCCGAACACGTCACTGTCCTTCCCGGTCGGATACGACCGAAGCGTAGCTGTTCCCACCGTGGGTGATCTGGCCCTCGGCGCCGTCCACCGACGCGTGGCCGCCGGTGGACCCGAAGCCCCCTTCGGCCCGCGCCGAGCCGGGAAGTTCCGCCACCTCGTGGAAGCGCACCTTCTCGACCTGCTGGACAACCAGTTGGGCAATCCGGTCGAACCGTTCGAATCGCACGCTCTCGCGTGGATCGAGGTTGACCACGATCACCTTGATCTCCCCACGGTACCCGGCATCAACCGTCCCTGGGGCATTCACGAGGGCCACTCCGCAGCGGGCTGCGAGGCCGGAGCGCGGGTGCACGAACGCGGCGTACCCGTCGGGCAGGGCGATCGAGACCCCGGTGGGCAGCACCACGCGCTCGCCGGGGGCGAGTTCGGCGGCCTCGGTGGTCACCAGGTCGGCCCCGGCGTCGCCCGGGTGTCCGTACGCCGGGATCGGCACGTCCGGGTCGGTCCGGCGGATCAGTACGTCGACGGGGCTGCGGGTCACGGGTTCACCTCGAAGGCGCGGGCGCGCCGGACCTGGTCGGGGTCGGACATGGCCGCCTGGATCTCGGCGGGCCGGCCGTTGTCGATGAAGTGGTCGACCTTGACCTCGATGAAGAGGGCGTCGGCGCGGACCGCGACGGGGCCTTCGGGGCCGCCGATCCGGCCGGTGGCGGTGGAGTAGATCTTGCGCCCGTGCACGGCGGTGATCCGGGCGTCGAGGTGCAGCACGGTGTCCACGGGGACGGGGCGGACGAAGTCGGTCTCCAGCCGTCCGGTCACCGCGATGGTGCGCAGCAGCCAGTTCAGCGAGCCGAGGGTCTCGTCCAGCGCCGTGGCGAGCACACCGCCGTGGGCCAGTCCGGGGGCGCCCTGGTGGGCGGGCTGCACGGTGAACTCGGCGGTGACGCTCACGCCCTCACCGGCCCGCGCCATCAGGTGCAGTCCGTGCGGCTGTCCCCCGCCGCAGCCGAAGCAGTGTTCGTAGTGCGCCCCGAGGAGCTCGCCGGGGGCGGGCGCGTCGGGGTGCCGGACCGGCGCGACGGCGTCGGCCGGGGGTGTCAGAGCTGCTGATGTTCCACTCACAGGCGCAGACCTTACCCGCGCGGCGGTGTGCCGGTCGCGCCGTGCCAAGCTTGGTGCCATGCAGCCTTCCGCACCGCCCTTCGACGAACGTCTCACCGCGCCCCGCTCCTGGTGGTTCATCGCCTTCGGGATCGGGGTCGCCTGCGGCTTGATGCTACTGCCGCTGGGCACGTTGCCGCTGCTCGCGGGGCTGGTCGGCGGTACGGCCGCGGCGGCGCTCGTGGTGAGCGGTTACGGCTCGGCCCGGATCCGGGTGGTGGCGGGGTCCCTCGTCGCCGGCGACGCCAGGATCCCGCTGTCGGCGCTCGGCGAGCCCGAGGTGCTGGACGCCGAGGAGGCGCGGGCCTGGCGCACGCACAAGGCGGACGCCCGTGCGTTCATGCTGCTGCGCGGCTATGTGGATACGGCGGTACGGGTGGAGGTCACGGATCCCGAGGACCCGACTCCGTACGTCTATCTCTCCACCCGCGACCCGCGGGGCCTGGCGGCGGCGCTGAGCGGCGCCAGGACCGCCTGAGCCGTTCGCCGGACCGGCCGGATTCCCTCAGGGGCCCTCGATCTCCTTGGGCAGCTCGGCCGGGTTCAGCGGCTGTTCCAGCGGCGGCAGCGCGGGCAGCCGGTCCCAGGGGATCTGCTGCTTGCGCAGGTCGTTCCTGACCCGGTCGGCGAGCTTGCGGGTGTCGCGGCGGTTCATCGTGGCGCCGACGGCGGCGCCGATCATGAACGGGATCAGGTTGGGCAGATTGCGCGCCATGCGCTTCATGATCTGCTGGCGCAGCTCACGCTTCATCTGGCCGCCGAGGGCGGCGTTGAGCGTGGTGGGCCGGGTGACGTCGATGCCGCGCTCCTCCGTCCAGGACGTCAGATACGCGGTGCTGCGCTGGCCGAGATTGCCCGGGGGTCGAAGGCCGTAGACCTCGTGGAGCTCGGCGACGAGCTTCATCTCGATCGCGGCGACGCCGGTCACCTCCGCCGCCAGCTCGGCGAGCATCGCGGGCGGTACGGGCATCATCGCGGCGGCCCCGATGCCGGCGCCGACGGTCGCGGTGCCCCGGCAGGCTCCAGTGACCAGCTTGTCGGCCAGTTCCTCGGGACCGAGCCCGGGGAACTGCCTGCGGAGGGTGGCGAGGTCGCGCACCGGCACGCGCGGGGCCGTTTCGATGATGCGGTCGGCCAGCTGGGCGGCCAGTGCCTTCGCGCTCTCCCCGCTCTTGCGTACGCCCCGTTTCACTGCGTGCAGGCGGCCCCCGGTCGTGGGATCCGCCCGGTCCTGCTGTTCCTGCTGCGCGGCCAGGTCCGGCAGCGCTGCCGCCCCGGCCACTTCGAGCGAGGCCGAACGGCCTCGCTCGTCGTCGGAACCGCCGGAGTGGTCCGGCGGGGCGGCGGACCGCTCGGCAGACGCGTGACCGCCTTCTGCCGGGCCTGTGCCGCCGATACCGTCCTGCTGCGCCTGATGGCCGTGCCGACGCCAGGGGCGCCGCTTCCGGAACGGTGTCTCGCCTGCCACGGCCGACTCGACCTCAGTCGCAGTCGCGGCAGATGGGCTGACCGTTCTTCTCGCGGGCCAGCTGGCTGCGGTGGTGCACCAGGAAGCAGCTCATGCAGGTGAACTCGTCCGCCTGCTTGGGCAGCACCCGGACGGCCAGCTCCTCGTTGGAGAGGTCCGCGCCGGGCAGCTCCAGGCCCTCGGCGGCGTCGAACTCGTCGACGTCGACGGCGGAGGCCGTCTTGTCGCTCCGACGCGCCTTGAGCTCTTCGAGGCTGTCCTGGTCGACGTCGTCGTCGGTCTTGCGTGGGGTGTCGTAATCCGTTGCCATGTCGCTCTCCCCCTCGTGGGTGTCTAGGTGTCTCAGCGCACGTAACGCGTGAGAGGCCGGACTTGTGCCCGACCTGAGGCGGAGATTTTGCCTCACATCAAGGTCTGTTACTCAATCGACACCCAACCGGCCGCCTCGGCGAGGCTCGGCTTGGGTGGCGATGGGGACCGTACACGGTCCCGACTGTGCAGTTCACGGGCGCCACCCCGTGTACTTCCCGTGATAACGATCCCCGAAAACCCGGACGATTACCGGCTTTCCGGCAGAGTCGCGATCACGGAGAGTAGATGACCGGAAAATCGACCCTGTGATCGATCACACACGACCCGCCCGGGAACGGGTCCTGAAAATTCCGCCCAAAGCGAACATGAAGATTCGGTGCAGAGTCACATCGCGCAGCCTCTCAGAGCGGCAGAGTGACGCGCATCACGAGACCGCCGCCCTCGCGGGGCTCCGCGATGATACGGCCTCCGTGCGCCCGGGCGACGGACCGGGCGATCGACAGGCCGAGCCCGACCCCCTTGTCGCTGCCCGTGCGCTCCGTACGCAGCCGCCTGAAGGGCTCGAAGAGGTTGTCGATCTCGTACGCCGGGACCACCGGGCCGGTGTTGGAGACGACCAGCAGGGCCTGCCCGTCCCGCACCTCGGTGGTGACCTCCACCCAGCCGTCATCGGGCACGTTGTAGCGCACGGCGTTCTGCACGAGGTTCAGCGCGATCCGCTCCAGCAGGACCCCGTTGCCCTGCACCGTGGCCGATTCCCGCTCGCCGCGGATGTCGACCTTCCTGGCCAGCGCCTCCGCCCGGGTCTGGTCGATGGCGCGCTCGGCGACCTCCGCCAGGTCGACCGGTTTGCGCTCGACGATCTGGTTGTCGCTGCGGGCCAGCAGCAGCAGGCCCTCGACCAGCTGTTCGCTGCGCTCGTTGGTGGCCAGGAGGGTCCTGCCGAGCTGGTGGAGCTCCGGCGGGGCCTCCGGGTCGGAGATGTGCACCTCCAGCAGGGTGCGGTTGATCGCCAGTGGGGTGCGCAGCTCGTGCGAGGCGTTGCCGACGAACCGCTGCTGTGCGGTGAAGGCCCGCTCCAGCCGGTCCAGCATGTCGTCGAACGTGTCCGCCAGCTCCTTCAGCTCGTCGTCCGGGCCGTCCAGCTCGATCCGCCGGGTGAGGTCGGTGCCGGCCACCCGTCGCGCGGTCCGGGTGATCCGGCCGAGCGGGGACAGGACGCGTCCGGCCATGGCGTAGCCGAAGGCGAAGGCGATCACGCTGAGGCCGAGCAGGGCGAGGAGCGAACGGTTGAGCAGGGTGTCCAGGGCCGCCTTGCGCTGGTTGTTGACGCAGGCGTTCATCGCGGCGTTGAAGGCGTCCGGACTGGCGTTCGCGGGCAGGCTGCAGATCTCGCTGGTGACCTTGCCGCTGACGATCTCGAACGGCAGCTCGCTGCCGACGTGGAGCGCCTGCGCGGCCAGCATGTAGATGATCGACAGCAGCACGATGCCCGCGATCAGGAACATCCCGCCGTACAGCAGCGTGAGCCGTATCCGGATGGTCGGGCGCAGCCAGGGGTACGGAGGGTCCGGCTGCTTGGGCTCCCAGGTGGGCTTCGGTGGCGCCGCGGGCGGCTCCGGTGTGGTGGCCATGGTTCTCAGATCCGGTATCCGGAGCCCGGCACGGTGACGATGACGGGCGGTTCGCCGAGCTTGCGGCGGAGCGTCATGACCGTGACCCGCACCACGTTGGTGAAGGGGTCGGTGTTCTCGTCCCAGGCCTTCTCCAGCAGCTGCTCCGCGGAGACGACGGCGCCCTCGCTGCGCATCAGCACCTCCAGCACCGCGAACTCCTTCGGGGCGAGCTGGATCTCCACCTCGTCGCGGAAGACCTCACGGCGGTTCGGGTCGAGCTTGATGCCGGCCCGCTCCAGGACGGGCGGCAGCGCCACCGTCGTACGCCGGCCCAGCGCGCGCACCCGGGCGGTCAGCTCGCTGAAGGCGAACGGCTTGGGCAGATAGTCGTCGGCGCCCAGCTCCAGGCCCTCGACCCGGTCGCTGACGTCGCCGGAGGCGGTGAGCATGAGCACCCGGGTGGGCATGCCGAGCTCGACGATCTTGCGGCAGACGTCGTCCCCGTGCACCACTGGGAGGTCCCGGTCCAGGACCACGACGTCGTAGTCGTTGACCCCGATGCGCTCCAGGGCCGCGGCACCGTCGTAGACGACGTCGACGGCCATGGCCTCCCGGCGCAGTCCGGTGGCCACCGCATCGGCGAGCAGCTGCTCGTCCTCGACGACGAGTACGCGCACGGCGCAGTCCTTCCTTCGGTCCTTCGTCGGGTTCACAGAGCGAGCGGCCCACGCGGGGCCGCTCGGACACGGGCAGCCAGGCCGACCGTGTGCCTCCATCCTGCCCTCAACACGCATAAACCGGCGGTAAGACGGCGACGGGCCGGGGTCGCCCGCGGCCTTCCGCCGGGAAACCGGCGGTTTTCCGGGCCAGTTGAGGTTTCTCTGAGCCGCGGGGTGGGGAAGAGGGGTTCACACCCGCGATCACGCCTGTCCCGTGGCATGCCACGGTCCGCCCCGTCTTCCCCGGAGCGGCGGCGCGATCACCCGCTCCTCCGGCTCCCCGGCCGGAGTTATCCCGGGCACACCCCCGTGCCACCGACCCACGATGAGGGGGCGCATCATGGACGCTTTCACCGCAGGTCTGCTGCAACGCATCAAGACGACCGAGTCCGACCTCACGCGGGCGCGCGAGGACGGCGACGACTTCCTCGCGGACGTCGAGCAGGGCGAGCTGGACGATCTGCGCCGTCTCGCCGCCGAGCACGGCGTGGAGATCGGCGCCACCAGCGCCTGAGCCGTACGCCACAGGGCCCCGGATGCTGTCCAGGCATTCCGGGGCCCTGCGCTGTGCCGTCGGGCCCTCAGGGCCCCACCAGGGGATTTCGCTCAGTCGTGCCAGGCGCCCAGCTCGTCGAGTGCGGTCTGCAGCGGCTCGAAGACGCCCGGGGTGGCGGCCACCGTCAGGTCGCCGTCGGCGGGCAGCCCCGGGCGGCCGCCGGTCAGCGCGCCCGCCTCCCGGGCGATGAGGTCGCCCGCCGCCAGGTCCCAGGGGTGCAGCCCGCGCTCGTAGTAGCCGTCGAGGCGGCCCGCCGCCACGTCGCAGAGGTCGACGGCGGCCGAACCGCTGCGCCGGATGTCGCGGAGCCTCGGGATCAGCCGCTGGGCGACGTCCGCCTGGTGGGCGCGGACGTGGGCGACGTAGTTGAAGCCGGTCGAGACGAGGGCCTGGTCCAGCGGCGCGGTGGGCCGGCAGCGCAGGGCTTCGCCGTTCGCGAACGCACCGCCGCCCAGAACCGCCTGGTACGTCTCCCGGCGCATCGGGGCCTCGACGACGCCCACGACCCGCTCGCCGTCACGCTCGGCGGCGATGGAGACCGCCCAGGTCGGCAGGCCGTAGAGGTAGTTCACGGTGCCGTCGAGCGGGTCGATGACCCAGCGGATGCCGGTGGAGCCCGGGGAACTGGCGCCCTCCTCGCCGAGGAAGCCGTCGTCGGGGCGGAAGTCGGTGAGGTAGCCGGTGATCAGCTTCTCGGCGGCGATGTCCATCTCGGTGACCACGTCGATGGGGCTGGACTTGGTCGCGGCCACCCCCAGGTCGGCGGGGCGGCCGTCACGCAGCAGGGCTCCGGCGCGGCGGGCGGCTTCGAGGGCGAGGTCGAGCAGTTCGGACAGGAGGGGGTCGGTCACGGTGCTCCCTGGTGATCGGTGCGCACGGTCGGGTGGTGGTACGGGCGGTCCTGCGGGCTACGCGTACGGGCTGTCGGCTCCCGCCGCGGCGGGCTTCGGGGCCCTGGCGGGGCAGCAGCCGACGGGACAGAGGTCGTGGGAGGGCCCCAGCGACCCCAGCGCGCAGCGCTCGACCACCCGGCCGCGCTCGCTCGCGGCGCGCTCCAGGACCAGGTCCCGCACGGCGGCGGCGAAGCGCGGGTCGTCGCCCACCGTGGCGGAGCGGCGGACCGGCAGTCCGAGCTCGGCGGCCTTGGCGGTGGCCTCGGTGTCGAGGTCGTACAGCACCTCCATGTGGTCCGAGACGAAGCCGATGGGCGCCATCACGACCGCCGGGACGCCCTCGCCGTGAAGGGTTTCCAGGTGGTCGCAGATGTCGGGCTCCAGCCACGGGATGTGCGGGGCTCCGCTGCGGGACTGGTAGACGAGCTGCCAGGGGTGCTCGACGCCGGTCTCCGCCCGCACCGCCTCGATGATCAGCCGGGCCACGTCGAGGTGCTCGGCCACGTACGCGCCGCCCTCGCCGTGCGCCTCCACGGGGCCCGAGGCGTCGGCGGCGGAGGTCGGGATGGAGTGCGTGGTGAAGGCGATGTGGGCGCCCGCGCGGACGTCCGCGGGCAGATCGGCGAGGGAGGCCAGCACCCCGTCCACCATGGGCTCCACGAAGCCGGGGTGGTTGAAGTAGTGGCGCAGCTTGTCCACGCGCGGCACGTCCAGGCCCTCCGCCTCCAGGGCGGCCAGCGCGTCGGCGAGGTTCTCGCGGTACTGGCGGCAGCCTGAGTAGGAGGCGTAGGCGCTGGTGGCGAGGACGGCGATCCTGCGGTGTCCGTCGGCGGTCATCTCGCGCAGGACGTCGGTCAGATACGGGGCCCAGTTGCGGTTGCCCCAGTAGACCGGCAGGTCCGGGCCGTGGTCGGTGAAGTCCTTGCGCAGGGCGTCGAGCAGGGCGCGGTTCTGCGCGTTGATCGGGCTGACCCCGCCGAACAGGAAGTAGTGCTTGCCGACCTCCTTGAGGCGTTCCTCGGGGATGCCGCGGCCGCGGGTCACGTTCGCCAGGAACGGGACCACGTCGTCCGGGCCCTCGGGACCACCGAAGGAGAGCAGCAGCAGGGCGTCGTAGGGAGCGGGATCGCGCAGATCGGACATGCCGTCGATCCTGCCACCCGCCTCCGGCAGGGCGGCAACCGACATCCGACGGTCCGTCGGGAAAGCGGGAAACGGCCGATGGCGAACCCGCCGGAGCCACTTCCCGGTCCGCCCGGAATTCGGCGTTCCGGGCCTCCGGCCGCCCGTAAGCTGTATGGGCCAGCTATACGCCTGACAGGCATGACCGGAGTACCCCTTGCCCAGCCCCTACCGCGCCATCTTCTCCGCCCCCGGAACCAAGGGGTTCTCCGCCGCGGGCTTCCTCGGCCGGATGCCGCTGTCCATGATGGGCATCGGCGTCGTCACGATGATCTCCCAGCTCACCGGCCGCTACGGGCTGGCCGGGGCCCTGTCGGCGACCCTGGCGATGTCGGCCGCCGTCTGCGGCCCCCAGGTCTCCCGGCTCGTCGACCGCTACGGGCAGCGCCGGGTGCTGCGCCCGGTCACGCTGGTCGCGGTGGCGGCGGTGGCGGGTCTGCTGGTCTGCGCCCAGCAGGGGGCGCCGGAGTGGACGCTGTTCGTCTTCTCGGTGGGCGCGGGCTGTGTGCCGAGCGTGGGGTCGATGGTCCGGTCCCGCTGGGCGGAGATCTACCGCGGCTCCGGCCGGGATCTGCACACCGCGTACTCGTGGGAGTCGATCGTCGACGAGGTGTGCTTCATCTTCGGCCCGATCATCTCCATCGGCCTGTCCACCGCGTGGTTCCCGGAGGCGGGGCCGCTGATCGCCGCCGCCTTCCTGCTGGTCGGCGTCTTCTGGCTGACCGCGCAGCGCGCCACCGAGCCGATGCCGCACCCGAAGTCGCAGCACACCGGGAGCTCGGCGCTGCGCTCGCGCGGGCTCCAGGTCCTGGTGGCCACCTTCGTCGCGACCGGTGCGATCTTCGGGGGTGTCGACGTGGTGACCGTGGCCTTCGCCGAGGAGCGCGGTCACAAGGCAGCGGCCTCCCTGGTGCTGGCCGTCTACGCGCTCGGCTCGTGTCTCGCGGGGGCCGTGTTCGGGCTGCTGCACCTGAAGGGGAACGCCGCGACCAGGTGGCTGGTGGGTGTCGGCGCGATGGCCGTGAGTATGATCCCCCTCCTACTGGCCGGGAACCTTCCGTTGCTGGCCGTGGCGCTCTTTGTCGCGGGCCTCGCCATCGCACCGACGATGGTCACCACCATGGCCCTCGTCGAAGCGCACGTACCGCGCACCAAGCTGACCGAGGGCATGACCTGGACCAGTACCGGGCTCGCGGTCGGAGTGGCGCTCGGCTCCTCGGCCGCCGGCTGGGTGGTCGACGCCGCCGGGGCGAAGTCGGGGTACGCGGTGCCCGTCGTGGCGGGAGCGCTCGCGGCGGCGGTGGCGTTCCTGGGATATCGCCGGCTGGCCGGGCCGGCTGCGACGGGAGGGCGCGGGGAAGATGACCGAGACCTACGCACGGACGACGAGCGCGTGGCGTAACTGGGCTGGCACCGTCACCGCCCGGCCCGCCCGTACCGAGTCACCCGCGTCCGTGGACGAGCTCGCGGACGTGGTGCGCCGGGCGCACGCGGACGGCCTGAAGGTGAAGCCGGTCGGTTCGGGCCACTCCTTCACCGCGGCGGCCGCCACCGACGGGGTGCTGATCCGCCCCGATCTGCTCACCGGGATCCGGGACATCGACCGTGCGGCGATGACCGTGACGGTGGAGGCGGGCACTCCGCTCAAGCGGCTCAACACCGCTCTCGCCCGCGAGGGCCTGTCGCTGACGAACATGGGCGACATCATGGAGCAGACGATCGCCGGGGCGACCTCCACCGGCACGCACGGCACGGGCCGCGAATCGGCCTCCATATCCGCCCAGATCCGGGCGCTGGAGCTGGTCACCGCCGACGGCACGGTCATGGTCTGCTCGGCCGAGGAGAACCCGGAGATCTTCGCCGCGGCCCGGGTCGGGATCGGCGCCCTCGGGGTGGTCACCGCCATCACCCTCGCCGTGGAGCCGATCTTCCTGCTGACGGCCCGTGAGGAGCCGATGGGCTTCGACCGGGTCACCTCGGACTTCGATCAACTCGTGGCCGAGAACGAGCACTTCGAGTTCTACTGGTTCCCGCACACCGGGAACTGCAACACCAAGCGCAACAACCGCAGCGCCGGTCCGGCCGCCCCGCCCGGCCGGGTGAGCAGCTGGATCGACGACGAGCTGCTGTCCAACGGGGTGTTCCAGGTGGCCTGCTCGCTCGGGCGCGCGGTCCCGGCGACGATCCCCTCGATCGCCAGGCTCTCCAGCCGGGCGCTGTCGGCACGTACGTACACCGACATCCCGTACAAGGTGTTCACCAGCCCGCGCCGGGTGCGGTTCGTGGAGATGGAGTACGCCGTTCCGCGCGAGCAGGCGGTCACGGTGCTGCGGGAGCTGAAGGCCATGGTCGAGCGGTCACCGCTGAAGATCAGCTTCCCGGTCGAGGTGCGCACCGCTCCGGCCGACGACATGGCCCTGTCGACCGCGTCGGGCCGGGACAGCGCGTACATCGCCGTGCACCTCTACAAGGGCACGCCCCACCGCTCGTACTTCACGGCGGTCGAGCGGATCATGACGGCGCACGCCGGCCGGCCCCACTGGGGCAAGATCCACACGCGGGACGCGGGCTACCTGTCGGAGGTCTACCCGCGCTTCGGCGAGTTCACCGCACTGCGCGACCGGCTCGACCCGGACCGTCTGTTCGGCAACGACTATCTGCGGCGCGTGCTCGGCGACTGAGTCCGGCACCGTTCCGTCACGCCGTCGGCCCCGGTCCTCTTCCTTGCGGAGGGGGCCGGGGCCGATGTGCTGTGCGCGGTGCGCCGATGGGTCACTCGGCGTCGGCGCCGGGCGGGGCCTGCTCGCCCTGCCCGGGAGCGACGCCGGTGCCGGTCGAGGGTTCGCCGGTGCCGGTGTCACCGGAGTTCGACGGGGTGGGCTTCGTCGGCTCGGGCGTCGGCTCGCCGGCGGATCCGGAGGGCGCCGGGGTGGGGGTGGGCCCGGTGGTCGGGTTCTCACCGCCCGTGCCCTTGCCGGGGTCCGGGCTCGTGGCGCCGCCGTCGCCGCCGTCCGTGGCGGGGGCGGATCCGGTGCCGTCGCCCGGGGTCGGGGACTGCTCGTCCGCTCCCCCGTCCGTGCCGGTGTCTCCGGAGGGGGCGGGGTCGGCGGGTCCGGAGTCCCGGTCGCCGCCGCCGCGCACGACGGAGCTGAGGGTGGTGCCCTGGCCGCCGCTGAGGTCGTTGCCCGAGATCAGCTCGAACGCGGTGATCCCGGCCATGGAGACCGCGAAGACCGCGGTGGCCGCGAGCGCGGGGCGCTTCCAGCCGCGCAGCCGGGTGCCGTGGGTGACTCCCTCGCCGAACGCGTCGTCGGGGACGGCCGCCCGGTCCCCTCCGGCCTGCGGGAGCATCTGCGTACGGTCGTCGGCGCGCGGGATCATCTGCGTACGGTCGGCGTCGGCTCCGGCACCCAGGGCTCCGGGGCCTCCGGCCGGCGGGACGCGGAGCATCCGGGTCCGCTCGTCGCCGAGGTTCAGCAGCTGCGTCCGGTCCGTGTCGACCGGCCTCAGCAACTGCGTGCTCTCCGCGTCCGGGACGACGTGCGGGACCGTGCCCGGACCGACCGTGGGAAGCACCGTGGTGGCGTCTTCCGCCGGCCGCGGCCCCGCCGGCTCCGGCTCCGTCCGCTGCGCCGCGGCTCTGCGCCCGGCGGGCGTCGTCTCCTTGGTGTGCACCGTCACCTGGCGACCCTCCGGGTGGGTCACCTGGACCGTCACCTCACGGATCTGCTCGCCGGTGCGGCGGAAGAAGTGCTGGAAGACCGAGCCGCCGCAGGTGGCGACGACGCTCATCACGCCCGCGCCGGCGATCGTGCCGTACACGCCCAACTGCGAGGCCAGCACCGCTGCCGCGACGGCCGCCACGGCGCTCCCGGCGACCTGCGGGAGACTCAGATCTATGCGCCTTTCCTTAGGTTCTACGTCACTTTCCGGCTTCTGAACCATTACCAGCCCCTGCTTGACATCTCTCCCACCATGCACCAGGAAGGGACAAATGAGCGAAGTGGATAGTTCCGATTCTGGTGATTGTGTGAAGCACAACACGCATCAGGGGCATTTCGCGGAGAACTGGGTACCTCAACTCCCGCAGCCGGTGAGAACTTCGGCGGCGCGCCGGTCCACCCCGGTGGCCCGAATGGAGTACTGTGACGAGCCCTGGGGCGGACTCCGACGTGGGAATCCGCAGCTACCGGAGGGGGCCGACGGCGGCACCCTAGGCGGGCGCACCCGGGCGAGCGCCCGACACGCCGGGCATATTGGCAAGGTTGTGGCAGGCTGCACCCGGGCAGGTCACACTCGACTAGCGGAAGCAGCGACGCACGTGACGTCGGCAGGCACCACCCGGGAGGTCCCCATGCCCGAACTGCGTGTCGTGGCCGTCTCCAACGACGGCACACGACTGGTGCTCAAGGCTGCGGACAGCACGGAGTACACGCTTCCGATCGATGAGCGGCTGCGCGCCGCCGTGCGCAACGACCGCGCCCGGCTCGGCCAGATCGAGATCGAGGTGGAGAGCCACCTCCGGCCCCGCGACATCCAGGCCCGTATACGGGCCGGTGCCTCCGCGGAGGAGGTCGCCCAGTTCGCGGGCATCCCCGTCGACCGTGTACGCCGCTTCGAGGGCCCCGTGCTCGCGGAGCGCGCCTTCATGGCCGAGCGGGCCCGGAAGACTCCTGTGCGCCGTCCCGGCGAGAACACCGGCCCCCAGCTCGGCGAGGCGGTGCAGGAACGTCTCCTGCTGCGCGGCGCCGACAAGGAAACCGTCCAGTGGGACTCGTGGCGCCGTGACGACGGCACCTGGGAAGTCCTCCTCGTCTACCGGGTCGCGGGCGAACCGCACTCGGCGAGCTGGTCGTACGACCCGCCGAGGCGGCTGGTCCAGGCGCTCGACGACGAGGCGCGCTCGCTGATCGGCGAGACCGACGACGTCGCAGCGCCGGAGCCCAGCTTCCCGTTCGTGCCCCGGATCGCCCGGCTGCCGCGCGACCGGCCGCTGGACCGGAGCCTCGACCGGCAGGCCGACCGCGAGCGCCCGCTGGACCGGGCCCTGGACCGACAGATCGAGCGGCCCACGCCGGTCGCCGAGCCCGAGGAGTACGTGAGCAGCGCCTCGGGCGGTGAGCGTGACTCGCTGACCAGCCTGTTGGAGGCGGTGCCCAGCTTCCGGGGCGACATGGTCGTGCCGGAGCGGCCCACGCAGCCCGAGCCGCCCGCGCTGGAGCCGGCGGAGGAGGCGGAGGCGGACGAGCCGCCGGCCGCCGCCGCTTCGGCCGGTGCGGGGTCCGCGTACGCGGATGTGCTGATGCCCCGGGCGGTGGCCGGTCATCGCGACCGGCTGACCGGAACGACGGACCGTCAGGCGGAGGCGGACGGGGTCCGGCCGGGCCGCCGGGCCGCCGTGCCGAGCTGGGACGAGATCGTCTTCGGCACCCGGCGCAAGAAGCAGGACTGACCGGGGATGACCACCGGTGGGAGCGGGGCCCGTACGCGATGGCGTACGGGCCCCGCTTCTTCGCCGCGGTCCGGCGCCGCCGGCCTACTGGGGCTCGGGCCCCGTGGCGACCGGCCGGGAGGGGTCCGAGGACCACTCGGACCAGGAGCCCGGGTAGAGGACACCGGTGAAGCCGGCGATCTCCAGGGCCAGCACCTCGTGCGCGCCGGAGACTCCGGATCCGCAGTAGACGCCCACGCCTTCGGTGCTGTTCTCCGCCCCCAGGCCGGCGAACCGGGCGGCCAGCCGCTCGGCCGGAAGGTAGCGGCCGTCCACGTCGACGTTCTCGGTGGTCGGCGCGGAGACGGCCCCGGGGATGTGGCCGCCGACGCGGTCGATCGGCTCCACGTCGCCCCGGTAGCGTTCGGCCGCCCGCGCGTCCAGCAGCAGACCCGACCGGGCGAAGGCCGCCGCGCTTTCCGCGTCCAGGGTGGGCAGGGCCCCCGGCTTCGGCCGGAAATCGCCCTCGGCGGGGCGCGGGATCTCCGTGGTGAGGTCTCCGGTCCAGGCGGCGAGCCCGCCGTCCAGGACCCGGACGTCCCGGTGCCCGGTCCAGCGCAGCAGCCACCAGGCGCGGGCCGCCGCCCAGCCCTGCCCGCCGTCGTACACCACGACGGGGGTGTCCTGGCCGACCCCGGCCCGGCGCATCACGGCACCGAAGGCCTCCGGGTCCGGGAGGGGGTGGCGGCCGCCGTCGCCCGCCGGTCCGGCCAGCTCCGCGTCGAGGTCGACGTAGACCGCGCCGGGCAGATGGCCGGCCTCGTAGTCGGGGCGGCCGTTCGGGCCGCCGAGCTGCCAGCGGACGTCCAGGAGCACCGGGGGCCGGGTCCCGGCCGACTCGCTCGCGCATTCGGATGCGGTGATGATGGGCTTCATGGGTGCCATCCTCGCGCAGCGGGGCCGGCACCCGTAACAGCATCGGACGGGACGGCCGGCGGGAATCCGGCCGTCCTTCGCCGGGAACCGGGACGACGCGGCGCGGCCGGTGCGCCTCCCGCGCCGGGGGGTGCAAGCATCTGCACGGGGCACGCGGACCACGTCCTGACCCGGGGCGGCGTCCCTGTCCCGTTCCCCCGCACGGCCACCACAACGGTCCGAGGAGAGAGAAGACGATGACCGAGGCCCCCGCCCGGCGCACGCCCGGAACACCTTGCTGGGTGAGTCTGATCGTGCACGGCCTGACCGCGACCCAGGAGTTCTACGGAGCCCTGTTCGACTGGGAGTTCCGGCCGGGCCCCGAACAACTGGGCCCCTACGTCCGCGGGCTGCTGCACGGCGAGGAGGTCGCGGGCATCGGCCAGCTGCCGCCCGACCGGCATCTCCCGATCGCCTGGACCACCTACCTCGCCACGGACGACGCCGACGCCACGGCGGAGGCCATCCGCTCCTGCGGCGGGACGGTCGCGGTGGGACCGCTGGACGCGGGGGACGCCGGGCGGCTGGCGATCGCCTCCGACCCGGGCGGGGCGGTCTTCGGCATCTGGCAGGGCCTGCGCCACGTCGGCAGGACGACGACGGGCAGACCCGGGACGCCCGTCTGGAACGAGTTGGTGACGCGGGAAACCTCGATGGTCGCGAAGTTCTACCAGACGGTCTTCGGCTACGAGACGGAGGCGGTGCTCTCGGCCGACTTCGACTACCAGACGCTGCATCTGGACAACGTGGCGGTGGCGGCCCTCCACGGGGTCGGCCACGCGCTGCCGCGCGACCGCGGGCCGCACTGGATGACGTACTTCGAGGTCGCCGACACCGACCGGGCCGCGGCCCGGGTGGTGGAGCTGGGCGGGCGGGTCCTCCAGCCGCCGCGCGAGGGGTCGAGCGGCAGGCTGGCGACGGTCGCGGACCCGGAGGGAGCCGTGTTCACGATCGTCCGGTCCACGGGAGGCTGACCTCCGCCGTCCGACGATCCGTCACACCCTCCGGCGGGCCGCCCGCGAGGGGCGGCCCGGCGTCACCACGTCGGCGGTGCGGGAGGGTCAGACCGAGTCGACCCAGCCATGTGCCTGGGCCAGTCGGAGCAGACGCTGCCGCACGTGCTGCAACTGTGCGGCGGTCAGGGTGCCGTCCGCCTCGATGAGCGCCTCGGTCACCTCGTTCTGGAAGTCCGGCGCGGTCAGGATGTCGCAGTCGGCCTCCTCGTCGTGCTCCGTCTGCGGGGCCGCCGCGCTGTTCCTGAGCACCCGGGACGCCGGTGCGGCGGCCTGCCGCACCAGGCGGATCTCGCCCGCCTTGGGCCCCTTGTCGCCCGACTCCAGGAAGTACTCGACCCGCCGGCCGGACTGGTACAGGTACTTCTCCTCAAGAAGGTCGTTGGCGTGCATGAACACGTCCTCGTCGCCCTCGTCGGGGGCGATGAACCCATACCCGCGAACCTCGTCGAACCGAAGAATTTTCCCCGTCATCAACACCGAAAACACCTCCACCGCTACCACACACAACTCTTCCCGGACCGCACCGAAAGGGGGATCCGGAATTCGAACATCCGGGTTCTCGACGGACTCTCCGGCGTGGTCGAACTTAACCCGGCCGAGTATAGCGAGGGGAGATCAGGGAAGGGCAACAGAACTCACTCCGCCCCCATCAGGCTTGCTGTGCAACGCTGTTGGCAACAAGGGAGCCGGAAGCTTCACCGTCGGCATCGCCCGCGCGCGGGACTTCCTGCGACTCCTGCGGCGCGGTCATTCACGCGTGTGCCGGCGGAAGTACCTGACCCGCGCCTACAAGAAGCCGGGCACAAGCGGCAGGAGCACGCCGGGCAAGGAGCTCTGGACACGCTGTCCGCAGCTCATGCCGAGCAACGGGCCCCGGAGCGACTCCGGGGTCGGCGTCGTCGCCTGACGTGCTGCCGGTCTCCGCCGGGAATCACCCGGCGGAGACCGGCAGCACGTCCGGTGACAGCGCGCCTGCTTTCGCGGCGGCGCTGGTCATCCGGCGGCGGTGGTGGCGGCGGCAGAGCACTTCGTAGCCGATCTCCGTGGCCGGCCGGTCGACGTCCCCGACGACGACCTGCTCCCCCTCGACCACCATCACCCCGCCGACCGTCCGGGCGTTGTGCGTGGCGCGGGCCCCGCACCAGCAGAGCGCCTCGACCTGGAGGGCCTCTATGCGGTCGGCCAGTTCGATCAGCCGCTGGGAGCCCGGGAACAGCTTGGTGCGGAAGTCCGTGGTGATGCCGAAGGCGAAGACGTCGAGCTTCAGATCGTCGACCACGCGGGCCAGTTGGTCGATCTGGTCCGGGGCGAGGAACTGGGCCTCGTCCACGATCACGTAGTCGACCCGGCCGCCCCGGCTGACCCGGTCCACGATGTTCGTGTACAGGTCCATGCCCTCCTCTGCCTCGACGGCGTCCGTCACCAGGCCGAGCCGGGAGGAGAGCTTGCCCTCCCCCGCGCGGTCGTCCCGGGTGAAGATCACGCCCTGGAGGCCGCGGGCCGAGCGGTTGTGACCGATCTGCAGGGCCAGCGTGCTCTTTCCGCAGTCCATGGTTCCGGAGAAGAACACCAGCTCGGGCATGAGGGGTCGAGCACCTTTCGGAGGGGGCGGTACGACAGGAAGGGTTACGAGCGTACTTCGAGGAGCGGGACGAGCTGTTCCACGGGGGTCAGGGAGCCGTGCACGCCCGCCATCGCCGACTCGTGCGGCTCGTTGACGGAGGCCGTGATGATCACGTCGTCGTGGGCGGCGGCGACCACGTCGCCGATCCGCCCGTACACCCGCTCGTCGATCGTCGGGCCGAACCAGCCGGCGGCGATGGCCTCGTCCCGGCTCGCGATCCAGAACTGCTCGCCGAGGACCTCGCGCCAGACGGCCAGGACGTCGGCCTGGGCGCCGGGGACCGCGTAGACGTGGCGGGCGCGGCCCTCGCCGCCGAGGAGGGCGACGCCGGCGCTCAGCTCCCAGTCCTCGTCGAAGTCGATCCGGGACTGCTCGTCGAACGGGATGTCGATCATGCCGTGGTCGGCGGTGATGTAGAGCGCGGAGCGCGGCGGGAGCTGCTCGGCGAGGCGTCGGGCGAGCCCGTCGACGTACATCAGCTGGCCGCGCCAGGCGTCGGAGTCGGTGCCGAAGCGGTGGCCCTTGCCGTCGACCTCGCTGTAGTACGTGTAGACGAGCGAGCGGTCGCCCGCGGCGAGGCGCTGGGCGGCGACGTCCATCCGGTCCTCGCCGGAGAGCCGGCCGAGGAAGGAGCCGCCGCTGAGCGCGATCTTGGTGAGGGGGGTCTGCTCGAACATCGGCGCGGAGACCTGCGCGGTGTGGACGCCCGCGGCGTCGGCGAGCTGGAAGACCGTGGGGTACGGCTGCCAGGCCTTCGGCTCGGTCCACGGCTTCCAGCGGAGCTGGTTCATCAGCTCGCCGGTCCGCGGGTTGCGCGCGGTGTAGCCGGGGAGGCCGTGCTCGCCGGGCGGCAGCCCCGTACCGACGGAGGCGAGCGAGGTCGCGGTGGTGGAGGGGAAGCCGGCGGTGAGCGGGCGGCCGGTGCCTCCGCGCGAGGTGGGGAGCAAGGAGTGCAGGAAGGGGGCCTCGTCCGGGTGGGCCTTGATCTGCTCCCAGCCGAGGCCGTCGATCAGGAAGACGCAGTTGCGGTCCGCTGGGGTCAGCTCGGAGATCGGGGCGGAGAAGCCCGGCACCTCCAGTCCGGCGGCGAGCGTCGGCAGCAGGTCCGCGAGCGAACCGCTGCCGTACTCCGGCACGGGCGCGGTGTCGAGGGCCAGCGGCTCGGGGTCCTGCCAGGCGGGCTGGGCCATCAGCGGCCACTCGCCGCGGTGGCGGCCGTGGCCTCGGAGAGCGCCTGGGCGAAGGCGAGGGTCTGGCGCACGGCGTCGGGGCCGTCGCCGGCCTCGCTGACCCGCAGGCTCAGGTCGTCGGCGGTGGAGCTGCCGGTGTAACCGTGGTCGGCCTCGCAGTTGGTGTCGCCGCAGGCGGCGGGCTCCAGGTCGATACGGGAGACCGCGCCCCAGCCGATGGTCAGGACGACCTCGCGGGGCAGGGTGCCCGGGACGTACTTCTCCGGGTTGGCCACCACGCGGCTGACGACGACGGAGGAGATCCGCTCCAGCTTCACCGACTCGGTGGAGGTGGTGGCGTACGGCGTCGGGGAGCTGGTGTCGGCGGCCTGCTCGTCGGTGTGGCTGACGATGAACCGGTGCTCGGTCAGGACGAGGACCGTCACATGACGGCGGACCTCGTTGGAGTCGAACGTGGTCTCCTGGTGGACCAGGTACGAAGCGACCGGCTCCCCGCCGACGGCGGCCTCCACCGCCTCGGCCACGAGGGCCGGGTAGTAGCCGCTGCGCTCGATCGCCGCGCGCAGCCCCTTGGTCGTCGTACCGGTCTTTGCCATGAGCACCATCCTACGGCGGGCCGGTGACTGCCGGGGACGCCCCGGTGGCCACCGGCCGACGGGTCTCAGTAGTTCGGAAGGCGGCGGGGCCCGACGTCGCTCCGGGCGGGCGGCGGGGCCAGCCGGACGCTCGCGCCGAGCACGGTGAGCCCCTGCGGGGCGACGACGACGGGTTCGAGGGCGACGGAGACCACCTCCGGGTGGTCGTCGACCAGCCGGGACAGCCGCAGCAGCAGCTCTTCGAGCGCGGCCGTGTCCACCGGGGCCGAGCCGCGCCAGCCGAACAGCACCGGGGCCGCCCTGATGGACCGGATCAGTTCGGCGGCGTCCCGGTCGGTGGCGGGGACCAGCCGGTGCGCGGTGTCGCCGAGCAGTTCGGAGGGCGCGCCCGCGAGGCCGAAGGAGAGAATCGCCCCGGCGGCCGCGTCGATGGAGGCCCGCACGACGGTGTCCACACCGCGCGGGGCCATCGCCTGGACGACGGGGAGCAGTTCAGCGGGCTTGCCGAGGAGGTCGGTGAGCTCTCCGTACGCCCGGCGCAGCGCCTCCTCGTCGGCGACGTCGAGGCGGACCCCGCCGAGGTCGGCGCGGTGGCGCAGGTGGGGTGCGGTGGTCTTGAGGGCCACCGGGTAGCCGAGCCGGGCCGCCGCGGCGACGGCCGCCTCGGGATCGGAGGCGGGGAGGGTCGGGCGTACGTCGATGCCGTAGTGGCCGAGCAGCTCACGGGCCTCGTCGTGGCTGAGCGGGCGCCCGCGCGGGTCGGGGGCGGTGGCGAGCTGCGCCTCGATCAGGGCGGCGGCCCCGGCCTCGTCGATGGTGTCGTCGAGGAACTCGGGGATCTTGCCGGGCACGGCCGCCTGCCGCCGCCACTGGGCGTACTTCACGGCCTCGGCGAGGGCGCGTACGGCCCGTTCGGCTGCGGGGTAGGCGGGGATACGGCCGGGGCGGGGTGTGGCTTCCTGGCTGGTGGCGGCTTCGTGGCTTGTGGCGGCTTCCGGGCCGGTGGTCGCTCCGGGGCCGGTGGTCGCTTCGAAGGTGGTGGCCGCTTCAGGGGCGGCGGGCGCGGCCGGGGCGGCTCCCTGGGGTGCGGGCGTGCCGGCGGTCGTGGCCCGGGCCGTCGTGGCCGTGGTGGCCGCTCGCGGCTGGGCGGCGGGGGTCACCGTACGGGGACGGGGGGCCGCCGTGCTGCTCGCGGCGGCCAGTGCCTCGGCGAGGCCGCCGATCTCGACGTGGACGACGGCCACCGGCTTGGCCGACCCCCCGGCCACCGCCTTGGTCAGGGCCTCGGCCAGGACCTGGCCGTCGCCGGTCTCGGCCTCCCCGTTCTCCCCCACCCACGGGATGGCGGTGACGATCACGGCGTCGCAGGTCCCGTCCGCCAGCGCTTCGGCCAGCGCGTCGCGGAAGTCCTGCGGGGAGGCGGCGGTGGTGAGGTCGATCGGAGGGCGCGGGCGCAGCCCCTCGGCGAGGCAGGCGTCGTACGTCAGGAGGCCGAGGGACTCGGAGTTGCCGAGGATGGCGACCCTGGGGCCGGCCGGGAGGGGCTGGCCCGCCAGCAGGAGTCCGGCGTCGACCATCTCGGTCACGGTGTCGACCCGGATGACACCGGCCTGGCGCATCAGCGCGGAGACCGTGGTGTCGGGGATGCGGCTGACCGGGACGGCGTGGCCGGGCGGATTGGTGCCGCTGTGCCGGGCGCCCTTCACCACGACGACGGGCTTCACGGCGGCGGTGCGGCGGGCGAGACGGGTGAACTTGCGGGGATTGCCGAGCGATTCGAGGTAGAGCAGCGCGACGTCGGTGTCGGGGTCCTCGAAGGAGTACTGGAGGAAGTCGTTGCCGGAGACGTCGGCCCGGTTGCCCGCCGAGATGAACGAGGACAGGCCCGCACCGCGCCGGTGGAGGCCGGAGAGCAGGGCGATGCCGATCGCGCCGGACTGGGTGAACAGGCCGATCCGGCCGCGGGCGGGCGACTCGGGGGCCAAGGAGGCGTTCAGCCGGACGGTCTCGGCGGTGTTGATGATGCCGAAGGCGTTCGGGCCGATGATCCGCATGCCGTACGAGCGGGCCTGGCGGACGAGTTCGCGCTGGAGCTCGCGGCCCTCGGCGCCCCGCTCGGCGTATCCGGCGGAGAGGACGACCAGGCCCTGGACGCCGTGCTCGCCGCAGTCGGCGACGGCCTCGGGGACGCGGTGGGCGGGGACGGCGATGACGGCGAGGTCGACCTGTTCGTCGATCTCGCCGAGCGAGCGGTGGGCGGGGACGCCGTCGAGGGTGGCGAGGCCCTCGTCGAAGGCGCGGTTCACGGCGTAGGTGCGGCCGGTGTAGCCGGCGGCGAGGAGGTTGCGCAGGACCGTGCGGCCCACGCCGCCGGGGGTGCGGCCGGTGCCGATGACCGCGACGGAGCCGGGGGCGAGGAGGCGCTGCACCGAGCGGGCCTCGGCGCGCTGTTCGCGGCCGCGCTGGACGGCGAGGGACTTCTCGGTGGGTTCGAGGTCGAGGGTGAGGTGGACGGAGCCGTCCTCGAAGCTGCGGCGCTGGGTGTACCCGCCGTCCCGGAACACCTTGATCATTTTGTTGTTGGCGGGGAGCACCTCGGCGGCGAAGCGCCGGATGCCGCGCTCGCGGGCGACCGCGGCGATGTGTTCGAGCAGCGCCGATGCGACGCCGCGGCCCTGGTGGGCGTCCTGGACGAGGAAGGCGACCTCGGCCTCGTCGGCGGGGGCGGAGGCGGGGCGGCCCGTGTCGTCGATGCGGTCGTAGCGGACGGTCCCGATGAACTCGCCGCCGATCGTGACCGCCAGTCCGACCCGGTCGACGTAGTCGTGATGGGTGAAGCGGTGCACGTCCCGGTCGGATAGACGGGGATACGGGGCGAAGAAGCGGTAGTACTTCGACTCGTCGGACACCTGCTCGTAGAAGCTGACCAGTCGCTCGGCGTCGTCCGTGGTGATCGGCCTGATGCGCGCGGTGCCCCCGTCGCGGAGGACCACGTCCGCTTCCCAGTGGTCGGGGTACGCGTGATGCGGACTCTGTTCCGGCGTGGGCTCCATGGCCAAAGCCTACGACCGGACCGGAGACCGGGCACAGCACCACGCACCGCATGAGAGACTGGTCTAGACAACCGTTGATATGTGAAGGGCAGAACCATGGCTGAGCGCCGCGTAAACGTCGGTTGGGCCGAGGGCCTGCACGCCCGCCCCGCTTCCATCTTCGTCCGTGCCGCCACGGCCTCCGGCGTCCCCGTGACGATCGCCAAGGCCGACGGCAACCCGGTCAACGCCGCCTCCATGCTGGCCGTGCTCGGTCTGGGCGCGCAGGGCGGCGAGGAGATCGTGCTCTCGTCCGACGCGGACGACGCCGAGGCCGCTCTGGACCGGCTGGCGAAGCTGGTTGCCGAGGGCCTGGAAGAGCTTCCGGAGACCGTCTGACCCCTCCGTCTCCGGTCCGTCCGGATACGACCCGTGCGAGAGCCGTGACCCGTGATCCCTTCACGGGTCACGGCTCTCGCGTTTCCGGGAATCGGGAAAGATCCCGGAAAGAGCCGCACCTCGATAATGCGGGCAGCACGAAATAGCGCCCCTAAATTACTTCTCTTTGTATACGGCACTTCTGTTAATGCCGGACACTCGCCGTGTTTACGCCGTGTTGCGAACTTCTCACCGGGGGAACTGGGCCGGTGCGGCGCCCCGGGAGATCCGGCCGGCGGAGCCGGTGCTCGGCGGTGGAGCGTTCCGCGTGCTGGGCGGTGAGCGCCCTCGCCCGCTCCGCGTCGCCGCGCGCCACGGCGTCCACGATCGCGCCGCGCTCGGCCCAGGAGTCGACCGGGCGGGCCGGCTGCTCGACCGCGTACATCCAGGCGATCTTGTGGCGGAGCTGGGTGAGCAGCGCGATGAGCCCGGGGCTGCCGGAGGCCTGGGCCAGGGTCTCGTGGAACCAGCCGCCCAGGGAGCGCAGATCCTCGCCCTCGCCCCGGCGGGCCCGCTCCTGGCCCAGCCTGACCAGACCGCGGAGCACCTTGAGATGGGCTTCCGTGCGGCGCTGGGCGGCACGGGCCGCCCCCAGCGGCTCCAGGAGCATCCGCACCTCCAGGAGGTCGGCCGCCTCCTGCACGGTGGGCTCGGCGACACAGGCGCCGGCGTGCCTGCGGGTGACCACGAACCCCTCGGACTCCAGCGTGCGCAGCGCCTCGCGGACCGGGACGCGGGAGACCCCGTAGCGGCGTGCCAGCAACTCCTCGGTGAGGCGGCTGCCGCGCTCGTAGACACCGGAGACGATGTCGTCACGGATCGCCGTGCATACCGAATGCGCGGGAATGCGCATATCCGAACCTCCGCCTTGATCCCCGCGAAACGCGGCCGCCCGACGTCTGTTCCGTGACTCTATGACAATCCGTCGGAATTTCCGATGGCGGGCCGGAATCCAGGGATATCTTCACGCGGGAATTACCGAAGGCCCCGGCGGATGCCGGGGCCTTCGGACGGTGGATCGCGCGGGGTGGGGTCAGACGTTCAGACCGTGGGAGCGCAGGTAGGCGACGGGGTCCATGTCGGAGCCGTAGTCGGGGGTGGTGCGGGCCTCGAAGTGCAGGTGCGGGCCGGTGGAGTTGCCGGTGGAGCCGGAGAGGCCGATCTGCTGGCCGGAGGAGACGCTCTGGCCGACGGAGACGCCGATCGAGGAGAGGTGGCCGTACTGGGTGTACGTGCCGTCGGCCATCCGGAGCACGATGTTGTTGCCGTACGCGCCGCCCCAGCCCGCCTCGACGACCGTGCCGGCGCCGACCGCGACGACGGAACTGCCGGAGGCGGCCCGGAAGTCCACGCCGGAGTGGCTGCCGGAGGACCAGAGGGAGCCGCCGGCGTTGTAGCCGGTGGTGACGTGGGAGCCGGCGACCGGGAGGTGGAACGCGTTCAGCCGGGCGCGCTCGGCGGCGCGGGCGGCGCGGGCCTTCTCCTCGCGGATCTCCTTGGCGCGGGCCTCGGCCTTGCGCTCGGCCTCGGCCTTCGCCTTGGCCTTGGCGGCCTTCTCGCGGGCCTCGGCGGCGGCCTTGGCCTTCGCCTTGGCGACCGCGTCGGCCTGCCGCTGCTGGGCGTGGGCCTGCGCGTCGATCTGCTCGGCGAGGGTGGCGTCGAGGGAGAGGGCCTGGGTGAGGCCGGTGTCGGCGACCTTGGCGGCCTCGGTGTCCGCGGCGAGGGCCGGGGAGGACAGCGAGCCGAGGACTCCGGTGGTGGCCAGGGCCGCGATGCCGGCGGCCTGGGCGCTCCGGCGCGTGAGGCGGCTCGGGGCACGGTGCTTCCCGGTGGCACGGGTGAACGCCATGGAGGAGCTGGTTCCTTTCCTTCCTTCTCGCCTACCGGGTTAGCTGACGGGTTCGGAGCAGGAAGGTCTCCTACGGATCCCCGCGCCGGTTCGCGGCTCGGGACTCCGATTCACCCCAGGGACTGCGTGGGTCCCCGGCTCCCCAGGCTCGCGCCTGACGGGGACTCGGCGATGACTGCCCGGCGCCGCGGCTGCGGCATACGGGTGACGGACAGCCGGGCCGACGCTAGGCGGGGCGACTTCCCATCACCAAACGGACAAGGGGATTTGTCGCGCATCCCACAGGGCAGACAGGCAACCACTCCCATAAAAGGTGTGAAGCGGATCAAACAGACAAAAACACAGGAACCCGACGAAATCCTGTCCGTCGGGGTCCTGTTCGCGGCAGTGGCCGCACAGCGGGCGGCCGTGCGCCGCGGTGGCGTCAGCCGGTGACGACGGTCACCTCTCCGATACCGAGGGCCTTCACCGGCTCCGCGATCCGCGCGGCGTCCCCGACGAGGACCGTGACCAGCCGGTCGACCGGGAAGGCGTTGACCGCGGCGGCGGTCGCCTCCACGGTGCCCGTCTCGGCGAGCCGGGCGTAGAGGTGGGCCTGGTAGTCGTCGGGGAGGTGCTGCTCGACCTGGTCGGCCAGCGTGCTCGCGACGGACGCGGCGGTCTCGAACTTCAGCGGGGCGACGCCCACCAGGTTCTGCACGGCCGTCTCGCGCTCGGTGTCGGTCAGCCCCTCGGCGGCCAGCGTCCGCAGGACCTTCCAGAGGTCGTCCAGGGCCGGTCCGGTGGACTCGGTGTCCACCGAGCCACTGATCGCGAGCATCGCCGCGCCGCCCGAGTCGGGGCCGGAGGAGCGCAGCACCTGGGCGAAGGCGCGGACGCCGTAGGTGTAGCCCTTCTCCTCGCGCAGCACCCGGTCCAGCCGGGAGGTGAGGGTCCCGCCCAGGCAGTACGTGCCGAGCACCTGCGCGGGCCACACACGCTCGTGCCGGTCGGCGCCGATACGGCCGATCAGCAGCTGGGTCTGGACCGCGCCGGGGCGGTCCACGATGACCACGCGGCCGGTGTCGTCCGCGGTGATGGGCGGCACCGGGCGGGCCTGGGCGGTGGTGCCCGACCAGTCGCCGAGGGTCTCCGCCAGCAGCGCGTCCAGGTCGATGCCGGTCAGGTCGCCGACGATCACGGCGGTCGCGGTGGACGGGCGGATGTGGGCGTCGAAGAAGGCGCGCACGGCGGCCGCGTCGATCCGCCGGACCGTCTCCTCGGTGCCCAGACGCGGGCGGGACATCCGGGCGGTGGCCGGGAACAGCTCCTTGGAGAGCTGCTTGGCGGCGCGCCGGGACGGGTTGGCGTGCTCGTGCGGGATCTCGTCGAGGCGGTTGCCCACCAGGCGCTCGATCTCGCTCTCGGCGAAGGCGGGGGCCCGCAGCGCCTCGGCGACCAGGCCGAGGGCCTTGGCCAGCCGGGAGGCCGGGACCTCCAGGGAGACCCGGACCCCGGGGTGGTCGGCGTGCGCGTCGAGCGTGGCGCCGCAGCGCTCCAGCTCGGCGGCGAACTCCTCGGCGCTGTGCTTGTCGGTGCCCTCGGAGAGCGCCCGCGACATGATCGTGGCCACGCCGTCGAGGCCCTCGGGCTCGGCCTCCAGAGGCGCGTCCAGGAAGATCTCCACGGCGACGACCTGCTGGCCGGGGCGGTGGCAGCGCAGCACGGTCAGCCCGTTGGGCAGAGCGCCGCGCTCGGGCGCCGGGAAGGCCCACGGGCGGGCCGTGCCGGGCGTGGGCTGCGGGTGGAACTCCATGGCTACTCCAGTGACGGCGGCGTCGCTCACTTGGCCGCCCCCTCGTGCGCGTCGGTGCCCTCGGTGCCGTCTTCACCCTCGGCGGCCTCGTCGGCCGGCTCGACGGGCTCGTAGACCAGCACCGCCCGGTTGTCGGGGCGCAGGGCGGCCGCGGCCGCCGCGCGCACCTCCTCCGCGGTGACGTCCAGGACGCGGCCCACGGCGGTCAGGGCGAGCTGCGGGTCGCCGAACAGGACGGCGTAACGGCACAGTTCGTCGGCGCGGCCGGCGACCGTGCCGAGCCGGTCGAGCCACTCGCGCTCCAACTGCGCCTGGGCCCGCTCCATTTCCTCGGGGGTGGGCCCCTCGGCGGCGAACCGGGCCAGCTCCTCGTCGACGGCGGCCTCGATCGTCTCCACCTCGACGCCGCCGGACGTCTTCACGTCCAGCCAGCCCAGCGAGGGCGCCCCGGCGAGCCGCAGCAGGCCGAACCCCGCCGCCACGGCCGTACGGTCGCGGCGGACCAGGCGGTTATGCAGCCGGGAGGACTCTCCGCCGCCCAGCACGGTCAGCGCCAGGTCCGCGGCGTCGCAGGCGCGGGTGCCGTCGTGCGGGAGGCGGTAGGCGGCCATCAGGGCGCGCGCCGGAACCTCCTCGTGGACCACTTCGCGCAGCTGCTCGCCGATGATCTCGGGCAGCGTCCCGTCGCGCGGCGGCTGCTTGCCGTCGTGGGAGGGGATGGAGCCGAAGTACTTCTCGATCCAGGCGAGGGTCTGCTCGGGGTCGATGTCGCCGACCACCGAGAGCACCGCGTTGTTGGGCGCGTAGTACGTACGGAAGAACGCGCGGGCGTCCTCCAGCGTGGCCGCGTCCAGGTCGGCCATGGAGCCGATCGGGGTGTGGTGATAGGGGTGGCCCTCGGGGTAGGAGAGGGCGGTCAGCTTCTCGAACGCGGTGCCGTAGGGCACGTTGTCGTAACGCTGACGGCGCTCGTTCTTGACGACGTCGCGCTGGTTCTCCATGGACTCCTCGTCGAGCGCGGCGAGGAGGGAGCCCATCCGGTCGGCTTCGAGCCACAGGGCGAGCTCCACCTGGTGGGTGGGCATGGTCTCGAAATAGTTGGTCCGCTCGAAGCTGGTCGTTCCGTTGAGCGAGCCGCCGGCTCCCTGGACGAGCTCGAAGTGACCGTTCCCCTTGACCTGGCCCGAGCCCTGGAACATCAGGTGCTCGAAGAGGTGAGCCAGGCCGGTGCGTCCCTTGACCTCGTGGCGCGAGCCGACGTCGTACCAGAGGCAGACCGCGGCGACCGGGGTCAGATGGTCCTCGGAGAGCACCACACGCAGGCCGTTGGCCAGGCGGTGCTCGGTCGCTGTCAAGCCGCCGGAGCCGGCCTGTGCGGTGGCCGTGTGACCCATGGGCATGTACGTCCCTTCGATCGCGATACTGGACTTCCTGCCAGACCTGCCACTCTAAGCAAGCGCACCGGCACCTGGCGAAGTTCCCGTTCGGTGGATGTTTCCGTCGATGGTGTCGCGAACGCCCTCGACGGCGTACCGCCCGGGCGGCTTCGGACCGTCCTCGGGACAGCCCTTCGGACGGGTCGAGGTCGGCGTTGTCAGCGGGGCGGTCCACAATGGACCGCGTCAGCAGCTCGTGTTGTCCCGAACAAGCTCAGGTCGCCCGAACAGAATCCGTGAAGGAGTCGCAGCCGCGATGGCCCGCCGTAGCACGAAGACCCCGCCTCCGGACGACTTCGAGGAGAAGATCCTCGACATCGACGTCGTCGACGAAATGCAGGGCTCCTTCCTCGAGTACGCGTACTCGGTGATCTACTCCAGGGCCCTGCCCGACGCCCGCGACGGCATGAAGCCGGTGCACCGCCGCATCGTGTCCCAGATGAACGAGATGGGACTGCGCCCCGACCGCGGCTATGTGAAGTGCGCCCGGGTCGTCGGCGAGGTCATGGGCAAGCTGCACCCGCACGGCGACGCCTCGATCTACGACGCCCTGGTCCGCATGGCGCAGCCGTTCTCGATGCGCCTCCCCCTGGTCGACGGACACGGCAACTTCGGCTCCCTCGGCAACGACGACCCGCCGGCCGCCATGCGGTACACCGAGTGCCGGATGGCCGACGCCACATCGTTGATGACCGAGGCGATCGACGAGGACACCGTCGATTTCCAGTCGAACTACGACGGCCAGGAGCGCGAGCCGGCCGTCCTCCCCGCCGCCTACCCGAACCTCCTGGTCAACGGGGTCTCCGGGATCGCCGTGGGCATGGCCACCAACATGCCCCCGCACAATCTGGGCGAGGTCATCGCCGCCGCCCGGCACCTGATCAAGCACCCGGGCGCCGACGTCGAGACGCTGATGCGCTTCGTCCCGGGACCCGACCTGCCCACCGGCGGCCGGATCGTCGGACTCACCGGCATCAAGGACGCGTACACGGCGGGCCGCGGCTCGTTCAAGATCCGCGCCACCGTCTCCGTGGAGAACGTGACCGCCCGCCGCAAGGGCCTCGTCGTCACCGAACTGCCCTTCACCGTCGGCCCGGAGAAGGTGATCGCCAAGATCAAGGACCTGGTCTCGGCGAAGAAGCTCCAGGGCATCGCCGACGTCAAGGACCTCACCGACCGGGCGCACGGACTGCGCCTCGTCATCGAGGTGAAGAACGGCTTCGTGCCGGAAGCGGTGCTGGAGCAGCTCTACAAGCTGACGCCGATGGAGGAGTCCTTCGGCATCAACAACGTGGCGCTGGTCGACGGCCAGCCGCTCACCCTGGGCCTCAAGGAGCTGCTGGAGGTCTATCTCGACCACCGCTTCGAGGTCGTGCGCCGGCGCAGCGAGTTCCGCCGCACCAAGCGGCGCGACCGGCTGCACCTGGTCGAGGGGCTGATCGTCGCCCTCCTCGACATCGACGAGGTCATCCGGATCATCCGGGACAGCGACAACTCCGCGCAGGCGAAGGAGCGCCTGATGGCGCACTTCTCGCTGAGCGAGATCCAGACGCAGTACATCCTGGACACCCCGCTGCGCCGCCTCACCCGCTTCGACCGGATCGAGCTGGAGAGCGAGCGCGACAAGCTGAACGGCGAGATCGACGCGCTGACCGCGATCCTGGAGTCGGACGCGGAGCTGCGCAAGCTGGTCTCCTCGGAGCTGGCGGCCGTGGCGAAGAAGTTCGGCACGGACCGGCGGACGGTGCTGCTGGAGTCGGCCGGCTCGCAGATCGCGTCCGTGCCGCTGGAGGTGGCGGACGACCCGTGCCGGGTGCTGCTCTCCTCGACGGGCCTGCTGGCCCGTACGGCGAACGCGGAGCCCGTCGAGATCTCCGAGGACGCCCGGCGGACCAAGCACGACGTGATCGTGTCGGCGGTGGCGGCGACGGCCCGGGGCGACGTCGGGGCGGTCACGTCGACCGGCCGGCTGCTGCGGCTCTCGGTGATCGACCTGCCGCAGCTGCCGGACACGCACGCGGAGCCGAATCTCTCGGGCGGGGCGCAGATCTCCGAGTTCCTCACGCTGGAGGCGGACGAGGAGCTGATCTGCCTCACGACGCTCGTGGAGGACTCTCCGGGGCTCGCGATCGGCACACTCCAGGGCGTGGTGAAGCGCGTCGTGCCGGACTACCCGGCCAACAAGGACGAGTTGGAGGTCATCACCCTCAAGGACGGTGACCGCATCGTGGGCGCGACCGAGCTGCGGACGGGCGAGGAGGACCTGGTGTTCATCACGTCCGACGCCCAGTTGCTCCGCTACCCGGCGGCTTCGGTGCGTCCGCAGGGGCGGCCCGCCGGAGGCATGGCGGGCGTCAAGCTGGCGGCCGGGGCCGAGGTGCTGTCGTTCACGGCGGTGGACCCGGCGGCCGACGCGGTCGTGTTCACGGTGGCCGGATCGCACGGCACGCTGGACGATTCGGTGCTGACGTCCAAGCTCACCCCGTTCGACCAGTATCCGCGCAAGGGCCGGGCCACCGGCGGCGTGCGCTGCCAGCGGTTCCTGAAAGGCGAGGACGTCCTGGTCTTCGCCTGGGCGGGTCCCGTCCCGGCCCGGGCCGCCCAGCAGAACGGCACCCCGGCGAAGCTGCCGGCTCCGGACCCGAGGCGGGACGGTTCGGGCACGCCGCTGCTGGAGAAGGTGGCCGTGATCGCGGGACCGCCGCTGTACTGACGCTGCCGTACGGCCGACGCCGCCTGCGTGCGGTGGGGAGCGGCCGCGAGGGTGTCACGCCCCCGCGGCCGCTCCTCGCTACGCCTCCACGGCCGCTTCCCGTACGTCGGCTCCATCGGCCTCCGCGTCCCCTTCGCGGGCGGGCTCCGGCACGTAACGGAGCACGCCCCACATGGCGCGTTCGGTGTCAGCGGCGTCGGGCTCCGGCTCCGCGCGGCAGGCGGCGAGCCCGGCCGTCAGCGCGTCGGCGTCGATGCCCGCGCCGATCATGACGAGCTGGGTGAGGCGCTGTTCGCCGCGCGCCCACGGCCGGGGGGCGAAGCGCAGGAACCGGCCGACCGCGTGCAGCACGTAGGAGTTGTCCCCGTCCCCCGCGCCGAAGTCGACGAACCCCTTGATCCGGTAGAGGCCCTCGGGCCGGGAGTCGAGGAAGGCCATGAAGCGGCGCGGGTCCATCGGCACGTCGGCGGTGAAGTCGACACTCTCGTAGGCCGCGTGGAGGTGGACGGCGTGCCCGTGGCCGTCGCACTCCTCGTGCTCGTCGCACTCCTCCTGGCGCAGCAGGTCCTCGAAGCTCAGCTGCCCCGCCATCTCCTCGCCGTCCGGCCGCAGCGCGGGATCGAAGAGCAGCTCGGGATCGATCCGGCCGTGCTCGGCGGAGATCACGGCGGCGGGGCCGCTCAGCTCCGCGACCGTCGCCCGCAGCCGCTCCCGCTCGTCCTCCTCCACCCGGTCGGTCTTGTTCAGGACGACGAGGTCGGCGACGGCGAGATGGCGGTCCAGCTCCGGGTGCCGCTGACGGGTGGCGTCGAACTCCGCCGCGTCGACGACCTCCACGAGGCCTCCGTACAGGATGTGCGGGTTCTCGCTGGCCAGCAGCATGCGGACGAGTTCCTGGGGTTCGGCCAGTCCGCTCGCCTCGATGACGATCACGTCCAGCCGGGCGGACGGCCGGGTCAGCGTCTCCAGGAAGGTGTCGAGTTCGCTCGCGTCCACGGCGCAGCACAGGCAGCCGTTGCCCAGCGAGACCGTCGAGCCGACCTGCCCCGACACGGTCATGGCGTCGATCTCGATGGCCCCGAAGTCGTTGACGATCACGCCGATCCGGGTGCCCGCCCGGTTGCGGAGCAGATGGTTCAGGAGCGTGGTCTTGCCGGAGCCGAGGAAGCCCGCCAGGACGACGACCGGGATCTGCGGGGTACGGGGCGGCGGGATCAAACGGGGGGCCTTCCTGGGAGCGTCGTCAGGGTGCCGGGACCGGCTGCGGCGGGGTCGCGCCGACGTAGCGGGCCGCCGGGCGGATGATCTTCGAGTCCTCCGCCTGCTCCAGGATATTGGCGCTCCAGCCGATCATCCGCGCCGCGCAGAAAGTGGGGGTGAACATCGCGCGCGGCAGCCCGCACAGCTCCATGACCACCCCGGCGTAGAACTCCACGTTGGTGTGCAGCTCCCGGCCCGGCTTGAGCTCGGCGAGGATCGCCTCGACCTGGGCCTCCACCTCCACGGCGAAGTCGACGAGCGGGCCGCCGAAGCCCTGGGCGATCGACTTGAGCATCCGGGAGCGCGGGTCCTCGGTGCGGTAGACGGGGTGGCCGAAGCCCATGATGCGGCGGCCGGAGAGGACCTGTTCGCGGATCCAGCCGTCGATCCGGTCCGGGGTGCCGATGGCGTCCAGGGTGTCCAGGGCCCGGCTGGGCGCTCCGCCGTGCAGCGGCCCGGAGAGCGCACCGACCGCCGCCACCAGGCAGGCGGCCAGGTCGGCTCCGGTGGAGGCGACGACGCGGGCGGTGAAGGTGGAGGCGTTGAATCCGTGGTCGACGGTCGAGACGAGGTACTGCTCGATCGCCCGGACCTGCTCGGGCCCGGGCTCCGAGCCGGTCAGCATGTACAGGTAGTTCGCGGCGTGCGGCAGGTCCGCGCGGGGTGCGACCGGCTCCAGTCCCTGGCCGAGGCGGTGGAGGGCGGTCAGGATCGTGGGCACGGCCGCGCAGACGGCGAGCGCGTCCTCGCGTCGGCGCCCGGCGTCGATGTCGTACACCGGGCGGAAGCCGGCCGAGGCGCCGAGCAGGGAGAGCGCGGTGCGCAGGCCCGCGAGGGGGCCCGGGACGGCGCTCGCGCGGGCGATGGCGGGCAGGGCCCCGGTCACATCGGCGGGGAGCGTGCGCAGGCCCGCCGTACGGGCCGCGAAGTCGGCGGCCTCGGTCCGGTCGGGCAGCTCCCCGTGGAACATCAGGTACCACACGTCCTCGAAGGAGCGGGTCTGCGCCAGCTCGATCGCCGAGTACTGGCGGTAGTGGTAGAAGCCTTCGCGGCCACGGACGTCACCCAGGGCGGTGTCGGTGACGACGACACCGGCGAGGCCACGGGGGACGGCGGGGGCGACGGGGGTGGTGGTCATGGCTGCTCTCTCCTCCGTGCATGCAACATTGATTCGACTGTCCATGCTTGACAGAAGATCTGTCAATGTTGATTGAATCAATGCATGTGCGGAGTGGATACGGTGGTTTCCATGACGGATCAACCAGGGCCCGAGCGGCACGACGCCCCCCGGCTCACCACCCGGCAGGCGGCCGAACTGCTGGGCGTGAAGCCGGAGACGGTGTACGCCTACGTCAGCCGGGGCCAGCTCAGCAGCGTGCGGGCGGCCGGGGGGCGGGGCAGCACGTTCGACGCCGAGGAGGTCCGGGCGCTGGCGCGGCGTTCGGGGCGCCGGGACCCGTCCCCGGCCGGGGGCGACCTGGCCTTCCGGACGGGCATCACGCTCATCGAGGACGACCGCTGCTACTTTCGCGGGGTCGACGCGACGGAGCTGGCCCGGCGCTACGGCTACGAGGAGGTCGCCGAGTGGCTGTGGACGGGGGAGCCACGGCCCGGCGCCCGGTTCGCCGCGCCCGCCGGGACCCTCGCGGCGGCCCGCAGGGCGGTCGAGGCGCTGCCCGCGCACAGCGGGTCGACGGACCGGCTGCGGGTGGCGGTGACGGCTGCCGCGGCCACGGATCCGCTGCGCTTCGACCTGTCGCCGGAGGCGGTGCTGAACAGTGCGCGCGGCCTGATCCCGACGCTGGTGGGCGCGTTGCCGGTGCTGGGCGGTCCGGCGGCCGAAGGGGGGCCGCTGGCGGCGGAGCTGTGGTCACGGCTCACCCCGGAGCCAGCCGACGCCCCGTCCCTCGCCGTGCTGGACGCGGCCCTGGCGCTGCTGATCGACCACGACCTGGCGGCCTCCACCCTGGCCGCCCGGGTCGCCGCCTCCGCGCGGGCCCATCCGTACGCCGTGATCTCGGCGGGTCTCGGCGTGCTGGAGGGGCCGCTGCACGGTGCGGCGAGCGGCCTGGCGCACCGGCTGCTCCGGGAAGCGGTGGACCGGGGCAGCGCGGTCCCGGTGGTCGCCGACCATCTGCGGACGGGCCGGCGGGTGCCCGGGCTGGGCCACCGGATCTACCGGGGCGAGGACCCCCGGGCGACCGTTCTGTTCGAGCTGCTGGCGGAGGTTCCGCAGGCGGCCGGGGCACTGGCGGCGGCCCGTGAGGTGGTGGCCACGACGGCGCGGCACGCTCCGCTGCACGCCAACGTCGACCTGGCGCTGGCGGTCCTGTCGGTCTCCCGGGGGATGGCGGCGGACGCGGGCGAGACCGTGTTCGCGGTGTCCCGTACGGCGGGCTGGGTCGCCCACGCGCTGGAGGAGTACGGGGAGCGCCCGCTCCGCATCCGGCCGAACGGGCAGTACACCGGTCCCCGGCCCCCGCAGCCCTTCCCTCGGGACGGATCAGGTCCGGACCAAGGGCCGGACAGCGCAAATTAGCTACGGATCACAGGGAATTCCCGCGCGGCGGCTGGGCGGTGGACCCGCGCACCACCAGCTCCGGCTCGAAGAGCAGTTCGTCCGAGGGCACGGCCCGCCCGCCGATCTGCACCGAGAGCAGTTCCACGGCCGCGCGCCCCATGGCCTCGATGGGCTGGCGGACGGTGGTCAGGGGCGGCTCGGTGCAGTTCATGAAGGCCGAGTCGTCGTAGCCGACGACGGACACGTCGCCGGGCACCGAGAGCCCCCGGCGGCGGACGGCGCGCACGGCACCCAGCGCGAGCGGGTCGCTGGCACAGATGATGCCGGTGACGCCCCGCTCCAGCAGCCGCGTCGCGGCGGCCTGCCCGCCTTCCAGCGAGAACATGGCCCGGGCCACCCACTCGTCGGGGATGCTCGTGCCGGTCTCCTCGGCGAGCACCCGGGCGGCGGCGAGCTTGCGCTGCGAGGGCACGTGGTCCGAGGGGCCGAGGACGAGTCCGATGCGCTCGTGGCCGAGCGAGACGAGATGACGCCAGGCCTGCTCGACGGCGACGGAGTCGTCGCAGGAGACGCTGGGGAAGCCGAGGTGTTCGATGGCCGCGTTGATCAGCACGACGGGGATCTTGCGGTCGGCGAGCACCTTGTAGTGGTCGTGCGGGGCGTCGGCCTGGTGGTAGAGGCCGCCCGCGAAGACCACACCGGAGACCTGCTGCTGGAGGAGCAGCTCGACGTAGTCGGCCTCGGAGACGCCGCCCTTGGTCTGGGTGCAGAGCACCGGGGTCAGCCCCTGCTGGGCGAGCGCACCGCCGACCACTTCGGCGAAGGCCGGGAAGATCGGGTTCTGCAGCTCGGGCAGGACCAGGCCGACCAGCCGGGCGCGTTCGCCGCGCAGCTGGGTCGGGCGTTCGTAGCCGAGGACGTCCAGCGCGGAGAGGACGGCCTGCCGGGTGGCGTCGGAGACGCCCGGCTTGCCGTTCAGCACCCGGCTGACCGTCGCCTCGCTGACTCCCACCTTCTGGGCCACTTGAGCAAGTCGTCGCGTCATGAACGCAAGATTAGCGCAAAAAACGCAAGAAGATTGCGTTGATGGCGAACTCCCTCGGAACGCTCACGAGGGCAGCGCCGTCACTCTCGGGGAGGCAGCGTTGAAACGCTCACAGACGCGGCGGCTGTAAGCAAGGGGGAGGCAGGAGCCGCGCGGACCGGACGCCCGAATTCCCGGGCTCCGCGCGACGGGATTTCCGCCCCGGCCGCCCGGCCCTTACCGTCTCTACGATGAACGCCCCACCGACCCCCGGCCGGGGTCCGCGCCGGTTCGGCTGGCCCCAGCGGGTCTTCTCCCAGGTCCTGCTGATGCAGCTGGCCATCATCACCGGTGTGACGATCCTGGTCACCGGCCTCTTCCTGGCCCCGCTCAGCGAGCAGCTGGACGACCAGGCGATGCGTCGCGCCCTGGCCATCGCCCAGTCCACCGCCGCCGACCCGGACATCGTGGCGAACCTGAGCAGCACGGACCCGTCGGACGGGGGCCCGGTCCAGTCGGCCGCCGAGCGGGTCAGGAGGGCGACCGGCGCGGAGTACGTCGTCGTCATGAACCAGCGCGGGGTGCGCTGGTCGCATCCCGACACCCACCGGATCGGCGCCGTCGTCTCCACCGACCCCGGCGAGGCGCTGCGCGGCCGTGAGGTGATGGAGATCGACAGCGGCACCCTCGGCCGCTCGGCGCGGGGCAAGGTGCCGTTGTTCGGCCCGTCCGGCGAGGTGATCGGCGCGGTGTCCGTGGGTATCGCGTACGACAGTGTCCGCGCCCGGCTCCTCGCGGCGATCCCGGGGCTGCTCGCGTACGCGGGCGGGGCCCTGGCCGTCGGAGCGCTCGCCGCGTATCTGATCTCCCGGCGCTTGCAGCGGCAGACCCATGACCTGGCGTTCTCCGACATCTCCGCGCTGCTGACCGAACGCGAGGCCATGTTGCACGGCATCCGCGAAGGGGTCGTCGCCCTCGACGGGGCCGGCCGCCTCCGGCTGCTGAACGACGAGGCGCAGCGGCTGCTGGGGCTGGGCCCGGAGGCGGCGGGCCGCCCGCTGGAGGAGGTGCTGGGCGACGGCAGGACCACGGACGTGCTGGCGGGGCGGGTGGTCGGCGACGACCTGCTGGCGGTACGGGGCAGCCGGGTGCTGCTGGCCAACCGGATGCCCACGGACGACGGCGGAGCCGTGGTGACCCTGCGCGACCGCACCGAGCTGGAGCACCTGGGCCGCGAGCTCGACTCCACCACGGGGCTGATCGACGCCCTGCGCGCCCAGGACCATGAGCACGCGAACCGGCTGCACACCCTGCTGGGGCTGCTGGAGCTGGAGATGCACGAGGACGCGATGGAGTTCGTGACCGAGGTGGTGGGTGTGCACCGGGCGACGGCCGAGCAGGTCACGGAGAAGGTCCAGGACCCGCTGCTGGCCGCCCTCCTCGTCGGCAAGACGACGGTCGCCGCCGAGCGCGGTGTCTCGCTGCGGCTGGCTCCCGGCACGCTGCTGCCGGACCGGGTGGTCGATCCCCGGGGTCTGGTGACGGTGGTGGGCAACCTCGTCGACAACGCCACGGACGCGGCGGCCGGATCGGACGGGGCCCGGATCGAGATCGGGCTGCGGACCGAGGGACGTACGGTGGTCCTGTCAGTACGCGACAGCGGCCCCGGCGTCCCGCAGGACCAGCACGCGTCGATCTTCACGGAGGGCTGGTCCACCAAGGACGTCCCGGCGCACGGCAAACGCGGCCTCGGGCTCGCCCTCGTACGGCGGCTCGCCGAGCGCCAGGGAGGCAGTGTGACGGTGTCCGGGGCGGACGGCGGCGGCGCGGTGTTCACGGTCGTCCTTCCGGAGGCGCTGGCGGAGCCCGCCGCCGAATCCCCGGCCGGTGCGCCGCACCCCACGCGTCCGGCGACGACGGGAGAGCAGCGGTGATCGAGGTCCTCATCGTCGACGACGACGTCCGGGTGGCGCAGATCAACGCGGCGTACGTCGCCAAGGTCCCCGGCTTCCGGGTGGCCGCGCAGGCCCACTCGGCGGCCGAGGCGCTGGCGAGGGTCGAGGAGGTCCCGGTGGACCTGATCCTGCTGGACCACTATCTGCCCGACCGCAACGGCCTCGCCGTCGTCCGGGAGCTGCGCCGCCTCGGCCGTCAGGTCGACGTGGTCATGGTGACGGCCGCCCGGGACGTCGCGACCGTGCAGGACGCGATGCGGCACGGTGCGCTCCAGTACCTGGTGAAGCCGTTCACGTACGCCGGTCTGCGCGCGAAGCTGGAGGCGTACGCGGCACTGCGGCAGACACTCGACGGGGGCGGGGAGGCCGAGCAGGCGGAGGTGGACCGGCTCTTCGGCGCGCTGTGGGCGACGGGCGAGCCGGCCCTGCCCAAGGGCCACTCCCCCACCACGGCCGAGCTCGTCCGGGGGGCCCTGCGCGGCGCGGACGGCCCGCTGTCCGCGCAGGAGATCGCCGACAGCGCGGGGATGAGCCGGCAGACCGCCCAGCGCTATCTGAAACTCCTCGAGCGCACCGGCAAGGTGCGGCTGACCCTGCGGTACGGGGAGACGGGCCGCCCGGAACACCGGTACGCCTGGGCCGCGGGCTGAGACACCGCCCGAGGCCTCTCCCGGCTCTACGCCGCCCCGGCCCCCGTCAGCGCCCGCACCTCGGCCTCGGCGTGCTTGGCCTCGTCGGGCGGCTCGGGCGAGATGACCGTACCGATCCAGCCGGCCAGGAAGCCCAGCGGGATCGAGACCAGGCCGGGGTTCTCCAGGGGGAAGAGCTGGAAGTCGACGCCGGGGAACAGGGATGTCGGGCTGCCCGAGACGACGGGTGAGACCAGCACCAGGACGACCGCCGGGACCAGCCCGCCGTACACCGCCCAGACCGCGCCCCGGGTGGTGAAGTTGCGCCAGAACAGCGAGTAGAGCAGGACCGGGAGGTTCGCGGAGGCGGCCACGGCGAAGGCGAGGCCGACGAGGAACGCCACGTTGAGGTCCTGGGCGAGCAGCCCGAGACCGATCGCCACCGCACCGATCCCGGCGGCGGCGGTACGCGCCACGGCGACCTCGCTGCGCTTCTTGCGCCCGGGGCGGCGGAGCGAGGCGTAGAGGTCGTGGGCGACCGAGGCGGACGAGGCGAGCGTGATGCCCGCGACGACGGCCAGGATGGTGGCGAAGGCGATGGCGGCGACCACGGCGAAAAGAATCGTTCCACCGGTCGAGCCCTCGCCGCCGCCCAGATCGAGGGCCAGCAGCGGGATCGCGGTGTTGCCCGCCGCGTTCGACGCACGGACCTCGGCGGAGCCGACGAGCGCGGCGGCACCGAATCCGAGCACGATCGTCATCAGGTAGAAGCTGCCGATCAGGCCGATGGACCAGACGACGGACCGGCGTGCGGCGCGGGCGGTGGGCACGGTGTAGAAGCGCGACAGGATGTGCGGCAGCCCCGCCGTGCCGAGGACCAGGGCCACACCCAGGCTGATGAAGTCGAAGCGCGAGGTCCAGTCCCCGCCGTACCGCAGGCCGGGGGCGAGGAAGTCCTTGCCGTGGCCGCTGCGTTCGGCCGCGGTGTTGAGCAGGCTGTTGATGTTCCCGTGGAAGTGGACCAGGACGAGCACGGTGAGCGCGAGCGCTCCGGCCATCAGCAGGACGGCCTTGACGATCTGGATCCAGGTGGTGGCGCGCATACCGCCGAAGGACACGTAGATCACCATGAGCGCGCCGACCCCGACGACGGTCCAGGACCGGGCCGCGTCGCTCGTCCCGCCGAGCAGCAGAGCCACCAGGCTGCCCGCGCCGACCATCTGGGCGACCAGATACAGCACGGAGACGGTGACGGAGGAGGTGCCGACGGCGGTACGCACCGGGCGCTCCGCCATCCGCGCGGCGACCACATCGGCCAGAGTGAACCGGCCGCAGTTGCGGACGAGTTCGGCGACGAGCAGCAGAACGACCAGCCAGGCGACGAGGAAGCCGACCGAGTAGAGCATGCCGTCGTAGCCGAAGAGGGCGATCAGCCCGGAGATGCCGAGGAAGGAGGCCGCCGACATGTAGTCGCCGGCGATGGCGAATCCGTTCTCCATGGGTGAGAACAGGCGTCCGCCGGCGTAGAACTCCTCGGCGGAGCCCTGCCGGTTGCGGCTGACCCAGGTGGTGATGAAGAGCGTCACCGCGATGAACGCGCTGAACAGCAGCAGGGCGAGGGCCTGGTGGTCTCCTGTCACCGTCCGATCCCTCTCGTCATCTCCTGGGTGTCCCAGCGCAGATCGAGCGCCGCCCGGTCCCTGCGCAGCCGCGCGTGCCGTGCGTACGCCCAGGTGAGCAGGAACGTGGTGAGGAACTGGCCGAGCCCCGCCACCATCGCAACGTTGACGGCTCCGGCGACCGGGCGGGCCATCAGGGCGGGGGCGGTGGTCGCGGCGACCACGTAGGCGAGATACCAGAGCAGGAAGGCGATTGCGGCGGGGGCCACGAAGCGGCGGTAGCGGCGGCGCACCTCGCGGAAGGCGTCGCTGCGGTGCACTTCCAGATAGATGTCGGCCGCGCTGGGCCGGGGGTCCGGCTCCGCCGCCCCGGACGCGTCGAGGGCCGCGGCACCTCGCGTACCGTCCTGGTCGCCCCGGCCGGGGGCCGGTACGTCGTCCCACGGGTCATCGAGCCGCACTCCCGCGGTCTGAGGCCCTGCTTCCTTCTCCACCGAACAACTCCCCTGATCCGCGGACCTTTTCGGCCGCACGGCCAACGATGGGCGGTTCGGGAGGATCCCGGGCGCGTCATTCGCCCGACTTCACCCCTTCAGGTGACAGATATCCGGGACGGCTGCGCGTTTCCCCGGGGAGCCCCGGGGAAACGCAGCGGCCCCGCTCCGGCGGAACCGGGGCGGGGGCCGTGCGGCGGGACCTTGGGGTCAGGCGTCGATGCGCGAGCGGTCCAGGGTGGCCGCGGAGCTGGTGATGAACTCCTTGCGGGGCGCGACCTCGTTGCCCATCAGCAGATCGAAGACCTGCTCGGAGGATTCCAGGTCGCCGATGTTGATGCGCCGCAGTGTGCGGTGGCGCGGGTCCATCGTCGTCTCGGCCAGCTGGTCGGCGTCCATCTCGCCGAGGCCCTTGTAGCGCTGGATCGACTCCTTGATCCGGATGTTCTTGCGCTGGAACTCCAGGAGGGTCTGGCGCAGCTCGTTGTCGGAGTAGGTGTAGACGTACTTGTCCTGGCCCTTCTTGGGCTGGACCAGCTCGATCCGGTGCAGCGGGGGCACCGCGGCGAAGACCCGTCCCGCCTCGACCATCGGGCGCATGTAGCGCTGGAAGAGGGTCAGCAGGAGGGTGCGGATGTGAGAGCCGTCGACATCGGCGTCGGTCATCATGATGACCTTGCCGTAGCGGGCGGCGTCGATGTCGAAGGTCCGCCCGGAACCGGCTCCTATGACCTGGATGATCGCGCCGCACTCGGCGTTCTTCAGCATGTCGGAGACGGACGACTTCTGGACGTTGAGGATCTTGCCCCGGATCGGCAGCAGCGCCTGGAACTCGCTGTTCCGGGCCAGCTTGGCGGTGCCGAGCGCCGAGTCCCCCTCGACGATGAACAGCTCGCTGCGGTCGACGTCGTCGCTGCGGCAGTCGGCGAGCTTGGCGGGCAGCGAGGAGGACTCCAGCGCGGTCTTGCGGCGCTGCGCGTCCTTGTGCTGCCGGGCCGCGATCCGCGTGCGGGCGGCGGCGACGGCCTTCTCCAGCACCGCCCGGGCCTGGGCCTTGGCGTCCCGCTTCGTCGAGGTCAGGAAGGACTTGAGCTCCTTGGCGACGACATTGGCGACGATCCGGTTGGCCGCCGAGGTGCCGAGCACCTCCTTGGTCTGCCCCTCGAACTGCGGCTCGGCGAGCCGCACGGTGACGACGGCGGTGAGCCCTTCGAGGGCGTCGTCCTTGACGACGTCGTCCTCGGCGACGCGCAGCATCTTGGCGGAGCGCAGGGCCTCGTTCACCGTCTTGGTCAGCGAGCGCTCGAACCCGGTGACGTGGGTGCCGCCCTTGGGGGTGGCGATGATGTTCACGAACGACCGTACGGTCGTGTCGTAGCCGGTGCCCCAGCGCAGGGCGATGTCGACGCCGAGCTCGCGGGTGACCTCGGTGGCGGTCATGTGGCCGCGGTCGTCGAGGACCGGGACGGTCTCCTTGAAGGTGCCCGTGCCGCTCAGGCGCTGCACGTCGCAGACGGCCTTGTCCGGGGCCAGGTACTCGCAGAACTCGCTGATCCCGCCGTCGAAGCGGAACGTCTCCTCCGTCTTGCCCTCGCCGTCGAGCCCCCGCTCGTCCCGGACGATGATCGTGAGGCCGGGGACGAGGAAGGCCGTCTGGCGGGCCCGCTGGTAGAGCGTTTCCAGGTTGAGCTTGGCGTCCTTGAGGAAGATCTGGCGGTCCGCCCAGTACCGCACCCGGGTACCGGTGCGGGTCTTGGGGACGCGCTTGCCCTTGCGCAGGCCGTTGGCCGGGTCGAACGGGCTGTCCGGCCCCTGCTCGGTGAACATGCCGGGGACGCCGCGCCGGAAGCTGATGGAGTGGGTCGCGCTGCTGCGGTCGACCTCGACGTCCAGACGGGCGGAGAGGGCGTTGACCACGGAGGCGCCGACGCCGTGGAGACCGCCCGAGGCGGCGTAGGAGCCGCCGCCGAACTTCCCTCCGGCGTGCAGCTTGGTCATGACGACCTCGACGCCGGAGAGACCCGTCTTGGGCTCGACGTCGACCGGGATGCCACGGCCGTTGTCCCGGACCTCGACGGAGGCGTCGTCGTGGAGGATGACCTCGATCTGGTCGCAGTAGCCGCCGAGGGCTTCGTCGACGGAGTTGTCGATGATCTCCCAGAGGCAGTGCATCAGGCCACGGCTGTCGGTGGACCCGATGTACATGCCGGGGCGCTTGCGGACCGCTTCCAGCCCTTCGAGGACGAGGAGGTGCCGCGCGGTGTAGTTGGAGCTGTCCCGGTCGCCTCCTGCTGCGGCCAGCATCGCGGTGGACGGCACGGACGTTTCGGCGGTCACGCGGTTCGCTCCTCGCTGAATTTCATCTGGGGCCCCCGTGGGTATCGGGCTGGGCGTCGGTTGCCGCTGAGAGCCTACAGAGGCCTGGTAGAGCGGTTGTAACGCCACCCTCGGGGAATCCTCATGCTAGTCGAGCCTCATCCAGGCTCGCATGGATGTTCGATCATTCGTTGGAGTGACGTGCACATCACGTTCCCTTCGACGCATGAACCATTTAGGCTCCGGGCACGTCCTCATGAACAAACCGGCAAGCCGGCCGGCGGGACCCACCCCCTAGACAAGCAATGCGAAACCGTAGCGCTCCGCATACGGCACATTCGCCGCCAACCGGCAACAGACAGCCACACCGAGAAGAAGTTTCGAAGAAAAGCCACGAGCGGGAACGTTTTCGGCCTGGTTGGATGTTGACCCTGGTACGACAGCTCGTCGAGCTAGAGAAGAGGCGACGTGACTACTGTTCTGACCCCCGCGAGCCCGCTGACCGCAGCAGACCGCTGTGACCGTTGCGGCGCCCAGGCCTATCTGCGCGTCGTCCTGATCAGCGGCGGTGAACTGCTCTTCTGCGCCCACCACGGGCGCAAGTTCGAGCCGGAACTCAAGAAGATCGCCGCGGAAATACAGGATGAGACGGATCGGCTGACCGCCGTACAGACGGCTGCTGCCGACGAGGACCAACACTGACACCTCGCATTCACGACGAGCCAGGGGCCGGTCCAGGACCGGCCGACGGGCGGCTCCCCCACCGGGGGGAGCCGCCCGTTCTCGTTGCCGGTCACGGGGCCGTACGGCTCCGAGGCGGCCAGGCGTCGCTCAGATGCGGCCCGCGGCCCAGTCCAGGGCGGCGGCGACCCGGGTGTACACCCCGGGGCTGCCCGGCCGCCCGCAGCCGCTGCCCCAGGACACCAGGCCGATGAGCCGCCCACGGGCCACCAGCGGCCCGCCGCTGTCGCCCTGGCACGCGTCCCGGCCCCCCGCGGGTTCGCCCGCACAGAGCATCGCCGAGGCCTTGTACGTACCCTCCCGGCCGCCCGGGTAGGCCCGCGCGCAGTCGCCGTCCGGCAGGACCTGGACCCGGGCGGAGCGCAGCACGGAGGCGTAGGTGCCGCTGCCCGTCGTATCGCCCCATCCGTAGACGTCGGCGGCGGTCCCGGCCCGGTAGGCGGCGTCCCCGCTCCCGGCCATCGGGATGGTCGCGCTCTTCGGCAGGGCGCGGGACAGGGTCAGCACCGCGAGGTCGCCCGCGTTGGAGACCGGGTCGTAGGCGGGGTTCACCCAGATGCGCCGGACCGGGATCTCCCGGCCGCCGGAATCGCTCAGCCGCTCCCGGCCGGCGATGACCAGCAGGTCCTTCACCCGCTTCGCCGGTCCGCCGAGCGCCTCGTCACTCAGACAGTGGGCGGCCGTCAGGATCTTCGTGGGCGCCACGGCCACCCCGCCGCAGAACTGCCCGGAGCGTGTGTCTCCGAAACGGTCCCGGCTCGACAGCGCCACGACCCAGGGGCTGTCCGCCACGGGGGCGGGCTGCCCGCCGACGATGATGCTCTCCGCGACCGCCGCGGAGGGGGCGGCGAGGGGCAGCACGGCCGTGGTGGCGGTCAGGGCGAGCGCCCCGGTCAGGGCACGGACGACGGGACGGGGCATGGAGGCTCCTGACACTGAGGCGACAAACCGTTTCACCCAGCGTGATCCAGACAGTCCGTGTCCGGCCCCGGAGACACGCCGGAGGGCCCGGATCCCCTGGGGGGTTCCGGGCCCTCGGCCGGTGAACTCTCGGCGTTCCGCCCTTCGGCGGGCCGCCTTCCGCGTTCTAGTCCAGGTAGTCGCGGAGCACCTGGGAGCGCGACGGGTGCCGGAGCTTCGACATCGTCTTCGACTCGATCTGACGGATGCGCTCACGCGTCACGCCGTAGACCTTGCCGATCTCGTCGAGCGTCTTCGGCTGACCGTCGGTGAGACCGAAGCGCATCGAGACCACGCCGGCCTCACGCTCGGAGAGCGTGTCGAGCACCGAGTGGAGCTGCTCCTGGAGGAGCGTGAAGCTGACCGCGTCCGCCGGGACGACGGCCTCGGAGTCCTCGATGAGGTCACCGAACTCGCTGTCGCCGTCCTCGCCGAGCGGGGTGTGCAGGGAGATCGGCTCGCGACCGTACTTCTGAACCTCGATGACCTTCTCGGGGGTCATGTCGAGTTCCTTGGCCAGCTCCTCCGGGGTGGGCTCGCGGCCCAGGTCCTGGAGCATCTGGCGCTGCACACGCGCCAGCTTGTTGATGACCTCGACCATGTGCACCGGGATACGGATGGTGCGGGCCTGGTCGGCCATCGCGCGGGTGATCGCCTGACGGATCCACCAGGTGGCGTACGTGGAGAACTTGTAGCCCTTGGTGTAGTCAAACTTCTCGACCGCGCGGATCAGACCGAGGTTGCCTTCCTGGATCAGGTCCAGGAAGAGCATGCCGCGGCCGGTGTAGCGCTTGGCCAGGGAGACCACCAGACGGAGGTTGGCCTCCAGGAGGTGGTTCTTGGCCCGGCGGCCGTCCTCGGCGATGATCTCCAGCTCGCGCTTGAGCTTCGGGGCGAGCTTGTCGGCGTTCGCCAGCTTGTCCTCGGCGAAGAGACCGGCCTCGATGCGCTTGGCGAGCTCGACCTCCTGCTCGGCGTTGAGGAGGGGGACCTTGCCGATCTGCTTCAGGTAGTCCTTGACCGGGTCGGCGGTGGCGCCGGCGACGGCGACCTGCTGGGCAGGCGCGTCGTCCTCGTCGTCGTCGGAGAGGACGAAGCCCTTGTTCTCGCCCTCGCCCTCCTCTTCCTCGCCCTTGCCGGCCTTGACCTCCTCGACCGGCTCGTCGCCGTCGAGGAGCTCGTCGTCCTGCTTGCCGGACTTCTTCGCGGCGGTCTTCTTGGCCGCCGTCTTCTTCACGGCTGTCTTCTTGGCGGCGGTCTTCTTGGCTGCCGCCTTCTTCGCGGGAGCGGCCGCGACGGTGTCGTCGGCCACCGCGTCCGCACTCTCGGCCGCCGGGGCGGCGGTGGCCGCGACGGTCCTGGTCACGGTGGTCTTCGCCGCGACAGTCTTGGTGGCGGTGCGCTTGACCGGGCTCTTCGCTGCGACGCTCTTGCGGGCGCGCTTCGGCGACTCCGCGGCACTGACCATCAGCGTCACACCCTCTTCCTCGAGGATCTGGTTGAGGCTGCGCAGAACGTTCTTCCACTGGGTTGGCGGAATCTGGTCAGCCTCGAAGGCCCGACGCACGTCATCGCCGGCGATCTGCCCATCAGCCTTTCCCCGCTCGATGAGCGCCATCACAGATTCGGACTCGGCGATCTCCGGCGGGAGCGTACGGGATGTGCTGGCCGACACGAACAACCTCTCGGAACGATGGAAACGGCTTCCGGCCCTGCCCTGGAGGGGGCTGGAACCGACGACCGCCGACTGGGGATGTCGTCGACGGCGCGGGTTTGGCCTCAGAACTGAAACAGCGCGCCCCAGGGCTGCTGTATTCCTTCCGCTGCGCTCACCTCTTAAGTCATCGCGCTGCTTCGAGGAGTGTTACGGCCAATCCGCGTGGCCCGAGTCACACCCCATTTGCGACGAACGGGACCAAAGGTTGCATCCCCTTCCATTGTGCCGCCGGACCCGTGCGGTCCGGCGGCATCGGGCCCGGCGGCACCGCCCCGGTCAGTGCTCGCGCGGCGCGGGAACCACTCGTTCGACGTCGGGATGGACGACGAGCAGTTGACGCATGGCGGCCTCGGCGGCCCCGGCGTCACCCGATGCCAGGGCGTCGGCGATACGGGCGTGGTGGGCGAGCGAGGTCTCGCCGGGACGGTCACAGCCGGTGACGGGGCCGCCGGAGACATGGAGGGCGGCCGAGACGATGCCGGACAGATGTTCGAGCATCCGGTTGCCCGCGGCCTGGATGAGCAGCGCGTGGAACTCGGCGTCGGCGCGGGAGAAGGTGATCGTGTCGCCCTGCCCCATCGTGTGCCCCATGATCTCGACCATGTCGGCGAGCCGCTGCTGGATGTCGTCCCGGCCGTGCCCGGCGGCGAGGCGGGCGGCGAGCGGTTCGATGGTCCAGCGGAGCTCGGCCAGCTCACGGCGCTGGTCGTCCCGCTGCGGACCGAAGGCGCGCCATTCGATGATGTCGGGATCGAGCAGGTTCCAGTCGCTGACCGGGCGGACCCGCGTCCCCACATTGGGACGGGCACTGACCAGCCCCTTGGCTTCGAGGACGCGAAGGGATTCGCGGACGACGGTACGGGAGACCTCGAACCGCTGACCGATCTCCTCGGGCACGAGGGGGCGGTCCGCGCCGAGGTCACCTGAAACGATCATCTGGCCCAGCTGCTGGACGAGTTGGCCGTGGAGACCGCGCCCCCGGCTGGCCGAGCCCCGCCGGCTCGCCCGTCCCAGCTCGGAATCGGCGCCGCCCCAGGACCGGGTCGCGGCGCGCTCGCCGGCCGGCGCCTCCGGATAGGGATAGCGGTCGAGTTCGCCCGGGCCGGCCAGGCCGGAATCGGCGGTGCGGGCGGCGGTCATCATGGTGTGCGCAAGGGTACTCACGCATCCTTTGTCGGCGCGGCTCACCCACCCCTTGAGGTCTTTGGTGAAAAGCACACGAAAGGGTGATCGGCGCCCACGCCGCAATTGACGCCATATTCGCACAAATCGGTCATCTCTCAGGGAGTTGGGAACTCCTCTCCTCGGCGTGATGCGGCGGCGATCACCAACGTGCCTTTCCTCGAAGGCCGGTGAACAGATACGCGCAGACCAGGGCTGCCAACGACAGGGCGAGCGCGGTCCCGACAGGCTGCGCCACCACCCGCGCGACGACGAGGATCCAGTGGTCCGCCTCCTGCGGAAGCTGCCACCCGGCCAGTTCGCGCAGCCGGCCCGGGAGCCCGGCGACCGAACGCGCGGACGGCACCGCGAAGATCTTCTGCACCAGCGGAACGACGAGCACCGGTACGGCCAGCACGGCGGCGATACCCGCCCCGGCCACCCGGAAGACGCCGGCGGCCAGCAGCCCCGCCCAGGCGCAGCCGACCGTCAGACCGGCCCAACTCGCTCCCAGCGCGAAGGCGTTCGAAGGGATCTCGATCAAGTCCGGTCCGTACACGAGCCGGAGACTCTGCGCTCCGCCCACCACGGTGAGGGCGGCGAGCAGCAGGGCGAAGGTCGCGGTCACGGTGAGCTTGGCCAGCAGCAGCCCGAGCCGCCGGGGCACGGTGCCGCGAGCGGCGGCGAGCGCGGGATAGCGGAACTCGTCCCCGAAGGACAGCGCCCCGAGCAGACCCGCGCCGAGCACGGCGGGAGGGAGCGGCAGCAGAGCCGGCCAGGCCGCGAGCACACGGGGAAGGGCGGTGCCGTCGGTGCGGGCGAGCAGGACGGACATCGCGGCCGACACCACCAGAACGGCCGCCATGATCATGGTCGTCGTCCGGACGCCGAGGGAGCGCCGCAGTTCGTACCGGAGCGGGCGCAGCGGGCCGCGCGCGGGCCGCACGCGGATCGGGGGCGGCAGTTCGGAGAGGGCGGCGGCCGCGTCGCCCCGCTCCGCTCCCCCGGCCGCCGGTTCGGCTGGCCCGGTGTCGCCGATCTCGTCGGCGAGCCGGTGCACGGGGACGCCGTGCCGGTAGGCGGTGTCACCGATCTCCGCGCAGTTGCTGCCGTACACCGTCAGCCGCCCGCCCGCCTCCTCGACCACCTCGACGGAGCGCTGCGCCGCTCGGGCCTCCCGGCTGACCACGGCCGCCAGCCGGGCGGCGTGCGGGGTACGGACGACGACGCGGGCCCGGAGCCGGGTGCGGGCGAAGTCGGCGACGTCCTGGTCGGCGACGAGGCGTCCACCGCCGATGGTGACGACGCGATCGGCGGTGCGGGCCGCCTCCTTGGGGTCGCCGGTGGTGTGGAGGACCGTGCCGCCCTGGGCCGCGTGCGCGCGCAGCAGCCCGTACAGCCAGCTGTTCTCCCGTGGGGACAGCCCTTCCGCCGGCTCGTCCAGGATCAGGGTGTGCGGGTCTCCCAGCAGCGCGGAGGCGAGGCCGAGCCGGCGGTCCATCCCCACCGACAGGGTTCCCAGACGCTGGTCCCCGAGCCCGGCCAGACCGACGACCTCCAGCACCTCGTCGGCCCGGGTGGCGGGTACGCCCGTGGCCGCGCAGAGCATTCGAAGCTGCCCCCGGACGGTCCGGGAGGGATGGCCGGGCACATCGCCGAGCAGCACGCCCACTTCCCGTGCCGGGTGGGCGATGCGGTGCAGCGGCCGCCCCCGGAAGTAGGCGACGCCCCGCCCGGCGTCCAGTTCGAGCATCAGCCGCAGGGCCGTGGTCCTGCCCGAGCCGGGCGCGCCCAGCAGGGCCGTGACCCGGCCGGGAGGGGCCTCGAAGGTCAGATCGTTCACGACGGGCGGTCCGTCGCGACGGGGGGTGCTGGTGAGTCCGATGGCCTGGAGCATCGCTTCTCTCGCGTCTCTCGCGGACGGTGAGACCGCTCGGCGGCAAGGGGGTACCGCAGCAAGATAACGCGACATTTTAGACTTTTGGTGCAGGGCTGGACCGACGGGCGTTCCGCGGCCCCGGCACGGGGGAACGCCCGGTGGCTCAGACCTCGGGCCGCAGCATCGGCGGATTGAGCACTGTGGCCGCCCCGGCCCGGAAGAGCTGCGCGGGCCGTCCGCCCTGACGCGTGGTCGTCCCGCCGGACGGCACCAGGAATCCCGGGGTCCCGGTGACCTTGCGGTGGAAGTTACGGGGATCGAGGACCACGCCCCACACCGCTTCGTACACCCGGCGCAGCTCGCCGACGGTGAACTCGGGCGGGCAGAACGCCGTGGCCAGCGAAGAGTATTCGATCTTGGAGCGGGCCCGCTCCACCCCGTCGGCCAGGATCCGCGCGTGGTCGAAGGCCAGCGGCGCCGCCTGTTCGCCCTCCCGCCCGGTGCCCGGGTGCAGCAGATCCTCGACCGGCGCCCAGCGCGCACTGTTGGCGTCGCCGCCGGCCCGGGGCGCGGGCAGGTCGGGTGCGAGGGCGAGATGGGCGACGCTGACCACCCGCATCCGGGGGTCGCGCGCCGGATCCCCGTAGGTGGCCAACTGCTCCAGATGCGCTCCGTTGCCCACGGCCGGTTTCGCCGGATCGTGCGCGCAGAGGCCGGTCTCCTCGACGAGTTCGCGCGCCGCCGCGGAGCCCAGGTCCTCGTCCAGCCTGACGAAACCACCGGGCAGTGCCCATCGGCCCTGGAAGGGGGTCTCTCCGCGACGGACGACCAGCGCGCAGAGCGCGTGACGGCGCACTGTGAGCACGACCAGGTCGACGGTGACTGCGAAGGGCGGGAAGGTCGACGGGTCGTAGGGCGGCATGTCGCGATCATAGTCGTCTGCCTGACGATAAACACTCCCTTCAGCATGCTCGTGATCAGTCCGGGTGCCACGGCTTCGGATTCGCCGGGGCACTGGGCACTCCGGTGCGGTCGGGGCGCGTTGTCGAGGGGACGGTCAGTCATGCCGCCGCGCCCTGCTGCCGCGTCGGCCGTACCGCCGGGCATCGCGCGTCCGCCGCCCGGCCGCCGGGACCCGGGGACGGGTCGAGCCGGGTGACGCCTTCCGCCGCTCCACGCCCGGAGGCCTCGGAGCGCGCGCCCGCCGCCGTCCGCCGTCGGGCAGCGCGCGGACCCTGCGGACGTGCAGAGGGGTGGCACCCCGGCCGGCGCCTGCCCCCGCGGTCGTCTCCATCACCTCCGTCGCTTCGGCGCGGGCGCCCGCTTGCTCCTCATCGGCATCAGCGTCGGCGTCGGCCGCCTCGCGCAGGCACCGGCGCAGGGCCTCCGGATCGAGCCCTTCGTTGCAGGCCCGGTGCAGCAGTTGCGCGAACGTGTAGTCCGGATCGGCGCGCAGCGCCAGCGACAGGGCGACCCGGGCGCCCGGTTCGTCGCCGGTGGACCAGGAGACCCAGCCGGCCAGGGTGAGCGGGGCGGCGGCATGCTCCCCGTACGGTCCGACGCAGCGCCGTGCCAGCGTCCGCCACAACCGCAGGGCGGACTGCGCTTCCGGCCCCTCCATCCAGGCAGCCGCCTTGTCCCGGGTCTCGCGGTCCTGGAGCCCGAGGATGACGGCGGCGGCCTCGTCGGAACCGATCAGCTGGTCGTCCCCGGCGTCCGCGAGCGCGGGTGGCGCGGGCTGCGCGTCCTCGATCCGGTCCATGAGCCTGCGCGCCAGCCGGAGGGTCTCAGCCGTGACCTCCCGCCTGGCCCGCTCGTCGAGGAGCCTCGGCAGCAGCGCCGGTCCGGCCGTGTCCAGGGCCTTCTCCTGCACCCGCACGGCTGCCGGGGCCTGCCAGGGCCGGAGCCGCTCCTCCATGTCGCGCAGCGTGCCCCGGACGTGGACGCCCGCGTAGGTGGCGGCCGCGGCCATCACCGTCGTACCGGGCATGGCCAGGGGGTTTCCCTGGTCGGGGCAGCACCGTGCGTCGGGGCAGCAGTAGGACCAGTAGCGGCCGTCGGAGAGGCAGCGCGCTTCGAGGACGGGGACGTCGAGCGCTCCGCACGCCGTGCGCAGACGTTGCGCGAAGGGCCTGAGCCGCTCCATGGTCAGCCGGCCGCTCGCACCGTCCGGCGAGTCCTGGCAGAGGAAGATCACGATCGCGTCGGGCCGTCCTTCGCGCCGCTCGCTCCCGGAGACCAGGCACTCGGCCAACTGGTCGGCGACCGGCCCCCATTCACCGGGCGCCTGCGGAATTCCGAGGCGGAGGCGGCCGCCGAACCGGCCCTGGCCGCCGTGGAGGGCCACCATCACGACGCTGTCGTTGGGGTAGAAGCCCATGAGATACGGGAGGGCGTCGGCGAGGTCGGCGGGGCCGCGCAGGGTGATCTGCTGCTCCCCGGCGGGGCCGGTGGATTCGTGGTGCTTGTTCATGGCTCGACGGTCCCGCGAGCCGCCGAATCGCGCGACCCCTGTGGATAACGTTATCCACAGGCTCGCGCCGCCGTTCGCGGTTTGTCGTGGTCATCGGGTTGCATGGGTGCATGACCAACGCAGACCGTGCAGCGCTCAGGGCCTCGGCCGACTCCGTCCTCGCCCGCCTGGTGGGCGACGACAGCGGTACGGCCGTGCTGCGCGAGGACCAGTGGGTGGCCATCGAGGCGCTCGTCGCCGACAAGCGCAGAGCCCTGGTGGTGCAGCGCACCGGCTGGGGCAAGTCCGCCGTCTACTTCGTGGCGACCTCGCTGCTCCGCGCGCAGGGCAGCGGCCCGACCGTGATCGTCTCACCGCTGCTGGCGCTGATGCGCAACCAGGTCGCGGCGGCGGCCCGGGCAGGGATCACCGCCCGCACGATCAATTCGTCCAACACCGAGGAGTGGGAGAGCGTCCAGGCCGAGGTGGCGGCGGGCGAGGTCGACGTCCTGCTGGTGAGCCCCGAGCGGCTCAACAACCCCGACTTCCGCGACCAGGTGCTGCCGAAGCTGGCGGCGGCGACCGGGCTCCTGGTGGTCGACGAGGCCCACTGCATCTCCGACTGGGGGCACGACTTCCGGCCCGACTACCGGCGGTTGCGGACGATGCTCGCCGATCTGCCGGCCGGTGTCCCGGTGCTCGCCACGACCGCCACGGCCAACGCCCGGGTGACGGCGGACGTCGCGGAGCAACTGGGCACCGGCGCCGGCACGGACGCGCTGGTTCTGCGGGGGCCGCTCGACCGGGAGAGCCTGAGCCTGAGCGTGCTGCAACTCCCCCATGCCGCACACCGGCTGGCCTGGCTGGGCGACCATCTCGGCGAGCTTCCCGGCTCCGGGATCATCTACACGCTGACCGTGGCGGCGGCGGAGGAGATCACCGCCTATCTGCGCCAGAACGGGCACGCGGTGGCCTCGTACACCGGGCGGACCGAGAACGCCGACCGGCAGCAGGCCGAGGACGATCTGCTGGCGAACCGGGTCAAGGCCCTGGTCGCCACCTCCGCGCTGGGCATGGGATTCGACAAGCCCGACCTCGGCTTCGTCGTGCACCTGGGCTCGCCCTCCTCCCCCATCGCCTACTACCAGCAGGTCGGGCGTGCGGGGCGCGGTGTGGAGCACGCCGAGGTGCTGCTGCTCCCCGGCAAGGAGGACGAGGCGATCTGGCAGTACTTCGCCTCCGTCGCCTTCCCTCCCGAGGAGCAGGTGCGGCGCACCCTGGATGTGCTGGCCCACGCGGAGCGGCCGGTCTCGCTCCCCGCCCTGGAGCCTCTGGTCGATCTGCGCCGGACCCGGCTGGAGACGATGCTCAAGGTGCTGGACGTCGACGGTGCGGTGAAGCGCGTCAAGGGCGGCTGGATCTCCACGGGCGCTCCTTGGGTCTACGACGCCGAGCGCTACGCCTGGGTCGCCCGGCAGCGGGAGGCCGAGCAGCAGGCGATGCGCGACTACGCCTCGACGACGGCGTGCCGGATGGAGTTCCTGCGGCTGCGCCTGGACGACGAGGCGGCCGCGCCCTGCGGACGCTGTGACAACTGCGCGGGCGCCCGCTTCGACGACAAGGTCTCCACCGCCGCCCTGGACGGGGCGCGCCACGAACTGGGCCGGCCCGGTGTCGAAGTGGATCCCCGCAAGATGTGGCCCACCGGCCTGCCCGCGGTGGGCGTCGATCTCAAGGGACGTATCCCCGCGGGCGAACTGTCCTTCGCCGGCCGGGCACTCGGCCGGCTCTCCGACATCGGCTGGGGCAACCGGCTGCGCCCCATGCTGGCGGCACAGGCTCAGGACGCTCCGGTGCCGGACGATGTCACGGACGCCGTGGTCACTGTGCTCGCCGACTGGGCGAAGGGGCCGGGCGGTTGGGCCTCCGGATCGGCGGACGCGGCTCCGCGGCCGGTCGGTGTGGTGACCGTCGCCTCACGGCGCAGGCCGCAGCTGGTCCAGTCGCTCGGCCGGCGCATCTCCGAGATCGGCCGGATGCCCCTGCTCGGGACGGTGTCCTACGCGCCGGGCTCCGAGGAGGTGCGGATGTCCCAGACCAACAGCGCGCAGCGGGTGCGGGCGTTGCACGAGACGCTGGTCGTGGAGCCGGATCTGGCGGCGGCGTTGGCTGCGGCGGACGGCCCTGTTCTGCTGGTGGACGATCTGTCGGACACCGGCTGGACCCTGGCGGTGGCGGGGCGGCTGCTGCGGCGGGCCGGAGCTCCGGGGGTGTTTCCGCTGGTCCTCGCGGTTCAGGGGTGACAGGGGAGTCATCCCGGGCAGGTCTGGGCAGGGATATCAGTGTCATTCCGGCTGATTCCCGTCAGCCTCGGTAATTGCTCGTTGCCGCCTGCCGGTAGGCCAGGGAGGATGGGAAGCGCCCCCGCACAGTTCTCGTCGGGCCCGGAAGGGCTGTGCCGCGGCGCGCCCTCACTCGACCCTGCCCGCACCGTGGGCGCGTAGCGAAGGGAGGACCGTGACCTTCGGATTCGCCCCGTCCTCAGCCACGTCGACATCGGCGTCCTCGGTTTCCGCCGACTCCGTCAACCGCCTTGCCCGGATGCTGGAGCCGGCGGAGTGGGCGTCGGCGGGCATCCCCCTGCTGCGCAGTCCCCGGGAGGTCGTGAGCGGGCTGCACTCGCGGCACCACCCGACTCCGGCCACCGCGGTGGTCGCGGTCCTGGACCATGAGGAACGGCTCACCGCCAGCGCCTCGTTCGCCCGCCGGCCGGCGGTGGCCGCGGACGGCTGGGAGTTCCGCAACGCCCTGCTGGCGCAGTTGCGGCGGGTCGTCCCGCACGATCTGCGCCGCCGTACTCCGGTCCGTACGGCGGTACTTCTCTACTGCCGTGACGGCGACGAACGGTGGACCGAGGAGGACGGCGCCTGGATGTGGGGCCTCCGTGACGCCTGCACCCTGCACGGCCTGCGCTGCGGCGCGTACATCACGCTGACCCGCGGGGGCTGGCAGGTGCTCGGCGAGGGACGGGGCGGGCGGCGGCCCAGTTCGCTGTCGGAGCCCTCGCTCCTGGCCGACACCGTCGCCGTCAGCGACCACCGGAGCGCTCCGACCCGGTCGGGCGGCGGAGCCGTGGAGGCACTGCGTCGCACAGCGGCACGCTGACAGCCCTCACCGGTGCCCCGGTCCGACCGCACACGGGCGGGCGGGGCACCGACGGGGTGTGTTTCAGACCCCGGCGCCGAGTGCGGAGTTGATCGTCTGCGGGTCTCCGCAGACGATCAACAGCGCGCCCGCGCGGTCACGGGCGACGGGCAGGGTGCGCGCCACGGTCGGGTCGGCGTCGCCGTTGACCGCGACGACGACCACGGGCCGGGCCCCCGCCCGGTCGGCCGCCGAGACATCGGCGAAGAAGACGTCGTCGCCGGCGTCGTGCTGGGCCCAGTACGCGGCTTCGCCGAAGGACAGCTCGTGGGCGGCCCACGGGTGCTGTTCGCCGGTGGTGAGCACCAGGATGTCGCCCGGTGCGCGACCGGACTCCAGCAGCAGGTCGACGGCTTCCTCAGCAGCGTCGAGCGCACCGGCCACCGGGGCCGGGATCAGCTGGATCTGCGGTGCGGAGGGGTTATCCGCCGGCTTCGGACGGGCGGGGGCCGGAGCAGCGGGGGCGGGGTGGGCGCGCTGCGCCGGGGGCGCGGGACGCGCGGGGCCGGGGCCCGGACGGCCGGGACGCGGGGTGGCCGCTGAACGCGGGCCGGGTACGGGACGAGGGGTCGGCGTGGTGCGGCCGGCGGCCGGAGTGACGCGGGGACCCTGGGCGCTCTCGGGAATCTGAGGCTCCTCGGAGATCAGAGGCATGACGGTGGTCTGGGTGTCGGACGCCGAGGTCGTCGGCGCCGGGAAAAAGGGCGCGTGTGCGCGATCAGAATTCGAAGCCGAGCTGGCCCCCGCTTTCGAGTGCGGCCGCCTCGGCGGAAATACGGACCTTCTTCAGGTGCTGCCACCGGGGCAGCGCGTCCAGGTACGACCAGGAAAGGCGGTGGTGGGCCGTGGGCCCCCGCTCCTCCAGCGCGGCCCGGTGCACGGGCGAGGGATATCCCGCATTGGCGTCGAAGGCGAAGTCGCCGCAGTCCTCGGACGCGGCACCGAGCTCGGCCATCATCCGGTCACGGTGCACCTTGGCGATCACCGAGGCCGCCGCGACCGCGATGCAGGACTGATCGCCCTTGATCACAGTGCGGACCTTCCAGGGAACGCCCAGGTAGTCGTGCTTGCCGTCGAGTATCACCGCGTCGGGGCGGACGGGCAGCCCTTCCAGGGCGCGCACGGCGGCGAGCCGGAGAGCGGCGGTCATCCCGAGGTCGTCGATCTCCTGCGGCGAGGCGTCGCCCAGCGCGTAGGCGGTGACCCAGCTCCGCAGCACGGGGTCGAGTTCGGCGCGCCGCCGCGGGGTCAACAGCTTGGAATCGGTGAGACCTTCGGGCGGCCGACGCAGACCGGTGATCGCCGCGCACACGGTGACGGGTCCGGCCCAAGCGCCGCGTCCGACCTCATCGACACCGGCGACGGTCCTGGCACCGGTGGTAGCGCGGATCGAGCGCTCGACGGTGTGCGTGGGTGGTTCGTACGGCATGGCGCCAGCCAGCGTACGCCGAGAGCCACGGCAGCAACACCCCGGGGCGCCGTGCGTACTGCGAATCGGCCATCGAGGGCGGGTTCAGGAGCAGGTTCAGGGAACCCTCGGGCCCTCTGAACCCATGGGACCCGAAGGGCCCGCGGGCTCAGAGGGCGCGTCCGGCCGGAGCGGCGCCGCCGCTCCCAAGGCCGTTGCTCAGTACGGGTCGTAGCCGTCGTCGTCCGGCTCGTAACCGTCGCGGACCCCGTCCGTGCCCAGGCGGTAGCAGTCACGGCCGTCGCCCTGCACGGGGCGCTTCTCCAGGATCTCCTTCGCCCGCGCCTCACCCCAGCTGGTCGCGTACCAGGGGGTGTCGCCGTGGAGAACCTCGCGCTGGACGATCCGCAGCGCGCAGGAGCGTTCCGGTTCGGGCAGCCGGTCCAGGGCCGGTACGGCGTCGGCGGAGAGGTCCTTGACGTAGTCGATGTCGATACCGGCCGACTCGCGGGCCTCGAAGCGCTGGACGTTCTGCTCGGCGATCAGTCCGTCCGGCGAGAGCAGCCCGAAGGCCAGGACCCCGGCCGCCGCGCTCACCGCGATGGCCCGTGGCAGGAACCGGGCCCCGAAGACCCCGGCCGCCAGGATCAGCACCAGCACCACCCCGAGCCAGAGCTCCATCGCGGCCACGGATATCCGCAGCCGGGTCAGGCCGTACTCGTCGACGTACAGGTCCATGCGGCGCAGCGCGGAGGCGACGACGACGAGGGTGAGCACGCAGAGGGTGCCGAGGACGGCGCGCACCAGCGTCCGGTCCCGGCTGCCGCCGCGCGGGGCCCAGCGCAGGGCCAGGGCGATGACGAGGAGGGTGAGCAGGGTGGCCCACAGGAGCTGCCAGAAGCCCTGTCGGGCGTACTCGGCGTGGTCGAGCCCGGTCTCCGCCCGCACCTTCTCGTAGCCGCCGAGGAGGACGACGAGCTGGAGGGCGATGAACGCGGCGAAGAGCAGGTTGAGCACGATCAGCGGAAGGGCCCACTCGATCCGTCCCCGCGGTTTTCCGGGCGATACGGTGATCCCGTCCCAGCGCACCGGGGCGGCCGCGGTGTACGCGGCGGCGAGCGCGCCGGCCAGACCCAGCGCGAACAGGAAGATCCGCCAGGGCCCCTCGGCGAACGAGGCGTCGGGCATGAGGCCGCCCAGCAGATCGGCGAACGCGGCGTCCGCGCTCGCGAAAAGCGTTCCGAAGACCACCAGCAGCACGACGGCCACCGCCGTGGTGCGCAGGGCCGCGCCCCAGCGCGCCCGGGAGCCGTCGGCGCGGGCGCGTATCCCCCGTACACCCCAGATGATGCCCGGGACGATCGCGTCGAACAGGCCGAGCGAGCCGATCAGTACACCCAGCCAGCTCCGGCTGCCGTGCAGCGCCAGCGAGCCGAGCGCGAAGGCGGAGACCACAGCGAGGAAGGTGGGCCAGCCCGCGTCGCGGAGCGCGGGGACGGCGAGCAGCGCGAGGCCGCCGACCGCCCAGGTCACGGTCCAGGGCCGCAGCCGGCGGCCCGCCGACCGTGCGGCGAAGAACGCCGCCAGCGCGGCGGGCACCGCCACGATCAGCAGGTTCACCCCGAGTCCGTCGCCCAGGAAGAGTGCGCTCAGGACACTGGTGGCCAGGACCGACCAGAGCACGGCGGGTCGGATCAGAGGCGGAGGGGGTGGCCGGAGCCGGGCTGTCACGCCTTCGCCCGTGCTGTTCTTGGCTCCGGGTGCCCCCGCCCCGTGCTGCCAGGGATTGGCGGGCCCTCCTGCCGGTGTACGGGTGCCTGCCGGTGTGCCGGCGGTCGCGGTGGCTCTGGCGGGCGCGGTGGTTCGGGCGGCCTCGGCGGTTTCGGCGGTCCTGGCGGTTTCGGCGGTCGCGGCGGTTTCGGCGGTCGCGGCGGCCTTGGCCGTCTCGGTGGTCTCGGTTGGCGCCGGTGCTTGCGGCTCCGGTTGTGTGTCGGCTTCCGGTGACCGCTCCGGCGGTCTGGGCGCCTCGGACGGCTGGTCTGACATGGGACCCCTCCCCCACCGGTTCCGGGCGCGGCCCACAGCCGTACCCCCGGCCCGGTGTCTCATTCGGCGCGCGCCCTCAAGATCGACCAGGGGCGGCGTGGCCGAAAGAGTAGTCCCGAACTCGCGTTCGCAGATACGCAGAGTGATCCTGTGGCAGGACCGTGACAGAGGAGTCCTCAGCAGAAGAGCGGATGGGTCAGCGCGGGGACGGGGTCAGCCACGCCGGTGGCTCCTCGGTCTGTGCCAGCCAGCCGGAGGGCGGCGCTCCCGTCTCGCCGGACGCGACGACACCGCCGACGATGGCACACGTCGTGTCGACGTCGCCGCCCGCCTGGGCCGTCACCCAGAAGGCCTCCTCGTAGTTCCCGAGGCTCCTGGCGGCCGACCAGAGCGCGAACGGCACGGTGTCGTGGGCGCTGGTCCGGCGGCCGTTGCCGAGGACCGCGGCGACCGTCCCCGCGTCCCGGTAGTCCAGCATGTCGCGGGCCCGGCGCAACCCCGCGCCGACGGCGCTGCGGGGCACGAGCGCGATGACGCCGTCGAGGAGGTCCTCGGGGCTCGGCGGCCCGCCGGGAGCGGCGGCGAGCGACGCGGCGGCGGCCACGGCCATCGCCCCGACGACGGCCTCGCGGTGCTGGTGGGTGGGGTACGACGAGATCTCGGCCTGGTGGGTCGCCTGCTCCGGATCGTCCGCGTACCAGGCGCCGAGCGGGGCGATGCGCATCGCCGAACCGTTGCCCCAGGAGCCCTGGCCCTTGAACAGCGCCGCGGACAGCTCCCGCCAGTCGCCGCCCTCCCGTACGAGCCGGAGAAGCCGGTTGACGGCGGGGCCGTAGCCGCGGTCGAAGTCGTGGTGCTCGGCGAAGGAACGGGCGAGCGCGTCCTGGTCGATACGGCCGTGCTCCGCGAGCACGGCGAGGACGGAGCAGGCCATCTCGGTGTCGTCGGTCCACTGCCAGGGCCCGGGCGGCAGGGCCCGCTGTTTCAGCAGGGGGTAGTTGGCCGGAACGAAGAACTGGGAGCCCAGGGCGTCTCCCACGGACAGCCCACGCAGGCTGGCCAGGGCGCGTTCGAAGCGCCGCGCGGAAGCAGAATCAGCGGTCATCGCACAGCCACTCTAACCGGTGCGGCCGTACGGTTCAGGGGTCCGCCAGTGCTGAAAGGGCCGGTCGAGGGTGTAGCGGCCGTTCTCACCCAGCAGCAGGGTCCGCGTCTCGCCATTGCCCGGATTGGACAGCGACTCGAACTCCGCGACCGACCAGTGGAACCAGCGCATGCAGAACAGCCGCATCGTCAGTCCGTGGGTGACCAGCAGGACGTTCTCCGGGTGCTCCGTCTCCTCGAAGCTCCGGTGCAGGCTCTCCAGGAACGCCCCGACCCGGTCGTAGACGTCCGCGCCGGACTCGCCCTGGGCGAAGCGGTAGAAGAAGTGCCCGTAGGCGTCCCGGTAGGCCTTCTGCAGCCGTACGTCGTCCCGGTCCTGCCAATTGCCCCAGTCCTGCTCGCGCAGCCGGGGCTCCTCGCGGACCCGGACGCGTGCCGGATCGAGATCGAAGGCCCGGAACGTCTCGTGGGTGCGGCGATAGGGCGAGATGTAGACGCTCACCCGCTCGTCGCCGAACTGTTCGCGCAGTTCCTCCCCGGTCTCCCGGGCCTGCCGCAGACCGGTGGCGGTGAGCCGGAGCGCGTGGTCGGGCTCGCGCTCGTAAACCGTGTCGTCGGCGTTGCCCTCGGACTCGCCGTGCCGGACGAGGACGATGCGCTGCGGTCGTGCCATGTCCCGAGCCTAGAACGGATCGGACCCGCACGACCGGTCGGGGCGGCGGGGGGGTGCCGCGCGATCACACCGTCCAAGGGACCGCGCGGGTCACACCGTCCAGGACGGTTCCAGCTCCACGACGTCGCCCGTCAGCTCGATCACGTCCGTCTCGGTCTGCGCGCGGGCCGCCAGCCGGTCGGCCCCGGCCGCGCGGTACTTGCCGCGCTCGGCGCTCGACTTCCACAGGGACAGCGCGAGGAACTCGTTGCCCGGCGCCTCGCCGAAGACGCCGCGCAGCATGCCGGGCGATCCGGCCATCGCGGGATTCCAGACCTGCTGCTGCATCAGCATGAAGTGTTCGGCACGGTCCTCGTGCACCCGGCTGTGCGCGACCCTGACGACGTCCGCCTCCGCGAAGTGGGGCTCGAAACCCGTCTTCACGTCGAAGCGGCGCTCGAAGAGCGTGACCTGTATGTCACGGAACATGCCCGACTGCCCGGCCGCCAGCCGGTCGTGCCCGCGGGCCATGAAGGAGTCGTAGAAGACGCGGTTCTCCCAGAACGCGAAGACGTGGGCGACTTCGGGGCGCGTTCGGCTCCACCCGCCGCTCTGTCCCCGGAATCCCGGCTCACCGACCAGCCCCGCCCACTTCCGCTGCCCCCGCTCGAAACCATGACGGTCCACCACGGAACAGCGAATCCACTTCACCAGCACCGCGCCATCGTACGGCGCGGAACGTGGCACGCGTCACGGTCCCGGGGAGTGCACCCGAACCGGTCGTTCCGCTCCCACAATGATCACCATGACGACGCTGCACGCTCATCCCCTGTTCGACCGGCTCGCCTCCGCCCGGCGCATCCTCGTCGCGGGTGCGGGAGGGGGCTTCGACATCTATGCCGGGCTACCGTTGGCGCTCTCGCTGATGCACCAGGGCAAAGAAGTCCAGCTCGCCAATCTCACCTTCAGCGCGGTCGAGGGCCTGCCACTGGAGTCCTGGGCGGCCCCCGACCTGGCGGTGATCACCCCGGACACCTCCCCGCACCAGCCGTACTTCCCCGAGCGTGCCCTCGCCCGCTGGCTCACCCGGCACGGCTACCCGGGCACGGTGCACGCGCTGGCCCGCGTCGGGGTCCAGCCGCTGCGCGCCGCCTACCGGGCGCTGATCGAGCGGTACGACATCGAAGCGGTCGTCCTCGTGGACGGGGGCACGGACATCCTGATGCGCGGGGACGAGTCGGGACTCGGCACCCCGGAGGAGGATCTCACCAGCGTCGCCGCGCTCGCCGGGATCGAGGGGCCCGAACGTCTCGTCGTGTCCATCGGGTTCGGGGTCGACGCCTACCACGGGGTCAGCCATGGCCTGGTCCTGGAGAACATCGCGGCACTGGAGCGCGCGGGCGCGTATCTGGGGGCGTTCTCCGTGCCCCGTACGAGCCGGGAGGGCGCCCTGTTCCTCGACGCGGTCGCGCATGCCCAGGAACAGACACCGGAACACCCCAGCATCGTCAACGGTTCCATAGCGGCGGCCGTACGGGGGGAGTTCGGGGACGTGCAGTTCACCTCGCGCACCAAAGGGAGCGAGCTTTTCGTCAACCCGCTGATGGCCCTCTACTTCGCCTTCGAACTCGACGGGCTGGCCGGCCGGTGCCTCTATCTGGACCGGATCGAGAACACGCACCTGATGCGCCAGGTCAGCAGTGCGATCGAGGTGTTCCGCGAGGGGGTCCGGCAGCGCCCGCCGCGCAGGATCCCCCACTGAGAACGCGGGCACGGCCGTCGGATGGCCCGAATCCGCCGTCCGGTTCCGGGGCAGTTGGTTCGGCGGCCGGTTCCGTACATGATCGGGTCAGTCGTGTATCGGGTGATGAGGACGGTCTGTGGGCCGTCGGCCGGGAGGGGAGTTTCTTGAGCACTCCGAACAAGGACATCGAGAAGGTCGAGGTGCGGGTCAAATGGGACCCCAGCCCGCACGGGGCTGCGGCCAACGACCTCGACATCATCGCGGCGACGTACGCGGCCGACGATCCGTACGGCACCCCCGCCTACCTGGTCCACTTCGACAGCCGCTCCCCCGACGGCACCATCACGCTGAACCGGGACAGCCGGACCGGCCAGGGTTTCGGCTTCGACGAGGTCATGACCATCGAGCTGAACCGGCTGGCCGAGCGGTACGGGCGGGTGGTGGTCGGGGTCGCCATCCAGCAGCGCGACGGTCACAAGACCTTCGGCGCCATAGGGAGCACGGCGATGGAGATCGCCGAGGGCTACACGAAGCTGGCGGAGAACGACTTCTCCGACGTGGCCTGGGCGACCGCGGCGGTCGTCGGAGAGTTCACCCGGGACGGCTCGGGCCCCTGGGGCTTCCGGCGGGCCGTACGCGGTTACGACGGCGACCCCGACACGTTCGCCGCGGCGATGGGAAGCCGGGCCGCCGAAGGCTGACAACGGTCAGTTCCGGACAACCCGGGGTGGCATGCCGAAGGGGACCGGCCGGTGGCCGGTCCCCTTCGTGAACCGCGGGTCAGTTACGCCTTATGCGGTTCCGCACACGCTTCCGCGTCCGGTCAGCTGCAGCCGCTCGTCGAGCCGCAGCCCTCGCAGATGTAGCAGGAGCCGGCGCGCTGCATCTTCGTACCGCAGGAGAAGCAGAGCGGGGCGTCGGCGCTGATGCCGAGCTGCATCTCGACCAGTTCGGCCGAGGTGTGCGCCGTCTTCGGGGCCGCCTTCGCCGCGGGCTCCGCGGGAGCCGGGACCGCCTTCAGGGGCTCGGCGTGGACCGGGGCCGACTGGGCCAGGCTGTCCGCGTCCAGGCCGTCCGCCTCGAACGACGGCTCGTAGCTGCCGGTGTCCAGGTGGCGCTGACGCTCCTCGGCGGAGTGGATGCCGAGGGCCGAGCGGGTCTCGAAGGGCAGGAAGTCCAGCGCCAGGCGGCGGAAGATGTAGTCGACGATCGACTGCGCCATCCGCACGTCCGGGTCGTCCGTCATGCCGGCCGGCTCGAAGCGCATGTTGGTGAACTTCGAGACGTACGTCTCCAGCGGGACGCCGTACTGCAGACCGACCGAGACGGCGATGGAGAAGGCGTCCATCATGCCCGCGAGGGTCGAGCCCTGCTTGGACATCTTCAGGAAGACCTCGCCGAGACCGTCGTCCGGGTAGGAGTTGGCGGTCATGTAGCCCTCGGCGCCGCCCACCGTGAAGGAGGTGGTGATGCCGGGGCGGCCCTTGGGGAGACGCTTGCGGACCGGGCGGTACTCGACGACCTTCTCGACCGCCTCGCGGATGGTCTCCTCGGCCTTGGCCGCGACCTCCTCCTTCTCCTTCTCCTTGGTCTTGGCGGAGAGGGGCTGGCCGACCTTGCAGTTGTCGCGGTAGATGGCGAGCGCCTTGACGCCCATCTTCCACGCCTCGAAGTAGACCTCTTCGACGTCTTCGACGGTGGCGCTCTCGGGGAGGTTCACCGTCTTGGAGAGCGCGCCGGAGATCCACGGCTGGATGGCCGCCATCATCCGGACGTGGCCCATCGCGGAGATGGAGCGCTCGCCCATCGCGCAGTCGAAGACCTCGTAGTGCTCGGTCTTGAGGCCGGGGGCGTCGACCACGTTGCCGTGCTCGGCGATGTGGGCGACGATCGCCTCGATCTGCTCGGGCTGGTAGCCGAGGCGGCGCAGCGCCTGCGGCACCGTGCCGTTGACGATCTGCATGGAGCCGCCGCCGACCAGCTTCTTGAACTTGACCAGGGCGAGGTCGGGCTCCAGGCCGGTGGTGTCGCAGGACATCGCGAGACCGATGGTGCCGGTGGGCGCGATGACCGAGGCCTGCGCGTTGCGGAAGCCGTTCTTCGCGCCGAGCCGGATCACGTCCTGCCAGGCCTCCGTGGCGGCGGCCCAGACCGGGGAGTCGAGGTCGTCGATGTGGACGGCCTTGGCGTTGGCGTCGGCGTGCTGCTTCATGACGCGCTGGTGCGGCTCGGCGTTGCGGGCGTAGCCGTCGTACGGGCCGACGACCGCGGCCAGTTCGGCGGAGCGCTTGTACGAGGTGCCGGTCATCAGCGAGGTGATGGCGCCGGCGAGCGCGCGGCCGCCGTCGCTGTCGTACGCGTGGCCGGTCGCCATCAGGAGGGCGCCGAGGTTGGCGTAACCGATGCCCAGCTGGCGGAAGGCGCGGGTGTTCTCGCCGATCTTCTGCGTGGGGAAGTCGGCGAAGCAGATCGAGATGTCCATCGCGGTGATGACCAGCTCGACGACCTTGGCGAAGCGCTCGGACTCGAAGGACTGGTTGCCCAGGCCGTCGTCCTTGAGGAACTTCATCAGGTTCAGCGAGGCGAGGTTGCACGAGGTGTTGTCCAGGTGCATGTACTCGCTGCACGGGTTCGAGCCGTTGATCCGGCCGGACTCCGGGCAGGTGTGCCAGGCGTTGATGGTGTCGTCGTACTGGATGCCCGGGTCGGCGCAGGCCCAGGCGGCCTCGGCCATCTTGCGGAAGAGGGACTTGGCCTCGACCTCTTCGATGACGTCACCGGTCATCCGGGCGCGCAGCCCGAACTTGCCGCCCGACTCGACGGCCTTCATGAACTCGTCGTTCACGCGGACGGAGTTGTTGGCGTTCTGGTACTGGACGGACGTGATGTCGTCGCCGCCCAGGTCCATGTCGAAGCCCGCGTCACGCAGCGCGCGGATCTTCTCCTCCTCCTTGACCTTGGTCTCGATGAAGTTCTCGATGTCGGGGTGGTCGACGTCGAGAATGACCATCTTGGCCGCACGGCGGGTGGCGCCGCCGGACTTGATCGTTCCGGCGGAGGCGTCGGCGCCGCGCATGAACGAGACCGGTCCAGAGGCGTTGCCGCCGGAGGAGAGGAGCTCCTTGGAGGAGCGGATACGGGAGAGGTTCAGGCCGGCGCCGGAGCCGCCCTTGAAGATCATGCCCTCTTCCTTGTACCAGTCGAGGATCGACTCCATGGAGTCGTCGACGGCCAGGATGAAGCAGGCGGAGACCTGCTGCGGCTGGGGCGTGCCGACGTTGAACCAGACCGGCGAGTTGAAGCTGAAGACCTGGTGCAGGAGGGCGTAGGCCAGCTCGTGCTCGAAGATCTCGGCGTCCGCGGGAGAGGCGAAGTAGTTGTTGTCCTCGCCGGCCTTCCGGTACGTCTTCACGATCCGGTCGATCAGCTGCTTGAGGCCGGTCTCGCGCTGCGGCGTGCCGACGGCGCCGCGGAAGTACTTGCTGGTGACGATGTTGACCGCGTTCACCGACCAGAAGTCGGGGAACTCGACGCCACGCTGCTCGAAGTTGACCGAGCCGTCGCGCCAGTTGGTCATGACGACGTCACGGCGCTCCCACTCCACCTCGTCGTACGGATGCACGCCGGGGTTGGTGTGGATGCGCTCGATACGCAGACCCTTGCTCGCCTTGGCGCCCTTGGTGCGGGAACCTCGTGCCGGGCCGCTCGCCGTCTCTGTCATGCCGCCTCCCATATGTGGGCGAAAACGCCCTGAAGTACCCAGATCTTCCCAGGCACAGTGTGTGTCCGTTGCCCCGTGGGCCGCACTCGGCCTCGGGAACAGGTCTTGATTCGCCCGGCCATCGGTCGACGGAGGTGACCCCGGACCGTGACGGGCGCGTACCGCTCAGTCGGCGGCAATGGCGGGCGCGGGGACCTCAAGGGTCTCGCCGTTCCCGCAGTCCTCCGCGGAGGGCCGCTGCGCACGCAGTTCCACGATGGCGGCCTCGAAGTCTTCCAGGGAATCGAACGCCCGGTACACGGACGCGAAGCGCAGGTACGCGACGAGGTCGAGTTCCTGCAGGGGGCCGAGGATGGCCAGCCCCACGTCGTGGGTGGTCAGTTCGGCGCTGCCGGTGGCGCGCACCGCCTCCTCGACCCGCTGGCCGAGTTTGGCGAGGGCGTCCTCCGTGACGGGCCGTCCCTGGCATGCCTTGCGGACGCCGGAGATGACCTTGGTGCGGCTGAAGGGTTCGGTCACGCCGCTGCGCTTGACCACCATCAGCGAGCAGGTCTCCACCGTGGTGAAGCGGCGGGAGCAGTCGGGGCACTGGCGGCGGCGACGGATCGACGTCCCGTCGTCGGTGGTGCGACTGTCGACGACTCTGCTGTCGGGGTGCCGGCAGAAGGGGCAGTGCATGGCTCCCAACCCTCCTTCACACGCACGACTGAATAGCCTCTTCAGGGCCTTGTCCGGGCCCCTGGAAGCAGTCCCCAGCATAGGCGATGACCACGGCGCGATTGAACCGGGACCACAACTTCTGGGCGACTGAGGCAATCCAACCACTAGATCTAGGGTTGGGTCGCGTTTTCGACCCCATCGCGTGTCGCGCGCCGGGCCTCGCCGGGGTGTCGCCGCGAGGCCGCCCGCGGAGCGTGGGCCAGAGAAGAGGGTACGGGAAACGCGGGGCCGTCGAGCCGCCGGGGCTTCGGCACCAGGGCCCGGATGAAAGACTCCGCACACAGGTCCGGATGACAGACTTGGACCGGGACCCGCGACTGGGCCGCTGCGGAGACCGAACGACCTTCACCGCGGCACCCATACACCCGTCGGCAGCACCGCGGCACCCCTTTATTCGTTTTTCACTCGAACGTGTGTTTGGCGCAACCTTTCGAAAGCTACTACCGTTGTCCAGCTAGGGAGAACATTCGAGAGGGGCCGACGTGACCACCACCGCAGACAGCGCCACCATCACCGCCCGGGACCACCGCTCCCAGAGCCGACTTGAGCCGGTGCATGCCATGAATGACTCAGTCACGAACACGGACGGGCCCGAGCCCGCACGCCCCGGACGTTCCATGCCCGGCAGGCCTCCCGGCATCCGGGCGGACAGCTCGGGGCTCACGGACCGGCAGCGGCGGGTCATCGAGGTCATCCGCGACTCCGTGCAGCGGCGGGGATACCCGCCCTCCATGCGGGAGATCGGTCAGGCGGTGGGCCTCTCGAGCACCTCGTCCGTCGCCCACCAGCTGATGGCCCTGGAGCGCAAGGGCTTCCTCCGCCGCGACCCGCACCGCCCCCGCGCGTACGAGGTACGCGGATCGGACCAGCCCAGCACCCAGCCGACCGACACGACGGGCAAGCCCGCCGCGTCCTATGTGCCGCTGGTGGGCCGGATCGCCGCCGGTGGTCCGATCCTCGCCGAGGAGTCCGTCGAGGACGTCTTCCCGCTCCCCCGCCAGCTCGTCGGTGACGGTGAGCTCTTCGTCCTGAAGGTCGTCGGTGACTCGATGATCGAGGCCGCGATCTGTGACGGCGACTGGGTCACCGTCCGCCGCCAGCCCGTCGCGGAGAACGGGGACATCGTCGCCGCCATGCTCGACGGCGAGGCGACGGTCAAGCGCTTCCGCCGGGAGGACGGTCACGTATGGCTGCTGCCTCACAACGCCGCGTACCAGCCGATCCCCGGCGACGAAGCGACCATCCTGGGCAAGGTGGTGGCGGTGCTGCGCCGCGTCTGAGGAGACGGCGGCGCGTCGGCGAGGGCTTGTCGGCCCCGGGACTCCCCAGCACGTCGATCATGACGTCGGGCCCGGGGCTTTGCCTTGCCCCGGGCCCCCTTCCGGCTGTGCCGCGTCCGCGGTCTACGCGCCGTCCGCCCTCGCCTTGGCGTCGATGGCGGCCAGCGAGCGGCGCGCCTGGTTACGGTCGGTGGTGTACCAGAAGTCCGGCAGCGAGGCGCGCAGATAGCTTCCGTACCGCGCGTTGGCGAGCCTCGGGTCCAGCACGGCGACGACGCCCTTGTCGCCCGTCGCTCGGACCAGCCGGCCCGCGCCCTGGGCCATCAGCAGAGCGGCGTGTGTCGCCGCCACGGCCATGAAGCCGTTGCCACCGGCCTCCTCGACCGCCTTCTGCCGGGCACTCATCAGCGGATCGTCGGGCCGGGGGAACGGAATCCGGTCCATGACCACCAGCTGACAGCTCGGCCCCGGGACGTCCACGCCCTGCCAGAGCGACAGCGTGCCGAAGAGGCAGGTCTCCGGGTCGGCCGCGAAGTTCTTGATCAGCTCGCCGAGCGTCTCCTCGCCCTGGAGCAGGATCGGCTTGTCCAGGCGGCCCCGCAGCTCCTCGGCCGCCGCCTTGGCTCCCCGCATGGAGGAGAAGAGACCCAGCGTGCGGCCGCCGGCCGCCTCCACCAGCTCGGCGAGCTCGTCCAGCATGTCCGTACGCGATCCCTCGCGCCCCGGAGTGTTCAGATGCCGGGCCACATAGAGGATGCCCTGCTTCGGGTAGTCGAACGGGGAGCCGACGTCCAGCCCCTTCCACTGCGGGACGTCCTCGCCCGCCGTGCCCTCGGGGGCCAGCCCGAGGGACGCGCCCACGCCGTTGAAATCGCCGCCGAGCTTGAGGGTGGCCGAAGTCAGCACCACGGACCGCTCGGCGAACAGCTTCTCGCGCAGCAGCCCCGACACGGAGAGCGGGGCGACCCGGACGGAGGCTCCGAACCGGTCGTGCTGCTCGTACCAGACGACGTCGTACTCCGAGCCCTGGGTGATGCGCTCGGCGACTCCGTGGATCGACTCGACCGAGGCCAGGGCCTGCTTGCGGACGGCGTTCTCGTCCTCGACCGACTTGTCGCGGGTGGCGCCGATCGCGGAGATCACCGTGCGCGCCGCGTCCCGCAGCGCCATCAGCGCGTACCCCAGGTCCTCGGGCACTTCTTCGAGCCGTCCGGGCAACGCCAGCTCCATGACCCGCTCGAACCCCTCGGCCGCGGTCTGGAGGGCGTCGGCCGCCTTCTCGTTGACAAGTTTCGCCGCCCGCCGGACCGCGCGGTTGACCTGGGCGGGGGTCAGCTCGCCGGTGGCGACGCCGGTGACCCGGGAGACCAGCTCATGGGCCTCGTCGACGATCAGCACCTCGTGGGACGGCAGCACCGGCGCGCCCTCGATGGCGTCGATCGCGAGCAGCGCGTGGTTGGTGACGACGACATCCGCGAGCTTGGCCCGCTCGCGAGCCGCCTCGGCGAAGCACTCCGCGCCGTACGCGCACTTCGTCGCGCCGAGGCACTCCCGCGAGGAGACCGAGACCTGGCCCCAGGCCCGGTCCGAGACACCGGGTGTGAGGTCGTCCCGGTCGCCCGTCTCCGTCTCGTCCGACCAGTCCCGCAGCCGCAGCAGGTCCTGCCCCAGCTTGCTCGACGGGGCCGCCGCCTCGAACTGGTCGAAGAGCCCCTCCTCCTCGTCCTGCGGCACCCCCTCGTGGAGCCGGTGCAGGCAGAGGTAGTTCGACCGGCCCTTGAGCATGGCGAACTGCGGGCGCCGGCGCAGCAGCGGATGCAGGGACTCGACCGTACGCGGAAGGTCCCGCTCCACGAGCTGGCGCTGGAGGGCGAGGGTGGCCGTGGCCACGACGACCCGCTCCCCGTGCGCCAGGGCCGGCACCAGATAGCCGAGCGACTTGCCCGTACCGGTGCCGGCCTGGACGAGGAGGTGGGATTGGTCGTCGACCGCCTCGGCGACGGCCTCGGCCATGGTGACCTGGCCGGGCCGTTCCGTACCGCCGACGGCGGTGACGGCGGCGTGCAGGAGCTCGGGGAGGGATGGCTTCGTCATAGCCCGACCAGCCTACGGCGCACCACTGACAACGACGGTCACTCCCGGACGCGGACGGAGGGGTGCAGCGGGTTGGGAACCGTGCCGTGGATCGCCGCGTGTGGGCGGCTCGCCCGGTCCCGGTAGCCGTCGACATGCAGGCGGTTGCGGTTGAGGCAGAGGCGTTCGATCTCTGGGGTGAGCATGTCGAACAGCTCGAACCGCTCCTTCAGCTCCGGGAAGCGGGCGTGGTGGCGCACGATCTCCGCCCGGACGAGTGACCAGAAGGTGTCCTCGGAGACCCCGAGCTGCTCCTCGCAGAGCGGGGACAGATAGCGGAAGACGCCGACGAAGAGGCCGGAGTGGATGAACTGGGTGAGGAAGGACGGTTCCTCGGTGAGGAGGACGGCGCGCACCTCGTCGGGCATGGTGTCGTGTTCCGGCAGCGGGCGGGCGCTGACGTTGACGTCGTCGACGAAGTCCTTGATGGCGAGCCGTACGGGCACGTCGTTCTCGTCGAACACGACGATGGCGTTCTCGCCGTGCGGGGAGAACACGGTGCCGTAGCGGTAGAGGAAGTGCAGCAGGGGCGGCAGCAGAGCGGCGAAGAGCCGCTTCAGCCAGGTCTCCGGGGCGAGGCCGGAGCGCTCGACCAGCTCCGCGGTGAACGCGCGGCCCGTCGGGTCCGTATGAAGGAGGGAGGCGAGCGTGCGGGCGCGTTCGCCCGGGGCGAGGCGGGGCGGCAGGGGCTCCCGCCAGATCGCGCCGAGCAGTTCCTTGTACTGGTAGGGCGCTTCGGGGAGATGGTCGTACAGCGGGTGTTCGACGGCGACGGAGGCGACCTCGCCGAGCAGGATGACCCGGCAGGTGTCGCGCAGGAAGGGGTCGCCCTCGCACAGCCCCTGGACCCAGGAGGTGACGGCGGGGGCGGCGAGGGTCCGCTCGGTCGGCAGGCCGCGCCAGACCAGGGTGTTGAGGATGGAGAGCGGGAGCTTCACCGTGTGCCGCTCGGGCCGGTCCACGTTGGCGAACGTGCGGATGGACTGCTGCGGGAGGCGGGCGTCGCCGTCGGTGTGCAGGGCCACGATGTCGCCGTCGGCGATGGCCGGGGCGAAGAGCGGCACGATCCACTCGTCCCACTGCCAGGGGTGGACGGGGAGGTAGAAGTAGTCCTCCGGGTCGTGCCCCCGGGCCCGCAGCTCGTCGGCGAAGGCGTCCCGGACGTCCGGGTCGAGCTCTCCGGCGTACAGCTGGTCGGGGGTGGAGACGCGGCCGACGCCCCGGAACTGCGCGATGCGGGTGCTGACCGCGATCCACGGCAGCCGGAGCGGGCTGCGGGTCTCGGGGGTGAAGCGGGCGGCGTCGGCGGCGGAGAAGCCGAGCCTGCCCTTGCTCGCCACCAGCCAGGGGTGGCCGGTCTGGTGGCCTTCCAGCTCGGCGTAGTCCTGGGCGGCGAGCCGGTCCGCGGTGAGCGCGGTGTGGTCGAGCCGGGCGTCGGCGGAGAGCGTCAGGGTCAGCTCGCGGATGAGGTGACCGAGCGTCGTGCCGTCGAGCCCGAGGAGATCGCGGGCCCGGGTGAGGAAGGTCAGCGGGTCACGGAACGGGCGGGAGGCGGCGGGCGAACCGTTGGCCGGTGCGTCGGCCGAGCCGTTGGACTGTACGTCGGCCCGGGTGGCGGGCGAGCCGTTGGACTGTACGTCGGCCGAAGCGGCGGACGAGCCGTCGGCCTGGGGCTGCGCGGTGATCTCGATCGACCCGGGGTCGACGCGCCAGCTGCCGTAGACGCCGCGGCGGGCGGTGAAGGCGAGCACTCCCCCGTCGTCGAGGGTCAGCCGGTGGCGCCCGCCGGTCCCGGGCACCGGAACCGGCTCGATGATCTTCTCGTAGGCGAACTCACCGAGCATCTTGGCGAGAAGCCTCGCTGCGGCCCGGTCCCAGATCTGCCGGTTCAGCTCCGGAGGGCTGAACAGCTGCGGGGACTCGGCTGCGTCACGGCTCGTGGGAGATATCGGCACGGGGACTCCTCCGGAGGGAACCTATGAGGTTCGAGCGGTTGGGGCGGTGCGGAGAGCAAGTCACAGCTGGGCTCGGTACGTTCGGTCGCGGATCATCAGCGCGGCGCGTTTGTCGGGGAGGTCCACTTCGGCGGAGAAGCGGAAACCGGCGCTGAGGAACGCGGATACGGACGGGGTGTTGCGCAGGTCCGGCTCGGCGACGACCCGTCCGCACTGCGGAAGGTTGTCCAGGACGAGGTCGGCGACGGCGCGGAGCAGAGTGGTGCCCACGCCCCGGCCGCGGTTCTTCACGCCCCCCAGGAGGAGGTGGACGCCGGTGTCGTGGGGGCGGGCGGGGTAGTGGCGGGCCAGGGGGTCGAGGTCGGCGCGGTAGATCTCCCAGTAGCTCATCGGGATGCCGTCGAGTACGCCGAGACAGGGGATGCTGCGCCCGTCCCCTTCGAGCTGGGGCCGGATGTGGTCGGCGGTGACGGAGTCGGGTCCGGCGAGCTCCCAGAAGGCGGCCACGGCGGGGTCGTTCATCCAGCGGCTGATGACGGGGAGGTCGCGATCCAGCCGAACGGGCAGGAGGGCGAACTCCCCCGGCGTGGTCCGTGCGGGCGGCCAGGAGCCCGGGTCGCCGAGCAGGTCACCCGGAACGGTGGCCCGCCGCGTCCCGGCGCTGCGCTCCTCGGCGATCAGCGCGAGGAGCTCCTCGGTGAGCTTCAGGTCGAGGGTGTCCTCGACTCCGGTGCTCCCGCCGTCGGGTGCGGTGCCGGGTTCCGCTGAGGCGTCGGCGGGAGGCACGGTGGCGCTCTCCTCTCTGGACCGGGTGCGGTCGGTGAGCTTCTCCGGTGCGGGTGCGGCCGGAGTCTCTCTGGTGCGCTCGGAGTCTTACTGGTGCGCCGGTTCAGCTGTGCAGCGGGTTGGCGATGGTGACGTAGACGGACTGGGTGTCGACCGGTCCGACCAGCTCGTCGAGGCCGTGCAGCCGGGTCAGCAGGTTTGCCTTGCAGCGCAGTTGGCGGTTCTCCAGGAGATACGCGGGCAGGGGCGAGCCCAGTTCCGCGGTCTCGGTGAGGAATTGGCGCAGGACGGTGAGGAGTTGCTGTTCGTCGGCCAGGTGCTGGGCCCCGAACGCCCCGATGAGGCCGAGGACGTTGTTGATGCCGAGGTAGTACGCGAAGCGCTCGTCGGTGACCGGGTCGGAGACGAAGGTGTCGCTGACGGTGCCGATGCCGGGGAGCCGCCGGTCCAGCTCGGCGCGGCGGGAGTCGCGGAAGTAGTAGCCCTGGTTGTCCCGGTAGCGGCCGCCGACGGGCCAGCCGTCCGGGTCGAGGAGGACGAGGGTGTTCTGCTGGTGGGCTTCGAGGGCGATGCCGCCGTGGGCGTCGAGCCAGAGGACGGGGCGCACGACGTGGTGCAGATAGCGCCGGAACCATTCGGCGGAAACGTCGGTTCCGCTGAGCCCGGTGCGGGCGCGCAGTCCTGAGACGACCTCCGCGAGCCGTGAGTGCATACCGGGGCGGCCGGGCCGGGGGCGCTGCGCGGTGAGTCCGGCGATGCAGGCGGCGTCGTCGCCCGGGCCGAAGGGGTTGTGGCGGAGCACCACGTCGAGCCCGGTGACGGGGGTGCCCTCGGGATCGTCGACGGCGAGCCAGGCTGGATCGCGGACGATGTCGAAGCCGGGGTGCGCGCGCTGCCACTGCTCGGCGAGTCCGGCGGACAGGAGGCGGTGAACCTCGACGCCCCGGTGGAGCTCCTTGCGGAGGTTCTCCCGGCGGGAGTTGGTGATGCGTACGCCGAGGGAGAGCTTGAGCATGACCCGCGCCCCGGGGCGGTGCACGGTGCGGATCGAGGAGGTGGGGTGCCAGGGCTCGCCGTGCGGGCCGAGGTCGTGGAGGAGACCGGTCTCGGCGAGGGCGCGGACCTGGGGGCGGTGGATCAGGTCGGCGGCCTGCCAGGGGTGGACGGGGACGGCGACGGTGCCGGGGGGCGTCTTCAGCCCTTCGGTGTGCGGGGCCAGCAGTTCCTCTGCGGTGGCCGGGCCACCTGCGGTCCAGGCGGAGTCGGTGACGGCCAGCGACCGGTCGACGGCGAACCAGTGCAGCGGGAAGGAGCCGTGGAGCTCCGGTGAATAGCGGCGGGACTCCGATTCGGAGAGGCCCTCGCGGCTCTTCGGCGTGGGGTGGAGGGGGTGGCCGAGGAGCAGGGACTGCTCGGCGGTGAGGAAGAGGTCTGCCTCGGCGGGGTCGGCCGGGCTGCGCCGCCGCTGCTCGATGAAGCCGGCGGTGTGGCGTACGGAGTCGGCGACCCGGGCGACCAGATCGCCCGCGCCGCTCTCGCCGCCCTCACGGCCGATGAGGACGGCGACGGTGGCGGCGTCGGCGGGCGGGGCCCCGGCGGGGGCGTTCTCCAGGGCGGGCGCGCCGAAGCGGTGGGCCCCGGTGGCGGACCAGTAGTGCACGGGGACGAGCAGCGCGGTGCCGCTGGCGGGGAAGGCGATGCGCAGGGTGTCGCCGTCGGGGCGGGGCAGGTCGTTCTCCCGGGTCCAGCAGCGCAGCAGGCTTTCGGTGCCCGCCGCATCGGCGGCCCGCAGCGGGTCCGGGTCGTCGAGCGCGTCGAAGCCCCGGCTCCGGGCCGCGAGGTCCGACCCCGGTGCGTACGCGGCGAGGTCGGCGTCGTGCGGGGATTTCTGGCGGGGCACGGTCGTCGCCTCGACCGTGCCGGGGGCGGCCGGTCCGTCCTGCCCTCGGTGCTGGGGGGTGCCGGGGCCGTCGGCCTCGGACGCGGGGGTGGGGTTCACGGCGTTCTTCCTTGTGGGGATTCCGGGCTCAGGTGGTCGGCCCGGCGGTGGTCCGACGGTGCGGGGAGCGTGTCGCGGCTGCCAGCGCGTCGGCGAGACGGTCGACGACGGCAGTCGCCTGCTCGTCGGTGAGGGTGAGGGGCGGCAGAAGGCGGACCACGGCGCCGTGCCGGCCGCCGAGTTCGACGATGAGGCCGCGTCGCAGGCATTCCTGCTGGACGGCGAGGGCGAGGGCCGGGTCGGGCGGCGGAGCCGGGGCGGGGTCGCCGGCTTCGGCGGGCAGGGGCGCGCTCTCGGGATCCACCAGCTCCAGGCCGATCATCAGTCCACGCCCCCGTACGTCACCGATTCCCGGGTGATGCGCCCTCAGTTCCCTGAGCGAGGCGAGCATCCGGGCCCCCAGGACCGCTGCGCGGTCCGCCAGTTGATTCTCCCTGACGTACGCGAGCGTGGCCGCGCCCGCCGCCATGGCGAGCTGGTTGCCACGAAACGTACCCGCGTGCGCGCCCGGCTGCCAAAGATCCAGCTCAGCGCGGTAGACGATCACGGCTAGGGGGAGGGAACCGCCGATCGCCTTGGAGAGGACCATGACGTCGGGGACGATGCCGCTGTGCTCGACGGCCCAGAACGCGCCGGTCCTGCCGACCCCGGTCTGGACCTCGTCGGCGATCAGCGGGATGGACCGTTCCTCGGTGATCCGGCGCATGCGGCGCAGCCAGGCGTCGGGCGCGGGGTTCACGCCGCCCTCGCCCTGGACGGGCTCCACGATCATCCCGGCGGGGGCCGGCACCCCGCCCTTGCGGTCGTCCAGCAGGTGTTCGGTCCAGCGGGCGGCGAGCGTGGCGCCGTGTTCGCCGCCGGTCCCGAACGGGCAGCGGTAGTCCTGCGGGAAGGGGAGCCGGGTGACCCGTACGTCGGTGGCGCCGCCCGAGGCTTCCAGGGCTCCGGCGGTCATGCCGTGGTAGGCGCCGGTGAAGGTCAGCAGTCCGGAGCGCCCGGTCGCGGCACGGACCAGCTTGAACGCGGCCTCGACGGCGTCCGTTCCGGCGGGACCGCAGAACTGGATGCGGGCGTTGTCGGCGAACTGCCGGGGCAGGGTGGCGAACAGCTCGGTGGTGAAGTCGTCCTTGACCGGGGTGGCGAGGTCCAGCACATGCAGGGGGGCGCCGGAGTCGATGACCTTCCGGATGGCTTCGAGCACGACCGGGTGGTTGTGGCCGAGCGCCAGGGTGCCCGCGCCCGACAGGCAGTCCAGATACCGGCGGCCGTCCGCGCCCTCGATGGTGAGCCCGCGGGCGCGCACCGGGACGATCGGCAGGGACCGGGCGTAGGTGCGGGCCGCCGATTCGCGCAGGGACTGGCGGCGGAGGATGCCCTCGTGCGCGGAGGGCGGCGCCACCGGTGCGGGTTCGGTCACGGACACGGCTCTTGATCCTCCTGCGGTAACAGTTGCGTTGCACGTCGGTACGATTTCGCGCGGACGCACCGAGGCCGTGAACGCTGTCCTGGTGTCCCCCGTACGTACCAACGACGCCGACCGCGATGGATCACGGGTAAATCGGAACATCCTCGCGGCCACGGAACCGTGGACCTGCCGCGTACCGTCACCATCGGCACCGGCATAGTGGGGGCCGCACAGCGGCGCGGAAGCATCCGGTCCGGCGCCCGAAGTGTCCGCAATGCAGCACGAGTACCGAGTGACGAAGTCCCAGGGGGATCACGAGATGCGACCCATTCGCCCGACCGATACCGCACGTCGCGGGAGGCGCGCACGGCGCATGCCCTCCTCCGCGCTCGCCGCGACCGCCGTCGCCGCCGTGCTGGCGCTCACCGCCACCGCGTGCGGCCCGGAGGAGGACAACGCGGGCGGTACGCCCAGCGCCTCGGCCGGTCAGTCCGACGGCAAGGTCACCATTCCGGACGACCTCAAGAACCGGCTCAAGGAGCACGGGATCGACCCCGACAAGTGGCGGGACGGGGAGTGGAAGAACTGGGACAAGGACAAGTGGCTGCGTGAGGCCAAGGACTTCGTCAACCCGATCATCGAGGACCTGTGGGACCCGGACCGGATGCGGGACGCCGACAAGCCTCCGGAGAACCCGGTCGACAACGACATCTCGGGCGACGACGGCGTGACGGACCCGACGCCGGCCCCGGTCCGGGCCGCCGGTGTCGCGACGCCGTACAACGACAACGCCCCGGAGTCCGGGAAGCTGCTCTTCGACGGCCCGAAGGGCTCGATGGTCTGTTCCGCGACCGTGGTGAAGGACCCGGCGAACCCCGGCAAGTCCAACATGGTGTGGACCGCCGGGCACTGTGTGCACGCGGGCAAGGAGGGCGGCTGGTACCGCAACATCGCCTTCGTCCCGGCGTACAACAACGACGGCCTGTCGCTGGCCGAGCTGGAGACCGCGCCCAAGGAGAAGATCGCTCCCTACGGTCTGTGGTGGGGCCAGTGGGCCCAGACCTCCGAGCAGTGGATCGAGCAGGGCGCCGCGACCGGCGGCCAGGGCGCGCCGTACGACTTCGCGGTGCTGCACGTGACGCCGGAGAAGGGTGCGGGCGGCAAGTCGCTGGAGGAGACGGTCGGTTCGGCGCTGCCGGTCGAGTTCAACGCTCCGGCGGTGCCGCAGATCGCCGGGATGACGGCCACGGGCTACCCGGCCGCGCCGCCGTACGACGGCCAGCAGATGCTGCAGTGCAAGGACAAGCCGGGCCGGCTCTCGGTCTTCAAGGAGCAGCCCACGATGTACCGCCTCGGCTGCACGATGACCGGTGGTTCCTCCGGTGGCGGCTGGGTCGCGGCGGGGCAGGACGGCAAGCCCGCCCTGGTCTCGAACACCTCGATCGGCCCGGTCACGGCGGGCTGGCTGGCCGGTCCGCGGCTCGGCAAGGAGGCCGAGGGCATCTACCGCGCGGTGAGTGAGAAGTACGCGGGCCGGTAGAGCCCGCATGGGCCCGCGGGCCCATGGCCCCCGGCAGTCGTCTGCCGGGGGCCTTGCACGACCGCCTGTCGTCTGCCGGGGGCCTTGCACGACCGACGGCCGGCTTCGGCACTTCGAATGACAAGCACATGACAGAATGCACGACCGCGACCACGCGCCACTGTGCTTCCGCGCAGGGCGAGGTCGCGCACCATCGCACGCATCAGCTGTTCAGGGGGATTTCTTCCATGCGATCGATACGTCCGCTGCTGGCCGCCACCGGCCTCGTCGCGGCGCTCACTCTGACGGCCACGGCCTGCGGTCCCGAGGAGGACTCCGCGGCCGCCAAGCCGTCGGCCTCCGACGGGGCGGCCGGCAAAGGCCCCGCCGCCGGCCTGCCCGGTGATCTGGGTGACGCCCTGGAGAAGCACGGGGTCGATCCGGAGAAGTGGAAGGACGGGGGGTGGAGGGACTGGGACAAGGACGGCTGGCTCCGGAAGGCCGAGGACTTCGTCAACCCGGTCATCGACGGGCTGTGGAAGCCGGACCGGATGGCCACGGCAGAGGAGCCCGCCAAGACGATGACGGCCGGTGACCTCTCCGCCGGCCAGGACGTCAGCGACCCGGTCCCCGCCCCGGTGCAGGCCAAGCCGGAGAAGCTGCCCTACCACCGGCACGCCGCCCCGGTCGGCAAGGTCTTCTTCGACTCCCCCAAGGGCTCCATGGTGTGCTCGGGAACGGTCGTGAAGGACCCGAAGAACCCCGGGAAGTCCAACCTGGTGTGGACCGCCGGACACTGCGTGCACGCGGGCGCGGGCGGTGGCTGGTACCGCAACATCGTCTTCGTGCCCTCCTACAACGACCAGGGCAAGAACGCGGCGCAGCTGCGGACCGCACAGCCGCAGGAGGTCGCCCCGTACGGCACCTACTGGGCGGACTGGGCCGCGTCCTCCGGCGAGTGGATCTCCGGCGGCGGCCCGACCGGCGGGGCCGGCGCGCCGTACGACTACGCGGTGCTGCACGTGAAGCCCGAGAACGGGACGAAGTCCCTGGAGGAGACGGTGGGCAACGCGCTGCCGGTCTCCTTCGACGCTCCGGAGATCCAGCAGATCAGCGGCATGGGCGCCTGGGGCTACCCGGCGGGTCCGCCGTACGACGGTCTGCTGATGCACCAGTGCGTCGACCGCCCCGGGCGGCTCTCGATCGCCCCGGGGACCCCGACCATGTACCGGATCGGCTGCACCATGACGGGCGGCTCCTCCGGGGGCGGCTGGTTCGTCGCCGGGCCGGACGGGAAGTCGATGCTGGTCTCCAACACGTCGATCGGCCCGGTCACTTCGGGCTGGCTGGCCGGACCCCGGCTCGGCGAGGACGCCCGGCGCACCTTCGCGACGATGAGTGACAAGTTCGCGGGGCAGTAGTCCCTGACGCCGAAGGCCCGGCCCGAACTCTCCGGAGAGTTCGGGCCGGGCCTTCGGCTGTCGTGCGGTCGGGTCGCCGTCAGTGCGCGGCGAGGACGAAGGTCTCCAGCTCGGCGGCCAGCTCCTCGTGGACCTGGGCCTTCAGCAGGGTGCCCTCGGCGGTGTGCTCCTCGGAGAGCACCTCGCCCTCGGCGTGCACCCGGGAGACCAGAGCCCCCTGGATGTACGGCACGAGCACCTCGATCTCGACGGACGGCCGGGGCAGCTCGGCGTCGATGAGCGCGAGCAGCTCGTCGATGCCTTCGCCCGTCCGGGCCGAGACCGTGATCGCGTACTTCTCGTTGCGGAGCAGGCGCTGGAGGACCAGGGGGTCCGCCGCGTCCGCCTTGTTGATGACGACGATCTCTCGCACGTTCACCGCGCCGACGTCCCGGATCACCTCGCGGACCGCGGCGAGCTGCTCCTCCGGCACCGGATGGGAGCCGTCCACCACGTGCAGGATGAGATCGGACTCGCCGACCTCCTCCATCGTGGAGCGGAACGCCTCGACGAGGTGGTGCGGCAGATGCCGGACGAAGCCGACGGTGTCGGCGAGGGTGTAGATCCGGCCGCTCGGCGTCTCGGCCCGGCGGACGGTCGGGTCCAGGGTGGCGAACAGGGCGTTCTCCACCAGGACACCGGCCCCGGTCAGCCGGTTGAGCAGGGACGACTTGCCCGCGTTGGTGTATCCGGCGATGGCCACGGAGGGCACCTTGTTGCGCTTGCGCTCCTGCCGCTTGATCTCGCGGCCGGTCTTCATCTCCGCGATCTCCCGGCGCATCTTCGCCATCTTCTCGCGGATCCGTCGCCGGTCCGTCTCGATCTTGGTCTCACCGGGACCACGGGTGGCCATACCGCCACCGCCGCTGGAACCGCCGCCACCCATCTGCCGGGAGAGCGACTGACCCCAGCCGCGCAGCCTCGGCAGCATGTACTGCATCTGCGCCAGCGAGACCTGCGCCTTGCCCTCACGGGACTTGGCGTGCTGGGCGAAGATGTCGAGGATCAGGGCGGTCCGGTCGACCACCTTGACCTTGACGACGTCTTCCAGGTGGATCAGCTGGCCGGGGCTCAGCTCACCGTCGCAGACGACGGTGTCGGCACCGGATTCGAGCACGATGTCCCGCAGCTCCAGCGCCTTGCCCGAACCGATGTACGTCGCCGGGTCGGGCTTGTCGCGCCGCTGGTACACCGCGTCCAGCACCTGGGCGCCCGCCGTCTCGGCGAGGGCGGCGAGCTCCGCGAGGGAGATCTCCGCGTCGTGCACCGTCCCCGAGGTCCAGACGCCCACCAGCACCACGCGCTCCAGGCGCAGCTGGCGGTACTCGACCTCGGTGACGTCCTCGAGCTCCGTGGAGAGACCGGCCACGCGCCGCAGGGCGGCACGCTCGGAGCGGTCGAGCTGATCGCCGTCCCGGGCTCCGTCGATCTCGTGGCTCCAGGCGACGTCCTCTTCCATCAGGGCGTCGGCCCGGCGGGCCTCGGTGAGGCTCTCGGTGGTGTTCTCCGTGGCGCTCTGCGCGTCCTGCGCGTCCTGGGGAAGGGAAGAAGAGGAGGTCATTGGATCCTTACGTCGATAGAAGTCTTTGCGTCAGTCACAACGTGTGATCTTCCCGGAAGATTCCCTTCGGGGAACTCCGGTGCGGTCCGCCGCGCCGACGCGTCGATAGTGGCACGGCCCCGCCGGGCCCGTCACGCGGGTTTCGCGCTGCGCCAGTCCGGGTGCCCGGGCATCGGCGGGGTCTTCCCGCCGTACAGCCAGCCGTCGAAGAAGGCCGTCAGATCACGGCCGGCGACACCGGACGCCAGCCGGGTGAAGTCCGCGGTGGTCGCCGTGGAGTCCCGGTGCACCCGGACCCAGGTGCGCTCCAGCCGGTCGAAGGCGGCCTCGCCGATCTCCTGGCGCAGGGCGTAGAGGACCAGCGCGCTGCCGTCGTACATGACCGGGCGGAACAGGCTGAGCTTCTGCCCCGGGGCCGGGCCGTCCGGGTGCGCGGGCGGGCCGCCGTCGGCCCGCCAGCCGTCGGAGAGCTTGTACGCCGCACGCATCCGGCGTTCCAGGGTCGGGCCGCCCTTCTCCTCGGCGTACCGGGCCTCGTACCAGCTGGCGTGCCCCTCGTTGAGCCACAGGTCGGACCAGCTCGCGGGCGAGACGCTGTTGCCGAACCACTGGTGGGCCAGCTCGTGGATCATCACCGAGTCGACGTACCACTCCGGGTAGGCGGGCTCGGTGAAGAAGGACTTGCCGAACAGCGACAGTGTCTGGGTCTCCAGGGCGAACCCGATGGGGCTGTCGGCGACGAGCACCCCGTACGTCTCGAAGGGGTAGCGGCCGACCCGCTGCTCCATCCACTCCAGCTGGGCCGGGGTCTTCTTCAGCCAGGGCTCCAGCTTCCTCCGGTCGGCGGCCGGGACGACGTCGCGCACCGGCAGCCCGTGCGGGCCCGTGCGGTGCACGACGGCTGAGCTGCCGATGGAGACCTGGGCCAGCTCGGTGGCCATGGGGTGCTCGGTGCGGTACGTCCAGGTGGTCGAGGAGCCGTGCCGGGTCTTCGCCACGGGCAGCCCGGCCGCGACCGCCGTCAGCCGGTGCGGGGCGGTGATCTTGAAGGTGAAGTACGCCTTGTCGGAAGGGTGGTCGTTACCCGGGAAGACGCGGTGGGCGGCGTCGGCCTGGTTGGCCATGGCGAGCCCGTCGGCGGTCCGCACCCAGCCGCCGTCGTCCCCGGATCCGCTCGGGTCGCTGGTGTGCCGGACGGTGATGTTCAGCGGTACACCCGCGGGGAGGCGGCGGGGCGCCTGGAGGACGAGGTCCTCCCTCTTGCTGCCGAAGTCGACGCTCTGCCCGTTGACCTCGACGCCCCGGACGGTGCCCCGGGCGAAGTCGAGGTTGATCCGGTCCAGCGGGGCGGTGGTGCGGGCCGTGATCTTGGTGACGGCGTCCAGGGGTTTGGTGTTGGAGCCCTGGTAGGTGAAGGCGATGTCGTACGCGAGGACGTCGTATCCGGGGTTGCCCAGCTCGGGGAAGAGCCGGTCGCCGATGCCCAGGGGCTCGGGGGCGGGCAGGGCGGCGGCGACGAGGGTGGCCGAGGCGGTCGCCAGCAGGGCGGCACGCAGGCGGCGGGTCAGGAGCGGCATGGACTACCGCTATCAGCGCGGGGCCGCCGGGCCGGGGAGCCGCGCGCCGCACCACCCGAACGAGGACGGGTGGTGCGAGGCGGCTCGGCACGCCGGGGCGGAAGGGGCATGGCGGCTCGGCCCGCCGGGGCCGGGTGCCTTCGGTGCGGCCCGGCCGGTGGGGCGGCCCGTCGGGCGGCCGTTTCGGGTGCCGCTCAGCCCGTCGGGGCCGGGTGCTGGGCGCGGCTGACGTCGTAGACCCCGGCGACGTCGCGCATGGCGCGCATCAGGCCGGGAAGACCGGCGGCGTCAGGGAGCCTGAGGGTGTAGGTGTGGCGGACCCGCTGCTCGCTGGGCGGTTCCACGGTGGCGGAGACGATCGCCGCGTCGGCGGTGGCGATGGCCTCGGTGAGGTCGGCGAGGAGGTGAGGGCGGCCGAACGATTCGGCGACCAGGGTGACCCGGCAGCCCGCGTCGGACTCCCGGCCCTCCCCGACCGCCCAGTGGGCCCCGACCGGCGCCCGGCCGATCTCCTGCATCGCGGTGACGGCGGGGCACTCCCGGCGGTGCACGGTGACCGCGCCGCCCCGGACGACGAAGCCGGTCAGCTCGTCGGGGGGCACCGGCGTACAGCAGCCGGCCAGGCGCACCTGCGCGTTCGGGTCGTCCACGACGACGCCCGTGGGGCGAGGACCTGACCGGCTGCGGGCCGGAGCGGCAGCCCCCGGAGCCTCGCGTTCCGAGGAGGGCTCGCTCTGAGCGCCGGGCGAGGCCGCCCCGGCGGTCTCCGGGTCGGGCTTCGCCCCGTCCGGGTGGTCGGTGAACCAGCCGGTGATCGCGATCCGGGCGGCGGGGGTGCGCGCGTGGTCGAGCCAGTCGGGCGAGGGGCCGGAGGCGGTGTCCTGGGCGAGCAGCAGCTGCACGGTGTCGCCGTCGCTGAGGACGGTGCTCAGGGTGGCGAGGCGGCCGTTGACCCGGGCGCCGATGGCGGTGTGGGCCCTGTCGCCGTACTGGGAATAGGCGGCGTCGACGCAGCTGGCCCCGGCGGGCAGCCCGAGGGTGCCGCCGTCGGTGCGGAAGACGGTGATCTCGCGGTCCTGGGCGAGGTCGTCGCGCAGGGTGGTCCAGAAGGTGTCGGGGTCGGTGGCGGACTCCTGCCAGTCCAGCAGCCGGGAGAGCCAGCCGGGCCGGGTCGGGTCGGCGCGCTCGTCGGACGGCTGGCTCTGCGGCGGTGCGGCGGGGTCCTGGGCGTACGGGTTGCCCAGCGCGACGACTCCCGCCTCGGCGACCTTGTGCATCCGGTGCGTACGGATGAGGACTTCGGCGACGGCTCCTCCGGGGCCGACGACGGCGGTGTGCAGCGACTGGTAGAGGTTGAACTTGGGGGCGGCGATGAAGTCCTTGAACTCGGAGATCACCGGGGTGAAGCAGGTGTGCAGTTCACCGAGGACGGCGTAGCAGTCGGCGTCCTCGCCGACCAGGACGAGCAGCCGTCCGAAGTCGGTGCCGCGCAGTTCGCCGCGTTTCCTGCGGACCCGGTGCACGGAGACGAAGTGGCGTGGCCTGATGAGGACTTCGGCACTGATGCCCGCGTCGCGCAGGGTGTGCGTCACGTTGTCGGCGATGGTTTCGAGCGGGTCGTCCGGGCTCTTCGCCGCGGCGATGAGGGCGCGGGTCTCCTCGTACTCCTCGGGGTGCAGGATCGCGAAGACCAGGTCCTCCAGCTCGGTCTTGAGCGCCTGTACGCCGAGCCGTTCGGCGAGCGGGATGAGGACGTCCCGGGTGACCTTGGCGATCCGGGCCTGCTTCTCGGGGCGCATCACCCCGAGGGTGCGCATGTTGTGCAGCCGGTCCGCGAGCTTGATGGACATGACCCGGACGTCGTTGCCGGTGGCGACGAGCATCTTGCGGAAGGTCTCCGGTTCGGCGGCGGCGCCGTAGTCGACCTTCTCCAGTTTGGTGACCCCGTCGACGAGATAGCAGACCTCGTCGCCGAACTTCTCCTTGACCTGATCGAGCGTCACTTCCGTGTCCTCGACGGTGTCGTGGAGCAGGGAGGCAGTGAGGGTGGTGGTCTCCGCGCCCAGCTCGGCAAGGATCAGCGTCACGGCGAGCGGATGCGTGATGTACGGCTCGCCGCTCTTGCGCATCTGGCCGCGGTGCGAGGACTCCGCGAGGACGTAGGCCCGGCGCAGGATGGTGAGGTCGGCGTCGGGGTGGTGGGCGCGGTGCGCCTCGGCGACATGGCTGATGGCGTCGGGCAGCCGGTCGCGGGAGACCGGGCCGCGCAGTGCCACCCGGCCCAGTCTGCGCAGATCGATCCGGGGGCGGCTCCGCCTGCGAAGGGGGGCGCCCGGATCGGCGGCCTCTGCACTCATGGGCACCTCCGGCGACTCGACCGGCGGGGCGAGGGCTGGATGCGCCTCGGGGCCGGTGCTTGATGCTATCGAGCCCACCACGTGGCGCAGTCCAGCTCTCGCCCAGCGTGAAACGGATCACCCATTCGAGCGAAGCCCGGACCGATCACCGTTTCGAGCGAGCACCGTCCCGGAGGCCGCTGAGCCGCCCCGGGGAAAGCGTCGAGCCATCGCTCAGGCGGTTTCGAGCCAGGCCGGGTCGATGACGCCTTCGGCGACGATCACGGCGGGGCCGGTCATCTCGACCGCACCGTCGGGGTGCTCGGTGATGACGAGGGTGCCACCGGGGAGATCCACCCGGTACGTGACGGGGAGTCCGGTCACGGCGGGGTCGGCGCCGTCCCGGCGGGCGGCGGCGACGGCGACCGCGCAGGCTCCGGTGCCGCAGGAGCGGGTCTCGCCGGAGCCGCGCTCGTGGACGCGCATGCCGACGTGGCGCGGGCCCCGGTCGACGACGAACTCGACGTTGACGCCTTCCGGGTAGACCGCCTCGGGGGTGAAGGGCGGGGCGGTGAACAGATCGCCCGCGTGGTCCAGGTCGTCGACGAACGCGACGGCGTGGGGGTTGCCCATGTTGACGTTGCGGGCGGGCCAGCTGCGGCCGTCGACGCTGACCGTGACGCCCGCATCGGGCAGCAGGGCCTGTCCCATGGAGACCGTGATGTCGCCGTTCTTGGCGAGGTGCACCCGCTTGGGGCCGCCCCGGGTGGCGACGGTCAGGTCGCCCTCCTCGACGAGGCCGGCGCGCTGGAGGTAGTGCGCGAAGACACGCACGCCGTTGCCGCACATCTCGGCGATCGAGCCGTCCGCGTTGCGGTAGTCCATGAACCACTCGGCCGTCTCCGCCATGGACCGCGCCTCGGGGTGCGCGGCGGACCGCACGACGTGGAGCAGTCCGTCGCCGCCGATACCGGCCCGGCGGTCGCAGAGCCGGGCGACGAGGGCGGCGGGCAGCGTGAGGGTGTTGTCCGGGTCCGGGACGATCACGAAGTCGTTCTCGGTGCCGTGACCCTTGAGGAAGGCGATCTGCGAGGTGCTCACACGCCCACTGTACGAGGCGGCGCCGACAATCCGCTCCGGCGGACCCCCGTGATCGGCTTCGCCGTCCGGGGCGCCGAGGGCTCGTCGCGCGGGTCCGCGGCCGTCAGCGCAGCCGGGCCACGCGCCAGACGGCGAGGGCGACCAGAGCGAGGCCGGTCACGGCGTACAGCGCGATCACCCGCCAGTCCGGCCGGTCGCCCGAGCCCCGGGAGGGCAGTCCGGGCCAGGTGTGACCCACGCGGCGGGCCGCCATCATGCCCCAGCCGGCCGCGCAGCAGCTGATCAGGAGCCCCAGCATGGCGACGATGGCACCACCGTCGCCGAACTCGAAGGCGAGCGGGAAGGCGAACATCAGCGAGCCGACCGCGGCCAGCATGACGATGGGGGCGAGCTGCCAGATCCGCAGCTTGCGGGTGGGCCGCAGCTCGACCTCGACCTCGGGGGTCACGTCCTGCTCGTCGGGCCCGTCGGGGCTCAGCCGTCCCGCGGTCTCCCGCGGTGACGGCACCTCGTGCTCTGTGTCGCGCTGCTCCGTGTCGCGAGGGCCGGCCTCCATCGCCACGCGCCCTCCCAACTCGGACTCCACTGGATCGATGCTCGATGATGGCACGGTCACGGGCGCCGAATTGACGGGCGGAGCTTCCCGATGCCATCACGTGATCAGGCTGTGACCGCTCGTTCGACCAACGTCAGTGCCCGGTGCGGGAGTTCCCCCCGGTCGCGGTCCCCGCCGCCGAGCCACACGACACGCGGGTCGCGGCGGAACCACGAATCCTGACGGCGGGCGAAGCGCTTGGTGGCGCGCACGGTCTCGGCCCGCGCCTCGTCCTCGGTGCACTCCCCCGCGAGCGCCGCGAGGATCTGCTGGTAGCCGAGGGCCCGTGAGGCGGTGAGGCCCTCGCGCAGCCCGGACATCTCCAGGGCGCGCACCTCGTCCACCAGTCCGGCCTCCCACATCCGGTCGACCCGCAGGGCGATGCGCTCGTCCAGTTCGGGGCGGTCCACGTCGACGCCGATCTGTACGGCGTCGTAGACCGGCTCGTCGCCGGGGAGATTGGCGGTGAAGGGCTTGCCGGTGATCTCGATGACCTCGAGGGCGCGGACGATGCGGCGGCCGTTGCTCGCCAGGATGGACCGGGCGGCTTCCGGGTCGGCGGCGGCGAGCCGTGCGTGCAGGACGCCGGAGCCGCCCTCGGCCAGCTCCGCTTCGAGGCGGGCGCGCACCTCGGGGTCCGTACCGGGGAACTCCAGGGCGTCGATGGCGCCCTTCACATACAGCCCGGAGCCGCCGACCAGGATGGGAGTGCGCCCCTCGGCGAGCAGCCGGTCGATCTCCAGGCGGGCCAGGCGCTGGTATTCGGCGACGCTGGCGGCCTCGGTGACGTCCCAGATGTCCAGCAGCCGGTGCGGCACGCCGTCGCGCTCGGGGAGCGTCAGCTTCGCCGTGCCGATGTCCATCCCCCGGTAGAGCTGCATGGAGTCGGCGTTGATCACCTCGCCGCCGAGCCGCTGGGCGAGAAAGACCCCCAGATCCGATTTTCCGGCCGCTGTGGGGCCTACGACGGTGATGACGCGGGGGGTGGGGTGGGGAGGGGTCACCGGGACAGTCTCCCAAAAAGTCCGGGCCCTCCCGAACACGCCGGGTGGCGCCATCGGAGGAGTAAAAACGGCAGGAACGGACAGGTGACGGACAATGGGGGCGGGAGAACGCTCCCGCGACGACAGTCCTCCACACTGCACGGAAGGTGACCCAATGGGGTTCCTGGACAACCTGAAGGCCAAGCTGGGGCCTGCCAAGGAGAAGGTCGGCGACCTCGCGCAGCAGCACGGGGGCAAGATCGAGCAGGGCCTCGACAAGGCCGCGCGCACGGTCGACCAGAAGACCAAGGGCAAGTACAGCGACAAGATCGATTCGGGTACGCGCAAGGCCAAGGAGGCCGTGGACAAGCTGGGCCAGAAGGACGGCGGCACGCCCGGAACCCCCGGTGCCCCGGGTACGCCCGGGAGCACCCCCGGCGGCCCCGGCAACACGCCTCCTCCGCCGCCCGCGTCCTGACGTAACCGTCGTCCCACCCAGGCGGCGGGTCCGGAGCCGAGCGCGCCGGGCCCGCCGCCGGTCCGTTCTGGGCCGGGCTGTCCGCCGCCGGTCCGATCTGGGCCGGACCGGCCGGGACGGTCTGTTCAGCACCGGACCGGCCGGAACCGGTTCCTTCAGGACCAGGCTGCGACGGTGTAGCCGACGCCGTACGGGGCGTCCTCGTACAGCAGCCGTCCGGCGAGCCCGGCGTCCCGCGCGGCGCCGCCGAGCAGCTGCCAGGGTGCCCGTCCGGCCGCCTTGAGCTCATGGGCCAGTGCGGCGTCGAGCGCGGCGATGGCGTCGAGGTCCGCGGAGCCGAGCGCCTCGGTGGCCCGGGCGTCGAACGCGGCGGCCCGGTCGTCGAGGTAGCCGGGCGCCTTGAGGGTGCGGCAGGCGCTGCCGTCGCCCATCACCAGGAGCGCGACCCGGTCGGCGCGTCCGGCGACGGCACGGCCGGCCTCCGCGCAGTCCTCCGGGGCCGCGGTCGACAGAAGGGCGAGCCCTTCGACGGGGGCGCCCGTCCAGTGGGCCCGGCCCAGCAGCCAGGCGCCCACCGTGAGGGACTGGGGCAGCGGACGGCCCGCAGTCGTGGCGTCGTCGGGCGCGTGGCCGAGCGTCACGTCGAGGTCCACGCCGACGCCCCGGAAGGTGCCGTGCGCGCCGGGCGGGTAGGGCCCGACGGTCGGGTGCTCGCCCGGCTCGGACGGCTCGTCGCCGGGCCCCACGACGACGAGCAGGTCCGGTCGCGCGGCGGCGAGCACGCCCACCGCGTCGAGGCACGCGTCACGCGCGGCGTCCAGCTCGGGGGCGGCCCCGGCGGCGACCTCGGGCACCAGGAGCGGCGGACAGGGGCAGACGGCTGCGGCGACAAGCATGCCGGTCAGCGTACTTGCCGACGGCCGCGAGCCGGTCGGCCGCACGGTGCCGTCGGTCTCCCGGTCGGGGTCGGCCGCTCGGTGGAGGCCGACCCGGACCGGGAGACCGACGGCCGACCCCGGGAGCCGCGCCCGCCCCCGAGCCCTCAGCCGATGCCGCAGGCCGGGGCCGTGGCGGCCGGGAGCGGGTCCGGGGCGCCGATGCCGGGGAGGCCCAGCATCACTCCGGCGGGCTTCGCGGCGGCTTCGGTGGTGCGCTTCTCCCAGGCGTCGCCCGCGCGGGTGGACCGTACGGCGAGCGGCGTGCCCTCGGCGAGCAGGTGGTGCGGGGCGGCGTAGGTGATCTCGACGGTCACCACGTCGCCCGGGCGCACGGCCTGCTCGGGCTGCGTGAAGTGGACCAGGCGGTTGTCGGGGGCGCGGCCGGAGAGCCGCTGCGTGGCGCCGTCCTTGCGGCCCTCGCCCTCGGCGACCATGACGTCCAGGGTGCGGCCGACCTGCTTCTTGTTCTCGTCCCAGGAGATCTGCTCCTGGAGGGCCGACAGGCGCATGTACCGCTCCTGGACGACCTCCTTGGGGATCTGGCCGTCCATGTCGGCAGCCGGGGTCCCGGGGCGCTTGGAGTACTGGAAGGTGAACGCGTTGGCGAAGCGGGCCTCGCGGACGGCGTGCATCGTCTGCTCGAAGTCCTCCTCGGTCTCGCCGGGGAAGCCCACGATGATGTCGGTGGAGATGGCGGCGTCCGGCATGGCGGCGCGGACCTTCTCGATGATCCCGAGGAAGCGCTCCTGGCGGTAGGAGCGGCGCATCGCCTTCAGGATGCTGTCGGAACCGGACTGCATCGGCATGTGGAGCTGCGGCATCACGTTGGGCGTCTCGGCCATGGCGGCGATGACGTCGTCGGTGAAGTCGCGGGGGTGCGGTGAGGTGAAGCGGACGCGCTCCAGGCCCTCGATCTTTCCGCAGGCACGCAGCAGCTTGGAGAAGGCCTCGCGGTCGCCGATGTCGGAGCCGTACGCGTTGACGTTCTGGCCGAGGAGGGTGATCTCGGAGACGCCCTCGGCGACCAGGGCCTCGATCTCGGCCAGGATGTCGCCGGTACGGCGGTCCTTCTCCTTGCCGCGCAGCGCCGGGACGATGCAGAAGGTGCAGGTGTTGTTGCAGCCGACGGAGATGGAGACCCACGCGGCGTAGGCGGACTCGCGGCGGGTGGGGAGCGTGGAGGGGAAAGCTTCCAGGGACTCGGCGATCTCGATCTGCGCCTCTTCCTGGATGCGGGCGCGCTCCAGGAGGACGGGCAGCTTGCCGATGTTGTGCGTACCGAAGACGACGTCGACCCAGGGGGCCCGTTTGACGATGGTGTCGCGGTCCTTCTGCGCGAGGCAGCCGCCGACGGCGATCTGCATCCCGGGGCGTTTGGTCTTCATGGGCGCGAGGCGGCCGAGGTTCCCGTACAGCTTGTTGTCGGCGTTCTCCCGCACCGCGCAGGTGTTGAAGACGACGACGTCGGCGTCGCCGTCGGAGCCCTCGGGGGCGCGGACGTAACCGGCGCCCTCCAGGAGACCCGACAGCCGTTCGGAGTCGTGGACGTTCATCTGGCACCCGTAGGTGCGCACCTCGTAGCTCTTCTGGACGTCCACTGCTTCGCTCCGGTTGCCGCTGCTCATGGGACAAGGGTAGGCGGTTGCCGGGCGGTGCCCCTCCTGCCCCGTATCCCTGCCCCTTGCTCCCTGCCCGCCCGCTGTGGGGCGGGCCTCACGGGCGAGCCTGGCCAGGGGGGCGGTTGAGCTGGCAGGATCGCGCGCATGCACCACGCTCTGTCCCGATTCGGCCGCCGGCGCACCCTGCAGACGGGCGCCGTCCTCGCGGTCGTGCTCGGGCTGCTCGCGTGGTGGCTTCTGCCCCAGGGGGACGAGGGGGACCCGAGCGGCCCGCTCACCTTCTCCACCGGAGTGCCCAGCGGCGTCTACCAGCGTTACGGGGAGCGGCTGGAGGACGCACTCGCCAAGGACATGCCGGAGGTGGCCATACGGCTGCGGACCAGCGAGGGGTCGCAGCAGAACCTCGCCCGGGTGGCGACGGGCGAGGCGGACTTCACCATCGCCACGGCCGACGCCGTGGCCACCTATCTGCGCGACGGCAGGCAGGGCGCCCAGCGGCTGCGCGGCTGCGTCCGGCTGTACGACGACTACGTCCAGCTGGTCGTCCCCCGCGACTCCGACGTCCGCAGCGCCTCGGATCTGCGGGGCAAGCGGGTGGGCGTCGGCCAGGAGGGTTCCGGGGTGCGGCTGGTCGCGGACCGGCTGCTGAAGGCGGCGGGCCTCGATCCGGCCGACGACATCACCCCGGTGCCGGTGGGGATCGACACCATGCCCGTACGGCTGACGCAGGGACAGCTGGACGCCTTCTTCTGGTCGGGCGGGCTGCCGACCGCCGCCGTGCAGGAGCTGTCGGAGCGCTTCGACATCCGGCTGGTGCCGCTGGAGGCCGACCTGGTCGCGAAGCTGCAGGCGGCGACCGGCCCCACCCGGTTCTACCGGTCGGCCATGATGCCCGCCGACGCCTATCCGGAGGCCCAGCAGGGCCAGTCGGTGCCCACGGTCGCCGTCGCCAATCTGCTCGTCACGACGGACCGTACGGACGCGGGCATGACCGAGGCCTTCACCCGGACGGTGATCAACAGCCGGGACCGGATCGGGCGTGAGGTCCACGCGGCGCAGCTGGTGGACCTGCGGACGGCGATCTACACGGATCCGCTGGACGTGCACGAAGGGGCCAAGGACTACTACCGCTCGGTGAAGCCGTGACCAGCCCGCGGCGTACCGCTCGGTGAAGCCGTGACCGCCCCTCGGCGGGGGCGCGGGGTCTCTTGACGCGGAGGGCTGCCGGCTCAGCCGCCCTGGCGTTCGCGGGGCAGTGAGACGGTCACCCGCAGGCCGTGCGGTGCGTGGTGCTCGTACGCGATCGAGCCGCCGCCCGCCGCGAGCAGCACCCGGGAGATGGAGAGGCCCAGCCCCGATCCGCTGACGTTCTGGTGGCGGGTGCTGCGCCAGAAGCGGTCCCCGACGCGTTCCAGTTCCGCTTCGGTGAGACCGGGGCCCCGGTCGGCGACCACGACGGTCGCCGTACGGGTTCCGGCGGCGACGGAGACGGTGACGTCCTCTCCGGCCGGGGTGAACTTCAGGGCGTTGTCGATCACCGCGTCCAGGGCGCTGGAGAGCGCCACGGGGTCGGCCCAGGCGGTGGCCGCCGGGGCGCCTTCCAGGGTGAGCCGCACGCCCTCCCGGTCCGCCATCGGCCGCCAGGAGGCGACCCGCTCGGCGGTGAGCGGGACGATGTCGATGAGCTGGAGGTCCGCCTCGGCGTGCTCGGCCAGCGCGAGGTCCAGGAGGTCGTCGAGGACCCGGGCCAGCCGCTTGCCCTCGGTGCGGACGGCCGCGATCTCCTCGCTGTCCTCGGGCAGCTCCAGGGCGAGGAGCTCGATGCGCAGCAGCAGGGCGGCGAGCGGGTTGCGCAGCTGGTGCGAGGCGTCGGCGACGAAGGCGCGCTGCTGCTCCAGCACGTCCTCGACGTTGTCCGCCATCTCGTTGAAGGAGCGGGCCAGGTGCCGGAGTTCCGGCGGCCCGGCGGAGGCGGCGACGCGGGAGCGCATGCGGCCCCCGGCGATGTCGCGGGTGGCCGCGTCCAGGGTCCGTACGGGCAGCAGGACCCAGCCGGTGAGCCGGACCGCCGCGGCGACCGCGACCAGCAGGGCGAGTGCCTCGCCGAGGCCGATGAGCAGCCAGGTCCGCAGGATCCGGGAGCGCATCTCGCCGGTGGGCGAGTCGATGACGACCACGGCGACCACGTCACCGTCGCGCACCACGGGCGAGGCGACGACGACGCGCCCGTCCTGCCAGGGCCAGACCTGCGGCGGGTCGTGCGAGCGGCGGCCGAGCAGCGCCTCGTCGAAGGCTGTGCGCCCCTCCCCCTCGGCGGGCAGGGCCCAGAAGCCGGGGGCCTTGGCCAGGGCCCGGTCGTCCTGGAAGAAGACGCCGGCGCGGATGTCGTACACCGAGGCGTAGACCTCCAGGTCGGTCTGGAGGGTGCGGCGGCGCTCCTCGCTGTCCGGGGAGGTGTCGGTGATGGCCTGGGCCAGGGCGGCGAACCGCGCGGTGTCGTCGATCCGGTCGATGACCAGGCGCTGCTGCTCGGCGGCGGCCACGCTGATCGAGAGCGGGAAGCCGAGGGTGACCAGGACTGCGGCCATCAGGACGATGAGCAGCGGGAGCAGGCGGGAGCGCACCGGGGAAACGTACCCGTTCGGTTACGCGGACGGCGCGACGAGCCGGTAGCCGACGCCCCGCACGGTCTCGATCAGGGTGGGCAGCCGCAGCTTGGAGCGCAGGGAGGCGACGTGGACCTCCAGGGTGCGTCCGGTCCCCTCCCAGCTGGTGCGCCAGACCTCGCTGATGATCTGCTCACGGCGGAAGACGACGCCGGGGCGCTGGGCGAGGAGGGCCAGCAGGTCGAACTCCTTGCGGGTGAGCTGGACTTCCTCACCGTCGATGCTGACCCGGCGGGTGGGCAGCTCGATGGCGACCGGCCCGAGGCGCAGGGCGGCGACGGGGGTCGGTGCGGTGTCCTCGCCGCTCGACGTGCGCCGGGCGACCGCGTGGATACGGGCGAGCAGTTCGCCGGTGTCGTAGGGCTTGGTGACGTAGTCGTCGGCGCCGAGGTTGAGGCCGTGGATGCGCGAGCGCACGTCGGCGCGGGCGGTGACCATGATCACGGGGGTCGCGGTGCGCTTGCGGATCTTGCCGCACACCTCGTAGCCGTCCTGGTCGGGCAGGCCGAGGTCGAGGAGGATCACCCCGAAGGGCTCCTTCTCGGCGGGCAGCAGCGCGCGCAGGGCCTCTTCGCCGTTGCGGGCGTGCACGACCTGGAATCCGTGCCGGGCGAGCACGGCGGACAGGGCCGCCGCGACATGGTCGTCGTCCTCGACGAGCAGCAGTCTCATGACCCTCCCTCCGTCTCCCCCGGGGCCGTCCGGCTCCTCGGGCTCATCTGTGCAACCGTTGCACGCTGTCACCGGGTGTTGTCCCGCGTTTCACCCTGCTTCATCCGGAGGACCCTTGTCGTGATCTTCCGTTCATCGATGCTTCGCGTCGACCTCGCTCAAGGCATCCACGCCGATGAACGGCTCACCAGTCAAGAGTCTGCCGGTTACAGCGGGGTTTCCGTTATGCACCCGGTACGCCCCGGGGCGGCGCCGGGCGTCCTGTTCACGCGGAGTGTCCGGTTGCCGCCGGATCGTTATGCTCAATTTCCGCTCAGATGTAATGACGTTGGTCGCACTGCGTCATTAGGGTCCTTGTTCAACCGAGGAGGACGGAGCAAGAAGCCGATGAGCGGAGTTTCAGTGACCAAGGACGCCGAGGATGCCGCGCCCGCGGCGAACGACCTGGTCGTACTGAGCAACGTCAACAAGCACTTCGGCGCGCTGCATGTGCTCCAGGACATCGACCTGACCATCGCCCGGGGCGAGGTCGTGGTCGTCATCGGGCCTTCCGGGTCCGGCAAGTCCACGCTGTGCCGCACGATCAACCGCTTGGAGACGGTCGATTCGGGAGCGATCTCGATCGACGGCAAGCCCCTGCCCCAGGAGGGCAAGGAGCTGGCCAGGCTGCGTGCCGACGTGGGCATGGTCTTCCAGTCGTTCAATCTCTTCGCACACAAGACGGTGCTGGAGAACGTCATGCTGGGCCAGATCAAGGTCCGCAAGGCAGACAAGAAGGCCGCGGAGGAGAAGGCCCGGACCCTGCTCGACCGGGTGGGCGTAGGCGTACAGGCCGACAAGTACCCGGCGCAGCTCTCCGGTGGTCAGCAGCAACGCGTCGCGATCGCACGGGCGTTGGCGATGGACCCGAAGGTCATGCTCTTCGACGAGCCCACGTCGGCGCTCGACCCGGAGATGATCAACGAGGTCCTCGAAGTCATGCAGCAGCTGGCCCGGGACGGGATGACGATGATCGTCGTCACCCACGAGATGGGCTTCGCCCGGTCCGCCGCCAACCGCGTCGTGTTCATGGCGGACGGGAAGATCGTCGAAGAGGCGGCGCCCGAGCAGTTCTTCAGCAATCCGCGCAGCGACCGGGCCAAGGACTTCCTGTCGAAGATCCTTCACCACTGACGACAACGACCTACGACCTAAGGATTGTTCACATGAAGCTCCGCAAGTCCGCCGCCGTGGCGGCCATCGCCGTCCTCGCCCTGACCGCGACCGCGTGTGGTGGCAAGGAGGGTTCCGCCGGTGACAAACCGGGCGGCACGAAGCCGGGTTCCTCCGACGCCCCCGCGCTCCCCACCTACACCGCGGCCACCGGTGTCGACCTGGACTCCCCGGTCTTCAAGAAGGCCAAGGAGCGCGGCAAGCTGATCATCGGCGCCAAGGCCGACCAGCCGTACCTCGGCTTCGAGGACCAGTCGACCAAGGAGCGCTCGGGCTTCGACATCGAGCTCGCCAAGATGGTCGCCGCCGACCTCGGCTTCTCGGAGAAGCAGATCGAGTGGAAGACCGTCGACTCCGGTGTCCGTGAGACGGCCATCTCCAAGGGCCAGGTCGACTACTACGTCGGCACCTACACGATCAACGACGAGCGCAAGAAGCAGGTCGGCTTCGCCGGTCCGTACTACAAGGCCGGCGCGGACCTCCTGGTGCGCAAGGACGAGACGGCGATCACCGGCAAGGAGTCGGTGAAGGGCAAGAAGGTCTGCTCGATCGTCGGCTCCACGCCGCTCCAGGAGATCAAGAAGCCGGAGTACGGCGCGAGCGTCGTCGAGCTGGCCAAGTACTCCGACTGCGTGCAGCAGCTGCTGACCAAGCAGGTCGACGCCGTCACCACGGACGACTCGATCCTCAAGGGCTACGCCGCCGCCAACAAGGGCAAGCTCAAGGTCGTCGGCAAGCCGTTCACCGACGAGCCCTACGGCATCGGCCTGAACAAGGACGACAAGGTGCTCCGCGAGGCCATCAGCAAGTCGCTGGAGGACCGCGTGAAGGACGGCACGTACAAGAAGATCTACGAGGCCACCCTCGGCCTGTCCGGCTCGGACTACGTCGACCCGCCGGCCATCGAGCGTTACTGACGCCCTCGGGCGCCCGGCACCGTCGGGCGCCCGGCACCTCCCGGTGCCCGAGCGCCGACACCCGTCACGGCGCCCCGCGAGTGACCCAGGCGTCCCGTACGCCGCCGCCGTACCCCTCTCCCCGGGGACGGCGGTCGTACGGGGCGCTCCTTCCCCTGCCCCGATGCCGATGACCGCCGACGCGGAGACCTCATGAACGTACTGCTCGACAATTTCCCAGCGTTCCGCGACGGCTTCATAGGAACTGTGTCGATCACCGCCGTCAGCTCGCTTATCGCCCTGGTTCTCGGTGTCGTCGTCGCCGGATTCCGCGTCTCGCCGGTGCCGCCGCTGCGGTACTTCGGCACCGCGTGGGTCACGCTGATGCGCAACACCCCGCTGACGCTGCTCTTCCTGATCTTCTTCTTCGTCGTGCCGGAGATCCTCTTCCCGGGGATGAGCCCGTTCGTCCTCGGCTCCCTGGCCCTCGGTTTCTACACCTCGTCCTTCGTCTGCGAGGCGGTCCGCTCCGGTATCAACACCGTGCCGCTGGGGCAGGCGGAGGCCGCGCGCTCGATCGGTATGACGTTCGCCCAGACCCTGCAGATCGTGGTGCTCCCCCAGGCCACGCGCACGGTGATCCCGCCGCTGAGCAGCATCTTCATCGCCCTGACGAAGAACTCCGCGATCGCCGGTGCCTTCAGCAACGCCGAACTGTTCGGCTGGCAGAAGCTCATGAGTGACAAGGGCTACGACATCGTCCCCGTCTTCATCTGGGTGGCCATCGGGTACCTGATCATCACCTTTACCATCAGCGGTCTCTTCCGGCTGCTGGAGCGTCGCATGGAGGTCGCCCGATGAGCGCCAGCGTTCTTTACGACGCCCCGGGCCCCAAGGCCGTCGTCCGCAACCGGATCTACGCCGTCGTCGGCAGCCTCGCCATCGTGGCGCTGATCGTCGTCAGCATCCTGCGGCTGGCCGACAAGGGGCACCTCGCCCCCGAGATGTGGGACATCTTCAACTACGCGGGCATCCGGCAGAACATCGCCGACGCGGTGCTCGCGACCCTCAAGGCGTTCGGTCTCGCCGCGGTCGGCTCGCTGGTCCTCGGCGTCCTCCTGGCGGTGGGCCGGCTCTCCGACCACAAGCCGATCCGCTGGGTGGCGACCACGTTCATCGAGCTGTTCCGCTCGCTGCCGCTGCTGATCACCATCTACGCGATCTGGGTCGGCTTCCTCACCGATCACTCGATGTGGGCGCTGGCGGCGGGCCTCTCCGTCTACAACGGCTGCGTCCAGGCCGAGGTGCTGCGGGCCGGTATCAACTCGGTGCCCACGGGCCAGAGCGAGGCCGCGTACGCCCTCGGCATGAGCAAGACCCAGGTCATGACGACCGTCCTGATGCCGCAGGCGATCCGGTCGATGCTGCCGACGATCATCAGCCAGCTCGTGGTGACCCTCAAGGACACCTCGCTCGGCTTCATCATCCTGTACCCGGAGCTGCTCCAGACCGCGCGTCTGATCGCCTCCAACACCCAGGTGAACGGCCAGTACCCGTACGTCTCGACGATCGTCGTCATCGGCACGATCTACATCGCGATGTGTCTGCTGCTCTCGGCGCTGGCGACGTGGATCGAGAAGCGCGGCCGCCGGGCCAAGACCGGCATCAAGGTGGCGCCCGGCGTCCAGACCGCCGACATCCCCACGGCCGAGGACATTCCCGGCCCGAGGGAGGGGGGCGCAGGGGGCGCAGGCCCGACGGACGGCGGTGCCGCTGGGGCCGCAGTGACGAAGGACTGACCTCCCCGGGGCCTTGCCGGCCCCTCCCGGCAGGAGCATTCGAGGCAGCGGCGCACGCGTCGCTGCCTCGGTCACTTGACGCAAGCACCACCAGTGGGTTGCATACGTTCTGTGATCACGCACCCGGCTACCACTGCCACGTTCCGCATGACCGTCAGGGCCGGAGGGTACGCGCTGTGGACCCGGTGATCGTCGTCGGCGCCGGGCCCGTCGGCCTGACGCTGTCGCTGTCCCTCGCCGCCCAGGGCGTCCCGTCGGTCCTCCTCGACGAGGGCCCCGGCGCGGAGGAGCCCCGGCCCGCCCGCACGGTCGTGCTGCGCGAGGACACCGCGGACCTGGTGGACCGCCTCGGCTGCCGGGAGCTGGACCGGGTCGGGCTGCGCTGGACGGGCTGGCGTTCGATGCGCCGGAAGCAGCTGGTCCGGGAGATGCCGCTGGGCAGGGCCCGGCCGGACGAGGACGGTGAGCCGCTTCCCGGGCTCCTTCCCGCACCGCTGCACCTGCCGCAGCACGAGCTGAGCGCCGCGCTGCGTGCGGCGGTGGACAAGGAACCGCTGGTCCGGCTGGTGCCGCTGAGCCGGATCGACACCCTGGAGCAGGACCGCGACGGCATCACGGTGCACACCAGGGAGCCGGGATCGACCTGGTGGCGCGGGAGTTATCTGGTCGGCTGCGACGGCGCCCGGTCGACCGTGCGCAAGCTGCTCGACATCCGCTTTCCCGGTCGTACAGCGGTGGAACGGCATGCCGTCGCCGCACTGCGGGCCGAACTGCCCTGGCCCGGCCAGGCCGTGTCGCACCGTCAGCCGCCGTGGCGGACCGGCGGCGAGGAGGTCTCCGCCCGGCCGCTGCCGGACGGCGTCTGGCGACTGGACTGGCTGCTGCCGCCGCGCGGCGAACTGGTCACCCCGGAAGCGGTGATCACCCGGATCCGGGACACGCTGGCCGGCTGGTGCGGCGAGACCCCTCCGTACGAACTGCTGGACACCGGCGTCCACACGCTCCACCACCGGCTCGCCCGGCGCTGGCGCAGGCAGCGTGCCTTCCTGGCGGGGGACGCGGCGCACCTGCTGGGGGCTCTGGGCACGCAGGGGCTCGACGAGGGCATCCGGGACGCCGAGAACCTGGCCTGGAAGCTGGCCCACGCCTGGCACCACGGCCCGGCCGAGCAGTTGCTCGACAGCTACCAGGCGGAGCGACGGGCCGCGGTGGCCGCCCGGTTGCGCGCCGCCGATCAGTCGCTGCCGATACTGCGCGGCGGGGGCGGTCTGCGGACCCTGGTTCCGGGCGCCGCACGCGGTCACGACACCCTGCTCGCCGACGGCCATCTGGGCCGCGGAGCACTGGGTGCGCCCCCTTCGTACTCGCACTCCCCCCTTTCACCTCCGCACGCCGAGGCGCACACCGTTGTCGGTACGCCCCCGGGTGCGCCGGTCGTGGATGTGACGGTGGCCGCGCCGGACGGAACGACGACCCGGCTGCGGGAGCGACTCGGGCAGGGGCATCCGCTGGTGATCCTGGTCGCGCCGGGGACCGGTGTCTGGGACCGGCGGCACTGGCAGACCGCGGGAGTCATGCCCCGCCTCACGGACGCCGTGGCGGCGCTCCCCGGTACGACGGAACTGCTGGTCACCGAGAGCTATCCGGGGGCGTCGGCCCACACCGTCCTGCTGGTCCGGCCGGACGGGCATCTGGTGGCGGCCTTCGGCGGCGTACGGCCTGCGGAGCTGTTCACGGCGGCGCAGGCCGCGCTGGGCGGTGCGCCCGATGCCGGGCGGGAGCACGCGGCGGAGGAGGACGAGGAGAGCGGGGGCCGGAAGAGCGGCGGCCGGGAGAGCGGGGGCGAGAAGGGGACGCGGGCGCGGGTCCACGCCGAGGGGACCGTCGGGCACCGCTGACCGGTGGTCCGTCGTCCGCCGCACATGTGCCTCCGCGGCGGACGCACATTGACCGTCACGGGCACGCGTGGTGTACTCCAGATCATGACCGACACCGATGTGCGCCTGTGGCGGAGGGTCCATATGGATCTCGTCCGTTACGCGGGCTGCGTGTGTCGCCCGTCCTGCTGAATCGCCTTCCTCTGCCGGTACGTGCCGCTTGCCGCACGGCCGGGATCCCGCGCGTACTCTCAGGACGGTCCTCGTGTCTTCCGCTCACTCCGCCGTGCCCACGGCCGGCTCGGTGCCTTCTCCTTCTTCCACTTCTTCCACTGTCTCCTCCTCCGCCTCCGCTGCCTCTGCTGCCTCCTCCGCTGCCTCTGCTGCCTCCTCCGGCGGTGCCGCGCCGACGATCGCGGAGCTGCTGGAGTTCGTCCGCCGCACCGCCCGGAACGAGGCGCTCATCGCCTCGTTGCCCCTCGATCCGGAGGGCCGCACCTGGATCCGGCTCGACGGCCCCGGCGGCAGCGAGGCGTGGCTGATCGGCTGGCCGCCCGGCACCGGTACGGGCTGGCACGACCACGCCGACTCGATCGGCGCGTTCACTACGGCGGCCGGTGCCCTCAAGGAGCACTCGCTGGCCGTACGGTTGCCCACCGACGGCTGGAAGACGCTGGAGCTGACGGACGGGGTGGACCGGTCGAGGGAACTGGCGACCGGTCAGGGCAGGGCCTTCGGGCAGAACCACGTCCACGAGGTCCTCAACGAGTCCGAGGACGTGCACGCGGTCTCCGTCCATGCCTACTACCCGCCGCTGCCGCGGATTCGCCGGTTCAGCCGCACCGGTGCGGTGCTTCGGCTGGAGCAGACCGAGAGCCCCGGGGACTGGCAGTGAGCGAGAACCGGAGCACGGACGCCCCTGGTCCGGTGGGCATCGACGAGCTGCTGGAGCGGGTCAGGGCCCGTTACGACCGGATCGACCCGCGCGAGGCCGCCGCGGCGGCGGAAGACGGGGCTCTGCTCGTGGACATCCGGTACGCGGCACTCCGCGACCGGGACGGTCTGATCCCCGGCGCGCTGGTCGTCGAACGCAACGAGCTGGAATGGCGGCTCGACCCGCAGGGCAGCCACCGCGCGCCCGAGGCGGTCGGCCACGACCTCCGGGTCGTCGTCATCTGCAACGAGGGATACGCCTCCAGCCTCGCGGTCGCCTCGCTGCGGCAGCTGGGACTGCACCGGGCCACCGATCTGATCGGCGGCTTCCAGGCGTGGCGCGCGGCGGGACTCCCGGTCGCCGCCATCTGACGCCCGCCCCTCTGTCACCCGTCCCCCTGACGGGCGTGCCTTGGCACGTGGCGCCCGGCACCTGAGCTCAGGTGCCGGGCGCCAGGTCTCTGCTGCCACACACTCGAACGCCACGTTCCACTGGAGCAATCGCCACGCGTGACCGACATTCGCCTCACACAGAGGACCGAAATGTACGGAGATGAGCGCATATGGCGACCGCTGTCCTCACCCCCGACCAGCTCGACGGCCAGGCCGCCCGGCTGCACGACACTCAGGCGTGGCAGCAGATCGTCACGGGCTGGGAGCACAGTGCTCCCGAGCTCTCCCCGGCCCCCGCACCCACCCCCGTACCCGCACGGCCCTCCGACTGGCGGAGCCTGCTGTCCGTACCCGTGGACCGGCTGATCGACGACACGGTGCGGTCCCTGCCCGCGCCGCCTCCGCACCAGCGTCCGCTGCCCGGACGGCTGGGCGCGATGCTGCCCGACCGTGTCCACCTCTGGCGGCGGGTCGGGCAGAGCGATCTGCGCCCTTCGGCCCATCTCGGCCACGCACGGCAGATCCTGGTTGAGTGGGGCTGGCAGAACACCCCGTACCGGCTGCGGAACGCCCGTGGCGCACGCTGTGTCTGCGGCGCCATGCTTTCAGCGCACCGCCTCGGCTACGGCTCCCTCGACACCGTGGACCGGGCCGGCGCCTGGCTGATCACGGAGCTGCGCGCGCAGGGGTGGCCGGGGCTGATCGGCCCGTGGAACCGCCATCCCGGCCGCACCGCCGCCGACGCCCTGGCCCTCCTCGACGCCACCATCCGCCGCGCGTCCCTGGCCGGACAGTAGCGTCGGACCGGACCGTAGCGTCGGCCAACGACTCGCGTCAGGGGACCGGTGTCAGAAGGGCTCGTCCAGGCCCTCCGTGTCCTCGCCCTCCTCCTCCAGCGCCTGACGCACCACCCGCAGGGCCATGCCCTCCCCGTATCCCTTGCGGGCGAGCATCCCGGCCAGGCGGCGCAGCCGCTTGTCCCGGTCCAGGCCCCGGGTGGAGCGGAGCTTGCGGGCGACGAGCTCGCGCGCCGTCTCCTCCTCCTGGTCCGGGTCGAGCTGCCCGACCGCCTCGTCGATCACGGCGGAGTCCACGCCCTTCGTCCGCAGCTCACGGACGAGGGCGCGGCGCGCGAGCCCCCGGCCGTGGTGCCGGGACTCCACCCAGGCCCCGGCGAACGCCGCGTCGTCGATCAGCCCGACGTCCTCGAAGCGGGCGAGCACCTCCTCGGCCGCCTCGTCCGGAATCTCCCGCTTGCGCAGGGCGTCCGCGAGCTGTTTACGCGTCCGCGGTGTCCCGGTGAGCAGTCGCAGACAGATGTTGCGCGCCTGCTCGACCGGGTCACGCGGCTCCCCCTTCTCGGCCCTCGACGAGGAGGGGGAGCCGCTGCTTCTGGTGCCGGAGCGGGCACGGCGGCCCGCTCCCTCGCCGAATCCGCTCCCGGCGCCCGCTCCCTCGCGTGAGCGGCGCCCGGACCGCGCCTCGGCGTCGTCCGCTGCCGCCCCCCGCGCGGCAGCGGACGCGTCGGGCCCGTAACCGGCTCCGGCATCGCCGCCCGACTCGGCGGGGCTGTCCGGCCACTCCGTACGACGTGTCACGGCCTAGCTCTTGGCCGCCGCGGTCTTGGCCGGCTTGGCCTTGGTGGTCGCGGTGGCCGCGGGCTTCGCCGCCGTGTCGGCCGCCGGGGTCGCGTCCGCGCCGGGCTCGCCCGCGTCGGCGTCCGGGCGGACACCGACGCCCAGCTTCTCCAGGATCTTCTTCTCGATCTCGTTGGCGAGGTCGGGGTTGTCCTTGAGGAAGTTGCGGGCGTTCTCCTTGCCCTGGCCGAGCTGGTCGCCCTCGTACGTGTACCAGGCGCCGGCCTTGCGGACGAAGCCGTGCTCCACGCCCATGTCGATCAGTCCGCCCTCGCGGCTGATGCCCTGGCCGTAGAGGATGTCGAACTCGGCCTGCTTGAACGGCGGGGCGACCTTGTTCTTGACGACCTTGACGCGGGTGCGGTTGCCGACCGCGTCGGTGCCGTCCTTCAGCGTCTCGATCCGGCGGATGTCGAGGCGCACCGAGGCGTAGAACTTCAGCGCCCGGCCACCGGTGGTGGTCTCCGGGGAGCCGAACATCACGCCGATCTTCTCGCGGAGCTGGTTGATGAAGATCGCGGTGGTCTTGGACTGGTTGAGCGCACTGGTGATCTTGCGGAGGGCCTGGCTCATCAGCCGGGCCTGGAGACCCACGTGCGAGTCGCCCATCTCGCCCTCGATCTCCGCACGGGGCACCAGGGCCGCCACGGAGTCGATGACGATCAGGTCCAGCGCGCCCGAGCGCACCAGCATGTCGGTGATCTCCAGCGCCTGCTCACCGTTGTCCGGCTGGGACAGGATGAGGCTGTCGATGTCGACGCCGAGCTTCTTCGCGTACTCGGGGTCGAGGGCGTGTTCGGCGTCGATGAAGGCCACCGAGCCGCCCTGGCGCTGCGCGTTCGCCACGGCGTGCAGCGTCAGCGTCGTCTTACCGGAGGACTCCGGTCCGTACACCTCCACCACGCGGCCGCGCGGCAGGCCGCCGACGCCGAGGGCGACGTCGAGGGCGGTCGATCCCGTGGGGATGACCTCGATGGGCTCGTTCGGCCGCTCACCGAGGCGCATCACCGCACCCTTGCCGAACTGTCGTTCAATCTGTGCGAGCGCGGCGTCCAGCGCCTTCTCGCGGTCGGTTCCTGCCATGGGTTCCACCCGATTTGCTTGAGTCGATCGCTTCACGTGAAAGACGCTAACCCCTGCCACTGACAATGGGCCTCGACGTCCTCCCGACCTGTGGACAACTCCACGGCCGGGCCCGGGAAAACCCGGCCGGAATCTCATCAGAATGGATGTTCGATTTCCGTGTCAAGCGCACCACGCGGGAGCCACGACACGGGGCGCGATGAGTTCCCGGGCCCTCGGCGGTCCACCCTCCGACAGCGGCATCGGACGGTTCACCACGCAGGCGGCGGGCCGTCGCCCCAGGAGGACAGCATCATGACCGGACATTCAGGCAGGGTGACCTGCGACCTCTCGATCTCCCTCGACGGATACTCGGCCGGGCTCGATCAGAGCGAGCAGCGTCCGTTCGGCGACGACGGCGGCGACGGCTGGGGCGACCGGCTGCACTCCTGGATGTTCGCGACGCCGGAGCTGCGCCAGGCCGAGCTCGACCGGCTGGAGACGGTCGGCGCCTTCATCATGGGCCGCAACATGTTCGGCCCCGTACGCGGCGCGTGGGACCGCCGGTGGAAGGGCTGGTGGGGCGACAATCCCCCGTACCACGCGCCCGTCTTCGTCCTCACCCATCACCCGCGCGACCCGCAGCCGATGGACGGCGGCACCACGTTCCACTTCGTCACCGACGGGATCGAGTCCGCGCTCCGTCGGGCCCGCGAGGCCGCCGGAGACCGCGACGTGTCGGTCCACGGCGGCGCGCGGACCGTCAACCAGTACCTCGCCGCGGGCCTGATCGACGAGCTGCGGCTGCACATCGTGCCGTTCACGCTCGGCGCCGGCACCCGCCTCTTCGACGGCGTACCGCCACTGGATCTCGAACTGGTGGAGACACGCGCGGCGGACGCGGTGACCCATGTGACCTACCGAGTCCTGCCCTGACAGTCACCGACTGCCTGCACACCTGGGCGTATCACCCTATATTCAGTCGGTATGGGAGCGACCACGGAACCCGGAACACCCCACGGCGGGCAACCCCCCGGGCCCGACCTGGCCGGCCGTGTGGCGCTCGTCGCCGGAGGGACCCGCGGGGCCGGGAGAGGCATCGCCGTCCAGCTCGGCGCCGCCGGGGCGACCGTGTACGTGACCGGCCGGACCAGCGGTTCCGAGCGCTCCGAGATGGACCGGCCCGAGACGATCGAGGAGACCGCGGCCCTGGTAGACGCGGCGGGCGGACGGGGGATCGCCGTCCAGGTCGACCATCTGGTCCCCGACCGGGTCAGGGCGCTCGTGGCCCGGATCGCGAGCGAGCAGGGAGCCCTGCACATCCTGGTGAACGACATCTGGGGCGCGGAGATCGAGTGGGACAAGCCGGTGTGGGAGTCGTCCCTCGACACCGGACTGCACACCCTGCGGCTGGCCGTCGACACCCACGCGATCACCAGTCACTTCGCGCTGCCGCTGCTGATCGAGACGCCGGGCGGGCTGGTCGTCGAGATGACCGACGGGACGGACGAGTACAACGCCTCCCACTACCGCGTCTCGTTCTTCTACGACCTGGCGAAGGCCGCGGTGAACCGGATGGCCTTCGCCCTCGGCCATGAACTCGCGCCGCACGGCGCGACGGCCGTGGCGCTCACGCCCGGGTGGCTGCGGTCGGAGGCCATGCTCCAGGCCCACGGGGTGACCGAGGCCACCTGGCGCGACGCCGTCGCGCACGCGCCGCACTTCGCGATCTCCGAGTCACCCGCCTACGTCGGCCGTGCCGTGGCCGCCCTCGCCGGCGATCCCGAGGTGGCCCGGTGGAACGGCAGGTCGCTCTCCAGCGGGCAGCTCGCCCAGGTGTACGGCTTCACCGATGTGGACGGGGACCGGCCCGACGCCTGGCGCTATCTGACCGAGGTCCAGGACCCGGGCCTCCCGGCGGACGTGACGGGCTACCGCTGACGCGGCCCGTCCGACGAGCCCTCCGCTCTCCCTCGGCCGACGGCCCCGGGGCCTCTGAGCAGGCGGCTCATGCGCGACGTCAACGGACTCCCCGGCGCTCGGCTGCTTCCGCCGTGCACGCGCGGGTCGTCGGTGACGTCGTACCGCTTCACATAGGCGCCGAGGAACGCCTGGAGCGTGGCGATGGCCGGGATGGCGACCAGCGCGCCGACCGCGCCGAGCAGGGCCGTGCCGGCGATGACCGATCCGAAGGCGACCGCGGGGTGGATGTCGACGGTCTTCGCGGTCAGCTTGGGCTGGAGCACGTAGTTCTCGAACTGTTGGTAGATCACCACGAAGCCGAGCACCCACAGCGCGTACCAGGGGTCGACCGTGAAGGCGATCAGCATGGGCAGGGCGCCCGCGAGATACGTGCCGATGGTGGGGATGAACTGCGAGACGAGTCCGACCCAGACCGCGAGCGCCGGGGCGTAGGGCACTTCGAGGATCACCAGCAGGATGTAGTGCGCGACACCGGAGATCAATGCCATCAGGCCGCGCGAGTAGATGTACCCGCCGGTCTTGTCGACCGCGATCTCCCAGGCGCGCAGCACCTCGGTCTGCCGGGCCGGCGGCAGGACGGAGCACAGGGCGCGGCGGAGCCGGGGGCCGTCTGCCGCGAAGTAGAACGAGAACAGGAAGATCGTCAGCAGCCGGAACAGCCCGCCGATGACCGTGGTGGAGACGTCGAGCACTCCGGTGGCGCTGTTCTGGACGTACTTCTGCAGCCAGTCGGAGTGCAGCAGGCTGTCCTGGACCTCGACCCGGGAGAGTTCGGTGTGGAAGGTCTGATTGACCCAGTTGATCACCGAGTCGATGTACTTGGGGAACTCGTCGACCATGTCGACGATCTGGCCCGCGAGCATCGACCCCAGCAGCACCACGAACCCGACACCGAAGATCGTCAGGCCCAGGAAGACGAGAAACGTGGCGAGCCCCCGGCGTATGCCGCGACTCGCCATCCGGCCGACCGCGGGCTCGATGGCGAGCGCGAGGAAGAACGCGATCAGCACGTTCGTCAGCAACCCGATGAGCTGGTCGAACGCCCAGCTGCTGAGCTGGAAGCAGGCATAGAGCGCAAGGGCCAGCACCATCGCACGCGGCAGCCAGCCGGGCATACGGACCCCACCGGCACCGGACGGCGGCGTGGGTGGCGCGGCCGGCGGGGCGGCCGGCGGAGCGGGCGGGGCGGCGGACGGCTGGGCCGGGGCGCTCTTGTCTGTCGATGACACGGGACAAGTCTCGCCTACGCCACGGACAGCCGGTTCCCCGCCCCGAACCGGCCGCTCCGGCTCCGTTCCCGCGGAATACGGGGTCCTACAGGCTCAGCGCCGGTCCGACGGTCCGACGGAACGGTCCCGGACGGTCCTGAAGGTCCAGGAGGTTCGTGAGACGTTCAGCGCTTGTCCGCCGGAACGTCCATGGCCGCACAGACTCCGCGCCAGACGTCCTTGGCGTCCCAGCCCGCCTCCAGGGCCTGGTGCACCGTGCGGCCGCCGAGTTCGGCCATCACATGGTCCCGGGCGAAGGAGTCCGCGTACGCCGCACCGAAGTGGTCGGCCATCCGCTCCCAGAAAATCGTCAACCGCATGCCATCAGTATCCCGCTCCTGAGAGTGCAGCAGGTCCACCTGGCATGTGCCTGGCCGCTTCGCCCTCTACGGTCGGTCCATGGCTGGAACCGGAGCACACACCCTCGCCCGTGCCGAGCAGTTCATCTGGCTCACCGCCCGCGTCCTCGAACAGAGGAGGTTCGCCCATGCCTTCCTGGGCGGAGACCCCGACGCCGTCGAGACGGCCCTGACCGCCTACCTGAACAAGGACGGCGGCTACGGTCACGCACTGGAACCCGATCTGCGGGGCCCGGTCAGTCAACCGCTGCACACCGCCCACGCGCTGAACGTTCTCGACTCGATCGACCGCTGCGACGGACGGCGCGTTGAACGGATCTGTCGCTATCTGACCGATGTATCAACCAAAGAAGGCGCGCTGCCCGCTCTGCTGCCCACCCAGCGCGGCTATCCCGCGGCACCGTTCATCCCGATCGTGGACGACCCGCCGGCGGAGCTGCTCGCGACCGGCCCTGTCGTCGGGCTGCTGCACGGGAATCAGGTGTGGAACGCCTGGCTGTTCCGGGCGACGGACTTCTGCTGGGGCGCCGTCGAGGCTCTGGAGCAGTCGCATCCCTACGAGGTCGAGGCCGCGGTCGCCTTCCTGGACGGCGCCCCGGACCGCGCCCGCGCGGAGGTGGCGGCCGACCGCCTCGGCCGTCTGGTGCGTGAACAGCGGCTCGCGGTGCTCGATCCCGCCCGGCCCGAGGAGTACCCGGTGGCGACCGGCTACGCCCCCGGCGAGCACCACTTCCCGCACGACTACGCCCGTACGCCCGGGTCCCTGGCCCGCCGCTGGTTCACCGACGAGGAGCTGGAGCGCTCGCTCGACCACCTGGCCGCCGAGCAGCAGGACGACGGCGGATGGCCCGTGACCTGGCGGCAGTGGGCGCCGGGAACCGCGTTGGAAGGGCGCCCTCTGGTGACGCTCAGGGCCTTGGAGACGCTCCGCGCGTACGGTCGCCCGCTCGGCTGACCCCCGCGGCAGGCCGCACAGGACTCGGCTGACCCGTGCAGCATGCCGCACAGGACTCGGCCGGCCCCCGCTGCTGGCCGTAAGGGATTGCCGGGCCGTCCGCTCAGGCCAGCGCCCGTACGCCCGCCGTGACCAGAACGCCCGCGCCGACGACGACCAGGAAGGGTGCGCGGAGGACCAGGGCGAGTGCCGCCGCGCCGAGACCGGCGGCACGGGCGTCGAGGACGAGCTGCTGGCCGTCGCCGAAGGTCTGCTGCGCGGTGAGTGCCGCGAGCAGCGCCACGGGCAGCAGGGCGGCCATGCGCTGGACGAGCGGCCGTTCCAGTACTCCCGCGGGGACCAGCAGGCCCAGGAGTTTGGCGAGGTAGCAGCCCGCCACGGTCAGTCCGATGGCGATCCATACGTTCATGAGTGCCGCTCACCCTTCTTCCGCCGTGTCACCGTTCCGTTCGAGCCCTTCCCGTCGCCCGGCACCTTCTTCGTCCGTCCCATGAGGAAGAGGACGACGGGCGCGGCGAGCGCCGACAGCAGGACGGGCACCCCCGCCGGGAGTACGGGCAGCAGGGTCAGGGCCAGGACGACGGCCAGTCCCGCCGTGACGCGTTCGGTGGTGCTCGTGAGCATCGGCGCGAGCAGCGCGAGGAACACCGCGGGACTCGCCGCGTCCAGGCCCCACGCGTCGGTGTCGCCCAGCGCCTCGGCGCCCAGAGCGCCCACCAGGGTGGTGAGGTTCCACAGCACGTACAGGGTGAGTCCGGTGACCGTGAAGCCGATGCGCGCGGCCCGCCGGGTGGGCTGGGGCAGGGTGACCGCGGTCGTCTCGTCGATGACCCAGTGGGCGGCGAACGGCCGTACCGCACGGGGAAGGGCGAGCAGTTGGGAGAGTCGCAGACCGTAGAACGCGTTCCGGACGCCCAGGAAGAACGCCCCGGCCGCCGCGGTGTACGGGTTGCCGCCCGCCGCCAGCGCCCCGACCAGGGCGAACTGCGAGGCACCGGTGAAGACGAGAAGGCTCAGGACGCAGGTCTGGAGCAGGCTGAGTCCGGAGCCGGCGGAGGTGACGCCGAAGGCGAAGCCGGAGAGCCCGACGGCGATGCCGACGCCGAGTGCGTCCCGGACGACGGCCGCGTCCGGCTTGTCCGGTCGGGCCTCGGAGGCCGGGCCCGGCGGGACGGGCGGGCCGTCGGTCATGGCGCCGGGCGAGCCGGTGCTCTCTGGGAGTGCTGTCTGTTCTGCCACGCCCGGAACGCTACAGGGATCTTCGGGGCTCGGTCTTGTACGTTCTTGCACCCCCGCCGGCCACCGGTTCTCCGCTCACCGGCGCCACAGTTTCCCACCGCCCGGGTCGCAGCACTCCGCGCTCGCGCTGGTACGCGCCCGGCGGCACACCCACGATCCGGGTGAAGTGCCGGTTGAGGTGCGGCTGATCCGTGAAGCCGACGGCGGTCGCGGCCTCGGCGGGGGCGACCCCCGCGTCGAGCATGCGGCGGGCCCTGCGCACCCGGGCGTCCGTGAGCCAGGTGTGGGGCGGCATCCCGTACTCCTTCTTGAAGGCCCTCAGCAGCGCGAACGGGCCGGTGCCCAGCTCGGCGGCGAGCGTCTCCAGCGTGGGCGGGTCGGCCATGCGCTCCTCCAGCGCGGCGCGGGCGCGTACAGCGTTCCGCGCGCCCCCGGTGTGCGCGGTCAGTGCGGGCAACGGGCTGCCGTGCCGGCTCAGGAGCCGGGTGACCAGGATCCGCAGCAGGCTGTCGGCCGCCAGCGCGTTGCCCTCCTCCGCCGCCCGGTGCACCTCGGTGATCAGCCGGGAGGCGTGGGGGTCGGTCACCCTGGTCTCGGCGAAGCCGACCGTGCCGCGCAGGGACGTCACCTCGGCCGCGATGTCGTTGACCACCTGCGCCGACGGGTAGAGCGTGGAGTACGCCCAGCCCTCGGGCGCCCCGGAGCGGGCGGTGTGCGGCACCTCCGGGTTGATCATGACGACGGTTCCGGGGACCGCGTGGACCGTGCCGCCCGGCAGCCCCACGTCCTCCACCCCGCCGGTGACCGCTCCGAAGACATAGCCCTCGTGGCTGTGCCGGGGGAAGGTGTGGCGGACGTACCGGGCGCGGAGCAGATCGAGGTCGGGCAGCGCGGCGTACTGCCAGTGCCGTGCCCACTCCGCCGCGCCGTCCGCTCCCGCCATGGGGCCATTCTCGCAGGTCCGGGTCGTGCGCGACCGGCCGAGCGGGCCACGGCGTGCGGTGCCACCGGCCCGTTGTCAGTGGCAGGGTGCACGATGGGGGACATGACCGGATCAGCGCTCGACGCGTTCTCGCCCGCGACCCGCAGCTGGTTCGCCGGGGCCTTCAGCGCGCCCACCGCCGCGCAGGAGGGCGCCTGGCGGGCCATCGGCGAGGGCAGTGACGTCCTGGTGGTCGCGCCGACCGGTTCCGGCAAGACGCTGGCCGCGTTCCTCGCCTCGCTGGACCGGCTGGCCGCCGAGCCGCCGCCCGCCGACGCCAAGAAGCGCTGCCGTGTGCTGTACGTGTCTCCGCTCAAGGCCCTGGCGGTCGACGTCGAGCGCAATCTCCGCTCACCGCTGACCGGTATCCGCCAGGAGTCGGTGCGCCAGGGCCTGCCGGAGCCCGAGGTGCGCGTCGGTATCCGGTCCGGGGACACCCCGCCGGCCGAGCGGCGCTCCATGGTGACCCGGCCGCCGGACATCCTCATCACCACGCCCGAGTCGCTGTTCCTGATGCTGACGTCCTCCGCCCGGGACGCACTGGCCGGTGTGGAGACGGTGATCCTCGACGAGGTGCACGCGGTCGCCGGGACGAAGCGGGGCGCCCATCTCGCCCTCTCCCTGGAGCGGCTCGACGAACTGCTGGCCCGTCCCGCCCGGCGCATCGGTCTGTCCGCGACGGTCCGGCCGGTCGACGAGGTGGCCCGCTTCCTGTCGCCGCAGCGCAAGGTGGAGATCGTCCAGCCCCGGTCCACCAAGGAGTTCGACCTCTCGGTCGTCGTCCCGGTCGAGGATCTGGGCGAGCTGGGCGGCTCCCCCGCCACCGACGGGGACTCCGGTCAGGCCGACAAGCCCTCGATCTGGCCGCATGTCGAGGAGCGCATCGCCGATCTCGTCCAGTCGCACCGCTCCACCATCGTCTTCGCCAACTCCCGGCGGCTGGCGGAGCGCCTGTGCAACCGGCTGAACGAGATCGCGTACGAGCGGGCGACCGGCACCGCCTTCGACCCCGACGACCCGGCCCCCGCTCTCCCCGAGGCGCACGCCCCCGCCGAGATCATGGCCCAGTCCGGGGCGGGCAGGGGCGCACCCGCCCTGCTGGCCCGCGCCCACCACGGCTCGGTCTCCAAGGAACAGCGCGCCCAGGTCGAGGAGGACCTCAAGGCGGGCCGGCTGCCCGCCGTGGTCGCCACCTCCAGCCTGGAGCTGGGCATCGACATGGGCGCGGTCGACCTGGTGGTCCAGGTGGAGTCCCCGCCCTCCGTCGCCTCCGGGCTCCAGCGGGTGGGCCGGGCCGGACACCAGGTGGGCGCGGTCTCGACCGGAGTGGTCTTCCCGAAGTACCGGGGCGATCTGGTGCAGGCCGCCGTGGTCACCGAGCGGATGCGTGAGGGGGCCATCGAGGCGCTGCGCATCCCGGCCAATCCGCTGGACGTCCTGGCGCAGCAGCTGGTCGCCATGGTGGCCCTGGACAGCTGGCAGGCCGACGACCTGCTGGCCCTGGTGCGGCGGGCCGCCCCGTTCGCCTCACTGCCCGAGTCGGCGTTCACCGCCGTCCTCGACATGCTCGCCGGACGCTACCCCTCCGACGCCTTCGCGGAGCTGCGCCCCCGGGTGGTGTGGGACCGCGTGGCAGGTACGGTCACGGGCCGCCCCGGCGCGCAGCGGCTCGCCGTCACCTCGGGCGGAACCATCCCGGACCGCGGTCTCTTCGGGGTCTTCCTGGCCGGGGCCGATCCGAAGAAGGGCGGCGGCCGGGTCGGCGAGCTGGACGAGGAGATGGTCTACGAGTCCCGCGTCGGCGACGTCTTCACCCTGGGCACCACGTCCTGGCGGATCGAGGACATCACCCGGGACCGGGTCCTCGTCTCACCTGCCCCGGGCGTTCCGGGGCGGCTGCCGTTCTGGAAGGGCGACCAGCTGGGCCGCCCGCTGGAGCTCGGCCGCGCCCTGGGGGCGTTTCTCCGGGAGATCGGCGGCCTGTCCGATGAGGATGCCCGGCTGCGGCTGCTCGCCGCCGGACTCGACGCCTGGGCGGCGGACAACATCCTGGCCTATCTGGACGAGCAGCGCCGGGCCTGCGGCCATGTGCCGGACGACCGGACGATCCTGGTCGAGCGGTTCCGGGACGAGCTGGGCGACTGGCGGGTCGTCGTGCACTCCCCCTTCGGCGCCCAGGTCCACGCCCCCTGGGCGCTCGCCCTCTCCGCCCGCCTCGGTGAGCGCTACGGCATGGACGCCCAGGTCATGCACGCCGACGACGGAATCGTGCTGCGGCTGCCCGACGCGGACATGATGGGCCTGGATCTGCTCGACTTCGACCCTCCGGGGACCTCCGACGCCGGGAAGGGCTCTCCCCCGCCGGCGGCCCCGGCGTACGACAGCGACCAGCCCCCGGTGGCGGCGGCCGACGTCGTCTTCGACCAGGGCGAGGTCCAGCAGATCGTCACCGACCAGGTGGGCGGATCCGCCCTGTTCGCCGCCCGGTTCCGGGAGTGCGCCGCGCGCGCCCTGCTGCTGCCCCGCCGCTCCCCCGGCAAGCGCACCCCGCTCTGGCAGCAGCGCCAGCGGGCCTCCCAGCTGCTCCAGGTCGCTTCGGAGTTCGGCTCCTTCCCGATCGTCCTGGAGGCTGTCCGCGAATGTCTCCAGGACGTGTTCGACGTCCCCGGGCTCACGGAACTGATGGGCGATCTGGAGGCGCGCCGGGTCCGGCTGGTCGAGGTGACCACCCAGGAGCCCTCGCCCTTCGCCCGCTCGCTCCTCTTCGGCTATGTGGCCCAGTTCCTGTACGAGGGCGACTCACCGCTCGCCGAGCGGCGCGCCGCCGCCCTCTCCCTGGATTCCCATCTCCTGGCCGAGCTGCTGGGCCAGGCGGAGCTGCGCGAGCTGCTCGACCCCGAGGTCCTCACCGAGCTGGAGCGGGAGCTGCAGTGGCTCACCGAGGACCGGCGCGTCAAGGACGCTGAAGGGGTCGCCGACCTCCTGCGCGTGCTCGGTCCGCTGACCGACGCCGAGCTGGCCGAGCGGGGCGCCGAGCCGTCCTGGGCGCCGGAGCTGGCGACAGCCCGCCGGGCGATCCAGGTCCGGATCGCCGGCGCCGACCACTGGGCGGCGATCGAGGACGCGGGCCGGCTGCGCGACGCCCTGGGCACCGCGCTTCCGGTCGGCGTCCCCGAGGCGTTCACCGAGCCGGTGAAGGACCCGCTCGGCGACCTCCTCGCCCGCTACGCACGGACCCACGGCCCGTTCACCGCCGCCCGGGCCGCCGAGCGCTTCGGGCTCGGCACCGCCGTCACCGACGGCGCGCTGCAACGTCTCTCGGCCTCCGGCAGGACCGTCCAGGGTGAGTTCCACCCGGCGGGCATCGGCCAGGAATGGTGCGATGCCACGGTGCTGCGCCGGCTCCGCCGCCGGTCGCTGGCGGCGCTCCGCCAGGAGCTGGAACCCGTACCGCCCGCGGCCCTGGCCTCCTTCCTCCCCCAGTGGCAGCACTTCGGCTCCCACCGGCTGCGGGGCATCGACGGGCTGGCCCGCGCCGTCGAACAGCTCCAGGGCGCGCCCGTGCCCGCGTCGGCGCTGGAGAAGCTGATCCTGCCGAGCCGGGTCCTCGGCTACACCCCGGCGATGCTCGACGAGCTGACGACCACGGGCGAGGTCGTCTGGGCGGGGGCGGGGGCGCTGCCGGGCAAGGACGGCTGGGTCTCCCTCTACCTCGCCGACAGCGCGCCGCTGCTCCTGCCGCCCCCGCACCCCCTGGAGCTGTCGGCGCTCCACGAGTCCGTGCTCACCACGCTCTCCGGCGGATACGGCCTCTTCTTCCGCCAGATCGCCGACCAGGTCCGGGCCACCACCCACCCGGACTGCACGGACCAGCAGCTGGCCGACGCCCTGTGGGATCTGGCCTGGTCCGGGCGGCTCACCAACGACACCCTGGCCCCGCTGCGCTCGCTCCTGGGCTCCGGGCGGACGGCGGGCTCCACCGCCCACCGCTCCCGGCGCAGCGTCCCGCGCGGGCGATACGGATCGCTCACCGCCGCCGCCAGGCCCGCGTCCCGGACCGGGCCGCCGACCGTGTCGGGCCGCTGGTCCCTGCTCCCTCCGGTCGAACCGGAGCGGACCCACCGCGCCCATGCCCTGGCCCGGACCCTCCTCGACCGGCACGGCGTCGTGACCCGCGGGGCGGTGCAGGCCGAGGGGGTGGAGGGCGGCTTCTCCGCTACGTACCGCGTCCTGGCCGCCTTCGAGGACAGCGGGCAGGCCCGGCGCGGCTATGTGGTCGAGGGTCTTGGGGCCGCCCAGTTCGCGATGGACGGGGCGGTGGACCGGCTGCGGGCTGCCTCCACGGCTCGCGACCGCCGGGATCCGGACACCCCGCCCGAGGCCCTCGTGCTCGCCGCGGCCGACCCGGCCAACGCGTACGGCGCGGCGCTGCCGTGGCCGGAGTCCCCGGACGGCGCCGGACACAAACCGGGCCGCAAGGCGGGGGCGCTGGTGGTCCTGGTCGACGGAGAGCTGACGCTCTACATGGAGCGCGGCGGCAAGACCCTTCTGGCCTGGCCATCCGACCCCGAGGCCCCGGCGCTGCGCGCGGCGGCCGAGGCCCTGGCCGCCTCGGCCCGCGCCGGAGCCCTGGGCACGGTGACGGTGGAGCGGACGAACGGCGTCTCGTCCCTCACCTCGCCCCTGGGGCGGACGCTGGAGGCGGCCGGTTTCCTCGCCACCCCGAGAGGCCTGCGTCTGCGGGCCTGACCCGGGTCATCGGCCCCTGCCGCGGCCGGCCGGCGGCCCCGCAGCGGCGCACGGGCGGCCCCGGGGCGACGCACGGGCGCCTCCGCGCGCCCATCATGGAGGCATGCCCGAAGGAGACACGGTCCTGCAGACCGCCGCCCGGCTGCACGCGGCGCTGGCGGGGCAGGTCCTGACCCGGTCGGACCTGCGCGTCCCCCGTTTCGCCACCGCCGACCTCACCGGCCGGACCGTCCTGGACGTCACCGCGCGCGGCAAGCACCTGCTGACCCGGATCGAGGGAGGCCTGACCCTGCACAGCCACCTCCGGATGGACGGCGCCTGGCGGGTGTTCGCCCCGAACGAGCGCTGGCGGGGCGGCCCGGGCCACCAGATCCGCGCGATCCTCGGCAACACCGGGCACACCGCCGTCGGCTACCGGCTCCCCGTGCTGGAACTGCTGCGCACCGACGAGGAGGACCGGGCCGTGGGGCATCTGGGGCCGGATCTGCTGGGCCCCGACTGGAACGCCGCCATCGCCCTGGACCGGCTGCTCGCCGTACCGGACCGCCCCCTCGGGGAAGCGCTCCTCGACCAGCGCAATCTGGCGGGCATCGGCAACGTCTACAAGTGCGAGCTCTGTTTTCTCGCCCGCGTCACCCCGTGGCTCCCCGTGGGCGCCCTCCCCGACGGCGCACTCCCCCGGCTCGTCACCCTCGCCGAGCGCCTGCTGCACGCCAACCGCGACCGCCCCACCCGCACGACGACGATCACCTCCGAACTCCGCACCCCGCCGCCCCGGGGCCCCGGCCCGGCCCCGGTCCTGGACTCCGGGCGCCTCCGGCCACGCCCACCCCACCGCGTACAGGAGCGGCTGTACGTCTACGGGCGGGCCCGCAGACCCTGTCTGCGCTGCGGCACCCCGATCCGCCTCGCCGACCAGGACGACCGGCCCACCTACTGGTGCCCAGGGTGCCAATCGGGACCGACTCCCTAGTTGACGACCCGTCAGATACAGTCGTACGGTCCGGTTATGGCTCTCTCCGCGTACGACCTCACGGGCCGCGCCGCGTTCGTCACCGGGGCGGCGAGCGGCATCGGCCGGGCGAGCGCCCTGCTGCTCGCGGAGGCCGGGGCCCTGGTGCACTGCGCGGACCGCGACGAGACGGGCCTGCGCCGGACGTACGACCTGATCGCCGGTGCGGGCGGCAGTGCCCGGACCCACCCCCTGGACGTCACCGACCGCGACCGGGTCCGTGCCGCGGTCGCCGACGCGGGCCATCTCGACATCCTGGTCGCCGCGGCCGGGATCATGCACACCAGCAGCGTGCTGGAGACTGCGGACGAGGATCTGGACCGCGTGCTGGCGGCCAATTTCAAGGGGGTGCTGTACGCCTGCCAGGAAGTGGCCCGCTCCATGACGACCCGCTCCGCCCCCGGCTCCCTGATCACGATGGCGTCCGGCGCCGTGGACTCCGCGAGCGCGGGCCTGCTCTGCTACAGCGTCGCGAAGGCCGCCGTGGTCCAGCTCACCAGGACGCTGGCCACGGAGCTGGGCCCGCACGCCATACGGGTGAACGCCGTCGCGCCCGGCTGGATCCGTACGCCGATGACCGACCGGCACGATGCCGACGGGCAGGACCGGGTGGAGGCGACGATGGCCCGGATCTCCCCACTGGGCCGGGTCGGGGAGCCCGAGGACGTCGCCCATACCGTGCTGCACCTGGCCTCGGACGCCTCGGCCTTCATGACCGGCCAGATCCTCCGGCCGAACGGCGGCGTCGCCATGCCCTGGTGAGCCCCCCAGGAGCCGCGCCCGGGCCCCTTGACGAGCCCAACGGCACCACCGACGCGACATGAACCGGCAACAGGCTCAGCCCCCAGCCGCCCGCCGCCACCGCCCCCTCAACCAGCCCCGCCTGTTCCGGACGCAGCACCAGCCGGAGCACCGCCCACCACCACAGCCCGCCGAGAACCAGCGCCGGCACCCATCGCCGTATCAAGGTTGCCTCCTGCGGCCGGGGTCCTTTCCGGCAGTTTCCCCTGGCAGCGGCGGCAGTGCATCCAGAACGTCCGGCCGAAGAGCCACCCCCACAGAAGCCGAAGAGCTACCCTCCCCAGGCGAGGGCCCAACCACACAACCGTGCCCCCGCCAGAGGAAGAGAACGGCGGGGGCACGGAAAACCCTGGGCGGCCTGGGCCGCAGGACTACTTGTCGTCGTCCCGGCCGAGGGAGTCCTTGACGCCCTTGGCGCGCTCGGTGAGCCCGTCGGCCATGCCCTTGGCTCCACCCTTGGCCTGGTCGGCCTTGCCCTCGGCCTCCTTGCGGTGGTCGCCGGTCAGCTTGCCGACCGCTTCCTTGCCCTTGCCCTTCAGCTTGTCCATGGCTCCGTCGCTCATGATGTCGCTCCTTCGCTCGTCAGACGTATCGCGGTCGTCGGTCGCCGGTCGTCCGGCCTCCGGTCAGGCGCTTTCCGCCTGGAACATCCAGGCGTGCTTCTCAAGATCTGCCGTCAGCGCGATCAGCAGGTCCTGGGTCACGGGGTCCGGCTCGTCGGTCGCCTCGATGCGCTCCCGCATCCGGCCGATGACCACGCCGAGCGCGTCGACCAGGATCTTCACCGCGTCGGTGTCCTTGATCCAGCCCTCGGGCACGGACGCGATGGCCGTCTCCTTGGCCACCGTGCCGGACCGCCCGTCCGGGTTGACCCCGACCGCCGAGGCGCGCTCGGCCACCGTGTCGGAGTGCTGCCGGGCCGTGGCGACGACGTCGTCGAGCTGAAGGTGCACGGAGCGGAAGCGCGGGCCGACCACGTTCCAATGGACCTGCTTGGCCACCAGGGAGAGGTCGACGAGGTCGACCAGAGCGCCTTGGAGCGCCGTTCCCACGACCTTGAGATCCCCCTCGGACAACGTGCTCTTGACCACAGACATGTGCGCTACTCCCATCCGTCAGCCACTTCACTGACCGTCTCGGTGCATCACCCACGATGGCACATATGAAGCAAAACGGTCATGTGGGCCTTGTCCTCCGTGTGCCCACTGGCTCCCGATTCACACACCCGTCACGCAGAAGTCCCGGCCGACCCCGGTAGGGGCCGACCGGGACTCCGGTCGAGCTCAGTGCCGCGTGGATCAGGCGGCGACGACGTCCACCGCTTCCGCGGGCGCCTTGATGGTCACGCGTCCCGACGGCACACCTGCGACCGACGAGACGGAGACGGAATTGAGCATGGGACGAACCGGTACTGGGACCGGATCACTGGCAGCTGCCGACTCGGCCAGCTCCGCGAGCGAGAGCTCGTCGCTCACCTCTCGCATGAGCTCGGACATCCGTACGTCAAGCGCGTCGCAAATCGCGGAGAGCAGCTCGGAGGATGCCTCCTTCTGCCCCCGCTCCACCTCGGAGAGATAACCGAGCGAGACCCGGGCGGACGAGGAGACTTCGCGCAGAGTACGGCCTTGGCGCTGGCGCTGCCGACGCAGCACGTCACCCAGCAGGCGACGGAGCAGAATCATCGGTGGCTCCCTCCTCGGACCGCGTAGCCGCATCCTTCACGCCCTACCGTACCGCCTTGTGCTGCGGCCGTGCGGGGAGCGATGTCGTGTTCACTCAGGGCTGCAAACATCAATTCCCCCCGTGTTGTTCCGTATCCTGTGCCCGCGCATTCCCACCGAGTTCGCTCGCGAGCAGTTCGAGGACGCTTCGCACACTCTCCCTACGGATATCCGCCCTCTCACCATTCAACCGCAGTGCCGTCACTTTCTCGACGCCGGAGGGTCCGGCGACGGCAACGTAGACGGTGCCGACGGGCTGTCCGTCCTGGGGTTCCGGCCCCGCGACGCCCGTGGTGGAAATCCCCCAGTCCGCCTCCAGCGCCCGGCGCACACCGGCCGCCATCTGCAGCGCGACCTCGGGGTCCACCGCGCCGCGCTCCGCCAGAAGGGTCGCGTCGACACCCAGGACGTCCCGCTTCAGAGGGGTGGCGTAGGCCGTCACCGAGCCCCGGAAGGACCGCGAGGCTCCGGGTACGGAGGTCAGTTCGGCGGCGACCAGGCCGCCGGTCAGGGATTCGGCGACGGCGAGCGTCTCGCCCCGCGCCCCGAGAAGCCGGAGCACCCGGGCAGCGGCTGTCACCGCTCGGCCTCCGCGGCGTCGCGCGCCTCGGCCGTACCGCTTGCATCCGCCCCGGCACGGCGTACGTCCGTGACGCCACCGCGTACGTCCGTCGCACCGGCCACGGAACCGGCCACAGGGCCGGAAGCAGCACCGGCACCGACCGTGGTCCCGGCCGCGGCCCGCAACGCCTCCTCCGTCGCCTCCGCCGCCCGCTCGACCGCGGCGGCGCGCTCGGCCGCGAGGCCCTTGCGGCGCAGGACGACGGCCTGGCGTACGTAGTCGAGTCCGGTGACGACCGTCAGCACGACGGCGACCATCATGATCCAGAAGCGCAAGGTCGCCAGGGGGCCGGTGAGCGCCAGGACGTACATCCCGACCGCCGTCCCCTGCGCGAGCGTCTTCAGCTTGCCGCCCCGGCTGGCCGGGATCACGGCATGGCGGATCACCCAGAACCGCATCAGCGTGATCCCCAGCTCACGCGCGATGATCACGCCGGTGATCCACCAGGGCAGATCGCCCAGGATCGACAGCGAGACCAGCGCCGCGCCCATGATCGCTTTGTCGGCGATCGGGTCGGCGATCTTCCCGAAGTCGGTGACCAGGTTGTACGTCCGCGCGAGATGGCCGTCGAACAGGTCGGTGATCATGGCGATGGCGAAGGCCGCCCAGGCGAAGGAGCGCCAGGCCGGATCGTAGCCGCCGTTGTGGAACAGCAGCAGGACGAAGCCGGGCACGAGCAGCAGCCGCACCATGGTCAGGATGTTGGCGATGTTCCACAGACTGGCCTGGTTGACGGCCGCAGTCCCCAGCTTGCCGCCGCGGACCGGCTTCGCGCCGGAACCGCCTGCCGCGGATGCCGGGACTCCCGTCATCTGGCTGCCTCCGCAAGCTCGTGGTGTTCGGCCACCAGGTCGACGCCCTCGGTGCCCACTGCCTTTGCCTCGACCATACGGCCCGGCACGAGTCCCTCGCGTGTGGTGAAGACCACCTGGCCGTCCGTTTCGGGGGCCTGGTGGGCCGCGCGCCCGATCGCGACCTCGCCGTCCTCGTCCGACTCGATGGACTCCACGAGCACCTGGAGGGTCTCACCGACGCGCTCCTCGGCCCGCTGCGAAGTCAGCTCCTCGGCGAGCTGGGAGATGTGGGCGAGGCGTTCCGCGATGGTGTCGGCGTCCAGCTTGTTCTCGTAGCCGACCGCCTCGGTGCCCTCCTCGTCGGAGTAGCCGAAGACGCCGATCGCGTCGAGGCGGGCGCCGGTGAGGAAGCGTTCCAGCTCGGCGAGGTCCGCCTCGGTCTCGCCGGGGAATCCGACGATGAAGTTGGAGCGGGCTCCGGCCTGGGGCGCCTTGCTCCGGATGGTGTCGAGGAGCTCCAGGAAGCGGTCGGTGTCGCCGAAGCGGCGCATCGTGCGCAGCACGCTCGGGGAGGAGTGCTGGAAGGAGAGGTCGAAGTACGGGGCGACCTTCGGCGTCGAGGTGAGGACGTCGATGAGACCGGGGCGCATCTCGGCGGGCTGGAGGTAGCTGACCCGGATCCGCTCGATGCCGTCCACGTCGGCCAGCTCGGGCAGCAGGGTCTCCAGGAGACGGATGTCGCCGAGGTCCTTGCCGTAGGAGGTGTTGTTCTCGGAGACGAGCATGACCTCCTTGACGCCCTGCTCGGCCAGCCAGCGGGTCTCCTGGAGCACGTCCGAGGGCCGCCGCGAGATGAAGGAGCCGCGGAAGGAGGGGATGGCGCAGAAGGAGCAGCGGCGGTCGCAGCCGGAGGCGAGCTTGACCGAGGCGACGGGGCTGGTGCCGAGCCGGCGGCGCAGCGGTGCCCGCGGCCCGGAGACCGGGGCGACGCCTTCGGGGAGGTCCTCGGGGGCCGGGGCGGGCGTCTCCTGGGCGTGGCCGGGCAGCGCCACGGCGGCGTCCTGCCGCTCGGCGGGGCTGATCGGCAGGAGCTTGCGGCGGTCGCGCGGGGTGTGCGAGGCGTGGATGCCGCCGTTGAGGATGGTCTGGAGCCGGTCGGAGATGTCGGCGTAGTCGTCGAATCCGAGGACGCCGTCCGCCTCGGGCAGGGCCTCGGCGAGGTCCTTGCCGTAGCGCTCGGCCATGCAGCCGACGGCGACGACGGCCTGGGTGCGGCCGTGGTCCTTGAGATCGTTGGCTTCGAGCAGGGCGTCGACGGAGTCCTTCTTGGCGGCTTCGACGAACCCACAGGTGTTGACGACTGCGACATCCGCGTCCGAGGCATCCTCGACGAGGTCCCAGCCGTCCGCTGCCAAGCGGCCTGCAAGCTCCTCCGAGTCCACCTCGTTACGGGCGCAGCCAAGAGTGACAAGGGCGACGGTACGGCGTTCGGGCATGGACTCAAGACTACTTTGTCCCGGCGGCCGCCCTGCCGTGCAGGGTTGCCTGCCCCCGCCGCTGTTACTCCGCGTAGCAGGCGCGGGGCGGGGAACGCCGACGGGCGCCCGGTACGGAACCGGGCGCCCGTCGGGACGCGGCAGGGGAATCGGGGCGGCGGATCAGCCGGCCTCGGGGTCACCCTTGGTGTAGGAGAGCCGTTCGACCTGGCCGGGACCGAAGCGGTCCTCGACCTGCTTGCCGTTGACGAAGAGGTCGATCGCCCCGGCATTGCCCAGGACGAGGTCGATGCGCTCCTTGTCCTGGAAGGTCTTGGACTCGCCCTGGAGCAGCAGCCCGTCGAAGAGCCGCCGTCCGTTGTGGTCCTTGACCGAGACCCAGCTCTTGTCCCTGTCCGCGCTGAGCTTGACCGTCACCTTGTCCCGGGGGGCGGCGGCGATGGCGCTCTCGGAGGGCACGGGCTTGGGGTCTGCGGGCTTCGTGGTGGTCGGCTTGGCCGCGGTCTTGTCGGGCTTGGAGCCCTCCGCGACCTGGGCGGTGTTGGTGGGTTCGTCCTCGCCGCTGAAGAGCGTGAAGCCGACGAACCCGACGACGGCGACGATGGCCGCGACCATGGCGGCGGTCCAGTTGGGCCGCCGGGGTTCGGAGCGGATGCGTTCCGCTTCGAACAGCGGTGCCGCGGGGGTCGGGGCGGGACGGCCGCCGTGATCGGCGTCGTACTCCTCGACCAGCGGTTCCGGATCGAGACCGACGGCACGGGCGAGCGTGCGGATGTGGCCGCGGGCGTAGACGTCGCCGCCGCAGCGGGAGAAGTCGTCCTGCTCGATCGCGTGCACGATGGGGATGCGCACCCGGGTGGAGCTGCTGACTTCCTCGACCGTCAGACCTGCGGCGATGCGAGCCTGCTGAAGGGCACGACCGATCGAAGGCTGGTCGTCTTCGGGGGAGTTGCCGATGGACACGGGGGCGCCTTTCGAGCGTGAGCCACCTGCTGGATGTTCAGTCTAGGGGGGGTACGAAAGGGTGGGGCAACCGGGAGGGACGACTTTGTACGCCATCGGGTTTCGCCGGACGTCTCCGCCTCCGGCTCCGGTGCGGAGCGGGGGCGGAGGACGGCCCCGATCGAGGACTGGGCAACCTGTAGTGGGCCGAACGGGGGGGAGCAGGGGTGAGGTGGTGACGGAGCTGGCTGCGGGGAGGAGCACGGGTCCGTCCCTCCCTTCAACTGGACGTACGACCGTACGAAACGGTTGCCCACAAAACCTTTACCGAGCGGATTTTGTGACGTCGGGTCCTAGTAGGGCTTTGTTAGGTGGTGTCGTAGGGCTGCCATGGGGTGGGTTGTCGGCAGGTGGGGCAGGTTCCGGTCCAGGTGGCCAGTAGGTGTTGGAGGAGGTCCAGGGCCTGGTAGAGGGTCAGG
>NZ_BMRY01000003.1 GCF_014648875.1 Streptomyces parvus | reverse complement strand
TGTAAGGCTTCTTGGCCTCCAGACCGAACCCGGTCGCCCGGTGCCGGCGCAGCTGCTCGACCTCCTTGAACGAACCCGCGTCCAGCAGCAGCTCGATCCGCTCCCGGGCCGTCAGCTTCCCCTTGGCGTGCTGCGCCTCGGTCGCCCGAAGGCTGCCGCTCTCGGCCTCCCGCCGTTTGCTGCGGAGTTCTTCCGCCCGGTCGTGCGGGGTCACGGTGTTCGACTCCATCAGTCACTCCCCCGCCTTCACGCGTTCGGCCCGGCGCTCAGCTGGATGGCCGCGTCCAGCACCACGGTTCCGTACTCCCGGCCCGGCTCGCGTGAGAACCGGCCCACCGGGCCGGACAGCGAGAGGGCGGCGACCACTTGACCGCTCGGGCCGCGCACGGGAGCGGTCACGGTGGCGGTACCCGCCCCCCACTCGCCGACGCTCTGCGCCCAGCCCCTGCGGCGTACGCCGGCGAGCGTCGCCGCGGAGAACCGGGCCGTCCTGAGCGCCTCGTACAGCTGGACCGGTTCCTCCCAGGCGAGCAGTACCTGCGCCACGGAGCCCGCGGTCAAGGGAAACGCCGCCCCGGTGGCGATCCGCTGCGCCGGATCGGTGGACGCCTCGGCGCCGGCCAGACAGACCTGCCGGTCGCCGTGGCGGCGGAACAGCCGGACGTCGGCCCTGACCCGGTCCCGGAGTTCGGGCAGGATCACGGCCGCCGAGGACAGCATCCAGTCCCCGTGCGCCTCCACCGCCATCTCGCCCAGCCTCGGGCCGAGCACGAACCGGCCCCGGGTGTCCCGGGTGAGCAGGCGCAGATGCTCCAGCGCCATGGCCAGCCGGTGTGCCGTCGGCCGGGTCAGACCGGTGGTCGCGACGATACGGCCCAGCGAGGCGGGTCCCGTCTCCAGCACGCTCAGCAGGAGCGAGGCCTTGTCGAGCACGCCGACGCCGCTGTCGTGTCCCAGGTGGTACGGGGACAGGGAGGTGGTCATCGGGTCCCGGCCAGACGTTCCGAGACGGAGCGGATCAGCTCGTCCCGCTCCTGGACCAGGTAGAAGTGGCCGCCGGGCAGCACGCGCAGAGCGAACCCGGCCGGCCCGACGTCCGCCCACGCCGCCATGTCGTCGCGGGTGATGGACGGGTCCTGGTCTCCGATGTACGCGTAGACGGGGCAGCCGACCGGGTCGGCGCCGCGCGGGCCGTAGGTGCCCACGATCGTGAAGTCGGCGCGGATGGCGGGGAGCAGCATCTCCCGCAGGTCGGGGTCGTCCAGGAGGGTGTCGTCGGTGCCGCCGAGCCTGCGGACCTCGGCGATCAGAGCCTCGTCGCCCTCGAGGTGCAGCCGCCTGGGGGTGAGCTTGTGCGGTGGCTTGCGGCTCGACACGTGCAGCGCCTCGGGGCGGACGGCGTGGCGGTGTTCGAGCCGCAGCGCCGTCTCGTAGCCCAGCGACCCCCCCATGCTGTGTCCGAAGAGCGTCAACGGCAGGTCCGTGAAAGGCAGCAGCGCCTCGGTCAGCTCGTCCGCCAGCACGTCCATGGTGTCGATGCACGGCTCGGCGAAGCGGTCGTGCCGGCCGGGATAACAGGCGACCAGAACCTCCGTGTCGTCGCCGAAAGCCCTTCCCCAGCTGTGGAAGAAACTCGCCGAACCACCGGCATGCGGCATGATCAGCACGCGTCTGCGCGGTACGGCGCTCGCGCCATATCTACGGAACCACCGGGTGTCGATACCGACTGTCATCTCTCCACACCTCGCGTCAACGGCGAACCAACCGTCCAGCATCCCAAGGGAATCGCCTTCCCCCGACCTTTTTAGCCGCGCCTTTCGTGCAACAGCAACGGGAGCTACAGGAAGATGCCGTCGATGCGAAATATTCGATAACGGCTTCCCCCTGCGATATTCAGCGGGGATTGGCGGGGAGCAGTCCCAGCTCCGCAATACGCACCCCTGCCTGGAAGCGTGAGGTCGCTCCCAGCAAGGACATGATCTCCGCGGTGTAGCGGCGATAGGTGCGGACCGACATGGACAGGTCCCGCGCGGACGCCTCGTCGGTGTTGCCCGACCTCAGCTGCTCGAGTATGCGCCGGGCCGTCTCGGTGCGGGCGGCGTCCCCGAAGTCGAGCTGGTCGGCGACCGCCACCGAATTGCGCCACACGCCGTCGAAGAGGGTGAGCAGGGGGGCCACGACGCCTTCGGACCTGATGAGGGAGGCTTTGCGGCCCACCATCGAGTCCGCGATCACCAGGGCTTCCCGGCCGTCGGCGACGACCGCGATGAAGAGCGGGATCCGCGCCACCCGGACCTCGATCCAGCGGCGCCGCGCCGCGTACTCCCGTACCAGTCGCGCGTCGAGTTTCGCCGGAGTGCAGAGCAGGCGTACCGCCACGTCTCCGCCGCGCGCCTCCAGCAGTTCGGTCATGGCGGTGAGCAGCGAGCCGGCGGACGCGGATTCGGAGGCGATGATGAGGTCGACGCGCTCCTCGGTGCCGGCTATCAGCTCGCAGGCCAGGCCGATCGCGTCCTCGCTCTCGCCGACAGTATTGACCAGGGAATTTCCGTACTGCCGGTCACGGTGTCTGTCGACAGTGGTGTCGATGAGCGCACTGACCTGCCTGAGAGCCTGCCCGAACTCGTCCGAGGTGCCGGGGCGCCCGCCAGGCTCTTCGTGTCTGTCATCATTCTGGCCCCGGACCGCAGATGCCGATTCCGGCACAGTACTCACCCCGTACGTGATCTCGGAAAACAAATGATTCGGGCAGGCCTGCCGCCCCGTGGGAGTCCCGGCCGGGGCTCAGTCCTCGGGGGTCAGCAGCCCCAGCTCCACCGCGCGCATTCCGGCCTGAAATCTTGAATTGGCCCCCAATTCGCGCATGATGTCCGCAACATGCCGCCGGTAAGTCCGCAGGGACACATCGATCTCGCGTGCACCGACGGCGTCGGTCGTTCCGTCACGCAGCCGGTCCAGGATGCGCCGTGCCACGTCCGAGCTCAGCCGCTCGTTCACCCTGAGGTGCTCGGCCGGGGGGACGGCGCCGCCCCAGACGCCGGCGAAGAGCAGGTCCAGGGTCCGGGCGACGGCGGGGTCCTGGACGATCAGCACACAGGCGCCGTCCGTCTGGAGTTCGGCCCTGACCAGGGCGAACTGCCCGTCGGCGATCAGGACTTCCTCCAGGGTGCTGTGGGTGACCCTGGTCTCGAGGCGCCCGGTGCCCTTCTTCGCGGCGCGGGTGAGCTGCGCGTTCAGTCCGCGCGGAGTGCACAGCAGGCGGACGACCCGCTCCTGGCGGCCCGTGCGGCGGGTGAGCACCGGTGCGCCGAATCGCGCCTGCTCGATGCTGCCCGGCAGGGTCAGATTGACGCTGTGCCGAGCCCGGTCGAGCAGCACGTCGACCGCGTTCGCCACCGCCGCCTCATGGTCGGGCAGGATGACCAGGGAATCGCTTCTGGGCGTCTGACGGTGGAGTGTCACCATCAGGTCGATCAGGGCGCGTGCGTGCAGCAACGCCCCTTCCACACCGTCTGCCGGCTCCTGCGTCCCCCGTTCCGGCGTGCTGGGTCTCCCCTGCGTCACTAAGGTTTCCCGCGCGTCGCTCGTGGACATGGCCAACAAGTCAGCCCCCTCCCCCTGTGCTGAGGTGCGGCGCCGACTCCGCCTGCCGCACCTCGAACCTAGTCGTACAAAGTGTGATCGACCGATGGATTGAATCCAGGCGAACCCGTACTGACACGAAGTGCCTTAGCATCCCCGTTTATTGACGCTCAGATCAATAGCTGAGGATCCTACCCTCCGGTGTCACCGGCCTTAGCGGGATCACCGTCGCGACCCTAGTTCGCGGGCCGACAACCGTCAAACATCTATGTACCCAACGTTCTTCTGCCGGGGCAGGCCAAGGAATCGGAGTAGTTAATTCCTAACTTATCTCGGCGCCTCGGGAGACCGTGCCCGCTCCCGTCAAGGACCTCTGTGCAATAACTTCGACACGAGGTGCGGCCAGATCCACATAATCCTCCGTGGCCAGGGCCACGGACCGGTCCAGCCGGGCGGCGTTGAAGAAGATCTCCTTGTGCACGAGCAGATCCGGATCGACCACCAGGTCGAGATCGGGATGGAGGGCGAACGGTACGACGGATCCGCTGACGCTCCCCGCCAGCCGTTCGGCGATCTCGCGGGTCGCGAAGGAAGACTCCGTCCCGGCGTAGAGCCGGTTGAGGCCGTCCAGGTCCAGGCGCCGGTCGCCCGGCACCACCGCGAGCACGTAGCGCCGCGCCCGCCGCCCCAACGCCACGCGGACCACGAGGCACTTGGCGGCCTGGGAAAGATCGTGCCGGCGCAGCAGGCTGGCCGGCTCCGTCCGCCCCTCCGGGGGATGGTCGATGATCCGGAAGCGCGCGCGGCCCTGCTCCAGCAGGTCCATCAACCGGTCGTGGGTGGTCATCTCGCCGCCGTCCGCTCACTCTTCTCCAGCGACCAGCTGCGCGTCGCGTCGATCCGGGCCGCCGTGTCGTCCAGCACGGACTGCGCGACGGGTCCCGCCGTGTGCACCGCGGCCAGGATCTCCGCCCGGTCCGCGGCGCGGGCGACCTGCACCCCGGCGACGTCCTGCCCCGCCTTGCCCAGCACCTCGCCCACGGCGCCGATCACCCCGGGGCGGTCGGGGGCGCGGAGGAACGCCACATCGCCCTCCAGCGGAAGATCCACCTCGAACCCGCAGACGTCCACGAGCCGTTCCCGGCGCTGGAGTCCGGTCAGCGTGCCGGACACCCACACCTCCTCGCCGCTGGGCAGGACCCCGTGCACCGAGAGAAGGCTGCGGTGCTCGGGGTGGTCCTGGCCGGTCTGCAGCTCGGTCGCCAGACCGCGTTCCTGGGCGATCAGGGGCGCGTTGACGTACGAGATGCCGCCTTCGACGACGGACCCGAGCGCGCCCTTGAGCGCTCCCAGCTCCAGGGCCGCGACGTCATGGCGGCCGATCTCCCCGCCCACCCGCACCCGGAGCAGTTCGGGGAGGCTTCCAGCGGTCGCCGTGAAGAGCCGCCCCAGCCGTTCGGCCAGCAGCAGCCACGGGGCGAGTTCGTCGTCCACCGTGCCCAGCCGGACGTTCACCGCCTCGGGGACGAACCGGCCGGCCAGCGCCTGCCGTACGGACTCGGCCACCGCCACGCCGGCGCGCTCCTGCGCCTCCGCGGTGCCCGCGCCCAGGTGCGGCGTGACGACCACGTTCTCCAGCTCGAACAGCGCTGACTCCGTGCACGGTTCGGTGGTGAAGACGTCCACGCCGGCTGCGGCCACCCGTCCTTCCTTGAGGGCGGCGTACAGCTCGGCCTCGTCCACGATCCCGCCACGGGCCGCGTTGACGATGCGCACGCCCGGCTTGACCCGGTGCAGCGCGTCGAAGCCGATCAGCCCCTCGGTCTCCAGGGTCTTGGGCAGATGCACGGTGAGGAAGTCGGACTCCGCGAGGAGTTCGTCGAGCCCCACGATCCTTACGCCGGTCTGGGTGGCGTACGCGGGCGGCACATACGGGTCGTAGGCGATCACCCGCATGTCGAAGGCGGCCATCCGGCGGGCCACCAGCGATCCGATGCGGCCCAGGCCGACGATGCCGAGCACCTTGTCCGCGAGCTCGACGCCGGTGAACCGGCTGCGCTGCCACTGGCCTTTCCGGAGCGCCGCGTCGGCCTGCGGGATGTTCCTGGCGACGGCCAGCAGCAGTCCGACGGTGAGCTCGGCGGCGCTGACGATGTTGGAGGTGGGGGCGTTGACGACCATGACGCCCGCTCGGGAGGCGGCGGAGACGTCCACGTTGTCCAGCCCCACCCCGGCCCGGCCGATCACCTTCAGCCGGGCTCCGGCCGCGATGGCCTCCGCGTCCAGCCGGGTGGCACTGCGCACCAGCACGGCGTCCGCCGCCGGCAGGGCCTCCAGCAGGGCGTCCCGGTCGGATCCCGTACAGCGCCGGATCTCGAAGTCCGATCCGAGCGCGTCGAGGGTGGCCGGCGAAAGTTCCTCGGCGATCAGTACAACTGGCTTGGGCACAGCAGGTCTCCTAACGTGACCGGGCCGCGGAGGGGGAAGGGGGTCAGCCGGCGCTGGTGACCAGTTGCGGCTCGTCGGCCGGCGGGGTCGGGGCGGTCACCGGCTCGTCCCAGGTCCCGGGCGCCCCGAAGTGCCGTTCCGTCCACTCCGGGTCGTACACCGAGTCGAGGTAGCGGTCCCCGAGGTCGGGGGAGAGCGCCACGGCGGTGAGCCGTTCGTCGCGCGGCCGGGCGGCGAGCCAGCGCAGTGCGCCGCTGACGACGGTCCCGGTGGAACCGCCGAACAGGAAGCCCTGCCGGGCCATGGCGTGGCAGCTGTCGAGCGTGTCCTGCTCCGGCACCATCACCACGTCGTCGACCAGGGACGTGTCCAGCAGCGCCGGTCTGACGCCCGCGCCGAGACCGGGGATGTGCCGGGGAAGCGCGGGGCCGCCGAAGGTCACCGACCCCACGCTGTCGACGGCCACGATGGTCACCGGCCGCTCCCGCTCGCGGAAGTAGCGCGCGCAGCCCATCAGGGTGCCGGTGGTGCCGGCCCCGACGAACAGCACGTCGATGTCCGGGAACTGGAGGGCGATGGACGGCCCCGTGCTCCGGTAGTGCGCGAGCCAGTTGTGCGGGTTCACGTACTGGTTGAGCCACACGTACCGGGGGTCGTACTGGCACAACCGCTGTACGTAGTCGATGCGGGCGCCCAGCAGCCCGCGCTCCTTGTCGGGGCGCGAGATGATGTGGACCTGCGCGCCGAGCGACTCCATGAGCCGGCGGCTCGCCGGATTGCACCGGGAGTCCGTCACGCACAGGAACCCGTATCCCCGGTGGGCGGCGATCATGCTGAGCGCGACGCCGAGGTTGCCGGACGACGACTCGACCAGGACCGAACCCTGTGTGAGGGTCCCGGCGCGTTCGGCGGCGAGCACCATCTCCAGTGCGGCCTTCATCTTGATGGAACCTGCGAGGTTCAGGCCCTCGCACTTGAGGTAGAGCGGAACATCGAAAACGGGCTCGAGATCGACGAAGAGGTCGTCGACGTTGATCTCGTACGGGGCGGATATCACCGGCACTTCATCACCGCGATTCGTTGGGGGTGCTCGCTAGGCGCTGGTGCGTCCGTAGCGGTCGAGATCGTGGAAGAACCCGTCGATGACGCCGAGCCCGCCCGCGTCCTTCAGCCGGTCGTGGACATACCGGCCGAGAGCGATGTCCAGGACGCCGAGGCCGAAGGGGGAGAAGACGACCGGCCGGTCCGTGGGGACCTCGACGGTTCCCTCCAGGACGTCGTAGAGGGTGCCGTCGATGAACTTGCGGCTGCCCATGAGCTGTTCGGTCAGATGCGGGGAGGTGTCGGCCTTGAGGCAGTGCTCCACGTCGTCCAGGAAGTTCGCGGACGCCAGCAGGATCTCGGGGGCCAGGTCCCGCAGGGACACGTTGAGGACCAGCGGGTTGTGTCCGAACCAGGCCGGGTTGTGCACGTGCGGCGCGCCGGCGACGGTGGCGAACACCACCAGGTCGCTCTCCCGGATCAGCTCCTCGGCGGTGCCGTGGACCACCACGGGCGCGTCGCCGGGGCGGCCGCGGAGATAGCCGGCGAACCCCTCGGCGTGCTCGGCGGACAGGTCGTGGATGCCGAGCCGGTCGAACTCCCAGTCGGTGGCCTCCAGGTACTGGTGGATGTAGCGCGCGATGAGCCCGGTCCCGATGAAGCCGATCCGGCGGGGGCGGCCCTGCGGGCTCAGCCGGTCAGCGGCGAGGACCGCCGAGGCGGCGGTCCTGGACGCGCTGATGATGGAGCTCTCCAGGCAGGCGAAGGGGTAACCCGTCGTGTGGTCGTTGAGGATCAGGACCGCGGAGGCACGGGGGATCCCCGCCGCCACGTTCTCCGGGAAGCTGGAGATCCACTTCAGGCCGTCGGTGGCCTGCTCACCTCCCACCGCTGCGGGCAGGGCGATGATGCGGGAGGACGGCCGGTCGGGGAAGCGCAGGAAGTAGGAGGGCGGGTTCACGGAGTCGCCCCGGCCGTGCAGCCGATACACCTCCTCGACCAGGTCGACGATCTGCTTCTCGTTGCCGGTGAGGACGTCGGCCACCTGCGCGCCGGTGATGACGGAGAACGGGGGAACAACGGGCTGAGGGGGCATGGCTGGCTCCATCCAGATGTGTGGTGTGCGTAGGGGTGCGGGCCGGGCGGACGCTTCGCGTCAGAACGACGGGACCGTGACCGGGTCTCCGAGGACGACCGCGATCCGGCGGGTCCCCTCGTAGGCCTCCCGGCTGTGGGCCATCCGGAAGTTGTCCACGATCATCAGATCGCCCTCCCGCCAGGGCTCACGCAGCGTGTGCTTGTCGTAGACGGCGTTGATCGTCGTGACGGTGTCCTCGTCGAGGGACGCGCCGGAGCCGTAACGGGTGTTGAACGGCAGTCCGTTGTCACCGAACTCGAACTTCAGGTACTCCCGGATGACCGGGTCGAGCGTCCACTCGTTGAGGAAGGCGATCTGGTTGAACCAGCCGCGACGGCCGGAGACCGGGTGGCACAGGACGGCGGGCGCCTTCTGTCCGGAGCGGAGGTCGCCGTTGGCCTCCCAGGTCAGCTCGATACCGCGGGTCGCGCAGTACGCCTCGACCCCGGCGCGGGTGCCGTCGCCGAAGGACTCCGCCAGCCCGACCCCGACCGTGTCGGTGTAGTTGCGGTCGAGCAGCCAGCCCTCCCGCTCGAACCGGTCCACCAGGCTCGGGGGCAGTGCCTCCAGCACCTCGTGGGAGTCGGCCACGCCCGTCGCGCCGCCCGACTCGGGTGCGGCGAGGCAGGCGAAGAGCAGCGTGGCGGGGACCTGACGCGCATAGCTCAGCTCGTGGTGCATGCACATCGGCTGGTCGGCCGGCCACTCCGACGAGGAGTACACGCCGTCCGCCCACACCTCCCTCGTCGCGAAGCCCTCGCGCTCCGTCATCACGTGGTCCACGAGCTCCCGGCTCACCCTGCCGACGCTCTGCGCGTCGCGCAGGTCCAGACCCCGAACCAGCAGCGCCCCGTGTTCGGCCACGGCGGCGCGCACGGCGTCGCGGTTCCCCGCGGCCCAGGCGACGGGATCGGCCGGGGCCGGGCCGTCGAGGGTGAGCACGGCCGGGCGGCCGTCGGTCCTCGCCACCTCGAACGGCTCCGCCTGTGTCGTCTGCGATGTCACAACCATGGTGCGCGTCCTCAGTTCGTCGTCCTGGCGTCCACAAGTCCCGCGAGCTCGGCGAGCCCGGGGTTCTGAAGCACATCGCGCAAGGTGAACGCGCGCTCCATCCGCACGATCAGCTGCACCGCCGAGAGCGACGTGCCGCCCTGCTCGAAGAAGCTGTCGCCGCGCCCGATCGTGTCGACGGGCACGCGCAGTACCGACGCCCACGCCTCGGCGAGACGCCGCTCGGTGTCGGTACGGGGCTCCTCCCGCTCGCCGTCCGGGCCGCCGAGACCGGCGGCCAGCACGGTGAGTGCCCGCTTGTCGGTCTTGCCGTTGGGAGTGAGGGGCAGCGCGTCCAGCCGGGCGATGCGGCGCGGCACCATGTACTCCGGTAGCGTCCGCCGGAGCCCCTCGCGCAGCACCTCGACGGGCTCGGACGAGCCCGCCTGGAAGCCGACCAGATGGCGCCCCTCGTCGGCGCTCTCCACGACCACGACGGCACCGTCGCGCACGCCGGGCAGCCTGAGCAGCTGGTTCTCGATCTCGCCGATCTCGATGCGGAATCCGCGGATCTTGACCTGGGCGTCCCGCCTGCCCAGGAATTCGAGCTTGCCCTCCGGGAGCCAGCGCCCGAAGTCGCCGGAGCGGTACAGCCGGCTGCCCGGGCGGTGGGGGTCGTCGCCGAAGGCCAGGGCGGTCCGCTCCGGGTCGTTGACGTATCCGCGTCCGACGCACACTCCGGAGAAGGCGATCTCCCCCGGCGCGCCGAGCGGCACGGGCCGCAGGTTCTCGTCCACGACGTAGACGGTCACATTGCGCACCGGGGCGCCCAGCGGGACCGAGTCCCGCTCCGGGACGTCCGTCATCACCTCGTGGTTGGTGTCGTCCGACGTCTCGGTGAGCCCATAGGCGTTCATCAGGCCGATGTGGGGGAAGCGCGCGAACCACCGGACGGTGAGTTCCTTCTTGAGTGCCTCCCCCGTGACGGACACGCACCGCAGCGCGGGCAGTTCCCGGGGGCGCTCGTCCAGCCGCGCGAGCACGACCTCCAGATACGAGGGAACCGCCTGGAGGACCGCGACCTCGCCCTGCTCGATCGTGTCGAGGTACCGGTCGACGTCGAGGATCGCGTCCTGCTCGACGATCAGCGTGCGTCCGCCCACGACCAGCGCGGCGACCAGTTGCCACAGCGAGATGTCGAAGGACTGCGGCGCGGTCTGCGCCACCACCTGTCCCTCGGCGATGCCCTGGTCCTCGATCTTGGCGTACAGGTGGTTGACGAATCCGGCGTGCTCGCACATCGCGCCCTTGGGTTCGCCGGTGGAGCCCGAGGTGAAGTACAGGTAGGCGAGCTGGTCGGGCCCGACCGGCACGGCCGGATCGTGGTCGGGGCGGCCCTCGCCGTACGCGGCGGTGACCGTCAGCAGTTCCAGCCCGGGCCCGGCCGCCTCCTGGAGGTGCCCGGGGCCGCCGTCCTCGGTGAGCACGAGCCGGCAGCCACTGCGGGTGAGTGTCCTGGCCATGCGGTCGGCGGGGGCGTGCGGTTCGATCGGCAGGTAGGCCGCGCCCGCCTTGAAGACGGCGATGACCGAGGCCAGCCAGTCCAGGTTGCGTTCGGTGACCACGGCCACCACCGCCTCATGACCGAGGTCGCGGGCGAGCAGCGCGTGCGCGATCCGGTTGGCGTACGCGTTGAGTTCGCCGTACGTCCAGTCCTTGCCGGCGTGGCTCGCGGCGGTCTCGGTGGGGCGTGCCGCCACCTGCTCCTCGAACAGCTCGTGGAACCGGCGGTCGGGCAGCTCGACGGCCGGACCCGCGAGACCGTCGAGCTGATGGCGCAGTTCGGCCTCGCCCAGCAGCCCGCGACGGCGGCTGGGAGCGTCCGGTTCGGACACCAGCTGGTCGAGCGCGGCGTGGTAGTAGCCGGCGATCCTCGATGCGGCCTCGGTGTCCAGGACGTCGGTGCGGTAGCGCAGGAGGAGCGCAGGGCCCTCGTTCCCGTACCGAAGCGCGGTGGTCAGCACCACGGCGGGATCTTCCGGGGCGGGGTGCGCGCCTTCCGGGTCGCCGAGGTCCAGCACGGTCTCGAAGGCGCCTTCGACCGGCCGGTCCGCGCTGCGGTGAGAAGCCGTCAGCAGCTCCCGCCAGGACTCGGTGTCCACCTCCAGCGAGCGGGCCCGCGGGGCTTCGGGGGCGGTGCCGTCCGCCCGGGGCGGTACGTACCCGGTCACCAGGGCGCGTTCGCCGCTGAGCGCGGACAGCACCACGGTGTGGGCGGCGAGGAGGGCCGTCTCCCATCCGGTGGCCGAACGCCGCCCGAGCAGCCGGATCCGCGCGGCCAGCCGGACCGGGAGGACGCGGGACAGCTCGGCCGTGCCCGCCGGTGCGGCGGCCTGCGGCCGTGCCCAGCGCGGGATCAGCCGCTCGGGAGCTCCAGTGATGGTCATCGTTCCTCCAGTCAGGCGGGCTTCGCGGTCGCGGGCACGGGGAACGGCGCGTCGGTCTCGCCGTCCCAGGCGTCGCCGCGTACGGCCGCGACGAATGCCGAGACCCGTTCGGCGCCCCAGAACCCCTCGCGTCCGTTCACGAAGAACGGCACGCCGAAGGCGTCGTCGTGATAGGCGGAGACCAGGCACTCCACGCCCTTGGCCCGCAGCTCCGCGTCATGCACCGAGTCGGCGACGGCCGGGTCGAGTCCCAGTTCCTCGGCGATGTCGGCGATGGTCTGCCGTTCCGCCAGGTCCCGCCCCTCGTTCCAGCGGGCCCGGTAGGCCAGCGCCACGAACTCCTTGCCCCGGCCGGCCTCCGCGGCGGCCAGGTAGGCCAGGTGGGAGACCTCCCAGTGCGGGGCCCGGTCCACCGGCCAGGTCACCGTCCAGCCGCGGGCGTGGGCCCAGCGGCGGGCGTCACGCAGGATGTAGAAGTTCTTGGCCCGGTGCATCGGCATGACCGGCAGCGTGACTCCGGCTTCGGCGAGCAGCCGGGTCGACTCCTCGTCCGGCTCCCAGTACGGGATCCACTCGATGGTGTCGAGGACGTCGGGGTAGCGCTCGGCCAGGTCGCGGTAGGCGAACCACGAGTACGGGCTGCGGAGCGAGAAGTACCAGCGGGGATGCTTCTTCCGGCGGCTCACAGGGATATACCGCCGTCGATCTGGAAGACGGACCCGGTGATGTAGCTCGCCCGGTCCCCGGCCAGGAAGGCGACGAGTTCGGCGACCTCCTCGGGGGTGCCCATGCGCCCCAGGGAGACCCCGGCCAGTGCCTCGTCCCGGGCCCGCTCCGACACGGCCGCGACCATGTCGGTGTCGACGAAGCCGGGCGCGACCACGTTGACGCGGATGCCGTAGCGGCCGACCTCCTTGGCCAGGGACCGGGAGAAGCCGATGATCCCCGCCTTGGACGCCGCGTAGTTGGTCTGGGTGGCGTTGCCGTAGACCCCGGCCACGGAGGAGATGTTGACCAGGCTTCCGGCGCGGCGCTTCATCATGCCGAACGCGACCGCGCGGCAGACGTTGAAGGAGCCGTCGAGGTTGGTGGAGAGGACCGTACGCCAGTCGTCGTCGGACATCAGGACCATGGCCTTGTCGCGGATGACGCCCGCCGAGGGGACCGCGACCGCGATCGGCCCGAGTTCCTTCTCCGTCTCACGCACCCACTCGGTCACGGCTCCGGCGTCGCTCACGTCCACCCGGCGGTGCAGGGTGTCGGCGCCCAGCGCCTCGGCCTCCTTGGCGAGGATGTCCGCCGCCTCCTGCTGGGAGTGGTAGCAGAAGCTGACGTCGTATCCGTCGGCCGCCAGTTTCAGCACCACGGCACGTCCGATGCCTCGTGATCCTCCACTGACCAGGGCCACGGGCCTGTTGTCGGTCATGCGGTCGCCTCTCTGTCTCGTCCGGCGGGCGGGCGGACGGGTTCATCGGTTGTGAGCACTTCGCCGGGCCGGAACGCCATGACCATCCGGGACACGGTCATCACCGTGTCCGCGCCCCGGTGGCTGGACCCCTCGAAGATCACGGAGTCGCCCAGGGAGCGGGACACCCGGACCCGGTGCTCGATCACATCGCCGGGCAGGACCGGCAGATGGAACTGCGCGTCGGCCACCGAGCCGAAGAGCATGACCTGGCCGTCGGGGGCCGGGGCGGTCGCCGAGGCCAGCAGTCCCGCGGACTGTCCCCAGGACTCGATGAGCAGGGCCGGCGGATAGTCGAGCGGGGCGTCGGCCGCCAGGCCCTCGTACCAGGGCTCGTTGAGGGTGATGGCCTTGACCGCGCGGATGCTCGTTCCGCGCACCAGTTCCTCGACGCGGTCCACCAGCAGCATCGGGTAGCGGTGCGGCAGGAGGTCGGTGACCCGGGGCAGCGGCGGCGCGTCGAAGACCGCCTGTACGGCCGCGCTCATGACGCGCCTCCCAGGGTCCGGTAGCGCAGTCGGACGGTGGCCGACTTCCCGCGCCCGGTGGCGGTGGTGGCGTCGCAGCGCAGACCGTGCTCAGTGCGCCGCCAGCGCAGCGTGATGTCCAGGGTGTCGCCGGGGAGCACGGCTCCGGAGAACCGGGCCGACTCGACGGCGGCCAGGTCGGCGGGGGCAGGTGCGCCGTCCCCGTCGGTGGCGGCCCGGTGCACGCACTCCAGCACGCAGACCCCGGGAAAGATCGCGAAGTGGGGGTAGTGGCCCGCGAAGACGGGCTCCGTCGCCGCGATGCCGGCCCGGGCGGCCGTCACGCGGCCGTCCTCGTCGCGGTCCAGCACCTCGATGCCGGTGGTGACGGGGCCGGCCGGACGGCCGGTGGTGGTCGGTGTCATGCGCCCACCAGCCTCAGTACGGCGCAGACCAGCGAGCCGTCGCGGTCCGCGGACGTCACCAGGGCGATCCGCCCGGCGGACTCGGGCCGGGCGTCCGCGGTGGCCAGGAGCATGGCGATCTGGAAGGACGCCGAGGCGGAGGAGACGTCGCCGAGCCGGCTGACGGCCGGGACCCGCGTCGTCGCCTCGGAGCCGCAGAGCTCCGTCAGCACATCGCGCTCCACCTGGCCGAGGCGGCCGGGCGCTTCGCCGGGCACGGCCGCCCAGACCTCTTCGGGCCGCACGTCCGAGGCGTCGAGCGCCGCCCGTACACAGGCTTCCAGCGCGCCCCGTGCCTGGTTGCCGACGGCGACCCGGGAACGCACCGCGAGGATCTCGGCCAGCGCGGGCCGCTCCTGGCCGATGCTCCCGGCCGGCTGGATGAGCAGCACGGCCGCGCCCTCGCCGAGCGGGACGTCGGGGGCCTCGGCTCCGCGGCTGTGCCGCTCCAGCCAGTACCGGGCGGCCGAGAACTCCTCGGCGGCGCCGCACAGCACGGTGTCGGCGCGACCCGAGGCGAGCAGCCGGGTGGCGTAGTTGACCGACAGCAGGCCGGCCGCGCGGCCACCGGCGAGCGTGGTGTTGGGCCCCTTGATGCCGAACCAGATCGCGCACTGCCCGGCCGCGCAGTTCATCACCGCGTTGGGCATGACGGCGGGGTCGACGTCGTAGGGGCGTGCGCCCTCCAGCGAGCTGCGGGTGAAGTCCATCATGCTCGCCGCGCTGCCCGTGGTCGTGGCCAGCACCAGGGCGGCACGGTCACCGGTCTCCGTCTCCCGTACGGAACCGGGCTGGCGCAGGAGCCCGCCGACGGCGCTGACGGCGAGGCCGGTGACCCGGTCCATGGACCGGGTGCCCTTCTTGCCCAGCACCTCCCGGGTCTCGAAGCCGGGCACGAGGTGGGCCCGGCCGGCCGGGACCCGCCATCGCCCGGTGTCCAGCGGCGCGCCGGTGGACCTCTGTGCGCGCAACCCGTCGACCAGCGCTTCGGCGCCGATGCCGTGGGGGGAGACCGCGGACCATCCGGTGATCACCGGGCGGCGGTTCTGGAGCGCCGTACTCATGCCGAGACCTTCCGGGGCGTGCTGAGCGCGGCGACGGCCGCGTCGTCCAGCGTCGCCATCTCCCACACGTTGGGCCGGGTCTCCTGGAGGTAGCCGTGGGTGATCGTGCCCGTGGCGGTCTTCACCAGCTGGTCGCCGCGGAGCACGTAGCAGTCCATGCGGCAGGTGTAGAGGAGGCTCTTGAAGACGTTCTCGACGGTGTAGACCGTGTACAGCTCCTCCTCCATCAGCGACTCGTCCAGCAGCTCGATCCGCGACTGGGTCACGACGGGGATCCAGCCCCGGGTGTCGAGGACCTCCTTGATCGCCAGTCCGCGGTCGGCCAGGAAGAGGTCCTCCACCTCCTCCATCACCCGCAGGAAGCCGGACATCTGCATGCGCTCGTTGAAGTGGCAGTAGAAGTACGGGATCCGGTAGCGCCAGCCGAACGCGTTGTCCTCGCCGATGAGTTCGGTGAGGACGGGGTCGGGCCCGGTGGTGCCGCGGCCGCGCGAGAGGCTGCCGTACGGCTCGGGGACGACCTCGGTCTTCGTCTGCTCGCCGACGCCCAGCCGCTCGGTGGTGAACCGGGCGAGGCCGGCCGGCAGCGGTTCGCTCGCCGCGATGTGGCTGTCGACACGCAGGGCGACCCGGACGGTCGAGCCGGCGCACTTGACCCGCTTGCCGTCCCGTTCGACGAACAGGCCGACGGTGAAGCCGAGCCGGTCCTCGCCGTCCTTGGTGACGGGCGTGACGACCGCCTCCACCTCGTCGTCGACGGCCAGCAGCGCGCCCAGCCGCGAACGGAGGTCCACGAGGTCGAAGCCGAGGCCGAAGCGCTGGTAGAGCTCCCCGACGGGCAGGCCGGCGGCCCGGAAGTGGTGCAGCACCGCGGCTTCGGCGAGGTAGTTGATCTGCTTGAAGCCGATGGCGTAGCTGATGTTGTTGCCTTCGAACAGCGGGCGCAGACGCACCGTGCTCGAGGTGTCCAGCAGCGCCGCCACAGTGGGATCGGGCGTCGGGCCCATCACGGACTCCTTCGTATGAGGATTCAGATGCCGGCGGCCGGAGCGACCCGGTCCGGAGTTCGGTCGAGAAATTCGTGCACGGTGCCGGCGAACCAGCCCGGCCGTTCGAGCATCGGGAAGTGCCCGCCCGGCACGATCAGCGCTTCGGCGGCGGGCAGCCGGCGGGCCAGCAGCGCCGCCTCGGATGCGGGTGCGGACAGGTCGTCCGCGCCTCCGACGACCAGACAGCGGGTCTCGACCAGGTCGACGCGGAAGAGCGGTGTGCGCAGATAGGTGTCGAAGAACCGCAGCCATCCGTAGGGGCCGATCCATTCGCACAGCCGGCGCGCCATGTCCGCCCTCAGCTCCGGGCCGATGGCTCGGTCGCCGGTCTGCAGCCGGATCGACTCCGCCATGGTGCGGGGGAAGTCGTGGAGCGTCGGCTCGATCATGTCCCAGTCGAAGGCCTCCGCGCTCTCGCGGTAGAAGGGGTTGACCAGGACGACGGCGGGCAGGTCCAGCGGGTCGCCGGCGGCCGCCCGGCGGCTGAGCAGTTCCAGCAGCAGGACCGAGCTGAAGGAGTGGGCGACGACCAGGTCGGCGCCGTGGGGGACGGCGGCAAGGACGTCCTCCACCAGGGCCGCCGAGTCGGTCTCGTAGCGCCAGCCGGAGATGCCTCCGCCGTGCCAGGGCAGCCGGGGCGCGTGGACCTCGATGTCGGATCGCCAGTGTCCGGCCAGCGAGGACCAGACCGCCTCGTTGTTGCCGAGGCCGTGCAGGAGCACCACGTTCTTCATGAGGCGTGCCCCGGTGCGAGGAGTGTCACGCCCGCCCCGCCCGCCACGGCGTGGGCCGTACCGGCACCGCCTGCGGCGAACCACGCGGCGGCCGCGACGCACTGCACGACGCCCAGGGCGCCGGAGAGTTCGCCCCAGCCGGCGAGGTCCAGCGACGGCTCTCCGGGCGGTACGTGGTCCGGCTCGTCGGTGAGCCGGAGCGCGGTGCCCGGGGTCGTCCCGGCCGGGCGCCGGGGTGCCGTGCCGGACGGGGCGGTACGGGTCCCGGCGGCGAGCAGCGCCTTGGCCGGACGTACCGGACCGGTCTCACCGGACCGGCTGAGCACCAGCGCCGCTCCCCCGTCGGCCACCGGTCCGCCGACGAGCCGCCGGGTCACCGGGTTGTCGGGTTCGACGCCGACGACCACCATGTGGTCGACCCGGCCGGAGCGGACCATCAGCCCGGCCCAGCGCACCGCGTCCAGCCCCGAGCCCGCACCGTTGCACACCGTCAGGTTGGGGCCCCGCAGCCCGAACCTGATGGCCGTCTCGGACGCGATGATGTTGCTGGAGGCGTTGGGGGTGTCCATCGGGCTGAGCCCGGAGGTGGTCTCCTTCGCGATGGTTTCGACGGCCCGGCACACCGTGTCGGCGTTGCCCAGGTTGGAGCTGACGACCACGCCGATCCGGTCGCCGGGCGCGCGGAGCCGCCCGTCGTCGAGCAGCCCGGCGTCGGTGAGCGCGGCGAAGGCCAGATGCAGTCCGATCCGGGTCGCCCGGTCCTTGTAGCGCAGGCCCTTCTTGCCGATCAGTACGGCGGGGTCGACCGGTGCGGGGTCGGGCGCCACCGGTTCCAGCAGTCCCCGCGGCCGGTCCACGCCGGGGAGGGCCACCGAGAGGCCGGTCATGGCCACGGGATTCATGCCGCCCCCGCCACGATCGCGACGGCGTTCACGCCGCCGAAGCCGAAACTGTTGACCTGGGCCGTGCGCAGCGGCCCGGTCAGCGGGCCGCCGGACACCAGGTTCAGCCCGGCGCCCTCCGAAAGCGGGTCGGTGAGCCCGGCGATGGGAGGCACGATGCCCGTCTCCAGGGAGCGCAGGGCGACGATCAGGCTGAGCAGGCCCGCCGAGCCGGATGTGTGGCCGGTCAGGGATTTCACCCCGGTCAGCGCCGGACGGGCCTCGGCGAACACCTCGGCGGTCACCGTGGCTTCCGTCCGGTCGTTGAGCGGCGTGCCGGTGGCGTGCAGGAGCACGAGGTCGATCTCCTCCGGGGTGACCGCCGCCCGGTCCTGGGCCTGCCGGACGGCTGCCCGGACGCCCGCCGCGTCGGGCGCGGTCTGGTGGTGGGCGTCGCAGTTGACGGCGACGGAGCGCAGCCAGCCGCGCGGCCGGCGGCCCTCGGCCGGAACACGGCCGAGCACGACGGCGGCGGCTCCCTCACCGAGGATGGTGCCCTGCCGCCCCGTGTCGAAGGGGCGTACCGACGAGGGCGGGTCGAACTGGACGCGGTCGGCCTGCCCGAACATGCTCTCGGTGACCACGTCGCAGCCGGCCACGATCACGGTCTCGGCCTCGCCCTGCTCCAGGAGGTCCCAGGCGAGGGCCAGGGCGTACAGCGAGGCCGAACAGGCGCCGGCGAAGGTGTGGGTGTCGACGGCGCCGAACCGGCTGCGCAGCGCGTTCTCGAAGTGCAGCTCATCGGCCCCGAAGGGGACGCCGTCGCGCCACCACAGCTCCAGGGAGCGCAGCTCGCGCAGGCCGGTGCCGACCAGCACCGGTATGCCGGCCAGGTCCTCGGGCAGCCCCGCGTCCGCCGCGGCCTGCCGTACGGCTTCGAGCAGGAAGCGGGTGGCCCGGCCCGGCTCGTCGAGCCCCTCGGCGGGCCGGTCGTCGATCTCGAACAGCTGCTGCGCGTTGAACTGCGCCCGGTCGAAGGCCCGCAGCGGCGCGAGTCCGCTGCGGCCCTCGCACAGGGAACGGAAGACCTCGTCGAGGTCGCCGCCGATACTGGCGACGGCACCGGCGCCGGTGATGGGGTAGGTCATGCGGCACTGCCCTCGTACTTGCCGAGGATCACGATCGAGTTGTTGCCGCCGAACGCGAGACCGTTGTTCTGCACGATCCGCAGATCCGCTTCGACGGCCTCGTTGGGTACGCAGTCGATGTCGCACTCCGGATCGGTCCGGCGGTGGTTGATCGTCGGCGGGATGAAGCCGTGGGTGATGGCCAGACCGCAGGCGATGGCGCCCAGCGCGCTGGCGGCGCCCATGGTGTGGCCCAGCATCGACTTCAACGAGATGGTCCGGGGGGTGTCCTCCGCGAAGACCTCGCGGATCGCACCGGCCTCGGTGATGTCGTTGGCCTTGGTCCCGGTGCCGTGCGCGGAGATCAGGTCGACCTCCTGCGGCTTCACGCCGGCGTTCTCCAGGGCGATCCTCATGCACTCGGCCACGCTGTCGCCCTTCGGCGCGACCTGGTGGTACGCATCGCAGTTGAGGCCGTACCCGAGCACCTCGGCGTAGATGACGGCGTTGCGGGCGAGGGCCGATTCCAGGCTCTCCAGGACCAGCACTCCGGCGCCCTCACCGGTGAGGATGCCCTTGCGGTCGGCGTCGAAGGGCTGGCAGAACTCGGGCGCGATGGTGCCCAGCCGGTAGAAGCCGGTGAACGTCTTGCGGCACATGGCGTCGGCGCCGCCGCACAGGGCGAAGTCGACCTCGCCCGAACTCACCGCGTCGAAGCCGTAGCCGATCGCGTAGTTGCCCGCGGAGCAGGCGGTCGCGATGGTCGGGGCCTCGATGTCGCTGAGCCCGAGCTCCTGGGCGATGGTGGTGGACAGCCTGGCCGCCGAAACCCGCCGAACGATCTCCGGATCCATGTTCTCCGGGCCGTCGGCGAGCTCGGCAGCGACCAGCTGGTCCAGTTCGAAGGACTCGCCGTCCGTGGTGCCGACGGAGACGAGTCCCCGTTGGCCGGCGAGTACTTCGGGGTCCAGGCCGGCGTCCTGCACGGCCATCCGGGCCGCCGCGACGGCGAACCGGCTGGCCCGCCCCAGCTCCTGCACGGGAGTGCGGGTGATCCACTGCTCCGGTTCGAATCCCTTGACCTCGCACCCGTTGCCGTGGGCGAAGCCTTCGACATCGAACACCGAGATCGGGCTGACGCCGCTTCGGCCCTTCCTGAGGCTCTCGGTGAACTCGGCTGCTCCGATTCCAATACTGGAGATGACTCCGAAGCCGGTGAGGACTACCCGGCGTCTTCCCGATTCGGCGCCGGGGCGCGTTGAGGACATCACGTCTCCCATGTCAGTCGCGGGCTGGGGGGCCGATCAGCGGCCGGGGGCCTCGGCCACGACCTTGTACACACGCTCGAGGTTGACCATCTCGCTCAGTTCGGACTGCTCGATGGTGATGCCGAACTCCTTCTCCAGGGAGGCGAGGATTTCGATCGCACGGAGCGAGTCGGCACCGTGGTCATCGATAAAGAGACTGGTGTCGGTCACCTCGTCGTCCTCGAGTTCGAGAATGTCGCAGATGATTTCTCTGATGGTGGCGCGGCGCTCGTCGGTGATGGTCGGCATGCTCTCTCCTCAGTCGGTTGTCTTGTCAGGAAGCGTCGGCGGCCATCGCGGCCACGAGGCTGCGGGGGCGCATGTCGACCCAGTGCTCGTTGACGTGGTCGAGGCATTCCTGCCGCCCGGCCGCGCCGTGCGCCACGTTCCAGCCCGCCGGAACCTCGGCAAAAGCGGGCCAGATCGAATACTGCCCCTCTTCGTTCACCAGCACGAAGTAATCGGCGTTGTCATCCTCGAATGGATTCGCCATCGAGTCTCCCCTTCCTGGCACTCTCGCCCAATTCGGCTCGACCTTAAGCACCGGGGATTCGCTGCGGCAAGAGACCTCGGCGAGTGATCTCCGTGCGCGTTTGAGAGATTCCAATGAGAAATATTGAATAAGGAGTTGCCAGACTTTCGGCCATCCCCTCCCTGCCGCCGACATCGGGCAGGAAAGGGACATTCGTCGCACTCGTGGGCCGTTCCCGGCCGACTTCGGTCACCTACGTCGCACAGGCCGCCACCCAGGGCCACTTCCGGTCATCAAGAAATTCTCGGGGCCCGGCGTCCCGGGCCCCCGGCGGCGGATACGGTCCAACTGCCCCCTCCACCGCCCTCGCAGGGAGTCCTGATGCCGGCGTCACTGTTCCGTCCCCTGCCCCGTCCGCGCGCCGGACGGACCCTGCTGTGCGTCAGCTTCGCCGGCGGGGGCACTGCAGCCTTCCGCTCCTGGGCCGAAGCGCTGCCACCGGACGTGGAGTTGGCGCTGTACTGCTATCCCGGACGGGAAGGGCGGTTCACCGTCCCCTTCGCCGCCGACTGGGAGGAGCTCATGCGGGACGCGCTGGCGGCCGTGCGCTCCCTCGGCGAGAGGCCCTACCTCCTGGCGGGGCACAGCATGGGCGCCTGGGTCGCCTTCGATCTCGCCCGCCGACTGGAGAGGAGCGCCGACGGCGACCGGCCGCCGAGCGCCCTGATCGTGTCGGCGGCCGCCTCCCCGGCCCAGGTGGCCGAAACACGCGGGATCTCACCGTCCTCGGGCGACAGCGACGAGGAGCTGCTGAACTGGATGGGCGGGGTCGGCCAGGCGTCGTCGGCGGTGCTCGCCGAGCCGGAGCTGCGGCAGATGGCCGTGGATGTCTTCCGTGCCGATCTGCGGGTCGTCGACACCTACCGGCACCCGGAGGGCGCGACGGTGGCCGCGCCGATGCAGGTCCTCTACGGCGAGGGGGACGTGGTCGACGCCCGGGCCGCGGAGAGCTGGCGCCCCCTGGCCAAGGGGCCGTTCGCAGTCGACCGGCTGCCGGGCGGGCACTTCTACACCCCGGAGGTGTGGGCGCGGCTGCCCGAGCGGCTGACCGCGCTGCACACCGTCCGGAGCGGCTGAAGAACGAGCGGTCCCGTCAGCCCGCGGCCGCCTGCCGCAGGGCCCGTCCGCGGATCGCGCGCAGCATGGACTGCCGGGTGAGACCGCTCCCGAACCGGATGAACAGCCAGTAGGGGCGGAACCTGCGGCGGGTCCGTTCGTCCGTGGCCAGCACCCGGGTCTCCGTGCTGAGCACTCCCCCGGCGAACCGGACGTTCATCCCGACCTTGACGATCCCGGGGTCCGTGCACCGCTCCACCAGCTCGGCGGTGGTCCCCTCCGGCCGGGGAATGTCGTCCAGCGCCTGGATACCGGCGAAGAGGAACTCGTCGCCGCCGGAGGGGATGACATCGCCCATGGCGCTCAGCGAGTCGGTGACGATGCGCCGTTCGGCCGACACGTCCGCGCCCGTCACCGCCATCAGGGCGCGTGCGATCGGTGCTTCCGACCAGACGGCCTCGTAGACGGCGGACATCACCGTCTCCTGGTCCGCCGGGACCGCCAGGCTGTGCACCTCCCTGAAGTGCCAGTGGGGCAGAAGGCGGTCCATGGCGGTCCGTTCACCCGTGCTCATCTCATGATCTCCGATCCGTCAGCGGGCGGACCGCACGCGGCGGCACACGGCTGATTACACTCCGGGAAATGCTCCTGAATCCACATCGCGGCCTGCCTGCCGGGGTTGCCCGGGCCGCGTGCACGGGCGTGTCCGTACTCGCCCTGCTCGCGGCCGTGTTCACCTGGACCGAGGCGGGCTGGAAGACCGTCGTACCGATGGCCGTGACGGTCGTGGTCACCTTCACGGTGCTGGGCTGGTGGCCGAAGGCGCGGCCGGTGCTCGCCCCGGCGGCGGCCACGGTCGCCGTGGTCACCGCGCTCGGCACCCTGATCGGGCGCCCCTCCAGGTCGGAGGGGCACGCCGGGCTGATGGCCCTGGTCGAGATCACCGTGTCGTTGTTCATGATCTTCATGGTCGTGCGCTTCGAGCCGCCCCGCCGGGCGTTGCCGCTGGGCGGCGCGCTGGCCCTCAGCGAGTCGACCGTACTGCTGCGTCTCGAGATCCCACCGACCGTCGCGCAGACGCTCGGGCAGAGCGCGATGTTCATGCTGGTCGGCGGGGGCGCGGCCGTGGTCGGCGGCTATCTGAGGTCGCTGGACTCGCGGCGTACGCGCTCGGTGCACGAGGCACGCAAGGCGCAGCGCACCCAACTCGCCGCCGATCTGCACGACTTCGTGGCGCACGACGTCTCGGGGATCGTCGTGCTCGCCCAGGCCGCGCAGGTGGTGGGCGGCGCCGGCCGGCACGAACAGGTGCTGCCGCTCCTCGAACGCATCGAGGCCGCCGGGCTCCAGGCGCTGGCCTCGCTCGACCGCACCGTCTCGATGCTCAACACCTCCGGTGCGGACGGCTCGTCCGCGGGTGCGGGGGACGTGCGTTCCGCTCCGTACGGGGTGCGTGACATCGCCGACCTGGTGCAGCGGTTCACGACCTCCGGCTACACCGAGGTCGGCTACGAGTGCGCGCTCACCGACGAGGCGATCGCGGAGGTGCCCCGGGAGGTGGCGGAGACCGCGCACCGGACGGTGGTGGAGGCGCTCACCAACGTACGGAGGCACGCGGCGTCCACGACGGCGGTACGCGTCTCGGTGCGCATCGCCGACGACGGCCGGGAACGGGCCCTGGTCGTCGAGGTCAGCAACAGCGCACAGGCCATCGGCCCCGCCGGCTTCGGCGGGAACCGGTCCGGCGGGGGTACGGGTCTGCTGGCCCTCACCGAGCGGGTCGCCGTGCTGGGCGGGGAGTTCACCGCGGGCCCCTACGGCGACGACGGCTGGCGGGTCCTGGCGACCCTGCCGCTGCACGGGACAACGGCGCGGGCGTGAGAGGTGATGAGCGCCCGGCCGTCCCGCGGGTAGGCCCGGCCGTCCCGTCGGTACGTCCGGTCCTCTCATCGGTAGAGGAAGCCGGAGAGGAGCGGTAGTCCGCCGAAGGGGTCGGCGCCGGCCACGCAGGCGTCCTTCTTGACGAACCGCTTCACATAGGCCGCCCCGTCGGTGCCGCCGGAGGCGGGCGTGTCCGAGGGAAGGTAGGTCCGGGCGAACCGGTAGTGCCCGCCGCGCCATTTGGCCAGCGCCCTGTCCAGCTCGGCCCAGCCCTTGCGGAGCCGCGGGTCGGCCGTGTCGGCGAGGGAGGCCGACAACGGACGGTGGGCTCGGACTCGGTCGTCGTTGAGCACTTCCAGGTGGTCCACGGCCTTGAACACCTCGGCCTTGCGCGGGTCGTACCCGTAGACCGAGATCTCCATCGTGTGGTAGTTCAGCGACTGGACGGCGCTGGCGGCACCGGTGAAGTCCCGGAAGGTCATGAAGCCTTCCGGGGTCATGGTCCGCAGCACGCCGAAGACGTCGTTGAGCAGACCGGCGCAGACGACGGCGAGCTCCAGCCGGGCGGCGGCCCGCGCCGGGAACTCGTCCTTGTTCGCGGTCGTCTCCACCGAGAGCCGGCGGATCAGGAAGAACAGGGTCTCGCAGCACTGGACCGCGCGCAGGAAGACGTTCTCCTCGTGCCGGTCGGAGCGCGGGAACCGGGTGCACTCGGCCAGCAGCGCGGTGCGGCGGGCCAGCTCCGGATCGGCCGCGGCCCGGTCGACGAGGTCCCCGATCCGGACCTGGAGGAGATGGTTGACGACGGTGGCGCGGACGGCCACGGTCGCGTGGTCCAGGCGCTTGATCCGCTCGTCGCCGCACTCCGGCTCCGTACCCGCCACCCACGCCGCGCGCTCCACCTCCAGCAGATCGGTCAGGGTGGTGTGCAGAGCCAGCAGCGCCCCGGCGACGGGGTCGTCGGGGAAGAAGTCGAGGAACCAGCCGTAGACGTGCAGGCAGGTGTAGCGGTAGTACTCGGGTATCTCCAGCTCGCGGCTGACCGACCGGGTCAGCAGCGCGGTGGCCTCGTCGGCGCCGGCCGGATCGAGGGGGAGGGAGTCGTGCAGGCTCGCGAGGGCGTCCGCCTCCGCGGGCTCCAGGCAGGCGCGACCGCGCATCCGCTGCAACCGCGCGATCTCCCGCTGCTGGGCGGTCAGAAAGCGTTCCGTGGCGAGGGCCGGCGCCGTGGTCATGCCTTCCTCCCGACGACCAGGTGCTTGTCCCAGGTGGAGCGGTGCACGGAGCAGTCCGCGAAGCCGGCTTCCCGCAGCAGTCCCTCGTACTCGGCCGCCGTGCGGTGCCGTCCCTCGGTCTCCACATGCATGGAGAGGTTCATCACCGCCGTCGCCAACGGGCCGCCGTCCTCGTCGAAGAGACGCTCCATCAGCAGGACTCGGCCTCCGTCGGCGCAGGCGTCGTACGCCTTGCGGAGCAGATCGACGCAGGTCTTGTCGTCCCAGTCGGAGAGGATGTAGCCGAAGGAGAGACAGTCCGCCGCGGGCAGCGGGTCGCGGAAGAAGTCGCCGCCGGCGAAGGCGAGGCGGTCGTCGAGACCCTGCTCCCCCCGGGTCTGCTCCAGGAAGGGGCCGACCTCCGGGAGATCGAAGACCGTGACGTTCAGTTCCGGGTACCGGGTCAGTGCCGCCACCGCGAACGCGCCGCTGGCACCGCCCACGTCCACCAGTTGCCGGACGTCGTCGAGTCCGGCGAGCCGTACCAGTTCCTCGGACACCCCGAAGCTCAGGTTCCACATGGCGTCGAGGAACTCGCGGGTGGCCTGCTCGTCCCGGTAGATCGTGTCGAACGGCGTCGGCCGGCCCGCGTCCGCGACGGCCTTGCCGCGTGTCAGGTAGTCGTCGAGCCGGTCCAGCTGCCCCGTCGTGTTCGTGACCAGGTGACGCACGAAGTCGCCGATGTAGCGGGGGCTTTCGGTGTCGAGGAAGGGGCCGAGCCCCTCCGCGACGCGGTACGTGCCGTCGGCGCCCCGTTCGACCACCGACACCGACGCCAGGACCAGCAGAAGCCGCTCCAGGGTCTCCTCGTCGATCCCCCGGGCGGCGGCGACGGACGCCGGGGTGGCCGGGCCTTCGGCCAGCAGCCGGGCGAAGACACCGTGCTTGTCGGCCAGATGCAGAGCATGTGTCGAGAACAACCCGAACATGGCTCGGTCGAGACTGCTGGAAGGCATCGGTTCCCCTCGGTAGCTTTCAGACGCCCAGCCATCAGTGCTGCACGGTCCGATATGCGCATGCCTGAGCGGCGAACGAGGCCAGCATGGCCGTGCCGGGCCTGGTCGCAGAAGGCTGTAGCGAAGATTTCGATAGACAAGTTTGCTCAACTCGATCGATATATTCAGCCAATTCGCCGAAGTTAATTCGAAAAAATCAATGCGCGCACGTCCGGGCCGGATAGAGATGCTTAGGGTTCTTGCAGTCCATTTGCAGTCCGACAGAAAAAGTTGCCATTCATGACTGAATTAATCGATCTGGGCGCTGACGGTTCAGAATTCACGATCGATCCGTACCCGGTCTACGAAGAGCTGCGGGCGCGCGGCCCCGTACACAAAGTCAGAACTCCTGACGGGCAGGAGGTCTGGCTGATCGTCGGATATCAGGAGGCACGCGAGGCACTCATGGACGCCCGGCTGAGCAAGCAGCCGCTTCCGATGCTGCTCGGGGAGGAGCCCGGCGCCGGATCCTTCAGCAATATGCTCCAGAGCGACCCACCCCGCCACACCCGGCTGCGTAAACTCGTGGTCCGTGAATTCACCGGGCGCCGGATCGAGGCGCTGCGACCCGGTATCGAGCGGGTCACCGGTGAACTGCTCGACGCCATGCTGGCGGCCCCCGACCACCGGGCCGACCTCGTCAAGGCGCTCGCCTTGCCGCTGCCGATCACGGTGATCTTCCAGCTGCTCGGGGTGCCGACCGAGGACGTCGACACCTTCCACGCCTGGTCCACGGAGCTGATGACCCCCACCAGCCCCATGGCCGAGGCGGTCGCGGCGCAGAACGTCGCGACCTACCTGGTGAAGCTGGCCGAGGACAAGCGCGTGAACCCGGGCGACGACCTGCTGAGCGGGTTGGTGGGCATGACCGACGAGGACGACCGGCTCTCGGACGACGAACTCCTCGGCATGTGCTTCCTCCTGCTCATCGCCGGCCACGAGACGACGATCAACCTGATCTCCAACGGTGTCCGCGCGCTGCTCGACAACCCGGCCCAGATGGCCGCCCTCCGGGCCGATCCGTCGCTTCTTGACAACGCTGTCGAGGAGATGCTCCGTTTCGACGGCGCCGTCGAGACCGCGACGGACCGGATCACGACCGAGCCGGTGGAGATCGGCGGCGTGGTCATTCCGCGTCACGCGTACGTGCTCGTAGGACTGAACTCGGCCAATCGCGACCCCGAACGGTTCGACGCGCCCGCCGAGTTCGATATCCGGCGGGACCCCCGCGGACATCTGGCCTTCGGGCACGGCATCCACTACTGCATGGGTGCGCCGCTCGCCCGGATGGAGGCGCAGATCGCCATCCGCGCACTGCTGGAGCGCTGTCCGAATCTGGAGCTCGACGCCGATCCGGCGGAGCTTCCCTGGGTCTCCGGAATGCTCATCCGCGGTGTGCGCCGGCTGCCCGTGCGCTGGACCCCCGGCAACTGAGGCCGGGCGGTTCCCCCATTTCGCTTTCGCTTCCCCCCTGTCCCCTCACGAGAACGGTTTCTCCCCATGTCCTCCCCGCGTCACACGGAGCAGAGCCCACAGCGCGGCAGATCGCTTCTGCCCTCCCTCGTCGGCATGCGGTGCGTCTCGTCCACGGCCGTGTTCGTCCTGCACATCATCCAGGTCGGCGTCTTCACCGATCAGGCGCTCAACGAGAACCTCAACGAGTACTTCGGGAAGATCGGGTTCGTCAGCGTCGGCTTCTTCTTCATGCTGAGCGGATTCATCCTGGCCTGGACGGCCCGCGAGGACGACCGCCCGACGAGCTTCTGGCGCCGCCGGCTGGCGAGGATCTTCCCCTCCCACATCCTGGTGTGCCTGGTCGCGGTGCTCCTGCTGACCGAGCGCGGCATGGATCCGACGTGGGGCAACACCCTGCCGTCGCTCTTCCTGGTCCAGGCGTGGACGTCGGACGAGGTCGTCTTCTGGGGTGTCAACGGGCCCAGTTGGTCGCTCAGCGTCGAGCTGCTCTTCTATCTGTCGTTCCCCCTGCTGTACCGGGTGATCCGCAGGATTCCCGCGCGGTGGCTCTGGCTGTCGGCGGGATCCGTGGTGGCGGGAATCGTCGCGGTCGCGGTCGTCGCCCATCTGGTGGTCTCCGCCGCGCCCGAGACCCCGTTCATCAACGCGTCCTGGGACCAGCAGTGGGCGGTCTTCAACCATCCGGCCACCCGCATGCTGGACTTCGTCCTGGGCATCGTCATGGCCCGGATCCTGCAGACCGGCCAGTGGATACGGATCCCCCTCTGGGCGGCGCTCCTGACGGTCGTGCCCGGCTACCTGTGCAGCCTGTGGCTGCCGGGCACCTTCGGCCTGGTGCTGCCCACCACGATCCCGCTCGCGCTCATCGTGACCTCCGCGGCGGCCGCCGACATCGCGGGAGAGCGCACCTTCTTCCAGCGCCGGACCATGGTCCGGCTGGGCGAACTGGCCTTCGCCTTCTACCTGACCCACACCCTCGTGATCATCTTCGGGCCGATCGGCAGGGCTGAGCGCACCTGGCCGCTGCTCCAGGCGCTCGGCATGATCGCCCTCACTTATGTCCTGTCCATCGCCGTGGCCTGGATCCTGTGCCACGGCTTCGAGCGCCCGGTCTCGCGCCGTATCGGCAAGTCCCGTCCCAGAACCCCGGTAGGGGCGCAGCGGCCCGGACCTGCGGACGGGCCTGCTGACGGACCGGCACTGGAGCCGACGGCCGATTTGAAGAATTGACACTGGCGCGCTACTCCTCGCCTCCTTGCTGTTCGATTGTGCGGACCCCCTTGTGAAGGACGGCCGAACGAAGGACAAGCATGTGGATGCAGTGATTGAAGTCGCCGGTCTCAGCAAGACCTTCGGGTCGGTGGCAGCGCTGGACGATGTGAGCCTGAGTGTGCAGAAGGGGTCCGTTCTCGGGCTCCTCGGCCACAACGGGGCCGGTAAGACGACACTCGTCAACATACTGAGCACCCTGCTGCGGCCGTCCCGGGGCCGCGCACGGGTGGCCGGGTTCGATGTGGTCGGCGACGGCGTGGAGGTCCGCCGTCGCATCGGGCTGACGGGCCAGTACGCGGCCGTCGACGAAACGCTCTCCGGCCGGGACAACCTGATCCTCATCGCCCGGCTGCTGGGCGCCGGGCGGGCCGAGGCGGCCGCCCGCGCCGACGAACTGCTGGAGATCTTCCAGCTGAGCGACGCCGCCCGCAGGCGCGCGAAGACCTACTCCGGTGGCATGCGCCGGCGGCTCGACCTGGCGGCCAGCCTGGTCGGGCGGCCGGACGTGCTCTTCCTGGACGAGCCGACCACCGGGCTCGACCCGGTGGCCAGGCGCGGCCTCTGGCAGGTGGTCGAGCGGCTGGTCAAGGACGGTGCGACCGTTCTCCTGACCACCCAGTACCTCGACGAGGCGGACTACCTCGCCGACTCGATCACCGTGCTCGCCAAGGGCCGGATCGTCGCCTCGGGCACCGCCGAGGAGCTCAAGGGCCGCGCGGGGTCACGGAATGTGAGCGTCACCCTGCGCACCGACGAGGCCGTGCTCCGCACCACCGAGGTCCTGCGCCGGTCCGGGCTCGACCCCGCGCCCGACGACGAGGACGGCCTGGTGCTCATCGTGCCCGTACACGACTCCACGGAGATCGCCACGGTCGTACGGGCCACCGACGAGGCGGGCGCCGACATCGCCGGGCTCGCCTACGCGGAACCGACGCTCGACGACGTGTACATGGCCCTGAACCACTCCAGCGCTGTTAGGTAGGGAAGTCCGATGAGCACCGTCACCGAACAGGCGGCCGAAGGCCGCCCGGCAATCGATGAACCCGGGCCCGCCGCGCCGCGCTATCAGGGGTCGGGCATCCTGCGGCAGATCTCCGTGCTGTCCGGCCGGTCCCTGCGGGTACTGCGGGATCCCGCCATGGTCCTGCCCGGCGTACTGGAACCCATCCTGATGCTGACCGTGTTCAGCCAGGTGTTCAAGAGCGTCTCGCAGACCTCCGCCTTCCCGCCCGGCGTCAGCTACATCGACTTCCTGCTGCCCGCCTTCCTCGTCACCAGCGCGGTGAGCGCGGGCCTCAAGTCGGGTGTCGCGCTGACCACCGAGATGAACAACGGGATCATCGCCCGGTTCCGGTCCATGCCCATCCACACCGGGTCCGTGCTGGTCGGCCGCAGCATCGCCGACACCGCGCTCGCCGGCGTCAACATGCTGGCGCTGCTGGTGGCCGGCGCCCTCGTCTTCGGGTTCGACCCGGCCGGCGGGTTCCTGGGCGCGGCCGGATGCCTGGCGATCGCCATGGCCCTGAGCTGGTCGCTGGGCTGGGTCTTCATGGCCATGTCCGCATGGCTGCGCCGCCCGGAAGCGCTCCAGCCGATCGGAGGCATCCTCAACCTGGTGCTGCTGTTCGCCTCGAACGCCTTCGTCCCGGTCGAGGGCCTGCCGGGCTGGCTGCGGACGTTCGCCTCCGTCAACCCGATGTCGCAGGCCATCACGGCCGCGCGCGACCTGAGCATGGGTGAGGTCGACGCCGGCACCTTGCTGGCTCCGCTCGGCATCTGCGCGGTGATCGTGGCCATCACCGCGCCCCTGGCGATCAGGAGCTTCCGCCGGTCCGCCTGAACCCCCGCAACCGCGTGTGGGCCCGGAACCAGTCGGTTCCGGGCCCACACGCGGTTCTGTCTCAGCGGCGCCGCGTCATCCCTCGTGGCAGTACTTGCACTGGCTGCGGCGCCGCAGGTAGTAGGAGAAGGTCGCGGCACCCAGCGCCACTCCCCACAGCACCCAGAAGATGCCCGGCCCCGCGGCCCCCCACTCGTCGGCCTCGACCGCGCGGAAGTTCATCAGCCCGCCCGGGATGAGCACCACGGCGACGATCGAGGCGGGCACGATCGCGGTGGCCGGGTGGATCCTCTTGCCCTTCTTGAACCAGACCCAGCGCGGCCACACCTCGCCCCAGCGGCTCACCAGCCCGTGCGACAGCAGGCTTCCCAGCGTGGACACGATGGCCAGCGCCAGCCCCATCTCCATCATGCCGGGCGTCTCCTCCATGTCCTTGAGGAAATCGTCCGGGATCCCGAGCGGCCAGCCGAAGTACCAGGCAAGACGGGTGATGTCATAGGGGAGGGTCGACAGCACCGACACCCACACGGCCCAGCGGCCCCACCGCAGCGCCGCCGCCGGCTCGGTCCACGCCCCGGCGGCCTTCGCGCCCCGCCCGCAGTGCTCGCACTGGTTGCTGCTGCGCCGCTGGTACGCGATCGTCGCCGCCGCCCACAGCAGTCCGCCGATGAAGACGATGATCAGGTTCCCGCGGTGCCAGTAGACGATGTCGCCCAGGTCCTGCTGTCCCGGCACCCCGGTGAAGATGAACACCACCAGGACGGGCGAGAACGCGAGCAGGCCCAGCAGCGAGTAGTCGGGGATCAGGAAGGCCAGCACACAGGCCGTGACCCAGCCGACCGCCAGGACCGCCTTGCGGGACCGCCCGATGGCCCGGTTCCGCAGCATCAGGACGCCGGCCACCACACCCACGGCGCAGAACAGCACGATCAGCGGGGCGACGACCTCGGCCCGGCTGGGTTCCAGGATCGACACCGAGGAGCGGTCCTCGATCGTCTTCTCGAAGGGATAGCCATCGCCGCCCATCGCCCAGTAGAGCCCGGCGAGCCCGTAGAGGACCGACCACAGCACCGCCAGGTAGGTGGACCACTCCGGCCATCTCGCCCACCAGGAGCCGCGGGTCGCCGGATGGGTGTGGTGCTCCCGGATTCGCTCTTCGCTGGCCGATTTCGCCATGGCGGACTTCCTCTTCCTCACCCCGCAAATGCGGCGTCTGTTGACGTCTGTCCAAGAATCCCGGGCCTGCCCCCTCCGCCGCATCTGCCGATCGGTAGAGCCCGGGAGCGGTTCCGGTCACAACGGCGGTGGCTCCCGGACCGCCGAAGCGGTCCGGGAGCCACCGTCCCGGTCAGGGCTCCGTAGGGACTCCGGGGGCCGGTATCAGGCCTCCAGTGCGCGCAGCTTCTCGCGCAGCACCCGGGCGATCTCAGCCACCGGCCCCGGCTGCAGCAGCTGCCGGTGCTCGCAGCCGATCCGGGCCACCTCGACCCGGCCGCCGATGTGCGGCGCGATCTTCTCCACCGTGTGCTCGACCCCGTACGCAGGGTCCTCCGATTCGGTGGCCGCGATGAGCAGCAGGTCACCGTCGTACACCGGAGGCACATAGCCGACCGAGAGACTCCAGTTGTTGTTGGTCACCTCGCCGATGCGCAGGATCTGGCGCTCGTCGAAGGTCGCGAGCGCGCTGCCCTCCTCCCGCAGCACCTTCATCACCTCGGCGTGGTCGAGCGGCCCGTCGCCGAACATGCCCGGGTCCCGGCCGACGAAGTCGAGCAGCGCGGCGAGGACCTTCTGGTCGTCGGCGGCGACGAATCCGCCACCGACCATCTCCTCGGTCATGGGGGGCTGGTCGAGGTTGACCAGGAGGGCGACCTCCTCCCCCTGCCGCTGGAGCTGTACGGCGATCTCCTGGGCCAGCAGCGCGCCCATCGACCAGCCCAGCAGGTGGTACGGGCCGGACGGCTGGACCTCCCGGATCCGGGCCAGGTAGTCGGCCGCCATCTCCGGGACCGTCTCCGGCAGCGGCTCCTCCTCGGCGAGGCCCCTGGCCTGGACGGCGTAGAGCGGGTAGTCGCGGTGCAGGTGCCGCATCAGCCCGGTGTACATCCAGCCCACGCCGCCCACCGGGTGCAGGCAGAAGATCGGGGGCCGCTCTCCCCCGGCGCGCAGCGGCAGCATGACCTCGAAGCCGGCGCCCTGCTCCTTGGACCCGACGCCGATCAGCTCCGCGAGACCGGCCACGGTGGGCGCCTGGAAGATGCTCTGGTTGGACAGCTCGATACCGAAGACCGACCTGATCCGGCTGGTCAGCTGGATGGAGACGATGCTGTCACCGCCCAGTTCGAAGAAGCTGTCGTCGATGCCGACCCGCGCCAGCTTGAGCACCTCGGCGAAGATCTGGCACAGCAGCTCCTCCTTCGGGTTGCGCGGCCCCCGGCCACCGGCCTGCGTCCTCAGCTCGGGTGCGGGCAGCGCCTTGCGGTCCACCTTTCCGTTGGTGTTGAGCGGCAGGGCGTCGAGGACGACGAAGGCGGTGGGCGCCATGTAGTCGGGCAGATTCGCCGTGACCGCCTTCTTCAGGACAGCGGTGTCGAGCGACCCGGTCTCGGCGGCCGGCACCACATAGGCGACCAGATGCCTGCCGCCGCTCTCCTCCTCGCGAACCACCACCACGGCCTGGGCGACCTCCGGCTGCGCGTCCAGCGCGGCCTCGATCTCTCCGAGTTCGATCCGCAGACCGCGGATCTTCACCTGCTGGTCGGCCCTGCCGACGAATTCGAGCTGTCCCGAGGTGTCCCAGCGGGCCACGTCCCCCGTCCGGTACATCCGGCTGCCGGGCGGCCCGTAGGGATCCGCGACGAACCGCTCGGACGTCAGTCCGGGCCTGCCCACATAACCCCGGGTCACTCCGGTACCGGCGATGTAGAGCTCACCGGCGACCTGCGGCGGTACGGGCCGCAGCCGGTCGTCGAACACGTAGGCGCGCATGTTGTCCAGCGGCCTGCCGATCGGCACGGTCCGGCCCACGCGGTACGGCGAGCGCATCCCGTACCGCGTGGCGTACGTCGTGGTCTCGGTCGGGCCGTAGACGTGCGCCACCTCGGTCTCCGGGCAGGCGTCCAGGACCCGCTGGATCGCGGTGGGCGACACCTGTTCGCCGCCCGTGAGGACTGTGCTCATGCCCGTGAAGGACTCCGGCTCCTCCTCCGCCAGGAGGTTGAAGAGGGCGGTGGTCAGGAACATGGCGGTCAGACCGTGTTCGGCCACCAGGCCCCGCAGCACCTCGGCGTCCAGCCGCCCGGGCGGGGCGACCACCAGCTGGTTGCCGCCCAGCAGGCCGGCCCAGAGTTCGTACGACAGGGCGTCGAAGGCCTGCGGCGAGTGGACCAGCAGCCTCTCGTGCCCGGTCCGCCAGTGCTCGTCGTTCGCCATGGCCACCACGTCGCGGTGGGTGACGCCGATCCCCTTGGGCGCTCCGGTGGAGCCGGAGGTGTAGATGATCAGCGCCAGTTCGTCCGCGCGCCGCCGCACGTCCGGAAGGCTCGCGTCCGCCGACGGGATGGCGGGGTCCTCGTCGACCACCACCGTCCGCGCCCCGTGGCGGAACTCCGTCGCGGTGCCGGCCCGGTCGGTGAGCAGGGTGTGGCACCCGGTCTCCTCGACGATCAGCTCCAGTCGCGGCGCCGGGTAGCGGGAGTCCAGCGGTACGTACGCCGCGCCCGTCTTGGCCACGGCCAGCAGGGAGACCACCAGGTCGACCGACCGCTCCTGGAGGACGGCGACGGCGGATCCCGGCCGGACGCCGGTCGCGATGAGATGGTTCGCGAGGCGGTTGGCGCGGGCGTCGAGGGCCGCGTAGCTCAGTGCCGTGCCGTTCCCGACGATCGCGACGGCCTCCGGGGTCCGGACGGCCTGGGCCTCGAACAGGTCGGCGATCGTCCCCTCGGGCACCTCCCGGAAGGTGTCGTTGACCTCCTCCAGCAACAGCTTCCGCTCGGCCGGCGACATCACCTCGTAGTGGCTGAGAGGCCGGTCGGGGTGGAGCACCGCCTCGGTGAGCAGCCGCACCAGCCGGTCCGCGAAGGACCGCACGGTGGCGGCGTCGAACAGGGCGCTGTTGTACTCGATGACGCCGCCGAGACCGGTGACGGCACCGTCGGCGCCGCGCTCCTCCTCGAAGTTGAACGAGAGGTCGAACTTGGCGACGTCCGAGCCGAGGGGCTGGGGCGCCAGGGTGAGGCGCGGCAGCTCCAGCGTCGCCTCCTCGTTGTTCTGGTAGCTGACGGCGGTCTGGAAGAGCGGGTTGCGGTTCACCACCCGCACCGGGGCCAGCTCCTCGACCACCCGCTCGAAGGGCACTTCCTGGTTGCCGTACGCCTCCAGGTTGCCGGCCCGGACCCGCCGCACCAGCTCCGCGAAGTCCGGGTCCCCGGAGATGTCCGTACGCAGCACGAGCGTGTTGACGAAGAAGCCCACGAGCTGGTCGAGCGCTTCGTCGGTCCGTCCGGCCACCACCGAACCCAGCGGGATGTCCGTCCCCGCGCCGAGCCGGTGCAGCAGGGCGGACACCGCCGCCTGGACGACCATGAAGAGGCTGGCGCCCGACGTCCGGGCGAAACTCACGACGGCGTCGACCTGTTCGACGGTCAGCGGCAGCGCGACCTCCCCGCTGCGGTTGCCCGACTCGGCCGAACGCGCACGGTCGTACGGCAGGCTCAGCTCCTCCGGCAGCTCCGCCAGGGCCGAACGCCAGTACGCGAGCTGCCGGGAGATGGCGCTGTCCGAGTCCCCCTCGTCACCGAGCCCCGCCCGCTGCCAGAGCGTGTAGTCGGCGTACTGCACGGGCAGCGGCGCGAACTCGGGAGTCCTGCCCGCGACCCGGGCCTCGTACGCGGCGCCCAGGTCCCGCGCGAGCGGAGCCATCGAGGAGCCGTCGCTCGCGATGTGGTGGAGGACCAGCAGCAGGACGTGCTCGCGTCCGGCGAGCTGCCACAGGTGGCCGCGCAGCGGCAGTTCGGCCGCGAGGTCGAAGCCCTTGGCGGCGGCGGCCGCCAGGGCCGCGTCCAGTCCGTCCGGGCCCGCCTCCTCGACGGTCAGCGGCACGGCCGCCTCCGCCGGGGCGAGAATCCGCTGACGGGGCACGCCCTCGTCGGCCGGGAAGACGGTACGCAGACTCTCGTGCCGGGCCACCACGTCCGCCAGCGCCGACCGCAGCGCACCGGTGTCCAGGTCGCCCAGCAGCCTCACCGACAGCAGGATGTTGTAGCGCCCGTCGCCGTTGCCCGTACGGTCCATGAACCACAGGCGGCGCTGTGCGTAGGACAGCGGGATCTCGTCCGGCCGCTCGACCGGCCCCAGCGCCGGCCGGGCCGCGGCGGATCCTTCGATGCGCTCGGCCAGGGTCGCGACGGTCGGCGCGTCGAAGACGGCCCGCACCGGAAGCTCCACCGCGAAGGCGGAACGGACCCGGTTGACCAGCCGCGTGGCGAGCAGGGAGTGCCCGCCGAGGTCGAAGAAGCTGTGGTCGATGCCGACCGGCGGGAGACCGAGCACTTCGCCGAACAGGGCGCTGAGCGTCTCCTCCCGCTCGTCGCGCGGGGCCCGGCCCTCGGACGCACCGGGGAACACGGGTTCCGGCAGGGCCCGGTGGTCGATCTTGCCGGGACCTGTCAGCGGTATCGCGGACAGCTCCATGACCGCGGCCGGGACCATGTACTCGGGCAGCTGCGCCGCGACGGCGTCGCGGACGGCCTGTCCGTCGAAGCGGCACCCCGCCGCGGGCACCACATAGGCGACGAGCCTGCGGCCGGCGTGCGCGCTGTCCCTGGCCTGCACCACGACCTGCTCGACGTCGGCACGCGCGCCGATGACGGCCTCGATCTCGCCGAGCTCGACGCGGTAGCCGCGGATCTTCACCTGGCCGTCGGTCCGGCCGACGTACTCCAGCTCGCCGTCGGCGGTCCAGCGCACGACGTCACCGGTCCGGTAGAAGCGCCCGCCCGGCGGACCGAAGGGGTTGGCGACGAACCGCTCCGACGTCAGCGCGGCCCGGTCCAGATAACCGCGGGCGAGCCCGGCGCCGGCGATGTACAGCTCCCCGGGCACGCCCGGCGGCACGAGCCGCAGATGCCCGTCGAGCACGTACACCTGACGGTTGCGCAGCGGCCGGCCGATGGGCGGCTGGACGGCGCCCGACAGCGGGCTGCTCATCGTGGCGCACACCATGGTCTCGGTCGGCCCGTACGCGTTGATCATCCGGCGGCCCGCGGACCAGAGCGCGATCTGCTCCGGCGAGCACGGCTCGCCCCCGGTCACCAGGGTCCGCAGACTCGGCAGGGCGTCGGGCGGCAGGGTGCCCAGCGTGCCCGCCGCGAGCTGGAGATGGGTGGCGGCGCTCCGCTGGATCAACGCGGTCAGCTCGTCACCGACGGGCTGACCGTTGCCGTCCGGCAGAACGAGAGCCGCTCCGCTCAGCAGGGTCATCGACAGGTCCGCCACCGACACGTCGAAGCTGGGCGCGATCAGCTGGAGCACCCGGGAATCCGGTTCGACGGCCAGGTTCCCGGCGTGCGAGGCCGCCAGATCGGCGAAGCCGGCATGGGTGACGACGACGCCCTTGGGACGGCCGGTGGTACCCGAGGTGTAGATGGCGTACGCGGCGTTGGCGGGGGCGAGCGGACGCACCCGGTCCGCGTCACGGGGGGCGGTGGCGGCCGCCCGGGCCAGCGCCGCCACCGTCTGCGCGGAGTCCACCGGCAGGGGCGCGGCCGTGCCGGGCGACAGGGGGAGTTCCGCGCCGCCCTCGGTGGCCAGCACCAGGGTCGGGTGCACGTCCTCCAGCAGGTGGGCGAGGCGTTCGGCGGGGCCGTCCGGGTCCACGGGCACATAGACCGCGCCCGCCTTGAGGACGCCCAGGGTGACCGCGAGCCACAGCGGGGACCGGGGTACGGCGACGACGACCCGGTCCTCCGGGCCGGCACCGCGTCCGATCAGCAGATTCGCCCAGCGGTTGGCCTGCTCGTCGAGTTCGGCGTATGTCAGCTGCCGGTCGTCCGCGATCACGGCGGTGCGCTGCGGCCATGCGGCGACAGCCGCCTCGAACAGGGCGGGGAAGGTCGCGGCCGCCGCCTCGTGCCCGGTCTCGTTCCACTCCACCAGCACCCGGTGGTGCTCGTCGGCGGAGAGGACGCCGATGCCTCCGATCCGCTGCTCGGGGTCGTCCGCGAAGGCCGACAGGATGCGTACCAGCCGGTCGCCGAACTCCCGCGCGTCGGCCTCGGTGAAGAGGTCGGGCCGGTAGGTGACGTTCAGACCGAGCGAGTGCGCGTTGTCCGCGGTGGACAGGCCGAGCGCGAAGTGGGTGGCCTCCTCCAGCCGCGCGTCGACGACGCCGAGCCCCTGCGAGGACTCCTGGAGACCCTTCGCGTCCACCGGGAAGTTCTCGAAGACGGTCGCGGTGTCGAAGAGTTCACGGAAACCGGCGAGGCGCTGGATGTCGGCGAGGCCCACGTACTTGTGCGGCAACAGGTCGAGCTGCTGGTTCTGCAACCGGTCCAGCAGGCTCAGCAGACTGTCCCCCTGCTCGATCCGGACGCGCACGGGCAGGGTGTTGATGAACAGGCCGACCATGGACTCCACGCCCGGCAGTTCGGCCGGCCGGCCGCTCACGGTCTCGCCGAACACGACGTCGTCCCGGCCGGTGATCCCGCCGAGCAGCAGCGCCCACGCGCCCTGCACCACGGTGTTCCGCGTCAGCCCGTGGCGGCGGGCTTGGGCGGTGAGGGCCGCGGTGGTCTCCGGCGAGAGCCCCACCTCCCAGGACGCGGACCGCACGGGGTTGCGGCCCGTGTCCGAGGGGGTGATCAGCGTCGGCTCGTCCAGTCCGTCCAGGACCGTACGCCAGGCCTCCTCGGCGGCCGCGCGGTCCTGCCCGGCCAGCCATCCCAGGTAGTCGCGGTACGGCACCACCGCGGGCAGCGCGGAGACGTCCCCGCGGCGCCCGTAGAGCTCGAAGAGCTCACCCATCACGAGCGGGGCCGACCAGCCGTCGAGCAGGATGTGGTGGTGCGTGAAGAGCAGCCGGTGCTCCTCCTCGCCCAGCCGGACCAGGGTGAAGCGCAGCAGGGGCGGCCGGGTGACGTCGAACCGGTGGGCGACGTCGTCGGCGAGCAGCCGGTCGAGCGCGGCCTCCCGGTCCGACGGTGCGAACCCGCTCAGATCGACTTCGGTCCACGGGAGGCGGAGGTCGCGCGGAATGACCTGGAGCGACTGACCGGAAGCTCCGGGGCGGAAGGCCGCACGCAGGATGTCGTGACGGCCGAGCACCGCACGGGCGGCGTCCTGGAGGGCCGCCGAGTCCAGTTCGCCCCGAAGGTCCAGGACGGTCTGAAGGTTGTAGACGTCCGGACCGCCCTCGTCGTACAAGGCGTGGAACAGCAGGCCCTCCTGGAGGGGCGCGAGCGGCAGCACGTCCTGGAGCCCGGGGTGAGCGGCTTCCAGCGTCTCGATCTCGTCCTGGGTGACGTTCACCAGCGGAAGGTCCGAGGGGCTGAGAACCGCCTCGGGCACGCCCTCGACATGGGCGACCAGCGACTCCAGCGCCGTGAACCAGGCCTGGGACAGGTCGTGGATCGCCTCCTCGGGGAACAGCGCCTTGGGCCAGGTCCAGGAGACGGCCAGCCAGTGGCCGTCCGGGCGCGTGACGGTACGGGCGTTGATGTCCAGGAGGTGCGGCAGGACCATCGCTGTCTCGGCGACGCCCGAAAGGTCCTGCACGGTGGCGCGGGTGGGGTCCTCCGACGGCTCGGCGGCGCCGAGCCTGCCCAGGTAGTTGAAGCCGATCTGCGGCTCCGGGTACCTGGCCAGGACCCGGGCGGTCTGCGGGTTGAGATGGCGCAGCAGCCCGTAGCCGATGCCATTGTCAGGAATGGCGCGCAGCTGTTCCTTGATCCGCTTGAGCGCGGTGCCGACAGCGGGCCCGCCGCCGAACAGCTCGTCGGCGGGCAGCTCGCCCGGGTCGAGCAGCACCGGATACTTGCTGGTGAACCAGCCGACCGTGCGCGACAGGTCGACACCGTCGATGATCTCCTCGCGGCCGTGGCCCTCCAGGTCGACGAGGACGGACGGGGCGTCGCCGCGGCCCTGCCGCCCGCGCCAGTCACGCACGGCGATGGCGAGCGCCGTCAGCAGCACGTCGTTGATCCCCGCCTTGAAGGCGGCCGGTACCCGGCCGAGCAGTGGTTCCGTCACCGCCGGCGGAAGGCTGACGCTGAGCACCGACGCCGTGCCGACCGTGTCCTGGGCCGGGTCCAGCGGACGGTCGGCGAGCTGCGTGTCCTCGACGGCGAGAGCCTCGCTCCACAGTGCCAGCTCCTGGAGCCGCGCGGGCTCCGCGGCGGCTGCGTTCAGATGCTGGGCCCAGCGCCTGAAGGAGGTGCCGACCGGTTCCAGCTCGATCGGATGGCCCTTGAGCAGGGCGGCGAAAGCCGCCTGGAAGTCCGGTATGAGGATGCGCCAGGACACTCCGTCGACCACCAGGTGGTGGGCGATCACCGTCAGCTGCCCCGGGGCGTCCGGGCCCATGTCGAACCAGATGAACCGGAGCATCTTTCCGGAGTCGGGGTCCAGCAGCGCCTGTTCCTCCGCCGTCGCCCGCGCTCCCTCCTCGTCCAGATCGGCCTCGGACGCTCCGGCCCGCACCAGTACGTCGAGATCGACCCGGCGCAGGCAGTCCTCGGCGCGGACGGCGCCGGGCGGGGCGGTCTCCAGCGACCAGGCGATGTTCCCGCCGATCCGGGTCAGGGTCATCCGCAGGGCATCGTGGTGATCCAGGACGGCCTGAACGGCCTCCGTCACCAGTTCCCCGGTCAGTCCCGCAGGGGCGGGCAGTGACATGGTCTGGTTGAACTGGTCCACGGAGCCGCCCAGTTCACGCAGCCAGTCGATGATCGGAGTCACCGGTACGTCACCGACGCCGTCGGCCGTCCCGGTCGCGGGCCGGGCCGCCGGTTCCTCCGCTGCGTCCACTGCTGCCACGAGGGCCTCCACTGTCTTGTACGCGAACACATCGCGCGGGCTGAACGTGAATCCGGCCTTGCGCGCACGAGTGACCAGTTGGATGGTCAGAATGCTGTCGCCGCCGAGCTCGAAGAAGCTGTCGTCGATCCCGACCCGCTCCACACCGAGCAACTCGGCGAACAGTCCGGCGAGCGCCTCCTCGGCATCCGTGCGCGCGGCTCGGCCGCCGACGGCCCCCGCGGTCTCGGGGGCGGGCAGGGCCTTGCGGTCCACCTTGCCGTTGGGGGTCAGCGGCAGCTGTTCCAGCACGACGTACGCCGACGGCACCATGTAGGCCGGCAGCGCGTCGCCCAGGTGCGCGCGCAACACGGCCGGGTCCGCCGAACGTCCCCGGGCCGGTGTCAGGTGGGCGACCAGGCGCTTGTCACCGGGGCGGTCCTCCCGGACGCTCACGACCGCGCGGCCGACGTCGACGTGAGCGTTCAAGGCCTCCTCGATCTCGCCGAGTTCGATGCGGAAGCCGCGCAGTTTGACTTGGAAGTCGGTGCGGCCGAGGTAGCTCAGCCGCCCGTCCTCCGTCCAGCGCACCAGATCGCCCGTACGGTACATACGGGAACCCGCGGGCCCGTACGGATCGGCCACGAACCGCTCCGCCGACAGGGCGGGGCGGCGATGGTAGCCGCGGGCCAGTCCGGCACCCGCGATGTACAACTCGCCGGCCACGCCCGGCAGGACCGGTCGCAGGGCCGCGTCCAGGACGTGGACCCGGGTGTTGGCGAGGGGGCCGCCGATCGTGACGTGGGTACCGTCGATGTCGGTGCCGGTCGAGTAGACCGTCGTCTCGGTGGGGCCGTACAGGTTCGTCAGGGTGCCTCCCAGCGCACACAGGCGCTGGGCGAGGTCGGCCGTCAGGGCCTCGCCCGCGGTGACCTTGCGCAGACCGCGCAGAGCGTGCGGCACGGCACCTTCCAGTACGTGCCACAGGCTCGGCGGGGCCTCCATCACGGTCGCGCCGGTCCGCGCGATGAGACCGGCCAGCTCCTCGGGGTCCTTCACCGTGTCCGGCCCCGCGAGCACCACGGCCGCGCCGCTGAGCAGCGGAAGGTAGAGCTCCATGACCGCGATGTCGAAACCGACCGTGGCCACAGCGGCCAGCCGGTCCGCGGGGGTCAGCCGCACATGCTCCTGGACGGCCTCCAGCAGGTTGGCCATCGCGCCCGAGGGCACCACGACGCCCTTGGGCCGTCCGGTGGAACCCGAGGTGTAGATGACGTACGCCGCCTGAGCCGCGAGCCTCGGCAGTTTCGGGTCGGTGGCCGGGTACGCGTCCAGCTCCGCGCCTGCCGCCTCCTGCTCGGTCAGTATCAGGACCGGGTCGGCGTCCTGGAGCTGGTAGGCGATCCGGTCGGCCGGGAGCGTGGGGTCGACCGGCACATAGGCCGCTCCCGTCTTGAGCACGGCGAGCAGCGCCACGAGCAGGCCGGCCGAACGCGGCAGCTTCACGGCCACGAACCGCTCGGGCCCGGCACCCCGCTCCAGCAGCCAGTGGGCCATCCGGTTCGCGCGTGCGTTGAGCTCCGCGTACGACAGCTCCTCGTCCTCATCGATGAGGGCGGTCGCCGTCGGCCTCGTGGCCACCTGGGCCTCGAACGCTTCGGTCACCGACCGGTCCGGGGCCTCGGCGGCGGTGTCGTTCCATTCCACGAGCACACGCTGCCGCTCGGCTCCGGTGAGCAGGTCGAGTCCGGCCACCGGCCGCGACGCGTCTTCCGCGAACGCCCTCAGCACGCTCAGGAAGCGCTCGGAGATCGTGCGGACCTCACTCGGCTCCAGCAGATCCGGACGGTAGGACCAGTCCACCGTCATCCGGTCCCCGCGCTGGGTCGCCAGCAGCGCCAGCGGGTAGTGGACCGCGTCGCGGACCTCGGCGTCGACCACGCCCAGTTCCTGCGCGGCCCGGCGCAGCGGCTCGGCCTCCACCGGATAGTTCTCGAAGACCACCAGGGTGTCGAACAGCTCACCGGTCCCGGCCAGCCGCTGCACGTCGGCGAGGCCCAGGTACTGGTGCGCCATGAGCGCCGTCTGCTGCTCCTGGAGACGCTGGAGGAGCCCGGCCAGCGAGAGGTCCGGTGCGATGGTCAGCCTGACGGGCAGGGTGTTGATGAACAGGCCGATCATGTTCTCCACGTCGCCGAGCTCCGGCGGGCGGCCGGAGACGGTGTTGCCGAACACGACGTCGTCGCGGCCCGTCAGGGCACAGAGCGTCAGCCCCCACGCGCCCTGTACCAGGGTGTTGACCGTCACGCCGTGCTGCCGTGCTGCCGCGACCAGTTCCTCCGGGACCTCCACGCTCCAGCGCTCGGGAACCGCCGGCGCGCTGCCCGTGGCGTCCGGGGCGAGGATGGTGACCTCCTCGATGCCGTCCAACGCCCGTCGCCAGGCCTCCTCGGAGGCCGTACGGTCCTGGTCGGCCAGCCAGCCGAGATAGTCCCGGTACGGCGTGACGGGACGGAGCGCACGGTGGTCGTCACCGTTCCGGTGGAGCCCGTAGAGCTCGAAGAGCTCCTTGACGAGCAGCGGCATCGACCAGCCGTCCAGCACGATGTGGTGAACCGTCAGGACGAAGCGGTGCTGCCCCTCCCCCAGCCGGACCAGCATGCAGCGGAGCAGCGGGGGCTCGGCGAGATCGAAACGTTCCGCCCTGTCGGCAGCGAGCAGGGACCGCAAGCGGGCGGCGGCGTCGTCCGAGTCCAGGTGGCCGAGGTCCTCCTCGGCCCAGGGGAGCCCGGCGTCGCGCGGCACCACCTGGAGCGCGGGACCGGCCTCGCCCTCGACGAAGTACGCGCGCAGGTTGTCGTGGCGGGCCAGCAGGCTCCGGGCCGCCGCGTGCAGTGCGGACGCCTCGACCTCGCCGTGGAGTTCGAGGATCGTCTGGATCGTGTAGACATCCGAGGCCGCGTCGTCGAACAGGCCGTGGAAGTGCAGGCCCTTCTGGAGGGGCGAGAGCGGCAGGATGTCCACCACGCCCGCGGTCCCGGCCCCGGACTCGATCCGGTCGATCCCGGCCTGGTCCACGTTCACCAGCGGCAGGTCGGACGGGGTGAGACCGCCGGCGTCCGAACGGGCGGCATGGACGGCCAGCGCCTCCAGCGCCTCGAACCAGTACCGGGCGACCCGCTCGACCTCGTCCTCGCCGAGCAGTTCGCCGGACCAGGTCCAGGACGCGACGAGCCGCGGCCCCTCCGGGTAGTCCACGGCTGCCGCGTTGAGCTCCAGGGCGTACGCCAGCGGCATCGCCGCGTCGCCCGCCCCGGTGAGATCGCGTACGCGCACCGCGCCGGCGGCGGTGTCCGCGGCCTCCTCGGTGTCCGCCCCGCCCATCCGGCCCAGGTAGTTGAAGCCGACCTGCGGCTCCGCGTGCTCCGCGAGTTCCGGGCCCGTGGCGGGGTTGAGGTGGCGCAGCATGCCGTAACCGATGCCCTTGTCCGGGATCGCCCGCAGCTGCTCCTTGACCGCCTTGAACGCGGCCCCCAGAGCCGGGCCGCCGGACCACAGCTCGGGCCCGTCGGTTCCCGGATCCACCGCCACCGGGTACAGGCTCGTGAACCAGCCGACCGTACGCGTCAGGTCGATGTCGTCGAGGAACTCCTCACGGCCGTGGCCCTCCAGGCCCACCAGCAGCGCGGAGTCCTCGCCGCGCCCCCGCTCCCGGCGCCAGCGGGCGACCGCCATGGCCAGCGCGGTCAGCATCGCCTCGTCCGGACCGGCGTTGAACCGCGCCGGCACCCGGCCCAGCAACTCGTCGGTCACCTCGGCCGGCAGCGACATCGTCAGCTGGCGTGCGACGCCGACCACATCGCGGGAGGAGTCCAGGGGGCGTTCCGTCAGCAGCGGATCGGGCGTCCGGAGCACCGAACGCCACAGCTCCAGCTCCTCGGTCCGGCGCTCGGACAGGGCCTCGCGTCCCAGCGCCTCCGACCACCGCCGCAGTGATGTCCCCGCCGGCTCCAGCTTCACCTCGTCGCCGGCCGACAGCGCGGCGAGAGCCGCCTGGAGGTCCGGCAGCAGGATGCGCCAGGACACACCGTCGACGGCCAGGTGGTGGACCACCAGGGCGATCCGGCCCTCCTGCCGCGGACCGGCGTCGAACCAGACGGCCTGGACCATCCGGCCGTCCCCGGGGGCGAGGCGCTCCATGGCCGCGCGCACCTGCGCCTCGGCCGCCGCCCCGTCGGCCGCCTCGGCCCGGCGGACGCAGTCCTCGGCCGGGACGGCGCCGCGTTCGGCGATCTCCAGCGCCCAGCCGCCGTCCGGACCGCGGTCCAGCCGCATGCGCAACGCGTCGTGGTGGTCGAGCAGGGCCTGCACGGCGGCCCGCACCTTCGTCTCGTCCAGCCCGGCCGGGACCGGCACCGTCATGGTCTGGTTGAAGGCGTCGACGGGACCGCCCAGGCTCTGCTGCCAGTGCATGATCGGGGTGAGCGTCAGAGGGCCGGTGCCGTCGTCCGCGACCACCGGCGCGGGCTGCGCGACGCCCCCGAGCGTGGCGAGGCGGGCGACGGTCCGGTGCTCGAAGATCTCGCGCAGGCTCAGCGCGACGCCTTCCTTCCGGGCCCGGTGCGCCAGCTGGATCGAGCTGATGCTGTCGCCGCCCAGCTCGAAGAAGCTGTCGTGGACCGAGACCCGTTCGGTGCCGAGCACCTCGGCGAACAGCCGGCACAGCAACGCCTCGTGCTCGTCGCGCGGTTCACCGGACGCAGCCGGATCCGCGGCGGCCGCCGACGGTACGGCCTCCGCCGCGGCCGGAGTCACGGCGGAGGCCGGGGACGGCAGCAGGCGCTCGCGGTCCTCGGCCGTGAAGAGCGGCACCTCGCCCGCGGGCCGGTCCGGGTTCTCGGCGAAGGCGGCCAGCAGCCGCAGGAGCCGGTCGAGGATCTCGCGTCCGGCCCCCACCGGGAAGAGATCGGGCCGGTGGTCCAGCCGGACCGTCATCCGGTCGCCCCGGACCGTCCCCTCCAGATTGAGCGCGTAGTGCGTGGCGTCCACGGTCGTCGCGGCCACCGCCCCGATGTCGTCGGCGGACGACTGCAGCGCATCGGTGTCGATCGGGTAGTTGGCGAAGATCGTGATCGCGTCGAACAGCGGCCCGCCGCCCACGAGCTGCTGGATCTCGGCCAGGCCCAGGTGCTTGTGGGCGATCAGCTCCGCCTGCTGGTCCTGGAGCCGGCGCACGAGGTCGCCGAACGGGAGCGAACGGTCGATCGTCAACCGCACCGGCAGGGTGTTGATGAACAGACCGACCATCTTCTCGGAGCCGGCCAGCTCGGGCGGACGGCCCGAGACGGTCTCGCCGAACACCACGTCGTCCCGGCCGGTCAGTCCGCCGAGCACCATGCCCCACGCCGTCTGGACGACGCTGTTGAGCGTCAGTCCGAGGGAGCGGGCCCGCTCCACCAGCGCCGCCGACAGCTCGCCGGGGACCTGCTCGATCAGGGTCTCGGGCAGGGCCGGGCCCGCGGTGGAGCCGGGCGGGGCGATCAGCGTCGGCCCGCCGGTCCCCGCCAGCGCCCGCTTCCAGGCACGCTCGGCCTCGTCCCGGTCCTGCTCCGCGAGCCAGCCGAGGTAGCCCTTGTACGGGACGACCGGCGTCAGCGCCGAGGTGTCACCGCCGTTGTTGTACAGGGTCATCAGCTCGCCGAGCACCAGCGGCATGGACCAGCCGTCCAGCAGGATGTGGTGCGCGGTGAAGACGAACCGGTACTCCTCCTCGCCGAGCCGGATCAACGAGAACCTCAGCGGCGGCCGGGTCAGGTCGAACCGGCGGCCGCGGTCCTCCTCCAGGAGACGCCCCAGCTCGGCCGCCCGCTCGTCGCCGGTCAGATGGCTGATGTCGGTCTCGGACCAGTCCGGGTCCGCCTCGCGCAGGATCGCCTGGACCGGCTGGCCGGACTTCCGGTTGCGGAAGGAGGCGCGGAGATTGTCGTGACGGGCGAGCACCCCGGTCACGGCCCGCCTCAGCCCCGGCACGTCCAGGGCGCGCCGCAGGTCCAACGCCATCTGGATGACGTACACATCCGCACCCTGCTCCTCGTACAGGGCGTGGAAGAGCATGCCCTTCTGAAGCGGCGACAGCGGCCAGATGTCGATGAACCCCGGCTTTGTCACTTTGCTGTTTCCTTCCATCAGCTCAGATCACTTTCGAATTCATCGAGCTCGTCCTGCGAGAAGTCCAGAAGGGACAGGTCGGAGGGGGTGAGGCCACCGGCCTCGGGCCGCTCCGCGTACTCGGCCAGGGCCGACAGGGTCCGGAACCAGAGATCGGCCAGCTCCTGGACCTCCGGCTCCTCGAACAGCTCGCCCGGCCAGGACCAGATGGCTACCAGCCGGACCCCGTCGGGGCCGTCCTGGGCCACGGTGCTCAGGCCGAGCGCGTGGGGCAGCGGCCTGGCGCCGTCGCCCCCGCTGCCCAGGGTCTCGGTGGCCTCCGGCGGGGCCGCCCAGTCCTCGGCCACGGCCGCCTCCGCGTCGGCGGCGTCGAACCGGCCCAGGTAGTTGAAGCCGAGCTGGGGCTCCGGACGGCGTGCGAGGTCCGGTCCGGTGTCCGGGTTCAGATGCCGCAGCAGGCCGTAGCCGATCCCCTTGTCCGGGATCGCCCGCAGCTGCTCCTTGACCCGCTTCAGCGCGTCGCCCAGAGCCGGGCCGCCCGGCCACGCCTCGCCCTCGGGCAGCGCCCCGGGGTCGACGGCGACGGGGTAGAGGCTCGTGAACCAGCCGACCGTGCGGGACAGATCCGTCCCGTCCACGATCTCCTCACGGCCGTGGCCCTCCAGGCCCACCAGCACAGCGGTGCCCTCGCCGAGCCCGCGCTCCGACCGCCAGCGGCCGACGGCCAGGGCGAGCGCGGTCAACAGGACCTCGTCGACAGCGGCGTTGAAGACCGCGGGCACGCGCCCGAGGAGCGGCTCCGCCACCGCGTGCGGCAGGGACAGCGTCAACTGCCGTGCCGAGTCCGCCACATCGCGGCGGGGGTCGAGCGGCCGGGTGCCGAGCAACGGGTCCGGAGTGGCGAGCACGGAGTGCCACAGCTCGGCCTCACCGGTGCGAGCCGGTGACGTCGCCTGCTCGGCGAGCAGCCCCGACCACCGCCGGAACGACGTCCCCACCGGCGCGGGCCGCGGCTCCTCACCGGCAGCCACCGACTGCCAGGCGGACTTCAGGTCCTCCTGGAGGACCCGCCAGGAGACCCCGTCGACGGCCAGGTGGTGCACGAGGAGCAGCAGCCGCCCCGGTCGCCGCGGTCCGGCGTCGAACCAGACCGCCCGCACCAGGTCGCCGTCGGCCGGCGAGAGCTGGGTCTGCACCCGGGTCTGCGCGTCGGCGACCACCCCGATCAGATCGGCCTGGGCCACCTCGGAGATGTCGGCCCGGCTGATCAGCCCGGCCGCGCGGACGGCGCCCCGGGGCGCGATGTCGAGGCGTCGCCCCGACGGCTCGTCGACGATGCGCGCACGCAGCATGTCGTGGTGGTCCAGGACCGCCTGCAGGGTCGCCGCGAGCCGCTCCTCGTCGCAGTCGGCCGGCATCTGGAGGAGGGCCGCCTGGTGCACGGCGTCCGTCGGTCCGCCCCGTTCGTACAGGTCGAGCATGACCGGGGTGAGCGCCAGCTCGCCCACGGCGTCCTCGGGGCTCTCGGCTCCGGGCAGGTCCTCCTCGGCGCGGGCGACCCTCGCCAGAGCCCGGACCGTCCGGTGCTTGAACACATCGCGCAGGCTGACCAGCAGACCGGCCTTGCGGGCCCGGCCCGCCAGCTGGATGGAGACGATGCTGTCGCCGCCCAGCTCGAAGAAGTCGTCGTCGAGACCGACCCGTTCGCTGCCCAGCACCTCGGCGAACAGCCCGGCCAGGACGGCCTCCCGGTCGGCGAGGGCCCGCTCCCCGTCCGAGGCCTGTGCCCCGTCCTCGGCGGTCTCCGGGGCACCGTGCCCGACCCGCTGTTCCAGCTCCGCCCGTACGCCGTCCCACCAGCGGGCCAGCGGGTCATCGGCCGGCCGGCCGATGCGGCGCTCCGGGCCGGCGGCGATGGCCTCCAGCACCTCGCGCAGCCCCCGCAGGACGATCTCGGTCTGCTCCACGGTGAACAGGTCGGGGCGGTAGCCCAGCCGGCAGTGCAGCTGGTCGCCGGAGAGTCCCGCGTCCAGGGTGAGCGGGTAGTGGGTGGCGTCGTTCATCTCCAGGTCCACGGCGCGCACCTGGTCGGCGTCGCCGCCGAAGCCCGCACCGTCGGCCGGGATGTTCTGGAACACCAGCAGGGTGTCGAACAGTTCGCCCTGTCCGGCCATCCGCTGCAGGTCCACCAGCCCCACGTGCTGGTGGGCCATCAGGTCGACCTGCTGGTCCCGCAGCCGTACCAGCATGTCCTCCACCGGCTCGTCGGCGCTTCGGCCGACGCGGACCGGGACGGTGTTGATGAACAGGCCGACCATCCGCTCGATCCCGGGCACCTCCGGCGGCCTGCCGGACACGGTGGCTCCGAAGACGACGTCGTCGCGTCCCGTGAGCCTGCCGAGCAGCAGCCCCCAGGCGCCCTGGACGACGGTGCTCATCGTCATGCCGTGCCGGCCGGCGAACGCGGTCAGCCCGGTGACCAGGTCGCCCTCGAAGGTGGCGGAGACCTTCTCGGTGGCGACCGGGGCGCGGTCCGGATCGGCGGGCGCCAGCAGGGTGGGCCGCACCGTCGCGTCCAGCACCTGGCCCCACGCCCGCTCGGAGGACTCCCGGTCCTGTCCGGCGACCCACCGCAGGTAGGTGCGGTACGGGCTGACCTCGGGCAGGCCCGCGGGGTCGCCCCCGGAGGCGTAGAGCCGCATCAGCTCGTCCAGGAGGATCGGCGTGGACCAGCCGTCCAGCAGGAGGTGGTGCAGGGTGAGCACCAGCCGTGCGCGGCCCGCGCCGAGCCTGAGCAGGGCGCAGCGCAGCAGCGGAGGCCGGGTGACGTCGAACCGCTCGGCCCGGGCGGCCCGCATCAGACGGTCCACCTCGGCGCCGCGCTCCGCGGCGTCCATCGTGCTGAGATCGGTCTCGGTCCAGGGGATCTCGGTAACGGCGGGCACGAACTGCACCGGCTGGGACAGGCCCTCGTAGGCGAATCCGGCCCGCAGGTTCTCGTGACGCTCCAGCAGGGCCTGGACCGCGTCGCGCAGCACCGAGGTCTTCGGGTCGCCCTCCAGGTCGAGGCCGAACTGGACGGTGTAGACGTCGCGTTCGCTCTGGTCGTACAGGGAGTGGAAGAGCAGCCCCTCCTGGAGCGGCGCCAGCGGGAGCACGTCGTCGAGTCCCCGCCCACCGCTCTCCAGCAGCTCGATCTCCCGCTGGTCGAGCCGGACCAGGGGGAAGTCCGACGGGGTGTGCCCGCCACCGGCCGGGCTCGCGTCGGCGGCGATCTCCCGGACCGCCCGCTGCCAGCTCCGTGCCAGCTCCGGTACGTCCGCATCGGCGAACACCGTGTCTGGCCAGGTCCAACGGGCGTGCAGGCAGGGACCGTCCGGCTCCTCGGTCACCCATGTGTCGATGTCGAGGGCGTACGTCACCGGCATGTCCGGGTCCTCGGTCTCGACCGCCCGGACCGCGCTCGCCGCGCCGAGCGGCACGGAGCCGTCGGCGAGCGGCGCGGCGAAGGCGCCCCGGTGGCGGACCCGGACCTGCGGGGTGGGCAGGCCCGCGAAGAGCGGCGCCGTCTGCGGGTTGAGGTGGCGCAGCAGCCCGTGGCCGAGGCCGTCGCCGGGTACGTCCGCCAACTGCTCCTTGACCCGCTTCAGCAGGGCGCCCGCGGAGACCTGGCCGTCCTGCCCGTCGTCGGCCGAGTCGGCGTGACCGATGCGCACCGGGTGGACGGACGTGAACCGGCCCAGGGTGCGCGACAGGTCCGCTCCGGGGTGGGCCCCGGTCCGGCCGTCCGCCTCCAGGCCGACCAGTACACCCTTCCCGGTGTCCAGGCCCCGTTCCGCGCGCCACTGTTCCACGGCGGCCGCGAACGCCCCGAGCAGCACCTCCTCGGTGCCGGTGGAGAAGCGCTCCGGCACCTCCGTCAGCAGCTCCCGGGACTCCGCCGTGGAGAAGGCCAGTTCCATGTCGCGTACGGCGCCCGTGGTGTCGCGTCGCGGATCCAGCGGCCGGCCGGTGAGCGGGGCGGTGTCCGCCCCGAGCATCCGTGTCCACGCGTCGAGTTCGTCGATGAGCTCCGGAGCGGCGGCGGCGGCCGCGCGGCCCTCGGCCCACTCCCGGTAGCTCGTGGTCACCCGGGGCAGCCTCGGGGCCGCTCCCGCGGTCACGGCCTCCCACGCCGTGTGCAGGTCCGACGTGAGAATGTGCCAGGAGGCGGTGTCGGCGGCCAGGGTGTGCGCGGCCAGGAGCAGGTGGTGCTCCCCGGTCGGGCCGCCGTCGAACCAGACGGCCCGGAACACCACGCCCTCTTCCGGTGCGACGGACGCGACGGCGGTGCCCTCGTGCTCCGGCAGCAGCGCGGCGAACGTGGCCGGGTCGCTGTCCGGCACTTCGACCCGGGTGAGCAGTGACTCGGCGCGCACCTCGCCCCGAGGCCGTACCTCCAGGGCCCACACGTGGTTCCCGGCCCGGCGGGTGAGCTTCAGCCGCAGGGCGTCGTGGTGGTCGACGAGCGTCTGGAGCACGGTGTGCGGGGTGGTGGGGTCGCCGACGGCCGGCAGCCTCAGCAGCGCGGTGGCGACCGACCGGCCGACCGGGCCGCCGCGCTCGCGCAGCGCGTGCACGGCCGGGGTGAGCAGGACCTCGCCCGTCCCCGCGTCGAGGGCGGCGGGTTCTCCGTCCGCCTCGCCGATGGTGACCGCCGCGGCGGCCAGCTCCTCGATCGTGCGGTGGCGCAGGACGTCGGCCGCGGTGAACTCGAGTCCCTCCTCGCGCGCCCGGCTCACCAGCTGGATGGAGACGATGCTGTCGCCGCCCAGCTCGAAGAAGCTGTCGTCGATGCCCACGTGCTCGACGCCGAGCAGCACGCGGACGAGTTCGCAGAGCAGCGTCTCCTTGGGGTCGCGCGGTCCGCGCCCGTCCGGCCGGACCCCGAAGTCGGGCTCCGGCAGGGCCTTGCGGTCGACCTTGCCGTTGGCGTTCAGCGGCAGTTCGGCCAGCGTCGTGTAGGCGGTGGGCACCATGTGTTCGGGCAGCCGCTCCGCCAGGTGGCCGCTGAGCGTCCGGGCGGGCAGCTCCTTCGCGCCCCCCGCCACCACGCAGGCCGCGAGGCGGGTGCGCCCGGACCCGTCGGTGTGCGCCGTGACCGCGGCGTGGGCCACGTCCGGGTGGGTGATGAGCGCGGCCTCGATCTCGCCGAGCTCGATCCGGAATCCACGGATCTTCACCTGGTCGTCGGCGCGGCCGACGAACTCCAGCTGGCCGTCCTCCAGCCGGCGTACGACATCTCCGGTCCGGTAGAACCGCTCGCCCGGCGCGCCGAACGGATGCGCCACGAAGCGCTCCGAGGTCAGCGCGGCACGGCCCAGATAGCCGCGGGCCAGACCGGCGCCGGCGATGTACAGCTCCCCGGCCACCCCGACGGGCACCGGCTTCAGGAAGTCGTCGAGCACGTACACCGCGGTGTTCCACACCGGCAGTCCGATGGGCGGGCGTACCGCGCCGGACTGGGGCCGGCTCATGGTGGCGCACACGGTGGTCTCGCTCGGCCCGTACACGTTGAGCAGACGGCGCCCCGGCGACCACCGGGCCACCTGGTCCGGCGGGCACGCCTCGCCGCCGACCGCGAGCGTGCGCAGCGTGGGCAGCTCGGCCCGGGGCAGCGTGGCCAGCACGCCGGCGGTGATCTGGAGGTGGGTGACCTCGTGCCGGTCCACGAGTGCGGCCAGTTCGCCGCCCGCGGGCTGCTGGTTGCCTTCCGGCAGCACCAGGGTCGCCCCGCTGAGGAGGGTCATGGAGAGGTCGGCCATCGAGACGTCGAAGCTCGGCGAGACCGCCTGGAGCACCCGGCTGTCGTCGTCGATGTCGAAGTTCTCCGCGTGCGCGCCCGCCATGCCGGCGATGCCGTGGTGGGTGACCACGACGCCCTTGGGCCGGCCGGTGGAACCCGAGGTGTAGATCACGTACGCCGGGTGGCCCGCCCTGAGCGGAGCCGTACGGTCCGTGTCGCCGGGATCGGTGTCCGGGGCCGCGTCCACCTCGGCGCGGACGTCCGGCGCGTCGACGGCTCGCACCTCCGTCCCGGCGGGCAGGGCCGCCCGGATCTCCGCGTCCTCGGTGGTGAGGACCAGCACGGGGGCGGAGTCCTCGGCGATGAAGGCGATCCGGCTCGCCGGATAGCCGGGGTCGACGGGCAGGTAGGTGGCGCCCGCCTTGAGGACGCCCAGGGTCGCCGCGAGCCAGTCCAGCGACCGCGGTACGGCGACGGCCACCCGCTGCTCGGGGCCGACGCCCCGGCCGATGAAGTGGTGCGCCCACCGGTTGGCGCGCGCGTTGAGCTCGGCGTACGTCAGCCGGGTGTCGCCTGCGATGACCGCGACCCGGTCGGGGTGAGCGGCCACCTGGGCCTCGAAGAGCGCGGGGAACGGCGCCGGCTCGACCTCGCGGGCCGTGTCGTTCCACTCCTCCAGGACCCGGTGCAGTTCGGGTCCGGACAGCAGGTCGATCCGGCTGAGCGGACGCCCCGGGTCGGCGGCGACGGCGTCGAGCAGGGCGACGAAGCGGGCCACGACCGTCTCGACGGTGCTCCGGTCGAACACGTCGGTGCGGTAGCTGACCTGGCCGCGCAGACCGCCGGGTGCGCCGTCCTCGGCGAAGGTCTCCGTCAGCTCCACGCCCAGGTCGGTCTTGGCGGCGGTCAGTTCGATGTCCGAGGGGCTCACCGTGAGACCGGGCAGCTCCAGTCGTGGGGCCGCGTGGTTCTGGAAGGCGAGGAACACCTGGAACAGCGGGGTGAAGGCCGTGGACCGTACGGGGCTGAGCGCGTCGGCGACCCGGTCGAAGGGGATGTCCTGGTGGGCGTAGGCCGCCAGGTCCGCCCTCCTGACCCGGGCGAGCAGTTCGGTGAAGGCCGGGTCGCCCGAGGTGTCGGTGCGCAGGACCAGCGTGTTGACGAAGAATCCGACCAGTTCCGAGAGCGCCTCGTCACCGCGGCCCGCGGTGGCGGTCCCGACGGGGATGTCGGTGCCGGAGCCGAGCCGGGTCAGCAGCGCCGCGAGCGCCGCCTGCGCCACCATGAAGAGGCTGACCTGGTGGGTCCTCGCGAGGACGGCGAGGGCGGCGTGGAGTTCGGCGTCGACACCGAACTCGACGGTGCCGCCCTCGGCGGACATCTCGGCCGGCCGGGGCCGGTCGAGAGGCAGCGTCAGCTCGGCGGGAGACCCTTCGAGGGTCTCCTTCCAGAAGGCCAGCTGGCGCGCGGCCACACTGTCCGGGTCCGCCTCGTCGCCGAGGAGCTCCCGCTGCCAGAGGGTGTAGTCCGCGTACTGCACGGGAAGCGGAGCGAACTCCGGGGCACGGCCGGCCTGTCGGGCCACGTACGCGTTCGACAGATCGCGGGCGAGCGGGGCGTTCGACCAGCCGTCGGTCGCGATGTGGTGCACGGTGAGGAGCAGCACGTGCTCCGTGTCCGACAGCGCGAACAGCGTCGCGGCGAGCGGGATCTCGCGGGACAGGTCGAAGCCCCGGCGGGCGCCGGCGCGCAGAGCCCCGGCGAGCTCGGTCTCCGTCGTCCGGACGGACTCCATCGGCACGGTCGCGTCGGCGGGCTCCAGAACCTGCTGGCGCGGCTTGCCCCCGGTGTCCGGGTAGACGGTGCGCAGCACCTCGTGGCGTGCCACGACGTCGCCCACGGCGGCGCGCAGCGCGTCCCGGTCGAGGGCGCCGCTGAGCCGGATGGCGATGGGCACGTTGTACGTTCCGCCGGGCCCCTCCTCCAGCCGGTCGAGGAACCACAGGCGGAGCTGGGCGAAGGACAGCGGGATCTCCGCCGGACGCGGGCCCGCCGTCGGCTCGGGCCGGGCGGAACCGCCCGTGCCCAGCACGGCGGCCAGCCGCGCGGGGGTCGGGGCCTCGAAGACCGCTCGTACGTCGACGTCCGTGCCGAAGGCCGAACGGACCCGGCTGAGCAGCCGCACCGCGCTCAGCGAGTTGCCGCCGAGCTGGAAGAAGTCGTCGTCGACGCCGATCCCGGGCACGTCGAGCGCCTGGGCGAACAGGCCGCACAGGATCTCCTCCTGCGGGGTGCGCGGGGCGCGGACGGCGGCCGCCACGGTGAACTCCGGCTCCGGCAGGGCCTTGCGGTCCAGCTTGCCGTTCGGGGTCAGCGGCAGCTCCGCGAGGACGACGACGGCCTCCGGCACCATGTACTCGGGCAGCACCAGGGCCAGCCGGTCCCGCACCGCCGGGCCGCTGAGCGCGGCTCCGTCGGCCGCGGTGACGTACGCGACCAGGCGGTCGCCGTCCGTCCGGCCGGCGCGCACGACGACCGCCTGCGAGGCCACGTCGGGAACGGCGGCCACGGCGGCCGCCACCTCGCCGAGCTCGATCCGGTGGCCGCGCACCTTCACCTGGTCGTCGGCGCGGCCGACGAACACGAGGTTCCCGTCCGCCTGCCGGCGGACCACGTCGCCCGTGCGGTACATCCGCCCGCCGGCCGGTCCGTAGGGGTCGGCGACGAAACGCTCGGAGGTCAGGGCGGCCCTGCCGAGGTAGCCCCGGGCCAGGCACGGCCCGGCGACGTACAGCTCGCCCGGCACCCCGGCCGGCGCGGGCCGCAGCAGCGCGTCCAGGACATAGGCCCGGACGTTGCCCTGGGGCCGCCCCATGGGGACCGGTCCCGCCGAGAGGTCCACGCCGGGTCCGACGCGGTACTCGGTGACGTTGACCGTGGCCTCGGTCGGCCCGTAGACGTTCCAGACGGTCGCGTCCGGGTGGCGTGCGCGCCAGTCGGTCAGCGCCTCGCCGAACAGCGCCTCCCCGCCCAGCAGCAGCTCGGTGTCCGGCGAGTAGGCGGCGGGCAGCGCGCCGAGCAGCGGCAGATGGCTGGGCGTCGCCTTCATGAAGGTGCAGGGGGTCCGGGCGAGCCTGCCCGAGAGCCTGTCGTCCTCCTCCAGGTCCGCGACGATGACGGTGCCGCCGAGTGTCAGCGGGGTGAACAGGGCGGTGACGGTCAGGTCGAAGGAGACCGGCGAGTGGAGCATCGCGACGCCCGCGGCGCCCGGGTAGGAGAGCCGGGTCCAGCCGAGGTAGTCGACGACCGAACGGTGCGTGACCACGACGCCCTTGGGGCGACCGGTGGAACCGGAGGTGTAGATGACGTACGCCGGGTTCTCCGGCGACAGCGGTGCCGTGCGGTCCCCGTCGACGGGGTCGTCGTCGCTCCGCCGCGCGGTCTCCGCCGCCGTGTCAGCGTCGTCGGTCACCAGCAGGGCGACGTCCGTGGCCGGCAGGGCGGCGCCCACCTCACGGGTCGTCACCAGCAGCTGCACCGAAGCGTCGTCGAGCAGGTGCCGGATGCGCTCCTGCGGCAGGGCGGGGTCGACGGGCAGGTAGGCCGCGCCGGACTTGAGGACGGCCAGCAGGGTGACGACGAGGTCGGCCGAGCGCCCCATGGCGATCGCGACCAGCCGCTCGGGGCCCGCGCCCCGGGCGATCAGGGTGTGCGCCAGCCGGTTGGCCCGCCGGTTCAGCTCGGCGTAGGTCAGCTCGGTGTCACCGTGCGCCAGCGCCACGGCGTCGGGCGTCCGCCCGGCCTGGGCCTGGAACAGCTCGGGCACGACGGCCCGGGTCGCGGGGAGTTCGGGGCCGCTGACGTCGGCCTCCAGCCGCGAGTTCTCCTCCTCGCCCAGCAGGTCGAGCCGGCCCAGGGGCGTCTGCGGCGCGGCGGCGACGGTCTCCAGTACCCGGCGCAGCCGCGAGGTGGCGGCCTGGACGAGGCGTGGGTCGAGCAGGTCGGTGCGGTAGTACCAGTTGAGGGTCATCCGCTCGTCGTCCTGCATCACCACCATGCCCAGCGGGTAGTGGTTGTCGCCCTTGGTGTCCACGTCGGTCAGGGCGAGGCCGTGCACGAGGGTCTGGTCCCCGGGGCCCGCCGGGAAGTTCTCGAAGACCACCGCGGTGTCGAACAGCGTGTTCAGGCCCGCGATCTGCTGGAGTTCGGCCAGACCGATGTAGTGGTGCGCGAGGAGCCCCACCCGCTGGTCCTGGACCGTGCGGAGGGTGTCGACGACCGAGCGGTCCGGGACGATCCGCACCCGTACGGGCACGGTGTTGCTGAACAGCCCGACCATCGACTCGACGCCCGGGAGCTCCGGCGGACGGCCCGAGACCGTCTCCCCGAACAGCACGTCGTCGCGGCCGGTCAGCCCGGCGAGGACGATCCCCCAGGCGCCCTGCACCACCGCGTTCATGGTGAGGTCGTGGGTACGGGCCACGGCGGTGAGGGCGGCGGTCAGCTCGGCCGGCAGCTCGTCGACGATCCGGCCCGGCAGGTTCGGCCCGGCCTCCCCGGCGGCGGGGGCGACCAGGGTCGGCTCCTCGATACCGGCCAGCGCCTCACGCCAGGCGTCCCGGGCCGCCGATCCGTCCTGCGCGGCCAGCCAGCTCAGATACTCCTTGTACGGAACGACGGGCGGCAGCGCGGAGTCGTCGCCCGCCGTGCCGTAGAGGGCGAAGAGCTCACCGGCGAGCACCGGCGCCGACCAGCCGTCCAGCAGGAGATGGTGGGCGGCGACCAGCAGCCGGTGGCTGTCCGCGCCGAGACGTATCAGCGTGAAGCGCAGCAGCGGGGGCTGCTGGGGGTCGAAGCGGCGCGCCCTCTCCTGCACCAGCAGTGCCTCCAGCCGGGTGCGCTGCTCCTCCTCGTCCAGTTCACTCAAGTCGGCCTGGTACCACGGGAGTCGGACCTCGCCGGGGATGAGCTGTACGGGCGTTCCCTCGCTCGTGTGACGGAACGCGGCACGCAGGCTGTCGTGCCGGCGCAGCAGTCCGGCCACCGCGGCTCGGAGCGCACCGGTGTCCAGGTCACCGCGGATGTCCACGGCGAGCCGGGTGATGTAGACGTCCTCGGCCCGCTGGTCGTACTCGGTGTGGAAGAGCAGCCCCTCCTGCAACGGGGAGAGCGGCAGGACGTCGGCCAGCCGCGGCTGCGCCTGCTCCAGCCGGTCGATCTCCGCCTGGGGGAGCGGCACGAGCGGCAGATCGGAGGGGACGAGTCCGCCCCCGCCGTCGGGCCGGTCCGCGAGCGCGACCAGCGCCTCCAGCGCCGTGAACCACGCCTGCGCCAGCTCCTGGACATCGGCATCGGCCAGCAGTTCGCCCGGCCAGGACCAGGTCACGGAGAGCCGGGGCGTGTCGTTGTGGGTCTCGGTGACCGCGTTGACGACCAGCGTGTACGGCAGCGGGGTCGTCGGGTCGGCGCCGCCGCCCAGACCGGCGTCCTCGGTGTCGTCGCCGCCGATGCGGCCGAGGTAGTTGAACCCGATCTGCGGCTCGGCGAACTTGGCGAGGGTCACGGCGGTACGCGGGTTGAGGTGGCGCAGCAGCCCGTAGCCGATCCCGTTGTCCGGGATGGCGCGCAGCTGTTCCTTGACCGCCTTGAGAGCGGACGTGAGGGCGGGGCCGCCCTTGAGGAGCTCGGCGGCGGGCGCCTCGCCGGGGTCGAGACGTACGGGATACAGGCTGGTGAACCAGCCGACGGTACGGGACAGGTCGGAGCCCTCGGCGATCTCCTCGCGGCCGTGGCCCTCCAGGCCGACCAGGACGGAGGAGCCGTCGCCGCGGCCCTGACGGCGCCGCCAGTCGGCGACGGCGACGGCGAGCGCGGTGAGCAGCACGTCGTTGATCTGCGCGTTGAAGGCCGCGGGCACCCGGCCCAGCAGCGGTTCCGTCACCTCGGCCGGCAGGCGCAGGGTCAGGTGCCCGGCGGAGGCGAGGGTGTCGCGTTCCTGGTCGAGCGGGCGTTCGGTGAGCAGCGGATCCGGTGCGGACAGGATGTCGCGCCACAGCGGCAGTTCGCGGATCCGGTCCGGTTCGCCGGCCGCCGCGGTCAGCTGCTGGGCCCACCGGCGGAAGGACGTGCCGACCGGCTCGGGGGTGAACGGCGCTCCCTCGGCGGCGGCCTCCAGGGCCGCCGCGACCTCGGGCAGCAGGATGCGCCAGGAGACGCCGTCGACCGACAGGTGGTGGATGACCAGCAGCAGCCGGCCGGGCCGGTCGGATCCGGCGTCGAACCAGACGGCCTGGACCATGCGGCCGGACTCCGGGGCGAGCCTCGCCTGTGCGGCGGCGGCCTCCCGGCGGTGGACGGCCGCGAGTTCGTCCGCGCCGACGCCCTGGACGTCCACCCGGTGGAGGCAGTCCTCGGCGGGCACGGTGCCGCGCGGGGTGACCTCCAGGGTCCATTCCCCGATGTCCTCGATACGGGTCAGCCGGAGCCGCAGCGCGTCGTGGTGGTCGAGGAAGGTCTGGAGCACCGAGGCGACCCGGGCCGAGTCGAGTCCGGCGGGTGTCGGCAGCGGCATCGACTGGTTGAAGTGGGTGACGTCGCCGCCGTGTTCGCTGAACCAGTGGATGATCGGGGTCAGCGGGACACCGCCGACCCCGTCGGAGGGCGCGCGACGGGCGGGGGCGGCCGCCTCCTTGGCAGCGGCGGCGAGCGCCTCGACGGTCCGGTGGGTGAAGACGTCGCGCGGGCTGAAGCGCAGGCCGGCCTTACGGGCGCGGCTGATCAGCTGGATGGAGCCGATGCTGTCGCCGCCGAGCTCGAAGAAGCTCTGGTCGACCCCGACCTCCGGCACCCCGAGGACCTCGGCGAAGAGGGTGCACAGCAGCTCCTCGCGCGGGTTGGCCGGGGCACGCCCCTCCTTCACGGCGAACACGGGAGCGGGAAGGGCCTTGCGGTCCAGCTTGCCGTTGACCATCAGCGGCAGCGCGTCCAGCTCGACGACGAGCGCCGGGACCATGTGGTCGGGCAGCCGTTCGGCGACCGACTCCCGAAGCGCCTGCGGCCGGACCGTACCCGGGCCCGCGGGGACGACGTAGGCGACGAGCTGCTTCACACCGGGCTGGGCCTCGTGCACCACCACGGCCGCCTGGTCCACCCCCTCGTCGCGGACCAGGGCGCTCTCGACCTCGCCCAGCTCGATCCGGAAGCCGCGCACCTTGACCTGGGCGTCGGCGCGGCCGACGAACTCCAGCTCGCCGTTGTCCAGCCGGCGCACGACGTCGCCGGTCCGGTACATCCGCTCCCCCGGCGCGCCGAACGGGTCGGCGACGAACCGCTCCGAGGTCAGTGCGGCACGCCGGAGATAGCCGCGCGCCAGTCCGGGGCCCGCCACATACAGCTCACCCGGCACCCCGGGGGCGACCAGGCGCAGCGATCCGTCCAGAACGTAGGCGCGGGTGCCGAGCACCGGCGTGCCGATGGGCGGCACGCCGCCGGCCGGCTCCAGCGGGGCACTGATCGACACGGCGACCGTGGACTCGGTGGGGCCGTAGGCGTTGACCATGCGGCGCCCGGGGGCCCACCGCTCGACCAGCTCGGCCGAGCACGCGTCGCCGCCCACGATCAGGCACGAGAACCCGTCGAGCCCCCTCACCGGCACGCTCGCGAGGGCGGCGGGCGGGATCAGCGCGTGGGTGACCCGGCGGTCCGCGATCACCTCGGCCAGCGGCTCACCCGCCAGCGGCGCCGGTCCGGGAACCACCAGCGCGGCCCCGGCGGTCAGGGTCATGCACAGCTCCAGCACCGACGCGTCGAAGCTCGGCGAGGAGAACTGCAGGATCCGGCTCGACTCCGTCACGGCGAACCGGTCCCGCTCGGTCGCGGCGAACGCGGCCAGCCCGGAGTGCGTCACCACGACGCCCTTGGGCACACCGGTGGAACCGGAGGTGTAGATCACGTAGGCGGGGCTGTCCACGGACGCGGGGCCCGCGGGCGCCGCGGCGGCCGGCGTCTCGCCCTCGTGGTCGCCGTCGCCGTCGCCGTCGCCGTCGAGCACGAGTACGGACATGCCCTCGCTCCCGGGCACCACGGCGGCGTGGGCGGCGGTGGTGAGGACCGCGGCGGGGCGGGCGTCGGAGAACACGAATCCGATGCGTTCGGCCGGGTAGTCCGGGTCCACCGGCAGATAGGCCGCGCCCGCCCGCATCACCGCGAGCGAGCCGACGACCGACTCCACCGACCGCCCCAGCACGAGGGCCACGACCTGCTCGGGCCCCACGCCGAGGCCGGCGAGCCGGGCCGCCAGCCTCTCCGCACGGGCGTCCAGTTCGGCGTAGGTCAACGACACGTCGTCGGACTCCACGGCCACCGCGTCGGGGGTCCGCGCGACCTGCGCGGCGAACAGCTCGGGGAACGTCTCCCGCCGTACGGTGCCGTCGGCCGCGGCGGCCAGCTCGGCCCGCTCGCTCCCGGTCAGCAGGTCGAGGGAGGACACCGCCCGCCCCGGGTCCTCGATCAGCGCCTGGAGCAGCCGCACCAGACGGCCGCCGATGACCTCCACCTGCTCCCGCTCGAACAGGTCGGGCCGGTAGTTGAGGACCAGCCGCAGGCTGCCCTCGTAGACGTGCGACACCAGGCACAGCGGGTAGTGGTTGGCGTCCAGTACGTCGAAGCCGTCGATGGTCAGATCGCCGGCGAGGTCCCGCAGGCTCTGGAGATCGAAGGGGAAGTTCTCGAACGCCACGTAGGTGTCGAAGAGTTCGGCGTGCCCGGACAGCCGGTGGATGTCCCGCATCCCGGTGTACTGGTGGGGCATCATCTCCAGGTGCTCGCTCTGGAGCCGCCCCAGCACCGACACCAGCGAGTCGCCGCCGTGCAGACGTACGCGGACGGGCAGGCTGTTGATCAGCATGCCGACCATGCGCTCGACGCCCGGCGTCTCGGGCGGGCGGCCGGAGACGACCGTGCCGAAGACGACGTCCTCACTGCCGGTCAGCACGGACAGCAACAGGCCCCAGGAGCCGTGCACGGCGCTGCTGAAGGTCAGGTCGTTGGCGCGCAGCCGCGCCGAAAGGGCCGCGGTGTCCCCGGCGGACAGCTCGATGGCCAGCTGCTCGGGGTGCACGACCGCCCGCGCCGGGTCGGAGCGCACGAGCCGGGTCGGCGACTCGATACCGGCCAGCGCCTGCCGCCACGCCTCCTCGGCGGCCGCGCTGTCCCGCCGTGCCAGATGGGCCAGGTGCTCGCGGAACGGTGTGACCGGCGGGAGGCTGGTGACGTCCGCGCCCTTCCCGTACAGCTCGAAGAGTTCGCCGAGCAGCACCGAGGTCGACCAGCCGTCGAGCAGGATGTGGTGGAAGGTGCACAGCAGGCGGTACGCGTCGTCGGCGAGCCGCACCAGCCGGTAGCGCATCAGCGGGGGGCGCGCCAGGTCGAAGCGGTGGGCCTTCTCCGCGGCCTGGATACGGTCCAGCTCGGCCGCGCGCTCCTCCTCGCCCAGCGCGCGCAGGTCGGTCCGCTCCCAGGGGAGTTCGACCTCCCGGGCGACGACCTGCACGGGCCGGCTCTGCTTGGGGTGCAGGAAGCCGACGCGCAGGTTGGCGTGGCGGCGCAGCAGCGCCTCGGCGGTGGCGCGCAGGACGTCCTCGTCGAGCCGGCCGCCGAGGTCGAGCACCACCTGCACGGTGTAGACGTCGCTGCCGGTCTCGTCGTACAGCGCGTGGAAGAGCAGGCCTTCCTGGAGCGGGGACAGCGGAAGAATGTCCTCGGGGCCCGACTTCGTCATCACAGCGTCCTCCACTCGGCTTCGAGGCCGTCGATCTCGTCTTGGGAAAGGTCGACCAGTGCCAGGTCGGACGGCGCGTAGCCGCCGGTGCCGGGCTGTTCGGCGTGGTCGGTCAGGACACGCAGTGCGCGGAACCAGTCCTCCGCGAGCTCCCGTACGTCCGCGACCGACAGCACCCGGGCCGGCCAGGTCCACTCGGCGACGAGCTGCGGGCCGTCCACGTGGTCCCGGACCACGGCGTTGATCTCCAGCAGATGGGAGAGCGGCAGATCCGCGCTCTCGGCGCGGACCGCCTCGGTCTCGGGCGCGGGACCCCACACGTCGGTGGAAGAGGCCTCGCGTCCCAGGTAGTTGAAGAGCATCGGGGCCTGGGCGAGCCCGGCCAGCCGGGCCCCGGTCTCCGGGTTCAGATGCCGCAGCAGCCCGTAGCCGATGCCGCCGTCGGGCACGGCCCGCACCTGCTCCTTGACCGTGCGGAGCGCCTTGCCCGCCTCGGGGCCCGCCTCCCAGAGCTCCTGCCAGTCCCGGACCCCGGGATCGAGGCGGACCGGGTGGATGGTGGTGAACCAGCCCACCGTGCGCGACAGGTCCACCCCCTCGGCGATGTCCTGGCGGCCGTGGCCCTCCACGTCGATCAGGACTCCGTCGCCCGGTGCGTGGCCGCGGCGGCGGCGCCAGTTGTCGGCCGCCAGCGCCAGGGCGGTGAGCAGCGCCTCGTGGACGCTCGCGTTGAGCACCTCGGGCACCTGGGCCAGCAGCCGTTCGGTGCGGTCGGCGGGCAGCACCTGGGTGAACTTGCGGGCTCCCACGGCGGTGTCCGTACGCGGGTTCAGCGGCTGGTCGGCCAGAGCGGGGGCGGGCAGCCGGAGCGCCTCGGCCCAGCGGGCGGCCTCGCCGTCGGCCGGGGCGGCGGCGCGCCGCTCCAGCAGTTCGGCCCAGCTCTTCAACGAGGTGCCCACCGGCTCCGGTTCGGGGTCCTTCCCGACGGCCGCCGACTCCCAGGCGGTGCGCAGGTCGGGCAGCAGGATCTGCCAGGAGACCCCGTCCACGACCAGGTGGTGCGCGGCGATCAGGAGCCGGCCCGTCTCCTGCGGTCCGGCGTCGAACCAGACCGCCTGGACCATGACCCCGGCTTCCGGGTCCAGCCGCTTCCAGGCCTCGCGGGCCTGCGACCTGACGGCCGCGTGGAGCGCGTCGCCGGTCAGTCCGGCGATGTCGGCCCGGCGGATCAGCTTCTGGGCCCGTACGCTGCCGCGCTCCGGGATCTCGTAGGCCCAGCGGCCGCCGGGCCCTTGACGGTCCAGGCGCATCCGCAGCGCGTCGTGGTGGTCCAGCAGGGTCTGGAGGGCGACGGCCAGCTCGCGTTCACCGAGCTCGGGCGGCGTCCGGACCAGGACGGACTGGTGGAAGGAGTCGACGGGACCGCCCCGGTCCTCCAGCCACCGCATGATCGGCGTGGCCGGGAGGGGGCCGGTACCCCCGTCGGGGCCGGCGCTGGGCTCCGGGGCCGCCTCGGCGACCGCCGCCGCCAGCGCGGCGACGGTCTTCAGCTCGAACACGTCCTTGGGCGAGAGCGCCAGGCCGAGCCGCCGCGCACGGGCCACCAGCTGGATGGAGACGATGCTGTCCCCGCCGAGCCCGAAGAAGCTGTCGTCCAGGCCGACGGAGTCACGCCCCAGCACCTCGGCGAAGAGGCCCGCGAGCGTCTCCTCCAGCGCGGTGCGCGGCGCGACGCTCTCCTCGGCCTCGAACGCGGGCGCGGGCAGCGCCCTGCGATCGAGTTTGCCGTTGGGGGTGAGCGGCAGGCTTTCCACGACGACGACCGCGGACGGCACCATGTAGGCGGGCAGCGGGCCCGCCGCGAACGCGGCCACCTCGGCCCCGTCGACGCTCTCCCCGTCCCGGGGCACGGCGTATCCGACCAGCTGCCGGTGGCCCGGCACGTCCTCGCGGACCATGGCCGCGGCGCGCGCCACCCGGGGGTGCTGGGCGAGCACGGCCTCGACCTCGCCGAGCTCGATCCGGAAGCCGTGCAGTTTGACCTGGTCGTCGAGGCGGCCGAGGTACTCCAGTTCCCCGTCCGCCCGCCAGCGGCCCACGTCGCCCGTGCGGTACATGCGGGCGCCGGCATCGCCGTAGGGGTCCGCGACGAAACGCTCGGCGGTGAGTCCCGCGCGGCCCAGGTAGCCGCGGGCCAGCTGCCCGCCGCCGATGTACAGTTCGCCGGCGACCCCGGGCGGAACCGGGCGCAGCGCCTGGTCCAGGACGTGTATCCGGGAGTTCCACATCGGCCGGCCGATCGGCACGGGCCCGCTGTCCACCGCGTCGTCCGGGCCCAGCCGGTATTCGACACAGCCCACGGTCGCCTCGGTCGGACCGTACTCGTTGACGACGGTGACCCCGGGCTGCCTGCGGCGCCACTCCTCGACGACCTCGCCGATCAGCATCTCGCCGCCCACCACCAGTTCGCCGCTGGGCGAGAACTCCTCGGGCAGGATGCCGAGCAGCGCCAGGTGCGAGGGGGTCGCCTTGAGGAACGCGGGGCGGGGCGCGCCGGTGCCGGGCCCTTCGAGGGAGGCGACGCGCACGTGGCCGCCGGAGACGAGGGGCGCGTAGAGCGCGGTCACGGTCAGGTCGAAGGAGACCGGCGAGTGCAGCAGCGCGCTGTCGGCGACCGACGGGTAGTTCTGCCGCGCGTACTCCAGGTAGACGGCGACGGACCGGTGGGTCACGACCACGCCCTTGGGGCGGCCGGTGGAGCCCGAGGTGTAGATGACGTAGGCGGGGTGGCCGGCCCGCAGCGGGGACATCCGGTCCCCGTCCAGCGGTGCCGTGGCCGGGGCGTACCGGTCGGCCGCCACGTCCAGCACCGGGAGGGCGCCGGGCACCACGCCCCGGGTCGCCGCGTCGGCGATCACGAGCGACGGCTCGGCGTCCTCCAGCATGAACGCGATCCGGTCCGCCGGGTATTCGGGATCCACGGGCACGTAGGCCGCACCGGCCTTGAGCACCGCGAGCAGCGCCACCACGAGGTTCGCCGAGCGCGGCAGCACGACGGCGACCCGCTGCTCGGGACCGGCGCCGGCCGCGATCAGCGCATGGGCCAGCCGGTTGGCGCGGACGTCGAGTTCGCCGTACGTCAGCGTCAGATCGCCCTCGATCAGGGCGGTCGCCCCCGGGGTGCGCTCGACCTGGGCCTCGAACATCCGGGGAAGCAGGAGGGCCGGTTCGATCACCGGGGCACGGTTGAACCCGTTGGTCACCAGGTCGTGTTCGGCCGGGGTCAGCAGGCCGATGCGGTCGAGCCGCTGCCCGGGGTCGGCGACGAACGACTCCAGCAGGCGCACCAGGCGCGCGGCCATCAGCTCGACGGTGGCGCGGTCGAAGAGGTCGGTGCTGAACTCCAGCCTGCCCGCGATGCCCGCCGCGCTCTCCTGGCCGGTCGAGCGCTCGTCCAGGCCGAAGAGCAGGTCGATCTTGGTGACGCCCGGGGTGACCTCCTGCGGAGTGGTCTCCAGGCCGGGCAGCTCCAGCGTGGACTCGGCGGGGGTCTGTACGTCCATCATGACCTGGAACAGCGGGTTCCTGGCCAGCGACCGTTCCGGGTTGAGCGCCTCGACCAGCCGCTCGAAGGGCACGTCCTGGTGGGCGTGGGCGGCCAGCGACATCTCCCGCGCACGGGCCAGGAGTTCACGGACGGTCGGGTTGCCCGACACGTCGTTGCGGAAGACCACGGTGTTCACGAAGCATCCGACGAGCCCGTCCAGCCGGGCGTCGCCACGGCCGGCCACGGCGCTTCCCAGGGGGATGTCGGTGCCGGCGCCGTGCAGATGGAGCAGGACGGCGACGGCGCTCTGGAGCACCATGAAGAGGCTGGCCCGGTTGGACTGTCCGAGTTCGGTCAGACGGCGGTGCAGGTCCGCGTCGATCTCGAAGCGGACGATGTCGCCGCGCTGGCTCAGCTCGCTCGGGCGCGGCCGGTCCGTCGGCAGTTCGAGTTCTTCGGGAAGTCCCGCCAACGCCTCCTTCCAGTGGTCGAGCTGGCGGGCCAGGGGGCTGCCCGGCTCCTGCTCCCGGCCGAGGACCGACTGCTGCCACAGCGTGTAGTCGGCGTACTGCACCGGCATCGGGGCGAAGGCGGGCGGCCGCCCCTGCGTGCGGGCGGTGTAGGCCTGGCCCAGGTCGCGCGCGAGGGGGGCCAGGGAGAGGCCGTCGGCGACGATGTGGTGCAGCACGACCAGCAGCACGTGGTCCCGCGGCCCGAGCACGAGCAGGCGGGGGCGGACCGAGAGCTCGGTCGTCAGGTCGAAGCCCTCGGCCACCACCGCCGCCACCCGGGAGTCCAGCTCGTCGGCCGTGACCGGCTGCTCGGTGAGCACGACCAGACCGGCCGCCTCCTCCGGAGTGAGGATCTGCTGACGGGGCCTGCCGTCCGTCTCGGGGAAACGGGTGCGCAGCGTCTCGTGCCGGGTCATGACGTCACGCAGCGCCTCGGCGAGCGCGGCCCGGTCCAGCTGTCCGGTGAGGCGCAGCGCGAGGCCCATGTTGTAGGCGCCGCTCGGCTCGTGGAGCCGGTTGACCAGCCAGAGCCGCTGCTGGGTGAGGGAGAGGGGAAGTTCGGCGGGTCGCTTCGCGGGCTCCAGGGCGCGGCGGCGGCCGTCGGCTCCCTCGATGTGCGCGGCTATCCCCGCGGCGGTCGGCGCCTCGAAGACCGTACGGATGGAGAGTTCGACGCCGAAGGTCTCGCGGACCAGGCTCAGCAGCCGGATCGCGGAGAGCGAATGGCCGCCCAGCGTGAAGAAGTTGTCGTCCGCGCCGACGTCGTCGACCTTGAGCACGTCGGCGATCAGCGCGCAGACCTGCTCCTCTCGCGGCGTGCCGGGGGCGCGGTAGGCGGCGGGCGCCTCGGTCTGCGCTTCGGCGGCCCCGGAGGCGGGCTGCGCGGGCGGGGTCCAGCCGTCGGGGGCCCGCAGGGCGACCGTGTCCAGCCGGGCTTCGGGCGCCGCGGTGGCCAGCGCGCCGAGGAAGTCCGCCAGCGCCTCTCGGTGCCCGGCGAGGCCGTCCGCGGTGTAGAGGTCGGCGTTGGCGTGGAAGTCGAGGAGGAAGCCGTCGCCGTCCGCGCGGTTGTCGACCACGAGGGAGAGGTCCTCCTCGGGGCCGATCGAGAAGCCGCGTACCGTCGCGGGCCGCCCGGCGAACGCGAGCCGCGTCCCGTACATGATGAGGTTGACCTCGGGGCCCCACAGACGCTTGCGGTCGCCGACCATGCCGAGGTCGCGGTGGATGTCCTCGTAGCGGTAGCGCTGGTGCCGCAGCACCTCGTGCAGCTCGTCGCTCACCGCGCGCACGAAGCCCGCCACGGTGGCGTCGGCCTGCGGAGTCAGCCGGAGCGGGAGGGCGTTGGAGACCATGCCGGGGGTGCGTGCGGCGGCGCTGCCGGAGCGGGCGGCCACCGCCAGCCCGAGGACGACGTCCGGCGCGCCCGTCACCCGGTGGAGGTAGGCGGCGATGCCCGCCACGACGACGGCCGGCCAGCTGACGCCGGTCTCGCGGGCGAAGGACCGCAGGGCGTCGGCACGGTCGGCGGAGACCTCGCCGGCGTGCCGGACGTGATCGGTGGGGACCCCGGTGGGGCGGGGCGCGAGCGATGCCGGTTCGGACAGTCCCGCCAGGCGCCGGGACCAGAAGTCCCGGTCCGCGGTGAACTGTTCGGACGCCCGGTAGGCGGCGTCCGCGTCCACCAGGTCCCGGACGGAGCCGAAAGGATCGGGCTTCGGCTCCTCGCCCGCCACCAGCGCCGAGTAGACGGCGGCGACCCGGGAGACGATCAGGGACCAGCTGTAGCCGTCGACGATCGTGTGGTGGACGCGGCTGAACCAGGTGTGGCGGTCGTCCGCGAGCTTGAGCAGCCCGAAGGTGAAGAGCGGGCCGTCGGCGAGGTCGACCGGCGTCCGCACCCGGGCGAGCATCCACGCCTCGGCGGCGGCGGCCGGGTCCGGGTCCCCGCTGACGTCGACGGTGTGCAGCGACCAGTCCAGCTCGGGTACGACGCTCTGGACGGGCCCATCGGCACCGGGTGTGAAACGGATCCGCAGCGTCTCGGCCTCGGCGACCGTACGGCGCAGCGCGGCCTCGAAACGGGCGGGGTCGATCTCCCCCGCGATCTCGACGCACTCCGCGATGCTGTACATCGGGTTTTCCGGATTGATCTGCTGCGCCAGCCACATTCCTGACTGTGCGGCCGTCAGCGGCAATGGGAGTCCGTTCTGATCGGCCATTTCCATTCACTCCGATTGAATAGACACTGCGGGATCCGTGAAATCGCACAGAAAGTACCTGTAGGCGACCGGATCAACAGTACGAACGCGGGCCTGCGTCTCCATGGGCGCATGAAAAACTTCGATCCGCCGAGATCGTCATATCGAAAGATGTGCATTGCCCTGGTCAACGCGGGCGCGACGGTCTAGACGGCGGCGCAAGAATGGAGTGCCCCGACCAAGGGGAGGTCGGGGCACTCGTTCGTTCACACCGGCAGAAGCGGGGGACGGTCCTACCGGTGCGGACGCATGGAGACGGGCAGACTGCTGTACCCGCGCAGGAAATTGGAGTGGATGGGTTTGGCGGGCCCGGTGGGCGCCGCCTCTGACACATGGGTCCGCAGGGCGGTCAGCATGGCGTGGATCTCCGCCCGGCCCAGATAGGCGCCGAGGCAGAAATGGGGTCCGTAGCCGAAGGACACATGCTTGTTGGGTGTCCTGCCGAGGTCGAATGTGCCGGGGTCGTCGAAGATCTCCTCGTCGTGGTTGGCCGAGGTGTTCCACAGGGTGACGACGTCATCGGCCCGGATCGTCGTACCGCCGATCTCCACGTCCGTCAGGGCCCGGCGGCCGAAGTGCATGGCCGGCGTCACCCAGCGCAGCACCTCCTCCACCGCGCTGTCCACGGAGACCTCTCCGGAGCTCAGCCGCCGCCACTGCCCGGGATGCTCCATCAGCTCGTGCATCCCGCCGATCATCGAAAGCCGGCTGGTCTCGTCGCCGCCGATGATCACGCTGTAGCAGTTGAAGACGATCTCCTGCTCGGTGAGCGGTTCGCCGTCGATCGTGGCCGTGGCGAGCACGCTCACCACGTCGCTCTCCGGGTTCTCGCGGCGGTCCTCCGCCAGATCGGCGAAGTAGAGGAGGAGCTCCTGCCGGGCGACGAGGGCCTCGTCGCCCGACTGGCCGGCCTCCTCCGCGCTGAGCGCCTGTTTGGTCAGCGAGAGCAGATAGTCCCGGTCGGACGCGGGGACCCCCAGCAGATCGGCGATGGTGGCCATGGGGATGTGTTCCGCGATGTCCTGCGCGAAGTCGCAGTCCCCGCGTTCGAGCCCCTGGCGCACCAGCCGGTCGGCCCGGCGCCGCACCCCCTCGACCACACGCTCCAGCACCCGGGGCGCGAAGGCCTTCAGCAGCAGATTGCGCAGCTCGCGGTGGCGTCGGCCGTCGGTGACCGCCAGCATCTTGCCCGCCGCCGAGTCGCCGCCCTCCAGGAGGGTGGCGAGGACGTTGCCCCGCTCCGAGGTGAACCTCTTGTTGTCCCGGTAGACGGACATGACGTCGTCGTAGCGGGAGAGCACCCAGAAACCGGGCACCTTCCAGCCCTCGACGGCATGCCAGTGGACGGGACTCTCCCGCCTGAACCGCTGCCACATCGGCACCAGATCATGGTCCAGGAAGGTCTGCGGGTCGCTGAGATCCACGTTCCCCGGCGGCTGCGTGGCCACGGCCATGGCTATGCCTCGCGCTGCGTCATGGCCACCAGTACCTTGCGGTCCCCGGTGAAGGGGCGGCGGCCGTGCGAGGTGAGGATGTTGTCGATCCCGAGCAGGTCCCCGGTGCCCCAGGTCTCGGCGAGGGTCGTCTCGTCGTAGACGCCGAGGATGGTGGCCAGCTCGTCCGCGGTGATGGGGGTGCCGTCGCCGTAGTAGGCGTTGCGCGGCAGTCCGTCCTCGCCGCAGATCTCGAGCAGGCCTTCGCGTACGTCCTCGGGCAGCGCGTTCACATGGAACAGGTGGGCCTGGTTGAACCACACCTTCCGGCCGGTGACCGGGTGCACGGTCACCGCCTGGCGCTTCTGCCGCGTGCGCAGCAGGTCGCCGTCCCAGTCCGTCTGGATGTTGTGGTCGGCGCAGTAGCTCTCCACGTAACCCTTGTCGTCGGTCTGGAACCCCTCCTGCCAGGACAGCCCCATGCCGGTGCGGTAGGTGCGGGTGTACACGACGCCCTTCTCCTCGAACCGCCGGACGAGACCGGCCGGCAGCCGGTCGAGCACGGCGCCGCTGTCGGCCACCGGGGTCTCTCCGCCGGTGCGCGCCGCGAGGGCGCAGAAGAAGAAGACGTTGTGCGGCCAGTTCTCCGAGTACGCGCTCTCGTTGTGCTGCGGAATGCTCTGGTCGGCCGGGTACTCCGTCGAGGTGTACACCTTGCCGGTGACCCGGCTGCGGGGCGTCGAGCGCTCGTTGTACTCGAGGGTGCTGCCGCCGATCTCCTCGGCGAGGACGGCCAGTTCGCTCTGTTCGACGATCCCGCAGTCCTTCACCATCACCGCCGCGTGCTCGTACATCGCCGAGCGGAAGGCTTCGGTGTTGGCCGTGAACCAGGCGCGGTGGTCCCCGTCGTGCCGAGGGCGGACGCGCACGAGCCGGGTTCCGTTGTGCTCGAGGACTTCGGCCTCGGCGTCGGTAAAGGGCGTCTTGATCATTCTGTCTCCACCTCGAGGTCGAATCCGTTGATGCTCGTGTGGTTGACCGGGTCACCGGCCGCGTACTCGTAGCCGTTGAGGAAGGGGCCGTCGCCCACGGGGGCGGAGAACCTGCCGAAGGCCAGGTTGAACACCCGGGTGTCCAGCACGGTCACGTACTGCGCGCCGGAGTGCTCGGTGAGCACCTGGTACTGGCCCAGCCACCCGTGGTCGAAGTCACCGGGCATGTTGTCGGGCACGTGGTCGCGGTCCACCGCGCCCTTCGCGTCCAGCGGTTCGCCGAACGGGGTGTAGCGGTAGATCCCGCCGGCCTGCCGGCCGTTGTCACCCGTCACGAGGAAGATGTCCCCGCGCACCGTCGGGTGGCTCCAGGTCTCCTTGCCGCTGTACGCGGCGTCCTTCGTGCCGAGGACCACACCGCCGGGCAGCGCCACGATCCGGGACAGCACCCGCTTGTCCGTCCGCAGGACCAGGTCGAGGTCCGCGTCGTCCATCGAGGTGTTTCCGTAGAGGTGTTCCTCCGCGCCCGCACCGGTGACCTTGCGGCCCACCTGGTGGTCGACGGTGTCCTCCGTGTACGTGACGTCCACCGCGCCCGGACCGCTCGTGCCGCCGCCGAGGTAGCGCTCACCGGCGTCCGACCGCTGCGTCGTCCTGGCGTCCTCGGGCCCGTAGCCGGTCAGGTGACCGTTCTCGGCGTAGCTGAAGCCGGTCACCGGGTTGTCCCCGGTGGTGGCGATCAGCCGGTCGGCGTCGTCGTAGCAGTAGCCGGTCTCGGTCGTTCCCTCGGCCGTACGGTCGGTCAGACGGACCCGGTTGGAGTTCAGGCCCGCGTTGGAACGGGTGCCCTCCGGGCAGTCGGCGGGGGCCGCCGAGGTGAAGTCGTAGCCGTACCGGTGTCCCTTCAGCCAGGCCTCCACGAGGCGTCCGGCCCCGTCGTAGCGGAAGTCCGGCCCGTCCGTACGGCCTTCCTCGCCCGCCACGGACTCGTCCACGATCGTGCCGGAGCGGGACCGGGTGACCTCGGCCGCGACCTTCCGGCCGTCGGCCAGCAGCCAGTTCTTCGCCACGATCCGGCCGGCCTCGTCACGCCCGACGGTCAGCCGGGTCGCGTTGCCGTACCGCACACCGGCGAGCCGGCCGCCCGCGTCGTACTCCGTCCTCGCCAGGCTCCTGCCGTCCAGTTCGACGGAGAGCACCCGGCCCGCGGCGTCGTAGCGCGTCCGCTTGATCTGCGCCGCGTCGCGGTGGTTCGGCGGCGTCACCTTCTCGGTCACCGGCCGGCCCGCCCGGTCGAAGAACGTCTCGGTGCGGGTGCCGTAGGTGTCGGTGAACTCGATCGCGCGGCCCAGCAGGTCCGTGCGGATCCGCACGGTGTGGTCCGGCTCGGTCGAGCCGCCGAGGAGGGGGTCGCCGCCGATCGCGAGGTCGTAGACGACCGTGCGCTCGGCCAGCGCATCGTTGCCGGGGATGAACATCTTGGAGATGCGGCCGCGGTCGTCGTAGGTGACACAGGTCCAGTCACCCCCGCCGAAGTTGACGGCGGCGGGCAGTCCCCTGGCGTTGAAGACGAACTTCTCCGCCCGCGGCGTCTTTCCGGCGCCCGGAACGGCGGAGCTCACGGACTTGGGCAGGCCGCGCTGGGGAGCCGGGTCGTTCTCGGGCGTGCAGGGGTTGTCGACCCGCTCGTCCGGGCCATGGAACTCGTACGTCCGCTTGGCGCCGCTCGGCAGCTTCTGCGCGACGGGCCGGAAGGTCTCGTCGAACTCCATGGTGGTCGCCAGGGCCAGGCCCTTGGGGTCCACGACGGTGGTGTCCGGGATGCCCATCGCGTTGAAGCGGTTCTCCACGACCCGCTCGGGAACCCCGTCGCTGTCGGCGCGGACGGTGGTGATGCCCGTGGGCCCGAGGGTCGTCGTCTCGGCCGGGATCCGCGCACAGCCGGCGGGCGCCGGGCTCACCGGGGTCAGGTCGGGACCGAAGCACTTGGCCGGCCCCGGCCCGTACGTCCCCGAGGGCTGCCCGGTGTTCTCGTCGTACACCGTGGTCGTCACGAGCCCCGCCGCGTCGGTGCGCGACGCGACCTGGTCCGCGGGCGTCCACGCCGTGCGCACGGTGCGCCCGGTCGCGTCGGTGTCGGTCAGCAGCCGGCCGGAGGCGTCGTGCGTGGTGCGGCGCGGGGTGTCCACCCCGGCGACCCGCACATCGGCGCCGCCCGTGCGGAAGGTGTACGCGTGCCGCGGGCTCCTGGGGTCACCGGTGGCGAATCCGGTGGGCTCGGGGCCCGTGACACTCTTCGGGAACTGGCCGCCCCGGGAGTAGTCGACGCGGTACTGGGCCGCCTTCGAGTCCCGCCGGGCGGGGTCCACGGCGATCCAGTCCATCATCAGCGGGGTGCGTACCGCCGTCAGCCGGTGGTCGGCGCTGAATCCCAGGTCGGTCTTCTCCGCTCCCGGGTTCTCGAACCGGGTCAGCTTGCCCTCGCGGTAGTGCAGTTGCGTCGTCCCGGCGCCCGGCACCGCGACCGCGCAGACGAAGCCGGCCGGTGCCGCCTTGTCCGCGCACTCGGCGCTGCCCGCGTAGGAGAAGGTCAGCCCCTGCTCCTCGGCCGCTTTGATCAGACCGGTCTGGGCGTCCGGACCGGACTCGGGGACCTGTTCGTCCTTGCCCTTGTCCTTGTCCTTGCTCCCGCCCTTGGCGGCACGCATCCCGGCGGTGTCCGGCGCAGCGCTCCCGGTCGCGGGCGCGCCCTCCTGGCCGCGGTCGGCCTCGGCTCCGGGAGCGGCCGCGGCGGACCCGGGGCCCTGGACGGAGTTGGCCGCACCGGCGGTCGCCCCGCCCTCGGCGGCGGGCGTCACGGTCCAGCCCGGGGGCAGCACGGAGCCGGACGGCGAGAGCCACGAGGCCGGCACGGCGACGGCACGGCCGCCCCGGCGGGCCCAGAGTCCGACCTCTCCGCCGGCGTCGGTACGCCGGTACTCGACCTTGAGGTCATGCGTACGCCCGGCACGGAGCGTGAGCGCCTTGCCGTAGGACGCGCCGGCGCCCGTGGCGGCGGTACCGTCCCAGTCGTCCAGCACCAGCTTTCCGTCGAGCCAGATCCGCAGCCCGCCGTCGTGCGCGCCGCCCAGCCGGTACCTTCCGTGGTCCGGCACCCGCAGCTTTCCGGTCCAGCGCACGCGGAAGGGGGAGTCCGCGTCGGCCTCCGGGTAGGGGGCCTCGGCACCCCAGCGGAAGCCGATCCGGGCGTCGGTGCGCACGGCGGCGGGACGCTCCTCGGCGCCGATTCCGGTCGCCGAGTCACCCGGGAAGTACGAGCCGGTCAGGCCGGAGTCGGCCACGGCCTGCGAGTTGTAACTGAAGGTGGCGCCGAGCTGGCCCGCGCCGGTGGGGACCTGCGCGGTGTTGACGGAGGCGCTCACATTGCCGGTGGCGAGGTTGACCGTCACGGGGCCGAGGGTGTCCGTCGGCGAGGGGCCCGCCTCCGCGCCGACGAGGCGCTGGTCGACGGTGAAGGACCTGGCCGGGGCGTCGGCGCCGGCACGGCCGTCGTGGTGCCGGACCCGCACGGTCCACCGGTACTCCCCGGCGTCCTTCAGCAGACCGGCGGGCACCTTCCAGCGGGGCTGCGAGATCCACCCGGAGGAGGTCACCTGGCCGGTGCGCGGGTCCGCGCCCGTGCCGATCACGAACTCGTACGCCCGGGCGCCCTTGGTCCGTTCGACGGCCAGCTCGGGACGCGTGTCCGTCAGGACCGCCCCGTCCCGGGGCCCGGCTGCCCGCGCCGCGGGACCGCCTGAGGCCTTCGGCGCCGCGCCGAACACGCCGTCGGGCCAGGCCGCCTGGACCGGGGACCCGGACACGGCCGGCAGCAGAGCCACATCGTGCGCACCTCCCTCCCGCGCCGACACCGGCGTCTCGGAGCCGAGCAGCGCGATTGCGAGGGAGACTGCCGCCCCGCTCGCCACGGCCGCTCCGAGCCTTCTGCTGTGAGCCATGCCCACCCCACCACTCCTCGTAGGAAAACGCACCGCGTACGGCGGTCGAGAGGTATCTGTCGCGATACTGCCGAACAGCGGTATCCGGCCCATAGCCCGCAGAGAATCTTTGAATACGCGATCCGGTGGCTACGCAGTGCCACCGGCGGCTACGGTATTGATTGTGACCACCCGCATACTTCTCGCAGACGACCAGGAATCAGTCCGAGTCGGATTCCGGCTGATCCTCGACTCCCAACCGGACATGGAGGTTGTCGGTGAGGCCGTCGACGGATTGCAGGCCGTCGAACTGGCCGCGAAGCTACGTCCCGACGTCGTCCTGGCGGATATCCGTATGCCGCGGATGGACGGCCTGGAGGTCACCCGTCTGCTCGCCGGACCCCAGGTGGAGAACCCGGTCCGCGTCATCGTCGTGACCACTTTCGACCTGGACGAGTACGTCCATGCCGCCCTGCGTCACGGCGCCTGCGGATTCCTGCTGAAGCGGTCGGGGCCCGCCCTGCTCGTGGAGGCGGTCCGCGCCGCGATGGCGGGCGACACGATGATCAGCCCGTCGGTGACCGTGAAACTGCTGAAACACCTTCAGGGACGGGACCAGAACCGGGGCAAGCAGCCGGCCGAGGCTCTCACCGAGCGTGAGATCGAAATCGCCCGGCTCGTCGCCAAGGGCCTCACCAACGCGGAGATCGGAGCGGAGTTGTTCATCTCCTCCGGCACCGCCAAGACCCATGTCGCCAACATCCAGCGCAAACTCGACGTCCGTAACCGTGTCGGCATCGCGGCCTGGGTCTGGGAGAACATCCGGCCCGACTGACCTGGGCTCCGGGCCGGACCACCGGCCCGGAGCCCCCTCCGTCAGGCCGCGCAGACGCCCTTCATGCTGTCGATGAGGGCAAGCACGGCACGGGCGGACGGGAGGATCATGCGCCCCTCCCTGGTGAGCCGCGCCCCTGTGGAGTCCCGGGTGAAGAGCTTCGTACCCAGCATCTGCTCCAGGCACTTGATCTGGTAGCTGACGGCCGGCTGCGAATACCCCAGTACCTTCGCAGCCTGATCCATGCGGCCGATCTCCGCTATGGATACAAAAGCCCGGAACTCCCGCTCGTGCATCTGTCCCCCTGTCTCCGGCGAGCCGCAAGCCGGCTCACCGCGTTCCGACGCCAGGCGCCGGCACCAATGAATTCGCCTCCATATCAACGCAGTCAAAGTGGGTAGGCAATGGGGGATGCAGGAAGCTGCAATCGGCGCGATTCGGCTGTTTCAGGCATGCCGAAGGTCCCTCGGGCACCTTCCCCGAGGGACATCATTCGGCCTGTGGTCGAGAAGATTTCTCCTATTCGTGCCCGATAGCCCTCAGCACGTTCAGACGGGCGCCACGGCGGGCCGGAGCCAGCGAGGCGATGACGCCGACGACCATCGCGCCGATCAGATAGGCGATCATCTGCGTCCAGGGCAGTGACAGCTGGCTGACACCCTGGTCCTTCATGGCATGGGCCACGGCCAGTCCGAGCAGCCCGCCGACCGCGATGCCGAGCACCGCGCCGAACAGTGAGATCACCACTGACTCCGTCATGATCATACGGACCGTCTGGCCGCGGCTGAGGCCGATGGCCCGCAGCGCGCCCATCTCCTTCGTCCGCTCCAGGATCGAGAGGGCCAGGGTGTTGATGATGCCCAGCACCGCGATCAGCATGGCCACGCCCAGCAGGGCCTGGACCACCGTGAGCATCATCGCGAACCCCTGGCTGAACTGCCCGATGACATCGGACTTGGTCTGCACCGACACCTCGGGGCTGTCCTTGAGGAGCCCCTCGATCTCCGACTGCACCGCGGCCGTCTTGGCGCCGTCCTCCAGCTGGAAGAAGGCCTGCGAAGGCAGCTTGTTGCGGAATCCGGTCTGCGCGTCGGCCCACGGGACGACCACGCTGTTGGCCAGGTTCGAGTCCTTGAAGGTTCCCGCCAGCACGTAGGTGTGCGGCTCGCCGCGCTGGAGCTGGACGACGACCTTGTCACCGGTCTTGAGGTCGTGGCTCTTCGCGGTGGCGGTGTTCATCACGACCTCGCCGTCGCCCGGCGAGTCGATGTTCCCCTTGTCGCCCTTCAGGCCCAGGACTTCCCGCGCCTTCCCCCAGTCCTGCCAGGAGGCGACGCCCGCGGCCTCCTTGCCGACCTTGCCCGAGTCGAGCATCGCGGCGGCGACGTTCTTGACGCCGCTCACCTCGCCGACGGCGGTCAGCGCGGCCGGGTCGATGGTCGCGGAGGCCGCCGAACCGCCCTCGCCCATGGCCACGAGCTGGGCCTTGAGGTCGCGGGAGAGCTCGTCGGTGACACTGTTCTCCGACGAGACGGCCACCGTGCTGATCGCGGTGACCAGCGCGACGCCGATCATCATCGCCGAGGCGGTCACCGCGGTACGCCGCGGATTGCGCGCCGAGTTGCGCCGGCCCAGCTGCCCGGGCAGCGACCGGGCGAACAGGGCGCCCAGCGCCCAGACCGTGGGGCGGCTGAACAGCGGGGTGAGGAGCGCGACCCCGACGAAGGTGAAGAGCACACCGGTCAGGATCAGTGCGATGCCGCTGGATCCGAAGAGGCCCAGCGCCAGCATGAGGATGCCGAGCCCGAACAGGATCCCACCGGTCCAGGTCTGCTTGCGGTGCTTGCCCTCCGGGTTGACGGCCGCGCGGATGACCGAGATCGGGGCGACCTTCGCCGCCTTCAGCGCCGGGAAGAGCGCGGAGAACATGGTCACCAGGATGCCGACCGCGAAAGCGGTGATCACGGCGCTCGCCGGCACGCCCAGCGGCGCCACCTTGAGACCGTCAGTACTGCCGGCCAGCATGCTCGCGCCGAGCGCGCCGATCCCGACACCGGCCGCCAGCCCGATCGCCGAGGCGACGAGGCCGACCACGAAGGACTCCAGGAGCACCGAACCGATCACCTGGCGGGGGCTGGCCCCCAGCGCCCGCAGCAGGGCGAGTTCCCGCATGCGCTGCGCGATGATGATCGAGAAGGTGTTGACGATGAGGAAGACACCGACGAGCACCGCGACCGCGGCGAATCCCAGCAGCAGCTGGCTCATCAGATCGAGGACGCCACGCGACTTGTCGGACGCCTTCTTGGAGAGCTCCTCCCCGGTCGCGACCCGGAAGGTGTCGCCCAGTTCCTTGCCGATCGCGGTCTTCACCGCGGCGACCGACGCGCCCGAGGCCGTGTCGACGGTGATGCCGGTGAATCCTCCCGGCGTACCCGTCATCAGCTCCTGGGCCACCGGCTCGGTGAACGCCACCGTCTGCTCGCCGCCGATGGCGTCCCGGTCGCCCGAGTAACCGAACACGCCGGCCACGGTGAAGGTCTTCTGCGGCTCGGTGGTCAGCACCTGGATCCGGTCGCCGACCTTGAAGCCGGCCTTCTCGGCCAGTCCGGCGTTGATCGCCACTTCCGATTCCGTACGCGGCTCGTGGCCGGAACGCAGGGCGATCAGATCGCTCTCCCCGCGCCAGCTCTCGCCGTACCGCGGACCGCCGGTGCTCGGCACCAGCTTGCCGTCCTTGCCCAGGACACGGGCGCCCTCGGCCTGGACGACCCCGCGGGCGCGCTCGACACCGGAGACCTTGGAGACCCGCTCGACGGCAGCCGCGTCGGTCACGGGGACGACCTCGGAGTCGCCGACGTCCGCGTCCACCTTCGGCTTGAGCGACGCCTGGAGATCGGTGTCGTCATAGGCTCCGGCGAACTGCGCGTCGATGGACCGGCCGAGCGTGTCCCGGATGACCATGGACCCGGACACGAACATCACGGCCAGCACCACGGCCAGACCCGAGAGGATGAGCCGCAGCTTGCGCGAGAGCAGGCTCTTCAGCGTCGCCTTCAGCATCACGCCACCCGCTCGCGGCCATCGAGCTTCCGCATCGCGTCCAGCACGGTGTCCGCCGTCGGGTCCCTGAGCTCGTTGACGATCCGGCCGTCGGCGAGGAACACCACCCGGTCCGCGTACGCCGCCGCGCTCGGGTCGTGCGTGACCATGACGATCGTCTGTCCCAGCGAACGGACCGAGTCCCGCAGGAACTTGAGCACATCCGTACCCGACGTGGAGTCCAGGTTCCCGGTGGGCTCGTCCGCGAAGATGACGTCCGGCTGGGACACGAGAGCGCGTGCGCACGCCACACGCTGCTGCTGACCGCCGGACAGCTCGGTCGGCCGGTGGTTCAGCCGCTCGGCCAGACCCACGGTGTCGATGACCCGGTCGAACCAGTCCTTGGAGGGCTTGCGGCCGGCGATCGCCAGCGGCAGCAGGATGTTCTCCTCCGCCGTCAGCGTCGGCAGCAGGTTGAACTGCTGGAAGATGAAGCCGATCTGGCTCCGGCGGAGCTGGGTGAGGTTCTTCTCGGACATGCCGCTCACCTGCTGGTCACCGACGAAGACCTCGCCCGATGTGACCACGTCCAGGCCGGCCAGACAGTGCATCAGCGTGGACTTGCCGGAGCCCGAGGGCCCCATGATGGCGGTGAACTCACCCCGGACGATCTCTATGTCCACCCCGCGGAGGGCGGCTACCTGCGCCTCCCCCTCGCCGTACAACTTCTCCACTTTCACGGCTCGAGCGGCTACTTGCCGCTCCGTCGTCATCGTCGCGCTCACGCGGTTCACTCTCCCCAACGGGCTGTGTCACGGGCTGTCGAGATCCGGAGCACTGTGCACCATGCCCGGCGATCGCTCGAAGCCTAGGAGCGGGCAGTGCCCCGTCACATCTACCGTTCGGCAGAGAGCATCCGGGGCACGCCGCCCCCGCGCGCCCGCGCTTCGAACTCTTGGAACCAGGCATGCGCCGAAAGGGCGAGCTCACCTACCGTCCCGACGACGGGCCGACAACCCCGCCCACAGCCCGGAGGACGGACATGGCAGGCACGCGGACACTCTCCAAGTACTGGATGCTCACCAACGACTTCACGCAGGACCCCTATCCGATCCTGGAGTACGTGCGGCGCGAGAGCCCCGTACGCGAGCTGTCCATGCCGGGCGGGGACCGTGTCTGGGTGGTGACCCGGTACGACGACGCGAAGGACGCGCTCGCCGACCCCCGGCTGAGCCGCGACATCCATGTGCACTACGAGCTGATGTCGAAGCGGACCGGACGGCCGATGACCCCTCCACCGGAGGAGGCGAACCACCTCGCCAATCTGGAGCCGCCGCGCCACACACCGCTGCGCCGGGCGATCAGCTTCGCCTTCACCCCGCGCAGGGCCGAAGCGCTGCGGCCGCGCGTCGAGGAGATCGCCGACGAGCTGCTGGACCGGCTGGCGGCACACCCCCGCCCCGATCTGATCGCCGGTTACGCCGACCCGCTGCCCGTCATCACGATCGCCGAGCTGATGGGCGTACCCGCCGACGCCTGGCCCGACTTCCTGCGCTGGTCGGCCGCCCTGCGCACGTACTCCCCCACGGACGGCTCCGGGGTTCTGGACCGCAGCATCCAGGAGCTGTCGACGTACATGTCCGAGCTCATCGAACGCAAGGGCCGGGAGCCGGGCGACGACCTCCTCTCCGCGCTCATCCACGCCGACCCGGAACGCCGGCTGACCGGCACCGAGATCCTGTCCACCGGCTTCGCGCTGATGACCGGCGGCAACGACACCACCGCCAGCCTGCTCGGCGGGGTCATGGCCGCCCTTCTCACCCATCCGGCGGAGCGGTCCCAGCTGCTGGCGGAGCCCGGCCGCTGGGGCAAGTCGATGGACGAACTCATCCGGTACGTCGGCCCGATCAGCAACGCGCTACAGCGGGTCACCACCGAACCGGTCGAGATCGGCGGGGTGACCGTCCCCGCCGGTGAGGTCGTCGTCATCAGCGTGATGTCGACCAACCGCGACACGGACCAGTTCCCCGACCACCCGGACCGGCTGGATCTCGACCGGCACAAGCCGGCCCACCTCAGCTTCGGCTTCGGCATCCACTACTGCTCGGGCGCCCATCTGGCGAAGGTCATCACCGAGATCGGCTCCCGGCGGCTCTTCGAACGCTTCCCCGCCGTCTCGCTGGCCGTCGCACCCTCCGAACTGCGGTACGAACAGAACGTGGTCGTACGCCCGTTGAAGGAGCTTCCGGTCAGGCTGCGGTGAGCCGTGGAGTCCCGCACCCGTCCCGGTCACCGGACGGATCTGCGCATCGCCGTGTAGAGCGCCCGGAGCGTGAGGATGGCGCTCACCACGAGGGCGTGGTAGCCGAGCAGCGGGAACAGCTCCAGCTGCGGGGTGACGCGTGGTCCCTTGCCGGTTCCGAACACGACCAGCATGACGCCCATCACCCCGGTGCAGGCGGCGAGCAGGCTGATCACCACCTGGTGGACGAGGCCGGCGACGAAGCGCTGTTCCCGCTCGTCGGCCAGGACGCGCACGCGCACCGCGAGCCGCCCCTCCTCCAGCGAGGCGCTGATGCGCTCGGCCCGCCGCGGCAGCCTCCGCAGCATCGGCAGGATCGCCATCGCCTCCTGGGCCGCTTCCCGGGCCAGCGACGGCACGTCGAAGCCGGCGAAGCCGGTCTTCCCGCCCGCCGCCTTCCGCCGGGAGCCGAAATGCAGCCGGTCGGTGAGCAGATCGGCGGCGAACGCCCGTGATTCATCCAGGATGTTGAAGCCCGGCGCGAGCCGCTCCAGGGTGCCCTCGATCGTGGCGATCGCCCGGAAGACCGCGGCGACCTCCGGGGGCACTGCCAGGTCGAAGCGGGTCAGCATGCGGAACAGGGCGGTGAACATCTCGGCGTCGGGCTGACCGCCGGCCCCGAGGTGCTGGGCCATGAACCTGCCCAACGCCCGTTCCAGGAGCAGCGAGTCGGGCATGATGCCGTCGCGCGAGGTGGCCCGGGTACCCAGCAGGTCGATCAACGCGTCGTGCATGGCTGCGGGATCGCCCCGATCGATGGCGACCAGCACTTCCTGGATGGCGAGCCGCGCCGACGGGTCGATCCTGCCCACCGAACCGAAGTCGAGCAGCCCGAGCCGCCCGTCGTCGAGCAGCAGCATGTTGCCCGGATGGGGATCGGCGTGGAAGACGCCGTACCGGAGGATCTGGTCCAGCACGGCGCCCAGCGCGGTACGGGCCAGGGCGTGCCGGTCCCACCCCTTCTCGTCGGCCACCTTCCCCGCGCGGTCGAGCGTGACACCCTCCAGCCACTCCTGGACCAGGAGGCGGGACGAGGTGAACTCGTAGTGGACCCGGGGGATGCGCACCGTCGCATCCGGCGCGTACCCGTCGCAGGCCTCCGCCACCGCCGAGGAGTTGCGCGCCTCGATCCGGAAGTCCAGCTCCTCGCGCACGGACACGGAGAAGCCGTCGCCCAGGTCCCGCAGCCCGAGGGCGTGCACCGACCTGGCCCGGTCCTGGAGGCTGCGCGTGATGGCGAGCACGATGTCGAGATCGCGCTCGATGCTCTCGCGTATCCCCGGCCGCTGGACCTTGACGACCACGCTGGGCCCGCCGCGCAGCCGGGCCCGGTGCACCTGCGCGATCGAGGCGGCGGCGAGCGGCACGTGCTCGATCCAGTCGAAGACCTCCTCGACCGGCTTGCCGAGCTCCTTGTGGAGCACCGCCGCCACCTCGGGCCACGGCGCCGGGGGAACATTCGACTGAAGCCGGCTCAGCTCGTCGATGAAGTGCGGGGGCAGCAGATCGCTCCGGGTGGACAGGACCTGGCCCAGCTTGATCAGCGCGCCCCCGCAGTCCTCCAGCGCGAGTCGCAGCGCCCTGGCCGACTGCCGACCGGCCTCGTTCGCCTCGAAAGCGCGGTCCATGCTGCTCCGGTCGCGCAGGTAGCGCCCCAGCCCGTGGCGCATGAAGATGCGGCTGATCTGGATGTAGCGGCGCGTACGGCGGAGCCTGCGCCCCAGCGTCCGCACGATCTGGAGAGGCCGCGCCCAACTGCCGTACGGGACGAAGACCTCGACCACCACGAGGGTGGCCATCGCGCCCAGCAGCGACAGCGCCACCTGAACCGTCGAGAGCGCTCTGAGACTCTCCTCGTCCCGCACCACCTGGTCGAAGAGGATGAAAACGGCCAGGCCGACCAGGCCGGACGTCATGGCTCTCATGGGGCCGACCCGGATGCCCAGCAGCCGGCGCGAGGCGGTGGAGACGGCGAAGACGATCACACCGAGGGAGACCGCCGCGGCCAGAACGATGAACACAGCAAAGGGAACGTCGCCGACGCTGTCGGCGGCCAGAGCCTGCATGGAGCGGTTCCTTCGGTCAGCGTATGAGCTGCGCGGTAGGCGTCGAGGTTGCGGTGCGGCGGCCAGGAGCCACCGTGGGGGGCACGGCCGCCGGGGACCGCCGTGGGGCACGCGCGAGTCGCGGGCCTACGCCGTTCTCGCCGCCATGAACGCGCAGAGCGCGTGGAGGGCCTGGTGCGCCGGGTGCGGCGCGAGACCCTGGATCGCGGCCCGCGCCCGGGCCAGCCGCCGGTGCATCATGTCCTCGGTGGTGGCGAGGGCCGGCGAGGTCCGGAAGAGCTCCAGGGCTCGTTGGCGTACCGCTGTGTCGGTCAACGGCCCGGCGAGCAGGATCTCCCGCAGTTCGGCGCCGTCCGCGCTCTCGTCGGCGCGGGCGAGGAGGACCGGGAGACTGGCCACTCCGGTGGCCAGGTCCTTCCCGCGTTCCTTGCCGGTCCAGTCGACCGGCGCGGTGAGGTCGAGCAGGTCGTCGGCTATCTGGAAGGCGAGGCCGAGCTGTCTCCCGTACTCGTCGAGCGCCTGGATCGAAGCGGTGGGGGCGCCCGCCTGATGGGCGCCGATGGCCAGGGCCAGGGAGAACAGCGCGGCCGTCTTCCCGTTGAGCACCTGGAAGTAGTGGTCGACGGGGTCCTCCCCCGGAGCCGGCCCCATGAGTTCCCGGAGCTGCCCGGTGACCAACCGCCCTGCCGCCTCCGCATTGAGCCGGATCGTTTCGGCTCCGAGCGCCGCCGAGAGCTTCGCGGCGCGGGCCAGCAGCCAGTCCCCGCCGAAGACGGCGGACCGCTCCCCCCAGCGGGCGTTGGCGCTGGGCACCCCGTGCCGGGTGGTGGCGGCATCCATCACATCGTCGTGGTAGAGCGAGGAGACATGGACCAGCTCGGCGATGACGGCGGCCTCGGTCACCCCCGCGCGCCACGGCTCCCCGAACTCCGCCCCCAGCAGCACCAGGAGCGGCCGCAGCCGCTTGCCCCCGAACGCGGCCAGATGCCCGGTCAGCTCCGCGATCCGGGGGTCCGCAGCGGTGGCCGCGGTGTCCTGGAGCCCCTTCTCCGCCGCTTCGAGCCCGTCGGCCAGCCGCGCCGTCAGCTCACCGTCATCGATCTCCAGCTGAGCGAGCAGCGTCCCTGTGGCCCGGTCCGTCGTGGGCGCAGCCAATGCGCTCCGGTGCGATCGCATCAGAAACTCCCCCACAACATTGTGTGCGCCGGCAGCTCGGAAGCGAGAAGTCGCCCGTCACTGCACAGCCCCCCGGCCAGCGAAACCATAGGACAGGCCGACTGCCGGAAGGGAAGAGTTGGCACCTTCCTGCCATCGCAACAGAAGACCTTCAGCCACCCGGGACCGCCCGCGGCCCGAGGCCGGCCCAGGAATCCAGTAGGACCAGCTCGGAGGGGGTCCGAGCTGGTCCTACTGCGCCGACTTCGGGATTCGACGAAGACATGGTTGTCGAGGCCATGCGCATCCTCGGGACCAGCCGGCCCACCGAGTTCGAGATGATCCACCCTGCACGCGACAGCTCGGAAGCAACGCGGATCAGCACCCGGCTGCACGCCTTCGACTACCTCCGCACCGACGACGACGTCCTCATTCGCGCTCTCGAGATCCAGCGCCATGCTCTCAACGCCTGCTCCCACCGCGCTCTGTCCCTGCCCGACCTGTTGGTCGCCGCCACAGCGGAACCGAACCGGCGGACGGTCCTCCACTGCGTCGGAGGCTGCGGCAGTCTCGCCGGATGGCCCCACATCCGCCCACCTTTGCCGGGTGCAAGAATGCAGCCCTTGGATGGACAAGTGCATCGGCTCCGAGCGGGCACGAGCACTGTTGGAACGGGGGTAGCCATGGCGTTGGTTATGTGTCCACTGTGCAGCGACGACGAGGACATCGAGGTGATCCGCACGCTGGACGGCGGACGTCGGCTCGTGAAGCACCGGTGCGGCTACGAATGGGAGCACAGGGAGCCCACCGTTCCGCAGAGGAACCCGCTCCGCACCATCGGCGACCTCAAGGCCCGTTTCCCGAAACCCGGAGACGTCGATCCCGGGCAGTTGGAGCGCGTGGCCCGGCTGAAGGAGCAGTACCTCGCGGTCAAACCGGACTTCGACCCCGACGTGGCGGCCTACTGGTCGAAGTACCAGCAGATCTTTTCCCCCGAGGGACTGTGGGCGTGCGACCCCAGAGTCCTCAAGGACTTCGCCAACTCCGAGCTCGGGGCCCGCCCCGGCAACCAGGCCACCTTCAACTCCGCGTGGAACGACATGGGCGACGCCGCGGCCGGGGAGGCGACCCGCGAGACGATCGAGTACCTGCTGTACGGCCCCGACGACGTGCCGCTCGAAGACCGGCTCCAGCACCTGCTGGACGGCACCAAGACGTTCGCCATGACCGGTTTCAAGGAGGCCCTTCTCACGAGGGTTCTCTGCGTGATGTACCCCGACCGGTTCCTGACGATCCTCAAGTACACGACGGAGGCGGGCGGCAAGCGCGAGATCGCGCGAAGGGTCTACGGACTGGAACTGCCGGCACCCGAGTCGGTGAACTGGACCCTCGGCCGGCTCATCCTCTGGAGCAACGACCTGCTGAATGACCTCGTCGGCCAGGGCTTCGCCAACCAGCAGCACGCCGCCGCGTTCCTGTGGTGGGCCAAGGACCAGGTCGAGGGACTTCACTAGGTTGCCGTACATGGCCTGTGGACCCTCGTAGCCCCCGCTTCCACGGCAAGCGGCTCCAGTACACCGACGCCTTCACCATCGACGAAGCCGCGGATCTCCTCACCCTGATGCGGGACGAGTACGGCACCGAGGCCGTGACCCTGCTCGGCGGAGAACCGTTCGTCCACCGGGACCTCACGCAAGTCGTCCACCACGCCAAGGAGGAACTGGGCCTGCGCGTCGAGATCTGCACCAACGGGTGCCGGATCGAGAGCAGCCTGACCGAAATCGCCCCCTACCTGGACCTGCTCAGGGTTTCGCTGGAGGGCGTCGGGTCGACCAACGACGGCATCCGAAAGCAGGGCAGCTACCAGAGCGCCCTGGAAGCGCTCCGGTTTGCTCGGGATCTCGGTGTTCCGACCGGGGCGACCATGACCGTCACCTCGCGGAACATCGCCGAAGTCCTGCCCCTCGGAAGGGCCTTGGCGGAACTCGGGGTGCGGCAGCTCAAGCTCCACCACCTGCGGCCGGTCGGCAACGCCGCCGATCATCCCGAGCTGCTGGTCACCTCCCCTTCCGCCTACGGCCGACTCCGGGACGAGCTGGCGTCAGCCGATCTGCCATGGGAGGTGATCGTCGACGAGGACCTCTCCGAGGACGGTGCCCCGCAGGTGTGTGCCCCATCCGATGGTCCTCGCGAAATCGACCGCATTGAGGTCGACCCGCGCGGTGCGCTGACCATGTCCTGCAAAGCCGTGGGGAAGAACGCGCACGCCTTCTGGTGCGAGTGACGGACGCCTACGCATCGTTCGCGATGCATCGCGTCGACACCACGGGGCACAGCCCCGACGAGGCCCTCCGAGTGATCATGGATACCGAGACGCAAGGAGCGCACCCCCATGCAGACGCAGAGCCTGTGGGAGCACACCCTCACGTTCTTCCCGCAGTTCCTCGCCACGCTGCGGGAACGCGTCGCCCCTGACGCCACCGTCGCGGTGGTCGGCGCGAGCGACGGCAAGTTCGTCCTGCCCCTCGCCGCCGCCGGCTACCGCGTCGTCGCCATCGAACGCGACGATGTCGCCCTCCACGGGGGCCACGTCCACCTCCCGGGTGACAGCCAGGCCCACGCGCTGGGACTGATCGATCGGCTGAAGCTCGAAGAACTCCACGAACGCGTATAGGTCGTTGAGGACGACTTCCTGGACGGCGAGCCCCTGGGCCTGCAGTGCGACGCGGTCTGGACGAGCTGCTCGTGGCACTACAGTGCCAACCACCACCGCCCGCTCGGCGAGTTCGTCGACCGCATGCAGCGCCTGGTCCGCCCAGGCGGCATGTTCGGCGCGGAGTTCATGATGCCCGTCGAAAGACGCCACCACATGATCGAGCACTACACCTCCCCGGAACGCCTTCACGCCCACTTCATCGGCGACTGGGAGGTCCTGCTCACCCTGCGCACCACCGAGTTCACGGAACACGCCCACGTCGGCCAGTTGCACGACCACACCCACCGCATGGGCCTCCTGCTCGCGGCCCGGACATCCACCCTCACCGACCACTTCTAAGAGAGACCCCATGAAGCACGAATACGAGGCGAAGTTCCTGGCCGTCGACGTCGCCGACCTCCAGAACAAATTGAGCGCCCTCAATGCGGTCCAGGCATTCCCCCGCACGCTCCTCACCCGCAAGATCTTCGAGAACGACTCCCTCGACGGTGGAGCCTGGATCCGTCTGCGGGACGAGGGCACCCGCTCGACGCTCACGCTCAAGCAGGTCACCGACGCAACGACGATCGACGGCACCAAGGAGATCGAGACCGAGGTCACCGACCTGCACGCCATGGCCGACATCCTGCGCCGGGCAGGCCTCACCGAGGTCCGGTACCAGGAGAACTACCGCGAGGAATGGCGCCTGGGCGAGGTCGCCTTCGACTTCGACACCTGGCCCGACCTCCCCACCTTCCTGGAAATCGAAGGACCCGACGAGGCATCGGTACGCCAGGCCGCCGCGCTGCTGGACCTCGACTACTCCGAGGCCCGGTTCGGCAGCGTCGACGAGATCTACAAGAGCGAAGCCGGGCGCGACATCCTCGCCGAACCCACGCTCTTGTTCTCCGAAACCGAGAAGCAGAAGGACGCTTCTCCCACGGCCCAGGACCGTTGATCGCGGAGGGAGACGAGCGATGCTGACGGAAGTCGTCCTACAGCACAGGGCGATCCCCGGGATCGCCGAGTTCGCCCGAGGAGGACTGCCCTCACCGGCAGCCACCGACGACGGCAACGAGTGGGTCGACGGACCCTGCTGGCTCTACTGCGGGCAGCGGTGGACGCCCGTCCTGTGGATCGGCCCCGCCAGAGTCGCCGGGGCCCAGGCCCCGATGTACGCGTGCGGCGCCTGCATCGGCGCGCTGCAGGAACGGGTCTGGCAATCCTTCTTCAACGAGAACCGCCCGGCCGGCTCCAGCCGGCCGATCGATTCCGCCAAGGTGGGGCGGTCGGCCTCCGGCAGGAGAACCGGCAAGCATCGGGGCCAGAGCAGGCTCTTCCGCCGTAGTTAAGCCCCCGCCCCGGTCACGTAGGCGAACCACGGTACTCCCACCATGTGTCCTGCCATGCCCCGAGCAACAGAAAACCCCAGGTCACGGGCTATGTGACCTGGGGTTCTTCTGAGCCGCCTTCGGGATTCGAACCCGAGACCTACGCATTACGAGGTCTATCAGCCCCCCGCCCGGACCTGCGGAATCCGCCCGGCAGGGCCCTGACCTGCGAGTTTGCTCTCATCGCGTCTCATGACCTATGCCCGATTATCACTGCCTCATGTGTACGTCGTACGTACTGGAGCGGAGCCAACCCATCCTCGCGAGTGAGTTGCTTTTCGACTCAGACCACCCTAGTATGGACTCGCGACCTACCGTAAAACGCGGAACGGCCCAACCCGGTGTGCAACCACCAGGAAGGGCCTAGGTCCAAATCCCTCTCCAACAGGGAGCTGAACCATGCGCACTACCGTACCCACCCTCCCCGCCATGCCGCAGCAGCGCACCCCCCAGCCGGTGCCCGCCGTCGATCCGCTGGAGCCCGCGCTCCGGGCCGCCTTCGGCGCCGGTGCGCCGTGCGACGCCGAGGGCAACCCCGTCATCGAGATCGTGGCCGCCGCCCCGACATACGCGCTGCTGGCTGAGCAGGTCGCCGACCGGATTGCGGCCGAGATGCCGGAGACGGCAGCGAAGATGGACCGGGCCGTGTTCGTTGCCCACGTCGCCGACGGTCTCCGCGCCGCCGCTCACCCGCTCTGCCCGGACGGGCACCTGTGGTGCACCGCCGACCCGGGCGACCATGCCGACCCGCGCGAGCACTTCCACCACGGACCCCAGATCGCCATGCACGGCGCGTACGGCTTCGACGTCATGGCCTTCCGCCTCTCCCAGCTCGGAGACTCCCCCGTCGAGCTGGCGTTCGTCGGCAACGGGGACTGGCCCGAGCTCGACATCGACCAGGTCGACGAGCTGATCGAGGACATGGCCGTGCACCTGGACCGGCTGCGCGCGGTGCGCGCCAAGATGGCCGCGATCCGGTCGGCGGCCGGCCGTACGGGGGTGGCCCGATGAGCACCCAGCCCACCACCGACGGGCTCCGCGCACTCCTTGCTGCGGTCCTCGACGCCATCGACCTCCCGCACCCCGCCACCATCGGCGACACCGAGGCCTACCGCGCCGTCCTGGACCGCCGGGCCGCCCTCGCCGTCACCACCGCCCGCGCCGCCCTCGCCGAGAACCCGGACGACTACGGGTGGAACGCCGACCACCTCCGCCAGCGGCTGACCGAATACCCCGCCACTGGGTACCGCCACTGCACGGACACGGAGGCCGGCCGATGACCGCCGACCGCACCGTTACGGTGCACACCACCGACCACGGGCCCGTCACGATGCCCGAACCGTCCTGGTGCGTCGACAGCCACGACCAGGAGCCCGAGGCTCTGCGGGACACCGGGCACCGCGGGCCGCAGCACCGCGCCGAGTTCTACGGGCACGAGGTTGCCACCGCCGAGCTCGTCCAGGACCCGTTCGCGACGGGCGCCGACCGGAACACCGGCGTGTACGTCGCCATGGGCTACCTGGCGAGCACCCTCACCCCGGGCGAGCTGGACGAGCTGGCCGCGCTGCTCGTCGACTACGCGGGGACGCTGCGCCGCCTGGCCCGTCAGCTGTCCGTCCTGCGGACCGGGGAGGCCGGCCGATGAGCCGCTTCGATCCCTCCCGTGCTCTGGCCATCGCGGCCGGGCTCGTCATCATCGCGCTGACCGGGGCCGCGTTCTGGCTGTCGTACGCGCACCTGGCCGAGGTCGCGTTGGCGCACGGTCTCGGGCAGGCCAAGGAACGCGCCTGGGCGTGGCCGGCCACCCTGGACCTGTTCATCGTCGCCGGTGAACTGATGATGCTGCGGGCCGCGTTGGCCCGGAAGGTCGACGGGTGGGCGATCGCGCTCACCGCGGTCGGCTCGGTCGGCTCGATCGTCCTGAACGTCGCCGGGGTCGCCGGTGCCCGCGACGCCGGGGCGGTGCCGCTCCTCGACTACGTGGTGGCCGCGGTGCCGCCCACCGCCGCCCTGCTGGCGTTTGGGGCACTCATGCGGCAGGTGCACCAGGCGCTCACCGGGGACGAGGACACCGACGAGGGGGTCACCCCGGACGACGTCGCCGCACCGGCCGTGCACCGCGCCGAGGTGGCCACGGTCACCCCGGACGAGGTGACCGCCACCGCCCCGGTCGCCATCGAGCAGGCGCCGCCCGCCCCGGTGGTGAATCCGCTGGTCATCTGCGGTGACCGCCGGGTGTTCACCCTGACCGTTCCCACCCCCGATCCGGACGACGAGGTGACCACCAGCCCGGAGGAACGGTTGCCGACGGAAGCGGCCGCGACGATCATCCGGGCGGGCTGGGTGACGGGCACCCCGGTGGCGGAAACGGCCCGGCAGGCCACCCGCAGCGTGTCGTACGTGAAGAAGGTGTTCGCCCGCCTGGACGACGAGCAGAAGGCGCAGCCGACCTCCGGTCAGCTGGCGCTCGTCACCGCCGGGGGTGCGTCATGAGCGACCTTGAGAAGGCCGCCCGGGACGCGGTCGACGCGCAGGCGAACAGTGAGCAGGTCGCCCTGATCCTCGCGGTCCTCCAGGCGCAGCAGCTCGCCCAGGGGGGCGCACCCAGTGCGTACCCGGCGCCGCCGGCGGTCCGCCCGGCAAGGTCCGCGGCTAAGTGGATTGGCATCGGGATCGGCGGGTCCGTCTTCCTGATCGCGTTCGCCCTGTCCGCCGTCGCCGTGGCGATCAGCGCGGTGGCCCTGACCGTGTGCGTCCTCGTCCTGCGGTCCGTGTGGCAGGACGTCCAGCGGGGCCGCTGACGGGCGGCTGTCCGCCCGGTCTCGCACCGGGCGGGCGGCGGACCGGAAAGCCCGGACCCGAACGAGAGGACAGCCCATGTTCCCCACCCTGTTCGTCCTGCTCTACCTCGCGCATCTTCTTGCCGACTACCCGTTCCAGACGGACCACCAGGCTGGCCACAAGGCCGCGTCCGGCGCGGTCGGATGGCGAGCGAACCTGGCACACGCCGGGACGCACGTCGCGTTCTGTTCGCTCGCTCTCGCCGTCGCTGCAGCCGTCCTCGATGAATCCGCTGGCCTGCTGCCGAGCACTGCCGCAGTTCTCTGGATCGGCGCGACGCACGCCGCCATCGACCGCCGACGGCTCGTCGTCCGCTGGATGAAGCTCGCCCACCAGCAGGAATGGGCAGAGCGCGGCGGTGCCGCCCATGTCGACCAGACCGCGCACATCCTGGCGCTCACCGTCGCCGCCCTGTACCTCGCAGCCTGACATTCACCCGAGAGGACACCCCATGTACTCGTACACCCGGGCCGAGTCCCGCCAGCGCGGAAAGCTGTTCCGGAAGGGCTTCCGCCAGGCCCTCGCCGACTGCGTCGACCCCGCCGTTGAGCGCAAGATCCAGGCCATCGACCAGTCCGCCGCCGAGCGCGGCCGCCGAGAGCTGAACGCCCTGCACACCGTGCGGGAGACCGACCGGCAGGCCGTCGCCCAGGCCAAGGCCAAGGTGCGCACCGCGTCCCGCGAGGACAAGGCCGCCGCCCGGCAGGCCCTGCGGGAAGCCGAGCAGCAGCTCAAGCGCTCCGAGCGGGCCGTGAACCGGGCCGAGAACCAGTGACCATGCAGACCGACGCGCGCGAGAAGGACATGCGCCGCTTCTGGTCGAAGGTCATGGTCGACGCCAGCGGATGCCTGCTCTGGACCGCGGGCCAGATTGGGAACGGGTACGGGCAGTTCTACTTCCAGGGCCGTTCTGTTCTGGCTCACCGGTTCGCCTTTACCGTCCTCGTTGGCGCAATCCCTGAAGGGCTCCAGCTGGACCACCTGTGCAGGGTTCGGAGCTGCGTGAATCCGAATCACCTTGAGCCGGTGACGGCTAGAGAGAACGTCCTTCGTGGCGAGACCACGCCAGCTGCGAATCTCGCCAAGGCCGCCTGCCCGGCTGGCCATGTCTACGACGCCACGAACACCCGAATCCGCGCGAACGGTTCACGCGAGTGTCGTACCTGCGATGCGGCCCGCGAGCAGAAGCGCCGCGAGGAGCACAACGCGCAGCGCCGAGAGCGTTGGGCGGCGAACCGTGAGGCGATCAACGCGAGAAGGCGTGGACGCCGAGCAGCCCAGCGAGACCCTCGCTAACCACGGGGCGGCCGTCATCCGCCAAAGATCACCGGCCGCCCCGTGCCCCTGACCAGCCACCAGACCAGCAGGAGACCCACATCATGACGGACGTCGACACCCGCCCCCTCAACGGGCACACCCTCACCAAGCTCCACCCCATCCCGCCCGAGACCCTCGACACCCCGCCGGCCCCCGTCGACAAGCCCGACACCGTCGAAGCCGTCGACCGCCCCGACAACCCCCTGGCCGACTGGCTGACCGTCCCCGACGTGCCGGTCCTGCCCGTGTGGGCCCGGTCCGCCGCCTCGATCCGCGCCAACGTCGCCGCGTTCGCCCGCCTCACCTGGTGGCAGGCCCGCTACCACGGCATCCGAACCCCGAAGTACCTGGTCAAGACCCTGCTGCTGGCCGCCCGCGGGTTCTACCGGGCCACCGTCGGCATGTGGCCGACCCTGTCCGCCCAGGACCACAGCGCGGTGGTCAAGGCGCTGCGCGCCCAGTCGAAGGCCAAGCCCGAGGACGTGGAGCTGGCCGCCCGGCTCCAGCTCGCTCACGGCATCCGCACCCGCACGCGCAGGTGGCGGTTCGGGGCCGCCGCCACCGCGGTCGCCGCAGCCACCATCGGCATCATGCTCGCCGACCCGATGGTGCAGGCCGGGGTCGCCGCAGCGGTCGTCACCCCGCTCGCCCACCTCGGCCGGGGCAAGGACACCGTGCTCCTCGACCAGGGGGCGCCGCCGCTGCGGGTCGACATGTCCGCGCAGCAGCTCAACGACGCCCTCCGTGCCGCTGGCCTCCTGAAAAGCGGCCGGGGCGACGAGGAAGGCCCCCGGGTTACGTGCACGATGGGCCCGGTTCGTGACGGCCGCGGCTGGGCTGTGATTTTCGACCTGCCGAGGGGCGGCGGGAAGACCGCGTCCGACGTCCTCGCGAAGCGGGAGGTCATCGCCCAGGAACTCGGGGTCGACGAAATTCAGGTCATCATGTCCCGCGTCCGCGCGGCGAAGGGCGGCAACGCCGGCCGGGTGTCCATGTGGGTCGCCGACGACGACCCCTACCTCGGGGCGCCGAACCCGTCGCCGCTGGCCAAAGCCGAGACGTTCTCGATCTGGGACCCGATCCCGTTCGGGCAGGACGCCCGCGGCAACCGCATCGAAGTCCCGGTCATGTGGCAGTCGATGTTCTTCGGCGGCCTGCCCCGCCGCGGCAAGACGTTCACCCAGCGCCTCATGACCGCGGCCGGGCTCCTGGACGCCTACGTGCGGCACTACGTCGCCGACGGCAAGGGCGGCGCCGACTGGATGCCCATGCGGGCCGTCGCCCACCGCCTCGTCATGGGCGCCGAGGACGACGCCATCGAGGCGCTCAAGGCGATGCTCGCCGAGCTCCTCATCGAGATGGAACGCCGCTTCGCGATCCTCCGCGAACTCCCGACCTCCCTGTGCCCCGAGGGCAAGCTGACCCCCGAAATCGTGAAGCTGAAGAACCTGCCGGTCATCTTCGTCACCATCGACGAGCTGCAGGAATACTTCACCGCGATGGAGAAGGACGACCGCGACCAGGTCATCAACGACCTGTGCCGCATCGCCCGCCGCGGCCCCGCCGCCGGGTTCGTGTCCAACTTCGCCTCCCAGCGCCCGGACGCCGAGTCCGTGCCGACGAAGCTGCGGGAGATCATCACCCTGCGGTACTCCACGCAGGTCGTCGACAAGGCGTCTTCCGACATGGTTCTCGGCAAGGGCAAGGCCGCCCAGGGGGCCGACGCGTCCGTCCTGTCCGAGGACCACGTCGGTACGGGGGTGCTGGTCACCGGGCCTGCCTCTTACGTCACCGTGCGGGCCGACTACCTCGACGGAGTCGAGTTCACCAAGCTCTGCGCCACCGGGCGCACCCTCCGCCAGGCCGCCGACCAGCTCACCGGAGACGCCGCCGGAGACGTCACCGCAGCAGCCGACGCCGCCGGGCTCACGCTGGCGCCGATCCTCTCCGACGTCCTGGAGGTGATGCGGCACAGCCCGCGGATGTTCACCACCGACCTCATCGCCGGGCTCGTGAACCTCGACGAAGACGTGTACGGCGACTTCAACGGCGAGCGCCTGGCCGCCGAACTCGAAGCCGCCGGCGTGAAGCGGACGAGCAAGCAAGTGAAGATCAGCGGCACCACGCTCGCCGGATACCAGCGACGCGACATCGAAGGCGCCGTCCCCCCGGAAATCCTCCTCGGGTAGAGGGGGATCCCTGTACCCGCCCCCCGCGGCCACGTGTTCACCCCGCGCCCCCGGCGCCTACTTGCGGGGCCCGGAAGTAGCGGGGGCCCTCTACCCCGGTCATGGGGCGGGTAGCGGGCCCCGACCTGCAAGGTAACGCCGGTACAGGGGGACCGAGCCCCCACACAAGGAAGGCCCCCAGGTTGCCGCCTGGGGGCCTTCGTCATGCGGTCAGGGCGCGGCGTCCAGGGCCTTCTGGTAGATGTCGCGGAGCCGGCCGCCGACGTCGCACCGTCCAAGACGGCTGCACCCGGGACAGTCCGTGGTGTGCAGCAGGTAGTCCCGGTAGGCCACCTCGTGGGCCTGCTCGGCAACCGGGGTCAGGCCGCGCTGCTCCCGGCACGGGGCGCACGCGTACAGGGCCGCCCCGGGGCCCGAGTTCTGCTCGACGATGTCGACCATGACGGCGGTCCCCGATGGGCCTTTGTGCCAGTGGCACCAGCCGAACGGCGCGGGCGCTTCTGTGCTCGATGGTGTGGTCATGGCCTGGACCGTAGGGGCCGCCGCGCGTGGTGGTCCTGGCGGTTGCGCAAGATTGCGCGGCCCCCACCGGTGTTGGGGCGGATTGCTCAGGACGGGGCAATCAGGTGCCGGGCGCGGGCGATGATGCGGTGTGCCCTTGCCCCGTAGGCGGCCGACTCGTTCAGCCCGTCCCACGTCCGCTGGTAGAGGTCGAGGTCGTCGACAGTGTCGAACGACAACTCGGTGTTGATCGTCTCGACGACGACGCGGGATTCGTCGAAGATCCAGAACCCGTGTTTCGGGGTGAGGCGCATCGGGGCCCCGAGCGGCACGATGCCGAACTCGACGGTACTCATCCCGATCAGCCCGACCAGCCGGTCCAACTGCCCGGCCATGACGTCCCGGGGGCACACCAGAGCGTGCAGAGCCCCTTCCCACACGAGGACCCGGAACAGCTTCCCCGCCGCATACAGCACCTCTTGGCGGCGCATCCTCGACGCAACCGCAGCTTCGGTGTCCCGGGGCGTCTGCAACAGTTCGGCACGGGCCATCAGCAGATGCCGGGCGTAGTCCGGGGTCTGGAACAGGCCGGGGATCACCGTCGCCTCATAGCCCCGCAACACCGTGGTCTGCCGGTACTCGACGACGTACCGGTCCTGCACCGGCGAGTGGCCCGCGGCGAGCTGCTTACGCCAGTGGCGTTGCCGGGACTCCAGCACCCGCAGCCGACCGAGGAGATCCGCGGCGGTGTCGGGACGCCCGCAAGCCGCCGCCCACGCCTGGAGGTCTTCGGGGGTGGCGGTCTGCCGGCCGTTCTGGAGCCGGGACACCTTCGAAGGCTGCCATCCGAGCAGCTGGGCGAAGTCACGGCCGTTGAGTCCAGCCCCGGTGCGCAGCTCGTTCAGCCGCGCACCGAGGGCCTCCCGCCCGCTCTGGAAGTCGGTGCTCACGCCGACGAACGTACCTGCGCCCACACGGTGGCCGAGGGCGTAGCAAGCGGCCAGGCGGTATCCCTGGCCCGGCACGCGGCGAGCACTTCCGCCGGATCTTCAGTGACCTCGACGCCAACCGTGGTGTCCGTCTCGTCGATGTGGAACCGGGCGACGAGACGTGAGTCGAACAGCCAGAAGTCGAAGTCGGGTAGGCCCGCGGACTCGGCTACGTACCGGCTGAGAACCCGGATGTCCTCGCCAGCCGCAACGTTGCTCGACGCGGCTGCCATGAGGAACCGCTGCCCGTCCGTGGGCGGGTCGTCGACGATCCGGACGCGGGAGAAATGGGCACCCTGCGCGGCCTTTTCCCGCACGTTCGTGTTCCACGGACTGCCCGGGGCCGGCTGCGGGTCGATGCCGCGCATGAACGCCTGGAACCGTTCCCCTGCCCGGTCCGTGGCGTACCCGCGGCGGGTCTCCAGGCGGAACGCGGTGTGCTCGAACTCGGCGAACAGGTGGGTGATCTCCTCGAAGGGCACCAGGGGCACAGCTACTCCTTGGGGGCGAAGCGGGTCAACAGGGCGCGGGGGATAACGACGGACGTCTCATGGGGGCCGACGTTGCGGAGCTGGGCGAGGTCTTCGGGGTTGGTGAGCTGGTCGCCCTGGACCACGATGTCACCGGTCTCGACGACTTCGTAGAGCGTCGGGCAGTTGCCGTCCTCGGAGGTGGTGCCGATGAACCTGAGCGTCATGCTGGCGCTCCCTTCCCGTCGGGGAAACCCAGCATGCAGGCCACCGCCAGGCCGTGGACGGCAGTTGCGCGAGATTGCAGCGACACCCCGCCGACTGTGCCGTTACGCGAAGAACGCCCAGCCCCTCGCAGTGAGAGACCGAGCGTTCTTCGCATGGGTCAAGTCAGGCAGCACTGTGCGCCCCGCCGACGTCGATGCTCGCCCCCTCCTCCTGTTCAGAGACGTACAGCAGCGCCACCGCCTTGCGGTTCCCGTCGAATGCAGGGCGCGCCGTCCGCCGTTCGAACTCCGCACCCCCGCGCCGCCAACCCTGCATGCGAGCGGAGGACAGGGCGCCCGGACTCACGCTGTCCGCCCCACGGATCACCGGATAGTGCGGCCGCCGCCGCAACTCCGCCTCTGCCTGATCCGCGCCGGCCTGACACGCAGCAAGCCGCTCGTCCTGCCAGCGCTCGCAAGCCGCCAAGTGGGCCCGCCAACGCGCACCATCGTCCAGGCTCATCTACAGCACCCTCCTGCGAAGCAGCTCAACCTGTCGCTGCTGCGAGGTGAGCGGCTTCGTTCCGGGCTGCTGCTGGTCGGGCTTCGCCCCGCCCACGCGCTGCTCCTCGTCCTTCCTCCGCTGGTACCGCAGCACCGCAGGGGCAAGGTTGCCGCCCTTCGCCAGCGACCGGACCGTGTCCAGATCCATGCCAGCCCCCGCCGCGAGCCACGCCAGCGGATCCCCGTCGTGCTCCGTCGGACGCTTCACGAACTTCGTCATCTCGATCTCTCTTTCCTGGTGTTGTTCCCACGTTCCCCACCGCCGTTGCCGTGGGGCGCACATCACGTTCCGGGCACCTCAGCGCCGCCCCGGCCGAGCCGCACCCTCCGGCAGGCATCCGAGCAGACGACGCGCAGCTTCCCCGTCCCCTGGTAGGCAACTGCCGCGTACAGCTGCCCACAGCCAGGACAGATCCGCTCCACCCCCTTCGCCGCCCGCTCGCGCCGGCACGCCCGGCACATCCGCCGCCCGGCCGGGAGAGACCCCCTGCCACTCCACAGCAGGCGGCCGCAGCCCCCAGCGCACGCGACATTCGGCTTCTGCGCCACCTCAGACCACCTCCTCATTTCAAGATCGTTCGGTGCCATTTGGCTGGGGAGAGAAAAACAAAAGCTGGGCGCGGGGCTGGGGAGCCGCCTCTCCAAAGAAGGAGGGGCGCGGGCTGCCTGACCTGCGGCTTTGTGCGGTCTCTGAGGCGTGCTCACGCGGGCCTGACCGGTGCCGTGCGGGTGGTCGTCCCCCGGGTAGTGGACGGGCTGGCCCAGGTGAGTTCGCACGCCTTGTCGGTGCACTGGACGAGGAGGCACCGGCGGCTGTTGACGGTGCCGGTGCCGACCTGCCTCACGGTTCGGATGGTGCGGCAGGCGGGGCAGTGCAAACGGTGCTGCGGGGTGGGTGTCCTGGGCATGGTCCTACTCGCATCCGGGGTGGCGGGTGTCACCGGCTGCGGTGAGTACCGGGTCCATGGGGTGTTCGCACGCGAGGCACACGGGCTGACTAGAGAGAGGCTGCATTTCAGCGTCCCCCAGCGTCCCAGCGTCCACCGGCGAGGAAAGGTGCAGGTCAGGGGTGGTGTTGTGGGGGGTCGCTGAGAAGAGTTCAGCGGCCCCCTCAGCGCCCCCCAGCGCCCCCCCGGCAGGGTGGGGGGTCGCTAGCGGCCCCCCTGTAGCGACCCCCCTGTTTCCGCTGGTCAGGGCACTATCCGAGGTGTTGGTGGCCGCTGGGGACGCTGTTTCGTACCTTCTCTCTGCTGTTGCCGTGAGTCGGTACAGGCGCTGCCGGAGCGGCTTCGGGCCGCGCTTGCTGTCGTCGACCTCGATACCGACGGTCCGGAGCGCTGGGGCGAGGCGCTTGAGCTGCCCGCCAGCGCGGGTTGAGTCCTTCGGCCACTTCTTCGGCAGCTTGTCCGGGGTGGGAACGCGCTCCAGCAGCTCCGACGCTGTGAGGACGAGGCCGTCAGCGCCTGCGCGGTCGACGAGCGCCACCACGGCCTGCGCGAACGGCTCGCCGTCGAGGACGTCCGTGACGGCGTCGCGAGCGCTCGCCTTGTACGAACCGAGGGTGTTCCAGCCCTGGACCTTGTCGACTGCGGCCAGGACGCGGGCGAAGTCGGCCATGCGCGGGCGCTCGGTCAGGACTACGTCGGGCAGCACCTTGAGCACCTGGGCGAGGAGGTCGAACAGGGACGCCAAGATGGACGGATGGGCTTCGGCGTAGGCCGCGTCCATCTCGGCTTCCTCACGCCGCTTGTGGTCCGGAATCAGGTGGAGCTCGATGGTGAGCAGCCGTTCGGCAAGGTCCCCGGCGAGCGCCCCGGCGTCGATGGTGGTCATGGCCAGGACCCGGCGGAACTCCAGCACGACGACGTCGTCGTCGGTGTACAGGGCCCGGTCGACGATGCCGTCCCCGGTGACCGCGCGACACAACGCGTCGGACAGCCAGTCGGGGATGACGGACACGTTGTCGAGGCACAGGGCCCAGGAGTTGAACGCCTGCGTCGCCCAGGACTTGATGTCGCGCGGCGCGGTGCGCTTCGGGGCGCCGGACGGGTCGATGATGCCGATGACCATCTTCGCCGAGTAGGACTTGCCGGTGCCCTGCTCGCCGCGGAACGTGAGGATGGGGTGCGGCAGGTCGGGGATGAAGCAGGCGACCAGCCAGGCGACGAGGAGCCGGAACCCTTCCTCGTCGGTGTTGAGCAGGTCGCGGAGCTTGGCCAGACCGTCACCGTCCCGCAGGGGTGCGGGAAGGGGCTTCATGGCGCCCGAGCGGCGGAAGAGCACCGGCGAGCGGGCCGAACGGTCCCACCCATCGGGGGTGATGACGACGCATCGGCCGTCCGCGTCGCCGAGGTCGACAACGACTCCGTCCCCGTGGCGTGCCACCCGGACGTGCGGCACGCGGGGGTCGGCGGCCTGGGCGACGCCTTCGAGGACGGTCATCGCGTCGGCGAGCGCGGACTGTGAGGCGACGGCCCCGCCGTGCTCGTCGTTGTAGATCCGGGAGAGCTGGGAGCGCAGGCCGGCCTTTCCGCGGAGCGGGAGGGCGATGTTCGCCCCGTCGGTTTTCACGCCGTAGGGGCGCCCGTCCTCGGACATGAACAGGTCGTACCGCTTGCGCGCGATGGCAACGAGCTGCGCGGCCTGCGACGGGCCCCGGCCTTGCTTCTCCTCGGGCTCCTCGATGCCGTTCTGTTCCAGGATCGCGCGCGCCTGCGCGGTGGTGTCGTCGGTCATCGGGTGGCCCTTGCTCGGTAGGCGGAAGTGATGGTCTGGCGGGCTTCCCCTTCAGGGAGCCCGATGTGGGAGGCCGCGGCGAGCAGTGCACTGGCGACCGCCGGGCCGTCGTCTGCGCGCTGGTCGAACGCGCGGCAGGCGGCCCAGTAGAGGCGGTTGTTCCGCTCTCCGTCCGCCGACTCAAGGACGAACCGCACCAGGGGGGTGAGTCGCCCTTCCGCCTTGGGCGCGGGACCGGTGGCTGCCGCGTCCGCCGCGCGGGCCGGGGTGGTCTGGAGCGCGGCGAGCAGCCACGCGGGAAGCTCCATGGGGGGCTGCTCGGGGTCGACGAGTTCGTAGACGACGCCGGTCGCGTGGACGGACCCGGGGCCGATGACGTACCCGTTGCCGCTGCGCACGTCGCCGTCGAACTTGCCCCGCAGGGCCCCAAGTCCGTTACCGAGCTGGGTGCTGGCGGGCGCCCAGTAGTAGTCGTGGTGTCCCTTGGCGGTGGTGACGCGCATCGTGGGTGTGTGCCGGTAGCCGAACGCTGCCGCCGCGTCCTCGATGGCGTTCGGCCGGTCGCTGTCGACGACGAGGAGCCGCGCCCCGTTCGGGCCCGAGCAGGCACCCACGGCGATACCGACGTTGCGGAGCCGCGCGCCGATGCTGCTGTGCGCCTGGTCCTCGTCGAGGGTGTGGGCGCGGGTGAAGGGGACGCACGGGTGCTTGCCCCGGTCGGTGCAGGTCGCCGGGTCGTGGCCGCGGCCGATCCCGCTGCACTGCTCGGTCCCGGGGTGGTCCGCGGGGAAGACGGGGAACCCGCGGCGGATGAGCCAGAGGGCTCCTTCGAGGGGTGTCACGCTGCCTCCTCGGTGGTGGGCTCCAGCCAGTAGCCGCGGCCGGCGGGACTGCCTCCGCAGTGTGCGAGGCGGTGCCCGAAGGAGGGGCGGCGCCCGGGGCCGCCGCCGTGGGTGTGCCGTTCGGCGCAGTGGGGGCAGGTGTCGATGACGAGCACCCAGTAGCGGCCGAAGCAGCCGCGGGCCGCGTAGGCACGGCAGTGCGCGATGACAGAGGCACGCGCTACGGTGGTAGCCGACCCGCCGTCCAGTTGGTCTCTGAGCGCCCCGGTTGCCCCCGGGGCGTTTCTCTTTGCGCTCATGCCGCCGCGCCTCCGCTCACAGTGCGCTCGTTCAGCCACTTCTCGACGGCGCTGCGCTTGTACCTGATGCGGCCTCCCTTGCCGGGACTGGTCTTGATGTAGTCGGGGCCGGTCCCGGCCCAACGCCAGTTGGCCAAGGTCCCCGCGGTGAAGCCGTACGTCTCTCCCACTTGCCGGGGGCTCAGCAGTGCGTCAGTCACTTCCCACCTCGCGTGAGTTGATTACCGACTCGCCGTAAGCGATAATCGGGCCATGTCAGTGACAGTAACAGACCATCCGAAGCTCTTGGGGACTCCAACGAGCCGTAAGCTCTCGGGCATGACCTCGAAGCCCCGTGCAGCCACGAAGATCACCGACCCCACCGGAAAGCACGTCGCCAGCAACGTGCGCCGAATCCGTGAGGCCCGCAGCTGGTCGACGTATGAACTCGCCAGCCGGCTTGAGCAGGCAGGCCGTCCCATCGCGGCGTCCGCCGTAGCCAAGGTGGAGCGAGCGGAGCGCCGGGTTGATGTCGGGGACCTGGCGGCTCTTGCCACAGTCCTGGGCGTCTCGCCAGCCGCGCTCCTCCTGCCGTTTACCGAGAGGGGTACGGACTCTGTCGAAGTCACGGGCGGTGGCACCACGGATGCTTCCGACGCATGGAAGTGGGCGCAGGGGCAACGTCCGTTCCGGCTGACTCCCGGCAGGGAGCGGACGGAGTTTCTTGAGTTTCAGCTGTACGGCCTGCCCCAGTGGCTGGGCCCCGTGGGTCGCGACGCTGCCATGGTGAACGCCTGGCTGCGCGAATCCGGTTTCCCTATGGACGAGTGGCTGCGCAAGCAGGGCCTTGTCGAGCCGGAAGGAGGCACCGATGGCCCGAGTGTGGATTGAGGATCGCGAGAACCACGCCGACTACCGGGCGGCCATGGAGGGATGGCAGGAGGCGAAGCGCGCCGGCAGCAAGCGGAAGCCGCCGGGGCGGTGGCGTGTCCGCTGGTACGGGCCGGACGGCAAGGGCAAGGCTGCGACGTTCCTGAAGCTGCCGCAGGCGGAAGCCGAGATGCACGCCATCACGGCCCGCCTCGACAAGGGCAGCTACCGCGACCCGAAGTCGGGGAAGGCCGCGACGAAGCTGGTGGCCGAGGAGTGGTTCACCTCGAAGCGGAAGATCGGCCGGACCACCCGACGGGACTACCGGGATCTCCTCGACAACTACGTCATCCCGAAGTGGGGTGACTGGCAGGTCGGGGCGATCCAGTGGGAGGACGTCTCCGCGTGGCTGACCGAGCTGGAGACGAAGCCCGGCAAGTCGGGGAAGCTCCTCGGGGCCGCCCGGATCATCAAGGCGTACCGGGTGCTGTCGATGGTGATGAAGCACGCCGTGTTCTCGAAGCGGATCAGCTCCAGCCCCTGCCACGACCACGAACTCCCCCGGCCGGACGACGAGGACGAGCACGTCTACCTCACCTACGACCAGCTGGAGCGCCTGGCCCTCGCGGCGGGCGAGTACCGGCTGATGATCCTCACGCTGGGGTACAGCGGTATCCGGTGGGCGGAAGCGTCGGCCATCAAGGCGGGCCGGCTGCTGGTGCCGAAGCGGCGGATCCGGATCGTCCAGAACTTCACCGACGTCGGCGGGGTGCTGGAGCTGGGCCCGGTGAAGAACCACGAAAAGCGCAGCGTGCCGATCCCCCGGTCGTTCGCCGACGAGCTCGGCACCCTGGCCCACGGCAAGGGTCAGCAGGATCTGCTGTTCACGGCCCCGGAGGGCGGGCCACTGCGCTACAACAACTTCCGCAACCGGGTCTTCGACCCGGCGGTGAAGGAGGCCGGGCTGGGCGGCATGGGCATCACCCCGCACAAGCTCCGGCACACCGCGGCGTCGCTCGCCATCGCGGCCGGCGCCGACGTGAAGGTCATCCAGCTGATGCTGGGCCACAAGGACGCGTCGATGACGCTGAACATCTACGGGCACCTGTTCCCGGACCGGCTCGACGAGGTCGCGGATGCCCTCGACGCAGGGCGGCTTGTCGCACTGGCGATGAAGGATGCGCCGGTCGCGGTCGGCACCTAGGCACAGCAGCACGTACAAAATGCGTACTGGCCCCCGGCGGTGATCTTGCCGGGGGCCAGTCGCGTACCGCATCTGATCTGCGGTTTCCTAGCTGAGCCGCCTTCGGGATTCGAACCCGAGACCTACGCATTACGAGTGCGTTGCTCTGGCCAACTGAGCTAAGGCGGCGCGCCCTGTCGCACTATGGTGCGATCAGCGGCGGGGCCAAGTCTACACAGTTTCCGGGGGTGCTTCGCACACGGCACCCCCGGAGGCGTTTGTCCTGGTCAGCGTGGGTCAAGTGCACTTCTTGCCGTCGGTGGGCGGGGTGCCCTCCAGGAGGTACGTGTTGATCGCCGTGTCGATGCAGTCGCTGCCCCGGCCGTACGCGGTGTGGCCGTCGCCCTCGTACGTGAGCAGGGTGCCGGAGGAGAGCTGCTCCGCGAGGGCCTCGGACCACTTGTACGGGGTGGCCGGGTCGCGGGTGGTGCCGACGACGACGATCGGGGCGGCGCCCTTCGCCTCGGTGCGGTGCGGGGTGCCGGTGGCCTTCGTCGGCCAGTACGCGCAGTTCAGGGAGGCCCAGGCGAAGCCGCGGCCGAAGACCGGGGAGGCCTTCTCGAAGTCCGGGACCGCCTTCTCGACCGCGTCGGGGCCGTCGAAGGCGGACGGCAGGTCGAGGCAGTTCACGGCGGCGTTGGCGAACATCAGGTTCGCGTACTTCCCGTTCGGCCCGCGCTCGTAGTAGCTGTCGGCCAGCGAGAGGAGGCCGGAGCCGTCGCTGCGCTGCGCGCCCTCCAGCGCCTCGCGGAGCTGCGGCCAGGCCGCCTCGTCGTACATCGCGGCGATCACCCCGGTCGTGGCCAGGGACTCGGTCAGCTCGCGGTCGTCGCCGGTCGGGATCGGCTTCGCGTCCAGGTCCGTGAAGAGCTGCTTGAGGGCCGTTGCGGCGTCGGCGGTGTTCGTGGTGCCGAGCGGGCAGTCCGGCTGCTTCACACAGTCCGCGGCGAAGGACTGGAAGGCCCCCTCGAAGCCCGCCGTCTGGTCCCGGTTCATGTCGATCGCCTTCAGGGACGGGTCCATCGCGCCGTCCAGGACCAGGCGGCCCGCCCGCTGCGGGAAGAGGTCCGCGTAGGTGGCACCCAGGAAGGTGCCGTACGACGCCCCGACGTAGTGCAGCTTCTCGTCGCCGAGCAGCGCGCGCAGGACGTCCATGTCGCGGGCCGTGTCGACGGTCGAGACGTACGGCAGGATCTCGCCGGACCGCTTCTCGCAGCCCGCCGCGAACTTCTCGAAGGCGGCGGTGAGCTTCCGGACCTCCGCGTCGTCGTCCGGTGTCTGGTCGACCTGGGTGTAGGCGTCCATCTCCTTGCCCGTGAGGCACTCGACGGGCTCGCTGCGGGCCACGCCGCGCGGATCGATCGCCACCATGTCGTAGCGGGCCCGCACCGGGGCGGAATACCCGAGGGCCGCGTACCCCTGGAGGTAGCCGATCGCGGAGCCGCCGGGGCCGCCCGGGTTCACCAGGAGGGAACCGATCCGCTTACCGGGGCCGGTGGCCTTCTTACGGGAGACGGCGAGCTCGATGTCCCCGTCGTCCGGCTGGTCGTAGTCCCTCGGCGCCTTCATCGTCGTGCACTCGAACCCCTCCACCCCGCAGTCGCGCCAGCTCAGCTTCTGCGTGTAGTACGTCGACAGCCCCTCGGGGGCAGCGGTCCCGGTGGCCGAGGCGTTCGGTGACGAGCCGCTGCCGCTGCAGCCGGAGATGAGCAGGCCGGCAGTGCCGATCCCGATGGCGAAGGTGCGGAGCAGGCGCCTGGTATCCATTCAGGGAGCGTATCCGCCGGGTGACGAGTCGTACGATTCCCTGCTCATTCGGGTGAACAGGGTCCCGCAGCTGAACAGATACCGGGAGGCCTCAGCCCGCCCGCAGCGCCATCGTCATCGCCTCCACCGCGAGCAGCGGCGCCACATTCCGGTCCATCGCCTCCCGGCAGGCGATCACCGACTCGATCCTGCGCAGGGTCTGCGCGGGCGTCGAGGACTCGGCGATCCGGTCGAGGGAGTCCTGCACGTCGACATTGGCGATGGCCAGCTTCGAACCGAGCTGGAGCGCCAGCACATCGCGGTAGAACCCGGTCAGCTCGGTCAGCGCCAGGTCCAGGCTGTCGCGCTGCGTACGCGTCTTGCGGCGCTTCTGCTTGTCCTCCAGCTCCTTCATCGCCCCCGCCGTACCGCGCGGCATCCGGCCGCCGGCCACCGCGCCGAGCGCCGCCTTGAGGTCCTCGGTCTCCTTGGCGTCGACCTCCTCCGCCAGCTGCTTGGCGTCGTCCGTGGCCGTGTCGATCAGCTCCTGGGCCGCCTTGAGGCAGCCGCCCACATCGGCGACCCGCAGCGGAACCTTCAGCACCGCCGCCCGCCGCGCCCGCGCCCGCTCGTCCGTGGCGAGACGGCGGGCCCGCCCGATGTGCCCCTGGGTGGCGCGCGCCGCGTTGTGCGCCCGCTCGGGGTCGATGCCGTCGCGGCGGATCAGGACGTCGGCCACGGCCTCCACCGGCGGGGTGCTCAGGGTGAGGTGCCGGCAGCGGGAACGGATCGTGGGCAGGACGTCTTCGAGCGAGGGGGCGCACAGCATCCAGACCGTGCGCGGCGCGGGCTCCTCGACGGCCTTCAGCAGGACGTTGCCCGCACCCTCGGTGAGGCGGTCGGCGTCCTCCATGACGATGACCTGCCACCGCCCGACCGCCGGGGAGAGCTGGGCGCGCCTGACCAGGTCCCGGGTCTCCTTCACACCGATGGAGAGGAGGTCCGTGCGGATGACCTCGACGTCGGCGTGCGTACCGACCAGGCTCGTGTGGCAGCCGTCGCAGAAGCCGCAGCCGGGGGCTCCGCCCAGCGCCCGGTCCGGGCTCGTGCACTGGAGCGCGGCGGCGAACGCCCGCGCCGCCGTGGACCGGCCGGAACCGGGCGGTCCGGTGAACAGCCAGGCGTGCGTCATCTTCGAGCCCTGGTCCAGCGGCTTACCGTCGGACACGGCGGTGACCAGCGCATCGGCGTCCCGGGCGGCAGCGGCGAGCTGTTCCCGCACTCGGTCCTGTCCGACCAGGTCGTCCCACACGGTCATGGGTCACCGCCCTTCCGGTGGTGTCGTGCACGGCCCGCGAACCGCGGTGCGTCGTCGCTCTCCGTTGGTCGCTCTCCATTGTGGAGGACGCCACTGACAGTCCGGCCCGCCCGCCCCCGGAGGGACGGACGGGCCGGTACGTCGCTGAGGCGTCGCGCCGGGCGCGTCAGCCGCGCGGGCGGCGCCCCCGGCCCCCGTGGCCGTCGTCGTCCTGCCCGCCGAGCAGCTCGTCCGCCAGGGTCGGCAGATCGTCCAGCGGGGTCTCCTCCGCCCAGTCCGGGCGGGGGCGCTTGCGGCCCCGCTGCCGCCGGTCCGGGGCCGGGGCGTTGGGGTCCTCGACCTGCGGCAGTTCCCGGGTGCGCTCGTTCTCGCTCTCCGCGGGCGAGGGCGCCGGGCTCTCGTCCCGGAAGAAGCCCCGGGGCACCCGGTCGGACGGCTGGTCGTCCCGTACCGGCGGGAGCACGGCCGTCTCGTCGGCGTCCCGGGCCTGCCGAGAACCCGCCTGGCCGGCGGACCCCGTCGACCGCTGGTCCGTGTAACGCGGCAGCATCGCCGTCTCGTCGTCCCCAGGACCCGAACCGGAACCCGAGCCCGAGCCCGAGCCCGAGCGGCCGGAACCTGCGGCACCGGATCCGGAAGGACCCTCGTCCTCCGGTCGCGCCGCCGGAACCGGCTGCGTGATCTCGTTCGGGTTCACGATCGGCGTGGGCACCGTGATCTCGTTCTCCGGCACCGTCGGCCCCGACGCGCCCTCGGAGCGCGAGGACGTCTCCGTACGGGAATCCGTACGGGAACGCGACGCCCGCTCCGCCTCCGCGCGCTCGGCCTCGGCACGCGCCGCCTCCGTACGGGCGGCCGCCTCGGCCTCCGCCCGGCGGCGGGCCTCCTCGGCGCGCAGCAGGGCCTCTTCGGCCTTGCGCTGCTTCTCCAGCCGCAGCGCCTCGGCCTCCTGGCGCTGCCGGGCCTCCTCCTCGGCCTTCAGGCGCAGCCGCTCCTGCTCGGCCGCCCGGGCCCGCTCCTCGGCCTCCAGCCGGAGCCGGTCCTCCTCGGCGCGGCGGCGGGCCTCCTCCGCCTGGCGTTCGGCCTCGCGGCGGCGGGCCTCCTCCAGCTCGCGCTGCTTGCGCTCCTCCTCCTCGGCGCGCAGCCGGGCGAGCTGCTCCTGGCGCTCCTTCTCCAGGCGCTCCTCCTCGGCCTTGCGGGCGGCCTCTTCCTCCGCCTTGCGCCGCGCCTCCTCCTCGGCCTTGCGCCGGGCCTCCTCGATGGCCTCGATCTCGGCCTCGGAGAGCGGGAGGAGCTGGTCGAGCCGGTGGCGTACGACCGTGGTGATCGACTCCGGCTCCTGGCCGGCGTCCACCACCAGATAGCGGGTCGGGTCGGCCGCGGCCAGGGTCAGGAACCCGGACCGCACCCGCTCGTGGAACTCCGCCGGCTCCGACTCCAGCCGGTCCGGCGCCTCCGTGAACCGTTCCCGCGCGGTCGCCGGGTCGACGTCCAGCAGCACCGTCAGATGCGGTACGAGCCCGCTCGTCGCCCACCGCGAGATCCGGGCGATCTCGGTCGGGGCCAGGTCCCGGCCCGCGCCCTGGTAGGCCACGGACGAGTCGATGTAGCGGTCGGAGATGACGATCGCGCCGCGCTCCAGCGCCGGGCGGACGACGGAGTCGACGTGCTCGGCGCGGTCGGCGGCGTACAGCAGGGCCTCGGCGCGGTTGGAGAGGCCGGCGGAGGACACGTCGAGCAGGATCGAGCGCAGCCGCTTGCCGATGGGGGTGGCCCCGGGCTCGCGGGTGACGACGACCTCGTGGCCCTTGGACCGGATCCAGTCGGCGAGCGCCTCGACCTGGGTGGACTTGCCCGCTCCGTCGCCGCCCTCCAGGGCGAGGAAGAAGCCGGTGGCCGCGGGCCCGACGGCGGGTTCGTCGCCGCGCAGCGCCTCGCGCAGGTCCCGTCGCAGCGGCACGCCCGCCCGGTCGTCCGTCTTGGCGAGGACGAAGGCGGCGACGGGCAGCAGCAGCGCGCCGAGCAGCATCAGGGTGAAGGCGGCCCCGCCGTGGGCGAAGACGAAGTCACCGGCGACCAGGCGGTGCCGCCCGATCGCGGCGGCCAGCAGCGGTCCGGCGACCGCGCCGAGCGCGACGAGCACCCGGACGACGGCCTGGAGGTGCTCGGTGGTCCGGGCCTGCCGGAACGCCTCGGTCTCCTGGTCGATCAGGGTGTGCCCGGTGTTCGCGGCGACCCCGGCGGCGTAACCGGCGAGCAGGGCGATGGCGATCCCGGTCGCGGTGTCCGGAACCAGGCCGAGCGCGAGGAGCGCGAGGCCGGTGACCATGACGGCCAGCGCCAGCAGGCGGCGGCGCGACAGGGTCGGCAGTACGTGGCGTGCGGTACGGATGCCGAGGGCGGTGCCGCCGGTCAGTCCGAGAATCAGCAGCGCGAAGGTGGCAGGACCGCCGCCCAGGTCGTAGGCGTGCAGGACCGAGACGGCCGCTGCGGCGGCGACGGCTCCGGCGACGGAGGCGCAGACCGCGACCAGCAGGGGGACGGCGCCGGTGCGGCCCTTGTCGGGGCCGGTGCCGGTGGCGGGGCGGCGCAGGCCCTCCAGCGGGGAGCGCGGCCGGGGCGTCCGGTCGGCGGGGAACTCCAGGAAGTACAGGGTGGAGATGGAGGCGGAGAAGAGCCCCGCCGCGACGTAGGACCCCAGGGCCGCCTGGTGGAAGGAGAACCACTCCAGGCCCGAGCCGAGGAGGTTGCCGACCAGCGTGGCGGCCAGCAGGACCACCGCGGCGGCGGGCACGGCGAGGAAGTTCGTCCGCAGCGACAGCCGGCGCAGGGCGTCGAGGTGATCGGGCAGGGGGCGTACGGCGGCGCCTTCGAGGGGCGGGCCGGGCAGCAGCGCCGGGGCGGCGCTGTCCTTGGCCACGGCCCACAGGCGCTCACCGGCGCCGGTCACGAAGACGGTGATGAGGATCATCATGAGCGCCTTGTCGGGCGTCCAGTCGATCCACAGCGGGGCGACGACCAGGAGCGCCAGGCGCAGCCCGTCCACCCCGATCATCAGCCATCGCCGGTCCAGCTTTCCGCCGGGCCCCGTGAGGGACGTCAGGGGTCCCAGGAGTACGGCTCCGAAGAACAGGGTGGAAAGGATCCGGGCACCGAAGACGGCGGCGACGGCGAAGGCCGCCCCGCGGTATCCGGTGCCGAATGAGCCCTCAAGGACCGCCGCTTGCAGCGACAGCAGCACCAGCACGAGAAGGGCGAGTGCATCGCCGATACCGCCGACGAGCTGGGCGCTCCACAACCGCTTCAGCGGAGGAATGCGCAGCAGGGCCCGTACGGCGCGCTCGCGTGAGTCTGCGGCAAGTGTGTCGGAGGTGGGGCTCACGACCGTTGGCTGCTCGGCTCGCGTCATCCGCCCAGCCTATCGGCAGCGGTGCGGTGGCTGTCGGCCCGTCCGAACATATGGACGCAGACAACTTCCGGCCAGGGCCCCACCGGCCCCGAACGCACCGCCGCCCGGCGCCGGGGTCACGAGGATCGGGGCGTCGGGCGGCGGTGCGCGATACGGACGGGATACGGAGGTCAGTCGTCCGACGGGGCGGAGGACGAGGCCGTCTTCGTGGCCGTCGTCTTCTTGGCAGCGGTCTTCGTGGCCGTCGCCTTCTTGGCCGTCGTCGCCTTCTTGGCCGTCGTCGTCTTCTTCGCCGCGGTCTTCTTGGCGGCCGTGGTCTTCGTGGCCGTCGTCTTCTTCGCGGCCGTCTTCTTGGCCGTCGCCTTCTTCGCGGGGGCCTTCTTGGCCGTCTTCTTCTTGGCCGGCCCCTTGGCGCGCTTCTCGGCGAGCAGTTCGTAGCCGCGCTCGGGCGTGATCTCCTCGACGCTGTCTCCGGTCCGCAGCGTCGCGTTGGTCTCGCCGTCGGTGACGTACGCGCCGAAACGGCCGTCCTTGACCACCACGGGCCGCTCGCTGACCGGGTCGGTGCCGAGCTCCTTCAGCGGGGGCTTGGCGGCGGCCCGGCCGCGCTGCTTGGGCTGGGCGTAGATCGCGAGGGCCTCTTCGAGGGTGATGTCGAAGAGCTGGTCCTCGGAGGTCAGCGACCGGGAGTCGGTGCCCTTCTTCAGATACGGGCCGTACCGGCCGTTCTGCGCGGTGATCTCGACGCCCTCGGCGTCCTCGCCGACGACGCGCGGCAGCGACATCAGCTTGAGGGCGTCGGCGAGGGTGACCGTGTCCAGGGACATGGTCTTGAAGAGCGAGGCGGTCCGCGGCTTCACCGCGTTCTTGCCGGTCTTCGGCGTCCCCTCGGGCAGCACCTCGGTGACGTACGGACCGTAGCGCCCGTCCTTGGCGATGATCTGGTTGCCGGACACCGGGTCGGCGCCCAGCTCGAAGTCGCCGCTGGGCTTGGCCAGCAGTTCCTCGGCCAGTTCGACGGTCAGCTCGTCGGGGGCAAGGTCGTCGGGCACGTCGGCGCGCTGGTGGCCCTCGGCGTCCTTCTCGCCCCGCTCGATGTACGGGCCGTAGCGGCCGACGCGGAGCTTGATGTCGTTGCCGACGGGGAAGGAGGAGATCTCCCGGGCGTCGATCGCGCCGAGGTCGGTGACCAGCTCCTTCAGACCGCCGAGGTGGTCGCCGTCGCCGTTGCCCGCGTCGGACGCGGCACCCGCACCGGCCGGGTCGTCACCGGAACCGGTCGTTCCGAAGTAGAAGCGCTTCAGCCACGGTACGGACTTGGCCTCGCCCCGTGCGATGCGGTCGAGGTCGTCCTCCATCCGGGCGGTGAAGTCGTAGTCGACGAGCCGGCCGAAGTGCTTCTCCAGCAGGTTGACCACGGCGAAGGACAGGAAGGACGGGACGAGCGCGGTGCCCTTCTTGAAGACGTAACCGCGGTCCAGGATCGTCCCGATGATCGAGGCGTACGTGGAGGGGCGGCCGATCTCGCGCTCTTCCAGCTCCTTGACCAGCGAGGCCTCGGTGTAGCGGGCCGGGGGCTTGGTGGCGTGCCCGTCGACGGTGATCTCGTCGGCGGTCAGCGCGTCGCCCTCGGCGACCTGCGGCAGCCGGCGCTCGCGGTCGTCCAGCTCGGCGTTCGGGTCGTCGGCGCCCTCGACGTACGCCTTCATGAAGCCGTGGAAGGTGATCGTCTTGCCGGACGCGGAGAACTCGGCGTCCCGGCCGTCGCTCGCCCGGCCGCCGATCTTGACGGTGACCGAGTTACCGGTCGCGTCCTTCATCTGGGAGGCGACGGTCCGCTTCCAGATCAGCTCGTAGAGCCGGAACTGGTCGCCGGTGAGCCCGGTCTCGGCGGGGGTGCGGAAGCGGTCGCCGGAGGGGCGGATCGCCTCGTGCGCCTCCTGCGCGTTCTTGACCTTGCCGGCGTACGTACGCGGCTTCTCGGGGAGGTAGTTCGCCCCGTACAACTGCGTGACCTGCGCCCGGGCCGCGGACACCGCGGTGTCGGACAGGGTCGTGGAGTCCGTACGCATATAGGTGATGAAGCCGTTCTCGTACAGCTTCTGCGCCACCTGCATGGTCGCCTTCGCACCGAAGCCCAGCTTGCGGCTCGCCTCCTGCTGGAGGGTCGTGGTCCGGAAGGGGGCGTACGGGGAGCGGCGGTACGGCTTCGACTCGACGGACCGGACCGTGAAGGCGGAGTCGGCGAGCGCGGCGGCGAGCGCGCGGGCGTTCGCCTCGTCCAGGTGCAGGGTCTGGGCGGAGCCGGCCTTGAGCTGCCCGTCGGGGCCGAAGTCGCGGCCCTGGGCGATGCGGCGGCCGTCGACCGCGCTGAGGCGGGCGGTGAGGTTCGAGGGGTCGGAGGCGTCGCCGGTGCGGCCGGTGGCGAACTTTCCGGTGAGGTCCCAGTACTCGGCGGAGCGGAAGGCGATGCGCTCGCGCTCCCGCTCGACGACGAGGCGGGTGGCGACGGACTGGACGCGGCCCGCCGAGAGCTTCGGCATGACCTTCTTCCACAGGACCGGCGAGACCTCGTAGCCGTAGAGGCGGTCGAGGATACGGCGGGTCTCCTGGGCGTCGACCATGCGCTGGTTGAGCTCGCGCGGGTTGGCGACGGCGGCCCGGATCGCGTCCTTGGTGATCTCGTGGAAGACCATCCGGTGGACCGGGACCTTGGGCCGCAGGACTTCCTGGAGGTGCCACGCGATGGCTTCGCCCTCGCGGTCCTCATCGGTGGCGAGGAAGAGTTCGTCGGACTCGGCCAGCAGCTGCTTCAGCTTCCTGACCTGGGCCTTCTTGTCCGCGTTGACGACGTAGATGGGCTGGAAGTCGTGCTCGACGTCCACGCCGAGGCGGCGGACCTCGCCGGTGTACTCGTCCGGGACCTCGGCCGCGCCGTTCGGGAGGTCGCGGATGTGCCCGACGCTCGCCTCGACGACGTATCCGGGGCCGAGATAGCCCTTGATCGTCTTCGCCTTGGCAGGCGACTCGACGATGACGAGTCGGCGGCCGCCCTGTGCGGTCTCGCTGGTCGGGGACAACTTCGCTCTTCTCTCCGGTCGACACTCGGTGGGCATCCGGGCGGCGTCATGACGCTGCCCGCGGTGCTGTCGCTGCGGAGTGTGACGGTACAACCCGCCCCCGTGTCAAACGGCAAAAGCCCGCAACGGCCACTCGAACGGTAACCCGACTTCCGCCATTCCTGCCGCCCGGACCGCCGGGTCCGCGTCACGCGGGGCCTCGGCCTGCGGCTTTTCGGAGACGGCCGCGGTGTCCCGGCGGGGGACCTGTCGACCCGGGCGCCGCCCGGCCGGGAGCGGGGATCAGACGTGCGTGAAGACCCACACACCGAGGCCGAGGAAAACTACGCCGAAGAGCGTCGTGAGTGCGGTGGAGGCGACCGGGCTCACACCGTGCGCCACCGGCGCGCGGTGCAGGGCTCGCGCCCCTGTCCAGATCAGGAGGGCGGCGCCGAACAGTGACAGGGCCGTACCGGCGAAGACTGCGGTGGCGCTCTCCATGTCGTACCCCTAGACCGTCGTGTGACCCGTCGCACGACTCGTCGGGGAGCCGCCCGGGACGGACCGGCCCGGCCCGTCGGAGCCGGACCTCGGCGGCCCGGCACGGGGAGGTTGTCACCCCGGGGCGTCGCCCACACGAACCCCGGGTGAACAGCACTCCCCCGCCGACCGGCGGAACTCCTTCGGCGGTACGGGCCGGGGTAGGGCCGGGGCCCGGGGTATCCGTGACCGGAATGCGCGGACCGGGCGCGCCGCGAGGGGACGTGGACACGAACACACTGGTTAATAAGGACAGCGCGCTCGGAACGACGATCGCGACGTCCCGGTACCGGAAGGCGCTCGGGGCAGCCGGGGGCTGCGTGCACCTCCGGGGGGTTGGGCACCCGACCTTGAGGTGCCCGGGCAGCGAACACCCGGCATCCGGGTGCCCGGGGCGAAGGGCCCCGGGCGACCGGGAGAACCGGCACCCGGGTGTTCAGGGCAGCGAGCACCCGGGTGTCCGGGGCGCCCCGCTCCCGCCCCTCCGGCGCGTCCGGCTCACTCCCCCCGCGCCGCGACGCCGGACGCCGGCTCCAGGAAGCCCTCCTCGACCAGCAGCCGGATCGCCTGCGGTGTCCGGTCGCGCAGGAGCACCGGGTCCTCCGCCATCAACTGCGCGATGGCATCCAGGATCCGCCCGGCGGGCAGCGACCCGTCGCAAACGCCCGCGAACCCTGCGGCCACCGCATCGACCTTGGTCGCCCGCATCATGCCCCGGTGCTGACGCAGCACCACATGCTCGGGGTCCTCCGCGCCCGGCAGCCCGACCTGCTCCTGGACGACCTCGGCGGCAAGGGTGAAGTGCCCGGCGAGCAGCGCCGCGTCGTCCTGGTCGCGGAGGTAGTCCTGGCGGGCGAAGTGCTCCTCCACCGCCCGGCCCAGCGGCTGCTGCACCGCGTGCGGCCACTCCTCGACGACGATCGAGGGGTTCCCGGCCGCCGCGGCGGAGGACTTGCGCAGGGTGATCCAGCCGAATCCGACGGACGTCGTACCCCGGGCCTCGAACTCGTCGAGCCACGCCTCGTACCGCTCGTCGTACTCGGCGGGATCGCTGCGGTGGTCGCCGCTGTCCCGCAGCCACAGCTCGGCGTACTGCGTGACGTCCTGGACCTCGCGCTGGACGATCCAGGCGTCGCAGCCGTACGGCACCCAGGAGCGCAGCCGGTCCTGCCACTCCTCGCCCTCCACGTGCTGCCAGTTGGCGAGGAACTGGGCGTATCCCCCCTCGTTCAGATGGTCGCCCGCCTGCTGCACCAGCGTGCGGCACAGGTCGTCGCCGCCCATGCCGCCGTCCCGGTAGGTGAGGCGGGCGCCGGGCGAGATGACGAAGGGCGGGTTGGAGACGATCAGGTCGAACGAGTCGGAGCCCACGGGCTCGAAGAGGGACCCCTCGCGCAGGTCGGCGGGGGCGGCGCCGGACAGGGCGAGGGTGAGCCGGGTGAACTCCAGCGCACGGGGGTTGAGGTCGGTGGCGGTGACCCGGGTCGCGTGCTGGGCGGCGTGCAGCGCCTGGATGCCGGAGCCCGTACCGAGGTCGAGCGCCGAGGCGACCGGCGTACGCACGGTGATCCCGGCGAGAGTGGTGGAGGCTCCGCCGACGCCGAGGACGACGCCCTCCTCGCGCGAGCCGATCCCGCCCGCGCCGCCGACCGCGCAGCCGAGGTCGGACACGATGAACCAGTCCTCGCCGTCCGGCCCCCCGTACGGCCGTACGTCGACGCACGCACGGATCTCTCCGTCCGCACCGCCTTCGCGGGTCACCCAGCCGTCCACGACGCACTCGTCCAGCGGAAGGGCTTCACGGGCCCGCTCCTCGGTGACGGGGCGCTGCAAGAGGAACAGCCGCACCAGCGTGTCGAGCGGAGTGTCGCCCCGGGTGGCCCGCAGGGCGGGGACGGTCTCGCTGCGCGCGAGGGCGGCGTAGGCGGGCGCGCCGAGGCGTTCGAGGAGCCCGTCCGCGGTGAAGTCCGCGGCGAGCAGGGCCTCACGGAGGGCGGCGGAGTGGTCGGGTGCGGGAAGGCTGCTCTTACTCACCCTCCCATTGTGTCCGGTCCCACCGACAACGGCAGCGGCCCGGACACCCACCGGGTGTCCGGGCCGTCAGCGGGAGAACAGCGCTCAGGACTTCTTCTCCGAGGATTCCTTCTCAGCCGGTTCCTTGTCCGAGGAGTCCTTGTCCTCGGACTCCTTGTCCCCGGACTCCTTCTTGTCGGGGGCCGAGCCCTCCGGGGACGCGTCGTCTCCGGCGTCGGCGGCCCCGGAACCGGAGGGCCCGGTGGAAGCGGTCTGCTTCTGGCAGCCCTCCTGCTTCGACATCGCGGCACCGACTTCACCGGACTGGAGCTTCCTCAGCGCCTGGTCGCCACCGGTGCTGATCTTGTTCAGCTCGTCGGCGATGGTCTTCAGCCCGTCGGCGAACTTGCTCTGCTCCTTGGTGTCGAGCTCGTCGACCTGGGTCTTGAGGTCGGCGTATGCCTTGGAGGAGGCGTTGAGCTCCTTCACCGCCGCCTTCTGCGTGGCCTCACCGCCGTCGACGGGGGGCGGGCCGGCGGAGTCCACAGCCGTGCCCAGCGCCTTGTACGCCTCGGACATCTCCTGGAAAGCGACCGAGTCTGCCTTCTGGACGTCGGCGGGCGTGTTGTTGTCCCCGGTCTTCTCGAGGATCGACGCGTTGGCGTTGTTGATCTTCTGGAGTTGCGGCTGAACCTGGTCGCAGACCTTCTTGGCCCAGTCGTTGACCTTGTTGTCGCTGTCGTCGCTGCAGCCCGACAGAGTCAGCACGAGTACCGCACCGCCGGACAGTGCGGCTGCAAGCTTCTTGTTCACCGGATCGGTCCCTTCCAAGGCTCTCGGCCCGGAACTTACACGGCGAGGGGACGACAGCCGGGTGCCGGTCATCCTTTATGCACCCTTTTGAAGCCATTTGCATCAAGGGAAATGAGGGAGATGCCACTCATGAAGAGAACCGCACGCGTGACCGGTCACTCATCCGAATGAAGGATTCCGCGTTGGCGGTGTCCAGCGGGAAAGAACCCGCACGCCGAAGCAGAAGGAGAGAAAGGAGAGGAAGGAGAGGAAGGTGGACGGACGAGAGCAGCCCGGGAGAGGAAGGCGGGGAGCCCCGGAAGTAGGGGTGGGTGGACGGCCCGTCAGCACGAGCCACCCACCCACCTCTTGATCGCACGTCACCTCGCTGTCACACGTCTCCTGGCAACGAGGCCGGCACCGGCCCCCGGCCCTCCCCGATTACCTGCCGACGGGTCACGGAGCCGCTGCCGGATCAGGCGCCGGGACGGAGGAACCGCCGTCCTCCGAAGCGTCGTCGTCGCCCACGGCGATGCCCCGCCGCTTGGAGACGTACACCGCGGCGACGATGATCCCGATGGCGACGACGGCCACCAGCGCCCGCACCCAGGGGTTCGCGTCCGCGCCGTAACTGAACTGCACGATCGCCGGGGCGATGAGCAGGGCGACCAGGTTCATCACCTTGAGGAGCGGGTTGATCGCCGGGCCCGCCGTGTCCTTGAACGGGTCGCCGACCGTGTCGCCGATGACGGTCGCGGCATGGGCCTCGCTGCCCTTGCCGCCGTGGTGGCCGTCCTCGACGAGCTTCTTGGCGTTGTCCCAGGCACCGCCGGAGTTGGCGAGGAACACGGCCATCAGCGTTCCGGCGCCGATCGCGCCGGCGAGGTAGGAGCCGAGCGCGCCGACGCCGAGGGTGAAGCCGACCGCGATCGGTGCCAGTACCGCGAGGAGCCCGGGCGTGGCCAGTTCACGGAGTGCGTCGCGGGTGCAGATGTCGACGACGCGCCCGTACTGCGGCTTCTCCGAGTAGTCCATGATCCCGGGGCGCTCGCGGAACTGCCGCCTGACCTCGTAGACCACGGATCCGGCGGACCGGGACACCGCATTGATGGCGAGCCCGGAGAACAGGAAGACGACCGCCGCGCCCAGGATCAGGCCGACGAGGTTGTTGGGCTGCGAGATGTCCAGGCTCAGCCCGAGCTCGCCCGCCCCGGCACCGACGTCGTCGACCGCCGTGGCGATGGCGTCGCGGTAGGACCCGAAGAGGGCGGCCGCCGCGAGCACGGCCGTGGCGATGGCGATGCCCTTGGTGATGGCCTTGGTCGTGTTGCCGACCGCGTCCAGGTCGGTGAGGACCTGGGCGCCGGCCCCCGTGACGTCGCCGGACATCTCCGCGATGCCCTGGGCGTTGTCGGAGACCGGGCCGAAGGTGTCCATGGCCACGATGACGCCCACCGTGGTGAGGAGCCCCGTTCCGGCGAGCGCGACAGCGAAGAGTGCCAGCATGATCGACGTACCGCCCAGCAGGAACGCCCCGTAGACGCCGAGGCCGATCAGCAGCGCGGTGTAGACGGCCGACTCCAGACCGATGGAGATGCCCGCGAGCACCACGGTGGCCGGGCCGGTCAGCGAGGACTTCCCGATGTCCCGGACGGGGCGGCGGTTGGTCTCGGTGAAGTAGCCGGTGAGCTGTTGGATGAGCGCGGCCAGGACGATCCCGATGGCCACCGCGACCAGCGCGAAGACCCGCGGATCGCCGCCGTGCGCGGTGATCGCCCCGTCGGTGACCCCGTCAAGATCGGCGTACGAGGACGGCAGATAGGCGAAGGCGGCCACGGCCACGAGGCCGAGCGAGATCAGCGCGGAGATGAAGAAGCCGCGGTTGATCGCGGTCATGCCGCTGCGGTCGGCCCGGCGCGGTGCTACGGCGAAGATCCCGATCATCGCGGTGACGACACCGATCGCCGGGACCATCAGGGGGAAGGCGAGCCCGGAGTCCCCGAACGCGGCCGTACCGAGGATCAGCGCGGCGACGAGCGTCACGGCGTACGACTCGAAGAGGTCGGCGGCCATGCCCGCGCAGTCACCGACGTTGTCGCCCACGTTGTCGGCGATGGTGGCGGCGTTACGCGGATCGTCCTCCGGGATGCCTTGCTCCACCTTGCCCACCAGGTCGGCGCCCACGTCCGCGGCCTTGGTGAAGATCCCGCCCCCGACCCTCATGAACATGGCGATGAGCGCCGCACCGAGGCCGAACCCCTCCAGCACCTTGGGCGCGTCGGCGGCATAGACGAGCACCACACAGGAGGCCCCGAGCAGTCCGAGTCCCACCGTGATCATTCCGACCACACCACCGGTACGGAAAGCGATCTTCATCGCTTTGTGCGAGACGGAGGTGAGATCCTTTTCCGGTTCGCCTTCCGCCGGAGTCGCCTCCCGCGCGGCTGCGGCCACCCGCACATTGCTCCGGACGGCGAGCCGCATGCCGATGTATCCGGTCGCCGCGGAGAAAAGCGCACCCACCAGGAAGAAGAGGGAACGCCCCGCGCGCTGCGACCAGTTGTCGGCCGGCAACAGGAACAGCAGGAAGAACACGACGACGGAGAAGACACCCACCGTGCGCAGTTGCCGGGCCAGATAGGCGTTCGCACCCTCCTGGACCGCCGCGGCGATCTCCTTCATCCGTTCGGTGCCCTCGCCGGCCGCCAGGACCTGGCGTACGAGCAGCTGGGCGACGATCAGCGCGGCGACGGCGACGACCGCCACGACGATGACGATCAGCCGGTTGCCGTCGGTGAGTACCGCCGCCGCGAGGGAAGCGGATCGGTCGGAAAGTGCGGATTCTTGCGTCAGTACTGCCATTGGGGTGGTGAAGAACTCCGCCATACGTCCTCCTTGACGCTCAGCGCTCAAGTCGTGGACGGATTGTAGGGAGCGGAACCTGATCAAAACAGTGGGCGGGAAGAGAATTGATCGCTCTCCCCCCAACGCCGAAAGATCAGCGGAGTGATTCTGCTCGAATGCAGTAATGCGGCAGACGCATTACCGGGAAACCCTCAACGGACCCTGGACGAATCCCTGGACGAATCCCTCGACGGACCCTCGACGAAAAAGGCCCTGCTCAGCAGGGCCTGGAAAACCGAAACATCACGCCAACCGCACCGATGTGGGTGCGGGCACCGGCGTCCGCAGCCACAGACATGAGCGCGCCGGCCCCACGGCCGGACCGCGGTCGGGCCGTGGGGCCGGACTGCAGGCTTCAGGGGCGGCGCACGGCAGCCTCAGGCCCGGGCCGCAGCCTCAGAGCCGGGCTCGTGGCCCAAACGCCGGACCGCAGCCTCAGGGTCGTACCCGGACCACAGCCTCAGGGTCGTACCCGGACCGCAGCCTCAGGGTCGTACAACGGCGGCCTTGAAGGGCCTCAGGGCCGTACCGTGGCGTCGGCCGTCGGCCAGCTCATGCGGATCACTCCGCCACCCGCACCGGAACGGACCTCCACGTCGTCGACGAGGCCACTGATGACCGCGAGGCCCATCTCGTCCTCGCCCTCACCGTCGGCCTCGGAGTCGGCCCGCGCCGGGCCGGCTCCGGAGGCGTCGCCCGCCCCGGACTCGGCCGGATCGGCGCCGTGGCCGGGAACGCTGTCCCCGACCTCGATGGAGAACGCCTTCTCCTCCTCGGTCAGCGCGACGCTGACCGGCGCGGTGATGCCGTGACTGCGATGCAGCCCGACCGCGCGGCTGCACGCCTCACCGACGGCGAGCCTGACCTCGTCGAGCACCGCCTCGTCCACGCCGGCCCGGCGCGCCACGGCGGCCGCCACCAGGCGGGCCGTCCTGACATGTTCAGGCTGGGCGCTGAAGCGGAGTTCAACGGTGGCCATGCCATCCCCCTCGAACGTTCGGGCGTACGCCTCAGGGGCCCCGGGCGTGTCGCCCGGCACCCCTGCTCTCCTCCTCCGGAAGCCGACAAAGCCGACAGCCGACCCGAGGGTCGACCGCCTGCCCGTCGCGGCCCATGCGCTGCCGCTGCCGGCCTGTTCACTGCCTGCCGACCGGCCCGGGGGCCGGCCTGCCCCGACCTCAGTCGGTGGCGGCGACAGCCTCGTCGACCGTGGTGTGAATCGGGAACACCTTGGTCAGACCCGTGATCCGGAAGATCTTGAGAATGCGCTCCTGGTTGCAGACCAGGCGCAGCGAGCCCTCATGGGCCCGGACACGCTTCAGGCCGCCCACGAGCACGCCGAGGCCGGTGGAGTCGAGGAAGTCGACGCCTTCCATGTCGACAACCAAGTGGTAGCTGCCGTCATTCACCAACTCGACCAACTGCTCGCGCAGCTTGGGCGCGGTATACACATCAATCTCGCCACCGACCTCGACGACCGTACGGTCGCCACCAGGCCCGGAAACGTTGCGAGTCGACAGGGACAGGTCCACGGATCCTCCAGCACCTTGCTATCGAGCGGTCGCCCCTCGGTCTCCCCGACGGAGGCCAGGGGACGGATCGCCAGCCGCGATGGCATTCAATCACTTACCAGCAGGCATGCACGACGCCTTGGGACCATTGTCCGTCACGCCAGTGACACACTCGGTGCCGATGGCCAAGAATCACCGTCCCGGACGACCAGCCGAGAGCAGGGGCTCGCGCCCCTCTCCCGCCATGATCCTCGACCGGCTCGCCGCAGGGGCGGGCCGGGCCGCGCGCATCACTCATACGGAGCACCTGCCCCCGAGATCGGGAACCCATGCCATCTGGCCGGATCGTGTGCGGCCAGAAGTGATCTCGGCGATCGAAGGGGCCGGGATCGGCCATCCGTGGGCACATCAGGCGGCCGCGGCCGAGCACGCTCTGGACGGCGAATCGGTCGTGATCGCCACCGGCACGGCCTCCGGGAAGTCCCTCGCGTACCTCGCGCCGGTCCTCAGCACCCTCCTGGACGGTTCCGAGGCCCCCAACGGCCGCGGGACCACCGCCCTGTACCTCGCCCCCACCAAGGCTCTGGCAGCCGACCAGCGTCGCTCCGTGAAGGCGCTCGCCGCCCCGCTCGGCAACGCCGTCAGGCCCGCGGTCTACGACGGCGACACCCCGGTCGAGGAACGCGAGTGGGTACGGCAGTACGCCAACTACGTCCTGACCAACCCCGACATGCTGCACCGCGGCATCCTGCCCTCCCACCCCCGCTGGTCCTCGTTCCTGCGCGCCCTGCGGTTCGTCGTGATCGACGAGTGCCACACCTACCGGGGCGTCTTCGGCTCCCATGTCGCCCAGGTCCTGCGCCGTCTGCGCCGCCTGTGTGCCCGTTACGGGGCCGATCCGGTGTTCCTGCTCGCCTCGGCCACGGCGGCGGACCCCGCGGTCGCAGCCGGACGCCTGACGGGCCTGCCGGTCGTCGAGGTGTCCGACGACGCCTCCCCGCGCGGCGAGCTGGTCTTCGCCCTGTGGGAGCCCCCGCTGACCGACCTGCACGGCGAGAAGGGCGCCCCCGTACGCCGTACCGCGACGGCCGAGACAGCCGACCTGCTCACCGACCTGACCCTCCAGGGCGTCCGCTCGGTCGCCTTCGTACGCTCCCGGCGCGGCGCGGAACTGATCTCGGTGATCGCCAAGGAACGCCTCGCGGAGGTCGACCGCTCACTGCCGCAGCGGGTCGCCGCCTATCGCGGGGGCTACCTTCCCGAGGAACGCCGGGCCCTGGAGCGGGCGCTGCACTCCGGCGAACTGCTCGGTCTGGCGGCCACCACCGCCCTGGAACTCGGCATCGACGTCTCCGGCCTCGACTCGGTGGTCATCTGCGGTTACCCGGGCACGCGGGCCTCCCTCTGGCAGCAGGCGGGCCGCGCCGGCCGCTCGGGGCAGGGCGCCCTGGCCGTCCTCGTGGCCCGGGACGACCCGCTGGACACCTACCTGGTGCACCACCCGGAGGCGCTGTTCCGGCAGCCCGTCGAGTCGACGGTGCTGGACCCGGACAACCCCTACGTCCTGGCCCCCCACCTCTGCGCCGCAGCCGCCGAACTCCCCCTCACCGAAGCGGACATCGCCCTCTTCGGCCCCGCCGTGCCCGAACTGCTGCCGCAACTGGAGGCGGCGAAACTGCTGCGCAGACGGGCATCGGGCTGGCACTGGACCCGCCGCGAACGGGCCGCCGACCTCGCCGACATCCGAGGCGGAGGCGGTCGCCCCGTCCAGATCGTCGAGGAGGGCACCGGCCGGCTGCTGGGCACCGTCGACGCGGCCGCCGCGCACACGGCCGTCCACGAGGGAGCCGTCCACCTCCACCAGGGCCGGACCCATCTGGTCCGGAAACTGGACCTGGAGGACTCCGTGGCCCTCGTCGAGCAGGCCGAACCGCCGTATTCGACGGTCGCCCGCGACACCACCGCCATCACGGTCCTGGAGACCGACACCGAGATCCCCTGGGGCCAGGGGCGGCTCTGCTACGGCTCCGTCGAGGTCACCAATCAGGTCGTCTCCTTCCTCCGCCGCAAACTGATCACCGGGGAGGTCCTGGGCGAGACCAAGCTCGACCTGCCGCCCCGCACGCTGCGCACCCGCGCCGTCTGGTGGACGGTCACCGAGGACCAACTCGACGCCGCCCGCATCAACCCGGAAATCCTCGGCGGCGCCCTGCACGCCGCCGAACACGCCTCGATCGGGCTCCTTCCCCTCTTCGCCACCTGCGACCGCTGGGACATCGGCGGCGTCTCCGTACCGCTGCACCCGGACACCCTCCTGCCGACGGTCTTCGTGTACGACGGTCACCCCGGCGGAGCCGGATTCGCCGAGCGGGCCTTCCGCACCGCCCGTGCCTGGCTGACGGCGACCCGGGAGGCCATCGCCTCCTGCGAGTGCGAGGCGGGCTGCCCCTCCTGCATCCAGTCCCCCAAGTGCGGCAACGGCAACGAGCCCCTGCACAAGCGCGGAGCCGTACGGCTGCTCACCGAACTCCTCGAAGCCGCCCCCGCGGAACCGGAGGAACCGGCCACTCCGGAGGACTGAACCGACGAGGCGGAACCCGACGGACACCCCGACCGCCGCTGCCAGAACGTCAGGGCCCTGCACGCGGCTCACCCGCGGCCCCGACCGGGGAACCTGCCGGAGACCGGACCGGGTCATCGCTCGGAACCCCGGCCAAGGGATCAGCCCGATGCCCGCCACGCGGTTCTGCCGGAACATCGCCGGGGAGCTCTGCCGGAGCATCGCCGGAGGGATCTGCCGGAGACCGGGCCGGGGCATCGGTCGGAGCCCTGCCCGATGGACCGGCCGGAGGGCCGGCCCGGGCCCGGACGGTGGGCAGGTAGGGCCCGAATCCCGAGCGGACGGTCACATCGGCGACCTCCCCCTCCACCGCGCAGCGAACGACCACGGCGTCCTGCGCCAGGGCCACTCTCCGAGCCGCCTCGCACGCGGCCCCCGCCCCCTCCAACGCCCGGTCCGCAGCCGCGAGAGCCGCCAGGTCCGCGGCCCCGCCCGCGCGGTGGCGGGAAGCCACGGCCTGTCCCAGCGCGAGCACCACGGCGAACACTGTGCACAGGACGGCCACGGTGACAGCCGCCCACACGGTCGCCACGCCGCGGTCAGCGCCACCCCCCGACCCCCAGCTCCGGCCCCGGCTCAGCACGCCCCATCCCCAGCCCCGGGCCCTCCCCGCCCTCATGGCTCGACACCTCCCACCGTGTCCTCCGCCAAGGCAGCCGCCTCGGCGCTCAACGTCAGGGCCAGCACACCCGGCCCCCGGGTCGGCGCCTCCACCCGGACGCGCCACATGTCTCCCTCCCGGCCCATCTCGACCCGGGCCCCCTGCGGCGCCGCGTCACGCGCGGCGTCGACCACCGCCGCCTCCGGCTCCGTACGGGCCGCGGCCCGAGCCCCCACCCGCGCCGCGTCCACGCACCGGATCTGGTCCGCCGCGGCCATCAACGCCCAGAGCAGGGCCAAGACGAACGCCACCAGCACCGGGATCGCCACAGCCGCTTCCGCGGTCACCGCGCCCCGATCGCCGACCCGGCCACCGCCCCCGTCTCCGCCCGTGTCCAGGCCCCGGCGCAACCGCCGCACGCGGCCCCGGTCGAGGCACCGACAGAGACACCGGTCGAGGCACCGGGAAAGGCACCCGCCCCGCGCCCCGAACCGGGTCACCAGGCCGGGCCCCGACCTGATCTCAGAACTTCGCATCGAGCGCGTCCTCGACCAGTGACTGCAGCGCCGACAGCACCGGCCCGCTGTTCACCACCTTGTAGAGCACCGCCGCGAAGGCACACGCCGCGATCGTTCCCACCGCGTACTCGGAGGTGGTCATCCCCCGATCGGACCGGCCGAGCCGACCCGCCCACCACGCGGACCACTTCGCCCGCCGAGCCGGCGCCCCCGTGAACAGCCGTCCCCCGCGCAGAGCGCCGGCGGCCCGGTCCCAGAACTTCGTTTCCATTTCATCCCCCGATGAACATCGATGACGAGCGGGCGCCCGAACGGAACACCCTTGACTGACAGCGAAATTGAATGACCGGCAGAACGACCGGTCGGCATTCGTCGGCATCTGCCGACAGCCGTCGGCAACCGTCGGCCACGGACCGTGCACGGCCTCACCGGCCCGGTCCGCCGGCCGTGAGCAGGTCGCCGGCCAGGCCGATGATCACCGGCGCCACCCCGACCGCCAGGAAGGCGGGGAGGAAGCAGAGGCCGACCGGCGCGGTGATCAACACTCCGGCCCGTTGCGCCCGCGCCACCGCGCCGGCGGCTCGCTCGGCGCGTATCGATGCGGCAAGCCTGGCAATGGGATCCGCCGCCGGGGCTCCCGTCGAACCTGCCCGGTACAGACAGCGGGCCAGCGGGCCTGCGCCCGGTATCTCCCCGAACCGGCCCCACGAATCGGCAGGTTCGCCGCCGAGGCGGATCTCGACGGCGGTTCGGGCGAGCCGGTCCCCGACCGGGCCACCGATGGATCGGCCCACCTCCTCGGCCGCCTCCCGGGGGCCGGCCCCGACCGCGACACAGGCGGCCAGCAGATCCGCGGCCAGAGGGAGTTGCCCGGCGATCACGGCACGCTCCGAAGGGCTGTGACCGGGACGCCCACGGGGCCGGGTTCGCTGCCAAAGCCACGCCCCGTACGCCGCGGCTGCCCCGACCGCGCAGCCCAGCAGGCCGCCGACCAGGATCCATCCGGTCAGCCAGGCCCCGCCCGGAGCCGCCCACCGCCGCACGGCCTCGGAACGGCTCCGATCACCGCTCGACCGGAGCCGCTCGACCAGTCGGCCCCGCCTGCCGGACCGTGGGGCCGCGTCCGCCCCCATGAGCTGCGCACCTCGCCCGCGAACCGCTCGCTTCCGACATCGGGCAGCGATCACGGCTGCCACCTGCACCGCCGCCCCCAGCACCGCCGCCGACATCCCCAGGCTGTGGAGAACTTCTCCGCCCACCACGTTCACACCGCCTCCCCTCCCCGCACGATTCGGCGGGCCCAGCACAGCCCGGCCGCCTCCAGGAACGAGCCCACCGCCAGACAGGCCAGACCGCCCGGGGTGTGCAGCAGTACGCGCAAGGGCTCCGCGCCGAGGGCCGCGCCCAGCCCCAGACCCGCGACGGGGAGCAGCGCCAGGACCACGACCGTCGACCACGCCCCGGCCAACTGGGCGCGCAACTCCTCACGTCTCCGCCGGTCCTCCCGCAGCGCGGCCTCCAGGCGCTCCAGCCCGGCCGCCAGGCCCGCCCCGCCGTCCACGGCCACCCGCCAGCACGCGGCCATCCCGGACAGGCCGCCCATCCCCGGGCCCTCCGCCGCCTGCCGCAACGCGGCCGGCACATCGCCGCCGAACCGTGCCGCCGCCAGCACCGCGGCCTCCGCTTCTCCCAGCCTGCTGCCGGAGGCGGTCGGCGCCGCAGGTCCGTCCTCCGCGAGGCCTTCTCGCAGCGCGGCCGACAACGCCTGTCCCGGTTCACGTCCGGCCCGTAACTCCCCGACCACGGCTGCGCACAGTGCCTCGACCGCGATCGCGCCTCTCTCCGCCTCCCGCGCTCCGGTCCGCCTCCGCAGCCATCGGCGAACCAACGGGACCGCAACGACTCCCGCGACCAGCGGCAGCACCGAACTCCCCAGCAGCGCGAGCAGGACCGCGCCCGGGACGCACCACCACTCCCGACGCACCCGGGCCGTCTCTGTCACGCGCCCCCAGGCCTCGATCAGACGTGACCACCAGCCCCACGGCCGACGCGGCTCGGGTGGAGCGTCCACGAACAGCACCCGCGCCCGCCGCACGCCCGGGTCCCGCATCATCGCGAGCCACACCGCCGATCCCGCGCAGAGAGCCACCGCGTGGGCCGCGTACGCCGAGGTCACCGCTGTCGTCGCAGTCGCCGCCGCTGTCGTCGCGGTAACCGTCGCCATCGCCGTCACAGCGCACCGCCGATCAGCGACCGCAGCCGTTCCCAGCCCCGCTCCGGAACAAATCCACCGGCACCCCAGCTCAGGGCCGGGACCGTGAAGACGAGCCCCGCGGCATCCCGCTCCAGGACGTGCACCTCGGCGACCCGCCGTCGCCCCGCGCGATCCCGTACGAGATGGACGACCACAGAGAGCGCGGCCGCCAACTGGCTGTGCAGGGCGACCCGGTCGAGGCCGGCCGCGGTGCCCAGGGCCTCCAGTCGGGCGGGGACATGCTCGGCGGCGTTCGCGTGAACGGTGCCGCAGCCTCCCTCGTGTCCGGTGTTCAAGGCGGCCAGTAGTTGGGTGACCTCGGCGCCTCGAACCTCGCCGACCACCAGCCGGTCGGGCCGCATGCGCAGCGCCTGCCGCACCAGATCGCGCAAGGTCACGCGGCCCGCGCCCTCCTGATTGGCCGGGCGGGACTCCAGGCGGACCACATGCGGATGGTCCGGTCGGAGCTCGGCGGAGTCCTCGGCGAGCACGATCCGCTCGTTCGCTCCGACCGCGCCCAGCAGGCTGGAGAGAAGCGTCGTCTTGCCCGCTCCGGTGCCCCCGCTGATCACATAGGAGATCCGGGCTTCCACGAGAGCCCTCAGGATCCGGTCGCCGCCCGGCGGCACCGTGCCCGCGTCCACCAACTCCGCGAGCGAGAAGGCCCGCGGCCGTACCACGCGCAAGGAGAGGCAGGTCGAGGCGACGGCCACCGGGGGCAGTACCGCGTGCATCCGTGTGCCGTCGGGCAGTCGTGCGTCCACCCAGGGCCGTGCGTCGTCCAGCCGCCTGCCGGCCACCGCCGCGAGACGCTGGGCAAGCCTGCGGACAGCCGCCGCGTCCGGGAAGGTGACGCCCGTCAGTTGGAGCCCGCCGCCCCGGTCCACCCACACCCGGTCCGGTGCGGACACCAGCACATCGGTCACCTCCGGATCCGCGAGCAACGGCTCCAGCACGCCCGTGCCGACGAGTTCACCGCGCAACTCCGCTGCTGCTCCGAGCACCTCGGCATCGCCCAGCAGGCGCCCCTGGGCCCGCAGGGCGGCGGCCACTCCGGCCGGTGTGGGAGCGGCACCGCTGCGTGCCAGCCGCTGACGCACGGCGTCGAGCAGTTCGTCCGTCATGCCGTTCCTCCCCCGGGCGGGCCGGTCACGGGGCTCGTGTCCCCGGCAGCCGCCGCCTGGTCCCAGAAGGCCGCGCAGAACCGGGCCAACGAGCTCCGGGCGTTGCCGCCGGGCGGGGTGCCGTCGTCCTGGGAGTCCAGAAGGCCTGATTCCCAGGGAAGTTCGCCCACGAGCGGAAGGCCGATGGCCCGGGCGACCCAGCGCCCGTCCAGCCCTGACGCATACGGGCCCCGGGGCACCACGCGCAGGTCGTCCAGCACCATTCCCGCCGTGGACGCGACGCGCTTGGCCGCCGCCACCGCGCGCAGTTCGCCCGGCACCACGAGCAGCCCGAGATCGAGTTGGGCCAGGGCTTCGGCGACTCCTTCGTCGACCCGGCGCGGAAGGTCCACGACCACCACTCCACCGAGCCGGCGCGCGGCAGCGAGCACCGCCCGCATCGCCTGCGGCGGGATCACCACCTCGTCGTCGCGTCCCCAGCTCAGCACCCGCAGCCCGTGGAGCGCGGGCAGCGAGTCCTCCAGGGCTCCGCCCCCGAGCCGCCCCTTCGACTGCGCGAAATCCGGCCACCGCAGGCCCTCGGCCCGTTCGCCGCCGAGCAGGACGTCGATGCCGCCTCCCAGCGGGTCGGCGTCGATCAGCATCGTCCGCCGGCCGGACCTCGCCGCACTTACGGCAAGGGCACAGGCCAGCGTCGATGCGCCGGAGCCGCCCCGGCCGCCCAGCACGCCGACCGTGAGCGCGGGCCGTCCCACGCCCTCGGCGGCGTTGGCGATCTGGTCGACGAGCCAGCCCTCGGAGTCGGGCAGCCGCAGCACGTACTCGGCTCCGATCTCCACCGCCCGCCGCCATACGTCCGGGTCGTCCTGGTCCCGGCCGACCAGCATCACCCCCTTCCTCCGTTCGGCGCCCCGGCATCGCGCGGCGGCGTCGTCGCCCACCAGCACCATCGGAGCCCGCTCCCAGCTGCCCCGACGCCCGGGCGGCCCGTGATGGACCTCCGGCTCGGCGCCGGCCGCCGCGCACAGCCGCAGCAGGTCGTCGAGCAGCTCCACGTCCTCCGTCACGATCAGCGGGCCTCCGCGCCGCCCGCCGACGACCGCCGCCTCTTCTCCTGCGAGGGATCCAGCCACGATCTCCGCCCCCTTCTCACTGCCCCTTCAGTGCGGTTCGCGGTGTTCTCGGGCGTTCCGAGATGCGCGATTCCGGCACCCGCGGACTTCGCGGGTGGAATCAACGTGCAGCACCACGGAAAAACATGTGGATCTTGACGAAAAACTGTGGACAACCCCCGGGTTGTGAATAACTTCGTCACCCATACCAGCGACTTCCGGAGTGCAGCCCCTTGGCTACACACTGTGACGAGACGAGTCGCAAGAAGGCCGGCTCACACGATCAGGCCGACGACGGCCAGATGGGAGACATAAGGTGGCTTCCACCCCTAAAACGCGTCCGGACATGCGACGACCCCCGCCGGGGGGGAGAGCGGGGGTCGTCCCCACGGCCGACTCGGGGGGGGAGGAGTCGGACCGGGTTAGCACGGTCGCGAACGATCCGTGACTTCCATGGTGTACCCGAGGCCCTTCTCAGGCAAACCCACGCGCCGGAGTTTACGCCGAATGGTGGGCCCCTATGCTCAGCGTTGTGGAAAACTGCTTCTCGCCGCGCACAGCAGCCTTCTTTGACCTGGACAAGACGGTCATTGCGAAGTCTTCGACGCTGACCTTCAGCAAGTCCTTCTACCAAGGCGGACTGATCAACCGCCGCGCCGTACTGCGCACCGCGTACACACAGTTCGTGTTCCTCGCCGGGGGCGCCGATCACGACCAGATGGAGCGGATGCGCGAATACCTCTCCGCCCTCTGCAAGGGGTGGAACGTCCAGCAGGTCAAGGAGATCGTCGCCGAGACCCTGCACGACCTGATCGACCCGATCATCTACGACGAGGCCGCCACCCTCATCGAGGAACACCACACGGCAGGACGCGACGTGGTCATCGTCTCGACCTCCGGTGCCGAAGTCGTCGAACCCATCGGCGAACTGCTCGGTGCCGACCGGGTCGTCGCAACGCGCATGGTCGTCGGCGACGACGGCTGCTTCACGGGAGAGATCGAGTACTACGCCTACGGCCCCACCAAGGCCGAAGCCGTGAGGGCGCTCGCAGTCTCGGAGGGGTACGACCTTTCGCGCTGCTACGCCTACAGCGACTCGGCGACCGACGTACCCATGCTGGAGTCGGTCGGCCACCCGCACGCGGTCAACCCCGACCGCGCGCTGCGCCGCGAAGCGACCCTTCGCGAGTGGCCGATTCTCGTCTTCAACCGCCCGGTCCGACTCAAGCAGCGCCTGCCCGCCTTCTCGATGCCGCCGCGCCCCGCCCTCGTGGCGGCGGCCGCAGTCGGCGCGGCGGCCGTCACCGCCGGGCTGGTCTGGTACGCCAGCCGCCGCCGCACCACCGGCGCCGCCCTGCCCGGGTGAAGCATGCCCCAGCCGGAAACACCCGCCCGATTCGCCCTTGATTGAACCCAAAAGTAAAGAAGCGGGTCCAGGGGTTTCCGTTCCTCTGGTCCTGGAGTACAAAGGACATAACGGCCCGCGAGACCAAGGACATCCGCGAGGATGACCTGTTGTACGCAGGACGGCCCCACGGACCGCGCACGAAAGCCGAGCACCCACGCGACGTCGACCCGTCGAATACGGGCCAGCCGCACCAGGTGACGGGCAAAGCACCCGACCTGATGGGCAATTTACGAGGACGCTTGGTAACTGGGCCGACGTGCCAGCGGCGGTACCGCACTCCGGTACCGCCGCAACCCTTTGCACCGGGCCATCGCTTCCAGGCCGCCCCCGCACCATCCCCCCGTCGGGCTGGTCTGCCGCCCTCGCATCCGGCCACCGTCCCGGGCCGCACCATCACTCCAGGCCCGAGGGACCTCCCCCGCACCGGACCACCATCCACGACCGAGCCATCACCCTCGACCCGGGACGCCTCCTCCCACCGGGCTGTCGCCGGAACCTCAGGCGGCGCCCCGCTGGAGTGCCTCGCACACCGCGGTCGACTCGCGTACGCCCAGCTCGATCGAGCGCCCGCAATGGGTGATCCAGGCGGCCATGCCCTCGGGGGTTCCGGCCGTGTAGCCCTCGAACGCCGCTACATAGGCCGCCCGGCCCTGTTCCGCGTGCCCCACCTCGGCCGGGCAGATCGACTTCGGGTCCAGCCCGCTGCCGATCAGCACGATGCGCTCGGCCGTCCGGGCCACCAGGCCGTTGTGCGAGCCGAACGGGCGCAGCGCCAGCAGTTCACCGTGCACCACGGCCGCCGTGACCAGGGCGGGGGCACTACCGCCCGCGATGATCAGCCGCGAGAGCCCTTCGAGTCGTCCGGCGACTTCCTCGGCCCCGGGAACCGGCGCCTCGATCAGCGGCTCGTCGACGGCCTCGCCCGCCAGCCGGGGGCGCCCCACCGCGTCGTCGGGGGTCGCCCCGCCGGCTGCCACCAGATGCAACCGGGCCAGCACCCGCAGCGGCGACTGGCGCCAGATGGAAAGGAGTTGCCCCGCTTCCGCGGTGAGCCGTAGCGCCGCACCGACGGTGCGCGCCTCGTCCTCTCCGCTGAAGTCGGTGCGCCGACGGACCTCTTCGAGGTTCCAGTCGGCACCGGCCAGCGCGGCCGAACCACGAGAGCCCCGCAGTGCGGCTTCGGCCGTGACCTCATTGCTGCGGCGCCGCATGACGCGGTGACCGTAGACCCGGTCGACGGCCTTGCGCACGGAGTCCACGGCTTCGGGCACGCCGGGCAGGGAACCGAGCGCGGCAAGCGGGTCTGAGGCAGTCGTACTCATAAGTAGCGAGGCTACGCGCCCGCCTCTCCCGGACCACCCTCAAGTGGCCATCTTCACGAACGATGACAGCGCAAAGCAATCGACCCACTACCCTAGGTGAACATGAAGATCGCTTTCGTCGGGAAGGGCGGCAGCGGCAAGACCACGCTGTCCTCGCTCTTCATCCGCCACCTCGCCGCCAACGAAGCCCACGTCATCGCCGTGGACGCCGATATCAACCAGCACCTGGGGGCAGCCCTCGGTCTGGATGACGCGGAGGCCGCCGTGCTGCCCGCCATGGGCGCTCACCTCCCCCTCATCAAGGACTATCTGCGGGGCACCAACCCCCGTATCGCTTCCGCCGAAACGATGATCAAGACGACTCCGCCCGGCGAGGGTTCCCGGCTGCTCCGGGTCCGCGAGGACAACCCGATCTTCGACGCCTGTGCGCGTACGGTGCGGCTCGACGACGGGGACATCCGGCTGATGGCGACGGGCCCCTTCACGGAGTCCGATCTCGGCGTCGCCTGCTACCACTCCAAGGTGGGGGCGGTGGAGCTCTGCCTCAACCACCTGGTCGACGGCCCCGACGAGTACGTCGTGGTCGACATGACGGCGGGCTCGGACTCGTTCGCCTCGGGCATGTTCACCCGGTTCGACATGACGTTCCTGGTCGCGGAGCCGACCCGTAAGGGGGTGTCGGTGTACCGCCAGTACAAGGAGTACGCGCGCGACTTCGGCGTCGCCCTGAAGGTCGTCGGGAACAAGGTGCAGAACCAGGACGACCTGGAGTTCCTGCGCGCGGAGGTCGGCGACGACCTGCTGATCGGGGTCGGTCACTCCGACTGGGTCCGGGCGATGGAGAAGGGGCGGCCGTCCAGGTTCGAGCTGCTGGAGGCCGACAACCGGATGGCCCTGCAGACGCTCCAGGACACCGCCGAGGACTCCTACGGGCTCCGCGACTGGGAGCGCTACACGCGCCAGATGGTGCACTTCCACCTGAAGAACGCGGAGAGCTGGGGCAACGAGAAGACCGGCGCCGACCTGGCCGCCCAGGTCGACCCGGCCTTCGTGCTCGACGAACGGCACGCCGGGGCGGGCATCGCAGCACCCGCCTGAAGCGGTACAGCGGGGCGGGCGTCGTGGCAACCGCCTGAAGCGGTACGGACGGGAGCCGGGGCGGGATCACCGGCCCCCGGACGTCGTTCGCCGGCCCCCCCGGGGTGGCCGGCGAACGACGCGGTGACGCGGTGACGCGGCGATGCGGTGATGCGGTGATGCGACGGGACGGCCGCGGAAAGCCGAGGTCAAGCAGTCGCCCCGGCTGGAGGCTCACCCGCGTCGGTGCCCGCAGGCTACTCGGCAGGCTTCTCCGCGGACTTCTCCGCAGGCTTCTCCGCGGACTTCTCTGCGGACTTCTCTGCGGGCTGCGCGGCGCCCGGCTTGTCGCCGAGGTAGGACGACCAGCCCGCCTTGGGGGCCTCGCCGACGCCGAGCGTCGTGAGCTTGGCCAGCGTCTTCGGGTCCTGGGCGTCCAGCCAGTCGACGAGCTGCCGGAAGGACACGCAGCGCACACCTTCCTTGGTGCACACGTTCGCGATGGTCTCCTCGATGGCACGCATATAGGTGCCGCCGTTCCAGGACTCGAAGTGGTTGCCGATGATCAGAGGCGCCCGGTTGCCCATGTACGAGCGGTCGAAGGCCTGGAGCAGCCCGTCCCGCATCTGGTTCCCCCAGTACTCGTGCTGGGACGGGTCCCCCTGGGTGGTCGTCCCGGACTGGTTGACCATGAAGTTGTAGTCCATCGAGAGGGTCTCGAAGGCGCGGCCGGGCATCGGGACGAGCTGGAGCGGAATGTCCCAGACCCCGCCCTTCTTCTGGGGCCAGACCTGGTTGCCGACGCCGCTGGAGTCGTATCGGAAGCCCATGTTCCGGGCGGCGGCGACCATGTTCTCCTTGCCTTCGAGGCAGGGGGTGCGCGCGCCGATCAGTTCCTTGTCGTAGTCGAAGGGGAGCGGGGCCTCGCCCTTCAGCTCCGGGGCGTTGGTCTTCCAACCCTTGACGAAAGCTTTCGCCTGGCTGATTTCGCTCTTCCACTCATCGACGGACCAGGTCCCGACGCCGCCGTCCGCGCCGCAGAAGTGGCCGTTGAAGTGGGTACCGATCTCGTTGCCGTCCTTCCAGGCGGCACGGACCTCGGCCAGGGTGTCGCGGATCCCCTCGGTGTCGTTGAAGCCGATGTCGGAGCGGCCCGGCGCGTGCTGGGGCGGGTTGTAGAGGTCCTTCTTCTCCTCCGGCAGCAGGTACACACCGCTCAGGAAGTACGTCATCCTCGCGTTGTACTTCTTGGCCACACCGCGGAAGTGCGAGAAGAGCTTCTGGCTGTCCTCCCCGGCACCGTCCCAGGAGAACACCACGAACTGGGGAGGCTTCTCGCCGGGAGCGAGGCGCTCGACGGCCGGCATGTTCGGCTGGACCCCGGTGAAGGCGGTGGACCCGTCCCCGATGAGCTTGACCGCGTTCTTCGGGGCGTTGGCCGGCGGATTCTCCTTGGCGCCGTGGGCCCCCTTCTCCGCGTCGGCCTCCGCACCTCCGGACGCCGACCCTCCGGCCCCGGCGCCAGTACCGGTTACAGAGCCGGAACAGCCCGCGAGAACGGCGACCAGGGCCGTGGACATGACGCCCATGGCGATCCTCTTCGTGGCGGCCATCATCCGCCCACCCTCTTCCTTGCAGGTCGTTTGCGTCGGAGTGCGCCGTCGAAACGCGCCGTCGAAACGCTTCAAAGTGAGCTGAAGTGCGTCGAAGTGCGTCGAAGCGTGGCGAAATTCCGACGACGGCGCGGCCAAAATCGCACGCAGCCCCACACCGACAAGAGCGACATACCGAATGAAAAGATTCTTATTCACCGATAGGAGTTACCAAATAGCCCGAACGCCGCCCCGCCTGAACCGGACGGACCCAAGGCCCGTGCCATCAGATGACCCCGTTCGGATGGCCGGAAATGTCGCACGCCACGCGTCGTTCGGCGGCTCTCGAACGCGGAGCGGGATCATGGCCCCATACACGAGAACACAGGTCTAAACCAATTCCCGGCAGGCTCTTGTCACCCGGCCTCGCGCCTGATGAGCTATGCCCCGGGACACAACGGACACCCTGGGACTGGGAGAAGTCGTGAGCAACGAGAGCCTGGCCAACCTGCTTCGGGAAGAGCGGAAGTTCGCTCCGCCTGCCGAGCTGGCCGCCAACGCCAACGTCACCGCAGAGGCGTACGAGCAGGCCGCGGCGGACCGGCTGGGCTTCTGGGCCGAGCAGGCCCGCCGCCTGACGTGGGCCACCGAGCCGACCGAGACCCTCGACTGGAGCAACCCGCCCTTCGCCAAGTGGTTCGCGGACGGCAAGCTGAACGTCGCGTACAACTGCGTGGACCGCCACGTCGAGGCCGGCAACGGCGACCGGGTCGCCATCCACTTCGAGGGCGAGCCGGGCGACAGCCGGGCCATCACCTACGCGGAGCTGAAGGACGAGGTATCCCGGGCCGCCAACGCGCTCACCGAGCTGGGTGTCGGCAAGGGCGACCGGGTCGCCGTCTATCTGCCGATGATCCCCGAGGCCGCCGTCGCGATGCTGGCCTGTGCCCGCATCGGCGCCGCGCACTCCGTGGTCTTCGGCGGCTTCTCGGCCGACGCCATCGCCGCCCGTATCAAGGACGCGGACGCCAAGGTCGTCATCACGGCCGACGGCGGCTACCGCCGCGGCAAGCCCTCCGCGCTGAAGCCCGCCGTCGACGACGCCGTCTCCCGGTTCGACACCGTCGAGCACGTGCTCGTCGTCCGCCGCACCGGCCAGGACACCGCCTGGACCGAGGGCCGCGACGTCTGGTGGCACGAGATCACCGCCCGGCAGTCCGCCGAGCACACCCCCGAGGCCTTCGACGCGGAGCAGCCGCTCTTCATCCTCTACACCTCGGGCACCACGGGTAAGCCGAAGGGCATCCTGCACACCTCCGGCGGCTACCTCACCCAGGCCTCGTACACGCACCACGCCGTCTTCGACCTCAAGCCGGAGTCCGACGTCTACTGGTGCACCGCCGACATCGGCTGGGTGACCGGCCACTCGTACATCGTCTACGGGCCGCTGGCCAACGGCGCGACCCAGGTCATGTACGAGGGCACCCCGGACACCCCGCACCAGGGCCGGTTCTGGGAGATCGTGCAGAAGTACGGCGTCACGATCCTCTACACCGCCCCGACGGCGATCCGTACGTTCATGAAGTGGGGCGACGACATCCCCGCGAAGTTCGACCTGTCCTCGCTCCGCGTCCTCGGTTCGGTCGGTGAGCCGATCAACCCCGAGGCGTGGATGTGGTACCGGAAGAACATCGGCGCCGACAAGTGCCCCATCGTGGACACCTGGTGGCAGACCGAGACCGGCGCGATGATGATCTCGCCGCTGCCCGGTGTGACCGAGACGAAACCGGGAAGCGCCCAGCGCGCGCTGCCGGGCATCTCCGCCACCGTCGTGGACGACGAGGCCAACGAGGTACCGAACGGCGGGGGCGGCTACCTCGTCCTCACCGAGCCGTGGCCCTCGATGCTCCGCACCATCTGGGGCGACGACCAGCGCTTCATCGACACCTACTGGTCGCGCTTCGAGGGCAAGTACTTCGCGGGCGACGGGGCGAAGAAGGACGAGGACGGCGACGTCTGGCTGCTCGGCCGGGTCGACGACGTCATGCTCGTCTCCGGGCACAACATCTCGACCACCGAGGTCGAGTCCGCCCTCGTCTCCCACCCGTCGGTCGCCGAGGCCGCCGTGGTCGGCGCGGCCGACGAGACGACCGGCCAGGCCATCGTGGCGTTCGTGATCCTGCGCGGTACGGCGACCGCCTCCGACGAGCTGGTCGCGGACCTGCGCAACCATGTCGGGGCGACGCTCGGCCCGATCGCCAAGCCCAAGCGGGTGCTGCCGGTCGCCGAGCTGCCGAAGACCCGGTCCGGCAAGATCATGCGCCGGCTTCTGCGCGATGTCGCCGAGAACCGAGAACTGGGCGACGTCACGACGCTGACCGACTCCTCGGTGATGGACCTGATCACCACCCAGCTGCCGTCCTCCTCGTCCGACGAGGACTGACCACAGCAGACCCTTCAGGCGTACGGCTCCGATGGGCACCCGGCGACGCGTCGGGTGCCCATCGCGCGTGCAGTGCGACGATCACCTCGTACGATCGCGCTCCGCACACCCCAGGTAGGGTGGGCGCTCCACAACAACACATTCGGACAACTTCAGAGAACATCTCTACAGGGGCGCCGGGAAGTCTGGTCGGCAAGCGATCAGTCATGCCCGTACACCGCCCCGACCCGGAGGTTTCTCTCGTGGCACCGCCCACTCCGCCCACTCCCACGCCGCCCCAGCGTTCTCTGCTCGGCAGGCTCTCGCTCCCCGAGCGGAACTACGTGGCGGAGGCCCTCCGTACCGAGACCGTCGGCGGTGTGCTGCTCCTCGTGGCGGCGGTCGCCGCACTCGTCTGGGCCAACACCTTCGGCGGCTCGTACAAGGAGGTCAGCGGCTTCCACTTCGGTCCCGGCGCCCTCGGCCTGGACCTCTCCGTGGCGCACTGGGCGGCGGACGGACTGCTCGCGGTCTTCTTCTTCGTCGCCGGTGTCGAGCTCAAGCGCGAACTGGTCGCGGGCGAACTGCGCGATCCGAAGGCCGCGGCCCTCCCGGTGGTGGCGGCCCTGTGCGGTATGGCCGTGCCCGCCCTCGTCTACTTCCTCACCACCGTCATCGGCGGCGGCTCGACGGACGGCTGGGCGGTCCCCACAGCCACCGACATCGCCTTCGCGCTCGCCGTCCTCGCGGTCATCGGCACCTCGCTGCCGTCCGCGCTGCGCGCGTTCCTGCTGACCCTGGCCGTCGTCGACGACCTCTTCGCGATCATGATCATCGCGGTGTTCTTCACCTCGGACCTGAACTTCCTGGCCCTCGGCGGGGCCGTCCTCGGCCTCGTCGTCTTCCACCTCCTCCTGCGCTTCGAGGTCCGGGGCTGGTACGTCTACGTCCCGCTCGCCCTGGTCATCTGGGGCCTGATGTACAACAGCGGCGTCCACGCCACCATCGCCGGTGTCGCCATGGGCCTGATGCTGCGCTGCAGCCGCCGCGAGGGCGAGAACCACTCCCCCGGCGAGCACATCGAACACTTGGTCCGCCCGCTGTCGGCCGGAATCGCCGTCCCGCTGTTCGCCCTGTTCTCGGCCGGGGTCTCGGTGAACGGCGAGGCTCTGGCGGGCGTCTTCACCCGGCCCGAGACGCTCGGTGTGGTCCTGGGCCTCGTCGTCGGCAAGACCGTCGGCATCTTCGGTGGCACCTATCTCGCCGCCCGCTTCACCAAGGCGGAGCTGAACAAGGACCTGGCCTGGGCAGACGTCCTCGCCCTCGCCTCACTCGCCGGCATCGGGTTCACGGTCTCGCTCCTCATCGGCGAGCTGGCGTTCGAGGGCGACCCGGAGATGGTCAACGAGATCAAGGCCGCCGTCCTGATCGGATCGCTGATCGCCGCCCTGATCGCCTGCGTGCTCCTCAAGCTCCGCGTGCGCAAGTACAAGGAGCTGTACGAGGCCGAGGAGCTGGACGAGGACGAATCCGGGGTACCGGATGTCTACGAGCAGGATGATCCGGAGTATCACCTGCGGATGGCCGCCATCCTTGAGCGCAAGGCGGCCGAACACCGCCGGCTCGCCGAAGAGCGGGCGGGGGCAGCGAGCGACAAGCCGAACAGTCCGGCATGATCTGACATCGGATGTGTCGAAGACGGAGAGGGAGTCAGGGATGAGCGACCCCGGCAACTACGCGGGCAGCACGGACCGCAGCATCGGGCAGCTGGTCGCCTCGGCGACGGCCGAGATGTCCGCGCTGGTGCACGACGAGATCGCCCTCGCCAAGGCGGAGGTGCGGCAGGACGTCAAGCGCGGGGCGATCGGCAGCGCCGCGTTCATCGCCGCGGGCGTGCTGCTGCTGTTCACGATGCCGATGCTGAGCTTCGCCGCTGCCTACGGGATCCACAACCTGGGCCTGGGCCTGGCGTGGTCCTTCCTGATCGTGGCCGGCGCCTTCATCCTCCTGGCCGCGCTGATCGCGTTCATCGGTCTGCGGAAGTTCAAGAAGATCAAGCCGCCGGAGAAGTCCATCGCCTCCGCCAAGCAGACCGCCGCCGTCCTGCAGAAGGCCAAGCCGCATCCGCGCCCCTCGGTCGAGGCGGCCGCGATCATCGAGCGCTCCGCCGTCTCCGGCAGCTCGCTGGCGAAGAAGGACGTCGAAGGCGGCTCCGGTCGGGACAAGGCCGGGTCTGTGGCACGCTCGTCCACATGACCGTTCCCGATTCCAGCGCATTCGGTCCGACGGGTCCCGGAGACCCGGAGGGCCCGGCCTCCCCGTCCGGCCCGGCCACGGGCTCCCCGGGCCGGACCGCGGCCGGCGGGCCGGTGCGGATCGACGGCCCCTGGACCCACCGCGACGTGGCGGCCAACGGTGCGCGCTTCCACATCGCCGAGCTGGGCGACGGGCCACTCGTGCTCCTGCTGCACGGCTTCCCGCAGTTCTGGTGGACCTGGCGCCACCAGATGACCGCGCTGGCCGACGCCGGGTTCCGGGCGGTCGCGATGGACCTGCGCGGGGTGGGCGGAAGCGACCGTACGCCGCGTGGTTACGACCCCGCCAACCTGGCCCTCGACGTCACCGGCGTGATCCGCTCCCTCGGTGAGCCCGACGCGGCCCTGGTCGGCCACGACCTCGGCGGCTACCTCGCCTGGACGGCCGCCGTGATGCGGCCCAAGCTGGTCCGTCGGCTCGTCGTCTCCTCGATGCCGCACCCGCGCCGCTGGCGCTCCTCGATGCTGTCCGACTTCGCCCAGTCGCGGGCCGGTTCGTACGTCTGGGGCTTCCAGCGCCCATGGCTGCCAGAGCGTCAGCTCCTCGCGGACGACGCCGCCCTGGTGGGGGACCTCATCCAGGACTGGGCGGGCCCCCGCACCCCGGAGTTCCCCGACGAGGAGACCCTGGACGTCTACCGGCGGGCCATGAGCATCCCCTCCACCGCGCACTGCTCGATCGAGCCGTACCGCTGGATGGTGCGGTCGATGGCGCGCCCCGACGGGATCCAGTTCAACCGGCGGATGAAGCGCCCGGTCCGGGTGCCCACGCTGCACCTGCACGGGTCGCTCGATCCGGCGGTCCGCACCCGCAGTTCGGCCGGGTCCGGCCAGTACGTCGAGGCGCCCTACCGGTGGCGACTTTTCGACGGTGTCGGGCACTTCCCGCACGAGGAGGATCCGATCGGCTTCTCCACCGAACTCATCAACTGGCTCAAGGACCCCGAGCCGGACCGGTAGCCGCCGGCCTCTCCCTGGCACAGGTGTCCGACGAACAGCCAATTGCCTGCCGCATAGGCCAATTGGCTGACTCGCACACGATTACCGACCTTGGGTCACGGGCAGACGTCGGGGTATGGGCTGGACGCACGACTTCACCGACGAAGCACGCAACCGCCGCTCCGCCGTCTCGACCGGTGTGAGCACTCATGAGGGGAGCGGCCCTCGGGGCCGGGTGCACCACGTGCATGACCTTCGCCGTTCCCGTCTCGGGATTTCCCGCATCCTCCGCCGTCGGGCCCGCTGGGTCTCGGCACGGCTCCGACACCCCCGTAACTGACCCTCACCAAAGGACCCCCGGGGCTCAAAGAGCTTCCCGGGGGTCCGTCCGGACCGGCTGCGGGCCCCGAAGGTGTTCTGCAACAACCTTCAGAGGGCGCAGCCCTGGCTGTCGACCTGCTGGTTGGCGGTGCGGCCGATCTCGATGTCCTCGCGGATCTCGTCCGCCGTCAGCGCGTAGCCGGTGTCCGGGTCGTCGAGCGACTTGGCGAACACCACTCCGTACACCTTTCCGTCCGGAGTGAGCAGCGGTCCGCCCGAGTTGCCCTGGCGCACCGTCGCGAAGAGCGAGTACACATCGCGGCGCACCGTGCCCCGGTGGTAGATGTCCGGGCCGTCCGCGTTGATGCGGGCACGGACGCGGGCCGAGCGCACGTCGTACGCGCCGTTCTCGGGGAAGCCCGCGACGATCGCGCTGTCGCCGGTCTCCGCGTCGTCGTCCGGGCCGGTGAACTGCAGCGGCCTGACCTTGAGGTCGGGAACGTCCAGGACCGCGATGTCGCGCTGCCAGTCGTAGAGGACGACCTTCGCGTCGTACAGCCGGCCCTCGCCGCCGATCTGGACGGTGGGCTCGTCCACGCCGCCGACCACGTGCGCGTTGGTCATGACCCGGCGCTCGGAGAAGACGAACCCGGTCCCTTCGAGGACCTTGCCGCAGCTCGGGGCCGTCCCCACGACCTTGACGATCGACTTCTTGGCGCGGGCGGCCACCGGGCTGCCCACCAGGGCCGGGTCCGGGGCCTTGACCTCGGTGATCGGCTCGTTCGCGAACGGGCTGAAGACCTGCGGGAAACCGTTCTGCGCGAGGACGGAGGAGAAGTCCTGGAACCAGGTGGGCGCCTGGTCCGGCATCACCCGGTCGACGCCGAGCAGCACCGAGGAGTTGCGGACCTCCTTGCCGAGGGTCGGCAGCGAGGTGCCCGCCAGCAGCAGGCCGATCATCCAGGCCACCAGCAGCATGGCCACCACGTTGACCAGCGCGCCGCCGGTGGCGTCCAGGGCGCGCGCGGGCGACCAGGTGATGTACCGGCGGAGTTTGTTGCCCAGGTGGGTGGTGAAGGCCTGGCCGATCGAGGCGCAGATGATCACCACGACGACCGCGCCGATGGCGACCGCCGTGGAGACCTCGGCGTCCTCGGTCACCCGGTCCCAGATGACCGGCAGCAGGTAGACGGCGACGAGGCCGCCCCCGAGGAAACCGATCACCGACAGGATGCCGACGACGAAGCCCTGGCGATAGCCGATGACCGCGAACCACACGGCAGCCAGCAGCAGCAGGATGTCCAGCACGTTCACCGTCTGTAGCCTCGCAGTTTCGTCACCTGGCCCGTCGGTGGTGACGGGGTCCGGGCCGGGCCCGGAACAGCGCAGCAGAACAGCCAGCGTGTCATGCGCGCCAGTCGAGCGGCACCTGTCTGGTCCTGTCCCAGGGGCGTTCCCATCCGGCGTAGTGCACAATCCGGTCGATCACTCCCGCCGTGAAACCCCAGACCAGGGCCGATTCGACCAGGAATGCCGGGCCGGCGTGCCCGCTCGGGTGCACGGCGGTGGCCCGGTTGGCGGGATCCGTGAGATCCGCCACGGGGACCGTGAAGACCCGGGCCGTCTCGCCTGGATCGACCACCCCGACCGGGCTGGGCGCCCGCCACCAGCCGAGCACGGGCGTCACGACGAAGCTGCTGACCGGGATGTAGAGCCGGGGCAGCACGCCGAACAGCTGTACGCCGCGGGGGTCGAGCCCGGTCTCCTCCTCGGCCTCGCGCAGCGCCGCCCGCAACGGCCCGGTGGTGGCCTGGTCGCCGTCCTCCGGATCCAGCGCGCCCCCGGGGAAGGACGGCTGCCCGGCGTGGGAGCGCAGGGTCCCGGCACGCTCCATGAGCAGCAGCTCGGGTCCGCGCTCCCCCTCGCCGAACAGGATCAGGACGGCGGACTGCCGGCCCGCCCCGCTCTCGGGCGGCAGGAAACGGCTGAGCTGCTGCGGCCGGACACTGCGCGCGGCGTCGGCGACGGGGTCGAGCCAGGCGGGCAGGCCGTCGGTGGTGATGTCGACGGCCATGCCGGGAACACGACTGACGGGTCCGTGGCCCGGCGGGCTCCCGGCGGGGCCGTTCCCAGCCTGCGCCGTGCTGTGTGTATGCGTGTGCGTCATGGGCACCCCCGTCGATTCACAACGCGTGTCGTCGGCCATTTCGTTCCGAGCCGTTCCGTCCTGGGGAATGAATCCGCCCTGAGGGTGAACCTGAGCAATCGAAAGGCCTGGGGGTTTATCCGGCACCCAGCGCGGGCGCGGGCTTGCCCGGGTAGTCGGCGGGCGGGCTGAGCCGCTGCCCCGGATAGCCGCCCATCTCGTACTTCAGGAGCTTCCCGGCCTTCTCCGGATCGGTCTCGCCCTCCCCGTACGACGGGCAGAGCGGGGCGATGGGGCAGGCCCCGCAGGCCGGTTTGCGGGCGTGGCAGATCCGGCGGCCGTGGAACACGACGCGGTGCGAGAGCATCGTCCACTCGCTCTTGGGGAAGATCCCGGCGACGACCGCCTCGACCTTCACCGGGTCCTCCTCGTCCGTCCACTTCCAGCGCCTCACCAGGCGGCCGAAGTGCGTGTCGACCGTGATTCCCGGGACTCCGAAAGCGTTGCCCAGAACGACGTTGGCGGTCTTGCGGCCGACGCCGGGCAGCTTGACGAGGTCCTCCAGACGTCCCGGGACCTCGCCGCCGAACTCGTCCCGGAGGGCCGCCGAGAGGCCGAGCAGCGACTTCGTCTTCGCCCGGAAGAACCCGGTCGGCCGGATGATCTCCTCCATCTCCTCCGGCACCGCCGCCGCCATGTCCTCGGGCGTGGGGTACGCGGCGAAGAGCGCGGGCGTCGTCTGGTTGACCCTCAGGTCGGTGGTCTGGGCGGAGAGGACCGTGGCCACGAGGAGCTCGAAGGGGTTGCGGAAGTCCAGCTCGGGATGGGCGTACGGGTAGGTCTCGGCGAGCTCGCGGTTGATCCGGCGCGCCCGGCGGACCATCGCGAGATGGGACTCGGCCTTCGGCGCCTTGCGCGGGGCCGCCGCTTTGGCCGTGGTGGCGCCCTTGGCCGTGGTGGCCGCCGCTTTGGACTCGGTGGCCGCTTTGGACTCCGTGCCTGCCTTGGCGTCGGTGGCCGCCTTGGCCTTGGTGGCCTTGGTGCCTTCCTTGGCCTTGGTGCCTGCCTTGGCCTTGGTGCCTTCCTTGGCCGCCTTCACGTTCTTTCCAGTTGTGCCGGGCTCCCCGGTTCTGGCCGTCCTGCCGGATTTCCCGGGCGTTGACGATGACACTGCGGACCTCCTGGCCGACTTCCCGCTTCCCGAACGTCTTCCCCCGGCCCTCCGGGGGCGCCGTGCGCGTCTCCGAGGGAGCCATTCGCGGCATTCTTCGGGCGCAGCCGGGGCTGTTCGCCCACAGCGGAATCGTCGCCCTTCACCACCCCGTCAGCCCCCTTGGCCTGCGCTCTCCCCGGCGATCCGGACACCCGGCCAGCCTAGGGCCAGGCACCGACAACCACCCTTGCCACGGCATATCCGCCCCCGATCGGCCCCCTGCCGTAGGGTCCGGCACGCCCGTGCGTCAAACTGGTTTGTGATTGATCGCACTGTTTTACCGTCCGGCATGATGGGGACCACGGTTCCCTGGACAGGCCGACAAGGAGAGAACTCGTGGACGACGTTCTGCGGCGCGCCCCGCTTTTCGCGGCGCTCGATGACGAGCAGGCCGCGGAGCTCCGCGCCTCGATGAGTGAGGTGACCCTCGCGCGCGGAGACGCGCTGTTCCATGAGGGCGACCAGGGTGACCGCCTGTACGTGGTCACCGAGGGCAAGGTGAAGCTCCACCGCACCTCGCCCGACGGGCGCGAGAACATGCTGGCCGTGCTCGGCCCCGGCGAGCTGATCGGAGAGCTGTCGCTCTTCGACCCGGGCCCGCGTACGGCGACCGCCTCCGCACTGACCGAGGTCAAGCTCCTCGGCCTCGGCCACGGCGACCTGCAGCCCTGGCTGAACGCCCGGCCCGAGGTGGCCACCGCGCTGCTGCGCGCGGTCGCCCGACGGCTGCGCAAGACCAACGACCAGATGTCCGACCTGGTCTTCTCCGATGTGCCGGGCCGGGTCGCCCGCGCCCTCCTGGACCTGTCGCGCCGCTTCGGCGTCCAGTCCGAGGAAGGCATCCACGTCGTGCACGACCTCACCCAGGAGGAGCTGGCCCAGCTGGTCGGCGCCTCCCGCGAGACGGTCAACAAGGCCCTCGCGGACTTCGCGGGCCGCGGCTGGCTGCGCCTGGAGGCCCGCGCGGTCATCCTGCTGGACGTCGAGCGGCTGGCGAAGCGCTCGCGCTGAGCCGAGCCCACGGGGTGCCCTGCCGACGCCCCGACGCCGATCGGGGCCCCGGCACTGATCCGGGGCCCTGACGCCGATCCGGCCCCTGACGCTGACCCGGGGCCAGACGCTGATCCGGGGCTCAGCCCTGGATCAGCCCGTGCTCGGTCAGGTATTCCAACTGCGCCCGCACGGACAGCTCGGCGGCCGGCCACAGGGAGCGGTCCACGTCGGCGTACACGGCCGCCACCACGTCCGACGGCGTACGGTGCCCGGCCTCCACCGCCGTCTCCACCTGGGCGAGCCGGTGCGCGCGGTGGGCCAGGTAGAACTCCACCGCCCCCTGCGCGTCCTCCAGCACCGGCCCGTGCCCCGGCAGCACCGTGTGGACGCCGTCGTCCACCGTCAGCGACCGCAGCCGCCGCAGCGAGTCCAGGTAGTCGCCGAGCCGTCCGTCCGGATGCGCGACCACCGTCGTACCGCGGCCGAGGATCGTGTCGCCCGTCAGCACCGCCCGGTCGGCGGGGAGATGGAACGAGAGCGAGTCCGCGGTGTGCCCCGGCGTCGGCACCACGCGCAGCTCCAGGCCGCCGGTGGTGATCACGTCGCCCGCCCCGAGCCCCTCGTCGCCCAGCCGCAGCGCCGCGTCCAGGGCCCGTACCTTCGTCCCCGTCAGCTCGGCGAACCGGCCCGCTCCCTCCGCGTGGTCGGGGTGACCGTGGGTGAGCAGCGTGAGGCCCACGCGCCGCCCGGCGTGCTCCACCGCGTCGATCACGGCCCGCAGGTGTACGTCGTCGAGCGGCCCGGGATCGATGACGACGGCGAGGTCCGAGTCCGGCTCGGCCACGATCCAGGTGTTCGTCCCGTCGAGCGTCATCGCGGACGGGTTGGGCGCGAGGACGTTGACCGCACGAGCGGTCGCGGGCCCGGAGACGACGGCTCCGCGCGGCTGTCCGGGGAGGGCGGTTGCGTCGGTCATGCGGCACCGCCTCCCCCGCCCGCCGCGGGCACGTGTTTGGTGAACTCGTCGTGTCCCGGCCAGGTCAGCACCAGCTCGTCGCCCTCCAGCCGGGCCTGCGCGAGGACCGGGGTCATGTCCTGCACGTCTGCGGCCTCCAGGGCCTCCGCGGCCGTCCTGTACGGCGCGAGGGCCCGCAGGGTGGTCACGGTGGGCGGCATCATCAGCAGCTCGCCCGCGTCGTAGCGGCGGGCGGCCCCCGCCGGGGCGATCCACACCGTACGGTCGGCCTCCGTGGAGACGTCCCGGGTGCGCTGCCCCTCGGGGAGCGCCGCAACGAAGAACCAGGTGTCGTAGCGGCGCGGTTCGAACTCCGGGGTGATCCAGCGCGCCCAGGCCCCCAGCAGGTCCGAGCGCAGCACCAGGCCGCGCCGGTCCAGGAACTCCGCGAACGACAGGTCCCGGGCGACCAGCGCCTCCCGGTCGGCCTCCCAGTCGTCCCCGGTCGTGTCGCCGACCACGGTCGTGGCGGTCGGCCCGGCGAGCAGGACGCCCGCCTCCTCGAACGTCTCGCGCACCGCCGCGCAGACGACGGCCTGCGCCTCGGTGACCGTCGCCACGCCGAGCCTGCCGGCCCAGTGCTCCAACGGGGGCCCGGCCCACCCGATCAGCCGGTCGTCGTCGCGCGGATCGACTCCGCCGCCCGGATAGGCGTACGCGCCTCCGGCGAACGCCATCGACGTACGGCGGCGCAGCATGTGCACGACGGGCCCGGGGGTCGGGGCCTGCGGCCCGGGATCGCGGAGCAGCATCACCGTGGCGGCCCTCCGGGGCGTCACGGCCGTCAGCTCACCGGCGGCGAGGGCCCGGATCCGGTCGGGCCATTCCGGGGGGTACCACTGACCTTGGGACATGGCCGGAGGCTATCCGGAACCGCGCCGATGTTCGAGGGGCTCCCTGATCATCACGGCGACCCGACATGCCCCGTACACGCCGGCCATGCCCCGTACACACACGATCCGACCGCTCACGGCCCCCGTACACACGCGATCCCGCCCGGTCGCGGGGACCGGGCGGGATCGGGGACGTACGAGAAGTACGAGGAACGTACGGGCAGGGGCCTCAGGCCTCGACGAGCTCCACCTGGACCTCGACCTCGACCGGGGCGTCCAGCGGCAGCACGGCGACGCCCACGGCGCTGCGGGCGTGCACGCCCTTGTCGCCGAGGACCGCGCCCAGCAGTTCGCTGGCGCCGTTGATCACGGCGGGCTGGCCGGTGAAGTCGGAGGCCGAGGCGACGAAGCCGACGACCTTCACGACGCGTTTGATCCGGTCCAGGTCACCGGCGACCGACTTCACGGCGGCGAGCGCGTTGAGCGCGCAGGTCTTCGCGAGCTCCTTCGCCTCGTCCGGCGTGACCTCGGCACCGACCTTGCCGGTGACGGCGAGCTTGCCGTCCACCATCGGCAGCTGGCCCGAGGTGTACACGTACACCCCGGACTGCACGGCCGGCTGGTACGAGGCCAGCGGCGGCACGACGGCGGGCAGGGTCAGCCCCAGCTCGGCGAGGCGCGACTCGACGGCGCCCGCCACTACGCCTTCTCCCGCTTCAGGTAGGCCACGAGCTGCTCGGGGTTGTTCGGGCCGGGAACGACCTGGACCAGCTCCCAGCCGTCCTCGCCCCAGGTGTCCAGAATCTGCTTCGTCGCGTGCACGAGAAGGGGCACGGTCGCGTATTCCCACTTGGTCATGGGCCCGACTGTAACGCCTGGCACGTACGGTCCCGTGCGTAGGCCGGGGCAGGACTGGTTAGGCTCGAATACGTGAGCAGGTTCCAGGTCGTCAGCGGCAAGGGCGGTACCGGTAAGACCACGGTCGCCGCCGCCCTCGCGCTCGCCCTCGCGACCGAGGGCAGGCGCACCCTCCTCGTCGAGGTCGAGGGCAGGCAGGGCATCGCCCAGCTCTTCGGTTCCGACGCGCTGCCCTACGAGGAGCGCAAGATCGCCGTCGCGCCGGGCGGCGGCGAGGTGTACGCGCTGGCGATCGACGCCGAACGCGCCCTCCTCGACTACCTCCAGATGTTCTACAAGCTCGGCAGCGCCGGCCGCGCCCTGAAGAAGCTCGGCGCGATCGACTTCGCCACCACCATCGCGCCGGGCGTGCGGGACGTCCTGCTGACCGGCAAGGCGTGCGAGGCCGTGCGCCGCAAGGACAAGCAGGGCCGGTTCGTCTACGACCACGTGATCATGGACGCCCCGCCGACCGGCCGGATCACCCGGTTCCTGAACGTGAACGACGAGGTGGCCGGGCTGGCGAAGATCGGCCCGATACACAACCAGGCCCAGGCGGTGATGCGGGTTCTGAAGTCCCCGCAGACCGCGGTCCACCTGGTGACCCTCCTGGAGGAGATGCCGGTCCAGGAGACCGCGGACGGCATCGCCGAGCTGCGCGCCGCCGAACTGCCCGTGGGCAGCGTCTTCGTGAACATGGTCCGCCCGCATCTGCTGGACGAGGACGCCCTGCGCACCGCGGCGGGCGGCCGCCGCAAGGAGATCGCCAAGGCGCTGACCCGGGCCGGAGTGACCGGTTCCGCCGCCCTCGTACGTCCCCTGGTCGCGCAGGCGGCCGAGCACGCGGAGCGGGTCGGCCTGGAGCGGGAGCAGCGCGCGGTGCTGGCCGGCCTCGGCCTGCCGACGGCGGAGCTGCCGCTGATGGGCGACGGGGTGGACCTCGCCGCGCTGCACGACCTGGCCACGGAGCTCCGTAAGCAGGGCGCGGGGGAAGAGGGGGACGCATGAGCGCGGGTACGGACACGGGTACGGACAGGGACACGGGCACGGGCACGGCAGCCGAAGACGGGCCGGACGCGAGCACCGAAGACGGGCCGGACGCGGCCACCGGAGCCGGACTGGACACCGACGCGCTGCTGGACGACCCCGGCATCCGGATCGTCGTCTGCTGCGGCTCCGGCGGCGTCGGCAAGACCACGACCGCCGCGGCCCTCGGCGTACGGGCGGCCGAGCGCGGCCGCAAGGTCGTCGTCCTCACCATCGACCCGGCCCGCCGGCTCGCCCAGTCCATGGGCATCGACCAGTTGGACAACGTGCCCCGCCGGGTCGACGGCATCGACGGCGACGGCGAACTGCACGCCATGATGCTCGACATGAAGCGGACCTTCGACGAGACCGTCGAGGCGCACGCCGACGCCGAACGGGCGAAGGCCATCCTGGAGAACCCCTTCTACCAGTCCCTGTCGGCCGGGTTCGCCGGTACGCAGGAGTACATGGCGATGGAGAAGCTCGGGCAGCTGCGGGCGCGCGACGAGTGGGACCTGATCATCGTCGACACCCCTCCCTCGCGCTCCGCGCTGGACTTCCTGGACGCGCCGAAGCGGCTCGGGTCGTTCCTCGACGGGAAGTTCATCCGGCTGCTGATGGCGCCCGCGAAGGTGGGCGGCCGGGCCGGGATGAAGTTCCTCAACGTCGGCATGTCGATGATGAGCGGCACGCTGGGGAAGCTGCTCGGCGGCCAGTTCCTGCGGGACGTCCAGACGTTCGTCGCCGCGATGGACACCATGTTCGGCGGTTTCCGCAGCCGCGCGGACGCCACGTACAAGCTGCTCCAGGCGCCCGGCACGGCCTTCCTCGTCGTCGCGACGCCGGAGCAGGACGCCCTGCGCGAGGCCGCCTACTTCGTGGAACGGCTGGCCGCCGAGGACATGCCCCTGGCCGGTCTGGTCCTCAATCGCGTGCACGGCAGCGAGGCCTCGCGACTCTCCGCGGAGCAGGCGCTGACCGCCGCAGAAAATCTTGACGACGCCCGCATTGTGGATCAGAGGGCCGGGAAAGCTGGCTTTGGTGACCGGGTAGCCCCCGACCCTGCGGTCACCGCTTCCGGAACGACCGAGCCGCTCCTCTCCCCCGAGGCCGGGCAGGCGGCCGGCCCGCAGACTTCAGCCGAGCACCAGGACACGACGGAGAACGAGCCGCCCCACGAGAACATCGCGCATGCCGCGACCGCCCCTGAGGGCGACACCGTCGACGCCGCCCATGCGATGGACATGGCCGACGTGACCGGAGCGTCGGACACCGACGCGACCGACGTCATCAGCATCGAGGAACTGACGGCGGGTCTCCTGCGCCTGCACGCCGAGCGCATGCAGGTCGTCGCCCGCGAGAACCGCACGCGCGAGCGCTTCACCGTGCTCCACCCGGAGGTGCCGGTGACGGCCGTGGAGGCGCTCCCCGGCGACGTACACGACCTGGACGGCCTCCGGGCCATCGGCGACCGGCTGGCGGACGGTTCCACCCCGGCCCCTGCCGGAGCGGCGTAGAGCCGACGCGCCGGGCGGCGCGGTCGGAGCGTTGTCCCACCGTGGCGTACCCGGAGCGCTATCCCACCGCGGCGTACGTCTCCTGCAGCTCCTCGTCGTCCAGCCCGATGACTCCTGGCAGGATGCCGGTGGACCGCTCGTACTCGCTGCGTGCGGTCTCCAGCAGTCGGCGCCAGGACGTGACGGTCGGTCGGCGGCGCAGCAGTGCGCGGCGCTCCCGCTCCGTCATTCCGCCCCACACGCCGAATTCGACGCGATTGTCGAGCGCATCGGCCAGGCACTCGGTCCGCACCGGACATCCGGTGCACACCGCCTTGGCTCTGTTCTGCGCTGCCCCTTGTACGAACAGTTCATCCGGATCGGTAGTGCGGCAGGCTGCCTGCGCACTCCAGTCGGTTACCCAGCCCATGCCGGCGCCGTCCTCTCCCGAATCGAGGCTCCCCCACGGCGGTAGCGGCATATTCACCGCTGCCAGTTGAGGACGTTACGGAAGGTGGGGACAGCACAACACCCCCTTCGGGCCCAATCTTGAATGGTCCGAACGGACTATGCGTATGCGGCAGATCACCCAGGGGAGTGAGCCGAGGACATACGCGACCATCACCATGAAAAGGGGACAGTGCACTCAAGTCGCAACGGACTTCTCGCGACATACGGGGCGATTTCGGGAGCGCCTCGATGGATGCGGGAAGGGCGGTGCGGTGGCACATCGACCGGACGAAGAATGACCAGAAGATGCGCATGGGGCGACAGGGGGCTTGATACGGAACCGGACTGCTGTGACAGTTGAGAGCAGCTTAGGCCAACGCCTGCCCGTCTGTCCGGCGAATGGGAACGTAGGCCCTCCGCGTCCGCGTGCCCGCGCCGTGACGGTGTGCCGTGTCTCCGCCCGGCCCGATTCTCCGCCCGGATGTCACGGTCTGGTACGGGAACGCTCCGAGAGCCCCCTGCTCCTGCGACACGTTCATCACTACGGATTAGGCTGCCCCCTATGCCAAAGAAGCGCTCGGGCGGCGGTCTCACCACGACTCAGCAGGCCGCCAAGTTCGTCGGTGTCGCCGCGCTCTCCGGAGCTGTCCTGGCAGGCATCGCGCTGCCCGCAGCCGGAGCGCTGGGGCTCGCCGCCAAGGGGACGGTCGAAGGGTTCGACGAGATCCCCTCCAACCTCAAGACGCCACCGCTCAGTCAGCGGACCACGATCCAGGACCGCGACGGCGGCACCATCGCCACGGTGTACTCCCGCGACCGCACGGTCGTTCCGCTCAAGGACATCTCGCCGTACATGCAGGACGCGATCATCGCGATCGAGGACTCCCGCTTCTACGAGCACGGCGCGGTCGACCTCAAGGGCATCCTGCGCGCGATGAACCGCAACGTGCAGGCGGGCGGGACCGCGCAGGGCGCGTCGACCCTCACCCAGCAGTACGTGAAGAACGTCTTCGTCGAGGAGGCGGGCGACGACCCGGAGAAGGTCGCCCAGGCCACGCAGCAGACGCTCGGCCGCAAGGTCCGCGAGCTGAAGTACGCGATCCAGGTCGAGGAGGAGCTCGGCAAGAAGAAGATCCTGGAGAACTACCTCAACATCACGTTCTTCGGGCAGCAGGCGTACGGCATCGAGGCCGCGTCCCAGCGCTACTTCTCCAAGCACGCCAAGGACCTCAAGCTGGAGGAGGCCGCGCTGCTCGCCGGCATCGTCCAGTCCCCGAGCCGCTACGACCCGGTCAACGACACGGAGGAAGCGACCAAGCGCCGCAACACCGTGCTGGCGCGGATGGCCGCGGTCAAGGCCATCTCGCAGGCCGAGGCCGACAAGGCCATGGAGACGCCCATCAAGCTGAAGGTGTCCCGGCCGAAGAACGGCTGCATCACCGCCGTCAGCGGCTCCGGCTTCTTCTGCGACTACGTACGCAAGACGATCCTCACCGACCCGGCCTTCGGCAAGACCGACGAGGACCGGGCCAAGCTCTGGAACCTCGGCGGTCTGACCATCCGGACCACGCTCGACCCGCGCGCCCAGCAGGCCGCCAACGAGGCCGCCACCGCGAAGGTCAACAAGGACGACAAGTTCGCGGCCTCCGTGGTGCAGGTCCAGCCGGGCAGCGGCAAGATCCTCTCGATGGGCCAGTCCCGCCCGTACGGCCTCGACCAGAAGCAGAACGAGACCGTCCTGAACCTCGCCGTCAGCAACAAGATGGGCGGCAGCACCTACGGCTTCCAGGTCGGCTCCACGTTCAAGCCGTTCACCGCGGCGGCGGCGCTGGAGAAGGGCATCAGCCCGGCGACGACGTTCTCCTCGGACTGGAAGATGACGCTCCAGGAGCAGGACTTCCGCAACTGCTCCGGCTCCCCGGCCGGCTACGCCCCCTGGCAGCTCCAGAACGAGCTGGAGTCCGAGAAGGGCACCTGGGACATGACGAGCGCGCTCGGCAAGTCCATCAACACCTACTTCGCGATGCTGGAGCAGAAGGCCGGCCTCTGCGAGACCGTCGAGATGGCCAAGAAGGTCGGCTACGAGCGCGGTGACGGCAAGAAGATCGTCGAGAACCCGTCGATCACCCTCGGCAGTGAGGTGAGCACGCCGCTCTCCATGGCCGGCGCCTACGCCGCGTTCGCCAACCGCGGCACGTACTGCACGCCGATCGCCATCGAGTCCATCAAGGACCCGCAGGGCAAGTCGCTCGACGTGCCGAAGACGTCCTGCTCGCGCGCGATGAGCGAGCGGACCGCGGACACGATCAACCAGATGCTCAAGGGCGTCGTCGAGGACGGCACCGGTACGCAGGCCGGGCTCAGCGACCGGGACAACGCGGGCAAGACCGGTACGACCAACGACCGCAAGGACGCCTGGTTCGTCGGGTACACGCCGAACCTGTCCACCGCTGTGTGGGTCGGTGACGACATCGGCGAGAAGAGCTCGATGTTCAACGTCACCATCGGCGGCCAGTACTACGACAAGGTCTGCGGTGGCTGTCTGCCCGGCCCGATCTGGCGCATCGCGATGACCGGAGCGCTGGACGCGTCCGAAACTCCCGGGTTCAACACCGTCCCCGTGCCTCGCGGCAAGGAGAAGGAGGACAAGGACAAGGAGAAGGGCGACCGTGACCGGGGCCGCGGCCGCGACCGTGACCGCGGTGACGACGACGACAAGCCCGGCGACGACGGCAACCGGTTCCCCGGAATCGAGCTCCCGGAGGGCGTGATCGGCGGACCGGGCAGCGGCGGCCGAGGCGGCGGCAACGAGGGCCCCTGACCGTACAGGGCTGTTGGTGAAAGGGGTGGGCGCCCGGTCGAGAACCGGGCGCCCACCCCTTTTCCTTGCCCTGCTGCTCCCTCGGCGTCAGTTCAGCCGGCGAGGAGCTTCTTCACCGCGGCGGCGACCCGGCCGCCCTCGGCGAGCCCGGCGACCTTCGGGTTGACGATCTTCATGACCGCGCCCATCGCGCGCGGCCCCTCGGCTCCGGCGGCCTTGGCCTCCTCGACGGCGGACGCCACGATGACGTTCAGCTCGTCGTCGGTGAGCTGCTTGGGCAGGTAGCCCTCCAGCAGCTCGCCCTCCGCCTTCTCGCGCTCGGCCTGCTCGGTCCGGCCGCCCTGGGCGAAGGCCTCGGCCGCCTCACGGCGCTTCTTCGCCTCCTTGGCGATCACCTTCTGCACCTCGTCGTCGGAGAGCTCGCGCGCCGACGTGCCGCTGACCTCTTCCTTCGTGATCGCGGTGAGGGTGAGCCGAAGGGTGGACGAGGTCAGCTCGTCACGCGCCTTCATGGCCGTGTGGAGGTCTTCCTTGAGCTTGGACTTGAGCGTGGTCATGCCGTGATTGTGACAGGTGCGGGGCGGGAACCGCCCACCGATTTCCCTCCCCTCCCCTCGCCCTTCCTCTCGCCTCCTCCTCGCCCTCCCTCTCGCCTCCCTCTCGCCTCCCTCTCGCCTTTTCTCCGGGCGTTCCGCTTCTGCGACGATGGGCGCATGCGCGCACGTTACGGAGTACCCCTGAAAGTCACGGCAGTCGGCGCGGCGGTCGGCGCTGCCGGACTGGCCTACGCCGCCGGATTCGAGGCCCGCTCGTTCCGCCTGCGACGGATCACCGTTCCCGTACTCCCGCACGGGGCGCGGCCGTTGCGCGTGCTTCAGGTCTCCGACATCCACATGGTGTGCGGTCAGCGCAAGAAGCGCGCCTGGCTCCAGTCGCTGGCGGGCCTGCGCCCCGACTTCGTGGTGAACACCGGCGACAACCTCTCCGACCCGGACGCGGTGCCCGAGCTGCTGGACGCGCTGGGCCCGCTGATGGAGTTCCCGGGCGTGTACGTCTTCGGCTCCAACGACTACTACGGCCCCAAGCTCCGCAACCCGGCCCGCTACCTCCTGGAGAAGGTCCAGGGCAAGCACGGCCTCAACGGCAACGCGCCCGCGGTCGGCGTCGTCCACAATCCGTGGGAGCCCATGCGCGACGCCTTCGACGAGGCGGGCTGGCTGGACCTGTCGAACACCCGGGGCCGGCTCAAGCTGGAGGGCATGGAGCTGGCGTTCACCGGCCTGGACGACCCGCACATCAAGCGGGACCGTTACGCCGAGGTCCAGGGCGGCCCGGAGTCCGGCGCCGACCTCTCGATCGGCGTCGTCCACGCCCCGTACCTGCGCTCCCTGGACGCCTTCACGGCCGACGGCTACCCCCTGATCCTCGCGGGCCACACGCACGGCGGCCAGCTGTGCATCCCGTTCTACGGGGCGCTGGTAACCAACTGCGACCTGGACACGGACCGGGTCAAGGGCCTGTCGAGCCACACGGTCGGCGACCAGCGCGCCTACCTCCACGTCTCCGCGGGCTGCGGCACCAACCGCTACACCCCGGTCCGCTTCGCCTGCCCGCCCGAGGCGACGCTGCTGACGCTGGCGCCGAAGGCCTGAGGGAGCGCGGGGGTGCCTGGGCGGCGCGGATAGAGGGACGCGACGGGCCGCGGACGCGAAGGGCCGCGCACGTCACGGGCTGCGGACGCGGTGGGCCCTGTAGTCACGGGCCGGGTATGTCACGGGCTGCGGACGGGGCGGGCCCTGCAGGTCACGGGCCGGGTACGTCACGGGCCGCGTACGCGAGGGCTGCGCACGTCACGGGGCCGCGGACGCGGCGTGTCTGCGGACGGCGGCCGACGAATCGCGGGGGTCTTCCCACCCCCTTACGGTACGAATCATGACCGCGCCCCGGACCGCCCTGCTCCCCCGCCCCCGGGCGGCAGAGGTGCTCCCGGCCCCCGCCGCTGCCCGCCGCCCCTGGACCACGGCCCTGCGCGCCCTGGCGTGCGGTGCGGCGACGGCGGGTCCGGCCATCACACTGGCGACCGGGTCCACCCCACCACCCCTGGTCCACTTCACGGTCCTGGCGAACCTGCTGGTCGCGGTGGCCTTCGGCTGGTCGGCGGTACGTTCCTGGCGAGGCGCGCCGCCGCTCCCGCCGTACCTGACGGGAGGGGTGCTCCTGCTCGCGGCGCTCACCGGCCTGATGCACCACCTGGTGCTGGTGAACTACACGGAGGCCCCGGCGCCCTCCTCCGCCTGGCCCCTGGCAGCAACCGCCCTGCTCCACACGGTGACCCCCTTGGCGGTCGCCGCGGACTGGCTCCTGCTGACCGCGCCGCGGACCCTGCGCCTGGCCCACATCCCGCTCTGGCTGACGGCCCCCGCGGCCTACCTGGCCCTGACCCTGACCCGCGGAGCCCTGCTCGCCCCCGGCTCCCCGGCCCGCTACCCGTACCCGTTCCTCGACGTCGACACGTACGGCTACACGGGCACCCTCACCCAGGCCCTTGCCCTCGGCCTCCTCTTCACCGCCCTGGCCACGCTGATCACCGCCGCGGACCACCTCCGGCCGAACGTGGCGGGGTGGATCCGGCACCGAAGAAACCGGATTTCGCCTCCGGCCGCCGGTGGGCTAAAGTAATCGATGTCGCCGGGAGTCCGGTGGACATCGGGGTGTAGCGCAGCTTGGCAGCGCGCTTCGTTCGGGACGAAGAGGTCGTGGGTTCAAATCCCGCCACCCCGACAGCTGAAACACCAGGTCAGGGGCCTGATCCGCATCGCGGGTCAGGCCCCTGCCGCATCTCTGGTGATCGTTAGTCCCGCGCCAGGTCCCAGAGTTTCCGGGCGCCCGGGGAGGGGATCACGTGGGTGTTACAGAGGGTGTGCCCGTTGGCGCGGCGGCAAGGCCATCCCCGAAGTGCAACGTGCCGGATGCGACCTGCACACGCTGCCTGAACGCGAGCTTGCCAGGCTGACTTCAAGGGAGCATAGATTGGCTCCAGTTGATTGTCAGGGGGAGCGGTGGCAGGGCGGGATCTTCGAACGCTGTTCAGCTCGAACGACCGGAGCATCGCCGCCAGTGAGGCGTTCACGAACCGGCAGGCCCAGTGGCAAGCGGTGACCGTCGGCCTCGCTGAGCACATACGGCACGTGACCCGTGCGGACTTCGATGTGGCGGACCTGGAGGCTCCCCGCCGCAACATCCTGGTGTTCCATGGTGTGGGCGGGATCGGCAAGTCCACGCTCTCCCGCAAGATCGAGGCGTCGCTCGCCAGCAGCGGGCACCGCCCCGTGCAGTGGGAATCACCGACCCACCCCGAGATGCGGACGCTGCCGGTCCGCATCGACCTCGCGCGCGCCGCGGGCATGGACTTCGAGCGTGTCATCCTCACCATCCGTCTTGCCGTCGCCGCGCTCGGGCGGCCGATGCCCGCCTTCGACCTCGCCTTGCGCCGCTACTGGGAGCACAACCACCCGGGCGACCCGATCGAGGACTACCTGCGCCGGGGCGGACTGCTGAGCCGCTTCAGCGCCGCTGCCGCCCTGCCTCAGCAGATTCAGTCGGCCCTCAGCGACGTGGCGCAAGCACTGCTCCTGCCCGGCACCGTCGGGGGTGCGCTCGGGCACGGGGCCGGAGCGCTCATCAAGGCGTTACGCGAGCGGCGCCAGTCCGTGCGCGCCCTCGCCGGCTGCTCCCGTCTGGCCGACCTCCTGGAAGCCGAGCCCGACCTGGAAGCCCTCAGCTTCTACCCGCACCTGCTTGCCTGGGACCTGGCCCGACTCACGGCCGGCAACAGCGCGCTACCCGTGATCCTGCTGGACACCTTCGAGGACACCGGCGACCGCACCCACCGCGACTTCGAGCGCCTGCTCCAGCGCATCGTGTGGCTGATGCCCAACGTGTTCTTCGTCGTCACCGGACGCAACCGCCTTCAGTGGGCGGAGACATGCCTGGAAGGGCAACTCGACTGGACCGGGCCGAACACTTGGCCCGGCCTCGTCTCCGACGCAGCACACAGCGGGTCAGGTGTATCCGGCCGCCAGACCCTGATCGGCGACTTCTCCCGTGAAGACTGCGAGGACTATCTGGCCCGCAGGCTCAGCCGCGACGGGCAGCCGCTGATCGACGAACCGGTCCGCCGGATCATCGCCGAGCGTTCCCACGGGCTGCCCCTGCACCTGGACCTGTCGGTCATGCGTTACCTGGAACTTCGACGCGGCGGCAGGCAGCCACAGGTCACCGACTTCGACCACGACTTCCCCGCGCTGATCGCCCGTACCCTCAGCGACCTGACCGCCGAGGAACGCGACGTACTCCGCTCGGTCAGCCTGCTCGACGCGTTCTCTGTTCCTCTGGCCACCGAGGTCGCCGGTATGAGCCACGATGCGCCCGCCCTACGGCTGACCGAGCGCCCCTTCATCCGGGAGTCCTCCTCCGGTGTGTGGCCCTTCCATGTCCACGACTTGATCCGCGCCGCCGTGCGCAACGCGGACGACGGCAGTGACGACCGCTGGTCGGACCAGGACTGGCAGCGCGCGGCCCAGCGCGCCTTCCCTGCCCTGGAATCCCAGTGGCGCCAGGACCTGCGACGCGACCGCGCCGTGCTGGTCGGCTGTCTCCAGCAAGGGCTGCTCCTTGCACGGGACTTCCGTCTCGATCTCGGCTGGCTCACCGATGCCGCGTTCCAGTACGTAGGGGACTCCATCTGGGAACCGCTGGCACTTCCCGCAGCCGATGCCAGGTCGTCGGACGGCCTGCAGACTGCGGCGGACGCCCTGGTGGAAACACTCAGCGCCATCGCCCGGCGCCAGCATGAACACCGTGAACGCACAGTCGTTCGACTATCTGCCGTCCTTGCATCGCGGCTGCTCCCGGATGACCTGGTTGAACTGGCCACGTACTACCTGGCGAAGGCCCAGCGGGACCTCGGCCTGACCGATGATTCGCGGCGCGGTATGCAGCGCGTCGCTGCCGCCGACGGTCGGCTCGCTTCCGCCGCTCGACGCGGCCTGGCACACCTGAGCCGACTCTCCGGAGATTTCCCGACGGCGGTGGAGGCCGCAGGGAGGCTGGGCTGGGAGGGGCGGCATCATCGGGTGCTGGGAGACGTGTGGTGGGTGCAGGGGGACATGGAGCGGGCGACCGCCGCCTACCTGGCGGCCAGGAGCGAGGCCGAAGAACACGGTGCGGTCGGTGAGACCGCCATGGTCCAGGCGCATCTCGCCTTCGCCGTCTCCTTCGCCGACCCGCTCCGCGCCGACGATGAACTCGAGCTGGTGGACCAGCTGCTGTCGCGCCTCAGCCTGCGCTCCAGCGAGATGACCGTTCGCATCGCCGCGCTCGTACGCGACGCCGGTTTCTCCGCGGACGTGCCCGACCGGGCGGCCGCGCTGCTCGCCGAGATCGGTGTCTCCGGTATTTCCTACGCCGCGGCGAAACTGCAACTGGCCCTGTGCTTCCACCACGCCGTTCTCGACGCCCAGGACGTCCTCGTCGACACGATCACCCGCCTGCGAGAACTCACGCAGAGCGGCGACTACGCCTACTACGTCGAGATCGCGTACTTCATGGCCGGCCTTCCGTTCCCCGAGCACACCGCACAAGCTCGGTGGATCAACGGAGAACGACAGACGCGCGAACGATGGCGGCACCTGGTTCAGACCCGTCGCAGTCGCCTCGGCACGACGTGTTAGGCCGCAACAGGCAACGTCGTACGAAGCCGGTGACCCCACGATGTCCGGGCGCCATCAGGAAGCCGATCCGCTCCCCATGCCCCCTCGAAACCACCGCACCCCAACGCCACTACGATCGCCGGTCATGGACTGGCTGGAGCGTGCCGCGAAGCTGAGGCAGTGGAGCAGAAGCGGGACCCGCGCTCCGCACAAGCCGCTGCTGTTCCTGTACGCACTCGGGTGTTTCCAGCGGGACGCCGACGGTGAACTGCGGTACAGCGCGGTGGAGGACGACCTCGGACGGCTGCTGGCCGAGTACGGTCCGCCCAAGAGAACGACGCCCGCCTACCCGTTCCACCATCTGGTGAGCGATGGCGTGTGGGAGGTGCGCACGGATCGCGGACCGGGCACCCCCGGCAGTGGCGTGCGGGAGCTGCGGGAGATCGGAGCCGCAGGGCGGCTGACGCCGGAACTACGGGCGGCGCTACGGCGCGAGCCGTCGTTGCTCGGCCGGATGGCACGGGTCCTGCTCGACCTGAACTTCCCTCCCTCGCTCCACGGCGATCTCTGTGAAGCCGTCGGTCTGGAGCTGGAGCCGACCGGGAGCGGACAGTTCTCGGCCGTGCGCGGGCGGCGGGATCCCCGGATGCGGGAGCAGGTCCTGACGGCATACGAGTACCGGTGCGCCTTCTGCGGCTACGACGGCAGGATCGGCGCGGTGCCGGTCGGGCTGGAGGCCGCGCATGTGCGCTGGTGGGCGTTGGACGGCCCTGACGACGTCGACAACGGCCTGTGCCTGTGCTCACTGCACCACAAGCTCTTCGACAAGGGTGTCCTCGGCATCGGTGACAGTCACCGCATCCTGGTCTCGCAACGCTTCGTCGGCCACAGCCCCGCCGCCCGCGAGCACGTCATAGCGCTCGTCGGCCGCCCGCTCATCGGACCTCAACCGGGTGCCAGTCCCGTTGCGGCGGTCCACCGCTCCTGGCACACCAGCCAGGTCTTCCACGGCAGCCCACGCCCCGCCCCGGCCGCCTGATCGCCGAGCGCCTGTCACGTGACCCGCTGGTATGGAGCGTGATACCGGGAGTGTGGTCTCTTGTATGGCGACGAAGAAGGTAACCGTGACGATTCCCGAGGACCTCCTGGACGAGATCCGCGCGGACGCGGCAGAGCGGGGCTTGTCGGCGTATGTCGCCGAGGCACTGCGTTTCAAGCGTGATCGGGACCGGCTCCTGGAACTGGTCGACTGGCTACAGGAAGAGCACGGCCCCATCACCGAGGACGAGCATGCGGCAGCGCTCGTCGAGCTGGACGAACTCGACGCCGAACACGAGCAGCGTCGAACCGCCGGAAAGCACCACGCTGGAGAGGCTGCGTGAAGAAGCGAGCCGCCGAGCACGGACAGCGACCCCGCCGCGTCTTCGTACTGGACTGCGAAGCCCTGTCCCTTGCGGTACGCGGCGACCGGAAGATGATCGCCTGGCTCGACCTCGCGGCACGCGGGGAGGCCGAAGTGGTGACGTCCCCGATGACACCGGTCGAGGCGTACGACGGCAGAACGACCGAGCAGCGCTGGGACTGGGTACTGTCCCGGCTCCAGGTCGTCGACATCGGGAAGGACGAGGCTCGTCAGGCGCGTCGACTTCTGACCGACGCCAAGTTGCACGGCCACAAGTACGCGATCGATGCCGTGCTCGCCGTCATCGCGCGACAGCAGAGGGGGCAGGTCACCGTCTTCGCCTCGGACGTCGACGACCTGGAGAAGCTGGTCCCGGACACGATGGTCGTCAAGAAGGTCTGACCCGACCCGCGCCCCTCCAGCCGCGGACGGCAAAGAGAGTGGCCGACTCGACTTCCTGGCACCGGTGGGCGCCGGAAAGGTAGTTGACCGATCCTCACTCGGGACGAAGAGGTCGTGGGTTCGAATTCCGCCGCCCCGACAGCTGAAACACCAGGTGCGGCACATAGGCGTTCTGGCCTTGACCCAACTGCTCCACGCTGATCGGCTGGGCACATGACCACCGATCCGAGCGAGTACGACAAGTCCATGCCGGCCGTTGCTGCGTACCTCGCCAAGGTCGAGCGGGCGGTTGATCGCACCCGCGCCTCATACGGCGGACGGCCGTACGCCGAAGTGCATCAGGCTCTCGTTGAAGCTCTGCAGGCCGAGGATGCCCAACGCGTCGTGCCGCAGGTCGTCGAGAGGTTTGCGCGACAGATCTCCGACACCGGCGATTCGGTCGACGGGTAACGTCATGCGCACGTCCAAGGGGGGTTCGTGATCATGACAGAGCGTGCCGTCCCGCCTCGTGTGGTGGCTGCCGAGCAGGTCGCCTCCGAGGCGGGGTTCAAGAAGAGCTGCGTTCCCGAGGTGGGCAGGCTGCTCGCGCTGGCCGCCGCCTCGAAGCCCTGCGGAGTCGTTGCGGAGAGCGGCACGGGCTCCGGCGTGGGTACCGCCTGGCTGCACAGTGGGCTCGGGGCGGGTGCCCGGCTCGTCACCGTGGAGCGTGACGAGGAGCTGGCCCGGCGCGCTGCTGGGGTGTTCGTGGGCGACGACCGGGTCAGCGTCCTTACCGGGGACTGGCGGCTGCTGGAGCGGCATGCCCCCTTCGATGTCTTCTTCTGCGACGGCGGAGGCAAGCGGGACGACCCCGAGAAGGTCGTTGAGCTGCTTGCCCCCGGCGGGCTTCTCCTTCTGGACGACTTCACCCCGTCGCCTCATTGGCCGCCTCGGTTCGAGGGTGAAGTGGATGAGCTCCGGCTCTTCTACCTCACCCATCCCGCCCTGGACGCCACCGAAGTGCTGACAACGCCTACCAGTTCAGTGGTTGTCGCGGCGCGCCGCACTTAGCTTCGTGGCGCGGACTGTGGCCGAGTGCATGCCGTCGGCCACCGCGTGGGTGGGGATGAGTTCGATGTCCGTGAAGCCGGCGGCCGCCAGTCCCTCGCGGTACTCGGTGAAGGACAGCGCGCCGGCGATGCAGCCCATGTGGTCTCCGCGCTCCGCCCGCTGGTCAGGGGTGAGCCGGTCGTCGGCCACGACGTCGGAGATGCCGATGCGGCCGCCGGGGGCCAGTACGCGGAACATCTCGGCGAAGACCGCGGGCTTGTCGGTGGACAGGTTGATGACGCAGTTCGAGATGACGACGTCGATGGTGTTCGCCGGGAGGGGGATCGCCTCGATGGTGCCCTTGAGGAACTCGACGTTCGTGGCGCCCGCCTTCTTCTGGTTGGCCAGGGCCAGGGCCAGCATCTCCTCGGTCATGTCCAGGCCGTACGCCTTGCCGGTGGGGCCGACGCGGCGGGCGGAGAGGAGTACGTCGATGCCGCCCCCGGAGCCGAGGTCGAGGACCCGATCGCCTTCGTGGAGGTCGGCGACCGCGGTGGGGTTGCCGCAGCCGAGGGAGGCGGCGACGGCCTCGGCGGGGAGGGCGTCGCGTTCGTCGGCGGCGTAGAGGGTCGAGCCGAAGGTGGCGTCGGCCTCGATGGGCTGCGGGCCGCAACAGGCCGTGCCGCCTTCGGTGACCTGGACGGCAGCGGCGGCGTAGCGCTCGCGCACGGTCTCGCGCAGGTCGGTGGAGTGGTCACTCATGGCAATGCCTCCGGGGCGATGGGGACCGGCTGTTTTGACGTTCCTCTATGCAAGCTTGCTTCCTGTATCGAAGTTCGTCAACATAGACGTATGTCGAAACAAGAGCTGGTCGTGCTCGGCCAGGACGAGAGCGGCTGCTGCCCCCCCCTGCTGGCCGCGCCTCTCGACGAGGAGCAGGCCGTCGAGCTGGCCAAGGTGTTCAAGGCGCTCGGCGACCCCGTGCGGCTGCGGCTGCTGTCGATGATCGCTTCGCGTGAAGGTGGCGAGATCTGTGTCTGTGATCTCACCCCGGCGTTCGATCTGTCCCAGCCGACCATCTCCCACCACCTCAAGCTGCTGCGGCAGGCCGGGCTCATCGACTGCGAGCGGCGCGGCACGTGGGTGTACTACTGGCTGCTGCCGGGGACCGTCGACAAGCTCGCCGGGGTTCTCACCCGGCCCGGACAGCCCGCCGCCTCGGAGGGCTCGCCTTGAGGGGGCACGTCGCCGCTCCCGTCGCGGCTCGGCTGTCCTTCGTGGACCGTTACCTGGCGGTGTGGATCCTGGTGGCCATGGCCGCCGGTCTCGGTCTGGGGCGGCTCGTTCCCGGGCTCGGCGACGCCCTGGCGAAGGTCACCGTCACCGGCGTCTCGCTGCCGATCGCTCTCGGGCTGCTCGTGATGATGTACCCGGTGCTGGCCAAGGTCCGCTACGACCGCCTGGGCACCGTCACCGGCGACCGCCGGCTCCTCGTTCCCTCGCTGGTGCTGAACTGGGTGCTCGGACCGGCGCTGATGTTCGCCCTGGCCTGGATCTTCCTGCCGGGCCTGCCGGAGTTCCGCACCGGCCTGATCATCGTCGGGCTCGCCCGCTGCATCGCCATGGTCATCATCTGGAACGACCTCGCCTGCGGTGACCGCGAGGCCGCCGCCGTCCTGGTCGCCCTCAACTCCGTCTTCCAGGTCCTCGCCTTCGGCCTGCTCGGCTGGTTCTACCTGTCCGTACTGCCGGGGTGGCTCGGCCTGGAGCAGACCGTGCTGGACGTGTCGGTGTGGGAGATCGCCCGCAGCGTTCTGATCTTTCTCGGCGTCCCGCTGGCCGTCGGCTTTCTGACCCGCCTGCTCGGCGAGAGAGCGAAAGGCCGCATCTGGTACGAGACGAAACTGCTCCCGCGCATCGGGCCGTTCGCCCTGTACGGACTGCTCTTCACCATCGTCGTGCTCTTCGCCCTCCAGGGTGACGCCATCACTTCCCGGCCCTTCGACGTCGTCCGGATCGCGCTGCCGCTCCTGGTGTACTTCGCGCTCATGTGGGCCGGGTCCATGGCTCTGGGCAAGGCTGTCGGGCTGGGTTACCCGAAGGCGACGACGCTCGCGTTCACGGCCGCGGGCAACAACTTCGAGTTGGCCATCGCGGTCTCCATCGCCACCTTCGGCGCCACCAGCGGACAGGCCCTCGCCGGAGTCGTCGGCCCCCTCATCGAGGTGCCCGTCCTCATCGGCCTCGTGTACGTGGCGCTCGCCGCCCGCCGCTTCTTCCCCGACCCCGGCGCCTCTGCCGCGTCACCCGCCGCCGCCCCGGAAGGCCCCGCCCATGTCTGACACCGCCAAGCCCTCGGTCCTGTTCGTCTGCGTCCACAACGCCGGGCGCTCCCAGATGGCCGCCGGATTCCTCGCCCATCTCGCCGGTGACCGTGTCCTCGTGCAATCCGCCGGGTCCCTGCCTGCCGACCAGGTCAACCCGGCCGCCGTCGCCGCCATGGCCGAAGTCGGCATCGATATCGCCTCCGCCGCACCCAGGGTCCTCACCGCCGAGGCCGTCCAGGCCTCCGACTACGTGATCACCATGGGGTGCGGTGACGCCTGCCCGGTCTTCCCCGGCAGGACGTACCTCGACTGGCAGCTCGACGATCCGGCGGGCAAGGGTGTCGACGCCGTCCGTCCGATCCGCGACGAGATCCGGCGGCGCGTCGAGGCCCTGCTGGCCGGGATCGCCCCGCGGTAGAGCCGGATCGCTCGCTACACCGCGCGGGCCAACACCGCGACAGCGCTGAGGTAGCAGCAGATACCGAGCACCGTGGCCAGCCAGCTCAGCACCGTGTGACGGGCTGTTCCGTCGCGGGTCATGCCCAGGTAGGCGGCCGCGGCGCCGCTGACACGCGGCGGACCACCCTGCGGCGCTCTCCGGTCCAGTGCGCGACGTACGCGCCGAACGTCGGTCTGCTCTCTCAGCCCGAGCAGCACGCCGTTGCCGTCACGTACCAGAACGATCCGGTCCGAGACTCCGCCTCGGGAAAAGCTCGTCAGCAGCAGGACACTCTCGATCTGCGCCAGGTCGACGGTACGAAGGCCCGTGGGGGTCCGTGCCGTCAGCAGACTGCCGCTGGTCTGACCTCGATTCCGGCCCGTGGGCATCTCGCTGATCAGCACGAACCCGACGAGAGCGGCCAACCCGGTGCCGACGAGCAGCACTCCGGGATGCAGTCCGACCACCGTCGACACGGCGAGCCCGGCAAAGGGCAGAGCCAGGAGGCCGACGATCCAGGCAGTGCCGAGGCGCGTCCGACGACGGCCGAGGGCCGCGTCCACCGCCGGATGCTTCTGCTGCCGTGGCATACCGGGTCAGCCTCTGTCGACGCGCGCGGAAGGGGCCGACCTCCGCCGACCGAGGGCCGCACTGACCGGACCCGAGGATTCCTCCAGGATGAACGTCACCGTCCCCACCCCCGGCTGATTGATCGGCAAGTGGTTCTTGCCCCGTGCAACCTATGCACAGAGGTTCGGTTTGCCAACATCACATGCTTGAACTTTGACCAATGGGGGAGTTGCGCGTGCGAGAGGGGCACCCTGGCAGAGGCCCCGGCAGGCCCCGCATCCGGCCGCGCAGGGCCGCCTCAGCGGCAGGGCTTGCTCAGGTAGAGCGCGTACTCGCCCGCCGAGGCCGTGAACTCGTAGAGCGAGGTGTCCAGGCCGCAGAGCGAGAAGCCCATCCGGCGGTACGCGTGGATCGCGGGGGCGTTGATGTTGGTGACCTCCAGCCAGATGTGGCCCGCGCCGCGCTCCCGGGCGAACTCCTCCGCCCGGGACATCAGCGCCCTGCCGACGCCTCGGCCCCGGTGCCCGGGGGCGACCTCGATGTCCTCGATCGTGAGGCGGCGGTTCCACCGTGCGTACGTGACCGAGACGAAGCCTGCCAGGGAGCCGTCGGGGGCTACGGCAAGGAAGGTGGGGTTCCCCTCCTTCGCCCCGTCCTCCTCGGCCTCATCGTCGTCCTCGTCCTCCGGGAACACCTTGGTCAGCGGCGGGTCCACCGAGGTCTCCCGCAGAGTGAAGCCGTTCTCGGCCATCTCCACCCGGAAGACCGTGGCCGTGGTGAAAGAACCGTCCAGCGCTTCGACCAGCCCGGTGTCCTCGGGGGTGGCGGTGCGGATCTCGTACGTCGTGTCATCGGCCGGGGGCATGGCACGAGACTACGGCGAGGTGAGCCGGCGTCAGCAGGCCGCCTCTTCAGGAGCCGGGCGTCAGGTCGTCCGAGCGGCCCGCCTCGATGCGCGACCACTGCGGAATCGGGCGGCCGTTGGTGCGCATGGGGTGCTCCGGGGGCGCGTCCATGGTCTGCGGCCAGCCGGAGGGCGAGTCCTCCCAGAGTTCCTGGCGGCCGTACACGGTCAGGTCCATCAGGGCGTAGTCGTAGTCCATCACCTCCACCCCGCGCAGCGTCGTCCAGTACGTCTCGTAGACCCGGTCGCCCTCGCGCAGGTAGCAGACGATGTGCATGCTGCCGACCTGGCGTCCGGTCAGCAGCTCGTCGTTCGACGGGAGTGCGGAGTACCAGGGCATCTCCCAGCCCATGAAGTCCCGGTAGCGACGGCTCTCCTCGTACGGGCCCTGGCAGAAGACCGCGTAGGTGATGTCGCGGGAGTGCAGGAACTCCAGCTCCCGCACCTGGTTGGTGACCCAGGTGCAGCCCTCGCACTGGTCGGCCGACTCGTGGCCGTCGTGCCACATGAAGTAGTACGCGATCAGCTGCCGGCGTCCTTCGAACGCGTCGAGCAGGGTCACCGGGCCGTCCGGGCCGGTGAGTTCGAGGCCGGCGTCCACCTCGACCATCGGCAGTCGGCGGCGGGCCGCCGCGATCGCGTCGCCCTCTCTGGTGTGTGCCTTCTCGCGGAGCCGCAAGGCGCCCAGTTCGGCCTCGAAGGCGGCACGGTCGGCCACCGGCGGCCGGGCCGGTGCGCGGTCGGGGTCCGGCGTGCTGCTGTCGTGCTCGGTCACGGTCGTGTCCCGTCGTCGTACGTCGTCGCGCGCCCCCCGCCGGCCGGAGGTCGGCTCCGTCCGCGGGCACGCGAGTTTCCCAGGAGCGCCCGGGCCGATCCAGCTCCCCGCCCGGCGAGCCGGGTTACCCGGAGACCGACCGTACTCCGGAGGCTGAACCTCAGCACCCCCGTACGCGCCCGGCGTTGAGCCGTCCGGATGAACTCACCGGTCTCACGAGGGTTCGCCGGGGCACACGGGATTCCCCCGAACTTAGCTACCCCGTCACCGAGTTGAGGTTTATCTACGCGCGGAGCACGACCCACCGAACGATCATTCGGGCATATCAGACGACTTCTCGCACGGCCATTACCGACGGGTACCGAGAGCTGCTAGAAACTGCCCATCCCCACATCCCCCCACGCTTCGAAGGGCTGGCAGCCATGTCAGTACGAAGAATTTGGGCATCTCTCTCCACTCTCGCGATCGCCGCCGTGGCGGCCATCGGTGTCGCCGGTCCGGCCTCCGCGGCCGACTCGGCCGCCGCAGGCGGCTATGTCGCGCTCGGCGACTCCTACTCCTCGGGCGTCGGCGCCGGAAGCTACATCTCCGACAGCGGCGACTGCCGGCGCAGCACCGCCGCCTACCCCTACCTGTGGCAGGCGGCCAACTCCCCCGCCTCGTTCGACTTCGTCGCCTGCTCGGGGGCGACGACCTCGTCCGTGGCGAGCAGCCAGCTCGGCGTGCTCAGCGCGTCCACGTCGCTGGTCAGCGTCACCGCCGGAGGCAATGACGTCGGGTTCGCCGACGTCATGCAGGACTGCGTCCTCGGCAGCGAGGCCACCTGTCTCGCCGGCGTGGACGCGGCCGTCGGGCAGATGAACAGCACTCTTCCCGGCAGCCTGGATTCGCTCTACGACGGCATCCGGGCCCGCGCCCCGCAGGCCCAGGTCGTGGTCCTCGGCTACCCCCGCTTCTACCAGCTGTCCGGCAGCTGCATCGCCGGGCTCAGCGAGGCCGAACGGGCCGCGATCAACAACGCGTCGAACGTGCTGAACGACGTCATCGCCAAGCGGTCCGCCGACGCCGGGTTCACCTTCTCCAGCGTGGTGGACGAGTTCACCGGACACGAGCTGTGCTCGGGCGACGCCTGGCTCCACAGCGTCACCCTCCCGGTCTACAACTCCTACCACCCCAAGGCCGCAGGGCAGTCGGGCGGCTACCTGCCCGCCTTCCGCTCGGCGGTGTAGGACCTCAGGGGGAAACGGCGGTTCACCGGGCGACCGGTGGACCGCCGTTCTCAGTAGCGCTCGACCAGGTGCTCCCGGCCGGCCGGAGGCTCGTACGACTCGGGCCAGAAGTCGGTCACCCCGGTGATCAGACCCGCCTCGTCGAACGTGAAGAAGTGGATGGCGTCCAACTCCTCGTCCGGCTCGCCCTCCTGCTCCCCCGTCACCGTGAACCCGGTCCGGGCCGCGGCCTGCCGGCCCTCGGCGTCGGCGACGATCCGCTCGACCCGGACGTGCCAGTCGCCCGGATACTCCTCGTTGAACCGGAGATACCGCTCCTTGCCGCGGATCCGCTCGCGCGTCTGCGGCAGTTCGTACACCACGTCCTCGGCGAGGGTCGCCCCGAACGCGCCCCAGTCGCGCGCCTCGGCCGCCGCCCAGTACGTCTCCACCGCCCCGCGCAGCGCTGCCGTCGTCGTCATCCCCGTAACGCTGTTTCCGCTCTTGTCGGTCATGGAGAAGAGTGTGGGCCCCACCACTGACAATCGGCCGGAGAAGCCCCGCGGTGCCGCTCCCACCTGCGGTTGTCTCTACCGCTCCGCCGGGCGCGACGCCTTGATCGAGTACATCAGCGGGATCCTCGGGCGGCCCGCCGCGAAGCGGTAGTGGCCGTCCGCGTGGCGCTCCAGCGTGTCGAACCGTTGGACGAGCGAGACATCGTGCTCGTGGAGGAACTCGATCCGGAGCCCCGCCGCGGCGAGCGCCGTCACCACCCGGCCCACCGGGTGCTGCCACTCGACGCTGCGGTTGTGCACGGTCGCCGCGTCGAGGTCGGCGTACGTGCCCGGCGTCTCGTCGACCCAGGCGTCCCGGCTGAAGTAGTCGTCGGTGACCACCGAACCGGTCGTGTCCATCGAGTCGGTCAGCGGGTGGAACTCCGCCAGGTAGAGGAACCCGCCGGGCGCGACCAGTGACGCCGCGGTCTCGGCCCAGCGGTCGATGTCGGGCAGCCAGCCGAGCGCGCCGATGCCCGTGTAGACGATGTCGTACGCGGAGTCGGGGACGGCGGCCGGGGCGTCGTACACGTCGGCCACGACGAACGCCGCCCGGTCCGGGCCGAGACCCAGCGAACCGGCCAGGCTCCGGGCGGTCTCGACGGCGGGCTCGGAGAAGTCGAGGCCCACGACCTGCGCGGCGCCGTGCCGGGCCCAGGACAGGGTGTCCTGGCCGAAGTGGCACTGGAGGTGCAGCAGGGTCTTGCCGGTGACGTCACCGACCTCGGCCAGCTCGAAGGCGCGCAGCACGTCCTTGCCCGCCAGGAACGCGTCCAGCTCGTAGAAGTCGCTCGCCACGTGGATCGGCACGCGTTCGTCCCAGCGCGCGCGGTTGGTCTCGTGCCAGTCGTCCGGAGTCGGGGAGTACATGCCCGGGAAGCTACCGACGGTCCTGGCGGGGGCGCGAGTGGTTATTCGCGGGCTACTCGGCGCCCTCGAGCCCCATGAGGACGGAGTAGGCGGACTCGGCCTGCCGGCCGGGGGCGGCGTCGGTCCGTGCGTGCTCCAGGAAGGTCGCGGTCGCTCCGTGGTGGAGTATGCGGCCGCCGTTCATGAGGGAGACGGTGTTCGCCTCGTCCGCCAGGTCGGCGATGTCGTGGGTGGACATCAGCACCGGGATCCGTTCGGTGACCTTCCGCAGGACGTCACGGAACACGGTCCGCTGGTGCGGGTCGAGGCCGGCGGTGGGCTCGTCGAGGAGGATCACCCGCGCGTCGTGGGCGAGGGCGCAGGCGATGCCGACCCGGCGGAGCTGGCCGCCGGAGAGTCTGGCCGTCTTCCGGCCGCTCTCCTCGGCGAGGCCCACCTGTCCGAGGGCCGTGCCCGCGCGTTCCCACGCCCCGGTACGGTCCTCGCCCTTCAGCCAGGCCACGTACGCCACGTACTCACGGGCGGTCAGCTGCCGTGACGTCGGCACCTTCTGCGGCAGCCACGCCACGTTGCGGCGGTACTCACGTGCGGCGGAGGTGAGGCCGGAGCCCTTGAGCCGGACCTTGCCCGCCCCGGGTGCCACCGTGCCGGCCAGGAGGGACATCGTGGTCGACTTGCCCGCCCCGTTGGGGCCGAGCAGGATCGTCAGGCCCTCGTCGGGGACGTCGTAGCTGAAGCCGGAGAGCACCGGGCGTTCCCAGCGGCGGTGGCGAAACGTGACGCGGTCCAGTTGCAGGCTCATCGGTCGGTCCTTGGTGCGAGGCAGATGAAGACGAGAATCCCGGCCAGGAAGACGGCGAGAGCCCCCACGGCGGCGTGGGTGACGTCGGCCGCCTCGGTGACGATCACCCAGGGGTAGGGATCGTCACGGCTCCGGCCGCCGAGGAACATCGACTGGATCAGCCAGAAGACGGGGACCAGTGGAGCGCGGTGCCCCAGCAGGGGCCAGGCGGCCAGGGCCAGTCCGCAGAAGAGAAGGTTGTTGCGCGCGGCCACCAGCAGGGCGTCCGACCCCACGAAGGACATCCCCGCGGCCACCACGGACACCAGGAGCGCGAAGCCGGACACCAGAACGATGTCCCGTGCGTCGACGCGCCGGACGGCGGAGCGTTCCACCGGGGGCATCCGCCGCTCCAGGCAGGCGATCAGCGCGATGCCGGGGACGACGGCGACGAAGGTGCTGAGCTCCGTCATCATCGCGAAGTTCCCCAGGAACGAGGGGAAGACGACGGACACCCCGCTCGTCGAACCGATGCCCACGACGAAGGCGAGCAGCGCACCGGGCAGCAGTCCGAAAGCACCCCGCTGGCGGAGCCACCAGGTCATGACCGGCCACCGGCCGGGCAGGCGGATGTGAGCTTCCGGTCGTACCACTTCTTCTGTTCCGGCAGGGGCAGCTCGGCCACCGAGGCCGTCTCGGACAGCAGCTGTTCCCTGGTCTGGCCCTGGCTGAACTTCTGGGTCTCCCGTGAGAGCCACGTCATGTAGTGGCTCTCCACCCCGAGCGTCCGGGCCGCCCAGAGGGTGTTGAAGTGCAGGACGTTCCAGTCCGGTTCCGCGCAGGGCGTGCCGACCACGGAGATGGCGATGTTCTCCCGGAGGACCTGGTCCTTGGTGCCCGGTGCCAGGGCGAGGGTCCAGCCCGCTCCGTCGGTGTCGATCCGCCGGACATCCGCCACGGAGAGGTCGGTGATCCGCTCGGGCTTCCGCGCGACGATGCCCCGGGCCTCCAGCCGGTCGGTCATCCGCCGGAGTTCGTCCTGGACCTCACCGATGTGATCGGCTCCGGCCTCCGGCAGGCAGACCTCGGGCGCGGCCCCTTCGCAGACGACCGGGGCCAGCCCCTTGGCGGTCGGCGGCATCGAGCGCCAGTCGGCGGTGATGCCGTAGGCGCCGAGCAGGCCGCCGACGGCCAGGACGAGGGAGAGCGCGATGTGGCGGACCGGGTCGCGGCGCAGGGGCGCCAGTGCGACGCAGGCGAGCGCCAGACCGACCGTGGGCAGGATCGCCGCCACGGTCATGGCGGGCGAGTACGCCTCACCGAACCCCACCCAGTCGATCGCCCCGGTGACGTGGTGCGCCCAGTACTTGTCCGTGCCGAGCGGGAAGGTGATGCCGACGAACACCACCACCGCCACCAGCGGCGCGGAGTACAGCGCATGGAGGTGCCGGCCGACGACGAACCCGATGACCGCGTGGGCGGTGATCAGGACCACCACGATGGCCAGGAGCTGGAGCGTGTACAGGTCGGGAAGGACACCGACCACCCACAGGCCGCCGGCCATGACTCCGGCGGTCAGCGTCGAGAGGCAGGCCACCGTGGTGAGGACGGGTTGCAGCGCGATGCGCCAGGTGGGCCGGACCGAGCCCAGCTGCCAGGCGCCCAGCGCCTTGAGCCGGGTGGCCTCCACAGCGGTGAGCCCGGCCGCGGCGGCCGCCGCCATCGGCACGAGGGCGTGCGCCGCGTAGGACGCGGCCTGTGCGGCCCAGGGCAGGTCGATGAGCTGCTCGATGCGCCGGGTGCTGGTCAGGAAGACGTAGAAGAAGAAGGCCCCGATGAAGGGCGTGGCCGGCACAGCCGGGTGGGTGCGGAGGGAGGTGAAAAGTCGTATATGGCTTCCCGCCACGGGAATCCCCTCCCTCGGCTTCCCGGTCACCGAGACCCCCTCGAACGGAAAACCCGAAAAGTCGCCGAACATTAGCACTGGCCGGCGGGGTTCGGAGGCCCCGGGAGACAACGGATGCCCGGTTCATCCGCCCTTGCTCTGATCCATCACGCCGTCAGCGAAATGAGAGGAACCGGGCCCCGGCGACGGCCGTTCCGATCCCGTTCCGCATCCCTTTCCGTATCCCTTTCCGTTCCCGCATCCGTTCCGTATCCGTTCCGTATCCCGTCCCGCACCCGTTCCGTATCCCGTTCGGGGCAGGCCGGGCGATCGGGTTGGATGGGGACATGACGACTGATGCAGCAGCCGCGCCCGACTGGGAGAAGCGGTTCCGTGCGCCCCGTGTCTCGCTGCCCGACTGGGCCGAGGACGCCCCCGACCGCTCGCTGTTCGTTTCCAACGCCACCGGGACCTACGAGCTCTACGCGTGGGACCGGGCGAGCGGGCGGCAGCGCCAGGTGACCGACCGGCCCAACGGGACCACCGACGGGGTGCTGACGCCGGACGGCGAGGCCGTCTGGTGGTTCAGCGACACCGACGGCGACGAGTTCGGGGTGTGGATGCGCCAGCCGTTCGGCGGCGGCGAGGACGAGCCGGCCGCGCCGGGCCTCGCGCCCTCCTACCCGGCGGGCCTGGCCATCGGACGGGACGGTTCGGCGGTGATCGGCCGCTCGACCGACGAGGACGGCACGACGGTCCACCTGGTGCGGGCGCCGGGCGCCGAGCCCGTGGAGATCTACCGGCACCGGGAGTCCGCGGGCGTCGGGGACCTCTCCCGCGACGGGACGCTGATCGCCCTGGAGCACACCGAGCACGGCGACGCGATGCACTCCGCCCTGCGCGTGGTGCGCCCGGACGGTTCGACCGTGGCCGAGCTGGACGACACCGAGGGCGGCACGAAGGAGCTGGGGCTCAGCGTGCTGGGCTTCGCGCCCGTCGCCGGGGACACCCGGCTCCTCGTCGGACACCAGCGGCGGGGCCGCTGGGAGCCGATGATCTGGGACCCGGTCGCGGGCACGGAGACCCCGCTGCCGATCGACCTGCCGGGCGATGTGGGCGCCGAGTGGTATCCGGACGGCTCCGCGCTGCTCGTCGAGCACGAATTCGAGGCCCGCAGCGAGCTGTGGCGGTACGAGCCGGGGGCGGACGCGCCCGTGCGCGTGGAGACCCCCGCCGGGACGGTCTCGGGCGCCACGGCCCGGCCGGACGGGACGGTGGAGTACCTGTGGTCCTCGGCCGCGCAGCCGCCCGTGGTGCGGTCGACGAGCGGTGCCGTGGTCCTGGACCCGCCGGGCGCGAAGGCCCCGCCGTCGGTGGCCGTCGAGGACGCGTGGGTGGAGGGGCCGGGCGGCCGGATCCACGCCCTCGTCCAGAAGCCCGCCACCGGCGAGGGCCCCTTCCCCACCGTCTTCGAGATCCACGGCGGGCCCACCTGGCACGACAGCGACGCCTTCGCCTCCGGCCCCGCCGCCTGGGTCGACCACGGCTTCGCCGTCGTACGGGTCAACTACCGCGGCTCCACCGGATACGGCCGCGCCTGGACGGACGCGCTGAAGCACCGGGTCGGCCTGATCGAGCTGGAGGACATCGCGGCCGTACGGGAGTGGTCCGTGAAGTCCGGGCTCGCGGACCCGGAGCGCCTGGTCCTCGCGGGCGGGTCCTGGGGCGGCTATCTGACCCTGCTCGGCCTCGGCACCCAGCCCGACGCCTGGGCGCTGGGCCTGGCCGCCGTCCCCGTCGCGGACTACGTCACGGCGTACCACGACGAGATGGAGGCCCTGAAGGCGATGGACCGCACGCTGCTGGGCGGTACGCCGGAGGAGGTTCCCGAGCGCTTCGAGGCCTCGTCCCCGCTGACGTACGTCGACGCGGTGCGCGCCCCCGTGTACATCTCGGCGGGCGTCAACGATCCGCGCTGCCCCATCCGTCAGGTGGAGAACTACGTGGACCGGCTGGCGGCGCGCGGCGCGGTCCACGAGGTCTACCGCTACGACGCCGGGCACGGCTCGCTCGTGGTGGAGGAGCGGATCAAGCAGGTGCGGCTGGAGCTGGAGTTCGCCCTGAAGCACCTGGGCGGCGGTCCCGTCCAAGGGGCGTAAGGGCCGGATAAATTACGGACCCCGCCCCGGGTACCCGGGGCGGGGAACCGTACCTTTGAGGGGTGTACCGGTTCCTGCTGACCCCACGGTGGTGGGGGATCAACCTCTTCGTCGTGCTGGCCATCCCGTTCTGCGTGTTCATGGGCACCTGGCAGCTCGGCCGCTTCGAGGACCGTGTGCAGTCGCACGAACAGGCGGAGAAGGCCCCCGATCCGAGCACCCGGGCCGCGAAACCCCTGGACGAGCTGCTGCCCGTCGACAAGGTGACGTCCGGCCGCCCGGCCACCGCCACCGGCACGTACGCCGACCAGTTCCTGGTGCCTGGCCGCACGCTGGACGACCGGCAGGGCTTCTACGTCCTGGACCTGCTGCGCACGGACACCGGCAAGGCCCTGCCGGTCGTACGGGGCTGGCTGCCCGGGTCCGCGACCGACGCCCGGGTCCCCGCCGCGCCGAAGGGCGAGGTCACGGTGGTCGGCGACCTCCAGGCCTCCGAGAACACCCGCAGCGACGGCGTGAACGCCCGGGGCGGGCTCCCCTCGGGCCAGGTCGGCATGATCAGCGCGGCGACCCTCGTGAACCTCGTCCCCTACGACGTGTACGACGCCTGGGTGACGCTTCCCGAGGCCGAGGCGGGCGGCGCGATGAAGCCCGTGCCGGCGGCTGCCCCGGAGGGCAGCGGCCTCGACCTGAAGGCCTTCCAGAACCTCGGCTACACGGGCGAGTGGTTCGTCTTCGCCGCGTTCGTGCTCTTCATGTGGTTCCGGCTGGTGCGGCGTGAGGCCGAGGCCGAGCGGGACATCGCGCTCGGTCTCGTACCGGAGGAACCCGGACCGGGTTCGCAGGACGCCCCGGAAGGCCCGGAGAACACCCAGGAAGGCCCGGAGGGCGCCGCGAAGGGCGCCTCCGAGGACCCGTCCTCGCCGGACTACGACGTGGCGAGCACGCCCGTCCGGTAGATCGTGCCCGAGCAGGCGTTGGGAATCTCCGTCTGCGCGGTGGGCGCTCCCGACTCCGGGGTGTGCGTCACGGCGACACTGCCCTCGGCGGTGGTCCCGCCGTCCTCGTACAGCGACTGCGGGTCCATGCCGGACTGGTTCTCGGAGCCCTCGCCGACCGAGCCTCCCGCACCGTCCGCCGACGGGGTCGGGGTCGGTGAGGGGCCCACGGTCGGACACGTGTCGGTCGGCACCCAGGCGAACCGCACCTCGTACGCCATGGCCGGCTTCAACAGCACCGTGCCCGGCTCCTGGGACGGGTCGGGCAGACCGGGGGCCGCGTCGCCCGCGGCGTGCTGGACCACGACGATCTTCTGCGAGTCGGCGGCACCGAGGGCGGTGAAGCCCACGGTGCCGTTGCTGCTGACCGTGCAGTCCGTGCCGGACACGTTGGCGATCCTGAAGCTGCCGTAGACCGTGCCGTCGGCCCCCGGCGCGTCGGTGCCCGCGGACGCGACGCCGAGCTGGCCGGGGTCGCAGACGGGCAGGGAGGCGTAGTCCACCCTCGGGGAGTCGGACTTCTCGCCCGCCACCGCCCCGTCGCGGTCGCTCCCCTCGCCCCGGGAGGGGCTGGGGTCCGGGGCGGCCTCGCCCTTGCCGCCCTCGCTCTCGCGCTCGGTGGGCTGCACGGTCCGCCGGCCCGGCTCCTCGGGGCCGGGCTCCTCCCCGTTGCCGCCCTGGGCCTGCTCGCCGTGTCCGGCGATGGCGGGCCGGGCGGTGGAGGAACCGTCCGAGGTCGCGACGTGGACGAAGGCGGGGACGGCGGTGCCGATCAGCAGGGCCGCCGCGGCCGCCCCGACGACGGCCTGCCGCCGCCGGGCCCGGCGGGCGGGGACGGCGCGGTGGAGATGGTCGAGGGTTCCCTCGGAGGGGGAGATGTCGCGGACCGCACCGTGCAGCATGCGGCGCAGGGCCACTTCGTCCAGCTCGCGGGGCCGGTCGGCGGCGGGGGCGCGTCGGTCGTCGGCGAAGAGGTCGGTCAGCGTGGCGAGGAAGTCGTCGTCGGACGACGCGCCGGGGCCGTCGCCGCCGGGGCCGTCACCGGGGGCTTTGCCAGCACCGGGGGCGGTGGGGGCGGTCTCCGTACGCGCATCCGCGCCGATGTCCGTACGCGCATCCGCGCCGGTGTCCGTGACCGCGTCCACGCCGCTGCCCGTACCCGCGTCCGCGTCGCCGTCCACCGGGGCCTCGGCTCCCGGGTTCACCGGGGCCTCGGCCGCCGGGTCCCGCTCGTCGGGGTCCTCGGTGGACTCGCTGTCCGCGCTCGCGGGCGGCGCCGGTTCCTGGGGTCCGCTCTCTCCCGGGCCCGCGTTCTCGCCCTGCGGTCGGTCCGGATCGGTGTGCGGAGTCTTCTCCGGCCCGTGGTTCACAATTCCGTTTCCCGTCGGGTCGTTCTCGTGCCTGTGCTCAGGGACATCGGGGTGCTGCTCGGGGCCCTGCCCCGGGCGGTGATCCGGCCCGCTCATGTCTGGGCCTCCATCACCACGCGCAGCGCCGCGATGCCCCGAGAACCGTACGCCTTCACCGAGCCCAGCGAGACCCCCAGTGTCTCGGCGACCTGGGCCTCCGTCATGTCCGCGAAGTAGCGCAGCACCAGCACCTCGCGCTGGCGTCGCTGGAGCCCCTTCATGGCCTTGATCAGCGCGTCCCGCTCCAGCTGGTCGTAGGCGCCCTCCTCCGCGCTCGCCATGTCCGGCATCGGCTTGGAGAGCAGCTTCAGCCCGAGGATGCGGCGGCGCAGCGCGGAGCGCGAGAGGTTGACGACGGTCTGCCGGAGGTAGGCCAGGGTCTTCTCGGGCTCACGGACCCGGTTGCGCGCGGAGTGCACCCGGATGAACGCCTCCTGCACCACGTCCTCGCAGGACGCGGTGTCGTCCAGCAGCAGGGCCGCGAGGCCGAGCAGGGAGCGGTAGTGGGCGCGATAGGTCTCGGTGAGATGGTCGACCGTGGTTCCTGCTGCCACCGTCTCGTCAGCACCCCCGCGCTGTGCGGGCAGCGAAGCCGGGCGCGCAGCGGGCATGGGCGCGATCACCGGCATGCCGCCGGGCGCGCGGGGCCGCCGGAGCGGGCGCACCGAAGCGCCTCGCAACGGGCCCACCACTGTGATGTCGAGAACCTCTGCCACGCCTGTTGGACACGCTGCCCCCCGTCAGGGTTGTACGCGGACCGCGCCACGTTCGACGCTGTGCGACATGCCCTCATACGTATCTACTCTTCCCCAAATGCCCCGTTACGGCGTCCGGCCACGCACAAAGTGACGGCATAGACGCAACCCGGCCGAGGTGCGGTTGCAGAGGGCCGGGAGATCATCGTCCGCCACGACAACGTCCCAGCTCAAGAGGTTCAGACCAGCGAATTCCTCATAGGGCGTTCACAGATCCTACAAAACTGGTTCGATCATCGCCGAGGGAATTCGGCGGCGACGGATTCGGCGATCTGCGCCACGTTCAAAGCGGCACCTTTTCGGAGATTGTCCCCGCAAAGGAACATTTCCAGGGCATGCGGGTCGTCCATGGACCGCCGGACGCGGCCCACCCAGGTGGGATCGGTGCCGACGACGTCGGACGGGGTGGGGAAGTCCCCGGAGGCCGGGCTGTCGAACAGGACCACGCCGGGGGCGGTCGCCAGGATCTCGTGCGCCTTGCCGACCGCGACCTCGTTCTCGAAGCGGGCGTGGACGGACATCGAATGGGTGGTGACGACGGGGACGTACACACAGGTCGCGGTGGTCTTCAGGGCCGGCATGCCCAGCACCTTGCGGCACTCCTCGCGGAGGGCGATCTCCTCGGAGGACCAGCCGTCCCCGGCGTCCGTACCGGCCCACGGCACGACGTTCAGGGCGACGGGCGCGGCGAACGGGCTGTCGGCCGTGGCGGCCCCGTCGCCCAGGGCCCGGCGTACGTCTCCGGGCTGGGTGCCCAGTTCCGTACCGGCGACGAGGGCGAGCTGTTCGCGCAGGGCGGCGACGCCGTCCCGGCCCGCACCGCTGACGGCCTGGTAGGAGGAGACGATGAGCTCGCGCAGCCCGAACTCGGCGTGCAGGGCGCCGACCGCGACGATCAGCGACAGCGTCGTGCAGTTCGGGGATGCGATGATGCCGCGCGGCCGGAGCCGGGCGGCATGGGAGTTGATCTCGGGGACGACGAGCGGAACGTCGTCGTCGAGCCGGAAGGCCGCCGAGTCGTCGATGACGACGACGCCCTTGGCGGCGGCGATCGGGGCCCAGTGGGCGGACACCTCGTCCGGCACGAGGAAGAGGGCGACGTCCACGCCGTCGAAGACGTCCTCGGTGAGGGCCAGCACCTCGCTCTCCTCACCGCGCACGACCAGCTTCCGGCCGGCCGAGCGCGGCGAGGCGACGAGTCTGACCTCGCCCCAGACGTCCGCGTGCTGCGAGAGGATCCGGAGCATGACACCGCCGATCGCCCCGGTCGCTCCGACGACCGCGAGCGAAGGGCGGTGTTCCGTCATCGGCCGGTGCCTCCGTAGACGACGGCCTCGTCGGAGTCGCTGTCGAGCCCGAAGGCGGTGTGCACGGCGCGCACGGCCTCGTTGACGTCGTCGGCGCGGGTGACCACCGAGATGCGGATCTCGGATGTCGAGATCAGCTCGATGTTGACGCCCGCGTCGGACAGCGCCTCGAAGAAGCCGGCGGTGACCCCCGGGTTGGTCTTCATGCCCGCGCCGACCAGAGAGATCTTGGCGATCTGGTCGTCGTAGCGCAGCGAGTCGAAGCCGATCGAGGCCTTGGTCCGCTCCAGGGCGTCGATGGCCTTGCGGCCCTCGGCCTTGGGCAGGGTGAAGGAGATGTCCGTCAGGCCGGTCGACGCGGCGGAGACGTTCTGCACCACCATGTCGATGTTGACCTCGGCGTCCGCGATGGCACGGAAGATCGCGGCCGCCTCGCCCGGCTTGTCCGGGACACCGACGACGGTGACCTTGGCCTCCGAGACGTCGTGGGCGACTCCGGAGATGATCGCGTGCTCCACCTTCTGGTCCCCTTGCGGTTCGTTGCTGACCCAGGTGCCGCGCAGTCCGGAGAAGGACGAGCGGACGTGGATCGGGATGTTGTAACGGCGTGCGTACTCGACGCAGCGGTGCAGCAGCACCTTGGAGCCGGACGCGGCCAGCTCCAGCATGTCCTCGAAGGAGATCCAGTCGATCTTCTTCGCCTTCTTCACGACCCGGGGGTCCGCGGTGAAGACGCCGTCGACGTCGGTGTAGATCTCACAGACCTCGGCGTCCAGCGCGGCGGCCAGCGCGACGGCGGTCGTGTCCGACCCGCCGCGGCCGAGGGTGGTGATGTTCTTGCCCTCCTGGCTCACCCCCTGGAACCCGGCGACGATGGCGATGTTGCCCTCGTCGATCGAGGTCCGGATGCGGCCCGGCGTGACGTCGATGATGCGCGCTTTGTTGTGGACCGAGTCGGTGATGACACCGGCCTGGCTGCCCGTGAACGACTGGGCCTCGTGGCCCAGGTTTTTGATCGCCATCGCCAGCAGGGCCATGGAGATCCGCTCACCCGCGGTCAGCAGCATGTCGAACTCCCGACCGGTAGGCATCGGAGACACCTGCTCGGCGAGATCTATCAACTCGTCCGTCGTGTCGCCCATCGCGGACACCACGACAACCACCTGGTTGCCGTTCCTCTTGGCGTCGACGACTCGCTTGGCGACCCGCTTGATGCCCTCGGCATCGGCTACGGAGGAGCCTCCGTACTTCTGCACGACAAGGCCCACGTGCGCTCCTCGCTCAGTCATTACTGCGGTCGGCTCAGTTTAACGAGCAGTCCGGAATCGACCCGTCCATTACCAGATGGTGAGATGTCCCGCTCATCACCCGGTACGGCGTGTCGCTCCGAACTGCTCGTACGAGGCTGTTGCCCAGCCGGACCGCACACACTCCCGTTTGTGTCCCAGCCCACACGATCCGCGGGGAAAGCGCGAGCCGGGACACGTCCGGTTGCGGCAGCTGCCGGATCTCGTTACGGCAGCTGCTGGATCTGCGTCTCGGACAGCACACCCGCGTAGGCGTACACGCTGTCCACCACGCCCTTCAGGTGCTCGCCCCAGCCGTCGGCGGTGCGGCCGCGGCCGAGCTGGAGCCCGCCGGTGCTCTTCCAGGCGGCGTCGAAGGCGGCCGTACCCCCCTCAGCCTCCTTCCACCCGTCGACGTAGAAGGACACCTGGTTCGCCGAGGCGTCGTACGTGAGGGTGACCCGGTGACCCGCCCCGGAGTCCCCGTCCGGCCACTCGACCCGGCGGAGCACGGTCTCCGGCGCGCCCGGCTCGTCGGCGTGCGCCAGCACCAGGTCCCAGCTGGAGTTCTCCGGGTCGAAGCGCACCTTGAAGGCGTCGCCGTGCTCGCCGCCCTGGGAGATCGCCGTCATCGGCGCCGCCGGGGCGTCGTCGGTGAGCCGGACGCGGGCGCTGACGGTGAAGCTGTCCGAGGTGTCGACCACCGGGGCGTCCGTGGCCGCGTGGCCCGAGACCCCGTCGAGGCGCAGGTGCCCGTCACCCTCCAGCGGCCAGTCCTGGACGCAATCCGGGTCCAAGGGGTCGCAGGGGTCCTCGTCGAGGCGGAAGACCGAGGCCCCGGCGCCCAGCTTCAGCGGCGCTCCGCCGTCCGACTCCGGGGCGAGGCCGTCCGGAGCGGTGTCGAGCGCCCAGTGGCCGACCCGCTGCGCGGCACGCGTGGCGAGGGCGGTGAGCTCGTCCGGCACGACGATCCGGTCGTACGCCCGTACGTCACCGATCTCGCCCTGCCAGCGGTCGCGGTAGCCCTGCGCCCCGCGCGCCCGGCCGATCTGGAAGTCGCCCTCGCCCGCCACGGGGACGGCGGCCGTCTCCTCGCCGACCGCGCGGCCGTTCACGTACAGCCGGGCCGTGCCGGTCCCCGCGTCGTACTGGCCGAGTACGTACGCCCAGTCGCCGGTCCCGGGCAGTCCTCCCGTGACCCGCGCCCCGCCGACGGCGAACGACCAGGCGGGTGCGGAACCGGCCTGCGTCAGCCCCAGGGTGAAGGCACGCCCCGTACCCGCGTCCTGCGAGAGGACCGTACGGGTGCCGTCCACGCGCGCCGGCCGGACCCAGCCGCCCACGGCGAAGTCCTTCGCGGTGTCGGCGACGACCGGGGCGCCCGGGGTCAGGAAGCCGTGGCCCGTTCCGTCGAGCGAGGCGGTGGCGGTGAGCGGGGTGCCGGAGGGCGCGGGCGCGCCGAACGCGACCCCCGCACCGGCCCGGGCCGCGGAGCCGTTCTCGGCGGCGGCCGAACGGGAGCCCGCCGCGTCGGCGAGCTTCCACCGGGCCACCGGGGCGGGCCCCTCCCCGACCCGGAAGGTGTAGCTGGTGCGCGGGCCGCGGTTGCCCGCCCGGTCCTGCGCCTGGACGGAGAGGACCTGGACGCCGGACTTCTTCGGCACGAAGCTGATCTCGGCCGAACCGTCGGGCCGGACGTCGGCCGTGCGCGGCGGCTCACCCGTGAACTCGTAGGCGAAGGCGACGACGTCCTCGGCCCGCGCGGTGAACCGGAACGTGCCGCGGACCCCGGCGCCGGGCGTCCAGGTGTTGTCGTCCGGATAGTCGGAGGAGGTGACGACCGGGGCGTCGGGCAGCGTGCGGTCGTACACGAACTCGCAGGGCGCGCCCGCCCCTTCGCTGCTCCAGGCGGAGGCCCCCGCGTCGTTGACGGCCCGCACCCGCCAGGAGACGACGGTCTCGTCGGGGACGGTGTCCGGCAACTGCCATCGGAAGGGGGCGGTGTCGTTCATCGTGGAGGTGGTCATGGACACGCGCTCCTCGGCGCCGTCCTCGCCCTGCCACCACGCCTCGAACTCGCCCCGGACCCGGTTCGCTTCACCCGGCTGCCCGCCCCCGGGCCCGTACAGCCGCGCGGTCACCTGCGGAACGGTCCCCACGTACGGCCGCTGGTCGCCGGCGACGCACGCCGCGCCGCCCGTCTCCAGATCGGCGGTCAGCGGCTGCTTCGGCAGTCCGTCACCGGCCGCCGCCAGTACGGCGCCCGGCGTCGCCAGCACCGTCCCGGCGGCGATGACCGCTGCGGCGGCCGCCCGTCTCGCGCGTCTCGCCTGTCTCTGTCCTGTACGTCCTGCACGCCCTGTCATGCGCGTTCCCCTCCCCTGTCAGGCCCTTGACGATCGGAGATCAAGAGCTGAGGGAGGTTAACAACCGAGGGCGACAACCGCCCCCGGATATCCGGGGATCAGCCCGCCGACAGCGTCTCCACGTCGAAGACCTGGGTGTTCTGAGCGGCCGCGATGCGCCAGACCCCGTCGTCCTTGGCGAGCACGTAGGTCGGCGTGCCCGGGACCGCCTCGGGGTGGGCGGCCATGAGCTCGGCGGGGTCCTCCTGGCCGTGGAAGATCTCGTCCAGGTACGCACCTTCGGCGCGGCTCACCGGCCGCTGGCGAATCTTCACGGCGGCCACGTCGGGGCGGATGAAGAGGATGAGGTCGACGGTGTACGTGGCGGTCACCGGCGAATCCGCCTGCGGGGGCAGCACCTTGCGGGTGAAGGCACTGATCTCCGGCAGACCGGTCAGCCGCTTGCCGTGGGCCGTGGTCCAGATGGCGTCCTCACGGAAGACGCCGAGGAAGGCGTCGGTCAGCGTGTTCTGCTGGGCGTGCTGCACACCGGCGACGAACGCGACGATGGCGTCGACGTCCTCCTGCGGGGCGGGGACGCCGGTGACGGTGGGCGTGGAGGCGGCGGAGGTCGTGGCGCTCATGGGGGATCTCCTCGCGGGGCGGCGGCCGTCGGATCGGCCGTTCACCCTGGAGCCTGTTCCCTCAACCACGATTGAGGTCAAGAAGTCGCGCCCCGCTACTTCACCGGCCGCAGCCCCAGCGGTCCCGCGATCTCCTGGAGCATCACGCGGCCCGCCTCCTCGGCGAGGTTCTCCTCGCCCGGGTCCTGGTCGGTGTCCAGGCCGTCCAGCTCCTCCAGGGGCTGGCCGAGGCGGATGTGGGCGACCAGGGACTGGAGGGCGCGGAGGGTGGCGGAGGCGGTGGAGCCCCAGTTGGAGAAGTACGAGAACTGCCACCACCACAGCGCCTCGGCGGTGCGGTCCGCCTCGTAGTGCGCGAGGCCGTGGCCGAGGTCGGTGACCAGGTCGGCCAGGTCGTCGGAGATCCGGTGCGGGACCGGGGCCTTGCGGGGCTCGTACGGGTCGAAGACCTCGGAGTAGACGTCGATCGGCTCCAGCAGCGCCGCGAACCGCTCGCGCAGGCCGTCCGCGTCCGGCTCCGCGCCGAGGTCCGGCTCGTACCGCTCGTCGGGCAGGACGTCCTCGTACGCGCCGAGGCGGCCGCCCGCCAGCAGGAGCTGCGAGACCTGGAGGAGCAGGACCGGGACGGCCTCTTCCGGCTCGTCGACCTTGGACACCTCGGCGACCGCGACGATGAACGTCTTGATCTGGTCCGCGATCTGGACGGCGAAGTCGCCCGGGTCCTGCGTGACGGAGTTCAGCGTGGCGTCAGACATCGAGGGGACCTCCCGTGGGCGCGGTCACAGACGGTGGAGCGGACGGCTGTACGTGCAAGGGCCCGGGCCCGGGCCGGGGGCTGATCCGGGGGCGTACGGCGGCGGACCCGGCAGAGGTGTCAATGCCGGTGCCGGTCTCGGTGTCGGTCCCGGTGTCAGACATCCAGCAGCCGCCTCCCCTCGAAGGCACGGCCCAGGGTGACCTCGTCGGCGTACTCCAGGTCGCCGCCGACCGGCAGACCGCTGGCCAGCCGGGTCACCTTGAGGCCCATCGGCTTGACCATCCGCGCCAGGTACGTCGCGGTGGCCTCGCCCTCCAGATTGGGGTCGGTCGCGAGGATCAGCTCCGTGATCGAGCCGTCCGCGAGCCGGGCCAGCAGCTCGCGGATGCGCAGGTCGTCCGGGCCGACGCCCTCGATCGGGCTGATCGCCCCGCCCAGCACGTGGTAGCGGCCCCGGAACTCACGCGTCCGCTCGATCGCCACGACGTCCTTGGGCTCCTCGACCACGCAGATGACGCTCGGATCGCGGCGCGTGTCCCGGCAGATCCCGCACCGCTCCTGCTGCGCGACATTGCCGCACACCTCGCAGAACCGGACCTTGTCCTTGACCTCCAGGAGGGCGTGGGCGAGCCGGCGTACGTCGGTGGGCTCGGCCTGCAGGACGTGGAAGGCGATCCGCTGCGCGCTCTTGGGACCGACGCCGGGCAGCCTGCCCAGTTCGTCGATGAGGTCCTGAACAACGCCTTCGTACAACGGAACGCCTTTCTTCGCTTCCTGCTCCGTACCGTAGTGGGTACGGGTCGGTACCAGTAGGCCCCGGAGGACCCGCGGAACCTACGGGCCGCCGGAACCTCACGGCCCCGCGGCCGGTCGGGTCAGAACGGCAGACCCGGGATGCCGCCCCCGCCGCCCAGTCCCTGCGCCAGCGGGCCGAGCTTCTCCTGCTGGAGCGCCTGCGCGTTCTCGTTGGCCGCCTGGACGGCCGCGACGACGAGATCGGCCAGCGTCTCGGTGTCCTCCGGGTCCACCGCCTTCGGGTCGATCACCAGGGCGCGCAGCTCGCCGGAGCCGGTCACCGTGGCCTTCACGAGACCGCCGCCCGCCTGTCCGTCGACCTCGGTCCTGGCCAGTTCCTCCTGGGCCGCGGCGAGATCCTGCTGCATCTTCTGGGCCTGCTGGAGCAACTGCTGCATGTTGGGCTGGCCACCACCGGGAATCACGGTCACTCCTGGCATTTCGACGACAAATGTTTCGGTAAGCCGAGCCTACGTGCTCCCCGGTCACCGCGCTCCACCCGCCGGGGACCAACTCTTTCGAGTGAGATCTCGGAACCGGCGTGAGGGCTCCTATACCTGACCAGGGGCCCTGCCCAGGCGGGAATCCCGCGATTTCGACCCCACGGCCCACCATTCGGCGGTAGGAAGGGCATGCACCTCGGCACACGAGCGTGCATGCACGGTGACGCAGAGTTACTCCCTACGCGTCCGTCCCGTCCGTCAGAGTGCAGAGGAGTGCCCCGGTGAGTCAGCCGGAGATGCAGCCCGAGGGGCCGCCCCGCAAGGAGTCCGATGCGGGATCCGGTGAGAACGGAGCTGAGCATTCCGCTACGGGAGCCCCGGTGGAGGGGCACGCCGGTGGGCGCTCCGGCGGCCGTGCCGGGTGGCGTGCCGGCGGGCGCGATCTGACCGGGCGCCCGTTCCCTCTCGGTGACTGGGGCGAGCCGGCCGAGCGGCTCGACGAGCTCTACCGCTGGGTCGAGACGGGCGCCCTGGACACCGCGGACTGGTATCTGCACGACCGGGTCTGGAAGCGCCGGGCCGCGCGGGCCCTGCGGATGGGCACGGCCGCCGGGGTGGTCGCCGGGGCCGCCCTGCCGCTGCTCGACCTGACCGGTGCGCTGAGCGGGTCGGCGGGCTGGGGCTATCTGTCGCTGCTGCTGGGGGCCGCCTGCATGGCCTGCGACCGGTACTTCGGCCTCACCTCAGGGTGGATAAGGAACCTGGCCACGGCCCAGGCCGTGCAGCGGCGGCTCCAGGTGCTCCAGTTCGACTGGGCCTCGGAGTGCGTACGGGAGATGCTCGGGCCGACCGAGGGCACGGCCAGCGAGGCGACCGAGCGGTGCCTGGGGGTGCTGCGGAGGTTCTCCGAGGACGTCACGGAGCTGGTGCGGTCGGAGACGGCGGACTGGATGGTGGAGTTCCGGGCGGGACCCGCGCCGATGGGGATGCAGGCGCTGGCGACGGGGAGCGCGGGTGGCCGGGGGGAGTCGGGGGCGGTGCCGGGGCGGTTCTCGATGCCGTCGGTCGCGGCGCGGCCGAACATGCCCCGGCAGCGGCCGCCGGAGTCGCCGCCGCGGTGAGGTGTTCCCGGGGGCCTGCGCCGGGTGACGCTTCGGGGGCGCCGCCCCCGGACCCCCGGTCCTCAATCGCCGGACGGGCTGGATTCGGGCGCCCCGGTCCGTGGGGTTCGGGTCAGCTGAAGATGATCATTGAGCCCTGGGCCAGGCTGCGGGTCGCTGCCGCGTGGAGGCCCAGCCAGACGTGGCGTTCGCGGGCGAAGGGGCTGTCGTCGTAGGGCATCGGGTGCGCCGGTTCCTCCAGGGCCGTGGGGCCCGACGGGGGCTGCGGGGCGGCCGGCGGGTTGGCCGGGTCGATGTCGATGGCCGGGGCCACGAACTCCAGCTCCCGCAGCAGCCCGTGCGCGGAGCCGAGGGGGCCGCCGCCCGCCAGGAGGTCGTCGTCGGAGAGCGGGGCCGGGAAGTCCACCGGGACGTAGGCCCCGGCGTGGTCGTAGTGCCAGACCAGATGCGACTGCTGCGCGCCCTGCTCGAACATCTCCAGGAGCTGCTCGTACTCGCCGTCGAGACCGGCGACCGGGGTGACGGCCAGCCCGCTCAGCTGGAGCAGATAGGCGCGGCGCAGGAAGTGCAGGGCGTCGTAGTCGAAACCGGCCACGGGGGCGACGTCCCCGGTGAGGCCCGGCATGTAGGCGTAGACGGGGACGGGCGGCAGCCCGGCGTCGTTCAGCGCCTTGTCGTAGACGGCGATCTCTTCGGCGAAGGGGTTGTCGGCGCTGTGGCACAGCACGTCGACGAGGGGGACCAGCCACAGGTCACAGGCCACGAAGTCTCGCTCTCAGGAGGGTTCCGGCGATCGTCGGGACAGCGTAATGCGGTGCGAACCTCACGCACAGTGCCCCGGCGACTCCGGCGGCTGGGGGGACTGCGGGGGCACGGCGGAACCGGGCCCCGCCGGCCCGTCGGCGTTCCCCTCCGCGTTCTGCTCCCCGTCCCCCTCCGCCTCCCGCGCCTCCAATCGGTCCGCCCAGGCGAGCGCGTGCGCGTAGTAGGAGCACATCTCGGCGTGGACCTGCTCGCGGTCGCCGCGGGCGATGGCCTCGACCAGCTCCTCGTGGCCGAACCACAGCACGTTCTCGTCCATGCCGTCGCGGCGCAGCCGGTGCACGGCGAACACCCAGGCCTGGACGCGGAGCCGGGTGAGGAAATCGGCGATGTACAGGTTGAGGACGAACTGCCCCAGCTCCCGCCAGAACCGCAGGTCGTACCCGATCAGGACGTCGAGGTCGCCGCCCTTCGCCGCGCGGACCGCCTCCGCGGCCCGGCGGCGGATCGAGGCCAGTCCCTCGGGCCGGACGGCGACCCGTTCGGCGGGGTTGCGGAAGAGGCCCTCGACGACCAGGGCCCGGGCCTCGGCCATCGCGCGGTAGTCGGCGACGGTGAACTCCCGTACTTGGAAGCCCCGGTGCTGGTCGGAGGCGAGGAGCCCCTGCGCGGAGAGGTCGAAGAGCGCCTCGCGGACGGGCGTCGCGGAGACCCCGTACTGCTCGGCGATCTGCTTGACGGTGAACTCCCGGCCCGGCGGCAGACGCCCCGCGAGCACCTCGTCGCGCAGCGCGTCGGCGATCTGCTGGCGCAGGGTACTGCGTGTCACGCCTGCGCTCGGACTCATGCCGACCCCTTCCGTCCGTCCCCGTGCGTACCCGGCGCACCCGTCATGGTTCGGGTCACCTTAAGCCAGGGCCGCCGCCGTGCCCGATTCCGGGCACGGCGGGGAGACGTACGGGGTCGACCGCGTACGGAATCGGATCGTCCGGTTACTCCGCGTACGGACCGGAGCCGGCAGGAGCTGCTGCTCTACGCGCCCTGAACCGTGTACGTGTCGGCCACGGAGAGCGCCACGTCCAGGGCCGCGAGCCCTTCCTTGGCCTCGGCCTCGGAGACGTTGCAGGCGGGGACGGCGTGGGTCCGGTTCATGTTGATGAACGGCCACAGCCCCTGCTTCTTCGCCGCCGCGCCGAAGGCCGCCATCGGGGCGTTGGCCTCGCCCGAGGCGTTGTACGGGACGAGCGGCTCGCGGGTCTCGCGGTCGCGGACCAGGTCCAGTGCCCAGAACGCTCCGAGGCCGCGCACCTCGCCCACCGAGGGGTGGCGTTCGGCGAGCTCGCGCAGCCCGGGTCCGAGAATCGTCTCGCCGATCCGGGCGGCGTGCTCGACGACCTTCTCGTCCTCCATCACGCCGATGGTGGCGACGGCGGCGGCGCAGGCCAGCGGGTGGCCGGAGTAGGTGAGGCCGCCGGGGTAGGGGCGGGTCTCGAAGGTGGCGGCGATCTCGGCGCTGATGGCGACGCCGCCGAGCGGCACGTAACCGGAGTTGACGCCCTTGGCGAAGGTCAGCAGGTCCGGCACGACGTCGAAGTGGTCGGCGGCGAACCATGCGCCGGTACGGCCGAATCCGGCCATGACCTCGTCGAGCACGAAGACGATCCCGTACCGGTCGCAGATCTCGCGGACGCCGGCGAGGTAGCCGGGCGGCGGGGTCATGATGCCGGCCGTGCCCGGGATCGTCTCCAGGATGATCGCGGCGACGGTGGCCGGCCCCTCGAAGGCGATCGTGTCTTCCAGGTGCTGGAGGGCGCGGGCGCACTCCTCGGCCTCGGTCTGCGCGTAGAACGGCGAGCGGTAGAGGAAGGGCGCCCAGAACCGGACGACGCCCGCCGAGCCGTTGTCGGAGGGCCAGCGGCGCGGGTCCCCGGTGAGGTTGATCGCGGTGGAGGTGGCGCCGTGGTACGAGCGGTAGGCGGAGAGCACCTTCGGACGGCCGGTGTGCAGCCGGGCCATGCGGATGGCGTTCTCGACGGCCTCGGCCCCGCCGTTGGTGAAGAAGATCTTGTCCAGGTCACCGGGGGTGCGCTCGGCGATGAGGCGTGCGGCCTCGGAGCGCGACTCGACGGCGAACGCGGGCGCGAAGGTGGCGAGCTTGCCCGCCTGCTCCTGGATCGCGGCGATCACGGTGGGGTGCTGGTAGCCGATGTTGGTGTAGACGAGCCCGCTGGTGAAGTCGAGGTAGCGGTTGCCGTCGTAGTCCCAGAAGTAGGACCCCTCGGCGCCGGCGACGGCGAGCGGGTCGATGAGGCCCTGGGCGGACCAGGAGTGGAACACGTGCGCGCGGTCCGCGGCCTTCACGGCCGCACCGGCCGCGGGGTCGGCGTACGGGGCATGAGGGGCATGAGGGGTCATGCGGCCGAGCGTAAGTGCTGGTGGGGGGTGACCTCCATGGCCACCTTGTACGGCCTGGGGCGGATGGTTCGGCAAGGTGTCGCCTTCCTTGCACTCCTCTCCCCCACACCCTCCTATTGACAGCACACTGTCGAAATGACAGTCTTCTGTCATCGAGCCGAGGAGGTCATCATGACCAGCAGCAGCGCCACAACCGTGCATCTCGCCGTTTACGACACCTTCGCCGACTGGGAGACGGGGTACGCGACCGCCCATCTCACGCAGAACGGCTACACCGTGCGGACCGTGGGGCTCTCCCGGGAGCCGGTGACGACGATGGGCGGCCTGCGCGTCCAGCCCGATCTGACGCTGGACGAACTGCGGGCGCAGGACAGCGCGTTGCTGATCCTGACCGGCGCGGCCGCCTGGGACACGGGCGACACACTGGCCCCGTTCGCGCGGGCGGCCCGGACCTTCCTGGACGCGGGGGTGCCGGTCGCGGCGATCTGCGGGGCGACGGCCGGGCTGGCCCGGGAAGGGCTGCTGGACGACCGGGCGCACACGAGCGCGGTCTCCTTCTACCTCGGGGCGACGGGGTACGCGGGCGGCGAGCGGTACGTGGAGGTGGACGCGGTCACGGACCCCGGGGCGGACGGGACCGGGCGCGAGGGTGCCGGAGGCCGGCTGATCACGGCCGGCCCGACGGAGCCGGTGGCGTTCGCGCGGGAGGTGTTCGCACTGCTCGGGGTGTACGACGAGAAGAAGCTGGACGCGTGGTACCGGCTGTTCCACGACTCGGACGCGAGCGCGTACGAGGTGTTGCAGGGTGAGTAGCGAGAGTGCGGGGCGCGCCCCGTCCGAGCAGGAGTTCCTGAGCCGGGCCGCGGTGACGGTGTTCCGCCTCAACGGGCAGTTCCTGTCGGTGGCCGACGAGTTGGCGCGGCCGGGCGGGCTCACGGCGGCGCGGTGGCAGGTGCTGGGGGCGGTGCTGGTGGAGCCGCTGCCGGTGGCGGGGATCGCCCGGACGATGGGGATCACGAGGCAGAGCGTGCAGCGGATCGCGGACCTGCTGGTCGAGCGGGGGCTCGCGGAGTACACGGAGAACCCGGCCCACCGCCGCGCGAAGCTGCTGCGGGCGACGGAGGCGGGACGCGACGCGGTGTCCCGGATCGGCCCGCCCCACGCGGAGTTCGCGGCGCGACTGGCGGGCGAGCTGGGGGTGGAGAACCTGGCGGAAACGCTGGACGCGCTGGCCCGCCTGTCGGAGGCGCTGGAGGCCCTGACGGCTGCGGACCGGGGCACTTCGAGCCCGCCCGGCGCTTAGGCACTCCAAGCCCGTCCGGCCTTCAGGCCGCGGACCGGGGCACTCCAAGCCCGTCCGGCGATTGAGGACGGAACCCTTGATCCCACGAGGACGGCGCGCATGCCGGGGCGGCACCCCGGAGCACCCGGGACGTCCAGGCCGAGGCCCGACACCTCGACGGTTCCGTCCTCAAACGCCGGACGGGCTGGAAAGGCGGGCTTAAGCGGGCGCGGCGCGCGGCGTTATCCTCGTGCGGGCCGCACGGGGGAGGAAGCGCACCATGGACAAGCTCGGGCCCGACGACCCGCACCGCATCGGCGCGTACCGGCTCCTCGGCCGGCTCGGCGAAGGCGGCATGGGCCAGGTCTTCCTCGCCCGCTCCGACCGCGGCCGCACCGTCGCCCTCAAGCTCGTCCGCCGCGAGCTCGCCGAACGCCCCGAGTTCCGCGCCCGCTTCCGCCAGGAGGTGCACGCCGCGCACCGGGTCGGCGGTGCGTGGACCGCCCCGGTGCTGGACTCCGACACCGAGGCCCCCGTCCCCTGGGTCGCCACCGGTTACGTCGCCGGGCCCTCCCTCCAGCGCGTCGTCTCGGGCCGCCCCGGCGCCCCGGTCACGGCCTCGGGGGCGTACGGGCCCCTGCCGGCCCGTTCCGTACGGTTCCTGGGATCCGGGCTCGCCCACGCCCTCCAGCACATCCACGGGGCCGGGCTCATCCACCGGGACCTGAAGCCCTCCAACGTCCTGATGACCATCGACGGGCCCCGGGTCATCGACTTCGGCATCGCCCGCGCCCTGGAGTCCGTGGCCGACGGCGATCTGACCCGCACCGGGGTCCTCGTCGGCTCGCCCGGGTTCATGGCCCCGGAGCAGGTGCGCGGCGAGCGCGTGACCACCGCGTGCGACGTGTTCTGCCTCGGGTCCGTCCTCGCGTACGCCGCGTCGGGCCGGCTGCCGTTCGGTACGGCGGAGAGCGGCGGGGTCCACTCCCTGATGTTCCGGATCGCCCAGGAGGACCCGGACCTGAGCGGGGTCCCGGAGGAGCTGGCCGGCGTCGTCCGGGACTGCCTGGCGAAGGACCCGGTGGCCCGCCCCGGTACCGACGAGATCCTGGCCCGCCTGGACGCGGCGGACGCGGACGAACCCTGGCTGCCCGCCACCCTCCTCGCCCAACTCGGCCGCCAGGCGGTGGGGTTGCTCGACGCCGAAGACCCGGAGGAGCCGCAGAGGCAGGAGGCGGACCCGGGACCAGCGACCTCGGACCAGCCTCGCACCCTGACCAGCACCCCGTGGCCCCCACCGCCCCAGCCGCCCGCACAGCCCATGCAGCCCGCCCAGCCCCTCGCCCCCATACCCCCGGCCCACTTCGCGCCCACGCCTCCCCCGCCCGTCCGGGAACGCCGCTCCGCCGGGGCCACCGTCGCGCTCATCGCCGTCGCCGTGGTCGTGGCGATAGGGGCCGGCGGATCGGTGTACGCGTTCATGAAGGGCGACGGGCCGGGCACGACCGCCTCCCCCGGCCCCTCGGGCTCCGCCGACGCGGGCAGCGGCGGCAAGGGGCAGCAGGGCAGCGGTGAAGGAGCCGTCCCCGAAGGGTTCCTCGGCACCTGGTCCGGTTCCATACCCGGCGAACAGGGCTCCTCCACCCGCACGTTGACCATCCGGCAGGGCGACGTCGGCGACCAGGTCCTCGCCCTCACCGCCGAGGGCCCCCTCGCCTCCGGCTCCACGTACCACTGCGAGTTCAGCGCCCCGCTCGCCGACGGCCCCACCGGGGACGGCCCGGTCCGCATCGGCCCCTCGACGGTCTCCTCCGGCCGCCCGGCCTCCTCCTGCTCCCCCGGCAAGCCCACCGAGCTGACCCTGCTCCCGGACGGCACCCTCCGCCGCACCACGACCGGCACGGGCGAGAGCCTGATCTACACCAAGTCGGGCTGAGAGGAAGGAACTTCAGCCGCCTGAGCGCCCGGCCGCCGCCGCAGCGCCCCCGTGATCAGGGCCGCCCCGCCCAGCAGCACGAGCACCACCACCATCGCGTTCCGCAGCCCCACGTGGTCGGCCAGGAAGCCCAGCGAGGGCGGTCCGACCAGGAACGCCGCGTACCCCGCCGTCGAGACGGCCGCGACCCGGGCCGAGGCGTCCCGTACGCCCTCCCCCGCCGCCGAGATCGTGACGGGAAAGCCGAGCGAGGCTCCGAGCCCCCACAGCACCACCGCCGCCCCGGCGAGCAGCGCGCTCGAGGAGAAGACCACCAGCGCCACACCCGCCGCCGCCACGACCGCGCTGACCCGGACCACGGCCGCCGGGCCGTACCGCACCAGCAGCGGCCCGCCCGTGAACCGGCCCGTCGTCATCGCGACGGCGAACAGCATGAACGTCAGCGAACCGGCCGTCGCCCCCGTCCCGTGGCCGTCCACCATCAGCAGCGGCAGCCAGTCGTTGGCGGAGCCCTCCGCGAAGGCCATGGCCAGCACGATCAGGCCGATCAGCACCAGCCGCCGGTCCCGCCAGACGGCCACCTGAGCCCGCCACCCACCGCCCCCGGCCCGCTCCCCGTCACGGGACTCCGCGCCCCCGGCGCCCTCCGCGTCCCGCTCCTCCCGCCCCGTCCCGGCCGGCACCGCCCGTACGGTCCACACCCCGGCCGCCGCGACGGCGAGCGCGACCGCCGCCAGGTGCCAGCCCACCGGGAAGCGGACCGCCGTCGAACCCATCCCGAGCAGCGCGCCGACCACGGTCCCCAGGCTGAAGCAGCCGTGCAGCACCGGCAGGACCGGGCGGCCCACGGCCCGTTCCACGGCGGCGCCCTCGATGTTGAACGCCACCTCCGCCAGGCCCATCCCGGCCCCGAACAGCGCGAGTCCGCCGAACACCCCGCCGGACACCTCCAGGGCCGCTCCGCCGGCGATCACCAGCAGCCCGGCCACCAGCAGCCCCGCCCCGACGGTGATCACCAGCCGCCCGCCGTGCCTGCGCACCAGCCCGCCGGAGGCCAGCACCCCCGCCATCGAGCCGATCGAGAGCCCGAACAGCACCAGGCCCATCGCGCCCGTGGACACCTCCAGCGCGTCCCGGACGGCCGGGGTCCTGGCCACCCAGGACGCCATGCTCACCCCCGTCGCGAGCATGAAGAGGAAGAGCGCCGCACGCCGGCGGCGGGTGGCGGAGTCCATGACCGGTGGCGGGTTGTTCATGGGCGACGAGCGTACGCCCCGAAGCGTACGTCCGTACACTCCGCTCCCGCGTTCTATGCTGCGCGGAGCGACCAGGCCGAACGAGGAGGCACCGCGTGGCGACCGGGCACACCGACCCCGAGCGGCGGGACCGCATCATCGACGCGGTGCTCGACCTCATCGTCGACGAGGGCGTCGCGGGCGTCTCGCACCGCAAGGTCGCCGCCCGCGCGGGCGTGCCGCTGGGCTCGATGACGTACCACTTCTCCGGCATGGACGAGCTGCTGCACGAGGCGTTCACCCGGTTCTCCGGGACGATCGTCGCCGTCTTCGAGGAGCGCCTCGGCGCGGCGACCACCCCCGACGAGGCCCGCGAGGCCGTCGCCGATCTCGTGCACCACCTCTCCGGCGGCAACCAGCGCGAGCTGATCCTCACCCACGAGCTCTACACCCTCGCCGCCCGCCGCCCCGCCTACCGCGAGCTCACCCGCACCTGGATGGGGCGCAGCCGCCGGGCCCTGGAATGGCACTTCGACCCGGCCACCGCCCGCCAGCTCGACGCGCTCATCGAGGGGCTGTCCATCCACCGCGCCCTGGAGACCGAGCCCCACGAGCGCGCCCTCACCGTCGAGGCGATCGCCCGCATCACCGCGCCGCGCCCGTAGAAGGCTGTTCTCCCGCCGTCCGGCTTCACCGCACTCCGGCTTCACCGCACTCCGGCCACCCGCCCTCCCGCCATGTCACGCCCGTCACGTCACGCCCGTCACGGTGACGATGATCCGGAACTCCCTGCCCGGGTATCCGGTGGCCAGGTGCCTGCTCACCGCCTCGCGGACGGCACGGGTGGTGTCCAGGGCCCGTCTGCCGGAGCGGCAGATCAGGCGGATCTCCACGGTGGTACGGGTGTCCCCGCGGGCGGTGGAGACGGTGATGCCGGAGGTGTCGTCGCCCGGGCGGGCCAGAGGTGAGGTGGCCCGCAGGGCGCGCAGACGGCTGCGGAGGCCGGGCGCGAGGAAGGCCACTCCGGGGACTTCCTGGACCACGTGGGCCAGTTCGCTGTGCATGGAGTCGGCGGAGGCACTCATCAGGGGGCGCTCCCTTCCTGCGCTGATCGCGGTGACCGCGGTGACTGCGGTGACCGCGTTGACCACGGTGAGGCGGCGTCGTCGTCGACCAGGTCGGTGATGCGGACGTTGATCTCGCCGAGGTGAAGTCCCAGGCGCTCACAGGCGGTTACGTCGACCCGCTCGCGGATCTCCTGGGCCAGAGCCTGTACGTCGGGTGTCGTGAGCGGGACGTGCACGGACAGGTCGACGTTCACGGGCGTGCCACCGAGGCGGCACGACCCCGCCCTGACCCCGGGCACCTCCTCGGCGGCCCGGCGCAGGGCGCGGGCGGCCACGTTCTCCATGATCCGCAGGTCCTCGTCCGCCTCACCCAGCGGCAGAGGCTGTCCGGGGCGCAGTTCGAGGCGGACCACATCCATCACCCGGTCGATGAAGTACGTCGCGTCGACGGGCTGCTGTGCGGGGTCGGAGTCCAGGGAGCGCACCTGGGACTCCAGGCGTTCCAGGTCGGCGACCGCGAGCCGGCAGTGGGCGCACTGCGCGGTGTGGTCGTCGTGAACGCCCTCCTCCCAGTCGGCCCAGACCTGGGAGAGGAGGCGGCCGCAGGGAAGCGTCTCGTCGTCGGGGTCGGTGCGGGTCTCAGGTGGCAGGTTGTTCATTGCCAGGCCCCCAGGGAGTGAGTCAGTTGGCGGCGAGCTCTGAAAACACGGGCGCGTACGGCTTGTTCACTGATGCCGACGGTCTTCGCGATGAAGGCGTACGACCTGCCGTCGAGCGTGCGCAGCGTCCAGCAGATGCGTTGTTCGGGTGAGAGCGTGGACAGCGCCTCCTGCACGTCGTGGAGCGCCGCGCGCCCTTCGGTGATCCGGTCAGGCGCGGTGGCGTGCGCCGGGGCCGGCAGGTCGGGAAGTTCGTTGAGCGGTGCCTGTGGGCGGCGGGCGCGCAGGATGTTGAGGCACCGGTTGGTGACGATGCGGTACATCCAGGTACCGAAGGAGGATCTGCCCTGGAACTCCGGCAGGCTGCGCCAGGCGCCGACGAAGGCCTCCTGGACGGCGTCCTCGGCCTCGGCCCGGTCGCCGAGCAGCCGGGTGGCCAGGCGCAGGAGGGAGGGGGCGTGCCCGCGCACCAGTACGGCGAAGGCGTCCTCGTCGCCTTCGGCCGCTCGCTCCGTCATCAGGGTGTCGTCGGACCGCCCGCCCTCGACGTCGGGCGGCTCGCCCGACGGGGGATTCCCCGTCACAGTCTCGCTCCTCCTCATGCGGTACGCGCCCGCCGGTCGTCCGGTCATGGTGGTCTCGCCCGTTCTGACACGGGATCCGGTGCGCTGTGACGCGTACCCGCGAGATCAACCGGGAGATCCGGAAAAACGGGATCACAAAAAAATTCGTGCGTCTTCGTGCGTCACAGAATCCCGGGAGCGGAGTCGAACGTGATGAAGAACCACGCAGAACACAGAACGCGGAACGCACAACACAGCAACGCAGCAACACAGCAACACAGCACACAGCGACGCACGCCCAACGCTGACGACATCGAAGGAGCACATGGTGGCTACCGACACAAAGACGACCCCCTCCACCGACAGCGTGACGAACGGCGGCAAGGCGGCCCGCTTCGAGCAGCCGACCGGAACGGGCCGGCCGGCCGGGACGAGCCTGTCCGCCGGGGCGACCGGTGCGGAGGCTCCGGCCGGCGACCGCGGCCGCACCTCCATCGCGGACGTGGTGGTGGTCAAGATCGCCGGCATGGCGGCGCGTGAGATCCCCGGCGTCCACGACATGGGCGGCGGCCTCTCGCGCACCATCGGCGCCGTCCGCGACCGGGTGCCCGGCGGCCGTCCCAACGTGGGCCGGGGAGTGAAGGTCGAGGTCGGTGAGCGGCAGACCGCGATCGACCTGGAGCTCGTCGTGGAGTACGGGGTGTCCATCAAGGAACTGGCCTCCGAGGTCCGGGAGAACGTGATCCTGGCCGTGGAACGGATCACCGGCCTGGAGGTCGTCGAGGTCAACATCGCCATCGACGACGTCCGCCTCCCCGACGACGAGGACTCCTCCGCGTCCGGCGGTGACCAGAGCCGGGTCGCGTAACCCCTGACCACCAGCGGAAGCCGGAAAGAGCGGGCGGGCACCCGTACGCCCCGAGACGAGGAGGAGAGGGCCTGTGAACGGCCGGTCCATGGGTCTGTTGGTAGGAGTCGCGCTCGGCTTCGCCGCCTACTTCGGCGGGTTCGCCGCGTTCCTGCTCGTCGGCTCTCTCGGGGCGGTGGGCTGGGGAGTGGGGGCCTGGCTGGACCGGGGAGGGGACGCGCACCTGCGTGACCTGTTCGACCGGGAACGGCGGTGATCCCCGCCGCCGCGCGGGGCACCACCACCGTTTCCGCGCGGGCCGTCGCCAGGATCGCCCAGCAGGCCGCCACCGAGACGCCGAACGCGGTCGGCACGGTACGCGGCACGGCGACCGTACGGGGGCAGCGTGCCGAGGTCTCCGTACGGCTCGGCCTGCCCTGGCCGGCCGACCTCGGCCGCCGGGCCGAAGAAGTGCAGCGGCACGTGGCTGCCCGCACCGGCGAGCTGACCGGGCTGTCCGTGCGGGTGGCGCGGCTCCGGGTCGCCCGGCTGCAACGCCCCGCAGGGGGCACGGTCGCGTTCGAGACCACCGCTCCGGCCGCCCGAGGGCGTCGTGTTCCCCGGCGCTGGTGGTCCGCGCGCCCCACCCCCGTCGTGGTGACGGCCCTTCTGGGGGCCTCGGCCGCGGGGCTCCTGACCGCCGACATGGCCTCGGTCCACCTCTTCGGCAACGCTCCGGCGGCGTGGCGCACCGGTCTCGTCGACCGGCTCGCCGCCACGACCCCCGCCGACGGTTCGGTGACGGTCGCGGCGGCAGCCATGACCGTGGCCGGCCTCTGGCTGCTCCTGCTGGCCTGCACGCCCGGGCTGCGGAAGCACCATGTCGTCGCGGGCTTCGGTGCCGGGCGGTCCATCGCGCTCGACCGGGCGGCCGTCGCCTCCGTGGTCCGCGATCGCGTCCTCGACACGGACGGCGTCGACTCCGTACGTGTCAGGGTCGGCCGACGCCGGGTCCGCGTCCGGGCCGACCTCGCTTTCGGCGACCGGGCCGCCGCCCGCGAGCAGGCGGGTGCCGCCGCGCGGGACGCCCTCGCCGACTGCCGGCTGAACCGGCCGCTGCGGGTGGCGCTCCGCCTGCGTACGACGAGCACCTGGGACCCCACACCCCCTGCACCCGGGCCTGTGCCCGTGCCCGCCGGAGGAGCCGAACCGGAGGAGAGCCCGTGACGTCCCGGAGCGGAGCAAGTGGAGTGAACAGAACACTCATCGCCCTGGCCGGAATCGCGCTCCTGGGCGCGGGGCTCTGGCTGCTCGGCGCGACCCGTGCGGTCGCGGACCGCCTGCCCACCTGGTGGCCCGCTCCCCCGGTCGACGCCGTCCTCCTCGACCGGGATGGGCTGGCCTCGCTGCGCGAGACGGGCTGGTGGGCTCCTGCCGTAATGGCCGCCGGGACGGTCATCACCCTTCTCTGCCTGGCCTGGGCCGTGTCCCGGACACCCGTGCGCGGCCCCCGCCCGACCGGTCCGCTGTCCACCGCCCGTGCCGAACTCGGGCTCACCGCCCTGGAGGACGCGGTGTGCGAGGACGCGCGCCGCATCGAGGGCGTCGCACGGGCCCGTTGCCGCATCGCTCTGCGCCGTTCGTCCGCCCACCTGGCCCTGCGGGTCTGGACCCTGCCCGGATACGCCGCGAAGGACGTCCTGGACGGCCTCGGCACCGTGTCGACGACCGTCGAGCACGCCCTGAGCCCCCGGGAGTTGAACACCCGCACCCGCGTCAGTGCGCAGCGCCACGCGGCCCCGCACGTCCGCTGAGGAGGCGAGAGGCGAGACTCCCCAGATGGTTGCATGGACATGTATATTGTTGTCCCAGTGCTGTCGAGAAGGGGAGCCACTCCATGACGACCAAGCAGCAGCCCCGCACCGCCTCCGATCAGGCCATGTGGGACTCCGTCCTCGGTCTGCACACCTTCGTGGAGCGGCAGCTCGCGCACGCCCTGCAACGCCGCTTCGGCGTCGGCCTGTCCGAGTACCGGGCCCTGGAGGTCCTCACCCACGCCGAGAAGGGCGAGCACCGGATGCAGGAGCTCGCGGACCGCATCGGCCTGGGGCAGAGCTCGGTGACCCGGCTGGTGGGGCGGCTCGAGAGCGCCGGGTACGCGTACAAGGACACCTGCGACGACGACAAGCGCGGCGTCTACGCCGTCATCACCGACGCGGGCCGCAAGCACTACCAGGACGCCCGGTCCACCTACGCCGACGTCCTCGGCTCGGCCCTCGACGCCGCGAGCGACGACGACCAGCTGTCCCGGGCGGTCCAGGCGCTGCGCGGCGCCGCCTGACGCGATCGCCTCGACGCCCGACGCCCGACGCCCGAAGCCCGAAGCTCGGCACTCAGGGCACGAGTGCCGGAACGCCGCGTTCACTCTTGCGGGGGTACGTTCGCAGGCTCCGGGCCCGAAGCTCGGGTGCCGGGATCCGGGCCTCGGGACGCGGGACCCGGGATCCGAGCTCCTTCTTTAACCGGGCGGTAGAAGAGGGAGGTTGGGAAAACCTCCCCTCCCTCCCCGCCCCGTCACGGCCAGCCGGTATGACTAATCGTGACAGCTTGCGGCGCAGCGTAACGGCCGCTTACGGTGCGAGAACTACGAGAACTAATCGACCCCGACGCGGTGTTACAGCACCAGGCCGGGGTCTCACCACAAGATCGCACCCTCTAGAAAGACGATCCCATGGCTACCCCGCACCTTAGCTCCGCCCTGTCCGTCCCCGCAGTCCCCGCCGCCTACCCGATGGCCAAGCCCGGGTACGGCAAACGCTCCACGCCCGGCCAACAACCCCGCAGCCGAGATGACTTCGCCTTGCTGCCGACCCGCGAGCGGTACGTCGCCGGATTCGTCGACCACCTCCCCGACGGCGCTGCGATGAGCATCAAGCAACTGGCCAAGCAGCTCCCGCTGTACGGGCAACAGGCCATCTCCACCGCCCTGAACGCCCTCTCCGTCGCCGGGCACCTCCGGCGCGTACGGTGCGCTGTCGGCGCAGGCGACGAGACACGCTGGGCGTTCCGCACGTTCTGGTCCCGGACCGCCCGCGACAACGAGTGGTGGAACACCTACCTCGCCACCGAAACCGCCGCCCGAACCGCAGCCCCCGCGGAGCCCCCGGCCGCCTCGGTACGCCCCGCCCCCGCCCCGGCCCCCGTCGCCGTACCGCAGCAGCGCACCGCGCCCGAGGCCGCCCCGGCCCCCGCACCCGCGACAGCTCCAGCGGCTCCGGCCGCTCCTGCGGCCCCCACAGCCCCGCCCGCGGCCCCCTCCCCCGCCTACCTCGCCCTCGCCGAACTCGGCCGCAAGGACATCCGGCTGGCGCTGTCCGCCGACGACTGCGCCGCCCTCGAAGCGCTGGCAACGGAGTGGCTCGACCGGGGCGTCAGCATCGACTACCTGACCAGCGCCCTCACCGCAGGACTCCCCGCCCAGGTCGACTGCCCGCCCCGCTTCGTCCGCCGCCGCCTCGCCGACAAGATCCCGCCGCAACTCCCCACCACCGCCCCGAGCCCCTCCCCCAGCACCGGCACGCCAGCCCCGCGCCTCCTGATGGAGTGCACCGACTGCGGGCGACCCGGCCGGCCCGAAGCCCTCCCCGACGGCCTCTGCCGCCCCTGCCGCGCCGCCCACTCATCAGGCGGCCAACCCTCGGCCGACCCCACCGAAGTCGCCGCCGTCAAGGCACGCATGGCCAACCTCCGCGACCTTCTCAAAACGCCCTGAGGCGGCAAGGCAGTCGGCAGGCAGGACACCCTCAGGGCGTAACGATGGCGAAGTCGGGGTCCGGGTCGTCGAGGACGGACATGAGGGTGGTCAGGACGCCAGGGTCGCCGGTGTGCTCGATGCCATCGAGCCCCAGTCCACCCAGCAGGCCCATGAGTTGGGGCTTGGTGAGGGTGAGCGTGAGATCTGCACTGTCGGCGGCAGAGCCCTCGGTCACCGGGTGGTGCACCAGGACCCCGTTGCGCAGGCTCGTCCGATACGTCGTGTCCAGGTCGGTGAACCGCCACACCACCGCGAGGGAGTGGTCCCAGGCCCGGGGCCCGTTGACGCGGATGGCGAGTGAGTCGAAGACCTGCTCCACGGAGAGCGCGGCGGACATGCTGTCGGCGGCGATCGGCACGGGCTGCACGCCGTTGCGCAACTCGAAGGCACCCATGAGGTAGTTGTTCCGCCAGGTGCCGCATTCGGCCCCGTGACCGAGGCGTTCGAAGGTCTCGGCCAGCAGGTCCTTGGCCCGGGAGTCGCCGGGCGCCGCGAACGTGGCGTGCTTGAGGAGCTGCGCGGCGAACCGCAGGTCACCGGCGTCCAAGTAGGAACGCGCCTTGGTCAGGACGGCGCCGAGGCCGCCCATGCAGTCGACGTAGCGGTGGGCGGATTCGGTGGGCGGGTGCTCCCAGAGGGAGGCCGGGTGGCCGTCGTACCAACCCATGTAACGGTGGTAGATCGCCTTGACGTTGTGGCTGACCGAGCCGTAGTAGCCACGGGCGTGCCAGGCTCGGGCGAGGCGCGGCGGGAGTTCGATCATCTCCGCGATCTCGATGCCGGTGTACCCCTGGTTGAGCAGCCGCAGCGTCTGGTCGTGCAGATACCCGTAGAGGTCGCGCTGCTCGGACAGGAAGGCGGTGAGGCGCTCGGTGCCCCAGGTCGGCCAGTGGTGGGAGGCGAAGAGGACGTCGGAGTCGGCGGCGTACAGGGTGATGGACTCCGTGAGGTAGCGCGACCAGATCCGGGCGTCGCGGACCAGGGCGCCGCGCAGGGTCTGGATGTTGTGCAGGTTGTGGGAGGCGTTCTCCGCCATGCACAGGGCGCGGCGTTCGGGCAGATGGAAGTTGAGCTCGGAGGGGGCTTCGGTGCCCGGCGTGAGCTGGAAGCGGAACAGGACGCCGTCGAGCCGTTCCTCCTGTCCCGTGCGCGTGACCTCCAGGGTCGGCGGCAGCAGGCTCGGCAGCCCTTGCGAGGCGGCGAAGCCGAGGCCGACGCCGATCAGGCCGCGCGGGTCCGGGTCCAGCTCCCAGCCGGTGTGGTACGCCCCACGGCGGAGCATCGCGGTTCCGGCGTAGACGTTCTCGGCGACGGAGTTCTCCATGAACCCTGCGGGGGCGACGATCGGTACGTCGTCGTCGGGGCCGATCACGCCGAGCGCCCCGCCGAAGTGGTCGATGTGGGAGTGGGTGAACACGACAGCGGTGACCGGCCGGTCGCCCCGGTGGGCCCGGTAGAGGGCGAGTCCTTCGGCCGCACACTCCTGGGAGACGAGCGGGTCGACGACCACGACACCGCGCTCGCCCTCGATCAGGGTCATGTTCGAGAGATCAAAACCCCGGATCTGGTGAATGCCCTCGGTGACCTCGTACAGACCGGCCCGGGCGCAGAGCTGCGACTGCCGCCACAGGCTCGGATCGGCGGTGTCGGGGCAGTCCTCCCGCAGGAACGCCGTGGCGTCGAAGTCCCAGACGACCCGCCCGTCCGCCGCCGTGATCCTCGCGTTCGCGGGGCCGGCCACCAGGCCCCGGTCCGCGTCCTCGAAGTCGGTCCGGTCGGCGAAGTCGGGGGTGCTGCTGTCGCGGGTGCTGCCGGGGCTGGTTGCGGCAGTCGTCACGGCGGGGCCTCCTGGTCGGGACGCGGGCACGCCGACGGGCGGTTGCGTGACCGGTAACGCCATGGTCGGCCGCCCCCGGGGCGCTCGCCTGTCGGGTGTGAGCCGATCAGGTGAGCGCCCCGGGGGCGGCCGTACGGAGGGAGAGCGAGGAGCGGTCGTGGCGCGTCAGGCCCGGACCGCGTCCGCCCGGTCCGCGAGACGCCCGGCCGACGGCGCCGGAGCCACCGCCTCGGCGGCCGGCTTCGTACGGTCGGCGAGCTTCAGCCAGATGACACCGACGATGATGACCGCCAGCCAGACGCCCTTGGCCACGGTGAGGGTCTCGTCGAAGAAGAGCGGGCCGAGGACGGCGGCACCGACCGCGCCGATACCGGCCCAGACCGCGTAGCCGATGCTCACGTCGATCGTGCGGAGGGCGAGGCTCAGCGCGTAGAGCGTCAGCAGGAAGAAGACCACGGCGACCAAGGACCAGGTCAGGACGGTGAAACCTTCGCTGCCGCCGACGGCGAGGGCGTACCCGATCTCGAAGACTCCGGCGAGGAGGAGCGAGAGCCAGGCGTTGGTGGAGGAGTTCTTGGTGGTGGCGGCGGTGGCGGTGGCGGTGTTCTGGGCAGCGTTGGACATGGGAGGTGAGCCTCTCTCGGGGAAGTCGTCGGAGTCGTCAGGTGCTGTGCGTGGGGTACGTGTGCGGATCAGGCGGAACCGCTCAGCTGGAGGCCGACGACACCCCCGATGACGAGGACGATGCCGATCGCCTTGTGCAGGTTCAGCCGCTGGCCGAAGAACAGCGCACCGAGCACGGTGATGCCGACGCCCGCGACCGACGTCCACAGGGCGTAGCCCACGCCGACGTCGAAGGTCAGCAGCGCCTTGCTGAGGAAGAAGGTCGCGGCGGCGCCGCTGGCCAGGGTGATCGACGTCCACTTGCGGTTCTTGAAGCCCTCGGCCTTTCCGGCGGCGATGGCGACCAGGATTTCGAAGGCGACGGCGACGGCGAGGTAGAGCCAGTGCATGGGAGGTCCTTCCATGGAGTGCGCGGGACAGTGCTTGCTCGTACATGCAATTGAGTGCCGCCACCGATCCGCGCCGGTGCGCCGCCCTCACGTCGCAGACTCTTGCATGTGCAAGTAAGGACTGTCAACGCCTCCCGCGCCGGCCGAGGTTCAACTCAGTAACGCGTACGCCGCGTTGAACAGGATCAGCGTGTGCACGAACCGCCCCGCACGGGTCGGCGGGTACCGCCACATCAGCGGCCAGGTGTCGCCCCCGAGCGCCGGTACGGGTACGTAACTGATCCGGCCGGTCGCCGAGTTGAACGTCGTCACCTCACGCGGCCACGGCCGCCCCGCCGTCGACCCGGGCGGTACGAGGAAGTACACCCCTCGCCGGCCGTTCGACTCGCTGACGACGGGCCCCGGTTCGCCGCCGACCAGCTCCTCCATCAGATCGGCCAGTCGCCGCCCCGCGTCCCCGTCCACGCGGATCGCGTCGAATTGCACGCCCGCCTTGCGGAGATGGAATCCGCACTCCGGAATCCAGTCCGCCGTCACACCGCCATTAGTTGCGTTCACGGGACGATTGTGACCCTGATCACCTAGCGTTATCCACGTCTGCCGAGGTGCGTCGCAAAGCCGTTGACCTGCACGAACTTCACTGGAGCCACGTTGAGTTCGACGGCATCGAGTAATGACCGGTTGAGTTCGGTTGAGTCGAAAAGAGATCGCGTAATGGCGAGTGCTGAGAACAAGGAAACGGCGAGCCCGATGGCCCGGATGGTGGCCGAGATGGCCCGGACGCTACGTGTCCAGCGCGGGTGGACCCAGGAGCAGGAAGGTAAGGAGATCGGCTACTCGGCGGCGGCGATCAGCGCGATGGAGACGTGCGCGCAGCCCGCCAGTGACGCGATGTTGGTCGAGCTGCAACGGGTGCACGGCAACGGCACGCGCATCTTCGAGACGGCACGGCAGTACATGCGGATGGAGCGGCTGCCCGAGCAGTTCAAGGATTACGCGCTGTTGGAGGAGGCCGCGCTCAGCCTCCAGTTGTTCGCCACGAACGTCGTCCATGGGCTGTTCCAGACGGAGGCGTACGCGCGGGCGCTGATCGGTGGCGGTAGCCCGCCGCTCTCCGAGGCGCGCGCGGAAGAGCTGGTCCAGCTCCGCATGGCCCGCACGGCCCTCTTCGACCGCGACCCGCTCCCGATGATCGAGATCGTCATCGACGAGTCCGTTCTGCGGCGCGTCATCGGGAACCAGGAGATCATGCGGGAGCAATTGCTCCATCTCGTGGAGTGCGCCCGGCGGCGTAATGTCACGTTGCTGGTGCTGCCCCTGGACGCGGGCAAATACGGGGAGTATGCCGGGGATCGCGGCTCGATGAACCTGCTGGAGACCCCGGAGCACGAACGCCTCGTCTATATGGAGCCGCAGGACGAGAGCCTGCTGATCAGCGACCCGGCAAAGGTGAGCGTCTACGCTCAGCGCTATGCGAAGATCCGGTCACAGGCCCTGGGTCCTCGTGAATCGCTGGACCTCATCATGCGGTTGGCAGGAGTGACGGAATGAGCAGCACCCTCCGATGGTTCAAGTCGAGCTACAGCAGCTCCAGCGGCGGCGACTGCATCGAGGTCGCCTTCGACTGGCGTACGTCCTCCTACAGCAGTGACAGCGGCGGCAACTGCATCGAGGTAGCCACCTGCCCCCACTCCGTCCACGTCCGTGACTCCAAGGTCACCGACGGGCCCGTCTTCGCCGTCGCGCCCGACGCCTGGTCGGCGTTCGTCACCTGGGCGGAGTGAGCCGAGCGCGGCTCCGGCCTGACGTATCCGCTGGTGGCGGGCGTGTTAGCGTCGGCTTCATGGCAGTACAGCGTGCTGGTGACGCGGAACCGGAACCCGAACCCGAATCGGCGCACCCGACGCCACCCGAGGGGCTCAAGAGTCGGGACCGGATCCTGTGGGCCGCCTCGACGATGCTCGGCGAGGGCGCGGGGGCGGCGCTGAGCGTGCGTGCCGTGGCCGAGCGGGCGGGGGTGAGCACGGGGTCCCTGCGGCACCACTTCCCCACGCAACGCGCGCTCATGGACGCCATGTTGAAGGTCGTCTTCGACTTGGTCCTGCCGGAGGCCGGCTTCCGCGATACGTCCATCTCTCCGCGTGACCGCCTGCTCGGCTGCGTACAGGGTCTCCTCGTACCGCCGGACAGCACGCGGGGTGCGCGCGAGGCGTGGCTGACGGTGCACGAGCGGTACATCGCCCAGGAGCCCACCCAGGCGATGCGGGCGGAGTACCGGGCGATGCAGCGCGAGGTGACCCGCCGGGTCGAGGAGTGCCTGAACGTGCTGGTCGAGGAGGGGGCGCTGGCCGCCGGGGACACCGCGCGGCGGGCGCGGTTCCTGCTGACGCTGGCCAACGGCGTGGCGATCGAGCAGGTGCTGCCGGGCGAGGACGCGCGCATCGCCACCGAGCTGGACGTCCTCCGCACCGGCGTCGACCTCGTCCTCCACAACCGGGTCTGAGGCGACCCCCTGCGTACGCCAGGTACCGGGTCCGAGGCGGCCCTCAGCCTGCGTCAGGTACCGGCTCCGCCGTCCAGGAGCCAGTGGTAGCGCATCCGCATGGCCCGTTCGGTCGCGCCCAGCGCCGCGCCGAAGCCGAGCGTGACATTCAGCCAGATCGGTAGTCGTAGCGGCGACTCGAAGGTACCCAACGATTCCGCGATGGCCGGGATTTCGGAGATCGGCTGTGCGGCCTGGAGCAGGTTGAGGCCGACCCCGATGAGCAGGAGCACCACGGACACGGCCCCGATGAGAGCGCTGGCTCCCGGATGCTCGCGGGCGAAGTTCATGCGCCGCCCCTCCGCCGAGCGGGGGTCGGGGGCGAGGCGGGTCTCGCTCCCGTCGTCCGCGACGAAGTGGCAGCGGCGCATGCCCACTTCGCTGCGGCGGACCTCGATCGTCCCGCCGGGGACCGGGAAGCGGGCCGGGAGCTTCGACTCGGCCTCGCAGGCCCCGTCCCGGTACAGCCGGGCCCGGACCACGCCCGACTCGGGGTCGCCGCCGTGCTTGACCTCCACCGTGTACGTCGCGGAGAGGCCGCCTCCGCCGCCCACCGGCAGCGCGATGGAGAGGAGCGAGCGCCGGGTCATCTGCCACCAGCGGAAGGGCTTCAGCGGCTTCCCGTCGCCCGGCTTCACCCGGCGCTCCAGTCGTCGGTCGTTCCAGCTCAGCCCCATGGTGACGCCCTCCCTGATCACGACCAATACGGTGTGCTACTCAACCTCCCGACCCAAACTAACACACTGTACTAGTGACGCACGGTGACCAGGGTGCCCCGCATGACGGCGGTACGGGGGCGCATGGCTGAATATCCCCCGTACATACGCAACTCACAGGTGGGGGGCACCACGCACATGGCAGGACACACCGCTCGGACCAGACGTTTCGCCGTCCTGGCCGCGACCGCCGCGATGACCGTCGCCGCGACCACGCTGACCGGGGGGACGGCGGGGGCCACGGCACTGCCGGTCCCGCACGACATCAACGGGGACGGGTACGGGGACATCGTCCTCCCGGCGCCCGGCGCCACCGTCGCCGGAAAGATGTACGCCGGGGCGATCGTCGTCCTCTACGGGTCGGCCAAGGGCGTCTCCGCCGCCAAGCGGGCCGTGATCACGCAGAGCTCGCCCGGCGTTCCGGGAGCGTCCGAGGAGGGCGACTCCTTCGGGGCGTCGATCGCCCTCGCGGACCTCGACAAGGACGGGTTCGCCGACATCGTCGTCGGATCGCCGCAGGAGAAGATCGGCTCCAAGCAGTCGGCCGGCGCGGTCACCGTCCTGTGGGGCGGCAAGAAGGGCCCGGTGTCCGGCGTCGCGCTGCCGACACGGGTGGAGAGCCTGGGGCTCGCGGGGCAGGACGTCGCGGCCTGGTCCGGGCCCGACGGGGCGCAGGTCATCATCGTGAACCGCAACGACTCCACGCGCCTGATCGGTCCGTTCAAGCGGTCCGGCAAGATCGTGGCCTCGTCCTACCACCACAACGAGACCGGCTTCATGAACGCCGCCGCCTACGGGGACCTGAACGGCGACAAGGCGGCCGACCGCGTTCTCGTCGGCGGCCGCTCCGACGACAAGAGCGGCGGCTCCGTCTTCGTCAACTCCGTCGAGGAGGAGATCAACCGGCTGCACGGCGGCGACGGTCTCTTCGCGGCGGTCGGGGACGTCAACGGGGACGGTTACGGAGACGTCGTGCTCGGCGACCCCGACGACCCGCGCCCCGACGCGCCCCTCGGCCACCTCGGCGGGGCGGTGCACGTGTGGTTCGGGTCGAAGACGGGTGTGGCGTACGACAAGGCGCCGATGACCATCCACCAGGACACGGCGGGCGTGCCCGGCGGCGGCGAGCGCGGCGACGCGTTCGGGGCGTCCGTCGCGGTGGCCGACCTGAACAAGGACGGGGCCGCCGAGATCATCGTCGGGACGCCCGGCGAGGCGATCGGCAAGAAGGCGGACGCCGGGGGCGTCGTGGTCATCCCCGGCCGCCGTACGGGCCAACTCGGCGCGGGCTCCTACGTGTTCACGCAGGACACCGCCGGGGTGCCGGGCGCGGTGGAGGCCGGGGACCGGTTCGGCGCGACGGTGAGCGCCGGGGACCTGAACAAGGACGGGCGGCCCGACCTCGTGGCGGGCGCGGCGCGGGAGAACGGCCAGGGCGCGGTGTGGGTCCTGCCCGGAGGCAAGTCCGGGCTGCCTCTCTACACGTCGTCGGCGTCCTACGGGCCGGGGTCCCTCGGGCTGTCCGGTGGTGACTGGATGTACCTGGGTGGCGACCACCGGCATTAGTCGGCCCTGTCGTACGGGAAAGGCGGCGCGGGGTCTCGTGGAGATCCCGCGCCGCCTTGCCACCCGGCCGGTGTCACCTGCCCCGAGTCACGGGGCCAGCTTCACGGAGTTGATCGGCGTGAAGTTGTAGTCGTAGTACGTGCCGGCCCGCTGGTTTCCCCCGCAGTCGGTGCCGTTGGACCCCTTGCACCGGTACGCCTTGGCGCCGCCGGTCTGGTTGTTGAACCAGCGCTTCGTGCCGTACTGGTCGTAGATCTTGTGCACCCCGTACGCGTAGAACCGGTGACTCGGCTTGTCACCGTTCCAGCCCGCGCCCGGGTACAGGCAGACGGCCCCGGACGGGCAGCCGTGGATCGTGCCGGCGGCCTGTGCCGCCTGGGCCGTTCCGCCCATCGTGAGCACAGCACCGGTGGCGAGCGCGGTGGCCGCCATCGCGGTCCTGGTGATGGTCCCCCGAATCAGACGCATGTGCCTTCATCCCCCTTCAGGTCGTTCTGACGTTCGTTCACCCTGACGTTCGTTCATCGCTCGTTTACGAGCTGCTTCGATGATGGGGAGGCCCGCGCAAACGGGTCTAAAGGTTTTCGTCACACAGAAAACGGATGCGTCCATTTCGGGGGAATCATGGCACTCCGTATCCATTTCACGGCAGACGACCTGACACGCATCACGGTGGCTCCCCGCCCTGATCCCATGTGGGAGCTGGTCAACAGCCTGCACATCCTCCAGAGGCGGCCGACCGTCTCCGCGTACGCGCCATGGCTGCGGCACGTACGGCAGCGGCTGGCGAGCAGCGACCTCAGGAGCCCGATCCGGCTGCTCACGACACTGGTCCCGCCCCGGGGGGACTTCCCGGACTTCCTCACCCCGCCCCACAAGGGCGGCTTGGAGGCCGCCCGTGACCTCGTGCTCGCCACACCGGCGGCCCGCCTCCGCACCGAACTGTCCGGATGCTACGGGCAGCGCAGGCCGTCCACGTGGCTCCGGCGGCTCGCGGAGGGCGAGCGCGGGGCCCGGCAGGAGCTGGACGGGGCCTTCCTCACGTACTTCCGCGAACTCCTCGCCCCGCAGCTCCACCTGATCGACGACGTGGTGCACGCCGACCGCGCCCACCACAGCCGGGACGTGCTGGCGGGCGGAGCCGAGCGGTTGCTGAACGCCCTCTCCCCGTCGATCCGCTGGGAGCCGCCCACGCTGATCGCCGACTATCCGCGGGACGGGGACCTCCACCTGGGTGGGCGGGGCATCTCGCTGGTCCCGTCCTTCTTCTGCACGGAGCGTCCCGTCACCCTCATCGACCCCGAACTCCCGCCCGTACTCGTCTACCCCGTGAGCCGCCGCCCCGCGTCCGCGGACCCTCTCGACGGCCTGCCCGAACTGCTGGGGCGGACCCGGGCCTTGGCTCTGTGCGCGCTGTCCTCGCCCTGCTCGACGGGCGAACTGGCGCGCCGGATCGGTGTGTCGATCGGGACGGCGAGCAAACACGCGTCGGTGCTGCGCACCACGAAGCTCATCACGAGTACGCGCAGGGGCGGCGAGGTGGTGCACGCCCTCACCCCCCTCGGGCGCGAACTGGCTCAGGGGCGGAGGGGCGGCTGGTGGTGCTGTGGCCCGGACCCCGCGTAAGCCGCTCCCACCGGGCAGTCGTGTTCCGCCACAGGTCACGCCCCTTCGGCAAGGAACGCCACCACAGCCGCCAGGAACTCCGTCTGCCCTTCGACGTTCGCCATGTGCACCGTGGGCAGGACAGTGAGCCGCGCCCCGGGCACGGTCGCGGCGAGCTCCTTGCCGTGGTCGGCCGACGTGACGGTGTCGTGCTCACCCGCGATGACCAAGGTCGGGTTCTGGATGAGGGCGGCCGTGCGGCGCTGGTCGACGTCACGCACCGCGGCCCAGCTGCCGGCCACGCCCTCGCGCCGCGTGGCGAGCAGAGTACGGCGGAAACCCTCGACGACCTCGTTGTCGCCCCGCAGCATGTGGGCCGGGAACCAGTTGTTCAGGAATGTCTCCGCGGTGCCCTGCATGTCGGGGGCTTCCAGCAGTTCGAGGATCGGCCGGTCCCACTGATTCGCCGGGCCGAGGTACGCGGCGGTGTTGGAGAGCACCAGGCGGTCGACACGCTCCGGAACATGGATCCCCAGCCACTGCGCGACCACTCCCCCCAGCGACAGGCCCAACACGTGAACCCGCTGCAGGCCCAGGGCATCCAGCAGTTCCACCGCGTCACGCCCCAGCCGGTCCATGGAGTACGGGCCGCTCGGGACACCGGAAGCGCCGTGGCCGCGTGCGTCGTAGCGCAGCAGCCGGAAGTGCTCGGTCAGAGCCGGCACCTGGCCGTCCCACATGTGGAGGTCGGTGCCGATGGAGTTCGAAAGCAGCAGCACGGGCTTGTTCTCATCACCGTCGAAGCGGTAAGCGATGCGGACACCGTCTCCGGTGGTGATGGCGGTACGGGTTCGAGAAGTCATGTCAGCTCCAGTGATTCAGCGGCGATGCGCTCAGCCTAGGAACACTGTCTGCAGACATCTATGACAAAGGTCGGACACAGACTGTAGGTTCCCTGGACAATGTCGAACTTCACGCTCCATGAACTGCAGTGCTTCAACGCCGTTGTGCGCGGCGGCGGCTTCCAGGCCGCCGCCGATCTGCTGCACCGCTCCCACCCTTCCGTGTTCGCATCCGTCGCCAAGCTGGAGCGCCAGCTGGGACTGGACCTGCTGGACCGCTCGGGCTATCGGGTTCAGCTGACCGAGGCCGGGCGCGCCTTCCACCGCAAGGTGCGCGTACTGCTGCACGAGGCCGAGGAACTGGGCTCCTACGCCGCGCAGTTGGCGATGGGCGAGGAGTCCGAGCTGCGCGTGGTACTCGGGGACCTGTGTCCGCTTCCCCCGGTGCTGGAGATACTCAGCAACTTCTTCGCCCAGCGCCCGCAGACACGACTGCACCTGCTGTTCGAGACCGTCACCGGCCCCTGGGAGCGGCTGCTGGAGGACGAAGCCGACCTCATCGTGCACCGCGTACCCAAGAGCGACGTACGGATGGAGTGGATCGACCTCGGCCGCGTCGCCCTGGTGCCCGTCGTGGCGCCCGGCTTCCTGCCCTTCCCTCCGGACACCGACATCACACCGCAGCGGATGCAGGCCCTCACCCAGTGCGTGGTCCGGGACTCGTCGCGGCATCCGTCCGAACAAGGCCATTTCGTGATCGAGGGCGCGCCCCGGACCTCTGTTCCGGACCATCTCATGAAGAAGGAGCTGATCCTGCACGGCATGGCGTGGGGGCACGTGCCGCGGTTCATGATCGAGACCGAGCTGCGCAACGGAAGCCTGCTTTCCATCGCCGGGCAGCACTTTCCCGGTGTGGTCGAGGAACTCTCGGCGGCACGACGGCGCGACCGTCCGCACGGGCCGGTCGCCGACCAGCTGTGGGACTTCCTGGCCCGCCATGCAGCGGTCCTGAAGCCGGCGCTGGGCCGCGTACCCGGAGCGAAGAAGGCACCGGAACGCGACGGGTGACGGTGCCGGAGCCCGGCCGACGCTCGCCATGAACCGAAGGAACAACGGGTCCTGAGCGGACGAGCACTAGTGGCGCGGTGCCGCCAGGTCCCTGGACCTCAAGGCCAGCCACAGGTCGTAGCGGGCGCTCGGCGGGCGCAGCAGGGAGCGCTGGAGCACCGTTTCGAGGCGGGTGAGGCGCTTGCGGGCCCCGGGGGCGGAGATGCCGAGCCCGGCGGCGGTCGGGCCGAGCCGGCCCTCGCACCGCAACCAGGTCCGCAGGGTCTCCTCGGCGCCCAGGACGGGGGCCAGTTGCTGGTCGGCCCAGTCGCGGACGGCGGGGCGGCACAGGATCGCGTCGAGGCCGCCCGCCGCCTGTGACGTACCGGAGGCGTACGGGAACGGCGGGGCCGACGACGGGACCTCGGGGGTGCACGCCGGGGCGGGGGTCGCGCGGACGCGCAGCGCCAGGTCGAGGGCCGACTGGTCGGCCAGTCGGTGCAGATCGAGGCCGAGCAGCTCGCCGATGAGCCGCAGCCGGGCGGCGAGGGTGTTGCGGTGGACCTTGAGGTGGTCGGTCGCGTGCGACGAGAACGCCAGCCAGGAGGTGGCCGTGGCCAGCAGCTCCTGGCTGCCGGGGTCCTGCGCGCGGCGCGGAACGTGGGTCAGGAGCGGGTTCAGCAGCTCGTCCGCCCACCGGCGGCCGGCTGGTCCGACGACGAGCGCGGGATCCGGCGAGACCCCGAACCGGGCGTACCGGGTGGGCAGTTCGCGGGCGACGGCCAGGGCGTGGAAGGCCTGGCGGTAGCCGGTCGCGGTGTCGGCCAGCGGCACGGGCTCGCTGACGCCCACCACGCAGTCGCCCACCCGCGCGGCGACGGTCTCGTCCGTGGGAGCCGCCCCCGGCTCCGGAGCCTTCTCCCCCGCGTCCTCCGCGGGCATGACGAGGATGAGGTGGCGGGCGTACACGGGGCACCGCACGATCCAGGAACGCCCGCCGTCCGCGTCCACGCAGACCCGGGCCACCTCGTCGCGGTCGTCGCCGGAGCACTCCACGACGCACACCCGCACCGGATCGGGGAGCCGGGGGCGCAGCGCACCGGCGACCTGCTGGGCGATGGAGAGCTGCCCCGTCATCAGCAGGTGCAGCACCGCCTCGCGGCTCCGGGACTCGGCGAGGTCCACCCGGCGGCGCTTGCGCTCCAGCGTCTCGGCCTGGAGGCACAGGGAGAGCGGCAGGACGACATCGGCCAGCAGCGTGGCGAGCCCGGCGGCCACGGGCCGGGGCGTGACGACGGCCAGCACGGGAGCGGCGGGGTCGCCGACGCCCTGCGGGAAGCCGCCATGCGGGGAGAGGCCGCCCTGAGGGAGGCCACTCTGAGGGAAGCCGCCCTGCGGGAAGCCGCTCAGGGGGAAGAGCAGGGCGGTGTGCTCACCGGTGTCCACGGAATACGCCTGGACCCCGCGCTCGGCGAGGGCGCTCGCGCTCTCGGCCACGAGCCCCGCGACATCGGGGACCATCGCCCCCGCCGTACGGGCCGCGGCGTGCAGAACCGTCCCGTCCGGCCCGACGATCCCGGCCCACCCCTCGGCCCGCCAGGCCAGCCAGCGCAGCAGCTCGGCCGTTCCGCCGGTGCGCGCCAGCCGGTGCATCCGCAGAAGATCGTCCGCACGCTCCCCTGATCGCATCAAGCCCCCGTTCCGCCCTGGACACAGCCCGTGTCGCCGGTGACCCGGTCATGGTGACTGTGCGGACCGATACCCCGGCAGCCGTCCCATTGGGCGTATTGAATCTCCCGATCTCCCTACCCTCCGTTCTATCGTCCGAACGTGTTCCGGCACGTCGGGGGAGACGGGGAGGCCGGAACACGGGAACGCGGGAACGCGGCGGCAGGGGCTCACGGGGGTGGTCGCTGTCGCCGGTTGCCGCGCTCCCGCACACGTGATTGGACAGAACAACCCGAAGACAGCCCAGCAGGGCGTCAGTCAGTGGTCGAGCCACGACCACCGGGACCTGAGTGTCAGCATCAATGTCAGTGGTGCCTCGTAGCGTCGTACGCAGGAGTCGGCTTCCGGCTTCGACGACCGAGGAGAGGCACCCCCATGGAGTTCCGCATCCAGCGCAGCGCCCTGACCGAGGCCGTGTCCTGGGCCGCCCGCGTCCTGCCCGTGCGCTCGCCCGTCCCCGTCCTGGGCGGGCTGCTGCTGGACACGGGGGCCGGAGGCGGGGACGGGCGGCTGCGGATCTCCGGGCTGGACTACGAGGCGTCCGCGCGCATCGACGTGGAGGCCGAGGTCCCGCGGCCCGGGAAGGTGCTCGTCATGGGGCGGCGGCTGCTGGACATCTGCAAGGTGCTGCCCGACGGACCCGTGGAGTGCGCGGTGGAGGGGTCACGGTTCACGGTGTCGGGCGACGGGGCCCGGTTCGGCCTCTCCGTGCTGCCGCTCGACGACTACCCGGCGCTGCCCCCGCTCCCCCAGGTGCGGGGCGCGGTGGACGCGGAGCTGTTCGCCGCGGCGGTGGCCGATGTCGCGGTGGCGGCGGGGCGCGACGACACGCTGCCCGCGCTCACCGGGATCCGGCTGGGGCTCGACGGCGACACGATGACGCTCGCCGCGACCGACCGCTACCGCTTCGCCGTGCGGACCGTCCCGTGGAAGGCGACCGCTCCCGGCGAGAGCGCCGACGTCCTCGTCTCCGCCCGCCGGCTCACCGAGATCGCCCGCTCGCTGGGCCGTTCCGGGCTGGTGAGCGTCGCCCTGGACGCCGGTTCGGCGGGCTTCGAGCACGCGGGCATGCGGACCACCGTACGGCTCCTGGAGGGCCGACTCCCGCGCCACGAGAAGCTGTTCGCGATGGAGGACCCGGCCGTGGCGGTGGTGGACCGGGGCCGGCTGACGGAGGCGGTCAAGCGGGTCTCCGTCGTCGCCGACGGGGACAGCCCGGTGCAGATGACGTTCTCCCGCTCCGACGCCGCCGTGACGCTCCGGGCAGGCTACGAGGACGATGTGGCGTCCCAGCGGCTGCCGGCCGCCCTGGAGGGGGCCGAGGAGCTGACGGTGGCCTTCAACCCCGGGTATCTGGCGGACGCCCTGGCCGCCTTCACGGGGCCGTCCCTCCGGCTCCGGCTCCTGGGGGCGGGCCAGCGCGCGCTGATCACGGACGGGGCGGGCCCGGACGGGACGCCGGCGGACGGGACACCGGCGGACGGGGCGGGCTCGGGCACGCACCGGCATCTGCTGATGTCGGTGCGGCCGCAGTTGGTGTGAGGGGCGACCGGGCCCGGGACCGGATCTCGCTCCACCGACCGCCCCCGGACGCCGAAACGGGGGGTGCGTTCCGGCTTTCGCCGGACGCACCCCCCGCTCGGGTGGGGTTCTCAGCCCTCACAAGACCTCAAGGCCTCGGGTCCTCGGGTCCTCGGGTCCTCGGGTCAGCAGCTCAGGTTCGAGCCGGTGGTGGTGCCGAGGAGCTGGGTGAACTGCGTGAACTTGTTGATCCGGCTCTGGACCTGGGCCGGGTTGCCGCCGTTGCACTCGATCGCGCCGTTGATGGAGCGGATGGTCTCACCGAAGCCGGCGCCGTTGACGATGGCGTTGTGGCCGGTCATGGTGCCGGGGCCGGACTGGGTGTTCCAGTACCAGAGGCCGGTCTTCCAGGCGATGGCCGCGTTCTGCTCGACCAGGTAAGGGTTGTTCAGCAGGTCGATGCCGAGCGCGTCACCGGCGGCCTTGTAGTTGAAGTTCCAGCTCAGCTGGATCGGGCCCTTGCCGTAGTACGCGGACTGGCCGGCCGGGCAGCCGTAGGGCTGGCTCGCGTCGCAGTAGTGCGGGTAGTTCGCCTCGTTGACTTCCTTGATGTACACCAGCCCGCCGGTCTCGTGGCTGACGTTGGCGAGGAAGGCGGCCGCCTCGCGCTTCTTGATCTCGTCGCTGCCGGTGTTGGCGAAGGCCGGGTAGGCGGACAGGGCGTCGGTCAGACCCTGGTAGGTGTAGAAGGGGTTCCGGTTCGGGAACATCTGGTTGAACTGGGCCTCGCTGACGACGAATCCGTTGCTCTGCCCCGGGTCCTCACCGCCCCCGCCGGTGCCGCAGGCGCCGTTGTCGGCCCAGACGTCGGAGCTGCCCGGCGTCTCGTTCTGGGTCCACCACTTGGCCGTGTAGTTGCGGCCGTTGTGGGAGACGGTGCCGCCTCCGGTGTAGACCGCGGAGGAGCTCCAGGCGGTGGCGCAGGTGGCGGCCTGCGCGGTGGCGGCGGGAAGGACGACGAGCGCCGCGACGACCGCGCCGAGCGCGACCAGCAGGCTCATGACACGTCGGATCACGTGATCACACTCCTTGGACGCGGCGCGACGTCCGGCCGTGCGCCGCTGTGGGGGTGCCCGACACTCAAGCGAGGATGGTCTGGACCTGTCAAGGTCTAGACCACCCTCGAAATGGGTGAAGGTTTTACCGGTCCCGGCCGCGACGCCCTGCGGCCACCCCACTCAGAGCGCTCTCAACAGCCGCTATTCCGGAGGGAGTCCATCCGGATCGCCCGCGAACGCCGACGGCGGCGAAGGTAAAATCTTCCGGCCCGCCCAGCATGCGGACGATTCAGCCACTCGCCGGACTGGCAGCCAGGATCTGCACTCAAGACCCTGGCAAGGCCGAGCTCGTTCGACAGGTTCGCCCCGAATGGGTCTCCAACCGCTATTTAGTTGAAGTTCCAGGTCAACTACCCGGTCGATGCCGACCAAGTTTGCCGCTCGACCCATCACTGGCTGTGACGGGTTCGGCTGCGTCCTGAACTCTCGCGGTGAGCGCGAGTTCAGGGGCCGTTGACTGGGCCCCGCAGACCCACGCGTACCACCCTCTGTGGGCGATGTTGTGGGACGAGTTGTGGTCCGCGTGCTCAACGAAGCCGCAGGACCTGCATGCGAAGCGGGCCTGGGAGGGCCGGTTTCCGCGTTCGATGTGGTGGCACTGGGAGCATTCCTGGCTGGTGTGGGCCGGGTCGACGTGGATGACCGGCACTCCGGCCCGCTTCGCCTTGTAGGCGATGAAGGAGCCGAGCTGCGCGAAGGGCCAGGAGTGGATCATGACGCGTTGGGGCTTTCTCAGCCGTGCCCGGTCGCGGATGCCCATGAGTTCTTCCAGGGCAATCCCACGACCGGTGCGTTCAGCCTCCGCCACGATCAGCTTGCTGATTTTGTGGTTGATGTCCTTGTTCCGGCGAGCCTCGCGGCCCGCGTACCTCTTCGCCCGCCGCTTCGCGGACTTCGTGCCCTTCTTCTGCAGCTTCGAGCGCAGCTTCCGGTCCCGCTCCCGCTTCCGGTTGATGTTCCGCCCGGAGTGCCGGGAGCCGCCGGAAGTCGCGGCGATATTCACGATGCCCAGATCGACGCCGATGAAGGCAACCGGCTGGGTGTTCTGAGCTGTTTCGGAGATCTCGCAGGTGGCCATCAGGTACCACCGACCGCCCTGGAGGACCAGGTCGGACTCGCCTTTACGGCAGTCGGCCAGGACGGCCAACTGCTCGGTCTTGCCGGTGAACACCACGTTCTTCAACCGTCCCGCGGTGGTCCAGATCGACACGGTGCGCTGCTCGTGCTGCCAGGACAGCATCCGGTCGTCGTACGGCTGGGCCGCCTCAGCCCGGAACGCCACAGGCTTGCCCGAAACCTTGGTGTGACGTTTCGTGCCGGGCTTCCCATAGCGGCCGCCCCGCAGGCCGGCCCTCAACGTGGCGTAGGCGTCACAGGCCTTCTTGATCACGTGCTGGGCAGCCTGTGCGCCGAGCCCCCAGCGCTCCCGGACCGGGAGGTAAGCGTGCTTGCGCAGACTCAGCGGGCGACGCGCATCCTTCTCGAACGCGACCCCGGAGGCCCAGTTCGCCGCCTCGTTGCAGGCATACAGAGTCGCCTCAAGCGCCGCCGCCTGCACGGGCGTCGGCAGCAGCTTCACCCGCACGACCAGCTTCACCCGGCCAACGTAGGACTCCAGCATCGGGTCTACGTCACAACTCTGGGAACCAGACCCGATCCGAGGAGGCATAGAACAGTTGTCCACGCTGTCCAGGCCACTTGGTCTTCATGCCGAAGTGTCGGATTGGATCGTTCACCAACGGCCTCCTCCTCACCCGATGCGAGGAGGTCATGCGGAATGGGTGCGCGGACTTCGGGACAGCTCTGACCGAGTTCAGCGGCGCGAGTGACCCAGAATCCCGGGAGGATCTCCTCGATACCGTCAACGGTACGGCCCTTAGGGTGTTGGCCCGTGGACAACACCGATGACGACTCCCGGCGCTTCTCCTGGCAGACGGCCCAACAGCGCGCCGCCCAGGGCGACTCCCGCCAGGTGGCGGACCTGGCGGTGGAGCTGACGGACCGGATCGACGCCGCCACCAGGAGGACGCGCGATCATCAGCACCAACTGGCCATGCTCGTCAGGGTGCTGGCCATCACCCCGGGCCACGACAGCCTGACCCAGCTGCTCCGGCTGTTCGTTCGTCAGCAGGGCCACGGGGTCGACCTCTCGCCCCGGTTCGTGGCCTCGCTCCTGGCGGAGCACCGGGAGGCGGCCGACCTGGTGGGCCCGCTCTCCGAGCGCGACCCGGAGGGCCGGCTGGACGAGCTGCGCATCTGCCTCTTCCACGAACTGGTCCTGCGGGGCATGGACATGGACGCGTTCCCGAAGACGAGCGACTGGACGCGGGTGATGTACGGCGGCCATCCGCTGGTCTGGCTGCCGCCTCGCCGCAGCGCACTGGAGACCCGGCTCACCTTTCCCAGCCGTTCGATCAACGGCGGCGCACGCTCCGGCGGTTCCCCCCTGCCCGCCGAGGGCCGGGTCGATCCGCCCACTCCTCGTACGGCGGAGCAGTCGGGGTTGGTGGACTCCGCGACCCTCGACCTGCACCAGATGATCATCGCCGCGCCGGAGGCGGGCGGCTGGGGGAACTCCGAGGCCTGGGTCTTCCGGACGGACGAGGAAGTGGAACCGGACCGGGTCCCCGCGCTGCTGCCCACCCTGCCCATGGCATGCGTCGAGGGGCTCGGCACCACGGGCCGCTTCGAGATCGCCCGCCGCCCCGCCGACGCGATCTGGGGCATTCTCTTCGCCACCGCCTCGATGGGCGGCATGGGCCACCACGGGGCGCACGGCGCGTTCGGGCGGCTGTGGGCCTGGAAATCCATGGCGGCCCTCAGCGACGCCCCGGCGGACGCGAGCGCCGAGGAGGTGGAGCACCACGTCCGGCAGACGACGTGGTTCCACTTCGAGTCCGACGCGGAGTGGTTCTGCAACGAGATCCTGGCCGACTACGGCATCGCCGCCCTCTCCCCCGACCGCCGCCGGATCGCCGTACTCGCGGCGACGGACACCGACTGAGGCGAGTTCTCACATGCCGCGCTCTGGGCCGTACGCCTCGCGGGTGCGTTCTCCCGGTCCTGTCGGCAGGTACTCCAGCCAGACAGGGCCGGGGCAGAAGGCCGCGCTGTCCCAGCCCGCCATCTCCTCGCCGTTCAGGTAGCGGTACAGCCACTCGGCGAAGGTCATCGCGTGGCCGGCCCATTCCCCCTCCGCCCCTTGCACCACCACACCGTCGGGAAATCCGTGGACTTCCGGGGCGAGGAAGATGGCGGCTCCCTGGTCCGTGCCGGCGAGCGGGATGAGGCCGTCGGGGGTGCCGAAGGTGATCTCCGGGCGATTGCAGATCACACGGGGATCCTCTGCGGGCGCCAGGTCGTAGGACTCCCACAGGCTCTCCGTCCAGACCCTCGACGTCGACCGGATCTCCTCGCCCAGCTCTCTTCCCGCGCAACCCGGATGAGACGAAAGGTAAAGGTGGCCGTTGAGTTGAACGGGCGCGTAGGCGTCGACGATTGCCTTGTAGTCCGTGGGCAGCCGTCGGCCGAGTTCCTGCTCAAGGCGAAGCCATGCCGCAGGGTCCGCATATCGGTGATGCGCCGGTCCGAGCATGCCGAAGACGGCCTGCAGGTAGTCGGTCATGATTCCTCGGGGATGCTGTCGGGCAATGTCTCGTGCAGCATCGACCACACTCAGTCCATTCCGGTCAGCCGGGTGGGCGAAGCTTCACCGCGTGATCTTCGGCGAGCAGGGCGAACACCCGTCCCGCGAAGGGCCCTCGCCCCTCAGGTGCTCAGTCCGGCCTCGTCGACGATGCCGGTGCCGATGAGGGCCACCGAGGTGACAACGGCACCAGAATTGCCCCAGGCGCTGTCCTCCACAAGGACCGTGCGCTCGCCCAGAAAGCGGGCCGTGTTCCTGTCGAAGATCCACTCGATGCGTTCGCCGTCGTGCGTCCGAGCGACAGCGATACCGCGTCGGCCTGCCGCGTCGACTGCTTCGGGGACGACGTCGACACCAGGAATGAGAGCAGCGGCACGGTAGAGAGCAGCAGTGGTGTCGGGGGGAGCCCCGCCGGTGCGCAGGAGATCTCCGATCGTGACGAAGGCTTCCTGATCCGGTCCCGTCGTGGAGTCGGAGCCGTCACCGTGATTCTTCTCCGCGTCATCGCGGATCAGCTTCAGCAGGGCCTCGGGATCTGTCGGCAAGGCGTCCAGGAATGTGTAGGTCGGAGAGTTCAGGCTGCCTCGCCCCGGAGTACCCGGCAGCAGGACATCGTTGCCGTTCTTGCGTTGCAGCGTCTGTTCACTGCCATCGACCGACGTCCATTCCTCCATACCCTCGTCCTCGCGCAGGAGTTCCATGTCGCCGGCCTTGGTCTCCGACAGCACCGACGTGTGGCCGACCGTCTTGGCATAGGTGTACTGCCCGCCGCGGATCTTCGCATGTGGCGTCTCGGCCGCAGCCAGAGCCGCTCTCTCCAACAGTTGCACCGACGCCGCAGACGCCGGCCTCACGGGGCCGGGAGCAGCGGGCGAACCGGAGCCGAGGCCGAGAACCACGATCGACGCTCCAGCGGCCACTGCCGTGCCCAGCGCCAGGCCCCAACTCCTCCTCACCCGCAGCGGCGTCCGGAAGGGGCGGGACCGCGTCTGACGGTTGATCTCACCGAGGAAATGCGCGCGGCGGGCTTCCACTCGCCCGGGTGCCGGTTCCTCCCAGGGAGGGGAGGGCAGGATCCGGCTCGCCTGCTCACGTTCGGCGTGCTCCCGCTGATCCGGATTCATCGTGTGCTCCCTCTGTGGACTGTGCGGGCCCCGCCTGCCCCGCTCTGCGATATGTGTCCACTGCCCGGCCGCAGTTCCGCAGGAGAGGGATCTGCTCCAAGTTCCTCCTCGACCAGCTTGCGCAGCTTCTGCCTCGCCCGTGAGAGCCGTGAGCGCACGGTGCCCACAGGAAGTCCCAGTGCCTCAGCGGCCGCCGCGTACCCCAGATCGGACCAGACGACCAGCAAGAACACCTCGCGCTCGCTCCTCCTCAAGCCTTGGAGGGCTTTCGTCGCAGCGGCCAGCCGCTGGACGTCGGCCATCTGCCCGACCACCTGCTCCGAGAAGTCAGGCGTCGCTTCCGGCAGTGGCAGACGGGACATCGCCTCCCGGTGCCGACGCGCCGCCCGGGCAGTGTTGCGCATCACATTCGTCGCGATGCCGAGTAACCATGCCCGCACGCTTCTGACCTCCCCACGCAGCTTGTCCCGAAGCCGCCAAGCCTCCAGAAAGGTGAGCGACATGATGTCCTCGGACAGAGCCCGGTCGCCTGTCGTCCGGACCGCATGGGCATAGACGACGCGTGCGTGCTCGTCGAAGATCTCGGCGAACGCAGCCCGATCACCGGACCTGACTCGTTCATGCAAGGGAAGGTCCACAACAACAGGTGTCCGCACAGACGCATCGGTTCCACGTCATCGCGATGAAATCCTCGTCGGCCCCGCACGACGAGCGAAGTGTCGCTGCACGGCTACTCGTTGCTCCTGGCTTGAGCCGGAGCAGTTCGGTGCGGGGGAGAGGGGGCCGGCCGGCGGTTGCACGGACCCCGGCTGAGGCGGGCACGCGACGGCCTGCGGAAAAGCCGTGGGGCCCGGGACCGGATCATCGCGATCCGGTCCCGGGCCCCACGGACACGGCACCGCCTACAGGAACGAGTTGATCTCGATCGTCTCGGTCCGGCCGGGGCCGACGCCGATCGCGGAGATCGGGGCGCCCGACATCTCCTCCAGCGCCTTCACGTAGCCCTGCGCGTTCTTCGGCAGGTCGGAGAAGGTCTTGGCCTTGGTGATGTCCTCGGACCAGCCCGGCAGGGTCTCGTAGATCGGCTTCGCGTGGTGGAAGTCGGTCTGGTTGTACGGGAGCTCCTCGACGCGCTTGCCGTCGATCTCGTACGCCACGCAGACCGGGATCCGCTCCCAGCCGGTGAGGACGTCCAGCTTGGTGAGGAAGAAGTCGGTCAGGCCGTTCACCCGGGTCGCGTACCGCGCGATCGGGGCGTCGAACCAGCCGCAGCGGCGGTCACGGCCGGTGGTGACACCGCGCTCGCCGCCGATACGCCGCAGCGCCTCGCCGTCCTCGTCGAACAGCTCGGTCGGGAACGGACCGGCGCCCACCCGCGTCGTATAGGCCTTGAGGATGCCGATGACGCGGCTGATCTTCGTCGGGCCGACACCGGCGCCGGTGCAGGCACCGCCCGCCGTCGGGTTCGACGAGGTGACGAAGGGGTACGTGCCGTGGTCGACGTCGAGCAGGGTGCCCTGGCCGCCCTCGAAGAGCACGACCTTGCCGTCGTCGATGGCTTCGTTCAGGATCAGGGTCGTGTCGGCGACGAACGGCTTGATCTGCTCCGCGTACTGGAGCATGTCCTCGACGACCTTGCCGGCCTCGATGGCCCGGCGGTTGAAGACCTTGGCCAGGAGCTGGTTCTTCTGCTCCAGGGCCGCCTCCACCTTCTGCTCCAGGATCGACTCGTCGTAGAGGTCCTGGACGCGGATCCCCACCCGGTTGATCTTGTCGGCGTACGTCGGACCGATACCCCGGCCCGTCGTGCCGATCTTGCGCTTCCCGAGGAAGCGCTCGGTCACCTTGTCGAGCGTGACGTTGTACGGAGTGATCAAATGAGCGTTGCCGCTGATCAGAAGCTTGGACGTGTCGACGCCTCGCTCGTTCAGACCGCTCAGCTCGGAGAGCAGGACCGCCGGGTCGACCACGACACCGTTCCCGATGACCGGGGTACAACCCGGCGACAGGATTCCGGAGGGGAGGAGATGAAGTGCGTACTTCTGGTCGCCTACGACGACCGTGTGACCGGCGTTGTTACCGCCCTGGTATCGCACGACATAGTCCACGGATCCACCGAGGAGATCGGTGGCCTTCCCCTTGCCCTCGTCACCCCACTGAGCACCGAGCAGCACAAGTGCGGGCACAGGCGTACACCCCTTCCGGGCGGGGCATGTCCAAGGTCAGGGGGCGTACGTCAAGGTCGTACCTGCCGTACGACGATGTACGGCAAAGCCTGAGCCGTCGAACCGGGTGCCCCGGAATAGACGAAGCCCCTGGCGCAATAGCGCAAGGGGCTCTTGCACCAAGATGCTACCCGAGGAAGGACCGAGGTGTCGGCTGCAGAGCCCCCCGGCGACGGTGACGACCAGCTCCTGGTGGTCATCGACCCGGTCGCCCGCCGGAGTGACGGCGAGTCCGTCCGTATCGCCAAGGACGTGCTGAGCGCCGGTGCGCACGCCAAGATCTGCCTTCCGGACACCCCCGAGGAGTTCGCCCGGGCCCTGTCCCGGCGGGGTGCGCGCCGGCCCGTCGTCGTCGGTGACGACCACGCGCTGCTGCGCGCCGTCGCCCAGCTGCACCGCGAACGGGAGCTGGCCGCCGGCGTCCTCTCCCTGATCCCCGTCGGCGCGGCCCACGCGCTGGAGGTGGCCCACGCCCTCGGTGTCCCCCGGGGGGCTGTGGCGGCCGCCCGGACCGCGCTGGACGGTGCGGTGCGCCGCCTGGACCTGCTGGTCGACGACAGCGACGGCGTGGTCCTGGGCCGCCTGCGCATCCCGGCCCCGCCTCCCCCGCCGCCCGGCTCCGGCACCCCGCACGCGGGCGTCACGGCCGTCTGGGACACCTGCCGGTCGCTGGTCACCTCCCTGGTCCGCCCGGCCCCGGTCGCCGCCTCGACGAACCCGGGCACGCACCGCCTGCGCATCGAGGCGGACGGGGTGCTGCTGAGCGATCTGGACACGCCGGTCCGGGACCTCTCGGTGACCTCCCAGGGCGGCGGGGGCCTCGCCGACGTCGTCGTCCGCACCGGTTCCGGCGAGGACGTGACCGTGGAGGCCAAGGCCGTCACGGTCTCCGGCGCGGACTTCCGCTACCGGGCGGACATACAGACCGGGGGGCCGGTGCGGACCCGGACCTGGACGGTCCGGGCGGGCGCCTGGGGGCTGATGCTGCCGGGCCCGGCGAGCGCGGACGCGGCGGCGGGCGCACGCTGGTAGGAGACGGCCCGGAGCCGTCCCCCACCGCCAGGTCCCGGAGGTGACCGTCATGACCAGGATCGCTGTCGGATGGCACATCGACCTCGAATTCGAGGAGGACACCCACCGCACGCGCGCGGCGGCGCTCGTCCGCCTCTCCGACGGAACAGAGGTACGCGCCCACGGCTACGCCAGCCGCCATCCCTCGGACGCCGACCAGCAGCGGGTGGGCGAGGAGATCGCGGGGGCCAGGGCGCTGAACGAACTGGCGATGAAACTGCTGACCAAGGCGCACGACGAGATCGACGAGGCGTCGGGGCGGAAGTCGTACCCGCTGACGTGATTTCGGGGCGCTGTTTCGGGGGCGCTGCCCCCGTGCCCCCGCTCCTCGATCGCCGGAGGGGCTTGAATGGAACCGCGCCCGCGCCCACCCGCGTCTCCCCGCTCATGGAGACCCGAAGAGAAGCCGTCACCGGCACCGCAGGCTTCGCCACCGCCGTGCTCGGCGCCCTCGTGGGAATCGCGGTCTGGTTCCCGTACGGCAGGCGGGGCCTCTCCGGCGCCTTCGAGGGCGAGACCGCCGCGAGGGTCCTCCTGCTGGGCGTCCCCGTCATGCTTCTCGGCGGGGCGACCGCGGCCCTGGTCCTCTTCTCCCTCGTACGGGGCCGGTGGCGCCCCGCGCTGGGACTGCTCGCCGCCCTCTCCGCCCTCACCGCCTTCGGATACGGCTTCGACGTGCTGGGCGCCCCCCAGGCCCTGGAGGACTGCGGGCCGCCCTGCTGAGCCCGCGCCCCCGGCCGACAGATCTACACCTCCGCCCGCAGCTCCTTCAGCCCCCGGATCACATACCCCGGCTGCCACTCCGGCTCCGCCGTCATCCGCAGTGCCGGCGCCTTCCGCAGCAGCTCCCCGAAGGACGCGGCGAGCTCCAGCCGGGCCAGCGGGGCACCCAGGCAGAAGTGGATGCCCGCGCCGAAGGTGATGTGCGGGTTGTCCGTACGCGACAGATCCAGGACGTCCGGGCGCGCGAACCGCTCCGGGTCCCGGTTGGCCGAGCCGAACAGCAGCGCCACCTCCGCGCCCCGCCCGATCACCTGGCCGTCGATCTCGATGTCGTCCAGCACCCAGCGCTCGAACATCTGCAACGGGGTGTCGTAGCGCAGCAGCTCCTCGATCGCGGTGGGCAGCAGCGCGGGGTCGGCGCGCAGGGCGGCCAGCTGCTCCGGGTGGTGGAAGAGGGTCCGCCAGCCGTTGACGGTGGTGTTCACCGTCGCCTCGTGGCCCGCGTTCAGCAGCAGCACACAGGTGGAGATCATCTCCTGCTCGGTCAGCCGCTCGCCCTCGTCGTGGGCGGCGATGAGCGCCGAGATCAGGTCGTCGCCGGGGTTCGCCCGCCGCTCGGTGATGAGGCCGCGCAGATACGTGGAGAAGTCCACGGAGGCGCGGACGGCGGCGGCCGCCGTCTCCTCCGACGGGTTCAGCTCGAACATCCCGCAGATCGCCGCCGACCAGGGCCGCAGCAGCCCCCGGTCCGCCTCCGGGACACCCAGCATCTCCGCGATGACGGCGACCGGCAGCGGCTCCGCGACCTCCGCCAGCAGGTCACCGCCGCCCTTCGCCACGAACGCGTCGACCAGCTCGGCCGCCAGCCGCCGCACGGTCGGGGCGAGGTTCTCGACCGTACGCGGGGTGAACGCCTTGGAGATCAGCCGCCGGATCCGGGGATGGTCGGGGGCCTCCAGATCGAGGATGCCCTGCCCGTTGAGCGTGGTGAACGGCTCGTGCTCGGGCGGCGGCGGGGTCCGGCCGAACTCCTCGTGGCTGAAGCGGTGCAGATACGTACGCCCGAGCCGCCGGTCGCGCAGCAGGGCCGATACGTCGGAGTGGTGCGGGATCAGCCACTGCCCCGTCGGCTCGAACCAGTGCGCGCGGCCGGCGGCGCGCAGCGCGGTGTAGGCGGGGTAGGGATCGGCGACGAACGCGGGCGACCATGGGTCGAAGGACACGTGCATGGCCCGACGCTACCCGCGCCCGCGCCCGCCGCAAGGGGTCCGGCACGGTCCGGCTACCCCGGAGTGACCAGCCGCGCCTCGTACGCGAACACCGCCGCCTGCGTCCGGTCGCGCAGCCCCAGCTTCACCAGGATGCGGCTCACATGCGTCTTGATCGTGGACTCGGCGACGATCAGATGCGAGGCGATCTCCGCGTTGGAGAGCCCCTGCGCGATGAGGACGAGCACCTCCGTCTCGCGCTCGGTGAGATCCCCGATCCGGGCCAGGGCGGGCGGGCGCGGCGTCTCGGCGAGTTTGGAGAACTCGGTGATCAGGCGCCGGGTGACCGTCGGGGCGAGCAGCGCCTCGCCCGAGGCCACCACCCGCACGCCGTCGGCGAGCTGCCGGGCCGAGGCGTCCTTGAGGAGGAAGCCCGAGGCCCCGGCCCGCAGTGCCTGGTAGACGTACTCGTCGAGGTCGAAGGTCGTCAGCACCAGGACCTTCGCGTCGGCGTCCCGGGCGACGATCTCGCGGGTCGCCTCGATGCCGTTCATCTCGGGCATGCGGATGTCCATCAGGACGACGTCCGGGCGCAGGGCGGCGACCTGGTCGAGCGCCTGCCGGCCGTCCAGCGCCTCGCCCACGACGGTGATCCCGGGCATCGCGTTGAGCAGGACCGAGAAGCCCTCGCGGACCATCATCTGGTCGTCGACGATCAGGACCCGGATGTCGGTGTCGCTCATGCCCGGCCGTCCCGGTCGATGACGACGGTGTCGGCGTTGCCCTCGGCCGCGCCCCCTGACTCGGGGCGCTCCGGCTGCTCGGACAGCGGTACGGGGAGGAACACGGCGACCTCGTACCCGCCGTCGTCCGTGGTCCCGGCCGTCATCTCGCCGTTCAGCATCGCGACCCGCTCCCGCATCCCGGTGATCCCGTGCCCGGCCCCGGGCGAGGGCTTGACCAGGCCCCGCGGGGGTCCGTTGACCACGCGCAGCCCGAGCCCGCCGAGGACGTAGCCCAGCTCGACCCTCGCGGAGGCGCCGGGTGCGTGCCGCAGGCTGTTGCTCAGGGCCTCCTGCACGATCCGGTACGCCGACAGCTCGACGCCCTGAGGCAGCTCGCGGACGGCCCCGGTGATCACCTTCTCCGTCTCCAGGCCCGTCTCGCGGACGTTGTCCAGGAGCCCGTCGAGCGCCGCCAGGGTGGGCTGCGGGGCGTCCGGGGCCTCGTAGTCCTCCGCCCGTACGACGCCGAGGACGCGGCGCAGTTCGGTGAGGGCGGCCACGGCGTTCTCCCGGATGGTGACGAAGGCCTGCTCCAGCTCGGGCGGCGGGTTCTCGACCCGGTAGGGGGCGGCCTCGGCCTGGATCGCGACGACCGACATGTGGTGGGCGACCACGTCGTGCAGCTCCCTGGCGATGGTGGTGCGCTCCTCCAGCAGCGTGCGCCGGTCGCGCTCGACGGCGGTGACCGTGCGCTGCACGGTGACCTCGCGCTCGGCGTCGCGCCGGATCTGGACCACGGCGACGACGAGCAGCGCGAAGGCGGAGAGGGTGACCACGGGCGCGGTGATCGACGGGTCGCCGCCTTCCAGCAGCATCCCGAAGAACAGGGTCAGCAGCCACATCCAGGCCGCGGTACGGGGGCGGGTCCGCGCGGCCACGACCACCAGGACCACCACCTGGGCCATGAAGGCGCTCGGCCCCCACAGCCCGTCGCTGCCGAGGACCCCGCAGAAGACGGTGGCCACCATCGACGCCCAGAACGCGGCGACCGGCCTGATGAGGGTCATCGCCACCGGGATCGCGGGCACGACGCCCATCAGGAAGCGGTACTCCCACTCGGAGAACCCGGCCATCATCACGAGGAAGGCGGCGAACAGCACCAGCGCGTGCGGGGCCCAGACGACGGCCCGCTTCAGCCCGTCGGGCAACCGGCGTATGAACCGCCCCTCCGGCGAGAGGGGCGGCAGCGGGCGGTAGGCGAACACATGGCGGAAGAGGTCTTCCCGCAGGCCGTCCAAGGCACCGGCGGCCGCCCGGAACTCCGGGCTACTGGTCTTCGTCTGGGTCTCGGTCACGCTTCCACGGTAGGCGGCGGCGGACGGCGGGTCGTCACCATCGCTACGGATCCCCGGGCGTCCCCCTCAAGGACTACCCGCCTCCCCCGCACCGCCCCGGGGGCCCGGTCAGGCCTCCGTACGGAAGTGCTCCGCGTGCTCCTCGGCCCACTGCGCGAACGTCCGCGCAGGCCGCCCGGTGACCTTCTCCACCGTGCCGGAGACGGTCCGGCCCTCCAGCGGGGTGTCCCGGTAGACATCGATCAGGAACGCGATCACGTCCTCCCCCATGCCCTGGCCCCGCCAGTTCTCCAGCGCCTGCTCCTCGGTGAGCTCGACCAGCTCCACGTCCGCGCCGCGCGCCACGCCGATGGCCGCCGTCTTGTCCCGGACGGTCAGCACCTGCGGGCCGGTGACCAGGTACTCCTGGCCGCCGTGCCCGTCCTCGGTGAGGGCGACGGCCGCCACCGCGCCGATGTCCGACTCGTGGACCATCGCGCTCAGCCGGTCCACGAACGGTTCGCGCACCGCGCCCTCGCTCCGGATGCCGGGCGCCCACTCCAGAGCGTTCGCCATGAACTCCACCGGCATCACGACCGTCCACGCGAAATCGCTCGCGCGCACCGCCGTCTCCACCGGGGTCTCCCCGCCGCCGTGCAGCACGGTCACCCGCCGCACACCCGCCTCCTCGGCCAGGGCGAGGATCTCGTCAGCGGTCTCCAGCGGGGCGAAGTACTCTCCGCCGAAGGTGATGAGGTGCAGCCCGGTCACCCCGTGCAGCGCGGGAGCCAGCGACGCCGGGTCCGTGAGATCGCCGCCGACGACCTCGACCCCCGCCGGGAACTCCGCCCGCTCCGGGTCGCGGGTCAGCGCCCGGACCTGCTCGCCACGCTCCAGCAGCTGCTCGACCACACGGCGGCCGACCGTTCCCGTGGCTCCGGTCACCAGGATCGTCATGAGGATCTCCTTCGTCGGTTCCACTCCGTCTGAGCGGCAACACGACCAAGGTAGGAACCCTTGCGGACAGCTCCGGTCCTCAATCAGCCCCGTCCGACAGGGAACTCGGGCAGGGAATTCGGGCGGACCATTCAGGCGGAGAATTCACCAGGCGAGCTGGGTGATCTCCTCGGCGACGACGGCGCAGGCGTCGGCGGCCGGATCGATCAGCGGGAAGTGCCCGACGCCGCCGAGCAGCGTCAGCCCGACCGTCTCGCCGGCCTTGCCCGCCGCGTCGACGTACGCCTCGGAGACGGCCTTGGGTACGACGATGTCCTCGACGCCCTGCACGATCGCGGTGGCGATCCCGGTCGGCAGCAGCACCCCGGGGTCGGCGTGCGCCGCCCGGTCCGCGAATGAGGCCTCCCCGCCCAGGAGCTGCGTGACCGCACCGCCGCACACCCCGAGGCCCACCGCCGCCGCGAAGTCCGCGATCGGGGCCAGGGCGACGACCCCGCGCAGCGGCGGCGGGGCGGGCAGCCGCCACGGCGAGCCCTCGGGCAGGACGTGCCGCGCCGCTGCCCAGAGCGCGAGATGCCCGCCCGCGGAGTGCCCGGTGACCACGATCCGCCGCACATCGGCGTCCGGCAGCGCGCGGTCGGCCAGCACGGGCATCGCGTCCAAGGCCGCGGCCACGTCGTCGAAGGTCTCCGGCCAGCGCCCCGCGACCGGGCCCGCACCGGCGGCCCCGGCGCTCTCCTCACCGCCGCGCTGCTGCGGGATGTCGTCGCCGCCGCGCCGGTACTCCACGTTGGCCACGGCGAAGCCCCGGCGGGCCAGGAAGTCCGCGAGCGGGGAGACATGGGCCCGGTCGTACGGGGCCCGCCAGGCGCCGCCGTGCAGGAGGACGACGAGCGGGGCGGCGGTGCGGCCGTCGCGCGGGGCGTAGAAGTCGACGACCTGGTCGGGGTGGTCCCCGTAGGCGGCGGTGGCGTCGGGGGCGACGGGAGGGTGGGCGAACGCCGACGCGCTCTCCGCCTCGTCCCGGGCTCGCGCCGCAGCGTCCGGGGAACCCGGGGAATCCGACATGCCGCTCAACCGTCCTCTGCCCGTGGCCTGTGCCAGTGCCAGTGCCTGTGCTCCGCGCCAGTGCTCTGTGCCAGTGCCTGTGCTCCGCGCCAGTGCTCTGTGCCTGTGTCCTGTGCCTGTGTTCTGTGCCTGCGTCAGGTGCCCAACTGGGTTGACCTGCGGGGACGGTACCAGCACTCGGCACCGTCCCCGCCCGCCCGAACCCCTGTTGACGCGCTGTCAGGCGCCCGCGGTCTCCGCCAGCACCTCGGCCAGAACCCGCGCCGCCCGTTCCGCGTCGGCGAATCCGACGTACAGCGGGGTGAAACCGAACCGCAGCACGTCCGGCCGCCGCAGATCGCCGACGACGCCCCGCTCGATGAGGCGGCGCATCACGGACTCGGCGTCGTCGCAGCGCAGGGCGACCTGGCTGCCGCGTTCGGCGTGCGCGGCCGGGGTGACGGAGGTGACCCGGCCCGCCGGGACGTACGCCTCCACGCACTCCAGGAAGAAGTCCGTCAGCGCGAGGGACTTCGCCCGTACGGCGTCCACCTCCACCCCGTCCCACGCGTCGAGCGCCGCTTCCAGCGTCAGCATGGACACGATGTCGGGGGTGCCGACCCGGCCCCGTGCGGAACCGTCCGCCGGGGCGTAGTCGGGGGTCATGCCGAACGGGTCGGCGTGCGAGTTCCAGCCCGGCAGCGGCGAGTCGAAGGCGGCCTGGTGGCGCTCGGCGACGTACAGGTACGCGGGCGAACCGGGGCCGCCGTTGAGGTACTTGTACGTACAGCCGACGGCCAGGTCCACCCCGTGCTCGTCGAGCCCGACGGGCAGCGCGCCGGCGCTGTGGCAGAGGTCCCACACCGCGACCGCGCCCGCCGCGTGGACGGCGGCGGTCAGCCCCGGCAGATCGTGCAGCCGGCCGGAGCGGTAGTCGACCTGGTTGAGCAGGACCACGGCGGTACGGGGACCGAGCGCGGCCGGTACGTCGGCGGGGGCGACGGGCACGATCCGGTGGCCGGTGAGCCGGGCGGCGGACGCCGCGATGTACCCGTCCGTGGGAAAGGTCGTCGCGTCAACCAGGATCTCGTCGCGTCCCTCGCCCGCGATGCGGGCCGCGGCGACGACGGCCTTGAAGACGTTCACGCTGGTCGAGTCACCGACGACGATCTGCCCGGCGGCGGCCCCGACGAGCGGGGCGATCCGGTCGCCGACCCGCTCGGGCGCGGTCCACCAGCCGCTCTCCTCCCAGGACCGGATGCGCAGCTCGCCCCACTGGCGGGTGAGGACGTCCTGCACACGGGCGGGGACGTGGGCGGGCAGCGCGCCGAGCGAGTTGCCGTCGAGGTAGACGCCGTCGTCGAGCGCGAAGAGTTCGCGGCGGTCGGCCAGCTGATCGGCGGCGTCGAGCTTCAGCGCCCGCTCGCGGAGGGCTTCCGTCGTGGTCGCGGACGCGGTCGTGTTCGTGTTCGTGTTCGTGGTCTCAGACATGGCTGCGCGCCGTCCACAGCTCGGGGAACACGTTCTTCGTGGCGCGCTTCTCCAGCCAGGCGACCCCGGCGGAACCGCCGGTGCCGGTCTTGGAGCCCATCGCGCGACGGGTGGCGACCAGGTGGTCGTTGCGCCAGCGCCACACCAGCTCGCCGACGTCGGTGAGCAGCTCACCGAGGCGGACCAGCTCGTCGTTCTGGTCGTCGGAGGCGTAGATCTCCGCCCACACGGCCTCGACCTCGGGCGACGGCTCGTACCGCTTGGTGAGGTCCCGGGTGGTGACGGCCTCGGGAATGGCGTACCCGCGCCGGGCCAGCAGGGCGAGGGTCTCGTCGTACAGGCTGGGCTCCCCGAGCGCCTTCTCCAGCTCCGCGTACACGCGGGGCGCGCCCCGGTGCGGCACCAGCATGGAGGCGGACTTGTCGCCGAGCAGGAACTCCATCCGCCGGTACATCGCGGACTGGAACCCGGACCCCTCGCCGAGGGAGCTCCGGTAGGAGTTGAACTGGGCGGGGGTGAGTCCGGCCAGCGGCCGCCAGGACTCGTTGAGCGCCTCCAGCTCGCGGAGCGAACGCTTCAGGGCATCGCGCGCGACGGGTATGCGGTCCTCGCGCAGGGCGCGGGTGGCCGTCTCCCACTCATGGACGATGACGGTGAACCACAGCTCCATGACCTGGGTGGTGACCAGGAAGACCATCTCGCCGGGATCGTCCGAGCGCAGGTGCTGGAGGTGGGTCAGGACATCCGCCTGGACGTAGTCCTCGTACGGAGTCGTTCCCGCGAAGTCCAGGTACGGGGTGTCCGCACCGGTGGCTTCGGGGTCGGGGTGGTTGGTCGACATTTCTGTCTCCTCGACACGAGCTTCCGGGTAGCGGTCCGCCCCTTCCGTGAGGTGGTGGAGCTCCGGTCCCCTGCTCGCATACTAAGCCGCTCCCCGCCCGTCGTGCTGGGGCGGGGAGGGCCGAGAAGGTCAGCTCAGGATGTCGGCGGCGGTCGGCGAGGAGTCGCGCAGGAACGTGGTGCAGCGCTCGTGCTCCTCGGTCTCCCCGATCGACCCGGCGGCCCGGGCCAGGGCGTGCAGGGCGCGCAGGAAGCCGCGGTTCGGCTCGTGCTCGAACGGGACGGGCCCGTGGCCCTTCCAGCCGGCCCGGCGCAGGGAGTCGAGGCCGCGGTGGTAGCCGGTACGGGCGTACGCGTACGACTCGACGACCCGGCCGCCCTCGTACGCCTCGTCGGCGAGCTGCGCCCAGGCGAGCGAGGAGGTGGGGTACTTCGCGGCGACCTCGGCGGGCGGGGTGCCGGCGGCGAGCAGCTCACGCGGCTCGGGGTCGTCGGGGAGGTGGGTCGGGGCGGGGCCCCCGAGCAGGTTCTCGTGGATGGACATGGTTCAAGTGTGCCTGCCGTCACGTCCCGGCGGGACCACGGGCCTTTCGTCCGGATCATGTCGGGCTCGCGAGCCCCGGGCGGGGTCTCACCCCTCCCGCCGCTCCGGCTCCAGCGGCGGGGCGACGACCCCGCAGTGCACCGCGCACTCGGGCCGCTCACTCCGGACGGCGGTGGTCGCGGCCGGGGTACGCACCGTCCACCAGGCGAGGAGCGCGCCCGCCACCAGCAGCCCCGCGCACATCGGCATCGCCCGCCGGAAGGTCGTGGCGAACTCGCCCGCGTCCCGGTACGCCTCGGGCCCCATCCCGGCGAGCAGCGGCAGGGCGGCCACCGCGATGAGCCCGGCGGCCCGGGCGGCGGCGTTGTTGATGCCGCTGGCCAGACCGGCCCGCCCGGTGTCCACGGCGGCCAGGACGGTCGCGGTGAGCGGCGCGACGACCACGACGAGCCCGGCGCCGAGCACCAGGACGGCGGGCAGCACCTCGGTGACGTACCCGCCGAAGGAGGCGCTGTCCGGCCCGACCCGCAGCATCAGGAGCATCCCGGCGGCGGCCAGCAGCGGCCCCACGGTGAGCGGGATGCGGGGCCCGATGCGCCGCCCCAGCTCACCGGCCTGGGCGGAGAAGAGCAGCATCAGCACGGTGGTGGGCAGCAGCGCGGTACCGGCCCCCAGCGCGGAGTACCCGGCGACGACCTGGAGCTGGATCGCGGAGAGGAAGAAGAAGCCGCCGAGGGCCGCGTAGACGCAGAAGGTCACCAGATTGACCGAGGTGAAGAGCCGGGAGCGGAAGATCGACGGCGGCAGCATGGGGTCCGCCCGCCGCCGCTCGACGAGGACGAACGCCGCTCCGAGGACCAGCCCGCCGAGCGCCGCCCCGATCACGAGCGGCGATGCGCCCTGCTCCGGGGCCTCGATCAGCGCGTACGTCACCCCGGCCAGCGCCAGGGCCCCGAGGGCGGCCCCCAGCACGTCGAAGCGGCCGTGCGCCGCCGGATCCCGCGACTCCGGTACGTGGCGGAGCGCGACGGGCACGCAGATCGCGGCGAGCGGCAGATTCAGCAGGAACACCCAGCGCCATCCGGGCCCGTCGACGAGCCACCCGCCCACGAACGGTCCGACGGCCGCCCCGACCCCGCCGAACCCGGACCAGAGCCCCACGGCCCGCGCCCGGTCGTCCGGATGGAAACCGGCCTGGATGAGCGCGAGGGACCCCGGCGTGAGGAGCGCCCCGCCGACGCCCTGGAGCGCCCGGGCGGCGATGAGGACGCCCGCGTTCGGCGCGATGCCGCAGAGCAGCGAGGCGGCGGCGAACCACACCACCCCCACCAGGAACACCCGCCGCCGCCCGTACCGGTCCCCGAGCGCCCCGCCGAGGAGGATCAGCCCGGCGAGCGTGAGCATGTAGGCGTTGGTGGTCCACTGGAGGGCGGCCATGTCGGTGCCGAGATCCTCGCCGATGCGGGGCAGGGCGACGTTGATGACGGTCGAGTCGAGCATCGCCATGCCGGACCCGAGCACGGTGGTCAGCACGACCCAGCGCCCGGCGGGCGAGGCGACCCGGATCTCGCCGGGGGCGGAGCCAGCAGCAGCCATGGGGCCAGCGTGCCCCATTCAAGCCTCTCCGGCGATTGAGGAGCCCCCGAGTGCCCGCCCACGAGGCAGGAGCCCGCACTTCAAGCCCCCGAATGCCCGCACGAGCCAAGAGCCCGCACTTCAAGCCCCCGGAAGGCCCGCCCACGAGCCAAGAGCCCGCACACCGCGCCGTCACGGGGGCGCTGCCCCCGCACCCCCGCTCCTCAATCGCCGGAGGGGCTTGTTCTCAGGCTCTCCACAGCCCGCACCAGCGCCTCCACCCCCAACTCCACCTTCTCCCGGGGACACCCCACATTCAGCCGCACGAACCCCGGCGCGCCGTAGACAGAACCCCCCATGATCGCCACCCGCTCCCGCTCCACCAGCACCCGCTGCAACGCGGACTCCTCCACCCCCAGCGGCCGCAGGTCGATCCACGCCAGGTATCCGGCCTGCGGCGGCACCCACCCCAGCTCGGGGAAGGCGGCCCCCAGCCGCTCGGCCACGTGACCCAGGTTCCCCGCCACATACCCCCGCACCGCGTCCAGCCACGCCGCCCCCTCCCGGTACGCAGCGATGTGCGCGGTCAGCGACAGGACCGCCGGTGACGCCAGCCCCTCCGCCGTCTCCATCCGGCGCAGGAACTCCGTCCGGTCGGCCGGGTCCCCGATGAACCCGTACGACCCGGTCAGCGCCGGAAAGTTGAACGCCTTCGACCCGGAGGTGATCAGCGCCCACCGGCCCTCGCCCGCCACCCGTGTCCACGGCACATGGACGCGCCCCGCACCGTCGTCGTGCACGAAGTCCGCGTGGATCTCGTCGCTGATCACCGCGACCCCGTACCGCTCGGCGAGCGCCGCCGTCCGGGTCAGCTCGTCGGCCGTCCACACCCGGCCGGTCGGGTTGTGGGGCGAGCACAGCACCAGCACCTTCGCGTCCGGACGGGCCAGCTCCCGCTCCAGCGCCTCCTCGTCCCCCACCGGCACCCCGCGCAACTCCCGCCCGAGCCCGGTGATCGCCTTGCGGAACCCGTCGTACACCGGGGTGTGGACGACGACACCGTCCCCCTCGCCCGTCCACATCTGGAGCAGCTGGGAGAGCTGGCTGAGCACGGACGGCCCGTAGACGAGCTGCCCGGTGTCGACCTCGGTGCCGTACCGGGTGGCGTACCAGTGGGCTATCGCCGAGCGGAAGTCGTCCTGCCACCAGGTGGTGTAGCCGAACACCCCGTGGTCCAGGCGGGCCCGGAGCGCGGCCAGGACCTCGGGGGCGGTGGCGAAGTCCATGTCGGAGATGGTGAACGGCAGCAGGCCGTCGACGCCGAACCTGTCGGCGACCCCGTCCCACTGGACGCACCAGGTGCCCCGGCGGTCGACGGCGGTATCGAAATCGTAGGGCGCGCCCATGAACAGGTCCTTCTCTCTCTACTCCGAGCTCCGGCACGGCAACGGGCCCGGCCCTCCGAGGAGGACCGGGCCCGGCACCGTATGTCCGTACCGTCCGTGCGGACGGGTGACTACTTCAGCTTCGTGCCCGTGGAGCGCAGGTTCGCGCAGGCCTCGGTGACGCGCGCGGCCATACCGGCCTCGGCGAGCTTGCCCCAGGTGCGGGGGTCGTAGGTCTTCTTGTTGCCGACCTCGCCGTCGACCTTCAGGACACCGTCGTAGTTGCGGAACATGTGGTCCGCGACCGGGCGGGTGAAGGCGTACTGGGTGTCGGTGTCGAGGTTCATCTTCACGACGCCGTTCTCCAGCGCGGTGGCGATCTCCTCGGCGGTGGAGCCCGAGCCGCCGTGGAAGACGAAGTCGAACGGCTGGCTGCCGGCCGGCTTGCCGTACTTCTCGGAGACGCCCGCCTGGAGGTCCTTCAGCAGCTCCGGGCGGAGCACGACGTTGCCCGGCTTGTAGACGCCGTGGACGTTGCCGAAGGAGGCGGCCAGCAGGTAGCGGCCCTTCTCGCCCAGGCCGAGCGCCTCGGCGGTACGCAGCGCGTCGTCGACGGTCGTGTACAGCTCGTCGTTGATCTCGTGCGTGACGCCGTCCTCCTCGCCACCGGTCGGGGTGATCTCGACCTCAAGGATGATCTTGGCGGCGGCGGCCTTGGCCAGCAGCTCCTGGCCGATGGCCAGGTTGTCGGCGAGGGTCTCGGCCGAACCGTCCCACATGTGGGACTGGAACAGCGGGTTCAGACCCTTGGCGACGCGCTCGGCGGAGACGTCGAGCAGCGGACGTACGTACCCGTCCAGCTTGTCCTTGGGGCAGTGGTCGGTGTGCAGCGCGATGGTGACGTCGTACTTCGCGGCGACGATGTGGGCGAACTCGGCCAGGGCGACCGCGCCCGTGACCATGTCCTTGTTGTGCTGGCCGCCCAGGAACTCCGCACCACCGGTGGAGATCTGGACGATGCCGTCGCTCTCGGCCTCCGCGAAGCCGCGCAGGGCGGCGTGCAGGGTCTGGGACGAGGTCACGTTGATGGCCGGGTAGGCGAACTTGCCCGCCTTTGCCCGGTCGAGCATCTCGGCGTAAGCCTCGGGGGTTGCGATGGGCATCTGACCGCTCCTTGGGATGTGCGGGTGTGCAGGCTGTGAGTCCCTGACCTGGGGGCGACGTCATCGTCGCCCCCATCTTCCCAGACTTGCCCTCCGGCTCCACCCGGCGGACCCGGTTTCACGTGAAACCGGGTCCGGGGAGGGTTCAGCCCAGGTCGAGGTCGGCCACCGAGTAGACGTGGACGTACGGCAGACCGGCCTCGGCGATGGCCGGGGCGGCCCCGCGCTCGACGATCACCGCGACGGCGACGACCTCGCCACCGGCCTCACGGACCGCCTCGACGGCGGTGAGCGGCGAGCCGCCGGTGGTCGAGGTGTCCTCGACGACCAGGCAGCGGCGGCCCTTGACGTCCGTGCCCTCGATGCGGCGCTGCATCCCGTGCGCCTTCTGCGCCTTGCGGACGACGAACGCGTCCAGGCTCTTACCGCGGGCGGCGGAGGCGTGCAGCATCGAGGTGGCGACCGGGTCGGCGCCGAGCGTCAGCCCGCCGACGCAGTCGTAGTCCAGCTCGGCGGTGGCGTCGAGCATGACCTGTCCGACCAGCGGCGCGGCCTTGCCGTCCAGCGTGATCCGGCGCAGGTCGATGTACCAGTCGGCTTCCAGACCCGAGGAGAGGGTCACCTTGCCGTGCACCACGGCCTTGTCCTTGATCTGCTGGAGCAGGTCAGCGCGTACGTCAGTCATGTCCACGAGGGTAAGCGGTGCCGACCGGGCCCATGCCCGGGCCACCGCCGGACACCGGCTCAGAGCCGGGCCGACCTGGAGCTGCGCCCGGCTCAGAGCCGCGTCCAGCTCCAGGTCGTGGTCATCTCCAGCGGGTCGATCGGGGTGACCAGGCGGGGCGCGGTGTTCAGCCCGTTCGGCGGACCGGACTGCGGTTCCACGCAGACGGCCTCGTCCTGCTCGTCGTAGATCACGACCCATTCGCTGCGGCTCTTCACCGTCAGCTCCAGCCGCTCCGGCCAGGTGAGCTTCACGTCCACGCCGTCCGGCATACCGAAGCAGTCGTCCCACGGGCCGGGCCGCGGGTCGATACGCCGCCCGGTCGGCAGATGGTCCCCGCCCCGCTCCTCCTGCCACGCGGCATCGAAGGAGAGCTCGGCGTCCCGCCCGTCGAGGGTGCGGAGGAACCAGGGGTGCCAGCCCGCCTGCGCCGGGAAGGAGTCGCCGTACGTCTCGACGGCGAGGCCCAGCGTCAGCGTGTCCTCGGTCAGCTCGAAGGTCTGCGTCACCCGGCCCTCGTACGGCCAGGGCTTCGCGAGGTCGTAGTAGAAGGCCGCCCGGCCCTCGGCCAGGTCGGCGGCCGTGTACGCGGGGTGCCAGGTGGTGTCCCGGCCGGTGCCGTGGATGGCGTGCGGCGGGGAGTTCAGCGGCAGCTCGTGGAGCTCGTCGCCGTTGCGGAACTGCCCGTACCCCGTACGCCCGCACCAGGGGACCATCGGGAAACAGCCGTACCGATCGCCCTGGCGGAGCAGTTCGGTGGACCCGATCCGCAGGCTGCTGATCCGGCAGCCGCGCACGGGGTCGACGGTCAACTCGGCAGCGCCGACGGTCAGCCTGACGTTCTCTTCGCTCCTGCTCACCCGACGACCCTACTGGCGGCTCAGGGCCTGCGGCGCCGCAACGCCCGGCCCAGCACCACGGCGGAGGCGAGCGCGAGGGCGGCGGCGGGGGCGACCCAGCGCAGGGCGGTACTCGCACCGCCCGCCTCCGGGGAGGGCACCGGGGCGTACCGGCCGCGCGGGGGCGCGTGGTCGACCTCCTCGGCGCTGCGCCCGATCATGGTGCGGCGGGCGTGCGCGGCCTCGGCGGGCGGTTCGTCCGGAACGGTGAACTCCACCCCGGCGACGGGGTCGAGCGAGGGCGGCGGAACGGGCGAGTCGAAGACGGACCCGGGGTCGCCGTCACCGCCCGCGCCGGAGTCCGCGTCGTCCTCGCCCACGGCGTCGGCGTCGTCCTCGTCGCCCTCAAGCCCCTCCGCGGCCACGGCGTCGTCCGCATCGGCGGCCGAGCCGGCGGCCGTGTCCGCGGCCGTGTCCGCGTCCGTGCCGGCGTCCGCGTCGGCGCCCCCGTCCCCGCCGTCGCCGTCCCCGCCGTCCCGCACCGCCAGTGACTCCGTCACCAGCTGCTGGGTGAAGCGGTCCAGGAGCCGGTGGGCGGCCGCGAGCGCCGCGCCCTCCTCCAGCTCGACCAGCCGCCCGTCCCCGTCGGCCGTACCGCTGTAGGCGATCGTCGTCCCGCCGTCCGTCGCCGTGAGGCCGATGGTCAGGGCCAGCTCGACCGCGCCGGCGCCCCGGGCCTCCACGCCCTTCCCGGAGACCGAGAAGCGGTCTCCGTCCGGGCCGGTGAGCAGCAGCTCGCCCCGGTAGGTGATGGTGTGGCCGCCGGCCCGCAGCTTCAGCCGGCCGGCCAGGGGCGACGCCGACGCGTCGGCGTCCTGCTGGAGGCCGGGGATGCAGCGGGCGACCCGGGCGGGATCACCCAGGGTGCGCAGCAGCGTCGGGACGGGAACCGGAACGAACACCTCATGCTCCATGGGAACCGAGCCTAATCCGCCCCGGCCCCGGACGTCAGCGCTTCGACCCGCCGAAGGAGCACTGGCGGACCGCCGAAGAGCTGCCGGAAGCCGAGGCCGGCGCACCACGCGCTCACGCGTCCTCCCAGTACCGCGGGTGGATCAGCGTGGACGGGAGCAGCCCCGGCAGCCGGGCCCCGGCGGCGGCCCGCGCCCCCTCGCGCAGCTCCCGGCCCCGCAGCGAGCGCGGTTCGGGCCCTCCCAGGGCCAGCGCGGCCTGCGGGGCCCGGCCCGGTGCGGCGAGGAGGAAGCCCCAGTCCTCCCGGTCCCCGTCCTCCCCGCCGCCCCGGTCCGGGCTCGCGGCGAGGCCCGCGTACCGGCCGGTGACGCGGTACGGGCGGGTCGCGAGGCCGCCCGCGCGCACCGAGGCCTCCACCGTCCAGAAGGTGCGCGGCCGGGTTCCCAGCGGTCCGGCGTGCACCACGAGCCGCCCGTCCGGGGCCAGGGCCTCGGCGATCAGCCCGTAGAACTCGGCCGAATACAGCTTCGTACTGGCGGTGATGCCCGGGTCCGGGAGGTCGGAGATCACCACGTCGTACCGGCCGTGGTCGGCCCGGAGCCAGGGGAACGCGTCGGCCCCGACGGCGGTGAGGCGGGGGTCGCGGAAGGCGTGGTCGTTCAGCTCGGAGAGGGCGGGGTCGGTACGGGCCAGTCGGGTGACGGCGGGGTCCAGCTCGACGACGGTGACCGCGCGGACGTCGTCGTAGCGCAGCACCTCACGGGCGGCGAGCCCGTCGCCGCCGCCCAGGATGAGCACGCGGGCGCGGGGCCCGTTCATCGCGGGGTGCACCAGCGCCTCGTGGTAGCGGTACTCGTCGCGGGCGCTGACCCGCAGCCGGCCGTCCAGATAGAGGCCGAGGGAGTCCCGGTCGGCGCCGGTCACCACCACCTCCTGCACCTCGGTCTGCACGGCGACCCGCACCTGGTCCCCGTACACCGCCCGCCGCGCCGCCCGCTCGAAGTCGTCGACCAGCGCCGTGGCGGTGGCCAGCACCACGATCACCGAGACGTTGACCAGGACGAGGAGCCGGCGGGAGCGGGGGCTCAGGTCGCGCCGGAACACCCACAGGACGAGCGCCCCGCCCGCCGCCGCGTTGACCGCACCGGTGAACAGCGCGCCGGTCAACTGCCCCAGCATCGGCAGCAGAAGAAAGGGGAACGCGAGCCCGCCGACCAGCGCTCCCACGTAGTCGGCGGCGAAGAGATCGGCGACGGCCCCGCCCGCGTCCTGCCGGTCGACGCGCTGGATCAGCGTCATCAGCAACGGGATCTCCGCACCGATCAGCACCCCGATCGCCAGCGAGAACCCGACCAGGGCGTACTGGGAATCGCCGAGCCAGGCGAACGAGGCGTACAGGACCAGCGCCGAGGAGCCGCCGATCAGGGCGAGGGCCGCCTCGATCATCCCGAAACCGACGGCGGCACGGCAGCGCAAACGTTTCGCGAGAAGGGAACCGATGCCCATCGCGAACACCATCACGGAGAGCACGACGGACGCCTGGGTGACCGAATCGCCGATGAGATACGAGGCGAGCGCGACCAGTTCGAGCTCGTAGACGAGACCGCAGGCGGCGCAGACGAAGACCGCGCCCAGCACCAGGAGCCGGCCGGTCCTCGGCCGTACGGGAAGCCGCGCCGCGCCCCCTCGCAGCGACATCTGCTGGTCGATCATGTCGCGAACGCTACGTCACGACACCGTCGCACCTTGTCACCCACACGGGTGTAAGTGCCCCTGCCGCTCAGGCCGCGGCGGCGGGAATCCGCGCACCCACCCGGGTCCGGGTCACCACCAACTGCCCCTCCTGCGGGTACGCGTGCCAGGTGCGCCACCGCACCTGCCCCTCGGTGCGCTGGGCGAGCATCGCGGTGAAGGCGTACGGGCTGCCGGGGAAGGTGCCGACGAGACCGTGCGGGTGGTCGCTCACCAGGGCGAGCAGTTCCTGCGCGCGCCCGGCGAACTGGCCCTGGGTCAGGCTCTCCACCCGCGCCGCGAATTCGTACTCCCGGTCCCCGAGACGCTTCGAGACGCCGAGGGGCAGGGGGGTGCTGCTGCCGGGCATACAGGCCACGGTCTCGGAGCAGGCCCCGTGCTCCTCCTGGAGGAGCACCTGGTGGGAGGCCCCGAGCAGCCTCAACTGGAGTTCGGCGCCGTCGAACCGGAGGTCGAGGACCGCCAGGGCGGGCAGCGGCTCCCGCCCCAGGCTCCAGGCCAGGTCGGCGGCGCGGGTATCGGAATAGGCCGTCTGGAGGGTGGTGAGCATGGGTGGGCTCCGCAAACACACATGGACACCGGGACAGCAGAACGCCCCCTGTATGACTGCATGTGGGAGGTGAGGGGCGCCCGATCTGGTCCAACTGGGGTCCGAGGGCTGAATGTTCTCTTCGACGAGGGAATCACGAAGTACGCCGCACTCACAGCGTTTTCGCCCAACTTGCCGTGGTTTCCATCCCCTCGGGGGCCCCACGGTTCACCTGTTCAACCGAAAACGACCGCGTCGCTCAACAAAAAGGCGTCCGGAGGGAGTTCACCCTCCGGACACCCGGTGTCGGGTCACTGTGGGTGACCGTGCGGGGAAGCCCCGTCAGCTGCTGCCCCCGCCGCAGCCGCCCCCGCCCCCGCCCCCGCACGACGAGCCGCCGCCGCAGGAGTGCCCGCCGGAACCGGAGTCGCCCCACGACGACCACCAGCCACCGCCGGAGTCGCCACCGGTGAGGCTCTCGCCGCCCGCGGACGCCGCCGAGGAACGCCGCCCCTTCGTACGCGAGTGCGCCGACTTGCTGCCGCCGGTGGCTCGCAGAACGACCAGCAGCCCGCCGACGACGACCGCGGCGATCACTATCGCGATGAAGACGCCCATGGCCCCCACCCGCCTTTCCTTCCCCCGAAGCGAGGTCCCCCGTCGCTTCCCCGTTGTTGTGTGACAGGGGGATTCCCAGGGCTCGCGCGCACCAAAGCGGACTTGAGCAACTCCAGAGCTTCGGCTCAGGATGGCGCGCATGACTCAGGGACGACCGCTGCTCAACCGCCGCCTCGCCACGTTCGGCACGACGATCTTCGCCGAGATGTCCGCGCTGGCCGGGCGGACCGGCTCCATCAACCTCGGCCAGGGCTTTCCCGACACCGACGGCCCCGAAGAGATCCGGGAGGCGGCGGTCCGGGCGCTGCGGGCCGGCCACGGCAACCAGTACCCGCCCGGCCCCGGCGTCCCGGAACTCCGCGCCACCATCCGATCGCGGCGCTCCCCGGGATGCGCGAACGCACGGTGTCCATCTCGTCGTCGGGGAAGACGTTCTCGTACACCGGCTGGAAGATCGGCTGGGTCAAGGCTTGCTGACCTACCTATTCCGGATGCGAGTGGCGTCGCACATTCAAGCCCCAGCTACCACGCCACCAAGAAACCCAAAGGGCGTGCGCTCCTATATGAGGGCTTGAAGTCCGGGCGCGCGCCTAAGGAAATCCCAAACGCCGTGCTCACTGCGGCGTGCGGCCAGCCTCTCCTACTGTCCTTCCTGCAGCCGGGGATCACGCGGCTGGCAGATCCCTCGACCTCGGGAAGGAACCGAACGTGCAGCTGAAATTGATGTACGTGATGATCGCGCTCCTCGGCGCCCTCGTAGCCGCCCTTGTCGGCAGCCTCGTATCCGTCATGGAGGGAGGACGCGGAACCGTGGCCGTCAAGTCGGGCGCCCAAACTTTCGCCGTCGCTCTGCCGCTCCTCATTGTCCTCCTGACCGCCCTGGGTGTGGTGGGCGCATGAGCGACACGACGGCCCGAGGGCGCGCAGCGCGGACCGGGCGCCCCTCCCCCTCCGATCAGACGCTTGAGCAGATGTCCCAACAGCTCACGCAGCTCTCCCGGTTCATGCACTCGGCCGAGGCGGCTCGGCTCGTCCTCGGCCTGCTGTACCTGAGCCGGATTCCGCGGGACGCCGCCAGGCCCGGGGTTCCGACATGGGCGTGGTTGGTGAATCGCGCTACGGAAAATCCTTCGGAAGTCCGCAGGGCCGTGATCGAATGCCTGGCCCACTGGCTCCCCTCCATCGAGGACCCGGACGCGGGAGCGATGCGTCTCGTGCCCGAACTCCCAGCCGGCTCCACCAGGCATCTGCCTGCTCTCATCCATGCCATCGGCTCCACCCGGCAGGTTTCCCCGCTGCTTGACAAGTGTCTGCGAGAACTCTCAGCGGCCCAGGCCGACGGCAGCAACTACTTCACACCTGGCGACCTGGCGCGCCTCATGGTCGGTGCGGTGGTCCCGCAGGACGGGAACAGGGTGCTGGACCCGGTCTGCGGCTCAGGGGGTCTGCTGGTCGAGAGCCATCGCTACGTCCACGAGCGTGTCGGACTCAACCCGACCATGTTCCTGCAAGGTAAGGAACAGCACGCCCCTTCTTCTCAGGTGGCCCACATGAACCTCGCGGTCCGGGGCATCAGGGGTCGCATCTTCCCGCCCGGGAACAGCCTCGCGCAGCCCGAACCCGAGCGCCACGACATCGTTCTGGCCAACCTCCCCTTCAACCAATCCGCCTGGGCGCCCGAGGGCGACGCCGAACCGGGCGACGGCCGGCCACTGCGCTCCGTCACCGCCGGTGATCCGCGGTGGCCGGAGGACCCCCCGCCCCGGGGCTCCGCCAACGCCGCCTGGATCCAGCACATCGCGCATGCACTGGCGCCGGCGGGACGAGCCGTCTTCCTGATGGCCGACACCATGGCCACCAGCCGACAGTCAGCGCCCCGAAGACTCCGCGAACGTCTGCTGCGCAGCGACTTTGTCGAGTGCGTGATCGCGCTACCGCCTCGCGTGTTCGGCCCCTCCAAGGCCACAGCCTGTCTGTGGGTGCTCAACAAGGACAAGCGTGCACGACCCGGCTGGGGTTCCTCGGACCGTCGCGGCCAGGCGCTGTTCATCAACGCGCGGCGCGCCTACGAGCGGGTCCCGGACTCAAGGGCACGGCGGCTGGGCGAGGAGAACACAGCCCGAATCGTGACCACTCTCGCAGCCTGGCGGGGCCTCTCCGAGAGCGGTGCCGCAGCATTGCCGTACAGCGACGTCCCCGGCTGGTCCCAAAGCTGCTCCACCAAGGAGATCACGAGCCACGAGTACAGCCTCATGCCGACTTCGTACGCCGTGGAACCGCCGAGCCCGGAGCGGGACACGCGGAGCCACGTCGAGCGACTCAAGGTAGAGCTGACCGATCACCTGGCCCATATGCACGACCTGGAACTGCGACTGCTGGACGCCTTGGAGGAGATCTGATGGGAGCCGGTACGTCTCAGGCCGACACGGGTGCGTCGGCATGGCCGACGGTTTCTCTCCGCGGGCTCGAACGACTGGGCCACAACATCCACACAGCCTGTGGCTTCCTCGACGACAAGACCGCGGAGAGCACCCCAGGGGTGGTCAGCTCGACCTTCGTCCGGGACGGCAAGATCCTCTCCCCCCGGACCAACGAGTGGGTTCCGGGTGCACCTCCACGTACCCGTGTCAGCCTCAAGGAGGGTGACCTGGCGGTCGTACTCGTCAGACGCGCGGGGGATTCCGCGCTGGTCACCTCCGAACACGCGGGGTGGCCCGCAGCCCGGTCGGTCGGCATCATCCGCGCGGAGCCGTGCCTTGTGCAGTGGCTGCACATCTGGTTGCAGACGCCCACGGCGAAGGCCCGGATCGACGAGGATGTGACGGCCCACGTCGAACCGACCGTCAGCCTCGACACCCTCCGGCGCATGCTGTTCCCACTGCCGCCGCCCGACGCCATCACTCACTACCATCGGGCCTTCACCCTCATCGAGGAGACGGCCGCCGTCTACCAGCTGACCGCGCGCAAGGCATTGGAACTGGCCGACGCACTCCACAACGTGGTGGCGAATTCAGGCCATCTCTGGGGCTCACGACCACTGGTCAAGGTTGCCCGTTTGAAGTCAGGTACCGGTTCCGAAAGCTCACTCCCACCGGCACCTGCGGATCCGACCGTCGACGTGATCGCACCCAGAGACCTCTACAACCTTCCCGTGCCCCACGCCCACCGGTTCCGCCTGACCGGGCCGGCGCGTGATGGCGCGGTCCACCCTCCGGGCACGCTCATGCTCAGCACCCGCTCCGACGGCGCGCACATCGCCGTGTCCAGCCGGGCGGCGACCCCCCTCAGAAGCGTCGTCGCCGTGCGGCCCTCGGACGACGAGGACACATGGTGGCTCCTCCACGAGCTCAGAAGCCGGAGCAAGGCGATCGCAGAACTCGCCCAGGGCCAGAACCGCCGCGAGATCTCCGCCCTCCGGCTGAAGTCCCTGCCCGTCACCTGGCCGGATCACTTCACGCGCGCCGACTTCCGCCGGGTCGCCGAGCCTCTGCATGCCACGGCGCAACTCCTCGTATCCAAGATCGCGACGTTGCACGCACTCCGAGACGCTCTCCTGCGCGACATCACGGCGAAGGCCGGTGTGCTCCGAGAGCCGGAGGAAGAGGGCCTCAGCCTGCCGGCACCACGCGGGACGGAGAGCCTCGATGAGTCAGGATGGGGTCTGCAAACTCAACGGGCACCCGAGTGAGAACGGTGGAGCGATGAAGACCAGGCCACTGCTGAACCGCAGGCTGGACGGGCTCGGGACGACGATCTTCGCGGAAATGTCGGCCCTGGCGACAGCGACGGGCGCGATCAACCTGGGGCAGGGCTTCCCGGACACGGACGGCCCGGAGTCCGTACGTGAGGCCGCTGTCCGGGCCCTGCGCGACGGCCGTGGCAACCAGTACCCGCCAGGCCCGGGCGTCCCGGAGCTCCGCCAGGCGATCGCCGACCACCAGCACCGCTTCTACGGCCTGAGCCTCGACCCCGACACGGAAGTCCTCGTCACCACGGGCGCGACGGAGGCGATCGCGGCGACCATGCTTGCGCTGCTGGAGCCCGGCGACGAGGTGATCGCCTTCGAGCCCTTCTACGACTCCTACGCGGCCTGCATCGCCATGGCGGGCGCCCAGCGCGTACCGCTCACCCTGCGCGCCCCGGACTTCCGCCCCGACCTCGACGAACTGCGCGCGCTGATCACCCCGCGCACCCGGCTCCTGCTGCTGAACACCCCGCACAACCCGACCGGCACGGTGCTCGCCCCCGACGAACTGTCCGGGATCGCGGCCCTCGCGGTGGAGCACGATCTTCTGGTGGTGACGGACGAGGTGTACGAGCACCTGGTCTTCACCGGGGCGCACCATCCGATCGCCGCGCTCCCCGGGATGCGCGAACGCACGGTGTCCATCTCGTCGTCGGGGAAGACGTTCTCGTACACCGGCTGGAAGATCGGCTGGGTCACCGGCGACGCCCCCCTGGTGGCGGCGGTGCGCGCGGCGAAGCAGTATCTGACCTTCGTCAGCGGGGGCCCGTTCCAGTACGCGATCGCCGAGGCGCTCGCCCTGCCCGACGCCTTCTTCACCGGCTTCCGCGAGGACATGCGCCGCAAGCGGGACCTGCTGGCGGAGGGCCTGCGGACCGCGGGCTTCCGGGTGTACGAGCCGGAGGGGACGTACTTCATCACCACCGACATCTCCCCGTTCGGCGACGAGGACGCCTACACCTTCTGCCGCGCACTGCCGGAACGCTGCGGGGTGGCGGCCGTCCCGAACTCGGTCTTCTACGACGACCCGGAGGCGGGCCGCAGCCAGGTCCGGTTCACGTTCTGCAAGCGGGACGACGTGCTCCGGGACGCGGTGGAGCGGCTGGCCCGGCTGGGGTGAGCCCCGGGACACAAGTCCCGGGACGCAGGCGCCGGAACGCAGGCGCCGGGATACGGGAACGGCCCGGGCGACGGTCGCGATGACCGCCGCCCGGGCCGTGGCCCGATACTTCGGGAACTAGGCGCCTGCGGGCTCCTCGCCGTCCGCCTTGCCCTCGGCGGGCTGGATGCCGAGGCGCTCGGTGAGCCACTTGTCGAACTCGATCGAGGCGCGCACCCAGCTCACCGTCGAGGAGACGAAGTGCTCCAGGCTGACGCCGGTGCCGATGAGCATCTGCGCCTCACCGATCAGCCGGACGGAACCCGTCTCACCCTCCTCGCCCTCGTGGGCGTGGGTGTAGACCTTGGGCCACAGGGTGCGGCGGTTCCAGTCGTCGATGGCGTCCAGCAGGACGGGACGCTGGTCGAGGTCGTGCGGGCGGTCGTAGAACGTACGGACCGAGAAGACCTGCTGCTCCGCCTCGCCGCGGAACATGAAGTACGTCCGGAACTCTTCCCACGGCGCCGCGAGGTCGCCCTCGTCGTCGACGACGTACTTCAGCTCCATCTGGTCGAGGAGCTGCTTCACGAGGTCCTGGTCAGGGACGACGGGGCCCTCCGGTCCTGCCGCCTGCGGTTCGGGCTGGCCCCCGAAATTAGGAATCGAGGACGGATCGATGCTCACCGTTATTTCCCTTCGTGCGGTTGCGGCCATCCTCTCCCATGGCGGGCGGGGCATGGCAAGCCCCGGCGGCCCCGATCAGCCACAAGCTGACAGACAGCGCGTGGGAACGGGGCTCGCCGGGCGTTCGCTCACAGCGTGCGACGCTCCGTGACCGGTGGTTACGAGGCGGGGCCGACGATCAGTCCGTCCTCGGCCCGGTCCACCCGTACGGTGTCACCGTCGCGGACCTCGCCGGACAGGATCTCCTTGGCGAGCCGGTCGCCGATCGCGGTCTGGATGAGCCGGCGCAGCGGCCGGGCCCCGTAGGCCGGGTCGTTGCCCTCCTGGGCGAGCCAGGCCAGCGCCTCGGGTGTGACGTCGAGGGTGAGCCGCCGGTCGGCCAGCCGGGCCGCGAGTCGGTCGATCTGGAGCCCGGCGATGTGCGCGAGCTCGTCGCCGGAGAGGGCGGAGAAGACCACGAGGTCGTCGAGCCGGTTGATGAACTCCGGCTTGAACGACGCCCGCACCACGTCCAGCACCTGCTGCTTCTTCACCTCGGGCTTGACCAGGGGGTCCATCAGGAACTGGGAGCCGAGGTTGGAGGTGAGGATCAGGATGGTGTTGCGGAAGTCGACCGTGCGGCCCTGACCGTCGGTGAGCCGGCCGTCGTCGAGGACCTGGAGCAGGATGTCGAAGACCTCGGGGTGGGCCTTCTCCACCTCGTCCAGGAGCACGACGCTGTACGGGCGGCGGCGGACGGCCTCGGTGAGCTGGCCGCCCTCCTCGTACCCGACGTAACCGGGCGGGGCCCCGACGAGGCGGGCGACGCTGTGCTTCTCGCCGTACTCGCTCATGTCGATGCGGATCATGGCCCGCTCGTCGTCGAACAGGAAGTCCGCGAGCGCCTTGGCCAGCTCGGTCTTGCCGACGCCGGTGGGCCCGAGGAAGAGGAACGACCCAGTGGGCCGGTCGGGGTCGGCGATGCCCGCCCTGGTCCGGCGTACGGCGTCGGAGACGGCCTGCACGGCCTCGGTCTGCCCGATCAGCCGCTTGCCGAGTTCGCTCTCCATCCGCAGCAGCTTCTGGGTCTCGCCCTCCAGGAGCCGGCCGGCCGGAATGCCGGTCCAGGCGCCGACGACGTCCGCGATGTCGTCCGGCCCGACCTCCTCCTTGACCATGGTGTCCTTGTCCTTGGACGCCTCCTGCTCCGCTTCCGCGGCCTCCTCCAACTCCCGCTCCAGGCCCGGGATCTCCCCGTACAGCAGCTTGGAGGCGGCGTCGAAGTCGCCGTCGCGCTGGGCGCGTTCGGCCTGGCCGCGCAGCTCGTCGAGGCGCTCCTTGAGCTCACCGACCCGGTTGAGGCCCTGCTTCTCCTTCTCCCAGCGGGCGTTGAGGCCTCGCAGCTCCTCCTCCCTGTCGGCGAGGTCGCGGCGCAGCTTCGCCAGGCGCTCCTTGGAGGCGGCGTCGGACTCGTTCTTCAGCGCCAGCTCCTCCATGCGCAACCGGTCGACGGAGCGCTGGAGTTCGTCGATCTCCAGGGGCGAGGAGTCGATCTCCATCCGCAGCCGGGACGCGGCCTCGTCGACCAGGTCGATGGCCTTGTCGGGGAGGAAGCGGGAGGTGATGTAGCGGTCGGAGAGGGTCGCGGCGGCCACCAGCGCCGAGTCCGCGATCTGCACCTTGTGGTGGGCCTCGTAACGGCCCTTGAGGCCGCGCAGGATCGCGATGGTGTCCTCGACGGACGGCTCGGCGACCAGCACCTGCTGGAAGCGGCGCTCCAGGGCGGGGTCCTTCTCGATGCGCTCGCGGTACTCGTCGAGCGTGGTCGCGCCGACCATGCGCAGCTCGCCGCGGGCGAGCATCGGCTTGAGCATGTTGCCCGCGTCCATGGCGGAGTCGCCGCCCGCGCCGGCGCCGACGACGGTGTGCAGCTCGTCGATGAACGTGATGATCCGGCCGTCGCTCTCCTTGATCTCGGAGAGGACGGTCTTCAGCCGCTCCTCGAACTCGCCGCGGTACTTCGCGCCCGCGACCATGGCGCCGAGGTCCAGCGAGACGAGCCGCTTGTCCTTGAGGCTCTCCGGGACGTCGCCCTTGACGATGCGCTGGGCGAGGCCTTCGACGACGGCGGTCTTGCCGACGCCGGGCTCACCGATGAGGACGGGGTTGTTCTTCGTCCGGCGCGACAGCACCTGCACGACGCGGCGGATCTCCTGGTCCCGGCCGATGACCGGATCCAGCTTGCCCTCCCGCGCGGCGGCCGTGAAGTCGGTGCCGAACTTCTCCAGGGCCTTGTACTGGCCCTCCGGGTCGGGTGTGGTCACCCGGCGCCCTCCCCTGCTCGTCTCGAACGCGGCCAGCAGCTTCTTGGCGCCGGCCCCTTGTCCGTCGAGGATCTCACCGGCCCGGCCGCCCTTCGCGGCGATACCGATGAGCAGGTGCTCGGTGGAGATGTAGTCGTCGCCCAGCTCCTTGGCCCGCTGGGCCGCGTCCTGGATGACGGCGAGCAGCTCGCGGTTGGGCTGCGGCGGGGCGACGGTGGACCCGGTGACGCTGGGCAGCCCCCCGAGCAGCCGCTCGGTCTCGCCGCGCACCAGCGCCAGATCGGCCTCGACGGCGGCGAGCAGGTCGATGATGTTCTCGTTCTCCTGCCCCTCCAGCAGCGCGAGCAGCAGGTGCCCCGGGGTCAGGTCGGGGTGCCCGTCCTTCACGGCCCGGTTGGTGGCCGCGTTGATGGCGTCGCGGCTCTTGTTGGTCAGCTCGGCGTCCACGTGTGGTTACTCCTCCTCGCAGCTGGGGGTCAGGGACACAGCCCGCATTGACCTAATCAACGTACACAAAGTTGAGTCTATTCCACTCAAGGCACTGATCGCACGCGCTGCGGCCGCCCGGTCCCCGGCCTCGTACGCTGCCCCCATGGCAGACGTACGCAATCCCTCCCCCGAATACGTCGCGTTCTGGCGCGAGAGCCACCTGTCCACGCTGACGACCCCCCGCCCGGACGGCACGCCGCACGTGGTCCCGGTGTGCGTGACGTACGACCCGGAGGCCGGGGTGGCGCGCGTGATCACCGACGGGGGCAGCCGCAAGGTGGCCCACATCCGCGCGGCCGGCCCCGACGGGGCACGCGTGGCGGTCTGCCAGATCGACCGGGCCCGCTGGGCGACGCTGGAGGGCCGCGCGGTCATCCGTACCGAACCGGAGACCGTCAGGGACGCGGAGGCCCGCCACGAGGAGCGCTACGGCCGTCCGCCGCGGATCAATCCGACCCGGGTCGTCATCGAGATCACCCTCGACCGGGCGCTCGGCAGGGCCTGAGACCGCGCAGGGCCGCGGAGACAGCACAACGGCGCCACCGTGTTCAGGTCACGGTGGCGCCGCTGTGTGGGGGAAGCGCCTGGAGCGACAGGTGACGACGGGGGAATCGCTCAGGCACTGCGGGGGGTGGCGGAAAGGGGTTCTGCGTCGAACAGCTCGTGGTCGCGCTGGTCGAGGTTGACGAAGATCATGCCGTACCTGACGGCACAGCGAACCGGCTGCGGGGCGCCGCGGGGCCGACGGAGGCAGCGATAGGCGCGGACGTCCTCGTCCTCTTCCATCACCACGACGATCGGCTCTCCGAACAGGGTGACCATCAACGAGTCGCCACGGCGGGGGAGGGCCGTGAGCAGATCGATGAAATGCCACCCTGAGCGATAGGCGGTTGCCATCTCGCGCCGGAAGGTGCGGTCGTCCGGCGGGGTGCTCATGCTCGGGCTCCGTCCGACGAGGCGGCGCCCGACGGCGAACCGAGCGTCGCTTCCGTTCCCGTCGCCTTCGCGGGCATCAGGTCCCAAGCCAGGTCTGGAGGCGGAGCCGCCAGCGCATGCGCACCGGCCGCACCGTTGGTCACGCCGCCCTCAACGAGGTCAAGAACACTCAGCGCCCCGGTCGTCACCCCGACGGAGAGGGCAACAGCAAGCACCGAGCGAAGCGTTTTGTAACTCATGATGGGCTTCGTCCTCACTTCCAAGGTTTCCTCTCCCCCGCAAACAAGACGATGGCCCATCCAGGCACGTCAATGCCACAGAACCGATGCATCATGTTCCTGCTGATTCATGTTCCTGGGGGGTGGAGAATTGACCACAGAAAGAACTAAAGCGACACATCCCCACGCGGTAAGCGCCATGTGCGACGAGGGGGCGCGGCTCTACGCCAGTGCGCTGAGCGTGGGCAAGATAGCTCGTGTCGAGACAGAGGAAGCTCCCTGCCTGCTGGAGTTCGCCCTGCTGCACCCTGATCCCGACGATGCCACCTGGCTTCGACCGGTGCCACCTTCAGCAGCGCTGACGCAGCGACTCCACCCGATCGAGCGAGAGATCCAGGAGCGCAGGCGCCTCTCGGTCGAGCTCACCGAAGCATTCGAACCCTTCATGGCCATCAGCGCGCAGGCGCCGCCAACGACGCACGCCATCACGGTTCTCGAAGGCATCGGCCGCATCAACGCGTCGATCGAGCTCGCTCTGGCCGAGTGCCGCTCGGAAGTTCTGACGATTCAACCCGGCGGCGGGCGCAGCGAGAATGCGCTGACCATCGCCATGGAGCGCGGCAAGATGCTCACGGCACGCGGCGTCGGCATGCGCACTCTGTATCAGCACACCGTTCGCCACAGCCACGGAACTCTCAGTTATGCCGCCCAGATGGCTGAGAGCAAGGTCGAGATCCGAACGCTCGAAGAGCTCATAGAGCGGCTCATGATCTTCGACAACACCGTCGCCTTCATCCCGGCCACGGACGATCGAACCGTGGCCCTGGAACTGCGGCACCCCGGCATCGTGGAGTACCTGGTCAAAGTCTTCGAGCAACTCTGGCACCGCGCGGTTCCCCTTCAGGAACAGATTCCGTACGACTCCAAGTCGGACGGGATTTCCGGAGTACGGCATTCCATCGCGAAGCTCCTCGTCGAAGGCCACGTCGACGAGGCGATCGCCCGCCGCCTCGGCATGAACGTACGGACCTGCCGTTCGCACATCGCCAAACTGAGCGTTGCGCTGGGAAGCAACAGCCGGGCCCAACTCGGCTATCTGATCGCGCGATCAGGAATCCTGGAATCAGACCCCGACCATTCGGTAACCCCCGGCACCGGGGCGTGACCACAGACGGGGGCGAGCGTGGCCACGCCCGGGTGAGCCGGGGAAGTTCCCCGCTCCCCCGACACCTCCACGATCCCCCCACACCTGGGCTGACAGCACCGTCCACTATGGCCACCGAGGAGATCCTGACGGCCCAGCCCGGCAGCGACCGCCCTCCCGAGACGCTGCAAACCGCTCTGGCCAATGCCCACACCGCCATCAGGCGTGGTGCGCGAATCCGGCACATCTACCAGCACCCGGCCCGGTACAGCCGCTCCGTCCGCGGCTACATCTCCCAGGTACCGGAGCAGCATCTTCAGGTACGCACCACCGAACTCACCGTCGAGCGCCTGATCATCATCGACCGGACGGTCGCCTACATCCCAGCATCCGCCGACCGCAACACCGCCCTGCGGATCGGGCATCCGGCCCTGGTCGCCTACCTCATCCAGGTCTACGAAGTCCTGTGGGCGCAAGCCGTCCCGCTGGCCGAGAACCATCACACGGCCGCACCGGACGTCCCGGTCACCGCCGTCCAGCTCAGCATCGCCCGTCTCCTCACCGAAGGCCACGTCGACGACGTCGTCGCCCGCAAGATGGGCATCAGCGTCCGCACCTGCCGCGCCCACATCGCCAAACTCATGCAGACCCTCGGCGCCACCAGCCGCACCCACCTCGGCGCCCTCATCGTCCGCTCGGGCATCTCCGAACTCCCGAACTCCCCCGCCGCCTGCGAGAATTCCGTACGTCAGCCCTGACCGACCTGACGAACACCCCCCGCACGACCGAAGGACCGCGAAGCCCGGATGACCGACACCACCCCCGCACCCGCCCCCCTGCCCGCCACCGTCGAGGACGACCACCACGGGGACATACGCGTCGAACTCGTCGGCGAGCAGCGTGAAACGCTCGTCGTGAGCGGCGAGGGGATACCCCGCGTCGTCCTCACCCGCGCCCCCGGGGCCGAGATCGACGACCACATCCTCATCGGCACCCGCGACCCCCGCCTGCTCACGCTCACCGTGGACGGCCGGGACGCCACGATCAAGCCGGGGAAGGGGAAGCTCCGCCGCCGCTCCTACCGGGTCGACGTCCGCTGCGCGGGCACCGCCTACCGGCTCGTGCCCGACTCGATCCCGAGCAGCCGGCTGACCCGCGACGGCAAGCACATCGGGGACTTCTCCTCGGTCGGCGGCGACCGGCGGGTGATCGCCGAGTGGCGGGACGGGGCCGTCATCGAGCCGGCCGACGCGGCGATCGGCTACGCCCTGGCCGCCGCCTTCGGCACCGGCGGACAGCCCATGTGGATGATGGCGATCGAGACGGTCAGCGAGTTCCTGCCGTAGGGCCCGCGCCCACGACGCGTGAAGGGGGCCGGAGAGCGTTCGTCCGCTCTCCGGCCCCCTTCACGCGGGCACAACCGGGTCCTACTCCGTCGGCCGCTTCGGCTTCGGCCGCCACACCACCAGCGCGCCCGTCTGCTGCACGTCCTGGTACGGCACCAGGTCCCGGCGGTACGAGGCGTGCACCTGGGCCTCGCGCTGCTGCATGGCGACCGCCGCGCCGTCCACCGCCGCCGAGAGCTCGGCGACGCGCTGCTGGAGCGCGGCCACCTGGTTCTCCAGCTCGATGATCCGCTTGATGCCCGCGAGGTTGATGCCCTCGTCCTGCGACAACTGCTGCACGGTGCGCAGCAGCTCGATGTCGCGGGCCGAGTAGCGCCGGCCGCGCCCGGCCGTACGGTCCGGGGAGACCAGGCCGAGACGGTCGTACTGGCGCAGCGTCTGCGGGTGGAGCCCCGAGAGCTGGGCCGCGATCGAGATCACGTACACCGGGGTCTCATCGGTCAGCTGGTACGGATTGCGTCGACGGCCGTCCATCTCAAGCTCCCTTCGCGGCCTGGAACAGTTCCGCCCGCGGGTCCTCGTCCGCGGTCGCCTTCCGGTAGGCCTCCAGGGCGTCCCTGGCCTCCTGGCCCAGGTCCCTGGGGACCGCGACCTCCACGGTGACCAGCAGGTCGCCGCGGGTGCCGTCCTTGCGCACCGCGCCCTTGCCCCGGGCGCGCATCGTACGCCCGTTGGGGGTGCCGGCGGGCAGCTTCAGTGTGACCGGGGGCCCGCCGAGCGTGGGGACCTTGATGTCGCCGCCGAGCGTCGCCTCGGGGTAGGTGACGGGCACGGTGACCGTGAGGTTGTCGCCCTTGCGGCCGAAGACCGGGTGGGCGTCGACGTGGACAACGACATACAGGTCGCCGGCCGGACCGCCGCGCTCGCCCGCACCGCCCTTGCCCCGCAGCCGGATCCGCTGGCCGTCGGAGACGCCCGCCGGGATCCGCACCTGCATGGTGCGCGCCGACTTCGCCCGGCCGCTGCCCTTGCAGACGGCGCAGGGGTCCTGGGCGATGAGGCCCCGGCCCTTGCAGTCCACACAGGGGTCGGTGAGCGAGAAGCCGCCGCCGCTGCCGCGCGAGACCTGCCCGGTGCCGACACAGGTCGGGCAGACCCTGGGGGTGCCGTTCTTGTCGCCGGTGCCGGAACACGCCTTGCAGGGTGCCTGGCTGGACATCCGCAGCGGGACCGTGGCCCCGTCGACCGCCTCGGTGAAGCTGAGCGTCACCTCGGACTCGATGTCCTGGCCGCGCTTGGGCTGGACCCGGGTGCCCGTGCCGCCGCGGTTGAACAGCCCGCCGAAGACGTCGCCGAGACCGCCCCCGCCGCCGAAGCCGCCGCCCGCGCCGCCCTGTCCGCCGCCCGGGGCGCCCCCGCCGAAGAGGTCGCCCAGGTCGAAGTTGAAGTTGCCGCCCGCACCGCCGGGGCCGGCCCGGAAGCCGCCGTTGCCGAAGAGGGCGCGCGCCTCGTCGTACTCCTTGCGCTTCTTGGGGTCACCGAGGACGTCGTTCGCCTCGGAGATCTCCTTGAAGCGCTCCTCCGCCTTGGCGTCGTTCTTGTTGGCGTCCGGGTGGAACTCGCGGGCGAGCTTCCGGTACGCCTTCTTGACCTCGGCGTCGGTGGCGTCCTTGGGGACGCCGAGGACCTTGTAGTAGTCCTTCTCGACGAAGTCCTTCGTGCTCATCGACGTCCCTCCTTCCGGACGATCGGCCGAGCGGCCGGCCCGTGGGCCGGCCGCCGGGCCGGTCGGTGTGCACCGAGGTGATCAGACGTGTTGCCGTCAGACCTCCTCGGTGCCACCGCTCTCCTCGTCGTCTGCCTTCTTCTCTTCCTTCGCCGCGGCGGGCGTGGCGCCCGGCTGCGGCTCGGCGACGGCCACCCGCGCGGGGCGGATGGTGCGCTCGCCGATGCGATACCCCGGCTGAAGGATCGCCACGCAGGTCGTCTCGGTGACGTCCGGCGCGTAGCTGTGCATCAGGGCCTCGTGGATCGTCGGGTCGAAGGGCTCGCCCTCCTTGCCGAACTGCTGGAGGCCCAGCTTCGCGACGACGGTCTCCATCGATTCGGCCACCGACTTGAAGCCGCCGACCAGCTCGCCGTGTTCCCGCGCGCGGCCGACGTCGTCGAGCACGGGCAGGAGCTCGGACAGGAGGTTCGCCACGGCGATCTCCTTGACCGTGACCCGGTCCCGCTCGACGCGGCGGCGGTAGTTCTGGTACTCGGCCTGGAGCCGCTGGAGGTCTGCCGTGCGCTCGTTCAGCGCCGTACGGACCTGGTCCAGCTGCGCCGTCAGACCGACGGTCGCATCGGTGTCCCCGGCCGGGGCCGCCGCCTCCTCCTCGGAGGAGTCGGCAGCCTTCGGCTCGGCGTCATCAGGGGTGGCGCCGGAGGGGACGTCGGGCTTCTCCTCGAAGCCCGGAGTCTCCTCGGTCACGCCGCACCGCCCTTGGTGTCCTTCTCGTCGTCCACGATCTCGGCGTCGACGACATCGTCATCGGCCTTGGCCTGGCCGTCGCCCGGGGCCTCGGCGCCCGGGGCCGCGCCCTCGGCCTGGGCGTTGGCGTACATCGCCTGGCCCAGCTTCTGCGAGACGGCGGCGACCTTCTCGGTGGCCGTACGGATCTCGGCGGTGTCCTCGCCCTTGAGCTTCTCCTTCAGCTCCTCGACCGCGGTCTCCACCTCCGTCTTCACGTCACCGGGGACCTTGTCCTCGTTGTCCTTGAGGAACTTCTCCGTCTGGTAGACGAGCTGCTCGCCCTGGTTGCGCGACTCGGCGGCCTCGCGGCGGGCGTGGTCCTCCTCCGCGTACTTCTCGGCCTCTTCGCGCATCCGGTTGACCTCGTCCTTCGGCAGCGAGGAGCCGCCGGTGACGGTCATCTTCTGCTCCTTGCCGGTGCCGAGGTCCTTGGCGGCGACGTGCATGATGCCGTTGGCGTCGATGTCGAAGGCGACCTCGATCTGCGGGACACCGCGCGGGGCCGGCGGCAGACCGGTCAGCTCGAACATCCCGAGCTTCTTGTTGTACGCCGCGATCTCGCGCTCGCCCTGGTAGACCTGGATCTGCACGGACGGCTGGTTGTCCTCGGCCGTCGTGAAGATCTCGGAGCGCTTGGTCGGGATCGTGGTGTTGCGCTCGATGAGCTTGGTCATGATCCCTCCCTTGGTCTCGATGCCGAGGGACAGCGGGGTGACGTCGAGGAGCAGGACGTCCTTGACCTCACCCTTGAGGACACCGGCCTGGAGCGAGGCGCCGATGGCGACGACCTCGTCCGGGTTCACACCCTTGTTGGCCTCCTGGCCGCCGGTCAGCTCCTTGACGAGCTCGGCGACGGCGGGCATACGGGTGGAGCCACCGACGAGAACGACGTGGTCGATCTCGGAGAGCTGGATGCCGGCGTCCTTGATGACGTTGTGGAACGGGGTCTTGCAGCGGTCCAGGAGGTCCGCGGTCAGCTGCTGGAACTGCGAGCGCGTCAGCTTCTCGTCCAGGTGCAGCGGGCCCTCGGCGGACGCCGTGATGTAGGGCAGGTTGATCGTGGTCTCGGTCGAGGACGAGAGCTCGATCTTCGCCTTCTCCGCGGCCTCGCGGAGACGCTGGAGAGCCATCTTGTCCTTGGACAGGTCCACGCCGTGCCCGTTGGCGAACTGCTTCACCAGGTAGTCGACGACGCGCTGGTCCCAGTCGTCACCACCGAGGTGGTTGTCACCGTTGGTGGCCTTCACCTCGACGACGCCGTCGCCGATCTCCAGGAGGGACACGTCGAAGGTGCCGCCACCGAGGTCGAAGACGAGGATCGTCTGGTCGTCCTTGTCGAGGCCGTACGCCAGGGCGGCGGCGGTCGGCTCGTTGACGATGCGCAGGACGTTCAGGCCCGCGATCTCGCCGGCCTCCTTCGTCGCCTGACGCTCGGAGTCGTTGAAGTACGCCGGGACGGTGATGACCGCGTCGGTGACCTTCTCGCCCAGGTAGGACTCGGCGTCGCGCTTCAGCTTCTGCAGGATGAAGGCGCTCATCTGCTGCGGGTTGAAGCTCTTGCCGTCGAGGTCGATCTTCCAGTCCGTGCCCATGTGGCGCTTGACGGAGCGGATGGTCCTGTCGACGTTGGTGACCGCCTGGCGCTTGGCGACCTCGCCGACGAGCACCTCGCCGTTCTTGGCGAAGGCGACGACGGACGGCGTGGTCCTGGCGCCTTCGGCGTTGGTGATGACGGTGGGCTCGCCGCCTTCGAGAACGCTGACGACGGAGTTAGTCGTGCCCAGGTCGATGCCGACCGCACGTGCCATTTCAATTCCTCCAACGGATTACTTGAGCGGATCTGACTCAAGAATGCATGACGCCCGCCCCCGAGTCAACAGACCTGAGTCGGCCACGCTCAACTTAAGTGCTACGCAGAGCTTACGCGGAACTTATCTGCGCCGATCCGCCCGCCACACCACCGCACCGGCGCACGCCACACCCCTCGCACACCACCCGACCCACCGTCCCACCATGGGATCGTTCTGTCACAAAGTGCCGCGAGACGGCCGCAACCGTCCTCGACCGGCAGGTTTCAACGTGGATCGTCACCCATGGTGTCCCATCGAACCTCGAACCCCGGGCGGGCGCGATGCAGAACGCGAGGAAGCGGCACGTACGGCAGCAGAAGAGACGGGAGGACCGGCGGCCGGGAAGTCCGGCGCAGCCGCCCCCACCCGCGTACGAGCACCGGACCCCACCCGCGTACGCCACCGTGTCCGGCACCGCGCGGGGCCACTTCCCCTCCCGCCCCGCCGCACGCCTGGCGGGCGCCGCCGACCGGGCGCGGCAACTCACGGACCGCGCCCTCGCCCGCACGACGGCCGAACGCGCGCTGGACGTGGCACTCGGCACCGCGCTGCTCGCCCTGAGCTGCCCGGCCGTCGCCGTGGCCGCGCTCGTCCTGACCGCGCGGCGCACTCCGGGCGGCGCCTGGGACCGCCGACCCCGGACGGGCCTGGGCGGCCGGGTCTTCGAGCTGCGCACCCTGCGCACCCGGAGGCTCCGCCTGGATCTGTTCTCGCGGCTGCCGCACGTCGTACGCGGCGATCTCGCCCTGGTCGGCCCCGCCCCGCTGCCCCCCGGCGACCCCCGGGCGACCGGGCCCGGCGCCCGGCGGTGGCGGCAGGAACTGCGGCCGGGACTGACGGGCCTGGCACAGGTGCGCGCCCGCTCGGGCATGCCGTGGGACGACCCCGCCCTGCTGGACCAGCACTACGCAGAGCACCATGGAGTGGTGCTCGACCTGGCGATTCTCGCCGAAGCCGCCCGCACCCCCCTGCGGGACCGGCTCGGGAAGGCCCGCCGAACCAAGGCACACCTGAGCGACGCAGATCACCGCCCGCCCGCCTGCAGGAGGGTGGACCAAGCGGATAGTGTCAGCACAGACTAATTAAGTTACTGCTTAGTAGTTGCGGGCAGTATCACGCAACCAACTGGATCCCGCTCTCGCAGGCCCGAGGAGCCCCACTCATGCAACTCGCCGCGATCATCGTGTCGCTGGTGCTGACGGTCGTCGGCGTTGCGCTCATCTGCCGAGCCGTCGCGCAGATCTACCGCTTCGTCCGTCTGGGCCAGCCGGTACCAGCAGGCAGCCGCACCGACGACCCCAAGGCCCGCACGATCACGCTGGTCAAGGAGTTCCTGGGCCACACCCGGATGAACCGTTGGGGCATCGTCGGCTTCGCCCACTGGTTCGTCGCGGTCGGCTTCCTGACACTGCCGCCCACACTGCTCCAGGCGTACGGCCAGCTCTTCCAGGCCGACTGGGTGCTGCCGGTCATCGGCGGCTTCCTGCCGTTCGAGATGTACATCGAGTTCATCGGCCTGATGACGGTCGTGGGCATCGTGGCGCTGATGGTGATCCGGCTGCTGAACCTGCCCTCCCGGGCCGGCCGCAAGTCGCGCTTCGCCGGCTCGAAGGCCTGGCAGGCGTACTTCGTCGAGTACATCATCCTCACGATCGGCCTCGCGATCCTGGTGCTGCGCGGCCTCGAGGGCGCGATCCACCACGTCGAGAGCTACGACGCCGCGTACTTCGTGTCGTACCCGCTGGTGCTCGCCTTCAAGGGGCTGAGCCTCAGCACGCTCCAGACGCTCATCTACTTCACCGCGATGATCAAGATCGGCACCTCGCTGATCTGGATGATCACGGTCTCGCTCAACACCAACATGGGTGTCGCCTGGCACCGCTTCCTCGGCTTCCCGAACATCTGGTTCAAGCGGAACGCCGACGGCGAGGTCGCGCTCGGCGCGCTCCAGCCGATGACGACGGCCGGCAAGGAGATCGACTGGGAGGACCCGGCCGAGGACGCGGTCTTCGGTGTCTCCCAGGTCGAGCAGTTCTCCTGGAAGGGCATCCTCGACTTCTCCACCTGCACCGAGTGCGGCCGCTGCCAGTCGCAGTGCCCCGCCTGGAACACCGGCAAGCCCCTCTCCCCGAAGCTCCTGATCATGTCGCTGCGCGACCACGCGCACGCCAAGGCGCCGTACCTCCTCGCGGGCGGCGGCAAGACCATGGAGGGCGAGGAGAGGGCCACCGAGGAGCAGCTCAAGGACGTCCCCGCCTCGGCGCTGGCCGAGGCCGAGCGCCCGCTGATCGGCACCGCCGAGGAGAACGGCGTCATCGACCCGGACGTCCTGTGGTCCTGCACCACCTGCGGCGCCTGCGTCGAGCAGTGCCCGGTCGACATCGAGCACATCGACCACATCGTCGACATGCGCCGCTACCAGGTGATGATCGAGTCCGCGTTCCCGTCCGAGGCGGGCACGATGCTCAAGAACCTGGAGAAGAAGGGCAACCCCTGGGGCCTCGCCAAGAAGGCCCGCGTCGAGTGGACCAAGGAGGTCGACTTCGAGGTCCCGATCGTCGGCAAGGACGTCGAGGACCTCACCGAGGTCGACTACCTGTACTGGGTCGGCTGCGCCGGCGCCCTGGAGGACCGGGCCAAGAAGACCACCAAGGCCTTCGCGGAGCTGCTGCACATGGCGGGCGTCAAGTTCGCGATCATGGGCGGCGACGAGAAGTGCACCGGTGACTCCGCCCGCCGTCTGGGCAACGAGCCGCTGTTCCAGCAGCTCGGCCAGGAGAACGTGGCCATGCTGAACATGGCGTACGGCGAGGACGACGACGACCCGGAGACGAAGAAGCCCAAGTCGTCGAAGAAGATCGTCGCGACCTGCCCGCACTGCTTCAACACGATCGCGAACGAGTACCCGCAGCTCGGCGGCGAGTACGAGGTCATCCACCACACCCAACTGCTCCAGCACCTCATCGACGAGGGCAAGCTGATCCCGGTGACCCCCGTCGAGGGCCTGATCACGTACCACGACCCGTGCTACCTGGGCCGGCACAACAAGATCTACACCCCGCCGCGCGAGATCATCGCGAAGGTCCCGGGCCTGCGGAACGAGGAGATGCACCGCCACAAGGAACGCGGCTTCTGCTGCGGCGCCGGCGGCGCCCGGATGTGGATGGAGGAGCGGATCGGCAAGCGCATCAACACCGAGCGCGTCGACGAAGCCCTCGCCCTCAACCCGGACATCGTCTCCACCGCCTGCCCGTTCTGCCTCGTCATGCTGACCGACTCGGTCAACGGCAAGAAGAACGACGGCCAGGCGAAGGAGTCCATCCAGGTCGTGGACGTCTCGCAGCTCCTCCTGGAGTCCGTGAAGACGCCCGTCGACCCGACCGGAGAGTCGGAGCAGGTGGACGCACCGGAGCCGGAACCGGCAAAGTGACGTAACGCATCGGCATCAGCGCGAAGAAGCGGCCGGACCTGCCTCGGGGGCAGGACCGGCCGCTTCTTCGTGTCCGGGGCCGCGGGCCGCGGTGGCCGGGGGGGCGACGTGACGACCGCCGCAGAGGAACTGTGAACTCGGACATGTACGCGACGACGTAACTGGAGCATCATGTCTCCCCGGAGAAGCCCGCCAGAACTCCCGGTACACATCCCAGGCCCGGCGGCCGACGGGAACACCGGCTCACGAACGACGAACAACGAGGCCCCCGTGCGTCCACGCACCCGCACCAGCACCGAGCACCCGCAGGCGGCGGTCACCAGCAGGGTGAGCGCCGCCCTCGCCGTGGGCTGTACGGCCCTGCTGCTGGCGCTCACGGCCTGCTCGGGCCCGTCCGCCGCGTCCGACGGCAAGAACGGCGACACCCCGCCCCCGGCACAGGCGCGGACCCAGGCGGAGACGGCGAGCGCCCCCGTCCCCCGCGGCACCGGCAGCCGTGTCCCGTACGACTTCAACGGCGACGGCCACCGTGACCTGGTCATCGACGACCTGGTGAAGGCCCCCGAGGACAGCCACGGCGACGACGCGGGCATCGGCATCGTCTACGGCACCGCCGACCGCGACCGCCCCCTGAACCCGGCCACCCGCCACCTCCTGAGCGCCCGCGCGAACGCGGCGAAGTCCGGCGACACCCTGCCCGCCGCGTTCGACTCCGAGGCCGCCTGTGACCTGGACCGGGACGGCTTCACCGACCTGATCGTCTCGACCGACCCGCCGTACAACGGCATCGGCGCCCCGCCCGTACCGCTCCAGATCCTCTTCGGCTCCCCGCAGGGCCTGACGGGCAAGGCGGTCACCCTGCGCATCCCGCAGCAGGCCCGGTTCGGGAACGAGTGGCCCGAGCAGCCGGTCTGCGGCGACTTCGACGGCGACGGCAGGGCCGACCTCGCGGTCACCGCCAGCGCCGGCCAGGTCACCTTCCTGCACGGCCCCTTCACCCGCGCCGGAGCCCCGCGCAGCGCGGAACTGCTGCCCGACGGCGGCCCGTACCTCTACGCCCCCGAGCCCCGGACCGACACCGACGGGGACGGTTACGACGACCTCGTCGCCGCCGCCCGCCCGCACGCCCCCGGCCGGGCGGGCAAGGGCACCCTGCTCCTCGGCTCGGCGAAGGGCCCGGCGCGCCCGGGCGGCGCGTACGCGTTCGCGGCGGAGGACGTCCCCACCGCACCGCTGAAGACGACGGGCACCACCCGCACCGCCCTCCTGAACCACGGCGACTACGACGGCGACAAGAAGCCGGACACGGTGGTGCGGACGTACCGGGGCGAGCGGCAGGACCTGATCGCGCTCTACCCGGCGGGTACCACGGACGAGCCCCTCGTCACCTTCTCCACGGCGCTGTTCCTCCCCTGAACTCCCCCTCCGGGGGGCCCGGGGTGCGGCCCCTAGGGGATGTCACAGCTCGGCCGCAAAGGCCCCCCGGTTACCCCGGCCCCCGCACCCCGCCCCCGGGGACCAGGTACGTTCGACGGGTGGCTGGATTCAGGATCGGACGCGGCCGGGACAACCGCACCCCGCAACAACCGCAGCAGCAGCGGCAGCAGCCGTACGGAGGGCAGGCACCACAGCCGCCGTACGGTGCTCAGCCGTGGCCGACGGCAGGAGGCCCGGGCAACGGCGCGGCGCCACCGCAGTACGGCCCGCCGCAGGCCGCCCCGTACAACGGAGGCGGCTACCAGGCCCAGGGCGGCCACGGCGGCCATCACGGTCACGGAGGTGGCGGCCACGGGGGCCACGGGGGCCACGGGGGCCACGGCGAACCGGAGTACTTCGGCGACCCGTACACCGCCCCCGCACCCCACGACCCGTACGCGAACAACCCGGGCCACACGCAGGCGTTCCGCGTCGACGAGGACCCGTACGGCGACGGCAACACCTACCGCGCCGGTTCCGCCCCCGCCCAGCCGGCGGGCCCGCGGCTGCGCTGGAAGGAGCTGCTGAGCGGCATCGTGATGCGCCCGGGGCCGACGTTCTGGCAGATGCGGGACTACCCGGTCTGGGGCCCGGCGCTGGTCGTCACGTTCCTCTACGGTCTGCTCGCGCTCTTCGGCTTCGACCAGGCGCGCGAAGAGGCGATCAACGCGACGATCTCGACGGCCATCCCGTACGTCCTGTTCACCGGCGTCGGCTTCGTCATCGGCGGCCTGGTCCTCGGCGCGGTGACCCACACCCTGGCCCGCCAGCTCGGCGGCACGGGCTCGTGGCAGCCGACGGTGGGCCTGTCGATGCTGATCATGTCGATGACGGACGCCCCGCGCCTGCTCTTCGCCCTCTTCCTGGGCGGCGAGAACTCCCTGGTCCAGATCGTGGGCTGGCTGACCTGGCTGGCGGCGGGCGCGCTTTTCACGTCGATGGTGAGCAAGTCGCACGACCTGCCGTGGCCGAAGGCGCTGGGGGCGTCGGCGATCCAGCTGATCGCGCTGCTGTCGATCATCAAGCTGGGCACGATCTGAGCGAGTGACACGCGAGAAGGCCCCGGAACGCTTCCGCGCTCCGGGGCCTTCCCCATGGGTCTCCGTAGGCCCTACGCGTCGAGAACCTGCCCGTCCCGCCGAACGACGGGCTTCTCGACGGACCAGGGGAAGTTGATCCACTGGTCGGTCTTCTTCCACACGTACTCGCACTTCACGAGGGAGTGGGACTTCTCGTAGATGACCGCGCTGCGCACCTCGGCGACATGGTCGACGCAGAAGTCATGGACGAGCTTGAGCGTCTTGCCGGTGTCGGCGACGTCATCGGCGATCAGGACCTTCTTGTCGGAGAAGTCGATCGCGTTGGGGACGGGCGCCAGCATGACGGGCATTTCCAGGGTGGTACCGACCCCGGTGTAGAACTCCACATTCACCAGGTGGATGTTCTTGCAGTCGAGAGCGTAGGCGAGCCCGCCGGCGACGAACACGCCACCGCGAGCGATGCTCAGCACCACATCCGGCTCATAGCCATCGTCGGCAACGGCCTGGGCGAGCTCGCGCACAGCACGCCCGAAGCCCTCGTAGGTAAGGTTTTCCCGCACGTCAGCAGCCATGGTCGATCACACCTGGGTCCGATGGAAGTTCTGGAAGGACCGCGAGGCCGTCGGCCCCCGCTGCCCCTGGTAACGCGACCCGTACCGCTCGGACCCGTAGGGAAACTCGGCGGACGAGCTCAACCGGAACAGACACAGCTGCCCGATCTTCATCCCCGGCCACAGCTTTATCGGCAGCGTGGCGAGGTTCGACAGCTCCAGGGTCACGTGCCCGGAGAACCCGGGGTCGATGAACCCGGCCGTCGAGTGCGTCACCAGACCGAGCCGGCCGAGGGAGCTCTTCCCCTCCAGCCGCGAGGCCAGATCGTCGGGGAGCGAGATGACCTCGTACGTGGACGCCAGCACGAACTCGCCGGGGTGGAGGATGAAGGCCTCGTCCCCCTCGGGCTCGACGGTCCGCGTCAGATCGGGCTGCTCCACGGCGGGGTCGATGTGCGGGTACCGGTGGTTCTCGAACACCCGGAAGAAGCGGTCCAGCCGCACGTCGATGCTCGACGGTTGCACCATCGAAGGGTCGTACGGATCGATACGGACTCGCCCGGCGTCGATCTCGGCCCGGATGTCCTTGTCTGAGAGAAGCACGCCCCGAGGATACGCAGAACGCGCGAGCCCGCCCCAACCGGACCACCCGCGCGCCCTCGCTCCACGTCTCCGCGACTACTGCTCGGCTACGACTCCACTACCGCCGGCGACCGCTCAGCCACGACGACCGCTGCCGTTACCGCTCCCACCTACCGCTTCTCGAACGCCACGGGAACGGCCTGCCGCAACCGGGCGCACCGGGGACACCGGATCAACCGCCCCGGCCCGATCCTGTCGGCCCCGAGCTGCTGCATCGGAAACGACGAGGTAGTGAAAACGTGCCCTTCGGCACAGCGGACGACGGTGCGCTCCATCGACTCCATCAAGTCCCTTCCCCAACCGGCATCTGGACGAGACCGCCACATTAGGGGATGAACAGGACGCCACTCCACGCGGCACTCCGACCACCCACGCTACGCCCCCAACTCCCGCCCATCACACCCCCGTACACACATCCCCCCTCCCCGGGCACACGACACGAAGGCCCCACGGCGCATCCGCCGGGGGCCTGGCATGGGGTACAGTGTGGAACGATGCAGAGCCGGTGATCGGCATGCTTCGCGGGTGTAGTTTAATGGTAGAACATGAGCTTCCCAAGCTCAGAGCGCGAGTTCGATTCTCGTCACCCGCTCCATGACGAAGGCCCTGGTCACAGACCAGGGCCTTCCTTGCTGCCTAGACCACTTTGAGGCGGCGTCCCATTCACGTGCCATAGGAGCACTATGACCTGTATGGACGGCACCCGTACGCCGCCAGAGGTTCACTGTTCGGCGAGCCACCGGCGGATCCTTTCCTCGGAGAGGCCCGTGCTTCTATCAGGCATCCGTGTGCCGCGGTGGTGGGGGGAGGTGCCCGGCCTCCCGGTATGAAACCTCCTCCGGGTGCTGGCGGATTCGGATCTCCCTCCAGGCGACGTCGAAGGAGATGGTGTCGTGGCTGGCCCTGGAGAGCCTCCAGGCGAGGAAGCTGGTCCGCGGTGAAAGCGCCCAGCGCCAGAACGCGCTGGTTGCCTTCACCGCCGGACCTCTGAAGTGCCGCGGAGGATTCTCGTGTTCATCAGGCGCCTCCGCCTGGCGCCTGTGCCCATTTGGCGGCCTCGGCTATCTCCTCGACCCGTGCCGCGTGCACGGGCCGCTCGGCCCGCTGCATTCCGGCGCTCAGGAGCCCGTAGACCATCTGTTTCTGCGCCGGCTCCGGGAAGGAGGCCAAGAACTCCCGAATCGCTTCTACCAGGGCGTATTCGACGCCGTGGCGCCCTGGTGGCCGGTAGGCGGCGAACAGCTCGGCAAGAGTCTTAGCCTCGCCCGAGCGCTTGGCCCAGTCGGCTGCGTCGTTCGTGACCCATCGAGCCATGACCCCGGCGGGGTCGGAGAACTCCTCGGCGAGATCTTCGAGTTCCTGCCGCCGGATAGCGGTGGCCATCGACTGCCCGCGCTGGGCGGCCAACAGCGCCTCCACAGCGACCTGGTCCCCCGGCAGCAGCATCACGTCCACGTGCGCGTCGTACCGGATCTCAGGAGCGACCAGCGTGCGGCTGCGCGCCATCTCTCGCGCCAGCAGATCCTGTACGGAGTGGAGGTCGGTCGCGGACTGATGCCGAAGGTAATCCGCCGCCTCGTGCCGCAAGGCGATGCGGACAGCGCGAGCCGCCCCGTCCACATCCGCCAGGGGCACGGCCGCGCTCCGGATCCGCGCATGGAAGACCACGTGGAAGGCGATCCCCTCGTGCGCGCTGTCCAGCCGGGCCTCGAAGCGCTGTACGAGAGCCTGGACTTCCTCTCGCGGGTCGGGCGCAGTCTGCTTTCTCCAGCCCACGTCCTACGGCTCCCTGCTGCCGTCGGCTGCCGGCCACGGACCGGCCTGTGAAATCTGCCTCAGGTCGGCCCGCAACTCGATCACCGCGGCGTCGTAGGCGACTCCCGGCTCGCCGATCAGCAGTGCGGAGACCGGCGCGGCCGTCAGGTACCGGGAGATGACCCGGCCGAGGATCTCGGTGACCTGCTCACGAGGCACCACGCCGTCCGCCCGCGCATGGGCCCACCGGTCAATCAGCGTCCGGCACTCCGGATCGACAGCCCGGTTCTCCAGCGCGGTGCTCCACCCGGTGACAAGGGCGTCCGCGACGACCGGATCAGTCGCCGCCGAGGCAAGCGTGACCTGCAGGGCGTACGGGTCGGTCTGTGGATCGAGGATGGCCAGAAACGCCCGACTCCCAGCGGTGCTGCCTCGTTTGACAGCCCGGGAGTTGACCATCCGCCAGACGGTCGGCAGGTGCCTCTCAGTGGACGCCATGGCGCGCAGCGCCGCCTCGGCCTCCGTGACGGCATTGTCCCGCTCCGCCCTCCCCAGGATGTGCTGGATGCGTACCAGTGCCTGCCGGGGGTAATGATGGGCAAAGTCGCTCTGACAGACCATGGCCACCACACGGGCCACGGATTCCCGCCCGTCCTGCGCCCAGTCGAGGAGCTTCGCACGGACGGCCGGGCCCAAACGGTCGGCCTGCGCCGTTCGGCTCAGGACACTGGCGATCAGTCGCAGGTGCCCTTCGTCGCTGCTGACGCCGATCCAGTTCTTGATGGTCTCCACCACGCGGATGTCGTTCTCGGCGATGGCCAGCTCGACCAGAAGATCGCTGATCTTCTCCAGGCGCTTCGTGCTGGCACGGTCCGCCACCAGCCGGTCCAGCCACCGCAGCAGAGGGGTGTGGATGTCCGGACGCTGGTGCCACAGGTGCAGGAGCACCGCCCTGGTGTACCCAGGCCGGTGGTCGAAGGACGCCTGCCGTCCCGACACCTTCGCCTTGACCGATGTAAGCCTGTCGCTGAGGTCCGGTCCGGTGAGGATCTCGCGCACGCTGTCATGCCCCTGGTCTCCCAGCAGCGCCCGGGCGCCCTCCTGGATCGCGAGGGCATCTTCGCCACTGAGGAAAACCGCGGCAATGAGCAACGCCCGGTCCTCGGGCATCTGCGTCGTGGCCGTGAACACCGCGCTGACGTCAGCGGACCATTCCTGGAACCTGCTGACCGCCGTCTCGATGCTCTCCGGAGAGCCGTCCGCGGCTGCCAGAAGGGCAGCCAGCCGGGCCCCATCTGCCGGTGTGGACTCAGCGGTCAGCAACCGGGCGGCCGTGCCCGCCTCGGGGTCAGTGCGATCGGCTGTAACGAGGTCTGCCCGGCCGGGCAGGTCGTACACGTACTCCAAGTGGGTACGGGCCACCAACTGGGCCGACGGCCTGTTCTTCACGCGGACAAGGGCCGCGGTATGCGCGGCTCCCTGCGGCCAAACCCGTTCGTCGGCGATCACGACCAGGCATGATCCGATCTTCGCCAGCTTCTCCGCATGGACGGCCAGTGCGCCGGCCACCCGGTCCGGGTTCACCCAGCCGGCCATCTCATTTTCGACGTCCAGCAGGTAGCCGGTATTGGCCACGTCGGGCAGTACGGAGCAGTCCGGCTCCGCGGGGTCCTCCCAGTCGGGCTCGATCTCCTTCAGCCCCATCGAGCCGTCCCTGGCCAGCCGCGAGCGCGCCGTCCGCCACAGGGCCCGGATACCGGCAGTTCGCTTGCCGTACTCCGGAAGGCCGGAGATCACCGCCAGCGCGCTGCCTGGTACGGAGAGGATTTTGGCGGCCTCGTCGGCAGCGGTTACCGGCAGGTCGTCCGCGTCCTTGGACACCCACCCCTGGCTGGCCGCCCTCAGCTCGAACTCGGATAGGTCGATGACGGTCAGCGGCTGCTTGCCCGTAGACAGGAACACCGAGCCGAGGGCGGCCACAACGAACGCGTTGTGGTTGCCGGACACGTTCAGCCCAGGCGGCGATGCCTGCACGTCGCCCTCTGACGCCACCGGATCTGCGTCCTTCTCATCGGCCGTGGACGTCTGCCCGGACACGTCGGCACCGTTCGGACGGACGGCGTCCTCCTCTGATGAGCCTGCGGGCTCGGCCAGCTGGGACGTGTCCGCTGGCTGGTGCCCGGGGCGCTGGGGGCGCACCCAGTCCGGGATCCCGTCGTCGAAGGCATCCGTCACTTGGACTCCTCCGCCCGGTACGTGAAGCTGCCACCGAAGATCGAATTTCCGGTCATGATGACCTGGCTGTTCGTGTTGTTCTGGGCGACCATTCGCGGCTCCGAGCTGCCCTCGCCGTGGGCCCGCTGCCGCTCACGCACAAGCGCCATGAGGTCGACGGCCGTCTCGGGGTATTTCTCAAGGAAGCCCTTCAACTGAATGAACAGCTCCCGGCAGATCTCCTCGAGCACCCGCTCGCGCTCCGCCTCCGGCGTCTCCAACAGTCGCACCTGGTGGAGATCCAGCACGCGGAGCTCGTCCGCGGCCGTCCCCTCGTTGCCTCGCCGGAAGAACGCCACCAATGCGTCGCGCACACCATGCCAGCTCGACCTGGCCATCTCGGCCGCCAGCACCCCTGCGCCGCTGGTCGCCACCTCGAGGACATTGAACGCTTCCGTCATGCCCACACCCCCACCCGCTTCGTCGCCGAATTCGAGAGATCAGAGTGCGGGGTGAAATCGCGGCAAACAATCGAAACAAAGTTCTTGACCGATAACAGTCGAAGGCACACATCACCATTCAGCCATGATTCGCCACACTCCAACACAAGTGGATCAAAGGATTACCCTGGTAGCAGCCATTAGCGACGTCCAAACCTGGATCAATCTCGGCCGTTGGATTTCATTGCCGAGTGGCTTGAAGATTACGAAACACTCCCGGCCGAGTCACAGAACTCCGCTTCCATCATGGCTCGTCTAATGCAAATATTGTCGCCCTTATGGCGTGTCGCCGACAGGGGTCCGGGCGACACGGCGGCTGGCGCCGGGAGTCGGCGCAGGGAGCCAGCCAGCCACGAGCAACCTTTCCGGCTTCTCCTCCGCGACCCAAGCGGTCATGGTCACGCCGGTGCAGTTGGCGGCGGAGCACGGCGGTCCAGTCGGCCTTGGAGCGGCGATCGCACTATGTGCACCCCGTTGCCGCATTGGATGAACTCGCCAACACTGCCGGTCAGCGACGGGTGCGCCTCGAATCTGTCGCCCCCCATCTCCCAGCCCTCGGCTAGAGCAGTCCAGGTATCGCAGCGCCGGCCTGAGCACTGGCCCGCTGCATCCTGAGTTCCTCGCTCAGCCTGGCGAGCTACCGCGCATCTGGGCACCGTCGCGCCAGGAGGGTGGTGGTCGCCGCGAGAACGGTGACTCGCTGGTGCGCGTGCTGGATGTGGTGCCCGAGATCGTGCACGACGATCCGCGGATCACCGTGGTGTTCGCGTACGACCCCCTTCAACGACGGTGTGCTCGATCTGCTCCGGTCGCTCGGTCTCAGAGGCCGAGACCAGCAGGTCGGGCGAGATCGCCTCAGCTGTTCGAGCACCCATCTGGCAAGTACCTTCCGGGGGAAGAAGGACCTCCGCCCAAGGGCAGGACCGCACACAACCTGGTCAGACAGCCTCCCGGCTCGCCTCTGGGCGGTGATCGAGCCGCTCCTGCCGAGGCTGGAGCGTCGGGCTCGTCATCCTGGTCGGAAGCGGCATCCTGACCGGCTGGTGTTCCAGGGCATCCTGTTCGTCTTGCACACCGGGATCGCGTGGGAACACCTCCTGCAGGAACTTCTTACGGCCGACCTGACCGCAGAACTCTCCAAACGCCGATCGGCCCTGGACGAACGCCGCCAGGCCACACTCAATGCCCTCGCCGTCGTCCCTGGCGTACACGTGGACGCAGACGCGCGCGGCGCCTTCTTCGTCTTCGCCGACGTCTCCGGCACCCATGGCCTCCGCTCAGGCGACCGCACCATCTCCTCGGCCGCGGACTTCGCCGAGCTCCTCCTCGCTCAGGCCAACGTCGCCGTCGTCCCGGGCTCCGACTTCGCCGCGCCCGACCACGTCCGGATCTCCTACACCGTGTCGCCGGACCGCCTGACGGAGGCTCTGGAGCGCACCGGTGCGTTCGTCGCTGGACTCACGTAGGCGAATTAACCCGCGCTCTTTGGAGGTGCACCACAGCATCCACCGGCACCCGGCGCCAGCCGCGCATCTAGTGGAGCGACGTCGGAAGCGCGAAGTCACATCCAACGAATGACCTGTGACTCCGAGAACTCCTGCCCGCCCTCGTCCCAGGTCATCGTCACGCGGGCCTGCGGGCTAGTACCGAAAGTCAGCGCCACAGGAATGTCGAAGTGACTGTGATCAAGTAGTCGTTCCGTCGTCATGTCCTCATCGACGACGGGCGATTCGCCCTCACCGAGAGGCTCGACTTCGACTCTCAGCTGTTCCGCCGGGCCGGCGCCAATGTTGCTGACACGCAGCCTCTGTCGCCGCTGCCGTGTCTTCACCCGACCACGGCTGTCCACGTATGTCTCGGGCTCGCTCACGTATTCACTTCGCAGGATCGCGAGAGGACCGGAGGCTCCAGGCACCCGGTGGGATGGGCCATCTGTGATCAGCCGGGACACAGCGCGCTCAAGGAAGGAGCGGATCTTGGCCTTGAGGTCATCCGGCGAGGCATAGTCGCCAAGCAGTCCCCGGCTTTGCAGTGCTACGCGGAAGTCACGCAGTGCGCGCAGCTGCTCAACATCCACGTCGTTGGGGAGCTGTGCAGAAGAGCAATAGACCCCTACGACAGCGCCGCGCTCCATCGCCCTCTCGATCTCCTCGGCGGTACCCGAGGCCGCACTCGCCGTGGGCTGGCCAAGCCGGGAGTAGAAGAGGCCGATGACGATGTCGGCGCTGTCCGCGAACTGGTCGTTGATCATCTCCTGGGCCGTACCACGACCCAGCATCGGAGTAGCGTCCAGTTCCCAGCGGAGCGGCAGTAGGTGAACCTTGGAGCGCAAGGTGTGATCGCTGTTCCAGCTCAGGATCGCATCCTCAACCACGGCGCGCTCCGCCTTCGTATCCCCGGGGGAAGCGATGAGGACCGGGATAGTTGTTGTCTAAAACGGCATGCCGGAAGCGTAGACCCCGCCACTGACAGACCAGCCTTCCCCCGCCGAAAGATCCGAGGGTGCGACGTCCGCACCCCTATCACCCTGCATACATCCGTTGCGCGAGCGAAGCACACCAAGAGGCACTAGCCATGGCAGCCCACCAGACGACAGGCTGGCCTCGAAGGTCTGCTTCTGGGGGCGTCGTGCCACAACGTGCCATTCATAGGGGTAAACAGCGGTCATCACAAGTCTTGCGCGCAAACGTGAACCGGCAACGATGGAGCTATTTCGCCTGGTCAGCGGCCTGATCACTGTCCGAGTGCTGGTTGATTCCCAGGCTCAGAGCGCGAGTTCGATTCTCGTCACCCGCTCCACGACTGAGGCCCAGGTCATTGACCCGGGCCTTGTTTGTTGTCTGGACCACTTCAGGCGTCGCGCACCAGATCCGGACCAGGTGGCACGCCCTCAGTACGGACCGGCCAACCAGCGGCCGCGCCCCTCCGACACCCGACCTCCGCCGGGACGCCCCCTCAGGGTACGGGCCTCCCGTCCGTCGCCTCGCCGCCGCGCCCCGCCGCGAGAAACCGGGCGCCAGACGTCAACAGTTTCAGCTCGCCGCCGTCTACCCGCCCACGCACGCCCAATTTAAACGATCTTGGTAACACGGCCCCGGAAATGAGATCCTGTTCGCACGTGCGTTCAGTGAACGCAGCTTTGCACGGGGGGACTTCGCACTGTGGCTGTAACCGTGCCCGATTGGGCCGACACCATGCTTGACCTCATCGGGATCAACTGGCCGAACGTCGACGAAGACGCGTACCGCGACATGGCGGACGCTCTGCGGGAGTTCGCCGACGACGTCGAGGACGACGGTCACCTTGCCAACCAGCACGTGCAACGTTTGCTCTCCTCCGGAAGCGGCGAAGCTCTCGACGCTCTCAAGGGCCACTGGGGCAAGGTCCAGAAGAAGCACGTGAAGGACCTGGCCGGCGGTGCTCGCACGATCGCCGGCGCGCTGGACAACGCGGCCACGGCGATCGAGGCCATGAAGTACGCGGCACTTGTCCACCTGGGCGTGCTGGCCGGCAAGGCCGGCATCTCCATGGCGCTGATACCGGTAACCGGCGGGCTCTCCATGCTCATCGGCGGGGCGGCCATCGCGGTCGCCCAGCAGGCCATCCGCCGGATCATCAAGGAGTGCATGGAGGAGGTCGTCGGTTACATCGTCTCCGCCCTGACCGAGCCGGCCGTCGCCGCGCTGGAGAACATGGCCGCGGACCTCGCCGTACAGGTCGGTGCCAACGCTCTCGGCCTCCAGGACGGCGTCGACATGAACCAGGTCGGCCAGACGGGCAAGGAAGGCTTCAGGGAAGGGGTGGCGGGGGCCAAGGACTCCCTCCAGCTCGCTTCGGCCGGCGGCTCCGGTCCCGGCCCCGCCCCTGGCAAGGGCGTCCACATCGAGCACGCGGAGCACACGCGCGCCGGCACCCAGCTGAACCTGGTCAGCGTGAACGTGCACGGCAGGACCGCGGGCAAGCTCTCCAAGGCCAGGACCTCCCACGGACGCACCCGCGGCAAGGACGACATCGCCGGCGCCCTGGACCCCGTGATCGACAAGGCCATGAAGGCGCTCGGCAAGGCCAACAAGGCCATGGGCGACCACGTCGGCAAGGCACTACCGAAGGCAGTAAAGGAGATCTCCGACAACCAGAAGAAGATCGAACTGGACATCAAGGAGATGATGTCCAAGGGCGTCAAGGTGCAGAAGGGCGACGAGAGAGACCGTTCGCGCCCCGATGCACCCCGGAACTCCACCCGCACCAAGGCCGACGCGCTGAAGAACGCCAAGGACGAGCCGCGCCGTAACGCCATCTCGCTGGAGAAGAAGACCTGCGAGAACGACCCGGTGGACGTCGCCACCGGCGAGATGGCCCTCCCGCAGACCGATCTGGCCCTGCCCGGAGTCCTTCCCCTGGTCCTACGCCGGACCCATCTCTCCGGCTACCGCTACGGCCAGTGGTTCGGACGTAGTTGGGCTTCCACGCTGGACGAGCGGATCGAGCTGGACCCGGTCGGCGGGGGCGCGGTGTGGTCCCGGGAGGACGGTTCGCTCCTCGTCTATCCGCGGCTGCCCCTGCCCGAGGACGACGACGGGGTGCTCCCCGTGGAGGGCCCCCGGCTGCCGCTCCGGCACGGAGGCCAGGGCAACAGCGAAACCACCTATCTCGTCGCGGATCCCCGTTCGGGGCTGACGCGTTCCTTCTGCGGCGGCCCGTACAACGCATCCCCCGCCTACTGGCTCCGGGAGATCGAGGACCGCAACCTCAACCGGATCGACTTCGCCCGTCTCGGGGACGGCAGTCCGACCGCCGTCGTCCACTCCGGGGGCTACCGGGTCGCCCTGGCCGTCGAGGACTCCCGCGTACGGGAGCTGTCCCTGCGTACGCCGGACGGTCCCGTCACCGTCATGCGCTACGACTACGACCCTCGCGGCAACCTCGACGCCGTCATCAACTCGTCCGGTCTGCCGCTGCGTTTCACGTACGACCCCGACGACCGGATCACCTCATGGACCGACCGTAACGACTCCACGTTCCGCTATGTGTACGACGATGCGGGCCGCGTGGTCCGCACGGTCGGCCCGGACGGCTATCTGTCGTCCACGTTCGCGTACGACGTCCATCCGGAGACGGGCGACCGCGTCACCCGGTACACGGACTCCCTCGGCGCGACCAAGGTCCACCAGTTCAACGACCGGCTCCAGGCCGTCGCGGAGATCGATGCGCTGGGCGGCGTCACCCACCGCACCTTCGACCGGTACGACCGGCCGCTGTCCCGGACCGACCCCCTCGGGCGTACCACCACGTACACCTATGACGATCGTGGAAACCCGGTCCGGGTTGGGCACCCCGACGGCACCGTCGCCCGGGTCGAGTACAACGAGCTGAATCAGCTCGCCGCCGTCACCGGGGCCGACGGCGGGACTTCGCGGCAGGAGTACGACGACCGGGGCAATCCGACGCTGTTCACCCGGCCGGACGGTACGACGACCCTCCTCAGCCACGGCCCGCAAGGCCAGCTCATCGGAGTCGACGACTCCCTGGGCGCGCTGGACCGGCTGCGCTGCGACGCGGCCGGTCTGCCGCTGGCGGTGCGCGGGCCACTCGGTACGGTCACCCGCTACGTCCGGAACGCGTTCGGACGCCCGGTGCGCATCACCGACCCGCAAGGCCGCACCACCGAGCTGGAGTGGACGGTCGAGGGCAAGCTCGCCCGCCGGACGGACCCCGACGGCTCGCACCAGTCGTGGACGTACGACGGCGAGGGCAACTGCCTCGTGCACACCGACGCGACGGGCGGTGAGACCCGCTTCGAGTACACCCACTTCGATCTTGTCGCCGCCCGCACCACACCAGGCGGCGCGCGCCAGGAGTTCACCCATGACACCGAGCTGCGCCTCACCCGGGTCACCAACCCCCAGGATCTGACCTGGGACTACACCTATGACGCGGCAGGCCGCACCAGCGCGGAGACCGACTACGACGGCCGCACCCTCCGCTACTCGCACGACGCCTGCGGCCAACTCCTCTCCCGTACGAACGGACTCGGCCAGACCGTCCGCTACGAACGCGACCTCGCGGGCCGCATCACCGCCAAGGACGCCGACGGGAGCGTCACCCGCTTCACCTACGACGTCCACGGCCACCTCGCCTCGGCGACGGGGCCGGACACTGACCTCTCCTTCGTCCGCGACAGCTCGGGCAGGGTCCTCCGGGAGGTGTGCGGCGGCCGCGAACTGATCAACACCTACGACGAGACCGGGCGGCGCATCCGTCGCGTCACCCCGTCCGGTGCCGTCAGCACCTGGTCCTTCCCGGCCGGTCGCACCGCCGAGCTGACCGCCTCCGGCCACCGGCTGGGCTTCCACTTCGACGAGACGGGTCGCGAGACCGGCCGCCGGATCGGTGACGCGCTGACCGTCGACCTCGCGTACGACCCCGCGGGGCGCCTGATCGACCAGCTCGTCAGGACGACCGGTGACCGGGTCCTCCAGCGCCGCACGTACACGTACCGCCCCGACGGCCATCTCGCCTCGGCCGAGGAGCTGACCGGAGGCCGCAAGCGGCTGGAGGTCTCCCGTGACGGCCGGGTCACCGCCGTCACGGCGGAGAACTGGTCGGAGCGGTACGCGTACGACGAGGCCGGGAACCAGACCAGTGGATCCTGGCCCGGTGCGGGCGACGCCTCCGGGCCGCGCGAGTACGCCGGAACGCGCATCACCCGCGCGGGCCGTGTCCGGTACGAGCACGACGCCCAAGGCCGGGTGATCCTGCGCCAGAAGACCCGCCTCTCCCGCAAGCCCGAGACCTGGCACTACAGCTGGGACGCGGAGGACCGCCTCGTCTCGGTCACCACGCCGGACGGTGCGCGCTGGCGCTACCTCTACGACGCCCTGGGGCGGCGCTCGGCCAAGCAGCGCCTCGCCGAGGACGGGGCGACGGTGGTCGAGGAGGTGGCGTTCACCTGGGACGGCGACACCCTCTGCGAACAGACCACGTCCATCACGGGCTCCCCGGGTTCCGTCGCCCTCACCTGGGACCACGACGGCGTGAAGCCGGTGACCCAGGTGGAACGCCGGCTCGTGGACCAGGCGGAGGTCGACAGCCGCTTCTTCGCGATCATCACCGACCTCGTCGGCACGCCTCGCGAACTGGTCGACGAACAGGGCGAGGTGGCGTGGCGCACCCGTTCCGCCCTGTGGGGAACCACGTCGTGGAACCGCGACGCCGGCGCGTACACCCCCCTGCGCTTCCCCGGCCAGTACTTCGACCCGGAATCGGGCCTCCACTACAACCGCCACCGCCATTACGACCCCGAGTCGGGCCGCTACCTCTCCCCCGACCCGCTCGGTCTGGCCCCGGCCCCGAACGCGGTCACCTATGTCGACGACCCGACGCGGTGGATCGACCCGCTGGGGCTGGCGCAATGCCCACATCGGGGCGGGGAGCACAAGCACAGTGTGGTGCTGGGCATCAACAAGAAGCCCGATTTGGCCTCGAACTCCCTCGCCGAGCATCTCCGCGCCAACGGTGATCCGGGAGCCCACACCTATAACGGGGACGACTATGCCGGAGTCGAGGAAAGCGGGCCGGTCTGGATGACCAACGTGATGGGGGCCATCGGGGATCGCGGTACCACTCTGTCGATCACACTCGACGGAATGCCCAACAGCAGTGGCAGGATCGGGAACTGGAGTTCACCTGAGGATATTGTAGACGCTTTCCAGAACGCGGCACGAAATGGAGCTCCGTTCAACACCCTGCACGAGGACAACTACCCCGGCCAAGGCCACGGCACAGCATGGGAGATGAGCGAAGTAGCCTACGCAGTGCGCAATTACGATGGGGCAGCCGCTTGGGGAGACCCGGAAGACGAACGTCCTGGGCGACCGTGGGAGGAGATATCGTGGTATACGCGAACCGAGGAGGGGGGATACAGAGAAGTCACCGTACCCAAGCCGGACATTCCCGAGATACAACCAGACCTGTCGAACCTACCGGCACACTTGAGGTAATAGATCATGGCGAGCAACGAAAAATCCCGAAGCGCGGCAGATATCGTGGCAGCAGAGTGGTCCGATATCCTGTCCTACGACAGGGACCTCATCAATCCGGCCGTTCCCCGAGCTGCTTACCAGCACCCGTCGTTGCGCGAGCTCTGGCCCATGGTCAGCCACGGCGTCCTGTATCTGAGCCGGTGCACCCGGTGGCCCTGGACGAACGATGTCGGTACGGCCTACCCGCTGGTCGAGGGTGGATACCGAGTGCGTCGCAAGTCCGACAAGTCCCTCCTCGGCGTCGTTGACACCGTCGAAGAGGCCTACGCGTTGATCGCCGCCAGTCTTCCCGACGATTGCGGGCCTGCCATCGACGGAACCCCTGACGATCTGTGATTACACCGTCGGAAGCAAGGATGCATCCCTATGCGCGGCTAATCTCGTGGCGGTATCGTAATTCCAGAACATGCCCGCCGAAGGCAGTGACCTGAGTATGAGCGCCCGTGCGGAACTGATCACGGCCGAAGACCAGTACTTCCGGGGGATCGGCGCCGATGCCTCGCTTCCCGCACTGCATGACCATCCGACCTCTACAAGCCCCGGCGGCCCCCACATCGTGGACCTGGCCAGTGGACGCGGCGGCTCATCTACACCTTCATGCAGCGCCACGCCGGTCCTCAGATCATCGTCACCGAAGCCTTCTGGGCCTGACGTCTACGCCACCCGTGGCGTCAGCAGCACAGGTGCCTCCCGTTCCGATATCCGTCACCCGCTCCAGCACAGAACCTCAGACTGACGCCCCACGGTCGACGTGCCCCATCCGTGCCCAGCAGAGCGGACAACAGCGGTCAGATACGGCACTCAGAGACAAGGGCCCATCCACCTGCCGGCTGCAAAACCCCAGCTCAAACCCCTCCTGGCAGCCAAAGCACCGCTGATTCCCAAGCTCGGAGCGCGAGTTCGATTCTCGTCACCCGCTCCACGACTGAGGCCCAGGTCATCGACCCGGGCCTTGTTTGTTGTCTGGACCTGTCTTGGCGCTCCTCCCTGACTGAAGTGCCGTCCGGACCGCGTGCTCGACCGGCCGCGATCGGACTGCGAGGCCCCCGGGGTGTCAGAACCCGGGGGCAGGGTCCGGTGCGGACCGCGCCGTATGGGTGCGCGGGTGAGGTCCGGGTCTCCTGGAGTACGGATGGGCCCTGGTGCGGTGCCGGCCCTGCCCCCGGTGCCGATTTCCGCGTCGCGGATCCCGACGCCCGAGTGCGAGACCGCCGGAGCGGTCAGTAAGTGATCAGCGCCCGGCGGCCCTGTGGGCCCCCGCCCCGTGGCAGGGGGCTACGGTCGCTGCCTCAACCGGTCGACGATCCCCCACTCAACTACATGCGACAGCTGGACGTATGTCTCCTTCCCCGAAGCCGAGGTCCGCTCGTCGCGGAAGCCCAGGAACTCGTACGACACCGGGTCGAAGATCAGGTACTTGCTCTTGTAGGACCCGCGCCCGGTATGGGCAATCCCCACGCCGGCCCGCCCCGCGGAGTCCTTCACACCCGGGATCGTCTTGACGCCGGGCACATGGGCCAGAGCCTCGTATGCCGCGGGGCGCAGTCCCTGGGGCAGTACCGGATTCTTCAGGAGCTCGCCGAGCAGCCAGTAGGCCTCGTATCGATTGGGTTCGTCGAGGTCGCTGATCGACCGGCCGTCGGGGCGGGAGCCGGAGGAGAGGATGGCCAGGACGAGCCTTTCAGGGTCGTGGGGCAGCTTCTTCAGCTCGCTCCACTTCCTGGGCGGCCACACCCCGTTGCCCTTTCCTGCGGGCTCCTCCCACATCTCGCGGCCCAGCTCCATGGACAGGGAGGGCTTGGAGACACCCACCGAGTCCCACATCTCGTCGGTGTAGGTCTGCACCTTGCCGGTCTTCTGCTCCGTCTCCTTGATGATCCGCTTCGAGTAGAGGAACTGGTCGTCGCGCGGCGCCACCGGCTCCCTCTCCCGCTCTCGCTCCCACGCCGCCGCCCCGTTCAGCACCGTGACGGCGGCGTACTCCAACCGCGGGGTCCTCGCGCCCGGTGCACCGCCCTCGCCGGAGCCGTCCGTGCCGATCAGCACGGCCGTCCCCGTGACCGCCGTGGCGACCACGGCGGCCGCCGCGAAACGCAGTGCATGGCGGCGACTGAGGCCGGAGCCGGTGCGCTCGTCCGCGCGGGCCATCGCGTTGAGCAGCCGATGCCGGGCCCGGGACTTGGCCGTTCCGGTGAACGGGGCCGCGTCCGCGTCCCACTCCCTCAAGAGTTCGAGTTCGTCATTCATGGTCGGATACCTCTCGCAGTGCCGTCGGGTTTGATCCGCCCAATGCTTCGCGCAGCTTGCCGCGAGCCCGGTGCAGCCGTGATCGGACCGTGCCGACGGGGATGCCCAGGGCCTGGGCGGTCTCCTCGTAGCTGAGATCGCCCCAGGCGACCAGCAGCAGCACGTCCCGGTGGCGAGCGGGCAGCGCGGCAAGCGCCGCAGCCAGCTCGCGGCGTACGGCCCGCGCCATCACCCGGTCCGCGGCACGGTCGGCCAGAGGCTCGTCGTGGTCGGTGAGGGCCGGGACCCGGGCCATGGCCTTGAACCGGCGGGCCTCGGCCCGCCGGTGCCGACTGATCAGGTTCGTCGCTATGCCGAACAGCCAGGGCTGGGCGTCGGTGCCAGTGCCGCGGGCCGGGTCGTAGCGATGGCGCTGCTGGAATGCGGTGGTGAAGGTCTCCGCCACGACGTCATCGGCGACCTCGTTGCCAAGACGGCGGGCCGTGTAGCGGTGCACGGCGTCGGAGTGCCGGTCGAAGAGCGCGGCAAACACCTCGGGCTCATCCCGGGACCGCGCGATCACTGAGGCGTCGCTCTCTGCATCGGCACACGCGGTGCCGATGCGGGCACCTGGTCCGATGGCCATCGGGGCTCCTCTCGTCCCAGGGACGATGCTCGACTACGGGGGCTTTCACCGGTCCTTCGCCCCTCGCGCCGAAGCGGTTCCCTCAGCTCCTCCGCAACACCGTGGTCTGCGGCCCCCACCCATGCCGTGCGTCCGCCTCACCGACGGCCGGACGGTCATCACCTCCACCCCATCCGCAAACCGGAAGGCCCGCTGACACGGCAAGTGCGCTGCCATTGCACTGCTTCTCTGCCTACCGCCGCCGGGCCGCCCTGTTCCCGTGCGCCGGACTGGAATCTCGCGGAGGCCGGTATCGGGATCCCCACCACGGTGGTTCACCCGGGTGACTGCTGGGCCCGGGGTCGGTCACTGGTGACGGTCAGTGCGGAGCGCGCCCGTGCTGGGCCGGCCGGTGGATGGCTCACAGCGCCCAGGCTGCTGCGTGAACCTCACCGATCTGCACCGAGAACCCCGATCGCATGGAGGGCATTGCTGCTGTGCGCGTCGGCCTGGAACAACACGGGCAGCAGGTCAGGCCGGACGCGCTCAGCACGGGTGCACGCCAGGCCACTCGGCCCACGCCCGGCCGTGCCCCATCCGTGCTCAGCCGAGCGGACAACAGCGGTCAGGTACAGCCCCCAGAGACCAGGTAGCCCCAGCTCTCTCGCAGGAAAGTACAGGTCAGAGCCGTTCCGAAGGCTCAAGCACTGCCGCTTGAGGTGGTGTGGCCGGGGAGTCAGGCTGCGATGAGGTCCTTCTCGCGGTCCGGTGTTCCGGTCCTGGGCCGCTTGTTCGGCAGTGCGAGCCGGAAGACCTTGTGCCACGCGGAGAACACCTGCTTGGGCAGCGGGCCGGTGACGTACTCCAGCTCGTACTTCTCGAACAGCGCGCGCACCTTCACCGCGACCTCGGCGTACCGGTTGCTCGGCAGGTCCGGGAACAGGTGGTGCTCGATCTGGTGCGACAGGTTGCCCGTCATGAAGTGCATGGCCTTGCTGCCGCTGATGTTCGCCGAGCCCATCATCTGGCGCAGGTACCACTGGCCGCGTGTCTCGCCCGTGATCGACCGGCGCTCGAAGACCTGCACGCCCTCGGGGAAGTGCCCGCACATGATCACCGAGTGGGTCCAGAGGTTGCGGACCAGGTTCGCGGTGAACGTGGCGGCGAGTGTGGTGAGGAACGAGGGGCCCGAGAGCAGCGGGTGGATCACGTAGTCCTTGAGCACCTGCTTGCGGATCTTGCGGCCGACGGCCTTGGCCCGCGCGCGGAACTCCGGGTTCTTGCGGCGGCGCTTGTGGAGGTTCTTGCCGAGCTCCAGGTCGTACGCGGCGATGCCGTACTCGAAGAAGCAGGCGTTGAGGAAGTTCCACAGCGGCTGGCCGAGGTGGAAGGGGTGCCACTTCTGGTCCTCGTCGACGCGCATGATGCCGTAGCCGAGGTCGTTGTCCTTGCCGATCACGTTGGTGTACGTGTGGTGCAGCTCGTTGTGCGAGTGCTTCCACTGGTCGGACGGCGAGACATGATCCCACTCCCAGGTGGTGGAGTGGATCTTCGGGTCGCGCATCCAGTCCCACTGGCCGTGCAGGACGTTGTGGCCGATCTCCATGTTGTCCATGATCTTCGCCACGGACAGCCCGGCGGTGCCGATCAGCCACGCGGGCGGGAAGATCGAGAACAGCAGCACGCCCCTGCTGACCAGTTCCAGCTTGCGCTGCGCCGAGATGACCCGCCGGATGTAGGCGGCGTCCTTCTCGCCGCGGTCGGCGATCACCTCGTCGCGGATGGCGTCCAGCTCGCGGCCCAGTTCCTCGATCTGCTCCGCGGTCAGGTGAGCGGTGGGGTCGATGGCGGTCACGGTGCTCCTACCGTTCGATGTCGCAGGGGCCCGCCGCGGCGGACACACAGGTCTGGATGAGGACGCCCGGCTCGGCCTCGGTGACCTCGCCGGTACGCAGGTCGCGGACAGCGCCCGCCTTGAGCGGCGTGACGCACCCGAAGCAGATGCCCATACGGCAGCCGGAGGGCATGAGCACGCCGGCTTCCTCGCCGATGTCCAGCAGCGGCGTGGCGCCGTCCGCGGCCACGGTCCTGCCGGTGGTACTGAACGTGACCTCGCCGCCCTCGCCCGCGACGACGATGCCGGGGCGGAAGCGTTCGGTGTGCAGGCGTGCCTGGACGCCCCGCGCGGTCCAGTGTTCTTCGGCGGCGTCGAGCAGGCCCGCGGGCCCGCAGGCCCAGGTCTCGCGCTCGGCCCAGTCGGGCACGAGCTCGTCGAGACGGGCGATGTCGAGCATGCCGTCCGTGTCGGTGTGCACCTCGGTGAGCCGCAGTCTCTTGTCCGCGACCAGGCCGTGCAGCTCGTTGCGGAAGATCACGTCTTGCGGCTGTGGCGCGCAGTGGACCATGACGACGTCGTCGAACTCGGTGTCGCGCAGCATGCCCATCACGGGCGTGATGCCGCTGCCGGCCGTCAGGTAGAGCACCTTGGCGGGCTTGGCCCGCGGCAGGACGAAGTCACCGGTCGCCTGGTCGAGCTGGATCAGCGTGCCCGGTTTCGCCCTGCGGACCAGGTGATTGCTGACCTTGCCGTCCGGGATCGCCTTCACGGTGATCGTGATGCGGCCGTCCTGGCGGTTCGTCGGCGAGGTGATGGAGTAGGCGCGCCACAGGCGCACCCCGTCGACGTCGACCCCGACCCGCACGTACTGACCGGCTGTGTGGCCGTGCCACGCCCGTCCCGGCCTGATCACGACCGTCGCGGCGTCGCTCGTCTCGGGGTGCACGGCCTCGATGCGCCCACGCAGGTCAGCGCCCGTACGGAGCGGGCTGACCAGGTCGAGGTAGTCCGACGGCAGCAGCGGCGTCGTGACCATCTCCAGCAGTTTCCACGCCCTGCCGCGGAGGGCTGTACTCGTCATGCCCTCAGCTTGCTGCGCCTCCAGGCGTAAAGTCCTGACCGCAGGACGTGAATCTGGTCGGATGAATTGTTCGCAGGGAACAAAAAAATGAGCTATGCGATCCGGAGGGCCAGCGAGCTGGCCCTGGATGAGAAGACGGTCACAGCCCTTCGCACCGCACTGAGGGCCACCGCCGACGAAGTCGTCCAGGCGATCATCGACGAGGTTCCTCCGTACGCCCGTGCCTTGTCGGGCCGCATGGGCGCCACCATCCGCAGAGCCGTCCGCACCGCCCTGGGGCACTACCTGGACCTCGCGAGCGGGAACGCCACGGGCGGCGACGCCGGGGACGCCGCCTACGAGCTGGGCCGCGGCGAGGTGCGCGACGGCCGTTCCATGGACGCCCTGCTCAGCGCCTACCGCGTCGGCGCCCGGGTCGCCTGGCGGTGTCTGGCAGCGGGTGCCGTACCCGCGGGTCTGCCCGCCGCCGAGGTCGCGAAGTTCGCCGAGCTGACCTTCGCGTACATCGACGAGCTCTCCGCCGCGAGCGCCGCGGGCCACGCCGACGAACTCGCCGCCCGGGGCAGAGCCCACGAGCGCCACCTGGAACACCTGGCCCGCGACCTCCTCGCCGGCGCGAGCCCGGACGTGCTGCTGGCCTCCGGCCAACGGGCCAGGTGGCAGCCTCCGGTCTCGCTGACCGCCGTCCTGCTGCCCGCCGCCCAGGCCCGGCCCGCCTACCGGACACTCGACCCGAGCACCCTCGTCCTCGACGATCTGCCGGATGCCACCGGTGTGCTCCTCGTCCCCGATGCCGACCGATCACGTCTCCTACGGCAGCTGACCGACCGCGCCGCCGTGGTCGGCCCGGCCCGGCCGTGGATCCGCGCGTCCGCCTCGTACGCACGAGCCCTGCGCGCACGCGCCCTCTCCTCCGACATTCGCGACACCGAGGACCACCTGCCCGACCTGGTGCTCAGTGCCGACGCGGACGCGTTCGCAGACCTGCGCGCCCGAGCCCTCGCACCGTTGCGGACCCTGTCCGCCGCAACCGCACGACGGCTGGAGGAGACGTTGCGGGCGTGGCTGCTGCACCAGGGCAGGCGGGACGAGGTCGCGGCGGCGTTGTTCGTCCATCCCCAGACGGTCCGATACCGGATGTCGCAGCTGCGGGAGCTGTTTCCCGATCTCGCCTCACCACACCGGGTCCTTGAACTGACGCTGGCGGTCGGTCTCCGGGTCAGCTGACACGTCACCCGTTACCCGCCTGCCTGCGGCGGCCCGGACCTCCCTCCCGGCAGCCGGCCGGCCGGACGACCGGCCAGGGGCCCACCTGGCACACCGCGCGAGGGATGATGGGTCGGAGTACGAAACGTGAGGTCAGGAGCTCCCATGGCAAAGCTGGTTCACCGACCTCGCGAGGACGCGGAGTTCGACTTCATCCTCGGGAGAAGCAAGGTTCCGGTCCTTGCCTACTTCACCGGGGCATGGCCCAAGGCAATCGAGCCCTGCCGGGTGATGGATGTCGTCATGGGCCACATCGCCGCCGCCTGCACCGGCCGCCTGACCGTCGTCCGTACCGACATCACGCGTTGCCCGGCGGCAACCGAGCGATACGGGATCACCGGAGCCCCGTCCAGCCTCCTGCTGAAGGAGGGAGCGGCGGTGGCACACGGCACGGGGCCCATGACCATCGATGAGGTACGGCAGTTCCTGGACGGTCACCTCTGAGCGGCCGCTGCGGCACCGCGGTCCACCCTTTCGACGTTCTGAACGGAACTGGCCCTCACGTCGGTCGTCGGTCGTCGGTCGTCGGTCGTCGGAGTCACGGTGGCCGTCGGCTGAACCGGACACCGTGACGTCGCGCGTCGAGCGCGTCAGGTCAGAGTTTCCTGCGCCCAGCGGGCCACGCCACCGAGCCTGGAGGCCGCCACCTCGATATCGCCGGTTCGGCCTCCCGCCGTATCCGCTGGACGAGCCTGTCCCATCCGGCACGATCCTCATCAGTGAGGTTCATGGGCTTGAGGTCGGCATCCGGGTCGTAAGCGGAGTTGATCTCCTCCAGCGTCTCGTCAAAAGTGCGTTCCGGAAGCACCCGCAAAAACATGATGGTGTAGGTCACTGTCCGCAGCCTACGTGCGCCAGTGAACAGCAACCAGCAATATCCGGTCCTCCAGCGGCAGGCTCCGCGGCCGGCCCTTGCGCGCCGATTCCGCACCCTCGCACCGCACAACCGTCACCAGCATCCCGAAACTTCCTTGGTCTCAGCCCGGTGAAATCAACTGTCCAGGACAGCTCCGACGCCGTGACCACACCGACCACAGCAAGAAATCGTTTCACGGTGTCGGCAGAACATCGAGAATGCTTCTATGACTGAAGAATTGGTGAAGTTCCTCAAGGCCCGGCTGGATGAGGAGGCCGACTTGGCCCGGCGCTGCGACGGTGACGGATGCGGTGAGTGGTCTGCCCACGGTGACACGGTCGACTTCTGCCAGGTCGACCTCCCTGGCTTCCATCCCACGATCGCCCAGCACGTGGCTCTGCACGATCCGGCCCGCGTCCTGCGTGAGATAGAGGCCAAGCGGCGCATCCTGGCCCGCCACGCCCACGACCCCTGGCCACACCCCGACGTACAGGACCTCGCTTTCCCCTACATCGACCACCCCGACTTCCCCGCGCCGGCCAAAAACAGCGCAGCATAGTGCACGCGTGCTCGGTGGGTCAGGAAACTGGTCATGGTGAGGACGCCAGGTCCAGGGCCCGTGCCAGGGCGGCAGTGACGGGGGCAGCGTGTGCCGGCAGGTGCTGTTCGGCCCAGGCTCCGGCGAGGCCGAGGAAGTCCCGTATGTCCTGATGGGCGTTGGTGACGAGCCTGCGCACCTGGTCGGCGGGCAGCTCGGTCACCGGGCTGCCGTCCGTCCCGTAGGCGTCGTGCGTCAGCCGGACGATGTCGCCGACGCGTTCGGCCGTCGAGAAGGGATCGTGGCCGAAGTGGGCGTGGCCGGTGCCGTCGAGCACGTCCAGCCAGTCCCGCCAGGTCTCCAGGCCGTTGCAGCAGCCCGGCTCGACGAAGACGGTGCCGGTGGTGGTGTCCGTCACCCGGAAGCCACCGGCGGCGAACAGGTCGGGCATGGTCAACAGCCCGTGCAGGAAGGTGCCGAGCGGGTCGGTCGGGCACGGGCCGTGCTCCTCCTCCGGCTCGAAGTCGTTGCAGTCGGCGATCCGCATGACGGCTGTGCCGACCTCCGCCGGAGTCAGCTTCCCGTTCAGCACGAGGTGGCCGTACGACTCGTGTTCGCCGACCGGCCAGAGCGCGAAGTCGTCGGCAGCGAGAATCTCCAGAACGGGCTGCATCACCATCACAGGGGGATGATGCCGGACCCACCGCTCCACCACCACGGGCTTTCAGCCGCTGCCCGGGACGTGGAGCCGGACCGCTGCCTGCGCGGTCTCGCCGTGAGCTCCGCGAGGGAGGGGACCGAAACAGCCCTCGGTCCCCTCCCTGTTGCCTGCGTCCCCCGCCCGGTCAGAGCCAGGAGTTCCAGATCCCGTACGCCGTCGATCGCGTCGCGGCCTCCGCGCCCGACGCGTCGAGCCGTACGACGCGGTAGTAGTACAGGCCGAGCAGGTCCTCGTGCACCGCCATGTCCATGTAGTACGCCGCGCCGCCCGTCGCGCCCTCCGCCAGGGTCGTGTAGGAGGCGGTGGCGGGGTCCCAGCGCTCCACACGGTAGCTCGTGAAGCGGGAGCAGTCTCCGAGGCCGGAGCTTTCGGAGCAGCCGACGTACAACTCCGGGTACTGGCCCTCGCGGACGTCGGTCTCCGTCCAGCCCGGCGGGCGGGTGTCGGGCAGGGTGACCGAGACCTCGGCGGGGTGGAGGACGTCGAGTGGGTTGTCGTCGTGCAGGAGGCGGTCGTCCGTGGCCGCCACCTTGTAGACGTGGGTGGCGCCGTCGGCGACCGTCGGGCAGAGGATCTCGGTGTCGGCCAGGGAGCTGCCGAACCAGCAGTTCTCCTTCCAGACCGTCTCACCGCTGTCCGGGTCGGTGACGCCCTGCCATACGTGGTAGCCGCGGACGTCGGTGTCGGCCGGCGGCGTCCAGGTCAGCCGGACGCCGAGCGGGATCCGTTCCGCGGTCAGGTTCTCGACCGGGGCGGGGCGCCGGGTGTCCGGGGTGGTCGCCCTGGCGGGCGGGCCGGGCCGCGATGCCTTTCCGTAGCGGTCGGTCGTCACGACTCGGTATTCGTACGTTGTCTCCGACTCTCCCCGGACGTCCCAGCAGCTGCCGTTGACCTGCCTGCGGGCGGACAGCGGAGCGTCGTCGTCCGCCCAGGTCCAGTACGTGTCCGGCGCGGTCAACGGCTGGTCGACCGAGGTGAACGGCTTGCACTGGTCGACGACGGTGGTCTCGCCGGTCGCGGTGTCGGTTCGGATGATCTCGTAGGCCGGGAGGGGGCGTCCGTCGACGGTCCACGGGTCGACGCTGCTCCACGCGACGATCACCCCCTCGTCGAACCTGGTGGCGGTGGTCTTGAACGCGGGTATCGCCTCCGGCCGGTCGGCCATCTTGACGGTGATCTCCACCGGCGCGGCGGCGTTGCCCTTGGCGTCCGCCGCGCGCACCGCGTACCGGTAGCTGTCGGCGACGGCGGACGACTGGCGCGGCACCACGTCGGTCTCGGTGGCGGGGGTCCCCGCAGGGCGCGCGTCGACGTAGCCGCCGGTCGCCGGGTCGTACTGGAGGACCTGGTACGAAGCGGCGCCGGTGACGGGCGACCACACCAGATGCGGTACGCCCGACCGGTACTCGGCCCGGAGCCCCGTGACGGCGGCGGGCGGGGTCAGGTCGGGGGTGGTGAACGTGGTGGCGGCCGAGTACGCCGACCAGTTCCCGGCGGCGTCCCGGGCTCGGCCCCGGTAGGTGACCTTGCTGCCGTCGGCCCGGTAACCGGTGTCGCAGATCGCGCCCTTGGTACCGGAGTAGACCGTGCTCCAGCTCTTCGTCGCGGCGTCGAGCCGCTGCATCTCGTACCGGACGATGTCGGCGGCGTTCTTCGCGGTGGTGACCAGCTGCGGCGCCGCGTAGGGCTGGTCGGCCGGGCAGGAGTCCCATTCGACGAAGGGCGCGGCGGGCGGTGTCCTGTCGATCGTGGTGACGGGCTTGTCGGAGCTGCCGCCGGAGACACGGCCAGCCTTGTCGACGGCCCGCACCTCGTAGTAGTAGGCGGCGCCCGTCCGGGGGAGCGTGGTGTCGGTGTACGACGTGCCGGTCGTCGTCGCGAGCGGCTTGCTTCCGTACGACGTGCCCTTCAGCCGCCGGTAGACCCGGTAGTTCGCCAGGTCCATCTCCTTGTTCCTGGTCCAGGCGAACTTGGCCGCGCCGGTGGCGGAGTTGTAGGAGACGGCCGCGCCCGTCGGGGCCAGGGGCTTGACCTTGTCGTGGGCGGCGGAGGTGCGCGGCGTGTAGGCGAACGTGACGTTCGCGGCGCCCGTCCAGTTGACGTAGTCGAAGCGGAGCGTGTGCTTGCCCTTGGGGATCGTCACGTTGACCGTCTTCCTGACGGTGGCGGAGCCGTTCTTCCAGACGTCGATCTTGCGGACACCGTCGAGGTAGACCCGCATACCGTCCCGGGCGGAGGCCGTGAACGTGAAGGGGCCACCGGAGCCGAAGTCACGCGTCACCGACCAGCGCACACCGAAGTTGTTCGACGGCAGGCCGGAGGCGGGCGTGCCCGTGCCCCAGTTCTGGTTGATCGCGGAATCGCAGTCCGTTTTCTTCGGCGTACCCGCGAACGTCGTGTTCGCGAAGAACTGCCGTTTGAAGACGGGGGAGGTGCAGTTCACCGCTGCGGAGGCGGGTACGGCGGTGGCGTAGAGCAGCCCGCCTGCCGTGGCCAGGACCAAGGCGGTGACGGTCGTGCGTCTGGCTGGGTTCATCAAGTCCTTCAGTCCTGTTCGGCGACCGATGCCGATCACCGGTGCCGGTCAACGGGCGTCGGTCAACGGGCGTCGTCGACCGGTGTCGTCGACCGGTGTCGATCAGACGTCGCCGAACAAGACAGACAAGAGGGTCGATCGGTTGTACGGGCCACCGCCGTGACAGTTCAGGCGCTGGAGGACGGTCTTTGAAGCGGCCCCAGTAACCCATCCCCGTGCTGCGCTCCCTGCGGCAGTGGCGCGGTGAGCCACCGAACCGCTGCGAGCCGGTTGAGGGCTTCCGCCGGGGTGAAGCTCCGCATACGCGTTGATCGCCGCCGGCCTTCCCGACGGCTGCGGGACGGCCATCGACGGAACCCCTGGCGATCTCCCGTCGTGCGCCGGGCTGGGCAGGGAGGCTCAAGCGAATGGCAGCGGAGAACGGTGCCGGCACCCCCGGCTCCGTCATCAGGGAGTGGCAGAGCGTCCTGGCCGAGCCGTCCGGCGTGATCGATCCGGCCCTTGCACGGGCCGCCCATGCGAATCCGAGACTCCGTTCCCTCTTTCCGCTCATCAGTCATGGCTCTCTTCAGCTCAGTCGCTGCACACGGCCCCCGTGGTCCCGGGACGTGCCCTCCCTCCTCAGGCGGCGCGACGGGCGCTTCTGCGTCATACGCCTGTGGGAGACGGGCGAGTCCGGACGCCGGGACGTAGGCGTGGCCGACACCGCGCCGGAGGCTGTCGCGCTCCTTTCGGCGGCCCTGCCCGAAGACTGGGGGCCTGCCATCGAGGGAGCGGCCGACAAGCTGTGACGGCGTACGGCCCCCGCCCCTCACCGCCGCCGATGTGAGGTCGCCGGAACCATTGGTTCCCGTCGTGCGTGGTGTCCTAGCGTGCGCAGCAGTGAAGGGTGAGTAACAGCTCACGTACGGGGAGGGCTTCCAGTGGGTGACGGGGCGGCGCTGGCGGATCGGATAGCCGAGCGGCGGGCCGGGGTCGGGGATCCCGGGGCTCTCGTGGGGGAGCTGCGGCGGGCGCTCGTGCTCGTGCCGTACGACCGGGGCGGCTTGTGGACCGCCGAATTCGGGGGGATCCGGTGGGTGTGCGGGTTCACCGATGAGGCCGCCCTGGCCCGGTTCGCCGAGGAGCGGGCCTTGGTGGAGGGGGCCGGGGATGCGTCGCGGAGCTGGGAGTACGCCGTGTTTCGCGGGGCCCGGTTGCTCGACGAGGTCATTCCGGCGATGGGCGTGCCGGCCGGGGTCGCCGTGAACGTCGCCGATCCGGACGGGGCCATGCTGTTCCCGCCGGTCGTGGGGATCGTGCCGGACGGTGTCGCCGTCGACGCCGATGCCGACGTTCCGGGCGGGGGGCGGCGGCTGTGAGCGGTACGGGGGCCGAGGACCTCAACGGGGCAGCTCCACTTCCAGGACCAGAGCAACAAGAGTGCGAAGTACCAGTACGACTTCGAGACAGGGAAATTCGAAGGGCTTCCACGCGGCATCGAGAAAGCTGTTGGAAGTAATCCGGGATTCACCGCAGGGATCAGAAAGGGGCTCGCCGCGCTCGGCGAGGGATAGGCATGCGAAGCAACGCTCGGCTGCGAGAGATCTTGCGGGCGACAGACGTCACCGACCTGAGCGATCGGGACATTCCCCCTATGTTTCGTGAGGTCGTGGAGCGCGGGTGGTCCGTCACCGCCTCCGGTGGGCGCGTGCTGACCGATCTCCGTCCGGAAACGCCTGGCACCTACTTCGACAGGCTCGCGGAGGAGACAGCGATCAACGGGAGGGGGATGACCGATTACGACCTCCCGGCCGCGCCTCACGAGCGCACGCCCCTCCTCGTCCGGCGGTGCCTGGCGTACATGTGCGCCTGCCTCCGGAAGGCACAGGAGGAGTTCCGTGACACTCAGGTGAAGGCGTACGTCTCCCTCTCCTTCGCCGATACCGAGGAGGCCCTCCTCACCTCGAACGTCACCTTCTGCACCTCCCTTCCCGACGTCCGGCCCTACATCCCGGACCTGGAGGCTGTTACGGACGCGGCCGTCGCGGAGATCTCGCTGGAGGACTGCCCGGCTTGGTCTTGAGGGGGCCCTTCAACGGGAAAGCGCCGCGGATTCCGAAGCTCAGAGCACGATGTCGCTTCTCGTCACCCGCTCCACGACTGAGGCCCCGGTCATCGACCCGGGCCTGCCGGTGACCCACGACGATATTGTGAACGGCAACATTCCGGACAGCAGGGGCGGCACGATGGCGCCCGCCGATCAGATCCGGTGAGGGGCTCGCCTGTGGAAATCGCTCTGGACACGCTGCGCGCCGTGGTGACGGACACGCCGCTCGCCTCCACTCCGCGCCTCGCCCTCGACATCCCCCAGCTGATCGTGGGGGAGTTCGCCGACCGGGCGGGATTCGAGCGGCTGCTCCCCAGCACCTTCGGAAGCCGGGAGTGGCTGGGTTCGGAGACGGACGACCTGCTGTTCGACGACACCAGCCGCGAACTGGTCGCCGCAGGGCTCTATCTGCCCCCCGCGTCCGCCCCGGCGGAGGCCGGCATCGGCTTGCCCGCCGAGCCCCGGGTGGTCCGGGGCGGGCTCCGCGCACAGGAGAAGCGAGATGTGACTCTCGCGCAGACGACGGTGCTGCACTGCGACCCCGAAGCGAGGGAACTGGTCTGCCTGCGGGACCCCGGGGTCGTCGGCGTCGGCGCTCCGCTCGACGCCCGGATCGGTATCGCCCCCGGCCTGGCGCTCCTGGTGCGGGCCGGGGAGGTCGTCGGCTGGAGCCTGACCGACCCCGCCCGGTACCTGACCACCGGGTACGCCGACGCGGATACGGCACCGCCGGCGCCGGCCACCGGGCTGCGGCTGGCCGAGTGCCTGGCCCTCATCACGCGCCCCCTGATCGACGAGGTCATGGACCAGGAACCGTCGGCATGGCACCGGCTCCGTACGACCGAGCGTGCCCTGCGCGAACAGGGTGACCGGGGCGAGGACCCGGTCAGGGCGGCGGCCCTCCACCAGCTGGTGGCGCGCCTGATCGAGGACTACGAGAACTGGTGAGCGGCATGCGTGGCCCCGGGAAGGGCACCCCTCCCGGATGATGCACACCGGCGACAGCCTGGCCGCCGAGCTCCTTCGTCTCCGGCAGTGCCGGCCTGTCCCGCAGCACCGGCATGTCCCGCAGCGCCCGGGTGCGGATGCCGCGCCCCCCGTCCTCTCCCTCTTCGTCATCGATGTCTCCGGGGACACCGCGGCGTATGTGGAACGCCTGCGGTCCGTGCTCGCGCCTGCCGTACGGCTGGGCTGCACGGCGGACTTCGAGCAGGAGAGCCTGCCGGTCGACGAGATCCCGGGGTGGTTCGCCGAGGTGTGTTCGGGGCCCGGGTCCGGGGGCGGGGGTGAGGAGCGGGCACCGCGGTTCGCCCGGGCGGGCCGCGAGGCGTACGCGGACCACACCGGGGGCGGCGGACCGTGGGATCTCCAGGACTGGCTGTACCGCTTCGACCAGGACGAGGACTCCCGGGGCTGGGAGTGGTGGGACGCCACGGTGGCCGGACCGTCCCGCGTCCATGTCCGGGTGGACAGTTGGGGGGAGTCCTTCTTCGGATGCCAGGATCTGCTCTGGGCCGTTTTCACGGCGGGCGCGGTGCGCGTCGAGGGGCCCATGGTTCAGATCACCTCATCCCGGGAGAAACCATGACCGACAGCAAGAACATCAACAATCCCGTGGGCATGGGCGGAGGCCAGCGCAAGCGCCAGTCCCGCGCCGAGCGGCAGAACAACGGGCCGCACCGCAACCTCGACCGCAAGAACGCGGCCGACCAGAAGGCGGAGCTGGTGCGCAAGATGCGGGAGAAGACGGGTGCGAGCGGGGGTGTCGGGCAGACGGACACGCCCGAGGGGTCTGGACAGGCCGGCGCAACGGAGGGTGCCGGGCAGGCGGGCACGGCGGAGGGCGCCGGGCAGACGGACACCGCCGCCGGCTGAAGGACCCGTGGTCCACGCATTCGCGTTCCGCTTTCGGGGCCCGGCGGGCGGGCTCGCGGTGAATCTGCGGGCCGACACCGCTCCGCTCGACGGCGGGATCCCGCCGCACAGCATGCAGATCCACGGGAAGATCTGGCTCGCCCTGCCGGCATCCGGGCTGCACTGGAAGGACGCCGCGTGGCTGGCGTTCGGGGTATCCCTCAACGCCCGCGCCCTGAGCGAGCTCGCACCCGACGGTGTCCTCATTCGCACGTCCTCGCTCGGCTACCCGCTGAGTGACTATCGGTCCGAGGCCGCGGCCTTGGCCATGGACGGGTGGCTCCATGAGCGGTTCGGTCTGGAGAGCTCGGGTGCCGCCGTCACGTACGACGCTTCACGGGGCGGGTTCGTCTTCTCCTGGGGTGTGACGGCCGACCCCTTCACCGGGACAGACCCGGGCCGGGACAGACCCGGATCCGGCCCGGCCCGACCCGGTCGGGCGCGTCAGCCGTGCAGTGCCGCGTTGCTGTAGACGTACAGGCCGATCACCCCGACGACGCAGATGACGATCACCCACGAGCCGAACCCGGTGTGCCGCCCCCTGCCCTTGCGGCGCGCGGTCTTTCCCGCTCGGCGGGCCCTGCCGGAACCGGGCGCCGCGCCGCCCCGCGGGGCCCGCTCCGCGTCGGACGCCGCCTCGGCCAGCAGGCGTCGGCAGGCTGCGGCGAGTACGTCCGTACCGGCGGAGAGGTGCACCACGGCCTCCGAGCGTGCCGGGGCGGTGGTGCCGCCGTCCAGGATGCGCCCGGCGCGTACGAGGATCTCGTCCCGGCCGCCCGCCGGGGCGAGGCTGATCCAGCGCCGTACGTGTTCGCCCCGGATCACCATCCCCCCGGACCGCTCCCGGTACACGGTGTGCTCACGCCACAGCACGCCCGCCAATTCCGTAGCGGTGTCGCGCAGTTGTGCCCCCACGATCCCTCCCCCTCCGCCTCCCGGCGAATCGAACAAGCATCGCACTCTACTGGCGCGTGCAGATTCTGTGTCCGTCCGGGGGTGGTTGGATCGCGGAGCTTCGCTCAACGCACGGGGAAGCCGAAGGAGTAGCCCTGCTCCTTTCCCGTGGGACGGCCGTGTCAGCCGGTGCTGTCCTCCGCGAGCGTGTGCGCCACCAGGGCGTTGGCGTGCCCGTGACCCAGGCCGTGTTCGGACTTGAGCCAGCCGACCAACTCCATGTGCTTCGTCAGCGGGGAGGTACGGATGAGGTCCTTCCACTCGGCGACCGGGCGGCCGTACTTCTTCTCGATCGAGGGGAAGTAGCTGGCAGGGCCCTTCACAGCGTTGTCGGTCATGGTCTGTCCCGTCTGTGGTTCGGATGTGGAGCGGATGTGGAGCGGATGCGGTTCCGATGGTGTCGCACTTATGACCGGCGCCGGGCGGTGAAGTCATCGGTGTGCGGCTGTCGGTCAGGTCACAACTCGGTCTCGTCGGCGGCCCCGTGATCCGCCGTCCGCGAGACCCGGGCGGTCAGGCCTCGGGGCCGTTGATCACACTGGTACGGACGTGACATACGGGCGAGCGGGGGATGCGGAAGTGGAGTTGAGCGCGGGTAATCGGACGGGGACCCGGCTGGAGGACCGGGTGAAGGACTGGTCCTCCCGGCACCGCAGGTGGCTGGTGGCCGGGCTCTGGGCGCTGGTCGTCCTGCTGATCGTCGGCTACTCCGTACGGGAACCGGTGAGGGACTGGTGGGTGGCGCGCGAGGCGTGCGGGGGCCAACTGCCCTCCGGGGAACTGGAGATCGTGCGGACGGACCTGCGGCTCGGGGAGACGGAGGAGTCCTTCGACGCCGAGAACGGCACGTACAGCTGTGTGTTGAGGGACGAGAACGGCCAGGTCGTGGTCGCCGTCGACGCCTACCCGGAGGGACGCGAGCGGGACCAGGAACTCGGGCTGGCCGGAACCTCCCGCCCACCGCACGCCGTGCTGCCGGGCGGACTGCCCGGCTTCGAGGACGAGAACAGCCTCGTCTACCTGATGCCCGAATGCCCGCGCGCCGGCCGGACCCCGGCGGAACAGCACAGACTCCTCGTGGGCACCTGGACGTACTTCGCCCACAGCCCCGCGGAGAAGGCGGCCATGCTGCGGCTCGCCGTCCACATGACGAACGTCGTGACCGGGAAGCTCGGCTGCGGCGGCGAGCCGTTGCCCGCCCCGGCGGACGGCGCGGTGCCGGACGAGGGGACGTACGTGCCCCGCGCCGGGGCGAAGGGCACCGCCTGCGACGCACTCGCCACCACGCGCGTCCCGGCGGCGGGGCGCGACGGCGAAGTCCGCATCGCCATCGCCGACGGCGGGATCGTCGGCCGGTGCACCCTGCGTGCCACGGAGACGTACGAGGACGCACGGGAGGGCGCGGCGATCATCGAGCTGACCGCCTGGCGCGGCGACTGGGGCCCGCGGGTCAGGGAGATGGGCTCGGGCCCCGATCCCCTGCCGATGGGCCGGGGCATCACCCGGAGGCCCGCCCTCACCGAACACCGGGCGTGGGCCGTCGCCAGGTGCGACGGGGACGACGTCGGCTTCGCCGCGCACTGGGGTCAGGACTACCCCGACCGGCACCGGGAACCGGGCACGAAGTACGTGCCGCCGACCGAGGCCGAGCAGTACGAGCAGCGCGTGCTGCTGCGCACGTACGTGTCCGCGTTCGCCGCGGATCAGGTACGGCGCGGGGCCTGCACGGACCTGAAACTGCCGGAGAAACCGGAGAAGCCGGAGAAGCCGGCGGCCTGAGTCGGGGCGGGTGTGAGGCCGCCTGAGTCGGGGCGGGTGTGAGTCGCCTGCGCAGGGCCCCGGAAGGCACCGAAAGGACCGAAAGACACCGGAGGCGCACTCCGTTCTTTGCCCACTCTTTACTGCCGTCGCGGCCGATGCCGGGATGTCCACGCCGCCCGAGCGTGTTGGCCCCGGGTGGACACCCCGGCTACGGACAGGACATCGACGTGACAGACACGACGACGGCAGACGCGACGACGGCAGACGCGGCGGGCTCGGCAGGCGCGACGGGCTCGGCAGGCACGGCAGACTTCGTGAGCGCCGCCGACCGTGCCGCGAGCGCCCTCTCCCGGCCGTTCTCGGTGCGCGGGCTCACCGCCCGTAACCGGATCGCCATGGCGCCCATGACCCGGCAGTTCTCCCCGGACGGCGTTCCGGGGCAGGACGTGGCGGACTACTACACCCGCCGCGCCGCCGCCGACGTCGGACTGATCATCACCGAGGGCACCTACGTCGACCACGAGTCCGCCGGGACCAGCGACCGGGTTCCCCGCTTCCACGGCGAGGCCGCGCTCGCGGGCTGGGGACACGTGGCGGACTCCGTGCACCGGGCGGGCGGCGCGATCATCCCGCAACTGTGGCACGTGGGCATCACCCGCACCGAAGGCGCCGGGCCCGTCCCGGACGCCGAGCCGGTCGGGCCCTCGGGGATCTCCCTGAGCGGCGAGCCCAAGGGCCGCGCCATGACGCAGAAGGACCTCGACGACGTCATCGCCGCCTTCGCCGACGCGGCGGCCGCCGCCGAGCGCCTCGGCTTCGACGGCGCCGAACTACATGGCGCCCACGGTTACTTGATCGACCAGTTCCTGTGGTCCGGCAGCAACCGGCGGACCGACGCCTACGGCGGGGACCTGGTCGCCCGCACCCGGTTCGCGGCCGAGATCGTGGCCGCCTGCCGTGCCGCCGTGTCCGACGCCTTCCCCCTCTTCTTCCGGATGTCCCAGTGGAAGGCGGACGCGTACGAGGCGAAGCTCGCCGAGACCCCGCAGGAGCTGGACGCCCTGCTCACCCCGCTGGCCGAAGCCGGTGTCGACGTCTTCCACGCGTCCACCCGCCGCTACTGGCTGCCGGAGTTCGAGGACTCCGACCTGAACCTGGCCGGATGGGTGAAGAAGATCAGCGGCCGGCCGACCCTCACCGTCGGATCGGTCGGCCTGGACGGCGACTTCTTCAGCGCCTTCCAGGGCAACGACTCCAGCGTCACCGGCATCGAACAGCTGCTGGACCGGATGGAGCGCGACGAGTTCGACATGGTCGCCGTCGGACGGGCTCTGATCGCCGATCCCGCGTGGGCGGCGAAGACCCTGCGCGGGCGCACCGAGGACATCACGCCGTTCGCCGCGGAGATGCTGAAGACCCTGCACTGACGACCGGCAGGGCCTCTACCGCTACGCCCTGTTCGCCGTCGTCGGAAGCTCCGCCCGGAGCGCGGCGATCAGGGCGCGGCTCGCCTCGTGGGCGGCGGCACTGCCCTCGGCGGGGGTCGTGCCGGCCCGCTGGTGCAGCACGACCCCGAGGACCAGACGGTCGGCCCCGGCGACCTTCTGCCGCGTGGCCCAGACGAGGTTGCCGCCCGCCGGGGTGGACGAGCCCGTCTTCAGGCCGATGACCCCGTCGTGGCCGAGCAGCTTGTTGGTGTTGCGGAAGGTCACCCCGGTGCCCGGGGCCGTGACGGAGGCGGTCGCCACGATCTGCCGGAAGGCCGGGTCCTTCATCACGGCGCGGGCCAGGGCCAGTTGGTCGGCCGCCGTGCTCCGCGTACTCGTCTCCATGCCGCTCACCCCGGTGTACGTGGTGGCGCGCATACCGAGCCCGGCGGCGGTCCGGTTCATCTTCGCGACGAACGCCTTCTCGTCACCCGCGTCCCAACGGGCCAGCAGCCGGGCCACGTTGTTGCCCGACGGCACCATCATCAGCTCCAGCAGCCGGCGTTGGGTGTACTCCCGCCCGGCGAGCACGGGAGCGGTCGTCTCGACGGAGGAGTACGACTCGTCGGCCGCCCGCTGATCGGCGACCACGGTCGCGCCGGGGGCATCGGCCCGCATCGGGTGGTCCTTGAGGATCACATAGGCCGTCATGACCTTGGTGACGCTGGCGATCGGAACCGGCTTCTGCTCGCCCCGGGTGCCGAGGCTGCCGATCCCCTCCACCGCCACGCTCGCCTGCCCCTCGCGCGGCCACGGCAGATGCAGCGACCGGGCGAGCGGCGCCACCCCCTCCCCCGGGCCGCCGTCGCCGCCCGGCCCGTTCATGGACCCGCCGCTGCCGCCGACCGCGTACCACCCTCCCGTCCCGGCGGCGAGCACCACGGCGGCCGTCAGCGGTACGAGGACCGAGCGGCGAAAGCGCACACCGCTCCCGGCGGAAGGGGTGACAGTGGGGGCTGCGGGCATGGGTTCCTCCAGGTGGACCGGTGCGGTTTCCCGTACCGGTGTCACCTTCGAGGAGTCGTTCTTCCGGCCCCGTACGGCACCGTTTCGACGGCCGCGAGAGTGCGTTTCGGTTCCGTATCAGGCGGCGGACGCGTGCGGAGTCAGGTCGAGGGTCGCGACCGCTCCCCCGCCCGGGGCGTTCGTGAAGGTCAGCCGGGCTCCGAGCACCTCGGACTGGCCCTGGGCGACGGTCAGGCCGAGACCGTGCCCCCGGCCGCGTTCGCTCGCCCCGGTGCGGAACCGCTGGGGGCCTCGCTCCAGCAGGTCGGCCGGGAAGCCGGGACCGTGGTCGCGCACGGTGATCCGCGCCCCGGTCACGGTCACCTCGACGGGGGCCGCACCGTGCCGGTGGGCGTTGGTGACGAGGTTGACCACGATCCGCTCGACCCGGCGCGGGTCGGTCTCCACCACCTCGGCGTCCACCGCGCCGACGCGGGTGTCCGTGCCCGTACGACGCACCACGTCGGCGACCAGTTCGCCCAGCGGAACCGGGTCGAGGCGGGCCCGCTCGGCGCCCGCGTCGAGGCGGGAGATCTCCAGCAAGTCCTCGACCAGCGCGTTCAGGGCCCGCAGCCGGTCCCGTACGAGACCGGCCGCCTCGTCGTCCTCGGGCAGCAGCCCGGCGGCGGTGACCAGTCCCATCAGCGGGGTGCGCAGTTCGTGCGCGACGTCGGCGGTGAAGCGTCGCTCGTTCTCCAGCTTGCGCTGGAGGGCGCCGGCCATGTCGTCGACGGCCGACGCCATCTCGGTGACCTCGTCGCGGGCCCGCCCGGCCGTGCCGATCCGGGCGTCCAGGTCGCCGTCGGCGATGCGGCGGGCGGTACGGGCCCCGTGGCGCAGCCGCCGGTTGATCGGTTCCGTGGCGAGGGCGGCGAGGGGGACGACGAACAGGAGGGCGGCGAGAACGGACTTCACGATGCTGCGGTCCAGGAGCTGGAGGCTGCGGACCTCGGTGCTCATGTCGTCCCGGACGACGAGGAACCGGTCGTCGGCGACGGCCACGGCGCCCCACATCCAGAACCAGTTGGGGGGATCGGCGTCGTACCAGGTGGCGTAGGCACCGGTGTCCGGCGGTCCCGACTCCGTCACAGCCCCCGTCACAGCCCCCGTCTCCGGCTCCGTCTCCGTCCCCACGAAGGTCGCGAGGTCGCGCGCCAGCGGTTCCGGCAGTTCGTCCCTGCTCCGCACGTCGATGTCGGCCGGAGCCCTCCCCGTACGGTCGTACTCCCGCTCGGCGGCGATCAGCCGGGTCAGCGTCCGGTCCGTGCCGACGCGCAGGCCGCGTTCCCGGGTCGCGTCGTGCACGAGGAAACCGACCACGGCGGCGACCGCGCAGCACGCTGCCGCGGCGAGCGCGGCGATCTTCCAGCGCAGGGCGCGGGGGTTGAGGAAGTCCACGGCGGTCGCCGGCCGCTCAGCCGCGGACGAGCTTGTAGCCGAAGCCGCGGACGGTCTCGATCCGCCCGCTGCCGATCTTCTTGCGCAGCCGCAGCACGCACAGGTCCACGACCCGGGTGTCGCCCTCCCACCCGTAGTCCCACACGTCGCGCAGCAGCCGACGCCGGTCGAGGACCGAGCCGGGCGCGGCGGCGAACTCCAGCAGCAGCCGCAGTTCGGTGGGGGTCAGCGGCACCGTCACGCCGGCCCGGCGGACCTCCATGCCGAGGGTGTCGACGGTCAGGTCGCCGAAGGTCAGGATGTGGTCGGGGGCCCGGTCCCGGCCGGACTTCTCCGGTGCGGGGCCGTCCGGGCCGAAGGTGGCGCGGCGCAGCAGGGCCCGGATGCGGGCGACCATGACGGCGGTGTCGACCGGCTTGATCACATAGTCGTCCGCCCCCGCTTCCAGGCCCGCGACCACGTCGAGGGCGTCGCCGCGCGCGGACATCATCAGGACCGGGACGGGGCTCTCCTCGCGGATCCGGTGGCAGAGCCCGATGCCGTCCAGCTCGGGCAGCATCACGTCCAGGATCAGCAGGTCGTGCGCGCCCGCGCGGAAGGACTCCAGGCCGCTGAGCCCGTCGGCGGCGACATCGACCCGGTAGCCGTAGCGTTCCAGGGCCAGTTGGACGGCACGGCGGATGGTGGCGTCGTCCTCGACCACGAGCACGCTAACGGGGGCGGGGCCGGGGGCCGGTCCTCGTGGGTCGGGCACGCTGCCTGCCTGGGCGTTCGAGGTCATCGGTCGGTCGCTCGCATCGTAGTCGGGGGAGGGCCGAAGGGCCGGTCACCAGGACAGCGGGTCACCGGCTGCTGGTCAGGGGTCACCGGCTCACCGGCTGCTGGTCACGGCTCACCGGCTCAGCCGGGCCGCCACCGGGAGGTGGTCGCTGCCGGTGGCGGGCAGGGTCCAGGCCGCGCGCGGGGTCATCCCCCGTACCAGCACGTCGTCGATGCGGACCACCGGGAACGCCGCGGGCCAGGTGAACCCGAGACCGGCGCCCGCCTCCCCCTGCGCGGACCGCAGCCGCGAGGTCACCGGGGCCAGGGCGCGATCCCGGTACGCCCCGTTGAAGTCGCCCAGCACCACGACCCGGGGCGCGGTCTCCGACCGGAGCGCGGCGGCCAGTTCGCGGGCAGCGTCGTTGCGCCGGCCCGTCGTGAAACCGGCCGCCGAGACCCGTACCGACGCCAGATGCACCGCGTACACGGCGACGGGCGGTCCCTCCGGGGTCCGCACCGTGGCCCGCATCGCACGGGTCCACGGCATGATCGGGACCGCCTTCACGTCCGCCAGCGGGTGCCTGCTCCAGATGCCGACCCCGCCGATCACCGCGTGGTGCGGGTAGGCGGCGGCCAGCTCGCGGGAGTAGACGGCGGCCGACGCGTCGGACAGCTCCTCCAGCGCCAGTACGTCCGCGCCGGCCGCGGCGAGCACGCGCGCGGTCCCGGCCGGATCGGTGTTCCCCTCGTCCACGTTGTGGCTGACCACCGTCAGATCGCCGCCGCCGGAACGCTTGTCGGTGAGGGCTCCGCCGAAGAGCGTGACCCACACGACGGCGGGCGCGAGGACCGCGACGGCGGCGATCCGGGACCGGAGTACGACGGCGAGAGCGAGCAGCAACGGCACACCGAGGCCCGTCCAGGGCAGCAGCGTCTGGAAGAGGCTGCCCGCGTTGACGCCCGCGTTCGGGACCGACGCGTGGAGCGCCATCGCCGTCGCCCAGACGACCGCCCCGGCGGCGACCCAACGGGGGGCACGCCGGCGGACGGCGGACCCGGCGGGTTCGGGAAGTCCGGCCTCGGGTGTCCCGTCCGTGACAGGCTCTGCGGCTTCCGTTGGGCTCAGCACGGCACGGGTCTCCTGACGGTCGCGTACACCGGGAATCGGGTACGCCGACAGCCTCCGGGAACGCCGCTTCCGGCCGGTCAGGGGCGTGCTTCGAGCACCGCGCGGCTCTGTTTCAGGTACGTCTCGGCTTCAGGTGCGTCTCGGAGCACGGCAGGGGCATCCGGTGGTGCCGTAGGCACGTCAGCCGGAAGGACGGAGGAAGCAGGAAGGACGGAAGCGGAGAAGGCGGCAGCCGGCCAGATGTCTGCCCGGGTGAAACCAGGCGGGCGGGGCACCGGAGGGTCTCCGGCGCCCCGCGTGAACGGGTCGGCGGGTCTCCCGGATCAGCGGGTCTCGGTGAGCGGGCCGTACGCGTCGGGGCGGCGGGTGGTCAGGAACGGGAACAGCTCCAGCCAGTCGCGCCGGGCGTCCAGGTCGAGGTCGGCGACGAGGACGGCGGGCTCGTCGCGGGGGGCCTGGGCCAGGACGCGGCCGTACGGGTCCACGATGAACGAGCTGCCGTAGAAGGTGAGACCGTTCTCGGCGCCGATCCGGTTCGGCACGACCATGAAGGTGGCGTTCGCGATGGCGTTGCCGGTGATCACCTTCTGCCAGAGCGGCTGGGAGTCGAAGCCGGGGAAGCCGGGCTCGGAGCCGATGGCGGTCGGGTAGACGAGGACGTCGGCGCCGGCCAGCGAGTAGGCGCGGGCCAGCTCGGGGAACCACTGGTCCCAGCAGGTCGGCAGGCCGAAGCGGGCCTCGTCGACCTCGACCAGCGGGAAGGCGTCCTCGCCCGCCGGGCCGGCCCGGAACCAGTCGTCCTCGTAGTACCCCTCGGTGACCGGGATGTGGGTCTTGCGGGTGCGCTGGGCGAGGGTGCCGTCGGGGGCGACCAGGATCGCGGTGTTGTAGCCGAGGCCGTCGTCCTCGCCGCCGGGCGCCGGGGCCTTCTCGTACAGCGAGGCGTGTACGTGGATCCCGTGCTCACGGGCTGCCTCCGCCGCGAACGTGAAGGTGGGGCCGGTCAGCAGGTCCTCCGGGGCGGCGGGCTCGGGGTGGTCGGCCCGGCGGACGACCGCGAAGTACGGCGAGAGCGTCAGCTCCTGGAGGCAGACCACCCGGGCGCCCTCCGCCGCGGCGAGCCGGATGCCCTCCAGCAGGGCGGCGCGGTGCTCGGCGGGGTCGCGGTGCCAGCGCTGCTGGACGGCCGCGACGCGCAGGGGGGCGCGCTCGGCGGGCCGGGTCCGGGTCGGGGAGGCGGGCGGGTTGTACGCGGTGATCAGACGCATGACCAGTTCCAGGGGCGAGGGGACGGAGTCCAGGGGCAACGGGGGCGGAGGAGGAGCGGGGACGGGGGACGGACGAAGGGGCAACGAAGACTGCCGGAACGTTCCGGCAACGGCTCCGAATCTAACCCTGCCGGAACGTTCCGGCAACCCTCCCGGCCTCCCCTCCCCCAACGTCTAGACTTCACCCCCGTGACCTCCCGGACCGTGACCCTGCTCGACGTGGCCCGCGCCGCCGGGGTCTCCAAGAGCACCGTGTCGGACGCGCTCCAGGGCTCGGGGCGGGTCGCGGCGGAGACCCGGGACCGGGTCCGCGCGGTGGCGGCGGAGCTCGGCTACCGCCCCAACAGCGCCGCCCGGCGGCTGCGCCGCGCCAGCACCGGGGCCGTCGGCCTGCATCTGCCGGCCACCGCGACCCGGCTGGACTACTACATGAACCTCGCCTTCGGGGCGGTCGAGCGCGCCCAGGAGGACGGGCTCGACATGGTGCTGCTCGCGCCGTCGGGGGCGGCGGGCGGGCGGATCGCCTCGCGCGTCGACGGGCTGCTGGTGATCGACCCCGAGGCGGCCGACAGCGCGGTGCCCGGGCTGCTCGACGCGGGCGTCCCGGTGGTGACCGGCGAGCGCTACCTCGGCCCGGCCACCGGCCCCAGCGCCGCGGTGGTCTGCGACAATGCCGCCTCGCTGACCGCCCTCCTCGACCACGTCACCGACCGCGGCGCCCGCCGCCCCGCCGTCCTCTCCCCGTCCGGCTCCTCCGCCTGGGCGACCGCCCTGCGCGCGACGGCCCGGTCCTGGGGACTGGCCCACGGGGTGGAGGTGGCACTGCGCACCGTGCCGTTCGCCGCGACCCCGGCGGAGGCCGAGGAGGCCACCCGGGCCCTGCTCACCGCGGACCCGGCGGTCGACGCCGTGATCTGCGCCCCCGACGGCTCGGCCCCGGGTGTCCTGCGCGCGGCGGCCGCCCTCGGCCGGAAGGCCGGCCCCGGCCTGCTCGTCGCGTCCTGCGTCGACGGCCCCGCCACACGCAACGCCGAACCACCCGTCACCGCCGTCGACCTGCGCCCCGCCGCGTACGGCCGCGCCTGCGCCGAGCTGCTCTGCGACATCCTCGCGGACCGGACAGCCCCCGACTCCGTCCGCCGCCACGCCTGGTCCCTGGAGACCCGCGCCTCCACCTGCCCCGCCTGAGCGACCCGCCACCCGGCCGTCACACCCCACCCCGCCCGGCGAGGTCCGGTAGGGGAACAACACCCCCCAGGGCGGGGGCGGAACCCGTCCCCGGGCGGGGGTGCATCGCGGATCGGATCCCTAGCGTTCAAGGGGTCAAGATCCATTCGGAACGGCCCGGCCGCACAGCCGCGCCGCTTCCTCGCGTGAAAGGTGTGAGCCTCATGGCGAACCCCAACGTCGGCATCCTCGAAGAGATCGACGACCAGAACCTCGACGCCGTCAGCGCCGCCGGCCAGGGCTGGGGAACCATCGTGTCCTCCCTCAGCTGCTACGGCGCCAGCTACGTCCTGGGGAACAACGGGAACTTCTGCACGGCCACCGCCGAGTGCCAGAACAACTGCAAGTGACCGTATGACGCCGGGACCCACCTCCCGGCGTCACCTCCCCTCCCTCCCCGCCCCGTCCTGGATCCGGTGTTCATGAACAGTCACGACGTCTCTCCCGGCACCGCCGAAGCGCTGCGGACCTATCTGCCGGAGCTCACCGACCCCGAGCTGATCGCGCACGTCGAGGAACGGCTGCGGGCGGCGGCGACCGCGCACGAGAGCGAGAGCGCCGAACAGAACCCGGACCTGCCCGAGGCGCCCGCCGCCTACGACCCTTCCCTCGATCCCGACGGGCTCTTCCACGACTACTTCCGGCACTTCGTCGCGCCCGGGACCGGCCTCGTGCGCCACGCCGCCGCGCAGTCGCCCACGATCGCCGCGCCGCAACGGATCGTCGACGACTTCGTCGTGCACCAGACGGGTCTCGTCTCCCGGCTGATGATCCGGACCCTGGTCGAGGAGCTCCACCGGCGGCGCACGGCGGGCCTGCTGGACGGCGGGACCCCCGAGGAGCGGTACGCCGCCTTCCGGCGGTGGACCAACAGCCCGGAGGGTCATGACGAGTTGACCGGCCGCTATCCGCACCTCTTCTCGACGGTGGGCCGCCAGGTCGAGGCGTCGGCACGGTACGTCGTCGAGATCATCGAGGAACTCGACACCGTCGCACCGCGGTTGAGCGCTCTCGTGCCGGGTCGCGGCCCGGAACACCTCCGCGTCGACCGCCTCGTCCTCGGCGAGGGCGACACCCACAACGGCGGCCGCTCCGTCGCGCAGGTCCTGTTCACCGACGGCGCCCGGGTGCTCTACAAGCCGCACCCCATCGGCGCGGAGGCCGGCTACAGCTCCTTCGTGTCCTGGATGAACGGCCGGCTCGGCACCGACCTGCCGACCGTCGCCGTGGTCCCCACCGGGCACGGCGGGTTCGTGGAGTTCATCCCCACCGAGGAGTACGCGGGCGAGCAGAAGGACTACTTCGCCCGGATCGGCACCCTCGCGGGCATCCTCTTCCTGCTGCGGGCCACCGACATCCACTTCGAGAACATGGTGTCCTGCGCCGCCGGGCCCGTCGTCATCGACACCGAGACCCTGCTGTCGCCCCGGCTGAACCTCCCCGAGGCGTACGACGACGGCGCGGCCTCGAAGGCCGGGGCGCTCACGCTCCGGGAGTCGATCATCGGCTCGGGGCTGCTGCCGCTCGTCGTGCGCTCGGGCGACGACGACCACGGCATGGACATCGGCGCGATCGGCTACGACACCGGGCAGCGGTCCCCGTACAAGTCTCTGAGCCTCCAGAACCCGGGACGCGACGACATGTTCGTCGGGATGGTGACCACGACCACCACGGCCGCCAACGCCAACCTCGCCGTGCAGCGCGCCACCCAGCTGCCCGTCAACGACCAACGGGACATCATCAAGCGCGAGTTCGGCCGGGTGCTGCGGTACGCGGCGGACCACCCGGACGCGGTCGTCGACGCAGTCGAGGAGTTCCTCGGCGATGTGCAGTTCCGGCACGTCAACCAGGCGACCATCTTCTACACGCAGTTGCTGCGCATGGCGACCCACCCGCACGCCATGGCGGACCCGGTCGTCCGCGCCGCCGTCCTGAACCGGGTCGTCCTGCGCACCGGCGACTCCCCCGCGATCGCCGACGCGGAGGTCCGGCAGATGGCCCGGGGCGACGTGCCGTACTTCTCGTACACCGCCAGGTCGCGCGCGCTGGGCTCGACGGACGGGACCGTACGGGCCGACGCCCTGGCCGAACCGCCGCTGACGACCGTGCGCGAACGCATCCACGGACTGAACGAGACCGTCATCGAGCGCGAACTGCGCCTGATCGACTTCTCGTTCGTCAACAAGCTGCCCACCGACCAGGAGGAGACCGGGTTCGTCCCCGTGCGCCCGGCGGGAAGGCCCGCCGTCGCCGTGGACCGGGGCCGGTTCGTCGGCGAGGCCGTACGGATCGGGGAGCGGCTGCTCGCGACCCGGGTGGCGAGCACCGAGCCGCGTCACCCGGCGACCTGGATCGCCCCGCAGGTCACCACCGACTCGCAGAGCCAGTGGAGCCCCGGGACTCTCGGCTACGACCTGTACGGCGGCAGCCCCGGCCCCGCCCTCGTCCTCGCCGGGCTCGCCCGCGAGACGGGCCGGGCGGACTTCGCCGCGGCGGCGCGCAGCGTGCTGGACCCCGTCGAGGAGCAGCTGCGCGGCGGGCAACTCGCCGAGCAGGGGGTTTCGGTGGGCGGGATGACCGGGATGGCCGGTACCGCGTACGCCCTCGTCGTCGCCCGTGGGCTGCTGGACGAGCCGGACGCCGGGCGTCTGGGCGAGCTGGCGCGGGAGCTGGCCAGGTGCTCGGGGGCCGAGGCCGGCACCGACTTCCTCAGCGGCATGGCGGGCGCGCTGGCCGTCTGCCTCGCGCTGCACGAGCGTGCCACCGACCCGGCCGAGCGGGCGGTCGTCGCCGAGGCGGTCCGCACCATCGCCGCCCGGGAGACCGAGGCGCTCGGCGGCCTCGGCCTTGAGGACGCCCGCGTCACCCCGTACACCGGTTACGCGCACGGGGCCATGGGCATCGCGCCCGTACTGCTGCGCTACGGGGCCGAGTTCGACGACCCGGCCGTGCACGGGCTCGGGCTGCGGATCCTCGGCGCCGTCCTCGACGCGCAGGAGGACGGCGACCGCGACTGGCCACGCGTCTGGGGCGAGCCGGAGCGTTCGTACGGCTGGTGCCACGGGGCCCCCGGCATGCTGCTGGGCGCGCTGATGAGCAACGCGTACGCACCCGGCGCCGTGTCCCGCCCGGTCCTGGACCGGCTGGCCGGGCTGACCCTGGCCCGCGGCTTCGGCAACAACCCGACGTACTGCCACGGCGACCTGGCCTGCGCGGAGATCGTCGGCCTCGGCCAGGAGCTGGTCCCCGGCCTGTTCGGCGCGGCCGCCCGGACCGGTGCCGGCGACGGCGGCAGCGACGGCACCGGCGACGGCCTCGACGACCTCTATCCGCGGCTCTTCGACGAGGTCGTGGAGCGGTACGGGCAGCGCTCCGACACCAAATACGCGTACACCAACAGCCTCATGGTCGGGGAGGCCGGACTCGCCTGGTCCGTCCTCCGCCACCTGGACCCCGGGAGCCACCCCTCCCTGCTGCGCTTCGCCTAGGGCCACGCCCGGGGCACGACGGCGCACCCACGAACCGGGCCCGCATCCTGCCGGGCCCTGCACCACCCATCCACGCAGGAAGAACAGAGAGGAACCGTCATGGGCGACATCGCCATGAACGACGCCACCGGATACGTCAGCGCCGACGAGCTCGTCGAGCTCGCGGACGCGCCGGACTCGCTGGCCGCGGGCTTCACGCCCACCATCATCCCGGCCACCGCCGTCACCACCGTCATCGTCGGCGCCAGCGCCGCGATGCAGGGCGGCTGCCCGACCAGCGGCTGCACCAAGCGCTGCTGAACCCGCTGAGCCGGTGTGGTGCGGGCGCCCCGGAACTGGTACTTCCGGGGCGCCCGCCCCCACCCTCCCACCTTCGACGACGGCAAGAGAGTCCCCGAGTGCAACTGAGCGACGCGTTCCTCGACGACCTGGTGCGGCGCATCACCGACGAGAGGTCAGACGTCTTCGGCGCGTTCTACACGCCGTATCTGCGGGACGGCGCCCAGCGCATCGCCGGGCTCGCCGCCTCCCTCCGGAGTCCGGACGCGGTGGACGACGTCGCCGACCTCGCCGGGGTCGCCGAGTCCGCGCTCCGCTCCCTCATGGGCCTCTGCGTCGAGACCGGTGTCCGCACCCTCATCGCCTCCTTCCGCGCCCAGGACACCGGGTACGAGGCGTTCCACGCCCGCCTGGCCCAGGCCCCCGGCCGCCAGGCGGTGCTCGACCGGTTCCCCGAGCTGGACCGGCTGCTGCGCCTCGCCACCGCCCGTACCGCACGGACGGTGTCCGACGTGCTGCACGCCGCCGTCGCGGACCGGGCGGAGCTGGACGCGCTCCTCGGCGGGCCCGGCCGGATCGTCTCGGTCACCCCGGGACTCGGCGACGCCCACCGGGGCGGGCGGACCGTCTGCCTGGTGGTCCGGGACGACGGCTCCCGGACCGTGTACAAGCCGCAGCAGGACAACTGCCAGCAGCTCCTGACCGCCCTGCGCACGCTCCTCGACACGGACGGCTCGTTCTTCGGCCCGCTGCACCCCCGCACGCTCGTCCGGCCCGCGCACGTCTGGCAGGAGTACGTGGTCCACGCCGACCTCGACGGGACGGCGGAACACAGCGCCCGCTACTTCCGCCGCTTCGGCCGGTCCGCCGCTCTCCTGTCGATGCTGGGCGCCACCGACCTGCACCACGAGAACATCATCGCCACCCCGGACGGCCCGGTCGTCATCGACACCGAGACGCTGGTGTCGCTGCCCAACTCCGCCGTCGAGCAGGGCGCCTCGATACCGGCTGCCGCCGCCCTCAATCTCGACATCGAGCGCTCGGTGCTCAACACCCTTCTCCTTCCCGCCCGTTACGCCGGGGCGAAGCTCGACGTCGACATCTCCGGGATCGGCTGCGTACGGCCGGGGGCCTCCGAAAGCCTCCAGTCGTACCTGGTCGTGGACGCGGGCACGGACGACATCCGCTTCGACCGCAGCCAGGTCGTCGTCGAGCACGGCGGCAACATGGCCACCGTGGCGGGCGAGCCGCTGGACCCGCGCCGCTGGACGGACGAGCTGGTCGCGGGCTTCCGCGAGGCCCGCACCCTGCTCGCCGCCCACCGCGACGCCGTGGAAGCGGCCGTACGGGACTCCGCCGGCTGGGCCGTGCGCCAGGTCGTCCGCCCCACCTACGTCTACGCCCGGTTCCTGGAGGCCTCCACGCACCCCGTGCACCTGGGCAGCCGGCAGGACCGGGCCGAGCTGCTCGGCAAGCTGCCGCGCCACTACCGGGGCACCGCCGCCGAATCGGCCGACGCGGTGCACCGGGAGGAGGTCGCCGCCCTGCTCGACCTCGATGTGCCGTTCTTCACCGTGGACTGCGACTCCGGGCTGCTGCGCGGCGACTTCGACGAGGAGATCCGCAGCGCCGCACGGCTCACGCCCCGCGAGTCCGCGCTCGCCGCCGTAGGGTCGTTCTTCGCCCGGCCCGCCGACCGCGACCCGCTCTATCTGCGGTACGCCCTGGCCGGTTCCGCCGATGACGTGTGGGAGCGGCGGGAGCCCGCCCCCGGGTCCGCCCCGGCCGCCTCACCCGTCCACCTCGCCGACCCGGCCGGCTGGCACGCCCTGCTCCGCGACCTCGTCGTCGGCGAGGCGGACGCCCCGACCTGGCTGACGCCCCGCCTCCGGGGCGACGGGCTGCGCCTCGGCGGTGTCGACGCGACCCTGTACGACGGCGGCGGGCTGCTGCTGCACCTCGCGCAGGACGCGGCCCGCACGGGCACGGCCCCCGTCGGCGTGGACCCGGAGCGGGTCTGCGCCTCGGCCGCACGCTCCCGGCCGGCCGTCCTCGACGGGACACCGCTGTCGATGTCGCCGTTCACCGGGGCGCTCTCCGACCTGGTGACCGACTGGGAGATCCGGCGGCTGGCAGCGCCCGACGCCCGATTCCGCGCGGGCGAGGAGCACGTCCGGTTCCGCCCGGCTCAGGGCGGGTTCGACGTCGACGGGCTCTCCGCGGCCGACTTCGACCACCTCAACGGCTACGGCGGCTACCTCGTCCACCTCGCCGCCCACACCGAGCACGGCGCGACCGAGGTGACCGGGGCCGGGGCCGAGCGGCTGCTGCGCCGCCTCGTCACGGTGGACGGCAACCCGGCCGAGCACCCCGAGGGCGGTGAACTCGGCCTGGCTCACGGCAGGTTCGGCCGGATCACCGCACTGTCCGCGATGGTCGCGGCGGGCCTCGACGAGGGCAGCGGCGCCCGCCCCCATCTGGAGCGGTTCGCCGAGGCGTACGGCCGCCACCGCTGGCAGGACGCGGCCCTGCGCGACCGGGGGACGGGAGCGGGCAACTCCGGCTGGTGCAAGGGGTACGCGGGCATCGCGTACGCGCACGCCGCACTGCTCACCGCCCTCGGCGAACCCGCCGGCCGGATCGCGGAAGCCGTGGCCCCGGAGATCGACCGCGTCCTGGAACCCGCCGGCGGCGCGCAGGACACCGCGATCGCCCCCGACCTCAGCCTCTGCCACGGGCTCGCCGGCCGGATCGCCGTCCTGTGCCACCTGGCGGACCTGCTCGCCCGGCCCGACCTGCGCGACGGGGCCGCCGCGCTGTACTCCGCCTTCGTCGACCGGTACGGGAAGGGCGGCTGGTCCTGCGGTATCGGCACCGAACCCCTCCTGCCGTCCTATTTCCTCGGCCTCTCCGGCTGGTTCGCCGCCCAGGCGATGCTCGACCACCCCGGAACCGGCCTTCCCCGCTGCCTCGGAGGCCGCTGATGGCATGGCGTATGCGCAGAGTCCGACGGGTCCGCGAGGTCCAGCAGTTCGCCCAGGCCGAATGCGGCCTGTGCTGCGTCGCGATGATCCTCTCGGCGTACGGCTCCCGCGATTCGGTGGCCGGGCTGCGCCGGGAGCACGAGGTGGGACGCGACGGCCTCACCATCAAGCAGATCGCCGCCATCCTGCGCGGCCGGGGCTTCGAGGTGCGGGCGTTCCGGGCCGGAGTGGAGCGGCTCGACCAGCTGGAGCTGCCGCTCATCGCGTACTGGGACGACAGCCATGTCGTGGTCGTCGAGGAGATCGACGAGCACCAGGTGACCGTCGTCGATCCGGGCGGCGGGCGGCGGAAGTACCCGGCGGAGGAGTTCGCCGAGCACTACTCCGGCCTCGCGCTCGAAGCCGTACCGACGCCGGAGCACCGGCCCGAGCGGCACCGGGAGCCCAGCGTCTGGCGGGAGTTCCTGCGCTCGCTGACCGGTGCCCGGCGGCCACTGGTCCAGGCGTTCCTGATGTCCCTGGTGCTGTACTCCTTCACCATCTTCATGCCGATCGCCACCCAGTACGCGGTCAATGACTACGCGGGCTATCTGGAGAAGGCCCCGATCGCCCTCGTCCTGGTGGCGTTCCTCGCCCCGATGACGGTGTTCTTCCTGCTCTCGCTGCTCAGAACGGTGGCCCTGGCGTCCGTGATCCGGAGCCTGGGCGAGGCGATGATGGGGAAGACGTTCCGGCGGCTGCTGGACCTGCCCTACAAGTACTTCGCCAACCGCTCGCAGGGGGAGCTGTTCTACCGGCTCTCCAGCATCACGTCCGTACGGGACATGATCTCCAGCCAGCTGTCGGTGGTGCTCCTCGATCTCGGCAGTCTGATCGCGATCTTCAGCTACATGTTCTACCGCTCGTTCACGCTCGGCGCGACGGCGTTCGCGGTCTTCCTGACCATGCTCGCCGTGGCCGTCGGGACGTACCGGCCGATCCGGCGGATCACCGAGCGGGAGATCAGCGAGACGACGAAGTCCTCGTCGCTCCAGATGGAGGCGCTGTCCTCGATCGAGACGCTGAAGGTCTCCGGGATGACCGGCACGTTCTTCCGGGACTGGCAGCGGGTCTACGCGGCGGGGATGGAGCAGACCCGGCGGCGGATCGTGCTCCAGGGCGTGGCGACCAGCGGCTACGCGGTGTTCCAGGTGTTCGGGCCGCTGCTGGTGCTGGCGGTGGGGCTGTGGCTGGTGCTGAACGGTTCGCTGGACCTCGGTTCGGCGGTGGCCGCGCAGACGCTGACCGCGACGAGCCTCGGCATGGTGATGTCGCTGTCCGGCGCGTTCACCCAGCTGATCACGGCGAACGCGCAGGTGGCGCGGGTTGGTGACATCCTCCACCAGCCGGAGGACCCGGGGGCGTTCGGCGACCGGCCGGCCGTCGTGCGGGGCGCGGTGCGGCTGCGGAACGTGGGTTTCTCCTACCCCGGCTCCCGCACCCCGGCCCTGGCGGACGTCTCGTTCGACATCCGGCCCGGCGAACGGGTCGCGATCGTGGGCAGTTCCGGCTCGGGCAAGAGCACGCTGGGCAAGCTCCTCATGGGGCTGTACCCGATCCGGTCCGGTGACGTCCTCTTCGACGGGGTGTCGATCGGTGAGATCGACGCCGACGCGTTCTACCGGAGCGCCGCGTACGTCCCGCAGGACATCGTCCTCAGCAACCGCAGCATCGCGGACAACATCCGGTTCGGGGTCCCCGACGCCACGATGGAGGCGGTCGTCGACGCCGCGCGCCAGGCGCACGTGCACGACGACATCGCGGCGATGCCGCTGGGCTACCACACCCCGGTCCGCGAGATGGGCGGCAGCCTCTCCGGCGGCCAGCGCCAGCGGATCGCGCTCGCCCGCGCACTCGCCCGCCGCCCCCGCGTCCTCGTGCTCGACGAGGCGACGAGCGCCCTGGACACCGTCACCGAGTCCCGGATCGCCGCCGCGCTGGACCGGCTGGAGTGCACGCGGATCATCATCGCCCACCGGCTGTCGACGATCGTGAACGCCGATCTCGTGGTGGTGCTGGAACACGGCCGGGTCGTCCAGACCGGCCGCCACGAGGAGCTGATCAGCGAACCCGGCCCGTACCGGGACCTGGTCCGCTCCCAGGTCGACCTCACGACGGTCCGGTAGGAGAAGGAGGAGCCGACGCATGGCACAGGACGCGCGAACCACGCGGGACGAACAGCACGCACATCGACAGCAGGTGATCTCGGTCCGGGATCTCCGGAAGGAGTTCCGGGGCACGAGAGCCGTCGACGGAGTCTCCTTCGACGTTCGGCCCGGCCGGGTCACCGGCTTCCTCGGCCCCAACGGCGCGGGCAAGACGACGACCCTGCGCATGATCCTCGGGCTGATCCGCCCGACCGGCGGCAGCGCACTGCTGTGGGGCAGCCCGTACGCCGAACTCGCCGCCCCCACACGGCGCACAGGGGTAGGCCTGGACGGCGGGGCGTTCGTCGGCCGCCGTACGGGGCGGGGCCATCTGCGCTGCTACGCCCCCGCCGCCGGCTGCGGACCGGAGCGGGTGGAACGGCTGCTCGCGGACGTGGGCCTGTCCGGGGCGGCGGACCGCCCGGTCGCCGGGTACTCGACCGGGATGAAGCAGCGCCTCTCCCTGGCCTCGGCGCTGCTGGGCGATCCGGAGCTGCTGATCCTGGACGAGCCGGCCAACGGCCTGGACCCCGAAGGGATGCTGTGGCTGAGGGAGTTCCTGCGGGACTTCGCGGCCTCGGGGCGGACGGTGCTGCTCTCCAGCCATCTCCTCGGCGAGATGGAGCAGACGGTGGACGACGTCCTGCTGATGCATCACGGGCGGCTGCTGAGCAGCGGCCCTCTCGACGGTCTGCTGGAGCCGGGCGAGCGCCTGGAGTCGGCCTTCCTGCGGCTGACACGGGCCGGGAACGGAGTACGGACATGAGCGGCACGGGTATCAGCGACACGGGTACGAGCGGCACGGACATGAGCGGTACGGGTATCAGCGACACGGGTACGAGCACGGGCGTCGTCGAGCGGGCCGGCAACGGCGCGGGCCCCGCCACCGCCCCCGGCGCGGTCTCCACGGCCGATCTCCTGCGGTCCGAAATGCTGAAGCTGACCACGACCCGGCTGTGGTGGATCCTGCTGCTCGCGGTCGTCGCGTGCAGCGCCGGCTTCACCGCGCTGATCGTCTTCGGCGGTCTCAACGCCCCGCGCAGCCCCTTGAGTTTCGGCACCGCGGGCGACGCCGTACCGGCGTACAACCTGGCGGTGGCGCTCGCGTACGTCTTCCCGCTGGCCATCGGGGTGATCACGGTGACGCAGGAGTACCACGCGCGCACGATCTCCGCGACGCTGCTGGCCGAGCCGCGCCGGGCCCGCGTCTACGGGGCCAAGCTCCTCGTCGGGCTGGGTACGGCGTTCGTCTACGGGGCGTCGGCGGTGCTCTCCGGCGCTCTGGTGGCGGCGGCCCTGCTGTCGGGGCACGGGAAGCCGACGTACCTCACGGACGGCACGGTGCTCGGCGCGCTGGGCGGCAGCGTGCTGGTGCTGACGCTGTGGGGCGCGATCGGCGTCGGCGTGGGCGCGCTGGTGCGCAACCAGGTGGCGGCGATCGTCGGCATCCTGCTGGTGACACAGTTCCTGGAGCCGACCCTGCGGATCCTCGCCTCCTCGCTCGGCAACGCGGAGCTGGGCAACCTGCTGCCCGGCGGGGCGGGCGACCTGGCGGGCGGCGGCACGATCATGACCGCCGCGGCGGAGGCGGACGGCGGTTCGCAGGGCCTCGGCTTCCTGGTGCTGTTCCTCTACGCGGTGGCGATCGGGGTGGTGGGCGCGGTGCGTTTCACCCGGTACGAGGTCGCGTGACGGGGTCCCGTGACGAGAACGCCATGACCGGGACTCCGTGACCGGCACTCCATGAGCGACCCAATGCCGGGGCCCGCCGCACTGGTCAGGTGCGGCGGGCCCCGGCATGCGTCGTCATTCCCCCGCGCGGATCACTCCGCGCCGCGGGTCGAGCGCTCCCTCTTCTGCATCGTGACATTGACACCCGCGAGCATCACGGCGAGCAGAAGCGGAATCACCACACCGGTCGGGTTGTCCCCGAAGAGCGGCGCGATCAGCGCGAGCACCAGCAGAATGGCCACCGGCGCCCAGCGAAGGGCTTCCTTCTTCTTCCCCACGACGTTTCCCATGACGGTCTCCTTCATGTTGTGTGCGGCCGGTTCAGCCGGCCACCGGCATACGCGCCACGAGCTGACCGCGGTTACGGAATCCGGTCTTCTGCAGAATGTTCGACATATGGAACTTCACGGTGCTCTCCGCTATGTAGAGGGCACCGGCGATCTCGCTGTTGTTCATTCCCTTCGACACCAGGGAGACCACTTCGTACTCCCGTGCCGTCAGGGCCGGATCGTGCGGCCGCCCCGGCCGGTGCGGCTGTGCGGGAGGGACGGCCGGCCGGACGGCCCCCGCCGGTGCGGACGGCTGCCCGCGCAGCAGCGGGCGGACGAGCGTGGGCGATATCCACCCGTGCCCGGCGGCGACCTCCTGCACGGCCTCCAGGAAGGCCTCGTCGAGGTCGTCCCGGTCCACGACCGCGCGGACGTCGGCCTTCACCGCTCCGAGATGGGCTATCTCCGAGCCGTAGGTCAGCGCCACGACCGGCGCGGCGTCCCGTATCTCGTCGAGCCGGTCGATGTCGACGACCAGGACGTCGGAAGAAATCCCGGACGGGATCCGGGACCGGTCGTCGGACGAAAGAGGCCCCCCGGCCCCCTCGCACGCGACGGCGTTCCATCCACGATGGGCGAAGAGTCTGGTGAGTCTCCGCCGCAACGACAATCTGGCGACCATCAGCCCTACGGCTATACAGTCATCTGCCATTTCTGCCCTACTTCCCCCGTACGGCCGCCTGCAGGGCGGATCCGTCACGACGGCCCCCGCACGGCGTGCGCTGGTCAAGGCGCGCGGCGATCCTATCTTTCCCAGGGAAATGACGGCAAGCAGCCATACATTAAAGGCGGGCGGGTCCGAATTATCCGGCCAATTGACGGGGTCACCCCCCGCCGGTCGGCGGGGTCAGAGGTCCTCGATCTCCTCCCGGAGAAGGACCGGAAAGGCGCTTTCCCTGCCCGCCGACACACCCTCAGAAAGTCTGCCGGGACGGAAACACCGCCTGTATGCGGAATCCGCCGTCCGGCTCGGGCCCGGCGTCGAAGGTGCCGTCGAGCAGCAGGGCCCGTTCGCGCAGACCGATGAGGCCGTGGCCGCCGCCGGGCAGGTCGAGGGGGGCGGTGGAGCCGTCGTCGGCGGTGTTGCGGACGTCGACCCGCAGACCGCCTTCCAGGGGCTGGACCCGTATGTCCACCTCGGCGCCGGGGGCGTGCTTGGTCACGTTGGTGAGGGCTTCCTGGACCGTGCGGTAGGCGGCCCGCTCCACCGCCTGGGACCAGTGGCCGGGGGTGTCCGGGGTGGCGAGGGTGACGCGCAGACCGGAGTCGCGGACCAGGGCGGGCAGGTCCGTGAGCCGGGGCTGCGGGGCGAGGCCGGGCGCGGGGCCGCCGGCCGCGCGCAGGACGCCCACCATGTGCTGGAGCTCGGTGAGGGTCTTCGCGGAGAGCTCGCGGACGATCCCGGCGGTCGACCGTACGGTGGCCGCGTCGGGTTCGCCGACCTGGAGCGCCCCGGCCTGCAGGCTGATGAGGCTGACCTGGTGGGCGACGACGTCGTGCATCTCCCGGGCCAGCCAGGCCCGTTCGTTGGACAGGGTCCGCTCGGCGAGGAGCCGGTGCTCGCGCTCCCGGCCCTCCGCCAGCTCCCGCTGCCGCTCGCGGCGCACCCGGGCCGTACGCCCCAGGACCAGCGCCCCGGCGGCCAGGACGCAGGAGTCCATCGCCACGATCAGGGTCTCCCGGTCGACCGCGAGCTCGGGCAGGTCCGTGACCGGGTACGGCAGGAACTGGGCCAGGGCGACCGCGACGGCCCCCACGGCTCCGACGACCACGTTGCGGCGGCGGTCGGCGAGGCAGTACAGCGCGATCAGCGGGGCGAAGGCCAGGTGGCCGACGTACATCCCGGGCAGGCCGACGAGCAGCACCACCTCGGGGCAGCGCCGCCGCAGCACCAGCGCGCCCGCCGCGGCGAGCGCGATCCAGAGGCCGGGTCCGGCGCCGAAGCCGTTGACGAGGAGGCCGTCGACCACGGCGATCCCGACCGGCACCGCGCCACGGGCGACCGCCCGCATCCGGCGGGAGGTGGGAGGAGTACGGCGGACGTGCGTCATCCCGCCCCACCGGCCGGCCCGGATCACAACGTCCCGCAGGTCAGACCCGCCCGGTCCGCGAGCACCGCCGCCTGGACCCGGTTGACCCCGCCCAGCTTGGACAGCACCGAGCTGACGTGGTCCTTGACCGTGCCGTGGGACAGCCGCAGCTCACGGGCGATCTCCCGGTTGGACAGGCCCGCGCCCACCAGGGCCAGCACCTGGCCCTCGCGGTCGGTCAGGCTCCCGGTGCGGTCGGCCGCACCGCTGTCCCGGCCCGCGGCGAGATAGCCCTCGATCACGGGGCCCACCGCCTCGGGCGCCAGGATCCGGCCGCCGGCGGCCAGCACCCGGACCGCGTGGACGAGCTGTTCCGGGGCCGTGTTCTTCATCAGTAAACCGGCCGCCCCCGAGCGCAGCGCGTCGTCGATGTGCCGGCCCGCGTCGAAGGTGGTCAGCACCGCCACGGCGGGCGGCGCCGTCAGCGCACCCACCCGCCGCAGCACGGTCAGCCCGTCGACCTCGGGCATCCGGATGTCCAGCAGCAGGACATCGGGGCGCAGCTCCCGTACGCGATCGACGGCGTCGATCCCGTCGCAGCAGGCGACCACCTCGACGTCCGGCGCCGTCCCCAAGATCAATTTCAGCCCGGACCGGACCAGCTGCTCGTCGTCCACGACGGCAACCCGAATCACGATGCGCCCCCTCGCCCGGCCGATCAGGAATCACCGAAGGGTACGGCAGGAGCGGGGAGCGCTCCAAGGGAAGCGGAATGTTGAATTCCAGACCTTCCGGGGCCGCCGACGGCTGCGGCTCCGGGACCGCCGACGGCCGCACCTCTCCGGGTCCGCCGACGGCCCCCGCCCGTCACGCCGGCGACCTCGGAAGCCGTACGGACGCCCTCGGGAGCCCCTCCCTCACATCTCCGCAACGTGAACATTCTGCGTCAAGTGGCAACGGGCGTGGCGGCCTTGACATTTCGTCGCGCGGCCGATGGTAAGATCATCTTACTTCCAGTGGGCTGATGGCGTATGGGGGCATTCCGGGAGGAATGGATTCCTCGGCCCCACCTTCGGAGGGGCACCTCCCGAAGCGGCGCACGGTCCGTGGCGAACGAGCCCTGGCTGCGTGCCGCCTGACGGGGTGTCAAGCCGTTTCCGCCATGGCACTTGAAGTGAGTCTCATGACATTTGCACAGGGCCCTGTCCTCTGGGCGCTGGTTGTCGTAGCCCTGGTCGCCGTGGGTGCCGTTCTGCGCGCTCGCGCGATCAACGTCAAGCTCCGCAGGAACCACGCCGAGCTGCGCCAGGAGCGCGACGCCCTCCTCCACCAGCGGGACGAACTCCACGTCGTCCACAACACTCTGCTCCAGCGGCAGTCCGCCGAACTCGCGGAGGTCCGCAAGGACGCCGAGGAGGAGACCAAGGCCGTCCTCAAGGCTGCCGTCCGTACCCTCCAGGGCCTCGCCGACGAGCAGCAGGTCGTGATCGAGAAGGCCCAGCGCAAGTACGGGGACGACCCCGGGATCCTCGCCGACCTGATGGCCGTGGACCACGCCAACAGCCAGTTCGGCCGGCGCGCCCAGGGCATCGCCGTGCTCTGCGGCGGCTGGCTCGGCCGGCGCGAGACCGTGGCCTCCGTCTTCGACGTGGCCCGCAGCGCCCAGGGCCGTATCCGGCACTTCGACCGGGTCCGGGTCAACGGCCAGGTGAACTTCTCCGTCGTCAGCCGCGCGGTCGAACCGGTCGCCGTGGTCCTCGCCGAGCTGCTCGCCAACGCCACGAACTACTCCGCCCCCGGCACCCCGGTCGAGATCAACATCCAGGCCGTGCCGACGGGCGTCTGCCTCATCGTCGACGACGCCGGTCTCGGCATGGGCCAGGAGGAGAAGGACCGCGCGGCGGCCCTCCTCTCCCCCCAGGCCGCGATCAGCGTCTCCAGCCTCGGCATTCCGCCGCAGTTCGGGTTCGCCGTCTCCGGGATGCTCGCCGCCCGCTACGGCTTCCGGGTCTCGGTGGACTCCGTTTCCCCCTATGGAGGCGTACGCGCGGTGGTCCTCATCCCCGACGAACTGCTCACCACCGAGGCGCCGCCCGCCGCCGCGCCGGCCGAGACGCCCGAAGCGGCGCTCCCCCCGGCGCCGCAGGTCCGGCAGCCGGACCAGTGGCAGGCCCGCGCGCAGTCCCAGGACCTGCCTCACCCCCAGCACCAGGCGCAGGCCCCGAGCCCGGCCCCCGCGCCGACCCCGCTCTTCCCGCCCGCCCCCCAGCCGGACACCGCCACCCAGCCGCTGGCCCAGATCACCACCACCGCCGGCGGTCTGCCGAAGCGTCGTCGCAAGAGCCCGGTCGCCGCGGTGCCATCGGCCGATGCGGGACCCGCGCGCAGCAACGAGGAGACCGCGTCGCGGCTCGGCGCGTTCCAGCGCGGCACCCGGTCCGGGCGCGACACGACGACGACGGAAGGACCCGAGTTCCAGTGAACCCCGATCTGTCCTGGGTACTCAACGACCTGCTCCAGGTACCCGGCGCCCGGCACGCGATCCTGGTGTCCGCCGACGGCCTGCTGCTCGCCAACTCCAGCGAGATCGGCCGGGACGACGCGGAGACCGTCGCCGCGGCCATGAGCTCCATGCAGTCCCTCAGCCGGGCCGTCGCCCCCTTCATCGGCACCCGTGACCCGGGCAGATGGCGGCAGACGCTCCTGGAGTACGAGGACGGCTGGATCTTCCTGATCGCCGCCGGCACCGGCGCCTACCTCGCCGCCACCGCCGCCGCCGATGTGGACATGGAGGCGATGTCCTTCCGGATGCAGCAGCAGGTCACCGCGCTGGGCAAGGCGATGACCACGCCGCCCCGCCGCACTGCGGACAGCGAGATATGACGGCGCCGGGCGAGGAGCAGCAGGTCAGCAGCGGGTTCGTCCGGTCCTATGTCATCACCGGCGGGCGGGGGCTGCCCGACGCGGAGGATCTCTCCCTCGTCACGCTGGTCACCCTCGCCCCCGAGAGCCAGCCGCCGCCGAACCCGAGCCCCGAGGTCAGGGCGATCTGGGAGCTGTGCTCCGGCGGCTACCTCTCGGTGGCCGAGGTCGCCGGCCACCTCGGCCTGCCGGTCGGGGTGGCCCGTCTCCTGCTCCAGGATTTACACCAGCAGGGACACCTGCTGCGCCGGAAGGCGCCGCCGCCGGCCCAGCTCGTTGACAGGAAGATCCTCGAAGAGGTGTTGCATGGACTCCAAGTCCGGTTCGGCTGAGAGCATCTATGTGCCGGAAGCGGTCCAGCGCGCGGCGAAGATCCTCGTCGTCGGACACTTCGCGGTGGGCAAGACGACGCTGATCGGCACCCTGTCCGAGATCACGCCGCTGCGTACCGAGGAGCGGATGACCCAGGCCGCGGCCCAGGTCGACGACCTGCGCGGGGCGCCCGACAAGAAGACGACGACGGTCGCCCTGGACTTCGGGCGGCTCACCCTCAGCGACGAGCTGGTGCTCTACCTGTTCGGCACGCCGGGGCAGCAGCGGTTCGTGGAGCTGTGGGAGGACATGGCGCGCGGTTCGCTGGGCGCGCTGCTCCTGGTCGATCCGGCGCGGCTCGCCGACACGTTCCCGGTCATCGACCTCGTCGAGACGTACGGGCTGGAGTACGCGGTCGCCGTCAACAGCTTCGACCCGCACTCGCAGCACGCCGAGGACGAACTGCGCGAGGCGCTCGACCTGCTGCCGGACACCCCGGTCGTCTTCTGCGACGCCCGGGACCAGAAGTCGTCCGCGCACGCCCTGATCACCCTGGTCCGCCACCTCCTGACGCACGCGACCTGACGCGCACACGGCCCGAGGCCCACCCGGTCCGGCGCCCACCACGACGTAGACGTATACGAAGCCGGGGCCCCGACGGCCCCGCGATCACACCGAGGAAGCCGACATGGATCCGCAGCCGGGAGCCACCCCGTACAGCGCCCCCGCCGGGTGCCCCATGCACCAGCAGCAGACGTCGCTGTACGGACCGGAGTTCGCCGCCGATCCGCACCGCTTCTACGAGGCGGCCCGCACCCACGGCCCGGCCGCGCCCATCGAGCTGGCCCCCGGGGTGGACGCCACGCTGATCGTGCAGCACGAGGCGGCGCTCCGGGTCCTCCAGAACCCGGCGCTGTTCGCCCGGGACTCGCGGCGCTGGGCCGCGCTGCGCGAGGGCGCCGTCCCGATGGACAGCCCGGTGCTGCCGATGATGATCTACCGGCCCAACTGCCTGTTCACCGACGGCGCGGAGCACCTGCGGCTGCGCAAGGCGGTCACCGAGTCGCTGGCCCGGCTCAACAGCAGCCGGCTGAGCCGGGACGTCGAGCGGATCGCCGACTACCTGATCGACCAGTTCATCGAGCGCGGCACCGCCGACCTGCTCAACGAGTACGCCAAGCTCCTGCCGCTGCTCCTGTTCAACCAGCTCTTCGGCTGCCCCGGTGACATCGGCGACCGGCTGACCCGCTCGATGTCCGCGATCTTCGACGGCGAGGACGTGCTGCGCGCCAACGCCGAGCTGACCGAGTGCCTGATGGAGCTGGTCTCCATCAAGCGCCGCCAGCCCGGCGACGACATCACCTCCTGGCTCATCCAGCACCCGGCGGGCCTGCGGGACGAGGAGCTGAAGGACCAGTTGGTGATGCTGATGGGCGCGGGCGTGGAGCCGGAGCGCAATCTGATCGGCAACGCGCTGCTGCTGATGCTGGCCGGGGAGCAGCCGGGCGCGCCCGAGCGGCGCGGTTCGGGGATGCTCGTCGAGGACGCGCTGGACGACGTCCTGTGGAACAACCCGCCGATCGCCAACTACGCCACGCACTACCCGGTACGGGACATCGAGCTGGACGGGGTGGTGCTGAAGGCGGAGACCCCGGTCCTGATCAGCTTCGCCGCCGCGAACAGCGACCCGGGGCTCACCGACGCCCGCCAGACCCTCAGCAAGGGCGCCCATCTGGCCTGGGGCGCGGGCCCGCACGTGTGCCCGGCCAAATCGCCCGCGACGCTGATCGCGCTGACCGCGATCGAGAAGATCCTCAACACCGTCCCGGACCTCTCGCTGGCCGTGCCCGCCTCGGGGGTGGCCTGGCGTCCGGGCCCGTTCCACCGGGCCCTGATCGCGCTGCCCGTACGGTTCACGCCGACGGCCGCGCGGCGTGCGTCGGCCGGGGTGCAGCCGCCGGCCCAGACCTCGGCCCAGCTTCCCGACCCGTACCGGAACGCCCCCACCGCAACGCCGGTGACACCCCGTCACGCACCGGAGCCGGCCAAGAAGCAGAAGGGCTGGTGGAGTTCGTTCCTGGACGTGTTCCGCGTATGACTCACAGCCCGACAATTCGCTGGTGAGAACGGGCATTCGTGACGATTGCATGTGACGGGGGCAACAAAGATCGATGCTTGGCGCAGATATCCGGAGGGGTAGGTTCAGGTCGGTAACCACGGGCCTAGGTCAAGGAACTCTGCGTGAGCATCACTGGTGGTACAGGCAGGACCCCGGACGGCCGGCGCGCGGTCATCGGTCTGCTCCGCAGACTCAACTCACCCGAAGGCCAGGCCGACCCGTACGGAATACTCGCGGAGCTGCGGACGATGGGTGACGTCGTCCGGGCTCCGTGGAACGGGTACTTCGTCACCGGGTTCGACACCTGCAGCCAGGTTCTCCGGGGCCGTAACTGGCTCGCCCCGGACCTCGCCTGGCAGGAGCGGCAGGACGACTCCAAGCAGTGGGACGCGGTCGCGACCCGGGAGATGACCACCACCCTCGCCCGGCTCAACGCCCCCGAGCACACCTGCCAGCGCCGCTCGCTCGGCAACCTCTTCGACCGCTCCACCATCGAACGCCTCGCTCCCGACGTCGAGCGCGACACCGACCGGCTGCTGGACGAGCTGGCGGAGAAGCTCCGCTGGGGAGAGGCCGACTTCGTCTCCACCGTCAGCGAACAGCTGCCGGTCAGCACGGTGGGCTCCTGGCTGGGGATACCGCCCGAGGACTATCCGCACATCCTGGAGATCACCCACAACCAGGTGTTCGCCCAGGAACTGCTGCCCGCCAAGTCGCAGCTGGCCGTCTCCGCCGAGGCGACCCTGGCGCTGCGGGCCTACTTCACCGAGCTGGTCGCCCGCCGCCGGGCCGAGCCCCGCCACGACGTGCTCACCGGCTGGATCCACACCTGGGACGCGATGGAGCCGGACCGGGAGAAGGCGGACGAGATCCTCTACCGGCTCACCATGTTCGTCACCATCGCCTCGCTGGAGACCACGGCGACGCTGCTCACCTCGATGGTCCACCTGCTGACCGAGCCGACCCGCTGGGCCTGGCTGCGGCAGTACCCGGAGCACATCGACGCGGCCGTGGACGAGGTGCTGCGCTACGACCCGCCCATCCACATCAACACCCGGATCGCCGCCGAGGACACCGTCCTGGCCGGCGTGCCCATCAAGAAGGACAGCATGATCCACGTCCTGTACGGAGCGGCCAACCACGATCCGCGGCGGAACCCGGATCCGGCCGGCTTCGACATCCTGCGCGGCGGCAGCCACCTCACCTTCGGCGGCGGGGTGCACTACTGCCTGGGCGCGGCGCTGGCCAAGCTGGAGGCGCGGACCCTGCTGGCGCGGATGCTGGATCGTTTCCCCACCCTGCGGACGGTCACGCCGCCGCAGTACGCCCCCCGGATGGTCTTCCGCCGGATCACCTCGCTGGGCGTGGCGCTGTGAAGCTCTCGCTGCCCGACTTCCTGACCTCGAACGACCGCTCCACGACGGTACGCACCCGGCGCGAGGGCGCCGTCCTGCACGTGGAGCTGAACGCGCCCGCGAGCGGGAACGCGGTGACCGAGGCGATGCTCGACGAGCTGCTGGACATCGTCGCCGTCCCGGACCCGGAGGTACGGGTGCTGGTGCTCGGCGCGGCCGGGGACGACTTCTGCCTGGGCGGGGACCGCACCGAGTTCGGCCAGTGGCTGGAGGAGGACCCGACGGGCCGGGGCATCCGGGTCGCCGGGGAGAAGGCCCGCCGGGTCTGCGAGGCGCTCTCCGGCGGCCGGGCGGTGACCATCGCCCGGGTGCAGGGCAAGGCGGTCGGCGCGGGGTTCGCGCTGGCCCTCGCCTGCGATCTGCGGGTCGGCGCGGAGAACGCCTCCTTCCGGCTGCCGGAGCTGGCGCTCGGGCTGCCCACCGCCTGGGGCGGGCTGCTGCCCCGGCTGATCCACGAGGTGGGCGCGGCCCGGGTCCGCGAGCTGATCCTGACCGGCCGGGCCTTCGGCGCCGCCGAGGCCCGCGAGCTGTCCGTGCTCCAGCGGGTGGTGCCCGAGGCGGAGCTGGACGACGCGGTCGCCGCCTGGGCGAAGCCGGTGGTCCGCCGCCCGGAGGCCGCGCTGCGGGTGACCAAGGCGCTGCTGAACTCCTACGCCGCCGCCACCCGGCTGGCCGATCCCTCGTTCCTCGACGCGGAGCTGATGGCCTCGGTCGCGGCCGCCACCCGGCGCTCCCCGGCGGGCGGCAACGGGACGAGCGGGTCACACTCGTAAAAACCCGAGTGGGAGGTCTCCGGCGTGGACGTACCGGTGTGGCTGTGGATCGTGTTCGGCGTGACCGTCGTCGTCTCCCTGACGGTCGACCTCCTGGCGCACCGCAAGGCGCATGTCATCGGCTTCAAGGAGGCCGGGCTGTGGAGCGCCCTGTGGGTGGGTCTCGCGCTGGTCTTCGGCGGGGTCGTCTTCCTGACGCTCGGGACGACCGCCGGAACGGAGTACACGACCGCGTGGCTGCTGGAGAAGAGCCTCTCGGTCGACAACCTCTTCGTCTTCGCGCTGATCTTCGCGTATTTCAAGGTGCCCCGGGAGTATCAGCACCGGGTGCTCTTCTACGGGGTCATCGGCGCCCTGGTGTTCCGGGCGCTCTTCCTGACCGCCGGTGTCGCGGTGGTGAACCGCTTCACGTTCGTCCTGTTCCTCTTCGCCGCGGTCCTTTTCTACAGCAGCTACAAAATCCTCAGCGGCCAGGAGGAGAATTTCGACCCGGGCAAGAGCTTCGCGGTACGGCTGCTGCGGAAGATCATGCCGGTCCAGGACGAGTATTCCGGCACGCATTTCGTCGTCCGCAAGGAGGGGCGGCGCATCGCGACGCCGCTGCTCGCGGTGGTCGCCGCGATCGAGGCGGCCGACCTCATCTTCGCGGTCGACAGCGTGCCCGCGGTGCTCGCGGTCAGCGACGACCTGTTCATCGTCTACACCAGCAACGCGTTCGCGATCCTGGGGCTGCGGGCCCTGTACTTCCTGCTGGCGGGGCTGCTCGACCGGTTCCACTACCTGAGCCACGGGCTGGCGATCATCCTCGCCTTCATCGCGGTCAAGCTCGTCCTCCAGGCCTGCCACAAGATGATCAGCACCTCGATCCCGGAGATTCCGTCGCCGGTGAGCCTCGCGGTGATCGTCGTCATCCTGGCGGTGTCGGTGACCCTGAGCATGCGCCGGCCGCCGCAGGACCAGGACGGTGGAGAGGCCTCCGGCACGCATACCGACAAGTAAGGCAGAGGCAAAGCAAAGGGAAAGACTTTCCCAAATCCCCTGCCGGGCCTATCGTGAGTAAATGGACAGCAAAAAGCGTGACCTTCATCAGCGGGCCGCTTTCATGTGCCCCACCTGCAAACAGCCCGTCTCCTCCGAGATCCACCGCCACAAGTCCCTGGGGATCTTCGTCCCGGTGTGGCGCGCGGGCCCCTGCGAGAACCCCGACTGCCTGGAGTACGCCGCCGCCCGGGAGTGGCGCGCCCGGCACCGCTCACGCCACTGACGCTCCCGGCCGGTCCTCTCCGGGCCGCCCGACGCGCGGACCGGCCCCCGGGTGACTAGCGTTGGCCGTACGGCAGAGTTCGGGGACTTCAGGGAAGGACCGGCGCGCCATGGCTGTACAACCCGAGGGCACCCCGTGCTGGGCGGACGCCATGTTCGCCGACGTCGAGGGCGCGAAGAGCTTCTACGCGGACGTGCTCGGCTGGACGTTCGGCGAGAGCCTGGCGGAGTTCGGCCACTACACACAGGCGTACGCGAACGGCAAGGCCGCCGCCGCCGTCTCGCCGCCCATGCCGGGCGAGGAGGGAAACCCCTCGTCCTGGTGCCTCTACCTCGCCTCGCAGGACACCGCGGCGACCGTCGCGAAGGTCCGCGAGAACGGCGGCGAGGTGCTGGTGGAGCCGATGGAGGTCGGCGTGTTCGGCACGATGGCGCTGGCCCGCGACCCCGGCGGAGCCGTGTTCGGCATCTGGCAGGGCAACACCCATGAGGGGTTCGAGACGGAGATGGGCGCACCCGGCGGGTACTGCTGGTCCGAGGTGTTCACCCGGGACGCGAAGGCGGTGGACGCGTTCTACCCGGCGGTCTTCCCGTACACGGAGCAGAAGATGGACGAGGCGTCGATGGACTTCGCCGTCTTCCAGGTCCAGGCGCAGCCGGTGCTCGGCCGGATGGTGATGGACAGCGACTTCCCGCCCGAGGTGCCGTCGTACCTCAACGTGTACTTCGCCGTCCCGGACTGCGACGCGGCGGTGGCGAGGGCGACCGAGCGCGGCGGAGTGCTGCACTTCGGGCCGATGGACAGCCCGTTCGGCCGGTTCGCGGTGCTCGGCGACCCGCAGGGCGCCGCGTTCTCCGTGATCGACGTGACCACCACCAAGGGCGAGATGCCCGAGATGAGTCCGGTGACCTGACCCGGGCTCATCACCCCCGACGGGCCGCGCACCGGAGAACGGGCGCGGCCCGTCCGACTGCCCGCGCACCCCGCCGCCGGCCTCGTGGATTCCTCCAACGCCCCTCGCATCTGCGATGGAACATCGTCCAGAGAATGGCACATGCCACCCTGATTGGCCTAGCGTGTCGCACATGCAGTCCTACACAATCGGTCAGGCAGCACGACTTCTCGGGGTCAGCCCCGACACCGCCCGCCGCTGGGCGGACGCCGGCCGGGTCGCGACCCATCGCGACGAGGCCGGCCGCCGTCTCATCGACGGCCGCGCGCTGGCCGCCTTCTCGATCGAGGTCGGCCAGAGCGCGGGCGGCGAGGACGAGGCCCCCTACACCTCGGCCCGCAACGCGTTCCCCGGCATCGTCACCGCGGTGAAACTCGGCGACGTCGCGGCCCAGGTCGAGATCCAGGCCGGGCCGCACCGGCTCGTCTCGCTCCTGACCCGGGAAGCGGTGGAGGAGCTGGGCCTGGAGGTCGGCATGCAGGCGACCGCCCGCGTGAAGTCGACCAGCGTGCACATCGACCGCACCTGAGCCCGCCCCGTACTCCCGGACCGCATCCGCGCGTACGCCCACGCCCCATGGCCTCACGCCCACGCTTCCAAGGAGCCGCACCCTCATGTCCCTCCTGCTCACCCGCCGCCGCGCGGCCGCCGCCGCCCTGACCGCCGCGCTCCTCGTGCCGCTCGCCGCCTGCGGCAACGACGACTCCGGCACCGCGAAGGACAAGGGCACGTCCGGCGACTCGGGGACCGCGTCCGGCGCCCCGCAGGCCGATCTGACCGTGCTGGCCGCGTCCTCCCTGACGGACGTCTTCGAGGAGGCGGGGGCCGCGTACGAGGCGAAGAACCCCGGCACCGAGGTGACGTTCTCCTTCGCGGGCTCCCAGGAGCTGGCCGCCCAGGTCAAACAGGGCGCCCCCGCCGACGCCGTGGTCACCGCCGACACCAGGACGATGGACGGACTCTCCGGCGACACCGGCAAGCCCACCGTCATCGCCAAGAACCGCCTGGTCATCGCCACGGGCGAGGGCAACCCGGAGAAGGTCGGGAACCTCAAGGACCTCGCCGACCCGAAGCTGAAGGTCGTCCTGGCCGCCCCCGAGGTGCCGGTGGGCCGCTACAGCCGGCAGATCCTCGACGCGCAGAAGATCGAGGTGAAGCCGGTCTCCGAGGAGCCCAACGTCCGCGCGGTCCTCAGCAAGGTCGAGCTGGGCGAGGCGGACGCCGGGCTCGTCTACAGGACCGACGCCTCGACCGCCACCGACAAGGTCGACGCGATCGAGATCCCGGACGCGGAGAACGCCATCGCCTCCTACCCGGCCGCCACACTGAAGGCGTCCAAGCACAGCGAGGCGGCCGCCGCGTTCGTCGCCTGGCTCTCCACGCCCGAGGCGCAGAAGATCTTCCAGGCCGCGGGCTTCCAGCAGCCGTAACCGCTCACACCGCTCCCGGCGGGCCCGTACCGTCCGACGGGCCCGCCGGGCACCGCACTTCCAGGACGACGAGGTCACCGATGAAACGCCCGGTCCGCCGCCGTACACCCGGGGCCCGCGCCCCGCTCCTGCTGACGGTGCCCGCGCTGCTGGCCGTGGCCTTCCTGATGCTGCCGCTCGTCGGGATCCTGGCCCGCACCTCCTGGGGCGAGCTGGGCGACCACCTCACCGCCGAGGCCACCACCGAGGCGTTGCGGCTCTCGCTGCTCGTCTCGCTCTGGTCGCTGGGACTCTCGCTGCTGTTCGGGGTGCCGCTGGCCTGGCTGCTGGCCCGGGTCCCGTTCCCCGGCAAGGCGTTCGTCCGCTCGCTGGTGCTGCTGCCGATGGTGCTGCCGCCCACGGTCGGCGGCGTCGCCCTGCTGCTGGCCTTCGGGCGGCGCGGGCTGCTCGGCCCCTGGCTGGAGGACACCTTCGGCATCACGCTCCCCTTCCACACCTCGGGGGCCGTGCTCGCGGCGACGTTCGTCGCGATGCCGTTCCTGGTCATCTCGCTGGAGGGCGCGCTCGGCGGACTGCGTCCCCGGTACGAGGAGACCGCCGCGTCCCTGGGGGCGTCCCCGATCCGGGTGTTCCTCACCGTGACGCTGCCGATGGTCGCCCCCGGGCTGATCGCCGGGGCCGCACTGACCTGGGCGCGGGCGCTCGGCGAGTTCGGCGCGACCATCACCTTCGCCGGGAACCTCCCCGGCACCACGCAGACCCTCCCGCTCCAGGTCTATCTGCTGCTCCAGGACTCGCCGGAGGCCGCCACCTCCGTGTCGCTGCTGCTCCTGGCCATCGCGATGATCGTGCTCGTCGCGCTGCGGGGCCGCTGGACCGGCACCCCGGGCGACCACCGGGACCCCGCGAGCCGTGCGGCGGCCCGCCCGGAGGACCCGGCCGCGACGGCCCCGCTCCCCGAACCGCCCCCGGGCCTCCCGCACACGTCCGTCCCCGAACCCTGGCCGCTCCACGCCGACGTCACCGGCTTCACCCGCCTCACCCTGGACGCCGGCCCCGGCACCACCATCGCGGTGGTCGGCCCGAACGGCGCGGGCAAGACGACGCTCCTGCGGGCCCTCCTCGGCCTCACCCCCCGCGCCCGCGCCGAACTCCGCCTCGGCGACGACGACGTCACCGGCCTCCCCCCGCACCGCCGGGGCGTGGCCTGGGTCCCCCAGGACGGCGCCCTCTTCCCGCACCTGAGCGCCCTCACCAACACGGCGTACGGGCTCCGCGCCCACGGCGTGCCGCGCGCCGAGGCCCGCCGCGAGGCCCAGGGCTGGCTGGACCGGCTCGGGGTGGGCCACCTCGCCCACCGCAGGCCCGCCCAGCTCTCCGGCGGCCAGGCCCAGCGGGTCGCCCTGGCCCGCGCGCTCGCCGCCCGCCCGCGCCTGCTGCTGCTGGACGAACCGCTCGCCGCCCTCGACCAGACCACCCGGGCCCGGGTCCGGCACACCCTGCGCGGGCACCTCGCGGAGTTCGGCGGGGTCTGCCTGATCGTCACCCACGATCCGGTCGAGGCGGTCTCGCTGGCCGACCGGGTCCTGGTGCTGGAGGACGGCCGGGCCCTCCAGGACGAGCCGCCCGCCGAGGTCACCCGGCACCCGCGCTCGCCCTGGGTGGCCCGGATGCTGGGCCGCAACGCCTGGCCCGGCACCGCCACCGCCGACGGGCTCGCCCTGGAGGGCGGCGGCCGGCTCGTGGTCGCCGAGCCCCTCCCGTCGGGCACGGACGCCCTCGCGGTCATCGCGCCGGAAGCCGTCTCCGTACACCGGGAGCGGCCCACCGGATCGCCGCGCAACGTCTGGCCGGGCACGGTCCGCGAGATCACCTCGGCCGGCAGCCGGCTGCGGCTGCTGATCACCTCCGCCGAGGCCCCGGACCTGGTCGCGGAGATCACCCCGGGGGCCGCGGCCGAACTGGGCATCGCCGACGGAAGCGCCGTCTGGACCAGCGTGAAGGCGACGGAGGCGACGGTCGTACCGCTGTAGCGGGAAGGGCGTCGGGAGGTGTCGGCAGGCCGGCCGCGGGAACCGGAGACACCACCGCGGACGTACTTCTTACGACTCTTGACGCACATTCGGAGAAACGGGGACCCATGGCACTGTTCGGCAACGCCCACACGATCAACCCGGCCACCGCCCAGCAGGACTACGCGAAGCTGCTCGGACAGGGCGAGCAGGTGCACGCCGCGTTCCTGCTGATCCGCGACACGATCCTGTTCACGGACCGGCGGCTGATCCTGGTCGACAAGCAGGGCATCACCGGCAAGAAGACCGAGTACCACTCCGTGCCGTACCGCAGCATCACGCACTTCGCGGTCGAGACGGCCGGGACGTTCGACCTCGACGCCGAGCTGAAGATCTGGATCTCGGGGAACCCGACCCCGCTCCAGAAGACGTTCACCAAGGGCGTCGACATCTACGAGGTGCAGGCGATACTCACGCAGTTCGTCGCCCGGTAGCCCCTCGCGGCGCCCGGCTCGGAAGGACAGGGCTCAGAAGGACGGGCGCAGCCGGGCCGCCGCCGAGTGGCCGGGGACGGTGGCGCGCAGCTTCGCGGCGCGCTCCCGCAGTTCGGGCAGCAGCGCGTAGAGCGCGTCGCCGGGGCAGCGGGTCTCGAAGCTGTCGCGGTGGCCGGAGATGACGTGCAGCCGGGCCACCTGCCCCTCGTCGAAGCGGCTCTCGTCGTTCGTCGAGACCAGGTCTACGCTGCCCAGCGGATCCGCCCCGGGCCGCAGCTTCCAGGCGGCGAGCCGCACCAGCGCGTCCAGCATCGGCTTCGGCACCTCCGCCCCCGGGCCGAAGTTCCCGATCGCCGCGATGCCGACCGTGTCGGCGTTGAACCCCTTGGTGTGCGCGCCCAGCACCGAGCGGCCGACGCCGCCGGCCCGGCCCTCGTAGATGGTGCCGCAGCGGTCGACGAGGAAGTTGTAGCCGATGTCGTCCCAGCCGTCCTGCCGGATGTGGTCGCGCTGGACGGCCCGGATCAGCTCGGGGGCGTCCGCGCAGTCGTAGTCGTTGGGATTGCCGGTGTGGTGGATGAAGACCGCCCGGGCCGCGCCCGTGTAGTGCGGCCCCTCCCGGACCAGCTTCTCGTCCGCGTGCCAGTCCCGGCGGCTGACCATGGCCGGCTGCGGGAGGCCGCGCGGCGGGCGGGGCCCGGTGGCCAGCTCCGCCCCCGGCGCGCGGAACACCGGACCGTCCCCGAGCACCAGGAGGGCCAGGGGCAGGAGCAGAACGCCCAGGACGAGTCGGCGGGACCACATGGACTCCAGCCTGCGCCCCGGCCTCGGGGTTCGCAGAGGAGCGGGCCGTTCGGGTGACGTTCGGCCGGACCTCCCCGGGCCCTCCCCGCAGCCCGGACGCACCGCCCGGAATGCGGCTTTCGCCGGGTCTTCTTACGATGAGATCCGGATCATCGCCCGCTCCCGGCGGCGGTGCCCGGCGGAGCGAGGAACCATGGCCCACGACCGTGTGCGGGACGAACCGGATGTCGGCCTCAAGCCGAACGCGATCGGGTTCGTCGACGCCCTTGTCATCGGTCTGAACGCGACCTCTCCGGCGTACTCGCTGGCCGCCGTCATCGGCCCGATCGTCGCCCTGGTGGGGATCTACGCCCCGGGCGTCATGTTCGCCTCGTTCGTGCCGATGCTGCTGATCGCCTCGGCGTTCTACTACCTGAACAAGGTCGACCAGGACTGCGGTACGACGTTCTCCTGGGTGACCCGGGCGATGGGCCCGTGGGCGGGCTGGCTGGGCGGCTGGGCCATCACCATGACCGGTGTCCTGGTGGTGGGCTCGCTGGCCGATGTGGCGGTGAGCTTCACCCTGCTGGCGGTGGGTCTGGACGGCTGGGTCGAGAACGACTTCGCGCGCCAGTTCCTCACCGTGCTGCTGATCATCGTGATGACCGGGCTCTGCGTCATCGGCACCGAGCTCTCCGCCAAGGTGCAGAACGTGCTGATCCTCCTCCAGATCGCCTTCCTGCTGGTCTTCGTCGCGGTGGCGCTCTACCGGGTGTACGCGGGCACGACCGGCTTCGACTCGATCGAGCCGTCCTTCGGCTGGCTCGACCCGTTCGGCGCGGGCGGTGCCGCGCTGACCGGCGGGCTGCTGCTCGGGGTGTTCATCTACTGGGGCTGGGAGTCCGCGGTCAACCTCACCGAGGAGACCGAGGACTCGGCCAGCGCCCCCGGCAGGGCGGGCCTGTGGTCCACCGTCGTGCTCCTGGTGACCTACCTGTCGGTCGCCATCGCGGTCGTCGCCTTCGCGGGTACGGCGTTCCTGGCGGAGAACGCGGGCGAGGAGGAGTTCATCTTCGCCCAGCTCGCCGGGGACGTCCTGGGCGGCTGGGACTGGATCCTGCTGCTGGCGGTGGCCACCTCCGCGATCGCCTCCACCCAGACGACGATCATCCCGGCGTCCCGGACCGCCCTGTCCATGGCCCGCCGGCAGGCGCTGCCGCAGCACTTCGGGCACATCAGCCCCCGGTTCCGTACCCCGGACGTGAGTACGTGGTGGGTCGCCGGGATCGCGATCGCCTGGTATCTGATCGTCAACCAGATCTCCACCGACGCCCTCTTCGACTCCCTGACCGCGCTGTCCCTGCTGATCGCCTTCTACTACGCGCTCACCGGGGTGGCCTGCGCCGTCTACTACCGGCGCCATCTCACCGAGAGCCTGCGCAACTTCCTGCTCATCGGGCTCGGCCCGGTGGTCGGCGCCGGACTGCTGACCTGGCTGCTGGTGCGCTCGGTCATCGACATGTCCGACCCGGCCAACTCCTACAGCGGCACCTCCTGGTTCGGGCTCGGCCCGCCGCTCGTCATCGGCATCGTGATCGCCCTGGTCGGCGTGGTCCTCATGGTGGTGTGGCGGCTGCGCGACGCGGTGTTCTGGCAGGAGCGGCCGGGGGTCGCGGACCCGGACCTGGTGCACGCCACGGTCACCCGGACGGACGGCCCCGGTGACTCCGGTGCCGGAAAGGGGCCGTGAGATGTCGGTCGTCCTCGGTTACGACGAGTCCCCCGGCGCCGCCCGCGCCCTGCGCATCGCCATCGAGGTGGCGGCCGCGTACGGGGAGGAGCTGGTGATGGTCTACGGGGCCGCCGCTCCCGGGCTGCGTGACGGCGCGGAGTACCGCAGCCACTACGACGCGATCCGGCAGGCCGGGCGCACCGGCCTGGAACACGCGCTCACCTCCGCCGAGGAGGCGGGCGTACCCGCCTCGGTCGAGGTACTGGACGAGAAGCCCGCCCAGGCCCTGCTGGACGCCGCCGAACGGCACGGGGCCCGGGTCATCGTGGTCGGCACCTGGGGCGAGAGCCCGATGCGCGGGGCCCTGCTGGGCTCGACCCCGCACAAGCTGCTGCACATGTCGACGGTCCCGGTGCTGTGCGTCCCGACGGAGGAGGGCCCGGAGCAGCAGCCGTAGACGGCCGTACGGGGCCCGGAGCAGCCGCAGCGTAGACGGCCGGGCCCGGAGCAGCCGCAGCCGTAGACAGCCCTACGGGCCCGGAGCAGCCGCAGGCACAGGCGAGCGGGTCACCACGCCTCCCCGCTCTCCGCCGTCCGCCCCGGCACGGCCCTGCCCCCGTCCCCGCCCTCCTCGCCGCGCAGCAGCCGGAACGCCAGGAGCGGGAACACCAGCACCGACACCATCGCGGCGGCGACCAGGGCCGCGGCCTCCCCCGCTCCGATCACCCCGTCGTCCAGGCCGATCGCGGTGATCGCGACCACCAGCGGCAGACACGTGGACGAGAAGAGCCCGAGCGCGGCCCGCGGGGCGCGCCCGCTCAGGTCACGCGGGGCCAGCAGATACGCCGGAACCCCGCGCACCAGCAGGAACAGCAGCAGGAAGACCGGCAGGAGCACCAGCGGGCGGCCGTCGTCCAGGAGCGCCGCGAGGTCGAAGTCGATGCCCGTGACGATGTAGAAGAACGGCACGAGGAAGCCGAAGCCCATCGCCTCGACCCTCTCCAGGATCGCGTCGCTGCGCTCGGGCACCGACCCCTGGAGGACGAGCCGGGTCAGCATCCCCGCCGCGAACGCGCCGAGCAGCGTGTCCAGGCCGAAGACATGGGCGAGCCCCAGCATGCCGGCCAGCAGGAACATCACGAAGCGCACGGCGAACTGGCCGCTGGAGTGCAGGGTCGCGGCGACGATGTGCGCGAACCACGGCGGCCTGGGCCGCAACGCCCAGAACACCGCGCCCGCCGTGACGACCGCGAACACGGCCAGCACCACGCTCGCCGCCCCCGGGCTGCGCCCGCTGAACAGCAGAGCCATCGCGATGATCGGCCCGAACTCCCCGACCGACCCGAACGCCATCACCACCGAGCCGAACCGCCCCTCAAGACGCCCCGAGTCCCGCAGGATCGGCAGCACGGCTCCCAGCGCGGTGCTGGTCAGCGCGGTGCCGATGACCAGGCTCTTCGCCAGGTCCGCGCCGCTCAGCAGCAGGGCGACACCGAGCCCGGCGGCGAACGACAGCACCCAGGCCCCGCCGGCCCGGCGCAACGTGTCGCCGCGGACCTCGGCGAACCGGATCTCGTACCCCGCCAGGAAGATCAGCATCGAGAGCCCGAGGTCGGACAGGGTGTCGATGACCTGGTCGTGGTGGGCCCAGCCGAGCACGTCGGGCCCGACCAGGATCCCGAGCACGATCTCGAAGATGACGACGGGGACCGGCAGCCACCGCCCGGTCGCGTAACCGAGCAGCGGGGCGAGAACCGCCAGGGCCATGATCAGAACAAGGGTGCCCGGGTACTCCATCGCTCGTGTATAGCAAGGAACGCCCCGAAATCATCCGCTATGACACTCTCGGCCGGACCGCCCGTTCCCGGCTCCCGTCACCCGTTCCCCCGCACCGGCGTGCCGGGCGGCGGCCGGGGCCGTTGAATGCGAAGTCCGCGACCCCTCGAAGGCATCCTGCCGGGAGCACGGTCCGCGAACGGGGCGGGAGGCAGGAGCGACCGCATGCCGTCGTCACAGGCCCGCACGGGGACGGATACCGCCCCGCGCCGCCGGGGTGCGCTGCGCAACACGGGCGAATGGTGCGCCCGGCACTTCGTGACCGTCCTCGTCCTGTGGGTGGCCGCGCTCGCCGGGCTCCAGGTCCTCCAGCACGCCTACGGCGGCGACTACTCCGACGACTTCTCGCTGCCCGGCACCCAGTCCCAGGACGGACTGGACGTGCTGAAGGCACACGCCCCGCAGGCGGGCGGCTACAGCGCACAGGTCGTCCTGCACGACCCGGACAAGCCGCTCACCTCCGTCTCGGACCAGGTGGCCACCGCCGTCACCGACCTCCAGAAGCTCCCGGACGTGCTCTCGGCGCAGAGCCCGCTGCCGTCGTCCGGCTCCGCCCCGCCCCCGCCGCCCGACCCGAACACCGGACCGCTCTCCACCGACCAGAAGACCGCCTACATCACCGTCCGGTTCAGCGTGCAGCCCTCCACCCTCGACCCGTCCTACCTGGACGGGGTCGACGAGGCGGTGCAGCCGCTGCGGTCGGCCGGGGTGACGGTGGAGTACGGCGGTTCGCTCGGGGAACTGGCCCGGCCCGAACCGAGCGACCGCACCAGCGAGGCGATCGGCTTCGGGGTGGCGATCGTGGTCCTGCTGATCGGCTTCGGCAAGTCTGCTGGCCGCCGTGCTGCCGCTGGTCACCGCGCTGATCTGCGCCCTGTGCGGGCTGGCGCTGCTGGGGCTGCTGGCCGCCGCCGCGACCTTCGCGACCGTCTCCCCGACGCTCGCCACGATGATCGGCATCGGCGTCGGCATCGACTACGCCCTCTTCCTGGTCACCCGGCACCGGCAGAACCTCGTCGACGGCCAGGACCCGGTGACCGCCGCCGGGAACGCCGCCGCCACCAGCGGGCACGCCGTGCTGCTCTCCGGCTGCACGGTGATCATCGCGCTGTCGGGCCTGTGGGTCTCCGGGATCGGGTTCATCGGCAAGCTGGGCCTGGCCGCGGCGGTCACCGTCGTCACCGCCGTGGCGGGCGCCCTCACCCTCGTACCGGCGGTCCTCGGTCTGCTCGGCCGCCGCATCGACCGCGTACGGGTACGGAGACCGGTGGCCGAGACCGTACCGGCGCCCGAGGGCGCGGAGCCCGGCGGCTGGCACCGGTACGCGCAGCGGGTGGAGCGGCGGCCCTGGTGGTTCCTGGCCGGCGGGGTGGTGGTGCTGGCCGTCCTGTCCTTCCCGCTCCTCTTCATCCAGCTCGGTCACATCGGCGACGGCGCCGACCCGAAGTCGTTCACGGACCGGCGCGCCTACGACCTGATGTCGAGCGCCTTCGGGCCCGGCTCCAACGGCCCGCTGACCCTGGTCATCGACCAGAGCAAGGTGTCATCCGGCGACCGTTCCGCCCTCGCCGACCAGGCACAGAAGGCGCTGACCGGGGTGCGCGACGCCGAGGTGATCACCCCGCTGACCGCCACGTCGGACGGCGACGTGCTGACCGCCACCGCCTACTCGGTGGCCGCCCCGCAGGACGGGCGGACGACCTCCCTGACGAACCGGCTCACCGACGACGTCCTGCCGCAGGCCGTCTCCGGCTACGACGCGAGCACGTACGTCACCGGTACGACCGCCGCCCAGGTCGACTTCCTGGACATCGTCTCCAGCAGGCTGCCGCTGATCATCGCCGTCGTCGTGGGCCTGGCGTTCCTGGTGATCCTGGCCGTCTTCCGGGGCCTGCTCGTCGCGGTGAAGGCCGCCGTGCTCAACGTGCTGTCGATCGCCGCCTCGTACGGCGTCGTGGTCGCGGTCTTCCAGTGGGGCTGGGGCGGGCCGGCGCTGGGGGTGTCGGGCGAGGTCCCGATCGAGAGCTACGTGCCGATGATGATGTTCGCGATCGTCTTCGGGCTGAGCATGGACTACGAGATCTTCCTGCTCTCCCGCATCCACGAGGCGTGGGTGCGCACCGGGGACCCGCGCGCGAGCGTGGCGCACGCGCTGGAGATCACCGCCCGGGTCATCACCTGCGCGGCGCTGATCATGGTGAGTGTCTTCGCCGCGTTCGTCATCAGCGACAACATCGTGGTGAAGATGCTGGGCCTGGGGCTCGCCGCCAGCGTGCTCATCGACGCCACCGTCGTACGGCTGCTGCTGGTCCCGGCGGTGATGACCCTGCTCGGCCGGGCCGCGTGGTGGATCCCCGGCCCGCTGGACCGGATCCTGCCGCACCTGGACGCCGAGGGCAGCGCCCACCCTCCGCCCGAGCGGGCCGGGTGACGGGATCCGGGTGCGGGCGCCGCCGGGGACCGGTGATGCGGGACACAGTGGATGGAGGGAACCCCTCCGCGCTCTAGGGTGTCAGGATGCCTCAGCTGCCCCTCACCACCTCCGAGCAGTCGCGTCCCAGCGCCGCTGCCGGCGCCCCGGAGACCGGAAAGCCGCCTTCCGACGGCCGGGACCACTTCTTCGACAACGCGAAGTACCTGGCGATCGTGCTGGTCGCGATCGGACACGCGTGGGAGCCGCTGCCGTCGGGCCGGCTCGTGGAAACGGCGTACACCTTCGTCTACACGTTCCACATGCCCGTGTTCATCCTCATAGCGGGCTACTTCTCGCGGAACTTCGAGCTGCGGCCGGACCGGGTGTGGAAGCTGGTCACCAGCCTCCTGGCGCCCTACGTCCTGTTCGAGGTGCTCTACACGCTCTTCGAGCGGGTGGCCGACAAGCCGGACTACGCCCTCTCCCCGTTGTCGCCCTACTGGCTGCTGTGGTTCCTGCCCGCCCTCTTCCTCTGGCGGCTGTCCACCCCCCTCTGGCAGGCCGTGCGTTTCCCGGTGCTGGTCTCCCTCGTGATCGCCGCCCTCGCGACGCTGTCGCCGGCCGCCGACGGGTCCCTCCAGATCCAGCGCATCCTCCAGTTCCTGCCGTTCTACGTGCTCGGCCTGCGGCTGCGCCCGGAACACTTCCGGCTGCTGCGCTCCACCTGGGTGCGGATCGTGTCGGTGCCGGTGTTCGCCGTCGGGCTGCTCGTGGCGTACTGGCTGGTGCCCCGGACGTCCACCGGGTGGTTCTACCGCAAGAGCAGCACCGACCGGCTGGACATGGCCGAGTGGACCGGACCGACCGTCACCGTGCTGCTGTTCGTGGCCGCGATCGTGCTGGGCGCCTGCTTCCTCGCCTGGGTGCCCAAGGGCAAGAGCTGGATGACCGCGCTCGGCACCTGCACGCTGTACGGGTATCTGCTCCACGGCTTCGTCGTCCGGGGCCTGAAGTACGGCGGCTTCTACGACGACCCGTTCTTCGGCACCACGCTGGGCACGGTCACCGTCACCCTGGGCGCGATCGCCGTCATCACCCTGCTCTGCACACCCCCGGTCCGGCGGCTGCTGCGCCCGCTGCTGGAGCCGCGCATGGCGTGGGCCCGGCAGAAGCCACCGGCCGCCCGGGCGTCCTGAGACACACCGGACGGCCGGGAGGCGGGAAGGCGGGGAGGGTTCAGTGATCCACCACGACGGTCCGGCCGAGCACCGCGACATGCTCCAGGACGTCCTCCAGCGGATCGTCGATCTGGCCCGTCGCGATCAGCGCCACCTGCGGGCCGTTGTGGGAGTCGGTGTGCGTCTCGTCGGCGTGGGCGGCGGTCACGGCGGCGGTGGCGGGCAGCACGGCCGCCACCACCGTCACTCCTAACGCGGTCAGCTTGCTCTTCATGGCGCCGATTGTAGGGCTCACCTGAAGCACCGGATCGGTTACGGAACGTCAACCGCTGGCGGACACCGGGCCCCGAGGGTTCACGCCGCGCGGTTCTTCCGGCGCTGCGCCGCGGCCGCCCGCTCCTCGGGCGTCGGCACTCCGGGGCGGCCGCGCCGGGCCGGGGCCCCGCCGCCGCGCCGGGTGCCGCGCCCCATGAACGCGCCGCCGCCACCGCGGCCGGAGCGCTCCTTGGGCGCGGCGGTGACGACGACCGGGACACCGGAGGGCGCCTGCGCACCCGTGATCCGGCTGAGCTCGGCCTCGCCGGAGCGGACCTGGGTGACCTGCGGGGTGATCCCGGCGTCCGCCATCAGCCGGGTCATCTCCCGGCGCTGGTTCGGCAGCACCAGGGTGACGACGCTGCCGGACTCCCCGGCACGGGCGGTACGGCCGCCGCGGTGCAGGTAGTCCTTGTGGTCGGTCGGCGGGTCCACGTTGACGACCAGGTCGAGGTTGTCGACGTGGATGCCGCGCGCCGCGACGTTGGTGGCGACCAGGACCGTGACCTGCCCGGTCTTGAACCGGTCCAGGGTGCGGGTGCGCTGCGGCTGGGACTTCCCGCCGTGCAGCGCCGCCGCCCGGACCCCGCTGTGCAGCAGGTGGTCGGTGAGCTTGTCCACGGCGTGCTTGGTGTCCAGGAACATGATCACGCGGCCGTCGCGGGCCGCGATCTCCGTCGTGGTGGCGTACTTGTCGGCGCCCTGGACGTGCAGCACGTGGTGCTCCATCGTCGTGACCGCGCCGGCGGCCGGGTCGACGGAGTGCACGACCGGGTCCTTCAGGTACGTCCGCACCAGCAGGTCGACGTTGCGGTCCAGGGTGGCCGAGAAGAGCATCCGCTGCCCGTCCGGGTTCACCTGGTCGAGCAGCTCGGTGACCTGCGGCATGAAGCCCATGTCGGCCATCTGGTCGGCCTCGTCCAGGACCGTGACGGTGACCCGGTCCAGCCTGCAGTCGCGGCGCTCGATCAGGTCCTTGAGGCGGCCGGGCGTGGCGACGACGACCTCGGCGCCGCCGCGCAGCGCGCTCGCCTGGCGGCCGATGGACATGCCGCCGACCACGGTGGCGAGGCGCAGCTTCAGCGTCCGGGCGTACGGGGTGAGCGCGTCGGTGACCTGCTGGGCCAGCTCCCGGGTGGGGACGAGGACCAGGGCGAGCGGGCGCTTGGCGTCGGCCCGGCGGCCGGCCGTGCGGGCCAGCAGCGCGAGGCCGAAGGCGAGGGTCTTTCCGGAGCCGGTGCGGCCGCGGCCCAGGACGTCCCGGCCGGCCAGCGAGTTCGGCAGGGTGGCCGCCTGGATCGGGAAGGGCACGGTCACGCCCTCGGTGGCCAGCGCCTGCTTCAGCGGTGCGGGCATCTCCAGCTCGCCGAAGGTCTCGACGGCGGGGAGGGCCGGGGTGACCGTCACCGGCAGGGCGAACTCGCCCTTGACGCCGGAGGCGGAACGGCGGCCGTGACCACCGGACCGGCCGGAGCCGCCCGAGCCACCGGAGCCGCCCGAGCGCCGGGGGCCGCCGCCGAAGCCCGCGGCCCGGCGCTCGCCGCCACCGCTGCCGCCGCCGTAGTAGCGGGAGGCTCCGCCGGAACGGGTCCGGGAGAAACGGTCGTTCGAGCGGGGGGTGCGTTCGCGATTCATGCAGAACCTTTCCTCGATGGGCGCGTATCGAGGGATTCTTTTTCGGGAAGCGACCGTGAACGGCACCCGGAATCGCAAGAACGAGCCGATGAAATGACAAAAGAAAACGAGGCCCTGGCCCCGGAAACGACAACGAGCTGGGGCCCGCACCCATGGTGCGGGCCCCAGCTGCGCAGTGCTGCCCGAGTGATCAGGCGGGGACGATGTTCTCGGCCTGCGGGCCCTTCTGGCCCTGCGTGACGTCGAAGGAGACCTTCTGGCCCTCCTGCAGCTCACGGAAGCCGGAGGCGTTGATGTTGGAGTAGTGGGCGAAGACGTCGGCGCCGCCGCCGTCCTGCTCGATGAAGCCGAAGCCCTTTTCCGCGTTGAACCACTTCACGGTGCCGGTAGCCATGTCATATCTCCTTAAGGGCGCAGAGCCCGTGGGCCCGCACTGTACGGACCCAACGTCGCCGCGATGATTACCCCGTCCGGAAGAACACATGAACACCGGAAAGACAAAAATGCACCTGCCGACATCCGGTCGGCAGAGGCACTTGCAAGTTTTTGGGAACCACAACTGCAACTGCGATCAAGCCTAGCACGGTGACCCGCGAGAGGCCGTGCTCAATATCACCGGCCGGACCGGACCATAAAAGCCTCGTCGCACATTGCGCGAAATTCTGTGCCGGCGAATGCAGATATTCAGCCGGAGCGGCCGCGCAGCTCCTCGTTGAGGCGCAGCGCCTCCTCCAGCTGGTCCTCCAGGATGACGATGCGGCAGGCGGCCTCGATGGGAGTGCCGCCGTCGACCAGTTCGCGGGCGCGGGCGGCGATGCGCAACTGGTAGCGGGAGTAACGGCGGTGGCCGCCCTCGGACCGCAGCGGAGTGATCAGACGGGCCTCGCCGATCGCCCGGAGGAACCCCGGCGTCGCACCGATCATCTCCGCGGCCCGCCCCATCGTGTAAGCGGGGTAATCGTCGTCGTCGAGCCGGTCGGTGGCGTGCGAGGGGGTCTTCGGGGGCATCTGCACCTCTTCCGTCACGCGCGACCGGAGGAGCCGGGCGCCGTACGCCTGCGGGGTGCGCCTCGGCTGCGTACCGCTGTTTCACGTGACTGCACAAGAAACCCTAATAGCCCGGCAAGGGCATGTCTATCGCGGCCGGAACAGATTCGGGTGGCCGCGAAGGGCAGGGCGAATCTGCCCTCGCGGCCCTTCCGCGGATCACCGGTCGGCCTCCGGCCGATCACTGACCGACCGGTCAGTTGTCGTCGGGAGCACCGCGGGGCCATAATGCACGCGTAGCCCTTCACGCATCCCCCGTCGTGAAGGGCTACACCCCTGTCCGGAGCCTGTTCCGGACGGGGCGGGACCCACAGGTTCGTTCACGGGCAAGGGACTCCCCTCGTGGTCCCCTGCCCGTGTTTTTTCGAGTTAACAGTGACGTAGAGTGTTTGCGCAAGCTCAGTTCCGACTCCGAGGTGATCGTGGAGGCCCGGATGGCCATGGACGACGGCGACGAACGCGGTCCGGAACCCGTCGACGCCCCCGGCCCGGAGGAGCTGCCCCGCCTCGACTCGCTGCGGGAAAAAGTCGAGTACATGGTCGAGAAGACCTTCCCCGGCCGGAAGATCTCGGGCCGGGTCTTCGCCGAACTGGTCCGCGACCGCGGCGGCTCGCTGTCGCACAGCTACTTCTCCAACATCCTGGCCGGCAAGGTCACCCAGCCCTCCGAGGACATCCTCAAGGCCCTCGGGCTGGGGTTCGGCGTGGACTGGCGCTTCTTCAAGGAGGAGTCCGAGGTCGTCGACGACGTCGTCGCCGGGCTCCAGTTCCTGGCCAAGCGGCGCACCGGGGAGATCAGCGGCGTGGCCGGCCGGGGCCTGGACGACGACGGGCTTCCCCCGGAACTGCTGCGGTTCGCGCTGTCCCTGCTGGAGGACGCCGCCCGGGAGAAGGACGGTCCCGGGGACGGCGGAGCGGGCGGAGCGGTGGGAGAGATTCCGCGGTGAGGCACCATCCCGCGGGCCCGGCAGCGTAGCGTCTTCGTCATGTCCCTGCGGAAACTGCGGAAAGAGTGCGAGGCCGGGCTCGCCGACCTTCCCCTCCCGGTTCCCTTCACGCTGGACGGGCTCGTCGCGAACATGGAGGAGGCCGGCGGGCGCACGATCCGGCTGCACGAGATGCCGGACCGCCTCGCCCGCGTCAACACCGCCTGCGGGCTGCGCCTGAAGGCGGGCTCCACCAGCCTCGTCCTCTACCGCCGCAGGCCGACCGCTTACCAGACGCAGCACGTGATCCTGCACGAGCTGTGCCACGAGTGGTTCGACCACGGCACGACCCTCGACGCGGAGCAACTGCGCACGCTCCTCCCGGTCTTCGACACCTCGCTGATCGCCCGGATGATCTCCCCGGCCGCCGCCGAGTCCTTCGCCTCCGGCGGCGGCATCGTCCAGGCCCGTGCCCAGTACGACACCCACGACGAACGCATGGCCGAATTCGGTGCCTCCCTGATCCCCCGGATGGCGCGGGACCTCACCACCGATGACATGGTGGGGCGGCTGGACAACTCCCTGTCCCGCCCGGTGGCCCACCGGAGGCGCGGCCTCTTCCCCCGAAGAGGGTCCGGCGATACCTGACACGTGCCACCGGTCCCCGCCCGCGGGCCCCACCCCGCACCCCCGAATCCGCCCCGACCCCGACCCGAGGACGAACCCCGCCGTGACCCCCCTCGATCTCGCCGGCTACCTCATAGCGGGCCTGATGACGGCCGTTGCCCTGTGGCGTATGCCCGCTGCCCTCTGGGGCGACGAGGAGGACCGCAGACGCCGGGCGCTGTGGGGCTGCTACGCCGGATTCGCCATGGCCCTGTGGACGAAGACCGAGGCGGTCCGCATCGGCCTCAACAACAGCGCCGTCACCGACCTCGCCGTCCTCATCAAGCACTACACCGCCACGGTGGCAATTCTGGCCATCCTCAGCTACATCGTGGCCATCTACGGCAGCTACCCCGAAGAGGGCGCGGTCCCGCGCCACGTACGGTTCGCGCGGCTGGTCCAGAAACTGGCGGCCAAGGCCTCCGTCGCCACGCTGATCCTGCTGACCGTCCTGTTCTTCACCGTCGTCGACCGCTCCGAGCCCTCGGACCGCTTCGTCTCCGACCACGCCGGGGAGTGGGGCGCCACGCTCTACATGAGCGTCTTCTACCTCTACCTCGGGGCCGCGTCCGCCGTGTGCGCCTTCCAGTGGGCGCTGGCCACCCTCGACGCCCGCCGCCGCCATCTGCGCATCGGGCTCGGCATGATGACGTTCGCGATGTTCATCGGCGTCGGCTACACCGTCAGCCGCACGCTGTTCCTCTGGATCAGCGTGGTCGACGAGCCGACCGAGGCGTTCGCCCTGCGCTTCGACCGGATCACCGAGGCCGCGCAACTGGTGCTGTTCGCCTTCTTCGCCCTCGGCGCCTCCGTCCCGGCGTTCGCGGCCGGGGAGCGCCGGGCCAGGCTGTGGCGGGCCCAGATCCGCCTGCACGCCCTCTGGTACGAGCTGATGACCGCGTTCCCGGAGCAGCCGTTCGACCCGCCCGCCTCGCTGGCCCGCGAGCTGACCCGGTTCAACGTCCCGGCCGACCTGCGGGTGGACCGCTGGGCCGCCGACATCGCGGACGCGGTGGAGAAGCTGCGCCACTACGCCCCCGACGGGCTGCTCGCCGCCGCCGAACGGACCGCCGCCGCCGGCCCCCGGAGCCGGGAGGGCCTCGCCGACGCGTACTGGATCAGGGCCGCCCTCCTCGCGAAGACCTCCGGCGCCCCGGCCGGCTCCGCCTCGCCGGTCGCCGCCCAGCAGGCCACGGACCAGGACGGCGAGGTGGCCCGGCTGGTCCGGGTCGCCGCCGCGTACCGCACGGTCGACGAGGACCGCGCCCGCGCGGTGCTCGCCGCCGCCACGGCCGACCCGGCCGCCCCATCCCGTACGACGGAGAAGACCGCATGAGCACCACCACCGACGACACCGGCGCCACGGACACAGACACGGACACAGACACAGACACGGACACGGGCACGGGCACGGGCACCGACACGCCCGCGCCCGCGACATCGGTGGCCCGGACCGTCACCGACGTCCTCCAGCCGCGCAACGTCCTGCTGGCGGGCATGCTCGGCATCGGCCTCGCGGCGGCGGGCGGCGACTGGACCGGGCTGCTCTGGGGCTTCCTCGGGGCGCTCTGCGCCGGGCTGATCCCGGCGGGGTACATCGAGTGGGAGCGCGGGCGCGGCACCTGGGGCGACCGCCATGTGGTGGACCGTACGAAGCGGGCGCCGATCTTCTTCGTGATCCTGGGCTCGATCGGCGCCGGCTCGGTGGTGATGGTGCTGGGGAACGCGCCGACCGGGATCCTCGTCGCGATGCTCGCGCTGTGGGTGATGACGATCGGCCTGCTGGCCGTCAACACGATGTGGAAGATCTCGGTCGACTCGGCGGTGGCCTCGGCGGCCGTCTCGCTCCTGGCCGTCGTGCACTCCCCCTGGTGGACCGCCGCGTACGCGCTGACCGCGGCGGTCTGCTGGTCCCGGGTCGCCCTCGGCTACCACTCCGTCGCCCAGACCCTGGCGGGCGCGGGCCTGGGCGCGGCGACGACGGTGGCGTACGCGTTCGGCTGAGGAGCTACCGGACCACGCCGGGGCAGCGCGCAGCGGCCGCCCCGCGTTTGCGGGCGTGGCGGACACCCGGTTACGTGGACGGGGAGGGCGCGCCCGCGAACGGGCGGCCCCACCGGCTGGAGGTGCCCCGATGGCGAAGAACCGTTCCGCGACGTCCGCCAAGGGCCTGCGCGGCAGCAAGGCCGGGCTCGTCCTGAGCCTGGGCAGCAGCGCGCTCGCGGTCATCAGGGCGTCCAAGCAGGTCCGCCGCGCCAAGGGCACGCACGACAAGCTCAACACCGCCGACGCGGTGGCGGGGCTGCTGCCGCTGATCACCTCGGCCGCCCTCGTCCTGCGACAGCTGCGCGGCCGGAAGCAGGAGAACCCGGAGGCGGTCTGAGCGGACCCTTCCTCGGCAGCCCACTCCTCAGCAGCCCACCCGAAAGGCCGGAAATCACCCCGTCGTCGGTCACTGAACGATGCCCTGCCGGGGTACGAAGGTGCCGTGCCGAACCCTTTCGAGATCACCGCCGCCCGCGCCGAGGACATCGTGACGCTGGGCGCGTGGGCCCACGAGGAGAGCTGGAACCCCGGCCTGCACGACGGCGGGGTGTTCTTTGCGACCGACCCCGGCGGCTTCCTGTTCGGCCGGCTGGACGGCGAACCGGTCACCTCCGTCTCCGTCGTCCGCTACGGCAGCGCGTACGGCTTCCTCGGCTTCTATCTGACCCGCCCCCACCTGCGCGGACAGGGTTACGGGCTGCGGACCTGGCAGGCCGGCACGGCCCGCCTCGCCGGGCGCACCGTCGGCCTCGACGGGGTGCCCGCGCAGCAGGACAACTACCGCCGCTCCGGCTTCCGCACCTGCTGGAGCAACGCGCGGTACGAGGGAACGCCCCCCTTGGACATCGCGCCCCCGCCCGGCACCTCCCTGATCGACGCCCGGAGCGTGCCGTTCGACCTGCTCGCCGCCTACGACCGGCGGTACTTCCCGGCCGCCCGGGACACCTTCCTGGCCGCCTGGCTCACCGCCCCCGGCCGCACGGCCCTCGCCGCGGTCCGGGACGGCGAGCTCCAGGGCCTCGGGGTGCTGCGGGCCTGCCGCGCCGCGTCCCGGATCGGCCCGCTGTACGCCGCCTCCCCCGCCGTGGCGGCGTCCCTGGTCAGCGCGCTGGCGGCGACCGCACCGGACACCGCCGTCGCCATCGACGTACCCGACGTCAACCCGCCCGCGGTACGGCTGGCCGGGGAGCTGGGCCTGACCCCGTCGTTCGACACGGCGCGGATGTACAGCGGCCCGGAACCGGCCATCGACCGGCCGGGCCTGTACGGCATCACGAGCCTGGAACTGGGCTGAAACCGGGGCCCGGGGAGCCTGCCGGGCCCGGGGCGAGGGAAAGGGAAACGGCGGCCGTCACTCCGCCGGGGTCGGCCGCACCACCGGAGGGCCCTCGCGGATCCGGGACGCGAGGACGGCGATGTCGTCCTCCGCGTCCTCGCCGAACCGGTCGAGAACCTGGTCCAGCAGGTCTTCCAGGCGTCCGCCCGGCGGCATGGCCAGCGAGGCGAGCCGCTGCACGGAGACGTCGATGTCCTCGCCCCGGCGCTCCACCAGACCGTCGGTGTACATGAACAGCACGGTCCCCGGGCCGCAGGGCACGGACGCGGTCCGGTAGCCGCCGAACCCGGTGCCGAGCGGCGGTCCCACCGGCACCGGCACCACCCGGGCCCGGGCGCCCGGGTCGATGAAGACCGGGGGCAGATGACCCGCGCTGGCCACCTCGCACACCCCGCCGAACCGGTCGACGACGGCGAGCAGACAGGTCGCCGCCCGGTCCAGCCCCGACCGCTCCACCATGGTGTCGAGCTGCTCCAGGATCCGGTGCGGCGGCAGGTCCTCGCCCGCCAGCAGTCGCAGCAGCGAGCGGTACTGGCTCATCGCGACGGCCGCCTCCACCCCGTGCCCCATCACGTCGCCCATCGCCTTGAGGTGCCGGCCGTCCTGGAGCGGTACGACGTCGAACCAGTCGCCGCCGACCAGGACGCCCTCGTCGGCGGGGAGGTAGCGGGTGGCGATCTCGACGTGCGGGTGGGGCCCCCAGGGCTCGGAGAGCAGGGAGCGCTGGAGTTCGCGGGCGATGCTGTGCTCGTGGTCGTACCGGCGGGCGTGGTCGAGGTCGACGGCCGCCCGGGCGGCGAGTTCGCGGGCGACGGCCACGTCCTGGTCGTCGAAGAGGGGTGAGCCCTCGGCCCGGATGAGGGTGAGCGCGCCGAGCGGCCGGCTGCGAGCGGTCAGCGGAACGACGAGTGCCTGGCGCAGCCCGAGCGCCAGGGAGGCGGTGATCCGGTCGGCGGTGACGGTGCTGCGGCCGCGCTCGTGGTTCTCCCAGTCGTCGACGACCGGCTCGTTGTCCAGCAGACAGCGGGTCACCGCGGAGTCCGGGGCGAAGTCGACGTACTCCCCGGGATGGCCGAACCGCTGCACCTGCTCGTCGAGGCCTCCGTCGCCCCGCAGCGCGGCCCGCCGCAGCCGGACGACACCGGGCGCCGGGCGGCGTACGGAGTGCCCCACCTCGGCCGGGAACACGTCGACCGCCGCGACGTCGGAGAAGTCGGGCACCACGAAGTCGGCCAGCTCCCGGCAGGTGGTGTCCATGTCGAGCGTGGTGCCGATCCGGACGGCGGCGGTGGAGAGCAGGGCGACATGGCCGCGGGCCTGCTCCAGCTCCTCGCGCTGCCGGGCGATGTCGGTGATCTCGACGACGATCGCCATCAGCCCGCAGCCCTCCCCCTCCGCGTCGAGCCGGTGGTACGTGGCCCGCCAGAGCTTCTGCTCCTCCTCGGTCGGCGCCCAGGTCCGCCCGCTGATCGTCACTTCCCGGGGACTGCCGTCGGCGAGCACGTCGCGCAGGGCGGCGGCCTGGCCGTGCAGCCCGGGCAGCACCTGGGAGAAGGTCCGCCCGATGTGGGAGGCGGCGGAGATGCCGTTGAGCCGTTCGAGGGCGGGGTTGACATAGGTGTAGCGGAGGTCGTGGTCGAGCACCGCGACGGCGGCCGGATTGCCGTCGAACAGGGCCGCGACGGTCTTCGGGTCGAAGAACGAGGGCATGCCGTCGTCGCACGTGTCGGCCTGCAAGAGCATGCCTCCCGCCGTTCGAAGCTCCCGAGCCTCCATCGTCGGCCGCCCCCTCCCGAACCGCATCCGCAGGGCGGCAGGCGGGTCCCCGCGGTCAGTACGCCTGGGAGCGCGTCCGGGCCCGGGTCCGGAGCCGGCCGGGATCCGGAGCCAGATCGAGGTCCAGGTCGAGGGTGCCCTCGGTGGCCTCGGCGGTGGGCGGCAGGGCGAGGGCTGCGCCGACCGGACCCGGCAGACTGCCGGAACCCAGCAGTCCGGTGACCAGCCCGGTGGTGAGCCGGTGCCAGGCGGAGGCCCGGCGGAGCATGGCGTGGTCGCCGCCCCGGACGGTGACCATGCACGTACGGGCGCCGGCGCGACGGGCCCGGGCGGTGAGGGACTGGGTGGCCTGGGGGCTGGTCATCCGGTCCCGGTTGCTGTGCACGAGGACGATGTCACGGCCGGCGAGCTGGGTGACCGGGTCCCCCGGCGGGCACCAGGGGGCGAGTCCGACGACGCCCCGCACGAGGGGGTGCCCGGCGGCGCGGAGGGCGGCGCGCGCCCCCATGGAGTGGCCCAGGAGCACCACCGGCAGGTCGTCACCCGCTTCCTCCCGCAGCGCGTCGAGGGCGGCCACGGCGTCGTGGAAGGGGTCCGCGCGGTCGCCGTTCCAGCCCCGGTGGCCGTACCGCACCGGCGTCACGAGCACGTTCCCGCCGGCGGCGCGGGCGGCCCGGCCGACGGCCCGGACGAAGGGCCGCATCCGTACGCCGGGCAGATTCAGCGGGCCCGGCGGCGGGGGCTCCGTACCGTTCTCGCGCCCTCCGTGCAGAACGAGAACCGCTGCCGACGGCGGTCGTTGGGCCACGCGTACCTCCAGGTCCGGGTGCGGGGCGCGGTGGTCCCCTCTCCCCGTATTCGGCGCCGGGGCCGCTCCGGATGGGTGAAGTGCCGTCCACTGTACGGTCACGGCCACGGAACCATCCGGTCCGTACCCGGCATCCCCCTCTACGACACCGAAGGAGCCCACCATGGCATCAGGACCTCAACTCGGCAGCGCAGCACCGGACTTCACCCTCCCGGGCGGGGTCCTCTCCGGCTCGGGCGAGACCTTCGAGCGCGCCGACTACCGCCTGACCGCCGCCCGTGGCCGATTCGTGGTCCTGGCGTTCTACCCGGGGGACAACACCACGGTCTGCACAAAGCAGCTGTGCTCGTACTCCTCGGGCATGGAGGCCTTCGAGGGCCTCGACGCCGACGTCTGGGGAATCAGTCCACAGGGTGTGGACAGCCACGAGTCGTTCGCCCGCGCCTTCAACCTGCGGATGCCGCTGCTGGCGGACGAGGGCCGGGAGATCGCCAAGGCGTACGGGGTCTCCGCGCCGGGCATCGGGGTGCGGCGGGCGGTGTTCCTCATCGGGCCGGACGGAATCCTGCGCTGGAAGCACGTGGCGTTGCTCGGAGCGACCTTCCAGTCACTCGACACCCTCACGAACCGTCTGTCCGGCATCAAAGAAGCGTAAAGATTGCCGGAACCCGGCAGTGACCGGAGCAGGTGGTGTATGGGATCATCCAGCCAGATCGACGGAAAACACTCGGGGGAAGTCGACAACAGGGGAGTGATCGCGTGACCTTCTTTCTCGGTCTCGGCATTGCGGGGATCGTGCTGCTCGCGCTCTCCCTGATCTTCGGCGGGGTCCTCGAAGGCCTTCTCGACGGCGTGCTCGACGGCCTCTTCGACGGACTGCTCTCGCTCCCGGTGATCGCCGGCTTCATCTCGATGCTCGGCTTCGGCGGAGCGATCGTGCTCGGCTCGACCGGCGCGGGAACGATCGTGGCCACCGTCGTCGGCGTCGCCGCCGGCCTGGTGGCGGGCTGGCTGACCTGGAAGCTCAGCAAGGCCCTGATGCGCGACCAGACGCACGCCACGCCGCGCGACAGCGACCTGGTGGGCACCTCGGGATCCGTCGTGACGGCCATCCCGGCCGAGGGCTACGGCGAGGTGCTGCTGCGGCTGGGCGACCAGCCCGTGAAGTACGCGGCCAAGTCGGCGACGCCCGTGCCGCGCGGCACCGAGATCTGGGTGGAAGCGGCACTGTCGACCACTTCGGTCGCGGTCCGCCCGGTGGAGCGCTGACCACGCACACCGCCTCCACCCGCCCCACCGCCCCACGTCGGTCAACTCCACAGCAAGGCCCGCTCCACAACAATCTGCCGTCCCCCACGGGAGGCAGGGGGGACACCTCATGAGTCCAGTAGTCATCGCCGTCATCGGCATCGTCGTACTCCTCGTTCTGCTCGGCCTCGTCGTCATCACGCGCTACAAGGTGGCCGGGCCCAGCGAGGCGTTCATCATCACCGGCCGCCGCGGCAAGAAGTCGACGGACCCGGTCACCGGACTGACCAGCATCGACAACAGCGGCCAGAAGGTCGTCGTGGGCGGCGGCGTCTTCGTCGTGCCGTTCGTCCAGCAGAAGTTCACCCTGGACCTGTCCAGCCGGCACATCCCGATCGCCGTACGCGGCGCGGTGACGCTGCGCGGCGTCAAGTCCAACCTCGAAGGTGTCGCGATCGTCAAGGTCGGCGGCAGCGAGGACGCGATCCGGGCGGCGGCCCAGCGCTTCCTCCAGCAGCAGGACGGCATCGTCGGCTTCACCCAGGAAGTGCTCTCCGGCGCGCTGCGCGCAATCGTCGGCCGCATGTCGGTCGAGGACATCATCCGGGACCGGGCCGCGTTCGCCGGTCAGGTCGCGGAGGAGGCCGAGGCCAGCCTCTCCGGCCAGGGCCTGATCCTGGACGCCTTCCAGATCCAGGACATCACCACCGAGGGCTCCTACCTGGAGGACCTCGGCCGCCCGGAGGCCGCCCGCGCCAAGCAGGAGGCGGACATCGCCGAGGCCATCGCCAAGCGGGCCTCGGAGCAGGCCCGGCTGAAGGCGGCCGAGGAGATCGCCATCGCCGAGCGGACGTACTACCTGAAGCAGGCCGAGATCAAGGCCGAGACGGAAGCCGCGGCCGCCAAGGCCAACGCCGCCGGCCCGCTCGCCGAGGCGGCCCGCCAGCAGGAAGTCCTCACCGAGCAGGAGAAGGTGGCCGAGCGCCAGGCGGCCCTGACCGACCGCGAGCTGGACACGAAGGTCCGTAAGCCCGCGGACGCCGCCCGCTACCAGGCCGAGCAGGAGGCGGAGGCCCGCCGCATCGCCCAGGTCAAGGAGGCCGAGGCCGACGCGGAGCGCTCGCGCCTGACCGGTCAGGGTGAGAAGCTGCACCGTTCGGCGCTGGCCGACGCGGTCCGCATCGAGGGTGAGGCGGAGGCCGCGTCCATCGCCGCCAAGGGTGCGGCCGAGGCCGAGGCCATGCAGAAGAAGGCCGACGCGTTCGCGCAGTACGGCGACGCGGCCGTCCTCCAGATGCTGGTGGAGGTCCTCCCGAGCGTCGTGGCGAAGGCCTCGGAGCCGCTGAGCGCCATCGACAAGATGACGGTCATCTCCACGGACGGCGCGAGCCAGCTGGCCCGCACGGTCACCGACAACGTCTCGCAGGGCATGGAACTGCTCAGCTCGACGACGGGCGTGGACCTCGCGTCCCTCCTGGAGAACCTGAAGAACCGCACAACGACGGTCCCGGCCCCCACCACGACCCCGGACGCCTCCGCTTCCGCGGCGAACGGCGAGATCGAGATCAAGGGCTGACGCGAGCACGCGTCGCGCATGGGTGTGCCCGGGAGCCACGCGGTGGCCCCCGGGCACACCCATGTCCACCGGAACTCCCCCCGGAACTCCCACCGGGCCGCCCGCCCTACGCCTCGGCGACACCCCGAGTCTCATGGAGCGCAAGGACCTCCCGCAGGTCATTGCCGACCATGACCTGCGCCAACCGCCCGGCCACGGCCACCACCTCCGCCCACCCCTCGACGCGCAGCATCTCCGCGTCGAAACCACCCGGAGCCTGATCCTCGGCAACGGTCAGCGCACGGTCCAACTCCCGCAGAAGCGCGACCTCTTCCTCACTGCGCAGACCGATCCCGAGATAGCGCTCCGGATGCTCGGCATCGCAGAAGTCGTCGAACAGCGTGTGGATGACGTACTCCAGATCCTCGAACACCTCCGGATCCAGCCACACGTCCCGCTGCCAGGGCGGATTCGCCAACGCCAGCACCGCGGGCACCAGATGCATCCGGGCCCGCGCCATGATCACCCTGTCGTCGTCCACGGACGGGACCCTACGCGCACCCGGGCGACGCGAACCTTTCCGGTGCCGCTCACCGCCCGCGAGCAACCGTGCCTTCCGACGGGGCTTCGGACCGGTCCGTGACACGTCGCGCAGTCACCTCCGGCTCGGCCCCGGTCCACTCCAATCCGGCCACCGGGAAGAGGCCCCCCGTGTCAGAGCGCGATCGGCCGATAGGCCAGTGCCCGGTCGACGATCTCTTCAGGCGTGGGGTCGGTGCCCGGAAGGGGCCAGTAGACGTAGTCGCTGATGTGCGGGCAGGCGAGGCCGCGTTCCAAGGCGTCGAGGATCTCGTCCACCTCTGCCTCGCCGGTCTCGCCGGACTCGGCTCGCAGGCGCCGCACCAACGACAGCGCCTCGTCCCGGCTCATCCTGCCGTTCGTGCCCACGCTCGCGTCGCCTCGCACGCCGCCCTCCCCCGCCTTCGTCAGCACACGTGCCGGTCCCGCTCCGGGGAGTACAGGTGGCTGTCCCGGAACTGCTCCGCGCCCAGCGTGCGGCCCACCATGATGACCGCCGTCCGGATCACCCCCGCCGCCTTCACCTGTCCGGCGATCGAGTCCAGGGTGCCGCGCAGGATGATCTCGTCCGGGCGGGACGCCATCGCCACCACCGCCGTCGGGCAGTCCGCGCCGTAGTGGGGGCGCAGTTCGTCGACCACGCGGTCCACGTACCGCGCCGCCAGGTGCAGCACGATCAGCGCGCCGCTGCGGCCCAGAGTCGCCAGGTCCTCGCCCTCCGGCATCGCCGTGGCGCGCTGGGCGATGCGGGTCAGGATCACCGTCTGGCCGACCGTCGGGACCGTCAGCTCGCGCTTCAGGGCGGCGGCGGCAGCAGCGAACGCGGGGACGCCGGGGACGACTTCGTACGGCACGCCCGCCTCGTCCAGACGCTTCATCTGCTCGTTCACCGCGCTGAACACCGACGGGTCCCCCGAGTGCAGCCGCGCCACGTCGTGGCCGTCCGCGTGGGCCCGGACCAGCTCGGCGGTGATCTGGTCGATGTCCAGGTTCGCCGTGTCGATCAGGCGTGCTCCCTCCGGGCACTCGGCCAGCAGTTCCACGGGGACCAGGCTGCCCGCGTACAGGCAGACCGGGCTAGCGGCGAGGATCCGGGCGCCGCGCACCGTGATCAGGTCGGCGGCGCCGGGGCCCGCGCCGATGAAGTACACGGTCATCGTCTGTCTCCCATGTGCGAACTCACTTCTGAGGATGAGGGTTTGGTCACCGACCACTGCGTCACCGGCATGGCCTGCCGCCAGCCCGTGAACCCGCCGACCGGCACGGCGTGCGCGACCGACAGCCTCACCAGCTCGCCGCCGTACGCCTTGTGCCGTTCGGCCAGCAGCGCCTCCGACTCCAGCGTCACCGTGTTCGCGACCAGCCGGCCCCCCGGCCGCAGCGCCTCCCAGCACGCGTCCAGCAGACCCGGCGCGGTCAGCCCGCCGCCGATGAACACCGCGTCCGGGGTGTCGAGTCCGGCCAGGGCCGAAGGCGCAGGGCCCGTGACGACCCGCAGGCCGGGGACGCCCAGACGCTCCGCGTTACGGGTGATCCGCTCGGCCCGTACCGGGTCCCGCTCCACGCTCACCGCCCGGCAGGACCGGTGTGCCCGCAGCCACTCGACCGCGATCGAGCCCGAGCCGCCGCCCACGTCCCACAGCAGCTCCCCCGGCGCGGGCGCCAGCGTGGCCAGGGTGGCGGCCCGGATGTGCCGCTTGGTGAGCTGGCCGTCGTGCTCGTACGCCGCGTCCGGCAGACCGGGCACCGCGCCGAGCCGCAGCGCCTCCGCCGACGCCCGGCACTCGATCGCGACGACGTTCAGCCGGTCCCCGGGCTCGTGCGCCCAGGCCTCCGCGACGCCCTCGGCATGCTCCTCGTCCTCGCCGCCCAGCTGCTCCAGCACCCGCACCCTGCTCGGGCCGAACCCCCGGTCCGTCAGCAGCGCCGCGACCGTCGCCGGAGTGCCCGCGTCCGCGCTCAGCACGAGCAGCCGCCGCCCCTCGTACAGGGAGGCGGCCAGGCGCGCCGCCGGGCGGCCCACCAGCGTCACGACCTCCGTGTCCTCCAGCGGCCAGCCCAGCCGCGCGCAGGCGTACGAGACCGAGGACGGGTGCGGCAACACGCGCAGCCCCTCCGGCCCCCGCTCCTCCGCGAGCGCCCGCCCGATCCCGTAGAACATCGGGTCCCCGCTCGCCAGCACCGCGATCGGGCGCTCCCCGTGCTCGGCGAGCAGCCGGGGAACGGCAGGCCGGAGCGGGGACGGCCAGGCCACCCGCGCCCCGGCGCACTCCGGCGGCAGCAGATCCAGCTGGCGCGCCCCGCCGATCAGCACCTCCGCCCCGCGCAGCGCCTCCCGCGCCGTGCCGGAGAGCCCGGCCCAGCCGTCCGCGCCGATCCCCACGACGGCGACGGGGTACGGACGCGGGGCGGGGGATGCGGGCACGGGCCGGGACCTCGTCGTTCGGGTTTCAGGAGGGTGGAAAGCGGGCGCAACGAGCGGCAACGAGGCGCAGCCGCACTTTACTGAACGCCCCGTCCCGCCCGCCCCGCCGGGGGAACGCCACCTCACCGGGGAACGCCACCTCACCGGGGAACGCCACCCCGCCGGGTGAATCCGAAAAGACTTCGCGCGTGGTGTCGAGAAGCCCCCGTCAGCCCCGACGTCCCCTGTGCAGGAGGAAGAAACCGCACCACGAGCGAAGCCACCACGGAGGCGACAGTCATGAAGTATCTGGTGATGGTCCAGGGCAGCCAGGCGGACTACGACGCGCAGAGCGGCAAGGGAAGCGCCGACAGCCCGGTCTGGGACGAGAAGGCCATGCAGGCGATGTTCGCCCACATGGGCAGCATCAACGACGACCTCGCCGAGTCGGGCGAGCTGGTCACCGGCTACGGGCTGAACGATCCCGCCTCGGGCCGGGCCGTCAGCGTCGACGCCGAGGGCCGCCCGGTGATCTCGGACGGGCCGTACAGCGAGACCAAGGAACTGCTCGCCGGGTTCTGGGTGCTCGACTGCGAGAGCCTGGAAAGGGTGACCGAGATCGCCGCCCGCGTGGCACGCTGTCCGCAGCCGGCCGGGGCGCCCGAGTACCCGGTCCTGATCCGGCCGATCGGCGGCGGGATCGACGACTGACCGAGCCGAAAGGTCCAGGTGGGCCGAGCGTCCGACGACATCGAGGACCTGCTGCGCCGCCACGCGCCGCAGGTCCTCGGCGCGCTGGTGCGCCGGTACGGGCACTTCGACCCGGCCGAGGACTCCGTCCAGGAGGCCCTGATCGCGGCCGCCGAGCAGTGGCCCCGGGACGGGATCCCCGACAACCCGCGCGGCTGGCTCATCCGGGTCGCGTCCCGCCGCCTCACCGACCGGCTGCGCAGCGACGAGGCCCGCCGCCGGCGCGAGGAGACAGCGGCGGCCCTCACCCCGGCCGACGCGTTCGTCGCCCCGCCGCCCGGGGAAGGGCCCGGGACTTCGAGCCTGGGCCGGGCTCCCTCCGAGGACGACACGCTCACCCTGCTCTTCCTCTGCTGCCACCCCGCGCTCTCCCCCGCCGCCCAGATCGCGCTGACCCTCCGCGCGGTCGGCGGCCTCACCACGGCGGAGATCGCCCGCGCCCACCTGGTACCCGAGGCGACGATGGCGCAGCGGATCAGCCGGGCCAAGCGAACGGTGCGCGGTACGCAGTTCCGGCAGCCGGACGCCCGGGACCGGGACCAGCGGCTCGCCGCCGTGCTCCAGGTCCTCTACCTGATCTTCAACGAGGGGTACACCGCCACCGCGGGCCCCGACCTCCACCGCACGGACCTGGCCCGCGAGGCGATCCGGCTGGCCCGCGCCGTCCGCCGGCTGCTCCCCCACGAGGGGCGGGTCACCGGGCTGCTCGCGCTGATGCTCCTCACCGAGGCACGCACCCCGGCGCGCACCGGCCCGGACGGCGAGCTGATCCCCCTCGACGAACAGGACCGGGCCCGCTGGGACCGTACGGCCATCGCCGAAGGCATCGCCCTGGCCGAGGAGGCGCTCGCCCAGGGGCCGGCCGGGGACTACCAGCTCCAGGCCGCGATCGCCGCCCTGCACGACGAGGCGGGGCGCGCCGAGGACACCGACTGGCCGCAGATCCTCGCCCTGTACGACGTCCTCGTACGGCGCACCCCCGACCCCGCGGCCGCACTGGGCCGGGCGGTCGCCGTGGCCATGGTGCACGGCCCCCGGGCAGGGCTGGCCGAGGTCGACGCGCTCGCGGGGGCCGGACCGGCCGGGCGGGCCCCCGAGCAGTGGCGCTACCGGCTCGACGCCGTCCGCGGCCATCTCCTGGAACGGGCCGGGGACCCGGACGCCGCCCGTACCGCCTACCGCGCGGCCGCCGACGCCACCCTCAGCGAACCCGAGGCCCGCTACCTGCGCCGGCGCGCGGACCGGCTGAACGGGCCCGACACGTAGGGGTTACTCCCTTCGGCCGACAGGGAAGGGGCCATCGGCGCAGCCCCGGTCGCCGCCGCCCGCCGCGCTCGCGATGATCGGCAGCATGACCACGAGCGACAGCGGCGAAAAGACGGGCAAAGGGCCGGGCAGGGGGCCGGGCGAGAACAACGCCACCACCCTGCACATCGCCCAGAACCCGGAGGCGGACGAACTCCTGGGCCGCAGCCCGCTGGCCGCCCTGGTCGGCATGCTGCTGGACCAGCAGGTGCCGATGGAGTGGGCGTTCACGGGCCCGTACACCCTCGCGGAACGGATGGGCTCCGACGACCTGGACGCGGGGCGGATCGCCGCCTGCGACCCGGACGCCTTCACCGAACTGTTCACCACCAAACCCGCCCTGCACCGCTACCCCGGCTCGATGGCGAAGCGGGTGCAGCAGCTGTGCCAGTTCCTGGTCGCGGAGTACGGCGGCGACGCGAGCGCGGTGTGGCGGGACGCCGCGACCGGCGACGACCTGCTGGAACGCCTCAAGGCCCTGCCCGGCTTCGGAGCCCAGAAGGCCCAGATCTTCCTGGCGCTGCTCGGCAAGCAGTTGGGCGTACGTCCCCCGGGCTGGCGGGAGGCGGCGGGCCCGTACGGGGAGGCCGGATCGCATCGGTCGGTCGCCGACATCACGGGCCCGGAGTCGCTGGCCGAGGTACGTGCGTACAAACAGGAGGCCAAGGCGGCGGCGAAGGCGGCCAAGGCGGCGAAGAAGCCCGGGACGCCACGGAAGAGGTAGGGCGTCACAGAGAGCACGTCACAAAGAGCACGCCACCGAGAGAACGTCACTGAGAACAAGGGACACGGAAGCGGACGTTCCCCGGGCGGAAGTGACATGACCATGCACCGGAACAGGCCGACACCCTCACCCCACCGATCAGAATCAGCCACACCGGTTCACAGGCGTCACCGCACTCGCTAGCTTTCGCAGCACATTCGTTCAGCCGTTCAGCCGTTCAGTCACCGAGCCGTTCGAGGTACCAGCGGCTCGGGGCACCAGCCGTTCAGACCGGAAGGACTCCTGTGCACGCAACACGTCGCAGAGCCATGGCTGTCGTGGCCGCCACCGCCCTGGCCACACCGCTCCTCCTGGCCGCGTCCCCGCACCCCGGACGCCCCGCGCCGCACGACCCCGGCAAGGAAGCGGCCAAGCTGTCGCGGGAGTTGGTGAGGAAGGCGTCCGCACGCGACGCCTACCAGCACCTCCAGCAGTTCCAGGCGATAGCCGACTCCACCGACGGCCACCGGGCCGCCGGCTCGCTCGGTCACGACGCCTCGGCCGCGTACGTCTACCGGCAGCTCCAGCGCTCCGGGTACAAGGTCTCGTACGAGAACTTCCGCTTCACCTACACGGAAACGCTGGCCGAAAAGCTCGCCGTGGTGTCGCCGACGCCCCGCGACGTGACGATCAAGGCCATGACGTACACGCCGTCGACGAAGGAGGGCGGTGTGACGGCGCAGCTCGTCGCCGTACCCGTCGACGAGACGACCGGCTGCGAGGCCGCCGACTACGCCGCCGCGGACTTCACCGGCAAGATCGCGCTGATCAAGCGCGGCGGCTGCTCCTTCGCCGAGAAGCAGGCGGCCGCGGCCGACGCGGGCGCGGCCGGAGCGGCCGTCTACAACAACACCGAGGGCGCCCTGTCCGGCACGCTCGGCGAGGTCGCCGCCGGGAGGATCCCGACCGGCGGGCTCACCCAGGAGGAGGGCGAGAAGCTCGTCGCCGACCTCGCGGCCGGCGAGGTCACGGTCTCCTTCGAGATCCGTGAGCTCCAGGAGGACCGCGCCACGCGCAACGTCATCGCCGAGACGCCGGGCGGCAACGCGGCAAAGACCGTGATGCTCGGCGCCCACCTCGACTCGGTGACCGAAGGCCCCGGCATCAACGACAACGGCTCGGGCTCCGCCGGTCTGCTGGACGTCGCCCTGAAGCTGGCGAAGTCGAAGAGCAAGCCGGCCAACAAGGTGCGGTTCGCCTGGTGGTCGGCCGAGGAGAACGGCCTGATCGGCTCGGAGAAGTACGTCGCGGCGCTCACCGAGAAGCAGCGTGAGCAGATCAAGCTCTATCTGAACTTCGACATGATCGCCTCGCCGAACGGCGTCCAGTTCGTCTTCGACGGCGACAACTCCGACGAGGTCGGCGAGGGTCCGGGCCCGGAGGGCTCGGCCCAACTGGAGCGGGACATCAACGAGTTCCTCGACGGCAAGGGCAAGCCGCACGAGGGCACGGACTTCACCGGCCGCTCGGACTACGGCCCGTTCATCGAGGTCGGCATCCCGTCCGGCGGTACGGACACCGGGGCGGAAGGCATCAAGACGGCGGCCCAGGCCGAGGTCTTCGGCGGCGAGGCGGGGATCGCGTACGACCCCTGCTACCACTCGGCCTGCGACGACCTGGACAACATCGACATGGGTCACTTCGACACCAACATCGACGTGATCGCCAACGCCGTCGGGACGTACGCGCACGACCTGCGCTCGCTGACCCGCCCGGTAGACCCCGACACCGGCACCGGTACGCCCGGCAGCGGCGGCAGCGGCGGCGGCCTGCGCGAGGGCCACGGCCGCGTGACGGAGTAGCGACGGCCTTGCGGGCTCCGGACCCGGCACCTGGCGTCCGGCACCTGGCACCTGGCACCGGAGCCCGTAAGCACCGCAGGGAGGTCCCCTGCCCCGGTATCCCGCCCTATCCAGCGCTATACGCCCTTTGCACCGGGATAGCGGCGGGCTTCCGTGGCTGCGCCCGGTGGCTCTTGACCGGTAGGCTTTCCGTGTGATCTTCAAGCGCATCGGAAATGGGAAGCCGTACCCCGACCACGGCCGGGAATCCACCCGCCAGTGGGCGGATGTCGCGCCGCGTCCGGTCCGCCTGGACCAGCTCGTGACCACCAAGGGCCAGCTGGACCTGGAAACCCTCCTCGCCGAGGACTCCACGTTCTACGGGGACCTGTTCGCGCACGTCGTGAAGTGGCAGGGCGACCTCTACCTGGAGGACGGTCTGCACCGGGCGGTCCGCGCCGCGCTCCAGCAGCGCCAGGTACTGCACGCGCGCGTCCTCGACCTGGGCTGACACCGCCCCGGTACCGGCGGTCCTCCGCCGCGGCACGACACACCCCACTGGGGTTTGTGCATCTCGAGGCGTCCCCCGAGACCCTGATTCGGGCTTTCGGGTGCTTTCCCGCTCATCCGGGTGCCATACGTTGATCATTTAGTACGCATCATCACCGGGTCGCACTACGCTGCCTCCATGAGCATGCTCACTCCCCCCGGCATGGGCGGAAAGTACCGCATCACGGGCGACACCTACCCCCGTATGCGCCGCCCCCGGCACCGCCGCAGGCTGGTCCTCGCGGGCATCGGAGCCGTCGTCGTCCTCGGTCTCGTCGGCTGGGGCAGTCTGCAGCTCATCGACGTGTTCACCGGCGGCGACAAGACCGCGAACGCGGCCGACCACAAGCGGGACTGCCCCACCGCGAAGCCGTCGGTGGCCCCCGCCAAGGCGCTGCCGAAACCGGCCGCGATCACGGTGAACGTCTACAACGCGACGACCCGCACCGGGCTGGCCAAGGCCGCCGCCGAGGAGCTCAAGAAGCGCGGTTTCACCATCGGCGAGGTGGGCAACGCGTCGAAGGAGTACGACAAGAAGGTGCCGGGCGCGGGCGTGCTGCTCGGGGCTCCGGCCGCGAAGAACGGCAGCTTCACGGTGCTCGGCACCCAGCTGGCGGGCACGGTGCAGAAGACGGACACCCGGAAGACGGGCGAGGTCGACCTGATCCTCGGGGCGAAGTTCAAGGCGTTCAGCACGCCGAAGGAAGCCACGGCGGCGATGACGGCCCTGACGAAGCCGGCCCCGGCCCCGTCCCCCTCCTGCTGACGGAAGCGCCCCGCTCCGGCGCCGTACGCACGAGCACGAGACCGTGCGTGACGTACGCGCCGAAACGGGGCGCAATGTCGTAAGAGGAGAGTGGTGCGGGCTCTACTCAGCCGTCCCGTACATCCGGTCGCCCGCGTCGCCGAGGCCCGGAACGATGTACCCGTGGTCGTTGAGCCGCTCGTCGACGGAGGCGGTGACGACGGTGACCGGGGTCCCGGCCAGCTCGCGCTCCATCACCTCGACGCCCTCGGGCGCCGCGAGGAGGACGACGGCGGTGACATCGTCGGCGCCGCGCTTGATCAGCTCCTGGATGGCCGCGACGAGGGTGCCGCCGGTGGCCAGCATCGGGTCGAGGACGTACACCTGGCGGCCGGAGAGGTCCTCGGGCATCCGGGTCGCGTACGTCTCCGCCTGGAGCGTCTCCTCGTTGCGGATCATGCCGAGGAAGCCCACTTCGGCGGTCGGCAGCAGCCGCACCATGCCGTCCAGCATGCCCAGCCCGGCCCGCAGGATCGGCACGACGAGCGGCCGGGGGTGCGAGAGCTTGACGCCGGTCGTGGGCGTCACCGGGGTCTCGATGTCGACCTGCTCGGTACGCACATCCCTGGTGGCCTCGTAGGCGAGGAGGGTGACCAGCTCGTCGGCGAGCCGCCGGAAGGTCGGGGAGTCGGTGCGCTTGTCGCGCAGCGTGGTGAGTTTGTGCGCCACCAGCGGGTGGTCGACGACGTGGATCCGCATGCGTCAACAGTAACCGCGCCGCCCGGCACTCTGCGCTGGCATCAACCACCTGTTCGGGGGGAAGGTGGGGGCATACGGACCCAGCACTGGGGTGGTGTGTCGATGGCTGACGGGGATCTGCGGGACGACCCGGCCGCGCGCGGACCGCGCGAGGGGCGCGACGCCGAGGGCATGGCGGGCGTGGCGGGCGCGACGGGCGATGTCGAGGACGCGCAGGAGAGTGACGCCGCCCGCCGCCGCCGACGCGCCCAGTTCCTCCGTGAGCTCCATGAGGCCAAGCAGTTGCGGGACCGGGTGCAGCCGCGCCGGGCGCGGGCCGCCCGAATGCGGCAACAGATGCGGATGCGCACGTTCCGCTGGTGACCGGCGAACCGGCATCAGGCGGATCGTCATCCGCCGGATCCCTGGCGAATCCCTGGCGAATCGCCTGACGAAACCCCTGGTGAACGCCGGGCGACCCCCTGGCAAGCCCTCCGAGTTCCACCGGCGCACTCCCCCCGCCGATCGGCGCGTCAGGGTGAGGGCCGACCAGGCACTCCTGGAACTGATGGCCGACGCAACGGTCGAAGAGGTCTCGCACAGCGCTTGTTTCTGCCACGATGCCGATTGGGCGGGGCCCAGGACGGACGGATCACCGTTCGCCCTCCCGTCGGACCGATTCGCCTATGACCAGTGGGAGAGTCACGGTGTACTTCGCCGCACTGCTCGCGCGCACCGAAGACGGGTGGGAAGCGAGCGATACAGAGCTCGACGATGTGGAGACCCTGTCCGATCTGACGGACCTGGCCCGGGAGGCCTCGGTGGACGAGGACACAGTCCTGGTCTACATCGAGCAGGAGGACGCCTGGTTCGGCGTCGTCCGCGTGGACGGTGAGGAGGACCCCCGAATCTACGTCTCGGACGCGTCCGCCGCCGCCCGCTCCTCCTACGGGGAGATCCTGCTCACCGACGAAATGCTCGGCCGCGAACCAGGGGCCGAGGACGAGATCGCCGCCCTGGAGGAGCTCGTCGACCTCGACGGCACCGAGGACGGCGAACCGGAACGGACCGCCCCCGCGGCCGAAACGGACGACGACGCCCCCGACCCGGACGCGGTTCCGGCGGGCCCGATCGGCGAGCTCGGGGTCCTGGCCGACCTCGGGATGTCCGAGAAGGAACTGCTGACCCTGCAGACCGACGCGCTCGCGGAGATCGCGGAGGCCGTGGGAGCGGCGGAGGTCCTGGAGTCGGTCCGCTGAGGGGGTTACGCGGGCCGCTGCCGGGCCCCGCACCCCCGCCCACCTCTCCCACCCCGTCCGCTAGGGTCCGCGAGTGACCGCACGACCGCCGGACCCCTCACCCGAGCCAGCCCCGGATCCCGTACACGTACCGGAGCCCGATCCCGTACGCGATCCCTGGCAGGCCCCGATGCGCCGCGCGCTGGCCGAGGCCGCGCGGGCGGCGTCGGCCGGCGATGTGCCGGTCGGCGCCGTCGTGCTCGGCCCGGACGGCGCCGAGCTCGCGACCGGCCACAACGAACGCGAGGCCACCGGCGACCCGACCGCGCACGCCGAGATCCTGGCCCTGCGCCGGGCAGCCGAGGCGGTGGGCGAGTGGCGCCTGACCGACTGCACCCTGGTGGTCACCCTGGAACCCTGCACGATGTGCGCGGGCGCCCTGGTCCAGTCCCGCACAGCCCGCGTCGTCTACGGCGCCCGCGACGAAAAGGCCGGCGCGGCGGGCTCCCTCTGGGACGTCATCCGCGACCGCCGCCTGAACCACCGCCCCGAGGTCATCGCAGGCGTCCTGGAGCGGGAGTGCGCGGAGCAGCTGACGGCGTTCTTCCGCACCCTCTGACCAGGTGAGACCAGCCTGCCTGGCGACGTTGGGCTCCTGCCCCGAGAACCGATTTCTGTCCACGGCCCGGGATGGTCTAAGCTCTCTCTCGGTAGCGTGTCCGAGCGGCCGAAGGAGCTCGCCTCGAAAGCGAGTGTGGCGTAACCCGTCACCGTGGGTTCAAATCCCACCGCTACCGCTGTAGACGAAGGGCCCGGCTCGATGAGCCGGGCCCTTCGCTTTGCCCTGCGCCTCAACCGGTCGCACGGGCATCAGGGGTCATGTCGTACTCATCGACGTCCAGATACGCGCCAGTGGCGGCAAGGAAATCGATTGCTTCGCGGCCCAGCGCCCAGCCGAAGAGGTTGTGCTCGCCCCTCTCCTGCTGTTCGTCGTTGAAGTACCGCACGACCTCCAGCCGGGCTTCGAGGCCCGGCTCTCCTTCGTCCTCTGCACTGTTGAACTGCTTCACGAGCTCGGCTATTCGGTCCGCCTGCGGCCGGAGACGGCCCAGGACGCGCGCAATCTGTTCGTCCACGCACAGGCCTGGCTCCCTGCACACGACCTTCCAGTCCTGCCAGAACGGATTCGCAGGGTCAGCGGGTAGGCGGCGCGGGTTGACCACTCTCGTCTCATCAGGCTCGATACCCAGCAGATCAGTTATCTCCTGCGCGGTGATGCGTCGGCTGGACAGAGCAAAGTAGACGTACTGGTGGAGAGGCATCCACGGAGAATACGCACCGGCGACTCAGCGCTTGATCTCCGTGGCCTCATATCCTTCGAGGCCTGTCCCGGCGAAGGCAGGTACGAGGGCGTGCAGGTACCAGGCGAGGTCGGTGAACTCCGGCGCCACAGGGACACGCCGACGGTCGATGGTGGGCACGAAGCCAACTTCCGTGCGACCAGGCATGAACAAGAGCATTCCTCCGGTCCCCGCCTCCAGGTGATAGACGTCAACCGCCACGCTGTACGGCAGGTTGCCGGGGGCGTCCAGGCGGGCCAGCACCTCGTCGGCGTCTGCGGGGGAGCTGCGGTACCACTCGAACATGCCGTCCGCGTCGTCGATCATGTAGGCGAGGCCCCCAAGGGAGACGTCCATGGCCCAGCCCACCCGGGCCAGTGCGTCCAGAGCCACGCGCACGGTGATCGGGTCCGTGAACGTGAAGTCGATGTCGGCGTCTCCTGATCCCACGGAACCTCCGGGCGGTGTCACGTAAACCCGCATACTCGCCCGCAGGGCAGAGGGACGTCGATCCGATTTCCCCCCGCGCTCTCGGAGTACAGCGACTTCATCAAGCAACCACGACTCGCCCTGGACATGCTTGCAGGTGCCCAGCAGCAACTGCCGGAGCAGCCCCGTGGAATGGGTCCGCGTCTGACCTCGACTGGCTGCGGGCAGCCCTGGGCGAGGGCAAGGCGTAAACCCCCGAAGCTCGGGTTCCGAGCCATGAGACCCGGGCTTCGGGGGTGGGTCGGTTCACTCTTCCGGGGGTACGTGAACGGAGCTCCGGCCCGAAGCTCGGGTGCCGGGACTCGGGCATCGGGATGCAAGCCCCGAGGTTCGAGCTCCTTCTTTAACCGGCAGGGAAAAGAGGGAGGTTGGGAAAACCTTCCCCACCTACCCACCCCGTCACGGCCAGCCGGTATGACTAATCGTGACAGCTTGCGGCGCAGCGTGACGGCCGCTTACGGTGCGAGAACTGAACGACCCCGACACGGTGTTGGAAGCACCAGCCGGGGTCTAACCGCAAGATCGACACCCTAGAAAGAACGATCCATTGGCTACCCAGCACTTTAGCTCCGCCCTGCCCGTCCCCGCAGTCTCGCCTGCGTACCCGATGGCCAAGCCCGGCTACGGCAAACGCTCCGCACCCGGCCAACAAGCCTGTAATCACGATGACTTCGCCCTTCTCCCGACTCGCGAACGCTACGTCGCCGGGTTCGTCGACCACCTCCCCGACGGCGCTGAGATGAGCGTGAAGCAACTCGCCAAGCAGCTCCCGCTCTACGGACAGCAGGCCGTCTCCACCTCCCTGAAGGCCTTGTCCGTCGCCGGGCACCTGCGGCGTGTCCGGTGCTCCGTCGGCGCGGGCGACGAAACCCGCTGGGTCTTCCGCACCTTCTGGTCCCGCACCGCCCGCGACAACGAGTGGTGGAACACCTACCTCGCCACCGAAACCGCCACCCAGACCGCAGCACCCGCTCAGGACACAGCCCCGCCGCCCCCGTGGGTCCCGGCCGAGGAACCGCCGCCGCCCGCGCGGCCGGAGAACCCGCCGTCCGCCGAACAGGACTCCGCACCCACCGCCGTACCGCAGCAGCGCACCCCACCCCAGGCCCGGGACGCCGAACCCGCGCAGCCAACCCAGGCACCGACCCCCGAGCCCGCTCCGCCCACCCGGGAAGCCGCTCCCTCCTCCGCCTACCTCGCCCTCGCCCGCCTCGGCCGCAACGACCACCGGCTCGCCCTCTCCGCCGACGACTGCACCACCCTCGAACCCCTCGCCACCCAATGGCTCGACCGAGGCGTCACCACCGACTACCTCACCAACGCCCTCACCGCAGGACTCCCCACCCAAGTCGACTCCCCCATCGGACTCCTCCGCCGCCGCCTCATCGACAAACTGCCGCCCCAACTCCCAGCCACCACCCCAAACACCCCCACCGACACCCCCACCCCCACCCGCCGCCTCCTCGTCGAATGCACCGACTGCGGCCGCCCCGGCCAACCCGAAGCCCTCCCCGACGGCCTCTGCCGCCCCTGCCACCAAACCCACACCACAGGCAGCAACACCACAACCCCCGACGCCACCCAAATCGCCGCCGTCAAAACCCACATGGCCAACCTCCGCACCCTCCTCAAACCCGTCTGACCCACCTCTCTGACCTCCCCGTCGGCCGGCGCCGGACTGGCGAGGGGACAGGGGGCCGGGGGACGACGGGGGATAGCCCCCGGTTCGGTCCGGGGGTGTGCCAGCGGGCCCAGGACCTCGTAAGCCCCGGGGGGGACCCCAACAGCCTTACTGACCGCCCCGGTTCACGGAACGCATCCGTCGGCCGATCGCTAGCCTGCCCCCATGAGCGAGAGAGCAGTAAGCATCGGTGTGGATGCCGGCGACCGTCCGAGCTGGGATGCCACGCGATCCTGGGTGGAGAAGAAGGGGCTCTCCGAGGCGGAGTACATCGAGCAGGTCGTGTCGCTGCGCGGTGGCTGGACGTCGGAGATGCGGCGGCTGGATGTCGGCGGACCCGGTGGCCCCCGCTCGCTCGTTCTGCGGTCCTTCGTCAAACCCTTCTACGTTCGGCACGCAGAGGGCCTGCTGAACCGTGAGGCGGACATCCTGCGCCTCCTCGGCGATACGGACGTACCGGCGGCCACCCTCGTCGCCGTGGACGCGGCGGCCGAGCACTGCGATCACCCCTCCCTGCTCATGTCCCTGTTGCCGGGGGCGCTGCTCCTGGGCGATCGCGGTGCCGATGACCGCGCCGACCTGCTGGCGCGGCAGCTCGTGCGCATTCATCGGCTTCCCGTGGCCGCGCGGCAACGTCCCCGGACCTATCAGGCCTGGGCCTCTCCCGAGCGGGTGATCCTGCCCTCGGCCAGCGCGCGGCCCGAGCTCTGGCAACGGGCCGTCGACGTCATCCGCCGCGAACCTCCCGCCTACCGGGGGTGTTTTCTGCATCGCGACTTCCACCCGGGGAACGTCCTCTTCAGCGGCACCGGTGACGATCTCCGGATCAGCGGGGTCGTGGACTGGGTGGAGACCTCCTGGGGGCCCGCCGATCTGGACGTGGCGCACTGCTCGACGGCCCTCGCTCTGCTGCACGGGATTCCCGCGGGCATGCGGTTCGCCGATCGGTACGTCGCCGCGGGAGGAACCCTGGCCGGAGACGCCACCGACCATCTCTACTGGCGGCTGCTGGACGCGCTGGGCTTCGCCCCCGACGGGGAGAAGGTCGCTGTCCCCTGGCGTGAACTGGGTCGCGTCGATCTGACCGCCGACGTCCTCGCTCAGCGGCTGGAGGGGTACGTGGAGTCGCTCTTCGAGAGTTATGCCTGAACCGTTGTGATGCCTGCGCCCTGCGGACATGCGGACATGCGGACATGCGGACAGCAGAGCGCCCGGTCGCCGGTACAGAGGAAGTACGGCGGCCGGGCGCTCCGGTCCAGCAGTCAGGTCGGGGGAAGCGGCATCGGGGGGACAAGCCGCTTCCCCCGGTGAGAACAGGGCCTGCTGGTCGTCCGTCGCGGTCAGGGGGGATCGCGCGGCGGCCGGCCCCACAGAGAGGCCCTGTTCCGGCCTTCCGGGTCCTGCCTGGTCCCGTCGGGCTCGCTGTCCATCGTGCCGGGCGACGAGGCTCTCCGGGTCCGGCGAAAGGCCTTGATGGCTGGGCCGTAGGTCCTTAAAAGGCGCATCAGTGATCGAAAACGACCACTGGATACGGCCATTCGTGCGGATACAATCGCCCGATCGCACGTGAGGTCGATGGGGAGGCAAGGATTGTGGCCAAGGCAAAGACGATCATCATCTACATGCTGGTGGTCTTCGTGCTGTACACGATCATCATGTCTCCCGAGCGGGCCGCCGAACTGGTCCAGGTAGGGTTCGAGGGTATTTCCACCGCCGCGCAGAGCGTCGGTGACTTCATGTCAGAACTGGTGAAGTAGGAGCCGTCCGATGATCCGCCACCTGGTCCTCTTCAAGCTGAACGACGGCGTCGAGCGGGACGACCCGCGGGTCGTCGCCGGGGACCGGGCCTTCCGGGAGCTGGCCGGGCAGGTCCCGGAGCTGGAGTTCTGGGAGTGCGCCTGGAACATCACCGACCGGCCGATCGCGTACGACTACGCCATCAACTCCGCCGTCGCCGACGAGGACGCCCTCAAGCGGTACATCGAGCACCCGGCCCACCAGGCCGCCGCCGGACAGTGGCGCGAATTCGCCACTTGGGTGATCGCGGACTACCCCTTCTGACCCCGCCCACGGAGACCGGTCCACCGCTCCCCGCCCCCGGTTCACCCGACCCCTCGTCGTTTCGGCGAGGGGTTTCCCTATGGACCATTTGCTCTGTTTAAACCCTTATGACGTCAACACGGCACTATGCGGTGCTTGCACACAGTGGACATGTCTTGTGATGCTATGACCGCTTTTGACGGATGAGTTGACCGTAGTTGACTAGTTGACCGCAAAGGGGTGGCGTCACCGTGCCGGCCAGTACAGCGCCTCAAGTGCCTCCCCAGGCCGTCCAAACCGTCCCGCCCGCCCCGGCCGAGGACGACATCCAGACCGAGACCCCGGACCCGTCCGCCCGGCCCGCCAGGGCTCGCGGCGCCGACACCAGGGCGCTCACGCAGGTCCTCTTCGGTCAGCTCAAGAACCTGGAGCCGGGCACTCCGGAACACCGCCGGGTCCGGGCCGCCCTCATCGAGGCGAACCTCCCCCTCGTCCGGTACGCCGCCGCGCGCTTCCGCAGCCGCAACGAGCCGATGGAGGACGTCGTCCAGGTCGGCACGATCGGACTGATCAACGCCATCGACCGGTTCGACCCGGAGCGCGGCGTCCAGTTCCCCACGTTCGCGATGCCCACCGTCGTCGGCGAGATCAAACGTTACTTTCGCGACAACGTGCGCACCGTCCACGTCCCCCGCCGGCTGCACGAGCTCTGGGTGCAGGTCACCGGCGCCACCGAGGACCTGACGACCGCTCACGGGCGGTCCCCGACCACCGCCGAGATCGCCGAGCGGCTGAAGATCTCCGAGGACGAGGTGCTGGCCTGCATCGAAGCCGGGCGCTCGTACCACGCGACCTCACTGGAGGCCGCCCAGGAAGGTGACGGGCTGCCCGGGCTGCTGGACCGGCTCGGCTACGAAGACCCGGCGCTCGCCGGTGTCGAGCACCGCGACCTTGTCCGGCACCTCCTCGTCCAGCTTCCCGAGCGCGAACAGCGCATCCTCCTGCTGCGCTACTACAGCAACTTGACCCAGTCTCAGATCAGCGCCGAGCTGGGCGTCTCCCAGATGCACGTGTCAAGGCTCCTCGCCCGAAGTTTCGCCCGACTGAGATCCGCAAACAGGATCGAGGCGTAACCGGAACGGGTAGACCGTCCACAGAGCAGTTCTGACGGCATAAAAGGGCTACACCCCCTGTTTCCAGGGCGGATTCGGCGCTGACTTGTCGACATGTCACTACAGCGTGTTGCCGACATGTGACATTCTGCTCGAAGCGCGTTTGCCGCAGCCCTACCTCCGGTATTCAGGTGGAGGCTGCGTTCCTCCGATGGTCGCGGCCACCGCGACCGTCCGCGACCTCAAGGGGGTGGCATGTCCGAAGAACAGGGCAGCTCGAAGGTGCTCACGCTCACGAAGAGCGTGCCGGCACCCGCCGTGCTCACCAGCTCGCCGGAAGCCATCGACACCCGCACGCTGTCCCGCTCCCTGTTCCTGCGGCTCGCCGCGCTCGGCCCCGCCTCGGGCCCCGAGGGAACGGACAGTCCGGAGCGGACCTATGTGCGGGACACACTGATCGAACTGAACCTCCCGCTGGTGCGGTACGCCGCGGCGCGGTTCCGCAGCCGCAACGAACCGATGGAGGACATCGTCCAGGTCGGCACGATCGGCCTGATCAAGGCGATCGACCGGTTCGACTGCGAACGCGGCGTCGAGTTCCCGACGTTCGCCATGCCCACCGTCGTCGGCGAGATCAAACGCTTCTTCCGCGACACCTCCTGGTCCGTGCGGGTCCCCCGCCGTCTCCAGGAGCTGCGGCTCGCCCTGACCAAGACCAGCGACGAGCTCGCGCAGAAGCTCGACCGCTCGCCGACCGTCCCGGAGCTGGCCCGCGCCCTCGGGGTGTCCGAGGAGGACGTGGTCGACGGTCTCGCCGTCGGCAACGCCTACACCGCCTCCTCGCTCGACTCCCCCTCCCCCGAGGACGACGGCGGCGAGGGCTCGCTCGCCGACCGCCTCGGGTACGAGGACACGGCGCTGGAGGGCGTCGAGTACCGCGAGTCGCTCAAGCCGCTGCTGGCCAAACTCGCCCCGCGCGAACGCCAGATCATCATGCTCCGCTTCTTCGCGAACATGACCCAGTCGCAGATCGGCGAGGAGGTCGGCATCTCCCAGATGCACGTCTCCCGGCTGCTGACCCGCACGCTCGCGCAGCTCAGGGAAGGGCTCATCGCCGACTGAGCCGAGAGTCGTCGGAGAACCGGAGAACCGGGGAACCGAAGAGCCACCGGACCGTCGGACCGTCGGAAAAGTGGTTCACGAGGGTTCATATGTGACGGGGCGTCAGACACACTGACGCGATGCGACGTCAGACATACGGCTCCACCGGCCGCCGAGGCACCGCCATCGCCGCCTCGGCGGCCGCGCTGTGCCTGGGCACCGGCCTGCTGTCCGGCTGCGGCAGCGGGCCGGGTGACGGTTACACGGCCGTGGGCGCGGCCGCCGGAAGCTCGAAGCCTCCCCCGGACGGGGTGCCCTCGGGCGACGTGACGCTCACCCCCCTCGACGAGAGCGGGAGCGGGAGCGCCGGGGGCAGGGGGCGTGGTGGCGGTGGTACGTCACCGAGCGTCGGTACGTCACCGGGTCCCGGTGCGTCGCCGAGCGCCGGCTCCCCGGGTGACGGCCGGTCCGGTGACGCCCAGGGCGGGTCCGGCGGGGCGCGTACGACGCCGCCGGGCGGGCGCCAGGCTGCCGGTTCGTCCGGCGGGCCTGGGGCAGCCCCCTCACGGCCTGCGGACCCCTCCGGGCCCTCGAAGCCGGGCGGCGGGGGCACGGGCAACCCGTCGCCTCCGGGGCCCGGCAGTCCCGGCACCCCCAGCAGCCCGAAGCCCTCCGATCCGCCCGCGACCCCGGCCGCGCTCACGCTGAGCGCCCCGCAGCGGGCGGCGGCGGACAAGCGGTGGTGCGAGAAGGTGACCGTGGAGTTCCGCAACACCGGGGGCTCCCCCGCGCGCTCGGGGTCCGTCACCTTCGCCACGCACATCATCGGCGCCCTCGGCGTCGACTGGGCGACCATCACCTCGTCCCAGCCCCTGCCCGCCCCGATCGGCGCGGGATCCACGCGCTCGAAGACGTACACCGTCTGCGTGGAGTCCTGGCGGGTCCCGCTGGGGATGCGCGTCGAGACCCAGGACGTGTCCGCCGTGTGGGAGTGACCCCCACACGGCGTCTCGTCAGCTCAGTGCGAGCCAGGCCACCGCACCGAGAACGACGACGACCGCGATCACGGCCGCGATCACCCCGACTCTCGGCCCGGACGAGGTCGCCGCGGGCTGCTGCCGGCGCTGCGGCTCGCCCTCGTCGACGAAGGCGCGGAACATCTGCGTGCTGCCCGCCGGGTCGTGGTTGCCCTCGGGGCCCGGCTGAGGGGCGTGGGGGTTGTGTGCCATGGGGCAGGACCCTAGCGAACTCGGGCTCCCGGCCCAACCCCCGGGGCCATCCGGGCACCCCTCTCTACCTGCGGCGGCGCATCCAAAGATCGCCCGAGGATCGCCCGAGGATTGCCTAAAGATCGTCCGAAAATCACACGGACAAAGGAGCGGAGACCGGCAGCAGACCGGCGGCACCCGCGCTTGACCTCGACCCTACGGAGGCTTTTGCCTTCCTTTACTTCTGCAAGGCCGTTTTCGTTTGCCTGTAGCAACCAACAGCTTCTATCGTTGCCCTAAGCAACAACATAGTCGTGAGTGTGCTGGGGGTTCCCGTGGCCGCACGGAGTAGTTACGAGGAACTGGCCCGGCAGCTCAGCGCCGTCGGGGCCGTCAAGAGGGGGCTCGCCCGAGCGCTTCCCCCCGAATGCCCCGCGGGATCCGCCGCCGTACTGACCCTCCTGGACCGGCACGGCGAGATGCGGATCAGCCGGCTCGCCGAGCTGCTGTCCGTGGACATGTCGGTGACCAGTCGCCACGTGGCCCATGTGGCCGATCGCGGCTGGATCGAACGGTCCCCGGACCCGGCGGACAAGCGGTCCCGCATCCTGCGGCTGACCCCTGGCGGCCACGCACAGCTCGACGAACTGACCCGGCGGACCACCGAGGTGTTCGCCCACAACCTCCAGGACTGGTCCGACGACGACGTCGGCCGGCTCATCGCGCTGCTGTCCCGGCTGCGCGACAGCTTCGCCTGTCGCGGATCCGGTGGCTGCGTCCCCGGACGTCACACCGGCGAGTGCAGGACCGGCCTCGGCGACGAGGCTCACGCCCGTACACCTGTGTAACAGAAGCAAATACGCACGGATAAGGAACTCAATGGCTACGACCACACCCACCGGTGTGCGGGGCGGCCACGCCAAGCACGGAGGGCACGGCGGCGGCAACGCCTCCGGCGCCTCCGACGGCACGCCGATGACACACCGGCAGATCATGGAGGCGCTGACCGGGCTGCTGCTCGGCATGTTCGTCGCGATCCTGTCGTCGACGGTCGTCTCCAACGCCCTGCCCGAGATCATCTCCGACCTCGGCGGCGGCCAGAGCGCCTACACCTGGGTCGTGACGGCCTCGCTGCTGGCCATGACCGCCACCACCCCGCTCTGGGGCAAGCTCGCCGACCTCTTCAGCAAGAAGCTGCTGGTCCAGATAGCCCTGGTCATCTACGTCCTGGGCTCGGTCGTCGCCGGTCTGTCGACCAGCAGCGGCATGCTCATCGCCTGCCGCGTCGTCCAGGGCATCGGCGTCGGCGGTCTCTCCGCCCTCGCGCAGATCGTCATGGCCGCGATGATCGCCCCGCGCGAACGCGGCCGCTACAGCGGCTACCTGGGCGCGGTCTTCGCCGTCGCCACCGTCGGCGGCCCGCTGCTCGGCGGCGTCATCACCGACACCAGCTGGATGGGCTGGCGCTGGTGCTTCTACGTCGGCGTGCCCTTCGCGGTCATCGCGCTGATCGTGCTCCAGAAGACCCTGAAGCTCCCGGTCGTGAAGCGCGAGGGCGTCAAGGTCGACTGGTCCGGCGCGTTCTTCATCAGCGCCGCCGTCTCCCTGCTGCTGGTCTGGGTGACCTTCGCGGGCGACAAGTACGACTGGCTGTCGTGGCAGACGTACGTCATGGTCGCGGGCTCGGTCCTGCTCGGCCTGATCTTCGTGTTCATCGAGTCGCGGGCCAAGGAACCCATCATTCCGCTGCGCCTCTTCCGTAACCGCACCATCACGCTGGCCTCGATCGCCTCACTGTTCGTCGGCATCGCGATGTTCGCGGGCACCGTCTTCTTCAGCCAGTACTTCCAGCTGGCGCGCGGCAAGTCGCCGACGATGTCCGGCGTCATGACCATCCCGATGATCGCGGGGCTCTTCCTCTCCTCCACGATCTCCGGCCAGGTCATCACCAAGACCGGGCGCTGGAAGGCGTGGCTGGTCACCGGTGGCTTCCTGGTCACGGCCGGGCTCGGGCTGCTGGGCACGATCCGGTACGACACCCCGTACTGGCACGTCGCGGTCTTCATGTTCGTCATGGGTCTCGGCATCGGCATGATGATGCAGAACCTGGTCCTCGCCACGCAGAACCAGGTCGCTCCCGAGGACCTCGGTTCCGCCAGCTCCGTCGTCACCTTCTTCCGCTCCCTCGGCGGTGCGATCGGCGTCTCGGCGCTCGGCGCGGTCCTCGGCAACCGGGTCACCCAGTACGTCAAGGACGGCCTCGCCGCGCTCGGCCCCGAGGGCGCCGAGCTCGGCCACGGCGGCACCGGCGGCGGGGGCATCCCCGACCTGGACAAGCTGCCCGAGCCGTTCCGCGTGGTCATGGAGTCCGCGTACGGGCACGGCGTCGGCGACGTCTTCCTGTACGCCGCTCCGTGCGCGCTCATCGCCTTCATCGTGACGATCTTCATCAAGGAGGTCGCCCTGAAGACCAGCGCGGCGAACGACGCCCCCACCGAGGCGTCGGACCAGGCGTCTGACCGGGGGACGGCTCCCGCTCCGGCCGGCGTCGAGACCGCCGAGGTTCCCGTACCCGCCACCGTCGGCGCGGCCGGTCTGGTCTCCGAGGGCGCGGCCGGGGTCACCTCGGTCGACACGGCGGAAGCCCCTCAGGACATCGTTCAGGGCACCCCCGTCCACGGTGTGGTGCGCGGCGCCGAGGGCGCTCCGGTCGCCCGCGCGGCCGTCACCCTGATCTCGCTGGGCGGCCGGCAGCTCGGGCGCTCCGTGGCCCGGACCGACGGCGGCTACACCCTGGACGCCCCCGGCTCCGGCAGCTACGTCCTGATCGCCTCCGCCGACGGTTTCCAGCCGCAGGCGTCCACGGTGGTCGTCGGGGACGAACCGCTGGCCTTCGACATCCTGCTGTCCGGTACGAGCGGACTGGCCGGGACCGTCAGGGCCGCCGAGTCCGGCGCACCCGTCGACGGGGCGATGGTCATCGTGACCGACGTCCGGGGCGACGTACTGGCCACCGGCGCCTCCGGCCCGACCGGTGAGTTCGCCTTCGGCGAGCTGATCCCGGGCTCCGTGACCGTCGCGGTCAACGCGGCCGGCTTCCGGCCGCTGGCGCTGCCGGTGGAGATCGGCGGCCAGGGCGTCACCCGTGTCGAGGCCGCCCTGCGGTCCGGTGCGCTGGTCCGGGGCACCGTGCGGGCCGGGTCCGCCCGGGGTCCGCTGGCCGACGCCCGGGTCACCCTGATCGACGCGGCGGGCAACGTGGTCGCGACCGCGACGACCGGCGAGGACGGGGCGTACGCCTTCACCGACCTGGACGCGGGCGAGTACTCGGTCATCGCGACCGGCTACCCGCCGGTGGCCGGCTCCCTCACCGTCAGCGGTACGGGAGTCGACGGGCACGACATCGAACTCGCCCACCCGGGCGAGTGACGGTCCCTCACGTGAGCACGTGCTCCTGTGCACGTGAAGAGCACGGGCTCACGTGAAGGGATCGCGAAGACCCCTGGTCGGGCGGCACTTCCAGCGGAGAGGCTGTCGCGACCGGGTGGAAAGGGGCCCCGGTGGCGGGTACGGCAGGCAGGGGACGGCCGGCCGTGACCGCCCCGGGGCCCGACTCATGTGACCCCCACGTTCCGTCAGGTTCCGTCGCTGTCCGACGGGGCACCGGGTCGTCGGGGCGTCGCACGCGGGTCATCGAGTCATCGAGCCAAGGCTTCTGGGAGAGATACGGATGGGACTTCGCGCACAGGTACGGACGCGGGACGGCTGGGCGGTCCAGCACGCCGTCGTGACGGTCACCGACATGACCGGCGCCCAGGTGCTGCGGGCCGCGGCCGACGAGGACGGGACCGTCCGCACGGACGGCGCCCTGACGGCCGGCGCGTACACGGTGATCGTCACGGCGGTCGGGTACGCCCCCGCCGCCTCCACCGCCCTCGTCACCGCGAGCGGCCGGATCGAGGCCGGGCAGATCGTGCTGGCCCGGCAGGGCGGGGTGGAGCTGCCGCCGCCGGGCGCCTGGTCCCTGGACCCCGCGCACTCCTCGGTGGGCGCGGTCGCCCAGCACCTGGGGATCTCCAGCGTGCACGGCCGGTTCACCGACTTCGGCGGCCGGATCGAGATCGCCGAGGAGGTCGGGCGCTCCCGGGTCGACGCGGTGATCAGGGCGGCCAGCATCGACACCGGCAACGCCATGCGGGACAAGCACCTGCGCTCGCCGGACTTCCTGGACGTCGACCGGTATCCGGAGATCGCCTACAGCTCCACCGCGCTGGACCCGGCGGGACCGGACCGCTGGACCGTGCACGGCGAGCTGACCATGCACGGCGTCTCGCGCCCCGTCGACCTGGACCTGAGCTACCTCGGCACCGGGCCCGACCCGTGGGGCGGGGTGCGCGCGGCCTTCCACGCCACCGCCGAACTGCGCCGCGACGACTTCGCGATGAACTACAACCAGGTCGTCCAGGCGGGCATCTCCGCGATCGGCACGACCCTGCGCGTGGAGCTGGACATCCAGGCGGTGCAGGGCGAGGCGCTGCCCATGGCGTGACCCGGTCCGCCTCGCCCCGGTCGTGGGCCGGGCCGGCCCGCGCCGGTGGTGGGCGGGGCGCTTCCCGGGTGGTCGCACGGCCCGGTCGTAGGGTGGTGGGCATGGCACCGAACATCGCGACCAACACCGCCGTGGACCTCGACGAGTTGCTGGCGTTCGTACGCCCCCGGCACCGGGCGGTCCTGCTCACCACCCGGGCCGACGGCCGCCCCCAGGGGTCCCCGCTGACCTGCGGTGTGGACGACTCGGGGCGGATCGTCATGTCGACGTACCCCGAGCGCGCCAAGACCCGCAACGCGCGGCGCGACGAGCGGGTCAGCGTGATCGTGCTGTCGGACGAGTGGGACGGGCCGTGGGTCCAGGTCGACGGCGCGGCGGAGGTCATCGACGCCCCGGACTCGGTCGAGCCGCTGGTGGAGTACTTCCGGAACATCTCGGGGGAGCACCCGGACTGGGACGAGTACCGGGCGGCGATGCTGAAGCAGGGCAAGTCGATCATCCGGGTCACCCCGGAGCGCTGGGGCCCCGTCGCCACCGGCGGCTTCCCGGCCCACCTGGCCCCGGGGAGCTGACCGCGCGATGAGCGAGAGCAGCGGACCGCCCCCTTCGGTCCTCGCCTGTGGGCTGCCCGTTCCGCCCCCGCCGCTGCCCGCGCCCGATGCCCTCGCGCGGGCCCGGCTGCTGGTCGCGTCCTCGCTGGAACCCGACCTCGTACGGGAGTTGGAGCGGATCACCGGGCGGCGCGCGGAGCCCCTGACGGACGTTCCGCCTCCCTCCGACGCGCCCCTCCTCTGCGTGGGCGACGCACTGCCCGACGCCCTGCGGACGGACCGGCTGCTCTGGTTCCACAGCGTCAACGCGGGGACGGACCCGCTGCTCGCCGGGGGCCCTTGGCCCGCCCCGGCGCTCCTGACCCGGACCGTGGGCCGGATGGGCGAGCGGATCGCCCAGTACGTCCTGGGCTGGATGCTCGCCGAATGCCAGTCCGTACCGGAGTTCACCGAGCAGCACGCCCGCGCGCACTGGGAGCGCCTTCCCTCGGAACTCGTCGCCGGACAGACCGCCCTGGTCTACGGCACCGGCCGCATCGGCGCGGCGGTGGGGCGGCTGCTGGCGGCCTGCGGGGTGCGGACCGTGGGCGTCGCCCGCACCACACGGTACGGGCCGGCACCGGGCACCGACCGCGTGGTGCCGCCGGGTTTCGACCGGCTGATCGGGGCCGCCGAGGACACGGCTGTGCTGGGTGAGGCCCGTTGGGTCATCTCCACCCTGCCGTTGACGGCCACCACGGAGGGCTTCTTCGGGGCCGAGCGGTTCGCGGCGGTGCGCGGGGCGACGTTCGTCAACGTGGGTCGCGGCGCGACCGTGGACCTGGGGGCGCTGGAGACCGCGCTGCGGGACGGCCGGGTGCGGCGGGCGGTGCTGGACGTGCTGCCCGCGGAACCGGCCGCGCCCGAGGACCCGGTGTGGCAGCTGCCCCGTACGGTCATCACCTCGCACTCCGCGGGGGTCACCACCGACGAGGACATCGCCGTGGACTTCGCCGCCTGCTGGGAGGACGTGACGACGGGCCGCCGCCCCGGGCTGACGGTGGACACGGGACGCGGCTACTGAACCGAGGACCCGTCAGGCAGGTGGGGGCTACTGAGCCGCGGACCCCGTCCGGTCGCGGACCGCCTCGATGCCCGCGATCAACAGGTCCAGCGCGAAGACGAAGTCCCGCTCGCGCATCTCCTCGACCGTGTCGCCGCCCCGGGCCGCCATCAGGTCGTCGGACGCCTCGACGATCTGCCGCAGGTGCGGCTGGGCCCTGATCGTTCCCATCGCCTGCTGGTGGTACTCGTCCTGGGTGAGCCCGGTCGCGTCGCACCGCGCCTTGAAGTGGCCCTCGACGGTGCCGAATCCGTACACGAACTGGAAGACCGCCGAGAGCGCGCCCGTCTGCCGCTCCAGGGGCAGGCCGGTGGCCCGGACGATGTCCTGGACGGCGTACGAGAACAGCATGGAGTTCGGGCCGATGTTGAGGAACGTCCCGGCCAGCGGCGAGATCCAGATGTGGCGGACGAGCAGTTCGCGGTAGCTGCGGGCCAGGGCGCGCAGCCGGTCCTGCCAGTCGGCGTCCTCGCGGGGCGGGGCGATCTCGGCGTAGACCGAGTCGAGCGCAAGCTCCAGGAGGTCGTCCTTGGTGTCGACGTACCAGTAGAGGGACATCGCGGTGACGTCCAGCTCGGCGGCGAGCCGGCGCATCGAGAACTTGGCGAGTCCGTCGGCGTCCAGCAGCCGTACCGACGCCTCGGTGATCCGGTTACGGTCCAGACCCGCCGGGGACTCGGTCCGGCGCGAGCGCGAGGGGGCCGTCCGGCCCAGCCACACGCTGGTCCGCGCGGCGGCGTACTTCGAGCCGCCGGACGACGCGGAAGCGGGACCGGCAGAAGAGGCTGATGCGGGCGCGGGCGCAGACTCTGACGGCGCAGACTCTGACGGCGCAGGCCCTGACGTCGGCTCGGACGCGGAATCGGGTTCGGAACCGGGCCCGGACACCATGCGCACTCTCCTCGTCGTGCTCGGATCGGCCACCGAGCGGTCCTGCCGAACGCCGGGCCGTGCGGGCCCGCCGGAAGACGGCGTACCGGACGCTGACGGTCCGGTACGCGCGTCTTCTCCGATGCTATGCCGCCGGTCCCGTCGATTCTGCCCGGTCCCCCGCCTGCGAAGCGTCTGCCTCCGGTTCCTCGGCCCCCGGCTTCCCCGCCGCCTCCATCCGCTCGGCCCGGCGCAGCAGGAGCGCTGCGAGCAGGCCGCCCGCCAGCACCGCCACCGCGCCGACGAGCTGGCTGGTCTCCAGGCCCGCCGCGAACGCGTCCTTGATCTGCTCCCGGGCGGCGGGCCCGTCGGCGGCGGCCAGGGCCGCGGGCAGCGAGGCGGCGCCGACGGCGGCCGGGACGAGCGCGGCGAACCGGGCGTTGAGGACCGCGCCGAGCACCGCGACCCCGAGGCCGTTGCCGAACTCCGCGAGCGTGCCGTTGACGCCCGCGCCGACCCCGGCCTTCTCCGGTGGGATGGCGCTCATGATGGCGTTGGCCATCGCGGGCATGGCGAGGGCGACGCCCGCACCCATCACGATCAGGCCGAACAGCATCCCGCCGTACCCGCCGTCGCGCCCGCCCAGCACCGCGATGGCCACCAGGCCGGCCGCCAGACAGCTCATCCCCGCCGCGATGACGGCGGGCGTGCCGAACTTCCGGACCATCCGCGCGCCGACGCCCGTGAGGTTGAGGGCTACCACGGTGAGCGCCATCGGGGCCGTCCGCAGACCCGCCTCCAACGGCTCGTACCCGAGGACGAACTGCAGGTGCTGGGTGAGCAGGAAGAGCGAGCCGGTCATCCCGAAGGCGACCAGGATCGCGCCCGCCACCGCGCCGACGAACTTCTGGTTCCGGAAGAAGTGCATGTCGAGCATCGGGTTCGGGATGTGCAGCTCCCACAGCACGAATCCGGCCAGCACGGCCACGCCGAGGAAAGCCGTCAGCAGCACCCGGCCGGAGCCCCAGCCGTGCTCGGGCCCGGAGATGATCGCGAAGACGGCGGCGGTCATGCCGATCGTGGAGAGCAGCGCGCCCAGCAGGTCGGGGCGCTGCCCCTGGCCCGTCTTCGACTCCGGTACGAGCCGGACGACGGCGGCCAGGGCGATCAGGACGACCGGGATGTTGATGAGGAAGATCGCGCCCCACCAGAAGTGGTCGAGGACGAATCCGCCGAACAGCGGGCCCGCCGCGAAACCGAGGGACGAGACGGTCGACCAGATGCCGATCGCCTTGACGCGTTCGGCGTCGTCGAAGATCTGGACCACGACGGCGAGCGTCGTGGTGAGCAGCAGCGCCCCGCCGACGCCCATCCCGGCACGGGCCGCGATGAGCTGGCCGGAGGACTCGGCGAGTCCGGCCACGAGCGAGCCGACGCCGAACAGGGCGAGGCCCACCATCAGCATCTTCTTCCGCCCGTAGCGGTCCGCCGAGCTGCCCGCGGTGAGCAGCAGACCCGCCTGGACGAGCGAGTAGGCGTTGATCATCCACTGCACGTCGGCGGTGGAGGCGTGCAGCTCCGAGGTCAGGGAGGGGATCGCGACGTTGAGGACGGTGTTGTCGAGCAGCACCACGAGCTGGGCCAGGCAGATGACGCCGAGGATCAGCCAGCGTTGCGGATGCCCCTGGTGGGAGGTGTCGGGTCGCTCTGCGGCGGGCGCCGTCATACGGGCTCCTCGGTCGTGGTCGTACGGCGTACGGGACTCTTTCTTGTACACCGTAAGACGATCCTGTACGGCGTACAAGTCGATTTCTTCGAGCCGGCCCCGTCGCGCCGCCGGGACCCGACAGCCGACCCGGCGGTACGGTTCTCGACGCTGACCTGACAAGTTTTCTGACCAAGTGCGCGATTTCCGGCCATTGGGAGAGCCATGTCGCTGCGTCGCCGCTCGTCTCGTGTCCCTCAACTCCTGCTCGCCGCGTCCCTCCTGGGAGCTCTCCTCGCACCGCCCGCCGCCGCAACCTCCGCCCACCGCTCCGCGCCGGGCGGAACCGACGGGGCCGGCGAGGGCCTGCCGCTGCGGGTCGCCACGTACAACATCCATGCCGGTGCGGGCATGGACGGCGTCTTCGACCTGGACCGGCAGACCGCCGAACTCCGTTCACTGAACGCCGATGTGATCGGTCTTCAGGAAGTCGACCGCCACTGGGGTTCCCGCAGCGAGTGGCGGGATCTCGCGGGTGAACTGGCCCGGCGGCTGCGGATGTACGTCTCCTTCGCGCCGATCTACAGCCTCGACCCGGCCGAACCGGGCGGGCCCCGGGCCGAGTACGGGGTGGCCGTGCTGTCGCGGCACCGGATCGTGAGCGCCGAGAACCACGAGATCACCCGCCTCTCGACCCAGGACCCGAACCCGGTGCCCGCGCCCGCCCCGGGGTTCGGCGAGGTCGTCGTACGGGTACGGGGGCTGCCGGTGCACGTGTACGTGACCCACCTCGACTACCGCCCGGACCCCGCCGTCCGCGTCGCCCAGGTCGCCGACACCCGCCGGATCATGGCCGAGGACCGGGGCCCGAAGATCCTGCTCGGCGACCTCAACGCCGAGCCCGCCGCCCCCGAACTCGTCCCGCTCTGGCGGGAGCTGACGGACGCGGATCCGGACGCGCCCACGTTCCCGGCCCAGGACCCGGTCAAGCGCATCGACTTCGTGGCGGTGTCGAAGGACAGGGCCGGTGTGCGGAGGGCGTGGGTGCCGGAGAGCCTCGCATCCGACCACCGGGCAGTGGTGGCGGACCTGCTGTTACGGAGGCGGTGACCGCGGAGGGCGATGAGTTCAGGTCGCTCCCGGAGTCTCCTTTTTCGGTTCGAATGCTTCCTTTTGCGGCTCGGACGCGTCCTCCTCACCGAGGGCCGCCGTGAAAGACCACGCGGTACACGCGGAACTCGCGGTGCCGGACGAACGAAGGATGGTCATGACCACCACCACCCTGCACGAACTGCTGGACACCCACATCGCCGCGGGGTCGATGCCGGGCGCGGTGGCGCTGGTCGCCCGGGACGAGCGGGTCGAGGTCGTGTCGGCCGGTACGGCCGGCCTCGCCGGGTCCGCGCCGATGCGGCGGGACTCGCTGTTCCGCATCGCCTCGATCACCAAACCGATCGTGGCCGCGGCCGCCATGGCGCTCGTCGACGACGGTCTGATCGCCCCCGCCGACCCGGTCGCGGCCTGGCTGCCCGAGCTGGCCTCGCCCCTGGTCGTCCGGACCCCGGAGAGCCCGGTCGACGACGTGGTGTCGGCCGTCCGCCCGATCACCCTCCTGGACCTGCTGACCTTCCGGGCCGGCTACGGCTTCCCGTCCGACTTCTCGCTCCCGGCCGTCGCCCCGCTGTTCGAGAAGCTGAAGCAGGGGCCGCCGCAGCCGCAGACCGGTCTCGCACCGGACGCCTGGATGGCCGAGCTCTCCCGTATCCCGCTGCTCCACCAGCCGGGCGACGGCTGGCTCTACAACACGTGCTCCGACATCCTCGGCGTCCTCGTCGCCCGGGTCGCCGACCGCCCGCTGCCCGCGTATCTGGCGGAGCGGATCTTCGAGCCCCTCGGCATGAAGGACACCGGGTTCTGGGTGGAGCCCGCCGCGCTGGACCGGTTCACCAGCTCCTACCGGGCCGGGGCGGGCGGGGAGGGTGGCGGGGGTGAGGGCGGTGGCGGGGCCGAGCCCGAGCTCGTCGACGCCCCGGACGGGCAGTGGAGCAGCCCTCCCGCGTTCCCGTCCGGCGCCGGGGGCCTGGTCTCGACCGTCGACGACTGGTACGCCTTCGGCCGGATGCTGCTCACCGAGGGTCTGAACGACGCCGGTGACCGGGTACTGGCCGGCGAGTCCGTCCGCCAGATGATCACCGACCACCTGACCCCGGAGCAGCGCGCCGCGAGCGGGCTGTTCACGGAGGGCCAGGGCTGGGGGTTCGGCGGGGCGGTGGACGTCGAGATCGCGGCCCCCTGGAACGTGCTCGGCCGCTACGGCTGGGTCGGCGGCACCGGCACCACGGCCCACGTCATCCCGGCCACGGGCACGGTCGCCGTCCTGCTCACCCAGATGGAGATGGGCGGACCGGCCGCGCCCGAGGTGATGCGGGACTTCTGGACGTACGCGGCCGGGTTCTGAGCCCGCTTCCCGACCCGGCCGCGTACGCCTCGATCCCTCAACTCGTGGGCTGCGTCAGGTCGTAGAACGTGGCGCTGCCGACGGTGACCTCGGTGAAGTTCTCCGTCACCCAGGAGGTGATCCGGGAGGAGGTTCCGGAACCACCCGTGCCACCGGGGCCGCCGCCCGTGCGGCCTCCGCCTTCGCCACCCGTTCCGCCGCCCATGCCGCCGCCCATTCCACCGCCGGAGACGAAGTAGTGGATCTTGCCCTCCGCCACGTACTTCTTGAACTGGGCGAGCGTCGGCGACGGATCGCTCCCGTTGAAGCCGCCGATCGCCATCACCGGGTCACCGGTGGCGAGTTGGTAGCTGGCCGCGTTCTGCGCGCCGACGGCTGCGGCGACCCAGGTGTAGTCGTCCGCCCCCTTCGTCAGGAGGGCCTTCGCCTCGGCGTCGACGTTCGCGCCGTTCAGCAGGCCGCCCATGCCGCCGCCTCCGCCGCCACCCCTCATGCCTTCGCCGAAGCCGGGGATGTTGCCGGTACCGCCGGGTGGGGTGCCGCCGCCCGGCAGAGTGGGCATGCCGCCCGGCGCGTTCCCCTGCTGGTTCCCCTGCCCCTGCCCCTGGCCCTGGCCCGGGAACTGGCCTTGGCTCTGCCCCTGGCCCTGGCCCTGGCCGGGAGGCTGTTGCCGCATGCCGCCGCGCTCCCCGCCGTCACCGTCACCGCCGCCGGGCCCACCGGGGCCTCCCCGGCCGCCACCGGGTCCGCCCATGCCGAACCCGGCCGAGGGACCGGCCGTCACGATCGAGCCCTGGTGGCCGCTGTTCAGGGTGTTCACGGTGTACGCCGCCGGCCCCGCCAGCGACGCCGCGCAGCTCAGCCCCACCACGGCGACGGCCAGGCCCCGCCCGCCGAACCGCCCCACGACCAGCAGCCCGAGCGCTCCGACGATCCCGCCCGCGAGCACCGCCCACCGCAGCCACGGCAGGTAGTCCGGGGTGCGGCCCAGAAGGACGTACGCCCAGAGCACCGTCGCGAGGACCGTGCCCGCGAGCACCGCACGCGGCCACCAGGCCGACCGCTCCTCCCAGAGCACCACCACCCCCATGGCGACGAGGGCCGCGACGTACGGGGCCAGAGCCACCGTGTAGTACTGGTGGAAGATCCCGGCCATGAAGCTGAACACCGCGGCGGTCATGACCAGCGCACCGCCCCAGGCGATGAACGCCGCCCGGGCGGAGTCCGTCCGCCCCGCCTTCCGGGTCAGCCACAGACCGGCCACCAGCAGGATCAGCGCGGCCGGGAGCAGCCAGGCGATCTGGCCGCCGACCTCGGAGTTGAACATCCGCCCGATGCCGGTCTCGCCCCAGCCACCGCCACCACCACGGCCGCCGCCTCCGCCGACGCTTCCGGTCTCCTCGCCGTTGATGCGGCCGAGCCCGTTGTAGCCGAAGGTCAGCTCCAGGAAGGAGTTCTTCTGCGAGCCACCGACGTACGGCCGCGAGGACGCGGGCATCAGCTCGACGATCGCGACCCACCAGCCACCGGTGACCACCATCGTCAGTGCGGAGAGCGCGAGTTGGCCGAGCCGCTTCCGTACGGGAACGGGGGCGCACACCGCGTACAGCACGGCCAGCGGCGGCAGGATCAGGAACGCCTGGAGGGTCTTCGTGAGGAACGCGAGCCCCACCGCCGCCCCCGCCCACAGCAGCCACTTCGTCCGCCCCTGCTCCAGCGCCCGCAGCACGCACCACACGGTGACGGTCATCAGCAACGCCAGCAGCGCGTCCGGGTTGTTGAAGCGGAACATCAGCGCGGCGACCGGCGTCAGCGCGAAGACCCCGACCGCGATCAGCCCGGCGACCGGCCCGAAGCGACGGCGTACCGCGGAGTTGAGCACGGCCGCCGTGGCGAGCGCCATCAGGACCTGGGGGGCCAGGATCGCCCACGAGTTGAGCCCGAACATCCGCACCGACAGGGCCATCGGCCAGAGCGCGGCGGGCGGCTTGTCGACGGTGATCGCGTTCGCGGAGTCCAGCGAGCCGAAGAAGAGGGCCTTCCAGCTCTGGCTGCCCGCCTGAACGGCCGCGGAGTAGAAGGAGTTGGCGTATCCGGAGGCGCTGAGGTTGTAAAAGTACGCGAGGCCGACGGCGAGCAGCAGCCCGTACAGCGCGGGGCGCGCCCAGCGGGGACCGGCACCGCGATCGGGTTCCGGAGGTGCGGCGGCGGCGGTGATCGTGGCCGTGGTCATCGGACGTCCTCGGAGTCGGAATCGGAGTCGGGTTCGGAGTCGGGTTCGGAGCAGGCGCGGGCCGGGAAGACCCAGGCGCGCAGGAGCAGGAAGCGCAGCACGGTGGCGGCGAGGTTGGCGGTGATCAGCACGGCCAGCTCCGTGCCGTGCGAGGGCGATCCGGAGGCCGCGCCGAGCGCCGCGAGGGAGCCGCTGGTCAGCGCGAGGCCGATGGCGAAGACGACCAGGCCCTGGGCCTGATGGCGGACGGCTCCGCTCCGGCCGCGTACGCCGAAGGTGAGCCGGCGGTTGGCGGCGGTGTTGGCGACGGCGGAGACGAGCAGCGCGCCGCCGTTGGCGACCTGCGGGCCGACGCCGAGCCGGAAGAGGGAGTAGAGGGCCAGGTAGAAGAGGGTGGACAGGACGCCCACGGCACAGAATCCGATGAGCTGGCGGGCCAGTCCGCGCTCCACGCCGGTCAGCGCCCGGTCCCGCGGATCGTCCCCGAAGGGCCGGGCCAGACGGTCCAGCGGCAGCGCGCCGACCGCCAGCGCCCGCCCCACCCGCCACACGCCTTTCAGGTCCTCGGTGGCCGTCCGCACGATGTGGACGGTCGAGTCGGGGTCGTCGATCCAGTCGACGGGCACCTCGTGGATCCGGAGCCCGGCCCGTTCTGCGAGGACCAGCAGCTCGGTGTCGAAGAACCAGCCGCTGTCCTCCACCATCGGCAGCAGCCGCTCGGCGACCTCGCGCCGGATCGCCTTGAACCCGCACTGGGCGTCGCTGAAACCGGCGGCGAGGGAGGAGCGCAGGATCAGGTTGTAGGCGCGCGAGATGAACTCCCTCTTCGTTCCCCGCACCACCCGCGAACTCCGGGCCAGCCGGGAGCCGATGGCCAGGTCGGAGTGGCCGGAGATCAGCGGGGCGACCAGCGGGAGGAGCGCGTTGAGATCGGTGGAGAGGTCGACGTCCATATAGGCGAGGACCGGAGCGTCGGAGGCCGACCACACCGCCCGCAGGGCCCGCCCGCGCCCCTTCTCCTCCAGCCGTACGTACCGCACCCCGGGCAGCTCGGCGGCGAGCGCGACGGCCACGGCCGGGGTGGAGTCGGTGCTGGCGTTGTCGGCGACCGTGATGCGGAAGGGGTACGGGAAGGTCCGCGCGAGATGGCCGTGGAGTCGGACCACGCAGGGCTGGAGGTCCTTCTCCTCGTTGTAAACGGGGACGACGACGTCGAGCACGGGGACGGCGGAGGCCGCGGCGACCGGCTGCCGGGCCGGCAGATGCTCCCGGCCCGGCAGCTGGCCGTGGACCCTGCCGTCCCCGCCATCCCCGGCGTCCCTGCTGCTGCTACTGCGGCGGCCGGTCGTTCCGGGGCCGCTCCGGAGGCTGCTGTCGGTGGTCATGACTCCGACAGTCGCCAACCGCGCTGTCACACCGGTGTGGTGAGCCTGTCCCCGACCTGTGAGTCGACTTCCGGTGCACCCTGCGCAGGTACGCCGTCCGCAGATACGGCCTCCGTCGGCAGCTCGACCGCGAAGACCGTGCGGCCCGGACCGGACTCCACCGCCACCCGCCCGCCGTGCGCGGAGACGACGGCCTGCACGATGGCGAGGCCGAGCCCGGTGGAACCGGTCGCTCCGCCACCGTCGGCGCCCCGCGCCCGTGAGGCGTCCCCGCGCGCGAACCGTTCGAAGACGTGCGGCAGCAGCTCCACCGGGATCCCGGGCCCGTCGTCGCGCACCAGCAACATCACCGGCCCGACACCGCGTACGGGCGGCTGTACGGAGACCGTGACGGTGGTCCCCGACGGGGTGTGCGTGCGGGCGTTGGCGAGCAGGTTGACCAGCACCTGCTGGAGCCGCTCGGGATCGGCGCGTACGGTCACGGGCTCGGCCGCGTCCGGGAGTTCGAGCCGCCAGTGGTGCCGGCCGCCCGCGTCCGTTCCTCGTTGGTCCGCCGCCCGGGCGTCGCTCACCGCGTCCACGACCAGCGGCAGCAGATCGATGCTGCCGTACGAGAGCGGACGTCCGGCGTCCAGCCGCGCCAGCAGCAGCAGATCCTCCACCAGGCCCGTCATCCGGTCCGCCTCCGACTCGATCCGCCCCAGCGCGTGCCGGGTGACCGGGTCGGGCTCCTGGCCCGCCCCTCCCCCGCCCGCGCGGCGGGTCAGCTCGGCGTACCCGCGGATCGAGGCGAGCGGCGTGCGCAGCTCATGGCTGGCGTCGGCGACGAACTGCCGGACCCGTGTCTCGCTCTCCTGGCGGGCGGCGAGGGCCGAACCGACGTGCCCCAGCATCCGGTTGAGCGCCGCGCCCACCTGCCCCACCTCGGTACGGGGATCGGCCTCGGCGTCGGGGACGCGTTCGAGGAGCGCCACCTCCCCGCTGTGCAGGGGGAGTTCGGAGACCCGGGTGGCCGTGGCGGCGACCCGGCGCAACGGTCGCAGGGCCACCCCGACGAGCACGGTGCCCGCGATCGAGGCGGCGATGAGCCCGGCGGCGGTGACGCAGATCTCGACGACGATCAGGGTGGTCAGCGCCCCGCTCACCTCGGCACTGGGGATGCCGACGAGGACGGTGTACCCCTCGGCGGTGGTCGTGGCCTCGACCCGGTAGCCGCCGAGCCCGGGCAGGTCGACGCTCTGGGCCCCTTCGCCGGTCTCCGGAACGGCAGCCTCCAGCGCGCTCCGCTGCTCCGCGGTCAGCGGCTTCGCGCTCTCCTGGGCGCGGAGGCCGCTGTCCTCGACGACCTTCGACGCGGTGATGTCCCCGTCGCCGTCGACGAGCGCCCCGAACGTACCGAGCGGCTGCCCGCCCCCGCCGACGAAGCCGAGCGGGCCCGCCTCGCGCAGCGTCTCGGGCAGTGGGAGGGGGCCGGGCGGCCGCCCGGCGCGCTCGACGACGGAGTGCAGCTGGTCGTCGAGTTTGCCGTACATGTAGCTGTGGAAGGCGATCGCGGTGACGGACCCGATGACAGCCGCGACGACGGCGATCAGGGACACGGCGGAGACGACGAGCCGGGTCCGCAGCGTCCAGGGCCGCCTCAGCACTCCCCCCGCCCGGCCCCTACTCACCGGGCTTGATCAGGTACCCCGCGCCGCGCCGGGTGTGGATCATCGGCGTACGCCCGGCGTCGATCTTCTTGCGGAGGTAGGAGATGTAGAGCTCGACGACGTTGGCCTGGCCGCCGAAGTCGTAGTTCCAGACCCGGTCGAGGATCTGCGCCTTGCTGAGCACGCGGCGCGGGTTGCGCATCAGGAAGCGCAGCAGCTCGAACTCGGTGGCGGTGACGTGGATGGCCTCCCCGCCCCGCCACACCTCGTGGCTGTCCTCGTCGAGCACCAGGTCCCCGACGGTGAGCGTGGACTCGCCGCGCCCGGCGGCGACGGCCGAGCCCGAGCGGCGGATGAGCCCGCGCAGCCGGGCCACGACCTCCTCCAGGCTGAACGGCTTGGTGACGTAGTCGTCGCCGCCCGCGGTGAGCCCGGCGATCCGGTCCTCGACGGCGTCCCGGGCGGTCAGGAAGAGCACGGGCACGTCGGCGTACTCGCGGCGCAGCCGGCCCAGCACGGCCAGCCCGTCCATGTCCGGGAGCATCACGTCCAGGACCACCGCGTCCGGCCGGAAGTCACGCGCCGCCCGGACCGCCGCCGCCCCGTCCCCGGCACTGCGCACCTCCCACCCCTCGTAACGCAGGGCCATCGAGAGCAGCTCGGTGAGCGGAGCCTCGTCGTCCACGACCAGGACCCGCACGGGGGTACGGTCCGGCCTGAGCAGTTCGGTACGCCCCTGGGGCGAGGTCGTCGTCGTCATGGGGCCCACTCTGTGAGGCGCCCGTGAGAGAAGCCTGACCCGATTCTGTGAATTCCCTGAGAAAGCGGCGGGAGGGCCCGTCGGTTTCCAGGCGTCCGGTTCCAGGCGCCCGGTTCCAGGCGTCCGGTTCCAGGCGTCCGGTTCTAGGCGTCCGGAATGTCGAACAGCGCGGCGGCGTTCCCGTGACAGACCGCCCGCAACCACCCGTCACCCAGCCCGAGCCGCTCCAACGCCTCCAGCTGATGGACGTACGGGTAGGGGATGTTCGGGAAGTCGGTCCCCAGCAGGATGCGGTCCCCGAGGCCGGCGAGCCGCCCACGCTCGGCCGCCGGGAAGGGGCTGAGCCGCTCGCTGAAGTCGGTGAACGCCATGGTCGTGTCGAGCCGGACCTCCGGATAAGCCTCCGCCAGCGCCAGGAACTCCGCGTACTCCGGCATCCCCATGTGCGCGACGATCAGCCGCAGCCGCGGGTGGCGGGCGAGCAGCCGCCCGATCGGCTCGGGCCCGGTGAACTTCCCGGGCGCGGGCCCGGAACCGCAGTGCATGACCACCGGAATCCCGGCCTCCGCAAGCAGCCCCCACACGGGGTCCAGCAACGGATCATTGGCGTCGTAGGCACCCACCTGAAGGTGCGACTTGAACACCCGCGCCCCCGCCTCGACGGCCTCCTTCACGTACACCTCGACGCCCTCCTCCGGGAAGAGGGTCGCGGTGTGCAGGCAGTCCGGGGTCCGGGCGGCGAAGCCGGCGGCCCAGCCGTTCAGCCAGCGGGCCATACCGGGCTTGTGCGGGTAGAGCATGGCGGTGAACCGGACCACCCCGAACGCCCGCAGCAGGCCGAGCCGCCGCTCCTCCTCGTACCGGTAGGTGATCGGCCACTCCAGCCCGGTGAGCGGCCCGGCCGCGTCGAAGTAGGCCCACACCTTGCGCAGGACCTGCTCGGGCATGAAGTGGGTGTGCACGTCGATGATCCCGGGCAGTCCGAGCCGCTCCCGGAACCGCACCACGTCGTCGCTTTCCGTCTCCATGCGCAGCCCTTTCACCGGTCGTTCCGGACAACCCACCCGGTCGTCCGCATCGACCCACCCGATCGTTCAGAACAACCCACCCTGCACACCACCGCCGCCGATGTCGATGAGGGGGACACGTACATCACTCCCGGACTCCGCGGCCAGGTCCCACCCGGTGATCAGCCGCGTATCCAGCACGACCACGCCCCCGCCCGTCACGGCGAGGTGCAGATCGGGCCCGGCCGCCGCGACGAGCCGCCCCGCGACGACACCCCCGTCGACGAGCTCCCGCACCGCTCGAACGGGCGCAGATACGGGCAGGGGCACGGGCCCGGACTCGGTCGCCCGGCCAAGCCCGAAAATCCCCACCTGATCGACGACTTCGAGGGGCAGCCGCTCCAACGACTCGGGCCAGCCCCGCCCTTCGAGCGCCGCCGCCCGCGCGTACAGCTCGGCCACCTCGGCGGCCCGCTCGTCCGTGTCGGCGAGGTGCCCGCGCTCGACACGCTTCCTGGCGTACGGGATCCGGTCGGGCACCCCGAGGGCCGCCCGCAGCACCTCCTCGGTCCGCCGGGCCGCCATGAGGGGCCCGCGCCCCAGCCAGCTGAAGGCCACGGCCCCCTGCTCCCGCAGCCGGGCGGCCCCGCGCTCCTCCCCGGTGATCCCGACCTTGACCAGGCCGGGCCCGAACCAGGCGAGATACACGCGGTACGTCCGGGGGTCGTCCGCCATCGTGTCGGCGGCCACCGAATGCGCCCGGTCCAGCCGCGCGCACTCCGCGCACCGCCCTCCGGTGGACCGCCCCGGCACCACGGCCCCCAGCGGGCAGACGTTCCCCCGGGCGCCCACACAGTGCCGCTCCCCGGCGGCCCGGAACCCGAGGCCGGCCCCGTACGCGAGCACACTCACCCGCCGCCGCCCGCCCCTGCTCCACCCCAGCTCGGGCACCTCCCCGGGCCACCGCACCCCGGCACACCACCACCCGCCACCGGATCCCCGGACCGCACACGTCATCCGGAGATGCTAAGCGCGCCCTCCGACACCCTCGATCCCACCGACACCGCCGACGCCACCGACACTCCCGGCGCTGCCGACGCCACCGACGCCTTCGATCCGCCGCCGCATCGCGACCATGCGCCGTACGAAGCGCCGGTTGAACCAGATCATCCAGCTCATGAACGCCACGCCGAAGCCGAGCGTCCACAGCCCCGCCGGCACATCGCCGGAGATGAACCAGAGCAACGGCGTCCCCAGGAAGATCACCCCGAGCATGGGAAAGGCCCACCGGCGACTGCGCCGCAGCTTCTCCTCCCGCCGCCGGATCAGCCGGACCATGGCCTCCTGCTCGGCCGGGTCGTCGGGCAGCTCGCCGTTCTTCGCGATGCGGCGCTCCAGCTCAGGCACCCTTGCCGGCTCGGTGCCCACGGCCTTCGCGTCCCGCCGCCTGCGCCGCATCAGGAACCACGTCAGGAATCCGGCGTAGAAGACACCGCCGACCAGCGCCTCCGGCCACGCGGACCAGCCGCGGAACCCCAGCCGGACGGCGACCCCGATCACCAGCACCAGCAGCCCGACGGCCCACCACTGATCACGCCAACGCCCTTGCTCCGCCTGCCCCTTCGCGCCCATCGTGTCCACCTCCGAACGGAGGGGCGCCCAGCACGCCCCGTAATGCGTCGGCTACCCCGCCCCCGCCACGGCGAACGGCCGCTCCCACCTCCGTTCCCCTCCCCGTTAGGATCCGGACCATGGCGCTGACCCGGAACCAGATGGACCAGTTCGAGGCTGCCATGCCCCGCCTCAAGGCCATCGCCTACCGCCTCCTCGGCTCGGCGAGCGATGCCGAGGACGCCGTACAGGACACGTTCCTGCGCTGGCAGGCCGCCGACATCGACCGCATCGAGGTCCCCGAGGCCTGGCTGACGAAGGTCCTCACCAACCTCTGCCTCAACGAGCTCACCTCGGCGCGCGCCCGCCGCGAGACGTACGTGGGCCAGTGGCTGCCCGAGCCGCTGCTCGCCGGTGACCCGATGCTCGGCCCGGCCGACACCGCCGAGCAGCGCGAGTCGGTGTCGTTCGCGGTCCTGGCCCTGATGGAGCGGCTCTCCCCGAACGAGCGGGTGGTGTACGTCCTGCGGGAGGCGTTCGCGTACCCGCACGGGAAGATCGCCGAGATCCTCGACACCACGGAGTCCGCGAGCCAGCAGCTGTTCCACCGCGCCAAGAAGCACATCGCGGCGGGCCGGACCCGTACCGAGATCGACGAGGCGGCGGCCCGGCGGATCGTCGAGGAGTTCCTCACCGCGGCCACCAGCGGCCGGACCGAACCGCTGGTCGAACTGCTCACCGCGGACGCCATCGCGATCGGCGACGGCGGCGGGAAGGTGCCGGCCCGCGCGAAGGCGTTCGAGGGGGCCGTGGCCGTCGCGAAGTTCATGCGGAGCCTGTTCACCCCCAACCAGGCCGCGCGCCGTCTCATCGGCGGTACGGCGGAGATCCACATCTCGTCCGCCAACGGGCTGCCCGCCCTGGTGGTCCTCGTCGACGGCCGGGTCATCGGCGTGGTCTGCCTGGAGTTCACACCGGAGGGCATCGCCGCGTTCCGCAGCCAGGTGAACCCCGACAAGCTCGAACGCGCGACGCGCCAGTGGGCGGCGTCGGACCACGGAGCCCCCCTCTTCCGCATCCACGAAAACATGTGATCCACATCACACACCCCACCTGTCAGAAATCGACGGCCTGCCCGGTTCAAGGGGCGAAACCGCGCGAGACAGGAGTGCAGGGACATGCAGAACATGCGGCAGAACATCCAGCAGCACCGCGTCGTCGTCATCGGAGCCGGATACACCGGAGCGACCGCCGCCGGACGCCTCGCGAGGCGGCTGCGCGGCGAGGACGTCTCGATCACCCTCGTCAACGCCGAACCGGACTTCGTCGAGCGCGTCCGGATGCACCAGCTGGCGGTGGGCCAGACCCTCCGCCCCCGCCCCTTCGACGAGATGTTCGCCGGTACGGGCGTCGAGCTGCGCCTCGGACGGGTGACGGGTATCGATGTCGACCGCAAGACGGTGACCGTCACCGGCGCGGACGGGCCTTCGGACCTGGAGTACGACACCCTCGTCTACGCCCTCGGCAGCGCCTGGAACACCCAGGGCGTCCCCGGCACCACGGAGCACGCCCACGAGATCGCCGGCCGCGACGGGGCGCTGCGCCTGCGCGACCGGCTGGCCGCGCTCGCCCCCGGCAGCCCCGTGACCGTCGTCGGCGGGGGGCTCACCGGCGTGGAGGCCGCGACGGAGCTGGCCGAGACCCGCCCGGACCTCGACGTCTCCCTGATCGCCCGGGCCGGACTGGGCGACTGGCTCTCCCCCAAGGGCGCGCGCCACCTGCAAAAGGTGTTCAGCAACCTGCGGATCACCACCCACGAACACACCACCGTCACCGCCGTACAGGCCGACCGCGTCACGACCACCGAGGGCGACATCCCGGCCGCGGTCACCATCTGGACGACGGGCTTCGCGGTCCACCCGATCGCCCGGGCCACGACCCTGGAGACCGGCGAGACGGGCCAGATCACGGTCGACGCCACGATGCGTTCACTCTCCCACCCGGACGTGTACGCCATCGGCGACGCGGCCCTGGTGACCGGCCCCGGCGACAAGCCGCTGCGCATGTCGTGCGCCTCGGGCGTCCCCACCGCCTGGCAGGCCGCCGACGCCATCGCGGCCCGCCTGACCGACAGCAAGCTCCCGACCATCTCGGCCCGCTACTTCAACCAGTGCATCTCACTGGGCCGCAAGGAGGGCCTGATCCAGTACGTCACCGCCGACGACCGAGCCGTCAACGCCGCCCTGACCGGCCGCCTGGCCGCGCTCTACAAGGAGTTGGTCTGCAAGGGCGCGGCCTGGGGCGTGGCCAACCCCACGATGGGCCTGCCGGTCCGCCGCCGCAGGGTGACGGCGGACCGGGCCCGGGCCACCGCGACGCCCGCCACCGAAGCGGCTTGAGACCCGCCGGCCCGGGCGGGCCCCTCGGACTCCCCCCCGAGGATCCCGCCCTGCCCGGCCCGGACGTTCTACGGGGCGGCGACCGTCAACGCGTAGTCCACGCCCACGGAGAAGTCACCCGACTGTCCACGAATCGCCAGCGAATGCCTTCCGGGAGCCAGGGGCGGTATCTCCACCCAGAGGCCACACCCGGTAGCGGTGAAGGTCCCTTCCTCCCCGGTGACCGGATTGCCCGGAGCACCCTCGACCACAATGGTGTCGCCTTCGTGGACTTCCGGTTCCACCGGCTCGCCGTCGAGCACGACGGTCCCGCGGGCATCACCCATGAAGTCCGCGCAACGCTCGCGGTCCCCGAAGGAGTTGATCACGGGCAGGGCGATCGGCCACCCGTGGGGAATGCGGCAGTCGCGCTTGACCTGACCGCCGAAGGTACCGGCCAGAAACCAGACGTCGCCCGGCTGATTACGTCCACACTGGCTCCCGTCCCTGTCAACGACAGGGTTGGTCCCATCGGGCTCCGAAGCGGCCCAGCTCCACCACCGTCCCTGCAACGCGGCTGACGAGTCCCGCACGTCAGCCACCACGGACCCGGCATCCGCCGCATCCTCAGCCTTGCCGCCCGCCCGCGCCCCACACCCCACCAGAGCCACCAGCACCACGGCGGTAAGCCCCGCCGCCGCCCCACCCCTGAACCTCATCCGTCCCCTCCCGTCCGCTCGCGCCTCCCGGGCAACCGGCGGCGCGATATGAGCGGTCACCCTATCCACGAGCTCGGAACCGAACGTGCGCCGAAAGCCGAGGCATCGGCTCGCGTGTCAGTGTCAGTGGGGACAGTTAGGGTCGGTGCCGCGTGGCCGGCGGCGAGGTGTCCAGCTCTGAAGTGCAGCTGCATCCCTGACTCTGTCCGGGGGTGGCCCGGTAGCCAATCCGTTGCCCAACCGACGATCAGGCCTTGTTGATGGCCAAGAGGAGACCTGTCTGCACCGGCCGCGCACACCCACGAACAATCTTGAGAACCGTCGCGGCAGCGATGTCGCCCTCGGCGTACCTCTACCGATTTCTGCCACGGGCCGACGAGCCGTCGAGAGCGGCAAGCGTCGCCCCGACGCGCCTCCGGCGCGGGCCAGGGCTGACGGGGTACCCGTCCTTCGCTGCCGCCCACCCCTGAAACGCCAGAGGCCCCGGATTTCTCCGGGGCCTCTGGCCTGCTGTGCACTCGGCAGGATTCGAACCTGCAACCTTCTGATCCGTAGTCAGATGCTCTATCCGTTAAGCTACGAGTGCTTGGCGTTCCGGGCTTTTTCTTCCCGGTCGGCGTTGCGAGAACAACATTACATGACCTGCGCCGTGACGCGAAATCCATTAGCCGCACCATCGCTGAGCTGGGGAAACGACCTCCGGCACCCCGCCCCGGCACCCCCTCCGCGGACCCCCGCGCCCCGAGAACGACCGAAGCCCCGCGCCAAGGGCACGGGGCTTCGGGATGGAGCGGAGGCGGAGGGATTTGAACCCTCGATGGGGGGTAAACCCCAAACCGCATTAGCAGTGCGGCGCCATAGACCGGACTAGGCGACGCCTCCTCCACACTCCTCGCGCGGACGCGAGTGGTGCGTGCAGATGATGACACAGCCGAGCGTCGTGCCACCAATCGCCGACCACGTTACTAGGCCTCCGGGGGCCAGGGCAAAGCAGTTCGGCGTGGTGGCGCAACGTCCGGGCGCGGTGCGCGTTAGAGAGGGGTGGGGGCCCGAAGGTCTCCGTCCGTCGTCCAGTCGTCGTCGCCCGTTCGTCGTCCGCCGGCGGGGCACCGGGGCGGGTCCGCGTTCCGTCCGTGACCGTCGCCCGTGGCCGGCCCCGCCGCAGAGATCCTGGAGCTTTCGCATGCTGCGCCGTCTCGCCCTCACCGCCGTCGTCCCGCTCGCCGTCCTCGCCACCGCCGTGCCGGCCGCCACCGCCACCGCCTCCGGGCCCGCGTCGACCGGACCGGTGCCCGCCGCCGTGCCCACCTCCGGACCGTTCGCCGCCGCCCGGCCCGCCCTCGGCCCGCTGCCCATGCCGCTTCCGCTGCCCGGGTTCCTGGACGGCGGAGAGGGGACGGGGGCCGGTGAGGCCGACGAGGCGCGGACGCGGCTCACCGTGAGCGTGGAGAACACCGGGGTGCCCGGGGCCGACGGCACGTTCGAGCTGGAGTGCGGGCCCACCGGGGGCACCCACCCGGAGGGGCAGGCCGCCTGTGACCGGCTGGCGGAGGCCGGGGCCACCCGGGCCGGGCGGCAGGAGCTGTTCCGGGAGACCCCCGAGGGCACGATGTGCACGATGATCCACGGCGGCGACGCCACCGCGCGCATCGTCGGCGCCTGGGAGGGCAGGGCCGTGGACACCACCGCCAGCCGCCGCGACGGCTGCGAGATCGCGCGCTGGAACAGCCTCGTGCCGGTGCTTCCGGACGTCCGGTAGCCCGTTGGCCCGATACCCGGTCAGCGCCTCGCCGGCCGCCCCCTCCTCGGGCGGCCCCTCGCCGGCCGGCCCCTCGGCGTCGGCGTAAAGACGTTCGCAACGGCGAAGAGGAGCGGGGGCCTTCCCGGGGCCCGGGAAGCACCGTCGCGCCCGCGTCCGCGCACGTCACAGGGTGTGCGGACGCTCACGGCATGGGCCCCTGGCGTACACCGCGCGCACAGAACCTTGGTGAGAGCTCCCCCTCATCCGCCGCCCCAGGGGCCTCCCCTGGCCTTAGACTCCTCCAGTGACAGTCTGCGGCCCGAGGGGCAAGATGGGGCCCGCTGTCGGCAAGGTGCGGTAATCAGGGAGGAAGCGTCGTCGTGAGCAGCAGGCCATCCCGAGGCACTGCTCGCCTCGCAGCCATACTCGATGCCCTTCCTGACGGGCTTCTGCTCGTCAATTGCAATGGCACGGTCGTCAACGCCAACGCCATCGCCCTCGAGATGTTCGAGACCCCGGGCACCGCGCTCGTCGGTCGCGGACTGCTCGATCTGCTGCCGGAGTTCGACTCCAAGCTGATCCCGGGGTCGATGCGACGGCCCGAGGCTGCGGACGAGCAGGGCAGGACCAAGCCCACGCGGATGACCGCGCGGCGCACCGACGGCCACGAGTATCCGGTCGAGGTCACCAGCGCGAGCCTGGACAGCGGACAGGCCGCGTACAACGACATCCACTCCAGCTACACCGGCGACGAGCTCCTCATGATCGTCGTACGGGATCTCTCCGGCACCGTCGACACCGAGGCCGAGCTGGCCCGTTCGCAGCGGCAGACCGAGATGATCCTGCGGGCCGCGTCCGAAGGCGTCGTCGGTACGGACACCGACGGGCGCGTCGTCCTCGTCAACCCCGCCGCCGCACAGATCCTCGGCTTCCGCGCCAGCGACCTCGGCGGCCAGGAGCTGCACCCGCTGATCCTGCACTCGCGGGCGGAGGGCGAGCCGTTCCCGTACGAGGACTCCCCGCTCGCCGACACCCTCAAGTCCGGGCGCAAGCACCGGGTGCGCGGGCAGGTGCTCTGGTCCAAGAGCGGCGACCGGGTGCCGGTGGACCTGACGACCGCGCCGGTACGCGACGGGGACCAGCTCGTCGGCGCGGTGATGACGTTCACCGACCGACGGCCGTACGAGGAGCTGTCCGCCCAGCACAAGAACGTCGTCGCCGAGCTGACGACGAGCCACTCCGCCGAGGTCACCGCGCTCAGGGAAGCGCACGCCAAGGAACTGGAGGCGCTGAAGGAGGCGCACGCCGCCGAGCTCGCCGACCGCAGCGAGCGGTACGCCGCCGAGATCGAGGGACAGGCCGAGCTGCTCGCCTCCCTGGGCGCCCAGCACGCCCAGCTCACCGCCGTCCTCGGCGGTTCGCTGCGCGGGCCCCTGGAGGAGCTGCGCGGCGAGCTGTCCGCGCTCGCCTCCGACCCGGCCGGTCAGCTGTGGCCCGAGGCCAACCAGATCCTGCACCACCTCGCCGCCGGGTACGCCCGGATGACCACGCTCGTCGACAACGTCCTGGGCTACCAGCGCCTCGACGCGGGGGTGGAGGGGCTGCACAAGGCCCCCGCCCTGATCGAGGGGATCGTGAAGGGCGGCATCGACGGGGCGGTCGAGCTGATCGGCCCCGGGCGCGCCCAGTTCGCCGTGCACGCCCCGCCGATCGAGGCCGAGGTCGACGCGCCCCGGCTCGCGACCGCCATCGCCCATCTCGTCGCGGACGTCTGCGGTGTCGACTCGACCGGCAAGACCCGGGCCGTCCCCGGGGGCGGCTACGTCGACTCCACCGTGGTCGTGGCCGCCGCCCAGCGCGGTGACGTCGTACGCATCGAGGTGCGCGGACCGTTCGCCGGGGGCGACCCGGTGCACGAGCCGATCGTCCGGGGCATCGTCCAGGCCCACGGCGGGGTCCTCCAGACGCACGAGATGCCGGGCATGAGCGGCAGCGCGTACGTCCTCGACGTGCCCATCGGCGCGGCGGCAGGCACGATCGTGCCCCCGGAGCCGGACACGAACGGCCTGGCGCCGGAGCCCGCCGCCCCGATGTCCTCGTCGTCGCCGGAAGGCGTCGGAGCGCCGGGCGTCACCAGCGGCGGTCGGCGCCGGGCGCGCAGGTCCTCCACCGACGCGTTCCTGGACAGCCCGGTCGGTACGCCGGAGAGCGCGGGTGACGGCACAGCGGCCGAAGCCACTCCGCCCGCCGCCGACGAGAGGCCCGTCGCCGAGCCGACCGGGCGGCGCCGTGCTCGCCGTGGACCGGCCGCGTCCGAGGAGCAGCAGGCCCCCGAGCTCATCCCGGCCCAGCAGGGCGAGGGTTCCGGGCGGCGGCGCGGCCGTCCCAGCCCCGCCGAGGCGGCCCTGGACACCGTTCCCGGGGGCGCGGGGGACACCGGGAACGCCGTCGTGCGGGAGCAGCAGCCGCCGCAACCGCAGCGCCAGGCCCTGGCCCTGACCTCCGCCCCGTCCGGGGCCTCCGCCGCCCCCTCTGAGGGATCGGTCGTCACCGCGGCCGAGAACGCCCAGGGCGGCGGTCGTCCGCAGCTCGGGCCGACCGTGCCGCCCCAGGGCGTCCCGGTGGACCCGCAGCAGCCCGTGCCGCCCACCGGGCGGCGAGCCCGGCGCGAGGACGAGCCCGCCGCCCTCCCCGCCCTGGCGTCCGGCACCGGCGGCAGCGGCGGCGCCGACGGACACCCCGACCCGGCCCAGCGGCCGGGTGGCCGGCGGGCCCGGCGCGCGCTGGCCGCCGCCCAGGAGCGCATGGCGGCGGACGCCGGTCCGCGGACCGCCTTCGCCCTGCCGCCCGCCGACGCGGACCGGGCGCCCGCGGTCCCCGACGCCCCGGTGGGCCCCGGCGACGACGCGAGCGCCCATCACGCGCGTACCGCACCGGAGGCCGGCCACACCCCTCCGCAGGCGCACCCCGTCGCCCCGCCGCACAACCTCCAGCAGACGGACGCGGCCACCGGGCAGGACATCCCCGGGCAGGGCATTCCCGGGACGGATACCTCCGGGAACGGCCTCGGGCCGGCAGCGGGTCAGGGCCCGGAGACTCCCGGCTCCTGGGGCGACACCGGGCAGACCGGGCACACCACCGGCGTCGCCGCCGTCACCGCTCCCGGGGCGCACCCGGCCGACGGGGACCCCGGCGTTCCCGCCCCGGACTCGCGGCGGCAGCCGTTGCCCGCCGAGGAGCCGATGCCGGAGGGCACCAACCCCGACTCGACGCAGGGGAGGGCCTTCAGCGTGCGCACGCTGGGCCAGGGCGTGCCGTTCGCCCAGCACCTCGCGCATCAGCAGAACCAGCCGCACCAGAGTCTCGGCGGGGCCGGCCGGCGTCGGAAGCTCGCCGCTCCGCCGGAGGGCGACCGCACCCCGGCCCGGACCCCCGACAGCCAGCAGGCAGCGCCCCAGCAGGACCGCCGGGCAGCCGCGCAGCCGACGGGCCCGACTCCGACGCCCGCTGCCGGGACGACGAACGCGCCCACACCGCCGCCCGGGGCCCAGCAGAACCAGTCCTCGGCCCCGCCCGCGTCCCACGGCCCGGCACACGAGCACGCCCAGCCGGGCCAGCTCGCCCAGCCGGGCCAGCCGGGTCACACGGTCGGCGGGCCCGGCGCCGCCTACGGCGAGGGGCAGTTGCTCGCGCCGCCGGTCGCGGAGGGGCGTGCGTACGCCATAGGGGCGCCCGACGAGGGCGCCGAGGGTCCCGAGCCGCTGGACGGGCCCGGGGGCGCGGTCGAGGTCGCCAACCGGCCGCACCCGCACCCGGTCGACGACGAGATGCCGCCCGAGCCGCTGGACAACCCGCGTCGGCTGCTGGTCTGGCCCGCCCCCGACGTACCGACCCAGCAGGCGCTCAGCGACCGGGGCTACCGACCCGTGATCGTCAACTCCCGCGAGGAGGTCGACGCCCAGATCGCCGCGTTCCCCGCCGCGCTCTTCGTCGACCCGCTGACCGGTCCCATCACCCGTACCGCGTTGCAGTCGCTGCGCCAGGCGGCCGTCGCGGCCGAGGTCCCGGTGCTGGTCACCGCCGGTCTCGGGCAGGCCACCCGGGAAGCGGCGTACGGCGCGGACCCGGCTGTCCTCCTCAAGGCGCTGGCCCCGCGCGACAGCGAGCAGCATCCCTCGCGGGTGCTCCTGATCGAGGAGCACGAGGAGATCGCGGTGGCGCTGACGCAGACCCTGGAGCGGCGCGGCATGCAGGTGGCGCGCGCCGCGACGGACAGCGAGGCCGTCGACCTGGCGGGCCGGATGCGGCCGAACCTCGTGGTGATGGACCTGATGCAGGTACGCCGCCGGCGCGCCGGGATCGTCGACTGGCTGCGGGCCAACGGGCAGCTCAACCGCACCCCGCTGGTCGTCTACACCTCGGCCGGCATGGACCCCGCGGAGCTGCCTCGGCTCGGATCGGGCGAGACCGTCCTCTTCCTGGCGGAACGGTCGACCAGCGACGAGGTGCAGTCGCGGATCGTCGACCTGCTGGCGAAGATCGGCACCAACTGAGCACCGGCGTACAGCAGAACAGGGCGGGGGCGGTACGGGAATCCCGTACCGCCCCCGCCCTGTTTCACGTGAAACCGTGACACCAGAGGCGAAGCCGGAGGCTCAGAGCTGGGTGACGTCCAGCTCGCCCTCCGCGTACTGCTTGCGGATCACCTTCTTGTCGAACTTGCCCACGCTCGTCTTCGGCACGGCGGGAATCACCGACCAGCGCTCCGGCAGCTGCCACTTGGCGATGCCCGACTCGGCGAGGAACGCCTTCAGCGCCTCGTAGTCGACACCCGCGGCGCCCTCCTTGAGGACGACGGTCGCGAGCGGCCGCTCGCCCCACTTCTCGTCCGGCACGGCGACGACGGCCGCCTCCGCCACGTCCGGGTGGGCCATCAGCGCGTTCTCCAGCTCGACGCTGGAGATCCATTCGCCGCCCGACTTGATGACGTCCTTGGCACGGTCGGTGAGGGTGAGGAAGCCATCGGCGCTGATCACGCCGACGTCACCGGTCTTCAGCCAGCCGTCCTCGCTGAACTTGTCCTCGGGGCGCAGGTGCTCACCGTCGGACCCGCCGTAGTAGGCGGCGGCGATCCAGGGGCCCCGGACCTCCAGCTCACCGGCCGACTCGCCGTCCCACGGGAGGTGTTCGCCGCCGGGGCCGACCAGCCGCGCCTCGACTCCGGCGGGGAAGCGGCCCTGGGTGACCCGGTAGGGCCACTGTTCCTCGTCGCTCAGCCCGGCGGGCGGGTGGGCCATGGTGCCCAGCGGCGAGGTCTCCGTCATGCCCCAGGCGTGGCAGAGCCGGACGCCGAGCTTGTCGTACGCCTCCATCAGCGAGGGCGGGCAGGCCGCGCCGCCGATGGTCACGTTGGCCATGGAGGTGAGGTCGCGCGGGTTGGCCGTGACCTCCGCGAGCAGGCCCTGCCAGATGGTGGGGACCGCCGCCGCGTGCGTCGGGCGCTCGCGCTCGATCATGTCGGCGAGGGGGGCGGGCTGGAGGAAGCGGTCCGGCATGAGCATGTTGACGCCGCTCATGAACGTGGCGTGCGGCAGACCCCAGGCGTTCACATGGAACTGGGGCACGACGACCAGGGTGGTGTCCTTGTCGGTCAGTCCCATCGACTCGGTCATGTTGACCTGCATCGAGTGCAGGTAGATCGACCGGTGCGAGTAGACGACGCCCTTGGGGTCGCCCGTGGTGCCGGAGGTGTAACACATGGCCGCGGCCTGGCGTTCGTCCAGCTCGGGCCAGTCGAACGTGGTGGAGCGGCCCGCGATCAGCTCCTCGTACTCGTGCACGCGGGGCGTGATACCGGCGAGGGCGGAGCGGTCGCCGGGACCGGCCACGACGACGTGCTCGATGCTCGGCAGGTGAGGCAGCAGCGGCACGAGGAGCGGCAGCAGCGAACCGTTGACGATCACCACCTTGTCGTCCGCGTGGTTGACGATCCAGGCGAGCTGCTCGGGCGGAAGCCGGAGGTTGAGGGTGTGGAGCACGGCGCCCATGGAGGGGATGGCGAGGTAGGCCTCGACATGCTCCGCGTTGTTCCACATGAGCGTGGCGACCCGCTGGTCGCCGTCGATGCCCAGCTCGTCGCGGAGAGCGTTGGCCAGCCGGGTGGCGCGGGTGCCGATCTCGGCGAAGGTACGGCGGTGCGGCTCGGGTTCGCCGGTCCAGGTCGTGACCTGCGACTTCCCGTGAATCGTCATCCCGTGGTGCAGGATGCGGGTGACAGTCAGCGGTACGTCCTGCATGGTGCTCAGCACGGCGTCCTCCCGGTGGGCGCTACGCGGCAGTAGGGTTCCGCTGATTCTGCGCACATACCACGCGGTATGTCACTACTCGCGGGAGAAAATTCCTGACCGGAGGCCGTGCGGGCACCCCTGGAGGCCGTGCGTGCATGCCGGCCGGGGGCATGGGGATGCCCCGGTAGTAGTGCTGGTCAGCGGACCGGCGTCAGCTCCGGGTCCTCGCGGAGCTTGCCGAGGGCGCGGGAGACGGCGCTCTTGACCGTACCGATCGACACGCCGAGCACCTCCGCCGTCTGGGCCTCGCTCAGGTCCTCGTAATAGCGCAGGACGACCATCGCGCGCTGGCGGTCCGGCAGCTTGAGCACCGCGCGCCACATCGCGTCGTGCAGCGACTGCTGCTCGGCCGGGTCCGGCGCCGGAAGGGACTCGCGCTCGGGCAGCTCCTCGCAGGCGAACTCGTCGACCTTGCGCTTGCGCCACTGCGAGGTGCGCGTGTTCAGCAGGGCCCGCCGGACATAGCCGTCCAGCGCCCGGTGGTCCTCGATCCGCTCCCACGCCACGTACGTCTTCGCGAGCGCGGTCTGCAGCAGGTCCTCCGCGTCGCACGGGTTCGCGGTGAGCGAGCGCGCGGTACGCAGCAGGACCGGCCCCCGGGCCCGTACGTACGAGGAGAACGACGCGTAGGGCGTGTGGGGGTGGTGTCCGGCGGTGGCGGTGGCCGCCCTGGAGGCGCCCGTGCAGACTGGCGTGGTCATGTACTCAACGCTAGGAGCGGGCACCGCCGAAGGGATCGGCCCCAGGTCCCGAAGCGCTGTCCGCCTCAGGTTGTAGGGGGCGTCCGCCCTGCACCTCCTGAAGGTGGACGGGCCTTCCCGCCTCCGTCAGGGTCCACCCCCGAGAGCGCCGGGAGCCGCCCGGGTCCGAGCGATGCCGCTCAGCCGTCCGCCCCGAGGACCAGGCCCGACGTCGGAACGCCCGTACCGGCCGTGACCAGGGACCTCGCCGCGCCCGCCACCTGGTTCACCGAGGTGCCCCGGATCTGCCGGACGGCCTCCGCGATGCCGTTCATCCCGTGGAGGTACGCCTCCCCCAGCTGACCCCCATGGGTGTTCAGGGGCAGGGCGTCCGCCGCGACGAAGTCGCCCGCCTCGCCCGGCCCGCAGAAGCCGAACTCCTCCAGCTGCATCAGGACGAACGGGGTGAAATGGTCGTAGAGGATGCCCACGTCGATGTCGGCCGGGGACAGCCCGGAGGTGCGCCAGAGCTGCCGGGCGACGACGGCGGTCTCCGGCAGGCCGGTCAGCCCGTCCCGGTAGAAGCTCGTCATCTGCTCCTGCGACCGGCCCGCCCCCTGCGCCGCCGCGACGACGACGGCGGGCGGCCGGGGCAGATCACGGGCCCGCTCCACGCTCGTGACGACGAGGGCCTGGCCGCCGTCCGTCTCCTGGCAGCAGTCCAGGAGCCGCAGCGGCTCCACGATCCAGCGGGACGCGGCGTGGTCGGCGAGCGTGATGGGCTTCCCGTGGAAGTACGCCGCCGGGTTCCGCGCCGCGTGCCGCCGGTCGACCACCGCCACGTGCCCGAAGACCTCCGGGTCGAGGCCGTAGGCGTGCAGGTAGCGCTGGGCCGCCATCGCCACCCAGGAGGCGGGGGTCAGGAGCCCGTACGGGAGGTTCCAGCCGAGCGCCGCGCCCTCGGCGGTGGGCTCGCGCCGCTGGACACCGGAGCCGAAGCGGCGGCCGGAGCGTTCGTTGAACGCCCGGTAGCAGACGACGACGTCCGCGATGCCGCTCGCGACGGCGAGGGCGGCCTGCTGCACGGTGGCGCAGGCCGCGCCACCGCCGTAGTGGATCCGGGAGAAGAACGACAGCTCGCCGATCCCGGCCGCCTGGGCCACGGTGATCTCGGGGCTGGTGTCCATGGTGAAGGTGACGAGCCCGTCCACGTCGGCGGGGGTGAGGCCGGCGTCGTGGAGGGCGGCGCGGACGGCCTCGACGGCCAGCTTCAGTTCGCTGCGGCCGGAGTCCTTGGAGAACTCGGTGGCCCCGATGCCGACGATCGCGGCCTTCCCGCCGAGCGAATCGGCTCTGCGGATGCTCATGCTCCCTCTTCGCCTTTCTGCGGGAGGGCGACGGTGACCGTGCCGGTGACATGGCGGCCGATGCCGTTGTCGCCGGTGACGTGGACGACTGCCTCGGCGGGTTCTCCAGCTCTTACGGCGGTGATGCGGCCGGTCAACCGCATGACGTCGCCCGGGTGGTTGGGCGCACCGAGCCGGATCGCGACCTTGCGGAGGACGGCGGTGGGACCGAAATGGTCGGTGAGGTAGCGGCCGACGAGCCCGTTGGTGGTGAGGATGTTCATGAAGATGTCGGGGGAGCCCTTCTCCCGGGCCAGCTCGGCGTCGTGGTGGACGTCCTGGTAGTCGCGCGAGGCGATGGCCCCGGCGACGATCAGGGTCCGGGTCACCGGGATCTCCAGGGGCGGCAGTTCGTCGCCGACGCGGTACGGGTACGTCATGACGCGCCTTCCTGACTGCTGTGGGCCAGCAACAGGCCGAGCTCCTCCAGGACTTCGCCGCCGCAGCCGAGGTACGCGTCGAGCTGGCGGCCCCAGAGGAAGTGCCGGTGGACCGGATGGTCGAGGTCGGCCCCGGTGCCGCCGTGCAGATGCTGGCCCGCGTGGACGACCCGTTTGCCCGCCTCCGAGGCCCACCAGGCGGCGGTCAACGCCTGTGCTGCGCAGGCCCGTCGCTCGTCGTGACGCCAGGCCGCCTCGTACGCGGTGACGCGGATCGCCTCGGTGTCCATGTGGGCGTCGGCGGCGCGGAGCAGAACGCCCTGGTTCGTGGAGAGCGGACGCCCGAACTGCTCGCGGGTGACGGTGTGGTGGACCGCACGGGCGAGCGACCCCGCGCACACCCCGGCCTGAAGCCCGGCGAAGGCGGTACGGGCGGTGGCGAGGACGTCCCCGTACGCCCCCGGCTGCCCGTTCCCCAGCCGCTCCCCGCGTACGCCGTCGAGAACCAGCCGCCCCGCGGACCAGGGCGCGGTCGTCTCCACCGGCACCGCGGTGACGTCCGGCTCGCCGGTCCGGACGATCCACAGGCCGCGCTCCGCGTCCGCCACCAGCACATGGGTGGCGTCGCGCAGCCACGGAACCCAGGGCACGGACCCGTACAGCGCACCGTCCTCCGCGATGTGTACGCCGCCCCGCGCCGGGAACGCGCCCGTCGCCACCGCCGTACCGTCGCGCAGTCCAGGCAGCAGGCGCTCGCGCTGTTCCGCCGCCCCGTGCGCGGCGACCGCGAGCAGCCCGTACACGCAGGTGGCGGCGAGGGGCACCTGGGCGGTGGTCCGGCCCTGTTCCTCAAGGACGAGGACGAGGCCGAGGAGCCCGACGTCCTCGACGGCGGCGGGCAGCCCCGCCGCGCACAGCTCCTTCCACAGCTCCGCGTCCGTCCCCGTACCGGCCGCCGTCAGCCGCTCGTGCGTGGACAGGTCGCCGAAGATCCGCGCGGCCAGTCCCCGCGCGGCGGTCTGCTCCTCGCTCGGGGTGAAGTCCATCTCAACCGCCTTCGCTCGCCCGGAAGACCGGCAGTTCGAGGTCCGGGTCCGTACGGAGGAAGTCCAGGTGTACGGGCATGCCGACGCGGACCTTGTCGTACGGCACACCGATCACGTTGCTGACGATGCGGACGCCCTCGGTCAGCTCGACCAGCGCGACGGCGTACGGCCCGCCCTCGCCGTCCGGGGCGAAGGCGGGGAACGACGGGTGATGCATGACGACATGGCTGAAAACCGTGCCCTCCCCGCCCGCCTCGACGGTGTCCCACTCCGCGCCGCCGCAGGCGTTGCAGCCGGGCAGCCAGGGCAGGCGGAGGGTCGCGCAGTCCAGGCAGCGCTGGATGAGGAGGCGGTGCTCGGCGACCCCGGCCCAGAACCCGGCGTTGTCGCGATTGATCACGGGCCGGGGGCGACGCGCCGGTTCGGAGCCTCTGGTCCGCTGCGCGGGGCGGTACTTGAGGATGCGGAAGCGGTGCGTCCCGGCGCGTTCGCCGTCGGCGTGCACGTCCGTGCGGGTGGTGACGAAGTAGCCGGTGCCGAGCTTGGTCGTCTTGCGCGGGGAGACCGACTCGATGACCGTGTCGAAGGTGATCCGGTCACCGGGGCGCAGGGGCCGCAGGTACTCCTGCTCGCAGTCGGTCGCGACGACGGAGGTGTACCCGGCGCCGTCGAGCAGCGCGAACATCTCGTCGTACGCGGCGGAGCGTCCCGTGCCGTCCGTGTGCCCGGAGAGCCCGCCCATCGTCCACGCCTGGAGCATCGTCGGCGGGGCGACGGCGTCCGGACCCCGGTAGGCGGGCGAGGTGTCGCCCATCGCCTCGCACCAGTGCCGGATCATCGGCTCGTTGACCGGGTCCTTGCCCTGCCCGGCGGTGGCGGCGGGGCGCCCTTCGTAGGCGCGGAGCCGGTCGTACAGCTCATCGCGCCCGGCGTCGTTGAGCTGGGCGCGCAGCTCATCGCGCCCGGCGTCGTTCTCGGACGTTCCGGCAGCCGACCGCGGGGCGTCGGCACCCGGCCGCGGGTCGTCGGCACCCGCCCGGCGGCCTTCGGCGGCCACACGCGGGGGTTCTGCGCCCGCCCCGCTCATCGCTTGCCCCGGATCATCCCGAGCCCGGCCGTCGCGACGATCTCGCGCTGCACCTCGCCGACGCCGCCCCCGAAGGTGTTGATCTGGGCCGCCCGGTTCATCCGCTCCAGCTCACCGTCCGGCCCGAAGCAACCGGGGGACCCGCCCCGGAGCAGGGCGGTCTCGCCGACGGCCTCCTGGCACATCCGGTAGACCTCGACCGCGCTCTCCGTGCCCGCGAACTTCACCCCGCTCGCCTCGCCGGGGGCGGGTGAGCCGGCGCCGACGGCATCGACCAGGCGCCAGTTCAGCAGACGCGTCGCCGCGAGCCGGGCGTACGCCTCCGCGAGGCGGGCGCGCACCCACGGCTCGTCGATCCGGCGGCGCCCGGTCGCGGGGTCGGGGGTGCGGGCGTGGGCGAGGGCCTCCTCGTAGAAGTCCTCGGCCTGCATGCCGATCGCGGCGAGAGCGACGCGTTCGTGGTTGAGCTGGCTGGTGATGAGCTTCCAGCCGCCGTTCTCCTCGCCGACGAGGTTCGTGACCGGGACGCGTACGCCGTCGTAGTAGGTGGCGGTGGTGGTGACCCCGCCCACGGTGGGGATCGGCGTCCAGGAGAAGCCGGGGGCGTCCGTGGGCACGAGGACGATCGAGATGCCCCGGTGCTTGGGGGCCTCGGGGTCCGTACGGCAGGCGAGCCAGATCCAGTCCGCCTGCTGGGCGTTGCTGGTGAAGACCTTCTGGCCGTCGATGACCCAGTCGTCGCCGTCCCGCACGGCCCGGGTCCGCAGGGCCGCCAGGTCCGTACCGGCCTCGGGCTCGCTGTAGCCGATCGCGAAGACGAGGTCGCCGGCGAGGATGCGGGGCAGGAAGTACGCCTTCTGCTCCTCGGTCCCGTACGCCATCAGGGTCGGGCCGACGGTGTTGAGCGTGACCATGGAGACCGGGGCGCCGGCCCGGTACGCCTCGTCGAAGAAGACGAACTGCTCGTCGGGGCCGCGGCCCTGCCCGCCGTACTTCTCGGGCCAGCCGAGCCCGAGCAGCCCGTCGGCGCCGATCCGCCGGAGCAGCCGGCGCTGCTGCGGCTCGCTCCCCGGTGTGACCTCGTCGCTCATCAACGTACGGAAATACGAGCGGAGTTCGACGCGGAGTCGCTGCTGGCGTTCCGTCGGAGCGAGATGCACGGAGGGCCCTCCAGAGCTGCGGACAGGTCGGATGCCGGAGCGCCGCCGGCCGACACCCCGGCGATCAGCGCTCGACGTTTCTGACTGTCCGTCAGATAGTGATCCCTGTCAAGACACGAGCAGCCCGCACGAGGGCACCGAAGTGCCGCCGTGCGGGCTGCCGTTCAGTCCGCCGGAACCCACCCCCCGGGAGGTCCCGGCGACCGGTTCACCGGGGGAACGATCACCAGAAGAAGGGCGTGAAGTTCACCGCGACACTGTGGTCGGACTGGTCGATCGGCACGAAGGCCGAGTTGCTCACCTGGGCGGACGTGTTCTGGTTCGACGCACCGGCGCCGAGGGCCTGCTGCTGGGTCGTGGACGAGTTGCCGGAGTTGTTGCCGCCGACACCGCTGCCGCCGATCGTCGCCACGGCCGCGTTCGATCCGTCGTTCGCGAAGGAGCCGTTGTCCGCCACGGCGACCCCGCCGCAGAGCGCGACGGCCAGGGGCAGAGCGGCGACGGCGGCGAGGGCGCGAGCGGTACGGATACTTGCCATGTCATGTCCTCCAGGAAACGGAATTGCGGCTTCATATTCGGCTGATCCCGGGGGAGTTGGCCGACCGCCCCGGTGCTGTTCACAACGTCGCGAGACCAGAGTTGCCCAGCGCATCCCCGGCGAATCCCTGACCACCCACCGATTCCCCCTCACGTATGACGAAGAGCGGATAAACCTCCTGAGCCGCGGGAAAGCCCAGGTCAGCGAGGTGGCTGTGGCACCCCCTTGGGGCACCCGCGAAGAAGCGTTCCGCCACTCACCCGCACCGACCACCCGCGAGCCGCCCCACACCCGCCTCGCCACCACCCCCCTTCCTTTCTTCGAACATATGTACGAAACTGATTCCATGGCCACCATCGACCGGCAGACCCCCACCCTGGCCCTCGCCCATGCCCTCGCCGCCGCCGGGCGCGGCCTCCCCGTCTTCCCCCTCTCCGCCACCAAGCTCCCCGCCCTGCGCTCCCCCCACAGCGGCGAGCAGCCCCCGGCGCACTGCCGGGGCGAGTGCGGGCTCCCGGGACACGGGGTGCACGACGCCACCACCGACCCCGCGGCCGTCCGCGCCCTCTTCGCCGCCGCACCCCGGGCCACCGGCTACGGCATCGCCTGCGGACGCGCCCCGCACCGCCTCATCGGCATCGACCTGGACGTGGACCCGGCGTACGGCAGCGACGCGGCGGGCGCGCTACGGCAGCTGGCCCTCCAGCACCTGTTCACGATCCCGCCGACGGTCACGGTGCTCACCCCGAGCGGCGGCCGCCACCTCTGGCTGACCGGCCCCGCCGACGCGACGGTCCCCAACTCCGCCGGCCGCCTCGCCCCGGGCATCGACATCCGCGGCACCGGCGGCTACCTGGTCGGCCCCGGCTCGGTCACCGCCCACGGCCGCTACCGCCTGGCCCCCGGCACGGCCCACCTCACCCCGGCCCCGGCCCCCCGCGCCCTGCTCCGCCTCCTCACCCGGCCCCACCGCCCGCCCACGGCCACCAGGGGTGCGGCCCTCACCCCCACCCCGGACCGCCGGGGCGAGGGCCTGATCCAGTTCGTGCTGGCCGCCCACGAGGGCCAGCGCAACACCCGCCTGTTCTGGGCGGCCTGCCGCGCATACGAGCACGGCTTCGGCGACACCCTGGCCGACGCGCTCACCGCGGCCGCCGTCCGCACGGGCCTGCCGGAACACGAGGCCCGAGCCGCGATCGCCTCGGCGGCCCGGCTGACGTCGAGGCGAGGCGACGAGGAGACGAACGGCGCGGCCTGAAGAACGACCAGGAAGACAGCGCTTTCTATGACCCGCGACCGGCGCCACAGCCCTCGAACTTGCAAGTAGCAGAAGACTGACGGAGTAAATCCAAGGCGTCGAAATCACACCCCCTGTACAACGATAAAATAGAAAGCGCTTGCCGACCTGTTGCCTTTTCGCCGAGGGCTGCCCTTCACTGTTGTGCGGCAGCCCGTCAGCCACCGACCGCCGGCTGCCTCGGCCCCCAAGGAGGCAGGCCCATGCGGCGATTCGCCGTACTCGTCTCAGCCGTGTTCCTCTCCACCCTCGTCCAAGGACAGGCCGCCGCCCAGCCCCCCGACATACCGCCCCAGGAACCCGGCGTGACCATGCGGGTCTTCGACGTACAGATGGCGCTGGAGGACTTCTGCACGCTCAAGCCCGGACAGACGCCCAACGTCGACGAGTTGAAGCCGACGATCGACTGGACCACCGCCGATGACTTCGGGCTGGGCGGCAAGTTCGTCACCGAGGTCACCGCGTACCTGAACGTCGAGTCGGCGGGGACGTACGACTTCCGCATCACCAGCGACGACGGATCCCGGCTGATCATCGACGGCACGCAGATCATCGACAACGGGGGCAAGCACGGCGCCCAGCCCAAGGAGGGCTCGGCCGAGCTGACCGAGGGCCACCACGCGCTGCGCATCGACCACTGGGACGGCGAGTACGACCAGCGCCTCCTGCTGGAATGGCGGCCGCCGGGAACGGACGCGTACACCGTCGTCCCCACCTCGGTGCTGAGCACCGACGCCGACGTCACCCGGGTCACATCGCCGGGCCGCAAGCTGTGCGAGGGCATCGACGAGTCACCGGGCGACGGCCTGCCGCTGGCCGGGGTACACCCCGACTACACCCTGACGGACCTGCGCCCCGACGGTTTCGAACCGCAGGTCACCGGCATGGACTGGCTGCCGGACGGCCGGCTGGCCGTCAGCACCTGGGGCGGCAGCAGGGAGAGCGAGCTCGGGCAGGTGTATCTGCTCGACAACGTCACCGGGAACACCGACCCGTCGAAGGTGACCAAGAAGCTGGTCGCCGAGGACCTGCTGGAGCCGATGGGCCTCAAGTACGTCGACGGCACGATCTACGTCTCCGAGAAGGACGGCCTGACCGCGCTGGTCGACGAGGACGGCGACGAGGTCACCGACGAGTACCGCCAGATCGCGACCTGGCCGTTCGGCGGCAACTACCACGAGTTCGCGTTCGGACTGCTGTACGAGAAGGGGCACTTCTACGTCAGTACGGGCATCGCCATGGTGCCCGGGGGCGCGACCCAGGACCCGCAGAACGTGCCCAACCGCGGCTCCACCCTCAAGATCAACAAGAAGACCGGCAAGGTGTCGTACGTCGCCGGGGGCCTGCGCACCCCGAACGGCCTCGGCTGGGGACCGGAGGGCGAGATCTTCGCCACCGACAACCAGGGCGCGTACGTGCCGACGTCGAAGCTGGTCCGCATCAAACAGGGCGCCTTCTACAACCACCACACCAACCCGGACGGCGTCTACGACGACCAGCCGGTGACCGAGCCCGTGCTCTGGCTGCCGCACGGCGAGATCTCCAACTCGCCGAGCAACCCGCTCCTCCTGCCCAAGGGCCCCTTCGCCGGGCAGATGGTCTTCGGCGACGTGACCTACGGCGGCCTCCAGCGGGCCTACCTGGAGAAGGTCGGGGGCGAGTACCAGGGCGCGGTGTTCCGGATGACGCAGGGCCTGGAGGCCGGCGTCAACCGGATCAGCCTCGGCCCGGACGGGGCGATCTACGCCGGCGGCATCGGCGACGCGGGGAACTGGGGCCAGGAGGGCAAGCTCAAGTTCGGCCTCCAGAAGCTCACGCTCACCGGCGACGAGGCCTTCGACATGCGCGCCATGCGGGCGGTCGACGGCGGCTTCGAGATCGAGTACACGCAGCCGCTGTCCGCAGAGACCGCCGAGGACCTGGCGTCCAAGTACGAAGCCCAGCAGTGGCGTTACGTGGCGACCCCGCGATACGGCGGCCCGAAGGCCGACGAGGAGACCCTCGACGTCACGTCGGCGGCGCTCTCCGAGGACCGTAAAACCGTGACGCTGAAGATGGACGGCCTCCGCCCCGGCCACGTGGTGCACGTCCAGTCCCCGCGCCCCTTCGCCGCGGAGTCCGGGGCGGAGCTGTGGAGCACCGAGGCGTGGTACAGCCTGAACACGCTGCCCGACGGGTCGAAGCCGCCGCCGGTGTACGAGGCGGAGTCCGCGTCCCTGTCCGGCGGCACCAAGTTCAACGACAACCACTCCGGCTACTCCGGTACCGGCTTCATCGACAACAACTGGGAGCCGGGCTCCCGCACCACCTTCGCCGTACGCGCCGACAAGAAGGGGAAGCACGACGTCGCGCTCCGCTACGCGAACGGCCAGAACGCCGACCCGCAGCCCACGCCCCGCTCCATGACCCTGTACGTCAACGGCGAGCGCTACAAACAGATCTGGCTGAACTCCACCGTCGCCTGGAACAAGTGGGCGACCCACACCGAATCGGTGCCCCTGCGGAAGGGCGCGAACACGATCACGTACGCCTACGAGCCCGAGGACGACGGCCATGTGAACCTCGACAACCTGACCGTCACCCCGACGAAGCGGACAGCGCTCTTCGACGGCACGGACCTGGACGCCTGGGAGTCGAACGACGGCGGCCCGGCGAAGTGGCCGGTGGCGGAGGACGGCTCCATGGAATCCTTCGGCGGTGACATCCGTACGAAGGAGAAGTACGGCGACTTCCGGATGCACGCCGAGTGGTACCAGCCCCACTACCCGCCGGACGTCACCGGACAGGCCCGGGGCAACAGCGGGGTCTACATCCAGGAGCGGTACGAGCTCCAGATCCTGGAGTCCTTCGGAGTCGACACACCGGCCACGAACGACGCCGGCTCGATCTACCTGCGCAAGGCCCCGGACACCAACGCGGCGAAGCCGTCCGGCACCTGGCAGAGCTACGACATCGAGTTCCGGGCGGCGCGCTTCGACAGCGACGGCAAGAAGGTGGAGGACGCGCGGGTGACCCTCCGGTGGAACGGGAAGGTGGTCCACAAGAACGTCGCCATCGCGGGCCCGACGGGGGCGGGCCGCCCCGAGGGCCCGGCACCGGGCCACATAAAACTGCAGGACCATGGGGACCCGGGCGAGAACCCGAGGTTCCGGAACATCTGGATCGAACGGCTCTGATGCGCGGGTCCTTCACGGGACCGCGAAGCGGTGCGGCCCCCTCCTCCGAGGTCGGAGGAGGGGGCCGCACCGCTGAGTTCTCCTGGCCGGCTCAGCCCCGCAGGGAGACGTAGTACGCCCCGACCTCGGCCAGATATCCATGGTCGGTCGTCTCACTGTCGGTGGTGAACCGGGGAGCCGACTTGATCTCCTCCCGGGACGCCGCGACCTTCACCTTCCGCTCCTCACCATCCACGACGGTCACCGCCCCGGCCGGAATCAGCACGCTCCTGCCGAACTTCCACACCCCGGTGTCGACCACCAGGTGCTGCTTGCCGGGCTCGTCCTCCAGGCGCTCCACATGCCCGATGACCCCGTCGGCGGACTCCACGTCGAAGCCCACGAGCACCTGCCCCGCGACGAAGCCACTGTCCCGCCCGAACGCCCATACATCGCCCACAGCCACGTCTCCTCACTCCCACCCGGCGACGCACGCCGGACACCTCACGACGCCTTACCGATCGCGTCACCGGGCTGATGCCCCGGTACGGGCCCGCCAAGCAGCCCGACAGCTCCGAAGAGGGACGCTTCTCGTGTATCCGCCAGAACGGAACCCCCAGTCGGTGGAGGGAAGGCGCGAGGTGGGGTAGACCCCATCGCCCATGTGGAGGCCGAGCACTTCGGGGTAGCCGGCAGGCAACGAGCCGCCGTCTGGGCCGTCGGATCGCTCACGCTGGGCCCGCTGGACGAGCCGACGAAGCAGGATCTCTCGCGGGCGGTCAGCCCTGTCTCGCACACTCTGAGGCGGCTCGGCGCACAAAGGGGTGTGGGCTAGGACGAGTTCGAGTCCGTGGGGCTGAACCGCCACCGCACCAACGAGGACTGGATCGGCGACGCCTGCTGAGCCCCGGGGACCGCCTGCCCCTGGCCGCTGGACGACGTATGGCCGACCCACCGTTCTCCGACCCGCCAACTCCTCCACAGGGCATGCTTCATTGAGGTCGAAGGGTCCCCCTGACACGATGGACTCGTGACCGAGTACGCCAGGCCCGATGGCCCCTCCGACGAGGTCTGCCGAGAGTGGTCAGCAACCAAGGATGCTCTCCCCGTGGGCACTCACATCACGGGCCAGGTCACCATCTGCCGACCCTTTGGGGTCTTCATTCGCATCGACGGTGCGCCGAACGCGCTCGGGATGGCAGACATCGGGTCCATGCCACACCATGCACGTCTTCCAGCGCTGGGGGCTCAGGTCAGTGGCGAGGTCATCTGGCACACCGAGCACAACAGGCAGGTGAGGATCAGGCTCAGTGACTGGAACCATCATCTCTGAGTCGGCCGACAGCCCGTGCCCCGGTATCTCCGCCCCCGCGCACTCACAGCAGCCAACCTGAAGCACTTCCGACACACGCCCTGGTGCCGCCTCCCGCTGTGACGCGAAGGGCCCCCGACCATACGTACTGGTCGGGGGCCTCTCGCCTGCGGTGGGTGTGGGATTTGAACCCACGGTGACATCGCTGCCACGACGGTTTTCAAGACCAGCCGGTTTCACGCGAGCAGATGGGCCATGACCTGCGTCTTCGGCGTACTACGTCGCGCACACTCGCCCATGTTGGCCGGAGGATGGCCGCAGGGGCGGCGCGAGGCGGGTCACGCGCTCCCAACGTCCTCGGGAACGAGACGGCTCGTAAAGCCGCGCGACACCAGTCGCTCGTACGCCCGCGCCACATCGCCCGGCACGTCTTGCGAGATCATGAAGCCCTGCGACGGGTAGACCAACAGCCGTTGCAGCGACCCCACAAGCATGTCGATGACAAGGCGCGGATCCTTGATCGAGTCGACGTATTCGGGGAGCGTCATCGGGGTGGAAGCGCTGACGAACTCCACTTCGGGCCACAGCTTCCGGGCGGTGGCGTAGGCCCGCCGTTCCTCGTATGGCTTGCTGATCAACAGCACTGAGGACACCTCGATCCCGCGATCTTCGAGCAGCGAGCGGGACAGGGTGATGTTCTGCCCGGTGTTGCGAGCGTGCTGCTCCACAAGGATGGCGTCCGCCGGCACGCCTAGTTCGACCGCACGGTCCCGGTAGTGCTCAGCTTCACCGCGCGGCATGCGTTCCCGAGTGGTCCGGCTGGTCGCTCCCGTGAACACGATCAGCGGCATCATGCCGCGCCGGAACAGACTCACCGTCGTGTCAGCTACCCCCAGGTCATGACTGCCCAGACCGATGCCGACCGAGCAGGGGCGCGGTTCGTGGTGCATCTGCTGGTAGTCCCAGAGAAGCTGGGTGTCGTCCCAGTCCTGTACGGAGATCACGCCGAACCTTCCTCGTCTTTGCCCTGTTGACGCGCGGAATCGGGAACCTCGAACTCGTACTCCCACGCGAAGCGGGAGGCAGCATGGACACCCACAGCGAACTCAACCACTGTGCCGTCCGCCGTGTACGTGGTCCGGTGCAGTTCGACCACGGGTTCGCCGACGGGGAGCTGTAGCAGCTTCACCTCGTCAGCCGTCGGCACGCGCGCGGACAGCGCCTCTTTCATGTGGTCGATCTCGTATCCGGCGTCGTAGAGGACGCGGTACCCGCCGCCCCTGCCGGCGGGCCCCGGTGCGGGATCGACGATGCGAGTGCCCTCGACATGTTCGGGACGGTAGTAGCTGGTCAGGGTGTGGGTGGGCTGTGTCCCTTCCTTCACCAGCCGGGCCCGCGCGTACACCCCGGACCCAACCGGGACGCCGAGCCCTTCGGCTACGAGGGCAGTCGCTTCCGTACGGCTCACTGTCTGAGTCTGCTCATTGCGTTTGTACGCGCGCCCCGATGCCACGCGGTCAGCAATGAACGCGACCTCATCACCGTCGCGCCACTTCGCCTTGTCGTACCGGGCGATGCCGAGCCGCTTGAGGCGAGCACGCGGGCGCACGACCGTGCCGTGCCCACGTGAGGACGTCACGAGTCCCTCAGCCTCAAGCGCCTTGTATGCCTGGTGGACCGTGGACTTCGAGCCTTCACCAGCCTCGACAAGCTCTCTGATCTGGGGCAACTGATCCCCGGGTGCGCGCTCGCCGTTCCTGATCTCCTGCGCGATCCGATCCGCCAGTTCGCGCCACTTGGGTGCCACAGCCGAACTCCCTTCGATGCGTCCCAGTGAAACACAGTCCCAGGACTGTTGACAGTCCTGGGACTGTGCGCCATGGTCTTACCAGTGCCTCACAGTCCTAGGACAGCGAGCATGGGAGGGCCTTCTTTGGGTTGCTCCAACGCAGAGGGCGGGGACGCTGCAATCCCGCTAAAGGCCAGGTAGGACGCAATGGGCTTCGGCCCGACTGGCGAGGTGGCCCGGCGACCGCGAGCAACGGCCGGAGAGTGGGGGCGAGGCCCCCTTGCAGTGCATATCCCCTGTTCAGCGGCATGAAGGAGTCATCAAGTGAGGCAGTTACATATCCGGGCGCTCCCGTGAAAGACCGGCAGGGAAGCGCCGTTCCACCCTCACGCGTCAGGTCCTGCGGGGTCTGCGGGCGGCCGGTCATCTTCCACCGAAACGCGGCGGCTATCGCCGCGCCGGTTGCCTCCTCCGCCCGTCCAGTCCGCTTCACGCGGTGCTGTACGGGCGGGGCTGAGGGGAGCCGGGTTGCTGGTTCCAACGGCGAGAACCCCCGGAGCTGGAACTCCGGGGGTTCGTGTTGAGCCGTTCCTGTCTGAGAGGAACAGACCCATGGAGAGCATCGCAGCACTTCAGGCGGCCGTTACGGCCGCTGTCCCGTTCGACGGTGAGCCGTCGGACGCGGAGCTGGACGCGATCGAGACGGAGATGCCCGCCATTCTGGCGGACGTCGACCTGCTGGACGCGCAGATCATGACCATCGACCGCACGCCGACGGAGCTGGACGAGCGGCGTATCCGTCGGGCACGTCGGCGGGTGCTGGCCGCCCGCCGAGCCCTGGCGAACACCGCCGCTGGGGAGGTGGCGTGATGGCGCTGCTGCCCGAGGCCCGCATGGTCCTGGACGCGTCCGGGACCTGGAAGCTGTTCGTCCTGACCGGCTACGAGCCGCGAGAGTGGCCGGTCCACGGCTTCCACCGCGCCGAGCCCGTCCCGACCGTCCCCGAGCGCGAGGCGGTCCTGGCCGCTCTGGGCTTCGCGGCCCGGGACGGGGCCGAGTGGAAGTGGGACGCCACCCCCGCACCCCGGCGGCGGCTGTTCGCCAAGATCCCCGTCCGCCCGGTGGCCGACCGTTCCGCGGTGACGTCGTCGGGCGGTGCGGCATGAGCGCGCCGAAGATGAGCGGGCTGTCCGCTGCGGTCACGGTCCTGGCGTCCCTGATTGCCCGATTCCCGGAGCTGCCGGCCGTCGACGTCCACGTCTCCACCATCTTCCCCGACCAGGTGGAGCTGTCGGCGCACAACGACCTGGCCGCGTTCGAGGCGTGGCGTGAGGCCCTGGGCATCGACCCCTGGGCCGTTGTTCACAAGGTTCAGAGCCGGGGCACCACCCGCGTCCTGGACGCTCACGCCGTGTTCACGGGGGTCCGGCTGCGCCTGGTCGGCTACGCCGAGATCCCGACACTCGTGGCGGGTGTGGGGGTGGCGTCGTGAACGCTGTTCAGATCCGTTCAGCGGAACGCGCCCTGTCGGTCGGGACGTGGCTGATCGTGGGCGGCGCGATGCTGTTCTCCATCCTCACGGTCACGCCGCTGATGGAGCGGCACAGCCCGAAGGGGTGGGAGTGGACGGCCCCGATCCTGCCGCTCGTCGTGGACGCGGCGGTCGTCATCGTGGTCCGCCTGGACTCGGTGCTGGCCGCGTTGGGCGGGCACGGCGGCCGGTGGCCCATCGCTCTGCGATGGATGACCGGCTGCATGACCCTGGCCCTGAACGTGGCCGACTCCGCGCTGAAGAAGGACCTGGTCGGGGCGGCTGTCCACGCGGTCGCACCGCTCCTTCTGATCGTCACCGCAGAGACCGGACTCGCCTACCGGCGGGCCATCACAGCAGCCCAGAGCGCCCGTGAAGCCCAGCTCAAGGCCGAACGGGCAGAGCGCGAGCAGGCCGCCACCGAGCGCCGCGAGGCGCAGGAACGGCGGCAACGTGAGGAGCGGGAGCACGCCGCCCAGTTGGCGCGTGAACAGCGTGAGCACGAGGCGCTGATCGCCCGTGAACAGACCGCCCGCGAGGACGCGGCCCGGCGTGAGGAGCGCGAGCGGATCGAGGCACGGGAGCGGGCCGAGCGTGAGGCCCGTGAACGCCGTGAACAGATGCGTGAACAGCAGCAAGCCGAGCGTGAACGCCTTGAACGCGAGACCGTCCAGCGCCGTGAGTTGGAGGCTCGGGAGCGTGAGGCTCGTGAGCGCCGTGAGCGCGAGCGTGAACAGCAGCGGGCCGAGCGTGAACGGCAGGAGCTGCTGTCCGCCGGGCCTGCTGCGGAGAAGCAGGGCGAGGAGCGGGCGCGGGCCACGGTCCGGGCCGCGTTCGGCGCCGGGCTGTCCATCCGGCAGGCCGCCGAGCTGTGCGGCTGGTCCACCGGCTGGGTGACCGCCCGCTACCAGGAACACCGCGACGGTGCCGGGCTCGTCCTTGAAGGCGCGTCGTGAGTGCCCTGCCCTGCTACCGGTGGCGTCTCGCCCCGGACGGTTTGGCCACCCGCCGTCAGCTCCGCGCGCTGGGGCTGCGGCCGGGTGGTCAGGACGTGGCCGCCCAGCTCGAACGCCCCCGCCGGCGCCGGGGCCCGCTGGTCGCCTACCTCTACCGGGTCGATCGGGCCAAGCCCGTACGCCCCATGACCCCGGCCCGCGCCGCCGCGCTCGCTGCGGCGATGCTCGCCCGCCGCACCTGCCCCAACTGCCGAACCGATGCCGGGTACTGCATCCCGCGTTCGCTCGGCATGTGCGTCACCTGCCACGACAACCCGCCGAACCGGAAGGACACGCCCCCATGACCCCCGCCGAACACGTCCTGCCGACCCGGCTCACCGCCCCGGCCACCCCCACCGTCGGCACGGTGCAGCTCCACACCGAGCGGGCCGGGACGGTCGTCTACGTCCCCGGCCCGGACGGGAACATGGTCGCCGTGCTCCGCGAGCACCTGCCCACCACCCCCGCCATCTACCCACCGCGTGACCTGACCCCCCTGCCGTTGTTCGACCCGCGCGCCCAGCGCATCGCCGCCGGCGGCCTGCTCGTCGGCGGTGCCGGGTGGGGTGCCGGTCAGCTTCTCCTCGGTGCTGGTCAGCTCGTGAGCGCCGCCGCCGGTCTCGGGTCGCTCGTGATGTGGGCCGCCATCGCCGTCGTCGCCTCCCGCATCGCCCCCACCATCCTCGGTGCCGGACGGCCGACGACGGTGCACAACACCACCGTTCACAACCGGTGGTTCGGCCGCTCCACCCACTGAAACCGCCCAGCGCCCCACAGGCGCGCCGGGCCCCCTTCCGGGTGGGTTGAGACCCCCCGACCCCTGTTCGGCCGTCAGGACCCCCGTAGCGACGCAGGGTGACGGAAGTTTCCCGTCTCGCGCGCACACGCGTAGGGGCCCCTGCCGGAAACCAGGAAACCGGAAACTCCACTACTCCGCGTACACACACCCGCGTGTGAGGGCGGGCCATGCCGGGCCCGCCCCCACCGACTCATAGCCCTTGGAGAGGAACCCGTGAGTCACCCATCAGCCTGGCAGACCCACCGCCAGTACGCAGCCACCGCCGCCCACTGGACCGCCGACCGCTGGTCCAAGGAATCCGACCGCCGCCGCACCCTACGAGCCACCCGCAAACCGTTGGTCCGCGACGCCCGCGCCGCTCTCGCACAGGCGCAGGCCACCGACCCCCAGAAGGTCACCAGCCTGGTCCACCGCGCCGAGCGCGAACTCGCCACCGCCAAGCGGCGCGTGCCCGACCCGATGTGGCTGTTCGCCTCCAAGGCCGCGCTCGTCACCGCCGCCGCCGGATACGTCGGGCTGCCGCTCGTCCCGGGGCGGGTGTGGCTGTGGGCGGTCGTCGCCGTGAGCGTCGCCATCGCCGGGGCGATCCTGTGGGCGGTACTGCACCGCCCCGCGGCTTCCCCGATCGAGCCGACCGCCGAGGAACGCGACCTGCTCAAGCGACTCCAGCCCGAGCACTGGCGCGAGCACGCCGAACAGCGCGGCCTTGCCGGGACGCTGACCGGCCGGCCGCGCCTGACCGAGTCCGGGATCGTCGTCGCGGTCCGCCTCGACGGCCAGTGGACCACCACCAAACTGCGCGGCTCCGAAGACCACATCCGCGCCCTGCTCGGTGCCCGCACCGGGCTGCGGTTCCAGATCAAGGCCGGGAAGCAAGGCGGCTGGGCCGAACTGACCCTGCGCACCCGCAGCGCGGCTGATGGCGACGACCTCCTGTGGGCGCCCGAGCGGCGCTCGCTCGGCATCGACACCGTCACCGGCGAACACGTCACCGTCCCCCTGGGCGAACGGCTGCTGATCGCGGGACGGTCCGGGGCAGGCAAGAGCGTCGCGTCCCGCCCGCTCCTGTTCGACGCCTCCGAGGGCGACACGAACGCGCTCGTCATCATCGACCTCAAGCGCGTCGAAGGCCGGTTGTGGGACCACCGCGCCCGCGTCGCCTCCACCCCCGAAGACGTCATCACCGTGGTCGACGAGCTGGAAGCCGAGATGCACGACCGGCTCAACGTCCTGCCCAAAGGCCAGGACACCTGGGGCCCCACCCCCGACAGGCCCCGCATCACCCTCGTCGTCGACGAGGGCGCGGAAGTCGTCACCGCCGCCGACAAGGTCCCCTTCCCCGAGGAAGACGCCGACGGCAAGACGAAGGTCCGCACCCGCAGCGCCCTGCCCGGGCTGGAGTCGATCGCCCGCATGGGCCGGGCGGCGTGCATCGACCTGTGGTGGATGACGCAGAAGCCCACCATCGGCGACGGCGTCCCCAAGCAGATCGCCCCGCAGATCAGCACCTCGATCTGCCTCGCCGTCCGCACCCCCGCCGAAGCCCGCGTCGTCCTCGGTGAGGACGCACAGGCCAAGGGCTGGAACGCGGACGAACTCCCCGCCCCCGGCGTCGCGCTCATCCGCGACGGCAAGCGGGGCCCCGACCCGGTCAAGGTCCGCTACATGGACAAGGCCGTCGTCATCAACCTGCCCGACCAGCCCATCTGGTCCCGCACCACCACACCCACCGCCGCCACCGGGGCGGCACCGACGCTCACCCTCGTGAAGCCCACCGCCGTCGCCCCGGTCGTGGCGGCCGTGGACGGGACGGACGCCCGGATTCTCGACGCGATCGAGACCGCCGCAGCACCGGTACGGCAGAAGGACCTGGCCGAGACGACCGGGCTGTCCAAGGGGACGGTGTCCAAGGCCGTCAAGCGCCTCACCGACACCGGCCACATCACCCGCCAGCCGGACGGCGGACTCACCGCCGACAAGGCCGCCTGACCGGAGGAACCGACCATGCCCCGACTGCGTATCCAGGTCATCGGGTGGGACCGCCGGACCCTGATCCTGACCGACACCCCCGACCCTGGCTGCCCCCGCTGTGACGGCGACGGCGGGTTCGCCTACGACTACGGCGACCACGAAGGCGAGTACGCCGGCACCGACTGGGACCCCTGCACCTGCTGGGACGAAACCCGCCGCTGGACCCTGCTCCGCTTCCCCCGCATCCGTCGCCGCCGCCGCGGCGTGCGCGACCCGTGGAACGTCGAACCGCCCTTCTGACATGCACGAGGGCGGCCCCCGCCTCGCCAAAGTCTGGGGCCGCCCTCGTCTGCCAGCACTTCTCACAGAACTGGAGACACCAGCATGACCCAACACCCCCCCACCGGGCGAGTGCCCGACCTCCTCTCCGCCGCGCTGAGTGCAGCCGAGCGCGGGTGGAACGTCTTCCCCCTCCGCCCCGGAGACAAGCGCCCCGCCCTCCACGGAGAGACCGCCTGCCCCGGCACCGGCGACTGCGCGGACGGGCACCGGAAGTGGGAGCAGCGGGCCACCACCGACCCCGACCGCATCCGCGGCGCCTGGACGGCGGGGGCGTTCAACGTCGGTCTGGCCACGGGGCCGTCCGGGCTGGTCGTGGTGGACCTGGACCCGGTCAAGGCGAAAGACCCGAAAGGAACGCCTGACGGCGTCACTTCCCTGCAAGCGCTCTGCGAGCGCGCCGGACAGGTTGTCCCCGCCACCTACCGGACCCGGACCGCGAGCGGCGGACACCACCTGTACTTCACCGCCCCACCCGGGGTCCGGCTCGGCAACAGCGCGGGCAAGCTCGGCAAGCACATCGACACCCGCGCCCACGGCGGCTACGTCGTCGCCGCCGGAAGCACCCTCCCGAACGGCACGTACGACGTGGTCGACCCCACCGAGCCCGTACCGCTCCCGGAATGGCTTCACGCCTCCCTGACGCACCGTCAGCCCTCTCGGGCATTGACGGCCGCGCCCGCGCCGGTTCGGGCGTCGAGGTACGCCGCAGCGGCGCTCAGGGCCGAAACGGCGACCGTGGCCGGGGCTGGGGAGGGTGTGCGGAACTGGACGCTGGTGCGGGCCGCCCGCGCATTGGGGCGGTTCATCCCGTCCGGCGACCTCGCCCGCACTGAGGTCGAGCAGGCTCTTAATTCGGCGGGATTGGCGGCCGGACTCCGGGAGAACGAGTGTCGCGCCGCCGTGGCGAGCGCTCTGAACTGGTCCATCGCCAACAACCCCGGGCGACCGGCATGACCACCACCCCCAGGAATCCCCGCCTTAAGAGCCTGCCTGCCACCCCGAACCGCCCGCAGGCCGCCAACGCCGCCTCAGCACGGATGACCGGTGGCGAGCCGAAAGGCGTCGCCGGAGGCGTCCGCGTTGCTGTTCTCCCTGACCCGCACACGGTCACCGTGACCGGCATCCGCCCCGGCCTCACGGTGCGCGGGCTCGGACGCAACCAGATCCCCGCCGCCGACTGGCTCTGCGCCTGCGGCCACCACGAACGCGCCCGGGGCCGGGAGCGCGTCACCGAACTGACCACCCGCGCCCGCGTCGACCACTGCCCGCACACCGAGCAGCACCGGAGGAACGCCGCATGAACACCACCGCCCAGCAGCCCAAGGCACCCATCGACGGTGCCGCCCTGCTCGACCAGGTGGAAGCCTTCCACCGTCGGTTCAACGTCTTCCCCACCGAGTCCGCCTACGTCGCGGTCGCCCTGTGGGACGCACACGCCCACCTGATCGACTGCTTCGAGACCACCCCGCGCATCGCGTTCCTCTCCCCGGAACCGGGGTCGGGGAAGTCGCGGGCGCTGGAGATCGTGGAACTGCTCACCCCCCGCCCCATGAGCACGGTGTCCGCGTCCGCGAACGCCCTCTACCGGCTGGTCGACTCCGCCGAGGGGCTGCCCACCGTCCTGTTCGACGAGGTGGACACCATCTTCGGCCCCAAGGCCGGGGCGGACGAGGCGCTCCGCGGGTTCCTGAACGCCGGATACCGGCGCATCGGCGGGGCCCTGCGGTGCGTCGGGGACGGCTCCAACCAGAACGCCCAGGTGTTCGGCTCCTACTGCGCCGTCGCCATGGCCGGGCTCGGCTCCCTCCCCGACACCGTCCTGACCCGCTCCGTCATCATCCGGATGCGCAAGCGGGCCCCCAACGAGAAGGTCGAGTCCTACCGCCAGCGCATCCACGAGAAGCAGGGCCACGCCCTGCGCGACCAGGTCGCGAAGTGGGCCGACACCGTCCGCGACCAGGTCGCCAACGCCTGGCCCGACATGCCCGAAGGGGTCACCGACCGGCCCGCCGACGTATGGGAGCCCCTGCTCGCCGTCGCGGACGCGGCCGGCGGAACCTGGCCCGCCCGCGCACGGGCCGCCTGCCTGGACCTGATCAACGCCGGTCAGGACAACGACGAAGCATCCCTCGGTGTCCGGCTGCTGACCGACCTGCGCGACACCGTGTTCTGCGGCGCGGACCGGGTGCCCACCGCCGTCATCCTCGAAATCCTGCTCCGCATGGACGACGCCCCCTGGGGCGACCTGGACGACAAGCCGCTGAACTCCCGCACGCTCGCCAAGCTGCTCGGCCAGTACGTCACCCCGGCCATCAAGCCCATCAAGCCGCGCGGCATCCGCACCGCCTCCGGCACCCCCAAGGGCTACTACGCGGAAGACCTCACGGACGCCTGGACCCGGTACTGCCCCCCGCCCCCCGAGGAATCCGCAACATCCGCCACAGCCGCCACACCGCAGGTCAGCAGGGGTGAATCCGTGGCGGATACCGCCACGACCACCCGCCACATGTCTGCGGAAACCGCCACACCGCTCTTCCCCGTCGCGGGCTGACCTCCAACGCCACCAGGTGCCGCCACACCCCCGGATGTGGCGGCACCTATCCGCCACACGACCGCCATCCGCCACAAACGCAGGCCCCTGACCTGCGATGTGGCGGCGTGGCGGACGTTGCGGATTCCCCAGAAGGAAGAAGACCAGAGGAGTCACCACCTTGGCCGGCACCGAGAAGCTCAAGCTCAGTGAAGTCCTCGAAGAGATCGAGATGAGTCGCGCCGCCTTCTACCGGATGCGCGCCCGTGGCAAGGCACCGAAGCTCATCAAGCTGCCGAACGGCCAGATCCGATGCCGCCGCACCGACTTGGACGCGTGGTGGGCCAAGCACGAGATCACCGCTTAACCGCTGACCGACCGATGGGGCCCTGCCGTTCGCGGCGGGGCCCCATCTCCATGAAGGAGAACAATGCACAGCTACGACGTGCGCATTTGGAGCGTCCGGAAGCGTCCGAGCAAGTCAGCCCCGTATCAACTCCGCTGGCAAGTCGACGGGACGGAGTTCCCGGAGAAGTTCGCCACCAAGACGCTCGCCGACGCTCGCCGCGCGGAACTGCTGACCGCGACCCGGAAGGGAGAGCCGTTCGACACCGAGACCGGCCTCCCCGTGTCGGAGCTGCGCGAGCGGAATCGCACGAGTTGGTACGCCCATGCCCGAGCACACGCCGCGCGCAAGTGGCCGACTGCCGCAGCGAAGCACCGCGCGAGCATCGCAGAGAGCCTGACCATCGCCACGATGGCTCTCTGCCCGGACGGCAAGGGCCGCCCGGCGGACGACCTCCTACGGCGTGCTCTCTACCAGTGGGCGTTCAACGCCGGACGCCATGATCAGGAAACGCCGGAAGCGGAGACCAAGGCGTTGGCGTGGGTAGCACGCAACGCGCCGCCCGTGGTCGACCTGGACAGCGCGAAGCGCGTGCGCATGGTGCTGGAAGCCCTGGCCAAGCGGCAGGACGGCAAGGCCGCCGCAGCGAACACGTTCCGGCGGCGTCGGGCGGTGCTGAGCAACTGCCTCCGGCTCGCCGTGGAACAAGAGCTGTTGCCCGGCAATCCCCTGCACCGAGTGCACTGGGAGACCCCCAAGGCGGTGGAGGAACTGGACGTTCGCAGCGTCGCCACACCGGCACAGGCACGGGCGCTACTGGATGCGGTCCGCGCGCAGGGACCGCGCGGCGCCCACTTGGTCGCGTTCTACGCGTGCATCTACTACGCCGCCATGCGACCGGAGGAGGTATCCATGCTGAGCGCTGAGCAGTGCGAACTCCCCGATGAAGGCTGGGGACGCCTGATGCTCGCTGGCGCCCGGCCGCAGGTGGGTTCGGCCTGGACCGACGACGGCAAGCCGTACGAGGAACGACAGCTCAAGCATCGGGCCCGCCGTGCGGTCCGGCCCGTGCCCATCCCGCCGGTGCTGGTCGCCATCCTGCGAACCCACCTCGAAGCGTTCGGCAGCGCGACCGAGGGTCAACTGTTCAGTGCCGTACGAGGTGGGCCCGTCCGGTCGCAGGAGTACGGCTCGGTGTGGAAGGAAGCCCGTCGGAAGGCACTCACGCCCGCGCAGGTGGCCTCTCCTCTGGCCGCCATCCCGTACGACCTTCGGCACGCGTGCGTCTCGTTCTGGCTCCGCTCCGGGGTAAGCCTCGCAGAGACGGCCCGCCGCGCGGGTCAGAGCGTCGCCGTGCTGCAGCGCTACTACGCCAAGGTGCTGGACGGCGAGGAAGCAAGGATGAACGCCCTGATCGAGCAAGGTCTATCGGAGCACGAGGGCGAGACCGAGGGGTCGTGAAACCTGGCCGCAGGTTGGCCGCACCCGCTGGTCAGAGGTGGGATACCGCCGATCCGGGGTGAGACAGGCTGCACGCAGAAGGGGTGCCCCTCGGTGAGAGGCACCCCTTCTGACCTGCACAACGTCTGACCTGCTGCGGTGGGTGTGGGATTTGAACCCACGGTGACATCGCTGCCACGACGGTTTTCAAGACCGTTCCCTTAGGCCGCTCGGGCAACCCACCCCGCGTCGGCCCCGCCCGGTCGCTGTGCAAGCCGATGGGGCGTCAGGCCCGCAAGGGGCCGGTTCGACGCGTGGGACAGCCTAGCCGGTCAGCTGTCGCCCTCGCGCTGGCCCAGGGTGACTTCGGCCGTGGCCTCCTTGCCGTCGCGTTCGTACGTCAGGGTCACCTTCTCGCCCGGCTTGCGGGTCCAGATCTCGCCGATCAAGGTCGGACCGCTGTCGATCACGGTGTCGTTGAACTTCGTGATCACGTCGCCCGCCTTCAGGCCCGCCCTGGCCGCCGGGCCGTTCGGGGTGACGGCGGGGGTGCCGCCCGCGCCCTCGGCGGAGATCGCCGCGCCGCCCGTCTTCTCCTCCATCGTCACCGTCGCGCCGATCACCGGGTAGACCGGCTTTCCGGTCTTGATCAGCTGCTCGGCGACGTTCTTGGCCTGGTTGATCGGGATCGCGAAGCCGAGGCCGATGGAGCCGGCCTGGGACTGGCCGAGGCCGCCGCCGGTCGACTGGATCGCCGAGTTGATGCCGATGACCGCGCCCGTCGCGTCCAGCAGCGGGCCGCCGGAGTTGCCCGGGTTGATCGAGGCGTCTGTCTGGAGCGCGCTCATGTAGGAGTTCTTGTTGCTCTGGCCGTCCCCCGACGCCACCGGGCGGTTCTTCGCGCTGATGATGCCCGTGGTGACCGTGTTCGACAGGCCGAAGGGCGCGCCGATCGCGATCGTCGAGTCGCCCACCGCGACGCTCTCCGAGTTGCCCAGAGGGAGGGGCGTCAGGCCCTGCGGCGGGTTCTTCAGCTTCAGGACCGCCACGTCGTAGCCCTGTGCCCGGCCGACCACCTCGGCGGCGTACTTCTTGCCGTCGGAGAACGTCGCCGACAGTTCGCCGGACTCCGCGGCGGAAGCCACCACGTGGTTGTTGGTGAGGATGTGGCCTTCCTTGTCGTACACGAAGCCGGTGCCCGTGCCGCCCTCGCCGTCGCCCCCCTGTGCGTCGATCGTGACCACGCTGGGGAGCGCTTTCGCCGCGACCCCGGCCACCGTGCCCGCCGGGCGCTTCAGGTCCCTCGGGGTGTCGGAGGCCGACACCGTGGTCGAGCTGCCGGACGAACCGTCGTCGTTGCGGTCGGCCGCCCAGAAACCGAGGGCTCCGCCGATACCGCCCGCGACGAGCGCCGCGACAGCCACGGCGGCCACCAGACCGCCCGCCTTGCTCTTGCCGCTCTTAGCGCCGCCCGCCGGGTCCGTACCGGGCGGGACCGGCGCGCCCCAGACCGGGCCGTGGCCACCGCCGTTGCCGATACCGCCGGAAGCGTGACCGGAGGCGTGACCCGACGCGTAGCCGGATGTGTGACCGGTGTCCCCGCCGGCGTACGACGGGACGGCGGGCGGGGGCGGCGGCCAGGAAGCGGCGCCCGCGGGGAGGTCGGGCTCCGCTCCGTATCCGGGGCCCGCGCCATGACCGCCGCCGGGAGCCGCTCCGTACGGGGAGGGCTGCGGCGGCTGCGAGGGCTGGGGCGGCTGAGGCGGCTGGTTCGAGGTCGGGTGTGCGGCGCCCTGGCCGTACGCGGGCGTGCCCGGGGATCCCTGGTGCGCCGGGGCGCCCTGGTGCGTGGGGTTGTGGCGCGGCGCCTCCGCGTGCGCCGGAGCAGCCGGCGAGGCCCCCGCGCCCGAGGCGCCCGGAGCGGCTGCGGCCGTGGCCCCCGCGCCGGGCTCGTCGGATGCGCCGTCAGCGCCCGGCGCCCCCGCAGCACCATCCGTTGCGTTGCCGGGGGCCGGTTCAGGAGTGTCGGCCGGCACGGGAGGTGCGGACGGAACGGCCGGTACCGCGCGGTCCTCGTTGCCCTCGTTCTCGGTGCTCACAGCTCTTTACTCCTCGGTTCCACTCGGCATCCAGTCGGCATTCGGCAAGAAATCCGCTGTGCACGTGTCTGCGGTCAGCTTTTCCCACAACACGTCGGGCCACTGTAAGCAGGACCTGTGCATCCGCACACCAATCTTTACATCCGACAAAACAGACCTCCAGGGTGACATGTGCTCAGCCACCCCCGCGGCGGTGACACCATGGCCCGGGTGACCCACGCACGGCAGCGCAGCGCGCACACCTCCATCCAGGTCATCGCCCACCGCGGGGCCTCCGACGACGCCCCCGAGCACACCCTCGCCGCCTACCGCAAGGCGATCGAGGACGGTGCCGACGCCTTGGAATGCGATGTCCGGCTCACCGCCGACGGCCACCTCGTCTGTGTCCACGACCGACGGGTGAACCGCACGTCCAACGGGCGCGGCGCCGTGTCCGCCCTGGAGCTCGCCGACCTCGCCGCCCTCGACTTCGGCTCCTGGAAGGACCACGAGGAGTCGCCCGACTGGGATCCGGTGCCCGGCGAGCTCACCTCCGTACTGACCCTGGAACGGCTCCTGGAGCTCTTCACCGAGGTACGCGCCACCGGGCGGGATCTGCAGCTGGCCATCGAGACCAAACACCCCACCCGCTGGGCCGGGCAGGTCGAGGAGCGGCTCCTGCAGCTGCTGAAGCGCTTCGGGCTGGCCGAGCCGCCCGCCGAGGGGCCCTCACCCGTCCGCGTCATGAGCTTCTCCGCCCGCTCCCTCCACCGCGTCCAGGCGGCCGCCCCCACCCTCCCGACGGTCTACCTGATGCAGTTCGTCTCGCCCCGCATGCGCGACGGGCGGCTGCCCGCCGGGGCCCGGATCGCGGGGCCCGGCATGCGGATCGTGCGCAGCCACCCCGGATACATCGAACGGCTGCACCGCGCGGGGCACCGGGTGCACGTGTGGACCGTGAACGAACCCGCCGATGTCGAGCTGTGCGCCGAACTCGGCGTCGAGGCGATCATCACCAACCGGCCGAAGCAGGTTCTGTCCCAACTGGGTCGCATTTAGTCGGGATCGTTACGGAAGGGGGCACTCCACACCCCCGACCTCGGCCGTTACGGGGTGTGCTCCGGCGCATTCGCTGCGCGTTCGATCGTTACGAGTGCGTCACCCGCAGCGCATTGGCCGGTTTCCGGTCCAGCCCAGTGGGGCATCCAACCCGTGGCGTGGGGCAAAGGAGGTCTCGGGGGTGGCGTTGGTGGTGGCACAAGAGGTGCCCGCGTCGTCGAGCATGGCCATTCCTCATGGTCCTGCCGGCGTGGGACAGGCACGACACCGGATGCGTGAGCAGTTGCGCGGCAACGGGGTGTCGGAAGCGGTCGTCGACGACGCTGTTCTGATCCTTTCCGAACTTCTCAGCAACGCCTGCCGGCACGGCAGGCCGCTCGGACGGCACACCGACGTCGGCGACGGGGACATCCGCGCCGCCTGGCGGGTGGACACCGGCGGCGGGCTCACCGTGGAGGTCACGGACGGCGGCGGCCCGACCCGACCGGTTCCGGCCACCCCTTCGGTGACGGCACGCGGCGGCCGGGGCCTCAACATCATCAGCGCCCTGGCCCAGGAGTGGGGCGTACGGGACGACGCACCCGGCGAGGTCACCGTCTGGGCCCTGGTCTCGTCCAAGAAGCCGCCCGGCGTCGGAGGCAACGGCTCCGAGGCGAACGGATCCGGCAGGAACGGATCCGGCGGAAGCGGCTCCGCCGCCAACGGCCGCGGTACGAACGGTGTCTCCGCGAACGGCGTCGGCGGGCTCCCCAAGTTCGAGGGCCTGGACTTCTCCGACGTCCTCGACGACGTGGGCTGAGAGCGCGACCTTCAGGGCCGGGAGCACGCGACCTTCAGGGGCCGGGAGCACGCGCCCCTCAGGGGCCGAGAGCGTACGCGGGCGGGGCATGGCTCCCCGGGCGGCTAGGCTCGCGCCGAGTCCGCACTGTCGCAATCGGGAGAATGCCCACCATGGCCAAGAAGCGCCCTCAGTCCAAGGCCGGGAAGCAGCAGCTCAAGGACGGTGAGATCCCGGTCGTCGGGGCCCGTGAGCCCTGCCCGTGCGGATCGGGCCGTCGTTACAAGGCGTGTCACGGACGCGCCGCCGCCCAGGCCGTGACCGAGCTCGTGCATCGCCCCTTCGAGGGACTCGCCGGCGAGTGCGACTGGGTCGCGCTGCGCGAGCTGGTGCCCGCCGCCACGGCCGAGCTGGCCCTCAAGGACGGACTGCCCGAAGGGGTTCCGTCGGTGAAGCTCGCGACCGTCCTGCCGATGGCCTGGCCGGCGCTGCGCCGCGACGACGGTTCCGTCCTGCTCGCCCTGCAGAACGACACCTCCTCCGGCGACCTCAGCCGCGACCTCGCGGACACCCTCCAGCGCGCCCTGGAGGCCGAGCCCGGCTCCCCGGTCGCCGCCCGCCGTGTACCGGCCGACGGTCCGCGCCTCCAGGACCTCCTCGCGCCGGACGCCGCCTTCGAGCCGGACGTGCACTCCGGGTTCGAGTTCTGGGTGCCGGACGCGGAGAACGCCACCGCCGAGGTGTCGGCATCACTGGAGCGCGCGAACGCCGCCGCGATCCCGACGACGCTGCTCTCCGGCGTCGACGCCGCGTACTGGTGCGAGACCCCGGAGAAGAACCACCTGCGCTGGGTCATGCCGCACCCCGAGGAGCAGCTCCTCGACGCGCTCGCCCGGCTGCACGCCGCGGGCACCTCCTCGCTCGGCGACGACACCCGGCTGGTCGGGTCGTTCCGGGCACACGGTCTCGTGGTGCCCGTCTGGGATCTGCCGAGCTCGATGGGGGCCGAGGCATGCGAGAAGCCCGCCGTCGAGTTCGCCGAGCGACTGGCCACGGCGCTCGCGTCCGACGCCCCGCTCACCGCCGAGGAACGCCGCGCCCGGGGCGGTCTCACCAACCGTCAGGTCACCCTCAGCTGACAGTGACGACAGGGCGCCACAGACGGTGACCCGCGTCACAACTCGCCGTACTCGCAAGTAAATACGCGTCCCTACAGGCGAGATCGAATTTGCGAACAGCAGATCTCTTGTTACGGTTCTGGAAGCCCGGTCGCTGGTGCATCCCCCGTCGCCAGCGACCGGGCGTCCTCGTTTCCGGCTGCGGCCCGCCCTGTGACGCCCCGGGTGCGGCTCTCAGCCCCTGGCCACCGGGGCCCATTCCGATCCGGCGCGCAGCAGCAGCGGCGCCTCCTCCACCGGCCCCGCGCCCACGAACTCCGCGATCGCCGTCGCGGATCCGGGTGTGCCCGAGGAGGGGACGCGCGGCGTCTCGCAGGTGCCCGGCTCGTCGTGCGCGGCCGGTGCGCAGTGCAGCTCCACGGTCCTCCCGCCCGGACCCATCAGCGTGAGCACGGAACGCAGTTCCTCACCGGTCGTGTTCCGGTAGTAGACGCGCGCCCACGCCTCGTTTCCCCGGGCCATGACACAGGTCTGCGCTTCGACGCCCTCCGGTGCGACCACCTCGGGCCCGCACCGGGCCGCCGTACCCGACCGTTCAAGCGCCGCCGCACCCGAACGATCAAACTCCGGCAGGGAACCGGCTTCCGCGTTCATTCCCGATGGCGATTTCGGCAATGCCGAAGAAAGGGAGGCGGAATCATCTCCGGATAGCCGATCAGAAACCTTTGGCCTATGACTTTCTGGCGGTCCGCCAGCTGATTTCGCGGTCGGCGGATCAGCCGATACGGCATCCGGAGCAACGGCGGGGTGCGCGGAAGCAACCAGCGGAACGAGACTTCCGCACACCACGGCTGCCGTAACACCGATCATGCGGAGATTCATGGTGGGCCCCACCTGGCAACTGCGCGGAATTCCTGAGACGGACTGACGACGGGCCGACGATATCGACGGAATGCGTGCCGCCGGGGCGCCCGGCACCCGAATACCTCGGATCCTGCCCGGCTCACACCCGTTCGAGTGAGCCGGACGCCGGGCCTCCCCCACGAGGGGCGTCAGTACGCGAGCCGGCTGCCCCCGCCCGGCGCACCGGTGCTCGCCTCGACCAGGGCGTCCAGCACCGCTTCGACATCCGGAAGCCAGGGGGCCGCGACCGCCCGAGCGCCGTCCTTCGCCCGCCCACGCGACACCGGGGCCGCGGCGGAGGCCGGGGCTCCGAGCGGCGCCGGGGGCCGCTCCCAGCGGACCTGGCCCGCACCGGTCCGGGACGGCGGCAGGACGAGGTAGCCGCCCTCGCCGTGGAACCGGAGCGAGCTGGGCACCCAGTCCTTCGCGTACAGCAGTTCGCCGAGTCGCTCCAGGGTGTACGGGGCCACCAGCAGCGACCACCGGGTCGACGTCGCCACGACGGGGCCGAGCCGCATGCCGAGCGCGTCGAGGGCGCTCAGCGCTCTGGCGCCGGCCACGGCAGGCAGGCTCACCGCGCAGGGCGCGCGGCCGCCGGTCGCCAGCAGCACGGGGGCGCCGGGGCGGTTGGTCCACCACCAGCGCACCATGCGCTCGTCCGTGGTGGCCGCCAGCAGGCCGGGGTCGAAGGGGTGTGCGCCCGGTACGGCGCAGTCGGGTTCGGGGCAGGCGCAGCCGAGGCCGGCGCCCTCCCCGTACGGGGCGGCGGACTGCGCCGTCCCCACTCCGGGAAGCACGGGCCACTGCCATACGGTGGCGCAGTTCAGAGCCGCGTCGAGCCGGGCGGCCCCCTCCTTGCGCCGGAGCCGGAGCCTGCGTCGCCTTCCGAGGATCTCGCGCATGAGCGCTCGTTCCTTTCCGTTGAACGCCGAGTCCACATGACGCCACGCGTGCGTGACCCCATGTGCGTGTCTCTTCGCTGTGCGTACCTGCCCGTCAGTTCCGCGGTACGGGCGTGCCGTCGATACCGAGCGTGAGCCGAGCCGAGCGTGAGCCGAGTGGAATCGATCCGAAGTGAACCGATCCAGGGTGGAACTGAGCCGAACCGAGCAGAGTCGAGCGGAGTCGAACCGGGCAGGGCCTCACCGACCGAGCGGAGTCGTGCTGCTCCGGCGGAGTCGTGCGGGTCGAACCGAGCGGTCGAGCCGGGCCGGCGGTCGCCGGGCGAGGGTGGCCTGCGCCTCGCCTGCCGTCCCTGGTGCGAACCCCACCGTCCGGGGCGGGGGCGTCACGTTCACGGGTAAGGACGCCCGAACCCGCTGCCGGGTTCCTGGGTGATCACAACCGCACCCGCGCATCACCGTTTACGTACCCAGCATGCCCGGGATGACGCTCCCCCGGCGACCTGACGCCGGAGGTACCCCTGTCGAGCGGCCCCAGTCGATCGCAAATAGCGTCCATAGGGTGCATTTTTTGGCCAAGTTAACCGACACTGGGAGAGCACGAATCGCCCGGGTCCCGAAGGGACAATGCTGGACATCGGGTTACTTGTGCGTGTACATGTGGATGCACTGATAGTGGCGCAGAATCACATGGGGGTTTGCGATGCTATTCGACGAATCGCACCGGTCGGAAAGCTGGCTGCCATGAGCGCCCCACACCTGCCGAAAGTGGCTGGAATCGATCCAGAGGTTCCGGTTTCAACGCACACTCCCGCACCCCTGACGGAGGTCCCGGGACCTCCCGGAGCCTTCATCCAGGACCGCCTGGCGGGCTGGGTCTCGGACCTCACCACCCTGCACGAACTCACCGAGCGGCTGGCCGGGACGAGCACCCTCGAAACCGCCCTGAACGAGCTGTTGCAGGCCGGAGCCGCCCTCGTCGGAGCCCGCCGCGGACTTCTCGTTCTGGAACCGGCGAACGGCGAAGGCCCCACCGCCACGCGCGGTCTCGGGCTCACCCACGCCGAACTCGGGCACATCGAGACCGTGCCGCGCGCGGCCACCGCGCTGGGCCGCGTCCTCGACGGACTGCCGGACACGGCCGACGGGATCGCCAGCCCCGATCTCCTCGGCGAGCAGGACCTCGACCCCCGGCACCGCGAGGTCGCCACCCGGCTCGGCTACGCCGCGAGCTACGCCCTCCCCCTCGCCTCCGAGGCGGCCGGCCGGCTCGGAGCGGCGCTCTGGCTCTACGACGAACCGGCCGAGCCCGCCCAGAAGCAGCGCCACCTCGCCGGTCTCTACGCGCGCTACGCCACCGAACACCTGGCCCGCCTCGTCGAGCTGGAGCGCGCCCGGGCGGACGTCGCCGCCGTCGCCGAGGAGCTGCTGCCCAGCCGGCTCCCCCGGATCCCCGGCGTCCAGCTCGCCGCCCGGCACCGCACAGGACCCCGCGGCGGCGGCGACTGGTACGACGCGCTGCCCCTGCCGGACAGCACGCTCGGCCTCGCCGTCGGCTCCGTGGGCGGGTCCGGGCCGAGCGCGATGGCCGCGATGGGCCGGCTCCGCGCCAGCCTGCGGGCGTACGCGGTGATGGAGGGCGAGGACCCCGTCGCCGTACTCTCCGACCTGGAGCTGCTGCTCCGGCTCACCGAACCCGCGCGGACCGCCACCGCCCTGTTCGCCTACTGCGAGCCCGCCGCCCGCAAGGTCGTGCTGGCCGGGGCCGGGCACACCCCGCCGCTGATCCTCGGCGAGCGGCGCTGCGAGTACGTCGAGACGACGCTCTCCGCCCCGCTCGGGATGCTCGCCTGCTGGGAGGCGCCGAGCGTGGAGTTCAGCCCCGCACCCGGAGAAACGGTGCTGCTCTACACGGACGGGCTGCTGCGCCGTACCGGGGACGCGATGGACCGCGCCTTCGCCCGGCTGCACTCCGCCGCCGCCTCCGTACCGAAACCGGACCGGCACGATCCGGCGGCCGTGGCCGACCACGTCCTGCGCACGGTGCTCCCCGACGGCCTCGACCGGAGCGATTCCACCGAGGACGTCGTGATCCTCGCCGCCCACTTCGACTGACCTTTCGACTGACCTCCGGCGGCCCTCGCGAAGCTCTCCCCGGCGCGCTCTCCGGTAACAGGTCCTTCGGCCCTGGGCCCCCTTCCGTACGCCCGTACGATGGGTGATGGTCCAGTGTCGTATCAAGGAGAGACAAATCGTGTCTGAGGAGCTCATCCCGGAGACCCCGGAGCAGGAGACCGAGGAGAACGAAGCAGCGGAGGCGATCAAGCAGCGGAAGAACGGCCTCTACCCGGCCGTCTCCGACGAGCTCGCCGAGAACATGAAGTCGGGCTGGGCCGACACGGAGCTGCACGACCTCCAGCCGATCCCCCAGGCCGAGCACACCGCGAACCGCCGCGCCGCGCTCTCCGCCCGCTTCCCCGGCGAGCGCCTGGTCATCCCCGCGGGCAACCTGAAGACCCGCTCCAACGACACCGAGTACGCCTTCCGCGCCTCCACCGAGTACGCGTACCTCACCGGTGACCAGACCCAGGACGGCGTCCTCGTCCTGGAGCCGGCCGGCGACACCGGCCACGAGGCCACCCTCTACCTGCTGCCGCGCTCCAACCGGGAGAACGGCGAGTTCTGGCTCGACGGCCAGGGCGAGCTGTGGGTCGGCCGCCGCAACTCCCTCACCGAGGCCGAGCAGCTGCTGGGCATCCCCGCGAAGGACGTCCGCGAGCTGCCCGCCGCGCTGGCCGAGGCCACCGGCCCGGTCCGCAACGTGCGCGGCCACGACGCCTCCATCGAGGCCGCCCTCACCGACAAGGTGACCGCGGAGCGCGACGAGGAACTGCGCGTCTACCTCTCCGAGGCCCGCCTGGTGAAGGACGCCTTCGAGATCGCCGAGCTGCAGAAGGCCTGCGACGCCACCGCGCGCGGCTTCGAGGACGTCGTCAAGAGCCTCGACAAGGCCGAGGCGACCAGCGAGCGCTTCATCGAGGGCACGTTCTTCCTGCGCGCCCGCATCGAGGGCAACGACATCGGCTACGGCTCGATCTGCGCCGCCGGTCCGCACGCCACCACCCTGCACTGGGTCCGCAACGACGGCGCGGTCCGCGCCGGCGAGCTGCTGCTCCTGGACGCCGGGGTCGAGACGAACGACCTCTACACCGCCGACGTGACGCGGACCCTGCCGATCAACGGCACGTTCTCGCCGCTCCAGCGCAAGATCTACGACGCGGTGTACGAGGCCCAGGAGGCGGGCATCGCCGCCGTGAAGCCCGGTGCCGCCTACCGCGACTTCCACGACGCAGCGCAGCGCGTGCTCGCCGAGAAGCTCGTCGAGTGGGGCCTGCTCGGCGACCTGTCCGTGGACAAGGTCCTGGAGCTGGGCCTCCAGCGCCGCTGGACCCTGCACGGCACCGGCCACATGCTCGGCATGGACGTCCACGACTGCGCCGCCGCGCGCACCGAGACGTACGTCGACGGCACGCTGGAGCCGGGCGTCTGCCTGACGGTCGAGCCCGGTCTGTACTTCCAGGCCGACGACCTGACGGTGCCCGAGGAGTACCGGGGCATCGGCGTCCGGATCGAGGACGACATCCTCGTCACCGAGGACGGCAACCGGAACCTCTCCGACACGCTGCCGCGCCAGGCGGACGAGGTCGAGGCCTGGATGGCACGGCTCAAGGGCTGACCCCTCCCGTACTCCCGTACGGAACGCGCCGGGGCGCGCCGCTCACTACACCGTGAGCAGCGCGCCCTCGCGCCATTTCAGGACCTTGTCGAAGCTCACCACCGCGCCGCGGCCCGGCCGGTTGCCGAACTGGACGTGATCGGAGAGCTGCTGGATCAGGTCGAGACCCCGGCCGCTCTCGGCGTCGGTCTCGGCCCGGTGGGAATGCGCGGCTGGGCGAAGTGCGCGCCGGGCCGGAAATCCCGGCCCCGAGTCGCTGACCTCGATACGGCATTTCTCGCCGTCCAGATAAGCCGTGACCCGGTACTGCCCGGAGTCCGCACAGGGGCGTCCGGTCCCGGAATCCCCGGGCACCCCGGGCACCGTCCGGTCGCCGCCGTGCTCGACGGCGTTCGCACAGGCCTCGCTGAGGGCGACCGACAGGTCGAAGGAGATGTCCGGATCCACCCCCGCGGTTTCCATGGTGCCGAGCAGGAAACGACGGGCGAGCGGAACGCTCGCAGCTTCGCGCCGCAAATGGAGAGACCACCAGATGCTCATCTTTCAGCCTCCTGGCTGCGGCTCGACGTATCGATACGTATTGCCGCCCTCGGCACTTCGTAAGCACGGATCGGGTGGGAGAGCCCTCGTTCGGCGGATGTGGATATTCGGCCGCCCGGTGTATGGACCGGCCCGGTCGCAGGCCGCCGGGGTCCCGTCCCGGTGGCCTGGGGTGCGCTTCCCGGTGAACCTGAGGTGCGCGCCCCCGGTCCGTACATCCCCCGCGAACAGGCGCAGCAAGCACGGTTGGGGACGGAGCCTGATCTTCCGGACCTGCCGTACGGAGCCCGGGGGCGCAGTGCGATGATGTCCCGGCCATGTCCACGCCTCGCGCACGCGCCGGAGCCGGTCTGCGGCTCATGAGGGCCGCGGTGTTCACCGCGGTCTGCGTCGTGCTGTCCGCGGCCGGACACATGCTCGCCGCCGGTACGCCTGTCCCCGCGTGGACGCTGCTCGCCGGATTCCTCGGCGTCCTCGCCGTCGCCGCCCTCCTCGCCGGACGGGAACGATCCCTTCCGGGCATCGTGGGCGCGCTGGCCGGCGGACAGATCCTCCTGCACGTGCTCTTCGCGTACGGCAGCCACGGCCCGTCCGCCGCCGGGACCACGGGCGGCGACAACCCGCTCATCCGGTTCGCCTCCGGGCTCGTGTGCGGCGAAGGAACGGCCCGGCTGAACGCGGCCGATGCCCACCGCATCGTCTCCTCGGCGGGCATCGACCCGTCGACGCTCCCGGGGGCCCACGGCCATGCCGGAGCGGGCGGCGCCTCCGGAGCGGCCCAGGCCGCGGCTTCGGCGGGAGGGGACGGGGCCTCGGGCATCGCCCAGGTCTGCGCCGCGGTCACCGCGATGCTGCCGAGCCTGCCGATGTTCCTGGCGCACGTCCTCGTCGCGCTCGCCACCGGCTGGCTGCTGCGCCGCGGCGAGATCGCCCTCTTCGCGCTGGCCCGGCTCTCCGCCCACAGCGCCCAGGCGCTGGCGGCCGGGGCCCGGCTCCGGTCCCTGCGCGCCGCGCTCGCCCTCGTCCGCGCGCTGCGGGCCGGGGAGCGGGAGCGGCTCGTGGCCGGACCGCGCGCTCCGCGCCACGGCGACGACGTTCCCCTGCCGACCGCCGGGGATCCTCTGCAACACCTGGTGATCAGGCGCGGGCCTCCTCCGGCCCCGTACGCCCTCGCAGCCTGACGCGACGCCTCCACCGGGCCCCGCGGGCCGCTCACGCACATCCCTGTGCACGCGCGCTCCCCGCACGGAACCGCACCCCGAGGTGTCGTGATGCCGCCGCGCATCCGCGCGCCGGACCACCGTGTTCCGTTTCCCTGTGGAGATTCCTGCCATGAAGCTTTCCCGTATCGCCCTCGCCGGCGGCGTCGCCGCGTCCACCGTCCTGCTGATCGCCGGGCCGGCCGCCGCGCACGTCAGCGTCCAGCCGGTGGGCGAGGCCGCCAAGGGCGGATACGCCACGCTCAACTTCAAGGTCCCCAACGAGCGCGACCAGGCCTCGACGGTGAAGCTCGAAGTGAACTTCCCGGCCGACCACCCGCTCTCCTCCGTCACCCCGCAGGCCGTCCCGGGCTGGGACATCAAGGTCGACAAGAGCAAGCTCGACAAGCCCATCGAGTCGCACGGCAGGAAGATCACCGAGGCCGTCTCCAAGGTGACCTGGACGGCGGACGACAGCGAGATCGCCCCCGGCTTCTTCCAGCAGTTCCCGGTCTCCGTCGGCGCGCTCCCCGAGGACGCCGACCAGCTCGTATTCAAGGCGATCCAGACGTACGACAACAAGGAAGTCGTCCGCTGGATCGAAGAGCCCACCGAGGGCGGCGAGGAGCCCGACAGCCCCGCCCCGGTCCTGAAGCTGACCGCCGCCGCCGACGACCACCACGGTGGCGGCACGGCCGACGACGCGAAGAAGGGCGACGACCACAAGGCCGCCGACACCGCCGCGTCGACCAAGGAGACCCACGCCGCCGCGTCCTCCTCCTCCAGCGACACCACCGCCCGCACCCTGGGCATCATCGGCATCGTCATCGGTGTCGTCGGTGTCGCGTTCGGCGTGCTCGCCGGACGCCGCCGTTCGGCCTGACCGGCCGGATCCCTCACCCGCACCACGTTCAGGACATCTCTTCCATGCGCAACAAAAAAGCAGTGACGGCCGTGGCGTTCGCCGCCGCGGCCGCACTGGCCCTCTCCGCCTGCGGCACCGGTGACGACAAGACGGGCTCCTCGGCGATCGCCGACGTCAGCGCCGCGCCGAAGGACAAGGCCGCCACCGTCCTCGACCAGCCGTTCACCAAGCCGAACCTCGTCCTCACCGACACGAACGGCAAGGAGTACGACCTCCGCGAGGCGACCAAGGGCAAGCCGACGCTCATCTACTTCGGCTACACCAACTGCCCCGACGTCTGCCCGCTGACCATGAGCAACATCTCCCTCGCCAAGCGGGAGCTGCCCAAGGCCGACCAGGACAAGCTCCAGGTCGTCTTCGTCACCACCGACCCCGAGCGCGACACCCCCGCCTCGCTCGGCAAGTGGCTCTCCGCCCAGGACCCCACCTTCACCGGCCTCACCGGCGACTTCCCGACCATCCAGGCCGGGGCGCGGCAGATCGGCATCGGCATCGACGCGCCGAAGAAGGAGAAGGACGGGACCGTCGTCTCGATGCACGGCGCCCAGGTCATCGCCTTCTCCCCGAAGACGGACGAGGGGTACGTGCTCTACGGCGAGGACACCTCCGCCGAGGAGTACACGAAGGACCTCCCCAAGCTGATCAAGGGGGAGGCACCGTGAACCGCCGCCGCACGGCCCTCGCCGGCGTCCTCGCCCTCACCACCGGGCTGACGCTGGCCGGGTGCTCGTCGGACAGCGGGTCGGGCGGCGAGCCGCAGCTCAAGGTCGTCGGTGCCTTCATGCCGCAGCCCGTCAGCGACATGGCCGCCGGATTCCTCGTCGTACAGAACAGCGGCGGGACCGCGGACCGGCTCACCTCGGTGACCAGCCCGCTCTCCGACGACGTCACGATCCACGAGACGAAGAACCAGAAGATGCGCGAGGTCTCCTCGTTCGAGGTGCCCGCGAACGGCGAGCTCGATCTCGAACGCGGCGGCAACCACATCATGTTCATGAAGCTCAAGCAGAAGCCCAAACAGGGCGAGAAGGTCTCCGTCGAGCTGCACTTCGAGAAGGCCGACCCCATCACGGTCGACCTGCCGGTGAAGGAAACCACCCACAACCCGAAGAAGCAGTGAGGGACTGAATCCAGATGTCTGCCACCGCCCCGAACCCCGGACCCTCCCCGATACGACGGCCGCTCGCCGCCGCCGCGCTCCTCACCGCGCTGATCAGCCTGGTCTTCGGACTGCTGCTGGCCGGCGCGGGCCCGGCGTCCGCGCACGCCGCCCTCACCGGGAGCGACCCGAGTGACGGGGCGGTGGTGGACACCGCGCCCAAACAGGTCACCCTCAGCTTCTCCGAGGCGATCGCCTTGGGCGACGACTCCATCCGGGTCCTCGACCCGAGCGGCAAGCGCGCCGATACCCAGGCCGAGCCGAAGGACCTGTCCGAGGGTTCCACCGTCCGCTACGGCGTAGCGCTCCACTCCGGGCTGCCGGACGGCACCTACACGGTGGCCTGGCAGGCGATCTCCGCCGACAGCCATCCGATCTCCGGCGCGTTCACGTTCTCCATCGGCGCCCCGTCCGAGACCACCGTCGCCCTGCCCTCCCAGGAGGCGGGCGGCGGCCCGGTCGGCGTCGTCTACGACATCGCGCGCTACGCAGCGTACGGCGGATTCGTCCTGCTCGTCGGCGGCACCGCGTTCGTCCTGGTCTGCTGGCGGGGCGGGGCGACCGCCCTGCCGATGCAGCGGCTCGTGGTGCGCGGCTGGCTCGCCCTGACCGGGGCGACCCTGGTCATGCTGCTGCTGCGCCACCCGTACACGGACAGCGGGAAATTCACCGACGCCTTCGACCTCGCCGGGCTCCAGTCCGTCCTGGACACCAAGCCCGGCGCCGCCCTCGTCTCCCGGCTGCTGCTGCTCGGGGCCGCCGCCCTGTTCATCGCCGTGCTGTTCGGTACGTACGCGGGGCGCGAGGACGAACGCGAGAAGAAGGACCTCACCTTCGGACTCGCCGTCGGGGGCGGGGTCGTCGCGACGGGCATCGCCGCCACCTGGGCGATGTCCGAGCACGCCTCGACCGGCATCCAGACGAGCATCGCCATGCCGGTGGACGTCCTCCACCTGCTGGCCGTCGCCGCCTGGCTCGGCGGACTCGCCTCGCTGCTGGTGGCGCTGTACCGGACACCGGACATCGGGAGCGCGGCGGTACGGCGGTTCTCCGCGGTCGCGTTCGGCAGTGTCGTGGTCCTGGCGGCGACCGGGATCTACCAGTCCTGGCGGCAGGTCGGCTCCTGGTCGGCGCTGACCGGCACGCGCTACGGGCAGCTCCTGATCCTCAAGGTGGCGCTGATCGCCGTCCTGCTCGCGGTCGCCTGGTTCTCCCGGCGCTGGACGGGCCGGCTGACGGACTCGGCCGTGGCTCCGGAAGAGGCTCCCGGCGAGGAGGCCGAATCCGGATCCGCATCCGAGGACGCCTCGGCCGATGTCGACCCCGAGCGCGCCGCGCAACTGGCCCGGCAGCGGGCCGCCCTGACCGCGACGAAGAAGAAGCGGATACGGGACGCCGACCCGGAGCGTTCCGGGCTGCGCCGCTCGGTCCTGGCCGAGGCCGCCGTCGCCGTCGTCCTGCTGGCCGTCACCACCATGCTGACGTCCACCGAGCCGGGCCGCACGGAGGAGGAGGCCGCGAACGGCACCCCGTCCGCGAGCGCTCCCGCCGCGGGCGGCCCGGTCAACCTGAAGATGCCGTTCGACACCGGCGGCCAGAACGGCAAGGGCACCGTCCGCATCGACATCGAACCCGGGCGGACCGGCTCCAACGATCTGCACGTGTGGATCGACGGCAGCAACGGCAAGCCCATGGACGTCCCCGAGCTGAAGCTCGCCCTCACCCTGGAGTCGAAGGACATCGGCCCGCTGCCGGTCGTCCCGGACCGGCTGGCCGAGGGGCACTGGTCGGCGAGTGCTGTACAGATTCCGATGGCCGGGGACTGGAAGATCGACGTGACGGTACGGACGTCGGACATCGACCAGGTCACCATCGACAAGAACGCGAAGATCGGCTGAGCACGTGAGCAAGACCAGGAAGCAGGCCCCGGACCGGGCCGCCACGGCCGTCGGCCCGGGCAGCGGCGACGGTGCCGCCGTTGACCGTGCCACCGGTGACGGTGCCGCCCCCGTCGGCGTCTCGCGGCGGCGGTTGCTGGGGACGGCGGGCGCCGCGGGCGCCACCGGGCTGGTACTGGGCGCCGGGGGCGGGGCCGCCGGGTATGCCGCCACCCGGCCCGAGGAGCCGGCCGCGCTGACGACCGTCGGCGCGAACGAGGCGATGTTTCACGGGAAACATCAACCGGGGATCACCACTCCGCTTCAGTCCCGGGGCCATCTCACCGCCTTCGACCTGGTGGCGGGCGCGGGGCGCAAGGAGGCCGCGGCCCTGCTGCGGCGCTGGTCCGCGGTGGCGAAGGAGCTGATGGCGGGCCGCCCGGCGGCCGGGGCGGCCGACGGCCCCGGGCACGACACCGGGATCGCGCTGGACGCGGGTCCGTCGTCCCTGACCGTCACGTTCGGCTTCGGCCGGACGTTCTTCGGGCGTACGGGTCTGGCCGACCGCCTGCCCGCCGCCCTCGACCCGCTGCCCGCGTTCTCCGCCGACGCCCTGGACGCCAAGCGGTCCAACGGCGACCTGTGGGTGCAGATCGGCGCGGACGACGCGCTGGTCGCTTTCCACGCGCTGCGGGCGCTCCAGAAGGAGGCCACCGGCACGGCACGGGTGCGGTGGCAGATGAACGGCTTCAACCGGAGCCCCGGCGCGACCGCCCGGCCGATGACCGCCCGCAACCTGATGGGCCAGATCGACGGGACCGGCAACCCGAAACCGTCCGACGAGGACTTCGACCGGCGGGTCTTCGTCCCCGCGTCCCCGGGGAAGCCGCAGGAGTGGATGGAGGGCGGTTCATACGCCGTCGTCCGCCGGATCCGGATGCTCCTGGACGACTGGGAGAAGCTTCCGGTGGAGCGCCAGGAGCGGGTCATCGGGCGGCGCAAGGCGGACGGGGCGCCCCTGAGCGGGGGGACCGAGACCACCGAGATGGACCTCGACAAGGCGGGCCCGGACGGCAGGCTCGTGATCCCCGACAACGCCCACGCCCGGATCTCCTCGCCCGAGGAGAACGGCGGGGCCGCCATGTTGCGCCGGCCGTTCTCGTACCACGACGGCATCGCGGAGGACGGCACTCCGGACGCCGGACTGCTGTTCATCTGCTGGCAGGCGGACCCGTTCCGGGGCTTCGTTCCGGTGCAGCGCAAACTCGACCGGGGCGACGCGCTGTCGCCGTTCCTGAGGCACGAGGCGAGCGGGGTGTTCGCGGTCCCGGGCGGGGCGGCGGAGGGCGAGTACGTGGGACAGCGGCTCCTGGAGGCGTGACCCGGTCATGATCCGCCGGACACCCCCAGGCACGCGTTCGGGTCCGGGGACGGCGCTCGACCGCATCCTGAGACAGCCCGGCGGGCCTGGGCGAGCGCATTAGGGTGACCGTATGTCAGCCACGCGCTACGCCTATCTCGGCCCCGAAGGCACCTTCACCGAGGTCGCCCTCCGTACGCTCCCGGAAGCCGCCACCCGGGAACTCGTCCCGATGCTGTCCGTACCGGCCGCACTGGACGCCGTACGCAACGGGGAGGCGGCGGCAGCGCTGGTACCGATCGAGAACTCCGTCGAGGGCGGTATCACCGCGACCCTGGACGAGCTGGCCGGCGGGGAACCGCTGATGATCTACCGCGAGGTGCTGCTCTCCATCACCTTCGCGCTGCTGGTACGGCCCGGCACCAAGCTGTCGGACATCAAGACGGTCACCGCGCACCCGGCCGCCCAGCCGCAGGTGCGCAAGTGGATGGCGGAGCACCTCCCGGGCGCCCTGTGGGAGTCGGCGGCGTCCAACGCGGACGGGGCCCGGCTGGTCCAGGAGGGGCGGTACGACGCCGCGTTCGCCGGGGAGTTCGCCGCCGCGACCTACGGCCTGGAGCCGCTGGTGACGGAGATCCACGACGCGGAGAACGCCCAGACCCGCTTCGTCCTGGTGGGCCGGCCCGCCCGGCCCTCCGCCCCGACCGGCGCGGACAAGACCTCCGTGGTGATCTGGCTGGCCGACGATCATCCCGGCGCCCTGCTGGAGCTGCTCCAGGAGTTCGCGGTGCGTGGGGTCAACCTGATGCTGATCCAGTCCCGCCCGACCGGGGAGGGCATCGGCAACTACTGCTTCGCCGTGGACGCGGAGGGGCACATCGCGGACCGGCGGGTCGGGGAGGCCCTGATGGGACTGAAGCGGATCAGCCCGAAGGTGCGGTTCCTCGGCTCGTACCCGCGGGCGGGTGTCTCGCCGGACGAGGTGCGGCCGCTGCGGGCGGGCACGTCGGACGTGGCGTTCACGGAAGCCTCCGACTGGCTGGCGCGCAGCCAGGACGGCCGGATCTGACGGAAGGGCGGGGAGAAGCCCGGCGGAAAGGCTGCCGGGAGCCTCCTCACGCGCTCCGCAGCGGTGCGATCTACAGATAGTCACGCACTCCGGAGAGTTATCCACAGGAGGGGCTCTCGACCTGGGGACAAGTCGACACCACAATGCGACATCGTCGACAAATCAATCCAGTCAGCCCAGAGCAGTCCACAGACGCGCAAGGCGGCACGAGTCGCCGGGTGTCACCTCAATTCCCTTGATCGACTCTTTGGGGCGACGGAATCCCATCCGAATGAGCACGCGGGGCAGGTTTGAGCGGAGATTCCATGGGGCTTCGTCCGACTTCCGGAACAATGCCCTCCGGCATCCACAGAACTTCCACACAGCCTGTGGATAACCGTCCCGACATCGACCCTCCTGTGGACAACAGCGACCGGAGCGCCTCCAACTCCCGCCCCGTCCAAGGCCGGTACGTCAAGGTAAGCCGCACCTTCTGCCCTGTTCAGGGGAGTTAACCACCGTTATTGACGCCCCTCTCCCGCTGCGGCGCCACAACCGTCCGCGATTCCCCCACAGAAATATCAATTCCGGCAATTCGGTCATAGAGACACGCTCGGCAATATCGGTTCGAGTGCCAGAACCGCGCACCGGTAGCCTGGAGGGGTGATTGACCTTCGCCTGCTCCGTGAGGACCCCGACCGTGTTCGCGCCTCCCAGCGCGCCCGTGGAGAGGACGTCGACCTCGTCGACGCCCTGCTCTCCGCCGACGAGCTGCGCAGGTCGTCCGGCGTCCGCTTCGACGAACTCCGCAACGAACAGAGGTCGCTCGGCAAACTGATCCCCAAGGCCACTCCCGAGGAGCGCACCGAGCTCCTGAAGAAGGCCGAGGAGCTCAAGGCCGACGTCAAGGCGGCCGACGCCGCCCAGGACGAGGCCGCCGCCGACGCCAAGCGGCTGCTGCTCCAGCTCGGCAACATCGTCCACGAGGACGTGCCGGTCGGCGGCGAGGAGGACTTCGTCGTCCTGGAGACGCACGGCACCATCCGCGACTTCGGCGCCGAGGGCTTCGAGCCCAAGGACCACCTGGAGCTCGGCGAGTCGCTCGGCGCCATCGACATGGAGCGCGGGGCGAAGGTCTCCGGCTCGCGGTTCTACTACCTCACGGGCGTCGGCGCGCTCCTGGAGCTCGCCCTCGTCAACGCGGCGATCGCGCAGGCCACCGAGGCCGGCTTCACCCCGATGCTGACCCCGGCGCTGGTCCGCCCCCGCGCCATGGAGGGAACCGGCTTCCTCGGCCAGGCCGCGGAGAACGTGTACCACCTGGAGAAGGACGACTACTACCTGGTCGGCACCTCCGAGGTCCCGCTCGCCGCGTACCACATGGACGAGATCATCGACGCCGACAAGCTGCCCCTGCGGTACGCCGGGTTCTCCCCGTGCTTCCGCCGCGAGGCCGGCACGTACGGCAAGGACACCCGCGGCATCTTCCGCGTCCACCAGTTCGACAAGGTCGAGATGTTCTCGTACGTCGACCCGGCGGACGCCGAGGCCGAGCACCGCAGGCTCCTGGAGTGGGAGAAGCAGTGGCTCACCGGTCTCGAACTGCCTTTCCAGGTCATCGACGTCGCCACCGGTGACCTCGGCGCGTCGGCCTCGCGGAAGTTCGACTGCGAGGCGTGGATCCCGACCCAGGGCAAGTACCGCGAGCTGACCTCCGCGTCGAACTGCGACGGCTTCCAGGCCCGCCGCCTGTCCGTCCGGATGCGCGACGGCAAGAAGGTCCAGCCGCTGGCCACGCTGAACGGCACGCTCTGCGCCGTACCGCGCACGATCGTGGCGCTCCTGGAGAACCACCAGCTCCCCGACGGTTCGGTCCGCGTTCCCGAGGTGCTCCGTCCGTACCTGGGCGGGCGCGAGGTCCTGGAACCGGTCGCCAAGTGACCTTCCCGTACAAGCTCGTCGCGACCGACCTCGACGGCACGCTGCTGCGCGGCGACGACACGGTCTCCGAGCGCACCCGCGAGGCGCTGGCCGCCGCCACGGCGGCCGGCGCCGCGCACATCATCGTCACCGGACGCGCGGTCCCCTGGACCCGGCACATCCTGGACGACCTCGGTTACGAGGGGCTCGCCGTCTGCGGTCAGGGCGCGCAGGTCTACCACGCGGGCGAGCAGAAGCTGCTGACCTCGCTGACCCTGGACCGCCAGCTCGCCGGTCTCGCCCTGTCCAAGATCGAGGCGGAGGTCGGCCCGCTGCACCTGGCGGCCAGCCGCGACGGTCTTGAGGGCGAAGTGCTGGTCGGCCCCGGCTACCGGGTGCAGGAGGGGCCGCTTCCGTATCTCTTCGTGGACGACGCCACGGAGATGTGGACGGCTCCGCTCAACAAGGTCTACATACAGCACCCGGAGCTGGACGACGACGCGCTGGCCTCCGCCGCGCGGGCGGCGGTCGGCAGCCTGGTCGACGTGGTCATGGCCGGGGCAGGTGTGGTCGAGATCCTGCCGCTGGGCCTGAGCAAGGCGACCGGCCTCTCGCTGGCCGCCCGCCGGCTCGGCGTGAAGGCGACCGACACGATCGCCTTCGGCGACATGCCGAACGACATCCCGATGTTCGGCTGGGCCCAGCACGGCGTGGCCATGGCCAACGCCCACGACGACCTGAAGGCCGTCGCCCACGAGATCACGGCGTCCAACGAGGACGACGGCATCGCGGTCGTGCTGGAGGAGCTGCTCCGCTCGGCGCCCGTACAGCCCGCGGGGTAGGACGGCACGCGACCCGCACCCCGGACAGCGCGACAGCGGCCCGGCACCGTTTCCCACGGTGCCGGGCCGCTTCACTCAGCGCTGCCCGCGTTGCCCGTTACGGCGGCGCAGATCCTTCAGCTGCCCGGCGAAGGCGTCCATCCGCCCGTCGAGCCGGCCGACGTCCTGCTGTACATCCGTCAGCCGCAGGCTCATCGCCCCGACCACCTGATGCGTCATCTCCACCTTCCGGTCCAGGCTGTCGAGCCGCTCCGACATCCGCACCAACACCGGCCCGAGCTCCTGCAGCGCACTGCCGACCCCGGTGAGGCAGCTCTCGATGCGCGTGACGCGGTGGTCGAGGGAGGCGTACTGCGTGCGGAGCGACTCCTCGGCGTCGAGGAGGTACGTACGCACGCAGCGGGCGATGTCGCTGTCGCGAAGAAGCAGGGCGATGTTGAGGACGGTCCGGCGGGTGTAGAGGGTCAGCTGCGTGGCAGCCTGTGGATAACTTTCCTGCCCCTCCCTCTCCCATAGAGACAACATGTCCCTCTGGAAAAGTCGCAGATCAGAGCCGCGCAGCACGACGAGGCCATTCTCCTCGACCTCCGCCCGGTGCCGCTGCGTCACCTTCTTCACGGTCTCTGTGGATACTTCGAAGTAACGAGCCACGTCCTCTGTGCGAACGTGAATTCCGTCCGGGAGCATGACAAGGCTCTTCACCTTGTCGAGGACATCGACGCGCCCCATCTGCTCCCCGCGCAGCGCGCGCGATTCGAGCAGGGCGACTTCCGTGGGCATGGGTATGCCTTTCGTACGAGGGAATGACGAGGACGGCCCCATACCCCGGGCTTCAGGGGTGGAGGACGCTCACGGTTGCCACTCACTCGATGACCGGTCCGGTGGGCCGAGCCTCACCCGGTGCCGGCATTCCCCGATTTCACGATCGCTACGACGCCACGGATTCCAGTTGCCTCCACGCACCCCGCTCAACGACCCGATAAACACAACGTCACGCGCACGTCTGTCCGGTCATACGACGATCCCCGCCCTTGCCGGGGCAAGGGCGGGGATCGTCGGGACGCAGCAGGGAGCTCAGGCCGCAGGCCTCACTCCTCGCCCGCCAGCTTCAGCGCCCGCAGCTTCTGGCCCGCGTACCAGGTGGCAGCGGCCGTGACCACGACCAGCAGGACCGTGGCGAGCGGCAGGCCGACCTCCGAGGTCACCGCGCCGTCGCCCGCGACCTTCTGGGCGACCGCCAGGGACCACTGCTGGACGCTGAGCGTCCGCGCACCGGCCACCAGGCTGCCGAACAGGGCCTCCCAGACCAGCGCGTAGACCAGGCCGAGGACGACCGCGTGCCGACTGACCGTGCCGAGGAGCAGGAACAGGGCGCTGTAGGCGATCGAGGCGACCAGCGCAGCGATCGTGTAGGCGACGGCGATCTGCTGGCCGTTGCCGTTGAGGATCAGGCCCGCGAGCAGCGTCGGCAGCGCCGAGAAGACCATGGTCACCGCGATGGCCACGATCAGCTTGGTGAAGATGATCGTGGGACGTTTCACCGGCTTCGCGAGCAGATAGACGATCGAGCCGTCGTCGATCTCCGGGCCGATCGCCCCGGTGCCCGCGATCACGCCGATCAGCGGCACCATCGTGGCGATGGCGAAACCACCGAGGACGTTCGAGGCGACCTGGTCGTCAGCCCCCGCGAACATCCGCACGGCCGCGGCGATGAGCAGCAGCAGGGCGGGCAGGACGAACAGGATGGCGGCCCGGCGCCGGCCGAGCAGGGCCCGGTAGGTGAGCCGGGCGACTGTGGGGTCGTACATGACGGTGCACAGCTCCTTTCAGGCCACTACTCAGGCCGCTACGAGATAGGAAAAGACCGATTCGAGGGACTCGTCGGACGGCGAGACGGTGAGCAGCCGGATGCCCTGCTCCCGGGCGACCCGCGGCAGCAGTTCGGTGAACCTCCCGAAGTCGACGGCCTGGATGCGCAGCGCCTTCTCGGTCAGGTCGACCTCGATGCCCGCCGTGGAGGGGTCGGCGATGAGCGCGGCAGCGAGGGCCCGGTCGTCGCTGGAGCGCACCAGATAGCGGTGCGGCCGGTCCTTCATCAGCCGGCGGATCTTGCGGAAATCGCCGGAGGCGGCGTGCCGGCCCGCCACGATCACCTCGATGTGCGAGGCCAGTTGCTCGACCTCTTCGAGGATGTGCGAGGAGAACAGGACTGTTCGGCCCTCGGCGCCCATCCGCCGCAGCAGCTCCATCAGCTGCATTCGCTGGCGCGGGTCCATTCCGTTGAACGGCTCGTCCAGGAGCAGCACCGAGGGCTCGTGGACCAGCGCGGAGGCCATCTTCACGCGCTGGCGCATGCCCTTGCTGTACGTGGCGATCTTGCGGTCCTGCGCGTACTCCATCTGGACCGTGGCGAGCGCCCTCTGCGCCTCGGCACCACCCAAACCCTGGAGTTCGGCGTTGGCGACGACGAACTCCTTTCCGGTGAGGAAGTCGTACATCCCTTCCCGCTCCGGGACGATGCCGATCTCCTTGTAGACGGCCTCGTTGCGCCAGATCGTCCGCCCGTCGAGCGTGACCTTCCCCGTCGAGGGGGCGAGGAAGCCGCCCATCATGTTGATGAGGGTGGACTTTCCGGCGCCGTTCGGGCCGAGGAGCCCGGTGACGCCGGGGCCCACGGTCATGGAGACGTCGTTGACGGCGACCACGTTGCCGAACCAGCGCGAGGTGTGGTCGATCTCGATGGTGGTCACAGCCCGACCCTCCGGTAGCGGCGCAGCAGGACGGCGTACGAGCCGGCGACGAGCGCGAGAACAACGAGCAGGTAGACCACGCCGACTCCGGCGCCGGGGCCTTCCCCTCCGGGGAAGGCGGAGGTCGCGCCGAGGAACGCGGTCTGGACGCCGTCGATCAGGGTGATCGGCGAGAAGAGACCGAGCCACTGCACGGCCCCTTCCGACCCGGTCTCCCAGGCGATGGCCTGGACCGTGGAGACGGCGCCGTAGGTGATGGTCAGGAGGGCGATCACCGCGGCGACGCCGAAGCCGCGCCGCGGGGTCAGGGCGGCCATCACCAGGCCGAGCCCGGCGAACAGCACGGACAGCAGCGCCACCGAAACCAGCCCCTGGCCGAACCACTTGGTCTGATCGGCGAAGTCGAACTTCGCGAGCAGAGAGCCCACATAGAGGATGAGCAGCGGCGCACCGGTGAGGATGAAGAGCGCGGAGGCGGTGGCGGCGAACTTCGCGACCACGTAGTCGGCGTGCTCGATCGGCCGCGAGAAGTACAGGGGGACGCTCTTGAAGCGGAGGTCCCTGGACACCGCCTGCGGGGCCTGGGCGGCGATGAAGAGGCCGATGACGGCCTGGAGGTAGATCGCGTACGAGGTGTACTTGACCACCAGTTTCGTGGCGTCCGGCGCGGCTATGGAGACCGCCACCAGGATCGCCGCGACCAGCGCCATCACGCCGAACAGCAGCATGGGCAGCACCTTGGACTTGGCGGAACGGCCCAGTCCGAAGGAACCCCGCAGGGTCTGCGAGAACAGGGAGCGGCGGGCATAGGCCCGGCCGAGCCGCGGTCCGTCGTAGGAGCGGTAGCCGATGTTGTGGATCCGGGAGGCGTCGCGCCCGGCCGCGGCCTTGGTCTCAGTGCTCATCGCGACCGCTTCCCTTCTGCTGGACGGCCCCGGCGGTGGCGGCCGCGGCCGGGACGGCTGCCTGCGCCGCGCCCTGTTCGGTAAGGAAGACCTCGGCGATCTGGTGGCGGCGCTGTTCCATGCGGACCAGGCCGAGCCCGAGCCCGGCGACACTGTCGCGGACCACGTCGTACGTCTCCTCGCCCGTCGCCTCGATCAGCAGGATGTGGCCCGCGCCCGGCAGTCCCTCCGTGTCGATCCCGTCGTGGCCGATGAGGGTGACCCCGGCGTCGGTGAGGACCTTGCGCAGCGCACCGGTGCCGTCGGGGTGGGTGTCGCTGTCCGTCACCTCGACCGCGAGGGTCGCGGTGGTCTCGGTGAAGTCGCTGGTGGAGCTGGAGCGCAGGAGCGTTCCGCCGTCGATGACGACGACGTGGTCGCAGGTGCGCTCCAGCTCACCGAGGAGGTGCGAGGTCACCAGCACGGAGATGCCGAAGTCGGTGTGGATCCGCCGGATCAGACCGAGCATCTCGTCCCGGCCGACCGGGTCGAGGCCGTTGGTCGGCTCGTCGAGCAGGACCAGCTGGGGGTCGTGGACGAGGGCCTGGGCCAGCTTCACCCGCTGCTTCATGCCGGTCGAGTAGCCGCCGATGGGCCGGTAGCGCTCCTCGTAGAGGCCGACGTGGCGCAGGGTGTCGGCCGTGCGCTCGCGGGCCGCCGTGGGCGGCAGCCCCGACATGCGCGCCATGTGCACGACGAACTCGGTCGCCGAGACGTCGGGCGGCAGGCAGTCGTGCTCGGGCATGTACCCCACCCGTTCCCGGATGGCGGCGCCGCTGGTCGCGACGTCGAGCCCGAGCACCGCGGCCCGGCCTTCGGTGGCGGGGGAAAGACCCAGCAGGATCTTGATCAGTGTGGACTTGCCGGCTCCGTTGGAACCCACCAGACCGGTCACACCCGGCCCGATGTCCAACGTGAGCCGGTCAAGCGCGGTCACCCGGGGGAACCGCATGCTCAGGGCTTCGGTAGCGATTACGGCTGTCACGGAGATGACGTTAGTGGCGCGGACCACAGCGGTCGTCAGCCCTGACGGTTGGATCCGCGTCAGACTCCAGGCGTACACGCCAGTAGGGGGGTACGCCGTGGCTCCACCTCGGAGCCGGGGTTTTCCACAGGCTGTTGTCCACAGGCGGTGCACACCTCTTGACGCAGCCGCCGGACATTGTCACATTCATCAGTGTCACGTTACGGGTACGTACCGCACACGGCAGGGAACGGACGGTGGCATGACCGGCTTGGCCAAGGCAGTGCAGGACACCAACACCCCGGAACTGCGGGGGTTCAGAGAGGTTCAGCGCCTCGCCTATGCCTGCGCGGAGGCGGTCGCCGGTCAGTTGCGCTCGGGTGTGACCGAGCGCGAGGCGGCCCGGATGCAGCGTGTGTGGCTGCGCGAGCGCGGTGTGCGCGACTGGTTCCACCTCCCGTTCGCCTGGTTCGGGGACCGTACGGCGTTCGCCGGGTTCAAGGTGCCGCTGCAGTTCTTCCCGACCGACCGGAAGTTGGAGCCGGGGATGCCGTTCATCCTCGACATGGCCCCGGTGTACAAGGGGTTCACCGCCGATGTCGGGTATGCGGGCTGCCTCGGCCTCAATCCGCTGCACGACAAATTGCTGGCCGATCTGGAGGCCCACCGCGAGCTGATCCTGCGCGAGGTGCGCGAGCGCCGTTCGCTGCGCGAGATCTACGAGAACGTCGAACGCCTCATGACCGCACAGGGATACGCGAACCGGCACCGGGCCTACCCCTTCGGCGTGATCGCCCACAAGGTCGACCGCGTCGCCGAACGCCGTTGGTCCCCACAGGTGTTCGGCTTCGGCACCCAGGCCCTCAAGGGGCTCGTGAGCGACGCGCTGCACGGCCACCGGGAGGGCTGGTCGCCGCTGTGGAGCCCCTACCGGTTCTCCGACCACCCGCCGCAGCCGGGCCTGTGGGCGGTCGAACCCCACCTCGGATTCCGGGGTACGGGCGCGAAGTTCGAGGAGATCCTGGTCGTCACCGACTCCAAGGACCCCGAGCAGAGCGCCTTCTGGCTGGACGACGATCTGCCGCATGTGCGGCGCTGGGCCGAGGAGAAGGTGGCGGCGTGAATCTGTCTCAGGCGCGTGAGCGGACCGTGCGTACGGGAGGCGTCGAGCTGTGCGTCGCCGAGATGGGCGACGCGGGCCGGCCGACCGTGGTGCTGGTCCACGGCTATCCGGACAGCAAGGAGGTCTGGTCGGACGTCGCCGCCCGGCTGGCCGAGCACTGGCACGTGGTGCTGTACGACGTGCGGGGGCACGGCCGGTCCACCGCCCCGAAGCCGCTGCGCGGCGGCTTCACGCTGGAGAAGCTGACCGACGACTTCCTCGCCGTGATCGACACGGTCAGCCCGGACCGGCCGGTGCACGTGGTCGGCCACGACTGGGGTTCCGTCCAGTCCTGGGAGTTCGTCACGGTCGGCCGGACCGAGGGCCGGATCGCCTCCTTCACCTCGATGTCCGGGCCGTCCCTCGACCACTTCGGGCACTGGATCAAGCGCCGGATGACCCGCCCCACCCCGCGCAAGGTGGGCCAACTGCTCGGCCAGGGAGCGAAATCCTGGTACGTGTACATGCTCCACACCCCCGCCCTGCCGGAGCTCGCCTGGCGCGGGCCGCTCGGCAAGCGCTGGCCGGGGATCCTGGAGCGGCTGGAGAAGGTGCCCGCGGGCGACTACCCCACCGACTCCCTCCCGGACGACGCGGCGCACGGCGCCTGGCTCTACCGCGACAACGTCCGTGCCCGGCTGCGCAGGCCCCGCCCGGACGCCTACGCCCACGCACCGGTCCAGCTGATCACCCCGACCGGGGACTCCTTCCTCTCCGAGCGGCTCTACGACGGTCTGGAGGACTGGGTCCCCACTCTGGTACGCCGCTCGCTTCCGGCCAAGCACTGGGTTCCCCGCACCCGGCCGGACCAGCTCGCCTCCTGGATCGACGAGTTCGTCACCGCGAACGAGTCCGCCGCGCGGGACGGCGGGCCCGTGCAGCAGTCGGTGGCGCAGGGGCCCTACGCAGAGCGGTTCGGCGGTCAGCTGGTCCTGGTGACGGGCGCGGCCTCCGGAATCGGGCGGGCCACGGCGTTCGCGTTCGCCGAGGCGGGCGCCCGGATCGTGGCCGTGGACCGCGACGCGGAGGGCGCCGCCCGCACCGCGGAGATGGCGCGGCTGATCGGTGCGCCCGCGGCCTGGGGCGAGGCCGTGGACGTCAGCGACGAAGACGCGATGGAGAAGCTCGCCGCCCGGGTCGCCGCCGAGTACGGAATCGTCGACGTCCTGGTCAACAACGCCGGGATCGGGCTCTCCGGCTCCTTCCTGGAGACCACGAGCGAGGAGTGGAAGAAGGTCCTCGACGTCAATCTGTGGGGAGTCATCCACGGCTGCCGGATCTTCGGCAAGCAGATGGCGGACCGCGGTCAGGGGGGCCACATCGTCAACACCGCGTCGGCCGCCGCCTTCCAGCCCTCCCGGGTGCTGTCCGCGTACAGCACGTCGAAGGCGGCCGTGCTGATGCTCAGCGAGTGCCTGCGGGCCGAGCTGGCGGAGAAGTCGATCGGCGTGAGCGCGATATGCCCCGGCATCGTCAACACCAACATCACCGCCACCACGCGGTTCGCCGGGGCCGACGCGGCGGAGGAGGAGCGGCTGCAGAAGCGGACGACCCGGCTCTACGGCCGGCGCAACTACCCGCCTACGAGGGTCGCCGACGCGATCCTGCGGGCGGTCGTGCGCAACCAGGCCGTGGTCCCGGTGACCCCGGAGGCGCGCGGCGCCCGGCTGCTGTCCCGGCTGAGCCCGGGGACGCTGCGCTCCGTCGCCCGGCTGAAGCCGCCGCTGTGACCGGGGCCGGGGCGGACGTGGGGGCAGGGGCCGGGACCGCCGAGTACCGGATCGAGGACCTGGCGCACGCGAGCGGGGCCACGGTGCGCACGATCCGCGCCTATCAGGACCGGGGGCTGCTCCCGACGCCCGAGCGGCGCGGACGCGCCAATGTGTACCGGGAGGCCCATCTGGCCCGGCTGCGGCAGATCGCGGACCTGCTCGACCGGGGCTACACCCTGGCCAGCATCAAGGAGTTGCTGGAGGCGTGGGACGCGGGGCGGGGGCTCGGCGGGGTGCTCGGGCTCGTCGCGGAGGTGCAGGGGCCGTGGACGGACGAAGAGGCGGACCGGATCAGCCGCCGTGAGCTGGACGAGCTGTTCGGCGGCCGACAGGACGACGAGGCCATCGCCGAGGCGGTGGAGCTCGGCGTGCTGGAGCGCGTGCCCGGCCGGGACGACGAGTTCCTCGTCCCCAGTCCGCAAGAGCTGTCGGTGGCGGCCGAGTTGTACGCCGCCGGAGTGCCGTTGACAGCAATCTCCGGCCATCTGCGGGAGCTTCGGGGCCAGGTCGAGCACATAGCCTCCCGTTTCCTGGAGTTCACCACCGAGCATGTCTTCGCCCGCTATCTCGGCCACCGGCCGCCCACCGACGCCGACGCGGCCGAGGCAGCATCGCTGGTACGACGACTGCGGCCGCTCGCCCAGCAGACGGTCGACGCCGAACTGGCCCGCGCCATGAAGACGTTCGCCACCCGCCACCTGCATCACCACCTCGGCGCGGAAGAGACGGCGATCGCCGAGACCACCGCTCGTCCCGTGCTGCTGCCTGCCCGGACAACGCAGGCCGTGCAGGAGCTGGTTGGAGCCGAGCAGGTGGCGGCGTTCGTCGCGGCAGCCGCTGAACGCGAGGTGCAGGCACGCGCCTTGGACGCACTCGCCTCATCTCACGCAAGAGTCAATAAAGTTGACCAAAAGGGTTAAATCGCCTGCCAGTTGTCCACAGCATCGTCAAATAGCCTGTGGATAAGTCAAGTTGGCTGTGGATCAAACATCGACACGAAGAAAGACGAAAAGAAGCCTGTAAGAAATCCGGATGCACCGATGAACCGCGCACGGGCACTCTGACGCCATGGACGAACGTCGCACCGTCAAGGTGTCCAAGTACCTCTCGAAACATCTGCGGCACCAGCCGGAGCGCATCGGCATCACCCTCGACGAGAACGGCTGGGTGGGCATCGGGACGCTGCTGAGCGCGGCGGCCTCCCACGGCTTCGCCATCAGCCGCGCCGAGCTCGACCACCTGGTCACCGTCAACGACAAACGCCGCTTCGCGGTGGACGGCGACCGCATCCGCGCCAACCAGGGCCACACCGTCGCCGTGGACCTGGACCTGCCGCCGGCCGAACCGCCCGCGTACCTCTACCACGGCACGGTCGCCCGGGTGATGGACGCGATCCGGGCCGAGGGCCTGCGCCCCATGACCCGCCACCATGTGCACCTGTCGCCCGACCGGGAGACGGCCACCCGGGTCGGCGCCCGCCGCGGCCGCCCCCTCGTCCTCACCGTGGACGCGGGCGCGATGCACCGCGCCGGACATGTCTTCCGTGTCAGCGCCAACGGCGTCTGGCTCGCCGACGCCGTACCGCCCCGGTTCCTGCTCCTGCGCGACTGAGGGCTTCAGCAGCAGGAACCTCGTGGGTCACGCCAGCTGCGCGGGGGCCTCGGTGACGATGCGCTCGAAGACCTTCGGGTCGACGTCGAAGACCGAGTCCGGGATCGGCGCGTGGATGACGATCTCGGTGAAGCCCAGCTCCGCATGGCGGCCCGCGAAGTCGACGAACGCGTCCACGGACTCCAGGGGGGCGGTGCGGTCCGGGGTGAAGCCGGTCAGCAGGATCCGGTCCGGCTCCGAGGCGTCCCGGCCGATCTCCGCGCAGGCCGCCGTGAACTTCTCGCTCTGCGCCCGCAGCGCGGCCCGCGACTCCTCCGGGGTGCCGTTCTCGTACAGCTTCGGGTCGCCGGTGGTGACCCACGCCTGCCCGTGGCGGGCGGCGAGCCTCAGCCCGCGCGGCCCGGTCGCGGCGACCGCGAAAGGCAGCCGGGGCCGCTGGACACAGCCGGGAATGTTGCGGGCCTCGTCCGCGGTGTAGTGGGTACCGCGCTCGGTCACCGCGTCCTCGGTGAGCAGGCGGTCCAGGAGCGGTACGAACTCGGCGAACCGGTCGGCACGTTCGCGCGGGGTCCAGGCCTCCTGGCCCAGGGCGGTGGCGTCGAAGCCGTTTCCTCCAGCGCCGATGCCGAGCGTGACACGGCCGCCCGAGATGTCGTCCAGGGAGATCAGCTCCTTGGCCAGCGTGACCGGGTGGCGGAAGTTCGGCGAGGTCACGAGGGTGCCGAGACGGAGCCGTTCGGTGGCCGTCGCCGCGGCGGTGAGCGTGGGCAGGGCCCCGAACCACGGGCCGTCCCGGAAGGTCCGCCAGGACAGGTGGTCGTAGGTGTAAGCGGTGTGGAAGCCCAGCTCCTCCGCGCGCTGCCAGCGGTCGCGACCGCCCTCGTTCCAGCGGAGGACAGGGAGGATCACGGTGCTCAGGCGAGGGCTCATGCCCCTGAGCCTACGACCGTGCCCACGTTCCGCGACCACCCGATTGGCGTTGGCATATGCCAGGGGACTTTTCCGCAGATCAGCGCATCCACCCACTCAAATGTGCGCCCCTTCGCACGCCCGTGCACCCTCGTGGGCGAGAATGGCCCGGTGACCTCAGTGACCGATACGCCTCTTCCCGCCGTGACCCGGCTGATCGCCACCGACCTCGACGGCACCCTGCTGCGCGACGACAAGACCCTGTCCGCGCGCACCGTCGCGGCCCTCGCGGCGGCCGAGAAGGCCGGGATCGAGGTCTTCTTCGTCACCGGCAGGCCGGCCCGCTGGATGGACGTCGTGAGGAACCACGTCCAGAGCCACGGCACGGCGATCTGCGCCAACGGCGCCGTGGTCACCGACCTGCGGACGGACGGCGACCTCCTCGCCGTACGGGCGCTGGAGCGCGACGCCGCCCTCCACGTCGTGCACACCCTGCGCGAGGCGGCCCCCGGCACCTCCTTCGCCGTCGAGTTGACCACCGGCATCAACTACGAACCGGCCTATCCGCCGTTCCACCTGGACCCGGGTGCCTCGGTCGCCATCGCCGAGAAGCTGCTCCACGAGGACACCCCGGGCTCCGGCGCGCCCGTGCTCAAGCTGCTGGCCCACCACAGCGAGCTGGCGCCCGACGCGTTCCTCGACCTGGCCCGTACGACGGCCGGCGACCGGGCGTCCATCACCCGCTCCAGCCCGTCCGCGCTCCTGGAGGTCAGCGGACTCGGCGTCTCCAAGGCCACCACACTCGCCTCCTGTTGTGCCGAGCGCGGCATCTCGCCCGCCGAGGTGGTCGCCTTCGGCGACATGCCCAACGACATCGAGATGCTCAGCTGGGCCGGCGCCTCCTTCGCCATGGGCAACGCCCACCCGGACGCGCTGGCCGCCGCCACGGGCCGGACCGCGACCAACGAGGAGGACGGGGTGGCCCTCGTCATCGAGCGGATCCTCGCCGCCCGCGCGGACGGCCGCACCACCCTCCGCTGAAACCTTTCGGCACAACGGGGAGGCGCCCTCTCACAGTCGGCACCCCGGGGAGGCGCCCTCTCACAGCCAGCACCCCGGGGAGGCGACCCCTCACAGCCGGCGTCCCAGGAGGCGACCGCTCACAACGGCGCCTCCCACACCACCGTCGTACCGCCGCCGTCCTCCCCGACGCCCGGCTCGATCCGGCTCGACCCGCCCAGGGACTCGGCCCGGCGGGCCAGGTTGCGCAGTCCGCTGCGGCGGCCGCCCTCCGGGATGCCCACCCCGTCGTCGGCGACCGAGAGCCGTACCGCGGCCCGCCCGTCCGGCAGCGTCACCGTCGCGTCGACGACCACATCGATCAGCGACGCCTCCGCATGCCGGAACGCGTTGGAGAGGGCCTCGCGCAACGCGGCGACCAGGTTCTTGCCGGTCAGCTCGCCGACGAGCGAGTCCACCGGGCCCAGGAAACGGTGCGAGGGCTTGAAGCCGAGCGGGACGGCCGCCATGTTGATCTCCCGCAGGACGCGGGTACGCAGCCCCGACGGGGCCTCGGCCGGCTCCTGCTGGAGCGCGAAGATCGCCGTACGGATCTCCTGGATCGTCACGTCCAGCTCGTCGACCGCCCGGCCGACACCCGTGCGCACCTCGGGCACCACCGATCTGCGATGGGCGCTCTCCAGCATCATCCCGGTGGCGAACAGCCGCTGGATGACCAGGTCGTGGAGGTCGCGGGCGATCCGGTCGCGGTCCTCGTACACCGCGAGCCGCTCCCGGTCCCGCTGCGCCTCGGCCATCATCAGCGCCAGCGCCGCCTGGGAGGCGAACTGCGTGGCGAGCGTCCGCTCGGCCTCCGTGAACGGGCGCGCGCCCCGGGAGCGGGGAGTGGCCAGCGCGCCGAGCACCCGGCCGCCGCTCTGGAGCGGCAGCAGCATGCTGGGGCCGAACCGCTCGGCCAGCCTCGTCACCATCCGGCCGTCGGAGGCCGAGTCGTCGATGAACACCGCCTCGCCCGCGAGGAGTTTCCTCACCACCGCGCTCCGGCCCGGGATGATCACCCCGAGCGAGGACGAGGGGTCGTCGGACGACACGGCGACGATCTCCAGACCGCCCTCCTCGGCGGGCAGCAGCACGATGCCGGCGGCGGCGTCCGCGAGCCGGCGGGCCTGTTCGGCGACCACCGACAGGGCCTCGTCGGCGTCCCCGCCCGACAGGAGCGCCGTCGTGACCGCGACCGAACCGTCGATCCAGTGCTCCCGCTGCCGTGCCGCCTCGTACAGCCGGGCGTTGCCGATGGCGATCCCGGCCTCCGTGGCGAGCACCCGGACCATGTGGAGGTCGTAGTCGCTGAACTCCGCGCCACCGTGCTTCTCGGTGAGGTAGAGGTTGCCGAAGATCTCGCCCTGGACCCGGATGGGCACCCCGAGGAAGGACCGCATCCGGGGGTGGCCCGGCGGGAACCCGGCGGACCGCGGGTCGGTGGACAGATCGGCCAGCCGGACCGGGGCGGGGTCGTGGATGAGCGCGCCGAGCAGGCCCCGGTGGCCGTCGGGCCGCCGCCCGATCTCCTCGGCCACCTCCTGCGGAACGCCGTGGGTGACGAAGTCCGAAAGACCCTCGCCCAGCTCGTCGACGACGCCGATGGCCGCGTACCGGGCATGGGCGAGCTCGGCGGCCGTCTCACAGATCCGGTCCAGGGTGGAGTGCAGCTCCAGCCCCGCGCCGACGGACCGCATCGCCTCCAGGAGCTGCGGCACCCGTGCGGTCAGCTCGGTGGACAGCCCCTGGAGGCTGCGAGTGGCCCGGGTGGCGGCGTCGAGGGAGTCCTTCGGGTCGGGCTCTGCCATGGCCCGAGCCTATTAAGTGCTGATACAGGGCGAAAGTCGGGAATGCACCTGATGCCGGGTCGGGCGGTGGCCACCCGACGCCCCTCGCGCGTGCCCCACGGCATGAAGGGCAGCGGCCACCTCCGTTCCCACGCCCTACACCCCCACCGTCTCCCGTTCGCGCTCCAGCATGCGGCGCAGCGGCCCGTCCTCGGCAGCCAGTTCGGCGTACGGTCCGCGCTGGACGACCCGGCCCGCGTCCAGCACCAGCACCTCGTCGACCGCCTCCAGGCCGGTCAGCCGGTGGGTGATCAGGACCGTCGCGCGCCCCCGGGTCGCGGCCAGCAGATCGGCGGTGAGGGCGTCGGCGGTCGGCAGGTCCAGGTGTTCGGCGGGCTCGTCCAGGACGAGTACGGGGAAGTCGGCGAGGAGCGCGCGGGCCAGGGCGAGGCGCTGGCGCTGACCGCCGGAGAGCCGGGCGCCGTGCTCGCCGACGGTCGTGTCCAGGCCCTCCGGCAGGGCCTGCACCCAGTCCAGGAGCCGGGCCCGGGAGAGCGCGTCGCGCAGTTCGGCGTCGGTCGCCCCGGGCCGGGCCAGCCGCAGGTTCTCGCGGATCGTGCTGTCGAAGACGTGGGCGTCCTGGGCGCACAGCCCTACCGAGCGCCGGACCGTGTCCGATTCCAGCGCGGACGCCTCGACGCCGCCGAGCCGGTACGTCCCCGTCGAGGCGTCCAGGAAGCGCAGGAGGACCTGGGCGAGCGTCGTCTTGCCCGAGCCGGAAGGTCCCACGACCGCGATGCGCCGTCCGGGCGTCAGCGTCAGGTCGAGCGAGGCCAGCGCGTCGTGCCCGGCCCCCGGGTAGTGGGCGCTCAGCCCCCTCACCTCCAGAGGGAAGGGCGAGCCGGGCTCCTCGGCCGGGGTCCGGGGCTCCTGTACGGGTACGGGGGCGTCCAGCACCTCGAACACCCGCTCCGCGCTCCGGGCGACGCGCTGGCGGTACTGCACGGCGAGCGGCAGCCCGGCGACGGCCTCGAAGGCGGCGAGCGGGGTCAGCGCCACCACGGCGAGCGCGACCCCGGAGAGCCGTCCGTCGTTGACGGCGGGGACACCGACGGCCGCGGCGGCCACGACGGTGAGCCCGCAGACCAGGGCGGACAGGCCGCCGCCCAGCGCCGTCGCGGCGGCCGCCCGGGAGGCGATCCGGGTCAGGAGCGTGTCGGCCGCGCGCAGCTGCTCCTGCCGGGCGGGCAGAGCGCCCGCGACAGTCAGTTCGGCGGTACCGCCGAGCAGGTCGGTGACCCGGGTCGCCAGGGCGGCGCGGGCGGGGGCGAGCTGACGCTCCGTACGGCGGGCGCAGGCGCCACTGACGAGCGGGACGCCGACCCCGGCGAGCAGCAGGCCGACGGCCAGGATCACTCCCGCTTCCGGGAGCAGCCAGCCGGTGAACCCGGCGGCGGCGGCCCCCACCACGACGGCGGTGGACGCGGGCAGCAGCCAGCGCAGCCAGTAGTCCTGGAGCACGTCCACGTCGGCGACGAGGCGGGACAGCAGGTCGCCTCTCCGGGTGGTGCGCAGACCTGCCGGGGCGATGCGTTCGAGGCCCCGGTAGACGGCGACGCGCAGGCCGGCGAGGAGCTTCAGCACGGCGTCGTGCGAGACGAGCCGTTCGGCGTAGCGGAAGACGGCCCGCCCGATGCCGAAGGCGCGGGTCGCGGTGACCGCCATCATCAAGTACATGACCGGCGGCTCTTCGGAGGCCCGGGAGATCAGCCAGCCGGAGACCGCCATGAGCCCCACGGCCGACCCGACGGCCAGGCTGCCCAGCAGCAGGGCCAGGGCCAGTTGTGCGCGCCGGTCCCCGGCCGACGCGCGGACCCGGGCGAGCACCCGTCCGGAACGCGTCCCGGCCGGCGCGGGGGAGACGGGGGAGTCCACGGGGCGGGCGGTCGGCAGTTCGCCGCCGGCGAGGGGCTCCGGGACTGCGGGGCCCGGCGCCGCGAGGCCCCGGGCGGGTTCCCCGTACGCCCCCGTACGGGCATCGGTGCGCGGCTCCAGCGCCACCACGCGGTCGGCGACCGCCAGCAGCGCCGGGCGGTGGACGACCAGCAGCACGGTCCGCCCGGCAGCCAGCCTCCGTACGGCGTCGACGATACCCGCCTCTCTCTCGCCGTCCAGGCTCGCGGTCGGCTCGTCCAGCAGCAGGAGCGGCCGGTCGGCGAGGAACGCCCGGGCGAGGGCGATGCGCTGGCGCTGGCCCGCCGAGAGCCCGGCCCCGTCCTCGCCGAGCGCGGTCAGCATCCCGTCCGGCAGGGCGGCGACGAAGTCGTACGCGCCCGCGTCCCGCAGCGCCGCGACGACCGCCTCGTCGTCGGCGTCGGGCCGGGCGAGCCGGACGTTCTCGGCGATCGTGCCCGCGAAGAGGTGGGGGCGCTGGGGGACCCAGGCGATACGGCTCCGCCAGCGTCCGGGGTCCAGGTCCGCGAGGTCCCGGCCCCCGACCCGTACGTGCCCCTCGTCGGGCCGGGCGAAGCCCAGGATCACGTTGAGCAGGGTGGACTTGCCGACGCCGCTCGGGCCGACCAGGGCGACGGTCTCCCCCGGCTCCACGGTGAGCGAGGCGGCGTCCAACGACGGTTCGGCGCGCCCCTCATGGCGTACGGTCACGTCCGCCAGCTCCAGCCGCAGCGTGTCCGGGGCGTCCTCGGTGCCCGAGGTCCGGGGTTCGGTCTCCAGGACCGCGAAGATCTCCTCTGCGGCCGAAAGGCCCTCTGCCGCCGCGTGGTACTGCGCCCCGACCTGGCGGATCGGCAGATACGCCTCCGGGGCCAGGATCAGGACCACCAGGCCGGTGTAGAGGTCGAGCTCGCCGTGGACGAGCCGCATGCCGATGGTGACGGCGACGAGGGCCACCGACAGGGTCGCCAGCAGCTCCAGCGCGAAGGAGGAGAGGAAGGCGATCCGCAGAGTGCGCAGGGTAGCCCGGCGGTAGTCGGAGGTGATCGTGCGGATCGACTCGGCCTGGGCCTTGGCCCGCCCGAAGACCTTCAGCGTCGGCAGTCCGGCGACGACGTCCAGGAAGTGGCCGGAGAGCCGGGACAACAGTTGCCACTGCCGGTCCATCCGGGACTGGGTGGCCCAGCCGATCAGGATCATGAAGAGCGGGATGAGCGGCAGGGTGACGACGATGATCGCCGCCGACACCCAGTCCTCCGTGACGATCCGGGCCAGCACCGCCACCGGCACGACGACCGCGAGACCGAGCTGCGGGAGGTAGCGGGCGAAGTAGTCGTCGAGCGCGTCGATCCCCCGGGTCGCCAGCGCGACCAGCGAACCGGTGCGCTGTCCGCTCAGCCAGTCGGGGCCCAGCCGCGCGGCCCGCTCCAGGAGCCGGCCGCGCAGTTCGGACTTCACGGCCGCGCTGGCGCGATGGGCGGCCAGTTCGGTGAGCCAGGCGACCAGCGCCCGGCCGAGCGCGACCGCCGCGAGGAGAAGGAGAGGGGTGCGCAGTTCGGCGACCGTGAGCCCGTCCTCGAAACCGCCCACCACGAGCTCGGCGATGAGCATCGCCTGGGCGATCACCAGCAGGGCGCCGACCAGGCCGAGAGACACCACGGCCGCCAGGAAGAGGCGGGTGGCCCGTGCGTGGTGGAGCAGACGCGGATCGATCGGTTTCACGTGAAACATCCCCCCGGCGGGGTCGGTGAGCTCTGCGGGATCGGGAGCTGCCGCGGGCCTCACGAGGTCCGCGGCAGCTCGCCGGAGTCAGTGCGCGTCGGCGATGTGCTGGGTGCCGATACGCTTGCGGAAGACCCAGTAGGTCCAGCTCTGGTAGAGCAGCACGATGGGCGTGGCGATGCCCGCACACCAGGTCATGATCTTGAGCGTGTACGGGCTGGACGAGGCGTTGGTGACCGTGAGGTTCCAGGCGTCGTTCAGCGAGGACGGCATGACGTTCGGGAAGAGCGTCAGGAAGAGCATCGCGACCGCCGCCGCGATCGTCACGCCCGAGAACGCGAACGACCAGCCCTCACGCCCCTTGGCGACGGCTCCGATCGCGGCCAGCAGCGACACCACCGCCACGATCAGGGCTCCCAGGCTCCAGCCGTCGCCGTTGTCGGCCTGGGTCCAGAGGAGGAAGCCGAGCGCGAGTACCGCGGTGACGGGTCCCAGCTTCAGTGCCAGGGCGCGGGCCCGGACCCGGATGTCGCCCGCCGTCTTGAGGCCGGCGAACACCGCTCCGTGGAAGGTGAAGAGGGTGAGCGTGACGAGGCCGCCGAGGATCGCGTACGGGTTGAGGAGATCCCAGAAGTTGCCGACGTACTCCATGTCGGCGTCGATCTTCACGCCCCGGACGATGTTCCCGAACGCCACCCCCCACAGCACGGCGGGGATCAGGGAGGTCCAGAAGATCGCGGTCTCCCAGTTCGTCTGCCACCGTTCCTCGGGCCGCTTGGCGCGGTACTCGAAGGCGACGCCGCGCACGATCAGGCAGAACAGGATGATCAGCAGCGGCAGGTAGAAGCCGGAGAAGAGGGTGGCGTACCACTCGGGGAAGGCGGCGAAGGTCGCGCCGCCCGCGGTGAGCAGCCAGACCTCGTTGCCGTCCCAGACGGGCCCGATCGTGTTGATCAGGACCCGCTTCTCCTTGCGGTCGCGGGCCAGCAGTTTGGTGAGGACCCCGATGCCGAAGTCGAACCCCTCCAGGAAGAAGTAGCCGGTCCAGAGGACGGCTATGAGCACGAACCAGACGTCGTGGAGTTCCATCTCTCAGCTCCTGTGCTCAGTACGAGAAGGCCATCGGCCGGTCGGCGTCTTCTTCGTCGTGGCCGCCGATCTTCGTGGGCGGGTTGAGGTCGTCCTCGGTGAGTTCCGGCGGCCCGGCCTTGATGTACTTCACGAGCAGCTTCACCTCGATCACGGCGAGCACCGCGTAGAGCAGGGTGAAGACGATCATCGAGGTGATGACCTCGCCCTGCGAGACACCGGGGGAGACTCCGGCACGCGTCTCCAGCACGCCGTAGACCACCCACGGCTGGCGGCCCATCTCGGTGAAGATCCAGCCCCAGGAATTGGCGATCAGCGGGAAGAGCAGCGTCCAGAGCGCGACGAGCCAGTAGAGCTTGGTCAGCCTCGGGCTCAGCGCCTTGTTCCGGAACAGGACGAGGTTCGGCACCTCGTCCTCACCGGTCCGCAGCGCCGGTGGCAGCAGGAACTTCTTCCGGGTCAGCCAGAGCCCCAGGAGGCCGAGGCCGAAGGAGGCCATCCCGAAGCCGATCATCCACCGGAAGCTCCAGAACGCGACCGGGATGTTGGGCCGGTAGTCGCCGGGCCCGTACTTCTCCTGCGACTCCTTGTTGATGTCGTTGATGCCCGGGACATAGGAGTTCGGGTCGTTGTTGGCGAGGAAGGACAGCACCCCGGGCAGCGAGATCTCCACGGAGTTGTGGCCCTTGCTGACGTCCCCGTACGCGAATATCGAGAAGGGCGCCCGCTCCTGGCCGTCCCACAGGGCCTCGGCGGCGGCCATCTTCATCGGCTGCTGCCGGAACATGACCTTGGCGAGGCTGTCGCCGCTGACGGCGGTGAGCAGTCCGGCGACCACGACGGTGATCAGCCCCAGACGCAGCGAGGTCCGCATCACCGGGATGTGCTTCTTGCGCGCCAGGTGGAACGCGGCGATACCGACCATGAAGGCCCCGCCGACCAGGAACGCCGCCGTGATGGTATGGAAGAACTGGGTGACCGCGGTGTCCTGGGTGAGCACCCGCCAGAAGTCGGTGAGCTCGGCGCGGCCGCGCTCCTCGTTGATCCGGTAGCCCACCGGGTGCTGCATCCAGGAGTTGGCGGCCAGGATGAAGTAGGCGGAGAGGATCGTGCCGATCGAGACCATCCACATGCAGGCCAGGTGGATCTTCTTCGGCAGCTTGTCCCAGCCGAAGATCCACAGACCGATGAAGGTGGACTCGAAGAAGAAGGCGATCAGCGCCTCGAAGGCGAGCGGAGCGCCGAAGATGTCGCCGACGAAGCGCGAGTAGTCGGACCAGTTCATCCCGAACTGGAACTCCTGGACGATGCCCGTGACGACGCCCATGGCGATGTTGATCAGGAACAGCTTGCCCCAGAACTTGGTCGCCCTGAGGTACTTCTCCTTCTCCGTCCGCACCCAGGCGGTCTGCAGGCCGGCGGTGAGCGCGGCGAGCGAGATCGTCAGGGGGACGAAGAGGAAGTGGTAGACGGTGGTGATGCCGAACTGCCATCGCGCCAGGGTCTCCGGCGCCAGAGCTAGGTCCACGTCGTCAGTCTCCTTACATCGCCGTGGTCATACCGGCACTATGCCCCTTTGATTCCCCCGATTACGGGAGAAAACAGGGCACGCTTGTGAACGCGTTCACATTCACAAGCAATTATGGCGCACACACTTTCGGAGCCTTCGCCGGGGGTACCCCTTTTCGGCCACCCGCCCCGTGCTACCGGCCCCTTGCCACCGACCGCCGACGCACACAGCAGGGGCCCGACTCATACAGAAGGGGCCCCGGACCTCGTCGATCGAGGTCCGGGGCCCCACCCGGGTGGTACCGGCGGCGCGCCGGGAAGCCCTACAGCTCCGCGCGGAACGCCTCCGCCGTCTTCAGGAACAGGTCGTTGCCCTCGGTCTCGCCGATCGTGACCCGTACACCCTCGCCCGCGAACGGACGGACGACCACACCGGCCCGCTCACAGGCCCCCGCGAAGTCGAGGGTCCGCTCCCCGAGCCGCAGCCAGACGAAGTTCGCGTGCGACTCCGGCACCGTCCAGCCCTGGCGCGCCAGCTCCGCGCTCACCCGGCCGCGCTCGGCGACCAGCGAACCGACCCGGCCCAGCAGCTCGTCCTCCGCCCGGAGCGAGGCCACCGCCGCGTCCTGGGCGAGCTGGCTCACGCCGAAGGGGACGGCGGTCTTGCGCAGCGCCGCGGCCACCGGCTCGTGCGCCACGGCGAACCCGACCCGCAGCCCGGCCAGGCCGTACGCCTTGGAGAAGGTCCGCAGCACGGCCACATTGGGCCGGTCACGGTAGATCTCGATGCCGTCGGGCACGTCGGCGTCGCGGATGAACTCCTTGTACGCCTCGTCCAGCACCACCAGCACATCGCTGGGCACCCGGTCGAGGAACCGTTCCAGCTCGGCCCGGCGCACCACCGTGCCGGTGGGGTTGTTGGGGTTGCAGACGAAGATCAGCCGGGTCCGGTCGGTGATCGCCTCCGCCATCGCGTCGAGGTCGTGCACATCCCCCTCGGTCAACGGAACCTTGACCGAGGTCGCGCCGCTGACCTGGGTGATGATCGGGTACGCCTCGAAGGACCGCCAGGCGTAGATGACCTCGTCACCGGGGCCGGACGTGGCCTGGAGCAGCTGCTGGGCCACCCCCACCGAACCCGTTCCGGTGGCGAGGTGCGAGAGGGGCACACCGAAACGCTCGGCCAACTCGTTCATCAGGCCGGTGCACGCCATGTCCGGGTAGCGGTTGAAGTTCCCCGCGGCGGCGAGCGCCGACTCCAGGACTCCCGGCAGTGGCGGATAGGGGTTCTCGTTGGAGGACAGCTTGTACGCGACCGGTCCGCCGGCCGCCGCAGGCTTGCCCGGCACATAGGCGGGAACGCCGTCCAGCTCGGCGCGCAGCTTGGGGCTCGTCTCGCTCACCGCAGGTCCTCCTCGACCGTCCGTTCACAGCAATACTGCACACCTTATGAGGATTGAGCCCCGCTGCGAATGGCCCGAGCGGGAAATCGACCGCAGTGCCCGGGAATGGGACCTCACCCGGGGCCGACCCGGGGGCTCCGCCCGGGGGAGCGTTTCCGGTTCCGGCGCGCGCCGGTGGCTCGCGCCGTGGCGCGCGTCCCCCGAAGTGGTGAGTTGAGACCTCTTCGAGACATCACACATTCAGCAGGCTGCCGCCCTTCGATACCTGACACATGCATGCAGTAACCTTCAACTGCCTTGCATTGAAAGGAATTTGATGGGGCGTGACCTTGCAGAAACGTGCCTGTCAACGTGCGCATATGCGACCGGACCGACCACCCCTCGGAGCCCTACTATCGGCTCGCCATGACAGCAGCAGGGAAGCACCAGGTGAGCCGGACGGAGACCCCCCGGCGCAGCGGCCGGCCAGGACGGGCGGGGATCCGTGACGTGGCCGCCGCGGCCGGAGTCTCGATCACGACCGTCTCCGACGCGCTCAACGGCAAGGGCAGGCTCCCGGACGCCACCCGCCGCCATGTCCGCGAGGTCGCCGAGCGCCTGGGCTACCGCCCGTCCGCCGCGGCCCGAACCCTCCGTACGGGCAAGTCGGGGCTGATCGGCCTGACCGTGACCACGTACGGGAATGAACCTTTCACCTTCACCGAATTCGCGTACTTCGCGGAGATGGCGAGAGCCGCGACCTCCGCGGCGCTTGCCCGCGGCTACGCCCTCGTCATCCTCCCCGCCACCTCCCGGCACGACGTCTGGTCGAACGTCGCGCTCGACGGAACCGTCGTCATCGACCCCTCCGACCAGGACCCGGTCGTCACCGAGCTCGTCCGCCAGGGACTGCCCGTCGTCTCCGACGGCCGCCCGGCCGGGACGCTCCCCGTCACCGCCTGGGTCGACAACGACCACCGGGCCGCCGTGCTCGACCTCCTCGACCATCTCGCCGCCGCCGGGGCCCGCCGCATCGGCCTGCTGACCGGCAACACCACCGACACGTACACCCGGCTCTCCACCACCGCCTACCTCCACTGGTGCGAGCGGGTCGGCCAGGACCCCGTCTACGAGTCCTACCCGGCCCACGATCCCTGCGCGGGGGCCGTCGCCGCCGACCGGCTGCTCGCCCGCCCGGACCGCCCCGACGCGGTCTACGGGCTCTTCGACCCCAACGGGACCGACCTCCTCGCGGCGGCCCGTCGCTACGGGCTGCGCGTCCCCGAGGACCTGCTGCTGGTGTGCTGCAGCGAGTCCACGGTGTACGCGGCCACCGAGCCGCCCATCACGACGCTCTCGCTGAAGCCCCGCCGGATCGGCACGGCTGTCGTCCAGCTCCTCATCGACGCCATCGAAGGGGTCGAGCACGACGGTCCCGTGGAGCAGGTCATACCGACGGAGCTCATCGTCCGGACCTCATCGCAACGCCGCCCACCCCGCACCACGGTCAGCGCGCCGCGCTCCCCCAGCGGGGATTGATCATCTCTTTTCGGACCAATCGTCCGGTGAACCGCGCGTGCGCCCGGATTCACCACCCCTGGTGCGTCACACAGATCGATCCGCATTCCTATGATGGGCGCACGACACCGCGGACCACCTCTACCAGGCAGGGCCCGTCAGGTGTACGGCGGCGCGACGGTGGTGGAGGGGTCGATGACTCAGGGGGCCGGTCAGGAACCCGTGGTGCGGACGGCGACGTTGCGTGACTTCCGGGTTCCGCCGTACGCGCAGACACCCGTGCCACCGCAGGCTCAGGGGGTGGCCCCTTCCTCGGTGCCGCACCCCGGGAACGCCGTCGTGGGCGACGGGCAGCCGGAGGGCTACACCCCGACCGAGCGGGACCTCCCGGTCATCCGCCGCGGCGACACGGTCCAGGTGCAGACGGTCGCCGAGCCGCGCCCCGCGTCCGACGACGGCCGCGGCCCGCTCTTCGTCGTCGGCGACGTCCACGGCTATCTGGACGAGCTGCTGGCGGCCCTCGGCGAACAGGGCCTCATCGACGCCGACGGGAACTGGGCCGCGGGCAACGCCCGGCTGTGGTTCCTCGGCGACTTCACCGACCGCGGCCCCGACGGCATCGGGGTCATCGACCTCGTCATGCGGCTCTCCGCCGAGGCGGCGGCGGCCGGCGGCTACTGCAAGGCCCTGATGGGCAACCACGAACTGCTGCTGATCGGCGCCAAGCGGTTCGCCGACACGCCCGTCAACTCCGGGGCGGGCACCGCCACCTTCCAGGCGGCCTGGCTGCTCAACGGCGGACAGAAGACCGACATGGAGCGCCTCCAGGACGTCCACCTCCAGTGGATGTCCCGGCTCGACGCGGTCGTCGAGGAGGACGGGCATCTGCTGATGCACTCCGACACGACGGCCTACCTCGACTACGGGTCCACCATCGAGGACGTCAACGACACGATCACGGCCATTCTCACGCGTAACGACGCCGACGAGTGCTGGGACCTCTTCCGCAAGCTCACCAAGCGGTTCGCCTTCCGGGACGAGGGCGGCTCCCAGGCGGTGCGCGAGCTGCTGACGACGTACGGCGGACAGCGCGTCGTCCATGGTCACAGCCCCATTCCGTACCTCCTGGGCGAGGTCGGAACAGAGGAGGGCGAGGACGGCGCGGGACCCGTGATCAACGGCCCGCACGTGTACGCGGACGGCCTCGCCATCGCCATGGACGGCGGAGTGACCATGGCCGGAAAGCTGCTGGTGGTCCAACTCCCCCTGCATGACTGACCGTCGGCGGGGAAGGCGCTTCAGGTTCAGCCCGCGCCGACCTCGCCGATCGCCGGGCCCGTCTCCGGGCCCAATTCTGGAAACACCCTGTCACCCCTTGCCGTGAGCGCTCTACCATCGGCCTATCAGTGGCAGGCTCTCCTCCGTTTCCGCCCGATCGCCCGGTCCACCGCGGGCAGCCGGGCACCGACGGAGCATCGGGGGATGCAGATGACAAGCGCTCCGCACCTGCTGGCCGAGGACGGACCCGAGTACGAGCGGATCCTGGGCGACGCACTGCGCCACGCTCACGAACGCCCGGACCTGGAGGGCGTCGGGGACCGGCTCAACACCGAACAGCTGCGCACCATGGCGCTCGGCGCCACGGCGCTGATCACCGCGGCCGCGGCCACCGAGTACGAGCACTACATCAAGGCCCGCGGCGAACTGCGCCGGGCGGCGGCCGTCGAAGGGGCCGAGGGAGCCGGCGGGCTCGCGGGCCTGGACGGGCCGCAGAGCACCTCGGCCGGATCGGGCGCGGGCATAGGCGCGGTCATCACGGTCCTGACCCCGCTGCTGGCCGGCACCGCGGCGCTCATCTTCCTGCTCGTCGGCTATCTGCTGAAGGCGGTCAGCCCGTCGCTCACGTTCGGCCGCTCCATGGTCGCGGCCGGATGGTTCTTCGCCTGCGTCGCCGCGGCGGCGATCCTCGTCGCCGCCGTCGGACTGCTCGTCACCGCCCTCCGCAACGGCGCTACGTCCCTCGCCGCCGAGGAGGAGGAACAGGAACTTCCGGAGGAGGTCGCGCGGGCCCGGGAGGCGTGGCGCCACGCCCTGCTGGAACGCGGCATCCTCCCGTTCTTCCGGGACGCCCTGGCCGACCCCACGGCGGGGCCCGCCGCGCGAACCCCGCACCGTTCACCCAACCGCATCCCGAAGGTCGGGTACAGCAGGCCGGACTTCTCGGGTCCGGACGACGGCCCGGCGGCCGGCCCCCGGCCGACCTTCACCAGCCCCGACTTCACGAGCCCGGACTTCGGCGGCCCGGAACACCAGCCGGACTGACACGCGCGCCGCCCCGGACACACCGCGGGCCGGGGCGGCAAGTGCCGCGCCCGGCCCGGGGGACGCTCCGGACGGACCGGAGCGGTGGATCAGATGGCCTGCGGGGCCAGCTTCGGGTTGACGCCGTGCTCGTTCGTCTCCGGCTTGCCCTCGGAGGCGAGGAAGACGATCAGGACGATCGCGCCGATCAGCGGGACGATCGCGATCAGCAGCCACCAGCCGGAACGGCCGGTGTCGTGCAGGCGGCGGACGCCGACGGCGAGCGCCGGGATGATCACCGCGACGGAGTAGATGTAGGAGATGAACTCCACGCCGATCGCGCTGCCGATGATCGTGAGCACCAGGCTGATGACGAAGTTGATGAGCGTGAACATCCAGTACTCCTTGCGGCGCGCGCGTCCGCTGAAGCCTGCGTAGTTCTTGAGTACGGCCAGGTACCAGTTCATTGTGTTTCCCCTCCCCGGGCCCCGTTTTCAGGGCCGCCAACTTTCAGCCAAGCAAGCCGGAAAATAAGCCACAGATAAGGAACGGGTCAAGTCTGATTGACCCGCTGCCGCAACGTACATACAGCCGCCACACGACTGTGTCCATACCGTCGCTTAACAAGGTGGGAAACCGCGCCAAACCAGCCTGAAACGGCTTTAGTTGCCCATAAGGCGCCGAACACCCATGTTCGGCTCCATCGTGAGCAGGGCCTCCCCCGTCGCGTAGAGCTCGATCAGCAACGGCCGGAGCGCCCGGCCGGATCCGGTCAGGCTGTAGCTCGTTCGCACGGGAAATCCGCGTCGCCGCTCCACCGACACCAGGCCCCGCTCGCCGAGTTCCCTGAGCCGCTGGCTGAGCACCTTCGCCGACAGTTCCGGCAGCCGCTCCCTCAGCTCGGAGAACCCGAGCGGGCCGCCCATGAGTTCACGCAGCACCAGGGTGGTCCAGCGCCCCGAGACCGCGGCGAGGGCCACCTCGACGGGACAGTCCGGCTCGGGACGGGCCGTACGGCCGCGGGCGGTCGGCGTCAGTTCCCGGTCGTCGGCCGCGTGGGTTTCCGTTGGGTGACCCTCGTCGACGGGCTGTTCACTGACGGCATGACGCATTCCACCAGTGTGCATCCGACCACCGTCGCGGCCCAGCACCCGTACGTCCTGGAGCGGGCGTTCAACACCTTCGACGCCGAGGTCGTCGACCGGCTGTACGAGGCCGACGCGCTGTTCGTACCCCGGCCCGGCCAACCTACGACCGGCCCCGGCCGGATACCGGCCCACCGGGACTTCCTCGCGCTGCGCGTCCCGATCCGGGTGACTCCTCGGCACACCTACGTCTCCGGCGACCTGGCACTCCTGATCGTCGACTGGGTCGTGGAGGGCAGGGCGGCACACGGCGGGCAGGTCCGGATCGCGGGCACGGCGACCGACGTCGCCCGCCGGGGACCCGACGGGTTCTGGCGGTACGTCGTCGACAACCCGTTCGGCACGACGGAGGACCCGGAGCAGACCGGCCGCCCGACGGAGGTGGGCCCGACGGACGCGGCCGCCGGGCCCACCTCACGCCACGGGACGGGTCAGTCTGCGATCGGCAGGTAGACCCGGTTCCCGGCGGCCGCGAACTCCTTCGACTTCTCGGCCATGCCCTCCTCGATCTCCTCCTGCGAACCGCCGTGCTGACGGCGGATGTCCTGGGAGATCTTCATCGAGCAGAACTTCGGCCCGCACATCGAGCAGAAGTGCGCCGTCTTCGCCGGTTCGGCGGGCAGCGTCTCGTCGTGGAACTCCCGTGCCGTGTCCGGGTCGAGGGCCAGATTGAACTGGTCCTCCCACCGGAACTCGAACCGCGCGTCGGACAGCGCGTCGTCCCACTCCTGCGCGCCCGGGTGCCCCTTGGCCAGGTCGGCCGCGTGGGCGGCGATCTTGTAGGTGATCACGCCCGTCTTCACGTCGTCCCGGTTCGGCAGCCCCAGGTGCTCCTTGGGCGTGACGTAACAGAGCATCGCCGTGCCCCACCAGGCGATCATCGCGGCGCCGATGCCCGAGGTGATGTGGTCGTAGGCGGGCGCGACATCCGTGGTCAGCGGGCCGAGCGTGTAGAACGGCGCCTCCTCGCAGATCTCCTGCTGGAGGTCGATGTTCTCCTTGATCTTGTGCATCGGGACATGCCCGGGGCCCTCGATCATCGTCTGTACGCCGAACCGCTTGGCGATCGTGTTCAGTTCACCCAGCGTGCGCAACTCGGCGAACTGCGCCTCGTCGTTGGCGTCCGCGATCGAACCGGGACGCAGCCCGTCGCCCAGCGAGTACGTGACGTCGTACGTCGCGAGGATCTCGCAGAGCTCCTCGAAGTGCTCGTAGAGGAACGACTCCTTGTGGTGCGCCAGGCACCAGGCCGCCATGATCGAACCACCGCGCGAGACGATCCCGGTCTTGCGGCGGGCCGTCAGCGGGACGTACGGCAGGCGCACTCCGGCGTGCACCGTCATGTAGTCCACGCCCTGTTCGGCCTGTTCGATGACGGTGTCCTTGTAGATCTCCCAGGTCAGCTCCTCGGCCCGGCCGTCGACCTTCTCCAGGGCCTGGTAGAGCGGGACCGTGCCGATCGGCACGGGGGAGTTGCGCAGCACCCATTCGCGGGTGGTGTGGATGTTGCGGCCGGTGGACAGGTCCATGACCGTGTCGGCGCCCCACTGGGTCGCCCAGGTCATCTTGTCCACCTCCTCCTCGATGGAGGAGGTGACGGCAGAGTTGCCGATGTTGGCGTTGACCTTCACCAGGAACCGCTTGCCGATGATCATCGGCTCGATCTCGGGATGGTTCACGTTGGCCGGCAGAACCGCCCGGCCCGCCGCGATCTCCTCCCGTACGACCTCGGCCTCGACGTTCTCCCGGATCGCCACGTACTCCATCTCCGGGGTGATCTCCCCCCGTCGGGCGTACGCGAGCTGGGTGACGGGGCGCCCGTCGCGGCTGCGGCGCGGCTGGCGCGGGCGGCCGGGGAAGACCGCGTCGAGGTTGCGCAGTCCGCCGCGCGGCGAGGTGTGCTTGACCCCGTCGTCCTCCGGGCGGACCGGGCGGCCCGCGTACTCCTCGGTGTCACCGCGGGCGATGATCCAGTTCTCCCGGAGCGGCGCGAGGCCCCGGCGGACATCGGTGTCGATGGCGGGATCGGTGTACGGCCCGGACGTGTCGTACAGCGTCACGTCCTTGCCGTTGGTGAGGTGCACCTGTCGGACCGGCACCCGGAGGTCCGGGCGTGAGCCCTGGACGTACCCCTTGTGCCAGCCGATGGACTTCCCGGCCTCGTCGCCCTGGTTCTCGGCGCTCTGTTTCGAGGCAGGCGTGCGTGCGTCCGATGTGGTCATGAGACCTACTCCCTACGCCGGCATTACCCGGTAACAGGTTCGGCGGTCGGCGCAGCGTGTCCCGTACGGATGTACGGCGATCCCAGCGCCCTCTCAGCCCGGTGCTCCGAGCTCCCGCGTGTGCAAAGGTGCCTCCACGCTAGCGTCCTTTCCGGCGAGGTGACCAGAGGGCCCTCCTGTTCTTGCGATGATCGCCCCGTGACCTCCCCTCAAAGCGACCCCGCACCCCACCCGCCCCAGGGCCACACCCACACGCACAGCCATGGCCCGGCCGCCCCGGTCTCCCGGCATCTGCGCAAGGTCATCGCCGCCGTGCTGATCCCGTTCGCGACGGCCGTCGTCGTCGGTCTGATCGCGTTCTGGCCCGGCGGCGTGCCCGACCACGAGCGCACCGGTGTCGGATTCGACCGGCAGACCCAGGACGGCAAGGTCGTCCAGGTCGTCAAGGTCGACTGCGCGGACGTCAACGCCGCGCAGGTGCCTCCGACCGGTGACACCTCCACGCCCTCGGGGCGGGAGGCCGTCAACGAGCAGGAAGGGGAGTGCGCGAAGGCCACCATCGAGGTGACCAGCGGCGACGACAAGGGCCGCAGGTTCGTCGAGGTGGTCCAGCCGGACGCGCCCCGCCAGTTGAAGGAGGGTCAGGGCGTGGTCGTCGCGTACGCCCCCGACGCGCCGCGCGACCTCCAGTACTCCGTGACCGATGTGAACCGGAAGGTCCCGATGGCGCTGCTGGCCGGGATCTTCGCCCTGACGGTGGTCCTGGTGGGCCGGATGCGCGGGGTGATGGCGCTGGTGGCGCTGGCCGTGTCGTTCGCCGTGCTGACGCTGTTCATCCTGCCGGCGATCCTCCAGGGCTCGAATCCGCTGGTCGTGGCGGTGATCGGGTCCAGCGCGATCATGCTGGCGGCCCTCTACATGTGCCACGGGGTGACGGCCCGTACATCGGTCGCGGTCATCGGCACGCTGATCTCGCTGCTGCTGATCGGGCTGCTGGGCTCCCTGTTCATCGGTTGGGCCAGCCTGAGCGGCAACACCGACGACAACACCGGCCTGATCAAGGGTCTCTACCCGGACATCGACATGAGCGGCCTGCTGCTGGCGGGCGTCATCATCGGTTCGCTCGGCGTGCTCGACGATGTGACGGTCACCCAGACCTCCGCCGTCTGGGAACTGCACCAGGCCGACCCGGAGATGGGTTGGAAGGGGCTCTACCGGGCAGGTATCAGAATCGGGAGGGACCACATCGCCTCGGTGGTCAACACCCTGGTGCTGGCGTACGCGGGCGCGGCACTGCCCCTGCTGCTCCTCTTCTCCATCGCCCAGAGCAGTGTGGGGACGGTGGCCAACAGCGAGCTGGTCGCCGAGGAGATCGTCCGCACGCTGGTCGGGTCGATCGGACTGGTCGCCTCGGTGCCGGTGACCACGGGGCTCGCCGCGCTGGTCGTCTCCGCGGACCGCGCGGGGTCGGGCGGCGCACAGGCGGCTACGGCCGCACCCGCACGGACCGGCCGGGGCCGCCGCCGCAAGACGGGGTGACGGGCCGCCGGGTGCGCCGGGACGTGGGGGCGGACCGCGGGGACGAGCCGGCGAAAGGCCCTGGGGGCAGGGTGCGCCCGGTCAGCCGGCGTTCTGCTCCTCGGCGAGGATGCGGCCGAGCGCGTCCTCCAGGTTCCCGTCGAAGTCACCCAGCGTGTGCTCCTGGCCGAGCGGCACGAGCTTGTCCGTCCGGTCGAGGAACGCCACCAGCGGCGCCGTCCCCGCCCGGAACAACGCGCGATCCGCGCCGACCTGAAGCCGGATGTGCACATCTCCGAGCCCCTCGGGTTCGGTCGGGCCGATGTGCACATCTCCGTCGCCGCTCGGGCTGTTGAGCCCGTCCAGCAGCAGTTCACGTCCGAACGCCCAGGTCACAGGGGCATCGCCGGGCAGGTGGAACGTCATCCGGATGGCGTACGGATCGCCGACCTCGTACCGGAGCTCCACCGGAATACGGAACGAGAGCTCCTCGGAGACGAGGAAGCTCATCATGACCTCTGCTTGAACCGACTCGCGCATCGTTCAACCCCGCAGTAGATGAAACTGGCCAGGAATGATCCCCTATGGCCCTATTGACGCCATCGTGGTGCACGCGATAGCAGATCACAAGGAGTGATTTTTCAGATACTGATAGAGAACACGAACGAACGCAAGAGGCTGGCGACTTCGCCACGTAGCTGTTCGACTGCGGGCAGCAACCGATCTTCCCGATCCAGGGGTACGGAAATGGCCATCGCCGCAATGGTGGCACCGGCCGTGACCGGAATCGCGGCGCAGACGGTCCCCAGTGCGTACTCCTGGCGTTCGATGACCGGTTCACCTCGTCGGAGGGTGCGCAACCGTTCCAGAAGCGTGGCGCGATCTCGCACTGAGTAACGGGTGAGGGGCCGAACGGGATGCCGGTCGAGGTGGTCCTCGCGGGCCCTCTCGTCGAGCTGGGCGAGCAGACACTGGCCGATGGCATGTGCGTGGGCGGTCTCCCGGAACGAGGCCCACTCCTCCACCGCAGGGGTGTCGGGGGCGTCCGCGACCGCGATGAGGTCGATCTCGCCGTCGCAGTAGACGGCGCAGTACACCGGCGCTCCGATGACGTCCCGCCAGCGGTCGAGGGAGTCGGCGACGGAGATGGGGCGCGGGCGGCTCCTGACCGCGGGCGCCGCGGTCAGGTTCTCGGCGGCCGCGCCGAAGAGGAAGACACCGTTCTCACGGCGGAGATAGCCCTCATGGGTGAGGGTGCGCAGCAAGTGGTACGCGGTCGGAAGCGGAAGCCCCGCCTCTCGCGCCAGTTGCTTGGCAGGTGCCCCGTCCCGATGAGCGCCCACAGCCTCCAGCAGCCTCAACGCCCGCTGAACCGAACCGATCAACGTCGGGACAGCGGTACTCGATGCCGTGGTCAAAGGTCACCCCCAGGCATGGTGACGGGCCGTCGGCCCTCCCGTGGGGGCCGCCCCCACGGGCCTGCCGCGATCCCGAGGGCCGGAGATCCGGTGACCGTGACCGGCGAGGACCGATCCGGGCGCCGGCGATCGAAGGCCAACGACCGGACTGTCGTACCCAGGATCGATCAGGCGATCGACAAGGTGACGGAAGGTCACATTCCGGATGGCGGCAGCGATGTGCCACTGTATCGGCCGCCTGCGGCAGACGGGTGGTTTCCTCCGGGACTTAGCTCTGCTGGGCTAATCCCTACCCGGGCCGGACGGGACGGGCCGGCCCCCGTGCCGACGCGCGGTCCGTGGACTACCGGTCATCGCGCGAGGACGACGGTCTACCAGTCACCGCGCGAGGACGACGACGACATGAACTTACGGACGACGAAGATCAGTCCGCCGACCAGCACGACGAAGATCAGCGCCTTGAAGAGCAGGCTGATCACAAAGCCGACCACGCTGGCGATCAGACCGCCGAACACGAAGATCGCAATGACGGGCACCGCGATCCACTTCACCCACCAGGGCATTCCCGCGAATATCTCCCGCACGGCCATCGCCTCTACCTCGTCTCTCTGGATCCTTGCACTCGATGCTAAAGGCGAGAAGGGCTCCGGTGGGCACGCGCAGCCCTTGAAGACCCCTGATCGAGCCCCTAGGGATCCCCGAGAGGAAACGACCGCCCCCGGCAGGTACGGGCAGGCCCCTCAGCCCTCCGGCGGCGAGAAGACGACCATCACCCTGAGGTCCTCGGTGATGTGGTGGAACTTGTGGGCCACACCCGCGGGCACATAGACGACGCTCCCCCTGCCGACCTGAGTGGTCTCCATCCCCACCGTGATCGACGCACGCCCGCTGACGACGAAGTAGACCTCGTCCTGCTGGTGCGGCTGCTGCGGATCGAGCTCTCCCGCGTCCAGGGCGTACAGACCGACCGACATGTTGCGCTCCCGCACGAACTGCAGATAGGCGCCGTCGTTGGCGGCCCGCTCCGCCTCCAGCTCGTCCAGTCTGAATGCCTTCATGGCCCGTCCCGCCCCTTGTGCCCGCGCTGTCGGCTGTACCTGTACTGCCGGTGTCCACCACCGATCATGTCTGCCACGATCAGACACATGAAGAATTTCGTAGTCAAGACGATCGCCAACGCTGGTGCGCTGGCCGTGGCCATCTGGCTGATCGGCAACATCACACTGGAGGGCGGCAGCACGGGCCGCAAGGCCCTCACCCTGATCCTGGTGGCGCTGATCTTCGGCGTGGTGAACTCCGTGGTGAAGCCGGTGGTCCAGCTCCTGACCTTCCCGTTGTTCATCCTGACGCTGGGGTTGATCACCCTGGTGGTCAACGCCCTGATGCTGTTGCTGACCTCCTGGCTGGCAGGCGTGGTCGACCTCAGCTTCCACGTCGAGGGTTTCTGGACGGCGGTGCTCGGTGGACTGATCATCTCGGTGGTGTCCTGGGCGCTCAATGTGGTCCTGCCCGACGAGAACTGACCCCGGGGGCCCCGGGCCCGGCACTCCCGGATCCCAGCATTCGGGATTCCGGTACGCGGCGGAAGGCTGCTCCCGACCTCTCTGGAAGAGTGCGGGGGACATCGGTCTCCACCGGGGAGAACAGCGAAGGAGCAGGGCATGAGCACCATGGGCGACGGAACACGTGCGGTACGCGCCGGGCTTCCGGAACCGGAGCAGTTCGAGCCCACGCTGCCCGGCCCCGTCTTCGCCGCGCACTTCCACCTCTCCGGCGAACCGGTGGGCCCCTACACCTACGGCCGGGAGACCAACCCGACCTGGACCCACCTGGAGCGGGCCATCGGTGAGCTGGAGGCTCCCGGCGAGGAGGTGGGCACGACGGTGTTCGCCTCGGGCATGGCGGCGATCACCGCGGTGCTGCTCTCCCAGGTCCGCTCGGGCGACGCCGTGGTCCTGCCCGACGACGGCTACCAGGCGCTCCCTCTCGTACGGGAGCAACTGGCGGCGTACGGGGTCGAGGTCCGGACCGCGCCGACCGGCGGCGACGCCCAGCTCGCCCTGCTGACCGGGGCGAAGCTGCTGTGGATCGAGAGCCCGTCCAACCCGGGCCTGGACGTCTGCGACATCCGGCGGCTGGTGGAGGCCGCGCACGCGGCGGGCGCCCTGGTCGCCGTCGACAACACCCTGGCCACCCCGATCGGCCAGCGCCCGCTGGAGCTGGGCGCCGACTTCTCCGTCGCCAGTGACACCAAGGGCATGACCGGCCACGGCGACATCCTGCTCGGCCATGTGACCTGCCGCGACCCCCGTCTGACCGCGGATGTACGGCGCTGGCGCAAGGTCGTCGGAGCGATTCCCGGGCCGATGGAGGCCTGGCTCGCCCACCGTTCGCTGTCCACCCTCCAGATCCGCATCGACCGGCAGTGCACCACCGCCCTCGCCCTCGCCGAGGCACTGGCCAAGCGGGCCGAGGTGACAGGCCTGCGGTATCCGGGGCTGCCCACCGACCCGTCGTACGCCGTCGCCACCCGCCAGATGCAGCGCTTCGGGTCCGTGGTCTCCTTCGAGCTGGCCGACCGGGACACCGCGGAACGGTTCCTGACCGCGCTGCGCCTGGTCGACGACGCGACGAGCTTCGGAGGCGTCCGGTCCACCGCGGAGCGCCGGGGGCGTTGGGGAGGCGACGCCGTCGCGGAGGGCTTCATCCGCTTCTCGGTCGGCGCGGAGGACCCCGAGGATCTGCTCGCCGACGTCGAACAGGCGCTGCACGCGGCGGTCCGGTAGGACAGGCCCCGGGACCTTGCGTCCGGATCAGGCCGGAGGAGTTTCAGACGGCTCTCCGCGGGCCACTCTCTTGCCATGACCGAACGTCCTGTGGTCAAGCGCACCGCACGCGCCGTCCTGCTCGACGGCGACGATCTCATCCTGATCAAGCGCACGAAGCCGGGAGTCGATCCGTACTGGGTGACGCCCGGCGGCGGGGTCGAGCCGGAGGACGCCACCGTCGTCGACGCACTGCACCGCGAGGTCGACGAGGAGCTCGGCGCCAAGATCGTCGACGTGGTCCCGTGCTTCGTCGACACCGTGGAGCACATCGCGGACGGCGGAGTGACGGGGGTGAAGGTCCAGCACTTCTTCGTCTGTCGGCTGGCGTCGATGGACGTCTCCCTGCGGCACGGTCCGGAGATCGACGAACCCACCGGCGAGTACGAGATCGTCCGGGTGCCGTTCAGCCGGGTCGGGATCGCGGCCGTGCACCTCGTCCCGCTGTCCCTGCGGCACTACCTGGACGGCAACATCGAAGGCGTACGCGCGATGCACGCCCCCGACCTGGGCTGACGCCCCCACGCCGGGTGGACGTCCCAGTACCGGCCAGGGCGCCTACTCCCCGGCCGGTATCCGTGGGTACTGCTGCCCCGGGACGCCCCGGGACGGTCGGGCTCGGCATCGTGTTTCACGTGAAACCACTCAAGCGCCCCGTACGCCGAGGGCTCCTCGTCGCCCATGTCGCCGTCTCCGTCAGCCGGCTCGGCCTGACCGTCGGTCTGCTGGCGCTGGGCACCCCGTGGGGTCTGGCCCGGCATCGCTGGGTGTGGACCACGTTCTGGCGGACCCTGATCACGACGGGCCTGTCGATCTTCTCCCTGCGCCCCGGGATCGACGCGGCGGCCGCCGATGGAGCCGTCGACATCAACCTCGTGATCGCTCCGTCGGTGGCCACCGGCACCTATCTCCTCATCACCGCGATCTCGAACCTCAAGCCCTGGGGGCTCACCCGGCGGGGCAGACGGCTGCGGTTCTCGGCCAGTTCCGCGAAATCGGTGGACGCGCGATCACCCCGTCAGACAGCCTGACCCCATGCACAGCCCTTCACCCCGCTCCCTCGTCGACCTGCCGATCCGACGCCTGAACCGGGGAGACCTGGTCCCCTGCGCCGATCTCTGCGAGGACCGCGGCTGGCCGCGCGACGAACACCGGTGGGGGCTGCTCCTCTCGGCCGGCACCGGGTACGGGATCGACGCCCCGGACGGCAAGGGTCTGGCCGCGACGTGTCTGACCATGCCCTATGGATCCGACTTCACCGCGGTCGGCATGATGCTCGTCGCCGGACGCTACGGACGTCAGGGAATCGCCCGCCGGCTCATGCGGCACGTGATGGAGACGGCGGGGAACACCCCGCTCGCCCTGTACGCCACGGAGCAGGGACAGCCGCTCTACGAAAACCTCGGCTTCTCCCCCGTGGGCCGGGCCGAACGCGTCGGCGGCCGTTTCGAAGCGATCGGCTCCGGCGGCTCCCCCTCGGGCACGGCCTCTCCCACTCGCTCCTCGTCGGCTCTCCCGGCTTCTGCGCCTCCGTCGTCGGCCTCGTCCGTGACCACCCGGCCGGCCGCGGCGGACGATCTGCAGGCGATGGTCCGGCTCGACCTCCCTGTGTTCGGCGCCGACCGGACCCATCTCCTCGCCCGGCTGCCCGCCTTCGCCGACCGGCTCCAGGTCGCCGAGGACCACGGCGAGCTGGTCGGCTACGCGGCGCTCTGGCCGAGCGGGCACGCCGAGGTGGTGGGGCCGCTGATCGCACGGGACACGGCCACCGCGCAGGCCCTGGTAGCGGCCCTGGCCGCCACGACGGACCGGCCGCTGCGGGCCGATGTCGACGCCCGGCACAAGGAACTGCTCGGCTGGTTGATGGAGTGCGGTCTTGAGCCCGTCTCCAGGACCACCGTGATGACGTACGGCATCCCGGATCTGCCCGGTGACGCGGCCCACAGGTTCGCCCCGCTCACCGTCGCGACGGGCTGACGCGGAAGCAGCCGCACCGTCACGAGGACGGCGCGGCTGCGTCGCGGTGTGGCCCGGTCGCCGTACGGACTCGGCCGCGCGACGGCCGAGTTGCGGTACGACCGGCCCCGCTGCGCGGGCCCGGGGGCGGCGGGGTCAGTGCCGGGCAGCCGGCACGGGGGCCGGCTCGGCGCTGTTCCCCGTGACGATCCGGCCCTTCCCGGCCTCCCGGCGTTCCAGAAGGCTGGAGAGCACCGCCAGGACCAGCGCCGACGCGGCGAGCGCGGCGCCGACCCAGTTCGGGGCCGTGTAGCCGAGACCGGCCGCGATGACGAGACCGCCGAGCCAGGCGGAGAGGGCGTTGCCGAGGTTGAAGGCCCCGATGTTGACCGCGGAGGCCAGCGTCGGCGCACCCGCCGCCTGGTCGAGGACCCGCTTCTGCAGCGGCGGTACGGTCGCGAAGCCCAGGGCGCCGATCAGGACGATGGTGACGGCTGCGGCGACCTTGTTGTGGGCGGTCACGGTGAACAGGCCGAGGACCGCGGCGAGCGCGCCGAGCGAGACGTACAGCAGGGGCATCAGACGGCGGTCGGCGAACCTGCCGCCGATCAGGTTGCCACCCACCATGCCGAGGCCGAAGAGAACCAGCAGCCAGGTGACGGACGAGGCCGAGTAGCCGGCGATCTCGGTCATCATCGGGGTGATGTAGGTGATGGCGGCGAAGACCCCGCCGAAGCCCAGGACGGTCATGGCCATCGCCAGCAGAACCTGGACGTTGCGGAACGCGGCCAGCTCGTGGCGGATGCGTACGCCTTCGGCCTTGGGCTGCTCCGGTACGAGCTTCGCGACGCCGAGCAGTCCCACGACACCCAGGGCGGCGACGACGAGGAACGTGGTCCGCCAGCCCGCGGTCTGCCCGATGAACGTGCCGAGCGGGACGCCGACGACGTTGGCGACGGTGAGTCCGGTGAACATCATGGCGATGGCCCCGGCCTTCTTCTGCGGAGCGACCAGGTCGGCCGCGACCACCGAGCCGATGCCGAAGAAGGCACCGTGCGCGAGGGAGGCGATCACGCGTCCGGCGAGCATGACGCCGAAGATCGGGGCGAGCGCGGACACCACGTTGCCCACGACGAACAGCCCCATGAGCAGCATCAGCATGCGCTTACGGGTGACACGGGTGCCCAGCAGCGTCATCAGCGGGGCACCGATGACCACACCGAGCGCGTAGCCGGTCACCAGGAAGCCCGCGGTAGGGATCGACACCTGGAAATCACCGGCGACCTCGGGGAGCAGCCCCATGATCACGAACTCGGTCGTTCCGATCCCGAATGCCCCGATGGCGAGAGCGAGGAGCGCTAGCGGCATGGGTTTGACCTTCCCTGGAGATTGCGTCTGCGCCTTACGAGCGTCCACAATAATTGCAGACGCCGATTAATTGCAAGCGCGGGCTATTGCAGATGTCCCCTATCCTGGAGTCACACCGCTCCCGTACGGAGGAGAGAGACATGACAGCGACCGACCCCGCCCTGACCGCCATTGCCCAGAGCTGGTGCACGCTCTCGCTGCTCCACGGGAAGATCGAGGCCCGTATCGAGCGGGCCCTCCAGGCCGGCCACGGGCTCAGCGCACGCGAGTACTCCCTGCTCGACGTGTTGAGCCGGCAGCACAACGGCGTCGGCGGGCATCTCCAGATGAAGCAGGTCGCCGACGCCGTCGTCCTCAGTCAGAGCGCCACCACGCGGCTCGTCACCCGGCTCGAGGACCGTGGGCTGCTGACCCGGTATCTGTGCGACACCGACCGCCGGGGCATCTACACCGACGTCACGGAGTCCGGGCTCGCACTGCTGAAGGCCGCCAGGCCGACGAACGACAGCGCACTGCGGGCAGCCCTGGACGAGGCGGCGGAGAACCCGGAGCTCGCCCCTCTGGTCAGGGCGGTCGAAGAGCTGAAGGCCCCGGTCTGACCCACCCTGCCCGCCGTAGAATCCCGATCATGAGCGATCTCGAAATACGCCCCGCGACCCCGGACGACCTGCCCGCAGTGGTCGCGATGCTCGCCGACGACCCCCTGGGCGCCCAGCGCGAGTCACCGGACGACCTCACCCCGTACCAGGAGGCGTTCCAGCGGCTGGCCGACGACCCGAACCAGCACGTGGTCGTCGCCGTTCGTGAGGAGCGAGTCGTCGGCACCCTTCAGCTGACCATCATCCCGGGACTGTCCCGGCGCGGTGCCACGCGGTCGATCATCGAGGGTGTCCGCATTCACGGCGACGAGCGCGGCAGCGGCCTCGGTACCCAGCTCATCCAGTGGGCGGTGGACGAATCCCGCCGCCAGAACTGCCAGTTGGTGCAGCTGACCTCGGATATCACCCGCGAGGACGCGCACCGCTTCTACGAGCGCCTCGGCTTCACAGCCAGCCATGTGGGCTTCAAGCTGGCGCTCTGACGGAAGATGAACGGGTGGGTGTTTCACGTGAAACACCCACCCGTTCACACCAACCGTTCACCGGCCCCTGAGCTCAGCCGCCGAGCCCCCGCCAGCCCTCCGCGTCCACACCGCCGGGCACGGCTGCCCCCGCCTCGTACGGCTCGCGTGTGAAGACGAATGAGCCGAGGTCGAGGTGGTCCACCGAACCGTCTTCCCTGCGGACGACGCGCAGAGTCTCCCCCGCGTAGTAGTCGTTCTGGCCCGTCCAGGTGCCGTCCGACCGGTAGGTGAAGGCCGCGCCGCGCCCCTTGCCGCCGAGCGGTGTGAGCTGGAGACCCCGGTCCCCTGTGAGGCTCAGCGTGAAGGTGCTGGGGCCCCAGTGCCAGATGCCGGTCAGCGCGAGCAGTTCGTCGTCCACCTCGGGCAGCGGGCGCCAGGGCTCCGGGATCCGTGGCTCGGCTTCGACGACGATGCCCAGGAGTTCCGCGGCCAGCGTCGCGGCGGGCAGCCCGGAAGTGACATTGGCCAGGGCGACCGCCGCCACGTCCTCCTCCTCGCACACCCAGAGGCCGGCGACGAATCCGGGCAGCGATCCCGAGTGCCCGAAGAGCACGCGCCCCTCGCCACCGACGAGCTGGAGCCCGAGACCGTAACCGCTCCCGCCCGCCTCGACCGGCACGGCGGGCGTCCGCATCTCCCGCACGGAGGAGGCCGACAGGACCCGGTCGTCGCCCCCGGTCAGGAAGGCGGCGAACCTCAGCAGGTCCTCCGCGGTGGACCAGAGCTGACCGGCGGGCGCCATGATCCCGAGGTCCTCGGCGGGCTCGCTCAGCATGACGTCCGCCCAGGGGTGGACGGCCCAGCCGCCCGCGTGCGGTGCCACGGGGGCGCTCGTCGTACGGTGCATGCCCAGCGGTTCCAGGATCTCGCGACGCAGCGCCTCTTCCCAGGAGACGCCACGAACCGCTTCCACCAGCGAACCGAGCAGGGTGTAACCGGGGTTGGAGTAGTGATGGCGATGCCCGGCCGGATGCACCTGCGGCCGATCGCCCAGCACATCCGCGATCTCCGGCCGAAGGCTGCCGGGCGTCCGCTCCCACCAGGGGGCCGGCGTCTCGGCCCCCAGCCCCGCACTGTGGCAGAGCAGCTGACGGACGGTCGCCCCGCCCACACCCGTACCGGGAAGGTGCTTCTCCAGCGGATCGCCGAGGTCGATCAGCCCCTCGTCCCGCAGCCGCAGCACCAGAACGGCCGTGAACGTCTTGGTGATCGAGCCGATCCGGTACTGCGTACCGGCATCGGGAGCGTGCCCGTCGACACACGTACGCGCCCCGCTCCATACCGTCCGCCCCTGCCGCCCCACCGCAGCAACGAGGGACGGCGCACGCCCGTCCCGCTGGGCGACGGCGATGCGGTGCAGCAGGGCGCGCCGGGTACTGGGAAGCAGGTCTTCACCGAGAGAAGTCATGGTCCAACCCTTATCCGACCGGCCGCCTCTTGACGAACCCTTTTCCGGGAATGCCCCGACATGCTCACAGCGAGTCGAGGAAGGAGAGCCGCCGCCCGGCCACGTACAGGGCGCCACGCTCCGGGTCGGGTGGTGTCATCGGGGTCACGGCCACCAGTATGGGTCGTACGAGGTTGCGCCCGGCCAACTCGTACACCAAGCACACTTGTTGAACACGCCCCCCATCGCTCCGGCGAACGCCGGAGCGCGACGAACTCCCGCGAAGGAAGATCCCCATTCCCACCAAGACCGTGCAGATCCCCACCACGGACGGCCTGGCCGACGCCTTCGCCGCCTGCCCCGACCACGGCGAGCGGCATCCCGGAGTGCTGATGTACCCGGACGCCTTCGGCATCCGGCCTGCCATCCGGGACATGGCCACCGAACTGGCAGGGCACGGCTATTACGTGCTCGTCCCCAACTTCTTCTACCGGGAAGGGCCCACACCGGTCATCGACCTTCCCGGACACATCGGAGAAGCGGATCGGTCCGCGCTGGTCGCCGGGTTGATGCCCCTGATCAGGGGACCGCCTGCTCCCGCTCCTCACCGGCGCCCTGGCGAAGGACTGAGCGCAGGGTCGCCGGTCCGCCGGCGCAGGCCCTGGGAGCGGAAGGCCTTCCGCAGGACTTCGCCGAACTCCGCGGGGTGCGTGGTCAGTCCGACGTGCCCGCCGGGGAAGTGCTGGAGTTCCGTGCCCAGACGCTCGGCCAGAAAGGCGGCCGAGCGGTAGGGCAGCTCTCCGCGTGAGTCCTGGCCTCCCGCGATCACGAGCCGGTCCGACAGCCCCTCCAGCCGATGGATGTCCGGCGCGTAGGACATGAAGCCGGGAACGATCCGCCCGACGAAGTACGGAAGATCGGCCATCGTCTGTTCGGCCCGCGCCGCTGCCCGGGGCGGAAGTCCGGGCCCGGGCTCCGGCTCGGCGGTGTCGCCGTCCTTGGGGTCGCCGTCTGTGGTGTCGCTGTCTGTGGTGTCGCCGTCCGTGGTGTCGCGGTCCTTGGGGTCGCCGTCCTTCTTCAGGCCCGCGGCGAACACGGCCATGGCCGGCATGAGCCCCTGCGTGCGAAACGTGTCCTGGACACGTGCGAGGAGTGCGCGGTGTTCCGCCGCATCCGGCAGAACCTCCACTACGGGCGGCTCGTGCGTCACCACACGTGCGATGCGTTCGGGGTGAGCGGTCAGCAGGTGCAGGGCGACGATCGCGCCCGAACTGGCTCCGAACACGAGGGCGGGCTCATCGGGCGACAGCAGGTCCAGGATCCGGAGTGCGTCGTCGGCGTGCTCGGCCACGTGCTGCTCGGCATCGGGGTCGTCCAGCGTGCTGCGGGACATGCCGCGAGGGTCGTAGCCGACGACGGTGTAGCCGTCGGCGGCCAGGTCCTCGGCAACGCCGTCGAAGGATGCCGCGCCACCCGTCCCTCCGGGGATGAGCAGCACGAGCGGGCCCCGGCCCCGGACTTCGTAGTGCAGGGTCGCACCGTTGACCCGCAGGCTGCTGATGGTCGGAGCGGTCATGAGGAGTCTCCTTCTCGGGACGGGGGCCAGTGCTCCAGGAGGGAGTGCAGGGCATCGAGCGCACGGGTCCAGGACTGCTGCGGCGGACGCTTGTCCGCGAAGCCTCCCGCCGCTTCCAGGGCGACGAACCCATGGAACGTGCTGCGCAGCAGCCGGACCGCGTCGGTCAGGTCCGGCTCGGCCAGTCCGTAGCCGTGCAGCATGCCGTAGGTCAGCTCGACCGCCCGCCGTGGCCCGGGCGCCTCTGCGGCCAGCTCGGGGTCGATCCGGATCGGGGTCTGCGTCGCCATGTAGCGGCCCGGGTGCTGGTGGGCGTACTCCCGCCAGGCATCCGCGAAGGCGACGAGCGCGTCCTTGCCCGCCCGTCCGGCGGTCGCCTCCGCGATGCGGATGGTCTTCTCGTCCGCTGCCAGCAGGGCGATCCGGCCGCGCAGATCCTCCAGACTGCGGACGTGCGTGTAGAGGCTCGCGTCCTTCACACCCAGTCGCCGCGCCACCTGCGACATCGTCACCCGGTCGAGCCCGATGTCGTCCGCCAGCTCCGCGCCCGCGACGGTCACCCGCTCCGTTGTCAGCCCGGCCCGCACCATGCACCCTCCCAATTTCCTTGAGGGTCTAGTTTCTTCCTAGGGGCCCTAGGCGGCAACCGGGATACGGGATCGTCAGGTCTGTGCCATGTCCACGAAGCGGGAGTAGTGGCCCTGGAAAGCCACGGTGATGGTGGCCGTCGGGCCGTTACGGTGCTTGCCGACGATGATGTCGGCCTCACCGGCACGCGGTGACTCCTTCTCGTACGCGTCCTCGCGATGGAGCAGGATGACCATGTCGGCGTCCTGCTCGATGGAGCCGGATTCACGCAGGTCGGACACCATCGGCTTCTTGTCCGTGCGCTGCTCGGGGCCACGGTTCAGCTGCGAGAGCGCGATCACCGGAACCTCCAGCTCCTTGGCCAGCAGCTTCAGGTTTCGGGACATGTCCGAGACCTCCTGCTGACGGCTCTCGGACCGCTTCGACCCACCGGCCTGCATCAGCTGCAGATAGTCGATGATCACGAGCTTGATGTCGTTGCGCTGCTTCAGCCGACGGCACTTCGCGCGGATCTCCATCATCGACAGGTTGGGGGAGTCGTCGATGTAGAGCGGGGCGGCCGAGACCTCGGGCATCCGGCGCGCGAGCCGCGTCCAGTCCTCGTCCGTCATCGTGCCGGACCGCATGTGGTGCAGGGCCACCCGCGCCTCCGCCGACAGCAGGCGCATCGCGATCTCGTTGCGCCCCATTTCGAGGGAGAAAATGACGCTGGGCAGGTTGTTCTTGATCGACGCGGCACGCGCGAAGTCCAGCGCGAGCGTGGACTTGCCCATCGCGGGGCGGGCCGCGATGACGATCATCTGGCCGGGGTGCATACCGTTCGTCAGGGCGTCGAGATCCGTGAAACCCGTCGGCACACCGGTCATCTCGCCGCTGCGCGAGCCGATGGCCTCGATCTCGTCGAGCGCGCCCTCCATGATGTCGCCGAGGGGGAGGTAGTCCTCACTGGTGCGCTGCTCGGTGACCGCGTAGATCTCGGCCTGGGCGGAGTTGACGATCTCGTCGACGTCCCCGTCCGCCGCGTATCCCATCTGCGTGATCTTCGTGCCCGCCTCGACCAGCCGCCGCAGCACCGCCCGCTCGTGGACGATCTCCGCGTAGTACGAGGCGTTGGCCGCGGTGGGCACGGACTGCACCAGGGTGTGCAGATACGGCGCTCCGCCGACCTTGGTGATCTCTCCACGCTTCACCAGCTCGGCGGCGACCGTGATCGGGTCGGCCGGCTCGCCCTTGGCGTAGAGGTCGAGGATCGCCGTGAAGACGGTCTCGTGGGCGGGGCGGTAGAAGTCGTGGCCCTTGATGACCTCGACGACCTCGGCGATCGCGTCCTTGGACAGCAGCATGCCGCCGAGGACCGACTGCTCGGCGTCGACATCCTGGGGCGGAACGCGTTCGAAGCTGGGGGCACCGCTGTCCCAGGCCTCGTCCGAGCCGCGGTCATGGCGGTCCTCGCGCCCCTTGCGGTCCCCGCGACGCTGGCGGGAGACAGGCAGACGGTCCCCGGGACCGGTCTCGGTCCAGGGGTCGTCCAAAGGCTCGGGAATGCTCACCGGGCCGCCTCCTCCCGTCCGCGTCGCGGACCTAGCCGTGCCACTCTTTCTTACGGCACGGCACCGACAAACAGGTCGCCCGACTCCACTTCCGGCGCGTCTGGTTCGGAGGATTCCGGTGCCGGAACGGAGTGCGGGCGCCGCACCACGGTAGGCCCCTCCGCACCGTCAGCCAATCTGGTTATCCACAGGGCATGTGGACGACGGACCAGATGCTGTGGAGAACCCCGCCGATCCTGTGCACGGACCGGGGGACAGCACTGTGGACAAACTCATAGCACTACCACCGCGACCACCCTGACCTGCACGTTCTCCGTCCACTGATTGTGGGGGAGAAAAACTTTTGCCCTCACTTCAAGATCACCGCAAACGACGCGGGAAGGTTGGCCCCAGCGGGGAGCAAGTAAGGACCACGGGGCAATTGCATCTCTTACCTGTGGAAGATTAGATTGACCCCATGACCCAGGCCCCCGCGACCCCGAAGAACGGCCGCCGACGACACGACCGCGAGATCATCGCCCTCGCCGTCCCGGCGTTCGGCGCACTTGTCGCCGAGCCCCTGTTCGTGATGGTCGACAGCGCCGTCGTCGGCCACCTCGGCACCCCGCAGCTGGCCGGCCTCGGCATCGCCGCAGCCCTCCTGATGACGGCCGTGAGTATCTTCGTCTTCCTCGCCTACGCGACCACGGCGGCCGTCGCCCGTCGCGTGGGGGCGGGCGATCTGCCCGCCGCCATCCGTCAGGGCATGGACGGCATCTGGCTCGCCCTGCTGCTCGGTGCCGCCGTCGTCGCCCTCGCGATGCCGACGGCACCCTGGCTCGTCGACGCCTTCGGCGCCTCCGACACCGCCGCTCCGTACGCCATCACGTATCTGAGGATCTCCATCCTCGGCATCCCGGCCATGCTCGTCGTGCTCGCCGCCACCGGCGTACTGCGCGGCCTCCAGGACACCCGCACCCCGCTGTACGTCGCCATCGCCGGTTTCACGGCGAACGCCGTCCTCAACGTGACCCTCGTCTACGGCGCCGGGCTCGGCATCGCCGGATCCGCCTGGGGAACGGTGATCGCCCAGGCAGGCATGGCCGCCGCCTATCTCGTCGTGGTGATCCGCGGCGCCCGGAAGCACGGTGCGTCCCTACGCCCCGACGCGGCCGGGATCAGGGCCAGCGCGCGGGCCGGCGTACCCCTGCTGATCCGGACACTCTCCCTGCGTGCCGTCCTGATGATCGCCACCGCCGTCGCCGCCCGGCTCGGGGATGTCGACATCGCCGCGCACCAGATCATCCTCTCCCTCTGGAGCCTGACCGCCTTCGCGCTCGACGCCATCGCCATCGCGGGCCAGGCGATCATCGGCCGATATCTCGGGGCGGACGACGAGAAGGGCGCACGCGAGGCCTGCCACCGCATGGTCGAGTGGGGTATCGGCTGCGGCGTCGTGCTCGGCGTCCTCATCGTGCTCGCGCGGCCTCTGTTCATCCCGCTCTTCACGAGCGACCCCTCGGTGAAGAACACCCTGCTTCCCGCGCTCCTGGTCGTGGCGGTCTCACAGCCGATCGCCGGCGTGGTCTTCGTCCTGGACGGCGTCCTGATGGGAGCCGGTGACGGGCGCTATCTCGCCTGGGCGATGCTGGTGACGCTCGCCGTCTTCGCTCCCGTAGCACTCCTGGTGCCCTCACTCGGCGGCGGGCTCACCGCGCTCTGGTGGGCGATGACCCTGATGATGGCCGTCCGCCTGATCACGCTCTGGCTGCGCACCCGGTCGGGCCGGTGGATCGTGACCGGAGCTACCCGGTGACCGGAGCTACCCCGTGATCAGCTCGATCCGCCGCCTGTTCCGAGGGGGCTGTTTCACGTGAAACAGCGCCCTGGTTTCACGTGAAACACCGCGCCTCCGGCACAACGGATCCGGACAACAGCGAAGGGCCGCACCCATCGGGTGCGGCCCTTCAGTGGCTCTGCTGAGCTCTGCCCTTAGGCAGCAACGACCTCGACGCCGAGCTTCGCTGCAACCTCGGGGTGCAGACGGACGGACACCTGGTGTCCGCCGAGCGTCTTGATCGGCGAGCCGAGCTCGACGCGACGCTTGTCGACGTCCGGACCACCGGCGGCCTTGATCGCCGAAGCGACGTCAGCCGGGGTGACCGAGCCGAAGAGACGGCCGGCGTCGCCGGAGCGAACAGCCAGACGGACCTTCACGGCCTCGAGCTTGGCCTTGATCTCGTTGGCCTGCTCGATCGTCGCGATCTCGTGGATCTTGCGGGCGCGGCGGATCTGCGCCACGTCCTTCTCGCCGCCCTTGGTCCAGCGGATGGCGAAGCCACGCGGAACCAGGTAGTTACGGGCGTACCCGTCCTTGACGTCGACGACGTCGCCGGCGGTGCCGAGGCCGGAGACCTCGTGGGTGAGGATGATCTTCATGCTGTTGTCACCCTTCCCTTATCGCGCGGTGGACGTGTAGGGCAGCAGCGCCATCTCACGGCTGTTCTTGACAGCCGTGGCGACGTCACGCTGGTGCTGCGTGCAGTTGCCGGTGACGCGGCGGGCACGGATCTTGCCGCGGTCGGAAATGAACTTCCGCAGCATGTTCGTGTCCTTGTAGTCCACGTACTGGGTCTTGTCCTTGCAGAACGCGCAGACCTTCTTCTTAGGCTTGCGCACAGGCGGCTTCGCCATGGTGTTTCTCCTGTGTGATCAAGAAGTGGGGGTACGAGCAGCCCTAGAAGGGAGGCTCGTCCGAGTAGCCGCCGCCGGAGGAGCCGCCGGAACCGCCGGAGCTTCCGCCCCAGCCGCCTCCGCCGCCCTGCTGTCCCCCGCCCTGGCCGCCGGCCGGGGAGCCGGTCGCCCACGGGTCGTCGGCGGGTGCACCGCCGCCGCCCTGCTGGCCGCCGCCACCGGGACCGCCGCCCCAGTTGCCGCCGCCCTGCTGGCCGCCGCCGTATCCACCCTGGCCGCCCTGACCACCGCGACCGGTGGTCTTGGTGACCTTGGCCGTGGCGTTCTTGAGGCTGGGGCCGACTTCCTCGACGTCCAGCTCGTAGACCGTGCGCTTGACGCCCTCACGGTCCTCGTAGGACCGCTGCTTCAGCCGGCCCTGCACGACGACGCGCATGCCTCGCTGGAGCGACTCCGCGACGTTCTCCGCCGCCTGACGCCAGACCGAGCAGGTGAGGAACAGGCCTTCGCCGTCCTTCCACTCATTGGTCTGCCGGTCGAAGATGCGGGGAGTGGACGCGACACGGAACTTCGCGACCGCCGCACCGGACGGGGTGAAGCGCAGCTCGGGGTCGTCGACGAGATTGCCGACGACCGTGATGACGGTCTCGCCTGCCATGGGTGAACCTCTCGGCGGGGATTGCTTCTGGCTGCTTGCTGCTACTCGGACCCGAAAACCGCTGAGCTAGATGCTCAGTGGACTTCGGGACGGAGGACCTTGGTCCGGAGGACCGACTCGTTCAGGTTCATCTGGCGGTCGAGCTCCTTGACGACCGCAGGCTCGGCCTGCAGGTCGATGACCGAGTAGATGCCCTCGGGCTTCTTCTTGATCTCGTAGGCGAGCCGACGACGGCCCCAGGTGTCGACCTTCTCCACCTTTCCGTTGCCCTCACGGACGACGGAGAGGAAGTTCTCGATCAGCGGGGAGACTGCTCGCTCCTCGAGATCGGGGTCGAGGATGACCATCACCTCGTAGTGACGCATGTGGAACCCACCTCCTTTGGACTCAGCGGCCACGGTCGTTCCGTGGCAGGAGGGTCGTGATGCGTGATGCAACGGCGTCTCCGAGGAGAACACCCGGCACTGACAATCCGCTCCCGAACGATCCCGTGGAGGGGGTTCGGGGAGAGACTCGCCGTGGTGGCCTGGGCAGACACCGGTGCAGACCGTACAGAGTACCCGTAGACCGGCTTCCGGTTGAAATCAGGAGCTCAGAGGGCACAATCGAGACAGATGCGGTGTGAGAGGCGCTACACCCGCCGCAGCGGCAGAGGCGCCGGATCCACCCGCCCCACCTGTCCGGCCAGGAGGTACTCCATGGCACAGACCATCCGCCCCGCAACCGGTTCGCTCTTCGCGACGGACGGCAAGCCGCACCCGCTCCAGGACACCCTGCTCGCCGTGACCCTGGTCCTGGGCGCCCTCGCCTTCGTGACGGCGATGTTCCACCACCTCCACCTGATCAGCTCGTGGGCCGGGCTGGTCGGCATCCTGACCGGTGGATACGGCATGTACGTCTCCAGGACCACCGGCGAACGGTTCGGCCTGATCATCGGGCTCGGCGCCTCCGCCGTCGGCTTCTTCCTCGGCATGGCCCACGGCGGTCTCTTCGGCGGCGTGATCACCTGACCGGAGCACCGGCCGGAACGCGGGCCGGTGCGGGTGCCCGGGCACTCGCACCGGCCCGCGTCGCGTTCGGTCCCCCCGGGGCCAGGCCGGGCGCCCCTCGGTCACAGTAGGCTTCGGCGCGAGAGCCGGAGCCCCTGACCGATGGGGACACACCTGCCGAGGAGCGCCCCGCATGAGCCTGACCCTGAGGACCATCAGCCGAGAGCAGCATCTGGCGTACATCCAGAGCCTGCCTTCGGCCAGTCACTGCCAGGTCCCGGCGTGGGCGGACGTGAAGACCGAATGGCGCTCGGAGAACCTGGGCTGGTTCGACCGGGACGGCCAGATCGTCGGCGCGGGCCTCGTCCTGTACCGCCAGCTGCCCAAGATCAAGCGCTACCTGGCGTACCTCCCCGAGGGCCCGGTCATCAACTGGTACGCGCCGAACCTGGACGACTGGCTCCAGCCGATGCTCGCCCACCTCAAGCAGCAGGGCGCCTTCTCCGTGAAGATGGGCCCGCCGGTCGTCATCCGCCGCTGGGACTCCGCGGCCATCAAGTCCGGCATCCAGGACCCGGACGTGAAGCGCCTGCGCGACGTAGAGGCCACGCACATCGAGCCGCGCGCCTTCGAGGTCGCGGACCGGCTGCGGAAGATGGGCTGGCAGCAGGGCGAGGACGGCGGCGCCGGATTCGGTGACGTACAGCCCCGCTACGTCTTCCAGGTGCCGCTGGCCAACCGTTCCCTGGAAGACGTCCTCAAGGGCTTCAACCAGCTGTGGCGGCGCAACATCAAGAAGGCCGACAAGGCCGGCGTCGAGGTCGTCCAGGGCGGCTACGAGGACCTGGCCGAGTGGCAGCGGCTGTACGAGATCACCGCCGTGCGCGACCACTTCCGTCCTCGCCCGCTGTCGTACTTCCAGCGCATGTGGACCGTCCTCAACTCCGAGGACCCCAACCGGATGCGGCTCTACTTCGCCCGGCACAACGGCGTGAACCTCTCCGCGGCCACAATGCTCGTCGTCGGCGGACACGTCTGGTACTCCTACGGCGCCTCCGACAACATCGGGCGCGAGGTCCGGCCGTCGAACGCGATGCAGTGGCGCATGCTGCGCGACAGCTACGCGATGGGCGCGACCGTCTACGACCTGCGCGGCATCAGCGACTCGCTGGACGAGACCGACCACCTCTTCGGCCTGATCCAGTTCAAGGTCGGCACCGGCGGCGAGGCCGTCGAGTACGTCGGCGAGTGGGACTTCCCGCTCAACAAGCTGCTCCACAAGGCGCTCGACATCTATATGTCGCGCCGCTGACCGGCTTCAATATCCCTCGCGGCACCACCCGTTCGTTCCCTGATTCACCGCAGCCACCAGAAAGGTTCCGGGCCGGCCATGGCGCTCTCCCTCTACGTCGACACCGCGCGCTGGCGGGCGCACCAGAAGTCCGTGATCGACCAGTTCCCCGGTCTCGTCCCCGTCTGCAAGGGCAACGGCTACGGCTTCGGCCATGAGCGCCTCGCCGACGAGACGATCCGCTTCGGTTCCGACACCCTCGCCGTCGGAACGACCTACGAAGCGGCCCGGATCAAGGACTGGTTCAGCGGGGACCTGCTCGTCCTGACCCCGTTCCGGCGGGGCGAGGAGCCCGTACCGCTGCCGGACCGCGTCATCCGGTCCGTCTCCTCCGTCGACGGGGTGCACGCCCTGGTGGGCGCCCGGGTCGTCATCGAGTGCATGAGCTCGATGAAGCGCCACGGCGTCAAGGAGGAGGAGCTGGGGCAGCTGCACGCGGCGATCGAGGACGTACGGCTCGAAGGCTTCGCGCTGCACCTGCCGCTGGACCGCACCGACGGCTCCGACGCCGTCGAGGAGGTCATCGGCTGGATGGACCGGCTGCGTGCGGCCCGGCTGCCGCTGCACACCATGTTCGTCAGCCATCTGCGCGCCGAGGAGCTGGCCCGGCTCCAGCAGCAGTTCCCGCAGACCCGCTTCCGCGCCCGGATCGGCACCCGGCTCTGGCTCGGCGACCACGAGGCCACCGAGTACCGGGGGGCCGTCCTGGACGTCACCCCCGTCGTCAAGGGCGACCGGTTCGGCTACCGCCAGCAGAAGGCCGCCTCCGACGGCTGGCTGGTCGTCGTGGCCGGCGGTACGTCCCACGGGGTCGGCCTGGAGGCGCCCAAGGCGCTGCACGGCGTGATGCCGAGGGCCAAGGGCGTCGCCCGCGCCGGCCTGGCCACGGTCAACCGCAACCTGTCGCCGTTCGTCTGGGCGGGCAAGCAGCGGTGGTTCGCCGAGCCGCCGCACATGCAGGTGTCGATCCTGTTCGTCCCCTCGGACGCCCAGGAGCCGCGGGTCGGCGACGAACTGGTCGCCCACCTGCGCCACACGACCACCCAGTACGACCGGCTCGTCGACCGCTGAGCCGCGGAGCCACCCCTTCCGAGAAGCCCCAGGCTCAGCCGTTCCGGGTGGGCGTGGCGCCCCACTCCACCCGAGGCCCGTCCGTCCGAGCCGCGTGCCCGGACGTACGGGCCTCGGGTGCGAGCACGAAGGTGTCAGGAGCCCCGTCGAGCACGCCGCCCGACGGGTCGTCCGACCCGTCCGCGCGCACCGGGTCCTTGGCCGGCACCAGGATGTCGCGGACGACCAGCGCGCACAGGTACAGCGTGCCCAGCAGGTGCAGGGCGATCGCGACCTGGTAGCCCTCCTGCGGCAGCCCCTGGTGCTTGTCCCCGCCGCTGGTGTAGGCGAGGTAGAACCAGATCCCGAGGAAGTACATGACCTCGCAGGCCTGCCAGATGAGGAAGTCGCGCCAGCGCGGCCGGGCCAGGACGGCCAGCGGGATCAGCCAGAGCACGTACTGCGGTGAGTAGACCTTGTTCGTCAGGATGAACGCGGCCACCACCAGGAAGGCGAGCTGGGCGAAGCGCGGCCTGCGGGCTGCGGAGAGCGCCAGACCGGCGATGCCCGCGCAGAAGACGACCATGAGGACGACCGAGGCGGTGTTGACCGTCTCGACGTCGATGGGCTTGCCGGTGCGCTGCGTGATGATCAGCCAGAACGAACCGAAGTCGATCGGCCTCTCCTGGCTGAACGTGTAGAACTTCCGCCACCCCTCGGGGGCGAAGATCATCACCGGCAGGTTCACCACCAGCCAGGCCGCGCCCGCGCCCAGCAGCGCCGTCCCGAACTCGCGCCACCGGCCCGCCCGCCAGCAGAGCACCAGGAGCGGGCCGAGCAACAGGACGGGGTAGAGCTTGGCGGCCGTGGCAAGGCCGATGAGGATGCCGAAGGCGAGCACCCGGCCCCGGGACCACATGAGCATCGCCGCGGCCGTCAGGGCGACGGCCAGCAGGTCCCAGTTGATGGTCGCGGTGAGGACGAAGGCGGGTGCCAGCGCGACCATCAGACCGTCCCAGGGGCGGCGCCGCTGGGTGCGGACGGTGCACACGGCGATGACCACCGCGCAGATCATCAGCATGCCCGCGTTGACCATCCAGTACATCTGCTCGCGCTGCTGGATGGGGTCGCTGTCGGGCGTCAGCGTCAGCCAGGCCGCCACCTGCATGAACACCCCGGTCAGCACGGGGTACTCCAGGTACTGCATATCGCCGCTCAGCCGGTCGAAGTACGGCACGAGGCCGTCGGCGAACCCGCGTCCCAGAAAGAGGTGCGGAATGTCGGAGTAGCAGGCGTGCGTGTACTGCGAGGTGGCGCCGCGGAACCAGGCCCACTCGTAGCAGGGGATCTTCTGCACCATGCCGAGGGCGAACATCCCGATCATGACCAGCGCGACGACGCGTACGGGCGTGAGCGGACCGTCGCCCAGCCGCGCCCAGCGCCCCACCCGGCCACCGAACAGCTCGCTGCCGGCCGCCGCGACCTCGTCCTGATCGGTGGGCCGCACGACGGGCGGTTCCTGGTGCACGCTCGTGTCTTCTGCGCTGGGGCTTGGCATGCCGCACATCCTGCCGTACGGGGCTGTGTCCCGGGGCAAGGACCGCCCGGGGGACACGGGAGGAGACCGCCGGGCCTGGAACGCGGCGAGGGCCGCCGTACCAGGTGGGTATGGCGGCCCTCGCCGCTGTGCCGGGCCGGCCCGTGAGGGGCACGGCCGGCGGTCCGGCTATCCGGAGTTGCCCCAGATGGAGCCGGTGTTGCCCTGGTTGCCGTTGGCTCCCTGGACTCCGCCGTTGTCACTGCCGTCGGTCGTTCCGGTGTTGTCGCCGCCACCGTCCGCTCCGGTGTTGTCGCCGCCGCCGTCCGCGCCACCGTTCTGGCCGCCGCCGTCAGCCCCCGCGTTCGCCCCGCCGTCGGCCGCCTGGCAGTTCGGGTCGAAGATGCCGCAGGTCTTGGTCGGCGTCGGGGTCGGGCTCGGGGTGGTCTGGGTCGGCGTCGGGGTCGGGGTCGGCTCCTCGGAGGGCTCCTCCGACGGCGTGGGGCTGGGGGTCGGGCTGGGGCTGACCGCACCGCCGCCCCACACGACCTCGCCCGGGTCCTGCGGCTCGGGGAAGGAGATGACCTTCTTGCCCTTCATCGCCCCGGTCATGTAGTCGTGCCAGATGGAGGCCGGGAACGAGGCTCCGTGGATCTTCTTCTCGCCACCCGTCCCGAACATTTTCTCGAATTCGCGCGCCTTGTTCGTCTCGTCGTCGTCGAGCCGGAACATGCTGATGGCGGTCGAGATCTGCGGGGTGTACCCGACGAACCAGGCGGACCGGTTGCCGTCCGTCGTACCGGTCTTGCCCGCGGCCTCACGGCCCTCCAGGCGTGCGGGAGTGCCTGTCCCGTTCTCCACGACGTTCTTCAGGACGTCCGTGACGTTGTCGGCGATCATCGGGCTGAAGGCACGCTTGGGCTTCTTCTTGTGCTGGAAGACGACCACGCCCTCCTGCTTCACCTCGGTCACCGAGTAGGTGTCGTTCTGCTGACCGCTCGTGGCGAAGGTCGCGTAGGCCCCGGCCATGCGGATGGCGCTGGGCGACGAGGTACCGATGGAGAACGAGGGAACGGTCGCGTTCGCCATGAACTTGTCGTCCTTGAGACCGGCGGCGACGGCGACGTCCTTGACCTTGTCCGTACCGACATCCATGCCGAGCTGCACGAACGGGGAGTTGGCGGACTTCTCCATGGCCGTCCGCAGGTCGATCTCGCCGTAGTCGTAGTCGCCGTCGTTGACCTGACGCCATTCGTTGTCGTCCGGGTCCAGCCAGATCTTGCCCGTGTAGTCCCTGATCCGCAGGCGGTTGTCGCCGTTGTAGATGCTCTTCGGCGAGACCTGGGTGCGCTGGGACTCGCTCTGTTCCGGGGAACCGGCGGGGTCCCTCACCCCGTACTGCATGGCCGCCGCCAGCACGAAGGGCTTCCACGTCGAACCGACCTGGGCGCCGGTGGCGTCGGCGTTGTTCGTGAAGTGCGTGGTGGCGTCCTGGCCGCCGTACGTGGCGATGATGGCGCCGGTCTTCGCGTCCACGGACGCCCCGCCGAACTCGACGTGCGTGTCCGTCTCCGGACGCTCCTTGGGCCGGATCTTGGCCTTGTAGACCTTCGTCACCGCTGCTTCGAGCTGCTCCACCCGCTTCTTCTGGAAGGTGGTGTGGATCTCGAAGCCGCCCAGATCGAGCTCCTTGGCGGTGATGCCCTTGTCGTTGTTGGCGAGGAAGTAGTTCTTGGCGAGATCCACCAGGTAGCCGGTCTGGCCGCCCAGCTTGGCGTCCTGCTTCGGCGGCAGCGGCATCGGGAACTTCGTGTACTTGGCGCGCTCCGCCGCCGTCATCCGCTTGTCCTCGACCTGCTCGTCGAGGATCCACTTCCACCGTTCCTTGGCGCGCTCGGTGTTCTTCGCCGCGGTCGCGTTGGCCTTGTCGATGTGCGTGGCGCCGGCGGGGTCGTAATAGCTCGCACCCTTGAGCAGGGTGGCCAGGAAGGCGCACTCGCTGGCGTTCAGCTCGCTGGCGTCCTTGTTGTAGTACGTGCGGGCGGCTGCCTGCAGACCGGAGGCCCCACGTCCGTAGTAGGAGACGTTGAGGTACCCCGCCATCACGTCTTCCTTCTCCTCCTCACTGGCCACCTTGAGCGTGATGAAGAGCTCCTGGAACTTCCGCTTGAGGGTCTGGTCCTGGGAGAGCATCGAGTTCTTCACGTACTGCTGCGTGATGGTTGAACCGCCCTGGGTCTCTCCACCGGTGGCCATGTTGAACAGGGCACGGCCGATGCCCATCGGGTCGATGCCGTTGTCCGTCTCGAAGCTCTTGTTCTCGGCGGAGATCACGGCGTTGCGCATCGCCTCCGGAATCTGCTCGTACTTGAGGATCTGGCGGTTGACCGCACCACCGGTCGCGACCATCTGGGTACCGTCGGCCCAGTAGTAGACGTTGTTCTGAGCCTGGGCCGTTTCGTTGACCTTCGGCTTGGACACCAAGGCGTACGAGATGCCCCCCACACCCATCAGCAGTGCGAGGAACCCCAGACAGAGCCCCGAGACCAGCTTCCACGAGGGCACCCAGCGACGGAACCCGTACTTCCCGTAGCGCGGGTAGTCGATCATCCGCTTCTTCCCGGGGCCACCGTTGTCGCGCCCCCGGCCCCCCGGGCCGTCGGAACCCCCGCCGCCACCGCGCCGGCGGCCGCCACCGCCACCCGCTCCGTGGCCTCCCGCTTCGGCGCCCCGGCGCCGGCCGCCGCGCTGTGCCGCTCGGCGGGCCTCGGCGCGGCTGCCGTACGGGCGTTCCTCGCCGTACGACTCGGACGCCGATTCGGAAGGTGATACGGAAGTGGCCCTGCGTGATGGGGCTGCTCGGCGTCCTGTCGACTGCTGGGCGGCTCGTCTGGCCGCGGCACGCCCGCCACCCTGTGGCTGCGACGTTTTGCGACGGTGCTCGCTCATGGAACGACTACTCCTCGGGCAGGCGAGAGCGCCTGGAAGCGGCAGTTGAGATCCGGTCCCCCCGAATTACGGACAAGCCACTGCGGAAGGCTCACCCGCAGTGCATCCGGCAGTCCGCGATGACTGACGCGCGTCAGCGCTGCGCGGTTCCCGGTGGTCTGCATGCCGCACAGACTACGCACGGTCAAAACCCGCCTAGGGCCGAACTTCACCCCAAACAACGCAAGTCGAACCCTGGGAATTGTCGATGTGACGCCGCTCACGAAGGTCACCCTTGTCGAACAGGACGGGCCGATCTATCGTGCTGATGTATCGAGTCGATACATCAGCACGGCATAAGTACACCGGTGGCTTCCGGTGGACCGTGCCGACCGAAGCAGCGGGAGAAGGAGGAGGCACCGGTGAGCCGACGCTCCGGCATCCTCGAGTTCGCCGTTCTCGGCCTGCTCCGCGAATCGCCGATGCACGGCTATGAGCTGCGCAAACGCCTCAACACCTCGCTGGGGATCTTCCGTGCTTTCAGCTACGGGACCCTCTACCCCTGCCTCAAGACGCTGGTCGCCAGCGGCTGGTTGATCGAGGAGCCCGCCGGTGGCCCGGCGGACACCGCGCCGGTCACCGGACGCACGACCGCTCCCTCCTCCTCGCTGACAGGACGCCGGGCGAAGATCGTCTACCGGTTGACGGCGGAAGGTAAGGAGCACTTCGAGGAGCTGCTGTCGCACACCGGTCCGGACGCCTGGGAGGACGAGCATTTCGCAGCGCGCTTCGCCTTCTTCGGCCAGACCGAACGCGATGTGCGGATGCGGGTGCTCGAAGGCCGGCGCAGCCGGCTGGAGGAGCGCCTGGAGAAAATGCGTGCCTCTCTCGCCCGCACCCGTGAACGACTCGACGACTACACACTTGAGCTGCAGCGGCACGGCATGGAGTCCGTGGAGCGCGAAGTGCGCTGGCTGAACGAGCTCATCGAGAGCGAGCGGTCGGGACGGGATCGGCGACGATCCTCGCCCGAGGGCTCTGCTCAGCAGGACACACCTGGAGAGACGGGCGGCCTGCCCCGGCACCGGGACAACACCCCGCCGGATCCGTCCGACGACACCGCCAAGTGAAGTCATCGCACTCCGCGGCGACTTCATCGGAAACACCGATTACACAGGGAGCAACCGGAATGGGTTCGGTTCGCGTAGCCATCGTAGGCGTGGGCAACTGCGCCGCCTCGCTGGTGCAGGGCGTCGAGTACTACAAGGACGCCGATCCGGCCGGCAAGGTGCCCGGCCTGATGCACGTCCAGTTCGGCGACTACCACGTCAGCGACGTCGAGTTCGTCGCCGCCTTCGACGTCGACGCGAAGAAGGTCGGCCTCGACCTCGCGGACGCCATCGGCGCCAGCGAGAACAACACCATCAAGATCGCGGACGTGCCGAACACGGGCGTGACCGTGCAGCGCGGCCACACCCACGACGGTCTCGGCAAGTACTACCGCGAGACGATCGAGGAGTCCACGGACGCCCCGGTCGACGTCGTCCAGGTCCTCAAGGACAAGCAGGTCGACGTTCTCGTCTGCTACCTGCCCGTCGGTTCCGAGGTCGCCGCGAAGTTCTACGCGCAGTGCGCCATCGACGCCAAGGTCGCCTTCGTCAACGCTCTCCCGGTCTTCATCGCCGGCACCAAGGAGTGGGCGGACAAGTTCACCGAGGCCGGTGTCCCGATCGTCGGCGACGACATCAAGTCCCAGGTGGGCGCCACCATCACGCACCGCGTGATGGCGAAGCTCTTCGAGGACCGCGGTGTCATCCTGGACCGCACCATGCAGCTGAACGTCGGCGGCAACATGGACTTCAAGAACATGCTCGAGCGTGAGCGCCTGGAGTCCAAGAAGATCTCGAAGACGCAGGCCGTCACCTCGCAGATCCGTGACCGCGAGCTCGGCGAGGGCAACGTCCACATCGGCCCCTCGGACTACGTGGCCTGGCTGGACGACCGCAAGTGGGCGTACGTCCGCCTCGAGGGCCGCGCCTTCGGCGACGTTCCGCTGAACCTGGAGTACAAGCTCGAGGTGTGGGACTCCCCGAACTCGGCCGGTGTCATCATCGACGCCGTCCGTGCGGCGAAGATCGCCAAGGACCGCGGCATCGGCGGCCCCATCCTCTCCGCGAGCAGCTACTTCATGAAGTCGCCGCCCGTGCAGTACTTCGACGACGAGGCCCGCGAGAGCGTCGAGAAGTTCATCAAGGGCGAGACGGAGCGCTGAACCGGCCTTCTCGGCTGACAGCGCCACCGAAGCACTGACCGCTTCACCGAAGCGCCGGCCGCTTCACCGGGAGCACTGAGCGGAGACGCTCATCTCTTCCTGCCGCACGTCGGGGGTCCCCGGGCAATCCGCCCGCGGACCCCCGACGTGTGTGACGCTTGCTCCCATGTCTGTCGCGCGTGATCTGCGCACCCTGCTGCGCCTGCGGAACTTCCGCCGCCTGCTCACCGTGCGGCTGCTGTCCCAGTCCGCCGACGGCGTATACCAGGTCGCCCTCGCCGCTTACGTCGTCTTCTCCCCGGAGAAGCAGACGTCGGCCGCCGCCATCGCCTCCGCCATGGCCGTGCTCCTTCTGCCCTACTCCCTGATCGGGCCCTTCGCAGGGGTTCTGCTGGACCGCTGGCCCCGGCGTCAGGTCTTCCTCTACGGGAACCTCCTGAGGGCCGCCCTGGCCTGCTCCACAGCCCTGCTCATTCTCGCCTCGGTACCCGACTGGCTCTTCTACGCCTCGGCTCTCTGCGTCACCGCCGTCAACCGCTTCGTGCTGGCCGGTCTCTCCGCAGCCCTGCCCCGGGTGGTCGACACCGACCGCCTCGTCGTGGCCAACTCCCTCTCCCCGACCGCCGGCACCCTGGCGGCCACCGCGGGAGGCGGCCTCGCCTTCCTCGTGCGGCTGGTCGCCGACGAGTCCGACGCGGCGGTCGTCCTGCTGGGGGCGATGCTCTATCTGCTCTCCGCGCTGGCCTCTCTGAGCCTCCCCCGGGCGCTGCTGGGGCCGGACATCGACGAGAGCCCGATGCGGCTGCGGGCAGCTCTCGCCGTCACCGCCCGTGGGCTCGTCGCCGGACTGCGCCATCTGGCCCAGCGGAGCCATGCGGCCAAGGCCCTGGCCGCCATGACCGTGATCCGCTTCTGCTACGGCGCGCTCACCGTGATGGTGCTCATGCTGTGCCGTTACGCCTGGTCCGACACGGAGTCCGACGGGCTGGCCCTGCTCGGCCTGGCGGTCGCGGTGTCCGGCGCGGGATTCTTCATCGCCGCCGTTCTCACCCCCTGGGCGGTGGGCCGGCTCGGCCGCTACGGATGGATCGTGGGCTGCGCCGGGGCGGCGGCGGTCCTGGTACCCGCGCTGGGTCTCTCCTTCGCTCCCGTTCCGATGCTGATCGCCGCGTTCGTGCTCGGCGTCGTGACACAGGGATCGAAGATCGCGACCGACACCGTCGTACAGACCACGGTCGACGATTCCTTCCGTGGCAGGGTCTTCTCGCTCTACGACGTGCTCTTCAACGTCGCGTTCGTGAGCGCGGCGGGGGTGGCGGCGTTGATGCTCCCGCCGGACGGCAGATCGGTCACCGTCGTGGCCGTCGTTGCGGCGCTGTACGCGATGGTCGCGGTGACGATGTTCCGCTGGCGGAGCACCGCTGCCTACCGGTAGCCGGTCATGGATGTGTCGAGGGGCGTTGTTTCACGTGAAACAACGCCCCTCGACACATCCAGTCGGCGATGTTTCACGTGAAACATCGCCCGTTCCGACTCAGTCCTGCCTCGCCCACCACTCCTTGAGCGCCGCCACCGCGGCGTCCCGCTCCATGGGCCCGTGCTCCAGACGCTGTTCCAGCAGGAAGCCGTACGCCTTGCCGATCACCGGCCCCGGCCCGACCCCGAGGATCTGCATGATCTCGTTGCCGTCCAGATCGGGGCGGATCGAGTCCAGCTCCTCCTGCTCCTGCAACAGAGCGATGCGCTCCTCCAGCGCGTCGTAGGTACGGGAGAGTGCGTTGGCCTTCCGCTTGTTCCGGGTCGTGCAGTCCGACCGGGTCAGCTTGTGAAGCCGCTCCAGCAGCGGCCCGGCGTCGCGCACATACCGGCGCACCGCGGAGTCGGTCCACTCGCCGTCGCCGTACCCGTGGAAGCGCAGGTGCAGCTCCACCAGTCTCGACACGTCCTTGACCAGCTCGTTGGAGTACTTGAGCTCGGTCATGCGCTTCTTCGTCATCTTCGCGCCCACCACCTCGTGGTGGTGGAAGGAGACTCGTCCGTCCTTCTCGAAGCGGCGGGTCCGCGGCTTGCCGATGTCATGGAGGAGCGCGGCGAGGCGCAGGACGAGGTCGGGGCCGTCCTCCTCCAGGTCGATGGCCTGCTCCAGAACGGTCAGCGAGTGCTCGTAGACGTCCTTGTGGCGGTGATGCTCGTCACTCTCCAGCCGCAGCGCGGGAAGCTCGGGCAGCACATGGGCGGCCAGCCCGGTGTCGACCAGGAGTCCCAGGCCCTTGCGTGGGTGCTGGGAGAGCAGGAGCTTGTTGAGTTCGTCGCGGACCCGCTCGGCGGAGACGATATCGATCCGCGCGGCCATCTCCGTCATGGCGGTGACGACCTCGGGGGCGACCTCGAAGTCGAGCTGCGCGGCAAAGCGGGCCGCGCGCAGCATGCGCAGCGGGTCGTCGGAGAAGGACGCCTCGGGCGTGCCCGGAGTGCGCAGCACCCGGTCGGCGAGATCCTTCAGCCCTCCGTACGGATCGACGAACTCCTTCTCCGGCAGCGCGACGGCCATCGCGTTGACCGTGAAGTCACGGCGCACGAGGTCGTCCTCGATGGAGTCGCCGTAGGAGACCTCCGGCTTGCGCGAGGTCCGGTCGTAGGCCTCGGACCGGTAGGTCGTGACCTCGATCTGGTAGCCGTCCTTCTGGGAGCCGACGGTGCCGAAGGCGATCCCGACCTCCCACACCGAGTCGGCCCAGGGGCGGACGATCTTGAGCACGTCCTCGGGGCGGGCATCGGTGGTGAAGTCCAGGTCGTTCCCGAGCCTGCCCAGCAGAGCGTCGCGGACCGATCCGCCGACCAGCGCGAGGCTGAACCCCGCATCCTGGAATCGGCGGGCGAGGTCGTCGGCGACCGGGGACACCCGCAGCAGCTCACTCACCGCGCGGTGCTGCACCTGGCTCAGTGCACTGGCGTTCTCTTCGTTGGCGTTCGGCACAACAGAAAAGGGTACGTGCACGGGCCCGCCGCGACGTCATCGTTTACGGCGGCCCTGCGGGATACCCGCGATCATGTGCGACGGACCCCAGCACTTCGGCCCGCCGCATCTCGTTACCATGCGGGGACGCAGGACCGAACGATCGACAGCAGCTGACGACGACGAGGGACGGGTAGGCGCGTGGCCGAGGCGGCAGATTTCCAGGGGACTCGTCCCTCTCCTGCCCGCCGGTGGCTCCGGCGCACGGCCTCGGCGGTGCTCGGAGCACCGCTGCTGGCCGGCCTCCTGGCCGTTCCGGCCGCGGGTGCCGCACCGGCCGCCGAGCCCGCCAAGGCCCCCACGGGCTCCCGCACGGTCGATGTGTCCCTGAACACGCTCACCCCGAGCGTTCCCTCGGAGGACGACACCCTGACCGTCTCCGGGACGCTCACTAACAGGGGCAAGGAGACGATCAGCAGCGCCGAGGTCGATCTCCGGGTCGGACCGCAGCTCACCGGGCGCGGAGAGGTCGACGACGCCGCGAAGCGCTCCGGGTACGTTCCCGGCGCCGACCCGGTCACCGTCGGGGACAAGTACACGGTGAAGTTCCCCAAGCTCGCCAGGGGCATCAGCCAGGACTTCACGCTCACCGTCCCCGTCGACAAGCTGGGCCTCGACGACCCGGGCGTCTACCAGCTCGGCATCTCGGTCTCCGGCCGGACGACCACCGCCCCCTACGAGCAGGTGCTGGGCATCGAGCGCTCGTTCCTGCCCTGGCAGCCCGAGGCGACGGACAGAAGGACGAAGCTCACCTTCCTCTGGCCGCTGATCGCCTCTCCCCATGTCACGGCGGAGACCCGCTCGGACGAACAGCAGACCCCCGTGTTCACCGACGACGACCTCGCCAAGGAGCTGGCGCCCGGCGGCCGCCTGGAGCAGATGGTGGCCCTGGGCAGCAGGCTCCCCGTGACCTGGGTCATCGACCCGGACCTCCTGGCGAGCGTCGCGGCGATGGCCGGGAAGTACGAGGTCGAGTCGGGTGACACGACCGTCCCGGGCAAGAACCAGACCGTCGCCAAGCAGTGGCTGACCGCTCTGGAGAAGGTGGTCGAGGACGGCAAGGTGATCGCGCTGCCGTTCGCCGACCCCGATCTGGCCTCCATCGCCCACCGCGGCAAAGCCGTCACCGGGACGCTCAGCCACCTGCAGAACGCCTCCACGGTGGCCGCGACGACCGTGGAGACCATCCTCCATGTGAAACCGTCCACCGACTTCGCCTGGCCCGTGAACGGCGCCGTGGACTCCTCCATCGTCGATGTGGCGACGTCGGCAGGCGCTCACAACGTGATCGCCCGCAGCGACAGCTTCCGGGAGACCGCGGCGCTTCCGTACACACCGAGCGCGGCGCGGCCGATCGGCGGCGGCACCACCGCGGTCGTCGCGGACGCCCGGCTGTCGACCCTGTTCGACGGCGACATGTCGAGGGCGGGCGCCTCCACCCTGGCGGTCCAGAAGTTCCTGGCCCAGACCCTCGCGCTGACCGAGCAGGCACCGGACAACGAGCGGAGCATCGTCGTGGCCCCGCCGCGGATGCCCACCGCCGCGCAGGCCCAGACGATGGCCCGCGCTCTGGAGGGGCTCTCCGGCAACCGGTGGACACAGCCCCTCGACCTCGTCGACGCCGCCGAGGTGAAGCCCGACCCGCAGGCCACCACCAAGGTCCCCCCGGCCTCCGCGTACCCGAAGAAGCTCCGCGCCCAGGAACTGCCCACACAGGCCTTCCAGGACATCCGCACCACCCAGGGGTCCCTCGACAGCTTCGAGACGATCCTGACGCTGCCCGAGCGCGTGGTGACGCCCTTCGGCAACGCCGTCAACCGCTCGATGTCGACGTCCTGGCGCGGGCGGTCCCTGGAGGCGCAGCAGTACCGGGACGCGGTCCGCGACTACTTGCAGGGCCTCACCTCCGAGGTGCAGCTCATCGAGAAGTCCGACGTCACCCTCTCCGGGCGCAGCGCGACCATCCCGGTCACCGTGCAGAACAAGCTGGTGCAGGGCGTGGACCGGCTGTACCTCCAGCTGACCTCGGACAACCTCCGGCTCAAGTTCAACGACGACGGGACCACCGCCAAGCTGCCGGTCAGCATCGCGGGCGGACACAGCCAGTCCGTGAAGTTCGACACGGCGACCAACGCCAACGGCCGGGCCCAGGTGACCGCCCGGCTGTTCACGGAGGACGGCACGCCGTACGGCGAGGAGATGACCTTCACCGTGAAGGTCTCCGAGGTGACACCCACCGTGCTGCTCGTGATCGCCGGCGGACTGCTGCTCCTGGTGCTGGCCGGCATCAGGATGTACAGCCACCGCAAGCGCGCCGTGGCAAGCGACACGGCGGACGGCAACGGCGACGGACCCGAGCAGCCGAGTGACCCGGCTCCGGACACCGGACCGGAAAGCGGGGCCCCGTCGGGAACGGGTGAGAAAGTGGACCGTTGAGCGATGTCTGTCGTGGCCGGTCGGCCGGGGACGATGAGGTAGGGGTTTCGATGAACGCGCCGTACGACGGTGACCGCGGGCAGGGCGCGGGCGGAGCAGCGTCTCCGGGCGGGCCTCCGGTTCCTCCGGGCGCGGGCCAGGACGGGTCCGTGCCGCCCGACCCGTACCTCCAGCAACCTGACCCGTACCTCCAGCACGCCTACGACGACGACCCCTACCGGGCGCAGGACCTGACCGCCCAGGACCCGGTGGGCGAGGCGCTCTACGACCGCGCCGCCCACCCGCCGCCGCCTCCCGGCACCTACCAGGAGCCGGCGCCGCTCTACCAGCAGCCGCCCCCCGCCCCGTACGCCCCGGACCCGCGCATCTGGGCGCAGACCCCGCCCCCCGAGCCGGCGGGGCCCTCCCGGCACCTGCCGTACGGGGACCGCCCGGCGACCACGCAGTTCGTCGGCGTCGACGACCTCGTGACCCGGGCCTCGGACGACCGGCAGGAGCCGGACGCCTTCGCGCACCTCTTCCGGGACCAGGAAGGTTCGGGGAAACCTCCGGTACCGCCCCAGCCCGAACCGGCTCCCGCACCCGCGCCCGCCAAGGGCGGTGGCGGCAAGGTCTCCGGCCTCCTCAAGTCCAGCGCGGTCATGGCCGCCGGCACCCTCGTGTCCCGGCTCACCGGATTCGTCCGGTCCCTGGTGATCACTGCCGCACTCGGCGCCGCGATGCTCGGCGACAGCTTCACCATCGCGTACACCCTGCCGACGATGATCTACATCCTCACCGTCGGCGGCGGTCTGAACTCGGTCTTCGTCCCCCAGCTCGTCCGCGCCATGAAGGACGACGAGGACGGCGGCGAGGCCTTCGCCAACCGGCTCCTCACCCTGGTGATGGTCGCGCTCGGCCTCATCGTCGTCGCCGCGGTCCTCGTCGCGCCGGTGCTGATCCAGCTGATGTCCAGCACGATCGCCGACGACGTGGCCGCCAACAGCGTGGCAGTCACCTTCGCCCGGTACTGCCTGCCCACCATCTTCTTCATGGGCGTGCACGTGGTGATGGGTCAGATCCTCAACGCCCGCGGCAAGTTCGGCGCGATGATGTGGACCCCGGTCCTCAACAACATCGTCATGATCATCACGTTCGGGCTGTTCATCTGGGTCTACGGCACCTCCGCCGAATCGCGGATGGGCGTCGACACCATCCCGGCTGAGGGCGTCCGGCTGCTCGGCATCGGCACCCTGCTGGGACTCGTCGTCCAGTCCCTGGCGATGATCCCCTACCTGCGCGAGACCGGCTTCCGCTTCCGCCCCCGCTTCGACTGGAAGGGCCACGGCCTCGGCAAGACCGTCAAGCTGGCCAAATGGACCGTGCTCTTCGTCCTGGCCAACCAGGCGGGCGTCCTGGTCGTCACTCAGCTCGCCACAGCCGCCGGCTCGGCCTCGGGCCACGACGGCACCGGGTTCCTGGCCTACTCCAACGCCCAGCTGATCTGGGGCATGCCGCAGGCGATCATCACCGTCTCCGTCATGGCCGCGCTGCTGCCCCGTATCTCGCGGGCGGCCCACGACAACGACCCGGGTGCGGTCCGCGACGACATCTCGCAGGGACTGCGCAACTCGGCCGTCGCCATCGTGCCGGTGGCCTTCGCCTTCCTCGCGCTCGGCCTGCCGATGGCCACCCTGCTGTACGCCTCCAGCGGCATCGAGGCCGCCCGCTCCATGGGCTTCATCCTCATGGCCTTCGCGCTCGGCCTGATCCCGTACTCCGTGCAGTACGTCGTGCTGCGCGGGTTCTACGCCTACGAGGACACCCGCACCCCCTTCTACAACACGGTCATCGTGGCCGCCGTGAACGCCGCGGCCTCCGCTCTCTGTTACGTCGTCCTGCCCGCCCGCTGGGCGGTCGTCGGCATGGCCTTCTCCTACGGTCTGGCCTATGCGGTCGGCGTCGGCGTCGCCTGGCGCCGCCTGCGGAACCGGCTCGGCGGCGACCTGGACGGCGCGCACATCGTGCGGACCTACGCCCGTCTCTGCATGGCCGCGGTGCCCGCCGCGCTGGTCGGCGGCGCCGTCGGGTTCGGGATCCTGGAACTGGTCGGCACCGGTGCCTTCGGCTCCCTGGCCGCACTGATCTGCGGCGGTGTCCTCCTCCTGGGCATCTTCTTCGTCGCGGCGAAGAAGATGCGCATCGAAGAGGTCAACGGCCTGGTCGGCATGGTTCGTGGACGGCTCGGACGCTGAATGAGCACCCGCCCGCACAACCATCGCCGCACTCCGCGTGTCGTGCATAGCGCTGGAGTGTGGGCACAATTGGCGTGACTGTGCAGAGCTGGCTGGCATCGCGCAACGGATGGGGAGGCAGGAACGACGGTGGCGGAACGTAGCACGGCTGCCGTCGACGTGGCCGACAACAGCGGTGACAAGCCGTTGACCGCCAAGGCGGACGAGGCCACGACCGACGGGACGGCGGAAGCCGAGGACACCAAGGGCGCGAGCCCCGAGGACACCGAGAACAAGGACGGTGCGCGGAAGCGTTCCGAGGCCGTTCCGGCGTCACCCGATCTGCACAGCGGTCACAAACTCGCCGGGCGCTACCGCCTGGAGGAGTGCGTCACCCGTCTGGACGGCTTCAGCAGCTGGCGCGCGGTCGACGAGAAGCTTCGCCGGGCCGTGGGCGTCCATCTGCTTCCCGCCGACCATCCGCGGGCCCGCTCGGTGCTGGCCGCCGCCCGCTCCTCGGCCCTGCTCGGCGACCCGCGCTTCGTCCAGGTCCTGGACGCCGTCGAGGAGAACGACCTCGTCTACGTGGTCCACGAATGGCTTCCGGACGCCACCGAGCTCACCGCTCTGCTGGCCGCCGGGCCCATGGAGGCCCACGACGCCTACCAGCTCGTCAGCCAGCTCTCCCAGGCGATGGCCGCCGCCCACCGCGAGGGCCTGTCCCATCTGCGCCTCACCCCGGGCGCGGTCCTGCGCAGCTCCACCGGGCAGTACCGCATCCGGGGCCTCGCCGTGAACGCCGCCCTGCGGGGCATCACCGCCGAGCGCCCCCTCCGTACGGACACCGAGGCCATCGGCGCCCTGCTGTACGCCGCCCTGACGCACCGCTGGCCGTACGGGGACGACGCCCACGGGCTCGCCGGGCTGCCCAAGGGCCTCGGGCTCATCGCCCCCGATCAGGTCCGGGCCGGCGTCCACCGAGGTCTCTCCGAGCTCGCGATGCGGGCGCTCGCCAACGACGGCGCCACCGCCTCCCGCCAGGAACCGCCCTGCACCACCCCGGACGAGCTGGCCAAGGCCGTCGCGGCCATGCCGCGCATCCTTCCGCCGGAGCCCACGTTCACCGCGCCGCCGGCCTACCAGCGCACGACTTATCAACAGGGCACGTACGGGCGTCCGTCCTCCCACCCGTCCGCCGTCACACAGCCCGTGCTGCCGGTCCCACCGGCGCCCCTGCAGAGCCGTACCGGCCGCGTGCTCAAGTGGACCGTGTCCGCTCTCCTGATTGCCGCCCTGGGCCTCGGCAGCTGGCAGCTCGCGGAGGCTCTGCTCGACCGCAGGGGCCACGCGGACGACTCCGTTCCCACACAGGGCCCCTCCGAGCCGAACGATGACGGCAAGGGGAAAGCGGACCTGAAGCCGCTGCCCATCGAGAACGCCGTCGAGTACTCCCCGGACGGGAAGGCACAGGACCCCGGTGATGTCCGCCTGACCCATGACGGGGATGCCTCGACCTACTGGCGGTCCAAGACCTTCGTGGACGGGCCCCGGCTGGCCCCGTTCAAGCAGGGGGTCGGCATCATGTACGAGATCGAGGCAGGTCAGAAGGTCTCGTCAGCGACCATCGATCTCAAGTTCAGCGGTGAGCGCACCAAGGTCGCGCTGTACGGCGCCGATTCCCTCTCCACATCCACGCCCCTGACCTCCATGGAGAAGATCGCCGAAACGGCGACCACGGGAACCAAGGCCACTCTTGCGGCGAAGAAGCCCGTGAGCACGCGGTTCATCCTCGTGTGGATCACAGAAATGCCGAGGTCACCGGCCGATGCGTTCAGCACAGATGGTTACAAGCAGGGCGTGATCGACGTCGAGTTCACAGGGTGAACCTCGACACCGATCTTTCCTGAGGGCTGTCCGAACTATTGGACAGCCCTCAGGCCCCTGAGAGGGCTTTACGAGCATTGCGAAGCTGGGATTCCTGAAAGGCTTTCAACTGGATCAGTTTTTCAGGATCCCGTTTCATCGCCTCTTTCTGCATCCCGGCCTCCACACTGCCCCATTTCTCGATGAGACCGACCCGACCCTTGCAATCCAGGTCAGTCAGAGCCACCCGCTTCTCTTCGGCACCGGCCTTCTCGGAGCTATGGAACTTTTCATCTCCCACAGATTCCAACGGAGAATCGTAGGAGTATCCGGATTCGGCCATACATTTCGACCAGGCCTTCACCACCACATCGACCCGCTCATCGCCGATGGATCGTTCAAAGCTTTCTCTGTTGACCTGAGAGGCGAATGAAATGGCAGCCTCCGGCACACCGGATTCATTTATCTTCGCTTCTGCTTCACCGAAACAACCGCCATCGGGGACGGATTCGCCTTCAGCGCTTTCTCCATCTCCCTGCTCTCCGAAGACCAGTCGCTTCTCGTCGTCCGAGAGAGGTTTCAGCTTCTCATCCGCGCCGGGCGCAGACGACGGCATGTGATATCCATACCTCGCCGCCGTTGCCCGATCCGATATGCCGTACCGCCTGCTGATTTCCGCGTCCTCAGCAGGATCCTCGGCCGGGGGCAGCGAGTAGGAGGAGCCGAGCCGTTTCAAACAAGCATTAGCCAGAAGAATCTTTGCCTTCTGGACAACCGCATGGTCCTCTGGAGACACGCTGTATTCGTCGATGGGGAGCCGAAGCGCCTTGCCGGAGTAGCTGCGACCTGACGAGCTCTCCGGCTGAGGCGTTGGCCGAACAGGCTCCGACGGGGCCGCACAGCCGCCAAGAAAAATAATCGACCCAATCAACAGCACTCTCGCACAACGAAGCTGCGAAAAATTCACTTTCCTGCGCCTCACATAAAGCGCTTGGCAGGCGCTCGAAAGAACGCCTGCCAAGCAAGGAGAACATTCCCGGATCAGGTCAGCTCGACCAGATCGTGCACTTTCCACTCGGCGAGCCGCTGACCCGGAAGTAGACCGAAGCGTTGTTGTTGTAGGTGGCCTTCAACTGAGGAAGATATCCAAATTCACTGTTCTTTGCCCGCATCGCGTCGCAGGCGCCTGCGTATCCACTGTTGTAATAGACCGCCACGTTAACCCCGACCCCGGGAAGCCTCGTCTGTATCGAGGCAGCGTTGTTCTTCAGCGAAACCCCCTGGCCGTTCCCCGAGGTGAGGAAGGTGTACGGGGCCAGGTTGGAGATGCCTTCAGCACCACCAGTGGAGTTGATCGTCGTCCGCGAACCACCGTAGTTCGAGTTGTAGAAGAAGGTGATACAGCTGGGGTCGCAGTTGCCTATCTTGTTCGTGTCGACCGATATCGACGCGTTCGCGGCGGAGGCCGATCCCAGCACTCCCACCACCGCGGAACAGGCAACGGCAAGAGCAGCTGAAGCGGTACGGAATCGCTTGTGCACGTATATCCTTTATGCACAGAATTTTATATTTTATTTAATTGGGCAGGATATTTCATTATTTCCGCCCGGACCTTGAAGAGGTTATCAACTGTCTGAGATAGTGTCGATCAGAATCCAAGGCACTTTCACCCTTAAAGTGGCCTTCTGTGCAGCTTTGGGAGACAGAATGGGCGCCGGCTCCGCGGGCACTGGCCCGAGCGACTCGGACCTGCTCGCCCAGCATGTGGCGGGCGACCCCGACGCCTTCGGTGAACTCGTACGCCGTCACCGCGACCGGCTCTGGGCCGTGGCGCTGCGGACCCTGGGGGACAGGGAGGAAGCGGCCGACGCCGTCCAGGACGCCCTCGTCAAGGCCTTCCGCGCCGCCCACACCTTCCGCGGCCAGTCCGCCGTCACCACCTGGCTCCACCGGATCACCGTCAACGCCTGTCTTGACCGGGTACGCAAGGCCGCCTCCCGCAAGACGTCCCCCGTGGACGACGCCGAACGGCTCGATCAGCTGCTGGAGCCCCACGAATCCGCTGAGGCCCCCGCTGTGCGGCGGGACCTCCACCGTCAGCTCCAGAAGGCCCTGGACACGCTGCCCGCCGAGCAGCGGGCGGCCCTGGTCCTCGTCGACATGCAGGGTTACCCCGTGGCGGAGGCCGCCGACATCCTGGAGGTGCCGACCGGCACCGTGAAGAGCCGGTGCGCCCGGGGCCGGGCGAGACTGGCCCCTCTGGTCCGCCATCTGCGCGCGGAAACCGAGGGACAGACCCCCGACGAGGAGAACGGCGCGGACGGAAGGAACCGGAGGCGCGAAGCATCCGTCCCACCTGCGTCAGGCCCCAGAGACGCAGGAGCAAGCAATCCTGCCGCCACGAAGGGAGGAGGTGGGCGCCCGTGACACCCACGGCCGACACAGCTCAGCACCCGGAGGTCTCCGAGATCTCCGATCTCGCCGAGGGACTGCTCGCCCCTTCCCGGACGGCGGAAGTCCAGCAGCACCTCACGGAGTGCGACCTCTGCGCAGAGGTCCGGGACTCCCTGGAGGAGGTTCGCGGACTGCTCGGGACGATGCCCGACCCCGAGCCGATGCCCGAGGACATCGCCGCCCGCATCGACGCGGCTCTCGCGGCGGAAGCCCGCCCCACACCTTCCACCGAGGACGAGTCGGTCGTTGTTTCACGTGAAACAACGACCGATGAAGGGGCGACGACCGGCAGGACGACGGCCGGGTCCGCTTCCCCCGTGCCCGGCAGCACCACTGCCCCGGACCGCCCTGCGGGCCGGTCCTCCGCCGCGACAGGACCGGGCCGCCGTCCCGCCCGTCGCCGTCGGCGCACCGTGGTGCTCGGCACCGCCTTCGGTGCTGCCATCATCGGAATGAGCGTCTTCTTCCTCCAGTCCGTCGCCCCGTCCGGCGACGCGACCAAGTCGGTCACCGACGGCGGAGTCCGCGCCGCGGACAGCAGCGCACCCGCCTACGCGGACAGCACACTCGAAGCCCAGGTGCGGGACCTCCTCGGCGACGAGGCGAGCCAGGAGAGTCCGGGCGCCAAGAAGGTGCCGCCGGAGGCCGACACCAAGTCGTCGAGCGAAGCTCTCACTCCCGAAGCGGAGCCGTCCAGGAGCCCCATGAAGGCCCCGGCCGTAGCCGTGCCCCCGTGTGTCCAGAAGGCGACCGGCCGCACCACGCCGGCCCTCGCCCTGGAGGAGGGGACGTACCGGGGAACGGACGCTTATCTCGTCGTCCTTCCGCACACGAGCGACTCCTCACGCGTACAGGCCTACCTCGTGGCCTCCGCCTGCGTGGACACCGCCCCGGAGTCCTCCGGCCAGCTGCTGCTCACACGGTCCTACAACCGCCCCTGAAGGCCGCCCACGACCGCCGCGGCGTGTTCGGGAATGCATCAGCCGTAGGATCCGTTGGGTGGGGTGTGAGTCGTTGACCGACCCCGTAGGCAGTTAGGCAGTCTGCAGAAACGAGGAAGAAACCCGTGAGCGACGTCCGTAATGTGATCATCATCGGCTCCGGACCGGCCGGGTACACCGCCGCGCTGTACACCGCCCGTGCCTCGCTGAACCCGTTGGTCTTCGAGGGCGCCGTCACGGCCGGTGGTGCGCTGATGAACACCACCGACGTGGAGAACTTCCCCGGCTTCCAGGACGGCATCATGGGCCCCGAGCTCATGGACAACATGCGGGCCCAGGCCGAGCGCTTCGGCGCCGAGCTGGTCCCCGACGACGTCGTCGCGGTCGACCTCACCGGTGACATCAAGACCGTCACCGACACCGCGGGTACCGTCCACCGCGCCAAGTCGGTCATCGTCACCACCGGTTCGCAGCACCGCAAGCTCGGACTGCCCAACGAGGACGCCCTCTCCGGACGCGGTGTCTCCTGGTGCGCCACCTGCGACGGCTTCTTCTTCAAGGACCACGACATCGCCGTGATCGGCGGCGGCGACACCGCGATGGAGGAGGCGACCTTCCTCTCCCGCTTCGCCAAGTCCGTCACGATCGTCCACCGACGTGACACCCTGCGTGCCTCCAAGGCCATGCAGGACCGTGCCTTCGCCGACCCGAAGATCAAGTTCGCCTGGGACAGCGAGGTCGCCGAGATCAAGGGCGACCAGAAGCTCTCCGGTCTGACCCTGCGCAACACCAAGACCGGCGAGACCTCCGACCTCCCCGTGACCGGACTCTTCATCGCCGTCGGCCACGACCCGCGTACCGAGCTCTTCAAGGGTCAGCTGGAGCTCGACGACGAGGGCTACCTGAAGGTCGAGGCGCCCTCCACGCGTACAAACCTCACCGGTGTCTTCGGCGCAGGCGACGTGGTCGACCACACCTACCGTCAGGCCATCACGGCCGCGGGCACCGGCTGCTCCGCCGCCCTGGACGCCGAGCGCTTCCTCGCGGCCCTGGCCGACGCCGAGCCCGCCGAGCCGGAGAAGACCCCGGCCGTCTGAACGTCCGCACCACTTCCCCACCACCCCGAGTATCTAAGGAGGCCGCCGTGGCCGGCGACCTGAAGCACGTTACGGATGACACCTTCGACGAGGTCGTCCTCAAGAGCGACAAGCCCGTTCTGGTGGACTTCTGGGCCGCCTGGTGCGGCCCGTGCCGCCAGATCGCCCCCTCGCTGGAGGCGATCGCGGCAGAGCACGGCGACCAGATCCAGATCGTCAAGCTCAACATCGACGAGAACCCGGCCACCGCCGCCAAGTACGGCGTGATGTCCATCCCCACCCTGAACGTGTACCAGGGCGGCGAGGTCGCCAAGACCATCGTCGGCGCCAAGCCGAAGGCCGCGATCCTCCGCGACCTCGAAGGCTTCATCAGCGCCTGACCGCGCAGCAGCGCCCCGGCGCAATGTTTCACGTGAAACGGGCCCACCCCCTGTGAAGGGGTGGGCCCGTTTCGCATAGCAGCAGGAAGCGGCAGCGCCTCACAACGGCCGCAGTACCGGCTCCTTCTGAACCGCCCCCAGAAGCCGGTCGAGCGCCATCTCCACGTCTTCCTTCCAGGAGAGCGTCGTCCGCAGCTCCAGCCTCAGCCGCGGGTGCACGGGATGCGGCCGCACGGTCTTGAAGCCGACGGCCAGCAGATGATCCGCGGGAAGGACGCACGAGCCCTGCTCGGACCGCGCGTCTCCGAACGCCTCGATCGCCTTGAAGCCCCGGCGCAGAACATCCTTGGCCACCGTCTGCACCATGACACGGCCGAGCCCCTGGCCCTGGTACTCGGGAATGATCAGGCCAGTGATGAGCTGAACGGCATCGGGGGAGACCGGGCTGGTCGGGAACGCCGTCGAGCGGGGGACATACGCGGGCGGGGCATAGAGCACGAAGCCGGCCGGAACATCGTCCACATAGACCACCCGGCCGCACGAGCCCCACTCCAGGAGAACCGCGGAGATCCAGGCTTCCTTCTCCAGCTCCGGCTTGCCCGCCTTTACCGCGGCTTCCCCACTGACCGGGTCAAGCTCCCAGAAGACGCACGAGCGGCAACGCTCGGGGAGATCCGGAAGGTTGTCCAGGGTGAGTGGTACGAGCCGACGCCCCATGACGGCGATTCCTCACTTCCTTCGCCCGCCGCACCCCGTGCGGCTGCCAGCGCGCTCCGTTCGTGGAACAGGCTGCCGACGAATCCCCCGACGGCGCCCAGGCCGAGACCGACCGTGACGAGCCGACTGCGGCTCACTCTTCGCAAGGCCTCCGCCCTCCTCTGAGGTCGATCACCGTGAATGCGCCGTCCCAGAACGCATCGTATCCACCCAGAGGTGATGCGGATACCGAGAGAGGGCAAAGGGCGGGCCGTGTTCCGGTATCCACCGGCACACGGCCCGCCCTTCGATGAACCCCTGAGGCTCAGCCCTCGGCGTCGTCCTCGGACGCCTCGGCGAGTCGGCGCTCCAGCACCCGGCCCTCGCCCGGAGCGAGGCTGCCGAGAATGCGGTCCAGATCCTCCATCGAGGCGAACTCGACGACGATCTTGCCCTTCTTCTGCCCCAGGTCGACCTTCACCCGGGTCTCGAAGCGGTCGGACAGACGCGTCGCCAGGTCGGCCAGGGCAGGGGAGAGACGGCCGCCGGCCCTCGGCCCCTTGGACTTCGGAGAGCTCGTGGGGCGCGAGCCCATCAGTGTCACGATCTCCTCGACCGCCCGCACCGACAGCCCCTCGGCCACGATCCGGTGGGCCAGCCGGTCCTGCTCCTCGGAGTCGTCCACGGACAGCAGGGCCCGGGCATGGCCCGCGGACAGAACCCCCGCGGCCACCCGGCGCTGCACCGGCGGAGACAGTCGCAGAAGCCTCAGCGTGTTCGACACCTGCGGACGGGAGCGGCCGATCCGGTCGGCCAGCTGGTCATGAGTGCACTTGAAGTCCTTGAGCAGCTGGTCATACGCAGCCGCCTCTTCCAGCGGGTTCAGCTGAGCCCGGTGGAGGTTCTCCAGCAGCGCGTCCAGCAGCAGCTTCTCGTCGTCCGTGGCGCGGACGATCGTGGGAATCCGCTCCAGGCCCGCTTCACGGCAGGCCCTCCACCGACGCTCACCCATGATGAGCTCATAGCTGTCCGGGCTCACCTTGCGGACGACGACCGGCTGGAGAAGGCCGACCTCCTTGATGGAGACGACCAGCTCGGCCAGTGCGTCCTCGTCGAACACCTCACGGGGTTGACGCGGGTTCGGGGTGATCGCCCCGATCGGGAGCTCGGCGAAGTACGCACCGGACGTCCCGACGCCCTGCTCGGACCGGTCCTCCGGGGCGGACGCCGGCTCCGGCACCACCGGGGAGGACGGCAGCGCGGTCACCTTCGCGGCGGCCACCCCGCGCTCCGCCGTCAGCACCGGACCCGTGCCGGACGCCGCGCCACTTCCGGGCGTCTGTACCTGCTTCTCCTGAGGAGCGGCGGGGATCAGCGCACCGAGCCCACGCCCCAGTCCTCTACGACGCTCACTCACTGAAGGCCCTCCGCGTTCTGCTGACTGTTCTGAATGCTCGTGTGCGCGTGCTGAGCCTCGTAGTGCACGCCGACGCCCCGCAGGGCGATCTCCCGGGCCGCTTCGAGATACGAGAGCGAGCCGCTGGACCCCGGGTCGTAGGTCAGCACGGTCTGCCCGTAGCTCGGCGCCTCCGAGATACGCACCGACCGCGGGATGCTCGTCCGCAGCACTTCCTTGCCGAAGTGGGTACGAACCTCCTCGGCGACCTGGGAGGCGAGCCTCGTCCGGCCGTCGTACATCGTCAGCAGGATCGTCGAGACATGCAGCTCCGGATTGAGATGACCCCGCACCAGATCGACGTTCCGCAGGAGCTGTCCCAGGCCTTCCAGCGCGTAGTACTCGCACTGGATGGGGATCAGCACCTCGGCACCGGCCACCAGCGCGTTCACCGTCAGCAGTCCCAGCGAGGGCGGGCAGTCGATGAGGATGTAGTCCAGCGGCTGCTCGTACGCCTGGATCGCCCGCTGAAGCCGGCTCTCCCGTGCCACCAGCGAGACCAGCTCGATCTCCGCACCGGCGAGATCGATGGTCGCGGGGGCACAGAAGAGACCCTCGACGTCCGGCACGGGCTGGACCACCTCGGAGAGAGGGCGGCTGTCCACCAGGACGTCGTAGATCGAGGGGACATCGGCGTGGTGGTCGATGCCCAGAGCCGTGGAGGCGTTGCCCTGCGGGTCGAGGTCGACCACCAGAACGCGCGCACCGTGCAGGGCCAGGGAAGCGGCAAGGTTGACCGTCGTGGTCGTCTTACCGACCCCGCCCTTCTGGTTGGCCACCACCATGACGCGGGTGCGGTCAGGACGGGGCAGCCCTTCGCCGGCGCGGCCAAGGGCCTCGACCGCCAGCTGAGCGGCACGGCCGATGGGTGTGTCGTCCATCGGCGGCGGTGTTTCACGTGAAACACCCTCACCCACGGACTCGGTTCGGGGACCGGGGACCGGGTCGGTCATCGGTCCCGCGATGTTGGCGTCGGACCGCAAGGATTCACTCTCCTCGACTTCAGGCTCGCAATGAACAGAGCCTGCCATGCTTTCGGGGTCGTGAACCAGCGAGGCCCGCTGTTCTGTGGATGAATCCGTGCGTGTGGACAACTCGGCCACCCGTCCGGGCTTGCGGTCGCGCGGCGTGGCAGCCGCACGACCGCGGCTGATGATTCCCTGCAGCAGAGAGCGACGTTTCACGTGAAACACGATGCCCCTGCAGAGCAACTACCAGGCCACGACACTCCGCACGCCGACCGTCCGGAGCGCTCGACCGGATGGCGACGCCGCTTCGCGTCGCCGCCTCAGCGACGCCTGCGCGTACGCCCCGTGCGAGCGGCCTTGGCCCTCTTTGCGGCGAACCTCACACCGCCCGGGCTCTCGCCCACCACAACACGGACCACCGTGGAGAGCGGATCGACCACGCCCTCACCGACATGGAGCACCTCGGTCTCCACCACACCGAGCTTGCTCAGCGCGGCCCTGGCGCCGGCGATCTCCTCCTCCGCGGTGTCCCCCTTGAGCGCGAGCATCTCCCCGTATGGCTTCAGCAGGGGAACGCCCCAGCCCGCCAGCCGGTCCAGCGGCGCCACGGCACGCGCGGTCACCACCTGAACGGGCTGCAGCGTCCCGAGGACCTCCTCGGCCCGGCCGCGTACGACCGTCACGTGGTCCAGGCCCAGCAGCTCGACGACCTCCTGGAGGAAGTTCGTCCGCCGGAGCAGCGGCTCCAGCAGAGTGATCTTGAGGTCGGGGCGTACCAGGGCCAGCGGAATACCGGGCAGACCCGCGCCCGAGCCCACATCGCAGACGGTGACACCCTCGGGCACGACCTCGGCGAGCACCGCGCAGTTCAGCAGGTGCCGCTCCCACAGCCGGGGGACCTCACGCGGGCCGATCAGGCCGCGCTTGACCCCGGCATCCGCAAGAAGCTCCGCGTACCGGACAGCCTCCGGGAAGAGCTCTCCGAACACCTCCCGCGCCTCCGCGGGTGCCTGGGGGAGCTCTGCTGCCTCCGTCACGGGGACCGTCCTTCCATACCGCACTAGCGCACTGTGGGTGGCTGACTATCAGGCTGACAAAGATCGGCCCCGTCTGCGTACAGACGGGGCCGACAGTACAAGGATCCGGTCAGGCCGGGAGAACGACGACGAAGCGCTGCGGCTCCTCGCCCTCCGACTCGCTCCGGAGACCGGCCGCGGCGATCGCGTCGTGCACGACCTTGCGCTCGAACGGCGTCATCGGGTCCAGCTTCACCGGCTCGCCCGTGCTCTTGACCTCGTTCGCGGCCTTGGCACCCAGTTCCGCGAGAACCGCGCGCTTCTTGGCCCGGAAGCCGCCGATGTCCAGCATCAGACGGCTGCGGTCACCGGTCTCCCGGTGGACGGCCAGCCGCGTCAGCTCCTGGAGCGCCTCCAGGACCTCACCATCGCGGCCCACGAGCTTCTGGAGATCACGCGGCGATTCGCTGATGATCGACACCGCGGCCCGGTCCGCCTCGACGTCCATGTCGATGTCGCCGTCGAGGTCGGCGATGTCGAGCAGTCCCTCGAGATAGTCGGCCGCGATCTCGCCCTCCTGCTCCAGGCGGGTCAGGGTGTCGCTGCCCGCCTCAGCGGCGGCCGTGGAGGTGGTGCCTTCCGTCACGGATGGACTCCTTCTTACTTCTTGGACGGGTGCTTGGGCCGCTGCGGACCCTTGCGCTGTCCGGACTTGGCTTGGCGTGAGGAGCCGGAGGCGGGCTTGCCCGCCGACTTCGGCTTGCTGTCCTGCGGTGCGTCCTGCTTCTCGAGCGAGGTCTTGGAACCGGCGGCCTCGGACTCCGTGCCCTTGGCCCCCGCCGTCGCGTGACCGGCCGTCTGGCGCTTCGCCTTGGTCTGCCGCTTGGGCTGCTGGCGCTTGTGCGCCTGGCCGCCCTCGGCGTCGGCCGCGGCTGTCTCGCTCTTCGCCACCGTGCCGTCCTCCTGGGCCGCGAGGCCCAGCTTGCCGAGACCGGTGATGAACTTGCGCTCGATGTCGTTGCGGTCGGATCCCTTGGCGACGATCGCCTTGACCATCTTGCGCCGGGTACGGCCACGCACCTCGCCGTGGGAGGTCACGCTCTTGAGCACGCGCTGGAGGTAGGCGTCCTGCGCCTTGCTGCCCGGGGTCGGGTTCTGGTTGATCACGTACATCTGCTGACCCATGGTCCAGACGTTGGTGGTCAGCCAGTAGACGAGGACACCGACGGGGAAGTTGATGCCCATCACGGCGAAGATGACCGGGAAGATGTACATCAGCATCTTCTGCTGCTGCATGTACGGGGTCTTCACCGTCAGGTCGACGTTCTTCGTCATCAGCTGGCGCTGGGTGAAGAACTGCGAGGCCGACATCAGCACGATCATGATCGCGGTGACGATCCGGACGTCGGTCAGAGAGGCGTCGAGCGAGGTGACCTTCTCGACGCTGTCCGTGAACTTCGCGGCCAGCGGGGCGCCGAAGATGTGCGCCTGACGCGCGCTGTCCAGCAGCTCCTGGTTGATCGCACCGATCTTCTTGCCCGAGGCGATGGACGACAGCACGTGATACAGGGCGAAGAAGAACGGAGACTGCGCCAGGATGGGAAGGCACGAGGAGAGCGGGTTGGTACCCGTCTCCTTGTACAGCTTCATCATCTCTTCGGACTGACGCTGCTTGTCGTTCTTGTAGCGCTCCTGGATCGCCTTCATCTTCGGCTGGAGCACCTGCATGTTGCGGGTCGACTTGATCTGCTTCACGAAGAGCGGGATCAGGCAGATCCGGATCAGCACCACCAGGGAGACGATCGACAGACCCCAGGCCCATCCGGAGTCATCGCCGAAGAGCGCTCCGTAGACCTTGTGGAACTGGACGATGATCCATGAGACAGGTGTGGTGATAAAGCTGAACAGACTGGCAATCGTGTCCACTAATCAGGCTCCTTGAGCATTGGGCGAGGTCTCTGCGGCCGGGCTCGGAGGTTCGGAGACCGACCCCCCGGACGGCACATCAGCGGCGGACTCCCCGCCCTTTTCGCCGCGCAGGGCGTTGCGCAGCAGCTCGTGCCACCGCGGACGCTTACGAGGCGGAACATGATCCACGCCACCGGGTGACCACGGATTGCACCGCAGGATGCGCCAAGCGGTCAGCGCCGTTCCCTTGATGGCACCGTGCCTGTCGATCGACGTATATCCATAGTGGGAACACGACGGGTAATAGCGGCAGACAGGCCCGAGGAGTGGACTGATCGTCCACTGGTACAGCTTGATGAGAGCAAGCAGCGGGTACTTCATCGCGCGCCCCCTCCCAGCAGCCGCTGAAGAGCGGCGTCCAGGTCTCGGGCCAGCTGTGCATGGTCGGCGTCGCCCGCACCGGGCAGCGCCCGTACGACAACAAGGCTACCGGGGGGCAGCTGAGCCAGCCGGTCGCGGACCAGGTGGCGAAGCTTCCGCTTCACCGCGGTCCGGACGACGGCACCCCCCACGGCCTTGCTGACAACGAAACCCGCACGCGGCGGGGGAACAGTCTCCCCCGTCACGTGCGGGTCCGTTTCACCGCTGCGTAGATGGACGACGAGCAGCGGACGTCCGGCTCGACGTCCTCGTCGTACCGCGGTCGCGAAGTCCTCGCGCCGCCTCAGCCGATTCTCGGTAGGCAGCACGTCATGGACCTGTGAGCGATCAGGCGGACAGGCTGCTGCGGCCCTTGCCGCGGCGGTTCGCGAGGATCGCACGGCCGGCACGGGTACGCATGCGCAGACGGAAGCCGTGGGTCTTGGCGCGACGGCGGTTGTTCGGCTGGAAGGTGCGCTTGCTCACTCGGGGGCTCCAGAAATGATTCGTGTCTTGGCGGGACATCGCCTGGCTGTCACCGTGCGCCCACGAGGAACTCGCGTAAACGCCTTAGTGCACCGCTTCACAATCACAGATCGTGATCTTTGCCCATCGGAGGCAGGCGGCAGCAGCCATCGACAACTCGACCTGGTCACGGTACGCGCGGCTACGCCATCCGGTCAAACCAGCTCCGCGCGACCCCCCATTGTGCACAGCCTGTGGACAACAACTTGAACCGCGCGGGTCGGCCTGACTACCGTGGCTGAACTCCGGTTCTTTTCCTTCCCGACTGCCGGGCTCACCCGACCCGACCCATCCCGTCCCGAGAACCACACATTCGTGGGACATGCGAGAGAGCGTGCCTTGTGGCTGACGTACCTGCCGATCTTGCCGCAGTGTGGCCACGAGTGCTGGAACAACTCCTCGGGGAGGGCCAGCAGGGCATCGAGCCGAAGGACAAGCAGTGGATCGAGCGCTGCCAGCCGCTGGCACTCGTCGCCGACACCGCACTGCTGGCCGTCCCCAATGAATGGGGCAAGCGCGTCCTGGAGGGCCGGCTCGCGCCGCTGATCAGTGAGTCGCTGACCCGGGAGTGCGGCCGCCCCATCCGGATCGCGATCACCGTCGACGACTCCGCGGGCGAACCGCCCGCCCCGCCGGCGCCCCCGATGCGCCAGTCGCACGGGAGCCAGCAGGACCACCGCTACCCGGCGCAGCCGCGCGACGACGCTCCCCGGGGCGACACGTACGACGGATACGGTCACCGGCCCTCCGACGACGGCATGCCGACGGCCCGGCCGGCCTACCCCGACTACCAGCAGCAGCGCCCGGAGCCCGGCGCCTGGCCGCGTACCCAGGAAGACCTCTCCTGGCAGCAGCCGCGGCACAGCGGCTACCAGGACCGCGAGCAGCCGGCCGGTGAGCCGTACCGCGAGAGCGACGCGTACCGGGAGAGCGAGCAGTACCGGGAGCAACCCGCCGAGCAGTACCGGGAGCAGCCCGCCGAGCAGTGGCGCGAGCCCTACGGCACCGGGCGCCCGCAGCAGCCGGGCCACGACTACCGGTCGCAGCCGCCCGAGCACCAGGGGTACGAGCAGCAGCGCCCCGACCGGCAGGACCAGCAGCAGCCGCAGCACCGCCAGACCGGTCCGGGCCACGGCCCCGGGCGCACCGGCGGCTCGGTCCCCGGTCCGATGGGCGCCCAGCCGGCCCCCGCGCCGGGTCCCGGCGAGCCGCACGCCCGGCTGAACCCGAAGTACCTCTTCGACACCTTCGTCATCGGGGCGTCCAACCGCTTCGCGCACGCCGCGGCCGTGGCCGTCGCCGAGGCGCCCGCGAAGGCGTACAACCCCCTGTTCATCTACGGGGAGTCGGGGCTCGGCAAGACCCACCTGCTGCACGCGATCGGGCACTACGCGCGGAGCCTCTACCCGGGGACCCGGGTGCGGTACGTGAGCTCGGAGGAGTTCACCAACGAGTTCATCAACTCGATCCGCGACGGGAAGGGCGACACCTTCCGCAAGCGCTACCGCGACGTGGACATCCTGCTGGTCGACGACATCCAGTTCCTGGCGAGCAAGGAGTCGACGCAGGAGGAGTTCTTCCACACCTTCAATACGCTGCACAACGCGAACAAACAGATCGTGCTCTCCTCGGACCGGCCGCCCAAGCAGCTGGTGACGCTGGAGGACCGCCTGCGCAACCGCTTCGAGTGGGGTCTGACGACCGATGTCCAGCCGCCCGAGCTGGAGACCCGGATCGCGATCCTCCGTAAGAAGGCGGTGCAGGAGCAGCTCAACGCCCCGCCGGAGGTACTGGAGTTCATCGCCTCGCGGATCTCGCGCAACATCCGTGAGCTGGAGGGCGCCCTGATCCGGGTGACCGCCTTCGCCTCGCTGAACCGGCAGCCGGTGGACCTCGGGCTGACCGAGATCGTCCTCAAGGACCTGATCCCGGGCGGCGAGGAGTCGGCCCCCGAGATCACGGCGCCGGCCATCATGGCGGCCACCGCGGACTACTTCGGGCTCACCGTGGACGACCTCTGCGGATCCTCGCGCAGCCGGGTCCTGGTGACGGCACGCCAGATCGCCATGTATCTGTGCCGCGAGCTGACCGACCTCTCGTTGCCGAAGATCGGCGCGCAGTTCGGCGGCCGCGACCACACGACGGTGATGCACGCGGACCGGAAGATCCGGGCGCTGATGGCGGAGCGCCGCTCCATCTACAACCAGGTCACCGAGCTGACCAACCGCATCAAGAACGGCTGACGAAGACCTCTCAAGGCCTCGAAAGGCGCCTCGCACGGACCTCCCACGGTCCGTGCGAGGCGCCTTTCGCCGTTCCTGAGGGGGCCGGGAGTCGTCGCAGCGGTCTCCTCCGCACCAGGGCTGTTCGAATACGGGCAGCTCAGAGGCCCTTCTCCACAGATATGCGGGAAATCTTCCGTCCACAGCCTGGGGACTGGGAAGTTGTCCATATTGCGTCCACAGGGTGCGCTGCCGATACTCCATCAGGCCAGGTCATGTGGTTGGGGAATTGTGGCCAACGATGATCCACAGCCTGTGGACAGAATCTCCGTCCACAGGGGGCCGTCGATGTTGTCCACCGGCTGCCCACAGGCAGGACGGTGTTGTCCCCAGCCATGCCCTGCTTCTCCACACCCCTGTCCACTGTTCGGCAACGCAACACACGCTCTCACCGCCCGGAGTGAAAGGCGTCACACCAAGGTGCTGGGTTGGGCTGTGGGGAACAGGGGTAAAGCTGGGGACAGCTCTGGGGAGAAGTGGCCCCCTCCTGTGCATCGGGTGTGCAGAACTTCCGTCCGTCCACAGAAGGCCCGGGTTGTCCACGGGTGCCACCCACAGGACCGGTGGACAAAAAACAGTCGCTGACCTGCGCAAACGACGTTATCCACGGTATCCACAAGGCCTACTACTACTACCACCCAGAGTTAGCCAGGAATCCGCTTCGAAGTGGGGCCTGTGTACAACTCGACCGTCGACCGCCGCGAAGCTCTTGGACCGACTTGACCCCGAGCAGCAACGGCTGTCGGTGCCGTACGTCAGACTGGACCCCGGAGCCTCCGCCGCCTCGGCAGCGGACTCCGGTCCAGACGACGAAGGCCAGCAGGGCGAGCGAGCAACAGCAGGAGGCGGTTCCGGTGAAGATCCGGGTGGAGCGCGATGTACTCGCGGAGGCGGTGGCCTGGGTGGCCCGCAGCCTCCCGGCCCGTCCGCCGGCGCCCGTTCTCGCGGGCCTTCTGCTGAAGGCCGAGGACGGAGCTCTCAGCTTCTCCAGCTTCGACTACGAGGTCTCCGCACGGGTCTCCGTCGACGCGGAGATCGACGAGGACGGGACGGTGCTCGTCTCCGGCCGGCTGCTCGCCGACATCTGCCGCGCCCTCCCCAACCGCCCGGTGGAGATCTCCACCGACGGTGTGCGGGCCACGGTCGTCTGCGGCTCCTCCCGCTTCACCCTCCACACACTGCCTGTGGAGGAGTACCCCGCGCTGCCGCAGATGCCGACCGCCACGGGCACCGTCCCCGGTGAGGTCTTCGCCTCGGCCGCCGCCCAGGTCGCCATCGCCGCCGGCCGCGACGACACGCTGCCCGTGCTGACCGGTGTGCGGATCGAGATCGAGGGCGACACGGTCACCCTCGCCTCCACCGACCGCTACCGCTTCGCGGTCCGCGAGTTCCTGTGGAAGCCGGAGAACGCGGACGCCTCTGCGGTCGCCCTGGTGCCCGCCAAGACGCTCCTGGACACCGCCAAGGCGCTCACCAGCGGCGACACGGTCACCCTGGCGCTCTCCGGCTCCGGCGCGGGCGAGGGCCTGATCGGTTTCGAGGGCGCCGGACGCCGCACGACCACGCGGCTGCTCGAAGGCGACCTGCCGAAGTACCGCACGCTGTTCCCGACCGAGTTCAACTCCGTCGCGGTGATCGAGACGGCCCCCTTCGTCGAGGCCGTCAAGCGCGTGGCCCTGGTCGCCGAGCGCAACACCCCCGTACGGCTCAGCTTCGAGCAGGGCGTCCTCATCCTGGAGGCCGGTTCCAGCGACGACGCACAGGCTGTGGAGAGGGTCGACGCGGTGCTGGAGGGCGACGACATCTCGATCGCCTTCAACCCGACGTTCCTGCTGGACGGGCTGAGCGCGATCGACTCCCCGGTCGCCCAGCTCTCGTTCACCACGTCCACCAAGCCCGCCCTGCTCAGCGGCCGCCCGGCCGTCGACGCCGAGGCGGACGACACGTACAAGTACCTGATCATGCCGGTGCGCCTCTCCGGCTGATCCCGCGTCCCCCGCCCATTGGGGGGACGTTTTCCGCGGCAGTTTCCGGCGGGCCCGCTCGGCGCGGAGCGGGCCCGCCGCGCTGTCCCCGGCCGGGCGTAGGCTCGGTCGTGGGTGCAAACGCCCCGACGCTTATCGCCACGACGCTTAAGGAATCTCTGATGGAGCTCGGTCTCGTCGGCCTCGGCAAGATGGGCGGCAACATGCGCGAGCGCATCCGCCGCGCAGGCCACACCGTCATCGGTTACGACCGCAACCCGGATGTCGCCGATGTCCACAGTCTCGAAGAGCTTGTGGGCAAGCTGAAGGGCCCGCGGGTCGTCTGGGTCATGGTCCCGGCCGGTGCCGCGACCCAGTCCACGATCGACGAGCTGGCCTCGCTGCTCTCGCCCGGCGACGTCGTCGTCGACGGCGGCAACTCGCGCTGGACCGACGACGAGAAGCACGCCGCCGAGCTGGGCGTCAAGGAGATCGGCTTCGTCGACTGCGGTGTCTCCGGCGGTGTCTGGGGCCTGGAGAACGGCTACGCCCTGATGTACGGCGGCAGCCAGGAGAACGTGGCGAAGGTCCAGCCGATCTTCGACGCGCTGAAGCCCGAGGGCGACTTCGGCTCCGTCCACGCGGGCAAGGTCGGAGCCGGCCACTTCGCGAAGATGGTCCACAACGGCATCGAGTACGCCATGATGCAGGCCTACGCCGAGGGCTGGGAGCTGCTGGAGAAGGTCGACTCCGTCACCGATGTGCGCGAGGTCTTCCGCTCCTGGCAGGAGGGCACGGTCATCCGTTCCTGGCTGCTCGACCTCGCGGTCAACGCGCTGGACGACGACGAGCACCTGGACAAGCTCCGGGGCTTCGCCGCCGACTCGGGCGAGGGCCGCTGGACGGTCGAGGCCGCGATCGACAACGCGGTGCCCCTGCCCGCGATCACGGCGTCGCTGTTCGCGCGGTTCGCCTCGCGTCAGGACGACTCGCCGCAGATGAAGATGATCGCCGCGCTGCGCAACCAGTTCGGCGGCCACGCGGTCGAGTCCAAGACCGAGAACTGATCGGTCCGCCGGCCGCGCGCCGGCACACAACAACCTGCGAAGCACTGTCGGGAGAGGTCGGCCACCATGCACGTCACGCACCTCTCGCTCGCCGACTTCCGCTCGTACGCCCGGGTCGAGGTCCCTCTCGACCCGGGCATCACCGCTTTCGTGGGGCCCAACGGGCAGGGCAAGACCAATCTCGTCGAGGCCGTCGGCTATCTCGCCACCCTCGGCAGCCACCGCGTCTCCTCGGACGCCCCGCTCGTGCGCATGGGCGCGGAGCGTGCGGTGATCCGGGCGGCGGTGACCCAGGGCGAGCGCTCGCAGCTGGTCGAGCTGGAGCTGAACCCGGGCCGGGCGAACCGGGCCCGTATCAACAGGTCCTCGCAGGTCAGACCCCGTGACGTGCTCGGCATCGTACGGACCGTGCTGTTCGCCCCGGAGGACCTGGCGCTGGTCAAGGGCGACCCCGGCGAGCGGCGGCGGTTCCTGGACGAGCTGGTCACCGCGCGTTCGCCCCGGATGGCCGGGGTCCGTTCCGACTACGAACGGGTGCTCAAGCAGCGCAACACCCTGCTGAAGTCCGCGGCGATGGCCCGGCGGCACGGCGGCCGCTCGATGGATCTGTCCACCTTGGACGTCTGGGACCAGCACCTGGGCCGGGTGGGCGCCGAGCTGCTCGCGCAGCGCCTCGATCTGATCGCCACGCTCCAGCCGCTGGCCGACAAGGCGTACGGGGACGTGGCGCCGGGCGGCGGTCCGGTGGCGCTGGAGTACCGCAGTTCGGTCGGCGAGGACGTGGGTCCCGAGCGCACCCGCGACGAGCTGTACGAGCAGCTGATCGCGGCGCTCGCGGGGGTCCGGAAGCAGGAGATCGAACGGGGAGTGACGCTGGTCGGCCCGCACCGCGACGATCTGCTGCTGGGTCTGCGCGGAATGCCGGCCAAGGGGTACGCGAGTCATGGCGAGTCCTGGAGTTACGCGCTGGCGCTGCGGCTCGCCAGTTACGAGCTGCTGCGCTCCGAGGGCAACGAGCCGGTGCTGGTGCTGGACGATGTCTTCGCCGAGCTGGACGCCCGCCGCCGGGAGCGGCTGGCGGAGCTGGTGGCCCCCGGCGAGCAGGTGCTGGTGACGGCCGCGGTGGCGGAGGACGTGCCGGGTGTGCTGGCGGGGACGCGGTACGCGGTGTCCGCGGGCGAGGTGGAGCGCGTATGACCGGCCGGGACGAGCAGCCGGGCGAGGCGGGCGCGGTCGGCGGTGCGCCGGAGGCCGCGGGTCCGAAGCCGCCGGAGGTGTCCGGGGTCGATCTGGCCCGGGTCGCGTTGCGGGCCGCGAAGGAGCAGGCCAGGGCGCGGGGTGCGGCGGCGCAGCAGAAGAAGCAGGCCCGGCGGGGTGGCGGGCTGCGCTCGGGAGCCAGGTCCGACGGCCGGGATCCGCAGATGCTGGGTTCCGCGATCAGCCGGCTGATCACCGAGCGGGGCTGGGAGACGCCCGCGGCGGTCGGCGGGGTGATGGGCCGGTGGCCGCAGATCGTCGGCGACGATCTGGCGAAGCACTGCGTCCCGCTGCGGTACGACGATGATCCGGCCGCCCGGGTGCTGACGGTGAGCTGTGACTCGACGGCGTGGGCGACGCAGCTGCGGCTGCTGGCCCCGCAGCTGGTGGCCCGGCTGAACGCGGATCTGGGGCAGGGCACCGTACGGATGATCAAGGTGGTCGGGCCGGGGGGCCCGGAGCGCCGGTACGGGCCGTTGCGGGCCCCCGGCAGCAAGGGCCCGGGCGACACCTACGGATGAGCCGGCGGATGAGCTGAGGGGCGTCGGCCGGAAGGGAGTCGCGCCGCCGGGCCGAGAGGCGTAGGTGGTCGCACGGCTGCGTCGATGGCAACCCTGAGCTGCACTTTCGGCGTAAAATTGTCGTGTACCGGGCGAGCTCGTGGGTGGGTTCGTCAGGGTTCGCGCGGGAGGAAACCGGACGGTACGGCCGGAGCGTCCCTCACCGTAGCGGTGGGTTGACAGGCCGAAGCGCTCAAAGCCCTTCAGGGCCTCTTGGAGCCCCTTCCCGAATATGGGGAGTCGTCAGCCGCTCATTCAGGGCGGCACATGCGTACTCAGGTACCGGCAAACCCCCATTCATGTCAGCGCTACCGGTAGACTGGTGAGTAATCCCGCCGCTGAGGCGGGAGTCGTCGATACAAGCCGAACGACGCAGCCGCTCCCGCCTGTCCGGAGAACGGCCTGTGCTGTGCCAGAAAGGGCGCTTCGTGGCCGATTCCGGCAACCCCAACGAGAACATTCCGTCCACCGCCGGTGAGCCGGGCGAGACGCCCGCCACCTCGTACGACGCCAGCGCGATCACCGTGCTGGAAGGGCTGGACGCGGTCCGCAAGCGACCTGGCATGTACATCGGCTCGACCGGTGAGCGCGGCCTGCACCACCTCGTGCAGGAGGTCGTCGACAACTCCGTCGACGAGGCGATGGCGGGTCACGCGGACACCATCGACGTCACGATCCTCCCCGACGGCGGGGTGCGCGTGATCGACAACGGCCGCGGTATCCCGGTCGACATCGTGCCGTCCGAAGGGAAGCCGGCCGTCGAGGTCGTGCTGACCGTGCTGCACGCGGGCGGCAAGTTCGGCGGTGGCGGCTACGCCGTCTCCGGCGGTCTGCACGGCGTGGGCGTCTCCGTCGTCAACGCCCTGTCCACCCGGGTCGCCGTCGAGGTCAAGCGTGACGGCTACCGCTGGACCCAGGACTACAAGCTCGGCGTCCCGACCGCCCCGCTGGCGAAGCAGGAGGCCACCGAGGAGACCGGCACGACGGTCACCTTCTGGGCCGACGGGGACATCTTCGAGACCACCGAGTACAGCTTCGAGACCCTCTCGCGCCGCTTCCAGGAGATGGCGTTCCTCAACAAGGGCCTCACCCTCAAGCTGACCGACGAGCGCGAGTCGGCGAAGGCGACGGCGGGCGCGGACAGCGTGGACGCGGCCGAGCCCGCCGAGGAGGAGACCGCCCGCTCGGTCACGTACCACTACGAAAACGGCATCGTCGATTTCGTGAAGTACCTCAACTCCCGCAAGGGCGACGTCATCCACCAGTCGGTGATCGACATCGACGCCGAGGACAAGGACCGGCTCCTGTCGGTCGAGATCGCCATGCAGTGGAACACGCAGTACACCGAGGGGGTCTACTCCTTCGCCAACGCGATCCACACGCACGAGGGCGGTACGCACGAGGAGGGCTTCCGTGCCGCGCTGACCTCGCTGGTCAACCGGTACGCGCGGGACAAGAAGCTGCTGCGCGACAAGGACGACAACCTCACGGGTGAGGACGTCCGCGAGGGTCTGACCGCGATCATCTCGGTGAAGCTGGGCGAGCCGCAGTTCGAGGGCCAGACGAAGACCAAGCTGGGCAACACGGAGGCCAAGACCTTCGTGCAGAAGGTCGTCCACGAGCAGCTGACGGACTGGTTCGACCGGAACCCCAACGAGGCCGCCGACATCATCCGCAAGGGCATCGCCGCCTCGACCGCCCGTGTGGCGGCCCGCAAGGCGCGTGACCTGACGCGGCGCAAGGGGCTCCTGGAGAGCGCCTCGCTGCCGGGCAAGCTCAGCGACTGCCAGTCGAACGACCCCACCAAGTGCGAGATCTTCATCGTCGAGGGTGACTCCGCCGGCGGTTCGGCGAAGTCCGGCCGCAACCCGATGTACCAGGCGATCCTGCCCATCCGCGGCAAGATCCTGAACGTCGAGAAGGCCCGGGTCGACAAGATCCTCCAGAACACCGAGGTCCAGGCGCTGATCTCGGCGTTCGGCACCGGGGTCCACGAGGACTTCGACATCGAGAAGCTCCGGTATCACAAGATCATCCTGATGGCGGACGCCGACGTCGACGGCCAGCACATCAACACCCTGCTGCTGACCTTCCTCTTCCGCTTCATGAAGCCGCTGGTCGAGGCCGGGCACGTCTACCTCTCGCGCCCGCCGCTCTACAAGATCAAGTGGGGCCGGGACGACTTCGAGTACGCGTACTCGGACCGGGAGCGCGACGCCCTGGTGGCGCTCGGCAAGCAGAACGGCAAGCGGATCAAGGAAGACTCGATCCAGCGCTTCAAGGGTCTCGGCGAGATGAACGCCGAGGAGCTGCGCGTCACGACCATGGACGTCGACCACCGGGTCCTCGGCCAGGTCACGCTGGACGACGCGGCGCAGGCCGACGACCTGTTCTCGGTGCTCATGGGTGAGGACGTCGAGGCGCGGCGCTCGTTCATCCAGCGCAACGCCAAGGACGTCCGCTTCCTCGACATCTGAGTCGGCCGCACCAGCCACGCCGCAGCTCGAAAGGACTTTGACCAGCAATGGCCGACGAGAACACCCCTGTGACACCTGAATCCGCGACGCCCGACGAGGAGGGCACCATCCCCGGCGTGGGGATGCGTGTCGAGCCCGTCCAGCTCGAGACGGAGATGCAGCGCTCCTATCTCGACTACGCGATGTCCGTCATCGTCTCGCGTGCGCTGCCCGACGTACGGGACGGCCTCAAGCCGGTCCACCGCCGGGTGCTGTACGCGATGTACGACGGCGGGTACCGCCCCGAGAAGGGCTTCTACAAGTGTGCCCGCGTCGTCGGCGACGTCATGGGTACGTACCACCCGCACGGCGACTCCTCCATCTACGACGCCCTGGTGCGCCTCGCGCAGCCGTGGTCGATGCGGATGCCGCTGGTGGACTCCAACGGCAACTTCGGTTCCCCGGGCAACGACCCGGCCGCCGCCATGCGGTACACCGAGTGCAAGATGATGCCGCTGTCCATGGAGATGGTCCGGGACATCGACGAGGAGACCGTCGACTTCCAGGACAACTACGACGGCCGCAACCAGGAGCCGACGGTCCTGCCGGCGCGCTTCCCGAACCTGCTGGTCAACGGCTCCGCCGGGATCGCGGTCGGCATGGCGACCAACATCCCGCCGCACAACCTCCGCGAGGTCGCCGCCGGAGCCCAGTGGTACCTGGAGAACCCCGAGGCCTCGCACGAGGAGCTCCAGGACGCGCTGATCGAGCGCATCAAGGGCCCCGACTTCCCCACCGGCGCGCTGGTCGTGGGCCGCAAGGGCATTGAGGAGGCGTACCGCACCGGCCGTGGCTCGATCACGATGCGCGCGGTCGTCGCGGTCGAGGAGATCCAGGGCCGCCAGTGCCTGGTCGTCACGGAGCTTCCGTACCAGACCAACCCCGACAACCTCGCGCAGAAGATCGCCGACCTGGTCAAGGACGGCAAGGTCGGCGGCATCGCGGACGTCCGCGACGAGACCTCCTCCCGTACGGGGCAGCGCCTGGTCGTCGTCCTCAAGCGGGACGCGGTCGCCAAGGTCGTCCTGAACAACCTCTACAAGCACACCGACCTCCAGACGAACTTCGGCGCCAACATGCTGGCGCTCGTCGACGGGGTGCCGCGCACGCTGTCGATCGACGCGTTCATCCGCCACTGGGTGACGCACCAGATCGAGGTCATCGTCCGGCGGACGAAGTTCCGGCTGCGCAAGGCCGAGGAGCGGGCACACATCCTGCGCGGCCTCCTCAAGGCCCTGGACGCCATCGACGAGGTCATCGCCCTCATCCGCCGCTCGAACACGGTGGAGATCGCGCGTGAGGGCCTGATGGGCCTGCTGGAGATCGACGAGCTCCAGGCCAACGCGATCCTGGAGATGCAGCTGCGCCGGCTGGCCGCACTGGAGCGCCAGAAGATCACCGCCGAGCACGACGAGCTCCAGGCGAAGATCAACGAGTACAACGAGATCCTGGCCTCGCCGGCCAAGCAGCGCCAGATCGTCAGCGAGGAGCTGGCGGCGATCGTCGAGAAGTTCGGCGACGACCGGCGCTCCAAGCTGGTGCCCTTCGAGGGCGACATGTCCATCGAGGACCTGATCGCCGAGGAGGACATCGTCGTCACGATCTCCCGCGGCGGCTATGTGAAGCGCACGAAGACGGACGACTACCGCTCGCAGAAGCGCGGTGGCAAGGGCGTGCGCGGGACGAAGCTCAAGGAAGACGACATCGTCGACCACTTCTTCGTCTCGACGACCCACCACTGGCTGCTGTTCTTCACGAACAAGGGCCGGGTCTACCGGGCCAAGGCGTACGAGCTCCCCGATGCGGGGCGGGACGCGCGCGGCCAGCACGTCGCCAACCTGCTGGCCTTCCAGCCGGACGAGAAGATCGCCCAGATCCTCGCGATCCGCGACTACGAGGCCGTGCCCTACCTGATCCTGGCGACGAAGGGCGGTCTCGTGAAGAAGACCGCGCTCAAGGATTACGACTCCCCGCGCTCGGGCGGTGTCATCGCGATCAACCTGCGCGAGATGCCGGAGGGCGGCGACGACGAGCTGATCGGCGCCGAGCTGGTCTCGGCCGAGGACGATCTGCTGCTCATCAGCAAGAAGGCCCAGTCGATCCGGTTCACCGCGACGGACGACGCGCTGCGCCCGATGGGCCGCGCCACCTCGGGTGTGAAGGGCATGAGTTTCCGCGAGGGCGACGAACTCCTCTCGATGAATGTCGTCCGGCCCGGTACGTTCGTCTTCACCGCTACCGACGGCGGGTACGCGAAGCGGACCCCCGTCGACGAGTACCGCGTCCAGGGCCGCGGCGGCCTCGGTATCAAGGCCGCCAAGATCGTGGAGGACCGCGGATCGCTCGTCGGTGCGCTGGTGGTCGAGGAGACCGACGAGATTCTCGCCATCACGCTCGGCGGTGGTGTGATTCGTACGCGAGTCAATGAAGTCAGGGAGACGGGCCGTGACACCATGGGCGTCCAACTGATCAATCTGGGCAAGCGTGACGCCGTCGTCGGCATCGCGCGCAACGCCGAGGCCGGCCGTGAGGCGGAAGAGGTCGACGGGACCGATGATGCCGATGGCGATACGGCCGAGGCCCACGCCGTAACCACGGCAGAGGGCACTGTCGAGGGCACGGAGCCCTCGACCGGGGAGCACGAGGAGTAAGAGCGTGAGTGGAGCCACGGGCGCCGGTTCGGCCGCTTCCGGAGCTGGAGCGAACGGTGCCCGTGGCCCTGCCACGGACTCCCAAGGGGGCACTGTGACGGACACACGAGGACCTCAGCCCCAGTACGAGGGTTACGCGACCGGGCCCCTGCCCGGCGAGCGTGAGCCCGCACCGGGGCCGTCGGGGCCGTACCACCCGCCCCAGGCGTACCAGGCGCCCGGCGGCGGTACCCAGGGCGGCCAGCAGCGCCCCGGACAGGGCGGCGGCACGCTGGGGGGCGCACAGGGCGTGGGCGGCGCCCAGGCGACGCGCAAGCCGCGCACGGGGGCGCGGACCACGCCCCGTACCCGCAAGGCCCGTCTGCGGGTGGCCAAGGCCGATCCGTGGTCGGTGATGAAGGTCAGCTTCCTGTTGTCGATCGCGCTGGGCATCTGCACGGTGGTGGCGTCGGCGGTGCTGTGGATGGTCATGGACGCGATGGGCGTCTTCGAGACCGTCGGCGGCACGATCAGCGAGGCGACCGGCTCGAACGAGAGCAACGGCTTCGACCTGCAGTCGTTCCTGTCGCTGCCGCGCGTGCTCATCTTCACCTCGGTCATCGCCGTGATCGACGTGGTCCTGGCCACCGCGCTGGCGACGCTGGGCGCCTTCATCTACAACCTGTCGGCGGGCTTCGTGGGCGGCGTGGAGCTCACGCTGGCCGAGGACGAGTAGCGCGCCGGGTATCGATTTTGGGACTGGCCCCGACGTGCGCTAATCTTCAGAAGTCAGCGCGGAGCAGTACAGCGCGGCGGGGCTATAGCTCAGTTGGTTAGAGCGCATCCCTGATAAGGATGAGGCCACAGGTTCAAATCCTGTTAGCCCCACCAGACACGAAGGCCCTTCACCGGAGACGGTGGGGGGCCTTTCGCGTGGGCGGAGTGATCAGCTCTGGGCGGCGGGCTGGAGCCGGACGAGGTAGCCGGGTTCGGGGCCGGTGAGCTCCAGCCATCTGGCGGCCGCGAACCAGACGGTGGTGGGCTCGTCGGCGGTGGGGATCTGGAAGACGGCGTTGACCGGGCCCTTGCTCGCCGGGTTGAGGCCGAACGACGGCCGGGGCTTCCCCTGGTCGTACCAGTACTCCTCGTAGGCGCTCGTGAGTTGGGCGTCGTCCTGGGTCTGGCTGTAGGCGGTGTCGTCGACGTTGAGGGTGACCGTGTCGTCGGCGGTCCATCTGGCCTCGCTCTTGCCCACGTTGAGCACCTCCATGCGGACCACGCAGAACTGCTTCCCGTCCTCGGGTGTCGGGGGCTCTGTCGGTGCGCTCAGGGAGTCGTGCGCCAGGACTCCCGGGTCCAGCGGTTCGCCGCAGGTGACGTCCTCGACGGTGATCTCGAACTCCTCGGGCTGTGACTCGTCCGAGGAACTGATGGTCAGCTTGAACGGCTCTCCGAGGGCGGCCCGGCCCAGGATCTCCGCGCCCGGTGGGGCCCCCACGTCCGGGTCGGTGGTCGTCGCCGCCGCCGGTACGGCGCTGCCGGGGCTCGACCCCGTGTCGGACGAGGTGGCCGTCGCGCAGGCGGTGACCATGAGGAGCGCGGAGGCCGCGCCGAGGGCCGCGAAGGTACTGCCACGAGAGCTCATCGAAGGGTCCTTTCGGCGGGGCGCCGGGTCCTTCCATGGTCGTCCGGCCCGTCGTGCGCCGCTCGTCGGCGGTCCGGGCACACGAAAAGGCCCCCGGCCGGTGTGAACCGGACCAGGGGCCCCGGAGTGCGGTGGGCCGCCGGGATCAGGGGGGCGGGGCCGGGGAGTCGCCTTCCGGGGCTGTGTGGTGGGAGCCGCTCTGGCCGGCTGTGCGGGCGGTCTCCGCGGGGTCGAGCGACAGATGGCGGGTGGCCGGGGAAGCGCCGTGGGCCTCGGCTCGGATGCGCTGCTTCATCGTGGGTGGAAGGGCCCGGTCACGCGGAAGGGTCCATCGGACCGAGGGAGCGATCGGGGTTGCCGCGGTGGCACCCGTGTGCTCGTGGGTCGTGGTGCCCGGCTGCGCGGCGGCGTTCGTGGCGTTCGCGGTGCTCGCGGCGGCGGTGGCGAGGCCCAGCGACGCCAGGAGGGCGAAGAAGGCGGTGATGAAGGCGGTCCAGAGGTTCTTGGGCTTGAAGGTGCTCATGGCCCCTCGCTTTCGGACGGTCCGGTTGCTGACTTCTCCGATCATGTGGATCCCGGCCGCGATTCCGGGGAGCGACGCCCGCTCTGCGCCGATCTTCGGATTAACACCACTCGTATGGTGCAACCGGGCTGGACAGGCCCTCGCGGGCGGTGGGGAGAGGGTGTCGGGAGGTCGTTCCGGACGCCGTGGAGGGGGTGTCACAGGGGTCCGGGCAGGTCACCGATCGGTATCGGCCGGTGTGTATAGTCGGCGACATAAGGCCCTTACGCCAAGGAAAGACGAGGTCGCGCGGTGAAGAAGCTTCTCCTGGTCGCACTGGCCGCCATCGGCGGGCTCCTCGTGTACCGCCAGATCCAGGCGGATCGCGCCGAGCAGGATCTGTGGACGGAGGCGACCGACTCCGTGCCCGCAGGTTCGGGTGTGTGAGACGACACAGTCTGTTACGGGCCCCGGTCGCTGAGCGGCCGGGGCTTCGTGCTGTCCGGGGCCGGCGCCGACGCGTCGGCCCCTCTCGCTGTTGCGGGGCCGTGACGCACCGCCCTTGAATTCACTCAAGCAAATAGATAGCTTGCTGAAGCAAAGAGGCTGACGGGTTCGGGCTTCATGGCTGAGGGGGCGCCAGGTGATGACGCGGAACCACCGTCGAACACTGCGGGTCTACGTCGCGGACCGGGCGAGCGGCTGCACCGGCACCCGGCTCGTCCGGCCGGTGGAGCCGCTCGACCGGGACGCCGTCAAGCGGGCCGTGGACGGGGTCCGGCCCAAGGGCGACACCCCCCCATCGGGCTGTCCCCGCGCAGGGCCGCCCAGGAGCGGCCCGAGCCCGCCGGTGGCGCGATCGGTACGCGGACGATCCTGCTTATCTCCGACGGCGAGGACAACTGCGGTACGCCGGAGCCCTGTCGGGTCGCCGAACGGCTCGCCCGGGCCGGCGTCGGGCTGCGGATCGACACCGTCGGCTTTCAGGTGAAGGGTGCCGCCCGCGAGCAGTCGGAGTGCGTCGCCGCGGCGGGCAACGGCCGCTACTGCGACGCCCCGGACGCCGACGCGCCGGCCCGCCGGCTCCAGCGGGCCGGACGGCTACGGTCCGAACGCCGGCGGCTCGAGCTGCGAGCGGGACGACGAACGCTTCCGCCTGTCGGAGGGAGCCGTTCCGCTGTGGGGTCGGGGGCGCGGACGTACTCCTACGGCTCCACTGAGCTGTTCACCCCGGCCCGTTTGCCGGTCGGCGCCGAGCCGGCGGGCCTCGAGCACGGTGCGCCGGTCCTGGTCCGGGAGAGCGAGGGGGAGGGGGAGGGCGAGGGGAAGAACGGGGACAAGCGGGGCAATGCGGCTGGGGCCGGAGACAGCGGCGGTGCGGGCGGGGCAGGATGGACCGGCATCGCGGCCGCGGCCGGGGCGGGCGCCCTGGTCGTCGCGGCCGGAGGGTTCCTCCTCGTCCGCCGTCGCGGCAGCCGTGGCCGCCTCGGCTGAGCGGCCGGGTCGCCGGGCAGCCGGGCGGCCGAGGGGTACCGGTGGGTGAGGACGACGAGGGGAAGCGCGTGAACAGGCAGCGCAACAGGGGCCGGGTGACGGCCGCGGCACTCGCGGCGATGTGCGCCGTGGCGGTCCTGCCGGGGCAGGCGCACGCGGCGGGCCCCGGGAGGTACGCGTTCGACCCCGAGGCGAAGAACGTGCAGGGCGCGGTGACCAACGTCGAGGCGTCCACGCTGGACGAGGGCCTTCCGTACCGCAGCACGATCAAGCCGGGCGAGAAGCTCTACTACCGGGTCACGCTGGACGACGTCTCCGCCGCCTACGTCTCGGCGGTCGCGGTGCCCGACGACAGCGGCGCGGTCGCCTACGGCGACGGCATCAGCATCAGCCTCCGGGAGACCGACGACACCCAGTGCGACTCGGGGCGGGCGAACTTCGGTTCGGGCGAGTACGCCCGTCCCATCACCGCGTACGCCTCCCGGACCGTGGAGGAGGGCGGCAGCACCTGCCAGGAGGGCGGCCCGTACGACGTTCTCGTCGAGCGGGAGAGCAAGGCCGGCTCCAGCCCGGAGCCCTGGGACCTGGAGCTGCGTTTCCTCCAGGAGCCGAAGCTCAGGAGCGGTACGTCCATGCCGACCGAGGCGCCGGAGAGCTGGCCCTCGGCCTCGGCGAAGCCGCTGACCGGGAAGCAGCAGAAGCGGTCCGGCGGGTCCGGGTTCTCCGAGGCCACCAGCCTGGAGAACGGCCGCTGGCAGGACACGGTCGCCCCGGGGCAGACCCGCTTCTTCCGGGTGCCGGTGGACTGGGGTCAGCAGATCCACGCCACCGCCGGACTCTCCAACAGCACGAGCGGCGGCAGCGACTTCGTGGGCAGCGCGCTCACCCTCTCGCTGGCCAACCCCGCCCAGGGGCCGGTCTCCGACGCCACCCTCTCGTACTCCGGAAGCCCCGCGTCCGCGTCCCTGCGGCCACTGCCGCCGGTGGCCTACCGCAACCGGTTCGACTCCTCGTCCCAGGTCAGCGCCGTGCGCTTCGCGGGCTGGTACTACCTGTCGGTCTCCCTCAGCCCGAAGCTGAAGGAGTCCTACGGGGCCGAGCCGATCCCGTTCGAGCTGTCGGTCCAGGTGAAGAACCAGCCCGAGGAATCGCCGTACGAGGGTGACGCCGGGGTCTTTGGCGTCACCGACCAGGACCGGGAAGTGGCCCGGAAGGGGCAGAACGCCGAGCAGGCCGCGAAGAGCGGCCCGATGACCGTGGTCGCCGCGGCCGGGATCGGCACGGGTTCCGTGCTGGTGCTCGGGCTGGGCGTCTGGACCCTGCTGGCCCGCCGCCGCGCGTCAGCCCCCGCTCCGGCCGCCGGTCACCCGGCCGGTGGGGGCCACCAGCCGCCGCCGCAGGGCTGGTAGCCGTCAGACCTGGGTGAGGGCCCAGATTCCGACCGCGAAACAGATCAGCGCCACCACCAGCACCGGGACCGCCACCTTCGGGGGTGGTCCCGGGCGCGTTCGCCGTACGGGCGGGTGGGGCGCCGCGTGCTGCACCGGAGGGGCCGGCACCGGCGGGAGCTGCTGGTGCCGGGCGGTGTAGGGGCGGGTGGCGGAGGGATCGTGCGGTACGCCGGAGGTCGGCGCCTGGGAGGGGTCCGGCGCGCCGACGGCGTACGCGGGCGGCGCGTCCGCGTACGGTGCGGCCGGCGGCTGCTGGAACCCCGGCTGCGGGTGGGGCTGTTGCTGCGGGGCCGCGACACCGGGCGGGGTCGCGGAGGGCTGCGGGGCCGCGGGCGGCGGCGCGAGGTGGAAGCTGCCCGTCTCCGACATCGACACGGGGGGCTGGGCGGGGGCCTGCGGTTCGGCCGGCTGCTGCGAGGGCTCCTGCGGGGCGGTCACGGGCCCGTCGGGGCCGAATCCCGCGGGCAGTGGCCCGATCTGGTCGAACACTTCCACCGGCTCGTCGTCCGGTCCGGCTTCGGGCAGCATCTCGACCGCCGCGGTCAGAGCCTTGCGCGCGCCCGTGGCCGTACGGAACCGGGCGTGCGGGTCGGGCTGGAGCAGACCGGCGAGAACCTGCCACAGCGGCTCGGGAACGCCCTCGGGGGCGCCCGGGGTGCCGTGCGTGGCGAAGTGCTCCACCAGCGCCTGTGCGTCCGGCTTCCGGCCCTGGAGGAGGTAGAGCGCGACCAGGCCGACCGCGAACAGGTCCGCGGGGAAGTCGGGCTCGGCGCCCATCATCTGTTCCGGGGCGAAGTAACCGGGCGTACCGACCACGTAGTTGGTCTCGGTCAGCCGGGGTTCGCCCTTGCGCATCGAGATGCCGAAGTCGGACAGGCGCAGATGCGGCCGGCCCGTACCGGTCGCCTCCATCAGGATGTTGGCGGGCTTGATGTCGCGGTGCACCACCCCTTCGGCGTGCACCGTGGAGAGACCGGAGAGCAGCTGGTCCAGCAGCAGGCAGACGAAGCGCGGGGGCAACGGGCCGTAGTCGCCGATGACATGGGCGAGCGAGCCGCCGCTCACCAGGTCCATGGTGAACAGGACCTTGTCGTCGTCGGCGGCCCAGCTGGCCGGGGCAAGCACGTGCGGGTGCTCGATGCGCAGCGCCTGCTCGCGGACGAAGCGCAGCAGCGTGTGCGCATCGCTCTGCTGGAGCACCTTGGCCGCGACGTACCTGCGGCGCCGGTGGTCCCAGGCCCGCCAGACGGCGCCGACCCCACCCCGCCCGATCGGATCGATCAGCTCGTACCGTCCGGCGAAAACCTCACCCATTGCGCTGCGCCCGCTCCCCGTTCCCGTTGTCGCCGCGGCTCCTGCGGGGACCCGGGGCCCCGGCTGTGTGCGAGGCCCTGGTTCCGCCGTCGTGCGGCTGTGCCGTCGTGATCCCGATCGGCTAGCTCTGGTGTCCTTCGTAGTGCGCGACCGCGTCCGCGGTGCGGCCCGCTCCGTACACCCGGAGGAACTCTGCCAGCTCCGGGTGGGTCGGGGCGAGGGAGTCGGCGGCATCGATGATGTCGCCGGCCGCCGCGACCGACCGCAGCAGGGACTGGATCTCGCGCACCACGCGGCGGACGGTGGGAGCGCCGCCGGTCGAGGTGGTCTGGCCGGTGCCGGTCAGGACGGACCCGCCCTGCGACTTCTTGATCTCCTCCATCCGGTCGGTGGCCTCGCCCGCGCTGACGCTGCCGTCCGCGACCTGGCCCGACAGCTCCTGAAGCGCCTGCACGCGCTGGACCACCGCGGGGTTGCCGATCTTGGCCCGCTGGCCGCTCATCAGCTGCGAGAGCATCGGGGCGGAGAGCCCGAGAACAGCGGCCAGCCGGGCCTGGTTCAGGCCGAGGTCATCGATCAGCCGACGGAAGAGCGCCCCCAACGGCTCTCCGTACCAACTGCGTTGAAGCTCTCTGGCTCTTGCCGTCGCCTCTTGTTGCGCTGCGTCCATGGCGTCTCCCCATCGCTGCGGCTTCGCTGCTGCGAACCTTGCGAGCATCTTACGGAGCGTGGTCGTTCACGGGGAGTCCCTATCCTTTTGGAAGAACCCGGGGGGTACCCGGTACTCTGGTCCCGACGGTGACCCGGGGCCTTAGCTCAGTTGGTAGAGCGCTGCCTTTGCAAGGCAGATGTCAGGAGTTCGAATCTCCTAGGCTCCACTTGATTGAACCCCTCCAACCTGCGGAAACGTGGTTGGAGGGGTTCTTTTGCGTTCCTTCTCCGCTGCACCAGGCACACTTCATACATAAACAGTCGAGCCACAAAGGACTCAGGCATGATCACGTTGACGAAGGAAGACGGCCCGGCGGACCTGGGCGGGGTGACCCACCTGTCGATCGGAGCGTCCTGGGACCCGACCGTCGGGAGCAGCGGCGGTCTGATGGGGAAGATCCGGCAGAAGGCCGGTACGGACCTCGATCTGATCGCCATCGCGCTGCAGGGCGGAGACCCGGTGCGGCTGGCCGGACTGGACTCCCTGGACCCGCTGGGCAACGGCTCGCTGGTGCACAGCGGGGACAACCAGACCGGGCACGGTGACGGCGACGACGAGACGGTGACCGTCGAGTTCGCCAGGATTCCCTCGAACATCACGTCGATCGTCTTCATCGCGGCCGCCTACAAGAAGCGCAGCTCGTTCAGCAACGCGCGCAACATCAGCTTCAAGGTGTACGACGCGACGGGCGGCAGCTCGCAGCAGGTCGCCGACATCTGGCCGAGCATGCTCACGCAGGACAACGGCGTCGCCGTCGCCAAGGCGATCCGTGAGGGCGCGGGCTGGAAGCTCCAGGTGATCAACGAGACCGGGAAGATCAAGCAGGGCGACGAGCACGCCCTGATGCGGTTCGCCGTCAGCCGTTAGTCGTCCCCACCGGTCCGTCGTCCCCTCCTTACGCTTCGGTGGGCTCACGTCCGCACGCTTCGGTGGGCTCACGCGAACGCGGCCGCGGAAACCGCTCAGGCGGTTTCCGCGGCCGCGTTCGTTCTGCTTGTTCTGCCGGCCTGTCAGCCGGATCGGGTCAGGGCCGGTCGTCGAGGCCCGGGGTGTCCCCCTCGCCGGACTCGGCCTCGGCCTGCTTGGCCTTGACCTCCGGGTCGAGATCGGCCCGCGGGCTGCCGTCGACCGAGCTGAGCGGCGAGCGCTCGTCGCCCACCTCGGTGGCGACGGGCGGCTCGACCAGCCAGTCCGGGTTGGCCTGCTTGTCCCACCAGCGCCAGGCGGCGTAGGCGCCGCCCGCCAGGACACCCAGCACCAGGAACCCCTTCGCCGCCCGGCCGGCCTTGGCCCGCCGCTGGTGCTTCCGGGCCAGCTTCTGGATTTCCTTGGCCGTCACCTGGGTACGCAGCGCCGCCAGGGCGGCCGCGCTGCGGGCGGACGCCTGCTCGGCGACGGGCACGGCCACCGCGCGGGCGTGCTCGACGCGGGGTGCGGTGTAGTCGGCGGCGCTCCGTGCGGCCTTCCGGGTGGAGACCGCGGCGCGCTGTGCGGCCTCGTCGACGCGGGGCGGCACGTGCGTACGGGCCTGTTCGATGCGCGGTGCGAGATGGGACGCGTACTGGACACGGGCCTGCTGGGCCGCCTTCGTCACCTTGGGCGCGAGGCGTACGCGCGCCTCGTGCGCGTAGTGGGCCGCCTGCTCCTTGGCCATGTCGGCGTAGGGCGCCACCACTTCCGCGGCGTGCTGCGCGCTGTCCTTCGCCGAGTCGGTTGCGGCGCGCACGCTGTCGATGCGGGTCACGAGATCCTCCTCCTTGGTGGCGGGTAGGTACTCCGCCTGTCCGCCCAGTCCAGAATCATGCCTGTCGGGTCCCTGCCCGGCACGCGGGACGGGCATCCGGGTCATGATCGTCATTTGCGGTCAAAACGGTCCATGTGAAGTGTGCCGACGACAATGCCATGGTTCGGCGGTGAACGCGCCGGTTCACCAGGCATCCGGCCGTACGTTTCCCGGTCCGTGGGAGGATCGCCGGACGTCAGCGAAGGATTTGACGGCAGGCGAGGAAAGAGGAAGGCAGATCGTGGCCGAGCAGCTTTACGCCACCTTGAAGACCAACCGGGGCGACATCGAGATCCGGCTGCTGCCGAACCACGCCCCCAAGACGGTGAAGAACTTCGTGGAACTGGCCACCGGGCAGCGCGAGTGGGTCAACCCGGAGACCGGCGAGACCACCACGGCCCCGCTGTACGACGGCACCGTCTTCCACCGCGTGATCAGCGGTTTCATGATCCAGGGCGGCGATCCGCTGGGCAACGGCACCGGCGGCCCCGGCTACAAGTTCGCCGACGAGTTCCACCCGGATCTGGCCTTCACCAAGCCGTATCTGCTGGCCATGGCCAACGCGGGGCCGGGCACCAACGGCTCGCAGTTCTTCCTGACCGTCTCGCCGACGGCCTGGCTGACCAACAAGCACACCATCTTCGGCGAGGTGGCCGACGACGCGGGCCGCAAGGTGGTCGACGCCATCGCGGCCACGGCGACCAATCCGCGCACCGACCGCCCGCTCCAGGACGTGGTGATCGAGTCCGTGGTCGTCGAGACCCGCTGACGGTCCGCGCGCACGCGCCCCCCCGGGAGTCCTGCGGGTCCGGGGGATCCCTGTGGGAACCAACCGCCCTGCCCGTCCGTAGTGATACATAGCGGACGAGCGGGGCCGGCCCTGTCCGTGCCGCCGCCCGAGCGACGAGGGACGAGGACCGAGAGGCAGGCCAGGACCGATGGACCAGCAGCCGCCGGGAGACCGTGCCGCCGCGGGAAGCGGTGTGCCGACGCCGACCTGCTACCGCCACCCCGACCGCGAGACCGGCATCAGCTGTACGCGCTGCGAGCGGCCGGTATGCCCCGAGTGCATGGTGAGCGCCTCGGTCGGCTTCCAGTGCCCCGACTGCGTACGCCAGGGCTCGGGCACCGGGCACCATCCGGCGGCGAGCCGGCCGCGGACGCTGGCGGGCGGCTCGGTGGCCGCGGATCCGCGCCTGGTCACCAAGATCCTGCTCTCCATCAATCTGGCCGTCTTCCTCCTGGTCACCGTCCGCCCCGGGCTGGTGGGCGATCTGACGCTGCTCGGCCGGGCCTGGGACCCGAGCCCGCCGCCGGGGTCCATCGAGGGCGTCGCCGAGGGGCAGTGGTACCGCCTGGTGACCTCGATGTTCCTGCACCAGGAACTGATGCACATCGCGTTCAACATGCTCGGTCTCTGGTGGCTCGGCGGACAGCTGGAGGCGGCGCTCGGCCGTTCCCGCTATCTCGCCCTCTACCTGCTGTCCGGGTTCGCCGGCAGCGCGCTGACCTATCTGATCGCCGCGCAGAACCAGCCCTCGCTGGGCGCCTCCGGCGCGGTCTACGGCCTCTTCGGCGCGACAGCCGTCCTGATGCGCCGGATGAACTACGACATGCGCCCGGTGCTCGTGCTGCTGGCGCTCAACCTGGTCTTCACCTTCACCTGGGGCGGTATCGCCTGGGAGGCGCACGTCGGCGGTCTGATCGCGGGCGTCGCCATCGCCGTCGGCATGGTCCACGCCCCGCGCGAGCGGCGTACGGCGGTGCAGACCGGCACCTGCGCGCTCGTCCTGCTGGCGTCCCTCGGGATCGTCGTCGCCCGGACGATCGCGCTCACCTGAGCGGAATGGTCGGGGAAGAGGGCTCTCCACCCCCAGGCTGACCGAAGTTGTCCACAGTGTGCGCGGATTCTTGTGCATGGCAAGAGGAACAGGTGTGCCCCTTGTCGCTGAGCTGGGTTTTTCCGCCCGGACAACGGGGTGCAGCCCCCCTCGGCGAGGGAGGCTGCAGTCACACCGGCGTCAACTTGAGTGGAGGTTATCCACAGATCGTCTGACCTTTTCCCCCGGCTGTGGATAACGCTGTGGGTAACTCAGGGCAAGGCTTGCGTGGAAGGGCGTCGACCAGGTACAGAGCCCGTACCCGGCCCAGGGGCGACGGAGCGGAAGGGTTCCGCTACTTCCACTGGGTCGACACGGCGAAGCCGCCGGCGATGAAGCCGAAGCCGACCACGATGTTCCAGTTGCCCAGGGCGTCGACCGGTAGATCGCCTTCGGTCACGTAGAACACCACGATCCAGGCCAGCCCGATGAGGAACAGGGCCAGCATCACCGGAGCGACCCAGCTGCGGTTGGTCAGCTTGATGGCCGTTGCCTGCTTCGCCGGGGGCGGCGTGAAGTCGGCCTTCTTGCGGATACGTGACTTCGGCACGAGGGACTCTCCTGTCGATGCGCTGCGTGACCGCGCAGGGATCTGTGGCGGGCGCCGGGGGCGGGTGCCAGGGGATGCCAGGGGGAATGCTGCCTCCCCCGAGCGTCCGTTAGCGTAGTGCTTCCCTGGCGCCTGATGAGATAAGGGTACGTTGAGCAATTCTGCCGACTCCCCCGAAGGCCCGGCCCGGCGCACCTCCGTGTGGGCGGTCCGGGGGCTCACCGCTGCGGTTTTCGCCCTGGCCGGACTCATCTTCGTCACCAGCGCCAACACGGCCAAGGGCACCAATCTGCGCAGCGACTCCTCTCTCCTCAAGCTCTCCGACCTGATCAGGGAGCGCAGCGAGAAGAACGCCGAACTGAACGATTCGGCCGCTTCCGTGCGCTCGGAGATCGACGCCCTCGCCCAGCGCGACGACGGCTCCACCCGGGCCGAGGACGCCCGGCTGAAGGCCCTGGAGAAGGCGGCCGGAACCACGGAGATCACCGGTGACTCCGTCAGCGTGACCCTCAACGACGCGCCGCCCGACGCCACCGCCAACCCCGGCTACCCCGAGCCCCAGCCCAACGACCTGGTCATCCACCAGCAGGACCTGCAGGCCGTGGTGAACGCGCTGTGGCAGGGCGGGGCGCGCGGAATCCAGGTGATGGACCAGCGGCTGATCTCCACCAGCGCGGTCCGCTGCGTCGGCAACACCCTGATCCTCCAGGGCCGCGTCTACTCCCCGCCCTACAAGGTCACCGCGGTCGGCGACCCCGGAAAGCTCAAGCAGGCGCTCAACAGCTCCACCGCGATCCAGAACTACCTGCTGTACGTGAAGGCGTACGGGCTGGGCTGGAAAGTCGACGAGGACGAGGCGGTGACTCTTCCCGGGTACTCGGGCACAGTGGATCTCCACTACGCACAGCCTGTGGAGTGAGCCCTGGCCGAGCGCCAGCTGAGCCCCGGGGAGGCCGGTCCGGTGTCGGTGCGACTCGTCGTCAGGACCCTCAGTGAACTCTGCATCACCGTGGGCGCGCTGATCATCCTCTTCGTCGTCTACTTCCTGTTCTGGACGGGTGTGAAAGCGGCCGACGCGGCCGAGGGCGAGATCGACACCCTCCGGAGCCAGTGGGCACGCGAACCCGTGGCGGCGGCCCCTCCGCCCCCTTCCCCTTCCGCTTCCGATTCCGCCTCCGCGGAGCCCTCCGCCCCGGCCCCCGAACCGTCCCCGTACCGCGACGGAAAGCCCTTCGCGACGATGCACATCCCCCGCTTCGGCTCCGGCTGGGAGTGGCCCGTCCTGGAGAACACCGAGGTCAGGACCTTGCAGAAGGGGCTCGGGCACTACAGCGGTACCGCCCGCCCCGGCGGTACGGGCAATTTCGCGGTGGCCGGGCACCGGCGGACGTACGGCGACCCCTTCAAGGACTTCCCGAAGCTGCGTCCCGGGGACGCGGTCGTCGTCAACGACGGCACGACCTGGTTCACGTACCGCATCGTGAAGGAGCCCCACCGGACCGTGCCCACCGACACCGCCGTCGTCGATCCGGTGCCCCGCGGCTCCGGCTTCGAGGGCGTCGGCCGCTATCTGACCCTCACCACGTGCGAACCGGAATGGGGCAGCAGCCACCGGCTGATCGCCTGGGCCCATCTGGACGCGACGCGGCCGGTGAGCGAGGGGAAGCCGCCGGAGCTCGCCGGCTGACCCGCGTCCGACCCGTGGTTTTCCACAGGGGACCCACGCTTCTGCCGCGGCCCTCTAGTCTGGTGCGGGTACCGAATGGAGGGGTCAGCATGTACGGCTGGATCTGGCGGCATCTGCCGGGCAACGCATGGGTGCGGAGCATCATCGCGCTCGTGCTGCTCCTGGCGGTCGTCTACGCACTGTTCCAGTACGTGTTCCCGTGGGCGGAGCCGTTGCTCCCGTTCGGTGATGTGACCGTCGACGGCGCGAGCGCCGGTGGAGCAGGAGTAGGCCAGTGAGCGCACGCATCCTTGTCGTGGACAACTACGACAGCTTCGTCTTCAACCTCGTCCAGTATCTGTATCAGCTCGGCGCCGAGTGCGAGGTGCTGCGCAATGACGAGGTGACCCCCGCCCACGCCCAGGACGGCTTCGACGGCGTGCTGCTCTCGCCGGGCCCCGGCACCCCCGAACAGGCGGGCGTCTGCGTCGAGATGGTGCGCCACTGCGCGGACACCGGCGTTCCGGTCTTCGGCGTCTGCCTGGGGATGCAGTCGATGGCGGTGGCGTACGGCGGTGTCGTCGACCGGGCCCCCGAGCTGTTGCACGGCAAGACCTCCCCCGTGACCCACGAGGGCAAGGGCGTCTTCGCCGGGCTGCCGTCCCCCTTCACCGCGACGCGCTACCACTCGCTCGCCGCCGAACCCGGTGAACTGCCCCCCGAGTTGGAGGTCACCGCCCGCACGGCGGACGGCATCATCATGGGGCTGCGCCACCGAGACCGGGCGGTGGAGGGTGTGCAGTTCCACCCCGAGTCGGTGCTCACCGAACACGGCCATCTGATGCTGGCCAACTGGCTGGAGCAGTGCGGAGATCAGGGGGCCGTCGCGCGCTCGGCGGGGCTCGCGCCGGTGGTGGGCAAGGCCGCCGCGTGACCGCAGGCCGCCCCGGGCAGGCCGCCGGACCGGAAGGCCCCGACGCGCACGGGGCGTACGGGACCGACGGCGCGTTCGTGGCGGCGGTGGACGGCCTCGCGGATCCGCTGAACGATCCGCTGCCCGGCGGGCACACGTCGCCGTGGTTCCGGTCGGAGAACATCCCGGCGGTGGATCCGGCGGTGCCGCACGGGATGCAGTCCGCGTATCCAGCCTCGTACGAGGCTGGATACGCGGACTGCCAAACGCCTCCTCAAGGGCCTCAGCAGGCCCAGGGAGCCCCGAACGAGTGGTACGACCCCGCCGGGTACCAACGCGACTGGTACGGGCCTCAGGAGCCGTCTGCGCGCATGGCCGCGGCGGACCAGGTGGCCCAAGGGGCTCCCGTGGCCCCCGTGCCTCCGGCCGAGGAGTCGACTCCGGCTCCGGGGGCGCCCCCGGACGCCGCGGGCCTCCACGCCGAACCGCGTACCGAAGTGCTCGCCCGCATACCGGCGGAGCCCGAGCCGGAGGCGGAGCTCGGCCCCACCTCTTCCCCCGCCCCCGCCCCTGCCCCCGGCGGGCGGGCCGAGCGGCGGCGGGCGGCCAAGGGACGGGGCCGTCGGCGCCCGGGGGCGTCCCCGGAGCAGAAGGCCGCCCCGGCCGCCGCCCCGATGTCCCGGGTGGAGGCCCGGCGCGCGGCGCGGGCGGCGAAGGACAGCCCGGCGGTCATCGCCAGCCGGGCGGTCGGCGAAGTGTTCATCACGCTGGGCGTCCTGATGCTGCTGTTCGTCACCTACCAGCTGTGGTGGACCAACATCCGGGCCGACCAGATCGCCGGCAAGGAGACGAACCGGATCCAGGACGAATGGGCCAACGGCGACCGCAAACCGGGGGTGTTCGCGCCGGGCGAGGGCTTCGCGATCATGCACATCCCCAAGCTGGACGTCGTCGCCCCGATCGCCGAGGGCATCGACAAGGAGAAGGTCCTCGACCGGGGGATGATCGGCCACTACGGCGAGGGCAGGCTCAAGACGGCGATGCCCTCGGACAAGCAGGGCAACTTCTCCGTGGCGGGGCACCGCAACACCCATGGCGAACCGTTCCGCTACATCAACAAGCTCAATCCCGGCGACCCGATCGTGGTCGAGACCCGCGACGCGTACTACACGTACGAGATGGCCAGCATCCTTCCGCAGACCTCGCCGTCGAACATCTCGGTGATCGAGCCGATCCCGGTCGGTTCCGGGTTCACGAAGCCGGGGAGGTACCTCACGCTGACGACGTGTACGCCGGAATTCACGAGTACCTACCGGCTGATCGTCTGGGGCAAGATGGTCGACGAACGGCCACGCAGCGAGGGAAAGCCCGACGCGCTCGTCGGCTGAACATCCTCACGACAGGGACGGTGCGGTGGCAGCGAGGACCGAGCACGACGAGCGGACCGACACGTCCGCGTCCCCGCCCCCGGCACGCCGCCGCGTCCGCCATCCCGTGGCGACGGCCGTCAGTGTCTTCGGCGAGCTGCTCATCACCGCGGGCCTGGTGCTCGCGCTGTTCGTCGTCTACTCCCTGTGGTGGACCAACGTGCTCGCCGACCGCGAGGCCGGCCGGCAGGGCGACACCGTACGCAACAAGTGGGCGGACGCCGGGCCCGGTGCCCTGGACACCAAGGACGGCATCGGCTTCCTGCACGTCCCCGCCATGAAGAACGGCGAGGTCCTGGTCAAGAAGGGCACCGACCCCAAGACCCTCAACAACGGGATCGCGGGCTACTACACCGACCCCGTGAAGTCGGCCCTCCCCTGGGACGACGAGGGCAACTTCACGCTGGCCGCGCACCGCGACGGGCACGGCGCGAAGTTCCACAACATCCACAAGCTGAAGAACGGCGATCCGGTCGTCTTCGAGACCAAGGACACCTGGTACGTCTACAAGGTCTACAAGACGCTCCCCGAGACCTCGAAGTTCAACGTCGACGTCATCCAGCCGGTCCCGGAGGAGTCGGGCGTCAAGAAGCCCGGCCGCTACATCACGCTGACGACCTGCACCCCGGTCTACACCTCGAAGTACCGGTACATCGTGTGGGGCGAGCTGGAGCGCACGGAGAAGGTCGACAAGGACCGCACGAAGCCGGTGGAACTGCTGGGCTGAGCCCACGCCCGGGCCCCCGCACACGGGAAGGGCCCCGGCACACGGGAAGGGCCCCGGCACACGGGAAGGGCCCCGGTCACCATCGTGGTGACCGGGGCCCTTCGCCCTATGTCCTGGGGTGCGGGCGGCTCAGCCGCCCGGGCCTCCGAAGAGGCCGCCTCCGCCGTTCTCGATGGTCACGAGCATGACGGTGCTGCCCTTGTCCGCCTGGGTGTTCGGCCCCGGATTGCTGGTGATCACCTTGGCGTTCGGCTTGTCGACCGAACCCGGGGCGAGCTGGACCACGAAGCCGAGCCCTTCGAGCTTGGCCTTCGCGTCCTGGTACGACATGCCCGCGATGTCTCCGGGGATCTGGACCTTCTCCGGCTCGGCCGGCCCCTTGGAGACCTTCAGGACGATCTGTACGTCCTTGGCCTGGTTGCTCGGGCCCGCCGGGGTCTGTTCGATCACCTCTCCGGCCGGCTTGTCCGAGTCGACGTCGGTCCGCGAGACGTTGGTGAACCCGAGCTGGTTGAGCTGGGCGACGGCCGCGTCGTACTGCCGGGTCCGCACGTCGGGCATCGGGTCGGTCGTCTGCTTGGCGATCGTGATGGTGACCTCGGACTCCTCGTCGGCCTTCTGGCCGCCCTTGGGGTTCTGCTTGATCACCGTCCCCTCGGCCGCCTCGGACTCCGCCGTGGTGACGTTGACCGAGAAGCCCTTGCTCTCCAGCTCCTCGCGGGCGCCGTCCTCGGACTTCTCCAGGACGTTGGGGACCTCGACCTGCGGCGCTCCGGACGAGACGACGACCGTGACGGTGCCGTCCTTGTCCATCATCGCGGCGGCTGCCGGATCCTGGGAGCAGATCTGGCCCTTCTCCTGCTCCTCGCACGGCTCGTCGGCGCCCTTCTGCACCGTGACGCCGGTTCTGGACGCGAGCGTCTGTGCTTCCTCGAGCGTGGAGCCCACCAGGTTCGGGGCCTTGACCTGGTTGTCGCCCTCGTTCTCGGAGAAGATCACCCGGCCGATCAGGATCGCGCCGATGAGCACCAGGATGCCCGCGACGACCAGCAGGATCGTCGAGGTGTTGCTCTTCTTCTGCCGGCCCCGGCGGCCCTGGCGGTCGTCGTAGCCGTAGCCGCCGTCGTCCGGGTTGACCGGCGGCAGCATCGAGGTCTGCGCGTTGTTCGGGTCGGCCGGGCGCAGGGCGGTGGTGGGCTGGTCGGGGTTGTAGCCGTCGTAGCCCCCGTACCCGGCCGCGCCCATCGCCGCCGTGGCCGCGACCGGCTGGCCGTCGAGGCAGGCCTCGATGTCGGCGCGCATCTCGTCGGCGGACTGGTAGCGGTAGTCCGGGTCCTTGGTGAGCGCCTTCAGCACGATCGCGTCCATCTCGGGCGTGATCTCGGGGTCGAAGTTGCTCGGAGGCTGCGGCTCCTCGCGGACGTGCTGGTAGGCCACCGCGACGGGCGAGTCCCCGACGAACGGGGGCCGCACGGCGAGCAGCTCGTAGAGCAGACAGCCAGTGGAGTAGAGGTCGGAGCGTGCGTCGACCTGCTCACCCTTGGCCTGCTCCGGGGAGAGGTACTGGGCGGTGCCGATGACCGCGGCGGTCTGCGTCATCGTCATACCGGAGTCGCCCATGGCGCGGGCGATGCCGAAGTCCATGACCTTGACCTGGCCGGTGCGCGTCAGCATGACGTTCGCCGGTTTGATGTCGCGGTGGACGATCTGGGCGCGGTGCGAGTACTCCAGGGCCTGGAGGATCCCGACCGTCATCTCCAGCGTGCGCTCGGGGAGCAGCCTGCGGCCGGAGTGCAGCAGTTCCCGCAGGGTCGACCCGTCGACGTACTCCATCACGATGTACGGGATGGAGACCCCGTCGACGTAGTCCTCGCCGGTGTCGTACACGGCGACGATCGCGGGGTGGTTGAGCGAGGCGGCCGACTGGGCCTCTCGGCGGAACCGGGCCTGGAACGACGGGTCGCGGGCCAGATCGGCCCGGAGCGTCTTCACAGCTACGGTGCGGCCGAGCCGGGTGTCGTGGGCGAGGTAGACCTCGGCCATGCCACCACGGCCGAGCACCGAGCCCAGCTCGTACCGGCCGCCGAGGCGACGCGGCTCTTCCATAACTGTTCCAGCCCTCTCCGTCAGTCCCGACCGCACCCGTGTGTGGTCCGCGGCGGTGCGCTGTTCGCGCATACGCTACCGGGCACGGGTGACGTGATCAGCCCGCACCCGTCAGCCGATATCCGACCGGTATGCGATGTCCGGTATGACGGGCGGAAGCCGTGACAGGTCTCACTTCTTGCTGTCGATGACCGCCTTCATCACGTCGCGCGCGATGGGGGCGGCCAGGCCACCACCGGAGATGTCGTCCCGGTTGGCGTTGCCGTCCTCGACCACGACGGCGACGGCGACCGGGGAGCCGTTGTCGGTCTTCGCGTACGAGATGAACCAGGCGTACGGCTTCTCGCTGTTGTTCAGACCGTGCTGGGCGGTACCGGTCTTGCCGCCCACTGTGACGCCGGGGATCTGCGCGTTGGTTCCCGTGCCGTCCTTGACGACGGTCTCCATCATCTGCTGGAGCTTCTGCGCGTTCTCCCCGGAGACCGCGCGGCTCAGCTCCTCGGGCTCATGGGTGTAGACCGGGTCCAGGTTGGGCGCCTGACGCTCGGCGACCATGTACGGCTGCATCAGCTTGCCGTCGTTGGCGATCGCGGAGGCCACCATGGCCATCTGGAGCGGGGTGGCCCGGTTCGACGCCTGACCGATGCCGGCCATCGCGTTCTGCGGCCTGTTGTCCTCGGGGTAGATGCTCGCGTCGGCGCGGACGGGCGTGAAGACTTCCTCGTTGAAGCCGAACTTGTCCGTCTGCTCGATCATCTTCTCGTTGCCGAGGTCGTCGCTCACCTTCCCGAAGACGGTGTTGCACGACCAGCGCAGGGCCTCCCGCAGCGAGGCGTCCTTGCAGGGGATGCTGCCTTCGTTCTTGAGCTCGGTGGTGGACTGCGGCAGCGTCCAGGGCAGCGGCGACTCCGTCTTCGCGTCGATGTCGTCGTACAGCCCGTTCTCCAGGGCGGCGGCGGCGGTGACGACCTTGAAGGTGGAGCCCGGAGGGTAGGTCTCGCGCAACGCCCGGTTGAGCATCGGCTTGTCCTTGTCCTTCAGGAGCTTCTGCCGGTTGTCCGAGTCCTTCATGGAGTTTCCGGCGAAGACCGAGGGGTCGTAGGACGGGGTGCTCGCGAGGGCGAGGATGGCGCCGCTCTTGGGGTCGAGGGCGACCACCGCGCCCTTCTTCTCGCCGAGCCCCTTGAAAGCGGCCTTCTGGGCGTCGCCGTTCAGCGTGGTGACGATGTTGCCGCCGCGCTTCTTCTCGCCGGTGAACATCGACAGCGTCCGGTCGAAGAACAGCTGGTCGTCATTGCCGGTGAGGATGCCGTCTTCCAGGTTCTCCAGCTGCGAGGAGTCGAAGGCCTGGGACGAATAGCCGGTCACCGGGGCCCACAGGGGGCCGTTCTTCCAGACCCGCTTGTACTTGAAGTCGCTGTCCTCGGTCTCCGCGGAGCCGGTGATCGCCTTGCCGTCGACGATGATGTCGCCGCGCTCGTGGGCGTACCGCTCGATCTCGACACGGCGGTTGTACTTGTGGCTGTTCAGTTCGTCGGCACGGACGTACTGGAGCCAGTTGTCCCGGATGAGGAGCGCGAGGACGAGGATTCCGCAGAAGATCGCGATCCGACGCAGCGGCTTGTTCACGGTCGGACCACCTGGGTCATTTCGGCGTCGGGCGACGGCGAGGGGGCCGGAGCCGGGCGGCGGGCGGTATCGCTGATTCTGATCAGAATGGCGATCAGGGCCCAGTTGGCGAGCACGGAGGAACCACCCGCGGCCAGGAACGGCATCGTCATACCGGTGAGCGGGATGAGGCCCATCACACCGCCTGCGACGACGAACACCTGGATGGCGAACGAGCCGGAGAGGCCGATCGCGAGCAGCTTGCCGAACGGGTCACGGGCCGCCAGCGCGGTGCGTACGCCCCGCTCGACGATCAGGCCGTAGATGAGCAGCACGGCCATCATCCCGGCGAGCCCGAGCTCCTCGCCGACCGTGGCGAGGATGAAGTCGGAGTTGGCCGCGAAGCCGATCAGGTCGGAGTGGCCCTGCCCGAGCCCGGTCCCGAGCGTGCCTCCGGAGCCGAAGGCCATCAGGGACTTCGCCATCTGCTCGCTCGCGGCCACCTCGCCCCAGCCCGCGAAGGGGTCGAGCCAGGCGGTGACGCGCTGCTGGACGTGCGGTTCGAACGTGGCGACGCCGACCGCGCCGACGGCCGACATCAGCAGACCGAAGACGATCCAGCTGGTGCGCTCGGTCGCCACGTAGAGCATGACGACGAACATGCCGAAGAAGAGCAGCGAGGTGCCGAGGTCGGTCTCGAAGACGAGGATCAGGATCGACATCGCCCAGATGGCGAGGATCGGGCCGAGGTCCCGTCCGCGGGGCAGGTACAGGCCCATGAAGCGGCGGCTGGCCAGGGCCAGCGCGTCCCGCTTGACCATCAGGTAACCCGAGAAGAACACGGTGATGATGATCTTGGCGAACTCGCCGGGCTGGAGCGTTCCGAAGCCGGGGATCTTGATCCAGATCTTGGCACCGTTCACGGCGGGGAAGAACATCGGAAGGATCAGCAGGAACAGCGCCACGACCATGGAGATGTACGTGTAGCGCTGCAGGATGCGGTGGTCCTTGAGGATGGCCAGGACCGCGACCAGAGTGGCGACGCCGATGGCGGAGAACAGCAACTGCTTCGAGGCGGCCGGGGCGAAGGTGGTCAGAGCCTGGAAGCGTTCCGACTGGTCCAGCCGCCAGATCAGCGCCAGGCCCAGGCCGTTGAGCAGGGTCGCCAGCGGTAGCAGCAGCGGATCGGCGTACTTGGCGAACCTGCGCACCACGAGGTGCGCGACCCCGCCGAGCAGGGCGAGCCCCGCTCCGTAGCCGAGCATCCCCGAGGGCAGTTCGCCGTTGAGGGCGAGGCCCACGTTGGCGTAGGCGAACACCGAGATGGCGACGGCGAAGATGACGAGCGCCAGCTCGGTGTTGCGGCGGCTCGGTGCGTCGATCGCGCCGATGGTGGTCGTGTTGGTGACAACGCTCATGGTGCTGAAGGCCCCCTACGGCTTACTGCTTACCGCACTGCGGGACCAGCTTCTTCTCTTCCTCCGAGAGGCTGGGGCCGGGAGTGGGAGCGGTGGTCTGCTTGGTCCCCTTGGCGGAGGACGTGGCGGAAGTCCTGGTGGCGGGGGCTCCGGCGGTGCCGCCGGCCTCGCCCTCGCCCGTACGGGCCCTGGTCTCGGCCTCGGCCGCGCGGCGCTGCGCGTCCTTCTTGCAGGCGGAGGCCTGAGCGGCCAGCTCGGCGATCTTCTCGCGGGCGTCGGTGATGTTGCCCTCGGCGATCGTCGACTCGACCTGCTTGCGCTGGTACGGCGGCAGGTACTTGAGCTCGATCTCGGGGTGGTTCTTCTCGACCTTCGAGAGCGAGACCCAGGCGAGGTCCTGGCTGATGCCCTGGAACAGCGCGACGTTCTCGTCCTTCGCGCCGACGTAGTACTGCGTCTGCGTCCAGCGGTAGCCGCCGTAGAGACCGCCGCCGATCACGGCCAGCGCCAGCACGATGTAGACGGAACGCTTCAGCCACCTACGGCCGCCGCGCGGTTTGACGAAGTCGTCGTCCGTATACGAGTCGTAGGAGCCGTCCGGCATGCCGCCGTAGCCGGTGTCGCCGCTGCCGGGCGGGCCGAAGCCGCCGGAGGGCGGGGGCACGGGGCGGCCGAGGCCCGCCGCGCGTCCGGCGGGCGTCTGCATGGCCCCGCCGTCGCCCAGCTGGGCCTGGTTCTCCGCGACCGCGCCGACGACGACCGGGGTGTCGTTGAGCTGCCCGGCCAGGGTGTCGTTGTTGTCGACGTCCAGGACGTCGGCGACGATGCAGGTGATGTTGTCGGGGCCGCCGCCCCGCAGGGCGAGCTGGATCAGCTCCTGGATGGTCTCCTGCGGGCCCTGGTAGCTGGCGAGGGTCTCTTCCATCGTCTGGTGCGAGACCACGCCGGAGAGGCCGTCCGAGCAGATCAGATAGCGGTCGCCGGCCCGGACCTCGCGGATGGAGAGGTCCGGTTCGACGTGGTCGCCGCTGCCCAGCGCCCGCATCAGCAGGGAGCGCTGCGGGTGGGTGGTGGCCTCTTCCTCGGTGATCCGGCCCTCGTCGACCAGGCGCTGCACCCAGGTGTGGTCCTGGGTGATCTGCGTCAGGACGCCGTCGCGCAGCAGATACGCGCGGGAGTCGCCGACGTGCACCAGGCCGAGGCGCTGGCCGGTCCAGAGCAGGGCGGTGAGCGTGGTGCCCATGCCCTCCAGCTGGGGGTCCTCCTCGACCATGACGCGCAGCTGGTCGTTGGCCTGCTGCACGGCGGTGCCGAGCGAGGTCAGGAGATCGGATCCCGGTACGTCGTCGTCGAGCGGGACGAGCGTGGAGATCACCTCGGAGCTGGCGACCTCACCGGCCGCCTGGCCGCCCATGCCGTCGGCGATGGCGAGGAGCCGGGGACCGGCGTAGCCGGAGTCCTCGTTGCCCTCGCGGATCATGCCCTTGTGCGACCCGGCGGCGAAGCGCAGCGACAGACTCATGCGCACCTCGCCCGTCGGCTCGGGGTACAGCCTGTCTCGAGCCACACTGCCCACCCTCCGGTCGGGAACCGGGCAGCGTCCACCGTCGGGACCGCCGCGGCTCGCTCGCTCCGCTCGCTCATTGTCGTACTACTTCCGCAGCTCGATGACGGTCTTGCCGATACGGATCGGCGCGCCCAGCGGAACTGGTGTCGGGGTGGTGAGCCGGGTCCGTTCCAGATACGTGCCGTTGGTGGACCCGAGATCCTCGACGATCCACTGGCCGTCACGGTCCGGGTAGATCCTGGCATGCCTGCTGGACGCGTAGTCGTCGTCCAGCACGATCGTTGAATCGTGGGCCCGGCCCAGGGTGATGGTCTGGCCCTGGAGCGCGACCGTGGTGCCCGTGAGCGTGCCTTCGGACACGACCAGCTTGGTGGGCGCCCCGCGGCGCTGGCGGCCGGACTGCTGACGCTGCTGGGGCGGCGCCGCTTGTTGTTGTTGGCGGCCCTGCTGGGGGCGCGTGTCGGCGGCAGTGCGGCGTGAGCCGCGCTGCGTGACGCGCGTTCCGAACAGGTCGCTGCGGATGACCTGCACGGCCACGATGACGAACAGCCACAGAACAGCCAGGAAACCTAGCCGCATGACCGTCAGGGTCAGCTCTGACATTGCCCCCGCTTCACCCTTCGGCTTGCCGGTAAACGATGGTGGTGCTGCCCACGACGATCCGCGAGCCGTCGCGGAGCGTAGCGCGGGTGGTGTGCTGCCCGTCCACCACGATGCCGTTGGTGGACCCGAGATCCTGGATCGTCGAGGGCGTTCCGGTCCGGATCTCACAGTGCCGGCGTGATACGCCGGGGTCGTCGATCCGCACGTCGGCGTCGGTGGATCGTCCCATCACCAACGTCGGGCGGGAAATCTGATGGCGGGTGCCGTTGATCTCGATCCAGCGCCGTGTCCGGGCGTCCGGCATGGGGCCGGGCGCGGCCGGCGGGCGCCGGTCGCTCGTGGGGGCCGAGGGCCGTCCGGCGCCGGGCGGCGGGGCCGCGGGCATCGGAGGAGCGGCGCTCGGGGGGTAGCCGTAGCCGCCGGGGGCCTGCGGGGCGCCGGGACGTCCGGCCGGGGGCTGGTGGGAGTGGGCCGACGGGTCCTGTGACGTACTCGACGCGAGCGTGCGGCTGCGGACCCGGTAGAGACCGGTGTCGAGGTCGTCGGCCTTCTCCAGGTGGACCTTGATCGGGCCCATGAACGTGTAGCGCTGCTGCTTGGCGTAGTCGCGCACCAGGCCGGAGAGCTCGTCGCCCAGCTGACCCGAGTACGGGCTGAGCCGCTCGTAGTCGGGGGTGGAGAGCTCGACGATGAAGTCGTTGGGGACGACGGTCCGCTCGCGGTTCCAGATCGTCGCGTTGTTGTCGCACTCGCGCTGGAGGGCGCCGGCGATCTCGACGGGCTGCACCTCGGACTTGAAGACCTTGGCGAAGGTGCCGTTGACCAGCCCCTCGAGGCGCTGCTCGAAACGCTTCATGACCCCCATGGGGCACCTCCTCCGTTGTCATCGTCCCTGTACTGCTTACTGATCGTATCCACGCGTCGGGAAATCGGCTGGTTCCCCTTGTCTGGCCTGTGGATGAGTGTCACCCCTCACACGGATCGTAGAGGTGGCCTCCTCACAGTGTCCCGCACCCGGGACGCACTCTGGAGGAGTGGGGGGCGATGGTTCGGGGTTCCCGGTTCCCCTCCCGGGGGCGGCGAAACAACGGATGTGAATCCACCCTGTCCAGCGTGCTAATCTTCCGTTTGTCGCCAGGCGCTCACCCCCCAAGGTGAGAGTCTGAAAACACCACTCATGCGCGAGTGGCGGAACGGCAGACGCGCTGGCTTCAGGTGCCAGTGTCCTTAGGGACGTGGGGGTTCAAATCCCCCCTCGCGCACGACGGCAGGTGCTTGCAGCTGCCGAAGTTGAATCGGGAGAACCCCCGCATCGGAGAGATCCGGAGCGGGGGTTCTTCGTTGTTGCGTGTTCTCGACAGTCTCGGCGGGCTTGTCGGAGGCGTTTCCGTGTTTTCGGCGGAGGGGCGGGGTACGGACAGCGGGGTACGGACAGGCAGGCGGGAGAGGCTGCCGAGAACCGTCCGAGGAGAGGCGGCAGCGGTGGTCCGCAGGCGGTGATCCACCGGGTGCGGGCGCGGTTTCCGGACAGACCGATGGCCGGTGCAACGGCGCACTTGCATACGCTGGCCGCAGAGGTTGGATCGACGGCGGCTCGGCGGTGAAGGGCTGAGCGCACAGAACGTCCCGGAGGCAGGAAATGGCGAAGCAGGCTCGCGCGGTCCAGACGTGGCGGTCGATCGTGGATGCCGCGGCGAGTGTCTTCGACGACTACGGCTACGAGCGTGCCGCCATCTCGGAGATTCTCCGCCGCGCCAAGGTCACCAAGGGGGCCTTGTACTTCCACTTCGCCTCCAAGGAGGCGATCGCGCAGGCGATCATGGACGAGCAGACCTCCACGGTCGAGTTCGAGCAGGAGGGATCGCCGCTCCAGTCCCTGGTGGACGGCGGCCAGCAGTTCGCTTTCGCCCTGCGCCACAACGCGATGGCCCGGGCCGGCACCAGGCTCTCCATCGAGGGCGTCTTCCTCGGCGGACCGCATCCGTGGGGCGAGTGGATCGACGCGACGGCCCGGATGCTGGAGCTGGGGCAGGAGCGCGGCGAGGTGTTCCCGCAGATCGACCCGATGGTGTCGGCCAAAATCATCGTCGCCTCGTTCACCGGTATCCAGTTGGTCTCGGAGGCCGACTCCGGCCGGGCCGATCTGCGCGAGCAGGTCGCGGAGATGTGGCGGCACATCCTCCCGTCGATCGCTCACCCCGGGGTCATCGCCCACATCAAGCCCGAGGGCCGCGTGGACCTGGCGGCCCAGGCGCGCGAGAAGGCGGAGCGGGAGGAGCAGGAGGCCAGGATCGCCGCGGAGGCCAAGGAGGCCGCCTCCGGTCCCGCGACGGAGACGGGCTCCCGGTCGGGCGGGGCGGGCCTGCGGGGCGGCGGATCCGGTCGCGGTACGCGGGCCGGGCAGGCCGGCGACGAGGGCGACGAGGAGCCCGCGGGCGCGGGGGCGGCGGCCGGAGGGGCTGCCTGATCCGCGACCGGGACGTTCCTGGTCCACGTGCCACGTCCATGTGACACGTTCACGCGCCACGTCCGCGTCCATGTGACACGTTCACGCGCCACGTCCGCGTCCATGTGACACGTTCACGCGCCATGCTCACGTGCCATGTTTCACGTGAAACGTCCGATTGATCGTGATGCGGCGGGGCTGCGGAGCTCGTGGAAGCTCCGCAGCCCCGCCGCTTTTTGCGGTCTGCGGTTCGTTCAGGAAGCGAGGCGGGTGGCGAGGGCCTTCGCCTTCTCCCGGGCGTCTTCGAGTGCCTGGGTGCGGGAGGCCTCGGCGAGCGGGATCAGTTCGGCCATCGACGGCTGCGAGTGGGCGAGGGTCAGCTCCGGAACGATGAAGTCCACCTCGGTGGAGAACATGCCCGCGAACACCTTCTCCAGGTAGTTCTGGACAAACTCGAAGTCCTCGCGCGGGGTGCCCGGAGCGTAGGAACCGCCGCGGCTGGCGACGACGGTCACCGGTGTCCCGGCGACGGGGGAGTCCGGTCCCGCGTTGTGCCCGACGATGATCACCTGGTCCAGCCATGCCTTGAGGGTGGACGGGATCGTGAAGTTGTACATGGGTGCGCCGATCAGGACGGCGTCCGCCGCGGCCAGTTCGTCGGCCAGTTCGCGGCGCAGCGGGTCGTCGGCGCCCGCGGCCGTGGCTCCGGCGTCCAGGTGGGGCAGCGGATCGGCGGCGAGGTCCCGGTGGACGACGGTGCCGTCCGGGTGCTGCTCGCGCCAGGCCTCGACGAACGCCGCGGTGACGTCGCGCGAGGCGGAGCCCTGGGGGAAGACGGCGGAGTCGAGGTGCAGAAGCGTGGCCATGGGGATCTCCACAGAGAGGGGAAGGGGGCGCGGGTGGGCCGGTGAGGCCGCACGGGCGTCCGGGGTATCCATTGCGTACGTAACTACTAATAGCATAGCTACTTATTTTTAGTAAGCTCCCGACGCCGGCGCAGTACGCTAGAGGTATGGCGGATCACAGCGAAGGGGCCTGTCGGCGGGTCGATGTGGGGATCAGTCGGGTCTTCGAGTTGTTCGGCAAGCGCTGGACCGGCCCGATCGTCTCGGTGCTGATGCAGCGACCGGTGCACTTCGCCGAGTTGCGCAGGGCGATTCCCGGGATCAGCGAGCGGATGCTCTCGGACCGGCTGACCGAACTCGGCGCGGCGGGCCTGGTGATCCGTGAGGTCGACGAGGGGCCGCCGCTGCGCGTCGCGTACCGGCTCACCGAGGCCGGCACCGCGATGGAACCCGCGCTCAAGGAGCTGGGGCAGTGGGCGGACACCTATCTGTCCCCGGAGGCCGGTGGCGGCTGCTGACGAACGCCTTATACGCGCCGGCGAATCGGCGGTACCGTCGTGCTCGGCCACTGCTGGGCAGGGCCGCCTGCCGGGCGGGACAGCCGGGCAGGCGAAGAGCGTGTACGAGGGTGGGGGAGGCGACGCTCCATGGGCGTGACCGGGACGACGATGCCTGAACAGCGTGCCGAGGAGTCGGATCCGCGTATTCCTGTCGTGCCCGGGTTCGCCCGGCGCGGGGCGGCGACTTCACCGAAGGCTGCGGGCAAGGCGCTCCGCGACCGGGTGCCCCGGTCCTCGCACGCCTCGCTGGTCCTGCCGTCGGGACGGCCGGACGCGGTGCGGGCCGTCGAGGAGTCGAACCGGGGCCGTGTGCCGGGGCTGACGCCGATACGGGTGGGCCGGATGGCGGCCACGCCCTTCGCCTTCCTGCGGGGTGCGGCCGGGCTGATGGCCCACGACCTGACGGGCAGCCCGGTCACCGGTGTGGGCGCCCAGCTCTGCGGCGACGCGCACGCGGCCAACTTCGGCCTCTACGGCGATGCCCGCGGCAGCCTGGTCATCGATCTGAACGACTTCGACGAGACCGTCTTCGGGCCGTGGGAGTGGGACCTCAAGCGGCTCGCCACCTCCCTGGTGCTCGCGGGCCGGGCCGCCGGTGCCGACGAGGACACCTGCCGCCGGGGCGCGTACGACGCCGTCGGCGCCTACCGGCGCACGATGCGGCTGCTGGCCCGGCTGCCCGCACTCGACGCCTGGAACGCGATCGCGGACGAGGAGCTGGTCTCGCACACGGACGCGCGTGATCTGGTCGGCACGCTGGAGCGGGTCTCGGAGAAGGCCCGCAACAACACCAGCGCCCGGTTCGCCGCCCGGTCCACCGAGGAGTGCCCCGACGGCGGCCGGCGCTTCGTCGACGCGCGGCCCGTGCTGCGCCGGGTGCCGGACGCCGAGGCCGCGGTCGTGGCCGCCGGTCTCGGCGGCTATCTCTCCACCGTCTCCGAGGACCGGCTGCCGCTGCTGGCCCGGTACACGATCCACGACGTGGCGTTCCGGGTGGTCGGCACCGGCAGCGTGGGGACCCGGTCGTATGTGGTGCTGCTGCTCGACCACCGGGGAGAGCCGCTGGTCCTCCAGGTGAAGGAGGCACGCCCCTCGGTGCTCGCCCCCTATCTGCCCGCGGTCGGTTTCGACGTACCGGAGGTGGCGCACGAGGGCCGCCGGGTGGTGCTCGGGCAGAAGCGGATGCAGGTCGTCAGCGACATCCTGCTCGGCTGGGCGGACGTCGACGGCCGGCAGTTCCAGGTCCGGCAGTTCCGGAACCGCAAGGGCAGCGTGGACCCCGCCGCGCTCGCCGCCGACCAGGTCGACGATTACGGGCGGATGACCGGTGCGCTGCTGGCCCGGGCGCACGCCCACAGCGCCGACCCCCGGCTGCTCGCGGGCTACTGCGGCAAGAACGACGAGCTGGACGAGGCGGTGGCCGCCTTCGCGGTGACGTACGCCGACCGTACGGAAGCGGATCACGCCGAGCTGCTGCGGGGGATCAAGGCGGGCAGGCTGGCCGCCGAGTTCGGTATCTGACGGGTCCGTGTCCGGCGCGCGTGCGGCGGTGGGTCCGGACCGGGCCCACCGCGTGTGCCGTGCTACCGGGATGTGGCCATACGCTGGACGGGTGAGCCACGAAGCCGCCGGGGTGCCGACCACCCGGAACGATGAAGACCGGCAGGACAACGTCCCGCAGGGCAGCGAGGACGTCCAGGACGTCCAGCAGGACGAGGCCGGGGAGGCCGCAGGTCCCGAGGACGCCGAGCAGCGGCCCGAGGCCCGGCTGGCCCGGGCGGTGCAGGTCGCCGAGCAGGCGTTGATCGAGTTCGAGATCGCGGTGGAGACCTTCCGGGTGGAGGTCGAGAACTTCTCCCGGCTGCACCACCAGAAGCTCGGCCCGATGTACGCGCGTCTCGACGAGCTGGACGCGCTGATCGCGGAGGCGCGGGCGGCGAAGACCGGGGACCCGGAGGACGAGCGCAAGGCGCGCGAGGCGCGGGCGGTCGTCATGCCGATGCCCGGGGTCGACGAGCTGTTCCACGACTGGATGGACACCGACGGGCTCTCCCCCGAGGCCGCGGCCATGCTCACCGAGCAGCCGGTCCGGCCGCCGAAGCGGGTCAGGCCGAGCGAGGAGGCCCGCAGGCTCTACCGGGAGCTGGCCCGCAAGGCGCACCCGGACCTCGCTCAGGACGAGGTGGAGCGGCAGCGCCGGGACGAGTTCATCGCCCGGGTGAACGCCGCCTACGGCCGCGGTGACGTCGAGCTGCTCAAGGAGCTCGTGGCGGAGTGGGAGGCCGGCCCGGTGCAGCCGCCGGCCCCGCTGAGCGAGAGCGAGGAGCTCTACGCGCGGCTGGAGTGGCTCAGCCGGCGCAAGGAGCTGCTGACGGTGCTCGCCAAGGAGCTGGAGGACGGCGCGATCGGCTCGATGCTGCGGATGGCCCCCGACGACCCGGACCAGCTGCTGGAGGACATCGCCGAGCAGCTGCTGGGCGAGGTGTCCCGGCGCGAGGCGGAGCTCGCGGAGATGGCGCAGCAGTAGGCGCGGTGGGCGCCGCGGTGGGCCGGGCGCGGGAGTCGGGTGCAGTAGCGTTCCCGGTGACTCTTCCGTGAGTGGACGACTCTTCCGCGTATGTACGAGAGAAGGCATGACCCATGAATTTCGCCCCGCTGCCCTCGGTGGACGCCGCCGCGGTGCCGTCGGACGGCTTCGTCCTGGACGTCCGTGAGAACGACGAGTGGGTGGCCGGTCACGTCGAGGGCGCGCTGCACATTCCGATGAGCGATTTCGTGGGCCGGTTCGGCGAGCTGACCGAGGCGGCCGAGGACGGCCGGCGCGTGCATGTGATGTGCCGGGTGGGCGGCCGGTCGGCCCAGGTCACCCAGTACCTGGTCCAGCAGGGCATCGACGCGGTGAACATCGACGGCGGTATGCAGGCCTGGGACGGCGCCGGCCGCCCGATGGTCACGGACAACGGGACGCCTGCCTTCGTCCTCTGAGCCGGTCCCCCGTTCTTCGGGCCCGGGGCCCGGTCGCGGTCAGCCGAGCGGGTGGGCGGCCAGCAGGTCTCCCAGCGCCTCCTCGTGGGCCGCTGCCGGGCCGAGGGAGAGCTCGATCTGCTTCGCCCAGGCGTGGTAGCGGTGCAGCGGGTAGTCGGTGTCCGCGCCGAAGCCGCCGTGCAGATGCTGGGCGGTCTGCACGACGCGGCGCACGCCGTCGGAGGCCCAGATCTTCGCCACGGCGACGTCGCCCGCCGCCGGGAGCGGGCCCCCGGCGGCGGTGGAGATCCGCCAGGCGGCCTGCCAGAGGGTCGCCTCCATCGCCCGTAGGTCGATGTACCGGTCGGCGGCCTGGACCGCCACCGCCTGGAACGTCGCGACGGGAAACCCGAACTGCTCGCGCCTGCCGGTGTATTCGGCGGTCATCGCGAGCACCCGCTCGCCCAGCCCGAGCGCCAGCGCGCATGTCCCCGTGGTGAGCAGGGACCGCAGCCAGTCCCAGCAGCCCGCGACATCGATCAGCTCGCGCGGTTCCACGCGCACGGCCTCCAGCCTGACCTCCGCCAGGCGTTCACCGCTGGTGGAGACCTGGTCCGCCAAGGTGACGCCGTCGCGGGTACGGGGCACGAGGGCGAGGACCGGGCGGCCCCCGGCCGTGTGTGCGGGGACGGCGATCCAGTCGGCGACCTGGGCCCAGGGAACCGCGGACTGGACCCCGTCGAGCACCCAGCCGGAGCCCTCGGACGGGCCGCCGGTCTCCCTGTCGGCTCCGTCGCTCTCGCCGCTCCCGTCGCCTTCCCCGTACGGCCGTGCGGAGACGGCGAGTTCGGCCGGATCGTGGCCGCTGCGGCCGTTGGCGCCGACGGTCAGGATCAGCTCGCCCCGGCCGGCCCGGGGCAGCAGCTCCGCCGCGAGGGTGCGCTCGCCGTACCGCTCGACGGCCGTCGCCACCGCGCAGCTCTCCAGCAACGGGACCCTGGCCAGCACCTTGGCCGACTCCCGCAGGACCAGGCAGAGCGCGATCGGGTCCAGGCCCGCGCCCCCGTGCTCCGGCGACAGCGTGAGCCCGAGCAGGTCCGTGCGCGCCAGCTCGTGCCACAGCTGCCGGTCGATGTCCTCCGCCACCGCGCCCGGGGCCAGGGCGGGGCTGGGCGTGCGGTCGGGCGCGACATCCGAGAAGACGGCCCTGGCCGCCTCGACGGCCGCCTGCTGTTCCTCGGTGAAGGTGAAGTCCACTGTCCCGGCCTCCCGTTGACCCTGAGCTAGCTGACGGGTCGTCAAGATAGAACAGGTTCTATGGGATGGGAAGGGAGTGGCGCGGCGGCCCGCCCGGGCCTCAGCGGTCGAAGTCCAGCTCCACCTCCGGGGTGAGCGGATGCGACTGGCAGGCGAGCACGAAGCCCGCCTCCGTCTCCTCCGGTTCCAGGGCGAAGTTGCGGTCCATCCGGACCTCGCCCGACACGAGGAACGCGCGGCAGGTCCCGCAGACCCCGCCCTTGCACGCGTACGGAGCGTCCGAGCGGCTTCGCAGCACCGTCTCCAGCAGGGATTCCGCGTTCTCCACGGGCCAGCTGCCCGAGCGGCCGTGGAGGGTGGCCGTCAGCACGGAGTCGGACGGGGCCGCGACCTTGACCACCGTCACGTCGGTGGAGCCCTCGTCGACGTGGAAGATCTCCTGATGGACCCGGGAACGGTCGACACCGAGCGTCTTCAGAGCCTTCTCCGTGCCCCGGACGAGACCGAGCGGTCCGCACAGGAACCAGCCGTCCACCTCCGGCACCGGGAGCACGGCGGGCAGCAGGCCCGTCAGCCGTTCGGTGTCCAGCCGCCCGGAGGGGAGCCCGGCCGACTGCTCCTCCCGGGAGAGCGCGGTGACCAGCTGGAAGCGGTCCGGATAGCGGTCCTTGAGGTCGGCCACCTCGTCGAGGAACATCGTCGAGGCCGCCGTGCGGTCGCTGCGGATCAGACAGAACCGGGCCGTCGGCTCCCGGTCGAGCAGAGTGGCCGCCATCGACAGCACCGGGGTGATGCCGCTGCCGCCGACCACCGCCGCGAACAGGCCCGGGCGTGGCTTCAGGGCGAAGCGGCCCATCGGAGGCATGGCCTCCACCCGGTCCCCGACGGCCAGCTCCTTCAGCGCGTACGTCGAGAACGCACCGCCCTCGACCATGCGGATGCCCACCCGCAGCACCGGTTCGCCGGGCTGCTCGGTGGCCGGCGCGCAGATCGAGTACGAACGGCGGACCTCCTTGCCGTCCACGGTGTAGCGCACGTTCAGATGCTGGCCGGGGGTGTGGCGGAAGGTCTCGCGCAGCTCGGCCGGCACGGCGAGGGTCACGGCCACCGCGTCGTCCGTGATCCGTTCGATCGCGCTGACCCGGAGCGGATGGAACATCTACAACTCCTTGAAGTGGTCGAACGGTTCGCGGCAGGCGACGCAGCGGCGCAGGGCCTTGCACGCCGTGGAGGAGAACCGGCTGAGCAGCTCCGTGTCCGTGGAGCCGCAGTGCGGGCAGCGCACCGAGAGCGTCAGCGGCACCGGGCCGCCGTCGGCGCTGTGGGCGCGCGGCGGTGCTATGCCGAACTCCGCGAGCTTGCGGCGTCCTTCGGCGCTGATGTCGTCCGTCGACCAGGCCGGTGCGAGGACCGTGACCACGGAGACCTCCGGCACGCCGTGGTCGTGCAGCACCCGCTCGATGTCGGCGGACATCGCCCCGATCGCCGGGCAGCCGGTGTAGGTCGGGGTGAGCCGCACGGTCACCCGGCCCGGGCCCTCCACCCGGACGTCCCGCAGGACGCCCAGCTCCGCCAGGGTCAGCACCGGGAGCTCGGGGTCGGGCACGGAGCCGGCCAGCTCGCGCAGCTCCGCCTCCAGCAGTGTGTCGGTCACCATGACGCCCCCGGGTGACTGCGGTGCAGATGCTGCATCTCGGCGATCATGCGGCCGAACGGCTCGGTGTGCAGCCCCTGCCGGCCCGCGCCCGCCGCCCAGCCCCCGGACCGCGGGCCCGTGGGGAGAGTCAGCGTGGCGCGCTCGACGACGTCGGTGACGGCGGCGAGCCAACCGCTCTCCAGTGCCTGCCGGTCGACACCGGATTCCGGGGAGTCGAGCCCCTCGACCGGCTGGAACATCTCACCGGTGAACCGCCACAGCGCGTCCAGGCCGCTCTGCATCCGGCGGTGGCTCTCCTCGGTGCCGTCCCCGAGCCGCAGGACCCACTGCTCGGCGTGGTCGCGGTGGTAGGCCACTTCCTTCACGGCCTTGGCCGCCAGACCGGCGAACTCGCCGTCCCCGGCCGCCAGTCGCCCGTACAGCAGGTGCTGGTACACCGAGAAGTAGAGCTGCCGGGCGATGGTGTGGGCGAAGTCCCCGTTCGGCTGCTCGACCAGCTGGAGGTTGCGGAAGGCGCGCTCCTCGCGGAGGTAGGCCAGCTCGTCCTCGTCGCCGGCGAGCGAGAGCAGCACCCGCGCCTGCCCCAGCAGGTCCAGGGCGATATTGGCGAGCGCCACCTCCTCCTCCAGGACGGGGGCGTGACCGGCCCACTCCCCCAGCCGGTGCGAGAGCACCAGCGCGTCGTCGCCGAGGGCGAGTGCGGCGCTCACAGGTGCTTCACCCCGTCCGGGATCTCGTAGAACGTCGGGTGGCGGTAGGGCTTGTCGCCGGCCGGCTCGAAGAAGGAGTCCTTCTCGTCGGGGGAGGAGGCGGTGATCGCGGTGGACGGGATCACCCAGATCGAGACGCCCTCGGAGCGGCGGGTGTAGAGGTCGCGGGCGTTGCGCAGGGCCATCTCGGCGTCCGGGGCGTGCAGGCTGCCCGCGTGGGTGTGGGACAGTCCGCGCCGCGAGCGCACGAACACCTCCCACAGAGGCCAGTCGGTCGAGCTGCTCATGCCGTCTCCTCCACATGCTGCGCGGACGCGCTGTTCTGTGCCGATGCCGATGCCGATGCCGATGCCGATGCCGATGCCGATGCCGATGCCGGTGTCCGGGGCGATGTCTGTGCCGGGGCGTGCTTGGTGGCGTACGCGGCCGCCGCTTCCCGGACCCAGGCACCCTCCTCGTGGGCCCTGCGCCGCTGGGTGATCCGCTGCTCGTTGCAGGGGCCGTTGCCCTTCAGGACCTCCTGGAACTCCGACCAGTCGATCGCGCCGAAGTCGTGGCTGCCCAGCTCCTCGTTCCACCGGATGTCGGGGTCCGGGAGGTCCAGGCCCAGCGCCTCGGCCTGGGGCACGCAGATGTCGACGAAGCGCCGGCGCAGCTCGTCGTTGGAGTGCCGCTTGATCTTCCAGGCCATCGACTGCTCGGAGTGCGACGAGGCGTCGTCCGGCGGGCCGAACATCATCAAGGAGGGCCACCACCAGCGGTTCACCGCGTCCTGGGCCATGGCGTGCTGGGCCTCGGTGCCACGGCTGAGGGCGAGCAGCAGCTCGTACCCCTGGCGCTGGTGGAAGGACTCCTCCTTGCAGATACGGACCATCGCGCGGGCGTAGGGGCCGTAGGAGCAGCGGCAGAGCGGCACCTGGTTGGTGATCGCCGCGCCGTCCACCAGCCAGCCGATCGCGCCGACGTCGGCCCAGGTCAGCGTGGGGTAGTTGAAGATCGAGGAATAGCGCTGGCGGCCCGCGTGGAGCTTGTCGAGCAGCTCCTCGCGGCTGGTGCCCAGGGTCTCGGCGGCGCTGTAGAGATACAGGCCGTGGCCCGCCTCGTCCTGCACCTTGGCCATGAGGATCGCCTTGCGGCGCAGCGAGGGCGCCCGGGTGATCCAGTTGGCCTCGGGCTGCATGCCGATGATCTCCGAGTGGGCGTGCTGGGCCATCTGGCGGATCAGCGTCGCCCGGTAGGCGTCGGGCATCCAGTCGCGCGGCTCGATCCGCTCGTCCGCCGCCACGGCCGCGTCGAAGGCCGCGAGGTGGCCCGCAGCCGCCGCGTCGGTCTCACCCGCCGCAGCCGTCGAACCCGGTCCGCCCGCCGCATTCGCCGTGCCGAGCGTCTTCTGCGTCGTCTGGTGCGCAGTCACTGCCGCCATCCCGGGCTCCCTACCGACCGATCGTTCGGTTCCTTGACTTCAATGGTGAGTCGGAGGCCCGTAGGGTGTCAACCCTGTGGATAACTGAGTGGTGATCGACGGTGAGCGGGGCGGGATGGATTCGGACCACGACAGGAGCTCTGCGGGCGGGGGGAAGGACGCCTGGCCGCAGGCGTTGAACCGGCCGGCGGAAGCGCGGGACACCCCCGACGTCATACCGCCGAACGGAGCCGTACCGCCGAACGCCGAGGTCACCACGGACCCGGCGCCCTCGACGCCGTCGGCCGACCCCTCGGTCACCGGCCGGGGCATAGCCGGGCTCTCGACTCCGTACCAGGTGGTCGCGGCCCTGGCGCTGTCCCTGATCGGGCTCCTCGCCTGCGCGCAGGTGGCCATGGTGTTCCTGCACGTCGCCCCGTCCAACACGCTGACCAAGGAGCACGGGAAGACGATCGACCGCTGGATCTACCCGGAGTTCGAGCAGAACTGGAAGCTCTTCGCGCCCAACCCGCTCCAGCAGAACGTCGCCGTCCATGTGCGGGCCGAAGTGGTCGATGCCGACGGCCGCCGCACCACCCGGTGGATGAACCTGACCCACGAGGACGCCAAAGGGATCCGCGGCAACTTCTTCCCCAGCCATGTGCACCAGAACGAGCTCCGCCGGGGCTGGGACTTCTACATCAATTCCCACGACAGCGAGAACCGCCCCAACGGCCTGCGCGGGGATCTCTCCGAGCGCTACGTCCGGCGCATCGCGATGCTGCGGCTGAGCGAGCGCGACTACGGCGGCACGATCGAACGCATCCAGCTCCGCTCCGCCACGAGCTCCATCGCCCCGCCCCCTTGGAGCACCGAGAAGATCAGCACCCGGCCCGTCTACCGCGTACTCCCCTGGTGGACCGTGACCCCTGACGATCTTCCCGAGCATGCGGCGGAGAAGAGCCGGGACGCGGCGCGTGCGGAGGCGAACCAGTGACCATCCCCTCGCCCCAGAGCCCGCATAACCCGACCCCGCAGTCGTCCGGATCGCAGCCGACCGGCCCGCTGCCGACCGGCCCGCGGTCGGCAGGCCCGCAGCCCGCCGGGCCCCGGGCACCACGTTCCGGTGGCTCCGGTGGTGGTCTGGCCCGTGGCCTTCAGCGTGTCACCGCCTCGGCCCTCGGCCCGTACCAGAGCGCCGTCGTCCGGATCGGCTTCGCCGCCACCTACCTCTTCTTCCTGCTGCGCGAGCTGCCGCACCGCCATGAGCTGTACGGCCCGGACAGCCCGTGGCACTGGGACCTGGCCCGTCAGCTCACGGAGGGCAACCGGGCCTTCTCCGTCCTGATGTGGACCGACAGCACGGTCTGGTTCGAGGCGGTCTACGCCCTCACTCTGCTGTCCGCCGCGGCGCTGATGCTCGGCTGGCGGACCCGGACCATGTCCGTCCTCTTCATGGTCGGCGTGCTCTCGGTGCAGAACCGCAGCATCTTCATGGGCGACGGCGGCGACAACGTCGTCCACCTCATGGCGATCTACCTCGTGCTGACGCGCTGCGCCCAGGTCTGGTCGCTGGACGCCCGCCGCGCTGCGCGCAACGCGCGGCGTGCCGCCGAGGGCCTGCCGCCCCTCCGGGACATCGTGGGCCCGGTGCTCTGGGCGCCCCTCGGCTACGTCCTCGTGACGGCCACCGCCTTGGGCGGGCTCGGCGGCACCCGGTGGCTGCCGGTGCTGCTGTGGATCCTCTGGCTCTCCGCCGCCGTCTGGTGGGTCGTGGACCGCTACGCGCCCCGGAGCGAGTTCCGCACCCTGCTCGATGTGCTGGCCAATCTCGCGCACAACGCCACGCTTGCCGTGATCATGGCCGAGGTCTGCCTGATCTACGCGACCGCCGGCTGGTACAAGATCCAGGGCTCACGCTGGCAGGACGGCACCGCGCTCTACTACCCGCTCAACCTCGACTACTTCACCCCGTGGCCCGCCCTCTCGGACATCCTGGGCGCCAGCGGGCTGATGGTGATGGTGCTGACGTACGGCACGGTCATCGTCCAGGTCGCCTTCCCGTTCACGCTGTTCAACCGGCGGGTCAAGAACGTCCTGCTGGTCGTGATGATCTGCGAGCACGCGGGGATCGCCCTGCTGCTCGGGCTGCCCTTCTTCTCCATGGCGATGATCGCGGCCGACGCGGTGTTCCTGCCGACGGCCTTCCTCGTGTGGCTGGGCACCCGGGCCACGCTCGGCAGGCGGCGACTGCTCTCCCGGCTGCCCGGCCGGTCCCGTACGCCGGGGAAGCCCTGGACGCCCACTCGTGCGGACGGCCCGGACGGCCGGTCGGCTGACGTTCCGACGCGGGACGGCCAAGGCGGTACGGAGGAGCCCCGGCTCCAGGGCGGCGGCGGGGGCCATACGCTCGTCGGGTGAGCAGTGAGACCGGCAGAACCCAAAACCCCCTGGCGGAACCCCCGGCGGAACCCCTCCAGTACGACGAGGGCTACGGCCAGCCGATCGGTGTCGGGCCGCATCCGCTGCCCTGGCCCGACGACGAGCGCTACGACCCCGAGCTGCTGGCCGGGGGCGACCGGCGCAACGTCGGCGACGCCTACCGCTACTGGACGCGGGAGGCGATCGTCGCCGATCTCGACCTGCGGCGGCACGACTTCCACGTGGCCGTGGAGAACTGGACGCACGACTTCAACATCGGCTCGGTGGTCCGGACCGCCAACGCCTTCCTGGCCAAGGAGATCCACATCGTGGGCCGACGGCGCTGGAACCGGCGCGGCGCCATGGTCACCGACCGCTACCAGCATGTCCGCCACCACTCCGACACGGCGGATCTGACCGCCTGGGCGGCGGCCGAGGGGCTGCCGATCATCGGGATCGACAACCTCCCCGGCGCCGTACCGCTGGAGCGCACCGAGCTGCCGCGCCGCTGCGTCCTGCTGTTCGGACAGGAGGGGCCGGGGCTCACCGAGGAGGCGCGTGAGCACGCCACGACGGTGTGCTCGATCGCGCAGTTCGGCTCGACCCGGTCCATCAACGCCGGAGCCGCCGCGGCCATCGCGATGCACGCGTGGATCCAGCGGTACGCCGATGTCCCGGACCCGCGGGAGACCCGCTAGTCACGCCTGGCGCCGCACCTCCACCACACGGAAGCGGTTGGCGACGAAGGCCGCGTCGCACAGGGCCGCGTTGGCCGCCGGGTTGCCGCCGGAGCCGTGGAAGTCGGAGAAGGCGGCGGTCTGGTTGACGTACACCCCGCCGGTCAGGTTCAGCGAGAGCTGGGCCGACTCGTCCAGGCAGACGTCCTCGATCGCGCGCTCCACCTCGGGGGAGGTGGTGTACGCGCCGACCGTCATGGCGCCCTTCTCCCGGATCGTGCGGCGCAGCAGGTCCAGGGCGGCGCCCGTCGACTCGACGGCGACGGCGAAGGACACCGGCCCGAAGCACTCCGAGAGGTAGGCCGCGCCGTCGTCGGGCTTGGTGCCGTCGAGCTTCACGACGACCGGTGTACGGACGGCCGCGTCGGGGAACTCGGCGTTGGCGACCGTCCGCGAGGGCAGCGCGACCTCGCCCAGCTCTCCCGCCGCCTCCACCCGGGCCCTGACGTCCGGGTTGACCAGCGCACCGAGCAGGGCGGACGCCCGGGCGTCGTCGCCGAGCAGACCGGTGACGGCGGCCGAGAGGTCGGCGACCACGTCGTCGTAGGACTTGGCGCCGTCGTCGGTGGCGATGCCGTCCCGGGGGATCAGCAGGTTCTGCGGGGTGGTGCACATCTGGCCGCTGTACAGCGAGAGCGAGAACGCCAGGTTGGCCAGCATGCCCCGGTAGTCGTCGGTGGAGTCGACGACGATCGTGTTGACGCCGGCCTTCTCCGTGTAGACCTGGGCCTGGCGGGCGTTCTCCTCCAGCCAGTCGCCGAAGGCGGTCGATCCGGTGTAGTCGATGATCCGGATCTCGGGGCGGACCGCCAGGGTCTTGGCGATGCCCTCGCCGGGCCGCTCGGCGGCCAGCGCGACCAGATTCGGGTCGAAGCCCGCCTCGCCCAGGACCTCGCGGGCGACGGACACCGTGAGCGCCAGCGGGAGCACGGCGCGCGGGTGGGGCTTGACCAGCACCGGATTGCCCGTGGCGAGGGACGCGAAAAGGCCGGGATAGCCGTTCCACGTGGGGAACGTGTTGCAGCCGATGACCAGCGCGACGCCCCGGCCGGACGTGATGAACGACTTGTGCAGCTTCAGCGGGTCACGCTTGCCCTGCGGCTTCGACCAGTCGGCGGTCCCCGGGGTGCGGACCTGCTCACGGTAGGCGTACGCCACGGCCTCCAGGCCGCGGTCCTGGGCGTGCGGGCCGCCCGCCTGGAACGCCATCATGAAGGCCTGGCCGCTCGTGTGCATCACGGCGTGGGCCAGCTCATGGGTGCGGGCGCTGATCCGCGACAGGATCTCCAGACAGACCAGGGCCCGGACCTCCGGTCCCGCCGCCCGCCAGGCGGCCGTGCCGGCCTTCATCGCCGGCAGCAGAACGTCGAGGTCGGCGTGCGGATACTCGACGCCGAGCTCCGGCCCGTACGGCGAGACCTCGCCGCCGACCCAGCCGTCGGTGCCGGGCTGCCCCAGGTCGAGCCGGGTGCCCAGAGCTGCGTCGAAGGCGGCCTTGCCCTCGGTCGCACCCAGGCTGCCCGGGGCGCCGCCTTCGCCGTACGCCTTCGGGTGCTCGGGGTGCGGCGACCAGTACGCGCGGGTACTGATCACGTCGAGGGCCTGGTCGAGCGTGGGCCGGTGGGTCTCGGACAGCTGCTGGGGGGTGAGCGCGGAGGCCATGGCGGACCAACTCCTCATCGAGCCGGGCGGGGACGTACGGACGGAGTTAGAGTAACCGAACGATCGGTCGGGACAAGGGGGTCCTCGGGAACCTGTGGACAACTTCGATGGTCCCCGCCTGTGCGGGGCTGATCCCTCATGGGGGAGGATCGCGGACATGACCACGGCCAAGCGGGACACGTACACACCGGAGACCCTGCTCACCGTCGCCGTCCGTGTCTTCAACGAGCGCGGCTACGACGGCACCTCCATGGAGCATCTCTCCCGGGCGGCGGGTATCTCGAAATCCTCCATCTACCACCATGTGGCGGGCAAGGAGGAACTGCTGCGCCGGGCCGTGAGCCGGGCGCTCGACGGGCTCTTCGCCATCCTGGATGAGCCGGGGGCGCAGCGCGGGCGCGCGGTCGAGCGGGTCGAGTACGTCACGCGCCGGACCGTCGACGTGCTGATGGCGGAGGTCCCCTACGTCACCCTGCTGCTGCGGGTGCGCGGCAACACGAAGACGGAGCGCTGGGCGCTGGAGCGGCGCCGCGAGTTCGACCAGCGGGTGGCGGAGCTGCTCCAGGCCGCGGTCGCCGAGGGCGACCTCCGGGCCGACGTGGACATACGGCTGGCGACCCGGCTGCTGTTCGGGATGGTGAACTCGCTGGTCGAGTGGTACCGGCCGCAGCCGGGCGGTTTCCCCGGGGAGGAGCAGCTCGCGGACACGGTCGTGCAGCTGGCCTTCGAGGGAATGCGGGCGAACGGCTCCCGCTGAGCCCACCAGGCCCACCGAGCCCACTGGGCCCGCCGAGCCCACCGGGGCATCGGGCTGCCGTGCACGGCACGGTCAGGCGAGTTCGGCCGGCCGGTCCGGGCGCGGTCCGAGGTCCGTCTCCTCGAACACCAGCAGCGTGCGCGTCGAGAGCACCTCGGGGATGGACTGGATCCGGGTGAGGACCAGCTCGCGCAGCGCCCGGTTGTCCGGCGTGTGCACCAGAAGCAGTACGTCGAAGTCGCCGCTGACCAGGGCGATGTGCGTGGCCCCGGGCAGCGCCTGGAGCTGCTCGCGCACGGTGCGCCAGGAGTTCTGCACGATCTTGAGCGTGATGTACGCGGACGCTCCCTGGCCGGCCCGCTCGTGGTCGACCCGGGCGCCGAAGCCACGGATCACGCCGTCCTCGACGAGCCGGTTGATCCGGGCGTAGGCGTTGGCGCGCGAGACGTGGACCCGCTCGGCCACGGACCGTATCGAGGCGCGGCCGTCCGTCTGGAGGATCCGCAGGATGTCGCGGTCGATGGCGTCCAGCGGCCGCGCGGGCGGAACCGGGACCGGCTCCGGGCCCGCAGGGGCGGCGGCCGACGGTGCCGCGGTGGGCGGGGTCCGGTCCGGCTCCTCGCCCGTGTCGGCCATTTGTTCAGCTGCCATCGGCCCGCGCCTCCCTGTCGTGGACGACCTGTACCCATCCCAGGCTGTGGAGAACCGTTTGTCCACAGGCTGGCGGCGCCTGTAGCCAAAATGCGCTTACGACCGAACAATCGGTAGGTGAGGCACACCACACCGGTGCCTCGCCCAGCTCGCGATGTCTCGCTCCCGATCGACACCATCGACACCCATCGACACCGCCGATCGACTCGAAACCGCCGATCGACACCCCTCGATCTCCCTCGATGCCAGGAGGTGCTTCTCATGACGGTCCAAGAGCTGCCCGGCGCGGCCGCCTACCGGCCCACGCCGCCCCCGGCCTGGAAGCCGATCACCGACCCCGCCCCGCTGCTCCCGGACCCGGAGCCCTACCGGGTGCTCGGTACGGACGCGGTCGCCGATGTCGACCCCGAGCTGCTGCTCCGCCTTCACGCGGAGCTGGTGCGCGGGCGCCGCTACAACGCCCAGGCCACCGCGCTGACGAAGCAGGGCCGGCTGGCGGTCTACCCGTCGAGCACCGGTCAGGAGGCGTGCGAGATCGCCGCCGCCCTGGTGCTGGAGGAGCGCGACTGGCTCTTCCCCAGCTACCGCGACACGCTCGCGGCCGTCGCGCGCGGTCTGGACCCGGTCGAGGCGCTGACCCTGCTGCGCGGCGACCGGCACACCGGTTACGACCCGCGCGACCACCGCATCGCCCCGCTGTGCACCCCGCTCGCCACCCAGCTGCCGCACGCCGTGGGGCTGGCGCACGCCGCCCGGCTCAAGGGCGACGACGTGGTGGCGCTCGCCATGGTCGGCGACGGCGGCACCAGCGAGGGCGACTTCCACGAGGCGCTGAATTTCGCGGCTGTCTGGAAGGCCCCGGTCGTCTTCTTCGTCCAGAACAACGGCTTCGCGATCTCCGTGCCGCTGGCCAAGCAGACCGCCGCCCCCTCCCTCGCCCACAAGGCCGTCGGATACGGGATGCCGGGCCGCCTGGTCGACGGCAACGACGCGGCGGCGGTGCACCAGGTGCTGAGCGAGGCCGTGGCGCGCGCCCGGCGCGGCGAGGGTCCGACGCTGGTCGAGGCGGTCACGTACCGCATGGAGGCCCACACCAACGCCGACGACGCCACCCGCTACCGGGTCGACAGCGAGGTCGAGGCGTGGAAGGCGCACGACCCGGTGCGGCTGCTGGAGCGTGAGCTGACGGAGCGCGGGCTGCTGGACGACGCGGGCATCGAGCAGGCGAAGGAGGCCGCCGAACGCATGGCCGCCGCCCTGCGCGACCGGATGAACGCGGATCCGGAGCTGACCCCGATGGACCTCTTCACCCATGTGTACGCCGAGCAGACGAGCCAGCTCCGGGAGCAGGCCGCCGCCCTGCGCGCCGAGCTGGACGCCGAGCAGGACCACGACGAGCACGGCCCGGAGGCAGGACGATGACCACGGCGGCAGTGACGGCCGACGGCCGCCCCGTGAAGGCGAAACCGGCCACGATGGCGCAGGCCCTCGGGCGTGCGCTCCGCGACTCGATGGCCGAGGACCCCACCGTCCATGTGCTCGGTGAGGATGTGGGCACGCTCGGCGGGGTCTTCCGGATCACCGACGGGCTGGCGAAGGAGTTCGGCGACGACCGCTGCACCGACACCCCGCTGGCGGAGGCCGGCATTCTCGGCGCGGCGGTCGGCATGGCGATGTACGGGCTGCGCCCCGTGGTGGAGATGCAGTTCGACGCGTTCGCCTACCCGGCGTTCGAGCAGCTGATGAGCCATGTCGCCAAGATGCGCAACCGCACCGGCGGGGCCATGCCGCTGCCGATCACCGTGCGGGTGCCGTACGGCGGCGGGATCGGCGGGGTCGAGCACCACAGCGACTCCTCCGAGGCGTACTACATGGCCACCCCCGGCCTGCACGTCGTCACGCCGGCCACGGTCGACGACGCCTACGGGCTGCTGCGGGAGTCGATCGCCTCGGACGACCCGGTGGTCTTCCTGGAGCCGAAGCGGCTCTACTGGTCCAAGGCCGACTGGTCGCCCGAGGCCCCCGCCGCGGTCGAACCGATCGGCAAGGCCGTGGTGCGCCGGACCGGGCGCAGCGCCACCCTGATCACGTACGGGCCCTCGCTGCCGGTCTGCATGGAGGCCGCCGAGGCGGCCCTCGCCGAGGGCTGGGACCTCGAAGTGGTCGACCTGCGCTCGCTGGTGCCGTTCGACGACGAGACGGTGGCCGCGTCGGTGCGCCGCACCGGGCGGGCGGTCGTCGTGCACGAGTCCCCCGGATTCGGCGGGCCCGGCGGCGAGATCGCGGCCCGGATCACCGAGCGGTGCTTCCACCATCTGGAGGCGCCGGTGCTGCGGGTGGCCGGGTTCGACATCCCCTACCCGCCGCCCATGCTGGAGCGGCACCATCTTCCGGGAGTGGACCGGGTGCTCGACGCGGTGGCCCGGTTGCAGTGGGAGGCGGACAGCTGATGGCCCAGGTGCTCGAATTCAAGCTGCCGGACCTCGGCGAGGGACTGACCGAGGCGGAGATCGTCCGCTGGCTGGTGGAGGTCGGCGATGTCGTCGCCATCGACCAGCCCGTCGTCGAGGTCGAGACGGCCAAGGCGATGGTGGAGGTGCCCTGTCCCTACGGGGGCGTGGTGACCGCGCGGTTCGGCGAGGAGGGCACGGAACTTCCCGTCGGCGCACCGCTGCTGACGGTCGCCGTCGGGGCACCGGAGGGGGCTTCCGGCTCCGCCGCGTCCCCTTCCTCCTCTGCTTCCCCCTCCTCCTCCGGCAAGGGTTCCGGCTCCGGCGCGGAGTCCTCGGGTGGCTCGGGGAACGTGCTCGTGGGATACGGGACCGGCGCGCCGGCCGCGCGTCGTCGGCGCATCCGTCCGGACCGGCTCGACCGGGCGGTGGCCGAGGCCCCGGTCTCCGGTGCCCCGGTGGTCGAGGCCCAGGTCGTCGAGGCCCCGGTGGCCGAGGTCCTGGTTGCCGCAGCTCCGGTGTCCGACGGGCCCGTGCCGGTGGTCTCTCCGCTGGTACGCCGGCTGGCCCGGCAGCACGACATCGATCTGCGGCGGCTGGCGGGTTCGGGCCCGGACGGGCTGATCCTGCGCGCCGACGTCGACCGGGCGATCCGGACGGCGGAGGAGACCGCTGCGGCGACGGCACGTGCGGCCCAGGCCCCGGCCCGGTCCCGGGCGAAGCCCTCGACACCGTCGGCACCCGTGGCCGCAGCCCCGAACGGTGTAGCCGCCGCCGCGGGCGCCGAGCGGATTCCGCTGCGCGGGGTGCGCGGAGCGGTCGCCGACAAGCTGTCGCGCAGCCGGACCGAGATTCCCGACGCCACCTGCTGGGTCGACGCCGACGCCACCGAGCTGATGGCGGTCAGGGCCGCGATGAACGCCGCGACGGGCCCGTCCGCCGGGCCGAAGGTGTCGGTCCTGGCCCTGCTGGCGAGGGTCTGCACGGCGGCGCTGGCCCGGTTCCCCGAGCTCAACGCCACCGTGGACACCGAAGCCCGTGAGATCGTCCGGCTGCCCGGCGTGCACCTCGGGTTCGCGGCCCAGACCGAGCGGGGCCTCGTCGTCCCGGTCGTCCGGGACGCGCACACCCGTAACGCCGAGTCGATCGGGGCCGAGATCGCCCGGCTCACCGAGCTGGCGCGCACCGGGAAGCTCAGCCCGGCACAGCTGACCGGGGGCACGTTCACGCTGAACAACTACGGGGTGTTCGGGGTCGACGGTTCGACGCCGATCATCAACCATCCGGAGGCGGCGATGCTCGGCGTCGGCCGGATCATGCCCAAACCCTGGGTGCACCAGGGCGAACTGGCCGTACGTCAGGTCGTCCAGCTGTCCCTCACCTTCGACCACCGGGTGTGCGACGGCGGAACGGCGGGTGGCTTCCTCCGGTACGTGGCGGACTGCGTGGAGCAGCCGGCGGTGCTGCTGCGCACCTTGTAGTCGCGGCGGCGTGCCCCCCGACTCCGGCGGTCCCTCTGGCGCGCCCCGTCGTGGTGGCCGGTCTTCCGGCCACCCCGGCGGGGGCGTCGATGCGGGGCGCCGCCCATACTCGACGTATGACCGCCTACGACGTGATCGTCCTTGCCGGAGGGGCCGCGAAGCGGCTCGGCGGCGCCGACAAGCCAGGAGTCCGGGTCGGCGGCCGGGCGCTGCTCGACCGGGTCCTCGCGGCATGCGACGGCGCGGCTCGTACCGTCGTCGTGGGCGACCGTCGCGCGACCTCCCGACCGGTCGTCTGGACCCGGGAAGTGCCGCAGGGCGGCGGTCCGTTGGCGGCGCTGGGTGCGGGGCTGCGGCTGACGTCGGCGGACCACGTTCTCGTCCTCTCCGCCGACCTTCCGTTCCTCGGCCCGGGCACGGTCGACGCCCTGCTCACCGCCGCCGTACAGCCCGGCCGGGAAGGGGCGCTGTGCACCGACCCCGACGGGCGCGACCAGCCGCTCGTGGCCGCGTACCGTGCCGAGCCGCTCCGCCGGGAGCTGGCCCTGATCGCCACCGAGCACGGGAATCTCGCCGGGCTTCCGCTCCGGCTTCTGACGGCGGAGCTGGACCTCGCCCGGGTCGACGCGGGTCCTGACGCCGCGTTCGACTGCGACACTTGGGACGACATCGCCGCCGCCCGAGCCCGGATCAGGGAGCATGGGGCCGTGCTGGACGAATGGATCACCTCGGTCAAGAACGAACTGGGAATCGACCTCGACGTCGACACCGGTGTCCTGCTCGACCTCGCCCGTGACGCCGCGCACGGAGTCGCCCGGCCTGCCGCCCCGCTCACGACCTTCCTGGTCGGGTACGCGGCGGCGAGGGCGAGCGCCGGTGCGGGCCCAGACGAGGCCGCGGCGGCGGTCGCGGAGGCCTCGCGCAAGGCCACTGCCCTCGCTCTGCGCTGGGAAGCGGAGGCGGCGGAGGCGGCGGCAGCGGAGTCGGCGAAGTCAGCGGGTCAGGGCGGCGATGCGGCGGGCGGGGCGAAGCCCGATACGGGCCGCGAGGGGACCGGGACACCGTGACCGGCTCCGACGGGCCGCACCGCGAGCCCGGCAGCGACTTCCGTCCCGCCGGGCCCGCGAGCGAACGCGCCCGCGAGGAGGAGGAGCGGGCCGTCGAGCAGGCCCTCGCCCTGGTCGGCGGGTCCGACCGGACCGGCGGGGCGGGCGGGCCGGACGGGCGTCCGAGCCGTAGTCAGGACCCCCGGGGCCACCAGGATTCCCGGGGCCACCGGGACTTCCGGGACGAAGACCCGAACGCCGGCCCGAGCAGCGACCAGCACGCCCGCCGGAGCACCGACAGCCACTCGTACGACGGCCGTGACAACGACCCACGCGACGGTCGCACCACCGCCACCACTACCGCAGCCACCACTGCCGCAGGCACCACCGCTGCCACGGCCACCGCTCCGGAGCCTGTCGGCGAACAGCCGCCGCTACCCGATCGGGCCTCCCCCGGAGACCCCGCGAAGCCCCGGCCCACACTCCCGCCCCCCTCCTGGAACCGGGCGCGGGCGATTGCGGCCCGGGCGGGGCGGGGCGGCCCGCCCGCGACGATCCGGTTGCCGCTCGACCGTGCCCTGGGGCACGTGCTGTCCGAGGCGCTCGGCGCACTCACCGATCTGCCGTCCTTCGACACCTCGGCCATGGATGGCTGGGCCGTCGCCGGGCCCGGCCCCTGGGCGTTCGAGGCCGGGGCGGGGCTCCTCGCCGGGCGCGGCCCGGCCGCCGCGCTGCCCGACGGCACCGCCGTACGGATCGCCACCGGCGCCCGCGTACCGCCCGACACCACGGCGGTCATCCGCAGCGAGCACGCCCACGTCGACGAGGCCAGGGGCCTGCTGCACGCCCGGCGGTCCGTGGTCACCGGGCAGGACATCAGGCCCCGGGGCCAGGAATGCCGTTCGGGCGAGCAACTCGTCCCGGCCGGGACGGTCGTGACGCCGGCGGTGCTCGGCCTCGCCGCGGCCGCCGGGTACGACGCGCTGCCCGTCGTGCCCCGTCCGCGCGTCGACGTCCTCGTCCTCGGCGACGAACTGCTCAACGCCGGTCTGCCGCACGACGGGCTGATCCGGGACGCCCTCGGCCCCATGCTCGGCCCCTGGCTGCGGGCCCTCGGCGCCGAGGTCTCCGATCCCCGCCGGCTCGGGGACGACGCCGGGGCGCTGCGCTCCGCCCTCACCTCCTCCGACGCCGATCTGATCGTCACCACCGGGGGCACCGCCGCCGGTCCCCTCGACCATGTGCACCCGGTCCTCGAAGCCCTCGGGGCCGAACTGCTGGTGGACGGGGTCGAGGTCCGTCCCGGCCACCCCATGCTGCTGGCCCGGCTGTCGCCGGACGGGCCCTGTCTCGTCGGGCTGCCCGGTAACCCGCTCGCGGCCGTATCGGGCCTGCTGACGCTCGCGGAACCGCTGCTCGCGGGCATCGCGGGCCGCCCCGCCCAGGACCCGTACCGGGCCCTCGTCCACGCCGATGTGCACGGACACCCGCACGACACCCGCCTCGTCCCCGTGGTCCACCGCCCGGGCCGGGCGGGCGGCCGGGACCATGTCGCGCCGCTGCGCTACAACGGGCCCGCGATGCTGCGGGGGATCGCCGCGGCAGACGGACTGGCTGTGGTGCCCCCGGGCGGGGTACGGTCCGGCACCGAGGTGGAGATTCTGGATCTCCCATGGGCCCCGGCGACGCCGTGGACGGAAGGGTGTTTCACGTGAAACTTCCCGGCCACGATGCGATGGCCAGGCGAGCGGACGAACTGGTCGTGCCGACCCGGGTGATGCTCCCCCGGAGGGTGGCCCTCGGCCCGGCCCGTCAGGTCGCCAAACGCCTGCTGATGGCGCTGCTCGTGCTGGCCGCGACCGTGCTGATCGTCTGGCTCGACCGCAGCGGTTACAACGACAACGCCGACGGCAAGGTCGACCTGCTGGACGCGATCTACTACGCGACGGTCACCCTCTCCACCACCGGGTACGGCGACATCACGCCGTACAGCGACGGAGCGCGTCTGATCAACGTGGTGCTCGTGACACCGCTGCGCGTGATGTTCCTGATCATCCTGGTCGGTACCACTCTCGAGGTCCTCACGGAGCGGACCCGGGAGGACTTCCGGCTGAAGCGTTGGAGAGCGAACTTGCGAGACCACACCGTCGTCGTCGGCTTCGGCACGAAGGGCCGCTCGGCGATTCTGACCCTCTGTGCCACCGGTCTGTCGAAGGATCAGATCGTCATCGTCGATCCGGCCACCAAGGTGATCGAGGCCGCCAACGCCGAGGGGTTCACCGGTGTGCTCGGTGACGCCACCCGCAGCGATGTGCTGCTGCGTGCAGAGCTCCAGAAGGCGCGTCAGATCATCATCGCGACCCAGCGCGACGACACCGCCGTCCTGGTCGCGCTGACCGCGCGCCAGTTGAACCGCGGGGCGAAGATCGTGGCGGCGGTCCGTGAGGAGGAGAACGCGCCGCTGCTCCGGCAGTCCGGTGCGGACGCGGTGATCACCAGCGCCAGTGCCGCCGGACGGCTGCTCGGCCTCTCCGTTCTCAGCCCGAGCGCGGGCACCGTGATGGAGGACCTGATCCAGCAGGGCAGCGGCCTCGATCTCGTCGAACGGCCGGTCATAAAGGCCGAGGTGGGCAAGAACGTCCGGGAGACGGAAGACCTGGTCGTCAGTGTGCTGCGCGGACACCGGCTGCTCGGTTACGACGATCCGGCGGCCAGCCCTCTGCAGTTGACGGACCGGGTCATCACCATCGTGCGGGCGAGCTCCAGTTCGGGCGCGGCGCCGAAGAACCCGATGCCTCCGCACCAGCGACCCTGATCGACGAGGCGTCCGCCCGGGCGAGCGCGGCGGGAGTAGCCTCGCGGCCATGCATGCGATCACGATTCCCGAACCCGGTGGCCCCGAGGCGCTCGTCTGGGCCGAGGTGCCCGATCCCGTACCCGGTGACGGCGAGGTCCTCGTCGAGGTCGTCGCCAGCGCCGTGAACCGTGCCGACGTGCTCCAGCGGCAGGGCTTCTACGATCCGCCGCCCGGTGCGTCCCCCTACCCCGGCCTGGAGTGCGCGGGCCGGATCGCCGCGCTCGGTCCCGGTGTGACCGGATGGGCGGTCGGCGACGCCGTGTGCGCGCTGCTGGCGGGCGGCGGTTACGCGGAGAGGGTCGCCGTGCCGGCCGGCCAGCTCCTCCCCGTACCGGAGGGGGTGGACCTGGTGGAGGCCGCGGCGCTGCCCGAGGTCACCGCGACGGTGTGGTCCAACGTCTTCATGGTGTCCCACCTGCGCCCCGGCGAGACGTTCCTGGTGCACGGCGGCTCCAGCGGCATCGGCACGATGGCGATCCAGCTGGCGAAGGCGGTCGGGGCCCGGGTCGCGGTCACGGCGGGCAGCCCGGAGAAGCTCGCCCGGTGCGCCGAGCTGGGGGCGGACATCCTCATCAACTACCGCGAGCAGGACTTCGTCGAGGAGATCCGGGAGAACACCGCCGGAGCGGGGGCCGACGTGATCCTGGACCTCATCGGTGCCAAGTATCTGGACCGGAACGTCCAGGCGCTCGCCGTCAACGGCCGCCTCGCGATCATCGGTCTCCAAGGTGGCGCCAAGGGCGAGCTGAACCTCGGCGCCCTGCTGACCAAGCGGGCCGCCGTCACCGCGACTTCCCTACGGGGCCGTCCGCTCCAGGAGAAGGCCGCCATCGTCGCCGCCGTACGCGAGCACGTGTGGCCGTTGATCGGTGGCGGGGTGGTCAAGCCCGTGGTGGACCGGGCGCTGCCGATGGCGGACGCCGCCGAGGCGCACCGGGTGCTGGAGTCCAGCGCGCACATCGGCAAGGTGCTGCTGGTGGCGCCGTCGGCCGACTGATCATGGTCGTGGCCGATTCAGGCAGTTGAGGATCCTGGCTCTTCCCGATGCAGGCCGTTCCCGATGCAGGCCGTTGCCGATCCGGGCTGTTCCCGATCCGGGATCGGCCCGGATCGGGAACGGACGCGGATCTACAGATACGGGCCCGAGCGGATCGGGCCGTGCGGGTCCGCGCCGCCCTCCTCGTCCTCGTGGGCCGTACCGGGCGGCAGGGCGCGACGCATCTGCTCCAGCTGGGCGCGGGCCGCCATCTGCTGGGCGAACAGCGCCGTCTGGATGCCGTGGAAGAGGCCCTCCAGCCAGCCCACGAGCTGGGCCTGGGCGATCCGAAGCTCGGCCTCGGAGGGCACCGACTCCTCGGTGAACGGCAGGGAGAGCCGTTCCAGCTCCTCGACCAGCTCGGGCGCCAGGCCGTCCTCCAGCTCCTTCACGGAGCTGGCGTGGATCTCCTTCAGCCTGACCCGGCTCGCCTCGTCGAGAGGAGCCGCCCTGACCTCCTCCAGAAGCTGCTTGATCATGCTGCCGATGCGCATGACCTTCGCGGGCTGTTCCACCATTTCCGTCACCGGGACCTCGCGCGACTCGTCGTCACTGGCACCGCCGCCGATAGCCATTCCGTCCTGGCCCACGACAAGGACCTGCGGGTGCTCCTGCGACCGGTCATTCCTCGGCATTTCCATGCCGCCATTGTCTCGCACACGTGCCGTACACCACGTTGGTGCCCCCGAAAACGGAAGATCCACCGTCTTCGGGGGCACCGGAACCCTTCCGGGAGACCCGGATGTGCCGTTCAGCCCGCGCGCCGGGCCAGGGTCAGCCGGGAGCTGGTGAGAGCGGCGGCCAGCAGCCCGGCGAGCACCGGGACGACCAGGGCCAGCAGCCCGACGGTCTCCCACGGCATCACGATCGGTGTGTACGCCGACTGCATCGGGTCCTCGCGCATCTTCTCCAGCGCCGCGCGCAGGTCGGTCAGGCGCAGGGCGACCGCGGGGACGAGCCCCGCCACCGTCCCCAGCAGGACCCCGGTCAGGGCGACGACCAGGCACTGGAAGCCGGACAGCGAACGCCGGACGCCCGGGGGCGCGCCCACCGCGCTGAGCGTGGTGAGGTCGGCCTCCGCGTCGGCCTTGGACAGCCCGGTGGTGATGGCCGCCGCGCCCAGGGTCACCACACCGGCGAAGAGGGCGAGGATCAGCAGGATCGTGTCGTCCTGTGTCCGGAACCTCTCGTTCGAGCTCATCAGGTACGCGCGGTTTCCGGCCTGGTCGATCGCCGCGTAGGCAGCCTGGGCCTCGGCGTCCGTGGCGTCGCGCCCCAGCGCGTAGAAGCTGCCGTAGTCCTCGACGTGCAGGCCGAGCCGCTCGGCGGTCTTCTGCGGCATGACCATGCGGATGCCGGGGGTGGCGGCGAACCGGTCGGGCGCGACGTACACCTTCAGCCGGTCCGTCGTGGTGCGGGCCTTGCCGGGGTGCCGGGCCCGGTTCTTCTCGTCCCGGTCGCTGTAGAGGTGGGTCGCCTTGAGGGTCACCTCGCCGTTCTTCGCGTACGCCGAGTTCAGCAGGACGGGGGTGCCGTCGGCCAGGGCCTTCGCCGCCGCCGGGTCGTCGAGCTTCACGTAGGTGTCGAGGACGTCCGCGCCGCCTATGACGATCTTGTGTTCACCGGTGCCGAACGCGACCATCGTGTAGTTCTCGTCCATGCAGGCCGGGGAGTTCATCATGCGCTTGTGCTCGTCGGCCGAGAGCCGCAGGGCGAGTTCCTCGGCGCCCTTGCCCTTGAGTGGGCAGCTGTGGCCCGCGCCGGTGGGCTTGACGAGTTCGAGGGTGCCGCAGCCGTTCTCCTCCTCGTAGTAGACCGAGCAGTCGCTCCCGGCCCAGACCCGCCCGAAGTCGGCGGGCCTGCCGCTGACCGGATAGTTCTGCTCGACGGCCGCCCGGGAGCGGGGGAGTTCGGCGTCCGCGCCGATGCCGGAGGCCGCCAGCGCGACGGTGCCCGGGGTCAAGTTGGGCTCGAAGTCGTAGGCGTGCTGCGCGGCGCTGCTGCTCGTGTACGTGGCGATGGCGACGCTCCCCGCGACGGCCGCCATCACGGCGGCGACGGCGGGAGCGGTGCGGCCACGGTTGCGGGCCGCGTCGCGCAGCGCCATCCGGGGCGTCAGCGGGAGGCCTCGGCCGAGGCGTCCGAGGAACCCGACGATCACCGGGATGCAGGCGAGCACGCCCAGTTCGGCCAGGACGGAGCCACCGGCGACGAAGACCGTGTCGCCGGCCACCCCGCCGTAGACCGCGACGCCGACACCCGCGGTGAGCGCGATGACGCCGATGACGGGCAGCACGCGGGAGCTGCGACGGGTGCCGCGCCGGCCGGTGAGCGACTCCAGGACCGACTGGCGGCCCGCGACGATCGCCGGGGCGAGTGCGGCGAGGACACCGGTGACCAGGCCGAGCGCGGCGATGCCGAGGATCTCCCAGGGCCGTACGGTCAGTTCGCCGAAGCGGTTGCCGGTGAAGTCCTCGATCATCGGGCGGAACAGGGCGGTCAGGCCGAACCCGGCGCCGACCCCGGCCACCGCGCCGACCGCGCCGAGCACCGCGCCGCCCGCGAGCACCACGGCCCTGACCTGGCCCCGGCTGCCGCCGCACGAGCCGACCAGGCCCAGCTGACGGCGCGAACGCCGCGCGCCCACGGCGAACGCGGGGCCGGCCAGCAGCACGATCTCCAGGACGGCCATGGCGGCCACCGTGAGAACCGCGGCGGTGGTCTCGGCCTCGGTGGAATACCCGCTGCTCATCGAGGACATCGGGACCTCGGAGTCCGGCGGCGGGTTCAGGGCGACCTGGCGGGACTTGACCACCACGCCCCTCTCGTTGGCCGCGAGGATGTCCTGCCAGGTCACACCCGCCCCGGCCGGGCCCTTCACCAGCCACTTCGGATCGCTCGGCTGGGGCGGAAGGATCGTCTTGTCGCGGTCGGCGGCCTTCTGCCACGGGTCGATGACCGAGCCGGGGAGCGCGTACAGGGCGTCAGCCCGCAGGTCGGCGGGGAGTTCGACCGTGCCGGTGAGGGTGTAGGTCAGCTCGGGGCCGCGCACGGTGACGGAGTCGCCGATGGACAGCCCGGCGGCCTTGACGAAGTCCGAGGTCGCGGCGATCTCGTCCGGCTTGCGCGGGTAGGTGCCGTCGGTCAGCTCGATCCGGCCGCGCAGCATCGCGTCGGAGATGCGCAGCTCGCTGACCTCGGTGTCGGCGATGCCGTGCCGGGTGGTGACCGACGCGGGCACGCTCCGCTCGGTCAGATACCGCGAGCCCTCGGGGAAGGCGGCCGGTACGTCGACCGGCTTCGCCTGCTCTTCGGGGGTCGGGTCCGGGGCGCCCTCGGGGGTGCTCCAGTTGATGCCGTCCGGCATCTGCTGGAGCTTCACCGGGCCGACGCTCGTGGACATGAACCGCGCGTCGGCCGACCCCAGCTCCGCCGTCAGCTCCTCGGCCTTGGTGGGCAGGGCGCTGCGGTAGGTGAGGTCGGCGGCGGTCACACCGAGGACCGGCAGGGCGATCATCGCGACGACGAGGGCGCTGCGGCCCTTGGCCCGTGCCGCGTCGCGCCGGGCTATGCGGAAGGCTGCGCGCCAGCCGGGGAGAGGGCTCACGCGGTGGCCTCGGCGCTTCCGGCGGCGAGCAGGGAGTCGGCTCCCGTGGTCGCCGTCTGGTCGACGATCGAGCCGTCCCGGAGGAACACGACCCGGTCGGCCCAGGCCGCGTACCGGGGCTCATGGGTCACCATGACGCCCGCCGCGCCTTGGTCGCAGCGGGTGCGCAGCAGGGCGAGGACCGCCTCGCCGGTCTCGGAGTCGAGCGCTCCGGTCGGCTCGTCGGCGAGCACGAGGCGCCGGTCGCCGACGAGGGCGCGGGCGATGGCGACGCGTTGCTGCTGGCCGCCGGACATCTCGTCGGGGAAGCGGTCGGCGATCGCTTCGAGTTTCATCTCGGCCAGCGCGGTGAGGGCCTCCTTGCGGGCCTTGCGCACGGAGACGCCGTCGAGTTCGCGGGGCAGCGCGATGTTCTCGGCGGCGGTCAGGGCGGGGATGAGGTTGTAGTCCTGGAAGACGTATCCGACGCTGCGGCGGCGCAGGGCGGCCATCCCCTTGGGGCCGAGGGCGGCGAGGTCCTGGCCCTCGATCACGACCTGGCCGCTCGTGGCGGTGTCGAGCCCGCCGGCGAGGGTCAGCAGGGTGGACTTGCCGGAGCCGGAGGGGCCCATCACGGCGACCAGTTCGCCCGGGTGAACGGAGAGGTGGATCCCGCGCAGGGCGTGCACCTCGGCGACGCCGGAGCCATGGGTACGGGTCAGCGCCCGCAGTTCGAGTACGGGGCTGCCGCCGGGCGTCCCGGGGGACGACGACGGGGGCGGCTGGGTGGCTGGCGCGGGCATGACGGGTGGTTCCCCCTAGGAACAAGGTGGTGACGAGCGGGACGAGGATCCGGGCCGGAAGACGCCGGCGTCAGCGCCGGGAGCGGGTCCGGTCGGCCGGCGCACGGCCCGGACCGCGGGTGGCCGCCGGGCCGGGCTCGGCGGAGGGCTCGGTGGCGGCGGCCTCGGCGAGGCGGACGAGCCGGGACTCGCAGTGGTCGAGCCAGCGGGCCTCGGCCTCCGCCTGGAAGATCAGCTGCTCCACGACGAGGAGCCAGGCGACCTCGTCCCGATTGGCAGGGACGTCGGCCAGGGCCTGGGCCTTGAGCCGGGTGTAGTCCTGCATCGCCTTCAGCGTGTGGTGGCGCTGGGACTGGATGACGTCCCGGATGTCGACGCCCGGGGCCCCCACGGCCATGGCGAGCTTGATGGCCAGTTCGTCGCGGGGCGGACTGGTGCGGTCCACGGGGGTCTCGAACCAGCTGCGCAGTTCGGTGCGGCCCTCGTCGGTGATCGCGTAGAGGTCGTGCCCGGCGTCGTCCGAGCCGTCCTGGACGATCAGGCCGTCGCGCTCCAGCCGACTGAGCGTCGTGTAGACCTGACCGACGTTCAGGGGCCAGGTGGAACCGGTGCGCGACTCGAACTCGGTGCGGAGCCGGGACCCGTAACGAGGGCCCCGTTCCAGCAGGGCCAGCAGGCCGTGGCGAATGGACATACCGAGTATGTATACCGAGTATGTTCGTCCTGGCAAGTCTCGTCGGAGCGGAACGGGAGGGGGTACGGCGCTCAGTTCGTCCGGCGCACGAGTTTCAGTTCGCCCGGTGCACGAGTTCAGTTCGTCCGACGCATACGGAATGCGAGGAAGCCGAGTCCCAGCCCGACCAGGGCGATGCCCGTACCGAGCGAGACCTCCTGCACCCGCCGTACGGCCGCTGCGTCCAGCGCCTGCCCGGATCGTTGTCCCGGATCTCTGAACGCGTCGGGCGGCGGGGTGGAAGCAGGCAGGTCGACGGGGTCCGCGATCCCCTCGTCGGCCTCCTCCGGCGGATCCTCCCTGTCGGGATCCTCGGCCCGCGCCGGCTCCATCGGCGACAGCGAACGCCCGGGGCGCTCCTTGCCGGCCCCGGCCTCGCGCCCGGCCAGGGGTGCGGTCGACCCGGACACGTCGGGCGAAGCGGAAGGAGACGCAGAGGGCTCGTGCTCATCGGCCTCGGGCCCGGAACCGGCTTCGGCTCCGGCGGAGGACTGCGTGCCGTCCCCGGTCGCCGCCGTGGAGGACGGGCCCGGCCAGGTCCCCGACGCTCCGGAAGCCGGAACGCCGGACGGCAGGGGCAGCGCGGAGGGGAGCGCCGAGGGCGACGCGGAGCCCGAGGGGGCAGGGGGCGAGGACACGGAGGCGGACGCGGTGGCGGCGGGGCTCGACGTCCCGGGGGCCGTGGCGGTGACGGACGGCGGGCCGTCGGGCGCCGATGAACCGTGGGCGGAGCCGGCCGGCGGCCCCAGCGCCGCTCCGGCCGCCGCCAGCAGACAGACCGCACACCTCGACGACCATGCGGCCGGAAGTCCTGGAGCCATGAGATCAGCGTCACACGGGCCCCCGCGTCCGGCATCCCGGACGCGGTATCCGGAAGGCAGGGGCCTGTTAATGGTCCACGTACCGGTCCATGACGAAGATCCGGCGAGATCCGTGAACCGTAACGATCACCTTCGGACACCGACGTTTCAGGACGGCGGACCGCCGGGTGCAGGGTGGCTTCCCGGTGGTCAGGACGGCTTCCGGGTGGTTCAGGACGGCATCCCGGTGGTCAGGACGGCTTGCCGGTGGAGACCTTCAGCTCGAAGTGGGCGCCGCGCTCGTCGACCGCCGTACCGGAGGACGGGAACTGCCCGACGACCTGGTCCTCGGCATACGTGTTGCCCGGCTCCTCGATCACCTTGACCGTCCAGCCCGCGGCGGCCGCGCACGACTTCGCCGAGAGGACGTCCTTGTAGATGAAGTTGGGCGCGCGGACCTTCTTCGGGTCGTTGGAGTCCTCGGAGGCGTTCGAGCACTCCGTTTCCTTCATCGTCCGGTTGCGCTCCGGCGGGCGGTAGCCCTCCACCTGCTCGGTGCCGCTCTCGCCGCCCTTGCCCGCCTCGTCGTCCTTGCCGTCGCCCTGGAGGGCGATCGCGGTGATCAGGCCTCCGACGGCCAGCAGGGCCACGACGATCGAGCCGACGATGACCGGCATGTTCCGCTTCGAGCCGGCGCGGTCGGTGGTGCCGACGGCCGTCGCGTGCTGCGGGCTGATCGAGTACGGCGGCGGGGTCTGGTGGGACAGGGGGCCCGGGGTCGGGTAGCCCTGGACCTGGCCGGACTGCGGGTAGCCGTAGCTCGGCGCGGGGGTGGGCTGGTTGTACGGCCCGGGCTGCTGGTGCGGGTGGGGCTGGTACGGCGTCTGGACGCTCTGGGGCGCCGGGGTGCTCTGGTCGACCGGCGGGAACACCGCCGAGCCGACGCCGGACCCGCTGTTGGCGGGCCCGCCGCCGGACACGATCATCGGGGCGCCGGTCTGGCCGCCGGAGGCGTTCAGGACGCGGGCGATCTCGTCGCGCATCGCGGCGGCGCTGGGGAAGCGCTCGTTCGGGTTCTTCTTGAGGGCGCGGGCGACGAGGGCGTCCATCGCCGGGGTGACTGACCGGTTGATGCTGGAGGGCGCGACCGGCTCCTCCTGGACATGCGCGTACGCGATGGCCAGCGGCGAGTCCGCGTCGAACGGGATCCGGCCGGTGAGCAGCTGGAAGAGCATGATGCCCACCGAATACAGGTCGGACCGCGCGTCGACGCCGCGGCCGAGGGCCTGCTCGGGGGAGAGGTACTGCGGGGTGCCGACGACCATGCCGGTCTGGGTCATCGAGGTGACGCCGGACTGCATGGCGCGGGCGATGCCGAAGTCCATGACCTTGACGACGCCGCGCTTGGTCATCATCACGTTGCCCGGCTTGATGTCCCGGTGGACCAGGCCCATCTCGTGGCTGGTCTCCAGGGCGGCGAGCACGTCCGCCGTCACCTTGAGGGCCTTCTCGGCGGGCATCGCGCCGTGCTGACGGATATCGGCGGCCAGCACCGAGCCGAGCGGCTGCCCCTCGACGTACTCCATGACGATGTACGGCATCAGCGCACCGCCGAGCTCGTCCTCGCCGGTGTCGAAGACGGAGACGATGTTGGTGTGCTGGAGCTTGGCGACGGCCTGTGCCTCGCGCCGGAAGCGCTCGCGGAAGGACTGCTCGCGGCCGAGCTCGGTGTGCAGGGTCTTGATCGCGACCTGGCGGTCCAGGGCGGAGTCGTAGGCCAGGTAGACGGAAGCCATCCCGCCCTCGCCGAGCAGGTCGCGCAGCTGGTAGCGGCCGCCCGCGACCGCCCCGCCCGCGTAGCGGCCCTGTGCGCCGTCCTGGCTCATGACTTGCATCCCCCTCGGCGGCGCGCGGTCGCACGCGGTTTCTCTGTCCGACGTGTTTCTGTCTGACGTGATTGCGTGCGGCGCGGTTCCCGTACAACGCGATTACGCGCCAAGTCTGCCGTAGGGGTCCGACACGTCAAGCCGGGTGCCCGTTCCGTGACCCTACGCACAAGAAGCGTCTCGGAAGCGTTACAGGAAACGCATCAAATTCATGGGGAGGACGCGCCGGGCGGTCCGATGATCCTGCCCGAGCGGAACCGGGGTGTCCGGCGGAGGCTGTAGCGTGACGTGGCAATGCACCAAGTGCAGCAAGGCACCGTGAGAACCCGCGGACGCGCGGACAGATACGACGGCGAGGACTGATGGCACCCGATTCCGAAGCAAACGGCGGCGGAGTCTCGGATGGCACCGACTCCTGGGGCGTCGGCGGCGTCGTCGGGGACGGCCGTTACCGGATGACCCACCGGCTCGGCCGGGGCGGCATGGCAGAGGTCTACGCGGCGGAGGACGTCCGGCTCGGACGCACGGTCGCGGTGAAGCTGCTCCGTTCCGATCTGGCCGAGGACCCGGTCTCCAAGGCCCGCTTCACCCGCGAGGCACAGTCCGTCGCGGGCCTCAACCACCATGCGATCGTCGCCGTGTACGACTCCGGCGAGGACGTCGTGGGCGGCCAGACCGTCCCGTACATCGTGATGGAACTGGTCGAGGGCCGCACCATCCGCGATCTGCTCCTGACCGCCGAGGCCCCGCCGCCCGAGCAGGCGCTGATCATCGTCTCGGGTGTGCTGGAAGCCCTCGCGTACTCGCACCAGCACGGCATCGTGCACCGCGACATCAAGCCCGCCAACGTGATCATCACGGATTCCGGCGCGGTCAAGGTGATGGACTTCGGCATCGCCCGCGCGCTGCACGGCGCGCAGTCGACGATGACCCAGACCGGCATGGTCATGGGCACGCCGCAGTACCTCTCCCCCGAGCAGGCCCTCGGCAAGGCCGTCGACCACCGGTCCGACCTGTACGCCACCGGCTGCCTGCTCTACGAGCTGCTGGCGCTGCGGCCCCCGTTCACCGGCGAGACCCCGCTCTCGGTGGTCTACCAGCACGTCCAGGACATCCCGGTGCCGCCCTCCGAGGTCTCGGACGTCGTGCCGCCGGAGCTGGACGGGATGGTGATGCGCTCGCTGGCGAAGGACCCCGACGACCGGTTCCAGAGCGCCGAGGAGATGCGCGGACTCGTCCAGTACAGCCTGCAGATGCTCCAGGTGCAGGGCGGCCACACGGGCACCTGGAACACCGGCCCGGTCGCGCTGCGCGAGGGGGGCCAGACTCCGCCGCACGGTATGGCCGGCTCCACTCAGGTGATGGGCGCGGGGCACCCGATGCACGGGGACACCTCGCAGGGCCCGATCCTGCCCCCGTACAACCCGGACGACGGGGGGTACGACGGCGGGCAGGGGCGTCCCGGCGGGCGCGGCAAGATGTGGCTCTTCGTTCTGCTGGCCCTGATCGCGATCGGGGCGGGCGTGGCCTTCGCCCTCAACGCGGCGCAGGGTGACGGCGACAAGGACAAGGACCCGGTCACTCCGTCCACCTCGGTCAGCCAGTCCGAGGAGGAGCCCTCGGAGGAGCCGACCGAGGAGGAGAGCGAGGAGCCGGAGGAGCCGGACACCACCAGCGGCGGCCAGACCGAGCCGAACCCGCCGCCGTGGACCCCGGACCCGACCCCGAGCGAGCCGACGTTCAGCCCGTCCCCGACGCCGACCGACACGGACGGCGGCGCGTCGGACGGCTCCACCAGCGAAGGCAGCACCGGGGAGCCCACGGGCGAGCCCACGGACCCGACGACCGACCCCGGCACCCCGGGCGGCGCCGGTGACGACGGCGGCGCCGGCGGGGAGGACGGCGGCGGTACGGGGACGACGCCCGGCGAGGTGGCGGCCGGCGCCACGACGGGCTGAGTCACTCCGTGAAGGCCGCGCACACCGCCTCGTACTCGCGCGTCCACCACACCGCCAGGGCCGACACCGCGGGAAACTGCGGGTCGGCCCTGCGGTCGTCCAGGCGGTAGCGCCAGCGGAGTATCCAGAAGTCGTTGAGCCGCTCCCACCACACCCGGTGCACCGCGGCCGCCAGCTCCCCGGCCCCCGCCCCGGCGGCCCGCCGGTACGCCCGGGCGTACGCGCGTACCTTCGCGAGGTCCAGCTCCCCGGCCGGCCGGACGAAGAAGATCGCTGCCGCCCGTACCGCCTCCTCGGCGCGCGGCTGTACGTCCAGCCGGTCCCAGTCCACGATCGCGACGGGGTCGGCGCCCCGGTAGAGCAGGTTCAGCGGGTGGAAGTCCCCGTGCACCCAGCCGGTGGCGGGCCCCTCCGGTGTGGGCGGGCGGCGGTGGGCGTGCTGTTCGAGCAGGGCGCGGCGCTCCACGAGCCGGTGCTCGGCGAGTTCGTCGAAGGCGTCGCGCGGGGTGTTCCGGCCGTCCTGTCCGCGCGCGGCGGCCAGCAGGTCGTCGATCAGGGTGAAGGTGTCGACGGCGTCCGGGCTGTGGTGCCCCGGCCGGGCGGGCGGGCTCGCGCGCGGCGGGCCGTCGCGCGGTGCCATCACCTGCTCCAGACCGGTGTGCACGGTGCCGAGGAGCGTGCCGAGCCGGCGCGACTGGGCGAGGGTGAGCTGGGCGCCGACCCGGTGGAGGCCGTCGACCCAGGGGTGCAGGGCGTAGCAGCGTTCACCGATCACGGTGACGGTCTCACCCCGGGTGTCCGTCAGGGGCGGGACGACGGGGACGCCGAGCGACTGCAGGCGCTGGGTGGCACGGTGCTGGCGCACGATCGCGGCGCGTTCGCCGCTGGTGTCGTCCAGGTGCTTCTTGTCGAGATGATGCTTGAGGAAGTAGGAACCGCTCGTGGTGGAGACGCGGTATCCGTGGTTCAGCAGGCCCTTGGTGATCGGCTCGCAGGCGAGCGGCTCGCCCACGCCCGGATATCGGCGCAGCACCTTGCCGACCGGGGGAACAGGTGGACGAGTGACATATGAGCGCGGCACTTACCAGATGTTAGATCACTCTGCGTGGTCGCTTCGCGGACTTGCGGTCACGCCCACCGGTGCGCTAAAGCACCACGGAGCCGACGTCTCAGAAGTCCAGCCTGTGTTCCGTGACGAAATGCGGATCGACCCGGAGGTACGCCGGCGCGTAGGGCTCCCCGTTGACGCTGACGGGGGCCGCGCCGAACAGTTCCTCCTGCTCGCGGCAGGGGTGCACGATCTCGGCGGGCCCGGTGAACTGCACCGACCACAGGTTGCCGCCGTCGCCCGACGCCGCGTCGTTGTAGTTGTCCGCCCCGTACGCGACGACGCTCCCGTCGCACGCCTCGTGGTGGCCGAAGCCCCGGTGCATCCGCAGCAGGATGTGGCCGTCGCTCACGATGTGCCGGGCCACCGCCAGGAACGGCAGGGCCCGCATGCTGGTCGCGAGACGGCCGTAGGGGACCCGGCCGAGCAGATCGAGCGGCTCGGCCGGCCCGGTCCGCTCGATCGTGCCGACCGCGCGCGTGCCGACCGCGCGGCGTTCGCGGGGGGAGCCGTGGGAGTCGAAGGACATGGCTTCCACTGTCCCCCGGGCGTAGGGGCCGCGTAAGAGTCGCCTGCCCCGGGTGGCGCGGGACCAAAGTCCCGCCGCCCGCGGCGGTTCAGCGTCGCTCGGCCTGGAGCCGTGCGACGTACGCGGCGGCCTGTGAGCGGCGCTCCATGCCCAGCTTGGACAGCAGGCTGGACACGTAGTTCTTGATGGTCTTCTCGGCGAGGTGCAGCCGCTCCCCGATGACCCGGTTGGTCAGCCCCTCCCCGATCAGATCCAGGATCTTGCGCTCCTGCTCGGTGAGGCCCGCCAGCCGGTCGTCGCCCTTGGCGGTGCCGCCGTCGCGCAGCCGCTCCAGGACCCGGGCGGTCGCCACCGGATCCAGCAGGGATTTTCCGGCCGCCACGTCCCGTACGGCATTCAGCAGTTCATTGCCGCGGATCGCCTTCAGCACATAGCCCGAGGCGCCCGCCATGATCGCGTCGAAAAGCGCCTCGTCATCGGCGTACGAGGTGAGCATCAGGCATTTGATGTTCTCGTCCTGGGAACGGACTTCCCGGCACACCTCCACTCCGCTGCCGTCCGGCAGCCGCACGTCGAGCACCGCCACGTCGGGCCGCGTCGCCGGGATCCGCGCCAGGGCGTCCGCGGCCGTACCGGCCTCGCCGACCACCTCGATGTCCGGTTCGGAGGCGAGCAGCTCATGGACGCCGCGCCGGACGACCTCGTGATCGTCGAGCAGAAATACTGTGATTTTTCCATCTTCGCGCACGACCGCAGTCTCACATACTCCCTTCCCCTCCGCTCTTCCCTGGCGCTGATCCGCGGGATAACGTGCCGTTGTTCCGGCGGCCTGCAAGGCTGTTTCCAGTGCCCTGACCAGCAGTGCTTCGCGGTTTTCTCGATTTACTTGGAAATCCAAGCAAAAACGCAGGTCAGAGAGGGTTTCGCAGTTATGCGATGCACTGGGTAACGTGCCTATGACAGGGCGCTCGCCGGGGCACCTGTCACGCCTGATCCCGGCCCGACCGGCACCCACCCCGTGCACGGCTCCGGACTCAGGCGAGCCGCACTGGTTCCCGGCGGACCCCGGGGGCCGGACCGACGGAGGAGCACGCACGTGACCGTGGAGAGCACTGCCGCCGCGCGTAAACCGCGACGCGCCAGCAAGCGGACCAGCGCCGCGAAGAAGCCGCAGAGCGCCGAGCCCCAGCTCGTACAGCTGCTGACGCCCGAGGGCGAGCGCGTCGAGCACCCGGACTACAGCATCGACCTGAGCGCGGAAGAGCTGCGCGGCCTGTACCGGGACATGGTCCTCACGCGCCGCTTCGACGCCGAGGCGACCGCCCTCCAGCGTCAGGGCGAGCTGGGCCTGTGGGCCTCGCTGCTCGGCCAGGAGGCCGCCCAGATCGGCAGTGGCCGCGCCCTGCGCGACGACGACTACGTCTTCCCGACCTACCGGGAGCACGGCGTCGCCTGGTGCCGCGGCGTCGACCCGACCAACCTGCTCGGCATGTTCCGCGGCGTGAACCACGGCGGCTGGGACCCGAACAGCAACAACTTCCACCTGTACACGATCGTCATCGGCTCGCAGACGCTGCACGCCACCGGCTACGCCATGGGCGTCGCCAAGGACGGTGCGGACTCCGCCGTGATCGCGTACTTCGGTGACGGCGCCTCCAGCCAGGGAGACGTCGCCGAGTCGTTCACCTTCTCCGCGGTCTACAACGCCCCGGTCGTCTTCTTCTGCCAGAACAACCAGTGGGCCATCTCCGAGCCCACCGAGCGCCAGACCCGCGTGCCGCTCTACCAGCGCGCCCAGGGCTTCGGCTTCCCCGGCGTCCGCGTCGACGGCAACGACGTCCTCGCCTGTCTCGCCGTCACCCGCTCCGCGCTGGAGCGGGCCCGTCGCGGCGAGGGCCCGACCCTCGTCGAGGCGTTCACGTACCGCATGGGCGCCCACACCACCTCCGACGACCCGACGAAGTACCGGGCCGACGAGGAGCGGGCCGCGTGGGAGGCCAAGGACCCGATCCTGCGGCTGCGGACGTACCTGGAGAAGTCCGGCCACGCCGACGAGGCGTTCTTCACTGCCCTGGACGAGGAGAGCGAGACCCTCGGCAAGCGGGTACGGGAAGCGGTACGCGCGATGCCCGATCCGGAGCCGATGGCCCTGTTCGAGCACGCCTACGCCGACGGGAACTCCCTCGTGGACGAGGAGCGGGCCCAGTTCGCCGCCTACCAGGCATCGTTCGCCGACTCTGCCGAGGAGGGCAAGTAGCCATGGCCGTGGAAAAGATGTCCATCGCGAAAGCGCTCAACGAGTCGCTCCGCCTCGCCCTCGACACCGACCCCAAGGTCCTCATCATGGGTGAGGACGTGGGCAAGCTCGGCGGTGTCTTCCGGATCACCGACGGGCTCCAGAAGGACTTCGGCGAGGAGCGGGTGATCGACACCCCGCTCGCCGAGTCCGGCATCGTCGGCACGGCCATCGGTCTGGCCCTGCGCGGCTACCGCCCCATCGTCGAGATCCAGTTCGACGGTTTCGTCTTCCCCGCGTACGACCAGATCGTCACGCAGCTCGCCAAGATGCACGCCCGTGCGCTCGGCAAGGTCAAGCTGCCCGTCGTCGTGCGTATTCCGTACGGCGGTGGCATCGGCGCGGTCGAGCACCACAGCGAGTCCCCCGAGGCGCTCTTCGCGCATGTGGCGGGTCTGAAGGTGGTCTCGCCGTCCAACGCGAGCGATGCGTACTGGATGATGCAGCAGGCCGTTCAGAGCGACGACCCGGTGATCTTCTTCGAGCCGAAGCGGCGTTACTGGGACAAGGGCGAGGTCGACACCGAGTCCATTCCCGGTCCGCTGCACAGGGCCGTCACGGCCCGTGAGGGCAGTGACCTCACGCTCGTCGCGTACGGGCCGATGGTCAAGGTCTGCCTGGAGGCGGCCGCGGCCGCCCAGGAGGAGGGCAAGTCGGTCGAGGTCCTGGACCTGCGCTCGATGGCCCCGATCGACTTCGACGCCATCCAGAAGTCGGCGGAGAAGACGGGCCGGGTCGTGGTCGTCCACGAGGCGCCCGTCTTCTACGGTTCCGGCGCGGAGATCGCCGCCCGGATCACCGAGCGCTGCTTCTACCACCTCGAAGCCCCTGTGCTGCGGGTCGGCGGCTATCACGTCCCCTACCCGCCGGCCCGGCTGGAGGACGAGTACCTGCCCGGCCTGGACCGGGTGCTCGACGCCGTCGACCGCTCGCTGGCGTTCTGAGGAGAGGGTTCGTGACGACGATGACCGAAACGTCTGCTCGCTTCCGTGAGTTCAAGATGCCCGACGTGGGCGAAGGACTGACCGAGGCCGAGATCCTCAAGTGGTTCGTCCAGCCCGGCGACACCGTCACCGACGGCCAGGTCGTGTGCGAGGTCGAGACCGCGAAGGCGGCCGTCGAGCTGCCGATCCCGTTCGACGGGGTGGTGCACGAGCTGCGCTTCCCCGAGGGCACGACCGTCGACGTCGGCCAGGTGATCATCGCGATCGACGTGGCCCCGGGCAGCGGCGACGCGCCCGCCCCGGCCGCCGCCGCTCCGGTCCAGGAGCCGGCCGCGGAGCCCGAGGCGGAAGCCGAGCCGAAGGGCCGTACGCCGGTCCTGGTGGGCTACGGGGTCGCCGAGTCCTCCACCAAGCGCCGCCCGCGCAAGGGTGCGGCCGCCGCTCCCGAGGCCGCCGCCGTCGCGGCGGCGGTGCAGGCCGAGCTGAACGGGCACGGGGCGCCAGCCGCGCCGACTCCGGCCCCGGCTGTTCCCGTCCAGGGCGGCCGTCCGCTCGCCAAGCCCCCGGTCCGCAAGCTGGCCAAGGACCTGGGCATCGACCTGGCGACGGTGGTGCCGACCGGCAAGGACGGCATCATCACCCGCGAGGACGTCCACGCGGCGGCGGCCCCGGCCGCTCCCGAGGCTCCCGCGGCCGTCGCGTCCCCGGTGGCCCCCGCGCCGGCGGTCGCCGAGGCCCCTGCGGTGGCCTCCGACTCCGCCCGCGAGACCCGTATCCCGGTCAAGGGCGTGCGCAAGGCGATCGCGCAGGCGATGGTCGGTTCGGCCTTCACCGCTCCGCACGTCACCGAGTTCGTCACGGTCGACGTGACGCGCACGATGAAGCTCGTGGCCGAGCTCAAGGAGGACAAGGACATGGCGGGGGTGCGGGTCAACCCGCTGCTCGTCATCGCCAAGGCCCTCCTCGTCGCGATCAAGCGGAACCCCGAGGTCAACGCCGCCTGGGACGAGGCCAACCAGGAGATCGTGCAGAAGCACTACGTCAACCTGGGCATCGCGGCGGCCACCCCGCGCGGTCTGATCGTGCCGAACATCAAGGACGCGCACGACAAGACGCTGCCGCAGCTCGCGGAGGCGCTGGGCGAGCTGGTCACCACGGCCCGGGACGGCAAGACGTCCCCGGCGGCGATGGCCGGCGGCACGGTGACCATCACCAACGTCGGCGTCTTCGGCGTCGACACCGGTACGCCGATCCTCAACCCGGGCGAGTCCGCGATCCTGGCGGTCGGTGCGATCAAGCTCCAGCCGTGGGTCCACAAGGGCAAGGTGAAGCCGCGTCAGGTCACCACGCTGGCCCTGTCGTTCGACCACCGTCTGGTCGACGGCGAGCTGGGCTCCAAGGTGCTGGCCGATGTGGCGGCGATCCTGGAGCAGCCGAAGCGGCTCATCACCTGGGCCTGATCGACGAACGGAAGAAGGGTGCGGCCACCGGCGGTGGCCGCACCCTTCTGTCACGCCCGGTGCCGGTTCAGTCGCGCTGTGCGCCCTGGGGCAGCGTGCGCAGCTTCATGGTCGACGCGGTGCTGGAACCGTAGTAGTGGTCGAGCAGCTTGGCCGCGTCGTTGTAGCGGTCGGTGCCATTCAGGATGACGCCGACGTACGTCTTGTCGCCCCGGGTGGCGGCGAAGATGAGGCAGGGACCCGCCGCAGTGCCGGTGCCGGTCTTGATGCCGACGGCGCCGCTGTAGGAGCCGAGCAGCTGGTTGGTGTTGTACCAGGTGTACGTGCGGGTCCCGCCGGTGCTGGTCGTCATGGGGGCCACGTACTTGGTGGTGCTCATGATGCCGCGCAGGGTCGAGCCCCGCATCGCGTAGCTGGCGAGCTGCGCGAGGTCGCGCGGGGTCGAGTAGTTGTTCCCGGCCGCCGAAATGCCGTCGAACGAGTCGAACTTGGTGTTGGTCATCCCGAGCGATGCGGCCTTGGCGTTCATCTGGCCGATGAACTGCTTGGTCCGGGCGGCCCGGGTGGAGCCCACGCCGAAGGTGTCGGCGAGCGCGTACGCCGCGTCGCAGCCGGACGGAAGCATCAGGGCGTGCAGCAGCTGACGGACCGTCGCCTTGTCGCCGGTCCGCAGATCCGCCGTGCTGGCGCCCTGGGCCGTGACGTAGTCGCGGTAGGCCTGCGAGATGGTCACCTTGCGGGACAGATCGACGCCGGGGGTGTTGAGGACCACGGCGGCGGTCATGACCTTGGTGGTGCTGGCCATCTGCCGCTTGATGTCGGCGGCCTTGCCGTACTTCTTGGCGCCGGTCGCCCGGTCCTGCAGGAACGCGCCCTTGGCGCTGAGCGTCGGCAGGGCGGCAGCGGCCTGGGCAGGCGACGCGAGGGGCATGACCCCGAGCATCACGCCACCGGATACGACGGCTGCGACGACAGAGTTACGCAGGCGCTTGCCGCGGACCTTGTGACCGGCCTCGGGGCGGGTCTTGTGGCTCGATATCAATGAACGCTCCGATTTCGCGAATGCATTGAGGGACCGGCCAGATGGAAAGCCCCCGATACGAGACTCATGACCGGCCCGCAAGGATGTACGCAGCCAGGGCAAAGAATCCGGCTGTGAACCCCTGATGCGTGGGCCCGCACGGCGACCGCGCGGGACCACCGGCCTTCTCGCCTGTCCGGGTCGGAGGCCCTACTTCTTGAACCCGTAGTCCATCATCTTCTTCGCGTCGGCGGTGCGGTTCGCCTCGGAGGTCGACGTGAGCACCGTGCCGATGACCGTCTTGCCCTTGCGGGTCGCCGCGAAGACCAGGCAGTACTTGGCGGTCGGTCCTGAGCCGGTCTTGACGCCGGTCGCGCCGCTGTAACTGCCGAGCAGCTTGTTGGTGTTGGTCCACGACATGTAGCGGTAGCCACCGTTCTTGGTGGTCACCTTCTGCTTCGTCGACTTGGTCTTGACGATTGAGCGGAACGTGGAGCTCTTCATCGCCTTGCTCGCGATCTTCGTCAGATCACGGGGGGTCGAGTAGTTGTTGCCGTTCCCGATGCCGTCGAACGAGTCGAATCGGGTGTTCTTCAACTTGAGGCTCTTCGCCGTGGAGTTCATCTTGCCGATGAACGACTTCACCCGCGCGGCACGGGTCGAGCCGGAGCCGAACTTGTCGGCCAAGGCGTACGCGGCGTCGCAGCCGGAGGGGAGCATCAGACCGTAGAGGAGCTGGCCCACCGTCACCTTGTCGCCGACGATGAGCCGGGCGGACGAGGCGTTCTTCGAGACGATGTAGTCGCTGTACGCCTTCTGGATCGTGACCTTGGACTTCAGGTTCACGTTCTTCTGGGACAGGACGACCAGCGCCGTCATGATCTTCGTGGTCGAACCGGTGGCCCGGCGGGTGTCCGCGGACTTGGTGAAGAGGGTCTTCCCGGTGCCGTCGTTCATCAGGAAGCCGCCCTTGGCGACGATCTTCGGAGCCGGCGGCGTGGCGGCGTGTGCCGTGGAGGCGAAGGCGCTGCCCGCGAGCACCGCACCGGCGGTGAGCGTCACGGTGGCCGTGACGGAGACGCGATTGACGTACTTGATGCCGATTTTCAACTGAACGCTCCAAATGCCCCTGATGCGCGGCTACATAAGGGTGCCGCTCGCAGGTGAGACTCCTGGCGAGGGGAAATGGATGTGTTACCGAACGGGTGATTTTGCGCAGGCTTGACTCCCGGCCGCCGGCGCGCAGCAGCCCTTGCCGCGCCATGCCTCGCGGCCCTCCTTGACCGCGATGCCGGCGATGGTGAGGGCAGCGACCGGGTCCGCCCAGGACCAGCCGAACGCGGCGTTGAGGATCAGGCCGACGAGCAGGACGGCGGAGAGGTACGTGCACAGCAGGGTCTGCTTCGAGTCGGCGACGGCGGACGCGGAGCCGATCTCGCGGCCCGCGCGCCGCTGGGCGGCCGACAGGAACGGCATGATCGCCAGCGAGAGCGCGGCGATGACGATGCCGAGCGGGGAGGGCTCGGCCTCGCCGGTGCCGGTCAGCGCGCGGACAGCGTCGACGGCGACGTATGCGGCGAGGGCGAGGAACGACGCGGCGATGATCCGCAGGGCGGTCCGCTCCCGGGCCTCGCGCACCGCGTGCTCGCGGGCGGAGAACTGCCAGGCGACCGCGGCGGCGGAGGAGACCTCGATGACGGAGTCCAGGCCGAAGCCGATCAGCGCGCTGGAGGAGGCGAGCGTTCCGGCGGTGAGGGCGACGACCGCCTCGATGACGTTGTAGGCGATGGTGGCGGCGACCAGCAGCCGTATGCGGCGGGCGAGCGCGTCCCGGCGGGCCGGGGTGGGGCCGAGGGAGAGCGTGGTCATCAGCAGCACCCTCGCGTCTCGGCGTCGGGGCAGGTGCGGTCGGTCTCGACGGCCACTACCGCGGAGCGCAGGTCGTCCAGTGCGGTGCCGAGGCGTTCGTCAGCCAGCTCGTAGCGCGTGCGACGGCCGTCCGGCGAGGTGACGACCAGGCCGCAGTCGAATTCAGGAAGGCCTGAACTGTATCCGGCTCTTCGGGCCTGGCAGAGGTCCAGGATCCGGACGCCGGCCCCCATGCGTGCATGTTGTATCTATGCTGTGCGCATGCCTGCCGCGCCCTCCTCCGCCCCCGTACGGTCCACGTCCTCCTCCCTCAAGCGCCCGCCCGCCGCCGAGCGGGTCTACACGCACATCAAGGAAGCGGTCCTGGACCGGCGTTACGAGGGCGGGACGCTGCTCACCGAGGGGGATCTGGCGGATGCGGTCGGGGTCTCGCGGACGCCGGTGCGCGAGGCGCTGCTGCGGCTGGAGGTCGAAGGGCTGATCAAGCTCTACCCGAAGAAGGGTGCGCTCGTCCTCGCCGTCTCCGCGCAGGAGATCAAGGACGTGGTGGAGACCAGGCTGCTGGTCGAGGAGTTCGCGGCGCGCAAGGCGGTGCCTGCCTCCCCGCGGCTGATCGAGCGCCTGGAACAGCTTCTGGAGGAGCAGCGGCAGCTGGCGGAGGCCGGCGATCTGGCGGCGGTGGCCGTCACGGACCGCTGTTTCCACGCCGAGATCGTGAAGCACGCGGGCAACGAGATCCTCTCGCGCCTCTACGACCAGCTGCGCGACCGTCAGCTGCGCATGGGCGTCGCGGTGATGGAGGCGCATCCGGGGAGGATCGAGGCCAACATCACCGAGCACGGTGAGCTGCTGGAGGCGATCCGGGCCGGTGACGCCGACGGGGCGGCCCTCGTCGTGCGCCGCCATGTCGGCCGGGTGCGGGAGCTGGTGCGGGGTGAGGACCGGTGAGCTCGGCCGCCCCCACGCTCCCGCTGCCCGGTGACCCGCCCGGCGGCCGGCGTGCCGCCTGGGTCTGGGGCATCGGCGTCGCCGTCTACTTCGTCGCGATCATCTTCCGTACGAGCCTGGGCGTCGCCGGACTCGACGCCGCCGACCGGTTCGACGTCAACGCCTCGGCGCTCTCCACGTTCTCGATTCTCCAGCTCCTGGTCTACGCGGGCATGCAGATACCCGTGGGGCTGATGGTCGACCGGCTCGGCACCAAGAAGGTCCTCACCATCGGGGTCGTGCTGTTCACCGTCGGGCAGCTCGGCTTCGCGCTCTCCCCCTCGTACGGGATGGCGCTGGCCGCACGCGCCCTGCTCGGCTGCGGCGACGCGATGACGTTCATCAGTGTGCTCCGGCTCGGCAGCCGCTGGTTCCCGGCCCGGCGCGGACCGCTGATCGGGCAGGTCGCCGCGCTGTTCGGGATGGCGGGCAACCTCGTCTCGACGCTGTTCATCGCGCGGGCGCTGCACAGCTACGGCTGGACCACGACGTTCGTCGGCAGTTCGCTGGCGGGCGTGGTGGTGCTCGTGCTCCTGCTGCTGTTCCTGAAGGACCACCCCGAGGGCCATGAGCCGCCGCCCGCCGAGCACGCCGGGGCCGCGTACGTCCGCCGGCAGATCGCCGCAGCCTGGCGGGAGCCGGGGACCCGGCTCGGGATGTGGGTGCACTTCACCACCCAGTTCCCGGCGATGGTGTTCCTGCTGCTGTGGGGGATGCCGTTCCTGGTCGAGGCGCAGGAGCTGAGCCGGGGCACGGCGGGCTCGCTGCTCACCCTGGTGGTGCTGTCCAACATGGTGGTGGGGCTCGTCTACGGGCAGATCATCGCCCGTCACCACGAGGCGCGGACCCCGATCGCGCTCGGCACGGTGGCGACGACGGCCCTGCTCTGGGCGTCCGCGATCTTCTACCCGGCCGACCACACGCCGATGTGGCTGCTGATCGTCCTGTGCCTGGTGCTGGGCGCCTGCGGCCCGGCCTCGATGGTCGGTTTCGACTTCGCCCGCCCGGCCAACCCGCCCGAGCGCCAGGGCACCGCCTCCGGCATCGTCAACATGGGCGGCTTCGTCGCCTCGATGACCACCCTGCTGGCCGTCGGGGTCCTGCTGGACGCCACGGGTGACAACTACCGTGTCGCGTTCGCCTCGGTCTTCGTCCTGGAGGCGTTCGGCGTCGCCCAGATCCTGCGGCTGCGCCGCCGGGCGGCCCGCAGGGAACGCGAGCACCACGTGGTCAGCCGCGTCGAGGCCGTGCACGTGCCCGCGTAGCCCTCACTCCGAGGCGCGGGCACGTGCCCGTGAAGCGGTAACGGGGTCACGGGGTCACGGCGAAGTTGTCCAGGATCGCGGCGGCCAGCTCCTGGTCGCCCTCGATCTTGATCCGGTCGGCGACGGCCGCGGGACGGACCCGGCCGCAGGCGAGGCGGACGTACGTCTCCCAGTCCAGCGACAGCGTCACGGCCGGGCCCAGCGACGGCGCGCCGTCGATCGAGCCGCGGCCCTCCGCGTCGACCCGGACCGTCCGCAGGAACTCCACCGGGCCGTGCACGTCGAAGACGACCGCCGAGTTGGCCGGCGCGCCCGCGCTCTTGGCGACCACCTTCGGCAACCCGGCGAGCAGCATGTCCCGGGTGATCAGGGCGCCGGGGGAGTCCAGGTTCCCCGGCTGCCCCAGCGTGCTCCGCAGATCCTGCTCGTGCACCCACACGTCGAAGGCCCGCAGATTCAGTGCCGTTTCGAGGGTCTGCTCGGCGCCCAGAGGAGCGCGGACCTTGGTCTCGGGGCTGCGCGACTCGTTGCGGATCTGGCGGGCCCGGCGGATGAGGACGTACTCCAGCTCGGCGGTGATCTCCGGGGAGGTGTGGTGCCGCCGGACGTCGACCTGCATCTCCATGTACCGGGCGAAGTCGCTCTGTACGTGGTACAGGTCGCGCGGCAGGGTGTGGATCGGCCGGGGATCGCCGAGCATCTCGCACTCCATGCCGATGACGTGCGACACGATGTCGCGCACCGACCACCCCGGGCAGGGCGTACGTCGGTTCCACTCGCTCTCGGCGAGGGGCTTCACCAGCTCGGCTATCGCCTCGATGGAGTGGGTCGCGGCGTCGGTGTAGGGCTGGAGGCTGGGATGGACGGTCACGGGACCCCTCGTGCGGTTCTGCGGTGCATGGGCTGGAGAGAGCAGGGAGTGCTGGCGGGTGGGCCGGCTCTGACGGCACTGTCGGCGAGCTGCGTGGGAGGTTCGGTGGCTAAGTTACGCTGCGAGCAGGCACCCCGGCAGTGCTTTCGTGTGACGATCGTAGGCCCGTGTTGACGGCTTGAATGCCAGGACGGTGGTAGTGTGCGCGCCTCCCTCATCCAGATCGCAGTGGACCCGGACGAATCCGTCGAGGCCCGCAGAGTACGAGCGGCCTCTCTGGTGGTCGCCCAGCGCGGCTCTGACCTGGTGGTTCTTCCCGAGCTCTGGCCGGTCGGGGCGTTCGCCTACACCTCCTTCGAGGCGGAGGCCGAGCCGCTGGAGGGCCCCACGCACGAGGCGATGGCGAAGGCGGCGGCCGAGGCCGGTGTCTGGCTGCACGCGGGCTCCTTCGTCGAACGCGCGGACGACGGCACCCTGTACAACACCAGCCTGGTCTTCTCGCCCGAGGGCGAGCGCGTGGCCGCCTACCGGAAGATCCACCGCTTCGGTTTCGACCAGGGCGAGGCGGTGATGATGGGCGCGGGCGAGGAGCTCGTGACCGTCGCCCTGCCGGACACCACCCTGGGCCTCGCCACCTGTTACGACCTCCGCTTCCCCGAGCAGTTCCGGGGGCTGGTCGACGCGGGCGCCGAGACGCTCGTCGTCGCGGCGGGCTGGCCGGAGCGCCGCCGCTCCCACTGGACGCTGCTGGCGCAGGCCCGCGCCGTGGAGAACCAGGCGTACGTGCTCGCCGTCGGCACGGCGGGCACCCACGGCGACATCCAGCAGGCCGGCCACAGCATCGTCGTCGACCCGTGGGGCGAGGTGCTGGCCCAGGCGGGCGCGGACGAGGAGGTCCTGACCGTCGAGCTGGACGCGGACAAGGTACGCGCGACCCGGGAGCAGTTCCCGGCCCTGAAGGACCGCCGCCTGGGGCTCACGCCACCGCTCTGAGGGCTGCCGTGGTGGCGGTCGCGACGCCCTGTCTCGGTCGCGACGCCCTGTCTACAGTGAGCGCCATGGCTGAGCAGGGCAGTGCCGAATCGACGTTGCTCCGTGGCACGGCGATCTCCGCCGCCTCGGCCACGGTGCTCCTCTACCTCCTCGGCCTTCTCCTGGCCGGTTTCGCGGTCAGCGAGGTCGGGTCGGGAGCGGACTCGACGCCCATGCACCAGTGCCGGTACGCGTCCGACCTGCCGGAGGGCGCCCGGGTGGAGACGCACGACATGCGGTTCATTCCGGTGGACGTCCTGTGCCGCACCACCGACGGCCGGGAGTTCACCAGTGGGGTCGTCCCGTCCTGGCTCAACCCGGCCCTCGCGGTCTCCTTCGCGGCCACGGTCGCCCTGACGGCGGCGGCCTTCGTCCAGGCGGACCGGCGGGCGGCGGCGCGGCAGGCGGGGCGTGTCGCACCCTGACCGGGCGGGCTCGGAGGGCTCCACGTTTCACGTGAAACAACCGGGCCGCCGCGACCGGCGGGACTCAGCCCTCGCTCTCCTTCTCCGCCAGCACGATCACGCACATCGCCACGGCGATGAGCAGCGCGGTGTCGGCGTCGTCCCGGACGACGTCGATGCCGTACGTGTCCCGGAGGGTCAGCCAGCGGCGCGAGATCTGGGCCAGCAGCTCACCGTCGTACTCGATGGCGAACTCGCGGTCCAGGATCTTGCCGCTGACGTCCAGTTCCGTACCGTCCACCAGCGTCACCCGGTAGTGGTTGCGGAGCAGTGACAGCCGCTTGCGCTTGACCTTGGCCAGCTCCTCGCCGCCCCGCTCGATGAGCATCGTGTCGCGCAGGCTGATCAGTTTCTGCCGCAGCTCGACCAGGACCCGGCCGTCGGCGTCCTTCAGCTCGAAGGTGTCGCGCAGTCGCATCGCCTTGCCGTCGACCAGGAAGACCTTGCGGCCCCCGTCGTCCTCGATCCAGTAGTCGTCGCCGATGGCGAACAGCCGCTCACGTACGAGAAGTCTCATGGGGCACAGGTTCCCCCGGGGCCCGGCGGAATGCGCGCAGGCCGGGACGGTGTTGACTGGTGACATGGCAACACGTGCACGCGTCCGCGCCCCCGAACTCATCGGCAAGGGCGGCTGGCTCAATACAGGCGACCAGCAGTACACCCTCGCTGACCTGCGAGGACGCATCGTCATCCTCGACTTCTGGACGTTCTGCTGTGTGAACTGTCTGCATGTCCTGGACGAGCTGCGCGAGCTGGAGGAGAAGCACCGCGACACCGTGGTGATCATCGGCGTCCACTCGCCCAAGTTCGTCCACGAGGCCGAGCACCAGGCCGTCGTCGACGCCGTCGAGCGCTACGAGGTCCACCACCCCGTCCTCGACGACCCCGAGCTGGCCACCTGGAAGCAGTATGCCGTCCGCGCCTGGCCGACGCTCGTCGTGATCGACCCCGAGGGCTACGTCGTCGCCCAGCACGCGGGCGAGGGCCACGCGCACGCCATCGAGAAGCTCGTCGAGGAGCTGGAGACCGAGCACGCGGCCAAGGGCACGCTCCGCCGGGGCGACGGCCCCTACGTCGCGCCCGAACCCGTCGCCACGCATCTGCGCTTCCCCGGCAAGGCGCTGCTCCTGCCGGACGGCGGCTTCCTGGTCTCCGACACCACCCGGCACCGCCTGGTCGAGCTGGACGCGGACGGCGAGACCGTACGACGTCACTTCGGCACCGGCGAACGCGGGTTGACCGACGGCGGCCCGGACGAGGCCCGGTTCAGCGAACCGCAGGGGCTCGCCGTGCTCCCGGACGGCCGCGTCGCCGTCGCGGACACCGTCAACCACGCGATCCGCGCCCTGGACCTCACGACCGGGGTGACCAGCACCCTCGCCGGGACCGGCCGCCAGTGGTGGCAGGGGACCCCGACCAGCGGCCCGGCACGCGAGGTGGACCTCTCCTCGCCGTGGGACCTCGCCTGGTTCGGCGACCGGCTGTGGATCGCCATGGCGGGTGTGCACCAGCTGTGGACGTACGACCCCGAGAGCGGCACCGTGGGCGTCGCCGCCGGTACCACCAACGAGGGCCTGGTCGACGGGCCGGCCGCCGAGGCCTGGTTCGCCCAGCCGTCCGGGCTCGCCGTCTCCGCCGACGGGGAGCGGCTCTGGGTCGCCGACTCGGAGACCTCCGCGCTGCGCTGGGTCGACCGCGACGAGCACGTCCACACCGCCGTCGGGACCGGCCTCTTCGACTTCGGCCACCGGGACGGGGCCGCCGAACAGGCGCTCCTCCAGCACCCGATCGGCGTCACCGCGCTGCCCGACGGGTCCGTCGCGATCAGCGACACGTACAACCACGCCCTGCGCCGGTACGACCCGGCGTCCGGGGAGGTGACCACGCTGGCCACCGATGTCCGCGAGCCCAGCGACGCGGTGCTGGTCGACGGCGATCTCGTCGTCGTCGAGTCGGCCCGCCACCGGCTGACCCGCCTCCGGCTGCCCGAGGAGGCGGTCCAGGTCGCCGACCAGGCGCACCGCACCCAGCGGGCCGCCACCGAGATCGCCCCGGGCACCCTCCGCCTCGACGTGGTCTTCCAGGCGCCGGCCGGACAGAAGCTGGACACCCGCTACGGTCCCTCGACCCGGCTCCTGGTCTCCGCCACCCCGCCCGAACTGCTGGCGGACGGCTCCGGCGCGGGAACGGACCTCGGGCGCGACCTGGTCCTCGCGGACGGGGTCACCGAGGGCGTACTGCACGTCTCCGCGATGGCGGCGTCCTGCGACGACGACCCGGCCAACGAGTACCCGGCCTGCCATGTGCACCAGCAGGACTGGGGGGTGCCGGTCCGCGTCACGGCGGAGGGCGAATCCCGGCTGGCGCTGGTGCTCGCGGGGATGGACGAGCAGGGCTGACGCGCCGGACGGGTCGCCCCTGCGCGGGGCGACCCGGAGCGCCCGCCGTTACTGGTAGCGCTGCTGGTCGTCCTGGACGACCGTGGTGGTGGGCGGCACGACCATCCGGCGGCGCCGCGCGATGCTCATGTAGACGAAGACCCCGACGAGTCCGACGAGCATCATGATCCAGCCGACCAGGTCGACGTTGACGGTGTCCATCTTCCAGTCGGTGGCGAACGCCAGGATCGCGCCCGCACCGATCAGGAGGATGCATCCTCCGAGTCCCATGAATCCCGCCTCCTCGACCGCCCGGTGAGTCCGGGCCGGTGTACGACTCGCGTACCCGGCCCGGCAACAACCATGTGCGCGGGAGCGGTTGGGTGTTCTGGGGTCAGCCGGCCAGGAACGCGGTGAGCGCGTTCGCGAGCAGATACGGGTCGTCCGCGCCGCACAGCTCACGGGCGCTGTGCATCGAGAGGATCGCCACGCCGATGTCCACGGTCTGGATGCCGTGCCGGGCGGCGGTGATCGGTCCGATCGTCGTGCCGCAGGGCATCGCGTTGTTGGACACGAAGCTCTGCCACGGCACGCCCGCCTTCTCGCAGGCCGCGGCGAACACCGCACGGCCGCTGCCGTCGGTGGCGTACCGCATGTTGACGTTGACCTTGAGGATCGGCCCGCCGTTGGCGACCGGGTGGTGCGTCGGGTCGTGCCGCTCCGCGTAGTTGGGGTGCACGGCGTGGCCGGTGTCGGAGGAGAGGCAGACGGTTCCCGCGAAGGCGCGGGCGCGGTCCTCGAACGTACCGCCGCGTGCGAACACCGAGCGCTCCAGCACCGAACCCAGCAGCGGCCCGTCCGCGCCGGTGTCGGACTGCGAGCCGTTCTCCTCGTGGTCGAAGGCCGCGAAGACCGGGATGTACGGGAGGTCGGCGTCGGGCAGAGCGGCGACGGCGGCCAGGGCGGCGGTCGCCGCGTGCACCGAGAGGAGGTTGTCCATCCGGGGCCCGGCCACCAGCTCCCGGTCCCGGCCCAGGTAGGAGGGCGGCTCGATGGCGTGCGGCATCAGGTCCCAGCCGGTGACGTCCTCCGCGTCGACGCCCGCCTCCTCGGCGACGAAGCGGATCAGGTCGCCCTCCTCCACATCGCCGAGTCCCCAGATCGGCTGCATGTGCTTCTGCCGGTCGAGCTTGAGCCCTTCCGTGTTGGCCGACCGGTCCAGGTGGACGGCCAGCTGCGGCACCCGCAGCAGCGCCCGGTCGATGTTGACCAGCCGGTGGGTGCCGTCGCGCAGCGAGATCCGCCCGGCGAGGCCCAGATCCCGGTCGAGCCAGGTGTTGAGCAGGGTGCCGCCGTAGACCTCGACGGCGATCTGGCGCCAGCCGTGCGCCCCGGTGTCGGGCAGCGGCTTCACCCGGAGGTTCGGGGAGTCGGTGTGCGCCCCCGCGATCCGGAACGGGGTGTGCGCCTGCGCGCCCTCCGGCACGTACCAGGCGACGATCGCCCCGCCGCGCAGCACGTACTTCCCGCCCGCCGAGCCGTCCCAGGCGGCTGTCTCCTCGACCTGCCGGAAACCGGCCTCCGCCAGCCGGGCGGCGGCGTTGGCCACGGCGTGGTACGGGGACGGGCTGGCCGCCAGGAAGGTCATCAGGTCATCGGTGTGCGCACGGTCGAACCGGAGAGGGGAACTCATGTTCTTCACTGTAACGAGGACCCGGGGTCCGGTATCCGGTGACCGCGAGATCCGTGGACCGGTGCGGCCGTCGCCTACAGCTCGTCGATCGCGGTCAGGTCGATGTCGATGTCGTACGGGGCGGAGAGCTTGAGCCGGTCGTGGTGGACGCCGGTGGAGACATAGGCCTTGTTGACCGGGTCGAGCTCGTAGGTGATGACCATGGGGCGGTCGTTCTCGCCGGTCATCTCGACCAGCCAGAAGTGCTGGATGCCCGCAGCTGCGTACTTGTGGGGCTTGGTGTCCCGGTCGCGGTCCTCGGAGTCGGGGGAGACGACCTCGACGGCGAGGAGGACGTCCGAGGCTTGGTAGCGGGTGGTGCGCTGGTCTCCGTCGGCGGTGGCGGTCACAACGAGCAGATCGGGCTCCGGGGCGTTGCGCTTGCCGAGGACGACCGCCATCTCCCGGCGTACGCGCAGATGGCCGGGTACATGGACGCGCAGTCCCTGCTCCAGCAGATACATCGCCAGCGTGTGAAACTTTCGCTGCGGACTCACGAAAACCAGGCTCCCGTCGATCAGCTCGGTGTGCGGCGGGAGGTCAAGCGTGAAGAATTCGTCCACGGTGTAGCCGTCCGCAGGCGGGACCGGCCACTTGGAGCCGTCCGACTGACGGTGCAGCGATTCGGGCAGTGCCTCGGCGGTCATGGTTCCTCCCATGGACGGGATTCTGGGCCGTGCACTCAGCGTACCCAGCTGATACGACAGCGCCGCCACCCGAAAGAATTCCGGGTGGCGGCGCCGGTTGACCCACGGGCCGGGCGAGCGAGGTCCTAGAAGGCGGCCTCGTCCAGCTCCATCAGCGAGTTGTCGATCGACTCGGCGAGGGCGCGCTCGGTCGAGACGCCCGGCAGGACGTTCGCGGCGAAGAACTTCGCGGCGGCGATCTTGCCCTGGTAGAAGGCGACGTCCTTGGCGGAGGCGGTCGGCAGCTTCTCGGCCGCCACGGCCGCGCCCTTGAGCAGCAGGTAGCCGACGACGACATCGCCGGAGGCCATCAGCAGGCGGGTCGTGTTGAGGCCGACCTTGTAGATGTTCTTGACGTCCTCGCCGGTCGCGGTCAGGTCGGTGATCATCGTGCCGACGATCGCCTCCAGGTCCACGGCGGCCTTGGCGAGCGAGTCCAGCGCGGGGGCCAGCTCCTCGTTGCCCTGGGCGCCCGCGAGGAACTTCTTGATCTCCTCGGAGAGCGTGTTGAGCGAGGCGCCCTGGTCACGGACGATCTTCCGGAAGAAGAAGTCCTGGCCCTGGATCGCCGTGGTGCCCTCGTAGAGGGTGTCGATCTTGGCGTCCCGGATGTACTGCTCGACCGGGTACTCCTGGAGGTAGCCGGAGCCGCCGAAGGTCTGGAGCGACTGCGCGAGCTGCTCGTAGGACTTCTCGGAGCCGTAGCCCTTCACGATCGGCAGCAGCAGGTCGTTGAGGCCGTTCAGCGCCTTGGCGTCCTCGCCCGCGGCCTCCTGCTCCTGGATCGCGTCCTGGACGGAGGCGGTGTACAGCACGAGGGAGCGCATGCCCTCGGCGTACGCCTTCTGCGTCATGAGCGAGCGGCGCACGTCGGGGTGGTGCGTGATGGTGACCTTGGGCGCCGTCTTGTCCATGAAGTTCGCCAGGTCCGGACCCTGGACGCGCTCCTTGGCGTACTCCAGGGCGTTCAGGTAGCCCGTGGAGAGGGTCGCGATGGCCTTCGTGCCGACCATCATGCGGGCGAACTCGATGATGCGGAACATCTGGCGGATGCCGTCGTGCTTGTCGCCGATCAGCCAGCCCTTGGCGGGGTGCTGGTCACCGAACGTCATCTCGCAGGTGTTGGAAGCCTTGAGGCCCATCTTGTGCTCGACGTTCGTCGCGTACACGCCGTTGCGCTCGCCCAGCTCGCCGGTCGTCCAGTCGAAGTGGAACTTCGGGACCATGAAGAGCGAGAGGCCCTTGGTGCCCGGTCCGGCGCCCTCGGGGCGGGCCAGAACGTAGTGGATGATGTTCTCGGACATGTCGTGCTCACCCGAGGTGATGAAGCGCTTCACACCCTCGATGTGCCAGGAGCCGTCCTCCTGCTGCACGGCCTTCGTCCGGCCGGCGCCGACGTCGGAGCCGGCATCCGGCTCGGTCAGCACCATCGTCGAGCCCCACTGCTTCTCGACGGCGATCTCCGCGATCTTCTTCTGCTCGTCGTTGCCCTCCTCGAAGAGGATGCCGGCGAAGGCCGGACCGGAGGAGTACATCCACACGGCCGGGTTCGAGCCGAGCAGCAGCTCCGCGTAGCCCCAGATCAGGGAGCGGGGCGAGGTGGTGCCGCCGATCTCCTCGGGCAGGCCCAGACGCCAGTACTCGGAGTCCATGAAGGCCTGGTACGACTTCTTGAAGCTCGCCGGGACCGGAGCGGTCTTGGTCTCCGGGTCGAAGACCGGCGGGTTGCGGTCGGCGTCGGCGAAGGAGTCGGCGAGCTCGTTCTCCGCGAGGCGGGCGACCTCGTCCAGGATGCTCTTCGCGGTGTCGACGTCCATCTCACCGAACGGACCGGTGCCGTACACCTTGTCGCGCCCGAGAACCTCGAACAGGTTGAACTCGATGTCGCGGAGATTCGACTTGTAGTGCCCCATGGGAAGGCTCCGTAATCAATAGCAGTGGCGCCACAGCGCCCCGGGGAGTGATGCGGTCGGGCGACAGGCAGGCGTAGGTCTATCAGCTGACCTCTCCGATGATGCTACCCGTCAGTAATAAGGCGCAACCCCTCAAGCCGTAGATGTGTCCGATTACTCTTTGCAGCATGTACGGCTACGACCAGAACCCTGGTGCTCAGCAGCAGATGGGTCAGATGGGCCAGATGGGTCAGATGGGCGGCGGCTACGGGGAGCAGCCGCTGTATCCCGAACCGTCGCCGCCCTCCCTGGCCGACGCGGTCCGGGCCTTCACCACCGGCTCCCTCTCCGCCGAGGACTTCCAGCAGATCTTCGCGACGTCGAAGGTCTACTGCCCGCGCGGCGACAACCCCGGTTTCCTGGCGCTGCACAACACGCAGCAGCCGGTGATCCCGATGTTCACCACGCTCAAGGAACTGCGGCGGTACGCGGGCAAGGAGTCGAAGTACTTCGTGATCACCGGGGCCGAGGTGATCGACCTGCTGCCGACGGGGTACGGCTTCGTCCTGGACATGGAGGGCGACCACCGGATGGTCTTCGACGCCAAGGCCGTCGAGCAGATGGTCGACTTCGCGATGCGCCGTATGTACGGCTAGGGATTCGGGGTGTCCGTGGGTCGCTGACCTGGGGTTTCTTCTGTCGGGCGAGGGCCCGCGCCGAGACGGCGCGGGCCCTCGCCCTGTCGCGGCCGCCCTCCGGGAATGCGCGACGCCTTGCAAGATGTTCACCATTCAACTAAATTGATTCCAGAACACTCGCCCGGAGGTGGCTTCCATGCCCGCAGTGACTGTCGACAACCCGCTGACCCTGCCCAAGGTGGCCGCTTCGGGTGACGCCGCGGCCCGTCCCGTGCTCGCCGTCACGACCGCGCCCAGCGGCTTCGAGGGCGAGGGATTCCCCGTCCGCCGCGCGTTCGCGGGGATCAACTACCGGCACCTCGACCCATTCATCATGATGGACCAGATGGGTGAGGTGGAGTACGCGGCGGGAGAGCCGAAGGGCACCCCCTGGCACCCGCACCGCGGCTTCGAGACGGTCACGTACCTGATCGACGGGACCTTCATCCACCAGGACTCCAACGGTGGCGGCGGCACCATCGAGAACGGCGACACCCAGTGGATGACCGCCGGCTCGGGCCTGCTGCACATCGAGGCCCCGCCGGAGTCGCTCGTCCAGTCCGGCGGCCTCTTCCACGGCCTCCAGCTCTGGGTGAACCTGCCCAAGGCCCACAAGATGATGGACCCGCGCTACCAGGACATCCGCGGCGGCGAGGTCCAGCTCCTCGCCTCCCCCGACGGCGGGGCGCTGCTCCGCGTCATCGCCGGTGAACTCGACGGCCACCAGGGCCCGGGCATCACCCACACACCGATCACGATGATCCACGCCACCGTCCGGCCCGGCGCCGAGGTGACCCTGCCGTGGCGCGAGGACTTCAACGGCCTCGCGTACGTCCTGGCCGGGCGCGGCACGGTCGGCGCGGAGCGCCGTCCGATCGCGATGGGCCAGACCGCGGTGTTCGGCGACGGCGGCTCGCTGACCGTCCGCGCGGACGAGCGGCAGGACGGCCACACCCCGGACCTGGAGGTCGTCCTCCTCGGCGGCCGCCCGATCCGGGAGCCCATGGCCCACTACGGACCGTTCGTGATGAACAGTCAGGCCGAACTGAAGCAGGCCTTCGAGGACTTCCAGGCCGGCCGCCTGGGCACGGTCCCCGCGGTCCACGGCATGTGACGACGCGTCACCCGTACGGGGGGCGTCGGCGGGCCCGCCGACGCCCCCCGTGATCGGCTGGGAGGGTGCCCGCATCCACGCCCCTCCTGCCCGACAGCGCCCGCCGCGCCGCCGCCTGGTGCGGTGTCGTCCTGCTCGTCGTGGGCGTCGCCGCCGTCGCGATCTGGCTGGTCGTCGTCCTCAAGACCGCGGTCACCCCGGTGCTGCTGGCCCTGCTCGGCACGGCCCTGCTCGGCCCCGTCCACCGCTGGCTCATCGCGCGCCGCCTCAACCGTTCGCTGGCCGCGGGGCTGACCTGCGCCGCCCTCGTCGCGGTCGTCGGCGGTGCCGGGTACATCGTCGTCACCGCCCTCGTCGACTCCGGCGACCAGATCGTCGCCTCGCTCAAGGACGCGGGCCAGTGGGTCGTCGATCACCTGGAGATCGCCGGGGCCACGGACGTCGACGATCTGGCCGACAACGCGAAGGGCCTGGTCGAGAAGTTCGGGGCGAGCGCGGCGGGCGGGCTCCTCAGCGGCATCAGCCTGATCGGTTCGCTGGTGGCGACCAGTGTGCTGGCCCTGCTGCTGACGTTCTTCTTCCTGCGCGACTCGGACCGGGCGGTGAACCTGGCCCACACGGTGGCCCCGCGCGGCACGGGGGACCTGGTGGAGGCCATGGGGCGGCGGGCGTTCGAGGCCGTCGAGGGCTTCATGCGCGGGACCACGTTCATCGCCCTGATCGACGCCGTGTGCATCACGGTGGGCCTGCTGATCCTGGACGTCCCGGGTGCGGTGGGGCTCGGCGCGCTGGTCTTCGTCGGCGCGTACATCCCGTACCTGGGGGCGTTCCTCTCCGGCGCGGTGGCGGTGCTGGTCGCGCTGGCCGACCGGGGGTTCGTGATCGCGCTGTGGGCGCTGGGGGTGGTGCTCGCGGTCCAGGTGCTGGAGGGCCATGTGCTCCAGCCGATGATCCAGAGCCGTACGGTCCAGATGCACCCTGCGATGATCATGATCGCCCTGACGGCGGGAGCGAGCGTGGCCGGCCTGCTGGGCATGCTGCTGGCGGTCCCGTTGTGCGCGGCGGCGTTCGGCGTACTGGGCGAACTGCGCGGGGGAGGCCGTTCCGGCCCGCCGGAGACCGGCGACCCCGGTCCCTCGGGCGGCGCCCACCCCAGCCCCTCCGGTGCTTGAGGACGGAACCGTGCGGGTGGTGGGCCCGCGCTCTCGGTGGGGCCGGGGCCCGGGAATCCAGCCCGTCCGGCGCTTGAGGACAGAACCGTCACGGCGGGCGAGCCCGAGCGCTCGGAGAGCCACGGCCCGGGTCCCTCACCCGCTCAGGAAACCCCCGGCTCATCGGACTCGTACAGCTCGAACCAGATCGACTTCCCCTCCCCCCGCGGATCCACCCCCCACGCATCCGCCAGCATCTCCATCAGTACGAGCCCCCGCCCGCTGGATGCCATCTCGCCCGGTCTCCGCTTGTGCGGCAGCTCGTCACTGGCGTCCGCGACCTCGACGCGCAGCCGCCGCTCGCCCTGCCCGCCGGAGATCTCCGCCACCATCAGCGCGTCCCCGTCCGTGTGGACGAGCACGTTGGTGGCCATCTCGGAGACCATCAGGACCGCCGAATCGACCTGCTCGGGATCGCTCCAGTCGTGCAGCAGCTCCCGCACCAGCTGCCGCCCCACCGAGATCCGTTCCGGCTCGGCCTGCGCGATGGTCAGGACGCTCCGGCGCGGCGCCGCCTCCGGGGCCGGGGCGCTCTCACGCCGCAGCACCAGGACCGCGATGTCGTCCTCCCGCCGGTCCGCCAGCGGCCCCGTCGTGTAGTGCGAGGTCGGTCCGTGCACGGCCTGGACCAGGGCGTCGGCGAGCTGCTCCAGGTCCTCCACCGGCTTCTCCAGGACCGGGCGCAACCGGGTCCACCCGGTGGCCATGTCGTGTCCGCCGGTCTCGATGAGGCCGTCCGTGCACAGCATGATCGTCTCGCCGGGCTCCAGTACCACCCGGGTGGTGGGGTAGTCGGAGTCCGTCTCGATCCCGAGCGGCAGCCCGCCGGCCGTCTGCCGGATCACCGCGGTCCCGTCGGCGCTGATCACCACCGGGTCGGGGTGGCCCGCGCGGGCGATGTCCAGGGTCCCGGCCTCCGGGTCCACCTCGGCGTACAGACAGGTCGCGAAGCGCGGCGCAGGGGGTTCCGCGTCGCCCTCGACGCTCTCGTACGCGTCGGTGAGCCCGGAAAGGAAGCGCGAGGCCCGGGCGAGCACGGCGTCCGGGCGGTGGCCCTCGGACGCGTAGGCGCGCAGGGCGATGCGGAGCTGGCCCATCAGCCCGGCGGCCCGCACATCGTGGCCCTGGACGTCGCCGATGACCAGGGCGATCCGGCCGTTGGGCAGCGGGATCATGTCGTACCAGTCGCCGCCCACCTGGAGCCCGCCACCGGTCGGCACGTACCGCGCGGCCACCGTCATCCCGGGGATCTCCGGCCCCAGGGTCGGCATCATCGAGCGCTGGAGCCCCAGCGACAGCTCGCGTTCCGTCTCCGCGACCCCGGCGCGGGCCAGGGCCTGGGCGAGCATCCGGGCGACCGTCGAGAGCACCGCGCGCTCGTCCGGGGAGAACCCCACCGGGTGCTGGAACCCGGCCATCCAGGCACCCATCGTGCGGCCGGACGAGACCAGCGGCAGGAATGCCCAGGACTGCCGTCCGAAGCGCCGGGCGAGCGGCCAGGTGGCCGGATAGCGGCGGCGGTACTCCTCCGGGGAGGGGAGGTAGATCGCCCGGCCGGTGCGGACGACCTCGGCGGCCGGGTAGTCGGTGTCCAGGGGCATGTCGGTGAAGGGTTCCTCGTCCCCCATGCTGTGCCCGTGGTGCCCGATGATCGTCAGCCGCTCCCCGGCGGAGCCGAAGACCGCGAGGCCGTCCGGCGAGAAGCCGGGCATGGACAGGGATCCGGCGACCCGCAGCACCTCCGCCGTGGACCGGGCCTCGGCCAGCGCCCGCCCGGCGTCCAGCAGGAACGCCTCCCGGGACCGCCGCCAGTCCCCGGTGATCGGCGTGTGGGCGGCGTCGGTGGCGCCGGGCTGCGGTTCGGCGACCTCCTGGAGCGTGCCGTAGAGGACGTAGGCCTCGCTGTCGGCGTCCTCGTCCGTCCGGAAGACCGGCTTGGAGCGGCTGCGTACGGTACGCAGGACCTGCCCGCGCTCGTCCACGATCCGCAGCCGTGCCTCGGCGAGGCTGCCCTCGGCGACCGCGAGGTTCACGACCCCGTAGATCTCGTTCCAGTCGACCGGGTGGAAACAGGAGCGCACCGCCGACTCCCGGTAGCTGCCGGGCTCGGGAGGCAGGCCGAGGAGCCGGGCCGCCTCCGCGTCGAGCGTGACCGTGCCGGCTGCGTTGTCCCAGCGCCACAGGCCCGTCGCGATCGCGGCCAGGACTTCCTCGGTGCGCATTGCCCCACTTTAGGAAGATCTGCTCGGTGGACGCCACTGAGAGGCGGCCACCTGCCCAGGGGGCGGCGGGTACGGGGGGACAAAGGGAAATGAAGCCCCCCGGCCCCGGGCGGTAGCCTGGGGAGGCTCAATCCACACCTAACCGCGAAGACTGGATGAACGACGATGCATCGGTACAGGTCCCACACCTGCGGCGAGCTCCGCGCCTCTGACGTCGGCACCGACGTCCGGCTGAGTGGCTGGCTGCACAATCGCCGAGACCTGGGCGGCATCCTCTTCATCGATCTGCGCGACCACTACGGTCTGGTGCAGCTCGTCGCCCGCCCCGGCACCCCCGGCAACGAGGCTCTGGCGAAGCTGACCAAGGAGACCGTCGTCCGGATCGACGGCAAGGTCTCCGCGCGCGGCGCGGACAACGTCAACCCGGAGCTGCCGACCGGCGAGATCGAGATCGAGGTCTCCGAGGTCGAGGTGCTCGGCGAGGCCGCCCCGCTGCCGTTCACGATCAACACCGAGGACGGCGTCAACGAGGAGCGGCGCCTGGAGTACCGCTTCCTCGACCTGCGGCGCGAGCGCATGCACCGCAACATCATGCTGCGTTCGGCCGTGATCGCCTCCATCCGCTCCAAGATGGTGGCCCTCGGCTTCAACGAGATGGCGACCCCGATCCTCACCGCGACCTCCCCCGAGGGCGCCCGTGACTTCGTCGTCCCGTCCCGGCTGAACCCCGGCAAGTTCTACGCGCTGCCGCAGGCCCCGCAGCAGTTCAAGCAGCTGCTGATGATCTCGGGCTTCGACCGCTACTTCCAGATCGCGCCCTGCTTCCGCGACGAGGACGCCCGCGCGGACCGCTCGCCGGGCGAGTTCTACCAGCTCGACGTCGAGATGTCCTTCGTCGAGCAGGAGGACGTCTTCCAGCCCATCGAGAAGCTGATGACCGAGCTCTTCACCGAGTTCGGCAACGGCCGCGAGGTCACCTCGCCGTTCCCGCGCATCCCGTTCCGCGAGTCGATGCTGAAGTACGGCAACGACAAGCCGGACCTGCGCGCCAAGCTGGAGCTCGTCGACATCTCCGACGTCTTCGCCGACTCCGGCTTCAAGGCGTTCGCCGGCAAGCACGTCCGCGCGCTGCCGGTCCCGGACACCGCGGGCCAGTCCCGGAAGTTCTTCGACGGCCTCGGCGAGTACGCCGTCGAACACGGCGCCAAGGGTCTTGCCTGGGTGCGTGTGGGCGAGGACGGCACGCTGGCCGGACCGATCGCCAAGTTCCTCACCGAGACCGACGTCAAGACGCTCACCGAGCGCCTCTCGCTGGTCCCGGGCCACGCCGTCTTCTTCGGTGCGGGCGAGTTCGACGAGGTCTCCAAGATCATGTCGGCGGTCCGGGTCGAGGCCGCCAAGCGCGCCGGCCACTTCGAGGAGGGCGTCTTCCGGTTCTGCTGGATCGTCGACTTCCCGATGTACGAGCGGGACGAGGAGACCGGAAAGATCGACTTCTCGCACAACCCCTTCTCGATGCCCCAGGGCGGCCTCGCCGACCTGGAGGAGAAGGACCCGCTGGACATCCTCGCCTGGCAGTACGACATCGTCTGCAACGGCATCGAGCTGTCCTCGGGTGCCATCCGTAACCACGAGCCCGAGCTGATGCTCAAGGCCTTCGAGATCGCCGGCTACGACCGCGAGACCGTCGAGCACGAGTTCGCGGGCATGCTCCGCGCGTTCCGCCTCGGCGCCCCGCCGCACGGTGGCATCGCCCCCGGCGTCGACCGCATCGTGATGCTGCTCGCGGACGAGCCCAACATCCGCGAGACCATCGCCTTCCCGCTCAACGGCAACGCCCAGGACCTGATGATGGGCGCCCCGACCGAGCTGGACGAGACCCGTCTGCGCGAGCTGAACATCCAGCTGCGCAAGCCGGTCGCCGCTAAGGGCGCGTCGGAGAAGCCCGCCGACCAGTAGTCCGGACGGTCCCGCCCTGCGGATGTTTCACGTGAAACAGCCCCCGATCACCCGATCGGGGGCTGTTTCGTTGCAGACCCGCGAGCGCCGGTGACGGCCGGGCGACGCGGTACAGCCGGATGGCCCCGGTTCGGGTTCGGCCGGGGCGGGCCCGGCAAAGACTGGCACCGAGACACCCCTCTCGCAGCCCGTCCTGCCGCGTCGCGCCGCCCGCCGCCATCCGAGGAGCCCACCGCCGTGTCCCTCCCCCGCCGCCCACCCGCCCTGCTCGCCGCACCCCTCCTCGCCCTGGCTCTGCTGCTCACCGGCTGCTCCTCCGGCGCCGCTCCGGAGAAGACCCCGGTCGGCGTCCCGGGACAGGGCGCCGCGGGCCCGCAGTCCGACGCCGCGTCCGCTCTCCGGTCCTCCTCCAGCCCGGTGCCCGCGCCGAGCCCCGCCGAGATCCCCGACCTGGGACCGGAGACCCTGGCCCAGATCCCCGCCGAGGCCCGGCAGGCCTTCGTGGTCACCGGCGAGGAGGCCGACTCCTACCGCTCCAGCGCGGTCCTGTACAGCCGCGCGGACCCGGCCCAGGGCTGGGAGCCGGTCGCGGGACCCTGGCAGGCCCACAACGGTATGGAGGGCTGGACGGACCACCACGTGGCGGGCGACCGCAGATCGCCCAGGGGCGTCTACACCCTCACCGACGCGGGCGGCCGGCTCCCCGACCCCGGGGCACTGTTGCCGTACGACGAGCACCCCCGGTTCGCGGTCGACGGCGAGGGCTTCTTCGGCGAGCCGCTGGAAGGCTCCTTCGACTACGTCGTCGCGATCAACTACAACCGTGAGGAGGGCGTCAGCCCCCTCAACCGCACCCGCCCCCTCGGCCTGGAACGCGGCGGCGGCATCTGGATCCACGTCGACCACGACGGCCCGACCCAGGGCTGCGTCTCCGTCCCCGAGAAACGCATGGAAGAACTCCTGCGCACCCTGGACCCGGAGATGAACCCGGTGATCGTGATGGGGGATGCGAAGTCGCTGAGGCGGTGATCGGGGTACGGGCCGGGTGCCTTGCCCGTACGCTTGAGTCCGCCCCAACTGACAAGTGACCCGGTGCAAGAGGAGGTCGTGGTGAGCGTGGTCGAGGACCGCGTCCTGACACAGGACGTCTTCGAGGATCTGGCCCGTCACGCCATACGCGCCGAGGAGGCACTGCGGCTGGAGTTCGTGAACGGGAAACTGGGGGTCAAGGCTGTGCCGGACGGGGACCACGGGCGGATCATCGCCTGGCTGACGCAGATCTGCATGCAGTCGGATCCGAGCAGGTGGCTCTTCGGCGAGCAGGGCCTTCGCATTGAGTCCTACCGCAGGGGCAATGCCCGGCCCGATGCCAGTCTCGCTCCCATCGACGCCTTCGTCGGCCAAGGCGAATGGGCCAGCCCCGACGACGTCCTGATGGTCGTCGAGGTCACCTCGTACGACGAGGACACCGACCGCCGCGACCGCGTCGAGAAGCCCCGGGCGTACGCCGAGACCGGTATCCCCGTCTACCTGCTGATCGACCGGGACACCTGTGAGGTGAAGGTCCACTCGCAGCCCGACGGCGTGCGCTACGAGCAGGTCGTCACGGTGCCGTACGGCAAGACCGTCACCCTCCCCGACCCCGTCGGGATCGAGCTGGACACCGAACCCCTCAAGAACTGGGTGCGCTGACCCCACGCCGCAACGTCAGGAGCCCGGGACCGCTGTTGACGGTCCCGGGCTCCCGGCGTACGTACGGAGGCGTTACGCCGGCTTTTCCTCCAGGCGCGGGAACAGCACCGCGCCCTTCGTCACCGTCGCGCCTGCGGGCAGGGTGCCCCACGCGCCCGCGTCCTGGACCTTCTGGTCGGCCAGGGCGCCCAGGGACTCCTCGGCGCCCAGGGACTCCCAGAGCTTCTGCGAGGTCTCCGGCATCACCGAGTTGAGCAGCACGGCGACCCCGCGCAGCGACTCGGCGGCCGTGTAGAGGATGGTCGCCAGGCGGGCCTGGCCCTCCGGGGTGGTGTCCTTGGCCACCTTCCACGGCTCCTGCTCCGTGATGTAGCCGTTGACCTGCTTCACGAAGTCGAAGATCGCCAGGATGCCGCCCTGGAAGTCCAGCTCCTCGCCGATCTTCCGGTCGGCCGTCGCCACGGCCTTCGCCAGACCGTCCCGCACAGCCTGCTCGGCGTCACCGGCGGCCGTGTCCTCAGGCAGCGCGCCGCCGAAGTACTTGCCGACCATCGCCGCCACGCGCGAGGCGAGGTTGCCGTAGTCGTTGGCCAGCTCGGAGGTGTAGCGAGCAGAGAAGTCCTCCCAGGAGAACGACCCGTCGCTGCCGTAGGAGATGGCCCGCAGGAAGTACCAGCGGTACGCGTCGACGCCGAAGTGCGAGGTCAGGTCCTGCGGCTTGATACCGGTCAGGTTCGACTTGGACATCTTCTCGCCGCCGACCATCAGCCAGCCGTTGGCGACGACCTTGCCGGGGAGCGGCAGACCCTGCGCCATCAGCATCGCGGGCCAGATCACCGAGTGGAAGCGGAGGATGTCCTTGCCGATCAGGTGCACGTTCGCCGGGAACGTACCGTCGAACTTCTCCTGGTTGGCGCCGTATCCGACCGCCGTCGCGTAGTTGAGCAGCGCGTCGACCCACACGTAGATGACGTGCTTGTCGTCCCACGGCACCGGGACGCCCCAGTCGAACGTCGAGCGCGAGATCGACAGGTCCTGCAGACCCTGCTCGACGAAGTTCACGACCTCGTTGCGCGCCGACTCGGGCTGGATGAAGTCCGGGTTCGCCGCGTAGAACTCCAGCAGCTTCGGGCCGTACTCGCTGAGCTTGAAGAAGTAGTTCTCCTCCTTGAGGAGCTCCACCGGCTTCTTGTGGATCGGGCAGAGCTTCTGACCGGCGAACTCGCCTTCGCCGTCGATCAGATCGCCGGGGAGCTTGTACTCCTCGCAGCCCACGCAGTACGGGCCTTCGTACCCGCCCTTGTAGATCTCGCCCTTGTCGTACAGGTCCTGCACGAACTCCTGCACACGGTCGGTGTGCCGCTTCTCCGTCGTCCGGATGAAGTCGTCGTTAGCGATGTTCAGATGCTCCCAGAGGGGCTTCCACGCCTCCTCGACGAGCTTGTCCGCCCAGGCCTGCGGAGTCACGTTGTTCGCCTCGGCCGTGCGCATGATCTTCTGACCGTGCTCGTCCGTGCCGGTGAGGTACCACACCTTCTCGCCGCGCTGGCGGTGCCAGCGCGTGAGCACGTCGCCTGCGACGGTCGTGTAGGCGTGGCCCAGGTGAGGAGCGTCGTTGACGTAGTAAATGGGGGTCGAGACGTAGTACGCCGTCGCCCCCTGCTTCTCGGATCCAGTGGCCGCCATGGTCGAAATCCTAACGGCCCGATCAAGATCCACTCACATCGATAAACGGCGGCCCGTGCGCGGACGGACGAAGGCCCTCCGGTGGAGAGCTTTGCGAAACATCCCCTCACGTAGTGGTTCCCGTAAGAAAGTCGCATCCTGGGAGGGAGCGGACAAGCGTGCACGAGGCAGGGGACATCACCATGCGGGTACTGGTCGCCGAGGACGAGGAGATCCTCGCGGAGCTGGTCGCCACCGGACTGCGCCGGGCCGGATTCGCGGTCGACACGGTGTACAGCGGGGACGCGGCCCTCGCCTACCTCGGCCTCCACGACTACGACGTCGTCGTCCTCGACCGCGACCTCCCCCGGGTCCACGGCGACGACGTGGCCCGCCGCCTGGTCGCCTCCGGCTCCCGCACCCGGATCCTGATGCTCACCGCCTCCGGAGCCATGGAGGACCGGGTCGCCGGGCTCGACCTGGGGGCCGACGACTACGTCAGCAAGCCGTTCGAGTTCCCCGAGCTGGTCTCCCGGGTACGCGCCCTGCGCCGGCGCAGCGCCCGGCCCGTACCCCCCCAGCTGGAACGGCACGGCATCCGGCTCGACACCGTACGGCGGTCCGCGCTCCGCGACGGCCGGGACCTCGACCTCTCCCCGAAGGAGTTCACGGTGCTGCAACTGCTCCTGGAGGCCGACGGCGGCACGGTCAGCGCGGAAGAGCTGCTGGAGCGGGCCTGGGACGCCAACGCCGACCCGTTCACCGGGGCCGTGCGCGTCTGCATGAGCAAGCTCCGCGCCAAGCTCGGCGAGCCCGCGCTGATCCGCACCGTTCAGGGCGTCGGGTACGCCCTGTGAAGCGGCCGTCCCCGCTGCGGCGGCTGGTGGACGCCTCGAAGCTGCCGCACTCGACGATCCGCACCCGCATCGCCCTCGTGTACGGCGGTGTCTTCCTGGTGCTCGGCACCGCCCTGCTGGCCACTGTCAACCTGGCCTCCCGCGCCGGTACGGAGACCGAGGCGCGTGCCATCGCCTCCACGGCGGTGGTCGTGGTCCCGCCCGGGTACACCGTGAACGGCCCCTTCATCGCCCGCAGCTCCACCGGATCGTCCACCGCCTACGAGCTCACCGACCATGTCAGCGACGCGGCGGGCAAGCAGCTCCTGAACTGGTCGTTCGCCGCGCTGCTCGTGATGACGGCGGGCGCGGTCGGGGTCGGCTGGTGGATCGCGGGCCGGGTGCTGCGGCCGGTCCACGCGATGACCGCGAAGGCCCGTCGGCTCTCCGAGAAGACCCTGCACGAGCGGATCGCCTCCAGCGGCCCGGACGACGAGCTCAAAGAGCTGGGCGAGACGCTGGACGCGCTGCTGGGGCGGCTGGAGAAGGCCTTCGACAGCCAGCGGAGATTCATCGCGAACGCCTCGCACGAGCTGCGGACCCCGCTGGCCACCCAGCGCGCCGCGATCCAGATCGGCCTGGACGATCCGTCCCCCGAGGACCTCGTCCGCACCCGGCAGACCCTGCTGGACACCAACCGGCGCAGCGAGCGGCTCATCGAGGGGCTGCTCGTGCTGGCCCGCAGCGAACGGGGCCTGGCCACGGACGAACGCGAGGCGGTCCGCCTTGATCACGTGGTCAGGGAGGAGGCGGCCCGGTATCCGAATCCGACGGTACGGGGCGTGGGCGTCGGCAGTCCGGATGGCCGGGGCCGGAGCGGTGGCAGTCCGGAGGGCCGGGGGCGGGGCGGCGACGGGCCGGTGGTGATCGTCGCGGCGGCCGCCTGTCCCGTGCGCGGCAACCGTCTGCTCCTCGCCCAGCTGGTGGCGAATCTGCTGGCCAACGCGGTCACGTACAACGTGCCGGGCGGTTCGGTGGAGGTCTGCCTGAGCGGGGAGGGTGCCCTGTTGGTGCGCAACACCGGGCCGGTGGTCTCCGAGGCCGATGTCGCGGGGTTCTTCGAGCCGTTCCGGCGGGGCGAGGGCCGGGACCGGATGGGCCCGGGGTCGGGCCTCGGTCTGTCGATCGTCCGGTCGATCGCGGTGGCCCACGGCGGTACGGTCACGGCGGTACCGGGCCCGGAGGGCGGCGGCCTCGCCGTGACCGTACGACTGCCGGTCGATCAGGCCCCGGAGCCGGCCTCGCGCGCGGAGACCCGGTCCGGCAGCCCGGCGAGGATCTCCCGGTAGAGCTCGGCGTCCGCGATCTCGCGGGGGGCCGGTCCGGCGTGGAAGAACCCGGTGTTCGGGGCGTCGAGCTTCCGCAGGAAGTCGAAGCCCTTCGCGTCCTGGTCGCCGAAGGCGACGAACTGGAAGAACAGCGGCAGCCGTGCCGCGTCCGCGAGAGCCTGCCGGGCGGCCTGCTTGGCGTCTGGCGGGCCGTCCGTCTGGAAGATCACGAGAGCCGGACCGGTGGCCTCCGCCTTCTCGTAGTCCGCGACGACCTCCTCGACCGCGCGCTCGTAGTGCGTCCGGCCCAGTCGGCCGAGGCCCGCGTGCAGCTCGTCGACGCGGCCCTCGTGGCCGGAGAGTTCGAGGGTGCCGGTGCCGTCGATGTCCGTCGAGAAGAAGACGACCCGCACAGTGGCGTCCTCGTCCAGGTGCGCGGCGAGCGCGAGCGTCCGGTCGCCCAGGTGCTGGGCGCTGCCGTCCTTGTAGAACGGCCGCATCGAGCCGGAGCGGTCGAGCACCAGGTAGACGCGGGCGCGGAGCCCGGTCAGCCCGTGCGCCTTGAGCGCCACCTGGGCCGCCTTGTACGGGGCGGCGAGCTGCGGAGCACGCGACTTGACCCGCGCGAGCGTGGTGGCGGGCTTGCCGGGGGCGGGCTCCTCCGCCGCGACGGGGGCCGTCGGCTCCGGAGTGGCGGGTGCCGCGGGGGTCTCCGCGACCACCAGGGGCTCTGCGGGCTCCGGGGTCGCCGCGACGACCGGGGCGTCCGTGGCCGCCGGGGTCTCCGCAACCACCAGGGGCTCCGCGGGCTCCGGGGTCTCCACGACGACCGGGGCGTCCGTGGCCGCCGGGGTCTCCGCGACGACCGGGGCCTCTGCGGGCTCCGGTGCCGTCGCGGCTTCGGGGGCCTTGGGGGTCTCGGGTGCCTCGGTGGCCTTCGGGGCCTCGGCGTTGGCCTGGGGCGCCTCGGGGGCGTTCTCCGCAGCCTCCGCCGGTGCCTCCGACTCCGCCGGTGCCTCCGCCTCCGTCTTCGCCGGTTCCGGCGTGGACTCCTGGGCCGGTGCGGCCTTCGAGGGCTCGTCGTCGTCGAGGTCGAGGTCGATCGTGATCGGTTCCGGTTCCGGTTCCAGTTCCGGCTCCGGCGCCGACTCGGCCGCCTCGGTCGTAACGGGCTCCTCGGCGACCACCGGCTCGTCGATCGTGACGGGCTCCTGGGCCTTCTCGGCCTTCGGGGCGTCTGCCGGAGCGTCGTCCAGGGCGTTCTCCGGGGCCGATCCCTGCGCAGGGACGGTCGGTGACGCCGACGCGGCGGACGCCTTGTCGAAGGCCTCCGCCACCAGGTCGGCGGCCACCGAGCTGTCACGGTCGGTGGACCCGGTGTCGGAGGCCGAGGCCGAGGGCGAAGCCGGGGCCGGAATCGACGCCTTCGGCTCCGCGGCGGGCCCGGCCGCCGAAGTGGTCTCCGGCTCCGTCTCCTTGGGCTGAGTGCGCTCGGCCTGGGGCGGGACGGTGGCCGTGGTCGGCTCGTCCTGCTCCGTGCGGCCGAACACCTTACGCAGCAAGCTCCGAATGCCCATGGGCGAGGCCTTTCGCATGAGTTGGGTGCGGTGAATGTCCGACCTGAGGTGAATTCATCCCTGGCCAGGACGGATACGTAAGGTTAGCGGCCGGATCCGGCCGTTCGCCGGTGCGGCCCACCCCTGCGTCAACCGAGCCGAAACCGTTCCCGGACCGAGTCCACCGCGGTGTCCACCACCGGCCCTCGAAGGAACAGCGGTGGCCCGGACTTCACTCGCCGTTCACCGGGAGTCCCTCGGACCGGGTGGAGGCGCACCTACCGTCACGCACGACACCAGACGGAGGGAATCCACGTGCGTAATCTGCTGCCGTTCATCAGCTCGCATCCCGGTGGGCGTTCCGCCCTGACCTGCCGTTTCCGCTGTGGGGACGCCTGCTTCAAGGAGACGCCCAACAACAGCGACAACGAGTACGCCGGCGACATCATCGCCGGTGCCGTGTCGCGCCGTTCGATGATGCGCGCCGCCGCCGTGGTCACCGTCGCCACCGCCGCCGGGACCGCCGCGCTGACCGGCCCGAGCGCCCCGCAGGCCGAGGCCGCCGCGCTCGCGGGCCACGGCAACAAACCGGGTCGTCCCCACAAACCGGGGGCGTCCGGCGCGCGTGGCCTGCGGTTCTCGCCGGTCGCGCCCAACAAGGACGACAAGGTCACGGTCCCCGAGGGGTACGCCCAGAACGTGGTGATCCGCTGGGGCGAGCCGATCCTGCGCGGCGCGCCCGCCTTCGACCCGGACAAGCAGACGGCGAAGGCGCAGGCGGGCCAGTTCGGTTACAACAACGACTTCCTCTCCCTGCTCCCGCTGCGCGGCGAGCGTGGCCGGCAGGTCATGGTCGCGAACCATGAGTACACGGACGAGATCCTCATGTTCCGCGGCTACGATCCGGCCAACCCGACCCGTGAGCAGGTGGAGATCGCCTGGGCGGCGCACGGACTCTCCGTGGTCGTCGTCCAGGAGGAGCACCGCACCGGCAAGCTGGGCCCGGTCAACCGGCACCCGCTGAACCGTCGGCTGACCGCGACCAGTGAGTTCCGCATGACGGGCCCGGCCGCGGGGAGCACCCTGCTGCGTACGTCCGCCGACCGCACCGGCCGAAAGGTGCTCGGCACGCTCAACAACTGTGCGGGCGGCACCACCCCGTGGGGCACCACGCTGCACGGCGAGGAGAACTTCAACCAGTACTTCGCCAACGGCACCACCGCCATGCACAAGCGGTACGGGATCGGCACGGGTGGGTCCGAGCGCAAGTGGGAGCGGTTCGACCGGCGGTTCGACCTGGCGAAGGAGCCCAACGAGGCCAACCGCTTCGGCTGGGTCGTCGAACTCGACCCGTACGACCCGGACTCCACCCCGCGCAAGCGGACCGCGCTGGGCCGGTTCAAGCACGAGGCAGCGCAGCCCCGGCTCACCTCCGACGGCCGCCCGGTCGTCTACATGGGCGACGACGAGAAGTTCGACTACCTCTACAAGTTCGTCTCCAGCAAGCGCATGAAGAAGGGGAACTCGCGTGCTGCCCGCGAGCACAACCTGACGCTGCTCGACGAGGGCACCTTGTACGTCGCCAAGTTGACCGGCGACTCGCCGGTCAACGAGATCGACGGCACCGGAAAGCTCCCCAACGACGGGGAGTTCGACGGCAGCGGCGTCTGGATCCCGCTGGCCACCGGCACCACCTCGCACGTCCCGGGCATGACCGCCGAGGAGGTGTACGTCTACACGCGCCTCGCCGGTGACAAGGTCGGCGCGACCAAGATGGACCGCCCCGAGGACGTCGAGCCCTCGCCGCGCACGGGCCGGGTCTACGTGGCGCTCACCAACAACTCGGACCGCGGCAAGGAGGGCAAGCCCGGCGCGGACGAGGCGAACCCGCGCAACGCCAACAAGCACGGTCAGATCCTGGAGCTCGCGGAGAACTGGGACGACCCGACGAGCGACGGCTTCGCCTGGCGGCTGTTCCTTGTGGCGGGCGACCCGGACGACCCGGCGACGTACTTCGCCGGCTTCCCCAAGTCGAGCGTCAGCCCCATCTCCTGCCCGGACAACGTGGCGTTCGACGCCCACGGCAACCTGTGGATCTCCACGGACGGCAACGCGCTCGGCTCGCACGACGGGCTGTTCGGCGTGGCGACCCACGGTGACCGGCGCGGCGAACTGAAGCAGTTCCTCACTGTCCCGACCGGGGCCGAGACCTGCGGTCCGGTCATCCAGGACCGCCGGGTCCTGGTGGCGGTCCAGCACCCGGGCGAGATCGACGGGGCTTCCGTCGAGAAGCCGGCGAGTGCCTGGCCCGACGGACCGGGCAGGATCGTCCGCCCCTCGGTCGTCGCCGTCTGGCGCAAGGACGGGCGCGACATCGGCGTGTGAGGCTCGTAGGAAGCACGAGACCGGGCGGCCGGCAGGGGCTTATCGCCTCCCGCCGGCCGCCCGGTCCGCATTAGAGTCGACCGCATGGTTTCCGGTGACGCGCCACAGGCGGAGGGAAGCGTCCGGGTCGACGTGTGGATCTGGTCGGTCCGGCTGACGAAGACTCGTGCCCAGGCGGCCGCCGCCTGCCGGGCAGGACACGTGAAGGTCGGCGGCGATCGGGCCAAGCCCGCACAGGCCGTGCGCGTCGGCGACGAGGTCCGGCTACGGCACGCGGGGCGGGACCGGGTGGTCGTCGTCTCGAAGATCGTGAAGAAGCGGGTCGGCCCGCCGGTGGCCGTGGAGTGCTTCGTCGACAACAGTCCGCCCCCGCCGCCCCGCGAGATGGCGATCCAGGTCCCCGTACGGGACCGGGGCGCGGGCCGCCCGACCAAGCGCGACCGCCGGGAGATGGAACGACTTCAGGGACACCCGCCGGAGCGCTGAGGCCGCCACCCGGTGTTTCACGTGAAACACCGGCCCGGTCGCCCCGGGCGACCCCGGGTCCTGTCAGCTCTGGTATCCCTCCACCTCGTCGGCGGGGCGGACCTTCGCCGTCGAGGGATCCTCGCCGTACTCGCTGAGCGCCCGCCGTCGGCGCAGCAGGTCCCAGCACTGGTCGAGCTGGACCTCCACCGCCCGCAGCCGGGCCTTCTCCTCCGCGGACAGACCCATCTTCGCCACGGAACGGTCGCGCAGGTCGCGTTCCTCGGAGACCAGTTCGTCGATGTTCTCGAAGATGTCGCTGTCGGCCATGACGCCTCTTTCGGGTTCGTTCGGCGGCGGTCGTCGCTCGGTGGAGTCCCGGATCCCACTCTCACCCGGGCACCGCCTCATCGCACGTCGGCCGGGGCCTTACCGCGCCGCAGAAGAACCCGGGCCAGCACCGCGCCCACGAGCAGGACCGCACCGGCCCCCAGCACCCACCACACCGTGGTCCGCAGCGAGGCGGTCAGGGCGTCCACCACCGCCGCTGCCGCGTCCCGGTCGCCGCCCGGCACCTCGTCCAGCACCCGGCCGCGGCCGACCGCGACCAGCACCCGGAGCACGATCGCACCGAGCACGAACCCGGCGCCCACGACCGCGGTGGCCCACAGCCCGGCCCGCAGCCCGCCCCGCACGGTCGCGATGCCCACGACCAGCACGAGGAGCACCAGCGTGGCGACGGCCGGCCAGATGCTGCAGTAGCGGAGCCACCGGAAGGTGTCCCGGAGTTCGTCGGCCTGACCGGGGCCGAGCAGGGTGATCTCCGTCCGCTCGACGGGGATCCGGTCCGCGAACGGCACTCCGTCGCGCACCAGGTCCTGTTTGACCTGGTCGATCACCGGGGCCAGGTCGATCGTGACGGCCTGACCGCTGTCGCCGTCCAGGGCGGCCTTCACCGCCCTGTGGGCGGCGCGGTTGGCGGTGTCCCAGGCGTTGCGGAAGGCCTCGGTGGTGGTGAACGACCGGACGGTCTCGTGCAGGAACTCCTGGACCGTGTCCTGGAGGGGACCGAGATCGATCTGTCGCATCGCCTCCTCGGTGACCAGGTCCGTGACGGTGTCCTGCACCGCCGGGTCGGACGAGAGCGGGGACACGGCGGCGACGTACCGGTCGGTGTCGTCGATCTCCAGGTCGACCCAGGCGGAGAGCGCGCTCAGCGGCACGAGGACGGCGAGCAGGACGAGCAGGGCCGCCGAGAGCGCCGCCGAGACCGCAGAGAAGGCCGGGGCCGGGGCGGGCGACGGGGTCGGGGAGGGAGCCGAGGGAGAGGTCCGCACTCCTCCAGACAATCCCGTCCGGAGCGGCCCCGCTCCGGACCGTGAGCCATTCGAGTTGCCGGGCGGCGCGGGTGGGTGTGCTCTGGAGGAACGGGGGCGTGCGACGGGGGTGACGGAAGGAGCTGTCCGCGATGGCCACACACGCAGCCATGCCCGGCCGGAGGGGGGCCCGCGCCCATGCGCGGACCCGTCACCACACCCCGCTCGCCTGGGCACTGCCTCTGGTACTCGGAGTGATCTACGGGTTCTACGCGGCGTTCATCCGCCGCGACGGCGGTCCCAGCACCGGCGGGCAGGTCCTGCTCGGTCTCGTCTCCGGGGTCGCTCTGGCGGCCCTCTGTTTCGCGCTGGGCCGGATCCAGCGCTCTCTGCCGCGCGAGCTGCGGGCTGCCGCGTACGGTGCGTTGACCGCGTGCGCGATCGGCTTCCTGGTGAGCCTCACCGACACCAGCGTGCTGCGGTCGACCGGCCTGGGGCTGGCCGTCGGGGCGGGCGTCCTCGTCGTGTCGTACTACTACCTCTACTCGCGGGAGACCTGACGATTCACCGCGAGGCGCAGCCGCCAGATTGAATCTGGCGGCTGCGCCTCGCCGTCTCGCGCCCAAGAAGTGAGAGAGGGAGGAGGAACGGGCGATGACGACGGACAGCGCTCCGCTGCGGGTAGCGGTGATCATCGGCAGTACCCGCGAGGGCCGCATCGGCGATGCGGTCGGCCGCTGGTTCATGGAGCGGGCCCAGCACCGCAGCGAGCTGGATCTCGCCGTGCTCGACCTCGCCGATTTCGACTTCCCCGTGCACTACCCGGGGCGGGCGACCGACCAGATGACGGAGTTCACCGAGGAGATCGCCAGGGCCGAGGCCTTCGTCGTGGTCACCCCGGAGTACAACCGCTCGTTCCCCGCCTCCCTGAAGCAGGCCATCGACTTCGCCTACGACGAGTGGCAGACCAAACCGGTCGCCTTCGTGAGCTACGGACACGGTTCCGCCGGGCTGTACGCCGTGGAGCAACTGCGCTCGGTCTTCACCGAGCTGCACACGGTGACCCTGAGGAACGGGGTCGCGCTCGACGTCCTCCAGCAGCCGCTGGAGGGGCGCCCCGGTGACACCGGGCGGGACCGGTCCGTGGGTCTCATGCTCGACCAGCTCGGCTGGTGGGGCTGGGCCCTGCGCGAGGCGCGCGCCGTCCGCCCTTATGTCTCATGAACGGCAACGTCTCGCGAACGGCAACGTCTCGTTGGCGGCAACGTTTCGCGAGCGGCTACGTGCCAGGAGCGGCTACGTGTCACGAGCAGCCGGAGCGGGACGCGGACGTCAGACGCGGACCACAGACTTCCACCGACGACCACCAAGGAATGGATCATGAGTACTGAACTGGCCATCGAGACCGCGGGGCTGGTGAAGGTCTTCGGCGACAACCGCGCGGTGGACGGCATCGACCTCGCGGTCCCCACGGGCACCGTCTACGGCGTCCTCGGACCCAACGGCGCCGGCAAGACCACCGCCGTCCGCATGCTCGCGACCCTGCTGCGCCCCGACGGCGGCTCGGCCCGGATCTTCGGCAAGGACGTCGTGAAGGACGCCGACGCGGTCCGTAGCCGGGTCAGCCTGACCGGCCAGTACGCCTCGGTGGACGAGGACCTGACCGGCATGGAGAACCTCGTCCTGCTCGCCCGGCTGCTGGGCCACTCCAAGCCGGCGGCCCGGAACCGGGCGGACCAGCTGCTCGACGGGTTCGGGCTGAGCGAGGCGGCGGGCAAGCAGGTGAAGAACTACTCGGGAGGCATGCGGCGGCGCATCGACATCGCCGCGTCCATCCTGAACACCCCGGACGTGCTGTTCCTCGACGAGCCGACCACCGGACTCGACCCCCGCAGCCGCAACCAGGTGTGGGACATCGTGCGGGCGGTCGTCGACCACGGCACCACGGTCCTGCTGACCACGCAGTATCTGGACGAGGCCGACCAGCTGGCCTCCCGGATCGCGGTGATCGACCACGGCAAGGTCATCGCCGAGGGCACCAAGGGCGAGCTCAAGGCCTCCGTCGGTGCCGGCACCGTCCACCTGCGGCTGCGGAACGCCGACCAGCGGGCCGAGGCGCAGAAGGTGCTGGCGCTCGCGCTGAACGCGGACGTCCAACTGGACGCGGACCCGGTGGCGCTGACCGCCCGGGTCGACGGGCAGAGCACCGAGCAGGGCGCGGCGGAGCACGCCGGGCGTGCCCTGGCCGAGCTGGCCCGGTGCGGCATCACGGTCGACAACTTCTCGCTGGGACAGCCCAGCCTCGACGAGGTCTTCCTCGCACTCACGGACAAGAAGGGAGTGGCGGCATGAGCACCGCGACCGCCAAGACGGAGCCCGAGGATGTCGTGCTCGCCGCGCCCGACCAGGAACGCCTCTCGGCGCTCCTGGTGGGCCAGGACCGCCCCCCGAGGCCCAGCGGCCTGTCGGCATCGCTGACCTTCGGCTGGCGCGCCATGCTGAAGATCAAGCATGTGCCGGACCAGCTCTTCGATGTGACGGCTTTCCCGATCATGCTGGTCCTGATGTACACGTACCTCTTCGGAGGGGCGCTGGCAGGCTCCACGGAGGAGTACATCCAGTTCCTGCTGCCCGGCATCATGGTGATGAGCGTCGTGATGATCACGATGTACACGGGTGTCGCGGTGAACACGGACATCGGCAAGGGCGTCTTCGACCGGTTCCGCACGCTGCCGATCTGGCGGCCCGCGCCGATGGTCGGCTATCTGCTCGGTGACGTCCTGCGCTATCTGCTGGCGTCGGCGGTCATGCTCTCCGTCGGCATGCTCATCGGATACCGTCCGGAGGGCGGGGTGCTCGGCGTGCTGGCGGGCATCGCTCTGCTGATCGTGTTCTCGTTCGCGTTCTCCTGGATCTGGACCATGTTCGGGCTGCTGCTGCGCTCCGAGAAGTCGGTGATGGGCGTCAGCATGATGGTGATCTTCCCGCTGACCTTCCTCAGCAATGTCTTCGTCGAGCCGAAGACGATGCCGGGCTGGCTCCAGGCCTTCGTGAACAACAGCCCTGTCACCCACCTCGCCACGGCGGTGCGCGAGCTGATGGCGGGCAACTGGCCGGCCGCCGACATCGCCTGGTCGCTGGGGTGGGCCGGGGTTCTCATGGTGGTCTTCGGCGTGGTGACGATGCGGCTGTACAACCGCAAGTGACCGGGCCTGGCAGAGTTCGCCCCGGGCATCCTTGACCTTCCCCACGGGGGAAGCCCCAGCATCGGTGGGGCCGGGCGGAAGGCGCCCGGTACGAGGAGGTACGGGGTGGAACGCGAAGGCCGTGCGGGGGGCGCCGCGAGCGGGGAGCTGGTGACGATCGGGGAGTTCGCCCGGTTGTCCCGGCTCTCCGCCAAGGCGCTCCGGCGCTACGACGAACTGGGTCTGCTCCGGCCCGCCCTGGTCGACCCGGTGAACGGCTACCGGTACTACGACCCGGCGCAGGTGGAGGGGGCCCGGCTCGTGGCGTGGCTGCGCAGGATCGGCATGCCGCTGAACCGGATCGGCCGGGTCGTGGCGCTCGACGCGGGTGCCGCGGCCGTGGAGATCCGGGCCTACTGGGCGCGGGTGGAGGCCGAGACGGCGGCCCGGCGCGATCTGGCGATGTACCTCGTCGACCATCTGTCAGCGGAGGGCGGGACGATGTCGCGGATGCCGGACAACGCAGAGAACAAAGGAAGTTCGGGGAGTGCGGGGAGCGTGGGGGCGCTGGCGATCCGGTGTGCCGCGCTCACCGATATCGGGGTGGTGCGTACGGTGAACCAGGACGCGGCGTTCGCGGGCCCCCGGCTGCTGGCGGTCGCCGACGGTTTCGGGGAGGGCGGGGCCGAGGCGAGTGCCGCGGCGATCGAGGCGCTCAAGCCCTCCACGTGGGGCCGGGACGGTGCGCTGTCCGCCGCGGGTCTGCTGAACGCCCTGGAAGACACGGCGGATTCGGCTGCGCGGGCGGTGCGGGACGCGGTCGCGCCCTGCGAGGCTCCGGACGGTTCGGGGACCACGCTCACCGCGATGCTCTGGACCGGATCGCGGCTCGGGCTCGTGCACATAGGGGACTCGCGGGCCTATCTGCTGCGCGGCGGGGAGCTGTTCCGGATCACGCACGATCACAGCCTGGTCCAGTCGATGATCGACGACGGTTCGCTGAGCCCGGAGGAGGCCTCTTCCCACCCGGGGCCCGCGCTCCTGCTGAAGGCGCTGGTCGGCGAGGCGCGGCCCGCAGCGGTGGCCCTGGCGTGCCGCCCCGACGTCCGCTTGCAGGAGGTGCTGGCGGGCGACCGCTATCTGCTGTGCTCGGACGGCCTGTCGGCGGTGGTGGACACGGCGGACCTGCGGACGGCGGTCGTCGCGGCGGACGACCCGGAGGAGGCGGTACGCCGGCTGGTCGGCCTGGCCCGCGAGGCGGGCGGCCCCGACAACGTGGCGTGTGCCGTGGCCGACGTGGTGGTCGAGTAGGAGCGGCGCCGGGCGGACGGCCGGCTCCGGGAGTTCCCGAGGCCGGGCCGAGCGCCCCGTAGGTCAGAGCCGCCAGTCGGGGGAGTGCTCGGGGCGGTAGGCGCAGGTGGTTCCGGTCGTCACGGAGGCCTTCAGGTGGGCGGCCAGCGCGGGATGCAGGGTCTCCAGCTTGCGCAGGGTGTCGCGGATCCGGGCGGTGACCGTCTTGCGGGCCCGCTCGGTCTGGTCGCCCAGCCGACGGGTCCGGCCGCCGAGCCCGGCCGCGGTACGCAGCTCGTCCAGGAGGGCCTGCCGCTCCCGGTCGTACTTCTCCACCTGCTGGGCGTCGTCCCGGGCGGCTGCTCGGTCTATCTCGGCGTCCAGCCGGTCCAGGTGGTCCTTGTAGCGGCGCTTGGCCTCCTCGTCGAGCACCGGATCGCCGCCGAGCTGCCCGGCCGCGACGACGAGGTCCCCGCCCTCGGGTGCGAGGAGCCGGACGGCCGGGACGTCGGCGCCGGGGAGCCCCAGCAGGCTGTGCAGGTCCCGCAGGCCCTTGGCATCCGGGACGTGCACGGTCACCCCGTCCCACCGCAGCTGCCACACGGGCCCGTTCCGCCGGAACTCGGCGGACGGCCCGGCCGACGCGGCGGTCTCGCGGCGGTCCGACGCGGCGGCCCCGCTCCGGGTCGATGCGGTGGCCTCGCTCCGGTTCGATGCCGGGGCCGGGGCCGGGGCCGGCGCCGACCCCGGCGCAGGGGGACGGGCCGGGACGGGGGAAGGGGGCGAGGTCCGTGAGACGGAAGTGGCCGCGGCAGCATCGGCGGCCGCGGCGACCGTGGTGCCGGAGACGGTCACGGGCGGGGCCGTGCGGAGGGAGGCGGCCTCGGCCTCGACGTGGTCCAGGGACAACTCACCGGCCTCCCGGCTCACTTCGCCGAGCAGCCGACGCGCCTGCCCGGCGTCGTCCGCGCCGAGGCCCTGAGCCCCGACGGCACCGGCCCCGACGGCACCGGCCCCGCCCGCTACGGCGCCGCCCGCTCCGCCACCGCCCGCGCCGGAGCGGGCGAGCAGGGAACGGGCCAGGCTCAGCCGGGCGCGTACGGCCCAGGGGCGGGCGCCGAGGCGGTCCGAGGAGGCGGCGGCCTCGGTGAGCGCCGCGACCGCCGTGTCCTGGTCGTCGCGTGCGGCGGCGAGCATTCCGAGCCAGAGGTCGACGGGGCCGCCGATGTCGCACCCGTACAGCGAGACGACCCACTGGCCCGTGTACGGGGTCAGCTCGTCCTCCGCGCGGGCGATGAGACGCGGGTCGCCCGTCACCGCGGCCGCCTGGGCCAGCAGCCTGAGCCAGAGCGGCATGTACGCCCGGGGGTAGGGGGCGGCGCGGTCCGCGTGCTCGGCGATCAGGCGCAGCGCGGGCGTGGCGTCGCCCTGCTCCACCGCGGTGACCGCCTCCAGCAGTGCGGGAAAGGGATACCCGGAGGCCGGAAGCTTGGCGAGGACCTCCTCGGCCTCGGCGAAACGGCCCCGGAGCAGGTGCAGTGCCCAGTGCAGGTGGTGCGCCATGAAGCCGAAGGCCGCGTGGTCGTTGCTCTCCGGGTCGAGCGAGTCGTCCTCCAGCGCGGTGGCCGCCTCGGCGAACCGGCCTTGCAGGGAGGCGATCAGGCTGCTGTCGACGGCGACGCTCAGGGCGAACCGGGGCAGCGCGGTCACCTTCGCGAGCCTGACGAACGTACGGAACTGGTCGAGGAAGGCCGGGTCGCCCAGCTCCAGCAGCGCCACCCAGCGCATGGACGCCGCGTGCAGCTCCATGTCCTGGTGCCGGGTGCGCCGGCCGACGACGGTCATCTCGTCGGTCAGCCCGAGCCGCTCCACCGCCGAACCGAGACCCCACACGGAGTCGTGGCGCGCCCAGAGCGAGAAGGCGAGCGCCTCGTCGTCCGAGCCGCTGCGGGCCAGCGCCATGAAGTGGATGGCCAGCTCCTGGGCGAGCCGGTCGTCGGAGAGGCTCTCCTGGCCCTCCTTGCCGGTGATCCTGCGGTGCGCCTCGGCGAGCAGGCCCTTCGTGGACACGCCGGGGTTGCCCAGGAACCCGTCGCCTTGGAGGGTGATCGCCACCCGGCCCAGCAGCTCCGGGTCGTCCAGCTCCCGGGCCCGGGCGACCGCCCCGTCCAGCAGGCGCTGCGACTCGGCGGCCTCCCCCGCGTGCCGGAGCTGTCCGGCGAGGTCGAGCCCGATCAGCGTGGCCCGCCGGAGGTCGGGATCATCGCCGGAGGCCACCGCGAGGGCGCGCCGGTAGTGCTCGGTGGCCTCCTCGTCGGCCAGGCGTCCCGAGGCGTCCCGGGCGGCCGCCAGCAGCAGGTCGATCCGGCGGTCGCGCTCCAGAGCGTCGCCGGCGAGATGGGCATGCCGGGCCAGGGCGCCGGGCGGCACCGCGTCGCCGAGGCCGCCGTGCGTGTCCAGGGCCCGTACGGCGGCGGCATGGCGTTCGCGGGCCTCGGAGTCGTCCAGCGAGGCGTACAGCGTCTCGCGCAGGAGGTCGTGGGCGAAGGCGTACTGGCCGGACGGGCGGGGAACGACGACCCGGGCGACGACGGCCGACTCCAGCAGCCGGTCCACGTGGGGGACCGGCGCGCCGTGCACGACGGCCAGCACCTGCCGGCGGAACTCCCGGCCGAGCAGAGCGGCGCTGGTCAGCAGCGAGACGACCGGCTCGGGCAGCAGGGCGAGCCGCTGCCGGACCGCTTCCCGCACACCGGGCGGAATGGTGGAGACCGGGGCTCCGCTGTGCCAGAGCCGGGCGGTCTGCTCGACGAAGAAGGGGTTGCCGCCGGTACGCCGGTGGACCTCGTCGACCAGTTGGGGCGCGGGCTCGCGGCCCGTCGTCACGGTCATCAGCGCGCCCACCTCGTCGCGGCCGAGGCCGGTCAGGGTGAGGGTCGCGGCGGCGCGTGAGACCAGCGGCAGGATCAGCGGCTGGAGCGGGTGCCCGGGGGCCTCCACCTCGACGTCCCGGTAGGTGCCGATGAGCAGCAGCCGCTCGAACCAGGCGTGCTGGGCGGCGAATTCGAGCAACCGCAGCGAGGCGGGGTCGGAGCTGTGCAGATCGTCGAGGACGACCACCAGCGGCCGGCTCTGCGAGACCGCGACGAGGGCCGTGGTCACCGCGTCGAAGAGCCCGAAGGCCTCCGCACCCTCGGACGGGCCCCAGCCGGGCGACCCTTCACCCGGGCCTCCGTCCGCGTGGGGCCCGCCACCGTGAACACCGACCGCACCGGCTTCCGCGCCGGGCTCGCCCCCGTGAGCAGCACCTGTGGCGACCCCGGCCGGGTCGCCGAGGAGCACGGCGAGCCGGCCGTCCGACGCCTCCTGGGCCGCTGCCCACTCCACCGCCGTCGCCGACCGGCGCAGGCCGCGCAGGATCTGGACCCAGGGCCAGTACCCCGGGGTGTTGTCCGAGTCCCAGCAGGACCCCCCGACCACCAGCGCCCCGCGCCGCCGTGCCTCGTGCGCGGCGTCCGTGACGAGGGTGCTCTTGCCGATCCCGGCCTCGCCGGTGACCAGCACGAGACCGCCGTGGCTGTCCGTGGCCCGGGCGATTTCCGAGCGGAGGACGCCTGCGGGGTGGTCGCGCCCGAAGAGAGCAGGGGTCATGACCACACGATAGGAGCCCCCACTGACAACGGCTCCTTGTTTCTCGGGGGCGGGCCGTCCCCGCCCCTCCCCGCGTCAGTCGCGGACCACCGTCACCGGGCACGGTGCGTGCTGGGTGACGTGGAGGCTGACCGAGCCGAGCAGGGTGGCCTTGAAGCCGGTGTGGCCGCGGGCTCCCACGACGAGCAGGTCGGCGCCCTGGGCGCGGTCCAGCAGGGCCTGGGCCGGGTTGCCGATGACCACGACCTTGCTGACCGCGGCGGCGCCCGCGGCGCCGAGGGCCTCCTCCAGCGCCTCGGTGAGGGAGACGGTGGCCACGGCCTGCGGGTCGAAGTCCTCCGGCATGCCCGGCATCATCGACGCCCAGCTGGTTGCGGGGTACTCCCAGCTGTTCACGGCCTCCACCGTGGCGCCGGTCAGCTCGGCCTGGCGCACGGCCCAGTGCAGTGCCTTGATCGAGGAGTCGGAGCCGTCGACGCCCACAACGATCCTGCCCATATCTGCCTCCAGCTCGGTCGCGCTCAGTCGCGGTTGGTCGCGGTTGGTCGCGCTCGGTACAGCATTCGGTCTCACTGTAATCAAACAGGGCAATCGGGGCGGGTCGATGTGACCCGCCCCGATTGCCCTCGGCCCAGTTCCCTCAGCCCGTTGCCCTCGGTCCGGTTCCTTCGGTCCGGTTCCTTCGGCCCGTGCTTTCAGTCCAGCCGCAGGTCCGCGAGCTGCTGCTCGAAGGGGACGACCGCGTCCTCCCCGTCGTCCAGCCCCAGCGCCCGCGAGGCCCCGGAGACCGTACGGCCCAGGACCGCGGAGGCCAGCTCGCCGCCCGCGCGCCGGATCCGGGACGGCAGGCCCTCGGTGTACTCGTCGCCCGAGGAACCCCAGTCCTCCGAGGCCGCGTAGACGGAGGTGGGCACGGTGACGGCCCGCAGGTAGGCGAAGAGCGGGCGCAGGGCGTGCTCCAGGACCAGCGAATGCCGGGCCGTGCCGCCCGTCGCGGCGATCACGACGGGCTTGCCGGTCAGCGCGGTGTGGTCGATCAGGTCGAAGAACGACTTGAACAGTCCGCTGTACGAGGCGGTGAAGACCGAGGTCACGGCGATCAGCCCGTCGGCCTCCGTCACCGCGTCGATCGCCTCGCGCAGCCCGGCCGACGGGAACCCGCTGACCAGGTGGTTCGCGATGTCCACGGCGAGATCGCGCAGCTCGATGACGTGGACCTCGACGTGCCTGTCCTGCTCGACCGCGAGGCGCTCACGGGTGGCGGCGGCCAGCCGGTCGGCCAGCAGCCGGGTGGAGGACGGCTGGCTCAGGCCGGCCGACACGGCGACGATGCGCAGCGGTGTGGTGGCGAACATCGAGGTCAGACCTCCTTCTTCTGCTCAGGGGCGCGGGCGGCGGTCACCGCCGGGTGGACGGGCGCCGACTCCGGAACGCCGGCCGGGCGCAGGTTGGCGAACTCCTTGCGCAGGACGGGCACGACCTCCTCGCCGAGGATGTCGAGCTGCTCCAGGACCGTCTTCAGCGGCAGCCCCGCGTGGTCCATCAGGAACAGCTGGCGCTGGTAGTCGCCGACCGCGTCCCGGAACGTCAGCGTCCGCTCGATGACCTCCTGCGGGGAGCCCACGGTCAGCGGGGTCTCGCGGGTGAAGTCCTCCAGGGACGGGCCGTGGCCGTAGACCGGCGCGTTGTCGAAGTACGGGCGGAACTCCCGTACCGCGTCCTGAGAGTTCTTCCGCATGAACACCTGGCCGCCGAGCCCGACGATGGCCTGTTCGGCGGTGCCGTGCCCGTAGTGGGCGTAGCGGCGCCGGTAGAGGTCGACCATCTTCCTGGTGTGCTCCATGGGCCAGAAGATGTTGTTGTGGAAGAAGCCGTCGCCGTAGTACGCGGCCTGCTCGGCGATCTCCGGGGAGCGGATGGAGCCGTGCCAGACGAACGGCGGGACGCCGTCCAGCGGGCGAGGGGTGGCGGTGAAGGACTGGAGCGGCGTGCGGAACTTGCCCTCCCAGTCCACGACGTCCTCGCGCCACAGCTTGTGCAGCAGGGCGTAGTTCTCGATGGCCATCGGGATGCCCTGGCGGATGTCCTTGCCGAACCAGGGGTAGACCGGTCCGGTGTTGCCCCGGCCCATCATCAGGTCGACGCGGCCGTCCGCGAGGTGCTGGAGGGTGGCGTAGTCCTCGGCGATCTTCACCGGGTCGTTGGTGGTGATCAGCGTGGTGGACGTGGACAGGATCAGGTTCTCGGTGCGGGCGGCGATGTAGCCGAGCGTCGTCGTCGGGGAGGACGGGACGAACGGCGGGTTGTGGTGCTCGCCGGTCGCGAAGACGTCCAGGCCGACTTCCTCGGCCTTCTGCGCGATGGCCAGGGTCGCCTTGATCCGCTCGTTCTCGGTGGGGGTCCGGCCGGTGGTCGGGTCGGTCGTGACGTCCCCGACGGTGAAGATCCCGAACTGCATGGCGTCCGCCTTCCTGAGACCTGGCCGGGGTCCGGAGATTCGGAGATCCGGAGGCCCTGACCGATTTGGTTGAACGTTGAACTACACCCTACAACGGGACCTCCCTCCGACCTATTCCACGTCCGCTCGCCGGGCACCTGTCAGCCGGGCGTGGGGCCGCTACACTCGGCCCATGACCTCCGTCCCGTGCCGAAACTGGTGGCGCTCCTCATAGGAGCGGCCACAGCATCTGCACGGAACCAGGGCCGTTCGACATGGACGGCCCTTTTCGCTGCCCTCGTACGGCGCGGACACGGAAGACGGAGCGCAGCGGCGCTCACCGGCGGGGCCGTCCCTCACGTATCACTCACGCGAGGAGAGGCACCCACCATGACCACGACCACCGACGAGCCCCGAAGCACCGAGCCCCGGGCCAACGAGAACCGCGTCACCGAGAACCGCGTCACCGAAAGCCGCGTCACCGAAAGCCGCGTCACCGAGAGCCGGACCGCCGAGCTGGAGCACCGCATCGCCCGGGACCCCGGCAGCTTCCGGGTCCTCACCGGGGACCGCCCCACCGGCGCCCTTCACCTCGGCCACTACTTCGGCTCCCTGCGCAACCGGGTCCGCCTCCAGGATCTCGGCGTGGACGTCATCGTCCTCATCCCCGACTACCAGGTCATCACCGACCGTGACACCGCGGAGAGGCTGGCGGAGTACACCGACGGGCTGCTCCTGGACTACCTGGCCCTCGGCATCGACCCCGCCCGGTCCACCGTCTTCTGCCACAGCGCCGTCCCCGCGCTCAACCAGCTCATGCTGCCCTTCCTCAGCCTGGTCTCCGTCGCTGAGCTGAACCGCAACCCCACGGTCAAGGACGAGATCGCGCACTCCCGGCAGTCCACGGTCAGCGGGCTGATGCTCACCTACCCGGTCCACCAGGCCGCCGACATCCTGTCCTGCAAGGGAAACCTGGTTCCGGTCGGCCGGGACCAGGCGCCCCACCTGGAGGTCACCCGGACGATCGCCCGCCGGTTCAACGAGCGGTACGGCCAGGTCTTCCCGGAACCCGACATCCTGCTCTCCGCCGCGCCCCTGCTGCTCGGCACGGACGGTACGAAGATGAGCAAGAGCCGGGCCAACTCCGTGCCGCTCTCCGCCACCGCCGACGAGACGGCCCGCCTGATCAAGGGCGCGACGACGGACGCCGACCGGCACATCACGTACGACCCCGACGCCCGCCCGAACGTCTCGTCCCTGGTCCTGCTGGCCGCTCTCTGCCTCGACCGGGACCCGCACGAGGTCGCGGCGGAGATCGGCGACGGCGGAGCCGCCGCTCTGAAGCGGACGGTGACCGACGCGGTCAACAGCCACCTGGAGCCCTTCCGGGCCCGGCGGGCGGAGTACGCGAAGGACCTGACGTACGTACGGTCGGTGCTCCGCGCGGGCAACGAGCGGGCGAACGCACTGGCGGAGGCCACGCTGGACGAGGTCAGGGAGGCGATGGGCGCGTTCCGGTAGCCGGGCGGGCGACGGACGGGGAGCCCCGCCCGCGAACCGCCCGCCCGCGAACCGCCCGCCCGCGAACCGCCCCCGCGAACCGGCTTACCGCCCCGGCACCGCCGACCGCTGCCGGCGCAGCAGCTCCGCGAGGCCCCGGCGGGTGGCGGCGATCACCACCCGGTCCTGGGCGCGCAGGACGTAGCCGGGGTGCAGGTCCCAGACGAGGCCGGAGGGCGGCGGCGTCGCGTCTCCCTCCGGGTCGAACGGGGGCAGGGCGGCGAGGTCCGGGTTGCGGTCGGCGGGCGGGGTGGCGTCGATGGCCAGGACCCGCCAGGCACCGGCCCGGAACGTCTGCTCGACCGTGTGGCCCTCCAACTGCGGGTGCCCGGCGACCTCCAGCGCGGCGAACAGCATCACCTTGCGCTCGACCGGGATCGCGCCGAGGATCTGGCGGCCCATCATGGCGCCCGCGAACGCCGGGGCGGCGAGATGGGAGACCGATCGCGAGCGGGTCAGGGCCTGGGGGTGGGCGGTGCGCAGGGTGCGGTAGACGGCGGTGGCGAACTCGTCGTCGTACAGCCGCAGCGCCACCCTCAGGTCCGGCTTCACCGAGCGGGCGTACAGCGCCGCTTCGAGGTTCGTCGTGTCGATGCTGGTGAGCGCGAGGAGGGCGCGGGCGCGGTAGACCTTGGCGGCTTCGAGGACGCCCTCCTGCGTGACGTCGCCGATGACGGTCGGCACATGCAGGGAGCGGGCCAGCGGGATGCCCCGCGCCTCGGGGTCCTCCTCGACGACGACCACGGGGATGTCGAGTTCCCGCAGGCGTACGAGGACGCGCGTACCGATCTTGCCGAGCCCCAGCAGCACCACGTGCCCCCCGAGGCCTCGGGGCGGGCGGCGCAGCGAGGAGGCGGTGCGCAGGGTGCCGAACGCCTCCAGAACGGCGGCGATCAGCAGCGGCAGCAGGAGCAGACCGGCGATGCCGGAGAGGATCTGGATGATCTGCCGGGCCGGCGGCGCGCCCTCGGCCGGGTCGTTCATGCCCAGCAGGTCGAGGACGGTCAGGTAGGCGGAGTGGAGCGCGGTGTCCTTCGTGGTCAGCAGCGAGGCGATCACCAGCGCCACCGCGGCGAGCGCGAAGCCGAGGGCCGACCAGCGCAGCCGGCGCGAGAAGATCTGGGAGAGCGGCGCGCCCCTGCCTCCCATCCGGGTCGCGGACCGTGCCGGATCGGCGCGGCTGATCGCTTCGAGGACCACCGTGCCCCGGCCGGTCGACTCGGCGACGGCGCGTTCGTCGGGCAGGAGCCGCGGGGCCTCGTCGCCGCTGCTGTCCGAACCCTCCGCGCCGGCCGGGTCGTTGGTGGTGGAGGAGAGCAGGGCGAGGGTGCACAGCCCGGGGTCGGCCCTCTCGCCGGAACGCGGCGGCGGGCGCTCGGCGGCGCGCAGGAGCAGCCCCTCGGCCTGGATGACCTTGCTGCTGCCGGTCAGGGCGGTGGCGGCGAGGGCCGGGGCGGCGGTGTCGGCGTCGGACAGGACGGTGGTGGAGGCGTCCAGCAGCGCCGGATCGATCCCGGGCATGGCGACGGCCGCCGCCTGGTCGAGCAGCTCCTCCAGATGCTGTCCGAGCTTGCGGTTGTAGAGCCGGATCACCAGCCGCAGACGGGGGTTGAGGCGGCGGGCGGTCAGGGCGGCGCGGATGTTGCGCTCGTCGTCGTCGTAGACGAGGGCGAGGGCGGCGGCCCGGTCGATGCCCGCCTCCTCCAGGGCGTCGTCTGAGGGCTCGGGGGCCTCCATGATGCGGACGGCCTCGACCCCGGCGTTGGTGTCGCCGCTGCCGCCGGTGGCTCCGTTGCCGCCGGTGGTCCCGCTGCCGTTGCCCGCGCGGCTCATCGCTGCAGACATCCGGCCGAACAGGGCTGCCGCCCGCCCCCGTTGGGTCAGGGGTGTCTCGGGGCTGCTCGGGTCCCGGCCCGGCGGCAGGAGCAGCGTGACCCGTTCGCCGTAGATGTAGCGAAGCTCCACGGCGAGCCGGCGCGCCAGCGCGTCGTCGCCGCAGACGATCATGTGACCGGAGGCCGGCGGCCGTCCCGGCTGCTGAGGGAGTGGAGGCACGAAACCCAGCATGCCGTGATCCTTCCGGCTCGGTCTTCCCGATCGGTGCCGATCAGTGTGGAGCGTTTGTGATCTTCGCATGACGGCCGGGGGTGGGCCGGTCGTTGACCGTCCCGCCGCCGGCCGCCCCGCCGTTGGCGGCTCCCTGGGTGCCCGCCAGCAGGTGCCGGGGGTCCGCCGCCCGCTGGATCGCCGTCTCGACCGCCGCGATCCGGTCCGCGAGCAGCCCCAGTGCGGCCACGGCCCGGGTCACCGGGTCGCCGTCCGGCCCGCCGAGTGCCTGGTTGCGGACGTAGGAACCGCTGATCGCCGCCCACCGCTCCGCCTGTTCGGCGGTGAGCGTGCCACGCAGGGCTGCCAGCTTCAGCAGGTTCGCCTCGGCGCCCGTGGTGAGCGTCTGGGCCTCGCCCGCGTAGTGGTCGTCGATGACGGCGGACAGTTCGTCGTCGTTCATCACCGGCACGATCCGCTCGGCGATCTTGTTCATGTTGCGGTACGAGCCCTGGAGCCGGAACGGCGGTTCGGTGCGGGTGGCGTCCGTCTGCGCGGCCGACGCGATGTACGCGGCGTTCACCGCGAGCACGGTGTCCCGGGCCGTGAGGAGATGGCGCAGCACCGCCAGGATGCGGTCCAACTCAGCAGCACTGTAAGGGTGTTCCAGGTGCTCGGCGCGTGCGGCCGGGTCGCTGCCGCCCGCCAGCCGCACCAGCAGCGCCAGATCGTCGCGGGAGCGGGCGGCCAGCGGGGCGAGAACCGGGTTGGCGGTCAGCGCGTTCTCCACGAAGCTCAGCGCGAAGACGTCCTCGCGGCCGCTCAGCACCTCGCCGAGGTTCCACACGTCCGCCCGGTTGGCGAGCATGTCGGGGATCCGGAACTGCTCGCCGGACTCGGTGTACGGGTTGCCCGCCATGCACACCGCGAACCGCTTGCCCCGCAGGTCGTAGCTGCGCGGTTCGCCGTCCCGCACGCCCTCGATACGGCGCGTGGCGTCGCACAACGGGATGAACTTCTGGAGCAGTTCGGGCGAGGTGTGCTGGATGTCGTCGAGGTAGAGGAGCGTGTTGCTGCCCGCCTCCAGCGCGAAGTTGATCTTCTCGATCTCCTGCCGGGCGGTGGCGCTCGGGGCCTGCTCCGGGTCGAGAGAGGTCACGTCGTGGCCCAGGTTCGGACCGCTGATCTTGACGAGGACCATGCCGAGCCGGTCCGCGACGTACTCCATCAGCGTCGTCTTGCCGTAGCCGGGCGGCGAGACGAGCAGGAGCAGACCCTGCGAGTCGGTGCGCCGGTCGGCGTCGGCGGTGCCGAGCTGCTTGGCCAGGCTGTCGCCGATCAGCGGCAGGTACACCTCGTCGAGCAGCCGGTTGCGGACGAACGCCGACATCACGCGCGGCCGGTGGTCGTCCAGCCGCAGCCGTCCGCGCTCGGCGTCCACCAGGGAGGTGCGCAGCCGCTGGTAGGCACGGAACCCGGGCACGACGTCGTCGCGGAACCCGGCGGTACGGGCGAGGAGTTCGTCGAGCCGTACGGTGAGGGCCCCGCCGCCCGCGATGCGCGGGTGATCGCCGAGGAGCCCCTCAAGTCGCTCGGTGAGCGGCGCGTCGCACGCGTACCGCTCCAGTTCCGGGCAGAGCTCCACCGCGACGGCCTCCGCCAGATCGCCGTCGCCGAGGTCCGCCCCCGTGGCCTCGGCGTACGGGGCGATCCAGCCCTCCACGAGCTGCCGGCGCGCGGCCAGGTCGTCGCCGAGGGCCGCGAGGTCGTCCCCGTACGCGTCGGGGCCCGCCGCCCGGTGGAACGCTTCCAGGAAGGTCCGGATCGGGGAACCCACGACGAACCCGGAGGGTCCGGTGGTCAGCTCCTCGAAGAGGTACGCGGCGACGGCGTGGGCCGGTGCGGAGGGGGACGGCGAGCCGATCGTCGTCGCCCACTCCTCCTGGAGCACCGCGATGGCCGGGGCCAGGCCGAAAGTGTCGCGGGCCCGGGCCAGGGAGACCGCGCGCCTGGTCCAGGAGGTGCGCCGCGCTTCCTCGGTTCCGTACGCCCAGAAGAGCTGGGCCGCCGCGCGGACGGCCGGCTCGTGGCGCAGCAGCCCGGCGCCCGGGTGCAGGCGCAGCAGGGCGGCCAGGATCGCGGTGGCGTCCTCGTCGTGGACGCCCCGGGTGTACCCCTCGTCGTATGCCTCGGCGGCCGACTCCCGCACCACCTTGGACAGTTCGGCTTCGGACAGCGCGGCCAGCCGGTCCGCCCCGTGCTCGTCGAGAAGCCGGGCGGCGAGGTGCTCGGCGCGGTAGACGGCGGCGTTCTCCGAGGGGAGCAGCTGCTCCCAGTACGGCCGGGCCGCCGAGAACGCCGGGTCGGTGACCGGGGCCCGGTAGTCCGTCCCGGTCAGCGCGAAGACGAGGCTCTCCCCGGAGGGCACGAGCGTCAGGTCGAACGGCTGGGTGTTCACCGCGAAGCGGTGGCGGCCCAGCTTGATCACGGACCCGCCGTCGGCGTACAGCTCGGTGCGGTCGCGCAGGGCGCGGCCCGCCTCCTGACGGGCCGCCTTCAGCCGCCCGTCCAGCTCCTCCGCCCGTACCGGATCGCCGAGTTCACGCAGCTCGTCGGCGGTCCGCCGGATCTTGGCGACCATCGGGTCGGAGGCGAAGTAGGTGTGGACGGCGTCGAGATCGTCGAGCGCCGCCACCCGCCGGGCGATGGTCTCCAGCACCCGGTCGGCCGACCCGGCCAGCCGCTCGGCGCGCCGCGCCCGCTCGTCCTGGAGGGTCTGCTTGCGTGCCGAGAACGCCTCGTACACCTCGGTGCGGCGCTCGGCCAGCTCGGCGAGGAAGTCGTCGAACTCCGCGAACCGCGACTCCAGGTTCTCCAACTGGAGCAGAAGCCGCGCCAGTTGATCGTCACATGCCTCCGGCGATCCGGCGGCCGCGAGCGCGCCCGTCACCGCCTGCCCGAGTAGCGCGAACTCGGCGGCGAACTCGGCCCGCCCTTCCTTCGACAGCAGCTCCCGGCGGCGCGCGTCCAGCGTGGCACGGGCCCGGTTCGCCCCGCCCAGCACCTCCGCGATCCGCTCCAGGATCGAGGTGCGCACGGTGGCGTCGCCGATGTCGAGACCGGCGACGACGTCCGTGACGGTGGCGAGACCCTCCGTCATCGCCGCCAGCCGGTCCGTCACGGCGGAGGCGTCCCGCACGGTCTCCAGCGCCCCCGCGTCGGCCACCAGCCCCGCGATGTCCGCGTGATACCCGTCGAACGCGTCCTCGCGGGCGAGGAAGGAGACGGCCCGCTGGGCGGCCGACGCGATGTCGTCCTCGGTCCTGGCCGACAGCTCCGCGATCCGCTCGACATCCGCGTACCGCATCTCGCCGACCGTCGCCAAGTGCCCGTGCGCCTGCCGCAGTTCGGTCAGCCGCTCGACCCAAGCGGACGCCGACCCGGGCACTTCGCCGCGCACCCGCCGCACGAGCGCGGTGATGCGCCCGGCGGTCTCCTCCAGCGCGTCGGCGGCCCGCCGGGTCAGATCCTGTACGGCGGTGAACTCGGCCAGCACCTGCTGTGCGGTGGCCCGCAGCTCGGCCAACGGCTCGCCGAGAGCGCCCAGTTCGGGGTCGGACAGCCAGTGGTACCGGTCCTGGGCGCGGGCGCAGTCGGCGGCGAGCTGCCCGTAGACGGCGGTCGTCGGCGTCATGTCCTGAACGCCGTGCGCGAGCGCGAGGCAGTCCGAGATCCCGCGCACCAGATCGGCGTTGCCGGTCCGGGCGAGCGGCCCGGTCCCGGCGGGCCGGGCGGCGGCGTAGGTGTCGGAGACGTACGGCGTCTGCCAGCGCTGCAACGGGTGCACGCGGGCCGGCCCGTCCGGGTTGTCCCGCAGCAGGACCAGCGTCCCGTCGTCCAGGAGCGCGTGGCCGCGCCCGGTGAGCGGGGTGGCGACCTCCTGGCGGATCAGGTTGTAGGGGAGGAGGAGACTGCGCAGGCCGTCGCGGGAACGGAAGACGTAGAGCACGTCCTCCCCGTTGGGCGAGCGGACCGCGCCCTCGAAGACCGGCTCGGTCAGCTCCTCGGCGGTGTCGAAGGTCTTCGCGGTGCCGGTGGTGAGGTAGTAGCCGCCGGGGAAGATGATCCCCTGGTCCTCGGGGAGGCGGTGGCAGGACGGCCCGATGCCGTCGAGCCGCTGGACGCTGGAGAGCAGGGAGTTGAAGACGAGATGCCGCCAGGCGGTCTCCTTGTACGGCCGCACGCGCAGCAGCGTCAGCGGCCCGACCTCCGCGTACTCGACGTCGGCGTCGGCCAGCGACTGCAACGGCTCGTCGACGGGCTCCTCGTAGATCCCGTCCGGCGACTCGGTGTCGTCGGTGACCTTGACGGTCAGGGTGCCGCCGATCGTGTCGACGAAGAGGCCGTCGCCCTTGCCGATGGCGATGTGCGGGTGGCGGCCGGGGCGGTGGGCCTCGCGCCCGGCGACGGTCCAGTCGAAGTCGTGGGATGCGGGGAACACATGGTCGCGCTCGCCCTGCGCGTCCAGGAACGCCCCGGGCGAGCCGTCCGCGCCCAGGGCCCAGCGCAGCACGCGGATGTCCTCGGCGTTCTCGCCCGTACGGAAGACGGCCAGGAGCTTGCCGCCCGCCCGGCGCAGACGGAGGAGACGGGCGTCGCGGAAGTAGCGGTGGAGGGAGGCGAACTCGCGCCGGAACCCGTCGTCGTCGAGGAGGGTGCCGCCGTTCTCGGGCGCCTCGCTGTCTCCTTCGGCGTCCCGGACGAGGAGGACGTCGTCGACCCCGGCCTCGCCCCGGGCCCCCGGCCCCCGCTCGAACCCGAACAGCAACTGCCCGCCCACGGCGACGAGGTCACGCGGGACGGAAGCGTGCTCGGTGCGCACCTGCTCGGTGGCCAGGAGCCGCAGTCCGGTCGAGCCGAACTCCTCCGTCCGGCGGGTGTTGAGCGCCTCGGCGCGCCGTACGAGCTCGCCGGCCTGCGCCGAGAGCCGTCGCCGCAGCACCTCGTAGGCACCGGCGTCCACATCGCCCTGGCCGCCGCCCTGGGGGCCCTGGGGGTCGGTTGCGGTGTCGGTGATGTCGCTGTCCATGCGTACGGCTCCCTACGTGTTTCGTGATGCGCCGGTGTACCCGGACCTCCAGCCCGTCCGGCGTTCGAGGACGGAACCTTGGGGCTGGTGGGCCTGCTTCCGGCGTGTGGGGCGGCCCGGATGTTCAGCCCGTCCGGCGCTTGAGGACGGAACCTTGGGGCTGGTGGGCCTGCTCCCGGCGTGTGGCGCGGCCCCGGAACTCCAGCCTGTCCGGCGCTTGAGGACGGAACCCCTGGCCCGGAGGGCCCGCCCTGCCGGGCGGGCCAGGCCCTGGTGCGCCCACCCCCGTGGGACGCACACCCAGACCTTCCGATCCCCCGGGCCAAGGGTTCCGTCCTCAAACGCCGGACGGGCTGTGGTGGTGCGGGCGGGTCTACCCCTTCGCCCCGGCCCCGTTCAGCGACACCGCCGCGGGAGCAACCTTCGTACCGGCCACCGAGGACACCGGCAGATCCGCGAGCCCCAGCTCCTTCGCCGCCGCCAGCAACTGCTCCACCTGGCCCGACGCCGCACCCGACGACCCCATCAGCCGCATGAGCAGCGCCGACACCGTCAGGTTCTGCACATCACCCGTGGAGACCGACCCCAGCACCCGGCTCAGGTCGTCCGTGAAGGACGACGAACCGTCCAGCCACGACCCCGCCAGGGCCTGCGCGGTCTGCGAGTTGCCGACGAACCCGTCGACCGCCTTGCCGAGCGAGACCGACGACACGAGCCGGTCGAAGAAGACGGACTCTCCGCCGACGATGTCGATGTCGGCGTTCTCCAGACCCGTCGCCAGGACCGTCGCCTGCGCCTCGGCGACCTGCCGCTGCACGTCGAGCCCCGCCAGCCGGATCTCCTTCTCCGCGTCGAGCCGCAGACGGTACTCCTCGTGCGTCCGGGACGCCTCGTCCAGCGCCGCCATCGCGGCCGCCTTCTCCGTGAGCCCCGCGGCCTCCGCCTTCAGCTTCTCGCCGATGGCGGCCGCGTCCGCGGTCGCCTGCGCCTGGGTGCCCTCCGCGTCGGCGAGCGCCTTGAGCCGCGCGCCCTCCGCCTCGGCCTTGAGCCGGGCCGCCGTTGCCTCGGCCTCCGCGAGACCGGCCTTCTCGGTGACGTCCGCCTCGGCGTCCCGCACCTGCACGGCGGCGAGCCCGGGCGCGGCCGTCTCGGCCTGGATGCCCTCCGCCAGGCGCAGCTTGGCCTGGGCGTCCAGGTCGGCCGTCTTGAGCCGTGCCTCGGCGAGCGTGAGCTGCTCGGCCGCCAGGTGCGAGGACGCGGCCTCCGCGGCCTCGGCCGCCTTGATGTCCTTGACCAGCTTCTCCTGGGCCTCCGCCTCGGCCGCGATGATGACCGACCTGCGGGCCCGCTCGGCGTCCTCGACGGCGCGCAGGGTGAGGATCGACTCCTCCTGCTCGGCGACCGTGCGGTCCACCGCGATCCGCTCCCGGATGACGTCGGCGACCTCGCGGCGCTCGGCCTCGACCTCCTTGGTGGCGGCGATCCGGTTCAGTTCGGTCTCGCGCTCGCGCCCGATGACCTCCAGCATCCGGTCCTTCTCGATGCGCTCGCTCTCGACGGCGATGACCCGCTCGCGGTTCTTCTGCGCGACGGCGATCTCCCGCGCCTGGTTCTCCCGCTGGATGCCGAGCTGCTCCTCGGTCCGGATGAACGCGGTCTGCGCGCCGAGCCGCTCCTCCTCCTGCACCCGGGCGGTGGCCGCCTCCTCGCGGGCCCGCAGGCTCTCGACCTCGCGGCGCTGCTTGATCTCCGCCTCGGCCTGCCGGCGCTCCAGCTCCAGGATCGTCTCGCGGGCGTCGACGTCCTGCCGGGTGATCTCCTTCTGCTCGGTGCGCTGGAACTCGTTGGTGCGCACGTGCTCGATCGCGGTCAGCTCGGTGATCTTCCGGATGCCCTGCGCGTCGAGGATGTTGGAGCCGTCGAGCTGCGACATCGGGGTCTGCTCGAGGAAGTCGATCGCCGCGTCGTCGAGGTGGTAGCCGTTCAGGTCGGTGCCGATGACCTGGATGATCCGGTCCCGGAACTCCTCGCGCTTGGTGTACAGGTCGACGAAGTCGAGCTGCTTGCCGACCGTCTTGAGGGCCTCGGAGAACTTCGCCGCGAAGAACTCCTGGATGGCGGCCTTGTCGCTCGCCCGCTGCGTACCGATGGACTGCGCGACCTTGATGACGTCCTCGACGGTCTTGTTGACCCGGACGAAGAAGGTGATCTGGATGTCGGCGCGGATGTTGTCCTGGCAGATCAGACCCTCGCGCCCGGCGCGGTGGATCTCGATCTTCTTCACCGAGATGTCCATCGTCTCGGCCTTGTGGAGCACGGGCAGGACGACGGCACCGGTGAAGGTGACGTCGACCTTCTTGGTCTTGGAGATGATCAGTGCCTTGCCCTGCTCGACCTTGCGGAACAGCCGGGTGATGACGAAGGCGATGGCGATGACGATGAGCAGGACAACGGCGACGAGCACGCCGATGCCCAGGGAGATGGCATCCATAGAAGAGTCCTTGGCGGCTGGTTGGTACGGAAGGGGCCCCGCGCGGTGGCGGGTGACCGGAGGTTCAGGGAGACGGCGGGACGAACGTCAGCTGTTCGGGCCCGGATCGAGCGCCGCGTCGTAGGGCGCGACCCAGAAGAACTCGCCGTCCTCGTCGTACGCGTAGAGGAGCCCGGAGCCGCCCGTGGCGAGCGGCGCGTCCTCGGCGGCCGGCCCCGGGGGACGGGAGGAGGACGGGAAGGAGTCGGCCCGGCGGACCTGCACGATGGCCGTCGACCCGTCGCGCGAGACGACCTCGGCCTGGCCGAACGTCGCGGTGACGGTGCCGGTGCGGATCGTGCAGACGCTCCCGACGAAGTCCAGCCGGGATGGCGGAGGTTGTGCCGGGAAGAACCGGCGGAAGCGGTGGACGAGGAGGCGGACGGCCGCCCAGGCGACCAGCAGCGACCCGGCGAGCACGGCGACCGCGAGCACGGCGCGGGTGGCGCTGTCGGTGCCGCTGTGGCGGAGCAGGACCGTACCGGTCAGGCTCCCGAACCAGGCGAAGACGATCAGCAGGGAGACCGAGACGGAGACCGGTACGCCGCCGAGGCCGACCGGACCGGTGTCGAGGTCGGCGTCGAAGGAGTCGTGGCCGGCGGCCCCGGCGAGCACCAGCAGCCAGAAGCAGATGATGACGACCAGAGCGGCGCCGAAGATGACAGCGGGGAATCCGATTGCCGCGCTCAGGAACTCGTCCATCGATCCCGCCCCCTGCGGTTCGGCGCGTCCGCCCTGCGGCGTGCGCCTTCGTCATCCGGTACGGGGCAGGCGAGCGGCCGGTCGACGAGCGGCCGACGGGTGCTCGGTCGGTGGGCGACCGGGCGGCGGACGGCCGGTGGTGGCCGGCCCGCGGGTGACAGGGCCCGGCTGCCGCGGCGTGGTCGTGACCTGCCGCGGCGGCCGGGTCGTTCTCCCTGCTCCCCCGTGTTTCCCCCGATTCCCCCGTGCTCCCCCGTGGTGCTTCCCCCGTGTTCTTGCTGACCAGATCCTGTCATCCGGGGCCTGCCCGACGCATTGCCGGATCCCGGCAATCTTTACGCTTTGCTAATGCCGGGCACCGGCACCGCCCCGTGTGCGTTGGGGAAATGACAGGACTGTTGCAGGGCTGAAGGAGAGTGCGTGGCCGAGCCGAGGATTCCCGAGGAAATGCTGGGCGATTATGCCCGCATTCTGGGCGAAGTCGCCCTCACCGGCCGACGCCTGACACGTAACGAACTGGAGGAACGCCGCGCGCTGGGCCGTGCTGCGGCGGACGCGGGCCACCAGTTGCGTGCCCTGGTGACGATGCATCTGGTGCAGACCCGTGAAGCCTGGCCCCAGTCCGCTGCCGGGAACTCCCAGGCCGTGACCGATGCCGTCCTGGCCGCGGTGGAGCAGGCGGTCGACGCGTTCGCCGAGGGCTTCGAGCGGGCCCAACGCCTCACCGTACGGCGGGAGGAGGCGGCGCGCCGGGAGTTCATCGACGACCTGCTCTACGGACGTAGCGACCTGGTCCGGCTCGCGGAGCGGGCGACCCGCTTCGGCCTGCGGCTCTCCCGGGCGCACGCGGTCGCGGTGGCGTCGGGCCCGGAGGCGTACACGGAGACGGACGCGGTGCCGCGCACCGTGGAGGCAGCGCTGCTGACGCGGTTCAGCGGGCGCAAGATCCTGCTGACGACGAAGGACGGCCGGATCGTCTGCATCGCGCCGGGCAGCCAGCCGGACGTCCTGCGCTACTTCGCCAAGCAGGCGCACGCGGCGACGGACGGCGGGCAGGTGGCGGTCGGCCGCCCGCACAAGGGGCCCGGCGGGGTGGTCCACAGTTACGACGAGGCGCTCGAAGCCCTCGACCTGGCGGACCGGATGGGGATGGAGGACCCCGTGCTGTACGCCTCGGACCTCATGGTCTACCCGGTGCTGACCCGGGACCGGCAGGCGATGGCCGATCTGGTGCGCAGTGAGCTGGGCCCGCTCCAGAAGGCGAGGGGCGGCGCGGAACCGCTGCTGAACACGCTGGCGGTCTACTTCGACGCGGGCTGCGTCGCCGCCGAGACCGCCCGCAGGCTGGCGCTGAGCGTCCGGGCGCTGACGTACCGCCTGGAGCGCATCCACCAGTTGACCGGGTCGGACCCGTCGGACCCGGTGCACCGCTACAGCCTGCAGACGGCTGTCATCGGCGCCCGGCTGCTGGACTGGCCGGCCAAGGAGCTGTGACACCCTGACCGGCCGGTGACGCGCGTACGGATCGCTACAGGTCGAACTCGTGCGGCGGCAGGTCGAGCGCGAAGCACGCCTCCCGCACCACGGCCTGCTCGGTCGCGTCGAAGTCGCCGTCGGCGCCGCCGATGACGATGCCGATCTGGATCACGGCACGGGCCTCGGCCGGCTTCTTCTTCGCCTTGGCGATCTCCTGGACCACACCGACCTTGCCGAGGGCGAAGTCGGCGGTGAGCTGGTCGACGTAGGCGTTGAAGCGCCGCTGGAGGTCGTCGGCGGGGAAGTTCCGCAGGACGTCGTTGGACGCGATGAGCGCCGCGACGCGCTGGCGCTCGGCCGGGTCGACGGAACCGTCGGCGGCGGCGACCAGGGCGCACATGGCCATGCTCGCGTCCCGGAACGACCCCGACTTCAGCTCGTTCTTCTTCGCCTCCAGCTGCGTCTGCATCGACGACGCGGATTCCTTGATGCGGTCCCACAGAGCCATGACATCTCCCTACGTTGCGGTGCACTGCCGGAACGCGGTCAACTCTACAGACATGTAGAGATGGACGTGCCGGGTCCGCCGAGTCCGCCGGGTACGGCGAAGCCCCCGGCGCCCATGAGTGCGTCCGGGGGCTTCGGCTTCGGCTGCGGTGCCGTGGGCCGGGGCTACTCGTGCTTGTCGCCCGCGGGCTCCGGGGTGAGGTCGTCGTGGGAGCCCAGCCGGCGCTCGGGCGCGGCCTTCGCGACGGGCTCCTTCACCAGGACGTCGCTCGTGTCCTTGCCGCCGCCGCGACGGGCCTCGATCTTCGCGGCGATGGGCTGCGTCCACCGGGCGGTGAGCGGGCCGACGATGACGAGGATCAGGACGTACGCGGTGGCGATGGGGCCGATGCGCGGTTCGGTGGCCACGGCCAGACCGGCGATGACGATGGAGAACTCGCCGCGCGCGACGAGGGTGCCGCCCGCACGCCAGCGACCGCGCGGGCCGACTCCGGCGCGGCGGGCCGCGTAGTAGCCGGTGCCGATCTTGGTGAAGGTGGTGATGATGGCCAGCAGGGCCGCGGGCAGCAGCACCGGCGGGATGTCGGCCGGGTTCGTGGAGAGTCCGAAGAAGACGAAGAACACGGCGGCGAACAGGTCCCGCAGCGGGGTGAGCAGCTTGCGGGCGCCCTCGGCGACCTCACCGGAGAGCGCGATGCCGACGAGGAACGCGCCGACGGCTGCGGACACCTGGAGCTGCTGGGCGACACCGGCGACCAGGACGGTGAGGCCGAGGACGACCAGGAGCAGCATCTCCGGGTTGTCGGAGGAGACCGCGCGGCTGATCAGGCGGCCGTGGCGGAGCGCCAGATAGAGGACGAGCCCGACGGCCCCGAGTGCGATGACGAGCGCGAGGCTGCCGCCGGCCAGGCTGACCCCGGCGAGCATGGCGGTGAGCAGCGGCAGGTAGATCGCCATCGCCAGGTCCTCCATGACGAGGACGCCGAGGATGACGGGGGTCTCGCGGTTGCCGAGCCGGCCGAGATCGGTCATGACCTTGGCGATCACCCCGGACGAGGAGATCCAGGTGACACCGGCGAGCGCGACGGCGCCCACGGGCCCCCAGCCGAGGATGAGGGCGGCGACGGCGCCCGGGATGGCGTTGAGGGCGAAGTCGACGGCACCCGACGGATACTGCGTCTTCAGACTGGTGACCAGCTCGGAAGCGCTGTACTCGAGCCCCAGCAGCAGGAGCAGCAGGATGACGCCGATCTCGGCGCCCACCATGGTGAACTCCTCGCTGGCCTTGAGCGGAATCAGTCCTCCGTGCCCGAACGCCAGCCCGGCGAGCAGGTACAGGGGGATGGGGGAGAGCCCTATCCGCCCGGCGAACCGTCCCACGAGCCCGAGCCCGAGGATGACGGCTCCCAGCTCCACCAGCAATGCAGTCGTGTCGTGCACGGTCAGCCCTCCGCAATGATCTCGGAGAGCGCGTCGACGCCCTCACGCGTACCGACGGCGACGAGTGTGTCCCCGATGGCCAGTCGAAAGTCCGGTTCCGGCGACGGGTGCGCGCTGTGGGTGCGCAGCACCGCCACGATGGACGCCCCGGTCCGGGTCCGTGCCCGGGTCTCCCCCAACAGCCGCCCGCCGTAAGGGGAGCGGGACCCGAGCGGGATGTGCTCGGTGACGAGGTCGATGCCCTCAGTCCGTACGGCGTCGATGGGCGCCGGATCGATGAGGTGCGCGAGGGCGGTGGCCTCGGTCGTCGTCAGGGGGACGGAGAGTTGGCACGAATCAGGATCGTCCTGTTCGTAGAACCCGATGAACCGGCGTCCGTCGTGGTGGACGACGACCGAGATGTGCTGTCCCGTCTCGGTCGTGAAGTCGTACTGAGCGCCCACTCCGGGCAGCGATGTACGGCGGGTTCCCATGGCTTCCTCCCGGGACGTGCGGCAGCCGGTGCGCACTTGGTGATCTCTTTATCCGGCCATTACCTTATCGGGCGGCCGAATCCGGTCCATGGGCGAGCAGCTCCAGGGCCTCGTCCCAGGGGAAGTCGGCGGTCTCACCGGACTTGGGGGTGTGCGGCGCGCGGGCACTGACCCGGACCCCCATGCTCCGCAGCCTGGCCAGGCTCTCGGCGTACGCGGGGTGCTGGGCGAGGAGGGAGTTCACGGCCGGGAGTACGGCGGTGGGGACGCCGAGTCCGTACGCCTCGCAGAGGATGCCGAGGGCCAGGGTGTCCGCGATCCCGGCCGCCCACTTGTTGACGGTGTTGAAGGTGGCGGGCGCGACGACGATGGCGTCCGGGTCCGGGAACGGCCGGGGGTCGCCGGGGGCGCGCCAGCCGGAGCGGATCGGATACCCGGTCCGCGCCTCGACGGCCGCCGCGTCGAGGAAGCCGAGCCCCTGCGGAGTGGCGACGACGCCGACGTCCCAGCCGGCGTCCTGCGCCGCGACGAAGAGCCGGTCGACGTCACGGGCGACGCCGGCCGCGCAGACGACGACGTACAGGAACGGCTTCCGGCCGGGCCGGTCGGGCTGATCGCTCAAGGACTCTCCCGTTTGATCGCTGGGGCGGTGAGGCTCAGCAGCGTACGGGGGACGGGAGGCGATAGTGGGGGAGAGGCCTGCGGACGCGTCCGGACCGATGAGTTGAGACGGCGCCCCCGGTCTACCCGAGGAGAACGTCAGGAACAGAGGAGGACGGCATGGCTCAACTGCTGCGAGTGCAGAACTTCACGGTGTCGAGCGACGGTATCGCCGCCGGTGAGAACCAGACGCTGGAGCGGCCCTTCGGCCACGTCGACCCCGGGGAACTCTTCTCCTGGGCGGGCGCCACGGCGAGCTGGCCGAACCGCACGGACCCCGGCGGGAGCCGTGGCCTGGACGACTACTTCACCCGGGACTTCACGCACAACATCGGGGCCGAGATCATGGGCCGCAACAAGTTCGGCCCGCAGCGCGGCCCGTGGGAGAACCACGAGTGGCAGGGCTGGTGGGGCGACGAACCCCCGTTCCACACGCCGGTGTTCGTGATGACGCACCACACACGCCCCTCGCTGGCCCTCTCCGACACCACGTTCCACTTCGTCGACGCCGACCCGGCGACGGTCCTGGACCGGGCACGGGAAGCGGCGGGCGGCAAGGACGTCCGGCTCGGCGGTGGAGTCACCACGATCCGCGAGTTCCTCGACGCAGGCCTGGTCGACACCCTGCACGTGGCGGTCGCCCCGGTGAAGCTGGGCACGGGCCTGCGTCTGTGGGACTCACCGGACGACCTGCGCGACCGCTACCACGTGGACGTCGTGCCGAGCCCGAGCGGCATGACGCACCATCTGTTCTGGCGAAAGTGACGTCAGGGGGCGGAGAATGCGGCGGGGGCTCCGGGAGGCGCGGGAGCGGGCGGTTCACCCGGCGGCGCGATCAGCCTTGACCAGTGCGGACGCCTTCATGGCACCGTACTTCTCGATCTCTTTCCGCCATCGCTCACGGCTCTTCACCTCCGCCTCCCCCTGGGCCTCGGTCACCGCCCGAGCCAGGTCCGCGTCACGCTGGCACGCCAGGTCATGACGGGCGAGCGCCAACTCGTCGCGCCCGACGGACCGCTGCGCGACCGGATCCTGGCCGGTCTTCTCCAGCCGCTGCTTCGTCTCGGACCGCGGTTCCGACAGCTTCCGGTACGCGTGCCCCTGCTCCGCCATGCAGTCCGCCCACGCCAGCTCCGCGTCCCGGAAGCCGGGGGTGTCCCGTACGGCGGTGACGATGTCGTTGGTGAGGGCTTCCACGAGGTAGCGCAGCTCCGTCCAGCGCTTCCCGTAGACCGTGCTGCTCGCGACCTCGACACAGGACCGGGGGTCGTAGCCGATCTTCATGCCGTCCGGAAGGGTGAGCGTGCGGTGGTTCTTCTCCTCCCCCAGCAGCGCCTTCTCCCAGGCGGAACGCTCGGCCTTCGGCAGTGAGGAGAGGTGCGGGGCGTTCGGGTCCCGCGGCCGGCCGGCCAGTTGCCCTGCGGTGATGCCGTAGCCGTCGTCCTCGGCCCAGTCGGCGTCCAGCAGTCCGTAGGGGTTCTCCGCGGCGAGCCTGCGCGGATCGGACACGGGGGCCGTGCGGTAGACGTGACCTCGCTCCCGCATGCAGGACCGGATCTCCTCCTCCTCCATCCCGCGCAGCGCGTCGGCCTGGTCCGCGGAGAAGTGGACGGCCCCTGACAACGGGCGGGGAAGCTCTCCGCCGGCACGGCCATCGTGGCCGGACGAGGTGCATCCGGCCACGAGGAAGCATGCCGCGGCGGCAAGCCACAGCATCCGCCGCATCAGATCAGCACACCCACTTGTTCGAGGCGATGCCGTACTTGAACCTGCCGTCGGCGAAGTGGGTCTTCAGCGAGGAGATGCTGTAACCACGCTTGAGGAGGTAGGTCCGGCCCTCGTAGTCCTTCAACGTGTAGAGCCGGACGTCGCAGGAGTTGCCGTTGTTGTAGACGGAGCCGGCGTCGTTGAACTTGTTGTACTGCCGCAGGTCCGTGTTGTTGCCCCACACCTGGCCCGGGGTCCCCGCGTAGGAGGAGCTGAGCCAGGCGCACAGCGCCCCGGAAGAACAGTCCGACCTGGCCGCCTGCGCCGGTGAGGCCGTCGCGGCCATCCCCAGGCCCGCCAGCAGTACAGCACCCGACGCGATGGCCGCCTTCGCTCTCACACCCTTGATCTTCCTCATGCCTTCTCTGCCCCCTTCAGGGTTCTCGGCATCGTCCACGGACGGGTTCGCAAGCACCTTCAGGTCCCCCGTGCACCCGTGTTCGGTCTGCATCACTGTCGCGCGCTGCCGACCGGTCCGGCCACGCTGTTGCGGCTGAGCGAAAAGCCCCAGGTGTACGCGATGTGCGCGTTGGCGGCAGAGCGTGCGAAGCGCGAAATCGGGGGGAAAATCCGTGAAGTGCCCGACGGAGCTGCCGGGATCGTGGAGAGTCGGCTGCGTAGTCGTCCGAGTGCGCAGAGGTACGGACCGCGCTGGGACACCGCGCGCTGCCCCACCGCAGCCACCCCGAAAAGGACTTCCGCCTTGTCGCCCTTCGAACCTCGACACGCTCCCGCCGGCGATGTGGGCGCGGCGCTCATGCTGGTCGACTCCCGGATCAGGACCGTTCACGCGGGCAGGAGCGGGACCGACCCGGAACAGGAGCAGCTGATCCAGCAACTCCTCGCGTCGCTCGGCCCGGAGGGCATCGACGACGTGCTGGACGGAACGTGCACGCTCATCTACCTGTACATGAAGTGGCTCCGGGAGGCCCACGAGGCGCACGACAAGGACGTCGTCGAATACGTGGTGCCGACCCTCGTCACCTCCCTGAAGATGCTGCCGAGGAGCGTCCCGCCCCAGGCCGTCCCCACGATGGCGGGCCTGGCCGTCGCGGCCGCCATCGGCCTGAGCCCCACGCTGTGGCGCAACCAGTACGGCGACTGGACAGAAGCGGAACTGACCCCGCTGGAGGCGACGGCGTTCCTGCTCGCCGAACACATCAACCGCATGACGGACGACCAGAACTTCGCGACCCGCATGATCACGGAGGCGCTGACGCAGGTGGAGGGGAGGGAATAACGGGGCAAGGGGGCGAGGAATGCCGCTGCGGGGCCCGGGGAGGAGCGCCCCGGGGCTCGCAATCCCGGGCCGTGTCAGTGATCGCTGACAGAATCCCCGTGTGCTGATCGAGGGGTACGGCCACGGGCCGGTCGTGGCGGGGGAGTCGCTCCTGGGACGGCGTGGCTTCTGGGCCAACCATCTGTTGGCGATGTGCGGTGACGGGACGTGTGCCGGGCGGGCGGACCCCGATTGGTTCGGTGGGGACGGGGGCGACGCCGATGCCCTCGCCGAGGTGCTCTTCGATCCCGAACAGTGGCCGGTGTTCCGGGCCTTGGTGCCGGACAGTCACCCTGCTTCCGGTGTTGTCGTGGTCTACCGCAACCTTGTTGACGAGTTCGGGGTCGACTACCACCCCGGCGGTCAGACCACGGGCACGGGCGCGGGCTTCAGCCCGGCCCTGGTCTCGGGGCTTTCGTGGCGTGAGCTGACCCGGGTCGCCGACTGCCCCGAGCCCCCGGCAGACGGTGTCCAGGACGCCTCCGGCCGCTTCCTGTTGCTTCTGCCTCTCCTGAGTGGAGAGTGGTCGGACGAGGTGGTTCGGGAACGGATCATTGCCGACCTGGTCGCGGTCGGGGCACCGGAGTGCACCGTGGGACGGGCGGCCGGTCATCTGCTCGGCCATCTGGAACGACGGGCCCTGCACGATACCGGCTGGGGCTCGCCCCTCAGCGGTGGGTGAGGGGCCGCCGTCTCACCCCGCGCCGTGGCCGTGCCCGTGTCCGGGCCCTGCGCGTCGATCTGTTCCGCCCCTACCCCCGCCCCACCACCACCCCCGCCCGGTCGATGCAGAGCACGTCCACCGCGACCGGCGCGCCCCGGAGCACGGACAGGGCCTCGTCCCGGGCGCGGGCCGCCACCAGATCGCCCAGGGGGACGCCCGCCGCCTCGCACAGGCGCAGCGCCTCCAGGCCCGTGTTGGCGGTGGCGATCCGGGCGGCCAGGTCCTCGTCCGCGCCGCCCGTCCGGGCCAGGTCGGCCAGGAAGGCCTTGTCCACCTGGGAGCGGGCCGAGTGGAGGTCCAGGTGGCCCGCCGCCAGCTTGGAGAGCTTGGCGAAGCCGCCGCAGATCGTGAGGCGGTCGACCGGGTGCCGACGTACGTACTTCAGCACCGCGCCCGCGAAGTCCCCCATGTCCAGCAGCGCGATGTCCGGTAGGTCGTACTCCGCGCGCACCGTCCGTTCCGACGTCGAACCCGTGCAGCCCGCCACATGCGTCAGGCCCGCCGCCCGCGCCACGTCCACGCCCCGGCGGATCGAGTCGATCCAGGCCGAGCAGGAGTAGGGGACGACCACCCCCGTCGTGCCGAGGATCGACAGGCCGCCCAGGATGCCCAGGCGGCCGTTCCACGTCGAGCGGGCGATCTCCTCGCCGTGGTCGACCGACACCGTGATCTCCACGTCGCCCGCCGCACCGTGCTCCGCCGCCACCCGCTCCACGTGCTCCCGCATCAGCCGGCGCGGCACCGGGTTCACCGCGGGCTCCCCGACCTCCAGCGGCAGGCCGGGGAGGGTGACCGTACCGACGCCGGAGCCCGCCCGGAACACCACCCCGGAGCCCGGCGGCAGCCTCCGTACCGTCGCCCGCACCAGCGCCCCGTGCGTCACGTCCGGGTCGTCCCCCGCGTCCTTCACCACCCCGGCGCTCGCCTGCCCGGGCCCCAGCTCCTCCACCGCCAGCGCGAACGCCGGTGTCTGGCCCTTCGGCAGCGTGATGGACACCGGGTCCGGGAAGTCGCCGGTCAGCAGTGCCGTGTACGCGGCCGTCGTCGCCGCCGTCGCACAGGCGCCGGTCGTCCAGCCGGGGCGCAGACCGGTGTGCTTGAGTTGGGCACTGCGACCGCCCTGCGTCTCAGCGTTCACGAGAAGAGTCCGTTCCGATGCCTGTACCTGCTGCCGTGCATGTCCTTGTCCTGGGCGGTACGACCGAGGCGCGCCGGCTGGCCGAGAGCCTGGCCGGTGACCGGAGCGTCCGGGTCACCACCTCGCTCGCGGGCCGGGTCGCCGCCCCCCGGCTGCCACCGGGGGAGGTGCGTATCGGCGGGTTCGGCGGGCCCGAGGGGCTCGCCGCCTGGATGCGTGAGCACGACGTGGACGCCCTCATCGACGCCACCCATCCCTTCGCCGCCGCCATGAGCCGGAACGCCGCCGAGGCCGCCGCCCTGGCCCATGTTCCCCTCCTCGCCCTCCGTCGGCCCGGCTGGGTCGCCCAGGACGGTGACCGCTGGCACTCCGCCGGATCGCTCGCCGAGGCCGCCGGGCTGCTGCCCGCACTCGGCGAGCGGGTCTTCCTCACCACCGGGCGGATGGGGCTCGCCGCCTTCGCGGGGGCGGGCCTCGACGCGCTGTGGTTCCTCGTCCGGTCCGTCGACGCGCCGGAGCCGCCCTGCCCGGCCCGGATGGAGGTGCTCCTCGACCGGGGCCCGTTCGGCCTCGACGGGGAGCGGGAGCTCCTCCGGCGCCACCGCATCGACGTCCTCGTCACCAAGGACAGCGGCGGGGACGCCACCGCGCCCAAGCTCACCGCCGCCCGTGAGGCCGGGATCCCGGTCGTGGTCGTCCGGCGGCCACCGGTACCGGACGGGGTGCCGGTGGCCCGTACGCCCGACGAGGCCGCGCGCTGGGTACGCCGACTGCACGAACCCGGCTAGCGGTTTCCGGAAGCTCTACGCCTCCGGGCCCGAGCAGCGGGCCCGAGGGGGCTACGCCTCCGGGTAGCGGCGCGGCGTCCAGACGACGCCCCGGCCGCCGTCCTCGCCCCGCTTCACCCACCGCGTCTGCGACGAGCCCACGATCAGCAGCGTCCGCATGTCCACCTCCGCCGGGTCGACGTCGGCCAGCCGCACCGTACGTACGGACTCCGTCGGGCCGCCCACGTCCCGCGCCAGAACGACCGGGGTGTCCGGCGAGCGGTGTTCCAGGAGCAGGTCGCGGGCCTGGCCGACCTGCCACGTACGGGACTTGGACCCCGGGTTGTACAGAGCGAGCACCAGGTCCGCCGAGGCCGCCGCACGGAGCCGCTCCGCGATGACCTCCCACGGCTTGAGCCGGTCCGAGAGGGAGATCGTGGCGTAGTCGTGGCCGAGCGGCGCACCCGCGCGGGCGGCTGCGGCGTTCGCCGCGGTGACGCCGGGCAGCACCCGGACGGGGATGTCCGCGTAGGCGTCCTGCGAGGCCACCTCCAGCACCGCCGTCGCCATCGCGAAGACCCCGGGGTCGCCGCCCGAGACCACCGCGACCCGGTGGCCCCGCCGGGCCAGGTCGAGCGCGAACTCCGCCCGCTCCGACTCCACCTTGTTGTCCGAGCCGTGCCGCGCCTGCCCGGGGCGGACCGGCACCCGGTCCAGGTACGTCGTGTAGCCGACCAGGGCGTCGGCCGCCGCCAGCGCGCCCCGCGTCTGGGGCGTCAGCCACAGCGGGCCCGCCGGACCGGTGCCGACGACCACGACCTCGCCGGCGGCTGTTCCGGACGGACGCGGCGCGTCGACGCGGCTCGGCAGCACCGCCACCGAGAAGTACGGGACCGACTCCGGGTCGATGTCCGCCAGTTCGCCCGTACGCTCCCCGGCCATCGTGGCCCGCTCCACGTACCGCGCCTCCGGCAGCCGGCCCGACGCCTCGAACGCCCCGCGCACCGCCGGGAACGTCCGCCCCAGTTTCATCACCACCGCCGTGTCTGTCGCGGCGAGACGGGCCGTCAGCTCCTCCTCCGGCAGCGTGCCGGGCAGGATCGTCAGGATCTCCTCACCCTCGACGAGCGGGGTGCCGAGCCGGGCGGCGGCAGCACTGACGGACGTGACACCCGGGATGACCTCGGTCGCGTACCGGTCCGCAAGGCGCTTGTGCATGTGCATGTATGAGCCGTAGAACATCGGGTCGCCCTCGGCGAGCACCGCGACCGTCCGGCCCGCGTCCAGATGCGCCGCGAGACGGGCCGCGGCCGCCTCGTAGAACTCCTCCAACGCGCCCCGGTAGCCGCCGGGGTGGTCCGTGGTCTCCGTCGTGACGGGGTAGACCAGGGCCTCCTCGATGTGGTCCGGCCGCAGGTGCGCGGCGGCGATGGAGCGCGCGATCGAGCGGCCGTGCCGGGCGCTGTGGTACGCGACGACGTCGGCCTCGCCGATGGCCTGGACGGCCCGCAGGGTCATCAGGTTCGGGTCGCCGGGGCCGAGTCCGACACCGTAGAGACGGCCCGTGCTGCCGCTGGACTCGCTCATCACTACTCTTCCTCGCTCGCGATGGCGTTCAGGGCCGCCGCAGCTATCGCGCTGCCGCCGCGCCGGCCGCGGATGATCAGGTGCTCCAGGCCCGACGGGTGCTCGGCCAGGGCCTCCTTGGACTCCATCGCGCCGACGAAGCCGACCGGGACGCCGATCACGGCGGCCGGGCGCGGGGCGCCCTCCTCGATCATCTCCAGCAGCCGGAACAGGGCCGTCGGCGCGTTGCCGACCGCGACCACCGCCCCCTCCATCCGGTCCCGCCACAGCTCCAGGGCCGCCGCACTGCGCGTCGTCCCCATCTTCGCGGCCAGTTCGGGCACGGACGGGTCGGACAGCGTGCACACCACGTCGTTGTCCGCGGGCAGCCGCTTGCGGGTGACCCCGCTGGCGACCATCGCCACGTCGCAGAGGATCGGTGCGCCGGCGCGCAGAGCGGCGCGGGCGTCGGCCACGGCGTTCGGCGAGAAGGCGAGGTCCTTGACGAGGTCGACCATGCCGCAGGCGTGGATCATCCGGACGGCGACCTGGCTGACGTCGGCGGGCAGCCCGGCGAGATCCGCCTCCGCGCGGATGGTGGCGAAGGACTGGCGGTAGATCGCCGGTCCGTCCTTCTCGTACTGGTGCACAGTGCTGTCGCTTTCTTCAGCTGATACGTCAGAGGAATCGGGTGTTGCGTCAGAGGGCGCGGGCCTCGGCCACCGCTGCCGCCAGCCGTGCCGGGGCGCCGTTCCGAACGGTCGGAACGGTCGTCCGGGGGTCCCGCCGCTCTCCCCGTACGTGCGAGATCCGGTGCCCGTCGGGCGTTGCGACCACGTCGATCCACTCCCCGTGGGGGTGGCCGCAGCGGCGTTCGCACCCGGACCAGTAGACAGGGAGCCGCCCGACCGGTCCGACGGCGGCCCCGGCTTCGGCCCGCACGTCGGACAGGGACTTCGCGCAGCCGGGGCGGCCGATGCACGCGCCGACCCCGGTCCACGGGGAGTCGGGGGCGGTGATCAGCCCGGCCGCGTCCAGCGCCCGGAGCGCCTCCACCGCCTCGTCGTGCGCGAAGGGGCCGGGGACGACGATCCCGCGCCACGGGGTGAGCCGGAGCTCGTTCCCGTACCGGCGGGCCGTTTCGGTGAGCAGCCGCCACTGGGAGGAGGTGAGCCGCCCCAGGGGTACGTCGACGCTGATCGCGCTGGCGGAAGCGTGCGCGCCCGGGGCAGGGGGCGTCGCCGTACGCGGCCGGGGGCGATGCACCGCCGGACCGGCCCCCGCACCGACGGTTCGCACCAGATCGGCCCGTACGCCGTCGGGCAGGTCCTTCACGCGCCACGCGCCGGATTCCCGGGCGGCCCGCAGGAACGCCTCGGCGGCCAGGAGCGCGGCGCGGGGGCCTTCCCCGCCCGGTACCCGGAACACCTCGTCCGAGGCCCCGATCCGCAGGAGGCAGCTGTCGCCCGCCGCGATCAGGGTCACGTCGGCGCCCAGCGCGTCCACATCACCTCGGCCGTCGTCCAGGGCGAAGAGGAAGCGGCCGGAGAGCGAGGCGGCGGCGGCCGATCCGCAGACCAGGCCGTCCAGTCCGGACAACCAGCCGCTGACCGGGGGCGATCCGTCCAGCCCGGCGAGCGGCGAGGCCACGATGTTGCGGGCCCGCTCGTGCGCGGCGGACGGCAGCAGCCCGGCGGCGGTGAGCAGCTCGGCGAGCCCGCCTCCGCACTCCGCGTCGAGGCCGCGCAGCTGGACGTTGCCCCGCGAGGTGAGATGCAGCTCACTGTCCCCGAACCGGCCGGCCGCCGCCAGCAGCGCGTCCGCCCGGTCCGCGCTCAGCACCCCGCCGGGCACCCGGACCCGGGCCAGCGCACCGTCGTCGGCCCGGTGCAGCCGCAGCGTCCCCGGGCAGGCGTCGCCGCTGTCGCGGAGGGCTGGGCCGCCCGCGGAAAGGGGCGAGAGGGCGGAATCGGGCATGGCGGCGAGCATACCGACCGGGCCGCTCCCGGCGAGGGGCCCGCGGCTGTGACCTGCGGGACAGCGGCGGCTGACCGGTGGTGGCCGCCGGAAACAGTGATCACCACCGCACCCACGCCCCCTGCCCCGCCCCCACCTCCGCCGCTTAGGATGCTGGCGGTGGTCCGTTCAGGCCGCCATCGCCAGACGGCGACAGGGGAGGAAGCCCGGTGAGATTCCGGCGCGGTCCCGCCACTGTGAGTCCGGTCGCCGCCACCACCGGCCGCCGGACGAGTCAGGAACTCCCTTCTCCGAGTGCCCGGTAGCCACCGGACCGCCCGGGGAGACCCTCCGACACCCGCCCGGGGCGTGGACACCCCGAGGAAGGCCTGACGCAGCATGATCCTGCTCCTGTCGACGTCCGACACCGACCTCCTGAGCGCCCGCGCTTCCGAGGGGCCCGTCAGCTACCGGTACGCCAACCCCTCGCGCGTCGACCTCGACGGACTGCCGGAGCTGCTGGACGGCGTCGACCTCGTCGTCGTCCGGCTCCTCGGTGGCGTACGGGCCTGGCAGGAGGGGCTCGACGCGGTGCTGGCCACCGGCCGCCCGGTCGTCGTGCTGACCGGTGAGCAGGCCCCCGACGCCCAGCTGATGGCCGCGTCCACCGTGCCGATCGGCATCGCGGCCGAGGCGCACGCCTACCTCGCGCACGGCGGCCCCGCCAACCTGGAGCAGCTGGCCCGGTTCCTCTCCGACACCGTGCTGCTGACCGGCCACGGCTTCGAGCCGCCCGCCCCGGCCCCCGCGTGGGGCCCGCTGGAGCGGGAGGCCCGAGCGGTGCCCGAGGGCGCGCCGACCGTCGCCGTCCTCTACTACCGCGCCCACCACATGAGCGGGAACACCGCGTTCGTGGACGCGCTGTGCACGGCGGTCGAGGACGCCGGGGGCCGCCCACTCCCGCTGTACGTCGCGTCTCTCCGTACGCCGGAGACGGACCTCATCGACCGGCTCCGCTCCGCCGACGCCATCGTCACCACCGTCCTCGCGGCGGGCGGCACCAAGCCCGCAGAGGCTTCGGCCGGCGGCGACGACGAGTCGTGGGACGCGGGCGCGCTCACCCAGCTCGACGTGCCGATCCTCCAGGCGCTCTGCCTCACCAGCCCGCGTACCGCCTGGGAGGAGAACGACGAGGGCGTCTCCCCGCTGGACGCGGCGACGCAGATCGCGGTGCCGGAGTTCGACGGCCGCCTGATCACGGTCCCGTTCTCCTTCAAGGAGATCGACGAGGACGGGCTCCCGGCGTACGTCCCCGACGCCGAGCGCGCGGCCCGCGTCGCCGGGATCGCCGTACGCCACGCGAAGCTGCGGAGCATCCCGAACGCGGAGAAGAAGATCGCGCTGGTGCTGTCCGCCTACCCGACGAAGCACTCCCGCATCGGGAACGCGGTCGGCCTCGACACCCCCGCCAGCGCCGTGGCCCTGCTGCGCCGACTGCGTGCCGAGGGGTACGACTTCGGCCCCGAGGAGGACATCCCGGGCCTGGCCTCCGGCGACGGCGACGAGCTGATCTACGCCCTCATCGACGCGGGCGGCCACGACCAGGAGTGGCTGACCGAGGAGCAGTTGGCGAAGAACCCGGTCCGGATCCCGGCCGCCGACTACCGTCGCTGGTTCGCCGAACTGCCGCAGGAGCTGCGGGAGTCGGTGGAGGAGCATTGGGGCCCCGCCCCCGGCGAGATGTTCGTCGACCGCTCCGCCAACCCGGAGGGCGACATCGTCCTCGCGGCCCTGCGGCGCGGCAACCTCCTCATCCTCATCCAGCCGCCGCGCGGCTTCGGCGAGAACCCGATCGCGATCTACCACGACCCCGATCTCCCGCCGTCCCACCACTACTTGGCCGCGTACCGCTGGATCGCCGCCTCCGCCGAGGACAACGGGTTCGGCGCGGACGCGATGATCCACCTGGGCAAGCACGGCAACCTGGAGTGGCTGCCCGGCAAGAACGCGGGCCTCTCCGCCGCCTGCGGCCCGGACGCCGCCCTCGGCGATCTGCCCCTCGTCTACCCGTTCCTGGTGAACGACCCGGGCGAGGGCACGCAGGCGAAGCGCCGCGTCCACGCCACGCTCATCGACCACCTGGTCCCGCCGATGGCCCGCGCCGACAGCTACGGCGACATCGCGCGCCTGGAACAACTCCTCGACGAGCACGCGCAGATCGCCGCGATGGACCCGGCGAAGCTGCCCGCGATCCGCGCCCAGATCTGGACGCTGATCCAGGCGGCGAAGCTCGACCACGACCTCGGGGTGGAGGACCGCCCGGAGGACGAGGGCTTCGACGACTTCATCATGCATCTCGACGGCTGGCTCTGCGAGATCAAGGACGTCCAGATCCGCGACGGACTGCACGTCCTGGGCAACCCGCCCGCCGGGAACGACCGGGTCAACCTGGTCCTCGCCGTCCTCCGCGCCCGCCAGATCTGGGGCGGCACGGCGTCCCTCCCCGGCCTGCGCGAGGCGCTCGGCCTGGACGAGTCGGCGGCCACCCGCACCGCGGCCGACGAGATCGAGGAGCAGGCGCGCGCCCTGGTCCAGGCGATGGACGACGCGGACTGGAACCCGGAGGCAGTGGCCGGGGTCGCCGCGGGCCTCCCGGACGCCGTGGCCGACATCCTGACCTTCGCGGCCACCGAGGTGGTCCCGCGCATGGCGGCGACGACCGACGAACTGACCCACGCGGTCCACGCCTTGAACGGCGGATTCGTCCCGGCAGGCCCCTCCGGCTCCCCGCTCCGAGGCCTGGTCAACGTGCTCCCCACGGGCCGCAACTTCTACTCGGTGGACCCGAAGGCGGTCCCGTCCAAGCTGGCCTGGGAGACGGGCCAGGCCCTGGCGGACTCCCTCCTGACCCGCTACCGCACCGACAACGGCGACTGGCCCACGTCGGTCGGCCTCTCCCTCTGGGGCACGAGCGCGATGCGCACGGCGGGCGACGACATCGCGGAGGCGTTCGCGCTGCTCGGCATCCGCCCCGTCTGGGACGACGCCTCGCGCCGCGTGACGGGCCTGGAGCCCATCCCGTACGCCGAGCTGGGCCGCCCCCGCATCGACGTCACGCTCCGCATCTCGGGCTTCTTCCGCGACGCGTTCCCGCACACGGTGGGCCTGCTCGACGACGCCGTACGCCTGGCGGCATCTCTCGACGAGCCGGCCGAGCGCAACTACGTACGGGCGCACACCCAGGCCGACCTGGCCGAACACGGCGACGAACGCCGGGCCACCACAAGGATCTTCGGCTCCCGCCCCGGCACGTACGGCGCGGGCCTCCTCCAGCTCATCGACTCCCGCGACTGGCGCACCGACGCCGACCTCGCCGAGGTCTACACGGTCTGGGGCGGCTACGCCTACGGCCGCGAACTCGACGGCCGCCCGGCCCGCGAGGAGATGGAGAGCGCCTACAAGCGCATCGAGGTCGCCGCGAAGAACACCGACACCCGCGAGCACGACATCGCGGACTCCGACGACTACTTCCAGTACCACGGCGGCATGGTGGCGACCGTGCGCGCGCTGAAGGGCACGGCCCCGGAGGCGTACATCGGCGACTCCACCCGCCCCGAGACGGTCCGCACGCGCACGCTCGTCGAGGAGACGTCCCGCGTCTTCCGCGCCCGCGTCGTCAACCCCAAGTGGATCGAGGCGATGCGCCGCCACGGCTACAAGGGCGCGTTCGAGCTGGCGGCCACGGTGGACTACCTCTTCGGGTACGACGCCACGACCGGCGTCGTCGCCGACTGGATGTACGACAAGCTCACCCAGACGTACGTCCTGGACCCGGAGAACAAGCAGTTTCTCCAGGAGGCCAACCCCTGGGCCCTGCACGGCATCGCGGAACGCCTGCTGGAGGCCGAGTCCCGCGGCATGTGGGCCAAGCCGGACCCGGCGGTCTTGGAAGCGCTGCGCCAGGTGTACCTGGAGACGGAAGGGAACCTGGAGGGGGAGGACTGACGGGCCGGCCCGCCGCAACCCGACCGGCCCCGGGAGAACCAATTCTCCCGGGGCCGGCGGAGTGTACGGGGCTGGGCGTGTCAACGCCGCGCTGATGACGACTAGTTGGCGTTCACCAGGTCATGGGCGGGGACCGTCACGGTCCGGGCACCCTTCTTGCCGCCGAGGACGACCTTGCGCAGGGCGCTGTTGTTCTTGTAGTTGGTCTCCTTGAGCCGGTTCTCCGGGTTGGCGAGGACCTGGATGTAGTACGTGCCGTTCGGCAGACCCGTGATGTCGAAGGACTGGCCGGGCAGGTCCTGGGTGTAGGTGTCACCGGAGCCGACGTCGAGCACCTCGCGGACGGAGATCGAGTTCTCCTGGCCGCACGCGGTGGACAGGTCGGTGTTGTCCGGGTGCCAGTTGGCGTTCTTCACCGTGTAGTCGACGGCGTCGGTGTTGGCCAGGCAGAACGCCTCCTTGCCACTGCGCACCGACTCCTTCTTGTCGGCCTTCAGCAGCCGGTAGCTGGCGAAGTCCGTGAAGTGCCAGTGCTCGTGGCCGGGGCGCGGGTCCCACTCCATCGTGCCGGTCGGGGTGTAGCCGACCTGCTTGCCCTTGGCGTCGTAGAAGTACTGGTAGGCGTCCATCAGCTCCTTGCCCGGGGAGCGGAAGCCGTCCACGACGAGCTTGGCCGGGCCCGCGTTCCACACGTTGGCGCTGAAGGCGAGGTAGTCCTTGCCGGGCACGTCCTCGTAGCCGTCGCTGACGGTGATGCCGTACGCGGGCAGCGAGCGCAGGTCCGGCTTGGGCACGTCGGGCACGGTGGCCCTGCCGGTGGGCCGCTTGGCGTTGGGCTCGGCCGCGGGCGCCTGCCGCGATCCGTCGGTCTGCCCGGGCCGGTCGCCGACCTTGGCCGCCGAGAAGGCCTGCCGCTGGAGGGACTCCTTCTTCAGCGCCCAGGGCAGGGCGGGCGGAGCGGGCGGGTAGGGCCCGTGACCGACGTTGAACGTGGGGGTGGCGCCGGTCGTCCGGGCGGCGGGGGCCTCGGGACGGGCCGGGGCGCCGTGCGCGGCATGGGCGGAGGCGGCGGCGTTCCCGGAGTGAGCGGCGGCGGGCGCGTCGGCGGCCTGCTGGTGCCCTTCATGCCCGCCGTGCCCCTGGTGCCCCTGGTGCCCGGCGGCGGACTTGGCGGACTGGGAGGACCGGGGAGCCGCGCTGCGAGCGGCGGATCCCGAGCCCTCCTCCTCTTCCCAACTACGCTCCCGAACCGTCACCTTGACGGTCTGCGGCTTGTTCGCGATGCCGAAGAGGTCGCGGTACTTCTTCGTCACGGAGATCTTGGCGGTGTAGGTCCCGGCGGCCAGCTGGACCGGCTTGGCGTAGTACCCGGCGTAGGTGTTGGACGCCCAGCCGTTCTCGACGCCCCAGACCGAGCCGAGGGTGAAGGGGTTCACCGGACAGCTCTGCGGATACTTCGAGTTGGCGGGCGCGTCCGGCCGGACCCGCCCGGAGGCGTTGTTGGGGCAGAAGGCCTCGGTCTGCTTCAGCACGGTCTTGCCGGCCGCGTCGGTGACGGAGATCTGCGCGAAGTCCGGCAGCCCGGAGAAGTCCTTCACGAGCCCGGCGGGAAGCGCCTTGGTCGTGGTCTTCTTCCCGTTCCGGAGCACCTGTGTGGCGAGGACCGGATCCTTGTACGACTTACGGGTCACCTTGAGCTCGAAGGCGCCGTTCTCCGAGGTCAGGTAGGTCCCGAGGTCGAGGTATACCCCGGGATCCTCCTTCCACGAGTCGAGCGTCACCGAGGTGGTGGCGGCGATCAGGCTGAGCTTCGGCGACGGCTCGGCCGTCTTGGCGTCCGGCGCGGCGGCAACGACACCCGCCGTCACGGCGACGGCCGCGGCGACGGCGATCGAGGGGCGGGTGAGACGGCTGGTGCGGCCCTGCGGTGATCTGGTCATCATTCCTCGTACTTCCGGCTTCCGAGTGCGTGATGGAACGTGGACGATCAGCACGGCCCCAAACTCAACTCACCGGTGGCGACGCTGTGTCCGGCCTGTGAGAGGCGGACTCGGGCGCTTCGGGTTGTCTCCGGTCCCCCGATTGGCGCAGGGTTGTCCGAAAAGCGATGACTGCTTGTAGGTGCGACCCCTGGCGAGTTCTACTCTGCCGATGGCTTGCGGAAAGCGATGAACAACCAGGTGAAAAGCGGGAATTGATAGTTTGTTCGGTCTATCGGGCCGAGGTCGAGGCACGGTCCGTCGTCGCGCGACGGGGGTATACATGGCTTGGGAAGAGTGGGAGAGGTCCAAGGAGGCGGTGGCCGAGGGGCACACGCCGATGCGGTTGAACGAGGCCGGATCGCAGGGTGCCGCTGCCGCGGACCTGGTGGTGCACCAGGACGACCTGGGGGCTGTGGGACACGAAGCGTTCGTTCTCCACGGGGAACTGAAGAAGCAAGCCGACATCGCCGGAACGGGTGCGGACAAGAGCGGCGCCGGGTCGACCATGCAGGCGGCCGCTGTCCTCAAGAGCCACAGTCTGCGCATCGGTTCTGAGCTGGAGACCACCGTCGAGGTCTGGTCCTCGCAGGTGAAGCATGTGCTGCAGGCATGTGCGCACATCTCCAATCACCTGGACTTCACCAAAAAGCTGCACGCCCGGGACGATGTGAAAATCGCCGCCGAGGTGAGTGGCCGCTCCGGCCCGATACCTGTCTCTGCCTTGAACGACTACTTCAGGTAGGGAGCATCGTGGGTCGATTCACGTACTCGGACCTCATCGGCATGGACCTCGGAAAGCTGGCCACCGCGGTATCCGACTGGAAGGCCATGGCGGGTGAACTGTCCAAACTCACCACCACGGTCCGCGACGGCCTGGCCAAGAAGGCGGCCGGCGCACGCTGGCAGGGCGCAAACGCCACCGTCACACGGGAGTTCGTCGGCAAAGACCGCCAAGGAGTTCACCGACCTCCACAGTGAGGCCGAGAGCATCGCCAACGTCCTCGCCGACGCACACGTGGAACTGGTGCGTTACCAGAAGCAGGCGAAGACGCTCACCGACGCGGCGAGGAAGGGCGATCCCGCGCACAACCCGCCGGACCCCGCGCTCCTGATCTCCGACGGCCCGGGTGGCACGGTCCGTGTCATCGAGGCGCTCTGCACGCCCGAGGGGCCCGACCAGCGGACCAGGACCGTATGCAGTGGTACGCCGACACGCTCGCCGGAATCGTTCAGCATGCGGCCGAGGTGGACGCCACGGCCGCGCGCGCCCTGCGGAAGAGCCACGGCGGTGCCCCGGAGAACGCCGGACACGCCACGTACACCTCCCTGGACGAGGAGCAGGTCCCACGTGCCTAGGAGCTGGCAGGCCTCGGCAAGGACGCGAACGATAAGCAGCGGGCGGAGCTGCGCCGTCTGTGGGAGTCCTTGAGCCCCGAGGCGCGGGCGCAGCTCTGGCTGAAGCAGAAGGACGATCTGACTGCTGCGGGCATCCTCAGTCCCACCATGCCGCAGATCGCTGCGGACGGGGGCGCGGGTCGGCACGATTCGCAGTCGGCGGGCTTCGAGGAGTGGGCCACCAAGCAGAAGATGCGGCTGCTGACCGAGGGGGCTGACTGGAAGGGCATGACGGACGCGTCGCGCCACATGGATCACTACCTGAGCAACAGCGGACGCCCCATGCAACTGCCGGTGGACAAGATGATGGCGGACGTCCCGGCCTTCAAGTCGTACGTCGACGACACGGTCCGTCTGAAGCAGGACGAATGGCGCAGGCAGGCCGTGGAGGAGTTCAAGAGGAACGGAGGGAAGCCGGTCGCCTTCCCGGTCGAGGCGAAGCAACCCAAAGGCTTCTACTTCACCCAGGAAGCTGACGAGAACTGGTTCTACGCGGTGGGCGGGGTCAACAGCAACGTCACCGGAGTCGTGACCGCCGTGCCTGACGCCCACGGCAACCCGAGGGTCAGCCTTGACTACCAGGCGAATGCGTGGGACCGGTACAACTGGGACGAGGGCAAGGGTGTCAACGTCGGCCCGCTGGACATCCCCGACGGGCAGATGGCCAAGCTGCACCGGGTCGGACTGGCCCAGGAGTTCGACATGGCGGGCAGCAGCGATGTACGGCATTACGACCTCGGGGGCGCATCTCCCGACGGCGAACTCCCGGGCCCCGGTGAAGGCAGGGACGGACGCGAGGACTCCGGCCGCGAGCAACAACAGGACCGCACGACCAACAGGCCGCCCGGAAGGACTTCTGCCAGGTGAATGACGTCTTTGCCTACCAACCTCCGGAGAGCCCTTCCGGGGGCGACGGCCGCCTGGGCGGGCGCCGCTGGATCCTTGCGTCGGTGGCCGCAGGAGCGTTGGTCCTCGTCGGTGCTGCAGTCGTGGCGGGTCTGCTTCTCATCGACGAGGACGGCGAGAGCACGTCCGGCCGCGTGAAGGAAACGGGGCCCGGTATCGGCTGGGCCGAAGGGATCACCCCCGCCTGGATGAGCGGCCACATGGGCCTCGACATCCCGGCCACCGCCAAGTCTGCTCAGGCCGCCTACGAGGGCACCTCACGCTTCGACACGGGCATCCTGACCTTCACGCTGACGCGAGCCGAAGCGGAGACCTACCTGTCCGAGCACCCGCCCCAGGGCAAGTGGCTGGAACCCACGGAGGCACAGGCCGGCGCACCCGCCCACGACTTCACCCACCTGGGGCTACCGGAACCGGAGAGCTTCAAGAAGGGCATCCGCTACGGCTCTGTCTGCCCCGGCAGCCCCAAGGCCACCAAGAGCCCGGAACCCTCCGGCGCCCCGGACATGCCGTACGGCATGGAGGACGGCTACGACACGTCCGACGAACGGTGCGTGAGCCTGTACGCCCACGAGTACACACCGCAACGCACCCGCATCTACCTCCGGGCCCACTTCGAACCGGGCATCAGCCCGCTCCCGTCCGCGCCTTCCTCGTCACCACCGGCGGGCTGAGAGCGCTCGACGGTGGTGACCGCCCCGTCTGCAGCCCCTCAGGCCCCGCGTGCCCGCAGAATCCCCTCGACGCCCAGGAGGAAGGTCTCGGCGATCGGCTTCGGATCCGAGAGGCAGCCCGCCGCCATGGCGCCGTCGCGGAGCATGACGAGGTGCCGGCCGGCCCCTTCGGCGGGCTCGTCGCCGACCTGCGCCAGCAACTCGGTGACGGTCTCCAGGAACCACTGGCGGTGGGCCAGGACGGCCCGGTGGATCGGGTGGGCGGCATCCGGGTATTCGGCCGCCGCGTTGAGGAAGGCGCAGCCGCGGAAGCCGGGGCTCTGAATGCCTCCGGTGATGAACCGGGCGACCGCCCGGACCGCGTCGGCCGCCGACCTCTCGCCCGCCCGCGCGGCCTCGATGCCTGCCCGGATGCCCCGGTCGGCCTGGTCGAGGTAGGCGAGGACGAGCTCTTCCTTGCCGGTGAAGTGCCGGTACAGCGTGGCGCGGGTGACCTGCGCCTCCGCGATGATCCGGTCGACGCCGACGGAGTGGATGCCCTCCGCGTAGAAGATCTTCGTCGCCGTGTCGAGCAGCCGGGCACGCGCCGCCGACGTACTGCCCCTTCCCGCGCCTTCGCTCATGCTGCCAGGTTACCGCACGAGTGAGGGAGAACGTTCGGTCTTGACAGGTAGAGGGGCATTGCTTTGAATGGCAATGAGACCGAACGTTCTCCCTCTCCAGTGGAGGGCTTCCGGTGCCCAGCCGATCGATGCCAACTCGGTTTTCCTGAAGGGAACTTCCATGGACACCCTCGTCGGTACCCCTCCCACCAGCGTCCCCGCCGCCCTGCGCAGGCTGTACTTCCTGCGCTTCGCGTTCGCCGCGGCGTGGGCCGCCCTGCTGTTCGCGACCGCCGACACGCTGGGCGCGCTCACCGCCACGCTGTTGGCGATCTATCCCCTGTTCGACGTGGCCTGCGCGGTCGTCGACCTCCGGTCCGCCCGGACGAACGGCCAACCCGTACGTGCCCTCTACGCGAACATCGCGCTCAGCGCCCTCACCGGCATCGGCCTGGCCGTCGCCGCCACCTCCGGTATCCCCGCCGTCCTGCGGGTCTGGGGCGCCTGGGCGATCACCGCGGGCATCGTCCAACTCGTCGTCGGCGTCGCCAGGCGCCGGCTCGGCGGCCAGGGAGCCATGATCGCGAGCGGCGGCATCTCCACGCTCGCCGGCGCCTCGTTCATCGCCCAGGCGGGCAAGGACGGAGCCTCCCTGACCAGCCTGGCCGGTTACGCCTTCCTGGGCGGCGTCTTCTTCCTCGTCTCCGCGCTCCGCCTGCGCGACGAGCACGGGCGGTAGCCCTTGCCGCAGGCGGCCTGGCGAGGCCGGAGGCAGAGGCAGGGTCGCGGCCCCCGCCCGCTCGGGTGGCATCCTGCAGCCATGCGAACCGGAACCGGCCTGACCGAGAAGAACCTGCGGCAGCTCCTGAACGACTGGGACCCGATCGGCGTCGCCGACGAGGTGCCCGACGAGTACGACTGCATGCTCGCACCCCTCCTGGGGATGCTCCGCCGTGGCGCGGACCAGGCGGAGATCGCCGCGTTCCTGCAGACCGAACTCGTGGAGCACTTCGGTCTCACCCCCTCAACGTCGGAGCCCGAGGCGGTGGCCACCCGCTTGATGGCTCTGAAGGCCGAAGACGCGTGAGCGGCAAGCGAAAGGCGTGGAGCATGGCGGAGAAGACGGCCCACGATTCGGATGGCGCTCCCCCGACCCCCGAACGGGACGCGCAGGTCATCCTGAGCAATGAGCCCGGCTCGTTCGCCCGGGGCGTCCTGGCCAACCGCCATCCGGCCTTGATCGAGCAGGTACGGGACGCCTTCCCGTACGGCCCCCGCCAGCACGAGGCACTCGACGCCCTGCTGGAGCAGAACAACAACGGGGTGATCGAACCCCTCGCCCCCTCGGAGTCCGACCACGAGCAGTGGTCGGCCTGGGGGCGGGAGCTCTTCGGGCGATCGTGGTTCGACGCCCCGTTCCTGTGGTCGGAGAGCTACTTCTACCGCAGGCTCCTCTCCGCCGTCGGGTACTTCGGTACGGGCCCGTGGCAGGGTGTCGACCCCTTCGCCCCCTTCAAGCGGGCCGAGCTTCGCGGCACGGCGGTGGACGAGGAGCTCCGCGCCCTGGACGCGCTCGCCGACGTACCGGCCGACGAGCGGGCCACGGCCCTGCTCCACGCCTCGGTCTGGGGCAACCGCGCGGACCTGGGCTTCCGCGTGACGGAGGGGGACGCGGCACCCGGCGCTGCGGCCGATGACCTGGTCGCCGACGACAGCGCCCTGCTCTGGCAGGTCTTGCCCGCCGGAGCCGGTGCCACGGTCGCGGTGGTGGCGGACAACGCGGGGCGGGAGCTGATCCCGGACCTGATCCTCATCGACCACCTCCTCGTGCACCGCCATGCCGAGCGGCTCGTGCTCCACGTGAAGCCCTACCCGTACTACGTCTCCGACGCGACGACAGCCGACGTCGTCGACTGCCTGCGGCGCCTGGCGGAGGCACCCGGCGAGGCGGGCCGCATCGGCAGTCGCCTGTGGGACGCCATGGCGACGGGCCGCCTGGAGGTCCGGGCCCATCCGTTCTTCTGCGCCCCGCTGCCGTACGAGGAGATGCCGGGTGACCTGCGGGCGGAGTTCGCGGCGGCCACCGTGACGATCCTGAAGGGCGACCTCAACTACCGTCGCCTGGTGGGCGACCGGATGTGGGCCGAGACGACACCGTTCGCCGACCGCACGGCGTACTTCCCCGGGGCCGTCGCGGCGCTGCGCACACTGAAGTCGGACGTGATCGTGGGGTTGGAGCAGAAGACGCTGGAGGCGTTGGAACGGTCCGGCGCGGCTTGGCGTACGAGCGGTACGCATGCCTTGATCCAGGTTCGCGGGCAGACCGGCCGTTCGCGCTGAACCACCTACGCCGAACCACTCACGCTGAACAGCGGACTGAGACCGGCCCCCCGTTCATTTAATCGAACGCGCCCTCACCCGCTGCAGCCCGCAGCCGAGTCAGAGCGAGAGCCCGTCGGCGGTTGTCGAGTACCTCGTAGAGCCGTGTTGACCGTCTCCTTCTTGGTGCCGGTCCCCAGCGCCTGAGCCACGTCGGCCAGCAGCTCGTCGTCAAGATCGATCACTGTGGGTGGATACGAGATTCGAACTCGTGAGGGGTTGCCCCCCCAACACGCTTTCCGAGCGTGTGTCCATCCAGCGGGAGCCGTACCTGACCTGCGGCGGAGCGTTCGGCGTGGTTCCAGGCATCCAGGGCTTGGGGCCGTCCGTCGGATGCGCGTCTCTGCTGGAAGCGTCAGGCTCGGTCGGCTGTGTTCTGCGTCATTCGGGAACCTTGGTAGCGCCGACAACAGACGATGCTTCACCTCCCTGCCGAAGTGGCTGCACGCGGTGTGCCGCTACGCCACGGCAGGGTGGCGCTCACCATGGTGCGCCGTTGGTCGTGGACGCGTGGGCGTACATCAGGCCTGGTTGTAGAGGGTCGCCAGGTCGATCAGGCGGATGTCCGGGTCGCCCGCTGCCGCAGCGTGCGCCTTGTCGTTGAATCCGGCTCCGCTGAAGCACAGGAGCTGGGTATTCGTGGTGTCGTATCGGCCTGCCAGCGTGATGAGGTCGCGGATGTGCCGGAGACGTTCGATGTGGGCAGCGCCCATGGTGTCGTTCCACTTGGCCTCTCCGACGGCCAGCAGTGGTGGCTTGGTGCCATCCGCGATTCCGATGACCGCCACGTCGACCTCGTGGCCGGTACGCGCCTTGGGGTCGTGAACGACACCGTGTCCGACGCGGGCCGGCAGACCGCCAAGCAGTTCGGGGTCGGCGTGATGCAGGGCCCAGTCCCGGCAGACCTGCTCGAAGTGGGGACCGAGGACGTTGCTGACGAAGCGGCGGCGGCTGGCTTGCCAGACCCGTGTCGCACTGCCCGGGCGTTCGAGCTGGTCCCAAACCGGTCGCATGATCGCGTGGTAGAAGCCGATCAGCGGTTCGGCGATGCGGTAGGTGGGACGGTTGTCGCGGAAGACGTCCGCGTCCCGGTGCAGCAGACCTGCGTCCTCGAGGACGTTGATGGGATGAGCGATGTCTGTGGCCTTGCGTTCCAGGTAGCCGGCCATGCCCCCGCGGGTGGCGTTGCCGTCGGCGACGGCGGCCAGAACGGACAGGTACAGGGCGGTGTCGCGAAGGTCGGGTTCTTCGGCCAGCAGATAGCGGGCCTCGCGGAAGGGGGGGTCGGGGTTGAGGACGGTGCGGACGACCCAGTCGTAGTCGTCCGGACCTTTTGGTGTGTCGCCGCGTGCGAATTCGCGCCGATAGGCCGGGGTGCCGCCCACGATCGCGTTCACCTTCATGGCCAAGCGGGGGTCGGTGATGTCCCAGAACTCGGCGGCGAGGCGGTGGTCCAGGGGGCGGACGACCAGCTCCAGCCCCGACCGTCCGCGTAGTGGGGCGTTTCCCGAGAGCAGCCTTCCCATGAAGGACAGCGCCGAGCCGCACAGCAACAGCCGGGTACGGGAGCCGGTGCGCTGGTCACGCAGGGGCCGCAGCGCCTCCTGGATGATCGAGGGCAGCTCGGGGTTGGCCTTGGCGAGGTACGGAAACTCGTCGATCACCACGGGGACGGGCCGGTCGGCGCTGAGCGCAGTAGTGCGTCGACGGCCTCTGCCCAGTCGGCGAAGTGGAACGGGCTGGCAGGACGGACGTGGGCGGTCAGCGCCGCGCTGATCCGCCGTAGCGACTCGGCATCGGCGGCCTCGGTCGCACCGAAATATGCTCCAGATATAGAAGTACAGCTACATAAAACATACTCCTAGTTTTGGTGCGCCGAGGCGGTGTGCACCCGCCGGCCTCGCCGCTCGCCGCTCGCCTCATGCCGGTTGCTCCTGCTGGTGGTGGTGCAGGAGAGAGCGGCGGAGGGGCTGCCTGGCGGTGGTGCGCCTGAGCCTGCGGGACTTCGCCCCGTACCCGGGGGATCAGTGGCCGCTCTGTGTTGAACTGCCAACGTCGAAGGGCCCCGCAGCAAGCTGCGGGGCCCTTCGACGTATTGCCCGGTGAGAGCAATGGCGGAGGATACGAGATTCGAACTCGTGAGGGGTTGCCCCCAACACGCTTTCCAAGCGTGCGCCCTAGGCCACTAGGCGAATCCTCCGCCGCAAACAATACAAGACGTTTGAGGGTGCTCGCGAACACGATCCCCGGAGATCGTCCCGAGGGGGGTCCGCAGACGTTCCGCAGGTCGTTCGTGGGGGCGGGCGGGTGGACCGGAGGGGGTGGGGATCCGCTAAGGTGGGCGTCAGCCCCTCACGTGGCGCTATCTGACTGAACTCCCCCAGGGCCGGAAGGCAGCAAGGGTAGGTTGGCTCTGGCGGGTGCGTGGGGGGCCCTTTGCGTTGGCCGTGAGGTGCTGTGGGGTCGAGTGTCAGTCGGCCCCGATAACCTCGTAGATGTGTCGTCCCTTGCGCTGTACCGCCGCTACCGCCCCGAGTCGTTCGCCGAGGTCATCGGTCAGGAGCATGTCACTGACCCGCTCCAGCAGGCCCTGCGGAACAACCGGGTCAATCACGCGTACCTGTTCAGCGGGCCGCGCGGCTGTGGAAAGACGACCAGCGCGCGGATCCTCGCCCGCTGTCTGAACTGCGAGCAGGGGCCCACGCCCACCCCGTGCGGGGAGTGCCAGTCCTGCCGGGACCTCGCGCGGAACGGGCCGGGGTCCATCGATGTCATCGAGATCGACGCCGCGTCCCACGGTGGTGTGGACGACGCCCGTGACCTGCGCGAGAAGGCGTTCTTCGGGCCCGCCTCCAGTCGTTACAAGATCTACATCATCGACGAGGCCCACATGGTCACCCCGGCGGGCTTCAACGCCCTGCTGAAGGTGGTCGAGGAGCCGCCGGAGCACCTCAAGTTCATCTTCGCGACGACCGAGCCCGAGAAGGTCATCGGGACGATCCGGTCGCGCACGCACCACTATCCGTTCCGGCTGGTGCCCCCGGGGACCCTGCGCAGCTATCTCGCCGATGTGTGCGGGCGGGAGAACAGCCCGGTCGAGGACGGCGTCCTCCCGCTCGTCGTGCGCGCCGGGGCCGGGTCCGTGCGTGACTCGATGTCCGTCATGGACCAGCTGCTGGCCGGTGCGGGCGACGACGGTGTGACGTATGCCATGGCCACCGCGCTCCTCGGGTACACCGACGGCTCGCTGCTCGACTCGATCGTCGACGCCTTCGCCGCCGGCGACGGGGCCGCCGCCTTCGAGGTCGTGGACCGCGTCATCGAGGGCGGCAACGATCCGCGCCGGTTCGTGGCCGATCTCCTGGAGCGGCTGCGGGATCTGGTGATCCTCGCCGCCGTGCCGGACGCGGGGGAGAAGGGGCTCATCGACGCGCCCGCCGATGTCGTCGAGCGCATGCAGGCCCAGGCCTCCGTCTTCGGCGCCGCCGAGCTCAGCCGCGCCGCCGACCTCGTCAACGACGGGCTCACGGAGATGCGCGGCGCGACCTCGCCGCGCCTCCAGGTGGAGCTGATCTGCGCCCGGGTCCTGCTGCCCGCCGCCTACGACGACGAACGGTCGCTCCAGGCCCGGCTCGACCGGCTGGAGCGCGGGGCGTCGGCCGCCGCCGCTGCCGCACCGTTCGCCGCTCCGCCCGTCGGTGCCGCCCCCATGGGGTACGCACCGGGGCCGGATGTCCATGCTCCCCAGGGCCATGCCGCTCAGGGTCCTGCGCCCGTGGGGCCCGCGGGTCCGGATGCCGCCCGTGCCGCCGTACGGGGCGAGGCGCCGCCCGCCGCTCCGGCTGCCTACGCGCCGCCCCCTGCCCCGGCCGCCTACGCGCCGCCCGCCGCCGAGCCCGCCCCGCAGGCCCCCGTGGCGCCCGCCCCCGAGCCCGGACAGCGGCCCGGTTCCTGGCCCGCCGCCGCGGGAGCCGGATCCGGGGCAGGTTCTGGGGCCGGATCCGGGGACCAGGGCCGTCGGCCCGGTGGCTGGCCCACCGCGTCCGCCCCCGGCAGCGGTCCGGCCCCCGCCGCGACCCCGCCGCCCGCAGCCCCGGTCGCCCCGGCGGCCCCCGCCGCGCCGCAGGCTCCGGCCGAGGGCGGGCAGAGCATGGCGCAGGGTGCCGCCCAGGTGCGGAACATGTGGCCCGACATCCTGGAGGCGGTCAAGAACCGCCGCCGCTTCACCTGGATCCTGCTCAGCCAGAACGCCCAGGTCGCCGGGTTCGACGGGACGACGCTCCAACTCGGCTTCCTCAACGCGGGCGCCCGCGACAACTTCGCCGGCAGCGGCAGCGAGGAGGTCCTCAAGCAGGCCCTCGCCGAGCGCTTCAACGCCCAGTGGCGCATCGAGGCGGTCATCGATCCCTCCGGTGGCGGCATGCCCCCGCAGTCCGGTGGCGGCGGACGCCCCGCCCCGCAGTACCAGCCCGCCCCGCCGGCCCCCGCCGCCCCGGTCGCGTACGAGCCCCGGCCCCAGCACGCGCCCCCGCAGCAGTCCGCGCCCGCGCCGCAGTACCAGCCCGCCCCGTCCGCCCAGCAGCCGCCTCCCGCCGCGCCGCCGCAGGGCCGGGACGCCGCGCCCGCCCCCGAGGCTTCTCGCAGTTCGTACGGGGCCGAGCCGCCACGCTCCGTCTCCCCTGAGGACGATGTTCCGGAGGACGACGATCCGGATCTCGTCGACTCCGCGCTCTCCGGCCACGACCTGATCGTCCGCGAGCTCGGCGCCACGGTGATCGACGAGTTCGCCAACGAGCAGTGAGGCGGCGCCCACCCTCAGGCATCGGCCGTCCACCGTCCACCCACCGGCGGCCGACCGCGCTCGCCGCGCCCGGCGGTGCGTCCACCCACCGGCGGCCGTCGGGGGTCCCCGCGCCCGGCGGCTAGGCTGCACCCCGTGAAGGTCCTCGTCATCGGCGGCGGCGCCCGCGAACACGCCCTGTGCCGCTCTCTGTCCCTCGACCCCGATGTCACCGCTCTGTACTGCGCCCCCGGCAACGCCGGCATCGCAGAGGTGGCCGAACTGCACCCGGTCGACGCGCTCGACGGTGACGCCGTCGCGCGCCTCGCGACCGGGCTGGGCGCCGGGCTGGTGGTCGTCGGCCCGGAGGCGCCGCTCGTCGCCGGGGTCGCCGACGCCGTGCGCGCGGCCGGCATCCCCTGCTTCGGCCCCTCCGGCGAAGCAGCCCGGCTGGAGGGCTCCAAGGCGTTCGCCAAGGACGTCATGGCCGGCGCCGGAGTCCCCACCGCCCGCAGCTACGTCTGCACCACCCCCGCCGAGATCGACGAGGCCCTCGACGCCTTCGGCGCCCCGTACGTCGTGAAGGACGACGGCCTCGCGGCCGGCAAGGGCGTCGTCGTCACCGAGGACGTGGACGTGGCCCGCGCCCACGCGCTCTCCTGCGACCGCGTGGTCATCGAGGAGTTCCTCGACGGCCCCGAGGTCAGCCTCTTCGCCATCACCGACGGCACCACGGTCGTGCCGCTCCAGCCCGCCCAGGACTTCAAGCGCGCCCTGGACGGCGACGAGGGCCCGAACACCGGCGGCATGGGCGCCTACTCCCCGCTCCCGTGGGCCGACCCCAAGCTGGTCGACGAGGTCCTCGCAACCGTCCTCCAGCCGACCGTCGACGAGCTGCGCCGCCGGGGCACCCCCTTCTCCGGGCTGCTCTACGCGGGCCTCGCGATCACCTCGCGCGGCGTCCGGGTCATCGAGTTCAACGCCCGCTTCGGCGACCCGGAGACCCAGGTCGTCCTGGCCCGGCTGCAGACCCCGCTGGCCGGCGTCCTGCTCGCCTCCGCCAACGGCACCCTCGACGTCCTCCCGCCGCTGAACTGGCGCGACGACGCCGCCGTCACCGTGGTCATCGCCTCGCACAACTACCCGGACACCCCGCGCACCGGCGACCCGATCGACGGGCTCGCGGACGTCGCGGCACAGGATGCGCCCGACGCGTACGTCCTGCACGCCGGGACCCGCGCCGAGGGCGACGCGGTCCTCAGCGCGGGCGGCCGGGTGCTCTCGGTGACCGCGACCGGCAAGGACCTCACGGCGGCCCGTGAGCGCGCCTACACCGCGCTGGGGCGGATCCGTCTGGACGGCTCCCAGCACCGTACGGACATCGCCCTGAAGGCTTCTCAGGGCTGACCAGGCCTGAACCAGGGCTGAATCAGCGCTGACCCGCCCCGGACAGCACCCCCGCAGCCCCTCGCGCCCGCCCGCTCCCGTACGCCACCGGCGTACGCGGCAGGCGCGAGGGGCTGACCCATGCCGTCACCACGCCACCAGCCCGTTCCCCCGGGCCTGCCTCATGGGCGCGAACACGTCAGCAGCTTTGCCCAAAGCCATTCCATCGGGTGACGACTGGGCTATCCGGATGACGGCCGCCGGACCCCCAACTAGGGTGCGGCGCAAGCGTTCCGGCACTTGGCCCACCGGCATTGCGATGTCGGTGACGGGTGCCACAGTGGGGGAGTGAGCAACACCGCCGCGAGGGCCCAGAGGGCCGCGATGAGGGCAGAGGGGGTGACGTCCGGCCGTGTCCGGTACCGACGTGGGTGAGGAGCTGGGTGCGCGGGCCGCGCAGGCCCGGGCGCTCGTCCTGCTGCGGATCCGCAGCAGGGCCCTGGCCGTGGCGATCCTGCCCGCGGCCGTCGCCGTCGTGCTGTTCGCGGCGGACGCGCAGGGGCATCTGGCCGGTCCGGCCTGGGACGCCGTGCGCTGGACGGTCCTCGGCGTCGCGGTCGTCGTCCTGCTGGTGACCGTCCTGGTCGCCGTCTCCGTGGCCCGCGCGCGGCCCGCCATGAGCCCGACCGTCCCCGTGTCCGAGGAAGGCGCCCCCGACCTCTACCGCCTGGTCCGCGATCTGGCGGACCGGCTCGACGTGCCCGCGCCCTCGGCCGTGGCACTCACCCCGGACTGCGACAGCTGGCTGGAGGACCGCACGCACCGCTCGCTCAGGAAGGGCCCGGGAGCCGCGCTCAGGAAGGGCCCGGGAGCCGCGCTCAGGAAGGGCCCGGGGGTGTCGCTCCCGAAGCGGCCGGAAGCCCCGGCGGAGGCGGCCGACACCGCCCCCGTCCTGGTCATCGGCTCGCCGTTCCTGTGGTGGATGCGGGTCGCCGAGCTCCGCGCCGTCCTCGCCCCCGTCGTGGCCGGCACGGGCCCGTCCGCGCACCCCGACATAGCCGCCGCCCGCCGCTTCGTCCGCGGTCTGGACGCCGCGATCGCCGACGCGGCAGCCCCCGGCCGGGGCCCGGTGCGCGGGGCGCCGCTCGCCTTCGCCGGCTGGGTCGCCCGGCTGCTGCTGCGGGCCTGCCGGGGCCATGCCGCCGAGATGGAGCGGTGCGTGGCGGCCGCCGCGTCCATGCGGGCCCAGACGGTCGACTACGGGCTGCGCATCGCCGCCCAGGAACAGGTCGGCCTCGCCTACGCCGGCTGGGACCGGCTGCTGACCCGGGTGGCACTGCCCGCCTGGCGGATGGGCCGCTGGCCCTCCCGGCTCGACGCCGGAGTCGTCTCCGCGCTCACCGAGCTGTCCCGCCGGGACCGGCTCGCGGACGGCTTCGCCCTGCGCCTGGGCGAGCGGCCGGCGTGCGACCTGCTGGAGGAGCCCGGGGCTGCCGACGAGGCCGCGTCCCTGCTTGCCGCCCGGCTCTTCCACGGCGGGCCCGCCGAGAGCGGTCCGGGCTGGGCGCCGGTGGACTGGCAGCAGTATCCCGACGAGGTCGTCGACCGGAAGTGGCGCAGCGAGGCGGCCCGGCTGCACCGCGTCCTGGACACGCTGGGCGTGCCCCGGGCCTCCGCCGCCGACCCGGCCGTCCCCACGCTGGCCCGGGTGATGGAGCACCTGTCGGGCCCGGGCGGACCCGGCGGGCCGGGCGAGGCGCTCGCGGCGGGCATCGGCGCCGCGGTCGCCCGCGAGGAGGCCGAGGCCCCGGTCCACGGCGGCCCGGAGCAGGGGGGTCCGGGACACGGCGGTGCGGCCGACGACCCCCTCGACCTCTGGGGTCCTGGCCCGCTGCCCCTCTTCCCCCTCCAGCCGCCGCGTACGGGCACCGAACTGCTCGCCGACCACGTCGCGGCCATGGTCTGCTGCGCGGCCGTGGACACGGCGGGCGCGGCCCCCGGCCTGGACTGGCTCGACGGCCCCGCGCTGCTCGTCGGCGGGGAGCGGCGGGCGGACCTCGCGGCTCCGGTCCTGAGCCTTGTGGAGGACGGCGATCCGGACCCGCTGCTGAACTGGCTGGCCGAGGTGGGGGTGCGCTCCGACAAACCGGTCCGGCTGGTGTGACCGCATACGGGATCGCGTACGGGACCGGCCGCATACGGGATCGCGTACGGGACCGGCCGCGTACGGGACCGGGGCGCGCCACCACGGGGCCGAGGCGCAGGCCGCCGCGTCCGGAGTGCGGGATCCGCTGTTCGGAAGGAATGGTTCCGTTCTCGTCAATTCGCGACGAAGGGTGACGGGGTGCGTGCGTTATGTGATGTGCTGGGGATCGGCGCTGACATTCGGCGCACCAGAGTTGTCCGGGGGATCACCCGAGTTGTCCGGGGGATCCGAGGGAGGGGCGCGGCATGGGGGCGGAGCAGATTCGCCGGTGGGAGTCGGGTGCCCTCGCGCACGCGGTGAGCGATCCCTTCGGTCAGGGCCCGCTGCCCTGGCTGCGCGGCAGTGAGAACTACTTCGACGACACCGGCCAGGTCGTCCCCTGGTACGCCGACCTCGCCCGCTCCACCGGCGGCGGCACCCGTACCGCCGACGACGTGCACCGCCAGATCAAGGGCTTCGTCTCGCCCGGCGCGGCGGCCCCGGGCGAGGCCATCGACTTCCACATCACCGTGGACCCGCCCCAGCAGTTCTCCGTCGACGTCTACCGGATCGGTCATTACGGCGGCGACGGCGCGGCCAAGATCACCACGAGCCCCCGGCTCTCCGGCATCGTCCAGCCCCCGCCGCTCGCCGCCGACCGGACCGTCTCCTGCCACCACTGGTGGATGTCCTGGCGGCTCCAGATCCCGAGCTACTGGTCGGTCGGCGCGTATGTGGCCGTCCTGACCACCGCCGACGGCTACCGCTCGCACATCCCCTTCACCGTGCGCCACGACCACCCCGCCGACCTGCTGCTTCTGCTGCCCGACATCACCTGGCAGGCGTACAACCTCTATCCGGAGGACGGCCGTACCGGTGCCAGCCTCTACCACGCGTGGGACGAGCGGGGGCGGCTGCTCGGCGAGGAGGACGCCGCCGTAACGATCTCCTTCGACCGCCCGTACGCCGGATCGGGCCTGCCGCTGCACGTGGGGCACGCGTACGACTTCATCCGCTGGGCCGAGCGGTACGGCTACGACCTCGCCTACGCCGACGCCCGCGACCTGCACGCGGGCCGCGTCGACCCCAGCCGCTACCGGGGCCTGGTCTTCCCCGGCCACGACGAGTACTGGTCGCTGCCGATGCGCCGGGCCGCCGAGCGCGCCCGGGACTCCGGCACCTCGCTCGTCTTCCTCTCCGCCAACACCATGTACTGGCAGGTGGGCCTCGCCCCCTCCGCGTCCGGAGAGCCCGACCGGCTGCTGACCTGCCGCAAACGCCGGGGGCCCGGGAAGTCGGCCCTGTGGCGCGAGGTGGACCGGCCCGAGCAGCAGCTCCTGGGCATCCAGTACGCGGGCCGGGTCCCCGACCCCAGCCCGCTGGTCGTGCGCAACGCCGAGCACTGGCTCTGGGACGCCACGGGCGCGGTGGAGGGCGACGAGATCCCGGGCCTGGTCGCCGGCGAGGCCGACCGCTACTTCCCGCGCACCAGCCTGCCCGAGCACGACAACCGGATCCTGCTCGCCCACTCCCCGTACGAGGACTCCGAGGGCGCCACCCGCCACCAGGAGACCTCGCTCTACCAGGCCCCCTCCGGCGCGCTGGTCTTCGCCTCCGGCACCTTCGCCTGGTCCCCGGCCCTCGATCGCCCCGGACACACCGACCCCCGGATCCAGCAGGCCACGGCCAACCTCCTCGACCGGATCTGCAAGCGCGACTGACGAGAGCCACCGCATCGGGTCCGGGCCCGGCGCGCGCTCCGTGTCCTCCGTACGGGACAATCGGAACCGCTCCTGGATCAATCTACGCGGAGGCACCGTGTCCGGTTTTGTAGAAAAGCCCGAGCCCGTACAGGTTCCGGGCCTCACCCACCTGCACACCGGCAAGGTGCGTGACCTGTACCGGAACGAGGCGGGCGACCTCGTGATGGTCGCCAGCGACCGCATCTCCGCGTACGACTGGGTCCTGCCGACCGAGATCCCCGACAAGGGCCGCGTCCTCACCCGGCTCTCGCTCTGGTGGTTCGACCAGCTCGCCGACCTCGTCCCCAACCACGTCATCTCCACCGAGCTGCCCCCGGGCGCCCCGGCAGACTGGGCGGGGCGCACCCTCATCTGCAAGTCGCTGCGGATGGTCGAGGTCGAGTGCGTGGCCCGCGGCTATCTGACCGGCTCCGGGCTCGTCGAGTACGACGCCACCCGTACGGTGTGCGGCATCGGTCTCCCCGAGGGCCTGGTCAACGGGTCCGAGCTGCCCGGCGCGATCTTCACCCCGGCCACCAAGGCGGCCGTCGGCGAGCACGACGAGAACGTCAGTTACGAGGACATCGCCCGCGAGGTCGGTGTGGAGACCGCCGCCGAGCTGCGGCGCACCACGCTCGACGTCTACCGCCGGGCCCGGGACATCGCGCACGAGCGCGGGATCATCCTGGCGGACACGAAGTTCGAGTTCGGCTTCGAGACCACCGAGGACGGGACCGAGCGGCTGATCATCGCCGACGAGGTGCTGACCCCGGACTCCTCCCGCTTCTGGCCCGCCGCCACCTGGGAGCCCGGCCGCGCACAGCCGAGTTACGACAAGCAGTTCGTCCGCGACTGGCTGACCTCGCCGGCCTCCGGCTGGGACCGTAGGAGCGAGCAGCCGCCGCCGGCGCTGCCGCAGGAGATCGTGGACGCGACCCGCGCCAAGTACATCGAGGCGTTCGAGGTGCTGACCGGCGCCAACTGGGCGTAACGACCGGCGGACACGGAGAAGGCCCCGGACCGAAAGGTCCGGGGCCTTCTCTTCTGTGGAGCGGACGACCAGGTTCGAACTGGCGACCTCAACCTTGGCAAGGTTGCGCTCTACCAACTGAGCTACGTCCGCAGTGCGCCGAAGCGCGATGCCTACTATACCCATCCTCGCTCGCGTGCGAGACGCACTGCCGTATGCCGGTTCTCCGCGCCGATCTTGGAGGCGGCCGAGGAGAGGTAGTTGCGCACGGTCCCCTGGGACAGCGAGGCCCGCTCGGCGATCTCCGCGACCGGCGCCCCGTCCGCCGCCAGTTCGAGCACCTCGGCCTCCCGGACGGTCAGCGGGGAGTCCCCCGCGGAGATCGCGTCGGCGGCCAACTCCGGATCCACGTAACGGTTTCCGGCGTGGACGGTACGGATGATCTCGGCCAGCCGCCGGGCGCTGACGGTCTTCGGCACGAAGCCGCGTACGCCGGCGGCCAGGGCCCGCTTGAGGTGCCCCGGCCGGCCGTGACTGGTCACGATCATGGTGCGGCAGTCGGGCAGTTCGGCCCGCAGCGATGTGGCGACCTTCACACCGTCCGCGCCCGGCATCTGAAGATCCAGGACGGCGACGTCGGGCCGGTGCGCCAGAGCCATCGCGAGGGCCTCGGGTCCGCTCGCCGCCTCCGCGACGACGACGAGGTCCTCCTCCAGGGCGAGCAGCGCGGCCAGCGCGCCCCGGATCAGGTGCTCGTCGTCGGCCAGCAGGACGCGCAGGGGCCGCGCGGTGGTCATCGTTCCTCCGGGAGGGCGGAAGGGTCGGGGGAGGGAGGGGAGGAGGCCGGGCTTCCGCCCGGGCTCGGGCGGCCGTCCGGGGCGGGGGCCGGGTCGGCGCGCCCGTCCGGGTCGGGGGCCGAGGCGGCGCGGCCGGCCGGGTCCGGGCGGGAGGCCGTGAGGGGCACCGTCGCCGTCACCCGGAACAGGTCGTCCCCGGCCGGTCCGGCGGTGAGGGTGCCGCCGAGAGCCCCGAGCCGTTCGCGCAGCCCGGCCAGGCCCGAACCGCCGCCGTCGCCCCCGCCGTCGAGCGGGTCCGCGGCGCCCGCCCCGTCGTTCTCGACCTCCAGGACCACGGCGTCCCGGGTCCGGGCGAGCCGGATCGAGCAGTGGCGCGGGTCGCCGTGGCGCAGGACGTTCGTCGCGGTCTCGCGCACCACCCAGCCGAGCGCCGCCTGGACGGCGGCCGGAGCCCCGATCCCGGCCGGGCCGTCCGCGCCCTCGACGGTGACGGAGATCCCGGCGGCCTGCAACACGCCCCGCGCGCCCATGAGTTCGGTGGGCAGATCGGCCTCCCGGTAGCCGCGTACGACATCGCGGACCTCCTGCTGGGACGCCCGGGCGATCCGCTGCACCTCGACCATCTGGTCCACCGCCGCCGGGTTGCCGCGCTGGGCCAGCTCCACGGCCAGCTCGCTCTTCAAGGCGATCACCGACAGGTTCCGGCCCAGCACGTCGTGCATGTCCCGGCCGAACCGCAGCCGTTCCTCCGCCACCGCGAGTCGGGCCTGCATGTCCCGTGCCTCCTCCGCCTGCCACATCGCGCTCATGCTCCAGGCGCTCGGCCGGACCGAGGAGAGCACGAGCAGGATCGCGACGAGCATCGAGAGGACCGCGCCGAAGAGCAGCCCCGCGGGCACCCCGACGGCCGCCAGCAGCCCCACCAGGACCGCCGCGTAGACCGCTGAGTGCACCAGGTAGGTACGGACGGGGACGAGGAGGACGTACGGGATGGCGAACGCCAACGGCATGTCCAGGACCAGCAGGGCGAGACCCGCGTCCTTGAGGTCGGCCGTCGCCGCGAGCGCCACCATCAGGCCGGTCAGCAGCGCGAGCAGCGCCGCCGGGAGCCGCAGTCGCCGCACCGGAAAGGTTTTCGTGCCCCGGTGGTGGGCCAACGCGGCTCCCAGATCGCGGTTGCTCAGGACGCACAGGGCGGTGTTCACCGCGAAGAACGCCACGGCGAGGCCCGCCGGCACCGGGCCTTCGCCCAGCACGGGGAGGAGCGGCAGCAGGCCCCAGGAGGCGAGGAAGACCCAGGGGAGCACGGCGAGCGTGCCCCGGGTGTAGAGGTCGATGCGCTGGAGCTTGGTGCGCTCGTGCCAGCCGCGCCGCCAGCCCCGTACCCGACCGATCACGCCCCTCAGCCCCTTCATGTCAGCCCCGCGGGTCCCAGCGGAACCACCGTCGCACAGCAAACACCGCGAACGCGGTCCAGGCCAGCGCCGCCACGACGGCCGTGACCAGGTCACCGCCCTCCACCCCGCCGAGCCAGCCGTGCCGTACGAGGGTCATCACGCCGGTCAGCGGCAGCAGCTCGAAGACGGCGGCCAGCTTGTCCGGGAAGACGTCCAGCGGGACGAAGATCCCGGAGGCGAAGAGCGAGACGAAGAACAGCGGCAGCGTGGTGAGCTGCGAGGTCTGGACCGTCCGGGTCACCGCGGAGGTAGCGGCGGCGAGCGCGGACATCATGACGAAGCCGACGAGCAGGCCCAGCAGGAACAGGTCCGGCCGCTTCGGCGCGCTCAGGTCGAAGGCGATCGCGCCCGCCACGACGAGCAGCACGCTCTGGAGGACCGCCAGCGCCACGGAGGGCAGCGCCGTGGAGATCAGGATCTCCCGGTCGGTGACCTCGCCGGTGCGCAGCCGCTTGAGGACGAGTTCCTCGCGCCGGGTGACGTAACCGGTGACGAGGTTCATGTAGACGACCTGGACCAGCACGATGCCGATACCGCCGGTGAGCGCGGCGCCCGCGACGGAGAGTCCGGTGCCGGCGAGGTCGATCTGTTCGAGCGAGGCCCGGATCGAGAAGATCATCACGATCGGCAGCACCAGGGCCACGAAGATCGCGGACCGGTTGCGGATCAGCAGGATCAGTTCGGCGCGGGCGAGGGCGTTCAGCCGCCGGAGGGAGGCGGACCAGCCCGATGGGGCGGGGGAGAGGGACCGCTCGGGGGCGGTGCGGCCGTCCGCGAGGGTGGTGGGCGTGGTCATGCCGTCACCTTCTTCGTCTCGTTCGGAGTGCTGCCGTCGGCGGAACCGTGCCGGGGTCCCACCCGGCGCGGGTCGTCGGCCCGTGAGCGGAGCTGGGTGTTCGCGATCTGCAGGAACGCCTCCTCCAGCGAGGCGGAGCGGGCGTCGAGCCCGAGCAGTTCCACGCCCGACTCCCGGGCCCAGCCGAGGAGTTCGTGCAGGGACTCCTGGAGTGTGGAGGTGCGGATCTCCACCCGCTGCCCGTCCGCGCCGGCCTGGAGCGACAGCGGAATGTGGGCGGCCGGTACACCGCCGGGCAGGGTGAAGCGGATCCGGGCCGGGTGCGCGGCGGTGACCTCGGCGGTCGTCCCGGCCGTCACGATCTGTCCCTGGTGCATGATCGCCAGCCGGTCCGCGAGGGACTCGGCCTCCTCCAGGTAGTGGGTGGTCAGCAGGACGGTCGTGCCGGACTCCCGGAGCGCCCGGATCAGGTCCCAGGTGTCGCGCCGCCCCTCGGCGTCCAGTCCGGTGGTCGGTTCGTCCAGGAAGAGCACCTCCGGCCGCGAGGTGAGGGCCAGCGCCAGGTCCAGGCGGCGCTTCTCGCCGCCGGACAGCTGCTTGACCCGCACCTTGGCCCGGCTGGTGAGGCCGACCATCTCCAGGGCCTCGCCGGCGGGGCGGGCGCCGGTGGTGCACGCCGACCACATCCGCGCGGTCTCCAGCACGGTGAGGTCGGAGGGGAAGCCGCCCTCCTGGAGCATGACGCCGGTACGGGGCCGGACCGCGGCGCGTTCGCGGTACGGGTCGTGGCCGAGGACCTTGATGGTTCCGGAGGTCGGGAGGGCCAGTCCTTCGAGGAGTTCCACGGTGGAGGTCTTGCCCGCGCCGTTCGTCCCGAGCAGGGCGAACAGCTCGCCGCGGGCGACGGAGAAGGAGACGCCGGAGACGGCCTCGAAGCCGTCCTTGTAGCTGCGGCGAACCCCGTCCACCGCGATCACCGTCTCCGCGGTCACGGCTTTCGCGAGCGGGAACGTGCCACCGTCGCGTCGGTCGTTGAGAAAGTCGTCGCTGGTCATGCTTCAAGGGTTCCGCCGGATCGGGCCCGGAAGCAGTGCGCGCTGTCACCACTGCTCATGACAAACGTCATGGGGTGGCGGAAGAACGCCAAAGGCCCCGATCGAAATGATCGGGGCCTTTGCCTCTGAGCGGACGACCAGGTTCGAACTGGCGACCTCAACCTTGGCAAGGTTGCGCTCTACCAACTGAGCTACGTCCGCAGTGCAGCCACTCGGCTTTCACCGGTGGAGCGAGCACTACTCTACCCGATCCACCTGAGTGGTCCGAAGAGTCGTGCAGAGCGGGTGACAGGAATTGCACACTGCGCCTTCCCCCTGGAAGGGGGCTGTTCTGCTACTGAACTACACCCGCACGCTGCGTGGGATTCGGCTTTGCGGCCTCGCCCCTCGGCGTGCTCCAGACTCTAGCCGACCTGCGGGGGTGTAGCGCAAGTCGGCTTCCGGCGGCCGGTCTGACGGGGCGTCCGGCCGCGGGAAGCCGCGCGCCTCAGACGGACGCCTGGAACGCCTCGTAGACCTTCTTCGGGATGCGGCCGCGGGCCGGCACGTCCATCCGGTGCGAGCGGGCCCAGGCGCGGACGGCCGCCGGGTCCGGGGCGAGGGAGGTGTGGCGGTAGGCCGTGGGCGTCCTGCCGTGCTTGCCGGCGTTCGTCTGCTTCCGTCCGGCGGCCACGTAAGGCGCGAGCGTCTTCCGCAGTTTCTTCGCGTTGGCGGGATTGAGGTCGATCTCGTACGTCTTCCCGTCCAGGGCGAAGATCACCGTTTCCGCCGCCGCTCCCCCGTCGATGTCGTCGGAGAGTGTCACCACTACGCGCTGAGCCACGGATATCGGTCCTTTCCTGCGGCACCGGCGCGTTCTGCGTGCGCGGATGCCGGCCTTCCGGCTGCCGGGCGGGCGGAAGCGGATCGACGAGATGTCGACTGTTCCGTTGTCCCCGGGGCAATGGTGCTTTCCCCGGTAATCATTTGTACAGCGGTCGGTACCGCATTGTGAAGCCCAGTCAATTGCGTGCGCGTGTCCGTGTGCAATCCGTGTGCAATCCGGGCGGGTTTTTCCCAGACCTTTTCCGAGCGGTGTCGTGGCCGATATGCGGACGTGATCTACGCACCGCCCTCACCAGGGCCGCCCTGCCCGATATCTACTCGCGTAGAAATTTTGGCCAGGTACGCTGAGTGGACCCGCGGGGGTCTGGGGAACCCCCCGGAGAGACAGCCGCACCACACCACCACACCGGGAGTGCCAGTGGCACGCGTCGTAGTCGACGTCATGCTCAAGCCCGAGATCCTCGACCCGCAGGGACAGGCGGTGCAGCGCGCACTGCCCCGTCTCGGGTTCGAGGGAATCGCGGACGTTCGTCAGGGAAAGCGTTTCGAGCTGGAGGTCGAGGGGCCGGTCGACGACGCCGCCCTCGCCCGTATTAACGAGATGGCCGAGACGTTCCTCGCCAACACCGTCATCGAGGACTTCGTCGTGAAGGTGGAGGAGGAGAAGTGACCACCCGTATCGGCGTCGTCACTTTTCCCGGCACCCTCGACGATCAGGACGCCCTGCGCGCCGTCCGTATCGCGGGCGCCGAGCCCGTATCCCTGTGGCACCGCGACAAGGACCTGCACCAGGTCGACGCGGTCGTCCTGGCCGGCGGATTCTCCTACGGGGACTACCTCCGTGCCGGTGCCATCTCCCGCTTCTCGCCGGTGATGGAAACCCTCATCGAGCAGGCGAAGGCCGGGATGCCGGTCCTCGGTATCTGCAACGGCTTCCAGATCCTGACCGAGGCGCATCTGCTGCCCGGCGCGATGCTGCGCAACAACCACCTCCACTTCATCTGCCGCGACCAGAAGCTGCGGGTGGAGAACGCGGAGACCGCCTGGACCTCGGACTACAGCTCCGGCCAGGAGATCAGCGTCCCGCTCAAGAACATGGACGGCCGGTACACCGCCGACGAGCGCACGCTCGACGAGCTGGAGGCCGAGGGCCGCGTCGCCTTCCGCTACCTGGACGGCAACCCCAACGGCTCGCTCCGCGACATCGCGGGCATCACCAACGCCGCGGGCAACATCGTCGGCCTGATGCCGCACCCGGAGCACGCCGTGGAGCCGCTGATCGGCACCGGCCGCACCGACGGCCTCGGTTTCTTCACCTCGATCATCAAGAAGCTGGTCAACGCATGAGCCTGGATACGGTCAAGCACGCGGCCGAGACCCCGGACGCCGCGCAGCCCTGGAAGGAGCTCGGCCTCAAGGAGGACGAGTACGCCCGGATCCGCGAGATCCTGGGCCGCCGCCCCACCGGCGCCGAGCTCGCCATGTACTCCGTGATGTGGTCGGAGCACTGCTCGTACAAGAGCAGCAAGGTCCACCTCAAGCAGTTCGGCGAGAAGGTCCCCGCCAACGACGCGATGCTCGTCGGCATCGGCGAGAACGCGGGCGTCGTCGACGTCGGCCAGGGGTACGCGGTCACCTTCAAGGTCGAGTCGCACAACCACCCCTCGTACATCGAGCCCTACCAGGGCGCGGCCACCGGCATCGGCGGCATCGTCCGCGACATCCTCGCCATGGGGGCCCGCCCGGTCGCGGTCGTCGACCCGCTGCGCTTCGGCGCGGCCGACCACCCCGACACCAAGCGCGTCCTGCCGGGCGTCGTCGCGGGCATCGGCGGCTACGGCAACTGCCTGGGCCTGCCCAACATCGGCGGCGAGGTCGTCTTCGACGCCTGCTACCAGGGCAACCCGCTGGTCAACGCCGGCTGCATCGGCGTGATGAAGCACGAGGACATCCACCTCGCGCAGGCGTCGGGCCCCGGCAACAAGGTCATCCTGTACGGCGCCCGCACCGGCGGCGACGGCATCGGCGGCGTCTCCGTGCTGGCGAGCGAGACCTTCGAGTCCACCGGGCCCGCCAAGCGCCCGGCCGTCCAGGTCGGCGACCCGTTCCAGGAGAAGCTCCTCATCGAGTGCACCCTGGAGATCTTCAAGGAGAAGCTCGTCGCGGGCATCCAGGACCTCGGCGGCGCCGGGCTCTCCTGCGCCACCAGCGAGCTGGCCTCCGCCGGTTCCGGCGGTATGCGCGTCGAGCTGGACACCGTGCCGCTGCGCGACTCCTCCCTCTCGCCCGAGGAGATCCTCATGAGCGAGTCGCAGGAGCGCATGTGCGCGATCGTCGAGCCGCAGCACGTGGACCGCTTCCTGGAGATCTGCGAGAAGTGGGACGTCATCGCCACCGTCATCGGTGAGGTGACCGACGGCTCGCAGCTGGAGATCTTCTGGCACGGCGAGCAGATCGTCGACGTACCGCCGCGCTCGGTCGCCCACGACGGCCCGGTCTACCAGCGCCCGTTCGCCCGCCCGTCCTGGCAGGACGCGCTCCAGGCGGACGACGCGGGCAAGCTCGCCCGCCCGGCCAACGCCGCCGAGCTGCGCGAGCAGGTCCTCAAGCTGGTCGCATCCCCGAACCAGGCCTCCAAGGCGTGGATCACCGACCAGTACGACCGCTTCGTGCAGGGCAACACCGTCCTCGCGATGCCCGAGGACGCGGGCATGATCCGCATCGACGCCGAGTCGAACCTGGGCGTGGCGCTGGCGACCGACGGCAACGGCCGGTACGCCAAGCTCGACCCGTACACCGGCGCGCAGCTCGCGCTGGCGGAGTCGTACCGCAACGTCGCCGCCTCCGGCGCCAAGCCGCTGGCCATCTCCGACTGCCTGAACTTCGGTTCCCCGGAGGACCCGGACGTCATGTGGCAGTTCGCCGAGGCCACGCGCGGTCTCGCGGACGGCTGCCTGGAGCTGGGCACCCCGGTCACCGGCGGCAACGTCTCGCTGTACAACCAGACCGGTGAGACGGCGATCCACCCGACGCCGGTCGTGGCCGTGCTCGGCGTGATCGACGACGTGAACCGGCGTACGCCCGTCGCCTTCGCGGAAGAGGGCCAGCTCCTCTACCTGCTGGGCGACACGGCCGAGGAGTTCGGGGGCTCGGCCTGGTCCGAGGTCGTCCACCAGCACCTCGGCGGCCTGCCGCCCAAGGTGGACCTGGCCCGCGAGAAGCTGCTCGCGGAGATCCTCATCTCGGGCTCGCGCGACGGCATGATCGACGCCGCGCACGACCTGTCCGACGGCGGCCTGATCCAGGCGGTCACCGAGTCCTGCCTGCGCGGCGGGAAGGGCGCCCGGCTGGTCGTGCCGGACGGCCTGGACGCGTTCACGTTCCTCTTCTCCGAGTCGGCGGGCCGCGCGGTCGTCGCGGTCCCGCGCAGCGAGGAGCTCCGCTTCACCGACATGTGCGGGGCGCGCGGTCTGCCCGTCGCCCGCATCGGTGTCGTGGACGGCGAGGAGATCGAGATCCAGGGCGAGTTCAGCATTCCGCTGAGCGAGCTGCGTACGGCGCACGAGGCGACGATCCCCGCGCTGCTCGCCTGAGCCGGAGCCGCCGCCCGTACATCGCGTACATCCGAAGCCCTCGTCCGGAATCATCCGGGCGGGGGCTTCGGCCTTCCCCCGAACCCCTGATGAACCTCTTGATGGAAATTACGTAATTACGTAAGGTTGGTGTCATGGAGCTGGAGCAGCGGGTCGCCGAGCTGGAGAGGCGGCTCACGGCGCTGGAGCGGCGGGACCCCGAGTCACCCCGCCTGGGCGACGGTGACTTCTGGGCGCTGGAAGGGCTGAAAGAGCAGCTCGCCGACGTCGGGGAGGCCGGGGCCGACGGGGGAGTGCTCTACACGGGCTCGGTCCGGCTGCCCACCGGCGAGCAGTACGGATGGCAGTACGGCGCCTTCACCGAGGCCCTGTTCGACGGGGACTGGGCGGACGCCGCCGAGTCGTTCGCCGCCCTGGGCCACCCGGTCCGGCTGCGCCTGCTCCGCGAGATCCTCGGCGGCCTCAGGACGGCCGCCGAACTGGCCGCGCTCGACGGCGCCGGCACCACCGGCCAGATCTACCACCACCTGCGCCAGCTGACCGGCGCGGGCTGGCTGCACGCGGCGGGGCGCGGCAAGTACGAGGTGCCGCCCGCCCGGGTCGTGCCGCTGCTGGTGGTGCTGACGGCGGCGCGGCCGTAGAGCCGCAGACGACTGGGGGAAATGATCATGTCCGTCCGCAAAGCTGTTCCGACCGCCATGCGGCTGTCCTGGCTGGTCCTGCTCGCGCTGATGATCGGTGAGTTCGTCACGGATCTGCCCGGACCGGGCTGGGCGACCACCGTCCTGCCCGCGCTGGTCGTGCTCGCCCTGAGCGCGGCCACGATGGCGCTTCAGACCCGGGCCGCCGCGCCCCTGGGCGAGCCGAGGCCCCCGGTCGAGGTCGACCCGCCGGTCACCGGCCGCTGGAAGGCTCTGAACAGCCCGGCGGACAAGGTGCCGAGCCATGGGACGCACGTGTACGGGCAGACGTACGCGATCGACATCGTGGCCGACCCGGAGACGGGGGAGGGTGAGCCCCCGGCCCGGCCCGCGTTCCGCTGGCTCTGGCCGCTCTTCCGCCGCAACAGCGCCTTCCCGGCCTTCGGCGCCCCGCTGCTCGCGGTGGCCGACGGCACGGTCGTGACCGCGAGCGACGGCCAGCGCGACCACCTGAGCCGGAACTCGCTGCCGGGCCTCGTCTACCTGATGCTCATCGAAGGCACCGTCCGCTCGTACGTCGGTGCGCACCGGATCGTCGGCAACCACGTGATCCTCGACCTCGGCGACGGCACGTACGCCGTCTACGCGCACGTCCGGCGCGGCTCGCTCCGGGTGAAGGCGGGGGACACCGTCCGGGCCGGGCAGCAGATCGGCGGCGTGGGGAACTCCGGCAACAGCTCCGAACCGCACCTCCACGTCCACCTCATGGACAGCCCGGACCTCGACGACGCCCGGGGCGTCCCGTTCACCTGGCGGGGCGTCGGAGTCCCGGCGAACGGCGAGACGTTCACCGTCGAGGAGCAGGTCGCGGAAGCCCGGCCCGGCACTGTCGGTGGCGCCGGTTAGTCTCGGCCCCATGCCCCCGGCCAAGAAGCGCCCGCGCGCCTACGACCACCTCAGGACCCGGACGGCGGTCCTCGCCCAGTACGCCCATGTGCGCGACGCCGTCGCCGCGCTGACGCCGCAGCAGCTCGCCCGGCCGACCCGGCTCGGCGACTGGACGGTGCGCGATCTGGTCGCGCACATCGCGCAGGGGCTCGGCTCGGTCAGCCGGGACCTGGCCCTGCCGGAGCCGCCGGGACCCAGGCCCGCGACCACCCTCCTGGAGTGGCCGCCCGCCGTCGCCGCGTTCGTCAGGGACCCCGAGGCCCCGGCCCCGGCGGCCGCACGCCCCGACCTCCTCGCGCTGTACGGGGAGGTGGAGGCGGCCTTCCTCGCGGACGTCCCCGCCACCGGCACGGGCGACCGGCTGCTGCCCACGCTGGTCGGCTCCATGCGGCTGACCGACTACCTGGTCACCCGGACCGTCGAGCTGGTCGTCCACACGGACGACCTGAACGAGGCGCTCGGGCTGGAGATCCCCTACGACCGGCAGGCCCTGGCCGCCTGCACCCGGCTGCTGGCGGACACCCTCGCGGACCGGGCCCCGGGCGGCTCGGTCGAGGTGCGCGTCCCGCCGTTCGCGGTGGTCCAGTGCATCGGCGGGCCCAAGCACACCCGGGGCACCCCGCCCAACGTCGTGGAGACCTCCCCGCTGACCTGGATCCGGCTCGCCACCGGGCGTACGGAATGGGCGCGGGCCCTGGAGGACGCCGAGGTCAGCGCCAGTGGGGAGCGGGCCGACCTGGCCGCGCTGCTGCCTCTGCTGGCCTGAGAGACCCGGGCGGTCCGGCCCGGCGGAACGGAGAGAACCGGAGGCAGCGGAACCGGATCGGACCCTCGTACCGTCACATCGCCATGCACACACAACGGATGACCCTCAGCGTCAGTGTCCTGGCCCTCCTCGCCCTCGCCGCCTGCGGTACGGAGTCGGGTTCCGGCTCCGGCAAGGGATCCGGCGACGGCGGTGACACCGTGCAGAGCGATGTCCCCGTCACCGGCGTGGCGTGGAGCGTCGACTCGGTGACCGTCGGCGGGAAGAAGACCGAGGCCCCGGAGGGGGCCCGCCTGGAGATCGACCCGAAGGGCCGTGCCACCGCGGACTTCGGCTGCAATCACATCAGCGTGGACGCGCAGGTGAAGGGCGACCGGATCACCCTGGGCAAGCCCGTCACCACCCAGATGGCGTGCGACGTCAAGATCGAGAAGTTCGAGAAGGCCGCCATCGACGCGATGGGCGGCGAGCACACCGCGAAGCTGTCCGGCGACAAGCTGACCCTCACCACCGAGAGCGGGGACACCATGGCGCTCAGCGAGGAGAAGCCCGCCGACCTCGTGGGCACCAAGTGGACGGTGAACACGCTGCTCGACGGGAAGACCGCCACGACCGTGCCGGCTGACCTGCCGAAGGAGCGCACGCCGCACCTGACCTTCGCCGAGGACGGCACCGTACGCGGCAACGCCGGCTGCAACTCCTTCAGCGGCAAGGCCACGGTCAAGGACTCCCGAATCGTCTTCGGGCCCACGGTCAGCACCCGCAAGATGTGCCCGGAGGCCGAGATGGAGACGGAGCGGGCCGTGCTCGCCGCCCTCAAGGGGACGAAGACGTACACGATCAAGGGCAGCACGCTCACCCTCGCCGCCGACGACGGCAAGGGGATCGGTGCCACAGCCGCACCCGCCGGGGCCGAAAACAGCTCCGAGCACGGCTGAACCCGGCTCCTCGGTGTGAGGCTCACCACGAAACGAGCGTTCGGCCAGGAGCCCGGGCGAAGATCGGCCGGGCTCACCGAGCGCCACGGCCGCCCGCCCGCCGCCCAACGTGGCTACCCGTCGGTAACCAGCCGCTCGGCCCGGAAGTGAGCGCCGCGTCCCTCCCGTCGCTCCGCGCCCTCCGGGCCGACGTCACGCAGGGTCACCGGCCGAAATCCCGCGAATCGCCCGCCCCGGGCGGCGGGCGGGCCCGTTCCCCGTGCTCCACGGCGCGTTCGCCCCCCGGTCCCCAATTCGGACCAGTGGTCGATCTCGCCTACACTCGGTGCCGTGCCCCGTGGTGATGGACGACTCAACCACGACCTGCTCCCCGGAGAGAAAGGCCCCCAGGACGCTTGTGGCGTCTACGGTGTCTGGGCTCCGGGCGAAGAGGTCGCCAAGCTCACCTATTTCGGACTGTATGCCCTGCAGCACCGCGGACAGGAATCCGCGGGCATCGCAGTGAGCAACGGGTCCCAGATCCTGGTCTTCAAGGACATGGGACTGGTCTCGCAGGTCTTCGACGAAACGTCTCTGGGTTCCCTCCAGGGCCATATCGCGGTCGGTCATGCCCGCTACTCGACCACCGGTGCCTCGGTGTGGGAGAACGCGCAGCCGACGTTCCGTGCCACCGCGCACGGCTCGATCGCCCTCGGCCACAACGGGAACCTGGTCAACACCGCCCAGCTCGCGGAGATGGTCGCCGACCTCCCGCGCAAGGACGGCCGGGCGACCCAGGTCGCCGCGACCAACGACACCGACCTGGTGACCGCGCTGCTCGCCGGACAGCGCGACGAGAACGACAAGCCGCTGACCATCGAGGAAGCCGCCGCCAAGGTGCTCCCCGACGTCAAGGGCGCCTTCTCGCTCGTCTTCATGGACGAGCACACGCTCTACGCCGCCCGTGACCCGCAGGGCATCCGCCCGCTGGTCCTCGGCCGGCTGGAGCGCGGCTGGGTCGTCGCCTCGGAGTCCGCCGCGCTCGACATCTGCGGCGCCAGCTACGTACGCGAGATCGAGCCGGGCGAGCTCATCGCCATCGACGAGAACGGTCTCCGCACCTCTCGATTCGCAGAAGCGAAGCCCAAGGGCTGTGTCTTCGAGTACGTCTACCTGGCCCGCCCCGACACCGACATCGCCGGGCGGAACGTCTACCTCTCCCGCGTGGAGATGGGCCGGAAACTGGCCGCCGAGGCCCCCGTCGAGGCGGATCTCGTCATAGCGACCCCGGAATCCGGCACCCCCGCCGCGATCGGGTACGCGGAAGCCAGCGGTATCCCGTTCGGCGCCGGACTGGTCAAGAACGCCTACGTCGGCCGGACCTTCATCCAGCCCTCGCAGACCATCCGCCAGCTGGGCATCCGGCTCAAGCTGAACCCGCTGAAGGAAGTCATCAAGGGCAAGCGCCTGGTGGTCGTCGACGACTCGATCGTCCGCGGCAACACCCAGCGGGCCCTGGTCCGGATGCTCCGCGAGGCCGGTGCGGCCGAGATCCACATCCGGATCTCCTCGCCGCCGGTGAAGTGGCCCTGCTTCTTCGGGATCGACTTCGCCACCCGCGCCGAGCTGATCGCCAACGGCATGACCGTCGACGAGATCTGCACCTCGATGGGCGCCGACTCGCTCGCGTACATCTCGATCGACTCGATGATCGAAGCGACGACGATCGACAAGCCGAACCTCTGCCGCGCCTGCTTCGACGGTGAGTACCCCATGGACCTCCCGGACCCGGAGCTGCTCGGCAAGCAGCTGCTGGAGACCGAGCTGGCGGCGGGCCCCGCGGCGACCGCCGCGGCCGACGCGCTGCGCCGTCCGTGACCCGGACGCACCGCGGCCCCTCCCACCAGCCCCGTATCTCCACACGAAAGATCCCAGGCCATGTCTGAGACAACAGGTGCTTCCTACGCGGCGGCCGGCGTCGACATCGAAGCCGGTGACCGCGCCGTCGAGCTGATGAAGGAGTGGGTGAAGAAGACCCAGCGCCCCGAGGTCGCCGGTCTCGGCGGACTCGGAGGGTTCGCCGGACTCTTCGACGCCTCGGCGCTGAAGCGCTACGAGCGTCCGCTCCTCGCCTCCGCCACCGACGGTGTGGGCACCAAGGTGGACCTGGCCCGCCAGATGGGCGTGTACGACACCATCGGCCACGACCTCGTCGGCATGGTCGTGGACGACCTCGTCGTCTGCGGTGCCGAGCCGCTGTTCATGACCGACTACATCTGCGTCGGCAAGGTGCACCCCGAGCGTGTCGCGGCCATCGTGAAGGGCATCGCCGAAGGCTGCGTCCTGGCTGGCTGCGCCCTGGTCGGCGGCGAGACGGCCGAACATCCGGGGCTCCTCGGCCCGGACGACTTCGACGTCGCCGGCGCCGGTACGGGCGTGGTCGAGGCCGACCGCCTGCTGGGCCCGGACCGTATCCGCAAGGGTGACGCCGTCATCGCCATGGCGTCCTCCGGTCTTCACTCCAACGGGTACTCGCTCGTCCGCCACGTGGTCTTCGACCGGGCCGGCTGGTCCCTGGACCGCGAGGTCGAGGAGTTCGGCCGCACGCTCGGCGAGGAGCTTCTGGAGCCCACCCGGATCTACTCCCTGGACTGCCTGGCCCTCACCCGTACGACCGAGGTGCACGGCTTCAGCCACGTCACCGGCGGCGGCCTGGCCAACAACCTGGCCCGGGTCATCCCGGACGGCCTGCACGCCACCGTGGACCGCTCCACGTGGACGCCCGGCGCGGTCTTCGACCTGGTCGGCAAGGCGGGTCAGGTCGAGCAGCTGGAGCTGGAGAAGACGCTCAACATGGGCGTCGGCATGATCGCGATCGTCCCGGCCGACTCGGTGGACGCGGCCCTGACGACGCTGGCCGACCGCGGGGTCGACTCCTGGGTCGCCGGTGAGATCACCGACCGCGGCGACCACGCGACGGGCGCCGAGCTGACCGGGTCCTACGCACGCTAGGCACAGGCATGCGGTGGTGCGCCCGGCGCACCACCGCACGCGGAACGGAACCGGCGCGCACCACGGGCGCCCCGGACCGGGACACACAGAACCCGGCCCGGGGCAAGCCCGGACCGGGTTGAAGTGTCAGCGCGAGGTCAAGCGCCGCGGCGCTGTGACGACGGACCGGACTGGTCGTCCTGATCGTCGTCATCGTCCTGGTTGTAGCGATCCGCGTACTGTGCGTACGGGTCATCTTCCTCGTCGTCGTCCTCGAACGGCTCTGCGTTCGGTGGCTGACTCGAAGGCGATGCGCCCAGCTCATTGGCCAGACGCGACAGGTCCGTCCCGCCGCTGCTGTACTTCAGCTGGCGGGCGACCTTGGTCTGCTTGGCCTTTGCCCGGCCGCGCCCCATGGCTCGACCCCCTCGGTGACGGGGCTCGACGGCCCCAGAGTCTTGACACGCGTTCATGTTTCAGGACGGACTCTCGGCAGAGAGACCGCGCCCGTAGGGCTTTAACGGTACCTGCTTCCGTGGCCATACGGTACGCCGCCCGCATCCCGGTCCCCGGCACAGGGCCAGTGAGGAGCCCCGTCCTCGCTGGTCAACTGCGATTTTAACCTCTTGTGGAGGTACGACCCGCCGACCGGCGTGAGTCTTGTCTCGCCGGTCGGCGGGTCATGGACGGCCACCGGTCAGCGCGAGCGTGCCTCCGCCATCCGCTGTTCGGCGAGCCGGTCGGCCGCCGCGGCCGGCGGAATCCCGTCCGCCTTCGCACGTGCGAATATTTCCAGCGTGGTGTCGAAGATCTTCGTCGCCTTCGCCTTGCACCGGTCGAAGTCGAACCCGTGCAGTTCGTCGGCCACCTGGATCACGCCACCGGCGTTGACCACGTAGTCGGGTGCGTAGAGAACCGACCGGTCGGCCAGGTCCTTCTCCACGCCCGGGTGCGCCAGCTGGTTGTTGGCCGCGCCGCACACCACCTTCGCGGTGAGCACCGGGACGGTGTCGTCGTTCAGCGCGCCGCCGAGCGCGCACGGCGCGTAGACGTCAAGGCCCTCGGTGCGGATCAGGGCGTCGGTGTCCGCCGCCACGGTGACCTCGGGGTGCAGATCGGTGATCGCTCGCAGCGACTCCTCGCGGACGTCGGTGATCACGACCTCGGCCCCGTCGGAGAGCAGGTGCTCGACGAGGTGGCGGCCGACCTTGCCGACGCCGGCGACGCCGACCTTGCGGCCGCGCAGCGTCGGGTCGCCCCACAGGTGCTGGGCCGAGGCCCGCATGCCCTGGAAGACGCCGAACGCGGTGAGCACCGAGGAGTCGCCCGCTCCGCCGTTCTCGGGGGAGCGGCCGGTGGTCCAGCGGCACTCCCGGGCGACGACGTCCATGTCGGCGACATAGGTGCCGACGTCGCAGGCGGTGACGTAGCGGCCGCCGAGCGAGGCGACGAACCGGCCGTAGGCGAGGAGGAGTTCCTCGCTCTTGATCTTCTCCGGGTCGCCGATGATGACGGCCTTGCCGCCGCCGTGGTCGAGGCCGGCGAGGGCGTTCTTGTACGACATCCCGCGCGACAGGTTCAGCGCGTCGGCGACGGCGTCCGCCTCGGAGGCGTACGGGTAGAAGCGGGTACCGCCGAGGGCCGGGCCCAGGGCGGTGGAGTGGAGGGCGATGACGGCCTTGAGGCCGCTGGCACGGTCCTGGCAGATCACGACTTGCTCGTGGCCCCCCTGATCCGAGTGGAACAGGGTGTGCAGGACGCCGTCGGTCACATCGGTCACTGTGGTGACTCCCAAATAACGAAGCGGCGGAGGCCCTCCTAGGGGTGGGGAGGGCCCCGGACCGACCGGCACGGCCGGTCCGATGGGCAAGAGCGTAAGTCCTCCGGCGGCGCGTATCTGCCCCCGCGCGAAGGATCACTCTCAGGTGGTGATCGGCCATGACACGATGCGCTCCATGTCGGTGGTGTCTTCGGTGCGCGTCCCTTACACGTCCTACCTCCGGATCTACGAGCCGCTCGCCGCTTTCGCCGAGCCCGAGCGCAGCCACTGGGCGCGCTACGCGCAACGCGAGGAGCTCCCCACGGCCCAGGACGAACTGCGCCGCTCGCTGGCCGACTTGGTGTCGACGCCGCCGGTCGCGGTGCCCGTGCACGAGAGCGGCGACGCGTTCGTGACGGAGCTGGACGGGGTGGTGTGCGTCTGCCCGTGGCGGACCCGGCTGCGGAGCTGGCTGGCCCTGGAGGAGCTGGGGGGCATGTTTCCGGCCAACGTGCTCGACGCCGTGCTGCCCGCGGTGGTGCGCGGCCAGGCGGCGGCGGACCACGAGCGCTGGCAGCGGCTCCACCCGGACGCGCGGCCGTGGATCCGGACCACGGTGTGGCAGGTCCCGGTGCGCTGGTTCGTCCTCTTCCACGACGAGGAGCGGGAGTACGCGGCGGCGGACGGGGAGGGGGCCGGACCCGTCCTGCGGTACCGCACGCCGATGGTCGAGGCCCGGCGCCGGCTGGCGCGGGCGCTGCGGACGCTGCGGGAGAGCGTTCCGGAAGGGCCGCTGACCGAGGGCCTGGTGGACGTGGGGCGATGGCTGGAGGAGTTCCATCCGCGCTCGCTGGTCGAGCTGGACTACGGGGGCCTCGTCCACGCGCTGTCGGCGGACCGGCTCGCCGGGGACCGGTCGGCGGCGGATGTGGCGGAGGGGCTCGCCGCGCTGCGGGACGGCGACAGCGAGGGCGCGGGCGAGGCGTACGCGCGGCTCGCGGAACGCTGGCGGGCGGTCCGGGACCTCCAGTTCACCAATTGACGTGAAAAGGCCCACAGTGGCATCAAGGCGACGGAACCGGGGCATCCTTCATCCAGGACGAAAGGCCGGGACGCGAGAAGGAGGGAGGAGACACCACGGACGAGCCGTGAACCGACGGACGATCCGTGAACCGATGTTCTGTGAACCGGCGTTCCGTGTGACACGTGAGGTCTCATGGGACGGGTGGGGCAGGGGCGTACGCCGCTGGGCCCGGGACCTACGTCCCGAACCGGGCCTTTGCCTCAAGCGTGATGGACAGCACTAACGGGGCCCTTGCGCCTATCCCTAACCCTCATGCCAAAATAGGACAAGGAGTCCGGGGAGGGCTCCTTCTGTCCAAGTAAGGGCAGAATGCTCGACATTGCACTCTATGGGGGGTCTGACGACTCCTGATCGCTCTGTGACTGATCGTCACCGGGGCGTGACTGTCCGCTATGGCATGGTCCATCGGCTTCCGTCGCTGATGAACACCTGGGAGGGCAATTCCATCGGTTTGGCCGACGTGGCTGGACGGATGGTGTAGTTGTAGTGCCGAGGACAAGCCGTTCGTCCTATAACCGACTCGGCCCGCGTCCGCCATTTCGGGCAACGCGGGTCAAGGTGCAGAATTTAGAGGAAAGAACCGAGAAGGTTCGGTTCTCCCGAGGAGGCCGCTCATGACCGCTCGCACCCCTGATGCCGAGCCGCTGCTGACCCCGGCTGAGGTTGCCACGATGTTCCGCGTGGACCCGAAGACGGTCACCCGTTGGGCCAAGGCTGGCAAGCTCACGTCCATCCGCACGCTCGGTGGACATCGCCGGTACCGCGAGGCAGAGGTCCGCGCACTGCTTGCGGGTATTCCGCAGCAGCGCAGCGAGGCCTGACACACCCCTGCCGACCAGCGATAACAGCAGCACAGCAGTACCGCAGCACAGCACAACATCCGGGCAGCTGCCAGGTCCCCCAACCTCAGTCGCCCACCCATAGCTCCACTCGACGGACGCCTGCCCCAACGGGCGTCATACCTGTGTTCCACGGGTTTTCGTCGTATCGATCGCGCTGGACTCCGCCGGGTCCAGCGCGATCTTTCTGTGCCCGGACGAGGATGCTCCGGCCGGCTCCCGGACCGCCCGGAGGGTCCCTGGACAGCGCTCTCCCGGCCGTTCCCGTACCCGGACCGACTCGCAGTCAGAACCGGGCGGTCGGTCGGCTTCAGCGGGCCGACGGGGGCGTTCGTGGGTCTGTGAGCGGGTCTGTGCGGGAGTGTGGGTGAGCGTCCCGGACGCGGTGGGACAGCCCCGGACGGAACGGTCCCCGCAACTCCACGGACCCCGTGCAATTGCACATATTAAATTCACCAGTTGTAGGGGAGGCGTAAAATCCCCCGGTCTGAAAACTCATTCGGTGACTACCGTCACATCGCCTGATGCTTGCCAACTTCGAGCCTGCCACTGTCCGAACGCGGAGTCACCCGGCCGATGGTCGTGTCGCCGGGGGTCTTTCGTCCTCGCTCCCGCCGACGTCCTGAGGATCCTCGGCCGCTCCTTGGGGCTCCGCGGTCGCCCCGGGCTCCATGGCGAGGCGCAGGAGGCGATGGCAGACCGCGCAGTGCCGGGTGAGATGGCGATAGGAGGAAGCGGCCGCCAGATGGGCGCGCAGCAGCGCGCGGGTCTTGTGTCGTGCTGCGGACGCGGACATGCGAGCCACCTCCCGGTGGGCCCGGCCGTCCCCCGCCGCGAGAAGCGCCGAGGGTACGGATACGGCCTCTGCTTCTACGGGGTACCCGCGGCCGACGAGGCCGTCAAGACGCGAGAAAGCCCGGATCGAAACGATCCGGGCTTTCTCCTACTGCGGTCCTGACGGGATTTGAACCCGCGGCCTCCACCTTGACAGGGTGGCGAGCACTCCAAACTGCTCCACAGGACCAGGTTTTCGCCGCTTGCCTTGCGGCTTGCTGCGAAACCAGACTGTACAGGAGGTGGGAGGCCCAGGTCGACTTCACTCCTGGTGGTGACTCCGTCACCCGCCTCCCGGCCCCCTCCGGCGGCCCCGCGTCAGGGTGCGAGGGCGTCGATCGCCTTCACGATCCGCTTGTCCGAGACGGGGAACGCGGTCCCCAGCGCATGGGCGAAGTAGCTCACCCGCAGCTCCTCGATCATCCAGCGGACGTCCCAAGCCTCCTGCGGCACCGGCCTGCCCTGCGGGAACTGTTCGAGCAGCCACGCGTACTCGTCCTGCATCTCGTGGACCTTCTCCATCCGCGTGGTGTCCCGCTGGACGGCCGTCGGCATCTGCTGGAGCCGCCGGTCCGCCGCCACGAGGTAGCGCATCAGGTCCGGCAGCCGGCGCAGCCCGGTGGCCGTAACGAAACCGGGCGGTACGAGACGGGCCAGCTGCTCCCGTACGTCCGTGACGTTGGCCACCAGCGCCAGGCTGTTCGTCGACTTCAGCCGGCGCTCGCACGCCTGCCACGCGGCCAGGATCTGCTGCACCTGGTCGATCGTGCGGACGGTCAGGTCCACCAGGTCCGCGCGCACCTTGTCGTACAGCGTCCGGAACGCCTTCTCGTCCCACGCGGGCCCCCCGTGCGCGGCGATCAGCCGGTCGGCCGCGGCGGTCGCGCAGTCCTCGAAGAGGGCCTGCACCGAACCGTGCGGGTTACGGGACAGCGCCAGCTTCTGCTGATTGCTCAGCCGGTCCGACGCGAACTTCGCCGGGTTCACCGGGATGTTCAGCATGATCAGCCGCCGGGTGCCGCGCCACATCGCCTGCTGCTGCTCGGCCTCGGTGTCGAAGAGCCGCACCGCCACGGTCTCGCCCTGGTCGACCAGCGCCGGATACGCCTTCACCGGCTGACCGGCCCTGCGGGTCTCGAAGACCTTGTTCAGCGTGCCGATCGTCCAGTCCGTGAGGCCCGAGCGCTCGATGGACTCGCCCGAGGGCCCCGCGGTCGCCGCGGCGGCCTTGGAGAGCGCCTGGCGGGCCTTGGGGCGCAGCTGGAGCTTCAGCGCCTCCAGGTCCTTGTCCTCGGCGACCTTCCGCCGCCGCTCGTCGACGATCCGGAACGTGATCTTGAGGTGGTCCGGGACCCGGGAGAGGTCGAAGTCGTCCGCCGTGACCGGGACCCCGACCATCCGCTGGAGCTCGCGCGCCAGGGTCTGCGGCAGCGGCTCCTGGAGCGGGACCGCCCGGTCCAGGAACTTGTCGGCGTAGTTCGGCGCGGGGACGTAGTGCCGGCGGATCGGCTTCGGCAGCGAGCGGATCAGCTCGGTGACGACCTCCTCGCGCAGCCCCGGGATCTGCCAGTCGAAGCCCTCGGCGGTGACCTGGTTCAGCACCTGGAGCGGCACGTGCACGGTCACACCGTCCGCGTCCGCGCCGGGCTCGAACTGGTACGTCACCTTGAACTTGAGCTTCCCCTGCCGCCAGGAGTCCGGGTAGTCGTCCTTGGTGACGGCCCCGGCCTTCTCGTTGATCAGCATGGAGCGCTCGAAGTCGAGCGCGTCCGGCTCCTCGCGCTTCTTGTGCTTCCACCAGGAGTCGAAGTGCGCCCCGGACACGATGTGTTCGGGAATCCGCCGGTCGTAGAAGTCGAAGAGCGTCTCGTCGTCCACGAGGATGTCGCGGCGCCGGGCCCGGTGCTCCAACTCCTCGACCTCGCCGAGCAGTTTGCGGTTGTCGTGGAAGAACTGGTGGTGGGTGCGCCAGTCGCCCTCGACCAGGGCGTTGCGGATGAACAGATCCCGCGAGGCCTCCTGGTCGATACGTCCGAAATTGACCTTGCGCTGGGCGACGATCGGCACGCCGTAGAGGGTGACCCGCTCGTACGCCATCACCGCCGCCTGGTCCTTCTCCCAGTGCGGCTCGCTGTAGGTGCGCTTCACCAGATGCTGGGCCAGCGGCTCGATCCACTCGGGCTCGACCTTGGCGTTGACCCGCGCCCAGAGCCGGGAGGTCTCCACCAGCTCCGCCGACATCAGGAACCGGGGCTGCTTCTTGAACAGCGCCGAGCCGGGGAAGATCGCGAACTTGGCGCTGCGCGCGCCCAGATACTCGTTCTTCTCGGTGTCCTTCAGCCCGATGTGCGACAGCAGCCCGGCCAGCAGCGACGTGTGCACCGCCTGCTCGGGAATGGACGCCTCCGCCTTAGGCTCCTCGACGGTGATGCCCATCTGCTTGGCGACCGTCCGCAGCTGCGCGTAGATGTCCTGCCACTCGCGGATGCGCAGGAAGTTCAGATACTCCTGCTTGCACATCCGGCGGAACGAGGACGAGCCGCGCTCCTTCTGCTGCTCGCGGACGTACGTCCAGAGATTGAGGAAGGCCAGGAAGTCGGAGGTCTCGTCCTTGAACCGGGCGTGGTTCTGGTCGGCCTGCGTCTGCTTCTCCGCCGGCCGCTCGCGCGGGTCCTGGATGGAGAGCGCGGCGGCGATGACCATGACCTCGCGGGCGCAGCCGTTCTTGTCGGCCTCGATGACCATGCGGGCCAGGCGCGGGTCGACGGGCAGCTGGGAGAGCTTGCGGCCGAGCGGGGTGAGCCGCTTCTTCGGATCCTTCTCGGCGGGGTCGAGCGCTCCCAGTTCCTGGAGGAGCTGCACGCCGTCGCGGATGTTGCGGTGGTCCGGCGGGTCGATGAAGGGGAACTTCTCGATGTCGCCCAGCCCGGCGGCGGTCATCTGGAGGATGACGGAGGCCAGGTTGGTCCGCAGGATCTCCGGGTCGGTGAACTCCGGCCGGGTGACGAAGTCGTCCTCGGAGTACAGCCGGATGCAGATGCCGTCCGACGTACGGCCGCAGCGGCCCTTGCGCTGGTTGGCGCTGGCCTGGGAGATCCGCTCGATCGGCAGCCGCTGGACCTTGGTGCGGTGGCTGTAGCGGGAGATACGGGCGTTGCCCGGGTCGATCACGTACTTGATGCCGGGGACGGTCAGCGAGGTCTCGGCCACGTTGGTCGCGAGGACGATGCGGCGTCCGGTGTGGCGCTGGAACACGCGGTGCTGCTCGGCGTGCGAGAGACGCGCGTAGAGGGGGAGCACCTCGGTATGTCTGAGGTTGCGCTTGTTCAGCGCGTCCGCCGTGTCCCGGATCTCGCGCTCACCGGAGAGGAAGACCAGGACGTCGCCGGGGGCCTCGTGGCCCAGCTCGTCGACGGCGTCGCAGATCGCGGTGATCTGGTCCCGGTCGGAGTCCTCGCTGTCCTCCTCCAGCAACGGGCGATACCGCACCTCGACCGGATACGTCCGCCCGCTGACCTCCACGATCGGGGCGTCCCCGAAATGGCGCGCGAACCGCTCCGGGTCGATCGTCGCGGAGGTGATGACGACCTTCAGATCGGGGCGGCGGGGCAGCAGCCGGGCCAGATAGCCGAGCAGGAAGTCGATGTTGAGGGACCGCTCGTGGGCCTCGTCGATGATGATCGTGTCGTACGCCAGCAGCTCGCGGTCCGTCTGGATCTCGGCGAGCAGGATGCCGTCCGTCATCAGCTTCAGATACGTCGACTCCGGGTTCACCTGGTCGGTGAAGCGGACCTTCCAGCCGACCGTCTCGCCCAACGGCGTCTTCAGCTCGTCCGCGACGCGCTCCGCGACCGTACGGGCGGCGATCCGGCGGGGCTGGGTGTGCCCGATCATGCCCCGGACGCCGCGTCCCAGCTCCATACAGATCTTCGGGAGCTGCGTGGTCTTGCCGGACCCGGTCTCCCCGGCGACGATCACGACCTGGTGGTCGCGTATCGCCTCCAGGATCTCGTCCTTCTTCTGGCTGACCGGCAGCTCTTCCGGGTACGACAGGGCGGGCAGCCGGGCCGCGCGCGCCGCGAGCCGGTCGGCCGCCTTTCCCGCCTCGGCCGCGATCTCGTCCAGCACGGACTGGCGGGCCTCGGGCTTGCGGATGCGGCGCGCTCCTTCGAGGCGCCGGCCGAGCCGGTTCGCGTCGCGGAGCGAGAGCTGACCGAGCTGGGACTGGAGATCGGCGAAGGAAGTAGACATACGGATCCCAGGATCTCACCCGGGCCCGGCCGGTGGCGACCTCATTTCGCGCGGGCTGCGTCACGCGGCACGTACCATTTCGGGCAGTCGAACGCCCCGTAACCGCCGTCGCGCGAGAAAGGCCCGGTCCCGTGTCCCGTACACAGTGGTGGAGCCTGACGGCGCTGCTCGCAGTGGTGCTGGGGCTGCTGTGCGGGCCGACGGCCTTCGCGTCCGCCGGACCGGGCACCCCCGCCGCGCCGGTGGCGCGCGTGGCGCAGGCGCAGACCCTCGCGACCGTGGCCGACGCCCCGGCCCCCGTGGCCGAGGCCACCGGCGAGCGCGCCCCGGTCCCCGGCTGCGGGAAGCTCCGTGACCACGACGGTGAGCCCGCCGTCCCCTCCCGCGCCCGGTCCGCCCACGACCACGCCCCGGGTCTCGCACCGTGGGGTCTGCCCGCCGCGACGGGCGCGCTGCCGGCCGAGCCGCCGCCGGGGATACGGGCCCGCGCCCCGCTTCCGTACACCCCGACCCCCGTCGAACTCTCCGTGCTGAGGGTGTAGGGGGCGTCCGGCGGGCAATCGCCCGCCCCGCACCCTCCGCCCCTTCCTCCCGCATCACCAGCACGGAGTGCCGCATGCCCACGCCCAAGAACCCGAAGCCCTCGCAGCCCTCGAAGTCCGCGAACCCGCGCAAGCCCCTCGTCTACGGCGCGGTGGTCGTCGTCGCGGCCGGTCTCCTCGGCTTCGCCTCGTACAAGGCCACCGCCCCCGACGACACCGCGAAGGACACCACCGCCACCGGCCCCGCCGCCGAGGTCTCCGCCGACCCGGACGCGGGCGTCTACCCGGAGCTGGAGAAGCTCGCCCGCCGGGACGCCGACGACAAGCTGGCCATCGGCCAGGCGGACGCCCCGGTCGTCCTGATCGAATACGCCGACTTCAAGTGCGGCTACTGCGGCAAGTTCGCCCGGGACACCGAGCCGAAGCTGATCGAGAAGTACGTGAAGGACGGCACGCTGCGCATCGAGTGGCGCAATTTCCCGATCTTCGGCGAGGAGTCCGAGAACGCCGCCCGCGGCGCCTGGGCCGCCGGGCAGCAGAACCGCTTCTGGGAGTTCCACCGGGCCGCCTACGCCGAAGGGGCGAAGGAGAAGGGCTTCGGCAAGGACCGGGTGAAGGCGCTCGCCGAGGAGGCCGGGGTGAAGGACCTGGACCGGTTCATGGAGGACCTCGACGGCGACGCGGCCCGTGCGTCGGTCAAGAAGGACCAGGAGCAGGCGTACGGGATCGGCGCCACCTCCACCCCGTCGTTCCTCATCAACGGCCGCCCGATCGCGGGCGCCCAGCCGGACGAGACGTTCACCCGGGCCATCGAGGCCGCCGCCGAGCGGGCGAAGACCACGGGGGCGGCGGGCCAGGCCGGGGAGCCCGCCAAGTGACGGCGGACATCGGCTACTTCGCGGCCTTCCTCGGCGGGCTGCTCGCCCTGGTCAGCCCGTGCAGCGCGCTGCTGCTCCCGGCCTTCTTCGCGTACTCCATCGACTCCACGTCCCGGCTGCTGGCCCGTACCGGCATCTTCTACGCCGGTCTCGCCACCACCCTCGTGCCGCTCGGCGCGGCCGGTTCGTACGCCGGGCGGCTGTTCTACGGGCACCGTGACGCCCTCGTCACGGGCGCGGGCTGGCTGATCATCGTGCTCGGTCTCGCGCAGATCGTCGGCCTCGGCTTCGCCTCCCGGCGGATGGCCGAGCTCAGCGGCCGGATCCGCCCCACCACCGCGTTCTCCGTCTACGCGCTGGGCGCGGTCTACGGCCTGGCCGGATTCTGCGCGGGCCCGATCCTCGGCAGCGTCCTGACCGTCGCGGCGGTCAGCGGCAGCCCGGTCTACGGCGGGCTGCTGCTGGCGGTCTACGCGCTCGGGATGGCCGTCCCCCTCTTCGTCCTCGCCCTGCTGTGGGAACGCTTCGACCTCGGCCGCCGCACCTGGCTGCGCGGCCGGACCGTCCGGCTCGGCCGGTTCGAGCTGCACACCACATCGCTGCTGTCGGGGCTGTTCTTCATCGGCCTCGGCGCGCTGTTCCTCGTCTACGACGGGACGACCGCGCTGCCCGGCCTGCTCGGGGTCGACGACTCGTTCGCGGTCGAGCAGTGGGCGCAGAAGCTCGGCGAACGGGTGCCGGACGGGGTGGCGCTGGTCGCGGTGGTGCTCGTGGCGCTGCTGGTCCTGGGCGTACGGGCCTGGCGGCGGCGCGACGCCGGCGTACCGGCGGAGGAGAAGGAGCAGGAGGAGCACGCCGGGACCGAGAAGGTGTGACACGGCGAAGGCCCCGTCCGGGGGACGGGGCCTTCGAGAAGTGGCTGGGGCCGGGATCGAACCGGCGACCTATCGCTTTTCAGGCGATCGCTCGTACCAACTGAGCTACCCAGCCACGCAGCCGCTGGGGCTGCAAGCGGTCCTGACGGGATTTGAACCCGCGGCCTCCACCTTGACAGGGTGGCGAGCACTCCAAACTGCTCCACAGGACCAAGCAATGCGCGAAACAAGTCTCGCACACGGTGAAACGTGCCCCCAACGGGATTCGAACCCGTGCTACCGCCTTGAAAGGGCGGCGTCCTGGGCCACTAGACGATGAGGGCTATTGGCCCGCCGGTTCGCTTTGCAGCGCGTCGGGGACGTGAGAAGCATATGGGATGGGTGGAGCTATCGCCAAAACGGTTTACGGCGATGGGGTCGGGCGCGTTCCGGAGCCCGTCGGGGACGGGCTCGAAGAGGGCGACGAGGACGCGGACGACGGCGCCGGGGAGGGGGAGGCGGGGGAGTCCTTCTTCAGGTTCTCCTCCGGGAGATGGCGGCTGACCTCGGCGGTCGTCAGCCCGAGACCGCCGAGCGTGATCTCGTCCCAGGCCTGGAGCCGGCGGGTGGAGCGGTCCAGGTAGAGCACCGAGGCGTGCACCTTCTCCGGCTTCTCGTTCTGCACGGCGCGCAGCCCGCCGCCGCCCGTGGAGCCCTCGACCTTGAGCCGGGTGCCGAGCTTCAGCTGTTCGTTGATCCGGCGGTGGAGGTGGCCGGAGAGCACCAGCGGGACCGTGCCGTCGGTCTCCCGGGCGGTGTTCGGGTCGTGGGCGACGGCGATGTCGACCGGGGTGCCCGCGCGCTCCTGGTCGCGCAGCGCGGAGGCCAGGCGCGCGCCTTCGAGCTGGGCGGCCGCCTTGCCGCCGACCGGGGCGGTCCGGTCCGGGGTGAAGGAGGCGTCGCCGGTGCCCGCGATGCGCAGCCCGCCGACGTTCACCGCCTTGCCGTCGTCGAGGACGCGGACGTTCCGGAACTTCTCCAGGTAGTCCTGGGTGACGGTCGAGTCGTGGTTGCCGCGCACCCAGACGTAGGGCGCGCCGAGGTCGCGGATCGGGTCGAGGAAGCCGTTCTCGGCGGCGGAGCCGTGGTCCATCGTGTCGCCGGAGTCGATGATCACGTCGATCTCGTACTGCTCGACGAGCGAGGCGATGATGTGCCAGGCCGCCGGGTTGAGATGGATGTCGGAGACGTGCAGGGCCCGGATGGTGCCGGGGTCGGGCTGGTAGACGGGGAGCGTGGAGGTCGCGTCGTACAGCTTGGTCACGTTGGTGACCAGGCGGGCCAGCTCCTGCTGGTAGATGTCGAACTCGGTGACGATCGAGCGGGCGTCGCCGACCAGGGACGGGGCGCTGGAGAGCAGCCCGGAGAACTTCGGCTCCAGGACGGACTTCGGGTTCCAGGTGGCGTACGCGCTGACGCCGGACGCGGCCAGCAGGGCGAGGGCGAGCCCGCCGGCGGCCAGGGCGCGGCGGGGGCGGCGGTAGACGACGAGGCCGAGGGCGGTCGCGCCGGAGATCACGGCGACGCAGGAGCGCACGGCCAGCTCCCCGGTCCCGGCGGCGACGTCCCGGGTGACCTCGTCCTGGAGGCCGGAGAACCGTTCCGGCTGGTCGACCAGGGCCTGGGAGCGCTCGGGGTCGAGGCGGTCCACGTCCACGTCGAGCCGCAGCGGCGCGATGTGCGAGTCCAGCTCCAGGGCGCCGAGCGGGGCAACGTTGATCTTGCTGCCGCCGGTGAGGGAGGGGCGGAGCGTCATGTTGGTGTCCATGGGGCCGACCGGCGTACGGACGGAGCCCACGGCGAGCAGTCCCAGCCAGGCTCCCAGCACGACGACGGCGAGCATGCCGAGCGCGCGGAGCCAGGGGCGCGGGGCGGGGGCCGCCAGGTCGCCGGGGACCGGCGTGCGGGGTGCCTTCGGGCCGCCTCCGGCCGCCGCGCGGGGCGCTTTCGGGGCGGTGGCACGGGGCCGGGACGCCGGGCGGGCGAGCCGGCTGAGGCGGTGCCGGACGCGGTCGGCTGCGGCACGGAACGGGACGCGGACCATTGGGCCCGTATGCCCCGGTACGGCCTTCGCCATGCCGGGCGGCGCCACCGGTCATGCGTCCGTACGGACCCGGTCTCCGCGATGCCGGGCGGTGGCCATCTGCCCGTACCCGTCCCCCGTACGGGACAATGGCCGGGTGCTGGAGATGACGCGCGAACAGTTCGAGGAGCTGGTGAGCCAGGCTCTGGACCGGATTCCGCCGGAGCTGACGCGGCTGATGGACAACGTGGCGGTGTTCGTCGAGGACGAACCGGACCCAGGCGACCCCGATCTGCTCGGGCTCTACGAGGGCACCCCGCTCACCGACCGCGGCGAGTGGTACGCCGGAGTGCTGCCGGACCGGATCACCATCTACCGGGGCCCGACGCTGCGGATGTGCGAGACGCAGGAGGACGTCGTCGCGGAGACCGAGATCACCGTGGTCCACGAGATCGCCCACCACTTCGGCATCGACGACGAGCGGCTGCACGCCCTGGGGTACGGATGAGCGAGCAGGAACCGCGGGAGCTGCCGGAGCCCGGTCCGCCGTCCGCGCCGCAGGGCCGGGTGCTGGCGGCGGTCGCGGCCGGCGGCGCGCTCGGCGCCCTCGCCCGGTACGGGGCGCTCGTGCTGTGGCCGGCACCCGGTCACGGGTTCCCGTGGACGGTGTTCGTCGTCAACGTGACGGGCTGCGCCCTCATCGGCGTCCTGATGGTGCTGACCGTCGAGCGGGGCCGGGTGACCCACCCGCTGGTGCGGCCCTTCCTCGGCGTCGGGGTGCTCGGCGGCTACACGACCTTCTCGACGTACGCGGCGGACGTCTCGGGCCTGCTGGTCCGTCAGGAGATCGCGGTGGCGACGGCGTACACGGTGGCGACGGCGGTGGCCGCGCTCGGATCGGTGTGGGCGGCGGCCGTGGCCACCCGGGTCTGGCTGGACCGGGACGCGCGGCCGACCGGGGGACCGGGCGCGCGGGACGCGGGGCGGACGGCGTGACCTGGCTGCTGGTGGCGATCGGTGGCGCGGTGGGCGCGCCCCTGCGCTATCTGACGGACCGTGCGGTGCAGAAGTACCAGGGGCCGGGCGTCCCGTACGTCTTCCCGTGGGGCACCTTCACGGCGAACATCGCGGGCAGCCTGCTGCTCGGCGTGCTGACCGGCGCCGCTGTCTCCTCCCCGGTGCACGCGCTGCTGGCGACGGGCCTGTGCGGGGCGCTGACGACGTACTCGACGTTCTCTTACGAGACCCTCCGCCTGGCCGAGACGGGCCGCGCCTTCCTGGCCGCGGCCAATATGCTGGCGTCCCTGCTGGCAGGTCTGGGCGCGGTGTTCCTGGGGGCGGAGCTGGCGGGCGGGTTCGGGGGGTAGCGGGCTTCGTGCGGTGAGGGCACGTGCGGGGCGTTGCGGTTTCGGGCGTGTCTCCGGCGGGGTCGGGGGAGTTGGGCACGGTGCGAAGCCTCGCTCCGGCGTCGCGGGCTCCACCCCTCGCCACGCTTCCGCTCCCTCGCCCCGGAGGTGCCCCTCGTGCGCCAGTTCCCCGCCCCTGTCCGCTGGGCAGCCGTCACCGCGCTGACGATCGCCGCGTCCACCGGCTGCATGAGCGTCGGAGAGGACGGCGCCGGAGGCCCGGGCCCCACGCGGTCCGCGGGCCCGAAGGGCTCCGCCGCCGATCCGGCCGGGGACACGGTTCCCGGCTCCGGACAGTCCGGGGGGCGTGGCGGGGGCGCCCACCCCCACTCGGACCGGGGCGCTCCCGGCGGCAGCCCGCGCCCGGACGCCTCCGGGGCCACGCCGTCGGCCACCTCCAAGGACGCCCGCCCGGAACCGGCCGCCCCCGGGCAGCCCACCCGTGGCAGCGGCGGCGCGACGCAGCCCACGCCGACGCCCTCGACGCCGGGGCCGGGGGAGCCGCCGCCGGTCACCCCGGAGCCGCCGGCCCCGCCGACGACCGCCCCGGACCCGGACCCCGAGCCGGAGCCCACCGATCCGCCGGAGCCGCCGCCGTCGGCGTCGCCCGCCGCGCAGTTCCGGGCACAGGGGACAGGCGGGCCGAAGCCGGTCGGCCCGCTGCGGACGCCGGAGGCATCGCCGCAGGTGGGGCCGGTGTAGTCGGCGTCACAGCGAGGGTGGTTTGCGCAAGGTGGGTGAGAGTGCGTATGGTGGTAGATCGTTTGATCCCATTGCCCGGCGCCGACACAGAAGAGCGCCGTGTGGCGCGTACTCTCCCTTGCCGTGGCTGGACCGCATTGAGGCGGTCGAAATTGCGAATCACGGAGTTATGGGCGCGTGCCGAGACTCCGGAAGGTTTCGCATTTCGCATGTCAATTTCCAGTTCTGACCGCACCGTCATGCCCGAGAACGTCGACAACGCCGAGCTCGCCGAGCTGGTCGAGTCCGCCGTGACCGAGGCCCCCGCCGGTGCGACCGCCCCGGCCGCCGAGGAGGCCCCTGAGGCCGAGGCGTCCGACTCCTCCGAGGCCTCCGCCGAGCCGACCGTCACCTTCGGCGACCTGGGCCTGCCCGAGGGCATCGTCCGCAAGCTCGCGCAGAACGGCGTCACCACCCCCTTCCCGATCCAGGCGGCGACCATCCCGGACGCCCTGGCCGGCAAGGACATCCTCGGCCGTGGCCGTACGGGCTCCGGCAAGACCCTCTCCTTCGGTCTGCCCACCCTGTCCGCGCTGGCCGGTGGCCGCACCGAGAAGAAGAAGCCCCGCGCCGTCATCCTCACCCCGACCCGTGAGCTCGCGATGCAGGTCGCGGACGCCCTCCAGCCGTACGGCGACGTGCTCGGCCTGAAGATGAAGGTCGTCTGCGGCGGTACGTCGATGGGCAACCAGATCTACGCCCTGGAGCGCGGCGTCGACGTCCTCGTCGCCACCCCGGGCCGGCTGCGCGACATCATCAACCGCGGCGCCTGCTCCCTGGAGGACGTCCAGGTCGCCGTCCTCGACGAGGCCGACCAGATGTCGGACCTGGGCTTCCTGCCCGAGGTCACCGAGCTGCTCGACCAGGTCCCGGCCGGCGGTCAGCGGATGCTCTTCTCCGCCACCATGGAGAACGAGATCGGCACGCTGGTCAAGCGCTACCTCTCCAACCCGGTCACGCACGAGGTCGACAGCGCCCAGGGCAACGTCACGACCATGTCGCACCACGTCCTCGTCGTGAAGCCGAAGGACAAGGCGCCGGTCACGGCCGCCATCGCCGCCCGCAAGGGCCGCACCATCATCTTCGTCCGCACCCAGCTGGGCGCGGACCGCATCGCCGAGCAGCTCATCGAGTCCGGCGTGAAGGCCGACGCGCTGCACGGCGGCATGACCCAGGGTGCCCGTACGCGGGTCCTGGAGGACTTCAAGAAGGGCTACGTCAACGCGCTCGTCGCGACCGACGTCGCCGCCCGCGGTATCCACGTGGACGGCATCGACCTGGTCCTGAACGTGGACCCGGCCGGCGACCACAAGGACTACCTGCACCGCTCGGGCCGTACCGCCCGCGCCGGCAAGTCCGGTGTCGTCGTCTCGCTGGCGCTCCCGCACCAGCGCCGCCAGATCTTCCGCCTGATGGAGGACGCGGGCGTCGACGCCTCGCGCCACATCGTCCAGGGCGCGGGCGTCTTCGAGCCGGAGGTCGCCGAGATCACCGGCGCCCGTTCGCTCACCGAGGTCCAGGCCGACTCCGCGAACAACGCCGCCAAGCAGGCCGAGCGCGAGGCCGCCGACCTGACGAAGCAGCTGGAGCGCGTCCAGCGCCGCGCCGTCGAGCTCCGCGAGGAGGCCGACCGCCTGGTCGCCCGTGCCGCCCGCGAGCGGGGCGACGACCCGGAGGCCGCGGTGGCCGAGGTCACCGCCGAGGCGGAGGCCGCCCTCGTGGCCGCCATCTCCGTCCCCGAACAGCCGGCCGCCCGCGACGAGCAGCGCCGCGACGAGCGGGGCAACTACGAGCGCCGCGACAACCGCGGTGGCGACCGTGGCGGCTACCGCGGCAACGACCGCCGCGACGACCGCCCGTCGGGTGGCTTCCGCTCCGGTGGCGACCGCCGCGATGACCGTGGTGGCCGTTCCTTCGAGCGTCGTGACAACGACCGTCCGTCGTTCCGTGACCGTCGTGACGACCGCCCGTCGGGTGGCTTCCGCTCCGGTGGCGACCGCCGCGATGACCGTGGTGGCCGTTCCTTCGAGCGTCGTGACAACGACCGTCCGTCGTTCCGTGACCGTCGTGACGACCGCCCGTCGGGTGGCTTCCGCTCCGGTGGCGACCGCCGTGACGACCGTGGTGGCCGTTCCTTCGAGCGCCGCGACGACCGCCCGTCGTTCAACCGCGACCGCCGCGACGACCGCCCCTCCGGCGGTTACCGCTCCGGCGGCAGCGACCGCCCGTTCAACCGCGACCGCCGTGACGACCGCCCGTCGGGTGGCTTCCGCTCCGGCGGCAGCGACCGCCCGACCGGCCGCCGTGACGACCACCGTGGCGCCAACACCGGCTCGTTCGGCCGCCGCGACGACAAGCCGCGCTGGAAGCGCAACGGCTGACCCCCGCCCGGCCGGCCCCCGGCCGAGCAGGTCCGCCTGACAGACCGGCAGGGCCCGTACGCCACCGAACCGACTCGGTGACGTACGGGCCCTGTTGCTGTTCCCGACCCCGTGAGAACCGCTTCTCAGGACCCGCGACGGGCCCAAGACCGATACCGGATCGGCTGCCGGGACCGGGCGGGCTATGCTCGGGGGGTGATGTTGCAGGGGCCGTTAGCTCAATTGGTCAGAGCAGCGGACTTTTAATCCGTTGGTTGTGGGTTCGAGTCCCACACGGCCTACCGACAGCAGAGCGAGGAAACCTCCTCCGATCTGCTCCTCAGTGCCTCGACAGGTTCCGGCCGGTCGAGGCACTTCGTCGTATCCGGGCACGTCCGAGCCCGGCGGGCTGCTCCCGTTCGGTCGATCGCCGCGTGACTCACGCGAGCCGGACACGTTCATGAAGCATGCGAAAGATCATCACCTGCGGCCTGCTGGCCGCCGCGGCTCTGTCCACCGCCACGCCCGCCTTCGCCGACAACGACAGCAACTTCGGCAGCGTGGTCAACGCGGCGAACAACTGGAACTTCACCGCAGCCGACGTCTGTATCCAGGAACTCGCCGTGGTCCCCGCCCTCAGCGACTGGACCGGCGACCACCGGAACAACTGCTCCAACGGCAACGTCATCGACCACTCCGGCGCCGCCGCCCCGTCACCCGGCAACTGACCCGGGGCACCCGTCTCTGCCTCCTCCCGCCTCAGGTCCCGATCGCCAGGTACTCCGCAGTCCGCACGATGCGCTCGCGGTCGGCGAAGGAGGCCAGGTCCTCGCGTACGGCGCCGCTGTCGCCGTCGCGGTTGATGGCCTCCAGCGTGCGCCGCACCGCGGTGATCATCGCGCGCTGGAGGTCCGAGGGGACGATGATCAGCCGGTAGCCGAGTTCGCGGAGGTGGTCCCGGGGGACGAGCGGGGTCTTGCCGCCGTGGAACATGTTGATCAGCTTCGGCTGCGGGACACGGGCGGCGATCTCCTCGATCTGCTCGACGGTCTCCGGAGCCTCCACGAAGATCACGTCCGCGCCCGCCTCGGCGTAGGCCCGGGCGCGCTCGATCGCCGCGTCCAGGCCCTCGGTCGCGATGGCGTCCGTACGGGCGATCAGGACGAAGTCCGGGTCGGTGCGGGCCTCGGCGAGGGCGCGGACCTTCCGGGCCATCTCGTCGGTGGGCACCAGGGACTTGTCGTCCAGGTGGCCGCAGCGCTTGGGGAAGGTCTGGTCCTCGATGTGCAGGCCGGCCACGCCGATGCGCTCGTACAGCGCGAGGGTGCGGACCGCGTTCACCGCGTTGCCGAAGCCGGTGTCGGCGTCCGCGATGACCGGGAGGCTCGTCACGTCGACCATCTGCTCGATCCGTGCCGCGACCTCGGTGAGGCTCAGCAGGCCGATGTCGGGGATCCCGCAACTGCGGGCGATCGCGCCCCCGCTGGCGTACAGCAGTTCGCTGCCGCTCTCCTCCACGAGACGCGCGCTCAACCCGTCGTACGCGCCGGGGGCGACGTGGATGCCGTCGCCCTCGATCAGACGGCGGAGGCGGGTGGTCGGTCGCTGCGGCTTGGTCATGGTGTTTCCTCGTTCATCGGACTCGGTGCACTGCGGCCGGCACCGGGCGCTGCTCGCGGCCGTCGTACGAGGCGAGCGGTCTGATCAGGGCGTTGTGGGAGAGCTGTTCGGTGATGTGGGCGGTCCATCCGGTGATCCGGCTCATCACGAAGATCGGCGTGAAGACGGGGATGTCGAAGCCCATCAGGTGGTAGGCGAGCCCTGCGGGGTAGTCCAGGTTCGGGTGGATGCCCTTGAGGGTGACCATGGCGTGGCGCAGGGCCCCGTGCAGGGTGGCGAGGCGGGTCACCTCGGGGTCGGCCGCACGGGAGACCAGGCGGTCGAGGGCCTCCTGCATGATCGGGACGCGGGAGTCGCCGTGCTTGTAGACGCGGTGGCCGAAGCCCATGATCTTCCGCTTGGAGGCCAGCGCCTCGTCCAGCCAGCCCCCCGCCCGCTGCGGGTCGCCGATCTCGTTCAGCATGTGCATCACGGCCTCGTTGGCCCCGCCGTGCAGCGGGCCCTTCAGCGCGCCGATCGCCGCCGTCACCGCGCTGTACAGGTCGGAGAGGGTCGAGGTGACGACGCGGGCGGTGAACGTCGAGGCGTTGAAGCTGTGCTCGGCGTAGAGGGTCAGGGAGATCTCGAAGCAGCGGACCACCTCCGGCTCGGGCACCGTGCCGAAGCACATGTGGAAGAAGTTCTCCGCGTACCCCAGCTCCGGGTCCGGCGCGATCGGCGCGAGACCCCGGCGGCGGCGCTGGTCGGCCGCGACCACGGTGGGCAGCTTGGCCAGCAGCGTCAGGGACTTGGCCCGGTTGGCGGCCAGGCTGCCGTCGTCCTCCAGCGGGTCCTCCGCGCCGAAGAAGCTGACGGCGGTACGCAGCACGTCCATCGGGTGGCAGGTGTCGGGCAGCCGGGTCAGCAGCTCCAGCGTGCTGCGGTCCAGGGGGCGCAGGGCGCGCTCACGGGCCTGGAAGGCCGCCAGTTGGGCGGAGTCCGGCAGCTCGCCGTGCCAGAGGAGGTACGCGACCTCCTCGAAGGACCGGTGGGCGGCGAGGTCCTGGACCGCGTAGCCCCGGTAGGTGAGGGAGTTGGTCTCCTGGATGACGGTGGAGATCTCGGTGGTGTCGACGACGACACCGGCCAGACCGCGGTGGATCTCCGGTGCGGTGGTGGTCATGGGGTGTGCCTCCGGTTCGTCGGCGACGCCGTCGGGCGCACGCTGCGGGAGTTCGGGGCGGTACGGGGGCGGGCCATCAGAACAGGCCCTCGGGGAGCGTGGCGTCGTACGCGGCGACCGCCTCGGCGTCCACGGCCGGGAAGAGCCCGTCCAGGCCGGTGGTCGACAGCTCGGCGACGCGCTCGGCCGCCGACAGGAAGCGGTCCTGGTCGTCCGGGGCGACGATCCCCTCGGCGAGGGTGCGGAACTTGCGCGCGTACGCGGGGCGGTCGAAGGGGCGGGCCCCGGCCGGGTGGGCGTCGGCGACGGCGAGTTCGTCCTCGACCACCGAACCGTCCGCCATGGTGATCACGACCCGGCCGCCGAAGGCCCGGCGCTCCGGGTCGGGGTCGTGGTAGCGGCGGGTCCACTCCGGGTCCTCGACCGTGGTGACCTTCCGCCACAGCTCCACGGTCTCCGGCCGGCCCGCGCGCTCGGGGGCGTAGGAGCGCTCGTGATGCCAGCCCCCGTCCTCCAGGGCGACGGTCAGGATGTACGGGGCCGAGTGGTCCAGGGTCTCCCGGCTCGCGGTCGGGTCGTACTTCTGCGGATCGTTCGCACCGGAGCCGATGACATTGTGCGTGTGGTGGCTGGTGTGCAGGACGACGGAGCGCACCTTGTCCAGCGGGCCGGTCTTCTCGCGCAGTCGCCGCGCCAGGTCGATCAGCGCCTGCGCCTGGTACTCCGCGGAGTGCTCCTTGGTGTACGTGTCCAGGATCGCGCGACGCGCCTCGCCGGGCTCGGGCAGCCGCACGGTGTAGTCGGACTCCGGGCCGTTCAGCATCCAGGCGAGGAACCCGTCCTCGCCCTCGTAGATCGGGGAGGGGGACGTCTCGCCGCGCATCGCCCGGTCGACGGCCTCGATCGCGGCCTTGCCGGCGAAGGCCGGGGCGTACGCCTTCCAGCTGGAGATCTCGCCCTTGCGGGACTGCCGGGTGGCCGTCGTGGTGTGCACCGCCTGCTGGACCGCCTGGTACACGGTCTCGGTCGGCAGCCGGAGCAGGGCGCCCAGGCCGCAGGCCGTGGCCGCGCTCAGGTGGGCGACGTGGTCGATGCGGTGCTCGTGCAGGCAGATGCCCTTCACCAGGGCGACGTGCACCTCGTAGGCGGCGACGATCCCGCGCAGCAGGTCGGCGCCGGAACGCCCGGTGTGCTGGGCGACGGCGAGGAGCGGCGGGATGTTGTCGCCGGGGTGGGAGTAGTCGGCGGCGAGGTAGGTGTCGTGGAAGTCCAGCTCCCGTACGGCGGTGCCGTTGGCCCAGGCCGCCCACTCGGGCGAGACCCGGCCGGTGGCCCCGAAGACGGCGACGCCGGGCACGGCGGCGGAGTGCGCGAGCGCCTGGGCGCGGGCGACGGCGACCGGGCGGCGCAGCAGGGACGCGACCGCGACGGACGCGTTGTCGATGATCCGGTTGGCGGCCATGGCCGCCGCGTCCGGGTCGAGCTCCCCGGCCTCCTGGGTACCGGTGGCGACGACGGCCAGTTTCCACGCGAGCTGCTCCTCGCGGGGCAGCCGGGCGGCGCTGGGGTGGACGCGTACCTGGTGGTCGATCACGGGACTCCTCGCAGAGAGTGCGGTCGGTGCTGACGGAGCTGACGTCATGGACAGTGCCCGCTCCGGAGCCCCGCGACCACCTGTTGAAGCTGTGGAGCCTCTACAGGAACGAGCTGCGAATCTGCGAATATTGCGAATAACGCGGATGCGATGTTCGCAAGTACATTCGCAGGTGTACGCCGTCTCCGGAAGGCACGCGACCAGGGAGGGACCCCGTGGCCCGACGAGCGACCGAGCACAAGGTCTACGCCCACTCCAAGCTCCGCCGCCTCCGCCGCGAGCGGGGCATGAACCAGGTCGACATGGCCCGCGCGCTCGGCATCTCCGCCAGTTACGCCAACCAGATCGAGCTGGGCCAGCGGCCGCTCACCGCGAGCGTGCTGCTCCAGATCGCGAAGGTCTTCGGCGTCGACGCGGAGTTCTTCTCCGAGGCCGCCGGGGACCGTCTCGCCGCCGACCTGCGCGCGGCCCTCGCCGACGAGGCGTGCGGGGTCACGGTCCCGGCCGTCGAGGAGATCGCCGAGGCGGCCCGCGACCACCCGGAAGTGGCCCGCGCCCTGGTCGCCCTGCACCACCGCTACCGCGAGACCGCCGAACAGGCGGCCGCCCTCGCCTCACCCGAGACGGGACAGACGCTGCTGCCCCCGGCGGAGCCGCACGACGAGGTACGCGACTTCTTCTACGCCCACCACAACCACTTCGGCCCCCTCGACACGGAGGCCGAACGCACCGCCGAGGCCCTGGAGCTGCGGCCGGGCCGGGCCGCCGACCCGCTCACGACCCTGCTCGCCGAACGCCACGGCGTCCACGTCGTCCAGGCCGCCCCGGGCCGCACCGCCGACGCCCGCCGCTACGACCCCGACACCGGGCTCCTTTTCCTCTCGCCCTGGCTCAGCGACGGCCAGCGGGCGTTCCAGCTCGCCACCCAGCTGGCCTTCCTGGAACAGCGCCCGCTGATGGACGAACTCGCCGGAAGCGCGGCCGAGTTGACCTCACCCGAATCGTCCGCCCTGGCCCGCATCGGCCTCGCGAACTACTTCGCCGGGGCGCTGCTCATGCCGTACACCGTTTTCCACACCGCGGCCGAGGCCGTCCGCTACGACATCGAGCTGCTGTCCGCCCGCTTCGGCGTCGGCTTCGAGACGGTCTGCCACCGACTGAGCACCCTGCAACGCACCGGCCACCGCGGAGTGCCGTTCTCCTTCCTCCGCGTCGACCGGGCCGGGAACATCTCCAAACGGCAGTCCGCGACCGACTTCCACTTCTCCCGCCTCGGCGGTACGTGCCCGCTGTGGACGGTCTACGAGGCGTTCTCCGCGCCCGGCCGGACCTTGACCCAGGTCGCCGAAATGCCCGACGGCAAGCGCTACTTCTGGGTTGCCCGCACGATCACCCGGGGCGGGTACAGCCACCACGCCCCGCGGGCCGAGTTCGCGGTCGCCCTCGGTTGCGAACTCCGCCACGCCCACCGTCTCGTGTACGCCGAAGGCGTCGCCCTCGACGACCCCCGGGCGGCGACCCCGATCGGCCTGGGCTGCCGCATCTGCGAACGCCGCGACTGCGCCCAGCGGGCCCGGCCCCCGGCGGGCGGCCGACTGGCGATCGACCCGGACCGGCGGACGTATGTGCCGTATCCGGTGGAGGGGGCCGGGTTGCGCTAGCCGACCGTGCGGCGCGGACGCCGCGACGGGGACCCTGCGGCGCGGACCTCGCGACGGGGACCGTACGTCGCGGCCCCTGCGACGCGTATCCGCCGGCGCCGCACGGTCCGCGCGGGATCAGTTGGCGGCGGCGGCGATCACCGTCGGCAGGGCCGCCAGCGCGTCGGAGACCCCGCCGGGCCCGAGACCGCCGCCCTGGGCGACCTCGGCGGACCCGCCACCGCGGCCACCGAGGAGCTGCTTCACCACGGCGGAGGCGTGCAGGCCCGCTTCCCGGGCCGAGCCGTTGAGCGCGAGGACGAGAGCCCCGTCCTCCGTGCCGACCGCCACCGCGCCGGGCGCGCCGCCCGGCAGCCGGTCGCGGACGGCGAGGGCGAGCGCGCGGGCCTCCTGGGCGCTGCCGTCCGCCGTCGTGGTCACGATCCGCACGCTGTTCGTCTCGGCCGCCGCTTCGGCGAGTTCGCCGGCGCGTGCCGTGGTGGCCTGCTGCTTGAGCCGGGCGTTCTCCCGGTCGGCCGCCTTGAGCCGGTCCAGCAGACCGGCGATCCGGTCGGGCAGCTCGGCGCGCGGCGCCCCGAGCTGCTCGGCGATCCGCGCCACCAGGTCCCGCTCGCGGGCCAGGTAGCCGAAGCCCTCGATGCCGACGGCGGCCTCCAGACGGCGCATGCCCGCGCCGACCGAGCCTTCCGAGGCCAGCGCGACCGTGCCGATCTGGGCCGCGCGCTCCACGTGCGTACCGCCGCACAGCTCCCGGGACCAGGCCCCGCCGATCTCGACGACGCGGACCTTCTCCCCGTACGTCTCGTCGAAGAGGGCGAGCGCGCCGATCTCCTTCGCCTCGGGCAGCGTCATCCACCGCACGCCGACCGGCAGATCGCGGCGCAGGGCGCGGTTGGCGGCCTCCTCGATCTCGCTGCGGACGGCCGCGGACAGGGCGCCGCGCCAGGGGAAGTCGAGGCGCAGGTAGCCGGGCCGGTTGTAGGAGCCGGACTGGAGGGCGCCGGGGCCGAGGATCTCGCGCAGGGCGGCGTGCAGGACATGGGTGCCGGAGTGGGCCTGGCGGGCGCCGAGCCGCCACTCGGGGTCGACGGCGGCGTGCACGGTGTCGTCGGGAGCGAGTTCGCCGGCGGTGATCCGGACCTGGTGGGCGACCAGGCCGGGCAGCGGGCGCTGGACGTCGAGGACCTCGGCCTCGACCGAGGTACCGGACAGCAGCCCGGCGTCGCTGTCCTGGCCGCCGGACTCGGCGTAGAACGGGGTGCGGTCCAGGACGACGGTGACGATGTCGCCGGTACGGGCCACCGGCACCGGGCCGGCCGGGCCGAGCAGCGCGAGGACACGGGACTCGGTCTCCAGGGTGTCCCAGGCCCGCCAGTCGGTCGGCCCGTGCGCGTCGAGGACCGGGCGCAGGGCGGTGGTGTCCACGGCCCCGCCGGCCTTGCGGGCGCGGGCGTCCGCGCGGGCCCGCTCGCGCTGCTCGTTCATCAGCGCCGTGAAGCCCTCGCGGTCGACCTCGACGCCCTGCTCGGCGGCCATCTCCAGGGTGAGGTCGATGGGGAAGCCGTACGTGTCGTGCAGCAGGAACGCCTGGGCGCCGGGCAGCAGCCGGCCGCCGCCCTCCTTGACCCGGGCGACGGCGGTGTCCAGGACCGTGGTGCCCTGCTTGAGGGAGGCGCGGAAGGCGTCCTCCTCGGCCCCGGCCTGATCGGCGATACGGGGATAGGCGTCGGCGACCTCCGGGTAGCTCGGCGCCATGCAGTCGCGGGCCACCGGCAGCAGTTCGGCCAGCGCCACGTCCTCGTAGCCCAGCAGCCGCATGGAGCGGACCGCGCGGCGCAGGATGCGGCGCAGGACGTAGCCGCGGCCCTCGTTGCCGGGGGTGGTGCCGTCGGCGAGGAGCATCAGGGCCGTACGGACGTGGTCGGCGACGACCCGCAGCCGTACGTCGGCCTCCGGATCGGCCCCGTAGCGGACGCCGGCCAGGTCGGCGGCGCGCTGGAGGACGGGGCGGGTCTCGTCGATCTCGTAGAGGTTGTCCACGCCCTGGAGGAGGGTCGCCATCCGTTCCAGGCCCATGCCGGTGTCGATGTTGCGGCGGGGCAGCTCCCCGAGGATGGGGTAGCCGGACTTGCCGGGGCCCGGGCCGCGCTCGTACTGCATGAAGACGAGGTTCCAGAACTCCATGTACCGGTCCTCGTCGACCGCCGGACCGCCTTCCCGGCCGAGGGCCGGGCCGCGGTCGTAGTACAGCTCGGAGCAGGGCCCGCACGGTCCGGGGACGCCCATGGACCAGAAGTTGTCCTCGTCCCCCCGGTCCACGATCCGCTCGTCGGGCAGGCCCGCGACCCGGCGCCAGATGGAGCGCGACTCGGTGTCGGAGTGGTGGACGGTCACCCAGATCCTGTCCGGGTCCAGCCCGTAGCCGCCCTCGGTCTGCGGACGCGTGGACAGCTCCCAGGCGTAGGCGATGGCCTCGTCCTTGAAGTAGTCGCCGAAGGAGAAGTTGCCGTTCATCTGGAAGAACGAGCCGTGCCGGGTGGTGCGGCCGACCTCCTCGATGTCCAGGGTCCGGACGCATTTCTGCACGCTGGTGGCCCGCTCCCACAGCGGGGCCGCCTCACCCGTGAAGTACGGCTTGAACGGCACCATGCCCGCGTTGACGAACAGCAGGGTCGGGTCCGGCGTCGGCAGGGGCGCGCTGGGGACGACGGTGTGGTCCCGGGCGGCGAAGAAGTCCAGGAATCGGCTGCGGATCTCGGCGGTACGCACAAGCAGTCCTCTTAAGTCCTTCGGTCGGTCACCAGGGGGAATTCCGGGCGCGGCGGCACACCGCTCAGGCGGCTCGGGCCGCTCTCGCGGGCGTCGCGACCGGGTGCAGCGCGGCGTACTCCAGCGGCGCCGACGGGTCGATGGACACGTTCAGCTGCGCCGGGTCGGCCCCGGCCCCTACCAACAGGTCGCCGACGGCGGCGATCATCGCCCCGTTGTCGGTGCACAGCGTCAGCGGCGGTACGCGCAGCTCGACGCCCGCCGCCGCGCACCGCTCCTCGGCCAGCGCCCGGACCCGGGAGTTCGCCGCGACCCCGCCGACCACGACGAGCGTGCGGACGTCGTACTGGCGGCAGGCGGCCAGCGCCTTGCGCGTCAGGACGTCCGCGACGGCCTCCTGGAGCGAAGCCGCCCCGTCGGCCAGCGGGATGTCCTCGCCGCGCAGCCGGTGCTGCTCGGCCCAGCGGGCGGCGGCGGTCTTCAGCCCGGAGAAGGAGAACGCGTACGGGTCGTCCTTCGACCCCAGCAGCGGCCGGGGGAAGGCGACGGCGCAGGGGTTGCCCTCGCGCGCGGCCCGGTCGATGGCCGGTCCGCCCGGATACGGGAGGCCGAAGACCCGGGCGACCTTGTCGAAGCACTCGCCCGCGGCGTCGTCCACAGTGTCGCCCAGGTGCAGGATCGGATCGCGCACCAGATCGCGGACGAGCAGCAGCGAGGTGTGCCCGCCCGAGACGATGAGCACCATGCAGGGATCGGGCAGCGGCCCGTGCTCCAGGGTGTCGGCGGCCACGTGCCCGGCCAGGTGGTGCACCCCGTACAGCGGCACCCCCGCCGCGTACGCCAGGGACTTGGCCCCGGCCAGGCCGACCTGGAGCGCCCCGGACAGACCGGGCCCTGTGGTCACCGCGACGGCGTCAATGTCCCGCACCCCGAGCCCCGCCTGCGCCAGGGCCTCCTGGACGACGGGGGTGAACGCCTGGAGGTGGGCCCGGGCGGCGATCTCCGGCACCACCCCGCCGAAGCGGGCGTGCTCGTCCATGCTCGACGCCACGACGTGCGCGAGCAGACGGCCGCCGGAGACGATCCCCGCCCCCGTCTCGTCACACGACGACTCGATGCCCAGCACCACCGGAGTCCGCACGGGGTCCTCTTCTCGCACAGTGATCGTTATTGCAACCTCTATGCAACAAGGTACTCGTCCGGGCGGGGGAACGCGGACGGAAGGGCGCGGGGCTCATATTGGTCAACGCCACTCCTGGAATGCCGTACAGTTGTGTTCACCGACGCGGGGTGGAGCAGCTCGGTAGCTCGCTGGGCTCATAACCCAGAGGTCGCAGGTTCAAATCCTGTCCCCGCTACTAAAGATCCGGGCCCGGCACGCAGACAGCGTGCCGGGCCCGAGTCGTTTCCCGGGGCCGGGTCGTTGGCCGGGCCCGAGCCGCTCTCCGGGCCCGGCCAACGACGCTTGACCTTGACGCAACGTAAAGATCTAGCGTTTCCGGCATGGAGTGGTCCATTCAGGAAATCGCCCGCCAGGCCGGCACCACGAGCCGCACGCTCCGGCACTACGGGGACCTCGGTCTCCTCACGCCGAGCCGGATCGGGAGCAACGGCTACCGCTACTACGACCAGGACGCCCTCGTCCGGCTGCAGCGCATCCTGCTGCTGCGGGAGCTCGGGCTCTCGCTGCCCGCGATCAAGGACGTACTGGAGGGGCAGCGGGACACGGCGGTGGCGCTGCGGGCACATCTGCGGCTGCTCGAACAGGAGCAGGCGCGCATCGGACGGCAGATCGCCTCGGTGCGGACCACGCTCCACAAGACCCAGGAGGGGATGGAACTCATGGCCGCTGAGGTGTTCGACGGCTTCGACCACACCGCCCACGAGCAGGAGGTCACCGAGCGCTGGGGCCGGGACGCGTACGAGGAGGGCGACCGCTGGTGGCGTTCGCTCGGGGAGGGGGAGAAGAAGGCGTTCAGGGACGAGCACGAGGCCATCGCGCGGGACTGGGGCCGGGCCAGGGAGGCCGGGCTCGCCGCCGACGGGCCCGAGGCGCAGGAGCTCGCGCGGCGGCACTGCGCCTGGCTGTCCTCGGCCAAGGAGCCCAGCCGTTCGTATGTGATCGGGCTCGGGGAGATGTATGTCGCCGACCCGCGCTTCGGAAAGAACTACGATCGCTACGGGGACGGCACCGCCGCCTTCGTACGGGACGCACTGACGGTCTACGCGCGGCACCGGCTCTCCGACTGACCACGGGGGCCCGGCCGCCACCGCGTATTCCCCCTATTCGGCCGATGCCCGGTCGCCGCTCGGCGCGGCTCCGGGAAGCCTGGACAGGGCGCGGTACCGTCCGCAGCCGTGGGTGGACCGGGCAGGAGTGCACAGGTGGGGATGGCCGAGGGACGGCGCAGCGGAGCGGCGGGGAGCATGGACGCCGTGGGCCGCGCGGTGTTCGGGTCCCGCGAGGGGGAGCTGACTTCCGGCGGCGGACGGGGCACCGGACGGTTCATCCGGATGCTGCCCGCCCTGCTGATCCTCGGCGGGCTGCTGTTCGACTCGCTGGCCCCGCCCAACTTCACCGCCGTCCCCCTCTTCGTCGCGGCCCCGCTGATCGCCGCCCCGTTCTTCTCGCTCTCCCGGACCGTCCGCACCGGGATCGCCGCGGTCATCTCCGTCATCGTCATGCGGATCTCCGACGGGACCTCCACCCAGGTCGTCCCGGTCATCGAGACGATCACCGTGCTCACGGGCTCGGTGCTGGCCCTCGTCATCAACGGCGTCGTGCGCCGGGGCAACGAGCAGCTCGCCTCGGCGCGCGCCGTCGCGGAGACCGCCATGCGGGCCGTGCTGCCGACGCCGGCCGAGCGGATCGGCGGGCTCCAGGTGGCCGCGCGGTACGAGGCTGCGCAGGCGGACGAGTTCGTGGGCGGTGACCTGTACGCCGTCGCGGACACCCCCTACGGCGTCCGGGCGGTGGTCGGCGACGTCCGCGGCAAGGGGCTGGACGCCGTCGAGGCGGTGGCGGTGATCATCGGGGCGTTCCGGGAGGCCGCCGAGCAGGAGCGTTCGCTGGAGGGCGTGGCCCAGCGGCTGGAGCGGGCGCTGGCCCGGGAGGAGACGCGGCGGTACGGGCTGGACGCCATGGAGGGGTTCATCACCGCCGTAGTGGCCGAGATCCCGCCCGGGGCGGCCACGGTCCGCCTGGTCAACCGAGGTCACCCCGAGCCGATCCTGCTCCACGCGGACGGGGCCCTGGAGGTGCTGGCGCCCTCGGTGCCCGCGCTGCCGCTGGGGATGGACCTCGGGGTGTGGCCGGACCGCGCCGACGAGTGGGCGATGCCTCCCGGGGCGACGCTCCTCGCCTTCACGGACGGCCTGTCCGAGGCCCGGGACGCGAACGGGGTCTTCTACGATCCGGCGGCCCGGCTGCGCGGCCGGATCTTCCCGGGGCCGGAGGAACTGCTGTCGGCGCTGACCGACGACGTACGGCTGCACACCGGAGGGCACGCCACGGACGACATGGCGCTGATCGCGGTCGGCCGGCCGGCGGAGGGGCAGCCCGTGCGCCGGACGACGGTGAAGATCGTGGGCCGGGGCGACGAGGACGCGGCCCGCTGACGCGGCACGTGCGCTGTCGGCGCGCTGAACTCGCAGCGACGACACGGTGCGTAATCGAAGCGCACCACTCCGCATAACATTTGATGCACCGTCAGAAAAAGGCCTGTGCCTGAGCCGCGGTCAAGTCGCCCGTTTCCGCCCGCTTGAACCCCGTACCTCCCGCCCCTGTTCGTTAATGATCAACAGGAACAGCTTGGAATCGGGCCCGTCCGTCTATTAACGTTCGATAACGCAGCGCGGTCGTCACAGCCGTCGCCAGAGACGGCACCGCGCGCGAGCGCCGAATTCCGCAAGGGAACCGGGGAACCACCTACATGGGGTGAATCGGACGCCTGCGTCTCGTGAGAGGCGGAGGGGCCCGTAGGAGACCTTCCTGCTCCGAACCCGTCAGCTAACCCGGTAGGCGAGAAGGAAGGAAAGGAGTGCGCCCACGTGGCGTCCAACAAGCCTGCCCCTGAGGCCCCGTCACCCTTCAGCACCGACACCTACGGTGGCGCGGAGCGCTCCGTGGGGGAGTGGAATCCCACCGAGGACTCCATCCGGCCCGTGCGCGGCAGGCACCGCGTGGCCAAGCAGCGTGGTCTGGCCCGTAGCTCCACCGTCCTCGGGGTCGGCGTCATAGCGGCCGTCGGAGCTGGTGGCATGGCCACTGCTCAGGACAAGGCACCCGTCTCCATCTCTCTTCCCGATGCCATCGCGGACAACCTCCCCGACGCCAAGTCCCTTCCCGGCGTCGGGTCCTTCATGTCCGACGACGCGGAGGCCGCCCCGGTCGCCGCGGCCGCGCCGCTCACCACCGCCGGGCTCACCAGCGCCGAGGCCGAGCAGGGCACCGAAGCCGGCGAGGCACTGCGCGCCCGGATCCTCCAGCAGGCCGAGCAGCAGCAGGCCAGCGCCGACGCCGAGGCCAGGGCGGCAGCCGAGAAGGCCGCGGCCGAGACCGCCGCCGCCGAGGCCAAGAAGCAGCAGGACGAGGCCGAGGCCGACGCCGCCGCGAAGAAGAAGGCGGCAGAGGAAGCGGCGAAGAAGAAGGCGGAGGAGGAGCGTCTCGCCAAGCTCGCCGCCAGCTTCTCCCTGCCGGCCTCCTCGTACACGATCAGCTCGACCTACGGTCAGTCCGGCGCGATGTGGTCCTCCGGCCAGCACACCGGCCTCGACTTCGCCGGTTCGGCCGGTTCGCCGCTCAAGGCCGTGCACAGCGGCACGATCACGTCGGCCGGCTGGTCCGGTTCGTACGGCTACCGCACGGTGCTCCAGCTCGATGACGGCACGGAGATCTGGTACGCGCACCAGTCCTCGATCGACGTCTCGGTCGGCCAGAAGGTCACCACCGGCGAGACCATCGGCCGCATGGGCGCCACCGGCAACGTGACCGGCGTCCACCTCCACCTGGAGGTCCGCACCGCGGGCGGCTCCGCGATGGACCCGATGGCCTGGCTGAACAGCAAGGGCCTCTCGGTCTGAGCCCCCCGGCCGGCGCGCGCCGCCGGCCTCTGGGCCGCCCTTCTCCGGCGGCCCACCCCCGAAACCCCGGCAGCCCTGACGCACACCCCCCGACGTCAGGGCTGCCGGTCTGTCCGGGGAGGGGCGATCGGCCGGAGGGAGTACGCGGCGGAAGACCGGCCCCCGCCCGGCCCGTTGAACGCTCACATGACTTCCGCGCGCACCCCCCTCGGCACCTCCGGCCTCCAGGTCTTCCCCTGGGGCCTGCCGTCGAACTGCCGCCTGCCGGGCGACGTCTGGCACGCGCTGCTCACCGAGGCGTCGGCCTGACGGAGCCGGGGTCGCCGTATCCGTATCCGTAGCCGTATCCGGCCTGCTGTGCCTGAGGCTGTTCGTACGGCGGCCCGTACGGCTGTGTGTGAGTCTGGCCGTACGGCTGTCCGTACGCCGGGCCGTGCCCGTATCCGTAACCCGGGCCGTGCGGCTGCGCGGGGGGCCGGCCGTACGGCATCGGCGCGCGGTGGCCGTGGTGCGCATGGTGCGCGTGGTGCGGGGCCCGGTGGGACGTGAGGCGGGCCGCGTGGGTCAGTGCCGGGGCCGCGATGTCCCGGCGCTGCCACAGGTGGTGCAGCAACTCCCGCTCCCGGGCGCCGAAGTCCGGGCCCACCGCGCCGTGGCGGGCCCGGCGGCGCAGACCCGCGAGCGACGTCGCGAACGACTCGTACTCCGCGACCGCGCGGGCCGCCGCCCGCCCCCGGGCCCGGTCCTGCTGCCAGTGGCGGGCCAGATCGCGGGCCATGCCCCGAGCCCGCATGGAGGAGAGCGCCGACGGCTCGGCGGGGGTGAGCCAGCCGGCCGCGGCGTACGCGGGCAGCTCGGCGGCGAGCGTGCGCAGCTCCCGCTGGCGCGACCAGATCGCCAGCCAGGTCACCAGGCCGAACGCCGGGACCATGACGATCCCGTACACCGCGTAGAAGCCGTACGGGCCGAAGGCCGACGAGCCGTTCCACAGGGCGTGCAGCCCCATCGCCAGCAGCAGACCCAGCAACGGCAGGGCGATCCGGCGGACCCGGTGGCGGCGGGCGCTGACGGCCGCGAAGCCGAAGCCGAGGCCGGTGAGCACCGTGAACAGGGGGTGCGCGAACGGCGACATGACGATCCGGACGAAGAACGTCCCGGCCGTCACCGAGGCGAACCCGGAGCTGCCGAGCTGCTGGTCCTCGCCGAAGGCGTTGCCCAGATAGAGGATGTTCTCGGTGAACGCGAAGCCCGTCGCGGTGAAGCCGGCGACGACGATGCCGTCCACCACCCCGCTGAACTCCCGTCTGCGGAACAGGAAGATCAGCAGCACGGCCGCCGCCTTCGCGCTCTCCTCGACGACAGGGGCGATCACCGTCGCCCCCAGGGTGTCGGCGCTCGCCGGGTCGGCCGTCGCGGTGGCTATCCAGCGCGTCGCGAAGGAGTTGGCGATGATCGCGACGAGCGCGGCGGCGCACGCGCCCCAGGCGAAGGAGAAGATCAGATTCCGCCAGGGGCCCGGCTCGACCCGATCCAGCCAGCGGAACGCCGCCATCAGCAGCGGGACCGGCAGCACCGCCAGGCCCAGACCGACGAGGAACCCCTCCGGGCCGGTCTGTTCGCGGACGAGAGCCAGGATCAGCAGCCCGCACAGCAGGAGCGCCACGATCACGGCTCCGGCGCGGAACACCTTGCTGCGCCACACCATGCCGACGCGGCGCGGCCGGTAACGCGCCCGGCCGTGCTCCGGCGCGGAGCCCAAGACCTCGTCGAGCCGCTGCTCGTGGAGGACCGGGACGGCGGGGTGCGCCTGCTGGGGTTGTGTGGAGGGGTCGGACACCTCTCGACCCTAACGAGGAGCACTGACACCCGGCGACGGCGCATCCGGCCATCGCCCGGCTGCCGGCCGGTGCGTGAGACGCGGCGCCCGGCTGCCGGCCGGTGCGTGAGGCACGGCGCCCGGCTGCCGGCCGGTGCGTGAGGCACGGCGCCCGGCTGCCGGCCGGTGCGTCAGACGCGGGCGAACAGCAGGTCGTGGACGACGTGGCCCTTGTCCAGGCCCTGACCCTCGAAGCGGGTGAGCGGCCGGAACGCGGGACGCGGGGCGTAGCCGCCGTCGGCCGCGGTGTTCTCGAAGCGGGGGTGCGCGGTGAGCACCTCCAGCATCTGCTCGGCGTACGGCTCCCAGTCCGTGGCGCAGTGGACGATCGCGCCGGGCTTCAGCACCGGGGCCACCAGGTCCAGGAACTCGGGCTGGATGAGCCGCCGCTTGTGGTGCCGGGCCTTGGGCCACGGGTCGGGGAAGTAGACCCGCAGGCCGTCGAGGGACTCGGGGGCCAGCATCTCGCGCAGCAGGATGACCGCGTCGCCGTTGGCCACCCGTACGTTCGTCGAGCCGGCCTTGTCCGCGAGGCCCAGCAGATTGCCCTGGCCGGGGGTGTGGACGTCGACCGCGAGGATGCCGGTGCCCGGGTCGTCGGCCGCCATCTGCGCGGTGGCCTCGCCCATGCCGAAGCCGATCTCCAGGACCACGGGCAGCCCGTCGAACAGCTCGGCCAGATCGAGGACCCGCTTGCCGTCGATGTCCAGGCCCCACGTGGGCCACAGCCGCTCCAGGGACTCCTGCTGGCCGGTGGTGACCCGGCTGCGGCGCGGCTGGAAGCTGCGGATCCGGCGCTCGTGGTGCGAACCGGCCGGGTCGGCGGCGGGGCCGCCGGGGAAGCGCGGCTCCATGCGCAGCCGGCGCGCCCGCTCGAAGGAGGCGGCCCGCAGCGCGGCGGCTTCGTCGGCGGCCGAGGGGTCGGACGTGGCGTCGGATGTGACGTCGGCGTCGTGGGATCCGGCGGGCGTGGGGTTCAGGGGCTGCTCAGACACAATGACCGGATTCTACGGCGGGCGGCTTCCACCCCGTCCCCCGAGCCCGGCGCAGCGCGAGCCGCGCCACCTCCCGTCCGATGGGCAGGCACGCCGTCGCGGCGGGCGACGGGGCGTTGAGCACATGCACGGTGTGCGGGGCCTCGCGGATCAGGAAGTCGTCGACCAGCGTGCCGTCCCGCAGCACCGCCTGGGCCCGCACCCCGGCGGGCGACGGGCGCAGATCGTCCTCGGTGACGGCGGGCAGCAGCCGCTGGACGGCCCGGGTGAACGCGGACCGGGACAGCGAGCGGTGCACCTCGCCCGCCCCGTAACGCCAGTGGCGGCGGGCGATCTGCCAGGTGCCCGGCCAGCTCAGCGTGGACAGCAGTTCGGCGGGGCGGACCTGGGGCCAGGTGTATCCCTCGCGGGCCAGGGCGGGGACCGCGTTCGGCCCGACGTGGACGGAGCCGTCGAAGCCCCGGGTGAGGTGGACGCCGAGGAAGGGGAACGCCGGGTCCGGCACCGGGTAGACCAGACCGCGCACCAGCTCGGGGCGGGCCAGCGCGTAGTACTCACCCCGGAACGGCACGATCCGCACCCCCGGGTCGTCCCCGGCGAGGCGGGCCACCCGGTCGCAGTGCAGCCCCGCGCAGTTGACGAGCACCCGGGCCCGGACTACCAGGCCGTCCGCCGTGCGCACCGCGACGCCCCAGGGGCGCCGGTCTATCGCGGTGACCTCCGCCCCGTACCGCACGATGCCGCCCGCCGCCGTGACCTCGGTCGCGAAGCGGGTGGCCACGGCGGTGAAGTCGCAGACGCCCGTCGTGCCGACCCGGATCGCCGCCAGGCCCCGGACCTCCGGCTCGTGCTCCGCGATCTGGGCCGGGCCCAGCTCCCGCACGGGCAGCCCGTGCTCGCGGCCGCGCTGCACCAGGGCGTGCAGCCGGGGCAGCTCGGAGCGCTCGGTGGCGACGATCAGCTTGCCGGTGGTGGCGTGGGCGATTCCGTGCTCCGCGCAGAAGTCCGCGAGCTCCGCCGAGCCGCGCAGCGCGTACCGCGCCTTGAGGGAGCCGGGGCGGTAGTAGATGCCGCTGTGGATCACGCCGCTGTTGCGGCCGGTCTGGTGGCGGGCGGGGCCGCGCTCCTTCTCCAGGACCGTGACCCGGGTGCCCGGAGCCGCCCGGGTCAGCGCATACGCGGTCGACAGACCGACGATCCCGCCGCCGATCACCAGCACATCGCAGTCGTACGCCGCGTGCGTCATCATCACGCCACCTCCCACCCCGATAGTGCACTGACCCACTGACAACCGGCTCAAACCCGAGATGGGCAGGGCGTGGCGCACACTCCGCCCGGCACCTGCCCGGTGGGCGGAGTGTGCGTCCCGTTCAGGCCTGGGAGACCAGCAGCGGGCGGGCCCGCTCGCGCAGCTCCGCGACGCGGGGCTCGTCCCCGTACGGCTCCAGGCGGTGCAGCAGATCGCGGACGTACTCCGTGGTGCGGGCCGAGGAGATCCGGCCCGCGACCTCCACCGCCCGGGTGCCCGCGGCGCAGGCCGCGTCCAGATTGCCCGACTCCAGCTCGGCGACGGCGGAGACGACGAGCCGCAGTCCGTGGCTGCGGACGAACTCCTCGGTCGGCCGGGACAGCGCCTGCTCGGTGAAGCGCCGCACCTGGCGGGGGGCCTTCAGGTCCCGGTAGCACTCGGCGGCGTCGGCGGCGAACCGGTCGTAGCCGTAGAAGCCGAGCCAGGACGGATCGGCGTCGCCCGCCCGGGACCGCTCCAGCCAGCTCTCGGCGCCCTTGAGCGCGGCCCCCGCGGCCGGTGCGTCGCCGGCCTTCGCATGGGCGCGGGCCTCCACCAGCCGGAAGAAGCTCATGGTGCGGGCGGTGGCGAGACCCCGGTTGCGCTCGACGGCGGCCTGGGCGAGGTCGACGCCCTCGTCGGCGAAGCCGCGGTAGGTCGCCTGGAGGGACATCGAGGCGAGGACATAGCCGCCGAGCGGGACGTCGGCGGCGGCCCGGGCCAGGCGCAGGGCCTGGATGTAGTAGCGCTGGGCGGCCTCCTGCTGGCCGGTGTCGAAGGCCATCCAGCCGGCCAGCCGGGTCAGCTCGGCGGAGGCGCCGAACAGGGCCCGTCCGACCTCGTCGGTGTACGAGCCGAGGAGCAGGGGTGCGGCGTCGACGCGTAAGCACTCGGGAACCATGGAGGAACGCCAGTCGCCGCCGCCGTACTTGGAGTCCCAGCGCCGGGCGTCCTGGGCCGCCTCGCGCAGCTTCGACACATCGCTGTGGCCGACCCGCAGCGGCGAGGCGTCCGCCGCGGACTCGGGCCCCGGCTGTACGGGGACGGAGCCCGCCGTGCCGCCGGTGTGGAGGATGTGTGCGCCCCGGGCGTCCGGTGCGGCCCCCGGCCCCTGGGTTCCGGCCGTGCCGGGGCCTTCGGATCCGCCACCGCGCGCTCCGAGGACCGCCGCCTGCGCCGCCGTCGGGTCCCGGGCCACCGACGGGTCGGCGGGGGTTATCAGCCAGCGGGAAGCGGGCGTCGCGTAGGCGCTCACCGAGAAGGATCCCGCCAGGGACTGCCAGATCCCGCCGCCGCCCCGCCGCCCGGCCAGATCCAGCCGGTACAGCTCGGTCGCCGACCGGACCGCCTCGCCCACGTCCCGGGGGAAGGCGAGACCGACCTCGGGGGCCGGGTCCGCGTCGGCGAGGCCGATCTCGTGCAGCGGCACCGGGCGGCCGAGCTTGGCCCCGATCGCCGCGGCGATGAGATGCGGCGCCGCGCCCTGCGGCACCATCCCCTTGGCGACCCACCGGGCCACCGAGGTCTTGTCGTAGCGAAGTGTCAGACCGCGCTGTGCTCCGAGGTCGTTGACCCGCCGGGCGAGCCCGGCGTTGCTGATTCCCGCGAGGGCGAGAACCGTGCCGAGCTTCTCGTTCGGCCCGCGTTGCTCCCTGGACATGCGCCACCCCTCGACACACAGACGGCCGCCGCGTCACCGAGGACGGCGCGCGGCATTCGTACCGATGCCTCCCCAGGTTCGAACCCTCGTACTCCGCCTGCACACGCATGTGGCCGAGCCCCGAGGAATATGCCCCCTGTCGAGAACACCAGTGAACACAGCGTAGTTCTCCCTATCCCTACCGTTAAGGGGCAGACGTCCGGATGGCGGGATTGTTGTCCGTGCGGGCGGTCCGGGTGTTCGGGGCGGGGGTTACGGGCCGGGGTGCGGCGTGCTCCCGGTGTGTGGCCGTGCGCCCGGCCGTGCGCTCTGGCCCGTCCCGTCGCGTGGCGCTTGGCTGAGTCCTGCGTGGGTCGGCCCGCTGCACTGGACTCAGTGGGCTGGGGGAAACCGCCGCTCCATTCCCCGCGGGCGGCGGACCGGTCCGGGAGGTGAGGCCCACCTCCCGGACTGTGCGTGGAGGAGTCGCCAGGGGGGCGCGGCGCGGTATGCGCGCAGGGCGACACTTCGAGAGAATGGCCGAATAGCGACGGTCCGGTCAGGGTCTGGCCAACGGTCCGACTATGGCCGGATATCGCCGCTGTTTCCGGGCGGCGCCGGCCCCTCCCCTGCCTCGGGGAGCGGGCCGGGGCGGCGCGGTGACCGCACGGCCCGGCCTCGACAACTCCCGGAACCGGCAGTTCCGTTGCTGTCGCCGCGGTGAAGACCGCGTCGGGCCTTTGCCAGGGGCGCATGCTCTTCCGGCGTGCGCTGCCCGTACACCCTCTCCTGCGGCGTTGTCGTGGCAGCATGTCCCGCAGCGGCGTTTTCGCTCATCTCGTGCGCCGTTTGTCCACAGCCTGTGGAGGCGGCGATGCGTTGGTTGGTGGGATGGAGCAGTATCGCCGCGAGCTTCGGCACCGTCGGAAACGGCGGAGAGGGGCGCACGGTTCACCCCGTGGGCTCCCAACTCCTGTGGGGCGACCCGGATCCGCTGTGGGCGGTCGGCGACTGGCGCCCCGACGAGATCCGCGTCATCGGCGTCGCGACCCCCGAAGGCGCCCCCACCGCCCGCCTCGCGGTCCTCGGCTGCTGCGGCGCCACCGACGAACAGCTGCGCGTCGGGCTGCTCGCCGCACGCGGCGGCGCGATGCGCCATCTCACGGCCTGGCCCGGCAGTTACACCGCCGTCGTCCAGATCGGCCGCCGCATCACCGTCGCGGGCGACCTCGCCGGAGCCCGGCCCGTCTTCCACACCCCCTGGGCCGGCGGCACCGCCTACGCCACCGCCGCCCTGCCGCTCGCCGACCTCATCGAGGCCCAGCTCGACATCGGGCACCTCGCCGCCCTGCTCGCCTGCCCGGAGACCCCCGAGGCCCTCGGAGACGGCACGCCGTACGAGGGCGTGCGGCGGGTCCCGCCGGGCCACGCGCTGATCCTCCGCGAGGGCTCGCGGGAGATCACCGGGTACGAGGCCGTCGCCTCGCTCGCCGTCGCCGCACCCCAGGCCGACCCGGTGCACGCGGTGGAGGGGGTACGGGACGCGCTCGTCGAAGCCGTACGCGCCCGGCTCACGGCCCCGCGCCACGCGCCGGAGAGCATGCCGCCGGACCCGGGTCCCGTCCCCGGCATGGGCCCCGCCGACCGCCGCGCGGCCCGGGGCGGACCCGTCGCGGGCATCGGCGCCGACCTCTCCGGAGGCAGCGCGTCCGCCACCCTCGCCCTGCTCGCCTCCGGACTGCCCGGACTGCCCGGCACCCTCCTCGGCCACGGCACCGGCGCGGGGGAGCGGCTCCTCGCCGTCACCTTCAACGACCTCACCACCCGCGGCAACGAGGACGAGATGGAGCGGGCCCGCTCCATCGCCGCCAACCCGCGCCTGCACCACGTCGTCGTCGCGGCGGGCGAAGAGGCCCTGCCGTACGCCTCGTTGGAGACCGGCGCGCTCACCGACGAACCGGCACCCTCCCTCGTCCTCGCCGAACGCCACCGCCGCCGGCTCTCCGCCGGCAGCGCCGACCACCTCGTCGGGACCGGGGCCCGGCAGGTCCTGGACGCCCACCCGGCCCGCCTCGCCGACCTCCTGATGGACCGGCGCAGACGCCACCTCCTGCGCCCCGTCGCCGCCCTCACCAAGGCCGAAGGCCCCACGGCGCACTCGCTGTTCGTCCCGCTCACGGTCTACCGCGCCGCGCGCCGCCTGGCCCGTACGTCGTACCGCACCGGCCTGGAGTCCGCCGCCGGGCTCCTCCCCGACGCCAACCGTCACGCCCCCGACCTCGCCACCCCCGCCGACGCCTCGCTCGCGGCCCTCGCCTGGTCGCGCCCGGGGCCGGCGGCGCGCTGGCTGACGGGGGAAGCACTGGCCGAAGTATCGGTTCGTCTCCAGGAGGCGGCGATCCGCCCCACCTCCGTGCAGCGCCCCGGCGAGGCCCGCGCCCGCGCCACCCTCGCCCGCGCCGCCGCCGATCACCGCATCCTGGAGCAGGCGGCCGAGATCCGCAGCCAGCGGCTGCACGCCCCGTTCCTCGACAACCAGGTCGTCCGGGCGGCCCGCGCCCTGCCCGAGTCGCTGCGCGTCCAGCCCGGCGCACGGGCCGCGATCCTGCGCCGGGTGCTCGGCGGGGCGGGCATCCACGATCTGCCGCCCGGCTGGGGCACGCCCTCCCAGGCCACCTCCACCGCCGTCACCCGGACCGGCCTGCGCACCGCGCTGCCCGAGCTGATGGCCCTGTTCGACGCCCCGCTGCTGGCGGACGCGGGCCTGGTCGAGGCCCGGGTGGTCCGCAAGGCCCTGCGAGCCGCGTCCGAGGGCGAACCGCTGCCCCTGGACGGCCTGGCGGACCTGGCCTCCACCGAACTGTGGCTGCGCCGCCTGGTGACCCGCCGCGGCACCTGCTGGACGGGCACGGCGGCCCCGCGCCAGCGCGCGGTCGCGGGCGGAGTGATCCCCGCCCGGCGCACACTCCAGCCCTGACCGGAATCCGCCGTCGAGGAGGTGCGGCGCGCGTACGGCTCAGGCGCAGCTGATCCGGGACTCCGCCCAGTCGGCCAGGGCCACCCCGCCCATCGGCCCCTCCGGCTCCACCACGAGGCGGATCGAGGACTGGCCCGCGATGCCCACGCTCACCGGGACGGCGGGCTCGCCGCCCTCCATCACCGGGGAGCGCCACAGCCGGACCCCGTCCCCGTTGAACACGGAGAACCGCACCGCGCCGAGCCCGAGCGTCATGTCGTCCACCCCGACCATGGCCTCGTAACGCGTGCACGGCCGGTTCAGCTCGATGGTCACCGAGGAGCGGGAGTGCACGGTCACCCCGTGTGCGTAACGGGTGGAGGCGATCGACACGTTCGACCGCTGCCAGATCCAACTGCTCCGGCCCATCGCCACTTCCGGCTCGGTGTGGTCGCCGAACACGGAATACGCCAACTCGCTGACCTGGTACACCTCCGGGGCGGGCGGCGGCGGTGCGGGCTCGGGCGGTTTCGGCGTCGGCTTCGGGGACGGCGGCGGGCTCGGCGCCGGGGGCGCGGGCTTCGGCGGCGGCTCGGGCGAGGGCGTGGGGCTCGGCGTGGGCGTCGGCTTCGGCGCCGGCTCGGACGGGGACGGCGCCGGGGGCGCGGGTGCGGCCGGCGGCTTCGGAGCAGGTTTCGGGGACGGCGGCGGAGGCTCCGGCGCCGGCACCGCGGGCGCCACGGCCGGGGGCTTCGCGACTGGCTTGGGCTCCGGCTTCGGCTGGTCGTCGCCGACGAGTGCCCAGACCAGACCGGCCGCGGCGGCCACCGCCACGGCGGCGGCGATCCCCGCCTTGGCGGGCGCGCCGAGCCCTTCGGATGCCGCCGCACCCCCGGCGGCCCCGCCGGTGGAACCGGACCCGGTGGCCGCGGCGGCGGCACCCGCCCCGGCGGCCCCGGCCGCACCGCCGGCCACGACACCCGCGGCCTTGAGCGAGAACCCGGCGGCGAACCAGCCGATGACCGCGACGGGCAGCAGCGCCGGAATCCCCGCGTTCACATGGTCCAGCTCGCCCGCGGCCACCCGGCACTTGGCACACTCGTCGAGATGCTTGCGCAGCCCGCGTTCGGCCCGGGTCCGCAGCCCGCCCCGGGCATGGGCGCCGAGCCGGTCGGCGTACTGCGCGCAGTCTCCGCCGGTGGTGAGCGCCTGGCTGACGTGGGCCTGGAGATACGCCTGCTTGAGCCCCTCGCGGGCACGGCTGGCCAGCACGGCGGTGGCGTTGGCGGTGAGGCCGAACAGCGGGGCGATCTCGCTCGGCGACTCCTCCTCCACCGTCGTGTGCCACAGGACCGCCTGCCAGCGCTCCGGGAGGCTCCGGAACGCCTGCATCGCCATCGACTGCTCGGCCTCGTGCATCGCGAGGACGTCGGCGCCGAGTTCGAGGGTGTCGTCGTCGGAGATCTCGGCGGAACGGGTCGCCTGCGCGGCGAACACCGCGAAGTCGTCGACCAGATGCTCCCGCTTGGCGCTCTTGGTCCAGGCGGCGGCGACATGGCGGACGGCGGTCATCAGATAGGCCCGGACCGCTTCCGTCGGCCCCTTTCCGCCCCGTACGGCCTGGAGCGTGCGGGCGAACACCTCGGCCGTCAGGTCGTCGGCGGTGTGCGCGTCCCGGCAGCAGCTGCGGGCGTAGCGGAGCACGGCGCCCGAATGCCGCCGGAACAGCTCCTCGTAGGCCTGGTCGTCGCCCGCCCGCATGTCCTCGATCAGCCGGGCGTCGGAGGGGCCGGCCTCGGGAGCCCCGCTGCGGCCGGCGCGCTGCTGCGGAACCGCGTGCGGGCCGGTGCCCGTACCGGCCTCCTCGCCGGACGCGTCCTCCTCGGCGACGGGGGGCCACGGGCCGGGCAGGACGGTGCCGCCCTCGGCCGCGCCGCCCGACGGGCCGCGCACGGCCTGGACCGGCACCTGCGCGGCGGACAGTCCGTCCGCCTTCGTGTCCCTGTCGGCCGCAGCGATCTCGCCGAGCGGCTCTTCCTGCTGCTCGTTACCGCTCATCGCGGAAGCCCCCGTATACACCCTCGGACCCGAATACCGGCCAAGACTGCCACATGGCTCAATCGTGTTGGCCTCTCAGTCCCGCCAACCACTCATCCGGGGCGTTATCCCGAATGTGAGTACTAGAGCTCCCTCTTTCGGGGAATGACCCCCCGTTGACGCGTCCGAGCGATACGGACGAGCGGACCGGGGTGATCAGCGGGCCGCACGAGCCTCAGCTCGCACCGACCACCGGTCGTACCCGACCACCGCTCCCACCGACCACCGCTCCCACCGACCACCGGTCGGACGAGGCCCCGGCCGGACGAGCCCCGGCCGGACGAGCCCCGGCCGGGCCGTGACGAGCGGGGGCCGCCGGCCCCGGCGGTCACGCCGGCCGCGACCGCAGCCCCTCCAGCAGGATGTCCAGCAGCCGGGCCGAAGCCGCGGCCTGCTGAGCGGCGTCCGGCAGCGAAGGAGCCGCCGTGGCGATGACCAGCAGCACATCGGCCACCGTCACATCCCGGCGCAGCTCACCGGAGTCCCGCGCCCGGTCCACCAGCCGCCCCACGACCTCCAGCAGCTCCACCGCGCCGGTCTCCTCGTCGAGGCCGTCCAGCCCGTCACCGCCTCCGGCGGGGCGGCGGCCGGTGCCCTGGAACTCCTCCTGACCCACCCCCTGCCGCTGCTGCGGAACCCGGGTCTCGTCCACCGACTCCGGCGTAGCCGCCGGAACACCGGGCTGCTCCTCACCGTCGACCCCGACCCGCAGCACCTGGGGCGGCAGCAGCCGGCCCGCGCCCGACGCCACCGACGTCCGCAGGAAGCGGGAGAGCGCCGCCCAGGGCTTCTCCTCCTGCCCCAGCGCCGTCCGCGCCTGCTCGGTCAGCCGGGCGGTCTCCTCCTCGGCTATCCGGCGCACCAGCACGTCCTTGCTGGGGAACCGCCGGTAGACGGTGCCCACGCCGACGCGTGCGCGACGGGCCACATCCTCCATCGGAGCGCCGTAACCCAGCTCCCCGAACACCTCGCGGGCCGCCCGCAGCACATGCTCCAGATTGCGCTGCGCGTCGACCCGCAGGGGAGCCGAGCGCGGCGCGCCCGCGGTCCCCGTCGTCGCCGTTCCGGTCGTCGTCGCCCCGTTCGGGGCCTGTCCGGCAGCGGCCGAACTCAGCGTCGCCGCACTCACCGCGGCCGCGGAACGAACAGCATCGGCCGAGTTCATGACGCCCAGCGCACCCACGGAGCCGAGGCGTCCTGTGTCCTCGGAAGCGCGCGAGAGCGCAGTCTGGCCATGAGTATCCTGAATATGCATAACTTCCCCCGGTTATGACGTCTCCCCCCGGAGACTTCCCGCCGTTTCAGCCGGGGAGCGGAGCCATACGAAATCCGCACCCGACACCCCGACGGGTTACGAACATAGTTGAGCCCGCGTCAATTCAGAAGGGGGTTGTTCCGCATGGGACGCCCCCCGATCGGACCACGATCCGATCGGCACCGGAACATAGCCCCTCCGTTCACCCCACACGTACCGCCTGACCTGCACGGCTGTCGCTTCCCGCCGCCGAAGGGCCCCGAGCGCCGTTGCCGGTCCTCCGGTCACACAATTTGCCGGGCCTGTGGACAAACCACTGACTCCGTTGCGTCATGGGGTGGTGATGGCTCCAGATTCCCGGGGGACGACCCCCGGCACCCGGCCAGGTGTGCGCGTTCTCGTCGTCGGCGGCGGCTACGTCGGGATGTACACAGCGCTGCGTCTCCAGCGGAAGTTGAAGCAGAGACTGAAGAGCGGCGACGCCGAGATCGTGGTCGTCACGCCCGAGCCCTACATGACGTACCAGCCCTTCCTCCCCGAAGCGGCGGCCGGCTCGATCTCGCCCCGCCATGTCGTCGTGCCGCTGCGCCGGGTCCTCAAGGACTGCACGATCGTCATCGGCGAGGCCCAGCGCGTCGACCACGCCAAACGGACCGCGACCGTCACCACCCTCGCCACCGGTGAGGACGGCACCGGAGCCCTGGAGATCGGGTACGACGAGATCGTCATCGCCCCCGGGTCCGTCTCGCGCACCCTGCCGATCCCCGGTCTCGCCGACTTCGGCATCGGTTTCAAGACCGTCGAGGAAGCCATCGGGCTGCGCAACCACGTCATCGAACAGATGGACATCGCCTCCGCCACCCGCGACCCCGCGATCCGCGACGCCGCTCTCACCTTCGTGTTCGTCGGCGGCGGCTACGCGGGCGTCGAGGCGCTGGCCGAACTGGAGGACATGGCCCGCTACACGGCGCGGTACTACCACAACATCAAGCCGGCCGACCTGAAATGGATCCTCGTCGAGGCATCCGGGCGCATCCTCCCCGAGGTCGGCGAGGCCATGGGCACCTACGCCATCGGCGAGCTCCGGAGCCGGAACATCGACGTCCGCCTGGAGACCCGCCTCGACACCTGCGAGGACCGCGTCGCCGTCCTCAGCGACGGCTCCCGCTTCCCCACCCGCACCCTCGTCTGGACCGCGGGCGTCAAACCGGCCCCTCTGCTGGCCGCCACCGACCTGCCCCTCACCGAACGCGGCCGGCTCCGCTGCACCGCCACCCTCGGCGTCGAGGACATGCCGCACGCCTGGGCCGCCGGCGACGCCGCGGCCGTACCCGACCTGACCGCCTCCGAACCCGGCCGCGAGACCGCCCCCAACGCCCAGCACGCCGTGCGCCAGGCGAAGGTCCTCGCCGACAACGTCCTCGCCTCCGTCGACGGCAGGCCGCTCACGGAGTACCGCCACGCGTACGCCGGTTCGGTCGCCTCCCTCGGCCTGCACAAGGGCGTCGCCCACGTCTACGGCCGCAAGCTCAAGGGCTACCCCGCCTGGCTGATGCACCGTACGTACCACCTCAGCCGGGTACCGACGTTCAACCGGAAGGCACGCGTCCTTGCCGAATGGACCCTGTCCGGACTCTTCAAACGCGAGATCGTCTCCCTCGGCTCGCTGGAGCACCCCCGCGCCGAATTCGAACTCGCGGCGGGAGGCGGCGGTTCCGGCACCCCCGGACTGCCCGGCCCCAGCCGCCCGAAGGGCCCCGGGGAACCGCCGAAGGACGCCGGAGAACCGCCGGGGGACGGCCGGGCCGACAGCTGACGGTGGGGCCGGAGAGCCGGCTGACGGCCGTTCACCGAGCGGCCCGGCGGCGACTGTCAGTACGGTCGGTCACACTGGACGTGTGACCATAGGTGGGCCCACACCTGCACAGAGTGACCCGGTCGGCAGTGACCATCAGTGACCAGCAGCGACGCACCAACAGCACGACGAGGCCCGGCTGCGCCTTCCCGGGGGTACGGCCGCCGGAGCCCCGAACACGGCCGAGGAAACGGCAGAAGAAGCAGCCCGCCCGAGCGGACCAGACCGACACACGAGGCCAGAAATACCGTGAACTTCACGCGTTGGAGCGCCCGCCTCCCCGGAACGCAGCGCCGAGCCGCCGCGCGGGACGACCGCAGTTCCGTGCCGGCCGCCCGAGCCGAGTACGCCCGTCCGGAGGGCACGCCCGCCCAGCCGGACGACGCCGCCCCGGAGCCTTCCGGCACCGATGCGGCGGAGGGCCTCCCCGGGCCCGCCCTCGACGACCTCTCCGCCCGCGAGATCCTCGGCCGGCTGCCCGCCCCTGTCGCCCTGCTCCACGGCCCGGACCACCGCGTCGCATACGTCAACGACGCGTACGAAGCCGCGTTCGGCCCCCGCCCGACCGGCGCCCCCGCCGCCGAGGCCATGCCCGAGCTCGACCGGCTCAGCGTCCTCCCACTCCTCGACCAGGTCCTGCGCAGCGGCACCCCCCGCACGGTCAAGTCCCGCAGAACCACCGAGGGCGGCTCCTACACGGTGACCTGCACCCCGATCGCCGGAGAGGACGGCGTCCTCGTCTACGCCGCCGACGTCACCGACCACGCCGAAGCCGCCGAACGCCTGCGCACCAGCGAGCGCCGCCACCGCGAAACGGCCGTCACCCTCCAGCGCTCCCTGCTGCCGCAGGAGCTGGAACATCCCGACGACCTCCGCATCGCCGCCACCTACCAGCCCGGCGGCACCGACGCCGCGGTCGGCGGCGACTGGTACGACGTCATCACCCTCGGCGCGGGCCGCACCGCCCTCGTCATCGGCGACGTGATGGGCCGCGGGGTCCGGGCCGCCGCCGTCATGGGCCAGCTCCGCACCGCCGTCCGCGCCTACGCCCGCCTCGACCTCCCGCCGCACGAGGTGATCCAGCTGCTGGACGTCCTCGCCGCGGAGATCGACGCCAGCCAGATCGCGACCTGCGTCTACGCCGTCCACGATCCGAACGAGGGGCAGCTCGTCTACGCCTCCGCCGGACACCTCCCGATCCTCGTCCGCGACGAGGACGGCACCGTCCAGCGCGCCGCCGACCCCACCGGACCCCCGCTCGGCACCGGCGGCTGGGTCCACACCTCGGGCACCATCGCGCTGCCGCCCGGCTCGACCGCGGTCCTCTATACGGACGGCCTGGTCGAACGGCGCAGCGAGGACATCGACGAGGGCGTCGCCTCCCTGGCCCGGGCCCTCGAGGGCGCCAAGGGATCACCCCAGGTGGTCTGCGACCGGCTGATCCGCTCCCTCGGCGTCACCGCCGAGCACGACGACGACGTGGCGGTCCTGGTCGTCCAGCACCCCGCTCGTACGGGGGCGAACGCGGAGCTGTTCCACAACGCCGCGCTCGATCTCCTCGGCGGCATCGAGGCCGCCCCCCGCGCCCGCGCCTTCGCCACCGGAGTCCTGACCTCCTGGCGCTTCCCCGTGGAACTCCGCGACCTCGGCGTCCTCGCCACCAGTGAGCTCGTCGCGAACTCCCTCCAGCACGGCACGCCGCCGATGCGCCTGGGACTGCGCCGTACGGACCGGCGGCTGATCATCGAGGTCACCGACGGCGACGACCACCTCCCGCGCCGCCGCCAGGCCGAACCGGCCGACGAGGCGGGACGCGGGATCTCGATCATCGCCTCGATCGCCACCTCGTGGGGCAGCCGTCGCACGCCGGGCGGCGGCAAGGCGGTCTGGTGCGAGTTCGCCCTGCCGCAGTGAAACAGGGCGGCAGGGCGGACGTGCTGGGTCGGGCTCGGTCAATGACCGGCGGAGGCGGAAGGGGAAGCCGAGGCGGGAGCGGCTGCGGTGTTCCCGACGGGCACCGCCCCGTCCGCACCCTCGGGCAGTGACACCGCCACCACCCGCGAGGGAACGGCTGCCAGCGACGGCTGATCCTGTACGGGGGTGAGCCGGCGCCCCAGCCGCAGCGCGAGCACCGTGATGCCCAGCGAGAACAGCACGAACGTCACGATGTACGGGCCGTGCAGCGAAGCCCCCATCGGGCCGCCGACGGCCGGACCGACCGCGAGCGCGAGCTGCTTGCACAGGGCGAACGCCGAGTTGTACTGCCCGACCATCGACTCCGGCGCCAGATCGGCGACCAGCGGGGCGACGGTCGGCGACAGCATCGCCTCACCCAGCCCGAACAGCGCGTACGTCGAGATGAACGCGGCCGTCGCCATGGCCTGGCTGCCGTGGCCCAGCCCCGCATACCCCGCCACGATCCAGGCGAACGCCCAGATCAGACCGACCGCGGCGATGACCCGGCTGCGCCGCCGCCGCTCCACGAGCCGCAGCACGACGAACTGTGCGACGACGATGACCGCGGTGTTGGCGGCCAGCGCGAAGCCGAGGGTCGAGGGCTCGATCCCGGCGGCCTCCGTGCCGTACGCGGCGAGCCCGGACTCGAACTGCCCGTAGCAGGCGAAGAACAGCACGAAACCCAGCACACAGAGCTGCACCATGGCCCGGTGCGAGAGCAGCGCCCGCAGCCCGCCGCCCTTGGCAGCGGCGTCGCCCGAGGGCCTGGCCCCGCCGAGGGAAGCCGTACGAGGCATCCGCACCGTGGTGACGACGGCACCGAGCACCACGAACATCGCGGCCTCGATCAGGAAGAGCATCGTGAAGCTCGCCGGACGGTCCACGTCCACGAGCTGCCCGCCGACGAGTCCGCCGAGGCCGAGCCCCAGGTTCTGCAGGAAGAACTGCATGGCGAAGGCGCGCGTACGGGTCGCGGTGCTGGAACACCACACGAGCATCGTGGCGAGAGCCGGCTGCATGACGGCGGTGCCCGCACCCAGGACCGCGGCGGCCAGCACGGCGGCCGGAACACTGCTCGCGAACCCGAGGGCCGCGGCGCCCACGGAGGCCAGCGCGGAGGCCACCACCAGCACGGGCAACGGGCCCCGCCGGTCGATGGCCCGTCCGGTGAAAGGCAGAACGGCCAGCGCTGCCATCGCGAAGACCGCCAGGACGACTCCCGCCGTCCCGGCGCCCAGATCCCGTACCTGCGCCACGTAGACGTACAGATACGGAACGGTGAACCCGAGCCCGAACGCGCTCAGCGCGCTGCCCAGCTGGATCCGCCGCAGCGCTGCGCCCATCTCCCTGGTCACACTCACCTACCTCAAGATCTTGAAGGAATCAGACTCGAAGACTTTAGCACTAAACTTAGAAGGTGAAAACTTCAGCCTGAAGGACTTCAAGGGTGGTGAGGGCGTGCCATACTGCCCGCCATGTCTGAGAGCACCGAGGAGCCCGGCCCCAGCGAGCCGAGCCTCGACGAACAGATCGCCGCCTACCAGCGCGAGTTCCGCGACCTCGATCCCCAGGTCGAGCAGGTCGTCTCCGCACTGGGCCGCCTGAACCGCAGGATGAACGTCGCGTACGGGAGGCAGGTCGCCGCGCTCGGCATCAGCAACGCCGAGTGGGAGGTCCTGAAGACCCTGGTTCTTTCGGGAGCCCCCTACCGGCTGGGCCCCGGCGAACTGGCGAAGCGCCTCGGCCTCACCCCGGCGGCCATGACCCACCGCATCGACCGGATGGCCGGCGAAGGCCTCGTCACCCGCGACCGCGACGAAAACAACCGGGTCCGCGTCATCGTCGAGCTGACCGACGAGGGCCGTACGAAGTGGCTCGAGGCGATGCGCATGGCGAGCGACTTCGAGGAGGACCTGCTCCAGGACCTGACCGGCGACGAGCGGGGCGTCCTCGGAGAGCTCCTGGTCCGCCTCCTGCGCCGGGTCGAGCACGCCCAGCCGGACGCCGGCGGCCGGCTCACGGACCTGGACTGAAGACCCTGGTGGCCTCCCCGGAGGCCACCAGGGAGGCCACCGGGGAAGGGTTGACACACCCCTGGTGGATCCGTAAAGTTCTCCGAGTTGTCACGGAGCCTAACGGTTCTGCGGCAGCCGATCCCGCCGTGAACGCGGCAACCAAACTTCAGCACGATCTCCCACTCGGGATGATTTCGGCATGCCGGAATTCACGACGAGGGCCCGATTATGAGCCGCCGGGAGAATCCGCTAGAGTTTGAGCGTCGGAACGGCCCAACGGCCGGGAGGACAAACCCCGCTGACTGGGAATCAGGCCCGAAAGGATCTGATAGAGTCGGACTCGCCGGAAAGGGAGAAGCGCGAAAGCGAAGAACCTGGAAAGCGAAACTGCACGGCCCGCTTCGACCGGGAATCGGACACGAAAGAGTCTGATAGAGTCGGAAACGCAAGACAGCAAGACAAAGAAGTGAAACGAAGGGAAGCGCCCGGAGGGCCCCGGTGATACGGGACCGAAGGAAGCGTCCGTTCCTTGAGAACTCAACAGCGTGCCAAAAGTCAACGCCAGATATGTTGATACCCCGTCTCCGGCCGTTTTG
>NZ_BMRY01000002.1 GCF_014648875.1 Streptomyces parvus | reverse complement strand
CAAAACGGCCGGAGACGGGGTATCAACATATCTGGCGTTGACTTTTGGCACGCTGTTGAGTTCTCAAGGAACGGACGCTTCCTTCGGTCCCGTATCACCGGGGCCCTCCGGGCGCTTCCCTTCGTTTTACTTCTTTGTCTTGCTGTCTTGCGTTTCCGACTCTATCAGACTCTTTCGTGTCCGATTCCCGGTCGAAGCGGGCCGTGCAGTTTCGCTTTCCAGGTTTTTCGCTTTCGCGCTTTCCCTTTCCGGCGGTTCCAACTTTACCAGACTCTTTTTCGTTCCGTTTCCGGTCCGAATTCGATTTCCGGTGGCCCGTGGAGTGGCCTTGCCTTTCGGCGCGTCCACTACGTTAACCGATTCTCTTGGCAGCTCATAATCGAGCTGATAGGGCGAATTACGGGCATGCCGAATTCGCACCCGCCAGGGTGAGTCGTCGGTAGTGGTGTGGCCGCTTCGAGTGGCTCGGTCCGGTCCGATGGACTGTGCCGAGAGCTGTACCCGTGTCAAGCGGCTCGGACTACATTAGGCGTCCGCCGAGGGCGCGTCAAGTCGCCTTGCGGCTGGGCCGACGGCGCGGAGCGTGGGCGCGGTACGGGCTCACCGTGGGGTCTCCCTCGATCCAGAAGCGCCACGGCTGGTGGGCTCCGTCGCCGCCCACTCCGGTGCGGGGGCCGCTCCGTACGAGGTCACGGGGCGGTGGGGTGCCGTAAAGGATGGACAGCGCCGAGGTGGGGCCGCCGAAGAGGTCGCTGCCGTTCAGGTCGCGGTCGACGTCGAGGGCGGTGGCGAGACGGGCCGGGCCTTTGGCCAGTTCCTTGTCGTTGCGGGCCGAGCTGCGCCGGTCTCGGGCCAGGTGGGCGCCGACGTTGATCTCGCCGGCCCGGAGCAGGACTCCACTGGCGTGGCCGTCCGGGCCGCAGACCAGGTTGAGGCAGTGCCACATCCCGTACGTGAAGTAGACGTACGTGTGGCCGGGTGGGCCGAACATCACGCCGTTGCGGGCGGTGCGGCCTCGGAAGGCGTGCGAGCCGGGGTCGATCTCGCCCGCGTACGCCTCCACCTCGGTCAGGCGCAGCTCGATCGTGCCCCCCGGCTCCCGGCGTACGAGGGTGCGGCCCAGCAGGTCGGGGGCGACCTCCAGGACGTCGCGGGCGAAGAAGTCCCGCGTCAGTGGAGTGCGGTCGGGGCTTTTGGTCATGGGGTCCGAGGGTACTGGGATCGCTCCGGCGGGAACCGGCTACCGTCGTGGCGCGTATGTAGGGGTCAGAACCAAGAAGGAGTGACTATGGGCTTCAAGCGGCTGCTCGCGAGCATGGGTGCCGGCGGTGCCTCGGTGGAGACCGAGCTCACCGAGGTGAATGTCGTCCCCGGTGGGGTCGTCCAGGGCGAGGTGCGGATCCAGGGCGGTTCGGTCGCCCAGCAGATCGAGGGACTCAACGTCGGACTCCAGGCGCGGGTCGAGGTGGAGAGCGGCGACCAGGAGACCAAGCAGGACATCGAGTTCACCAAGCTGAACCTCGGCGGCGCCTTCGAGGTGCAGGCGGGCGCGGTGCATGTGGTGCCGTTCGGTCTGGAGATCCCGTGGGAGACGCCGATCACGATGTTCGGCGGCCAGCAGCTGCGCGGCATGAACATCGGTGTGACCACCGAGCTGGAGATCGCCCGGGCACTGGACTCCGGTGACCTGGACCCCATCAACGTGCACCCGCTGCCGGCCCAGGAGGCCATCCTCAACGCCTTCCGGCAGCTCGGCTTCGGATTCCGCAGCGCGGACATGGAGCGGGGCCACATCCGGGGGACGCGTCAGCGGCTGCCGTTCTACCAGGAGATCGAGTTCGTCCCGCCGACGCAGTACCGCGGGCTGAACCAGGTGGAGCTGACCTTCGTCGCCGACGACCGGGAGATGGACGTCGTCCTGGAGATGGACAAGAAGCCGGGGCTGTTCAGCGAGGGCAGCGACTCCTACCGGGCGTTCAAGGTCGGGCTGCACGACTACCAGCAGACCGACTGGGCGGCGTACCTCAACCAGTGGCTCGCCCAGGTCGGCGGCCAGCGCAACTGGCTCTAGGCGCGGCGGTACGCCCTCCGGAGCGGGGGGGGCGTACGTACGCCCCCTACAGTCGGGGGAGGAAGGCAGACGAACCGATCAGGAGAGGTGCCAGACGTGACCGAGCCGAACAGGGCCCCGCTGCCGCACGACTTCCATCCGGAGGTGCCGGCGTTCACCGTGGTGAGCGACGACCTCGCGCCCGGGGCCGTGCTGGGTGACGCCCAGGTGCTTGCGGCCGGGAACACTTCGCCGCAGCTGCGGTGGGAGGGTTTCCCCGAGGGGACCAAGAGCTTCGCCGTGACGTGCTTCGACCCGGACGCGCCGACGGGCAGCGGGTTCTGGCACTGGGTGCTCTTCGACCTCCCGGTGTCGGTGACCGAGCTGCCGGCCGGTGCGGGCAGCGGGGAGTTCAAGGGGCTGCCGGAGGGCGCCGTCCAGGCGCGCAACGACTACGGGTCGAAGGATTTCGGCGGCGCCGCGCCGCCGGCCGGCGAGAACCACCGGTATGTGTTCACCGTGTACGCGGTGGACACCGAGAAGCTCGGGATCGACAGTGATTCCTCGCCCGCGGTGGTCGGGTTCAACCTCCGGTTCCACACGCTCGGGCGTGCGCAGCTGATCGGTGAGTACCGGGCTCCCGCCGGCGATTAGTTCGTCTGCTGTTTGCCCTGCTCTGGTCTTGGAGAGATCAGAGCAGGGCATTTTTTATTGCGTTGTCCATCGCGGCCTGCCCAGCCAGAGTTGATCCGGGCCTGCCAGGGGGCGGGCGGCACACGGGAGGTGGGCGGGATGCGTGACACGCTGGTTCTCAACGCGAGCTTCGAGCCGCTGTCGACAGTGACGCTCAACCGTGCGGTGGTCCTGATCCTGACGGACAAGGCCGTCGTCGAGCAGTCGCATCCCGAACTCCGTATGCGTGGTGCCGCCGTGGACATTCCGGCGCCCCGGGTGATCAGGCTCTGCCGGTACGTACGGGTGCCGTTCCGAAGACAGGCCCCGTGGTCCAGAAGGGGTGTGCTGATACGGGACCAGCACCGGTGCGCGTACTGCGGGCGGCGGGCGTCCACCGTCGACCACGTGGTGCCGCGTGCCCAGGGCGGGCAGGACACCTGGCTGAACACGGTGGCCTCCTGCGCCGAGGACAACCACCGCAAGGCGGCCCGTACGCCGGAGCAGGCGGGGATGCCGTTGCTGAAGCAGCCGTTCGTCCCCTCCCCCGCCGAGGCGATGCTGCTGGCGATGGGGGCCGGTGACCGGGCGGAGCTGCCCGAGTGGCTGGACCGGGCGGCGGCAGCGGCTTAGTCGACGTACGCCTGATGACGTAGAGGTGGGCCCGTCCCCGGTGGGGGCGGGCCCACCGTCTGTCAGCGGAGCAGCAGCTGGACGATGGCCACCGTGCCGACGGCGACGATGAGGGCGCGCAGGACGGTGGGGCTCAGGCGGCGGCCGACCTTGGCGCCTATCTGGCCGCCGATGGCCGAGCCGACCGCGATGAGGACGACGGCCGTCCAGTCGAAGTGGGCGACGAAGAGGAAGAACAGCGCGGCGATGCTGTTGACGACTGCGGCCAGGACGTTCTTGACGGCGTTGAGGCGCTGCATCGTGTCGTCGAGCAGCATGCCCATCAGGGAGAGGTAGATGATCCCCTGGGCGGCGGTGAAGTAGCCGCCGTAGACGCTGGCGAGCATCAGGCCGGTGAACAGGAGCGGGCCGCCGTCGGTGCGGGCCACGGTGCCGGTGTGTTCACGGCGGCGCTGCACGGCTTTGCTGATGCGTGGTTGCAGGATCACCAGGACGAGCGCCATGGCGACCAGGACCGGGACGATCGTCTCGAAGGCCGTGGTGGGCAGGGCGAGCAGGAGCGTGGCTCCGGTGAGGCCGCCGATGGCGGCTCCGATGCCCAGTCTGATGATCCGGCGGCGCTGGCCGGCGAGTTCCCTGCGGTAGCCGATGGCTCCGCTGATGGAGCCGGGGATGAGGCCCAGCGCGTTGGAGACCGTCGCGGTGACCGGGGGGAGGCCGGTGGCGAGCAGGACGGGGAAGGTGATCAGGGTGCCGGAGCCGACGATCGTGTTGATCGTGCCGGCTCCGACTCCGGCCGCGAAGACGGCGAGTATTTCCCAGATGGACAAGGCCATCTCCTTCGGTGGTCAGTGACGCCTCCCCGCCGTGAAGGTCGAGGGGCCTCACTGATCATGCACGAAGGGGTTTCCGGGTCAGGAGACCGGGGGTTCCTCGCGTCGTTCCATCGCGGGGGCCGGGATGCCGCCCTTGGGGCCGCCGCCGTTGCCGCCGTCGCCGCCGGTGTTGAAGCCGGGTACGCCGCCGCCGAGGTTGCCGAAGGCTCCGCTGAGGCCCTTGAGGGCGTCGCCGATCTCGCTGGGCACGATCCAGAGCTTGTTGGCGTCGCCCTCGGCGATCTTCGGGAGCATCTGCAGGTACTGGTACGAGAGAAGCTTCTGGTCCGGGTCTCCGGCGTGGATGGCCTCGAAGACCGTGCGGACGGCCTGGGCTTCACCCTCGGCGCGCAGGGCGGCGGCCTTGGCCTCACCCTCGGCGCGCAGGATCGCGGACTGCTTCTCACCCTCGGCGGTGAGGATCTGGGACTGCCGGATGCCCTCGGCGGTGAGGATCGCGGCGCGCTTGTCGCGGTCGGCGCGCATCTGCTTCTCCATCGAGTCCTGGATGGAGGTGGGCGGCTCGATCGCCTTGAGCTCGACGCGGTTGACGCGGATGCCCCACTTGCCGGTCGCCTCGTCGAGGACGCCGCGCAGGGCCGCGTTGATCTCCTCGCGGGAGGTGAGGGTCCGCTCCAGGTCCATGCCGCCGATGATGTTGCGGAGGGTGGTGACGGTGAGCTGCTCGATCGCCTGGATGTAGCTGGCCACTTCGTAGGTCGCGGCGCGGGCGTCGGTCACCTGGTAGTAGATGACGGTGTCGATGTTGACGACCAGGTTGTCCTGGGTGATCACCGGCTGCGGCGGGAAGGGCACGACCTGTTCACGGAGGTCGATCCGGTTGCGGATCGAGTCGATGAACGGTACGACGATGTTCAGGCCGGCGTTCAGGGTGCGGGTGTAGCGGCCGAATCGCTCCACGATGGCGGCGCTGGCCTGCGGGATGACCTGAATCGTCTTGATCAGGGCGATGAAGACGAGCACCACCAGAATGATCAGGACGATGACGATCGCATTCATGGTGTCTCTGGTGCCCTTCGGTTGGCCGGTGGATCGCGGTTATCGGGGTCGGTCCTCAGGTGTGTCCGGTGGTCGGTGGGTTGCCGTCCGGGCCGGGGTCTCCGATGATCGACATGATCGACTTCGAGTCTGGCAGACGTGGGCCCGCCCCGTGCGCACTTCGGTCACATGACGACGGCCGTCGCTCCGTCGATGTCGATGACATCGACCTGGGTGCCGGGCTCGAAGACCTGGTCGGGGTCGTAGGAACGGGCGGACCAGACCTCGCCGGCGAGCTTGATGCGGCCGCCGTCGGCCGATACCCGTTCCAGCACGGCCGCTTGACGGCCCTTCAGGGCGTCGATGCCGCTGGCCTGCCCGGTCTGTCCGGCCCGGTGTCTGGCGGCGATCGGGCGCACGACGGCGATCAGCGCGACCGAGACCAGGACGAAGACCAGCACTTGGGCGACGATTCCGCCGCCGAGGGCCGCGACGGCCGATGCGGCCACCGCCCCGACGGCGAACATGCCGAATTCGGGCATCGCGGTCAGGACGAGGGGGATGCCCAGTCCCACCGCGCCGATCAGCCACCACACCCATGCGTCGATGTCCACATGGTCATCGTAGGACTGTCGGTGCGTCACCGACAGGGCGCACGGGGGTCAACTGCGGTGAACCGCCTGCCGGTCGGGGTGAGATGGCCTCGTGCGGCGGCTTCGGTCAGGAGAGCGGGAGGCCGTGGGCGGTGTAGCGGTCGCCTGTGTGCTCGACGATGAGCGGCAGGCCGAAGCAGCGGGAGAGGTTGCGGGAGCTGAGCTCGGTCTCCATGGGGCCGGCGGCGAGGATCTTGCCCTGGCGGATCATCAGGACGTGGGTGAAGCCGGGCGCGATCTCCTCGACATGGTGGGTGACCATGATCATGGAGGGGGCGAAGGGGTCACGGGCGAGACGGCCGAGGCGGCGGACGAGGTCCTCGCGCCCGCCGAGGTCGAGCCCGGCGGCGGGCTCGTCGAGGAGCAGCAGCTCGGGGTCGGTCATCATGGCGCGGGCGATGAGCGTGCGCTTGCGCTCTCCTTCGGAGAGCGTGGCGAACTTGCGGTCCAGGTACTCGGTCATGCCGAGGCGGTCGAGGAAGGCGCGGGCGCGCTCCTCGTCGACGGCCTCGTAGTTCTCGTGCCAGGTGGCGGTCATGCCGTACGCGGCGGTGAGGACGGTCTGCAGGACGGTCTGGCGCTTGGGCAGCTTGTCGGCCATCGCGACGCCCGCCATGCCGATGCGGGGGCGGAGCTCGAAGACGTCGGTGCCGACGCCGCCGAGCTTCTCGCCGAGGACGCTCGCCGTTCCCTTGCTCGGGAAGAGGTAGCTGGACGCGAGGTTGAGGAGGGTCGTCTTGCCGGCGCCGTTGGGGCCCAGGATGACCCAGCGCTCCCCCTCCTTGACCGACCAGGAGACGTCTTCCACCAGAGCGCGTCCGTCGCGGACCACGGATACGTCCACCAGCTCCAGTACATCGCTCATGGCGCGTTGTCTCCCCAAGCAGTCTCGTCGATCGTCGCGTGCCGGTGGGCACGGCTCCCAGGGAAAACCTACGCCACCGCGCGAGTGGTTCGGGCGTGAGGTCCGTACGGCAGGCACGGGCCGGGCGTTCCCTAGGCTGTCGGCATGCTTGTCGAACCACGTTCAGGGTTGTTGGCCGCTTGGGGAAACGCGCTTCTGGCGGGACTCGTCTCGCCGGACGAGGCGGCCCTCGCGATTGTCGGAGAGGACGCGGTGCACCGCGTCGAGGGGTTGCCGGGTGAGGCGGGGCCGGTCGGGCTCACGCTGGCGCTAGGCCGGCTGAGGGGGCTGGGGGCGACCGGTTTCCGGGTGGCGCTGCCGGTGCCGGGGCATCCGCTGGGGCTGAGCGGTCCGCCGGACTTCAACGCGCGGGCGCTGGAGGCGGAGGAGGCCGTGGTCGCATACGGGGTGCCGTACGGGCTGGTGCCGGAGGTGAGCGAGGCCGGGCCGGAGGGGGATCTGCACGTCGAGGTGGTCTGGCGGGTGCTGCCGGTGAGGGAGGCGCCGCCCGCGGATGTGCCGTCGCTGGGCGAGGCGGAGCGGGAGCTGGCGGAGGCGTTGCGGGATGCGACGGCGGTGCTGTCGCGGCTGGACGTGGCCGGTTCCGGGCCGGTGGCGGAGGCGGCGGTGGACGCGTACCGGGCGCGGGTGGAGCGGGGGCGCGAGGTGCTGGCGCCCGGGTATCCGCCGCGGGCGGTGCGGGTGCTGGAGATGGCGCAGCGGGTGGGGCTGCTGGTCTCGGTGGCGTACGAGAACGGGCACGGCGGCGCGGTGAGCGCGTCGGAGATCGCGGCGCGGGGGGAGGCGTTGCGGCCGGTGGAGCGGGTGGCTCGGCGGGCGTTGGTGGCGGCGTACAACGCGTATGTGGAGGGCGGGGAGGTGCGGCGGTAGGGCTGCGGGCCCTTAGTCCTCAGGTGCCGGACGGGCTGGGGGTGCGGTGCCCCGGGCCGGGGGCCTGTTCTGGTGCGGGAGCCCCGCCGTGGGGGGGGCCGTCCTCAAGCGCCGGACGGGCTGGAGTGGGTGCCCGGAGGGCTGGGATAGGACCCCGGGCGGGGAGCCCATTGAGTGCGGGAGCCCCGCCTTGGCGGTTCCGTCCTCAAACGCCGGACGGGCTGGGTGAGGTGCCCGGGCGGGCTGGAACAGTTGGCGCAGCGGGGCTTCCGGCGTCAGGGGTCGTCAGTGGTTCAGGCCCAGGTTGCCGAAGGCCGGGTTGAGGAGGCCCACCACGTTGACCGTGTTGCCGACCACGTTCACCGGGACGGCGACCGGAACCTGCACGAGGTTGCCGCTGGCGACGCCCGGGGAGTTGGTGGCGACGCCGTGGGCGCCGGCACCGCTGTGGCCGGTGGCGGAGGCGGCACCGGCGCCGGCGGCGATGAGCCCGCCCGCGATCATCGTGACGGCGGCGGCCTTCTTCAGGTTCTTCACTTCAGGATCCTCCTAGAAAGGGCTGCGGCAAGCCGCCGCAGCACGCCCTGGAGAACGCCGTGCCGCCCGGAAGGATGCGCCGTTCGGGTGACATACACCCGACAGTATGAATCTCAGTCCGGACGGGAACCGCCGGCGCCGACGACGTCAGCCCACCGCTCCGTGGCGTACCGCCCACAGCGCCGCCTGGGTACGGTCGGCCAGGTCGAGTTTCATCAGGATGTTCGAGACGTGGGTCTTGACCGTCTTCTCGGAGAGGACGAGGGCCCGGGCGATCTCCCGGTTCGAACGGCCGTCCGCGATGAGGCCGAGGACCTCGCGTTCCCGTTCGGTGAGGGTGCTCCCCCGCCCCGTGCCGGTGCCCGTGTCCTCCTGGGCGAGGAGGGCGCCGGCGACCTCGGGCTGGAGCAGGACGTGTCCGGCGTGGACGGAGCGGATCGCCCCCGCCAGGGCGTCGGGGTCGACGTCCTTGTAGACGTAACCGGAGGCTCCGGCGCGCAGGGCGGGGACCACGGTGCGCTGTTCGGTGAAGCTGGTGACGATGAGGACCTTGGCCGGGTTGTCGAGCTCGCGCAGGCGGCGCAGCGCCTCGATGCCGTCGGTGCCGGGCATCTTGATGTCCATGAGCACGACGTCGGGGCGCAGTTCCTCGGTCCGGGCCACGCCCTCCGCACCGTCGGGCGCCTCGCCGACGACCTCTATGTCCTCCTGGATCTCCAGGAAGGTGCGCAGTCCGCGGCGGACCACCTGGTGGTCGTCGACCAGCAGCACCCTGATGATCTTGTCAGCCACCGGGGACCTCCATCTCGATCGTGGCGCCCTTGCCGGGCTCCGATGCAACGGTGAGTCGGCCGCCGACGCTGTTCGCCCGGTGGCGCATGGAGACGAGGCCGAGGTGGCGGCCCGCCCGCCGGACGGCGGTGGGATCAAAGCCGTCCCCGTCGTCGGTGACGCGCAGGACGGTGGCGGGGCCGCGCCGGGCCAGGGTGACGCTCACACGCTCGGCCCCGGAGTGGCGCAGGGCGTTGTGGAGGGCCTCCTGGGCGACCCGGAGCAGCGCTTCCTCCTGCGCGGCGGGCAGCGCGCGCACTCCGCAGCTCTCGAAGGCGACCTCTGCGGTGTGCGCCCGGTCCAGGACCTGGATCTGGGTGCGGAGGGTGGCGATCAGACCGTCCTCGTCGAGGGCGGCCGGTCGCAGCTCCACGACCGCCGCCCGTAGTTCGTCGACGGCTTCGGCGGCGAGGGCGGCGACCTGCTGGAGCTCCCCCTTGGCCCGGCCGGGGTCGCGGTCGACGAGGGCGGCGGCGGCCTGGGCGGTGAGGCGGAGCGAGAACAGCTTCTGGCTGACCGCATCGTGCAGTTCGTGGGCGAGGCGGGAGCGTTCCTCGGCGATGGTCAGCTCGCGGCTGCGTTCGTAGAGGCGGGCGTTGGTGAGGGCGATCGCGGCGTGCTGGGCGAGGATCGAGAGCAGTTCCTCGTCCTCGGCGGTGAAGCCGCAGCCGCCGTCGGGCTTGGGGCACATCTTGTTGGCGAGGAAGAGCGCGCCGATGATCTCGTCGCCGTCCGTGATGGGCAGGCCGAGGAAGTCGGACATGTCGGGGTGGGCGTCGGGCCAGCCCTCGAAACGGGGGTCCTCGCGGACGTCGGCGAGGCGTTCGGGCTTCGCCTGGTGGAGCATCGCGGCGAGGATGCCGTGCTGGCGGGGCAGCGGGCCGATGGCCTTCCACTGTTCGTCGCTGACGCCGTCGACCACGAACTGGGCGAAGCCGCCGTGGTCGTCCGGGACGCCGAGGGCCGCGTACTGGGCGTCGAGCAGCTCGCGGGCGGAGGCGACGATCGTCTTCAGGACGTCGCCCACTTCGAGGTGCCGGCTCATGGCGAGCAGCGCGGCACTCACCGCGGCGAGGCCCGACGGTGGGCGATGACTCATGGGATCACCGTACCGGCGGGGGCCGGGCCGTCGTATCGGGCCCGGGTCGGGGCCCGGTGGGCGGGGGCCTAGGCCCGGGCCGGGCGAGCCCTCGGCCGGAGGTCGTAGGACCTCCCGGGACCTACGCCGAAGTGCCGGGTACGGGTGCGGCTCCAGGGCGAGGCGCCGTGCGGCCGGGTCTTCCTACGGTGAAGTCGCCGGGGTCTCCCGGTGGACGCCGAGGGTACGAAGGGGACGGTCACCATGCCGGTCGCGATGATCACGGGTGGTTCGAAGGGGCTGGGACGGGCGTTGGCTCAGGTGCTGGCCGGGGAGGGCTGGGATCTGGTGCTGGACGCCCGGACCGCCGGGGTGCTGGAGGAGACGGCGCGGGAGCTGCGCGAGCGGTACGGGGCGCGGGTGATGGCGGTCCCCGGGGACGTCACGGATGCGGCGCACCGGGCGGATCTGGTGGCGGCGGCCGGTTCGCTGGGCGGGCTCGACCTGTTGGTGAGCAACGCGAGCGTGCTGGGCGCGGAGCCGCTGGTACGGCTGGACGTGCTGCCGCTGGAGGGGCTCAGGCGGGCGCTGGAGACGAATGTGGTGGCGGCGCTCGGTCTCGTACAGGAGGCGTTGCCGCTGCTGCGGGTCTCGGAGGCGGGGGCGGTGGTGGTGGTCAGCTCGGACGCGGCGGCGGAGCCGTATCCGACGTGGGGCGGTTACGGGGCGTCGAAGGCGGCGCTGGACCAGCTGGCGGCGGTGCTGGGCGAGGAGGAGCCGGGGCTGCGGGTGTGGGCCGTCGACCCGGGTGACATGGCGACGGACCTGTACGCCGCGGCGGTGCCGGAGGACGCGGATCCGCGGCCGTCGCCGGAGAGCGTGGTACCGGCGTTCCTGCGGCTGGTGCGGGAGCGGCCCGCCGGCGGCCGGTACGCGGCTCCGGCCCTGCTGGAGGGGCCGGCGGGGCAGGGCGGGGGTGCGCGATGACCGCGCGGGGGCGGTGCGGGAGCGGCGACGTGGCCCTCGTCGTGCCGGGGGCGGGCGGGGAACCGTCCGACTCGTCCGGCCCGGGTGGGGCGGGGACGGCGGCGGGCGCGGATTCTCCGGACCTGGACGCGCGCCCGGCCGGGGCCGGGACCGGTCCGGTCGACGGGGTCACCTCGCTGGAGGCCCTGCGGGTGCCGGACGCCTTGTCGGCTCGGGTGCCGGCCGAGCAGCGTGGGGCGGGGCGTGATGACGTGCGGCTGCTCGTGTCCCGGGGGCGTTCCGTGGCGCACCATGCGTTTCGGGAGCTGCCGGAGCAGCTGCGGCGCGGTGACGTGCTGGTGGTGAACACGTCCATGACGTTGCCCGCCGCGGTGAACGGGCGGGTCGGCGGGGAGCGGGTCGTCGTGCACTTCTCGACGCGGGGTGCGGACGGGCGGTGGGCGGTGGAGCTGCGGGCGCCTGTCGGGGCGGGTGTCACCGGGCCGCGGCGCGGGGGTCCGGCGGGGACGGTGGTGCGGCTGCCGGGCGGGCGGGCCCTGGTGCTGGAGGATCCGCTGGGGCCCTCGGCCGGGGCCCGGCTGTGGTGGGCGCGGGTGCCGGAGGCGGTGCCGGAGCTGCTGCGGCGGTACGGGCGGCCCATTCGGTACGGGTACACGGATCGGGATCAGCCGCTGTCGGCGTACCGGACGGTGTTCGCGGTTCCCTCCCCGGACGGCAGCGGTTCGGCGGAGATGCCGAGCGCCGCGCGTCCCTTCACGGTCCCGCTGGTGGCGGAGCTGGTGCGCCGGGGGGTGCTGTTCGCTCCGCTGTCCCTGCATACGGGGGTGGCCTCGGCGGAGGCGCACGAGCCGCCGTACCCGGAGCGGTTCGCGGTGCCGGCGGCGACCGCCTGGCTGGTGAACGCCGTGCGGGCGGCGGGAAGCGGGCGGGTGGTCGCGGTGGGGACGACGGCCGTGCGGGCGCTGGAGTCGGCGGTGGGCCCGGACGGGGTGGTGCGGCCCGCCGAGGGGTGGACGGACCTCGTGGTGACGCCGCGGCGGGGGGTGCGGGTGGTGGACGGGCTGCTGACCGGGCTGCACGAGCCCCAGGCCTCGCATCTGCTGATGCTGGAGGCGGTGGCGGGGCGCGAGGCGCTGCGCCATGGGTACGAGGCGGCGCTCCAGGAGCGGTACCTCTGGCATGAGTTCGGGGACGTCCACCTCATCCTGCCGGATGAGGAACGTAACGCTCCGAATTGCTTCAGCAACGAGTGGTGAGACTGTTACCTGGCCGATGTGAGCCCAGGCATAGGGTGCACATCACTTACGAACGTACCTAGTGGGCCCATAAGGGCGTTTTGAGCAGGAGCGCACGAGGGTCATTTCGGGCGAACAGGACCCTTCTCCACTACCCGGCTTCGTACGTCACACCTTTGCCACAGCATTTTGCTGCCGCTAAGAATTGCTCTCGTCCCCGACGGAGGTACGCATCACCGCCTCCGGTCTCGTCCTCCGTGAGGACACCTGAGCATTCGAAGAGGTAGCCCTACATGTCTGCGACTCGCATTCCCAGTCGTCTCCGTCGTCTTAACAAGGTCCAGAAGATCTCCGTGGCCGGTGTGTCGGCCCTGGGCGTCGCCGCCCTGACCTTCTCGCTCGTCCCGTCGAACGCCGATGCCGAGATTGCCCCGCAGGCGGCAGCCGCCGCTGCGCCCGTGGCCTTCACCAACGCCACGGGAACCGCCCAGGCCAAGACCGTGCAGAACAGCATGATCGAGCAGCACTCCACCGCCGAGAAGCTGGTGAAGGCCGCCGACGCCGCCAAGGCGAAGGCCGCCGCCGAGACCAAGGCCAAGGCGGCGAAGGCGAAGGCCGCGTCCGAGGCGAAGGCCAAGGCCGCCGCCGACGCGAAGGACAAGGCCGAGAAGGCCGCCAAGGCCAAGGCGGACGCGAAGAAGCGCGCGTCCGAGAAGGCCAACCGCTCCACCGCGCGCAAGCCCGTCTACGCCAACAACCTGGACGGCTGGATCCGCGAGGCCATGGCGATCATGAAGAAGGAAGGCATCCCCGGTTCCTACGAGGGGATCCACCGCAACATCATCCGTGAGTCCAGCGGTAACCGTTGGGCGATCAACAACTGGGACATCAACGCCCGCAACGGCGTCCCGTCCAAGGGTCTGCTCCAGGTGATCCAGCCGACCTTCGACCGCTACCACGTGGCGGGCACCAAGAAGGACCTGTACGACCCGGTCGCCAACATCGTCGCCGCCTGCAACTACGCGGCCGACCGCTACGGCTCCATGGACAACGTGAACAGCGCGTACTGATCCGCCGGGTCTCCGCTTCTCCGAGACCAGCCGTACGCACGCCGAAGGCCGGCACCCCCGCGGGGGTGCCGGCCTCGGTGTCGTACCCGGTCCTTACTTGCGCATGACCTCGGGCTCGTGGCGGCGCAGCAGGCGCGCGACCGCGACGGCGCAGACGAGGCCGATCACCAGAAGCACGAAGATGTTGATCCCCCACTGGGTCGCCGTGGCCTCCCAGAGCGGGTCCAGGTCGGTCGGGTTCTTCGGGTCCCACGGCGGCATCAGGTGGGCCAGGTCCAGCGTGCTGCCGGCCGCGGCAACGCCCCAGCGGGACGGCATCAGCCAGGTGAGCTGCTCCAGGCCGGGGGTGCCGTACACCTGGAAGAGGACGCCGGTGAACACCAGCTGGACGATCGCGAACATGACCAGCAGGGGCATGGTCATCTCGGAGGTCTTGACCATCGCGGAGATCATCAGGCCGAACATCATCGAGGTGAACCCGAGGGCCACGATCGAGATGCAGATCTCGACGGCCGGAGGCATGAACAGCCCCTCCTCCGGCAGATCACGGACGGCGAAGCAGATGCCGCAGAGGATGACGCTCTGGAAGGCCGTGATCACGCCGAGGACGATCACCTTGGACGTCAGATAGGCCGAGCGGGAGAGGCCGGTGGCCCGTTCCCGTTCGTAGATCACGCGTTCCTTGATCAGTTCTCGTACGGAGCTGGCCGATCCGGCCAGGCAGATGCCGACCGCGAGGATCAGCAGGATCATTCCGGCCTTGCCGTTGAACTGGGTCGGCGGGGTGGGCGGGGCCAGCCCGAAGTCCGCCGGGATGACCGCGGCCAGCACACCGATCACCGCGGGCAGCGCCACCATCAGGCCGAGGAAGGCCTTGTCGGAGGCGATCACGGAGGTGTACCGGCGCACCAGGGTCCACAGCTGTGTACCCCAGCTCTGCGCCTTCGGGGGCCTCATCTGCTGGGGCGGGGGCATGTTGACCGGCTGGGCCGCGACCGCGTCGATGTCGGCGGCGTACATCTGGTAGTGCTGCGAACCGCGCCAGCGGCCCGCCCAGTCGTAGTCGCGGTAGTTCTCGAAGGCGGAGAAGACGTCGGCCCAGCTGGTGTAGCCGAAGAAGTTCAGCGCCTCCTCCGGCGGACCGAAGTAGGCGACGGAACCGCCGGGCGCCATCACGAGGAGCTTGTCGCAGATCGCCAGCTCGGCGACCGAGTGCGTGACCACGAGCACGGTGCGGCCGTCGTCGGCGAGGCCGCGCAGCAGCTGCATGACATCGCGGTCCATGCCCGGGTCGAGGCCGGAGGTCGGCTCGTCCAGGAAGATCAGCGACGGCTTGGTGAGCAGCTCCAGGGCGACCGAGACGCGCTTGCGCTGGCCGCCGGAGAGCGAGGTGATCTTCTTGTCCTTGTGGATGTCGAGCTTGAGCTCGGCGAGGACCTCGGTGATCCGGGACTGGCGCTCGGCCTCGGTGGTGTCCGCGGGGAAGCGGAGCTTGGCCGCGTACTTGAGGGCCTTGGCGACGGTCAGTTCCTTGTGCAGGATGTCGTCCTGCGGGACCAGACCGATGCGCTGGCGGAGCTCGGCGAACTGCTTGTACAGGTTCCGGTTGTCGTAGAGGACGTCACCCTGGTTGGCGGGCCGGTAGCCGGTGAGCGCCTTGAGCAGGGTGGACTTTCCGGAACCGGACGGGCCGATGACCGCGATCAGCGACTTCTCGGGGACGCCGAAGGAGACGTCCTTGAGGATCTGCTTGCCGCCGTCGACCGTCACCGTGAGGTGGCGGGCGGAGAAGGAGACCTCACCGGTGTCGACGAACTCTTCCAGCCGGTCGCCGACCAGCCGGAACGTCGAGTGGCCGACGCCGACGATGTCGTTCGGGCCGATGAGGGCCGAGCCGGACTTGTGGAGCGGCAGACCGTTGACGTACGTGCCGTTGTGCGAGCCGAGGTCGCGGATCTCGAAGCGGCCGTCGGGCGTCGCGTGGAACTCGGCGTGGTGGCGGGAGACCTGGAGGTCGGAGACGACCAGTTCGTTCTCCAGCGCGCGACCGATGCGCATGACCCGGCCGAGGGCCAGCTGGTGGAACGTGGTGGGGCTGCGGTCGCCGTAGACCGGCGGCGCCCCCGCGGCATCGCCCTGTCCGGGTCCGCCCTGCTGCCCGGGGTTCTGCTGGTGCGGCACGTTCTGGTGCACGGGCTGCTGGTGCGGGACCTGCTGCTGGGGGGCCTGCGGCTGCTGCCAGGCCTGCTGCTGGGCAGGGGCCTGGTGGTGCGCCGGCGCCTGGTGCTGGGCGGGCGCCTGCTGTCCGTGCCAGCCCGCGGCGCCGCCCTGGGGCTGCTGGTGGGGCTGGTGCGCCGGGGCCTGCTGCGCGCCGGCCGCCTGGCCGCCGGCCACGCCGGCTCCCGCGGCGGCGCTGAGGCTCACCCGGGGCCCGTCGGTGGCGTTGCCCAGGTGCAGCACCGAACCGGCGCCGAGCTCCACCTGCTGGATGCGTCGGCCCTGCACATAGGTGCCGTTGGTGCTGCCGTGGTCCTCGATGGACCAACTCCGGCCGTTCCAGCTGATCGTGGCGTGCCGCCACGACACTCTGGCGTCGTCGATCGTCAGGTCGCCCTGCGGATCACGTCCAAGGGTGTACGACCTGGACGGATCGAGCGTCCAGGTGCTGCCATTCAATTCCAGTACGAGTTCCGGCACTCCGCGCCCCACTAGTTGTCCCCCGTGATACCCCCGTCGCAGGGAGTCTAGGGATGCTGAACATCGTGGGGAACTATTCCAGGACCTGTCCCCGATCCGAAAGTCGGGCGGGTGAAGAGCGCGGGGAGACCTGCGCGAACACCCCGACAGCGGGGGGGGTGAAAAGGTCCCGGACACCACCAAGGTCGAGCGAATGGTTGGTTATCGCCCAGAAGATCTCCAGTGACGCGATATCGGAAGATACGAGACAGCCGACGCGGCCGGGCGCAAGACGCGTACCGGCCAGATCCGGACGCGTCGTCGGCGGTACCGGTGGGATTCCGTCCGGTACTCGGGACGGGCGGCCGGAGGAGAGGGCGGGACCGATACGGTGGAAGCACCATGAGCGCATCTCAGCCACCTGAGCACCCCTCCTCTTCTGAGCCCTCTGAGTCCCTTGAGCCCCTCGGGCCCCGTCGGGTCGGCGGGACCGGCGACGGGCCCCCTCCGGGCAGCGACGCACCCACGCTGCTGGTCAAGATCTTCGGCAAGGACCGTCCCGGTATCACCGCCGGGCTCTTCGACACCCTCGCCGCGTACGCGGTCGACGTCGTGGACATCGAGCAGGTCGTCACCCGTGGCCGCATCGTGCTGTGCGCCCTGGTCACCGCGCCCACGGCGGGCGGGACGACCGAGGGTGACCTGCGGGCGACCGTGCACAGCTGGGCCGACTCCCTGAAGCTGCAGGCCGAGATCATCTCCGGCATCGGTGACAACCGGCCCCGCGGTGACGGCCGTTCCCATGTGATGGTGCTGGGGCACCCGCTCACCGCCGAGTCGACCGCCGCCATAGCGGCCACCATCACCTCGACCGGCGGGAACATCGACCGTATCTTCCGGCTGGCGAAGTACCCGGTCACCGCCGTCGAGTTCGCGGTGTCGGGGACCGGGACCGCGGAGCTGCGGACCGCGCTCGCGACCGAGGCCGCCGAGATCGGCGTGGATGTCGCGGTGGTCTCGGCCGGGCTGAGCCGGCGGGCCCAGCGGCTGGTGGTCATGGACGTCGACTCCACGCTGATCCAGGACGAGGTGATCGAGCTCTTCGCCGCGCACGCGGGCTGCGAGGACAAGGTCGCCGAGGTGACCGAGCAGGCGATGCGTGGCGAGCTGGACTTCGAGCAGTCGCTGCACGCCCGGGTCGCGCTGCTGGCCGGGCTGGACGCGTCGGTGGTGGACAAGGTCCGCACCGAGGTACGGCTCACCCCCGGCGCCCGCACCCTGATCCGTACGCTGAAGCGGCTCGGCTACCAGGTCGGCGTCGTCTCCGGCGGTTTCACCCAGGTCACGGACGACCTGAAGGAGCGGCTCGGCCTGGACTTCGCCTCGGCCAACACCCTGGAAGTGGTGGACGGCAAGCTCACCGGCCGGGTCGTCGGCGAGGTGGTGGACCGGGCGGGCAAGGCCCGGCTGCTGCGCAGCTTCGCCGAGCAGGCGGGCGTACCACTGGACCAGACGGTGGCGATCGGGGACGGGGCGAACGATCTCGACATGCTGAACACCGCCGGGCTCGGCGTCGCGTTCAACGCCAAGCCGCTGGTCCGCGAGGCGGCGCACACCGCGGTGAACGTGCCGTTCCTGGACACCGTGCTCTATCTGCTCGGCATCACCCGGGAAGAGGTCGAGGCGGCGGACGGGCTCGTCGACTGAACCCGTCCGAGCGCGCGCACAGGGCCCCGGCACCGCAGTGGTGCCGGGGCCCTGTGCGCGTGCTCAGTGGTTCTGCGCGTGATCAGTCGTTCGGGGTCCAGTACTCCGTGAGTCTGCCCGCCCCGTGCTCCACGCTCTTCCAGGAGCCGGGGAACTCCACCACGGCGTAGGCGGCGGTGGGGAAACCGTCCCGGGTCATCCGGGCCAGGGTGTCGCCCTCTGCCGAGCCGGAAAGGGCGTCGGCGGCCCCGTGCATTCCGGGGTTGTGGCCGATGACCAGGAGGTTGCGCACGTCGTCGGGGGTCTCGTTGAACAGGGCGATCAGGTCGCCGAGGGAGGCCTCGTACAGCCTCTCCTCATAGACGGTCCGGGGGCGCTGGGAGAATTCATGGACCGCCAGCTTCCAGGTCTCCCGTGTCCTGGCGGCACTGGAGCAGAGGGCCAGATCGAAGTCGATGCCGGAATCGGCGAGCCTGCGGCCGGCGACGGGCGCGTCCTTTCGGCCGCGCTCGGCCAGCGGGCGCTCATGGTCGGAAGCCTGTGACCATTCCGCCTTGGCATGCCGGAGAAGGACGATCCTGCGAGGTGTCTCGACGCTCATACATCTCAGCTTCGCATGAAACGCGCCCTACGGCGCAGGGTGTTGACGGGCTCGTCCGGACAGTTCACGCGCTGGTCCGGGGCGGCTCCGGCTCAGCGGAACAGCAGCTGGTAGGTGCGCTCGATCAGCTGTCCGAGCGCGGGGTCGGCGGTGGCGGCCTGGGCCTGTCCGGGGCTGAGGATCATCAGCAGCAGCGCGGCGAAGACGACGGCGGGCAGGGCGACCGCCCACCAGGGCAGCCGGATCTCGACACCGTCGGCGGCCGGTCGGTGGGACCTGGTGTGCGTCGGTGCCGGCATGTGCGCCTCCGTCAAGTCATCGGGTCGTTACCGAAGAACCTACGGAACGGGGACGGCCGGTCCCATCCGGTGATCCACCCACTTCACCCTGACCCTGGCCCCCTAGGGGAAGGTGGGGCTAGCCCCACCCTCGGGGGTTCGGGGGCGTCAGGGCGAGGCGATCGTGGCGATGACACCGATGACGACGGTGACGAGAAGCATCGCGCCGAACACGAGGAGAAGCTTCTTCTGGCCGTTCTGGGGATTCGGATCGAGCACTGGCATGAGGCCAGTGTCGCATCTCAGCACTCGTCCTCGATCGTCCGGTCCCGGCCGGCGAGGATCCCGGCCACCATCTGGGGAATCATGAGGCCCGCCATCAGGGCGATCGGCAGCCCCCAGCCGCCGCTGTGCTGGTAGAGCACGCCGACCAGCAGCGGGCCGGGGATCGAGAGCAGGTAGCCGGTGGACTGGGCGAAGGCGGAGAGCCGGACCACACCCGCGCCGGACCGCGCCCGCATGCCGATCATGGTGAGGGCGAGCGGGAAGGCGCAGTTGGCGACCCCGAGGAGCAGGGCCCAGGCCCAGGCTCCGGCGGCGGGCGCGAGGTAGAGGCCGCTGTAGCCGATCAGGCCGCACAGACCGAGGACGACGACGATGGGGCCCTGGTTCTTGAGCCGGGAGGCGACCCGGGGGATGACGAAGGCCAGCGGGACGCCCATCGCCATGGTGACCGCGAGCAGGAGTCCGGCCGTGCCGGCGGAGACCCCGGCGTCGCGGAAGATCTGCGGCATCCAGCCCATGGTGATGTACGCGGCGGTGGCCTGGAGCCCGAAGAAGCAGGCGAGGCCCCAGGCGGTCCGGCTGCGGGTGATCTTCAGGGCCGGCGCCTCGGTGGCGTTCGCGGCGACCGGCGCCGGCTGCCCGGGGGCCGGGGTGCGGTCGCGCACGAGCACGATCCAGGGCAGTACGGCGACGGCGGCGAGCACGGCCCAGACGACCAGGCCCGTCTGCCAGCTGCCGCCCAGCGCCCCGGTGACGGGGACGGTGAGGGCGGCGGCCAGGGCGGTGCCGAGGGCCAGGGCCATGGAGTAGAGGCCGGTCATGGTGCCGACGCGGTCGGGGAACCAGCGCTTGACGATCACCGGCATCAGGATGTTGCTGACGGCGATGCCCATCAGGGCCAGGGCGCTGGCGGCCAGGAACCCGGCGGTGGAGCCGATGTACGGGCGGACGACCAGGCCCACGGCGATCGCGGCCATGCCCGCGCAGACGACGGCGCCCGCGCCGAAGCGGCGGGCGAGGCGCGGCGCCATGACGCCGAAGACGGCGAAGCACAGGGGCGGTACGGAGGTGAGGACGCCGGCCACGCTGCCGCTCATGTGCAGCCCTTCGCGGACCTCTTCGAGGAGGGCGCCGAGGCTGGTGATGGCGGGGCGGAGGTTGAGCGCGGCCAGGACGAGCCCCACGGCGATGAGGCGCAGCAGCCACGGCGAGGGCCCCTCGGCGGCTCCGGGGAGCGCCCCGGCCCGGCTGTCGTGGGGCGTGCGCGCGATGGCCTCGCGGTTCAGGGTCGGGGTCTGCGTCTCGTCGTCCGGCATGGAGCCATCATAGAATCATGGGATGATTGATTGTCCAATCCGGCCATAGCCCGGCATCCCCCGCACGCGTTGAGAGAATGCGGGAGAGAATCCGGCCCGGACCTCAAGCTCACGAGCAAGGAGCACCATGGCGCTGACGTCTCCTCGGCGTTCGGCACTCTCCGACCAGGTGATCGCCCAGTTGCGGAACCAGATCACCTCGGGCGAGTGGCCGGTCGGCTCGCGGATTCCGACCGAGCCCGAGCTGGTCGAGCAGCTGGGCGTGGCCCGTAACACCGTCCGAGAGGCCGTGCGGGCGCTCGCGCACAACGGGCTGCTGGACATCCGGCAGGGCTCCGGCACGTATGTGATCGCCACGAGCGAGCTGGCCGGGGTGATGCACCGCAGGTTCGCGGCGGCCGACCCCCGGCATGTCGCGGAGCTGCGCTCGACGCTGGAGTCGTCGGCGGCCCGGCTGGCGGCGGTCCGGCGCACGGACCGGGATCTGCGGCAGCTGGACGCGTTGATGGCGCGCCGGGAGGGGGCCTGGGAGTCGGGTGACGCGGAGGCGTTCGTGGCGGCGGACGCGACGCTGCACCTGGCGGTCGTCGCCGCCTCGCACAACGACGTCCTGACCGGGCTCTACGCCGACCTCGGGGATCTGCTGCGCGACTATCTGCGCGGCGACGTGGGCCCCGAGCTGCGACCGGAGAACCACATGGACCACGGCCGGCTGGTCGAGGCGATCCGGGCCGGGGACGCGGAGACGGCGGCCGCCGAGGCGGCGAGCCACGCGCTGCACTGCCTGACGGACCGGGTGTAGCACCCGGCGCGGCTCGGGGTCTCGCTCACAACGGGGCGGGGCGGTGGCTGACCCAGGCGGTGGTGACCTCTTTCCAGCAGCGGTCCTCCAGCCGTACGGTCCGGCCGGGCTCCACCGCGACCACCTCGCCGTCCGCGTCGACGTCCCACCACCGGTCGCACTCGGTGTGCAGCCGGACCAGGTCGACGGAGGGGTACGGGTTGTGGCAGTACGCGACGACCCGGGAGCCCTCGACGGTCGTACGGCACTCCGAGCCGGCCGGTTCGGGCTTCGGGGGCGCCGTTCCCGTACCGGAGTCGGCTCCCCTGGCGGCGTGGACGCCCAGGGGTACGGCGAGGGCGGCGACGGCCACCGGTACGGCCAGGAGGAGACGGGTTCGTCGACGCGTGGGGCGCACAGCAGTCTCCCTCCCGCAGCCTGACCAGAAGTCCGGTTCCTCCTTATTCTGTGGTGGGTCGGCCGGTTTTTCGACCGGAGCGACCACGCACGGCGACGGCCCCCGGTCGCGCCACCGCCTCCGTGTGCGGGAGGGGTGACGCGGCCGGGGGCCGTTCAGCTGACGCAGTGCGCGGTCAGGCGCCCATCATGTGCACGCCGCTGTCGACGTGGATGATCTCGCCCGTGGTGCGCGGGAAGAAGTCGGAGAGCAGGGCGACGATGCTGCGGCCGGCCGGCTCCGGGTCGTTCATGTCCCAGGCCAGCGGGGCGCGGGTGTTCCAGACGTCGGCCAGCTCCTCGAAGCCCGGGATGGACTTGGCGGCCATGGAGCGCAGCGGTCCGGCGGAGATCAGGTTGCAGCGCAGCCCGTCCTTGCCCAGGTCACGGGCGAGGTAGCGGGAGGTGGCCTCCAGCGCGGCCTTGGCCGGGCCCATCCAGTCGTACTGCGGCCAGGCGTACTGGGCGTCGAAGGTGAGGCCGACGATCGAGCCGCCCTCGCTCATCAGCGGCTTGCAGGCCATGGCCAGCGACTTCAGCGAGAACGCCGAGACGTGCATCGCGGTGGCGACGGACTCGAACGGGGTGCTGAGGAAGTTGCCGCCGAGCGCGTCCTGCGGCGCGAAGCCGATGGAGTGGACGACGCCGTCGAGCGAACCGAGCTCCTCGCGGACCAGGCCCGCCAGCCGGTCCAGGTGCTCCTGGTTGGTCACGTCCAGCTCGATGACCTTGGCCGGCTTCGGCAGCTTCTTGGCGATGCGCTCGGTCAGGGTGGGACGCGGGAAGGCCGTCAGGATGACCTCGGCGCCCTGCTCCTGGGCCACCTTCGCGGCGTGGAACGCGATGGACGACTCCATCAGCACCCCGGTGATGAGGATGCGCTTGCCGTCGAGAATTCCGCTCATGGTGATCAGTGACCCATGCCCAATCCGCCGTCAACGGGAATGACGGCTCCAGTGATGTACGACGCGTCGTCGGAGGCGAGGAACCGCACGGCGGCGGCGATCTCCTCGGGCCGCGCGTAGCGGCCGAGCGGCACCTGGGCCACGATGCCCTTGCGCTGCTCCTCGGTGAGCACCTGGGTCATGTCGGTGTCGACGAAACCGGGGGCGACGACGTTGAAGGTGATGTTCCGCGAACCGAGTTCACGGGCCAGCGACCGGGCGAAGCCGACCAGCCCGGCCTTGGAGGCGGCGTAGTTGGCCTGACCGGCCGAGCCGAGGAGGCCGACGACGGAGGAGATCAGGACGACGCGGCCCTTCTTGGCGCGCAGCATGCCGCGGTTGGCACGCTTGACGACCCGGAAGGTGCCGGTGAGGTTGGTGTCGAGGACGGAGGTGAAGTCCTCCTCCGACATCCGCATCAGCAACTGGTCCTTGGTGATGCCCGCGTTGGCGACGAGCACCTCCACGGGACCGTGCTTGTCCTCGATCTCCTTGTAGGCCTGCTCCACCTGTTCGGCGTCGGTGATGTCGCAGCGGACCGCGAGGACACCGGCTTCGGTGAGGGCCTGAGGGGGCTCGCCGGAGCGGTAGGTGATCGCGACCTGGTCGCCGTTGTCGGCGAAGGCGCGGGCGATGGCGAGGCCGATGCCCCGGTTTCCTCCGGTGACGAGAACCGAGCGGCTCAACGGATCACCCTTTCCTTGGCGGTCTGGTGCGTGTTCCCGGGCGGTCGGGTACGTCGAAAACCTATCGGTACCGTGCTCCGATCGGGGAATCGGGCCCTGACAGTGGCTTGTCCGGGGTGCTGTGGGGTTCCTACAGTCCGCGCCCGATGCGTGGCCGGCCCACGCGTCCGCGATATCCCCCGGTGCGGTCACCCTCCGGCGTGGTTCACTGCCGAGGTGTATCGAGAAGGGAACTCCCTGTGCCCCACGAGGTAGATCAGTCATTCCTGGCCCTGCCGTCGCGCGCGCTGGCCGACGCGGCGCTCGCCCGAGCGCGGGCCCTCGGCGCGACGCACGCCGACTTCCGGCTGGAGCGGGTCCGCAGCGCCACCTGGCGGCTGCGGGACGCGCGGCCCGCCGGGGCGTCCGACAGCACGGACCTCGGGTACGCGGTGCGCGTGGTGCACGGCGGGGCCTGGGGGTTCGCGTCCGGGGTCGATCTGACGATGGACGCGGCCGCGAAGGTGGCCTCGCAGGCGGTGGCGATGGCGAAGCTGTCGGCGAAGGTGATCGCGGCGGCCGGCTCGGACGAGCTGGTGGAGCTGGCGGACGAGCCGTCGCACGGTGAGCGGACCTGGGTCTCGGCGTACGACGTCGACCCCTTCTCCGTACCGGACGAGGAGAAGGCGGCGCTGCTCGCCGAGTGGAGCGGGCGGCTGCTGGGCGCGGAGGGCGTCGCGCATGTGGACGCGTCTCTGATGGCCGTGCACGAGAACAAGTTCTACGCGGACACGGCGGGCACCGTCACCACGCAGCAGCGGGTGCGGATCCACCCGCAGTTCACCGCCGTCGCGGTGGACGGCACGACCGGCGAGTTCGACTCGATGCGCACCATCGCGCCGCCGGTGGGCCGGGGCTGGGAGTATCTGACCGGCACCGGCTGGGACTGGGACGCCGAGCTGGAGCATATCCCCGGGCTGCTGGCGGAGAAGATGCGGGCGCCGAGCGTCGAGGCGGGGGCGTACGACCTGGTCGTCGACCCGTCGAACCTGTGGCTGACGATCCACGAGTCGATCGGCCACGCCACGGAGCTGGACCGGGCGCTCGGGTACGAGGCGGCGTACGCGGGGACCTCGTTCGCCACCTTCGACCAGCTCGGCAAGCTGGCGTACGGCTCCCCCGTGATGAACGTGACCGGCGACCGCACGGCCGAGCACGGGCTCGCGACGATCGGGTACGACGACGAGGGCGTCGAGGCGCAGTCGTGGGACCTGGTGAAGGACGGCACGCTCGTCGGCTACCAGCTGGACCGCCGGATCGCGAAGCTCACCGGGCTCGGCCGCTCCAACGGCTGCGCGTTCGCGGACTCGCCGGGCCATGTCCCCGTCCAGCGCATGGCGAACGTGTCGTTGCGGCCGGATCCGGGCGGGCTCTCCACGGAGGACCTGATCGGCGGGGTCGAGCGCGGGATCTACGTGGTCGGCGACCGGTCGTGGTCCATCGACATGCAGCGCTACAACTTCCAGTTCACCGGGCAGCGGTTCTTCCGCATCGAGAACGGCCGGCTCGCCGGACAGCTGCGCGATGTGGCGTACCAGGCGACGACCACGGACTTCTGGGGCTCGATGGAGAAGGTCGGCGGCCCGCAGACGTACGTACTCGGCGGCGCGTTCAACTGCGGCAAGGCCCAGCCGGGCCAGGTCGCGGCGGTCTCGCACGGCTGCCCCTCCGCCCTCTTCCGGGGCGTCAACATCCTCAACACGACGCAGGAGGCCGGGCGATGAGCCGCGTCAGCAAGCCGTACGAGATCGTCGAGCGGGCTCTGGAGCTGTCCACCACGGACGGTCTGGTGGTCATCGCCGACGAGCAGTCCTCCGCCAATCTGCGCTGGGCGGGCAACGCGCTCACCACGAACGGGGTGACCCGGGGGCGGACCCTGACCGTCGTCGCGACCGTGGACGGGGCCGAGGGGACCGCCTCCGGTGTCGTCTCCCGGTCCGCCGTGACCACCGACGACCTGGAGCCGCTGGTGCGCGCCGCCGAGGCCGCCGCCCGGGGCGCGGGTCCGGCGGAGGACGCGCAGCCGCTGGTGAGCGGGGTGCCCGCATCCCCTGACTTCACGGACGCGCCCGCCGAGACCGGCTCGGAGGTCTTCGCGGACTTCGCCCCGGCGCTCGGCGACGCCTTCGCGCGCGCCCGTTCCGGGGGCCGTGAGCTGTACGGCTTCGCCAACCACGAGCTGACCTCCACCTACGTGGGGACGTCGACGGGGCTGCGGCTGCGCCACGACCAGCCGAACGGGACGCTGGAGCTGAACGCGAAGTCCCCGGACCGGACGCGCTCCGCGTGGGCGGGCCGGGCGACCCGGGACTTCAAGGACGTCGACCCGGCGGCGATGGACGCGGAGCTGTCCCAGCGGCTGGGCTGGGCGGAGCGGCGCATCGAGCTGCCGGCCGGCCGGTACGAGACGCTGCTGCCGCCGACCGCGGTGGCTGACCTGCTGATCTACCAGCTCTGGTCGTCGACCGCGCGGGACGCGGTGGAGGGCCGGACGGTGTTCTCGACGCCGGGCGGCGGGACCCGGCTGGGCGAGCAGCTCACGCCGCTCCCGCTGACCCTGCGCAGCGACCCGCACGCCCCGGGTCTGGAGTCGGCGCCGTTCGTGATCGCCCACTCCTCCGGCGACAGCGGTTCCGTCTTCGACAACGGGCTGCCGCTGGCCCCGACGGACTGGGTCAGGGACGGGAAGCTGGAGCGGCTGACGACGACCCGGCACTCGGCGGGCCTGACCGGCCTCCCGGTCGCCCCGGGCATCGACAACCTGCTCCTGGAGGGCGGCGGCGAGAAGTCGCTGGAGGAGATGGTCGCCGCGACGACCGGGCGGGCGTTGCTGCTGACCTGCCTCTGGTACATCCGCGAGGTGGACCCGGCGACGCTGCTGCTGACCGGGCTGACCCGGGACGGCGTCTATCTGGTCGAGGACGGCGAGGTGGTCGGTGAGGTGAACAACTTCCGGTTCAACGAGTCGCCGGTGGACCTGCTGTCGCGGGCCTCGGAGGCGGGCCGTACGGAGAAGACGCTGCCGCGCGAGTGGGGCGACTGGTTCACCCGGGCGGCGATGCCGGCGCTGCGCATCCCGGACTTCAACATGAGCTCGGTCAGCCTGGGGGTGTGACCCGCCTAGACTGACACGTACATCTCTACCAGGGATCACGTACATCTCTACCAGTCATAAGGAGCACCGGAACCGTGACGGACATCGTCGACGAGCTGAAGTGGCGCGGGCTGTTCGCCCAGTCCACTGACGAGGACGCATTGCGCAAGGCTCTCGCGGACGGTCCCGTCACCTTCTATTGCGGCTTCGACCCGACCGCGGCCAGCCTCCACGTGGGACACCTCGTCCAGGTGCTCACCATGCGGCGGCTCCAGCAGGCCGGGCTGAAGCCGCTGGCGCTGGTCGGTGGGGCCACGGGCCAGATCGGTGACCCGCGGCCCACCGCCGAGCGCACGCTGAACGACCCGGAGACCATCGCCGCCTGGGTGCAGCGGCTGCGGGGCCAGATCGAGCCCTTCCTCACCTTCGAGGGCCCGAACGCGGCGACGATGGTCAACAACCTGGACTGGACCGCGGGCATGTCCGCGATCGAGTTCCTGCGGGACATCGGCAAGCACTTCCGGGTCAACAAGATGCTCACCAAGGACTCGGTCGCCCGGCGGCTGGAGTCGCAGGAGGGCATCAGCTACACCGAGTTCAGCTACCAGCTGCTCCAGGGCATGGACTTCCTGGAGCTGTACCGCCGGCACGGCTGCACCCTTCAGCAGGGCGGCAGCGACCAGTGGGGCAACCTCACCGCGGGCATCGATCTGATCCACCGGCTGGAGCCGGGCGCGGTCGTGCACGCGCTGGCGACGCCGCTGATGACGAAGGCGGACGGGACGAAGTTCGGCAAGTCGGAGAGCGGCGCGGTCTGGCTCGACCCGGAGATGACGACGCCGTACGCGTTCTACCAGTTCTGGCTGAACGTGGACGACCGGGACGTCTCCCGCTACCTGCGCATCCTCAGCTTCAGGAGCCGCGAGGAGCTGGAGGAGCTGGAGAGGCTGACCGAGGAGCGGCCGCAGGCCCGCAACGCGCAGCGGGCGCTGGCCGAGGAGCTGACCACGCTGGTGCACGGCGGCGAGCAGTGCGCGGCCGTGATCGCGGCGTCGAAGGCGCTGTTCGGGCAGGGCGACCTGGCCGAGCTGGACGAGGCGACGCTGAGCGCCGCCCTGTCCGAGGTGCCGCACGCCACCGTCGCCGAGCTGGGCCCGCTGGTGGACCTGCTGGTGGAGGTCGGTCTCGCGCCGAGCAAGTCGGGGGCCCGCCGTACGGTCAAGGAGGGCGGCGCCTACGTGAACAACGTGAAGGTCGTCGACGGCGAGGTCGCGCCGGACGCCGGGGAACTGCTGCACGGGCGCTGGCTGGTGCTGCGCCGCGGCAAGAAGAACCTGGCGGCCGTGGAGGTCAGCCCGGCGGGCTGACCCGGTCGGCACGACGCCGCGGCCGGACACGCTTTCCTCGCGTGTCCGGCCGCGGCGTTCGGTGGAGCGGTGACCGGTCAGGTTCTCTGACTGCGACCGCCCCGGATCTTCTGCCAGGCCATGTCGCCGACGGCGACGACCGCCACGGCGCCCGCCAGCTGGAGCACATGGCGGATCCAGTCGATGCCCTTGGTGTCCTCCACACCGATCCAGCCCGCCACGGCGTTGCCGAGGATGCTGCCGAGGATGCCGAACACGGCCGTCAGCCAGAGCGGGATGTCCTGCTTGCCCGGCAGGATCGCTCTGGCGATGACACCGAGCACCAATCCCACGATGATCGCCCACAACCAGCTCATTTCGCCTCCTCGTACGGCGCGGAGTGCGCGTCCGCCCAGTCTTGGCCCGCCGTCCGGGCGCCGCATGCCCGGTTGGGCCGTCCGGGGGACCCCGGGTCTCATCCGTCGGGCGGGCCCCGGTCGCCTGCCCGGCGGATGCCGGGCGTACCGTGGATGCGGCCCGGTCCGTGAGCGTCCGGCGACGACATCTGGTGGTGGAGCATGCTGCGGAAGAACGCGGATTCGGAGGTCATCCGGATCACGGGCGCCCGTCAGGGGCTGACGGAGGACGTCCGCGGCCGGCAGCGGCGTTATGTGATCTCGATGTCGGTGCGCACGGTGTCGGTGGTGCTGGCCGCGGTGCTGTGGAACGTGGAGCGGCATGTGGCGATCGTCGCGCTCGTGCTGGGCGTGCTGCTGCCGTACGTGGCGGTGGTCATCGCCAACGCGGGCCGGGAGAACGCGACTTCGCTGCCGACGACGTTCGTGCCGATGCCGATGCGCCCGGCCCTGGAGGCCGCCCCCGTGGCAGGTTCGACGGAGTCGGGGGACGCGCGGGGAGCGTCCGGCCGGGTCCCGCCGCCACATGAGGCCGACTGAGCACGGGCGTTGCGCGAAGCTCAAGAAAAGCTCAGATCAATCATGACGTTCCGGTGCACCGCACCCCGGTCCCCGTGACATACTGCGAAAGCGCTCCGCATCCCCCGTCGGAGCGACGGACCGACGCCGGGCAGCTCCCCCCGTGGCTGCTCGGCGTCGCCTTTTCTCCGGCCGGGGGTGCGTCAGAAGGCTTGCGATCCACCTGACTTGGCTCCGGGGCACCTGTTTTAGGCTGGGACCTGTGATTTTTCCCGAGACGTCCGCCGAGAGTCCCACCGGTGCCCCGCTCTGTTCCGCCAAGGGCTGCCGGGCCGCCGCCGTGTGGGTGCTCGCCTGGAACAACCCGAAGCTGCACACGCCCGAGCGGCGCAAGACCTGGCTGGCCTGTGACGAGCACCGGGAGCACCTGTCCTCGTTCCTCGATGTGCGGGGTTTCCTCAAGGACGTCGTGGCACTGAAGGACTGGGAGCACGGTCCCGGGGGCGAGGGAGCCCGGGACGCCTGAGCACCGGCTCGCGGGACGCCTGAGCGTCGGCGGCCGGTCGCTCCGTGTCAGCCGCCGATCGCCGACATCGGGCGGTCGGGCTGCAGGAAGGACGGGTCGTCCAGTCCGGAGCCCGCCTTCTTGCCCCACATGGCCGTCCGCCAGAGCTGGGCGATCTCCTCGTCCGGCGCGTCCCCGCGCAGCGCCCCGCGCAGATCCGTCTCCTCGCGGGCGAAGAGGCAGGTGCGGACCTGGCCGTCGGCGGTGAGCCGGGTGCGGTCGCAGGCGCGGCAGAACGGGCGGGTGACCGAGGCGATCACGCCGACCCGGTGCGGGCCGCCGTCGACGGTCCAGCGTTCAGCGGGGGCGGAGCCACGGGACGCGTCACCCTCGGGGGTGAGGGTGAAGCGGGTGCGCAGCGAGGCGAGGATGTCGCCGGCGGTGATCATGCCGTCGCGCTTCCAGCCGTGCTGGGCGTCGAGCGGCATCTGCTCGATGAAGCGGAGCTCGTAGCCGTGGGCCACGGCCCAGGCGAGCAGCTCGGGGGCCTCGTCGTCGTTGAGCCCCGGCATCAGGACGGAGTTGACCTTCACCGGGGTGAGCCCGGCCTCGTGGGCGGCCTCCAGGCCGTCCAGTACGTCCTTGTGGCGGTCACGGCGGGTGAGGGTCTTGAAGACGTCGGGTCGCAGGGTGTCCAGCGAGACGTTGACCCGGTCGAGACCGGCCGCCTTGAGGGCGGTGGCGGTCCGCTTGAGTCCGATGCCGTTGGTCGTGAGGGACATGCGGGGGCGCGGGGTGAGCGCGGCGCACTGCTCGACGATGGAGACGAGGCCGGGGCGGAGCAGGGGCTCGCCGCCGGTGAAGCGGACCTCGGTGATGCCGAGCCGGGTGACGGCGATACGGATCAGGCGCACGATCTCGTCGTCGGAGAGCAGCTCGCTCTTGCCGAGCCACTGCAGACCCTCTTCCGGCATGCAGTACGTGCAGCGCAGATTGCACTTGTCGGTGAGTGACACGCGCAGGTCGGTGGCGACCCGGTCGTAGGTGTCGATGAGCACGGTGGGTCCCTCCCCCGGGTGGTGCGATCGGTCTTCTTCGCTTCTCGTACTTCCGAGCCTACGTGAGACGTGTGACAACGGCGTGGCCCGTTTGCCACGAGGTGCGGCCGGGCCGCGTCGTAGGACTCTACGACGCGGCCCGGCCGCGGGTGGTGGGTGATGGGCCGAACGGGCGCGCCCGCTCCCGTGTGCTCAGTGGGCTCCGACGCCGGTGAGGGACTTGACCTCCAGCTCGGCGTACTTGTCGGAGTCGGCCTTCTCCTTGGAGATCAGCGAGCCGATCCAGCCGAGGAGGAAGCCGAGCGGGATCGAGATCAGGCCGGGGTTCTCCAGCGGGAACCAGGCGAAGTCGACGTCGGGGAACATCGAGCTGGGCTTGGAGGAGACGACCGGCGAGAACAGCACCAGCAGGACGGAGGAGGCGAGGCCTCCGTAGATGGACCAGAGGGCCCCCTGGGTGGTGAAGCGCTTCCAGAAGAGGCTGTAGAGGATCGTCGGCAGGTTGGCGGAGGCCGCGACCGCGAAGGCCAGGGCGACGAGTCCGGCGACGTTCAGGTCGCGGGCGAGTGCGCCGAGCGCGATGGAGACGATGCCGATCGCGACGGTGGCCCAGCGCGCCGCGCGTACCTCCTCCTTCTCGGTGGCCTGTCCCTTGCGGATGACGTTGGCGTAGATGTCGTGCGCGAAGGACGAGGAGGAGGCGAGGGTGAGTCCGGCGACGACGGCCAGGATGGTGGCGAAGGCGACCGCGGAGATGACCGCGAGGAGGATGGCGCCGCCGGTGGATCCGGAGCCGCCGCCGATCTCCAGTGCGGCAAGGGGCGCCGCGGTGTTGCCCGCCTTGTTGGAGGCGATGATGTCGCCGGGCTTGAGGATCGCGGCGGCGCCGAAGCCGAGCACGATCGTCATCAGGTAGAAGGCGCCGATGATGCCGATCGCCCAGTTCACGGACTTACGGGCGGCCTTGGCGGTGGGCACGGTGTAGAAGCGGATCAGGATGTGCGGCAGACCGGCGGTGCCGAGGACCAGGGCGACGCCGAGCGAGATGAAGTCCAGCTTCGAGACGCCGTCGACGCCGTACTTCAGGCCGGGCTCCAGGAAGGCCGCGCCCTTGCCGCTGTTGCTGGCGGCGGTGCCGAGCAGGTCGGAGATGTTGAAGTTGAACTTCAGCAGGATCAGGAAGGTGATGAGCAGGGTGCCGGCGATGAGCAGGACCGCCTTGACCATCTGCACCCAGGTGGTGCCCTTCATGCCGCCGATGGTGACGTAGAGGATCATGAGCACGCCGACCAGGGCGACGATGAGGATCTTCCCGGCGTCGCTGGTGATGCCGAGCAGCAGCGAGACGAGGACGCCCGCACCGGCCATCTGGGCCAGCAGGTAGAAGATCGAGACGACGATCGTGGACGTGCCGGCGGCGGTACGGACGGGGCGCTGGCGCATCCGGTAGGCGAGGACGTCGCCCATCGTGTAGCGGCCCGAGTTGCGCAGCGGTTCGGCGACCAGGAGCAGGGCGACGAGCCAGGCGACGAGGAAGCCGATGGAGTACAGGAAGCCGTCGTAGCCGAAGAGGGCGATGGCGCCGGCGATGCCGAGGAAGGACGCCGCGGACATGTAGTCGCCGGAGACCGCGAGTCCGTTCTGGAATCCGGTGAACTGGCGGCCGCCCGCGTAGAAGTCGGAGGCGCTCTTGGTCTGGCGGCCCGCCCACACGGTGATGAAGAGGGTGGCGACGACGAAAGCGGCGAACAGCGTGATGATCAGCGGCCGGTGCTCGCTCGCCCCCTCGGTGGCGGCGAGCTGGACGGTGGGGTAGAGGGCGTGGGCGGCGCTCATGCGTCGGCCTCCATACGGGACTTGATCGCCTCGGCCTTGGGGTCGAGCTTGCCGGCGGCGTGCCGGGAGTAGAGCCAGGCGATGAGGAAGGTGGTGGCGAACTGGGCGAGTCCGAGGACGAGCGCCATGTTGATGTTGCCGACGACCTTGGTGGCCATGAATCCGCCCGCGTAGTTGCAGAGCAGGACGTAGAGCAGGTACCAGGTCACAAAGCCGATGGTCAGGGGGAAGGCGAAGGAGCGGAAGGAGCGGCGCAGGTCGGCGAACTCCTGGCTCGACTGCACCGCGACGAACGCCTCGGTGGTGGGCTGGACGGGCCCGGTGGGCGATGTGCCCTCGGGGGGCGGCGGTGCATCGGTAGCCACGGAATCTCCTCGCGACGCGGGTGCGGTGATCTGGGGGACGTTGGGTGTCAAGGGAGGCCTCTCTACCGGCGGGGACGGTGATGTACCTCCTGGACAACGGCACGGAAGGCGCGACGAAGCGGTTCACCGCGTCTTTCGCGTTCTCGTTCGCCTTCCCGGAGGCGTCGGCGTTCGGCCGGTTGGCGGCGCGTCACCCGTTCACATTCGGCCGCATCGGTCACTCTTCGAACTCACTTGCCCGTAAACATTGATGCGCCGGGATGATCAGCGATAGCTTCACTCGTCATGTACGCGACCGAACACGCCAGGTGTCCGGTCGTTCGGCACGGATGATGTGGAGAACCCATGGCTCATCTGGCAACCAGACGGACCCGCGCACTCGCGGTGCCCGTCGGACTCGCGCTGACCGCCTCGCTCGGCTTCCTGCCGACGGCGACGGCCACGGCGGCGCCCACCGGCGAGCAGGCCGCCGCGAGCGTGCGGACCGACGGGCCGAAGCTGTCCTACGTGGTCAACGTCAAGGGCGGCCACGGCACGGTGAAGAACGTCCAGAAGGCGATCGCCAAGGCGGGCGGCACCGTCCTCATCGCCTATGAGCAGATCGGCGTCATAGTCGTCCACTCGCAGAACCCGGCCTTCGGCGAAACGATCCGCCGCGCACGGGGCGTGGAGTCGGCGGGCGCCACCCGCACGAATCCGATCGTGCCCCAGGCCACGAAGGACATCGGCTCGATAGCGGAGCCGCTCACCGCCGAGCAGGCGGCGGCCGCCGCCGCGGACGCGAAGGCCGGCGAGGACCCGCTGGAGCCGCTCCAGTGGTCGCTGCCCGCGATCAAGGCGGACAAGGCGCACCAGAAGTCGCTGGGCTCGAAGAAGGTGACGGTCGCCGTCATCGACACCGGCGTCGACGACACCCACCCGGACCTGGCCCCGAACTTCGACGAGCGCGCCTCGGCGAACTGCGTGTCGGGCGCCCCGGACACCACCGCCGGCTCCTGGCGTCCGGCGGCGGGCGAGAGCGACCACGGCACGCATGTGGCGGGCACCATCGCCGCCGCGAAGAACGGCGCCGGCGTCACCGGTGTCGCCCCGGGCGTGAAGGTGTCGGGCATCAAGGTGTCGAACCCGGACGGGTTCTTCTACACCGAGGCCGTCGTCTGCGGGTTCCTCTGGGCCGCCGAGCACGGTGTCGAGGTGACCAACAACAGCTACTACACCGACCCGTGGCTGTTCAACTGCAAGAACGACGCCGACCAGGGCGCCCTGGTAGACGCGCTCACCCGCGCCGTGAAGTACGCGGAGCGCAGGGGTACGGTCAACGTCGCGGCGGCGGGCAACTCCCGCCACGACCTGGCGGTCGACGCGATCGAGGACACGACCAGCCCGAACGACACCGAGCCGGTCACCCGGACGATCGACCCGAGCGCCTGCCCGGACATCCCGACCATGCTGCCGGGCGTCGTGACGGTCTCCGCGACGGGTGCGAAGGGCCTGAAGTCCTCGTACTCGAACTACGGCAAGGGCATCATCGACGTGGCGGCCCCGGGCGGTGACTCGACGGTCTACCAGACCCCCGAGCCGCCCGCCGTCAACGGGCTGATCCTCTCCACGCTGCCCGGCGGCAAGTTCGGCTACAAGGCCGGTACGTCGATGGCGTCCCCGCACGTCGCGGGCGTCGTGGCGCTGATCAAGTCCAAGCACCCCTACGCTTCGCCCGCCGCGGTCAAGGCTCTGCTGACGCTGGAGGCGGACGCGAAGGCGTGCGGCGAACCGTACGACATCAACGGTGACGGCGTCATCGACGCGGTCTGCGAGGGCGGCAAGAGCTACAACGGCTTCTACGGAGCCGGCGTGGTGGACGCGCTCGACGCGGTGCGCTGGTAACAGCACGTCGCGGTACGGCCGAGGGGCCCGGGGAGATCGTTCTCCCCGGGCCCCTAGGGTCTTCCCCGGGCCCGGGTGTTCCCGGGCCCCTCGGGTCTTCCCCGGCTCACGCCCCCGGCTTGTGCTGTGCGGGAACCCCGAGCACCCCGAGGGTCAGCAGGGCCTGTGCGGCGATGTAGGTGAGCATGACCCAGAAGTCGGGGGCGGGCGCCTGCGGCCACTCGGCGATGCCGGTGGCGATGAGGGCGTCGGAGAGCAGGAAGAGCGCGCCGCCGACCGCCGCGTACGGTCCGAACACGCCCGCCCGCCAGGCCATGGCGGTGAGCAGCAGGCTGTAGCCGGTGAGCGGGATCCGCAGGTCCGCCGGGAGGTCGGGCCAGATCAGCACGAGGAAGACGACGAGGACGAGGGCGTACCCGCCCCCGGTGGCCAGACCGGACGGAGAGCGGCCAACGCCTCGGTTCCGCCCCTCCCCCCGCCCGAACAGTGTCAGGTAGCCGACATGGCCGACGGCGAACGACCCCATGCCGACGAGGAAGGCCAGGTCGTTGTCGGCGAGCAGGAAGACATCGCCGCCCCACCCGAACAGCAGGGCCGCGACGAGCAGTCGGGGTGCGCCGCGCAGGGCCGCGTACCCGGCGAGCAGCGGCATCAACAGCGGCTTGGCGATCAGGTGGACGGTCTCGGCCCCGGCGAGGAGCCCTGCCAGGTCGGCCGCGGCGACGAGGAGGAAAGCGAGGAGCACGGGGCGGGCGAAGCGCTCGGCTCGCCCGCCGGCCCCGGTGGAGCCGGGGCGGGCGGCGGTGGCGGTCACAGGGCACGTTCCGGAGCGGAGGCCTGGTCCGGTACGGATACCGCGGCCGGCACGGGTGTCGGACCGTGCGCAGGCGCTCCCGCCTTCGCCGCCGGCTGCCAGCCCGGGCCGCGGAAGACCCGGCCGGCCCGCTCGCTCCAGGTGTCGGCGGCCCGGACGTCCCGGGCGATGGCCGCGTACTCGTGGGTGGCGACGCGCAGCGGGTTGTGGGTGGAGATGTTCTTGGTGAGCCCGTAGACGGGCCGCTCGACCTCCGCCGCGAAGGACCCGAACATCCGGTCCCAGATGATCAGGATGCCGCCGTAGTTGCGGTCCAGGTAGCCGCCCTGCGAGGCGTGGTGGACTCGGTGGTGGGAGGGGGTGTTGAGGACGTACTCGAAGGGGCGCGGGAGCTTGCCGACCCGCTCGGTGTGCACCCAGAACTGGTAGACGAGGTTGGCCGACTGGCAGAACGCGAGCGCCGCCGGGTGCACGCCGCAGGCGATCAGCGGCAGGTAGAAGGGCCAGACGGTCGCGGAGGTCCAGGGCTGGCGCAGCGCGGTGGTGAGGTTGAACTTCTCGCTGGAGTGGTGGACCACATGGCAGGCCCACAGGATCCGGATCACGTGGTGGCCGCGGTGGGACCAGTAGTAGAAGAAGTCCTGCGCGAGGAGCATCAGCAGGACGGTCCACCACACCACGGGCACCCGCAGCGGCGTCAGCTCGTAGACCCCCATGTAGATCGCCAGGATGGGGATCTTCCACAGCAGGTCGAAGCCCAGGCTGCCGAGCCCCATGGTGACGCTGGTGGCGGCGTCCTTGGTCTCGTATCCGGCCGCGTCCTCGTCCGGATGGAGGCGGTAGCTGACCATCTCGATCACGGTGAGCAGCACGAAGGCCGGTATCGACCACAGCACGACGTCGGGCAGGTTCGGCTCCATGCGAGCACCGTAGGGCCGTCGGTCGGTGAGGGCTAGAGGTTGTTACCCACAAGTATGCGAGACCTGCTGTCAGCAGTCTTTGGCTCCTTCTGCCAAGAGTCGGCGTCGTAGGATCTGCGGACACGGGTCGCCGAGGGGGAGGAACGCGCGTGTCCGGTACGGAGGTTGCGCTGTTACGGCTGGCAACGACGGTGGTCGGCGCGGCGGCCAAGGCGCTGCTGACCCCTCGGCCGGGCGCGGGCCTGGTCCCGGACCCGATCCGTCCGCTCCCCCGCCCGCCGAAGCCGGACCGGCTCGCGAAGGTGCTCGCGGGCCGCGTGTCGGAGTCGTACGCGGACCTGCCCGAGCACGAGCGGCTGGCCGCGCTCATCTCCGTGCAGGACACGTTCGCGGCCGGCGTCCCGGACACCGACCGGCTGTTCGCGCTGGAGCTGGCTCCGGAGCGACTACGGGCGGAGCTGTCGGCGCCCGCAGCCGGGCTCTCGGCCCGGTCCCTCGATCTGTACGAGGACCTCCTCGGCCGCTGCTGCGCGCATCTGGTGGAGCAGCTGACCGCCCACCCGTCGTTCGCGGCGCGGGCGGCGGTGGAGCAGGTCCGTGCGGCGGGGCGGACGCGGGAGCTGGTGGAGGAGGTACGGGACCGGGTGGGGCCGCGCCCGGACGCGGCGGACCTGGAGTTCGAGGGGCGGTACGCGGAGTTCATCGCGAACGCCAACGCCCGGGTGGAGCTGTTCGGGCTGACGCTGGGGCGGTCGGCGGGCGGGTGGCCGCTGGAGACGGCGTACATCGGTCTTGAGGTCAGTGGGGAGTACGAGGCCGATCGCTACGGCCTCGACCATCCGGTCCGGACCACGATCCGGATCGAGCAGGCCCTCGGCGAACACGAGCGACTGCTGCTGCGCGGTCCGGCCGGTTCCGGGAAGAGCACGCTGGTGCAGTGGCTGGCGCTGAACGCGGCCCGGCAGTCGTTCGGGGACGAGCTGACCGGCTGGAACCGGTGCGTCCCCTTCGTGCTGCGACTGCGTGCCTTCACGGCCCAGGAGTCGCTGCCCGCCCCGGCGGACTTCCTGCGCGCGGCCGGTGTCCCGCTGCACGGCTCGGCCCCGGCCGGGTGGGCGGACCGGCTGTTGCAGCAGGGCCGGGCGCTGGTCCTGGTGGACGGGGTCGACGAGGTGCCGGACCGGCTGCGCAAGCGCACGGAGCGCTGGCTGAAGGACCTGATCATCGCGTATCCCCGAGCCAAGTACGTGGTGACGACCCGCCCCTCCGCCGTCCCCGGGACCTGGCTGTCGGGCTCCGGCTTCGAGCCGCACACGCTGCTGGCGATGCGTCAGGAGGACGTCCGCGCCTTCATCGGCCACTGGCACCGCGCGGCGAAGTCGGAGTGCCGGTCGGAGGAGGAGCACGCCGAGCTGGACCGGTACGAGAACGCCCTGCGCCGGGCCGTCGGCACCCGCCGGGACCTGGGGCTGCTCGCGACGAACCCGCTGATGTGCGCGCTGCTCTGCGCGCTGAACCGGGACCGCCGGATGCAGTTGCCCCGGGCGCGCAAGGAGCTGTACGACGCGGCGCTCGACATGCTGCTGGTCCGGCGCGATACGGAGCGCGAGATCGTCGGGGTTGAGGGCGTCGACCTGACCCGCGAGGAGCAGACGGCGCTGCTCCAGCGGTTGGCGTACTGGCTGATCCGTAACGGCTTGGTCGAGGCGGGGCAGGACGAGGTGGTGGCCCTGATCGCGGACTGGCTGCGGGCCATGTCACAGGTCCGGGGCGACCCCGAACAGGTCTTCGCGCATCTGCTCAACCGCAGCGGCCTGCTGCGCGAACCGGCCGCGGGCGCGGTGGGGTTCGTGCACCGCACCTTCCAGGACTACCTGGGCGCGAAGGCCGCGGTGGAGGCCCGTGACTTCGGCGTTCTGGTCCGCCACGCGCACGAGGACCAGTGGGACGACGTGGTCCAGATGGCGGTGGGGCACGCCCGGCCGGACGAGCGGGCGGTGCTGTTGCGGGAGTTGCTGAAGCGGGCGGACGCGGAACCGGAGCACGGACACCGGCTGGTGCTGCTGGCGGCGGGGAGTCTGGGGCATGCTCCGGAGCTGAACCCGAACATTCGGGCGGAGGTTGAGGCCCGGACCGAGCGGTTGCTGCCGCCGGACGGGCAGGAGAGCATCGATGAGCTGGCCAAGGTGGGCAACCTGGCTCTGGAGCTGCTGTCGTCGATGATCGACAACCTGACGGAGACCGAAGCGGCCGCAGTGGTGCGTACCGCCGCGGCGGTGGGCACCGAGTCAGCGTACGAACTGGTGAAGCAGTTCCGGGGCGACGAGCGGGGCTGGGTCGCCAGCGCCCTGTCCGCCGCCTGGGAGCAGTTCGACGCGGATGTGTACGCCCGGGAGGTGATGGCCGGTCGCGTCTGGGTGGAAGAACACGCGATGGTCAGAACTGCCGCGCAGCTCTCCGCACTGCACCTCATTCCGGATCTGCACAACGTGCACGTGTCGGGCGATCACCAGGATCTGTCGGCCGTGACCTCCGCGCCCGCTGTGGAGCGGGTCTTCGTCTACGACAACAGCCGGATCGCGGACGTGAACGCGCTGGCCGCCATGCCGGCGCTGAGGGAGATCGGGCTGAGCCACTGCCCGCAGATCCGAAGCATCGAGCCTCTCGCACGACCAGGGGTGGAGTGGCTCTCCCTCGTCGAGCTCCATCCCTCGCTCGACCCCGGGCCTCTCGCGGACCTGCCGGACCTTCGGTACCTGACTCTCGGCCACCCCTTCGTCGTCGAGAGCATCGGCGAACTCCCCGTCTGTACACAGGTTACCGGGCTCGACCTCATGGGGGAGACCCGCTACATGAACCTGGAGGGCCTGGAGGCATGGAGGAGTCTGCGGCTGTTGGCCCTGTACGGCGCCAGTCATCTCCGCCAGCTCAGCCGTATGCCTTCCCTGCACGGTCTGGAGCACCTGCGCCTCATACGGATTCCCCGTACGGACCTGCGGTGGACAGCTCCCCTCGCCGAACTGCGGACCCTCATTCTCCTGGTCGACGACCCGCCCTGTGATCTGAGCCCCCTCGCCGATCTGCCCTCCCTGGAGTCGCTGGTGCTCTACGGCGAGGTGCCGGTGCCCTACGACCTCACACCGCTCGCCTCCTGCGAGAACCTGACGATCCGCCTGGCCCACAACACCCACGCCACCGGCACCCTCCTCTTCCCGCCCGAGCGCATCGTCCACCTCCCCTGACCGGCCCCCGGAGCCACCGAATAGAGCCCTGTCAGTCCCGGCCCGTATTCTCTGTGACCATGCTCGACGACCGCCAGACAGCCGCACCGTGGCCGACCGCCTACCCCCAGGGGTACGCGGTCGTCGACGTGGAGACCACCGGCCTCGCCCGCGACGACCGGATAATCTCCGCCGCCGTCTACCGGCTGGACGCCCTGGGCAACGTCGAGGACCACTGGTACACGCTGGTCAACCCGGAGCGCGACCCCGGGCCCGTCTGGATCCACGGGCTGACGAGCGACGTGCTCGAAGGGGCTCCGCTCTTTCCCGAGGTGGCCGAGGAGTTGTCCGTGCGGCTCGCGGACCGGGTGCTCGTGGCGCACAACGCGGCGTTCGACTGGTCGATGATCGCCCGGGAGTACGCACGGGCCTCCGTGGTCGCCCCGGTCGAGCAGCGGCTGTGCACGATCGCGCTCGCCAAGGAGCTGCGGCTGCCGCTGCCCAACCACAAGCTGGCCTCCCTCGCCGCGCACTTCGGGGTCGTCCAGCAGCAGGCCCACCACGCCCTGGACGACGCCCGGGTGCTGGCCGAGGCGTTCCGGCCGAGTCTGCACGCGGCGGCCCGGGGCGGGGTGCGGCTGCCGTTGCTGGAGTGCCGGCCGCTGACCGAGTGGTCCGACTCCCCCGTCACCCCGCGCGTCGGGTATCGGGCCGTGCGGCAGCCGAACAGCTGGCGGCCCTCGCGGAAGCGGCCGGCCTGCCCGTATCCCAATCCGGGGCGGTACGAGAAGGAGAAGCCGCTCAAGCAGGGGATGCGGGTGGCGTTCTCCGGGGACACCTCGATCGACCGGGAGCTGCTGGAGGACCGGGCGATCGAGGCCGGGCTCCATGTGGCGACCAGCGTGTCGCGGCTGACGAGTCTGCTGGTGACCAACGATCCGGACGCGGCCACCTCCAAGACGCAGAAGGCCAAGTCCTTCGGCACGCCGATCCTGGAGGAGAGCGCCTTCACCCATCTGCTGCGCGATGTGGCCCCCGTCGACGGGGCCGTCCTTCCGCAGCAGGCGTCCCCGCCGCCACCGGAGGCGACCGCGTCATCGGAGTGAACCGGGCACGACTCGCCCGGCAGCCGCTCGCCCGGGGCCGCCCGGCGTCCCACCCTGTGGCGCATGGCACGTTGTGAGGTTTGCGGAAACGACTACGGCATGTCCTTCGAGGTGCACGCACAAGGTGCGGTGCACATCTTCGACTGCTTCTCCTGCGCCATCCACCGCATGGCGCCGATCTGCGAGCACTGCCGGGTCCAGGTGATCGGGCAGGGCGTCGAGGCCGACGGGCACTGGTACTGCGGCGCCCACTGCGCCCGCGCCGAAGGGAAGGCGGGCATCGTGGACAAAGTGTGACGATTCGCCTCATTGTCGGGCTTGCCCGGCAGCACCCCTGAGTGCCGCACCCCATGGCCCCGGTTGTACGGTCATGGGGTGTACCGCTTCCTGTTGACCCGGCAGTGGGTGATCCTCACCCTGCTCGGCCTCGCGCTGATCCCGACGATGATCGAGCTGGGTTTCTGGCAGTTCCACAAGCACGAGCACCGGGTCGAGCAGAACGCGCTGATCTCGCGGAACCTCGACGCGCAGCCGGTCCCCGTCACCGACCTCACCTCCACCGGGCACACCGTCCCCCGCTCGGACTACTGGCGGACGGTCACCGCGACGGGCACGTTCGACACCGAGCACGAGGTGGTCGTCCGCCGCCGGACCTCGGACGACGACCGCATCGGCGTCCACGTCCTGACCCCGCTGGACCTCAAGGACGGCGGTACCGTCCTGGTCAACCGGGGCTGGGTCCCGGCCGCGCCGAACCAGACCTCCTTCCCCGACGTGCCGCCCGCACCCCGGGGCGAAGTGACCGTCACCGGCCGTCTGAAGGCGGACGAGACGACCGGCAGCAGCGGCATCAAGGACCTGGCGGGACTGCCGGACCGGCAGGTGATGCTGATCAACAGCGAGCAGCAGTCCCAGCTGCTGTCCCGGAAGGTCCTCGGCGGATACATCGAGCAGACCGAGCCCGTGCCGTCCGGTGATCTGCCCGAGCAGATCGCCCGCCCCGACGACAGCTCGATCGGCCCGCACATGGCTTACGCCGTCCAGTGGTGGCTGTTCGTCGCCGCCGTCCCGGTCGGGTGGATCGTTCTCGTACGCCGGGAGAAGCGCGACCGTGAGGAGGCCGCGGCCGAGAAGAAGGCCACGGCCGACACCTCCGAGCAGCCCGAGCCGGCGAGCGCCTGAGACTCACGGCACACACCCGTCGGGGGGCACGGGCTGGTTGACGACCGCCCGGTTCGGGAAAACGCCAGGCGTGACCCAACGCATCGAGGACTACGCCCTGATCGGCGATCTCCAGACCGCCGCGCTCGTCGGCAGGAACGGTTCCGTCGACTGGCTCTGCCTGCCCCGCTTCGATTCCGGCGCCTGCTTCGCCGCCCTGCTCGGCACCGAGGAGAACGGCCACTGGCGCATCGCGCCCAAGGGAGCGGGCCCCTCGGACACCTGTACCCGGCGTGCGTATGTGAAGGACTCCCTGGTCCTGGAGACGTACTGGGAGACGCGGACCGGCACGGTGAAGGTCGTCGACTTCATGCCGCAGCGCGACAAGGCGCCGGACCTGATGCGGATCGTCGAGGGTGTCAGCGGCACCGTCGACATGAGTTCGGTGCTGCGGCTGCGCTTCGACTTCGGGTCCGTGGTGCCCTGGGTGCGCAAGTCCCACGGCCACCGGGTCGCCGTCGCGGGACCCGACTCCGTGTGGCTGCGCAGCGAGCCGCCGGTCAAGACGTGGGGCCAGCAGTTCAGCACCTGCTCCTCGTTCACCGTCGCCGAGGGCGAGAGCGTGGCGTTCGTACTGACCTGGCACCCCTCGCACTCGCCGCGCCCGAAGCTGATCGACCCGCACAAGGCGCTGAAGCACACGCTGCACGACTGGGCGAAGTGGACCGAGCGGTGCACGTACGAGGGGCCCTACCGCGACGCGGTGCTGCGTTCGCTGATCACGCTCAAGGCGCTGACGTACGCCCCGACCGGCGGCATCGTGGCGGCCCCGACCACCTCGTTGCCGGAGGAGATCGGCGGCGTACGGAACTGGGACTACCGCTTCTGCTGGCTGCGGGACGCCACGCTGACCCTCGGGGCGATGGTCTCGGCCGGCTATCTGGCGGAGGCGGAGGCCTGGCGGGACTGGCTGCTGCGGGCCGTCGCCGGGGACCCGGCCGACCTCCAGATCATGTACGGGCTGGCGGGCGAGCGCCGGCTCCCCGAGATGGAGCTGCCCTGGCTCGCCGGATACGAGCACTCCCGTCCGGTGCGGATCGGGAACGCGGCCGTGCGGCAGCGTCAGCTCGATGTGTACGGCGAGGTCATCGACGCGCTCCGGCTGGCCCGCGTCGCCGGGCTCGACGACAAGCCGCACGCCTGGAACCTCCAGCTCAGCCTGCTGGGCTTCCTGGAGTCGAGCTGGCGCGAGCCGGACGAGGGGCTGTGGGAGATCCGGGGCGCGCGGCGGCACTTCGTGCACTCCAAGGTGATGGCCTGGGTCGCCGCCGACCGGGCGGTGCGCTCGCTGGAGGAGAACCCGGAGCTGCCCGGCGACGCCGACCGGTGGCGGGCCATGCGGGACGCCGTGCACGCCGAGGTCTGCGAGAAGGGGTACGACCCCGAGCGGAACACCTTCACCCAGTCCTACGGGTCACGGGAGCTGGACGCCGCGACGCTGCTCATCGTGCGGACCGGGTTCCTGCCGCCGGACGACCCCCGGGTGATCGGCACGGTCGACGCGGTCCGCGCCGAGCTGGGCAGCGACGGGCTGGTCCGCCGCTACAGCACCGAGGGCGCCTCCGTGGACGGACTGCCGGGCGATGAGGGGGCCTTCCTCGCCTGCTCGTTCTGGCTGGTGGACGCGTTGGAGCGGATCGGCAGGCCGGACGAGGCGCGGGAGCTGTTCGAGCATCTGCTTCAGCTGCGCAACGACATGGGGCTGCTGGCTGAGGAGTACGACGTGGCGGCGGGGCGGCAGCTCGGCAACTTCCCGCAGGCCTTCAGCCATATCGGACTGGTGAACTCCGCTGTCGACCTGGCCGGGGACGACCCGGCAGGATAGGGCCATGGATCTTGGACTGAAGGACCGCGTCTACATCGTCACCGGAGCGACCCGGGGCCTCGGCAACGCCACGGCACGGGCGCTGGCCGCCGACGGCGCGAAAGTGATCATCACCGGCCGGGACGAGAAGTCCGTCGAGGAGGCCGCCGCCGAGCTGGGCGGGGACGTGCTGGGGCTCGCCGCCGACAACGCCGACCCGAGCGCCGCCCAGCGCCTGGTGGACACCGCGCGGGAACGTTTCGGGCGGCTCGACGGCATCCTCGTCAGCGTCGGCGGACCCGCCCCCGGCTTCCTCGCGGACAACACGGACGACCAGTGGCAGACGGCGTTCGAGACGGTGTTCCTCGGTGCGGTGCGGTTGGCCCGGACGGCGGCGGCCGCGCTCGGCGAGGGCGGCGTGATCGGCTTCGTGCTCTCCGGGTCGGTCCATGAGCCGATCGCAGGGCTGACCATCTCCAACGGGCTGCGTCCCGGTCTCGCCGGTTTCGCCAAGTCGCTCGCCGACGAGCTGGGCCCGCGCGGCATCCGGGTGGTGGGCGTGCTGCCCGCCCGGATCGACACCGACCGGGTCCGCGAGCTGGACGCGCTGTCCGGCGACGCGGAGGCCGCCCGTACCGCGAACGAGGCGCGGATCCCGCTGCGGCGCTACGGGACGCCGGAGGAGTTCGGGAAGACCGCGGCCTTCCTGCTCTCCCCCGCCGCCTCGTACCTCACGGGGATCATGGTCCCGGTCGACGGCGGGTTCCGGCACGGCTTCTGACGACAGGCTCCGGTACGCCGAAGGGCCGTCAGGACACCCGTTCCGCGCGGTGCTTGACGGCCTTGAGGCGCACCTCGGCGGGGAGCTCGCCCAGACCGGCCGAGACTCGGGCGTGCGCCAGCGCCCCGTCGGCGACCGCGTTCAGCGTGCCGAGCGGGGCCGCGTGCGGCTCCATCAGCAGCCGGAGCCGGGCCCGCGGCTCGGTGCGGCGGCCGGTCAGCATCGCCTGGGCGCGGGCCACTCCGTCCAGTTCGCCCGCCTCCGCGGCGAGCACGCCCTCCAGGGCGCGGCCCCGCAGCCGGGCCCCTTCGCCGTCGCCGCTGTCCACCAGGATCTCGGTGAGCCGGCCGCGGCGGAGCTGGGCGAGGAACCACCACAGGGCGAGGACCACGAGGACGGCCAGGACGGCGATCACCGTCGGCCACCACCAGCCGTCGTCGCGCCAGCGGTGCCGGTCGGCCGCGCTGAGCAGCACGTCGTGTCTGCCGTCCCAGGGCCACCAGGACGGTACGGACGCGCCGAGTCCGGTGGCGAGCACGGCTCCGCCGACGACGACCAGCACCAGCCCGGCCAGGGCCAGCAGGACCCGGTTGACGGTGGAGCGCATGCGGCTCATCCCTTCTTCGCCGGTCGGTGCACCTGGACGGAGAGGGCCGGCGGCCTGGCCAGGCCCAGTTCCCGGACGGCCTCCTTCAGCACGGCGTCCAGGTCGGTCCGTACGTCGTCGAGTGCCCGGAAGTGCGAGAGCGCCCGCACCTTCGCCTTCCGCCGTCCCATCCTGACCCGTACGGACTGCACGCCGGACACCTCGACGGCCCGGTCCCGCAGCACGAGGGCCGCGGCGGTGCGGTCGAGTCCGGCCCGGATGTCGGCGCGGTCGCGGCGCATCGGCAGCAGGTCACGCAGTCCGGGGGTGAGGGCCAGCAGGATCAGCCAGAGACCGATCGCCGCGGCCACCCCGGCGCCGACGAGCACGGGGGTGTCGTCCAGGCGCTGTTCGGCCAGGCCGTCGGCCAGCGAGCGGCGCCACTGCATGGCCGGGTGATCGGCCCGTACGGCGGCGATGTCGTAGAGGAGCAGTCCGGCCGCGCCGAGGAGCACGAGGGCCAGCAGCGCGGCCGGGACCCGGCGCGCGGACCAGAAGCGGCCGGCCCGGCCGTCGCCCTGTTCCAGGGTCGGGACCGGTCCACGGGCATCGGCCGGCCCGTCCGGGGCGGGGGTGTGCGCGTCGTCGCTCTGCTCCACGGTGGGCATCCGCCGGGTGGAGCCGGTCGGTTCGCCGGGTTCGGTCATCGGATCCTCCCGTGTGCGGCGTTCGCTCCGGCGGGGTGCAGCCGTTCGACCTGGACGGCCACTTCGGGCACCTCCATGCCGGCCAGCGCCTTGACCCGCTGGGCGACCCGGCGGCGTACGGCACCGCACTGGCGGCCGATGTCGCTGGGGTAGCCGAGCTCCAGGCTGACCCGGACCCGGGCGGCGTCACGGTGCACGGTGACCGTGGCACGCGGGGACGCCCCGTCCGCGGGCGGTTCCTCGACCGCTTCCTTCGCCGCCTGGGCGGCGATCTTGGCGACGACTCGGTCGGCGATCCGGGTCTCGCCCCGTTCGGCGGCGGCGACCCGGCCGGTCACCGCCGTCACCGTCGCCGGTCGCCGCGCTCGCGACTCCGGAAGAAGTCGCCGGGCTCCAGGTCACCGTCCAGGAAGCGGCCGGCGATGAAGCCGATCGCGCCCAGCGCGGCCACCAGGACGAAGGCTCCGAAGCCACCGAAGTATCCGGCGAACCCGAGCGCCATGCCGGCCAGCAGACCGGCGACAGCCATGCTCATCGTGTCTCTCTCCTCAACTGCCGTGCGACGGAAGGTGCGGAAGGGCTACTGGACCCGCTGCTCGGTCTCGTCCTCGTCGTCGTCCTCGTCGGGCAGCTTGACGTCGCTGACCGCGATGTTGACCTCGACGACTTCGAGACCCGTCATACGCTCCACCGCGGAGACGACGTTCTCGCGGACGTCCCGGGCCACGTCGGCGATGGACACGCCGTAGTCGACGACGATCTCCAGGTCGAGGGCCGCCTGGGACTCGCCGACCTCCGCCTTCACACCGCGGGTGACGGACTTGCCGCCGCCGGGGACCCGGTCGCGGACCGCGCCGAACGTCCGCGACAGGCCGCTGCCCATGGCGTGGACGCCGACGACATCGCGTGCCGCCATCCCGGCGATCTTCTCGACGACGCCGTCGGCGATGGTCGTACGGCCCCGGGTCCCGGGGTCACCGCCGCCGCGCTTGCCGAGGGACTTGTCGCCCGAACCGCCGCCGGGGTTGTTGCGCTGGGAACTCTCAGTCATCGCCGCTCTTCCCTTCGGGACAGGGGGTGGACTTCCCTGCCCACGTTAAGTGCGCTTTCCCCATCCCGCGCCGTGGATGCGGCAGGCTGGGGCGATGACGACGGAGCGGGGCCCGCGGAGGGCCGACGGATGGACCGCTGGGGTACGGGAACGGCTGGGTCTCGGCCGGTTGCTGCCGCTGGGTGATCCGGCGGACGGGGTGTGGATCGCCGAGACGGCTGCCGCGTCGGTGCTGCGCGGGGCGGCGGCCCGTCCCGGGGCGGTGCTCGGGGAGCTGAGGATCGGCCTGGCGGTGGAGGCGGCCCCCGGGGAGGACTCGGTGGCGGTCGGTACGGTGACGGGCGCGAGGGCCGGGGGCGGGGGCGGCCCCGGCGGACCGCAAGCCCCGGCGGACCGAGGAGGCGCGGTGGGCAGGAGAGGCGCAAAGGCGCCTCCGGCTCCGCCGAGCGCTCTGCCGACGGGGCCGCTGCGGATCGAGGCGGAGTTCTCGGCGGTCCCGGACCGGCCGCTGCCGGACACCGCGGCGGCCCTGCGCGCGGCACTCCTGACGGCCGCCGCCGCCCGGCTGGGCCTGGAGATCACCGAGGTGGACCTGACGGTGACGGCATTGCTGGAGGGCGGTGCGTCCGATCAGGTGACCGCGTCCCCGGCCGCGCCGACCGCAGGGATCGCGGAGCCGCAGGACCCGGTGGCGACGGCGGCCGCCGGGACGCCGGGCGTCGTCTCGCTGACCCGGGTCCTGGGCAGCCCGGTACATACCGCGCGGGACCACGTCCGGGTCGAGGTGGCGACGGCCGGGGACCGCCGGGCGCTGGATGTCGCCCGGTCGGTGCGTACGGCGGTGGCGGCGGTCACGGAGGAACGGCTGCCGGTGTCGGTGCTGGTCACGGATGTGGTGGGGCCGGGCGGGGCGCCGGCGGGCGAGCCCGGCCGCACCGACGCCTGACCGCCCCCGCCGGGGCGTCAGTCGGTGATGCCCGCCAGGTCGCGGAGCCGGCGGCCCTGGGCGGCGCGCTCGGCGACGCGCTGCTGTTCGTAGTCGCGCGAGAGCGCACCGGCGAGGAGGGCCTTCGTCTCGACGACGGCGTCGCGGGGCGCTGCCACCAGGGCCCCCGCGAGGTCGCGGGCAGCCGCGTCGAGCTGGTCGGCGGGGACCACGAGGTTGGCGAGGCCGGTGCGCTCGGCCTCCTCCGCGTGGACGAAGCGGCCCGTGGCGCAGATTTCGAGCGCGCGGGCATACCCCACGAGGTTCACCAGGGGGTGGGTGCCCGTGAGGTCGGGAACGAGACCGAGGCTGGTCTCGCGCATGGCGAACTGCACGTCCTCGGCGGCGATCCGCAGATCGCAGGCGAGGGCGAGCTGGAAGCCGGCGCCGATGGCGTGGCCCTGGACCGTCGCGATCGACACGAGGTCGTTGCGGCGCCACCAGGTGAACGCCTCCTGGTACTCGGCGATGGTCGCGTCGAGCTCGGCCTCCGGGCCGCGCGCCATGTCGAGGAACGACGGCTCGCCGTCGAAGCCCTCGGGGGTGAAGGCCTGCCGGTCGAGGCCCGCGGAGAAGGACTTGCCCTCGCCGCGGAGCACCACGACCCGCACCGTACCGGGCAGCGCCCGTCCGGCCTCGGTCAACGCCCGCCACAGAGCGGGAGACTGAGCGTTGCGCTTGGCCGGGTTGGTGAGCGTCACCGTGGCGACGGCATCGTCGACGGTGAGCCGTACGCCGTCCTTGTCGAGCACAGTGTCGAGCGAGGTCATGGGGCGCCTCCGGATCGGGTGCAGTCAGCACTCAGAAACTAAGTGACTGAACAGTAACCACCCGGGCGACCTTGCGGTCAGCCGGGTGGCCACCCCGAAATCCGTCGGTCCCGAATGACGCCGATGGCGCCGAGAACGCGGAGGCCTCAGGCCGAAGCGGCCTTCTTGCCCCGTGTCGCGCCGCCGCGTCCCCGCAGCGTCACTCCGGACTCGCTGAGCATCCGGTGGACGAACCCGTAGGAGCGGCCGGTTTCCTCGGCCAGCGCCCTGATGCTCGCACCGGAGTCGTACTTCTTCTTCAGGTCTGCCGCGAGCTTGTCACGCGCGGCGCCGGTAACCCGGCTGCCCTTCTTCAGAGTCTCGGCCACCCGTGCCTCCTCATGGGAAGTGCGCTCTGGACTTCTCATGATCACCCCTCCCGCGCTTCCTGGCCACCCATTCGGCAAGGTCCGTGCGAGCGGTTTCCCTGACGAGAGGCGCGTCAACACGAGCGGAATCCCTGATTCCTGCGGGCGCACAAGGGCGCACGGCCCTCACCGACCGGAGAACCGGCAGGTCAGGGCCGTACGGGGCGGAGCATCCGGAAATGGGGCGCGCGACGGGTGAGCGCCGGGCGCACCACCGGAGTACGAGACGCTCTCACGCAGATGACGGATCACGCGTAGGCCGAATGATCCATCCCCGGTGGATCGGGCAGGGGCTCCGATGGATCAGGCGAGGGCGACGAGGTCGCGGTAGTCCGCTCCCCAGAGGTCCTCGACACCGTCCGGGAGCAGGATGATCCGCTCCGGCTGGAGCGCCTCGACAGCGCCCTCGTCGTGGGTGACGAGGACGACGGCGCCCTTGTAGGTGCGCAGCGCGCCGAGGATCTCCTCACGGCTGGCGGGGTCGAGGTTGTTGGTGGGCTCGTCGAGCAGGAGCACGTTGGCGGAGGAGACCACCAGGGTCGCGAGCGCGAGCCGGGTCTTCTCGCCGCCGGAGAGCACGCCCGCGGGCTTGTCGACGTCGTCGCCGGAGAAGAGGAACGAGCCGAGCGTCTTGCGGACCTCGACGAGGTCGAGGTCGGGGGCGGCGGAGCGCATGTTCTCCAGGACCGTGCGCTCGGGGTCGAGGGTCTCGTGCTCCTGGGCGTAGTACCCGAGCTTGAGGCCGTGGCCCTGGATGATCTCGCCGGTGTCGGGCTTCTCGGCGCCGCCGAGCAGACGCAGCAGCGTGGTCTTGCCGGCGCCGTTGAGGCCGAGGATGACGACGCGGGAGCCCTTGTCGATGGCGAGGTCGACGTCGGTGAAGATCTCCAGCGAGCCGTACGACTTGGACAGGCCCTCCGCCATCAGCGGGGTCTTGCCGCAGGGGGCGGGCTCGGGGAAGCGGAGCTTGGCGACCTTGTCGGAGACCCGGACGGCCTCAAGGCCCGCCAGCAGCCGGTCGGCCCGCTTGGCCATGTTCTGGGCGGCGACGGTCTTGGTGGCCTTGGCGCGCATCTTGTCGGCCTGCGAGTTGAGGGCGGCGGCCTTCTTCTCGGCGTTCTGGCGCTCGCGCTTGCGGCGCTTCTCGTCGGCCTCGCGCTGCTGCTGGTAGAGCTTCCAGCCCATGTTGTAGATGTCGATCTGGGAGCGGTTGGCGTCGAGGTAGAACACCTTGTTGACGACCGTCTCGACCAGCTCGACGTCGTGGGAGATCACGACGAAGCCGCCGCGATAGGTCTTGAGGTAGTCCCGCAGCCAGACGATGGAGTCGGCGTCGAGGTGGTTGGTCGGCTCGTCCAGGAGCAGGGTGTCGGCGTCCGAGAAGAGGATCCGGGCCAGCTCGACGCGGCGGCGCTGACCGCCGGAGAGCGTGTGCAGGGGCTGGCCGAGGACCCGGTCGGGCAGGTTGAGCGCGGCGGCGATGGTGGCGGCCTCGGCCTCGGCGGCGTACCCGCCCTTGGTGAGGAACTCCGTCTCCAGGCGCTCGTACTTCTTCATGGCCTTCTCGCGGGTGGCGCCCTTGCCGTTCGCCATCCGGTCCTCGTTCTCGTGCATCTTGCGCAGGATCTCGTCGAGCCCGCGGGCGGAGAGGATGCGGTCGCGGGCGAGGACGTCGAGGTCGCCGGTGCGCGGGTCCTGCGGGAGGTAGCCCACCTCGCCGGACTTGGTGATGGTGCCGGCCGCGGGGGCGCCTTCGCCGGCGAGGCACTTGGTGAGGGTGGTCTTGCCCGCTCCGTTGCGGCCGACGAGGCCGATGCGGTCGCCCTTGGCGATGCGGAAGGAAGCGGATTCGATGAGGATGCGGGCGCCGGCGCGCAGCTCGATGCCGGAAGCGGTGATCACGGGAAGAACTCCAGGGCAGTCAGGACGGCGGAGGGACGAGGGCGGAGGTCTCTCGACGCCGCTAATGCACAAGGAGGTAGGCCATACGGCCATTCTACTGGCGGTGCGCAACTGCTTTTCCGCGTGCCCGGTGGGACGAAGCGACCGATACTCGGCGCAGGGCGGCACGGCGTCGCCCGCCCGATCCCGAGGGTGGTGCGACCGTGCAGTTCGACGACGACGCCGATCTGGACACCTCCGAGGTCCAGGACGTCCGCGGCAGCCGGATCCCGGGCGGGCGGGCCACGGTGGGCGGGGGCATCGCCGGGGTGATCGCCCTGATCCTGGGGCTGCTCTTCGGCGTCGGCCCCGATCAGCTGGGGCTCTCCTCCGACGGCGCGGACCCGGCGGCGACCTCCTCGTCGGCCGGGCAGGTGCAGGAGAGCTGTCTGAAGGGGCAGGACGCGAACAGCCGGGAGGACTGCCGGACGGTGGCGGTGGTCAACAGCGTGCAGGACTTCTGGCGGCTGGAGTTCCAGCGGCGGGACGCGACGTACGCGGGGGCCCGGACGGTCCTGTTCAGCCAGCAGGTGGGCACTGCCTGCGGGGCCGCCACCTCGGCGGTCGGCCCGTTCTACTGCCCCGGCGACCGGAAGGTCTATCTGGACCTCGGGTTCTTCGACGACCTGCGGACGAAGTTCGGCTCCAGCGGCGGCCCGTTCGCGCAGGCGTACGTGGTGGCGCACGAGTACGGCCACCACGTGCAGAACCTGATGGGCACGCTGGGCCGGTCGCAGGACGGGCGGCAGGGCGAGAACAGCAACGCGGTGCGGGTGGAGCTGCAGGCCGACTGCTACGCCGGGGTCTGGGCGCACCACGCCACGACGACGCCGGACGAGTCGACCGGCCGGCCGCTGATCACGGAGCTGACCCGGGCGGACATCCGGGACGGTCTGGACGCGGCGGCGGCGGTCGGCGACGACCGGATCCAGGAGCGGTACCAGGGCCGGGTCACGCCGGAGTCGTGGACGCACGGTTCGGCCGCGCAGCGGCAGCAGTGGTTCTCCACCGGGTTCAGCACGGGCGACATGGAACGGTGCGACACGTTCGCCTGATCCGCGACGGCCTGCCGTTGTCAGTGCCGGGTGGAAGACTGAGACGCGGATCACATCGGACGGTGCGGACGGCAGGAGAGGTGAGTGTCATGGCGGGCGCGGCGAGCGGGGTCCCGACGATCTACCCGACGATCCTCTACGACGACGCGAGGGCGGCGATCAGAACGCTGACCAAGGGCTTCGGCTTCACCGAGGAGGCGGTGTACGAGGGCGAGAACGGCAGTGTGCTGCATGCCGAGCTGTCCTTGGGCAACGGCAGGGTGATGCTCGGCTCCAAGGGGCGCGAGGGCGTGTTCGCGCGGGCGATGACGGGCGCGGGCCCGGCGGGGGTGTACGTGGTGGTCGACGAGGTGGACGAGCACTGCGCCCGGGCCAGGGAGTTCGGCGTGGAGATCCTGATGGAGCCGACCGACCAGGACTACGGCTCCCGGGACTACATGGCGCGGGACGCCGAGGGCAATGTGTGGAGCTTCGGGACGTACGCCCCGGGGTCCGCGGGCTGAGCGGAGACCCGGGGAGCGTACGTAGGAATCGGGGCGTGCGAATCCCGGATGTACGGATCAGGTCGCGCGGGTCCGGGAATCACGGATCTGGTCGCGCGGATCCGGGACGTACGACGTACGGGTCAGGCTCCTCCGGTGTGCACCTGGAAGGCGGCCCGGCGGACCGCTTTGGCCAGGGTCGGGTCCGGGTGGGCCGCGGCCAGGGCGACCAGGACCTGGACGGTGCGGGGGTGGCCGACGGCCCTGACCTCGTCGAGGAGGGCCGGGACGGTGCCCTGCACGGCGGAGTCGAGATGGCGCACCAGGAGTCCGGTCTCACCGTGGTCGGCGACGGCGGCGGCCGTGTCGACCCAGAGCCAGGTGGACTCCTCACGGCTGAGGACGTCCTGGGCGTCGTCGGGGTCGTTGCCCTCGTACTCGGCGAGCCAGAGCAGCGCGTAGGGGCGCAGCGAGGGTTCGGCGAGGACGGCGCGGACCTCGGGTTCGGCGGGGGCGCCGACGACGCGCAGCGCCTCGAAGGCCAGTCCGCGCAGCAGCGCGTCCTCGCCCCGGGCGACGGCGAGCAGTTCGGCGACGGCGCTGCCGACGGTGCGGGCGGCGAGCCAGGCGCGGTATTCGTCGCGGGCCGGCCCCGGGGTGAGCCGGGCGCAGCCGAGGAGCATGTCGGCGGCGGACTGTTCGATGTTTCCGGCCGGGCTCTGGGCGGCGACGCAGATCTGTTCCAGCTTGACCCAGACCGCCCAGTTGCCGAGCGGGGTGAGGGTGGCGTGCCCTTTGCCGAGGGTCAGCGCTCCGACGGCGGCGAGGCCCTCCAGGGCCCAGTCGAGCAGCAAGGCGTTGAGGTCGGCGCTCCGGGCGGGTGCGGTGGCCCGGTCGGCGGCCTGGTCGGCGGCCGTCTCTACCGGCCCGGCGGGGGCGCCGGGCGCGGTTCTGCCGGGACCCAGGGGCACTTCGCAGCGCTCCTCCTGGAGTTCGGCGACGCGCTGGCCGAGGAGGTCCAGCAGGGCGGGGACGGTGACGGGGCCCGCCGAGAGCTGGAGGAGGGAGAGCACCTGGGGCACGGCCTCGACGGCTTCGGCGACCGCGCCCGCCTCGATGCCTGCGGGTGCGGGATGGACGAGCGACCAGGCGTCGAAGAGCGCCACCCAGCCGCGCAGCACGGCGGAGTCGTCCCGGTCCCAGGCGCGCAGCCGCCACCCGGGGCGGGCGGTGTCGCCGTGCAGTTCGACGAGTCCGGCCAGCCGGGCCCGGTCCCAGCCGGCGCGGACCTGCGCCGGGGAGAGCTCCAGGACGGCGGCCGCACGTTCGAGGGCGTGGGCCGCGAGCGGGGTGGCGGTGCCGGGGCCCGGGGTGCCGGCCGCCCAGTGGGCGATGCGTACGGCGTCGGCGAGCACCGCCCTGGCCTGGCGGGCCAGTTCCGCGCGGGGCGGGGTGCCCTCGGGGGGCCGGGGTGCCGGCCTGGTGCGCCGGTTGGTCACGGCCTTGCGGGCCGTGGCGAGGGGTCGCGGGCGGACAAGTCGCAGCCTGGAGTCGCGCGGAGTACGGGACGTCACGGGAGCAGTCTTGCCCCTGACGGCCCGAAAGCCCAAACGGAAGCCGTTTCACCGGTACGTGAAAGGTTCCCCGGGCGCGGCGGCAAAGGGGAGAGTTCACCCCATCGGCTCACATCAGAGGCGTGAGGAAGCGCCGCAGGGTCTCCTCGTAGCGGTCCGGGCCGACGTTCCACATCGCCGCATGCGGAGCCTGCGGTACGGCGTGCAGGCTGACCAGGTCCGCGCGCCGGGCGGCGAGTTCGCGGGAGGGGCCCCACGGGGCGATCGTGTCGTCGGGGCCGTGCAGGATCAGGGTCGGGGTGCGCAGGGAGGCCGGTACGGAGGTCTCCAGCACGGGGGTGGCGCCCATCCCGGTCCGGCCCTGGGCGGCGCGGACGGCGAGCGGCAGCAGGGCGGCCGGGACGCCGCGGGCGGCGGCCAGGGCGCGCAGGGTGACCGGCCAGTCCAGCACCGGGGAGTCGAGGACGAGGCCGCTGATCCGGTCGCGGAGCGGGGACTCGACGGCGGCGTACAGGGCCATGGTGGCGCCGGTGGACCAGCCGTGCACGATCACGTTCCGGGCCCCGTAGCGCAGGGCGTAGCGGACGGCGGCGTCGACGTCGCGCCACTCGGAGGCGCCGAAGTGGCCGAGGCCGTCGGCGGGGCGGGGGGCCCCGGGGTCGCCGCGGTAGGCGAGGTCGAGCACGGGGAAGCGCTGCCGGTGCAGGAAGCCCATGAGGTTCATGGGGTGCGCCCGGGTGGCGCCGAGGCCGTGCACGGTGATGATCCAGGTGTCGCGTGCGCCGGGGACGTACCAGGCGGGCAGGGCCCCGAGCTCGCCGGGGATCTCGACCTCGCTGTGGTCGAGGCCGAGGTCGCTGCCGGGGTCGCCGCCGTACAGGGCGGGGGTGAGCCGGACCCTCGTGCCCGGTTCGAGGATCCCCTGACCGACGCTCTCCAGCCTGCGGACGACGGTGTCGGCGCCCTCGGAGGCCCCTTCGACGACGGGGCCGACGACCGCGTGGACCCCGGATCCGGCGATACCCCAGGTGCCGGGCCGGAGCGCCGAGAAGGACCGGGTCAGGGTGACCTGCCCGGCCGCGGTGGCGTGCACGGTGAGTCTGCGGTCGGCGGGGAGGGGACGTCCGGGCGTCGCCTTGAGGGCGACGTCGCTGGCGTACCGGCCGGCCGCGACCGCTGCCGCACCGACGCCGAGGATCGAGGTGACGGCCGCTGCCGTCGCGGTTACCGGGCGCACCGCTTCAGTGTCGTGGGGCGGCGGACGGGCTGCCAGCGGGCGGGGGCCGTCCGGGGCGGAGCCGTCCTCGGGCGGCCCGGACCCGCCCCGGACCCGCCCGGTCAGCCGCGCTGGCCGTACCCCTTGAGCGCCTGGGTCACCTCGGCCAGCTGGGCCGTGGAGAGCAGGGCCGGGGTGTGGCCGGGCACCGAGCTCGCGGTGAGCCAGAGGTGGCACAGCCACTCCAGCTGGGCGGTGCGGTCGTAGGCCTGGTCGAGTGTGTCGCCGTAGGTGACGGTGCCGTGGTTGGCGAGCAGGCAGCCCGTGCGGCCGCGGAGGGCTTCGAGCATGGCGTCGGCCAGCTCCGGGGTGCCGTAGCGGGCGTAGGCGGCGGTGCGGACGGGGCCGCCGAGGATGGCCGCCGCGTAGTGCACGAGCGGGACCTCGGCGACGAGGGTGGAGACGGCGGTGGCGTGCACGGCGTGGGTGTGGACGACGGCGGCGGCGTCGGTGGAGCGGTAGACCGCCAGGTGGAGGGGGAGCTCGCTGGTCGGCCCGAGGTCCCCGATGACCTGGTTTCCTTCCAGGTCGACGCCGACCGCGTCGTCCGGGCCGAGCCGGTCGTAGGGCACTCCGCTGGGCGTCACCAGGACGAGGTCGCCGACGCGGGCGGAGACGTTGCCGGAGGTGCCGACGACGAGGCCGTCGGCCGCGCTCCGGCGGGCCGTGTCGACGACGTCCCGCCAGGCCTGGCGGACGGATTCCGGCTGCTGCTCGCTCATGGGGCGAGCGTAGGGGTGAAGCCGCGCAACCGGAACGTCACACAGGGCGTGACGGGGATCTCTTCCGGGTGCCGAACAGCCGTCCAAAATGTTGGCCAACGGGGGGCAAAGGGCAGCCCACGCCGCGCCCCACCGGCCTCGCACAACCCCACTCGTACACAAGCGGAAGCATCGGACTCCGCTTGGGGTCACCGTAGCGCCCTGCTCAGTTCATCTTCCGTTCACCCAGGTTGCCTACGGTCCACGAGCCACTGACGTCGAACGATTGCCTGGGTAAATGGAACACATCACGCTGCTGCTTGCGATTGTGGTCGTAACAGCTCTCGTGTTCGATTTCACGAACGGTTTCCACGACACCGCCAACGCGATGGCGACCACCATCTCGACCGGCGCGATGAAGCCCAAGACAGCGGTGGCCATGTCCGCCGTTCTCAACCTGATCGGCGCGTTCCTGTCGGTGGAGGTCGCCAAGACGATCTCCGGCGGGATCGTCAACGAAGACGGCATCAGAACAGAAGTCATCTTCGCGGCGCTCGTCGGCGCCATCCTGTGGAATCTCCTGACCTGGCTGCTGGGGCTGCCTTCCAGCTCCTCCCACGCCCTGTTCGGCGGTCTGATCGGTGCCGCGGTCATGTCGGCCGGCTGGTCCTCGATCAACGGCGGCACCGTCGTCACCAAGGTGCTGCTCCCCGCGATCGCCGCCCCGCTGGTCGCCGGTATCGCCGCGATGCTGGCCACCCGGCTGACGTACCGGATCAACCGGAACGTCACGGACCCGAACCAGCTCAAGTCGACCGCCAAGGGCTACCGGGCCGGGCAGATCGCCTCCGCCGGTCTCGTCTCGCTCGCCCACGGCACCAACGACGCCCAGAAGACGATGGGCATCATCACCCTGGCCCTGGTCACCAGCGGTGTCCTGGCCCCCGGCTCCAACCCGCCCATGTGGGTCATCGTCTCCGCCGGTGTCGCCATCGCTCTCGGCACTTACCTCGGTGGCTGGCGCATCATCCGCACCATGGGCAAGGGCCTGACCGACCTCCAGCCGCCGCAGGGCTTCGCCGCCCAGACCAGCGCGGCGACCGTCATCCTGGCCTCCTCGCACCTCGGCTTCTCGCTCTCCACCACCCAGTCCTGCTCCGGCGCCGTGATGGGCTCGGGCCTCGGCCGCAAGGGGGGCGTGGTCCGCTGGTCCACCGCCACCCGGATGTTCGTCGCCTGGGGTCTGACCCTGCCGGCCGCGGGACTGGTCGGCGCGGGCGCCGAGTTCCTGACCAAGCAGGGCCCCTGGGGTGTCGCCGTCACGGCGGTCATCCTGGTGGGCGGTTCGTTCGCCATCTGGCTGGCCTCGCGCCGCCAGCCGGTCGACCACACCAACGTCAACGACACGGACGGCGACGAGCCCCAGGGGGTCGTCACCACGGCCATCGCCGCGGTCCAGCCGCCGCCCGTCGGCGGCCCGGCCTCCGACCTCACGACCACCATCCCGGCCCCGGCCTCGGCGCCCGACGACCCGGCCCGGCCGCCGGCCAAGGTGTAAGGACACATCCGCATGAAAATCGACTGGGCAGCCCTCGCCTCCGTCTTCGGTGTCAGCCTCGTGGTCACCGTCGCGCTGGTCGGCCTCTTCACCCTGGGCATCGTCGCCCTCTCCAAGCAGTCCGCGACGGCCGGAGGCAGCGCCTCCGGCGGGTCGGCCGCGCTGGCGCGCACCGGCGCGTACACCTGCTTCGGGCTGTGCGTGGCGGCGGTCTCGTACGGGATCTACCTGATCGTCGCCTGACCCCGTTTCCCCGCGTTCCTCGCACTCCTTCGGGCCGGACACACCCTCGTGTGTCCGGCCCGATGCGCGTCCGTGTGTGCGTCCGCCCACAATGGAGCCCCGCAGGTCAACAGCGAGTTGACGGCTGTTCTCGGGGCGTGGTGGACTGCCGGAGCCATTTACGGCGACAGCAGAGGAAGCCGGTGCGAATCCGGCGCGGTCCCGCCACTGTCACCGGGGAGCACTCCCCCACACCGGACGTCACGGCTCGCGGTACGCGGGCTGGAAGGCCGGGGGAACTGCGGATCCGGGAGCCAGGAGACTCTCGTCGCCGGTCACGTCGAACCAGGGCGCGGACCCTGAGTGAGGACCTACGCCATGCCCGGCCGCCGTGCGCCGTTCCCCGCGCCGCTTCCTGTGCCCCTTCATGTGGCCCTCCGTGCCGGATCGCCTCTTTCCACGACGGGCTGACCCGTGCGTGCCGATCGCATCTTCGTGTACGGCGCCACGGCGGGAATGGTCGCCGACGCGCTGTTCGGCGATCCGCGGCGGGGCCACCCCGTCGCCGGCTTCGGGCGCGCCGCGGCGCGGGTCGAGTCCCTGTTGTGGCGTGACGACCGTGGCCGGGGCGCGCTGCACACCCTGGTGTGCGCCGGAGGCGCCGTGGGGGCCGCCGCGCTGACCGCCCGCGCCGTTCGGGGACGCCCGGCGCTCGCCGTCGCGCTGACCGCCGCCACCGCCTGGTCCGTCGTCGGCGGTACGTCGCTGGGCCGGGAGGCCCGCGCCATCGGGGGCGCACTCGCCGCCGGGGACCTGGAGGTGGCCCGGGAGCGGCTGCCGCATCTGTGCGGGCGCGATCCGCACTCCCTGGACGCGCCGGGGATCGCCCGCGCGGTCGTGGAGTCGGTCGCCGAGAACACCTCGGACGCCGTCGTCGGCGCGCTGGTGTGGGGGGCGATCGGCGGGGTGCCGGGGCTCGTCGGCTTCCGGGCGGTGAACACGCTGGACGCGATGGTCGGCCACAAGTCGCCCCGCTACCGCCGCTACGGCTGGGCCTCGGCCCGCCTGGACGACGTGGCGGGATGGCCGGGCGCCCGGCTGACGGCCGCGCTGGCCGTGGCGGGCGGCGGGCGGCCCGCCCGGGCCGTACGCGCCTGGAAGGCGGACGCGCACCGCCACCCGAGCCCGAACGCGGGCCCGGTGGAGGCGGCGTTCGCGGGGGCGCTCGGCGTACGGCTGGGCGGCACGCTCGCGTACGCGGGGCGCGTCGAGCACCGGCCCGTGCTGAACGGGGCGGCCGGGCGGGATGTGCGGGGCGCGGACATCGAGCGCGCGGTGCGGCTGTCGCGCCGGGTGAGTGCGCTGGCTCTGGGCGTGTGCGTGGCGGGCCGGCTGGCGGCGGGCCACCTGGTCGCGCGGCGGTCGGTCGCGGGACGGTCGTCGACAGGACGGAAGCGGGGACGGGCATGAGCGGTGGGGCGCAGTCGCGTGCGGTACGCGAACGGGGACGGGCATGAGCGGCGGGCTGCTGGTCGCGGGCACCACGTCGGACGCGGGCAAGAGCGTCGTCACCGCGGGGATCTGCCGCTGGCTGGTGCGCCGGGGGGTGAAGGTCGCGCCGTTCAAGGCGCAGAACATGTCCCTCAACTCCTTTGTGACCCGTGAGGGCGCGGAGATCGGGCGCGCCCAGGCGATGCAGGCGCAGGCCGCCCGGGTGGAGCCGACGGCCCTGATGAACCCGGTGCTGCTGAAGCCCGGCAGCGACCGGTCCAGCCAGGTCGTCCTGATGGGGAAGCCGGTCGGCGAGATGAGCGCCCGCGGGTACCACGGGGGCCGTCAGGAGGCGCTGCTCGGCACGGTCACGGACTGCCTGGAGCAGCTGCGGTCGACGTACGACGCGGTGATCTGCGAGGGGGCGGGCTCCCCCGCCGAGATCAACCTCCGGCGCACCGACATCGTGAACATGGGCATCGCGCGGGCCGCCCGCTTCCCCGTGCTGGTCGTCGGGGACATCGACCGGGGCGGGGTCTTCGCCTCGTTCTTCGGGACGACGGCGCTGCTGAGCGCACAGGACCAGTCGCTGGTCGCGGGCTATCTGGTGAACAAGTTCCGGGGCGACGTCTCGCTGCTGGAGCCGGGGCTCGACATGCTGTACGGGCTGACCGGGCGGCGGACGTACGGGGTGCTGCCGTACGCCCATGGGCTCGGCATCGACGAGGAGGACGGTCTGCGGGTCTCCCTGCGGGGTGCGGTGCGGGAGTCGGTCGTGGCGCCGCCCCACGGGGGGGACGTGCTGCGGGTCGCGGTCTGCGCGGTGCCGTTGATGTCCAACTTCACGGACGTGGACGCGCTGGCGGCCGAACCGGGCGTCGTCGTGCGGTTCGTGGACCGGGCGGAGGAGCTGGCCGACGCGGACCTGGTGATCGTGCCGGGGACGCGCGGCACGGTGAAGGCGCTGGCCTGGCTGCGTGAGCGCGGGCTCGCGGACGCGCTGGTGCGGCGGGCGGCCGAGGGGCGTCCGGTGCTGGGGATCTGCGGCGGGTTCCAGGTGCTCGGTGAGCGCATCGAGGACGAGGTGGAGTCGCGGGCGGGGGTCGTGGACGGGCTGGGGGTCCTTCCCGTACGGATTCGCTTCGACCGGGACAAGACGCTGGCGCGGCCGGTCGGTTCGGCGCTGGGCGAGCCCGTGGAGGGGTACGAGATCCACCACGGGGTGGCCGACGTACGGGGCGGTGAGCCGTTCCTGGACGGGTGCCGGGTGGGGGCGGTGTGGGGGACGCACTGGCACGGGTCGCTGGAGAGCGATGCGTTCCGGCGGCGGTTCCTGGTGGAGGTGGCCCGGGCCGCCGGGCGGCGGTTCGTTCCCGCGCCGGACACGAGTTTCGGGGTGCTGCGGGAGGAGCAGCTGGATCGGCTCGGGGATCTGGTGGAGGAGCATGCGGACACGGATGCGTTGTGGGGGTTGATCGAGGGGGGTGCTCCGGCTGGGTTGCCGTTCGTGCCGCCGGGGGCGCCGCCGTTGGGAGCGGGTGGACCGGAGAGCCGGGGCGCTGCCCCGGACCCCGCTCCTCAATCGCCGGAGGGGCTTGACATTGCCGGGTCCGCGGGAGCCACGCCCGACGGGCTCGGGCAAGAAGCTGAACAGCATGTCGACGAGGAGGCCTTGTGAGTACGCCGTATCCCTTCACCGCGATCGTCGGGCAGGACGACCTGCGGCTCGGGCTGTTGCTGAACGCCGTCAGTCCGGCCGTAGGCGGTGTGCTCGTGCGCGGTGAGAAGGGGACCGCCAAGTCCACCGCCGTGCGGGCGCTCGCCGCGCTGATGCCCGAGGTCCCCGTCGTACCCGGGTGCCGGTTCTCCTGTGACCCCGGCTCCCCCGATCCGGCGTGTCCTGACGGGCCGCACGCGGAGGCGGCCGGGGTGACGCGTCCGGCGCGGACCGTGGAGCTGCCCGTCGGGGCGTCCGAGGACCGGCTCGTGGGGGCACTCGACATCGAGCGGGCTCTCTCGGAGGGCGTGAAGGCGTTCGAGCCGGGGCTGCTGGCCGACGCGCACCGCGGGATCCTGTACGTCGACGAGGTCAACCTCCTCCACGACCACCTGGTGGACCTGCTGCTGGACGCGGCGGCCATGGGTGCCTCGTACGTCGAGCGCGAGGGCGTCTCCGTACGGCATGCGGCAAGGTTCCTGCTGGTCGGAACGATGAACCCGGAAGAGGGCGAGCTGCGGCCGCAGTTGCTGGACCGGTTCGGGCTGACCGTGGAGGTCTCCGCGTCCCGGGACACCGACGAGCGGGTCGAGGTCGTGCGGCGCCGGCTCGCGTACGACGACGACCCGGAGGGCTTCGCCGCGCGCTGGGCCGGGGAGGAGGGCGCCCTGCGTGAGCGGATCGCCGCCGCGCGGGTCCTGCTGCCCCGGGTCGTGCTGAGCGACGGCGTGCTGCGGCAGATCGCCGCGACCTGCGCCGCGTTCGAGGTCGACGGGATGCGGGCCGACATCGTGATGGCCCGTACCGCCACCGCGCTCGCCGCCTGGGCGGGCCGCGAGGAGGTCACCGCCGACGACGTACGGCAGGCCGCCCTGCTGGCCCTCCCCCACCGGCGGCGGCGCAACCCGTTCGACGCGCCCGGTCTGGACGAGGACAAGCTCGACCAGACGCTGGACGAGGCCGGCCCGCAGGAGGACGGGAGCGACGACGACGATCCCGATCCCGGGCCCGATGGCGGGGGCGACGGCGGTGGGGGCGGGGGTGTGCCGCCCCAGGCCGATGGTGACCGCACTCCGCCGTCGGCCTCGCAGAGTGAGGACACGTCGTCCCCGGCCCCCGGGAGCGCGCCCGACACGCCCGGACAGCCCGCCGGTGGCGAGCAGCAGCCCGTGGCCGCCGCCGAACCGTTCCGGACGAAGATGCTCAGCGTGCCGGGGCTCGGCGAAGGCGCCGCGGGGCGGCGCTCCCGGGCCCGCACCGAGCATGGTCGGACCACAGGAGCGGTCCGGCCGCAGGGCGCGCTGACCAAGTTGCACCTGGCCGCCACCGTGCAGGCCGCCGCCCCGCACCAGCGTGCGCGCGGGCGCAGTGGGCGCGGGCTGGTGGTGCGGCGGGACGATCTGCGGCAGGCGACCCGGGAGGGGCGTGAGGGCAACCTCGTGCTGTTCGTCGTGGACGCGTCCGGGTCGATGGCGGCCCGGCAGCGGATGAGCGCGGTCAAGGGGGCCGTGCTGTCGCTGCTGCTGGACGCCTACCAGCGGCGGGACAAGGTCGGTCTGGTCACCTTCCGGGGCAAGGAGGCCGACGTGGCGCTGCCGCCGACCTCGTCCGTGGACGCGGCCGCCGCCCGGCTGGAGTCGCTGCCGACGGGCGGGCGCACTCCGCTGGCCGCCGGGCTGCTGAAGGCTCATGACGTGCTGCGGGTGGAGCGGCTGCGCGATCCGTCGCGGCGGCCCCTGCTCGTCGTCGTGACGGACGGGCGGGCGACCGGCGGGCCGGAGCCCGTGGCGCTCGCGGGGCGGGCCGGGCGGCTGCACCGCTCGGAGGGGACCGCGTCCGTCGTCGTGGACTGCGAGTCGGGGTACGTGCGCCTCGGTCTCGCCGGGGAGCTGGCCCGGGAACTGGGAGGCACCGCCGTCACGCTCGACGAGCTGCGGGCCGACTCGATCGCCGGGCTCGTCAAGGACGTCACCGCAGCCGGGAGGGCCGCTTAATGCCGCAGGGACAGCCGACATCGGTGCCGGACGACGGGCTCACCACCCGTCAGCGGCGCAACCGCCCGCTCCTGTTCGTCCACACGGGCATCGGGAAGGGCAAGTCGACCGCCGCCTTCGGGCTCGCGCTGCGGGCGTGGAACCAGGGGTGGCCGATCGGGGTGTTCCAGTTCGTGAAGTCGGCGAAGTGGAAGGTCGGCGAGGAGAACGCGCTGAAGGTGCTGGGCGCGAGCGGCGAGGGCGGCACCGTCGACTGGCACAAGATGGGCGAGGGCTGGTCCTGGGTCCAGCGCGACGGCCAGCTCGACAACGAGGAGAAGGCCCGCGAGGGCTGGGAGCAGGTCAAGCGCGACCTGGCGGCCGAGACGTACAAGCTGTACGTGCTCGACGAGTTCGCCTATCCGATGCACTGGGGCTGGATCGACACCGATGAGGTCGTCGAGGTCATGCGGAACCGGCCCGGCACCCAGCATGTGGTGATCACCGGCCGCAACGCGCCCGACAAGCTCGTCGAGGCCGCCGATCTGGTGACCGACATGTCGAAGGTCAAGCACCCGATGGACGCGGGGCAGAAGGGCCAGAGGGGCATCGAGTGGTGAGTGTGCCCCGACTGGTCATCGCCGCTCCGGCCTCGGGCAGCGGCAAGACCACCGTCGCCACCGGTCTGATGGCCGCCTTCGCGGCGCGCGGTCTCGCCGTCTCGCCGCACAAGGTCGGCCCGGACTACATCGATCCGGGCTACCACTCCCTGGCGACGGGCCGCCCCGGCCGGAACCTCGACGCGTACATGTGCGGGACGGATCTCGTCGCCCCGCTCTTCGCGCACGGGTCGGCGGGGTGCGACCTCGCCGTGGTCGAGGGCGTGATGGGGCTGTACGACGGTGCTGGAATTCAAGCAGTGCACGAAGTGCTCGGACAGGGTGGTGGTGGGCGACGGGCGGGCCAGGGGGAGCTGGCGTCGACCGCGCAGGTGGCGAAGCTGCTCAAGGCGCCCGTGGTGCTGGTGGTGGACGCGTCCTCGCAGTCCCGGTCGGTGGCGGCGTTGGTGCACGGGTTCGCCTCGTGGGACCCGGAGGTGCGGATCGGCGGGGTGATCCTGAACAAGGTGGCCTCGGACCGGCACGAGGCGCTGCTGCGGGACGCGCTGGACGAGTCGGGTTTGCCGGTGCTCGGGGTGATCCGGCGGGCCCCGCAGGTCGCGACGCCCTCGCGGCACCTGGGTCTGGTCCCGGTGGCCGAGCGGCAGAGCGACGCGGTGGACGCCGTACGGGCCATGGGCGAGCGGGTGCGCGCCGGGTGCGACCTGGACGCGCTGCTGGCGCTGGCCCGGACGGCTCCCGCGCTGGCGGACGAGCCGTGGGCGCCCGCGTACGCCGCGGGGCCCGGCGCCGAGAAGCCGGTTGTCGCCGTGGCCGGCGGGGCGGCGTTCACCTTCGCCTACGCGGAGCACGCCGAGCTGCTGACGGCGGCCGGTGCGGAGGTCGTGACCTTCGATCCGCTGCGGGACGAGAAGCTGCCGACGGGGACGGCGGGGCTCGTCATCGGCGGCGGGTTCCCGGAGGTGTACGCCCCCGAGCTGTCGGCCAACGAGCCGTTGCGGCGGGCGGTCACGGAACTGGCCCTGAGCGGGGCGCCGGTGGCCGCCGAGTGTGCGGGGCTGCTGTATCTGGCCCGGGAGCTGGACGGGAAGCCGATGTGCGGCGTGCTCGACGCCGAGGCCCGGATGTCGGAGCGCCTCACGCTCGGGTACCGGCAGGCGGTGGCGGTCTCGGACAGCCCGCTGGCGGCGGCCGGGACCCGGATGCGGGGGCACGAGTTCCACCGGACGGTGCTGGAGCCGGCGGCGGGCACCACGCCCGCCTGGGGCATGCACCAGCCGGAGCGGCGGGTCGAGGGATACGTCCAGCGGGGCGTGCACGCGAGCTATCTGCACACCCACTGGGCCGCGTCGCCCGAGGTGGCCCGACGGTTCGTCGAGCACTGCCGGGCGCATCCGGCACGGTGAGAGGATCACCTCCGCCCGGCGTCACGGACTGCGTGCCGGCGGTCGCTTCCGGCCCGTTCGGCGGCGGCGCGTCCGGCGCACCGGGGCGTCCGGGGCGTACGCGCGGCTCACTCGGCGATGCCGACGACCAGCCAGATGAAGCCCACGCCCCCGATGGTGCAGAGAAGGGTGGAGCGGGCGGGATGGGTGTGGTGCGCCTCGGGAAGGATCTCCGCAGCGGCCAGGTAGAGCAGGGCTCCGCCGAAGAAGCCGAGATAGCCGCCGAGCAGTTCCTCCGGAAGGGTGAACAGCAGCGTCGTCGCCGCGCCCACGACCGGTGCCACGGCGGCCGCGAACAGCATCAGGAGCGCCTTGCGGCGGGCGTTCCCGTACAGACTGGTGAGGGTGTACGTGTTGAATCCGTCGGCGAAGTCATGACTGATCACCGCCAGCGCGACGGCCACGCCCATGGAGCCGCTGACCTGGAAGGCGGCGCCGAGCGCGATGCCGTCCATCAGGCTGTGGCCGACCATCGCGGCGGCCGCCGTCAGCCCGACCTGAGGTACGCGGTCGCCGTGGTGCCCACCGCCCGCCCCGTGCGCCACCTGGCGTGCGGAGAGCAGCCGCTCGACCAGATGGGCCGCCAGGAAGCCGCCCACGAACAGCAGCAGCGCCATCGGCACCCCGAACACCGGCTCGCCCGCCGCTTCGATCGCCTCCGGCAGGAGGTCGAGGCCGACGACGCCGAGCATCAGCCCTCCCGCGAGGCCGAGCACCAGATGGCGGCGGTCGGTGACGCGTTGGGCGACCCAGCCGCCGGCCAGGGTCATCAGGAACGCGCCGAGCGCGACGAACACCGCCATGGGGCCTTGCTAGCCGATCGGGCCCCCTCCGCGCATCTCAGGGTGTCCTTACCGGTGGCGTCCCCGTCGCCCGGGCCCGGCCTCCGTATACGGATTCGTATACGAAGCGGTCCAGCCCCCTTCCCCGTACCACCGAGACGTATGACCTGAAAGGCAGGACTCCGCCGATGACCGGAGCATCCCTCGGCCCCGGACCCGAGTCCGGCGCCCGCAGTCTGGTGGTGGGGGTCGGCGCACGCCGGGGAGCCTCGGGCGACGCGGTGTTCGCGCTGATCGAGGCGGTGTTGAGCGGGGCGGGGCTGGACCCGGCGGACGTGGTGGAGGTGGCCACGGTCGACGCCAAGGGGGACGAGCCGGGGATCGTGGGGGCGGCGGCCCGGCTCGGGGTGCCGGTGCGCACGCATCCGGCGGGGGCGCTGGCCGCGGTCCGGGTGCCGCACCCCTCGGCCGCGGTGGGCGCGGCGGTGGGGACGGTGTCGGTCGCGGAGGCCGCCGCGCTGATCGAGGCGGACGAGCTGGTGGTGCCGAAGACCCGCGCCCCGGTCGGGAAAGCGGCCGTGAAGGGGATGTCCAAGGGGGTGGCGACCTGTGCGGTGGCCCGCCGTTTCCCGGCCGCCGACGGGGCTTTCGATGTTTCCGGCAGGAAAACTTCCACCTCACCGGTGACGGCAGGCTCCCGCCCGTTCACCATGGCTGCCATGAACCCCCCCACGCATCCCCCCACGCGGGACATCGAGAGTGCCGGGCCCGACCTGTGGCACCACGGCGACGCGGAGGTGCGCGGCGAGAATCTGACCGATCTCGCCGTGAACGTCCGTACCCACACCCCTCCCCCGTGGCTGCGCGAGCGGATAGCCGCGTCGCTCACCTCGCTGGCCGCCTATCCCGACGGGTCGTCCGCCCGGGCCGCGGTGGCCGACCGGCACGGGCTGCCGGTGGAGCGGGTGCTGCTGACGGCGGGCGCGGCCGAGGCGTTCGTCCTGATCGCCCGGGCGCTTCCGGTGCGCCGCCCGGTCGTGGTGCACCCGCAGTTCACGGAGCCGGAGGCGGCGCTGCGGGCGGCCGGGCACGAGGTGGGGCGGGTCCTGCTGCGGGCCGAGGACGGCTTCCGGCTCGATCCGGCGGCGGTGCCCGAGGAGGCGGACCTCGTGATGGTCGGCAATCCGACGAACCCGACGTCCGTGCTGCATCCGGCGGCCCTGCTGGAGAAGCTGGCGCGGCCGGGGCGGACGCTGGTGGTCGACGAGGCGTTCATGGACGTCGTGCCGGGCGAGCGCGAGGCACTGTGCGACCGGACGGACGTTCCGGGGCTCGTGGTGCTGCGCAGCCTCACCAAGACGTGGGGGCTCGCCGGGCTGCGGATCGGTTACGTGCTGGCCGAGCCGGAGACGGTGGCGCGGCTCGCCGATGCGCAGCCGCTGTGGCCGGTGTCCACCCCGGCGCTGGCGGCGGCGGCGGCGTGCATGGAGCCGCGGGCGCTGGTGGAGGCGGCGGAGGCGGCGGACCGGATCACGGTGGACCGGGCCCATCTGCTCGCCGGTCTCGCGGAGTTCAGCGAGGTGGAGGTGGTGGAGGAGGCCCGGGGGCCGTTCGTGCTGGTGCGGCTGGAGCGGGCGGCGGACGTCCGGGAGCGGCTGCGGCTGCTGGGCTTCGCGGCCCGGCGCGGCGACACGTTCCCGGGGCTCGGGCCGCAGTGGCTGCGGCTCGCGGTCCGCGACCGGGCCACGACCAATCGTTTCCTCCAGGCCCTGGACCAGGCCGTGCAGGCACTGCCCGCGAGATCGGGGCGCTGAGGGAGCCCGGAACGCGGGGGCGGCGTTCTCACCGTGCGAACGCCGCCCCCGTCCCCCGTCGTGCCGCCCCCGTCCCCCGTCGTACGGATCAGCTCTGGCCGCTGCTGCGCCTGCGCGCCAGCACCGTGGCGCCCGCGCCGACGGCGAGGAGGAGGGCCGCGCCGCCCGCGATGTACGGGGTGGTGGAGCTGCCGCCGGTCTCGGCGAGGTTGGCCTCGGTGGGGGCGGTGCCCGTGTCGGAGCCGGTCTGCGTCTTCACGTCGCCGCCGCCCGTGGAGCCGCCGTCGGTCGAGCTCGGCTCCTCAGGGGTCTTCGGCTCTTCGGGCGTCTTCGGCTCCTCGGGCGTCTTCGGCTCCTCGGGCGTCTTCGGCCCCTTCGGGGTCTCGCAGGTCGCCTCGGCGAGGGTGACCTCGCCGTCGACCTCGGCGACGTTGAGCTTCAGCGGGTTGACCGCCACCTTGAGCTGGAGGGCCGTCGCGGCCGCCGTGCGCTCGGTGGTGACCGTCTTGGACAGGTCGAGGGTGACCTCGCCGACGCCCGGCACGGACACCTGGGTCGGGCCGCCCGCGCTGAGCGTCACCTTCTTGCCGAGCACCGCGACATGGCCGAGCACGTTCGACTCGGCGACGGGCTGCTTGCCCGTCTCGCAGAGCGCCTTGGAGGTGACCTTCTCGACCTCGACGAGCGGAAGTGCCGCGAGTCCGGGGACATGGATCCGGGCCTTCGCCAGGTTGGTGTAGCCCTCGGCCTTGTGCTCGTCGACGGTGGCATCGGCGGTGGCCACGTCGGCGCGCAGCACGTTGACCGGGCGGCCCTCCACGCCGTCCAGGTTGACGGTCAGCGCGGTCTTCTCGGCGCTGGCCGGGGCCTGCACCTCGTTGAGCGTGACCTTCAGGGGCACCTGGACGGACTTGTTGAGGAGCGAGACGTCGAGTCCGGTACGGAGCACAACGGCGCTCGCCCTGCCCTCACCGCCGGTGGTGGGCGTCGCCGGGGCTGCGTGCGCGGGGACGGCGGCAAGCAGCGCGACGGGGGCGGCGGCGACCGCCACGGCGGCGAGACGGAAGGTGTTGCTGTTCAAGATGGTGGAACCCCCACAAGAGACATGGAGCCACCGGCGCAGTCCAATGGGGGACATCGCCCGCGCCGGCGGCCTCGACTCCGTGAATCTTTACGCACTGAGGGTGAACTGGCGGATACCTGACGTGAGTTCACCCCAAAGGGGGGTTTCCGCGCGCATATTCGAATCTTTCGGCACGTGCGTTCCCTCCGGCCTCTCCGCGTCACCCGTTTCACGCGGCGGGGGCCGAGGTGCGTGGACGGGCCGGGCTACATCAACGAGCCGACGGCCGCATCCGTCACTGCCCGTCAACACACCGCCCGGTCAGCCGATGACCCTCCCGTTCAGCACGATGTAGCGGGGCGCGGCCAGCACCCGGACGTCCGCGCGCGGATCCGCGTCGTACACGACCAGATCCGCCGGGGCCCCCTCCTCCAGGCCGGGCCGCCCCAGCCAGCGCCTGGCTCCCCACGCGGTCGCGGAGAGTGCTTCCAGCGGCGGGATGCCCGCCTTGACCAGCTCGGCGACCTCGCCCGCGACCAGGCCGTGCGCCAGGGAGCCGCCCGCGTCGGTGCCGACGTAGACCGGGATCCCGGCGTCGTACGCGGAGCGCACGGTGTCGTAGCGGCGGTCGTACAGCTGCCGCATATGGGCCGACCAGCGGGGGAACTTGGCCTCGCCGCCCGCCGCGAGGTCGGGGAAGGTGGCGATGTTGACCAGCGTCGGGACGATCGCGACGCCGCGTTCGGCGAAGAGAGGGATGGTGTCCTCGGTGAGGCCGGTGGCGTGCTCGATGCAGTCGATGCCCGCCTCCACCAGATCGCGCAGCGACTCCTCGGCGAAGCAGTGCGCGGTGACCCGGGCGCCGAGGCGGTGCGCCTCGGCGATGGCCGCCTCGACCTCGCCGCGCGGCCAGCAGGCGGTGAGGTCCCCGGCGTCGCGGTCGATCCAGTCCCCCACGAGCTTGACCCAGCCGTCGCCGCGCCGGGCCTCCTGGGCGACGTACGCGACGAGGTCGCCGGGCTCGATCTCGTGCGCGTAGTTACGGATGTAGCGGCGGGTCCTGGCGATGTGGCGGCCGGCCCTGATGATCTTCGGCAGGTCCTCGCGGTCGTCGATCCAGCGGGTGTCGGAGGGCGATCCGGCGTCCCGGATCAGCAGGGTCCCCGTCTCCCGGTCGGTGAGCGCCTGCTTCTCCGCGGTCGCCGCGTCGACCGGTCCGTGCCGGTCCAGGCCGACATGGCAGTGGGCGTCGACGAGGCCGGGCAGCGCCCAGCCCCTGACCGTCACCGCGTCGTCGGCGCCGGGCGGGCGCTCGTAGGTGATCCGCCCGTCCACCGCCCACAGTTCGTCCCGCACCTCGTCCGGGCCGACCAGCACCCGGCCCTTCACCCGCAGCACCGGCCGCTCCTCCCGATCACTCACTTCGACCACCCGTCCGGCCGGCCGTCCGACCGCTCACCCGATCACTCATACGCGGCACTGTACGAGGCCTCCGGTGGGCCGTCGGTAGGCTGCCAGTGCCTTTCGACCGACGGACGAACCCGAAGAGAGCCCCACCGTGACGCACCCCTTCCTCGATCTTCCCCCGCTGACCGCCGGCCACTTCGCGGCGATCGAGCGGCGCGTGGCCCGGCTCCTCGCCACGGAGCAGGACGTCGTCATCACCCAGGGCGAGGCGCTGCTGCCGCTGGAGGGCTGTATCCGCAGCGGCGCGCGGCCCGGCTCGACCGCGCTGAACGTGGTCACGGGTCCGTACGGGCAGACCTTCGGCAACTGGCTGCGGGACTGCGGTGCGCAGGTCGTCGATCTCGCGGTGCCCTTCCACACGGCGGTGACCGCCGGCCAGGTCGCCGAGGCGCTGGCCGAGCACCCGGAGATCGACTTCGTCTCGCTGGTGCACGCGGAGGCCGCGACCGGCAACACCAACCCGGTCGCGGAGATCGGCGAGGTGGTCCGGGCGCACGGCGCGCTGTTCATGCTGGACGCGGTCGCCTCGGTCGGCGCCGAACCGCTGCTGCCGGACGCCTGGGGCGTCGACCTGTGCGTGATCGGCGCGCAGAAGGCCATGGGCGGGCCCGCCGGGGTCTCCGCGGTGTCGGTGAGCGCGCGGGCCTGGGAGCGGATCGCCGCCAACCCGACCGCCCCGCGCCGCTCCTACCTCTCGCTGCTGGACTGGAAGGAGCGCTGGATCGACGGCGGCCGCACGGCTCTGCCGCACGCCCCGGCGCAGCTGGAGATGCTGGGCCTGGAGGCGTGTGTGGCCCGGATCGAGGACGAGGGCCTGGAGACGGTGATGGCCCGGCACGCCTCGGCCGCCGCGGCGACCCGGGCCGGAGCGGTGGCGCTGGGCGGCGGTCTCGAGCCGTACGTCCACGAGGCTCGGGACGCGGCCCCGGTGGCGACGACGCTGCGCGCCCCGGCGGGGACGGACGCGGCCGCGCTGGTCGCGGCGGCACTGGCGGCGGACCCCGCGCTGCCGCTGGTCGCGGGCGGCGGGGCGCTGTCCAAGGAGATGATCCGGGTCAACCATTACGGGGCGGATGCGACGCGGGGCGCGGTGCTGTCCTCGCTCGCGGCTCTGGGGGCGGCGCTGACCGATGCGGGCCGGCAGGTCGATATCGAGGCTGCCCGCCGGGCTGTTTCGAAAACCTGGCCGAGCCGATAAATTGCACAATGCGGGAAGCTGTTTTTCGGAAAACAGCTTCCCGCATTCTTATGCCCGCTTTTCTGTAACCTAAACGCACCAGTTTTCCCGCGAATCCGACTTCGCGATTCGGGTGCGTACCGAGAGAGTTACGACCTTGTGACCGACTCCACAAGCTCGGCGTTATGCCCGATAAATTCAGGACATAAGGGTGGAAATCGCTTCCGATTCAGTGGGGGTCTCGCGCACGCCTGATAACACATGGGCGCCCGCTGCCCAACCCCTTGCGTCGATGCAATTTCCAAATTTGCTGGGTAAATTCAATTTCATGACCGCCGCACCAGCAGATCTTGCCCGTGCCCGAAGCGAATTCCTCAGTATCGATGCGCCGCGAGTGGAGGACGGAGCCGCGATCTGGCGCATTGCCCGCGACTCCCAGGTCCTGGACCTGAACTCCTCGTACAGCTACCTGCTGTGGTGCCGTGACTTCGCCGCGACCTCCGTCGTCGCCCGTGGCGAGAGCGGCGAGCCCATCGCCTTCGTGACGGGCTACATCCGGCCCGACCGCCCCCAGACCCTCGTCGTCTGGCAGGTGGCCGTCGACGCGGCCCACCGCGGCAAGGGGCTGGCCGCCACGCTGCTGGACGCGCTGACCGCCCGGGTCGCCGCCGACCAGGGTCTGTCGTCCGTGGAGACGACGATCACCCCGGACAACACCGCCTCCGACCGGCTGTTCACGTCCTACGCCCAGCGGCACGACGTGGCGCTGGAGCAGGAGGTCCTCTTCGACGGCGATCTGTTCCCCGAAGGGACCCACCTGCCCGAGGTGCTCTACCGGATCGGCCCGTTCGCCACCTGAGCCCGCCCGGGCACGCTCGGCGCACCCGACCCGTGCGCCCGGCCCCCACGACTTTTCGCGCCGGCCGACCACCCGGCGCGGTCCCGGCCGCATCCGTGCGGCGGGGAGCACGAGACCACCGCCCGTCACACCCCCTCACGCAGGAGACCCGCTGTGACCATCACCCCGCCCGAACTGAGTGTCTTCGAGACCCTGGAGTCCGAGGTCCGGAGCTACTGCCGCGGCTGGCCCGCCGTCTTCGACCGTGCGCAGGGCGCCCGGCTGACCGACGAGGACGGCCACTCCTACCTGGACTTCTTCGCCGGGGCCGGCTCGCTCAACTACGGCCACAACAACCCGGTCCTGAAACGAGCGCTGATCGACTACATCGAGCGCGACGGCATCACCCACGGCCTGGACATGGCGACCACCGCCAAGCGCGCGTTCCTGGAGACGTTCCAGAACGTGATCCTGCGCCCGCGCGACCTGCCGTACAAGGTGATGTTCCCCGGCCCGACCGGCACCAACGCCGTCGAGTCGGCGCTGAAGCTGGCGCGCAAGGTCAAGGGCCGCGAGTCCGTCGTCTCGTTCACCAACGCCTTCCACGGCATGTCGCTGGGCTCGCTCGCCGTCACCGGCAACGCCTTCAAGCGCGCCGGGGCCGGCATCCCGCTGGTGCACGGCACCCCGATGCCGTTCGACAACTACTTCGACGGTACGGTCCCCGACTTCCTGTGGTTCGAGCGGCTGCTGGAGGACCAGGGCTCCGGGCTGAACAAGCCCGCCGCCGTGATCGTGGAGACCGTCCAGGGCGAGGGCGGCATCAACGTCGCCCGCGCCGAGTGGCTGCGCGCGCTCAAGGAGCTGTGCGAGCGCCAGGACATGCTGCTGATCGTCGACGACATCCAGATGGGCTGCGGCCGGACCGGCGGCTTCTTCTCCTTCGAGGAGGCCGGCATCGTCCCGGACATCGTCACGCTGTCGAAGTCCATCAGCGGCTACGGGCTGCCGATGTCGCTCTGCCTGTTCAAGCCGGAGCTGGACATCTGGGAGCCGGGCGAGCACAACGGCACCTTCCGCGGCAACAACCCGGCCTTCGTCACGGCCGCCGCCGCGCTGCAGGCGTACTGGGCGGACGGCCAGATGGAGAAGCAGACCCTGGCCCGCGGCGAGCAGATCGAGCAGACGCTGCTGGCCGTCTGCGCCGAGGAGCCGACCGCGAGCTTCCGCGGCCGGGGCCTGGTGTGGGGCATGGAGTTCGAGGACCCGGCCCGCGCCTCCGCGGTCTGCGCCCGCGCCTTCGAGCTGGGGCTCCTGCTGGAGACCTCCGGCCCGCAGAGCGAGGTCGTCAAGCTGCTGCCGCCGCTGACCATCACCCCCGAAGAGCTGGACGAGGGCCTGCGCACGCTGGCCCGCTCCGTCCGCGAGACGGCCTGACCCGGTACTGCCGGGGCAGGTGGAAGAAGAGAGGCCCCGGGCTGTGACGCCCGGGGCCCGCGCAGAGAAGAGAAAGGCAACCGCTCACCGTGATCGTCCGATCGTTCAGTGACATCGAGAACACCGACCGGCATGTGAAGGCCGCGTCCGGCACCTGGGAGAGCAAGCGCATCGTGCTCGCCAAGGAGAAGGTGGGCTTCTCGCTCCACGAGACCGTGCTGTACGCGGGCACGGAGACCTCCATGTGGTACGCGAACCACATCGAGGCGGTGCTGTGCACCGAGGGCGAGGCCGAGCTCACCAACGACGAGACCGGCGAGAAGCACTGGATCACGCCCGGCACGATGTACCTGCTGGATGGGCATGAGCGGCACACCATGCGGCCCAAGACGGACTTCCGCTGCGTGTGCGTCTTCAATCCCCCCGTCACCGGACGGGAGGACCATGACGAGAACGGTGTCTACCCACTGCTGACCGAGGAGGGCTGAACCATGACCACCGAAGTACGCGCCGATCTGTACCCCTCGCGCGGCGCCGCCGAGATGACCACTCCCCGCCAGGACCCGGTCATCTGGTCCGCGCCGGGCGCACCGGGTCCGATCGCCGCCAAGGACCTGCAGAGCTACGAGCACGACGGCTTCCTCAGCATCGAGCAGCTGATCACGCCGGACGAGGTCGCCGCCTACCGGGCGGAGCTGGACCGGCTGGTCGCCGACCCGCTGATCCGCGCCGACGAGCGCTCCATCGTGGAGAAGCAGACGCAGAACGTACGGTCCGTCTTCGAGGTCCACAAGATCAGTGAGGTCTTCGCCGGGCTGGTCCGCGACGAGCGGGTGGTGGGCCGGGCCCGCCAGATCCTCGGCTCGGACGTGTACGTCCACCAGTCCCGGATCAACGTGAAGCCGGGCTTCGGGGCCTCGGGCTTCTACTGGCACTCGGACTTCGAGACGTGGCACGCGGAGGACGGTCTGCCGAACATGCGGACGGTCTCCGTGTCGATCGCGCTGACGGAGAACTTCGACACCAACGGCGGGCTGATGATCATGCCCGGTTCGCACAAGTCGTTCCTCGGCTGCGCGGGCGAGACGCCGAAGGACAACTACAAGAAGTCGCTCCAGATGCAGGACGCCGGCACCCCGTCCGACGAGGCGCTGACGAAGATGGCCGACCGCCACGGCATCAAGCTCTTCACGGGCAAGGCCGGTTCGGCGACCTGGTTCGACTGCAACGCCATGCACGGTTCGGGCGACAACATCACCCCGTACGCGCGCAGCAACGTCTTCATCGTCTTCAACAGCGTGGAGAACGCGGCACAGGAGCCCTTCGCGGCTCCGATCCGCCGCCCGGAGTTCATCGGGGCGCGGGACTTCACCCCGGTGAAGTAGCGCGACGCGCAGACGGGAGGTGCCGGGACGGTACGCCGTCCCGGCCCTTCGCGCGTAACTCGCTGGACCGGGGCCCGCGTCGGCGGAGAGGGTGTCCGCCATGACTTCCCATGTACGCCACATCACGATCGACTGTTCCGACGCCTACGGACTCGGCACCTTCTGGGCCCAGGTGCTCGGCGCCCGGATCTCCGACGAGGACCTCCCCGGTGATCCGGAGGCGCTGGTCGAAACGCCCGGCGCGGCGATCCTCTTCGTACAGGTGGAGGAGCCCAAACAGACCAAGAACCGCGTCCATCTCGACATCCAGCCGCACGACCGCTCCCGCGACGAGGAGGTCGAGCGGCTGCTCGCGCTCGGCGCGACCCTCGTCGGCGACCACCGCAGGCCGAACGGGCGGGGCTGGGCGACGCTCGCCGACCCCGAGGGCAACGAGTTCTGTGTGGAGTGCAGCGCGGCCGAGCGGGCTGCGCTGACCGGGACCCGGCTGCCGGTGACCGCCGACGATGTGACGACCGCCGTGCGCCTCGCGGTGGACGTACTGGCGAAGGCCCCGGCGGACCGCTGGGAGGCCCGGGCGGGCTCGCTGGAGTGGACCTGCTGGGAGACGGCGGAGCACCTGGGCGACGATCTGTTCGCCTACGCGGTGCAGCTGGGACCCCGGACGCCTCCGCTGGACCGCGACGTGCCCTTCCGGTGGGCGCCGGACCGGGAGGGCGGTCCGCACAACGCGGTCTTCGCCGACCGGGCGGCCGGGCCCGCCGGGCTGCTGGCGACGGTGGAGGCGAGCGGGGCGCTGCTGGCCTCGATGGTACGGACGACGCGGCCAGGGGTGCGCTCGTACCACGGGTACGGGATCTCCGACCCGGAGGGCTTCGCCGCGATGGGTGTGGTGGAGACCCTGGTGCACACCCATGACCTGGCGGAGGGTCTGGACCTTGAGTGGGCGCCGCCCGGCGCACTCTGCGACCGGGTGCTGGCCCGGCTCTTCCCGGACGCGCCGGCGGGCGGCGACCGGTGGGCCGTCCTGCTGTGGGCCACCGGCCGCGCCGAACTGCCGGGCCACCCGCGCCGCACCGCGTGGCGGTGGGACGGGCGGCCCCTGGAGGATCAGACGGCGTCGAGCGCCGGGTAGTCGGTGTAGCCCTTGGCGTCGCCGCCGAAGAAGGTCGACGGGTCGGGGGTGTTGAACGGGCCGCCCGCCTTCAGCCGGGCGGGCAGGTCCGGGTTGGCGAGGAAGAGCGCCCCGTAGGAGATCAGGTCGGCGATGCCGTCGTCGATCACCGTGTGGTCGCCGGGACCGGTGGGGCCCTCGGAGTGCACGTTGATGACGAGGGTGCCGGAGAAGGCCTTGCGCAGCGCGAGAGTCAGCTCGCGGATCGGGGCGGCCTCCAGGATGTGCAGATAGGCGAGGCCGAGCGGCTCGATCGCGCGGACCAGCGCGGTGTACGTGGCCTCCGGCGCGGGCTCGTCGATGTCGTTGTACGGGTTGCCGGGCGAGATGCGCAGTCCGGTGCGCTCGGGGCCGATCTCGGCGGCGACGGCCTTGACGACCTCGACGGCGAAGCGGGTGCGGGCCTCGTCTGAGCCGCCCCACGCGTCAGTGCGCAGGTTGGTGTTGGGGGCGAGGAACTGGTGGATGAGGTAGCCGTTGGCGCCGTGCAGCTCGACCCCGTCGAACCCGGCCTCCACGGCGTTGCGGGAGGCGGTGACGAAGTCGGCGACGGTCGCGCGGACCTCGGCGTCGGTCAGCTCGTGCGGCTCGACGAAGTCCTTCGGTCCGACGTGGGTGTAGACCTGTCCCTCGGCCTTGACCGGGGAGGCGCTGACGGGGACGAGCCCGTCCGGCAGGAGGACCGGGTGGCCGATGCGGCCGGCGTGCATGATCTGGGCGAAGATCCTGCCGCCCTGAGCATGCACCGCGTCGGTGACCGTACGCCAGGAGGCGACCTGCTCGGCGCTGTGCAGGCCGGGCGTGGAGGGGTAGCCCTGACCCACGACGGACGGCTGGATGCCCTCGGTGATGACGAGTCCCGCCGAGGCGCGCTGGGCGTAGTACGTGGCGGTCAGCTCGGTGGCGGTGCCGCCCTCCCCGGCCCGGCTGCGGGTCATCGGGGCCAGCGCGATGCGGTTGGCCAGGGGCGTGCCGGACAGATCGATCGGGTCGAAAACGGTGGTCATGAGGGCTCCCAGATAAGTATGTGGTCGGCCAACAGAAAGTATGTGGTCGGCCAACGATCGCCGCCGGGAGCAACTGTAACCCATTCATTGGCCGACCAAGGTAAAGTTGTCCGAAACCGTCGGGCATCATCGGAAGCCGCCACCCGAGGCCACCGCCGAAGCCGCCGCTCACCGCCCCGAGGACCCCAGGAGCCCGCCATGACCCGCGCCACCCCCGCGGAAGACGCCTGTACGAACGCGCTGCCCACGGCGGCGCTCGGCGGGCCCGTCAGCCACGCCGTCTCCCGGGTGGCGCGGCTGCACCGGATCGCGGCGGGCAAGGCGCTCAAGGGGGTGGACCTCTACCCGGGGCAGGAGTTGCTGATGATGCACCTGTGGGACCGGGGGGCGGTCCGGCAGACGGAGCTGATCAGGGCCCTGGAGCTGGACCCGTCCACGGTCACGAAGATGCTCCAGCGGCTGGAGCAGACCGGGCATGTGCGCCGCCGCCCCGACCCGGCCGACCGGCGGGCCGTGCTGGTCGAGGCGACGGACCAGAGCTGCGCGCTGCACACCGCGGTGGAGGCCGCCTGGGGCAGCCTGGAGGAGCACACGCTCGCGGGTCTGGACCCGGCCGAGCGCACGGAGCTGGTGCGGCTCCTGGCGAAGGTCGAGGAGAACCTCTGCCGGGAGACCGAGGACTGCCCCGACCGGCGCGGGGCCGCGTCCGCCTGAGCCGGACTCGTACAGCCTGGGCCCTGCCCGTTCAGCCTGATCCGCGCCCGTACGCTCAGGCCAGGAAGTCCAGCAGCCGGTCCACATCGGCCTCGGTGTTGTAGAGGTGGCAGGAGATCCGCAGATTCCCGGCGGGGGCGGAGACGGCGATCCCGGCCTCCACCAGCTCGGGCTGCCGCCCGTCGAGCCCCGGTACGGCGACGATCGCCGACTCCCCGGGGACGGCCTTGTGCCCGAGCTTCGCGAGGCCCTCCCGCAGCCGGGCCGCGAGCCCGGTGGCGTGCGCGTACAGGGCGTCGGCGCCGACCTCCGCGAGCAGGGCGAGGGAGTGCTCGGCCCCGTGGTACGAGAGGAAGGCGGGCGGCTCGTCGAAGCCCCGGGCGGTGGGGGCGAGGCGCTCCAGCGGGCCGTAGTTGCTCGCCCAGGGGGCGCCGGCGGAGACCCAGCCCGCGAAGAGGGCCGGGAGGGTGTCCTGCGCCCCCTCGGTGACCGTCAGGAACGACGTACCGCGCGGGCAGAGCAGGAACTTGAAGCCGCCGGTGACGGTGTAGTCGTACGCCCCGGCGTCCACCGGGAACCAGCCCGCCGCCTGGGTGGCGTCCAGCAGGGTGCGGGCCCCGTGCGCCGCGGCGGCCGCGCGGACGGCGTCGAGGTCGGCGACCCGGCCGTCGGCCGACTGCACGGCGGAGAAGGCGACCAGCGCGGTCGACTCCCGGACGGCTCCGGCGAGGTCCGCGAGCGGCGCGTACCGCATGCGCAGATCGCCGCGGAGCGCGAACGGGCTCACCACGGAGGAGAACTCGCCCTCGGGGCAGAGGACTTCGGCGCCGGGCGGCAGCGAGGCGGCGACGAGGCCGACATGGACGGTGACGGAGCTGCCGGTGGCGACCCGGTCCGGGTGGACCCCGACGAGCCGGGCGAAGCCGACCCGGGCGGCCTCCACGGCCTCGAAGCTGCCGGCCCCCACCCGGCGGCCCGCGGCGTTCTCGTCGGCCAGGGCCTTGACGGCGGCGATCGTCCGGCGGGGCAGCAGGCCCCAGCTGGAGGTGTTGAGGTAGGTGACCTCGGGCGCGAATTCGACGGCTGCGGCTTGGATGGGCGCGAGGATCGTCATGCGTCCACCCTGGAGCCCCCTCAACCCAAAGTCAATTGCAGAGAGTTAAGGGGAACTCCAAAGAAATGCTTATGGAAGCTCGCAGGCCCCGTCCGCGTCGCAGGCCGCCGCGTCCCCGCCGACCGTGGTGAGGGCGGTGGCGGGGCGGTCCTTCCAGGCCTGCTCCAGCGCCTGGACGAAGACCTCGGAGGGCTGGCCGCCGGAGATGCCGTACCGCCGGTCGAGGACGTAGAACGGCACGGCGTTGGCGCCCAGTTCGGCCGCCTCGCGCTCGTCGGTGCGGACGTCGTCCGCGTACGCCTCGGGGTCGGCGAGCACCGCGCGGGCCTCGTCGGCGTCGAGTCCGGCCTCCTCGGCGAGGGCGACCAGCACCTCGTCGTCGAAGACGGAACGCTCCTCGGCGAAGTTCGCCCGGTAGGCGAGGGTCAGCAGCTCGTCCTGGCGGCCCCGAGCCTTGGCCAGGTGCAGCAACCGGTGGATGTCGAAGGTGTTGCCGTGGTCACGGCCCTCGGTGCGGTAGCCGAGCCCCTCGGACTGCGCGTTGGCGGCGACGTTGGCCTCCATCGCGGCGGCTTCCTCGCGGCTGCGGCCGTACTTCTCGGCCAGCATGTCGATCACGAGCGCGGTGTCGCCCTTGGCCCGGGAGGGGTCGAGCTCGAAGGACCGGTGCACCACCTCGACCCCGTCCCGGTGGGCGAACTCCGCGAGGCCCTTCTCGAAGCGGGCCTTGCCGATGTAGCACCACGGGCAGGCGATGTCGCTCCAGATCTCGACGCGCATGACTCTTCTTCTCTCCCAGGCTCACGAGGGGGCGTGCGGAGAGGCCCTCCGTACGTCACGTCTTCGTGCGAACACCAAAGCTGACCTGGTGATTCCCGCCCCGCGACCCGCTGGCGTCCGGGGCGGAAATCGGGAAAGCTCGCGGGCATGGTCTCAGTGGTGCAGAACGTGGCGATCGACTGTGTGAACGCGTATGAGCTGGCGCGGTTCTGGAGCGAGGTGACCGGCCGTCCGCTGCACCCGGAGGACGAACCGGGCATGGCGGAGACACAGGTGATGATGGCGGAGGGCCCGATGCTCTACTTCCATCAGGTCCCCGAGCCGAAGAAGGCGAAGAACCGGCTCCATCTGTGCCTGCGCCCCGAGACCTCGCGCGAGGAGGAGGTGGAGCGACTGCTGGCCCTCGGCGCCACCCTCGTCGCCGATCTCCGCGAGCCGGACGGCTCCGGCTGGGCGGTGCTCGCCGACCCCGAGGGCAACGAGTTCTGCGTGCTGCGCAGCGAGTCCGACCGGGCCGCGACGGCGTCCTGACGCTCTCCGCGCGCACCCGGCGCCCCTCGCGGCTCACCGACCGTCGCGCAGGTTCGCCACTCCCCCGGGCAGGAACGCGATCCGGTCGAAGACCGCGCCGCAGCCCTGACCCGTGGGCGACTGGACGAGGAAGCCGACGCGGGCGGCCGCCCGCTCCTCGGGCGTACCGAGGGTGAAGACGCGGACGAAGGTCCAGCTGTCGCCGTCGGCGGAGGCGTGGAAGGCGTAGGCGCTGCCGGTCCGGCTCAGGCGGAGCCAGCAGACGCCCTCCTCCACCACGAAGGCGTTGGCGTCGTCGGAGTGGCCCCGGGTGACGACGGTGCAGACGGTCGGGAGGTCGGCGGAGCGTTCCAGGCAGAGCTTGGCCCACTCCCGCTCCGCGACCCGGAGGTACAGCGCGCCCGCGTCACCGGCCGCCGCCAGGCCCGGCCGGACCCGTGCCACCAGCCGGAAGTCCCCGTCGCCCACCGCGCCGAGGAGGCGTGGGGCGTCCGAGGCCGGGTCGAGCGAGTCGCCGGACGGGGGCACGAAGAGGTCCTGGCCGGGGCCGGCCCGGCCGGTCAGGACGCCGTCCGCGTGGGTCCAGCGCCCGTCGGGGCCCGCCGGGTCCAGGGCGAAGGGGAGGCGGTCCAGGTGCAGGCTCATGCGCGGCGTCCGTCCACCCGGCGGGGCAGGCCCAGCGGGTTGTCCTCGCGGAGCTCGGCCGGGAGGAGCGTATCGGGGGTGGACTGGTACGTGACCGGGCGCAGCCAGCGTTCGATCGCCGTCGCGCCGACCGAGGTGGAGGCGGACGTGGTCGCCGGGTAGGGGCCGCCGTGGTGCTGCGCCGGGGCGACGGCGACGCCGGTCGGCCAGCCGTTGACGAGGATGCGCCCGGCGAGCGGGGTGAGGGCGGCGAGCAGCGGGCCCGCGTCGGGGTCCCGGGTCTCGTCGGTGGCGGTCTGGAGGGTGGCGGTGAGGTTCCCCGGCAGCCGGGCGAGGACGGCGGCGATCTCGTCGACGGAGGTGTACCGGGCGATCACGGTGACCGGGCCGAAGCACTCCTCCAGCAGCGCGTCGTGCGGGCCCTCGGCGGTGAGCCGGGCGGCGGGCACGGTGAGGAATCCGGCGGAGACGGTGTGCTCGCCGGCGGCGCCGGGGGTGACCGGGGCGTCGACACCGGGCAGCGCGGCCCGCTCCCGTACGCCCGCGACGAAGGCGTCCCGCATGCGGTGGTCCAGCAGGACGCCGGAGCCGGTCGAGCTGACCGTCTCGGTGAGGGTCTTGAGGAGCTGGTCGCCCGCCGCGCCCTCGGGGGCGAGGACGAAGCCGGGCTTGGTGCAGAACTGGCCGACGCCGAGCGTCATCGAGCCGCCGAGGCCCGCGCCGATCTCCCCGGCGCGCTCGGCGGCGGCGGCCGGGGTGACGACGACCGGGTTGAGGGAGCCGAGTTCGCCGTGGAAGGGGATGGGGGCGGGGCGGGCGGCCGCCGCGTCGAAGAGGGCGCGTCCGCCGCGTACGGAGCCGGTGAAGCCCGCGGCGCTCACCAGCGGGTGGCGGATCAGCTCGACGCCCGCGTCGAAGCCGTGCACCACGGTGAGGACGTCCTCGGGCAGCCCGGTGCGGGCCGCGGCGCGGCGGAGGACCGAGGCGCAGAGTTCGGAGGTGGCCGGGTGGTCGGGGTGCGCCTTGACGACGACGGGGCAGCCGGCCGCCAGCGCGCTGGCCGTGTCGCCGCCGGGGACGGAGAAGGCGAGCGGGAAGTTGCTGGCCGCGTAGACGGCGACGGCCCCGAGCGGGATCTTGTAGCGGCGCAGGTCGGGCCAGGGCGGGGTCCGGGAGGCGTCCGGGTGGTCGATGTGGACGTCGAGGTAGGCGCCTTCGTCGACGACCTCCGCGAAGGCCCTGAACTGGGCGGCGGTACGGGCGAGTTCGCCGGTGAGCCGGGCCGGTCCGAGGGCGGTCTCCGCGTCGGCGGCCTCGATGATGTGCTCGCCGGACTCCTCCAGCAGCTCCGCCGCCGCCCGCAGGAACGCGGCGCGCGCCACCCGGTCGGCGAGGGCGTCCCGCGCGGCGTGGGCCGACCGGACCGCCCGGTCGACCTCCTCGGCGGTGGCCTCCGCGGCAACCTGCTCGCGCGGGTTCCCCGTACGGGGGTCGACGCTCCAGACTGGTACTGCGCTCACCGTGATTCCCTCCCGCCTGCGGCCGTCGTCCGGCCGTCTTCAGCCGCAGATCAGCAAGTGTTCGGTATTCTGAACAGAGTTCCTGATCGTGAATGTCCTGGGACTCTATTTCCGGGCGTTCCGTGTTGGCAATCGTGGTGGCGAGCTTTTCGGACGGCGTTCGGCCGGGAAGCGAAGAGGCTGGAGAAGGGGGCGTGGGCGATGTCGGTCGCCGAGTCCGGTGGGGCACAGGTCAAGTCCGCGGTACGGACCGTGGAACTCCTCGAATACTTCGCGGGGCGGCCCGGCATGCACTCGCTGGCCGCCGTCCAGGAGGCGGTCGGCTACCCCAAGTCCAGCCTCTACATGCTGCTGCGCACCCTGGTGGAGCTGGGCTGGGTCGAGACGGACGCGACGGGGACCCGGTACGGGATCGGTGTCCGCGCCCTGCTGGTCGGCACCTCGTACATCGACGGCGACGAGGTCGTGGCCGCCGCCCGGCCGACCCTGGACCGGCTCTCCGACGACACCACGGAGACCATCCACCTGGCCCGTCTCGACGGGACGAACGTGGTCTACCTCGCGACCCGGCAGTCCCAGCACTATCTGCGCCCCTTCACCCGGGTCGGCCGCCGGCTGCCCGCGCACTCCACGTCGCTGGGCAAGGCCCTGCTGGCCACCCACAGCGACGAGCAGGTCCGCAAGATGCTGCCCGAGACGCTGCCCGCGCTGACCGAACACACCATCACGGACCGCGAGAAGCTCATCGAGGAGCTGCGGCTGGTCCGCGAGCAGGGCTATGCCGTGGACCGCGAGGAGAACACCCTCGGTCTGCGCTGCTTCGGGGTCGCGATCCCCTACCGGACGCCCGCCCGGGACGCGATCAGCTGCTCGGTGCCGGTCGCCCGGCTCACACCCGGCCACGAACAGACGGTGAAGGACGCCCTGTTCGACGCCCGGGACCGGCTCTCCCTCGCGACGCGGCGGCTCTGATGGCCGAGGTGTCGCTGCGCGCGGTGGAGGACGCCGACCTGCCGCTGTTCTTCGCCTGGATGAGCGATCCGGACGCGACCCGGGTCGCCGCGTTCACCCCGAAGGACCCCACCGACCGCGCCGCGTTCGACGCCCACTGGGCGCGGATCCGGTCCGGGTCCGGCGGGGTGGTGATGCGCACGGCGGTGGCCGACGGCGTCGTGGTGGGCCATGTCGGGGCGTACGGGGAGGTGGGCGACCGCCAGGTGACGTACTGGATCGACCGGGCGCACTGGGGCCGCGGGCTGGCGACGGCCGCGCTGCGGGCGTTCCTCGACGAGACGCCCACACGTCCGCTGCACGCCCGGGCGGCGGCCGACAACCTCGGCTCGCGCCGGGTGCTGGAGAAGTGCGGCTTCGTGGTGACCGGCACCGACCGGGGGTTCGCCCAGGCCCGGGGCGAGGAGATCGACGAGGTGCTGGTGACGCTCCGCGCGTAGGGCCTCCCCGCGTAGCCCTCCCCGCAGCGGGCCTCCCCCGCGCGGCGGAGGCGCATCGTCGGCGGGCAGGACGTGCGGGGACGGCCCGGGCGGAAGCCTGGTGGCATGACAGCGAACCTGCACACCGGCACCGGCGCACCGCCCGAGGAACGCACCGGCACCGGCACACCGCCCGAGGACCCCCCGTACCGCATCGGCCGCGCGCGGTCCGTCCTGCGGGTGGCCGCCATCGCGTCCTGCCTGCCGTACGTCGGCCTCAAGACGGCCTGGATGGCGGGCAGTCGGATCGGGATCCCCGACGGCAGCCCCCTGCTGGACGGCGGCACCGCGCTGGCCGTCGCCAACGGGGCCACCGTGCTGATGGACGGTGCCGTCGTCGCCCTCGCGCTGCTGCTCACCCGGCCCTGGGGTCTGCGGGTGCCGGCCTGGCTGCTGGTGCTGCCGATGTGGGTGGCGAGCGGTCTGCTGCTGCCGATCATGACGGCCTTCCCGGTCCAGCTGGTCGTACGGATCCTCGGCGGTGGCGGCGGGCGGCCGGTCGGCGAGGGGAGTTCCGAGCCGTTCCTCGACCCGTGGGTCTTCGGTGTCGTCTACGGCGGCTTCATCGTCCAGGGCCTCGCCCTCGGCTCCCTCTTCGCGCTGTACGCCAGGGAGCGCTGGGGCGATCTGTGGCGGGGGCGGCTGCGGGATCTGCCGGAGAGCCCCACCGCGCCCGCCCTGCGCGCGACCGCTGTCGCCGCCGCGTCGGCCGCCCTGGTCCCGGGCGTCACCCACCTGTTGTGGGCGACCGGCTCGACCGCCGGGCTGGAGCCGGCCCGGGCGGCGGACCGCACCAGCGACTTCTACGTCCTCGAAGCGGTCAGCCTGCTCTTCGTCGTGGTCACCGCCGTCGGGGTGCTGCTGCTGGCCTTCCGGCGCACGGACGGCCTCTCCCTGCGGCTGCCGCTCGTCCTGGCGTGGTGCGGTTCGGCGCAGATGGCCTGCTGGGGCGGGTGGATGAGCCTCGCCGGGCTGATGGGCGCGGGCGAGGCGGCGGACCGGCCGACGGCGGCGACCATGGTGACCTACGCTGTCCAGATGCTGGCCGGGGCGCTCGTCGTGACGCTGGGTGCGTACTTCTTCGCGGAGCGCGCGGCGGCGCGTTCCGCACCCGCGCGCGACGCAACCCACGAGAGCCGAAGGTCATGAGGTTCCTCGCCGGACTGTTCGGCAGGCGGGCCCGGCTGCGCTGGCTGCACCTGATCATCGGTGGCGCGCTGCTGATGCCGTACTTCCTCGTCGGCACGGTCCTGGTCGGCATGGCGGGCGGCGGCGGGCAGCTCTTCTCCTCGCTGCCCGCGCAGTTCGTCGCCTTCGGCCTCGCCCTGCCGATGGCCGCGGTCACCGGCTTCTTCGCCCTCGTCCGGCCGCTGTCGGTGGCCGCCGCCCGTGCCCTGTGCGGGGTCCCGCCCGCCGTGCTGGCCGACGGGCCCGCCCGGACCCGGCAGGCCCGGGTGCGTACTGCCGGCTGGTACACCCTGCATCTGGCACTCGGCGGGATCATCAGCGGGGCCACGCTGGCGCTGCCGCCGTTCGCGGTGGCGGTGATCGCCCTGCCGTTCTTCGCCGGGCTGCGCGAGACCTGGCTGCTGGACGGGCCGGAGGCGCTGCGGGAGCCGTGGGCCCTGGCCCTCGCGCCGTTCGCGGGGCTCGCGATGCTGCTGGCGCTGGCGCTGGCCGCCGCCGTGGCCGGGGAGGTGCTGGCCCGGCGGGCGCCGGTGCTGCTGGGGCCGACCCCCGAGGACCGGCTGGCCGCCGCCGAGCGCCGCGCGGCGGATCTGGCGGTGCGCAACCGGCTCGCCCGGGAGCTGCACGACTCGGTGGGGCACGCGCTGAGTGCGGTGACCCTTCAGGCGGGGGCGGCGCGCCGGGTCCTGGACCGGGACCCGGAGTTCGTCCGCGAGGCGCTGACCGCCATCGAGGAGACGACGCGGCGCACGGTCGGCGAGCTGGACTCGGTGCTGGGGCTGCTGCGGCAGGACGGGGAGCCGGACGAGGAGGGCACGGCGTACGGGCCGGGTCTGGACGCGCTCGGCGGGCTGCTGGCGCACTGCGGGGTGCCGGTGGCGTACGAGCGGGAGGGTGATCCGGAGGACCCGGGCGTGGTGGACCCGGTGGTCGCGCGGGAGGCGTACCGGATCGTCCAAGAAGGGCTGAGCAACGCCCTGCGGCACGGCGGGGGCGACGCGGCCTCCCCGGTGCGGCTGCTGATCGCGGTACGGGAACGGGAGAGGGAGTTGATGATCGTGATGGAGAATCCGCTGGGCGAGCAGCCGGCCGTGGCACGCCCCGGGGGCGGTCGCGGGCTGCGCGGCGTCGCGGAGCGGGCCGTCCTGCTGGGCGGCCGGGCCGAGGCGGGACCGTACGACGGGGTCTGGCGGCTCACCGCCCGGCTGCCGCTGACGACGGCGGAAGCGACGGGGACGGCCGACCGGGCGGAGGGGCGGCGATGAGCGGGGCTCCGGTGCGGGTGGTGCTCGCGGACGACGAGCGGATGGTGCGCACGGCACTGCGGGTGATCCTGGACGCCGAGGAGGGCATCGAGGTCGTGGGGGAGGCGACCACCGGCGCGGAGGCCGTCTCCGTGGTGCGGGAGCTGCGGCCCGACGTGGTGCTGATGGACGTACGGATGCCGGAGATCGACGGCATCCGGGCCACGGAGCAGATCCTCTCCACCCTGGAGGACCCGCCGAGGATCGTCGTCGTGACGACCTTCGAGAACGACGCGTACGTCTACGACGCCCTGCACGCCGGGGCGGCCGGGTTCCTGCTGAAGCGGGCGGCGGCGGAGGAGCTGGTGCAGGCGGTGCGTCTGGTGGCGTGCGGCGACTCGCTCCTCTACCCGGCGGCGGTGCGCACGCTGGCCGCCGAGCACGCCGCGCGCAGGCCGGCCGGGGTCCCGGCGTGGGTGGCGCGGCTGACCGACCGGGAGGCGGACGTGCTGCGGCTGATGGCGGCGGGGCTGACCAACGCGGAGATCGCGGGCCGGCTGTCGGTGGGCCCGGCGACGGCGAAGACGCATGTGGCGGCGGTCCTCGCGAAGACCGGCGCCCGGGACCGCACCCAGGCGGTGATCGCGGCGTACGAGTCCGGTTTCATCACCCCGGGCTGAGCGGGTCGCAACGGGGCGGGGGCCGGGTGAGAAAACGGTGAGAAGGGGCACGGAAGGGAACGTCCGGAACCGCCCCGCTCGTCCCTCCACCGGGATGAACAAGACAATCAGGCGCGCTTCGGTCTTCTGCCTGCTCATGGTGCTCGCCCTGCTGGTGCGGGCGACCTGGGTGCAGGGCTACGAGGCCAGGGCGCTCGCAGACGACGAGCACAACCGGCGGAACACCATCGCGCAGTACGCGCAGCGGCTCGGGGACATCATCGTGGCCGGTTCACCGGTCACCGGATCGAAGGGGACCAGTGGTGGCGACCTCCGGTACAAGAGGACCTACACGCAGGGCGAGCTGTACGCGGCCGTCACCGGTTACAGCTCGCAGGCGTACGGGGCGACCCAGCTCGAAGGCATCCACAGCGACGTCCTGGACGGCACGGACGACCGGCTGAAGGACCCGAAGGACCTGGTCACCGGCGGCCAGGCGAAGCCGGGGAACGTCCTCACCACGATCGACCCGGGCGTCCAGAAGGCGGCGTACGAGGCGCTCGGCGACGACAAGGGCGCGGCGGTGGCGACCGACCCGAAGACCGGCCGGATCCTCGGCATGGTCTCGACCCCCTCGTACGACCCCTCGAAGATCAGCGGGACGACGGACGGCGACGCCTGGCGGAAACTGCTGGACGATCCGGACAAGCCGCTGGTCAACCGGGCGCTGCGGCAGCCGCTGGCGCCGGGGTCCACGTTCAAGCTGGTGGTCGCGGCGGCCGCCCTGGAGAACGGGCTCTACGGCTCGGTCGACGAGCGCACCGACAGCCCCGACCCGTACACCCTGCCCGGCACCAGCACGGTCCTGCGCAACGAGAACGCGTCCGCCCCCTGCGAGAACGCGACCCTGCGCACCGCGCTCCAGTACTCCTGCAACAACGTCTTCGCGAAGGCGGCGGCCGACCTCGGCCAGGACAAGGTCAAGGAGATGGCGGACGCGTTCGGGTTCGACACCGAGAAGCTGGACGTCCCGGTCCGGGCGGCGAAGAGCGTGTATCCGACGGACATGGACAAGGCGCAGACGGCCCTGACGGGGATCGGCCAGTTCGAGGTCACCGCGACCCCGCTCCAGATGGCGATGGTCACCTCGGCACTGGCCAACGGCGGTGAGCTGGCGGCGCCGCACATGGTCGCGTCGGTGACCGACGGGGACGGCACGGTGCTGGAGGAGACCGAGGACGGCGACACGAAGCGCGTGGTGGAGGAGAGGACCGCCGAGCAGCTCCGCAGCGCGATGGTGACCGTGGTCGAGGACGGCACCGGAACCAACGCCAGGATCGCCGGGGCCGAGGTCGGCGGGAAGACGGGCACCGCGCAGAACGGCGTGGACAACAGCAACACCCCGTACGCCTGGTTCACCTCGTACGCGAAGGACGGCAGCAGCGGCAAGGAGGTCGCGGTCGCGGTGATCGTCGAGGACTCCGGCTCGGCGCGCTCCGAGGTCAGCGGCAACGGCCTGGCCGCGCCGATCGCGCAGAAGATGATGAAGGCGGCGCTGGAGAGGTGAACGAACCCCCGACACCTTCGACTTAGGTTACCCTTGCCTTACTTGGCGCCCCGGACGGTCCCGGGGCGCCAATGTGCCGACATGCCAACGTGACGACGTGTGGGAGGTACGGGGATGGCTCCGGCGGAGCACGGAACGGGGCGCGACGCCGACGCCCCCGCCCACAGCCAGGGCGAGGCGGGCCGCGCCCGTACCGGCGACGGGCGGGAGCTGTACTACCAGTGGCTGCCGGGCCCCGTCGGCCCTGACGGGGCCCGGCCGACCGTGGTATTCGAGGGCGGGCTCGCCGCGGGCCGCTCCTACTGGGCGGGCGCCCGGGCCGCGCTGGCCGATGTCGCGCCGACGGTGGTGTACGACCGCAGCGGTCTCGGTCGCAGCCCGGCCGCCCCCGCCGGGGTGTCGCGCCGGCTGCCCGCCCTCGCCGAGGACCTCGGGGATCTGCTCGACCACCTCGAACGCGTGGGCCCCGGCGGCCCGTTCCTCCTCGTCGGCCACAGCTGGGGCGGGCCCCTGGTACGGCTGGCGGCCGCCGCGCAGCCCGCGCGGGTGGCGGGCCTGGTGCTCGTCGACCCGACCGACGAGTCCTGCGATCTGCTCTTCCAGCCCGCGATGCGGCGGGCCGAGCGGATCGGGCAGCTGGTGACGGTCGCGCTGGCCCGGCTGGGGCTGCTGGGCCGCGCCTACCGCTCGCTCACCGCCACACTGCCGCCGGACGCCGCCGCCGACATGCGGGCCGAGGGCTACACCGTCGCCATGACCCGGACCCGGGGCCGGGAGCTGGAGGACGCGGCGGGCGACCTGCGGGCCCTGCTGGAGAACCCGCCGGGTCTTGCGGGGCTGCCGGTGACGGTGGTGTCGGCGGGACGGGTCTCCCCCGGGATGCCGAAGTCCGTCCGCGAGCGGGCGACCGCCTCGCACGCCTACCGGGCCCGGCAGTCACCGCACGGCCGGCATGTGGTGCTGCCGGAGGCGGACCACATGGTGCTGACGACCTCGGCGGCGGAGCTGGCGGAGGAGATCCGGCGGCTGGCGGTCGTCTAGGGAATCCGCCCGATGCCGTCGGACGGCCTTACTCCCCACCATGAGCCGCACACAGCGCGGATGCGCGGAGCGTGGAGCGGAGAGGACGGCACCGGCATGGGCGGCGGTTCGGCGGTGGTGAGGGTCCTGCGGGACCGGACGGCGGGGCGCTGTCTGGCGGGGGTGGTCGTCTCCGGTTTCGGTACGTCGGCGATGTGGCTCACGGCGGGCATCTGGGTCAAGTCGCTGACCGGGTCGAACAGTCTGGCGGCGCTGACGGTGTTCGCGATGTGGGCCCCGGTGCTGGCCGGGCCGGCGCTCGGCGCGCTCGCGGACCGGATGGACCGGAAAGTGCTGCTGGTGCGGGGCAACGTGGTGATGGCCTGCCTGCTGGTCCCGCTGGTGCTGGTGGACTCGGGCCGCACCGTCTGGCTGCTCTTCGCGGTGCTGGTGCTCCACGGGGCGAGCGGTGTCGTGCTCGACGCGGCGGAGTCGGCACTTGTCGCGGGGACCGTGCCCGCCTCCCTGCTGGCGGATTTCAACGGGCTGCGGATGACGGCCAACGAGGGCATGAAGCTGGTCGCCCCGCTGACGGGCGCGGGGCTGTACGTACGGTTCGGCGGGCCCGCCGTGGCGCTGCTGGCGGCGGCGACCTGCGCGCTGGCCGCCCTGGTCTTCGCGAAGCTGCCGGTACGGAAGACGCCCGGGACCTCGGGGCCGAAGCCGTCCCCTCCGGGTTCCTGGCGCGATGAACTCGCCGCCGGGCTGCGGCGGATCCGCTCCTCGGCCGCGCTGCGCCCGCTGGTGACGGCGGGGGCGGCGACGATGTTCCTGGCGGGGGTGAACGGGGCGGTGACCTTCGCGTACGTCGACGAGGTGCTCGGCCGGGCCCCGGCGTACGCGGGGGTGCTCTACGCGGTGCAGGGCGCGGGTTCGGTGGCGGTGGGGCTGCTGGCGGGGCCGCTGCTGCGCCGACTGCCCGAGCGGGTGTTCGCGGCGGGCGGGATCGCGTTGTTCGCGCTGGGGGTCGGGGCGCGAACGCTGTCGTCGGACGCGGTGGCGCCGACGGCGAGCGCGGCGATCGGGTTCGGTCTGCCGTGCGTGCTGGTCGCGGCGATGACGGCGGTGCAGCGGGAGACGCCGGACGCGGTGCTGGGGCGTACGGCGGCGACGGCGGGCTCACTGATGACGGCGCCCAACGCGGTGGCCCTGGCACTGGGGGCGGGGCTCGTCGCGGTGGTGGATGTGCGGGTGCTGACGGCGTCGGCGGGGGCTGCGGGGGTGCTGGCCGCGGTGGGCCTGGCGGCGGGCGCGCGACGCCGCCGGGGCGCCCCCGCCTCGCCCCGGCCGTGAGGCGCGGGGCGATGGGGGGCGGTCGCCCCGGCTGTGAGGCGCGGGGCGATGGGGGCGCCTGTCACCCCAGCCGCGGCGATGGGAGCCCTGTCACCCCAGCCGTGAGAGTGCGGCCGCGACCGCCTCCAGGTCCGGGCCGGAGGCAAGGCCCGCGTGGTACAGGCGCAGTTGGTCCGCGCCCAGCGAGGCGGCGTGGGCCGCGTCGCGCTCCAGGGTGCGGGGGCTGCCGCCCATCCCGGTGACGACCCCGAAGTTGGCGGCGCGCACCCCGCCGCGCCCGGCGAACGGCCCGAGGACCGCCTCCCGTACGGCGTCGGACCCGGTGCAGGGCAGCACCACCCCGTCGGCCACCGCCAGGACGTGGTCCGGTTCGACGCCGACGTTGGCCCCCGTGCGGTACGGGACGGGGTCGGCGTGCAACAGCACCTGGAAGCCGGGCGGGGTCGCCGCCCGTACAGCCGCGACGGCCGCCTGCTGCACCGTATTGGCCACCCGGCCGCGCCAGGCGAGGGTGGCGTCCGCCTGCTCCGGCCCGAGCAGCTTCGCGATGCCGTCGCGGCCGGACTCCGGGGAGCCGCCGCCGGACCAGGCCGGCTCCAGGGCCCGGCGTACGAAGGCGGAAAGCGCCTCCGGGTCGACGCCCTCCTCTCCGTACCCCTCGCGGCACACCGCGCAGAAGCACAGCGACATCAGGTACTGCGCCGCGTCACCGAGGCCGACGCCCGCGACCTTGTCGTGGGCGTGGAGGTGGGCGAAGCCGTACCAGCCGCAGGACTCCAGTTCGGTGCCGTGCGCGCCGGGCCGGGCGGCGGCCTCCGCCGCGAGGTCCACGAGGTAGTCGCGCACGGCGGGGCGGGCGATGCAGGGGGCCCAGGGGTAGCGGTCGCCGTAGGCGTTGACCACCGAGGTGTCCGGGTGTTCCGCGCCGAGCCGCGAGCTGTGCGCGAGGACCACCCAGCTGTGCACCTCCAGGCCCGCGGCGGCCAGCGCCTCGGCGGCCTCCCCGTACGGATCGTCACCGGGCGTCCAGGCCTGGCGGTACGGGGCGAGGGCCCGGCCCGCCCAGCGGTCCGGGTCCGGCGGGTAGAGGACGGCGGCGTGCTCGGCGGTCACGACGCGGTGGGCGGGGTGGCGGGGGGTCAGGGCCCGGGTGGAGTGGTAGGCGGAGGCCAGGGTGACCTGCCGGACGCCGAGGTCCGCGATCCGGGCGGCGGCGTCCGGGTCACCGACGACGTCCCACGGGTAGAGGAAGACGCCCGCCTTCACGCCCGGCCTCCCGAAGCGGCGTGCCCCTCAGCGGAGTGCCCCTCAGCGGCGTGCTCCTCCAGCAGGGTGCGGCCGCTCGCGATGATCTCGATGAGGTCCTTGACGTGCGCGGCGGACGGTTCGCTGAGGGGGGTACGCACCTCGCCGACGTCCAGGCCCTGGAGCCGGACACCTGCTTTGACCAGGGAGACGGCGTAGCCGCGGCCCTGGGCGCGCAGTTCGACGAGCGGCCGGTAGAAGTGGTCGAGCAGCGCGTTCGCCAGGGCGTCGTCGCCGGAGTCCAGGGCCCGGTGGAAGGCGAGGGCGATGTCCGGGGCGAACGCGAAGACGGCGGAGGAGTAGAGGGTGATCCCGATGCCCCGGTAGGCGAGGCCGGTGAGTTCTGCGGTGGGCAGTCCGTTGAAGTAGAGGAAGTCGTCGTCGGGCCGGTGGGTGCGGACCGCGCTGACGATGCGCTGCATGAGGTCGAGGTCGCCGAGGCCGTCCTTGAGCCCGATGATGCCGGGCGTGCGGGCGAGGGCGACGACGGTTTCCGGGGTGAAGACGGCGTTGTCCCGCTGGTAGACGATCGTCTCCAGGCCGGTGGCCGCCGCGAGGGCCGCGTAGTGGTTCAGGAGCCCTTCCTGGTCGGCGACGACGAGGTAGGGCGGCATGGCGAGGAGCCCGTCGGCCCCGGCCTCCTCGGCGGCACGTGCGTACTGGACAGCGAGGGCCGTGCCGTAGCCGGCCCCGGCGATGACGGGAATCCGTCCGGCGGTCTCCTCGACGGCGGCGGCGACCGCGAGGCGGAACTCCTCAAGGGTCAGCGCATGGAACTCGCCCGTGCCGCAGCAGGCGAAGACGGCGGCGGCTCCGGCGTCGGTCCCGGCCCGCACGTGGGCGCGGAAGACGTCGAGATCGACGGTGCCGTCCGGCCCGAACGCGGTCACGGGGAAGAAGAGCGGCCCGGCGACTTCACGGAGCCGGGCGGCAAGGGGGGCTGAGGTCACGGGCGCTCCCTGAGCAGATTCAGGCGTGCACAATTCTGATCGGCGTCCATATTTCTGAACACCGTAACGCTAAGGCAGCCTTCGACAACAGGTCAAGGCGGACGCCGCGCCCGAACGACCTCTTGACGCAGCCCCACCACCTCCCTAGCTTGTCCATACATGTGAATGCTGGCCGCCATTTCGCACAGCGCCGCTCGCGTACGCCCCGAGGAGACCCCGTATGACCGCTCCCCGCACCGTGACCGCTCCGCGTACCGTCCTGCTCACGGGTGCCGCAGGCGGCCTCGGCACGCTGATGCGAGGGCTGCTGCCCGCGTACGGATACGACCTGAGGCTGTTCGACCTGGTGCCGGTGGAGGGCGAGCCCGGGGCGATCACCGCCGACCTGAACGACCGGGAGGCGCTGCGCGAGGCCGTGCGCGGCGTGGACGCGGTGATCCACCTGGCGGGCATCTCGCTGGAGTCCACGTTCGACAAGATCCTGCGCGCCAACATCCAGGGCACGCACCATCTCTACGAGGCGGCCCGCGAGGAGGGCGTCCGGCGCATCGTGTCCGCGTCCTCCAACCACGTCATCGGCCACACCCCGCGCCCGGCCGCCGGTGATCCGCTGATCCCGCTGGACACACCGCGCCGCCCGGACACCTTCTACGGGCTCTCGAAGTGCTTCGGCGAGGACCTGGCCCAGCTCTACTGGGACCAGCACGGAGTGGAGACGGTCTCCGTGCGGATCGGGTCCTGTTTCCCGGAGCCCACGTCGGTGCGGATGCTGTCGGTCTGGCTGAGCCCGGCCGACGGCGCCCGGCTGTTCCACGCGGCCCTCACCGCCGAGGACGTCGGCCACGCCGTCGTCTACGGCTCCTCCGCCAACACGCGCCTGTGGTGGGACCTGGCGCCGGCGCGGGCACTGGGCTACCGCCCGCTGGACGACTCCGAGCCGTACGCGGCGAAGCTCGTCGCCGACCAGGGCGAGCTGGACCCGGAGAACCCGGCGCACGCCTGCGTGGGCGGCCACTTCGTGACGGACCCGCCGATCTGGCCGCACTGAACGGCCTGGGAGCGGCGGCGGGAACGGCGGGCGCAAGCCCGGGAACGGCGGCGGGCGCCGGCCGGTACGGCGGAAATCCGGGCGACGCGGGGGCGTCCGGACGGGCAGGATACGGCCATGCCGAGACCTTCCGGATTCCAGTACGAACAGCAGGGCGACCAGAGCGTCACCATCACCCACCACGGCAGGCCCGCGGGCACGCTGCGCGGCGGCCGGGCGGAGAAGTTCCTGGCCGAGGTGGTATCGGGCGACGCCCAGTTGGTGATGGCGCGCTGGACGGGCGCGTACAAGCACGGCAACGAGCGCACGGCCCGCAACCACCCGCGCAACCGCCGCTGAGTCGCTTCCGGGCCTTTCCTTCGGGTCGTTCCGACGGCCGAAAAGCATCTGGTGGACCGAGGGAAAGGTAAGGGAACGGCAAAGCCGGGTCGTTCGTTACCCCGTGCATGACCGCAATGACCCCCGGCTCGAACATTCCCCTCTCCGCCGCCCGCGTGGCGGTGGACGTCGCCGCTCCGGTGCGGCTCGACGTCTCGGGCCTGCTGCTCACCGCCGACGGCAAGGTGCGCTCCGACGACGACTTCATCTTCTACAACCAGCCCTCGGGCCCGGGCGTGACCTACCGCGCCGGCGGAGGTTCGGCGCCCGACGCGATCGTGGTGGACACCACCGCCGTGCCGCCGGGCATCGAGAAGATCGTCGTCACCGCGAGCCCGGACGCCGCGGGCCAGACCTTCCAGGGCATCGAGCCCACCGCCACCGTGCGCAACGCGGACGACGGCAGCGCGATCGCCACCTTCACCCCGCCGCAGCTGGGTGCCGAGACGGCGCTCGTGGTCATCGAGATCTACCTGCGCAACGGCGCCTGGAAGGCCCGCGCGGTCGGCCAGGGCTACGCGAACGGGCTGGCCGGGATCGCCACGGACTTCGGCGTCTCGGTCGAGGAGCCCGCGACCCCGGTCGCCCCTCCGGTTCCGGCGGCCCCCGCCCCGGTCGCGCCCCAGCCCCCGGCCCCGGTGGCCGCCCCCGTCGACCCGAGGATCGCGCCGCCCGCCCCGGCCGCCCCGCCCGCTCCCCCGGTGACCCCCGCCGCGCCCGCGGGCTCCGGCAAGATCAACCTGGACAAGGGCCGGGTCAACCTCCAGAAGAACCAGACCGTGTCCCTCGTCAAGGGCGGCGCACCGCTGCTCTCGCGGGTCCGGATGGGCCTGGGCTGGGAGCCCGCGTTCCGCGGCAAGGACATCGACCTGGACGCGTCGGTGATCGCCTACGGCCCCAACCGCAACCACCTGGACAGCTGCTACTTCGGCAAGCTGACCATCCTGAACGGGGCGATCAAGCACTCCGGCGACAACCTGACCGGTGAGGGCGCGGGCGACGACGAGACGATCGTCGTGGACCTCGGCCGGATCCCCGCCGACGCCACGGGCCTGGTCTTCACGGTGAACTCGTTCACCGGCCAGAAGTTCAACGAGGTCGCCAAGGCCTACTGCCGGCTGATCGACGACGCCTCCGGCGAGGAGCTGGTCCGCTTCGACCTGACCGGCGCCGAGCCGCAGACCGGCGTGATGATGGCCAAGCTGATCAAGCAGTTCACCGGCGAGTGGGAGATGACCGCGATGGGCGAGTTCGTGAAGTCGCGCACCGTGCGGGGCATGGTGAAGCCCGCCGCCAAGGCGCTGTAGCCGCCCCCCTCAGACGCATCCGGGGCACCTGAACCGGCTGGGTTCAGGTGCCCCGGATACGGAGAAAGGCGGGCGTCTCAGAGCTTGGTGAGCTTGGAGTAGGGGCTCAGGATCCTTCCCTGGCGCCCCGAGAAGTCGATGAGGACCGCGTCGTTGTCACCCTCGACAGCGAGAATCCTGCCGAGTCCGAACTGGTCGTGCGACACCCTGTCGCCCACATCGAAGCATTCGACCGGTGGGGCCTCCTGGGCCGGGCGGTTGAAGGGACTGGACGGCAGGTGACGCCGGGAACCGGCTGACTGTTTCATCGAGTCGAGTATGCGCCCTGTAAAGGCCCGACGCCATGCCCGTCTGCCGCTCGACGCCCAGACGTACCGCATTCGTGACCCGCGCCGACCGGGTCAGGTCAGCGCTTTCCCGGCCTTCCAGCAGCAGAATCACGCGGAAGCGGGCGCCGGAAAAGCACCCCGAACGTGTGGCGTTTCTCGCTCAGCGCCCCGCGCGTGACCGAGCCTTGAACGCAGCCTTGCGGGCGTCCTTGGCGGCCTTCTTGTCGCTGTGCAGGCGGCCCATGGCCTCCAGCACATCGGCGGTGGCCGGGTGGTCGACGCGCCAGACCTCGTCGAAGAAGCCGCTGTGCTGGGCGGAGAGGCCCTCGATCAGGCCCTGGAGCTCGTCCAGCTCGCCGTCCGCGTCCAGGTGGGCGGCGATGGTGTCGATGGCCAGCCAGAAGATCATGTCCTCCGGCGGGGCGGGCACGTCGGCAGCGCCGCGCTCCGCGAGCCAGACGCGGGCGAGGCCGCCCAGTTCCCGGTCGCCGAGCACCGCGCGTACGGCGGGCTCCGCCTCGGGGCCGGCCAGGGCGAGGGCCTGCTGACAGTGGAGGCGGCGCAGCGGTCCGCCCTCGTCCGTGCCGCGCGCGGCGGCCAGCAGCTCTGCCGCCGCCGACACCGCGCCGTCGGCGTACCCCGCGAGCCAGAGCTTGACCTCGGCGCGGGCGGCGGACTCCGGGTAGTGGGCGATGCCGTCGAGGAGGGCGTCGGCGCCCTTGCCCGCGAGGTCGCCGACGGCGGGGGCGTCCACCCCGGCCTCCAGCATCCGGGCCCGGACGCCGTACAGGCCGAGGGGGGTGAGCTTGACCATGCCGTACCGGGTGACGTCGTCCTCGTCGCCCCCGACGGCGTCCACCGGCGCCTCGCCCTCCTCGACCATCAGCGCCTCGTCGACCGGCCGGTACTCGACGATCCCGATGGGTTCGAGGAGCCGGAACTGGTCGTCGAGGCGCATCATCGCCTCCGACACCTGCTCCAGGATGTCGTCGGTGGGCTCGCCCATGTCGTCGGGGACGATCATCGACGCGGCGAGGGCGGGCAGTGGGACCGGCCCTTCGCCCGCGCCGTTGTCCGCGAGGGTGAGCAGGTAGAGGTTGCCGAGGACGCCGTCGAGGAATTCCGCCTCGGCCTCCGGGTCCCAGTCCAGGGCGTCGAAGTCGATCGAACCGTCCTCGCCGACGAGGTCCGTGAAGTCGTCCAGGACGGGCGCGGTGGCGTCGGCGTGCACGGCGTCCAGGCCGTCGAGCCAGATGGCCAGGACGTCCTGCGGGGAGCCGCCGGTGAGCAGGCCCAGGTTCTCGCCCGCGGAGACGGTCCCCTCGGCGTCCTCCTCCTCGGGGTCCGTGACATCGAGGAGGCCGGTGTCCACGGCGAGCCGCCAGGCCTCGCTGGCGTACGCGGCGCCGTCGTCGTCGGCCGGGAGCCCGAGGTGCTCGGCGGCCGCGGGCAGTTGCGCCTCGACGAGTTCGCCGCCGGCGCCGACGCGGGTGTCGGGGCCGGCCCACCGGGCGAGCCTGACGGCCCGGACGAACAGCGGAGCGGCGAGCGCGTCCCGTGCCAGTTCGGCCTCGGAGTTGAGCCGCACCGGCGGCAGGGAGGGGCGCTCTGCGGACATCGGGGGTTCTCCTCGGTGCGTGCTCGGGGGCGTACGGAGTGCGTACGCGGTTCAGCCGCCCAAGCCTAGACGCAATTCACCGCATGCCGCCCACGGCTTCGGCCGCTTGCCCCGGCGCACTTGCCGCCCTACGCGCCCGTACCCGGTTCCATGCTGAGCGCGGGGGTGTAGCGGCGCACGCCGCCGCCGGTCATGCCCGGGTACTTCTGGACGCGTTCCCAGAGCGGGGACGGGGATCCGACGCCCTCACCGGGTGCTGCGAGAGCCGCGATGTGGTGCTCGGCGCTCTCCCACTCGGCGTAGTTGAGGACCCGGGTGCCGTCGGTTCCGACATGGAAGTGTGCGGCGATGCCGCCCTCGGGCAGGCCCTCCTCCTGTTCGAGGGCCTCGAACACGCTGTCCACCCAGTCGCGTTGGCGCGCCGCGTCGGGTCCGTCGAACTCGACGTCGACGATGACGACGCAGCCGGTCTCCCGGGTGTCACCCTCGGCCCGCGGCCCGGAGCGGTACAGCTCGTACGTGTGCAGCCCGAGGCGTTCGATGCCGGGAACGGCCGCGTCGATCTCGGCGTTGCGGGCGTCGCGCCCCTCCCGTACGAAGTCCTGGTAGGCCTGTTCGCCGGTCCACTGGGAGTAGTGCAGCAGGGTCGCACCGTCCTCCCCGGCGTAGACGCTGTAGGAGAGCAGCCCGGGATGCGGCCATTCCCGGCTCCCCCACACCTTCCGGATCGCGTCGGCGGCCTCCTGCTGCCGCTGCGGTGTCCCGACGTTCCAGGTGCTGGCCTTGGCGATCCCGGCATCGGTGCGGGCCGGGTCGGGGCGGTCGGTGAAGTGCGTGGTCATGACGGTGTTCCCCTCTCCCGCGCACTGTTCGGTGCGCATGACCACCACGTTCACACCTCAAGCCCGGTTGAGGTCAAGGCGGTTCCGCCGGGTGCGGCCGGACTCCGTTCGCCCAGGGCGTGAGTGGTGCGGGTGCGGTCCTCCGGCGCCGGGGAAGGGTGCGGGCATGACCCTCTCCGTGGCGCACTTGAGCGACCCGCACATCACCACCGGCCCCGCTGCGGCGGCCCCCGCGGCGGGGTTGCGGGCCGCCCTCGACCGGGTGCTGGCCCTGGACCCGCTCCCGGACTGTGCTGTGATCACCGGTGATCTCACGGAGCGTGGGGAGCCCGGTGAGTACGCGGCGCTGCGCGCGGAGATCGACGCGTTCCCGCTGCCCCTGCATCTGGTGACGGGCAATCACGACACACCCGAGGAGCTCGTGGGCGGGTTCGGCGGGACGCGGTTCCTGGGCGGAGGGACGCTGACGTCGTACGTGGTCGAGCACCCGGCGTTCACGGTCGTGGTCCTGGACTCGCGGGTCTCCGGTTCGCCGGGCGGGCGCCTGGGTTCCGGGCAGTTGGCCCGGCTGGACCGGACCCTCGCCCGGCGCGCCGGCGTACCGGCGCTCGTCTGCCTGCACCACCCGCCGGTTCCGGTCGGCATCCCGTTCCTGGACGCGATGGGTCTGGCGGACGGCCCGGAGCCGGCCGAGGTGGTCGCCGCGCATCCCCGGGTCGTCCGGGTGCTGGCGGGCCATGTGCACCGCCCGGTGACGGCGCCCTTCGCGGGCAGCACGGTGGCCGTCGCGCCGAGCACGTACCGGCAGAGCGGACTGGTGCTGCGGGAGGGCCTGCCCGGCTATCCGGACGAGCCCCCGGCGTTCCTGCTGCACGTGCTGCCCGGGGCTCCGGCGGGGGCGGCCTGGGTCACCCACACCGTCCCCACGTCCGCCCCCGGTGTCAGCCGCTGAGTTCGGTGCGCCAGGCCGTCGTGTTGAGTTCGTCCATCAGCCGGATGTCGTGCCCCTCCAGCGGGAAGACCCGCACCGGAAGGCCGGGGGCGGCCGAGATCGCCAGGGCGTCGCCCTCGATGAGGTCGCCGCCCTCGGGTGTGGAGACCCAGGCGAGGATCGACTTCACGGTGAGGCCGGGGTCGAGCAGGAGCTTCTTCGGGCCGGGGTCGTTGCCGAAGTACGAGCCGTCCTCGTTGACCTTCACGGGGAGCGGGTTGCCGTCCTCGCCGAGGGCCTGGACCCAGGGATAGCCGTCGACGGCGTAGGGCTTGCGGCCGCAGTTGGTGAGGGTGAGCACGACGGCCCGGTGCATCATTCCGGTCTCCACCGGGCCCATGTCCACGACGACCCCGGAGGACGGGCAGGTCCCGGGCGGGGCGGCGGTCGGGCCGGTCTGCGCCGGTGCTCCCTGGGCGGGGGCGTCCGCGCCGGGTGCGGGGGTCGGGGGGAGCGTCTCGGCACGGGGTGCGGAGGCGGACGGGGCGGGGTCCGGCCGTTCGCCCTCGCCGGCCGGGACGAGGAACCCGGAGCAGCCGGTCAGTGCCGTCAGTGTGGCCGACAGCAGGGCCACCCGGACCCGTCTCCGTACCCGTACGCGCTCGTTCATGTCGCCCACCCCTCGCCGCGGCCGGTCGTCCGCGCGTTCGATCTTGCCAGAGGAACGGCAGCGGTCGCCGCACCCTTCAGCATCTCTTGCCGTTCACCACAAGGAGATCTAAGTGGACCTTTACGGTTCCGGACGCCGAGACTTCCCTCATGACCACCACCGCACCGCGTCCCTTCGGCCGCACGCTCTGCGCCATGATCACGCCCTTCACCGCCACCGGCGCCCTGGACCCGGACGCCGCCCGTACGCACGCCGCGCGCCTGGTGGCCGAGGGCTGCGACGGGATCGTCCTCAGCGGCACCACGGGCGAGTCACCCACCACGACCGGCGCCGAGAAGGCCGCCCTGCTGCGGGCCGTCCGGGCGGAGGTCGGCGACGGGGTGCCGCTGCTCTCCGGCGTCGGGGGCCCCGACACCGCGACCACCCTGCGCCTGGCCCGGGAGGCCGAGGACGCGGGCGCGGACGGGCTGCTGGTGGTGAGCCCTTACTACAGCCGCCCGCAGCAGTCCGCCGTCGAGGCATACTTCCTGCGGGTGGCCGAGTCCACGGGTCTGCCGCTGATGCTGTACGACATCCCCGGCCGCACCGGCGTCCGGATCGAGCCGGAGACCCTGCTGCGGCTGGCGGAGCACCCGAGGGTGGTGGCGGTGAAGGACTGCTCCTACGACCTGCTCGGCGCGACGAAGGTGCTGGCCCGCACCTCGCTGGCGTACTACTCGGGCAGCGAGGAGCTGAACCTTCCGCTGTACGCGGTGGGCGGCGCGGGCTATGTCAGTACGGTCGCGAACGTGGCCCCGCGCCAGGTGCGGGCGCCGCTGGACGCCTTCGACGCGGGCCGCACCGACGAGGCGGCCCGGCTGAACGGGCTGACGGCCCGGCTCGTCGAGCTGATGATGGCGAACGGGCTGCCCGGAACCGTCACGGCCAAGGCCCTGCTGGACGCCGGTCCGGTCCGGGAACCGCTGCAGCCCGCCGGGCGCGAGGCGGCCGACGGGCTGCGGAAGGCGTACGAGGGACTCCTCGCGGCCTGAAAAAGGCAAGCGGGTCAGTTGTGGGCGTGCAGGACCTCGTTCAGGCCGCCCCAGACCGCGTTGTTCGGGCGGGCCTCGACGGTGCCGGTGACCGAGTTGCGGCGGAAGAGGATGTTCGAGGCGCCGGACAGCTCACGGGCCTTGACGACCTGACCGTCCGGCAGCGTGACGCGCGTACCGGCGGTGACGTACAGGCCGGCCTCGACGACGCACTCGTCGCCCAGCGCGATGCCGACGCCCGCCTCCGCACCGACCAGGCAGCGCTCACCGATGATGATGCGCTCCTTGCCGCCGCCGGAGAGCGTGCCCATGGTGGAGGCGCCGCCGCCGATGTCGGAGCCGTCGCCGATGACGACGCCCGCGGAGATCCGGCCCTCGACCATGGAGGTGCCGAGCGTGCCCGCGTTGAAGTTGACGAAGCCCTCGTGCATGACGGTGGTCCCGGCGGCGAGGTGCGCGCCGAGCCGGACGCGGTCGGCGTCGGCGATGCGGACGCCCTGGGGGGCGACGTAGTCCGTCATGCGCGGGAACTTGTCGACCGAGGTGACCTGGAGGTGCAGGCCCTCGGCACGGGCGTTGAGCCGCACGCGCTCCAGGTCGTCGACGGCGACCGGGCCGAGCGAGGTCCAGGCGACGTTGGCGAGCAGCCCGAAGAGGCCGTCGAGGTTCTGGCCGTGCGGCTGGACGAGCCGGTGCGAGAGCAGGTGCAGGCGCAGGTAGGCGTCGTGCGCGTCGAGCGGCTTGTCGTCGAGCGAGGAGATGACCGTGGACACGGCGACGATCTCGACGCCGCGCCGGGCGTCCACGCCGATCGCCTTGGCGGCGCCCTCACCGAGCCGGTTCACGGCCTCGTCCGGAGAGAGCCGCGTCGTACCGGCCGGGCCGGGGTCGGAGGTCAGCTCGGGGGCGGGGAACCAGGTGTCGAGGACGGTGCCGTCACCGGCGACGGTGGCGAGGCCGGCGGCGACGGCGCCGGTGGTACGGGCAGAACCCTGGGAAGTCGTGTCGGTCATGAACAGCAACCTAACCGGCCGGGGCCCGCTCGGGCGAACCGGTCTCAGCGTGCGGCCCCATTCCCACCACCGGTGCCCGCTCCCCCGGTCCGGGCAGCCGCCGCGCCGCCAGCACCGCCACCCCGGCCGCCGCCGCGAGCAGGGCGCAGACCGGCCAGAGCAGCCCGGGGGCCGCCGCGTACAGGGCGGCCCCGAGCGGCGGGGCGAGCACCTGCCCGCTGATCGACGCACCGGCGTACAGGCTCTGGAAGCGGCCCTGGGCGTGGCCCGGCGCCTGGTCGGCGACGTAGGCGGTGGCGGGGGTCTTGTAGAGGATCTCGCCGAGGGTCAGGGAGAACATCATGGTGACGGCGAAGAGCGCGCCCGCGCCGGGGATCAGGACGGCGTAGCCGAGCCCGACGAGCAGGAGTCCGGCGCCGACGAGGCCGAGCGGGGTGCGGCGGCGCAGGGCGTGGGCGGCGGGCAGTTCGAGGCAGAGGATGACGCCGCCGTTGACGGCGAGCAGCCAGCCGTAGAGCTGGGTGGTGTGCCCGTGGTCGGCGAGGAAGACCGGCAGGGTCGAGTACTGCTGCCGGTAGACGGTGTCGACGACCACGATCGCGGCGAGCAGCACCAGGACGGCGGGTCTGGCCCGCAGTTCGCGCCAGAGGCCCGGGGCGTCCGGGTCGTGGGCGGGAACCGCGTGGGCGCTGCCGCGGGCGGGCAGGATCCGGGCGGCGTAGAGCGCGAAGAGCAGGGTGCCGAGGCCGTCGGCGACGAAGAGCCAGTCGTACGAGAAGCGGGTGGCGACCAGCGCGCCGAGCGGCGGGCCGACGGCGAAGCCGCCGTTGGCGGCGAACCGGAAGAGGGCGAAGCTCTGGCGGCGGCTTCCGCCCTCGGGCACGGAGACCGCGACGAGGGCGGCGTTGGCGGCGCGGACGACGCCCGCCGCGTACTGGGCGAGGGGGAGCACCGCGTACAGGGCGGCGACCGGCAGGACGGGCAGGACGACGAGCACCGCGCCGCTCACGCAGGCGCCGGTCAGCAGGGCGCGGCGGTGACCGAACCGGTCGCCGAACCAGCCGCCGGTGAAGTTCCCCGCGACCAGGCCGATGCCGCCGACGCCGCTGATCACTCCGGCCTGGGTGACGCTCAGGCCGCGCGGTCCGACGAGGTACACGAAGAGATAGACGAAGGTGAAGCTGACGACGGCGTTGAGGAACGCCCCGAGCGCCAGCAGCCGTACCGTCCTCGGCACTCCGCGCACCATGCCCATCCCCCGCCCCCTTCGTACGACTCCTGGCGACTCCTGCACATCGCAGTGAGTTCCTTATGGGAACGGACTATGGCAGCATGATTCCATCGGGGTCAACCGAAAGGCCCCGGCGGGGTGGGGGCGGACAGCGGCCACAACCGGAGGACGACCATGCCCCAGCGCACCAGCCTGGCGGACGCCGACTGCTCGATCGCCCAGGCGCTCGACGTCGTGGGCGACTGGTGGACTCTGCTGATCGTGCGGGACACCGCGCGCGGAGTGCACCGCTTCGACGCGCTCCAGCGGGAGTTGGGCGTATCGCGCAAGGTGCTGACCGAGCGGCTGCGGCTGCTGGTCGACGCAGGCGTACTGCATCGGGAGCCGTATCAGGACCGCCCGGTCCGGTACGAGTACCGCCTCACCCCGCGCGGCCGGGCCCTGCTGCCCGTGCTGATCGCGCTCCAGGACTGGGGCGACACCTGGGTACTGGGAGAAGGGGAGACGATGGCGACGACGACGGAGGCCTCGCAGGAGGCGGCCCGGGTGCGGGCACTCAAGGGGACGCGGCTGCCGGAGCTGCTGCTGCCGGGGAACGACGGCCGGCTCCGCGACCCGGTCGCCGACACCCCGTACACCGTCCTGTACTGCTTCCCCAGCGCCTACGCCACCCGCGACGCCTATCCGCCGGGCTGGGCGGGAATCCCGGGGGCGAGCGGCTGCACCCTCGAATCGTGCGCGTACCGCGACCAGTTGGCCGAATTCACCGCGGCGGGCGCGACGGTCCACGGGGTGTCCGTGCAGCGCCCGGACGAGCAGCGCGCGTTCGCGGAGAAGGAGCGGCTGCGCTTCCCGCTGCTCTCGGACGCGGACCTGGCCCTGACGGCGGCGCTGCGACTGCCGACGTTCCGGGCGGCGGGCGTGAGCAGGCTCAAGCGGCTGACGCTGGTGGTGGACCGGGAGCGGACGATCCACGAGGTGCTGTACCCGATCACGGACATCGGGGGGAGCGTGCGGGAGGCACTGGAGGCGGTGCGCCGAGGGACGGACTGACGGGAGCGTGCCGACGGGGGCCGCGTCGCGGTCAGGCGTCGCCGCCCGCCACGATCCGCTCCAGCATCACCCGGGTGTACGCCGCGTCGAACGTGCCCCCGGTCAGCAGGACCTGGAGGCAGACGCCGTCCATCAGCGCGACGAGGGCCCGCGCGGTCTCCGGATCGGTGCGCCGGGACAGCAGCGCGACGGCCTCCGCGGTCCACTCGGCGGCGACGGGCCGCAGCGCGGGGCGGCGCAGGGCAGCGAGGTACAGCTCGTACTCCAGCTCGATCGCCCCGCGTTCGCCCGCGAACCACCGGTCGAGCAACCGGGTCAGCTCCTCCGCGAGGCCGGCTCCCTCCGCGCCCTGCCCGGCATCCCCCTCACCCGGCCCGGCATCCCCTTCCTCGGCGAAGAGCCCGCTGGAGCGCAGCGCCTGGACGAAGTTCTCGTTGCACCGGCGCAGGGCGGCGACGAGGAGTTCGTCGAGCGAGGCGAAGTGGTACGTGGTCGAGCCGAGCGGCACGTCGGCCTCGGCGGCCACGGTGCGATGGCTGAGCCCGGCTATGCCGTCGGCCGCGATCACGGTCAGCGCCGCGTCGATGATCCGCGTCCGCCGGTCGGGGTCGTACCGGCGGGCCATCAGTGGGCCCCTCCCAGATTGAGGACGACGACCCCCGCGACGATCAGGGCGATGCCCGCGATCTTGACCAGACTGCTGGACTCGCCGAGGAAGAGAATCCCGATGAGGGCGACGGCCGCGGTGCCGACGCCGGCCCAGATGGCGTACGCGGTGCCGACGGAGAGCGTCTTGAGGGTCTGCGCGAGGAGGGTGAAGGCGATGAGGTAGCCCACCACGGTGCCGATCGAGGGCCAGAGCCGGGTGAAGCCCTCGCTGTACTTCATGGCCGTCGTCCCGGCCACCTCCGCCGCGATGGCACCGGCGAGCAGTCCGTATGCGTATCCCATGTGTACGACTGTACTCAACGTTGCGTACGCCCGTACATATCATCGGCCCGCGTCGGGGGCGCTACGGTGTGCCGACTGAACGAACGGCCCGGCCGACCGGGCCGACGACGCGACGGAGAAGCAGTGGCGCAGGATGCAGGGTGGGGCGGTGGCCCGTACGGGGGCGCACCTCACGGTGGGGGGCCCTTCCACGGGGGCGCGCAGGGACCGGGGGTCGGCTGGCACGGCGGATGGGCCGCGCCGCCCAAGCCGGGGGTGATACCCCTGGCGCCGCTGAGGGTCTCGGACATGCTCAGCGGCGCCTTCACGACGATCGGGCGGTACTGGAAGCCGCTGATCGGTATGGCTCTGACGCTGTTCGGCGCGGCGACGCTCGTGATGATCGTGGCGCTGGTGGTGGCCGCCTCCGCCGTCGCGAGCCAGTGGGACGAGCTGACGTCCAACTCTTCGGGGTCCCCGGACGCGGCGCAACTGGTCCCGCTGGGCGTCGCGTTCGGTGTGCTGGTGATCCTCGGCATGATCACCTACCTGCTGGCGTCGGCCGTGGTGCAGGCGGCGGTCCCCGTCGTCCTCCAGGAGGCCGTCCTGGGCCGCCCGATCCGCTTCGGGGAGGTCTGGAAGCGGGCCTGGGCGCGGGTCTGGTCGATCATCGGCACGGTGTTCCTCACCGGGCTGATCATGCTCGTCCCGTTGGCACTCTTCCTGGCCGGCTTCGCCGGGCTGATGATCTACATGATCTCGCTGGGCGACGAGGACGGCGTCGTACCGCTGATCGTGGCCGGCCTCGTCGGCGCGCTGCTCATCGGCCCGTTCGCCATCTGGCTCTGGGTGCGGTTCTCCCTGGCGCCGACAGTGGTGGTCTTCGAGGACCAGCGCCCGGTCGCGGCCCTGCGCCGCTCGGCCCAGCTGGTGCGCGGCACCTGGTGGCGGGTCTTCGGCGTCGGGCTGCTCGCCTATGGGATCGCATCCATGATCGGCTACATGATCCAGATGCCGTTCCAGGCGGTCGGCATGCTCCCCGGCATGTTCGAACCCGAGGACATGGGCGCCGACCCGAGCGGCGGGGAGCTCATCGCCCTGTTCGGCGGTCTGATGGTGCTGTCGTTCGTCAGCCAGCTGATCGCCCAGCTGTTCACGGCGATCTTCCCGCCCCTGGTGGTCGGCCTGCTCTACGTCGACCTCCGCATGCGTACGGAGAACCTGGGCCCGGTCCTGGCCGAAGCAGCGGGCCCGACCCTGCCCGAGCAGTACGGGCCGCCACCGGCCCACGTCTGACGCCCTGCCGCAGCAAAACGGCTGTGCCCGCCGGTCGGAACCGGCGGGCACGGCCATACGCATGGTGCTCGGAGCTCGGGATCAGACGTTGAACCCCAGCGCGCGGAGCTGCTCGCGTCCGTCGTCGGTGATCTTGTCCGGGCCCCACGGCGGCATCCAGACCCAGTTGATCCGGAGCTCGTTGACGATGCCGTCCGTGGCGGACTTCGCCTGGTCCTCGATGACGTCGGTCAGCGGGCAGGCCGCGGACGTCAGGGTCATGTCGAGGGTGGCGATGTTGGCGTCGTCGACGTGGATGCCGTAGATGAGGCCCAGGTTGACGACGTCGATGCCCAGCTCGGGGTCGACGACGTCGTACAGCGCCTCGCGGACCTCCTCCTCGGAGGCCGGCTTCATGGTCGCGGTCTCGTTGTCGCTCATGCGGTCTTCCCTTCGGACAGCGCCTTGGCCGTCGCGTCCTTCCACGCCATCCAGCTCAGCAGCGCGCACTTGACCCGGGCGGGGTACTTGGAGACGCCGGCGAACGCGACGGCGTCCTCCAGCACCTCCTCCATCGCGTCGTCCGGCTCCAGCTGGCCCTTGGACTGCATCAGCTCCAGGAAGGCGTCCTGGATCCTCTGCGCCTGGGACAGCTCCTTGCCGACGAGCAGCTCGTTCAGCACGGAGGCGGAGGCCTGGCTGATGGAGCAGCCCTGGCCCTCGTAGCTCACGTCGGCGATGGTCTCGCCGTCGTACTTCACGCGCAGCGTGATCTCGTCGCCGCACGTCGGGTTGACGTGGTGCACCTCGGCGTCGCCGTCCCGCAGGCCACGCCCGTGGGGGTGCTTGTAGTGGTCCAGGATCACTTCCTGGTACATCGAATCAAGCTTCACCGTTACGCCCTCAGCCGAAGAAGTTCCGTACGTGCTCCAGGCCGTCCACCAGGGCGTCGACCTCGGCAGGCGTGGAGTACAGATAGAACGACGCTCGCGTCGTCGCGGGAATTCCGTACCGCAGGCAGACCGGGCGGGCGCAGTGGTGGCCGACCCGGACGGCGACGCCCTGCTCGTCGAGGACCTGGCCGACGTCGTGCGGGTGGATGTCGCCGAGCGTGAAGGAGATCGCCGCGCCGCGGTCCTCGGCCGTCGTCGGACCGATGATCCGCAGGTCGGGGACCTCCAGAAGGCGCTTGAGCGCGTACTCGGTGATCGCCTTCTCGTGGCTGTGGATCTTCTCCATGCCGATCGAGGTGAGGTAGTCCACGGCCGCGCCGAGGCCGACGGCCTGGGCGATCGGGGGCGTACCGGCCTCGAACTTGTGCGGCGCGGGGGCGTACGTCGACGAGTGCATCGACACGGTCTCGATCATCTCGCCGCCGCCGAGGAACGGAGGCAGGTCCTCCAGGAGTTCCTGCCGTCCCCACAGCACGCCGATGCCGGTCGGGCCGACCATCTTGTGGCCGGTGAAGGCCACGAAGTCCGCCTGAAGCGCCTGCACGTCGAGCACCATGTGCGGGGCCGCCTGCGAGGCGTCGATGCAGACCAGCGCGCCGACCTGCTGGGCGCGCCGGATGATCTGCTCGACCGGGTTGACCGTGCCCAGGATGTTGGAGACCAGCGTGAAGGAGACGATCTTCGTCTTCTCGGTGATGATCTCGTCGATGTTCGACAGGTCGAGCCGGCCGTCGTCGGTGATGCCGAACCACTTCAGCTTCGCGCCGGTGCGCTGCGCGAGCAGCTGCCACGGCACGATGTTGGAGTGGTGCTCCATCTCCGTGGTGACGATCTCCGTGTCACGGTCCACCCGATAGGGCTCGTCCGCCCAGCCGAGCATGTTCGCCACGAGGTTCAGCGACTCCGAGGCGTTCTTCGTGAAGATCACCTCGTCACGGCTGGGTGCGTTGATGAAGGCGGCGACCTTGTCGCGGGCGCCCTCGTACAGCGCGGTGGCCTCCTCGGCGATCGTGTAGACGCCGCGGTGCACGTTCGCGTTGTGGCGCTCGTAGTACGCGTTCAGCGCGTCGAGGACCTGGCGCGGCTTCTGCGAGGTCGCCGCGGAGTCCAGGTACACGACCTTCTTGCCGTCGTGGACCGTGCGGTCCAGGATCGGGAAGTCCTTGCGGATCGCCTCGGTGTCGAGGAGGCCTGTGAGCCCCTGTCGGGCGTCAGTCACGCGGCCGCACCTCCTGAGTTCCCTCCGGTCACGGGGCCACCCTTCGTGTAGGCCTCGTAGCCCTCGTTCTCCAGCTGGTCGGCCAGCTCGGCGCCGCCGGAGGCCGCGATCCGGCCGTTGGCGAAGACGTGCACGAAGTCGGGCTGGATGTACTTGAGGATGCGGGTGTAGTGCGTGATCAGCAGGGTGCCGACCTCGCCGGTCGCGCGGACCCGGTTGACGCCCTCGGAGACGGTCTTGAGCGCGTCGACGTCCAGGCCGGAGTCGGTCTCGTCCAGGACGGCGATCTTCGGCTTGAGGAGCTCCAGCTGAAGGATCTCGTGGCGCTTCTTCTCACCGCCGGAGAAGCCCTCGTTGACGTTGCGCTCGGCGAAGGCCGGGTCCATCTGGAGCTCGGCCATCGTCTCCTTGACCTCCTTGACCCACGTCCGCAGCTTGGGGGCCTCGCCGCGGATGGCGGTGGCGGAGGTGCGCAGGAAGTTGGAGACCGAGACACCGGGGATCTCGACCGGGTACTGCATGGCGAGGAACAGGCCGGCGCGGGCCCGCTCGTCGACGGACATCTCCAGGACGTCCTCGCCGTCCAGGGTGACCGAACCGCCGGTGATCGTGTACTTGGGGTGACCCGCGAGCGAGTACGCGAGGGTGGACTTGCCGGACCCGTTGGGGCCCATGATGGCGTGGGTCTCGCCCTGCTTCACGGTCAGGTCGACGCCCTTGAGGATCTCCTTCGTGGCGTTGTCGGCCTCGACGGTGACGTGCAGGTCGCGGATTTCAAGCGTTGCCATGGGTGACTCAGGACTCCTGGGTGACGGAGACGAGCACATCGTCCCCTTCGATCTTTACGGGGTATACGGGGACGGGGCGCGTCGCGGGAAGGCCGGACGGCTTGCCGGTGCGGAGGTCGAACGCGGATCCGTGCAGCCAGCACTCGATCGCGCAGTCCTCCACCTCGCCCTCCGAGAGGGAGACGTTCGCGTGCGAGCAGATGTCGTTGATCGCGAACACCTCGCCCTCGGTGCGGACGACGGAGACAGGTGTGCCGTCGAGCTCCACCCGCTTGGGGGTGTCGTCCTCCAGCTCACTCAGCGCACAGGCTTTGACGAAGGACATCAGACGGACGCCTTCAGCTCGGCCTCGATCTTCTCGATGAGCCGCTCCTCGACGTCCGGCAGGCCGATCTGCTGGACCAGCTCGGCGAAGAAGCCGCGCACGACCAGTCGGCGGGCCTCCTCGGCCGGGATGCCGCGGGACTGGAGGTAGAAGAGCTGCTCGTCGTCGAAACGGCCGGTCGCCGAGGCGTGGCCGGCCCCGACGATCTCGCCGGTCTCGATCTCCAGGTTGGGCACGGAGTCGACCCGGGCGCCGTCGGTGAGGACGAGGTTCCGGTTCATCTCGTAGGTGTCGGTGCCCTCGGCCGCGGCCTGGATGAGGACGTCGCCGATCCAGACGGCGTGCGCGCCGTCGCCCTGGAGGGCGCCCTTGTACACCGCGTTGGACTTGCAGTGCGGGGTGTTGTGGTCGACCAGGAGGCGGTGCTCCTGGTGCTGGCCCTTGTCGGTGAAGTACAGACCGAAGAGCTCCGCCTCGCCGCCGGTGGCCGCGTAGGCGACCCGGGGGTGCAGGCGGACGACGTCGCCGCCGAAGGTGACGACGATCGACTTGAAGGAGGCGTCCCGGCCGACCAGCGCGTTGTGCTGGCCGACGTGGACGGCCGTGTCGTCCCAGTCCTGGACGGAGACGACGGTCAGCTTGGCGCCGTCGCCGAGCACGTAGTCGACGTTGGCGGCGAGCACGGCGTCACCGGTGTGGTCGATGACGACGACGGCCTCGGCGAAGGCGCCCAGCTGGATGAGCTGGTGGCCGAAGGCGGTGCCGCCCTCGCCGTGCACGGCGATCCGGATCGGCTCGGTGAGCACGGCTTCCTTGGCGACCGTGACGACCGAGGCCTGCTCGAAGGAGCTGTACGCCTGGGCGGCGACCCGGTCCACCGGGGTGCCGGCCTTGCCGAGCCGGGAGTCGTCCCGGCCGACGGTCTCGACGGTGACACCCTCGGGGGCCTCGATGGCGACCTTCACGCCGCTGCCCGTGGCGACGGCGGTGCCGTCGTGCAGTCCGCGCAGGCGCTCCAGCGGCGTGAAGCGCCACTCCTCCTCGCGGCCGTGCGGGACGGGGAAGTCCGCGACGTCGAAGGACGGGGGTGCGCTCATGCGCGTGGCGACGGTCGACTCGGCGGCGACCGCGATGGAGCCGGCGGTGGTGGAGCCCACCGGAGTGTTCTGAGCCTCAGCCATGGCTGTCGTAGTGCTCGCTTTCTCAGTCAAGAAGGGGGGTGGTTCGGTGGGGTGGCGGGGCGGCCACCCGGGCCGCCCCGACGGATCCTCGGACGAGGTCCTAGCCGACCGAACCCTCCATCTGCAGCTCGATCAGCCGGTTGAGCTCCAGGGCGTACTCCATGGGCAGCTCCTTGGCGATCGGCTCGACGAAGCCGCGCACGATCATCGCCATGGCCTCGAACTCGGTGAGTCCGCGGCTCATGAGGTAGAAGAGCTGGTCCTCGGAGACCTTGGAGACGGTCGCCTCGTGGCCCATCGACACGTCGTCCTCGCGGACGTCGACGTAGGGGTAGGTGTCCGAGCGGGAGATCGTGTCGACGAGCAGAGCGTCGCAGAGGACGTTGGACTTCGCGCCCGGCGCGCCCTCGCCGATCTCGATCAGTCCGCGGTAGGACGTACGGCCGCCGCCTCGCGCCACCGACTTGGAGACGATGTTCGAGGAGGTGTTCGGGGCCATGTGGACCATCTTGGCGCCGGCGTCCTGGTGCTGGCCCTCGCCCGCGAAGGCGATGGACAGGGTCTCGCCCTTGGCGTGCTCGCCCATCAGGTAGACGGCCGGGTACTTCATGGTGACCTTGGAGCCGATGTTGCCGTCGACCCACTCCATGGTCGCGCCCTCGTAGGCCACGGCCCGCTTGGTGACCAGGTTGTAGACGTTGTTCGACCAGTTCTGGATGGTCGTGTAGCGGCAGCGGCCGCCCTTCTTCACGATGATCTCGACCACGGCGCTGTGCAGCGAGTCCGAGGAGTAGATCGGGGCGGTGCAGCCCTCGACGTAGTGGACGTAGGCGTCCTCGTCGACGATGATCAGCGTCCGCTCGAACTGGCCCATGTTCTCCGTGTTGATACGGAAGTAGGCCTGGAGCGGGATGTCCACGTGGACGCCCTTGGGCACGTAGATGAACGAGCCGCCGGACCACACGGCCGTGTTCAGCGAGGCGAACTTGTTGTCGCCGACCGGGATGACGGTGCCGAAGTACTCCTTGAAGAGCTCCGGGTGCTCCTTCAGCGCGGTGTCGGTGTCCAGGAAGATGACGCCCTGCTCCTCCAGGTCCTCGCGGATCTGGTGGTAGACGACCTCGGACTCGTACTGCGCGGCGACACCGGCGACGAGGCGCTGCTTCTCCGCCTCGGGGATGCCGAGCTTGTCGTACGTGTTCTTGATGTCCTCGGGCAGGTCCTCCCAGGAGGCGGCCTGCTTCTCCGTGGAGCGCACGAAGTACTTGATGTTGTCGAAGTCGATGCCCGACAGGTCCGAGCCCCAGCTGGGCATGGGCTTCTTGTCGAAGAGCCTGAGGCCCTTGAGCCGCAGCTTCAGCATCCACTCGGGCTCGTTCTTCTTCTCCGAGATGTCGCGGACGACAGCCTCGGAGAGACCGCGCTTCGCCGCCGCGCCTGCCGCGTCGGAGTCGGCCCAGCCGAATTCGTACGTACCCAGACCCTCGAGCTCAGGGTGGGCAGTCTCCGTGGGGAGCGTCATGCGGGGTTCCTCCCGGCCGTGCTTGCAGATGCTGAATGGGTGGTCTGTGGGGGTGCTGCGTGGCCACTTCGCGGCACATACGTCGTGCACACGCCGTCGCCGTGGGCGAGGGTGGCCAGCCGCTGCACATGGGTCCCGAGGAGGCTGGAGAAGAATTCCGTCTCCGCCTCGCACAGCTGTGGGAACTGCTCGGCGACATGCGCCACCGGGCAGTGGTGCTGACACAGCTGTTCGCCCTGCTGCGGGCCCGGCGCGCTTCGCGCCGTAGCAGCGTACCCGTCGGCGGACAGGGCCTTGGCCAGGGCCTCGGTGCGCCTTTCGGGCTCCGCGGCCTCGACCGCCGCGCGGTACGCCTCGCCCATCGCGGCCATCCGGGCGCGGGCGAAGGCGATGACCGCCTCGTCCCCGCCGGATTCGGCGATGAAGCGCAGGGCGTCGGCGGCCAGCTTGTCGTAGGACTGGTCGAAGGCGTCCCTGCCGCAGTCGGTCAGGGCGAACACCTTGGCGGGCCTGCCTCGGGTCCGCGCCCCGTACACCCGCTGTTCACGGGCTTCGACGACATCGTCGGAGACGAGGGCGTCCAGGTGGCGGCGGACGGCGGCCTGGGTGAGGCCGAGTCGCTTGGCGAGGTCCGCGACGGTGGAGGGACCGTGGTCCAGGATGGAGCGCGCGACCCGGTTGCGCGTCGAGCGCTCACCGGTCGCGAGTTCCTCCTGAGGAGCCCGTCCGTCGTATTTCACAACACCATTGTTGCGTAATTCATTCGGCCCTGACAACCACGGTCCGAAACGATCTACGGTGTGGTTCGTCACTTAGGGTTACCTAATCTGGCCCCGGGGCCGGGCCCTCTCCGGGCCCTGCCTAGACTTCCTTGCCATGGAGAACGAGCCCGTCGTACAGGTCACCGGCCTGGTGAAGCGGTACGGCGCGAAGACCGCGGTGAACGGCCTCGATCTGGTCGTCGCGGCCGGCGCGGTGACCGCCGTCCTCGGCCCGAACGGCGCCGGGAAGACCACCACCATCGAGACCTGCGAGGGCTACCGCCGCCCCGACGCGGGCACCGTACGGGTCCTCGGCCTCGATCCCGTCGCCGACGCGGAGCGGCTGCGTCCGCGGGTCGGGGTGATGCTCCAGTCCGGCGGCGTGTACTCCGGCGCCCGCGCCGACGAGATGCTCCGGCACATGGCCAAGTTGCATGCCCACCCCCTCGACGTGGACGCCCTCATCGAGCGCCTCGGCCTCGGCGACTGCGGCCGCACCACCTACCGGCGGCTCTCCGGTGGCCAGCAGCAGCGCCTCTCCCTGGCCCTGGCGGTCGTGGGCCGGCCCGAACTTGTCTTCCTGGACGAGCCGACCGCCGGGCTCGACCCGCAGGCCCGCCGGTCCACCTGGGACCTGGTCCGCGAGCTGCGCGCCGACGGCGTGTCCGTGGTGCTGACCACCCACTTCATGGACGAGGCAGAAGCGCTCGCCGACGACGTCGCGATCATCGACGCGGGCCGGGTCATCGCACAGGGCACCCCGGAGGAGCTCTGCCGGGGCGGCGCGGAGAACACCCTGCGCTTCACCGGCCGCCCGGGGCTCGACCTCGGCTCCCTCCTCAAGGCGCTGCCCGACGGCTGCGGGGCCGCCGAGCCGCTGCCCGGGACGTACCGGATCACCGGGAACGTCGACCCGCAGCTGCTGGCCACCGTGACCTCCTGGTGCGCCCAGCACGGCGTGATGCCCGAGGGCATCTCGGTCGAGCGGCACACCCTGGAGGACGTCTTCCTCGAACTGACCGGCAAGCAACTGACCGGCAAGGAGCTGCGCGCATGAGCGCCGGTACGTACACCCCGCGCCCCGGCGCCGCCCCGCTCCCCCGGATGATCGCCGCGCAGACCGCGCTGGAGACCCGGATGCTGCTGCGCAACGGCGAGCAGCTGCTGCTGACGGTGATCATCCCGACGCTGCTGCTGGTGCTGTTCAGCGCGGTCGACATCGTGGACACCGGAGCGGGCGAGTCCGTCGACTTCCTCGCCCCGGGCATCCTGGCGCTCGCCGTGATGTCCACCGCCTTCACCGGCCAGGCCATCGCCACCGGCTTCGAACGCCGTTACGGGGTCCTCAAGCGGCTCGGGGCCTCCCCGCTGCCCCGCTGGGCGCTGATGACCGCGAAGACGCTGTCGGTGCTGGTCACCGAGGTGCTCCAGATCGTGCTGCTGACGGCGATCGCCTTCGCGCTCGGCTGGTCGCCCGAGGGCAGTCCGCTCTCGGTGCTGCTGCTCCTCGTCCTCGGGACCGCCGCGTTCTCCGGGCTGGGGCTGCTGATGGCCGGGACGCTCAAGGCCGAGGCGACGCTCGCCGCCGCCAATCTGGTCTTCCTGCTGCTGCTGGTCGGCGGCGGGGTCATCGTGCCGCTGGACAAGTTCCCGGACGCGGTGCAGTCGATGCTGGGTCTGCTGCCCGTGTCGGCGCTCTCGGAGGGGCTGCGGGACGTCCTCCAGCACGGCGCGTCGATGCCGTGGGCCCAGGCCGGGATCCTCGCGGTGTGGGCGGTGCTGGGGCTCGGCGCGGCGGCGAAGTTCTTCCGCTGGGAGTAGTACGCGTCGGCGGGGATCTTCCTGGGCAAGCCGCCACGAACCACCCCTCGTGAAAACGCGCACAAGCCCCGTCCTACGATGGTCCGCGTGGAAACCCCCATCTCCCTCATCGCCAAGCGCTGGACGCCGTCCACCAAGATGGTGAAGCGCGCCGCGCTCTCCGCCGTCCTGATGAGCGTCTTCATCATCATCACCGGCGGGGCCGTCCGGCTCACCGGTTCGGGTCTCGGCTGCGACACCTGGCCCAAGTGCACCGACGACAGCCTGTTCGCGACGCCCGAGCAGGGGCTGCACGGCGCGATCGAGTTCGGCAATCGGATGCTGACGTATGTGCTGTCGGCCGCGGTCGGCTGGGCGATCATCGCCGTCAGCTCGATGAAGCCGCGCCGCCGCAAGCTGACGAGGCTGGCCTGGTCGCAGTTCTGGATCGTGCTGGGCAACGCCGTGCTCGGCGGGATCACGGTCTGGGCGGGACTCAACCCGTGGACGGTGGCCGGGCACTTCCTGCTGGCCAACGTGCTCCTGACGGTCGCCGTGATCACCTGGGTGCGGATCGGCGAGGGCGACGGTCCGCCGCGGCCCCGGGCCCCGCTGCCGGTGCGCCGGCTGTCCTGGGCGATCGTCGCGACCACGGTGGTGCTGATCGTGCTGGGCACCTCGGTGACCGGTTCCGGCAAGCACGCCGGTGACAGCAGCGACGTACCGCGCATGCCGTGGGACTGGTCGGCCGCCGCCCATGTCCACGCCATCGCCGCCTGGGTGGTCTGCGCCCTGGCCATCGCGATGTGGCTGGCCCTGCGGGTGGTCGACGCCCCCGCCGACACCCGGGCCCGCGCCCGTGACCTGCTGCTCGTCCTGCTCGCCCAGGGAGCGATCGGGTACGTGCAGTACTTCAGCGACGTCCCCGAGATCCTGGTCGGCATCCACATGTTCGGCTCGGCCATCCTGTTGATCGCCGTGGTCCGGCTCGTCCTGAGCATGCGCGAGCGCGGCGACGAGGCGCCCGCCCCGCTGCCCGGCCCGGCCGCCGAGCGCCCGGAGGCGGCACCGGCGACGGCCGTCTGAACAGACACACGTACGGCGGTTGAAGGGGCGGCGGGCCGGGGGACCCGCCGCCCCTTCACCGTTCTCCCAGCCCGTACACCCGGCGCGCGTTGCCCGACCCGATCATCGTGGCGATCCTGGCCGCGTCCTGCCGGGTCCACGCGCCGTCCTCGACCCAGGCGCCCAGCACCCGTCCCAGCGCCTCGCGGAACTGACGGGCGCCCACCAGGTGCAGTTCCGGCAGGGCCCGCGCCCCACTGGAGAACAGCAGCTTGCCGAACGGCGCCAGTTCCATGATCTCCGCGAGCACGGCCGCCGCCCGCGCCCCCGTCCGCGCCGGTACGGCCCCGAGGTCCGCGTAGACGTGGGGATGCCGGCCGGCCAGCGCGGCGGTCTGCCGGTGGTGCGGGTAGCCGTGCAGGAGGACGAGGTCGCAGCCGTGCCCCTCGGTGGCGGCGGCGAAGTCGGCGAGGCGGGCCGGGTCCGCGGTGCCCAGCCGCAGTTGCAGCGGGATCCCGCAGGCCACCGCCGACCAGCGCAGATGGTCCAGCAGCTCCGGTTCGACGGGCGCCCCACCGCCCTCCCGGCCCGCCGTGCCCCGGCGGGCGGCCCGGCGCTCCGCCTCCCGCCGGGCCAGCCAGCGCCCGGCCGCTGCCCGCACCCGGACCGGCCCCGGCGGCTCGGGCGCGGCGTACGGGGCGGCACCGACGGAGGTGAACGCGACGGCCGAGGACGCGGCGGTGTGCACGGCCTCGCCGAGGTTGACGAGGAAGGTGTCGACGGTGCCCGAGGTGTCGGCGACGTGCTCGGCGAGGATTTCCAGCCGGACGATCTCCCGGGCGTCGGACCCCGCCGCCGAGGCCATCTCGGCCGGTCCCGTGAGGTCGCCGGGGAGGCCGGTGTCGACGAGGTGGGCGGAGACCCCGGTGGCGCGCAGCAGGCGGCGGGAGGTCTCGGCGACGCCCAGTTCGCGCCGCCTGGCCAGATAGGAGGCGGGCAGGCAGTGCGCTTCGAGACCGAGCAGGGGCGGGCACCAGCGGCGCACCGCGAAGCCGGTCTGGGTGTCGAAGAAGGTGGTGCCGGGGGCGGCCGGGGCGCGGGCGGCACCGAGCCGGGCCTCGAAGGTGCCGAGGCCCAGCTCGGTGCGGAGCACTCCGTGGCAGTTCTGGTCGACCAGATCGGCCACGGGCACGGTGTCGGTCATCCGGGGCTCCCTGGGACGGCGTGTCTACGCACGGCCTAACGGGTGAGCCCCGGGTCAGGTGTTGCCCGAGGGAGGGTCAGGACGCTCCCCCGGACGGGACACCGTCCGAGGCGGAAGCCTCAGCGGTCGTTGGAGGGGCCGCCGACCTGGATCCCGGCCATCCTGGACCACTCGTACGGGCCGGTGCGGACCTTGAGGGCGAACTCGCCGTCGAACTCGTCGTGCATCGTGATGCCGGACTTCGCGGCCGCGCTCTCGGCCACCGCGTAGGTCGGGGCCACGAGGTCGCCCCAGGCGCCGTCCTGGCCGACCAGGACGATGCGGGCACCCGCCTGGCCGATGTAGGCGAGCTGTCCCTCGGCGCCGCCGTGCTCCTTGGCGAAGGCGCCGATCTCGCGGGCGAGCTTCGCCGCCCTGCGCCCGTCGCGCGCCGCCTTCCTGGCGTCCGTCCGTGAGGTCTGCTCGGTGTCCGCTGCGTCTGCTGCCTTCTCTGCCATGAACAGGATGCTACCGACGGGTAGATGAACTGGCGACGGGCGGGTCGCGTGGCTTGTGCCACGCGACCCGCCCGTACGCCGGAAGCGGGGTTGTCAGCGGAGGAAGGGGTCCACCGCGACGGCCAGGAAGAGGAGCGAGACGTAGGTGATGGACCAGTGGAACAGCCGCATCTCCTTGAGCTTGGCCCCGGTCACCCCGGCCTTGGCCCGGTTCTGCAGGCCGTGCGCCTCCCAGAGCCAGGCGCCACCGGAGAGCAGCGCCACCGCGGTGTAGAACCAGCCGGTGTAGCCCAGCGGGGTGAGCAGCAGCGAGACCCCGACCATCACCCAGCTGTAGAGGACGATCTGCTTGGCGACCACCCGGTTGGTGGCGACGACCGGGAGCATCGGGACGCCGACCCGGGCGTAGTCGTCCTTGACCTTCATCGACAGCGGCCAGTAGTGCGGCGGCGTCCAGAAGAAGATGACGGCGAAGAGGATGACGGCGGCCCAGGAGACCGTGTTCGTCACGGCCGACCAGCCGATGAGGACCGGCATGCAGCCCGCGATGCCGCCCCAGACGATGTTCTGGGAGGTGCGGCGCTTCAGCAGCATCGTGTAGACGACGACGTAGAAGAGCAGCGCGCCGAGCGCGAGGGCGGCCGAGAGCCAGTTGACGAGCAGTCCGAACCAGAGCGTGGAGAACACCGCGAGGCCGATGCCGAAGGCCAGGCATTCGCGGGGACTGACCATGCCCGTGACCAGGGGGCGCTGCGACGTACGGTCCATCAGCGCGTCGATGTCCCGGTCGATGTACATGTTGAGCGCGTTGGCGCCGCCCGCGGAGAGGTATCCCCCGATGGTGGTCGTCAGAACGAGCCACAGATCGGGTACGCCCTGGGCAGCCAGGAACATCACCGGAACGGTGGTGATGAGCAGCAGCTCGATGATCCGTGGCTTGGTAAGCGCCACGAATGCCTTGACGCGGGCCCCGAACGGGCGATGGCCCCCTGGGCTGGGAGTCAAGGCGACCCCTGCGGGTCGGGACTCGACGGCCGTCACGCACACCCCTGACAGAGAAATCCCAGCAAGCTCCGGGCATGGAGGCCCTTGTGAAGACTTGCGCGAACTCGACCACTCTAGACGTTGGGGATACACCGCCCTTCGCGGGGGTGGGGTCGTGTTGGGGGTGACTGTTCGCCGGATGTGCATTCCGCCGGGAGGCGAACTCCACGGGTCGCCCACACCCTGGAAAGTGCACGGAAAGCGTGTCCGGCAACGGGGGTAGGCTCGACAGCGCCCGGTGCGGTAACAGTCACCGGTTTACAACAGTGGAGAGGAGCCCTGACTCAGGGTGAGCATCAAGCCGACCACCACAGACCTCCAGTGGACCGATGTGGACCAGCGGGCCGTGGACACCGCCCGTGTTCTCGCCGCGGACGCCGTACAGAAAGTCGGAAACGGCCACCCGGGCACGGCCATGAGCCTCGCGCCTGCCGCGTACACCCTCTTCCAGAAGGTGATGCGGCACGACCCCGCGGACGCCGAGTGGACCGGCCGCGACCGGTTCGTCCTCTCCGCCGGCCACTCCAGCCTGACCCTCTACATCCAGCTCTACCTCGCCGGCTACGGCCTGGAGCTGGACGACCTCAAGGCCTTCCGCACCTGGGGCTCGAAGACCCCGGGCCACCCGGAGTACGGCCACACCACCGGTGTCGAGACGACGACCGGCCCGCTGGGCCAGGGTGTCGCCAACGCGGTGGGCATGGCGATGGCCGCCCGCTACGAGCGCGGCCTGTTCGACCCCGAGGCGGCCCCCGGCACCTCCCCGTTCGACCACATGGTGTGGGTCGTCGCCGGTGACGGCTGCCTCCAGGAGGGCATCTCGGCCGAGGCGTCCTCGCTGGCCGGACACCAGAAGCTGGGCAACCTGGTCCTGCTCTGGGACGACAACCACATCTCCATCGAGGGCGATACGGAGACCGCGGTCTCCGAGGACACCATCAAGCGGTACGAGGCGTACGGCTGGCACGTGCAGCGTGTCGAGCAGCTGCCCAGCGGCGACCTGGACCCGGCGGGTCTGTACGCGGCGCTGCAGGCGGCCAAGGCCGAGACCGAGCGCCCGTCGTTCATCGCGGCCCGCTCGATCATCGCCTGGCCGGCCCCGAACGCGCAGAACACCGAGGCCGCGCACGGCTCGGCGCTCGGCGACGACGAGGTCGCGGCGACCAAGCGGGTCCTCGGCTTCGACCCGGAGCAGACCTTCGAGGTCTCCGACGAGGTCATCGGCCACACCCGCGAGGCCCTGGACCGCGGCCGTGAGGCCCGCGCCGAGTGGGACAAGTCGTTCGCCGCGTGGCGCACGGCCAACCCGGAGCGCGCCGCCTCCTTCGACCGGATCGCCGCGGGCGAGCTGCCCGAGGGCTGGGAGGAGAAGCTCCCCGTCTTCGAGCCCGGCAAGGGTCTGGCCACCCGTGCCGCCTCCGGCAAGGTGCTTCAGGCGCTCGGTGAGATCGTGCCCGAGCTGTGGGGCGGCTCCGCCGACCTCGCGGGCTCGAACAACACGACGATCGACAAGACGTCGTCGTTCCTCCCCGCGGGCAACCCGCTGCCGGAGGCCGACCCGTACGGCCGGACGATCCACTTCGGCATCCGCGAGCACGCGATGGCCGCCGCCATGAACGGCATCGCGCTGCACGGCAACACCCGCATCTACGGCGGCACCTTCCTGGTGTTCTCCGACTACATGCGCAACGCGGTGCGGCTCTCCGCGCTGATGCACCTGCCGGTGACGTACGTGTGGACGCACGACTCGATCGGCCTCGGCGAGGACGGTCCGACCCACCAGCCGGTCGAGCACCTGGCCTCGCTGCGCGCCATCCCGGGCCTGAACATCGTGCGCCCGGCCGACGCCAACGAGACCGCCATCGCCTGGCGCGAGATCCTGCGCCGCTACACCAAGGTGTTCGGCAAGGGCACCCCGCACGGTCTGGCGCTGACCCGCCAGGGTGTGCCGACGTACGAGGCGAACGAGGACGCGGCCAAGGGCGGTTACGTGCTCTTCGAGGCCGAGGGTGGCGAGCCGCAGGTGCTGATCGTCGCGACCGGTTCCGAGGTGCACGTCGCCGTCGAGGCGCGCGAGCAGCTCCAGGCGGCCGGTGTGCCGACCCGGGTGGTCTCGATGCCGTCGGTCGAGTGGTTCGAGGAGCAGGACCAGGCGTACAAGGACAGCGTGCTGCCGCCGTCGGTGAAGGCGCGCGTCGCCGTCGAGGCGGGCATCGGCCTGACCTGGTACCGGTACGTGGGCGACGCCGGCCGGATCGTCTCGCTGGAGCACTTCGGTGCCTCGGCCGACGCGAAGGTGCTGTTCCGCGAGTTCGGCTTCACGCCCGAGCACGTGGCCGCCGCCGCGCGGGACTCCCTTGAACATGTGGCTGGGCTCGAAGCCGCAGCACGCTGACGCCGGTAGATACGACTAGTAGGAGATGCAACTCATGACAGACGCACTCAAGCGCCTCTCCGACGAGGGCGTGGCGATCTGGCTCGACGACCTGTCGCGCAAGCGGATCACGTCCGGCAACCTGGCCGAGCTGATCGACCAGAGCCATGTCGTCGGCGTCACCACCAACCCGTCGATCTTCCAGAAGGCGATCTCCTCGGGCGACGGTTACGAGCAGCAGCTCACCGACCTCGCCGCCCGCAAGGTCACCGTCGAGGAAGCCCTGCGCATGATCACGACGGCGGACGTCCGCGACGCCGCCGACATCCTGCGCCCGGTCTTCGACGCCACCGACGGCCAGGACGGCCGGGTCTCCATCGAGGTGGACCCGCGCCTGGCCCACAACACCCTGGCCACCGTCGCCGAGGCCAAGCAGCTGGCCTGGCTGGTCGACCGGCCGAACACGCTCATCAAGATCCCGGCCACCAAGGCGGGCCTCCCGGCGATCACCGAGACGATCGGCCGGGGCATCAGCGTCAACGTGACGCTGATCTTCTCGCTGGAGCGCTACCGCGCGGTCATGGACGCCTACCTGGCGGGCCTGGAGAAGGCGAAGGCCGCGGGCCTGGACCTCTCCAAGATCCACTCGGTGGCCTCGTTCTTCGTGTCCCGCGTGGACACCGAGATCGACAAGCGGCTGGACGCGATCGGCTCCGACGAGGCGAAGGCCGCCAAGGGCAAGTCCGCCCTGGCCAACGCCCGCCTGGCCTACGAGGCGTACGAGGAGGTCTTCTCCTCCGACCGCTGGGCGGCCCTGGACAAGGCGCAGGCCAACAAGCAGCGTCCGCTGTGGGCCTCGACCGGCGTCAAGGACCCGTCGCTGAAGGACACGCTGTACGTCGACGACCTGGTGGCGCCGAACACGGTGAACACCATGCCCGAGGCGACGCTGGAGGCGGTGGCCGACCACGGCGAGATCACCGGCAACACCGTCGCCGGCGGCTACGACCAGGCGCGCGCGGACCTGGACGCCATCAAGAAGCTCGGCATCTCCTACGACGACGTCGTACAGGTGCTGGAGGACGAGGGCGTCGAGAAGTTCGAGGCGTCCTGGAACGACCTGCTCAAGTCGACCGAGGCGGAGCTTTCGCGCCTCGCCCCCTCGGAGGGCTGACCACTTTGTCTGCTGTTCCCGGAGCCAACCCGCTCCGTGACGCACAGGACCGACGGCTCCCGCGTATCGCGGGGCCGTCGGGCCTGGTCATCTTTGGCGTCACGGGCGATTTGTCCCGTAAAAAGCTGATGCCTGCCGTCTACGACCTGGCCAATCGCGGCCTGCTGCCGCCGGGCTTCTCGCTCATCGGTTTCGCGCGCCGCGACTGGGAGGACGAGGACTTCGCCCAGGTCGTCCACGACGCCGTCAAGGAGCACGCCCGTACGCCGTTCCGCGAGGAGGTCTGGCAGCAGCTCATCCAGGGGATGCGCTTCGTCCAGGGCAACTTCGACGACGACGAGGCGTTCGAGACGCTGAAGGCGACCATCGAGGAGCTCGACAAGGCGCAGGGGACGGGCGGCAACTTCGCCTTCTACCTCTCCGTGCCGCCGAAGTTCTTCCCCAAGGTCGTCCAGCAGCTCAAGAAGCACGGCCTGGCCGACCAGAAGGAGGGCTCCTGGCGGCGTGCCGTCATCGAGAAGCCGTTCGGTCACGACCTGGCCAGCGCGCAGGAGCTCAACCAGCTCGTGCACGACGTCTTCCCGCCCAACGAGGTCTTCCGGATCGACCACTACCTGGGGAAGGAGACGGTCCAGAACATCCTGGCGCTGCGGTTCGCCAACACGATGTGGGAGCCGATCTGGAACCGGTCGTACGTCGACCACGTGCAGATCACGATGGCCGAGGACATCGGCATCGGCGGCCGGGCCGGCTACTACGACGGCATCGGCGCCGCCCGTGACGTCATCCAGAACCACCTGCTCCAGCTGCTGGCTCTGACCGCGATGGAGGAGCCCGGCTCCTTCCACCCGAAGGCCCTGGTGGCCGAGAAGCTCAAGGTGCTCACCGCCGTCGAGCTGCCCGAGGACCTCGGTGCGCACACCGTGCGCGCCCAGTACGAGCACGCCTGGCAGGGCGGCCAGGAGGTCCTCGGCTACTGCGAGGAGGACGGCATCGACCCCAAGTCGACGACCGACACCTACGCGGCCATCAAGCTGACGATCAACAACCGCCGCTGGGCGGGCGTGCCGTTCTACCTCCGCACCGGAAAGCGGCTCGGCCGCCGGGTCACGGAGATCGCGGTCGTCTTCAAGCGCGCCCCCTACCTGCCCTTCGAGTCGAGCGCGACCGAGGAGCTGGGCGGCAACGCCCTGGTCATCCGGGTCCAGCCCGACGAGGGCGTCACCGTGCGCTTCGGCTCCAAGGTGCCCGGCACCTCGATGGAGGTCCGGGACGTCACGATGGACTTCGCGTACGGCGAGTCGTTCACGGAGTCCAGCCCGGAGGCGTACGAGAGGCTCCTCCTGGACGTGCTGCTCGGCGACGCCAACCTCTTCCCCCGCCACCAGGAGGTCGAACTCTCCTGGACCATCCTCGACCCGATCGAGGAGTACTGGGACAAGCACGGCAAGCCCGCGAAGTACGCGGCCGGCACCTGGGGTCCGGCCGAGGCCGACGAGATGCTCGCACGTGACGGACGGAGCTGGAGGCGGCCATGAAGATCGATCTCACGGAAACCACGTCCAGCAAGATCAACCAGGCGCTGGTCTCGGCCCGCCGGGCGATCGGCACCCCCGCCATCGGCATGGTGCTCACGCTGGTCATCGTCACCGACGAGGAGAACGCGTACGACGCGCTCAAGTCGGCCGGTGACGCCTCGCGCGAGCACCCCTCGCGGATCATCGCGGTGATCAAGCGGGTCAGCCGCTCGCCGCGCGCCCGGCGCGACGCCCGGCTCGACGCCGAGGTCCGGGTCGGTTCCGACGCGGGCACCGGCGAGACCGTCGTCCTGCGCCTCCACGGCGAGCTGGCCAACCACGCCCAGTCGGTCGTCCTGCCGCTGCTGCTGCCGGACGCCCCGGTCGTGGTGTGGTGGCCCGAGGACGCCCCCGCCGACCCGGCGAACGACCCGCTCGGGGCACTGGCCCAGCGGCGGATCACCGACACCTACTCGGCGGAGCTGCCGCTCGACGAGCTGGCGGTGCGGGCCGCGACGTACAGCCCCGGCGACACGGACCTGGCCTGGACCCGGATCACGCCGTGGCGCTCGATGCTGGCCGCCGCGCTGGACCAGCAGCCGGCCGAGGTCATCGGCGCGACCGTCGAGGGCGAGAGCGACAACCCGAGCTGCGAGCTGCTGGCCATGTGGCTCGCGGACCGGCTCGGCGTCCCGGTGGAGCGCACGCTCTCCCAGGGCCCCGGGCTCACCGCGGTCCGGATGGAGACGAAGAACGGCGTCATCGTCCTGGACCGGGCCGACGGTTCGCTGGCCACGCTCTCCATGCAGAACCAGCCCGACCGCGCGGTGGCGCTCAAGCGCCGGGACACCTCCGAGCTGCTGGCGGAGGAGCTGCGCCGGCTCGACCCGGACAACACCTACGCATCGGCGGTGAAGTTCGGCGTCGACAAGCTGCACTCGGGCGGCGAGGTCACGGCCAGGCCGGTCACGTCCGCCTCGGACAAGGCGGACAAGCCCGCCGAGGCCAAGGCTCCCGCCGCGAAGAAGGCCCCGGCCAAGAAGGCGGCCTCCAAGTGACGCCTCCCCAACTGGTCGTCCACCGCGACAAGGAGCTGATGGCCCAAGCCGCGGCGGCCCGGCTGATCACGAAGATCGTGGACGCCCAGGCCTCCCGGGGCCACGCCTCGGTGGTGCTGACCGGCGGGCGCAACGGCAACGGCCTGCTGGCCGCGCTCGCCGCCGCGCCCGCCCGGGACGCGGTGGACTGGTCGCGCCTGGACCTGTGGTGGGGTGACGAACGGTTCCTGCCCGAGGGCGACCCGGAGCGCAATGTCACCCAGGCCCGCGAGGCGCTGCTCGACGCGGTGCCGCTGGACCCGGCCCGGGTGCACGCGATGCCCGCGTCCGACGGCCCGTACGGCGACGACGCGGATGCCGCTGCGGCCGGTTACGCCGGTGAACTGGCCGCCGCCGCGGGTCCCGAGGACCACGGCCCGGTGCCCACGTTCGACGTGCTGATGCTGGGCGTCGGCCCGGACACGCATGTGGCCTCGCTCTTCCCGGAGCTGCCCGCGGTACGGGAGACCGAGCGCACCGTCGTCGGTGTGCACGGGGCGCCCAAGCCGCCGCCGGTCCGGGTCTCGCTGACGCTGCCGGCGATCCGCGCGGCGCGCGAGGTGTGGCTGCTCGCGGCGGGCGAGGACAAGGCGGAAGCGGCGGCCATCGCGCTGTCCGGGGCCGGGGAGATCCAGGCCCCGGCGGCGGGGGCGTACGGCCGCAGCCGCACGCTGTGGCTGCTGGACGCGGCGGCGGCCTCGCGACTGCCGCGCGCGCTCTACCCTCCGGCCTCCGCCTGAGTGGTGACGCTCTTGAGGCCCGGCCCGCTCATCCCGAGCGGGCCGGGCCTTCGTCGTGAAAAGCTCGGCCCCATGGTGCATATCGGAACCGTGGTGATGGGCGCGACCGACGTGAGCAGGGCCGCCGCCTTCTGGAAGGCGGCGCTCACCTATACCGAGCGTGAGCCGGGGACGGACGACTGGGTGGTGCTCGTCCCGGTCGAAGGACCCGGCGTCGGCGTGGCGCTGGGGCGCTCCACCTCCCCCGTCCAGGAGGTCCCCCGGGTCCACCTGGACCTCTACTCGGACGAGCAGGAGGCCGAGGTGGAGCGGCTGATGGGGCTGGGCGCGGAGCGGGTCGCGTGGGAGCTCTATCCGCCGGACCCGGACTTCGTGGTGCTCGCCGACCCCGAGGGCAACCGCTTCTGCGTCATCGACACGACGCACGGGGGCTGACCGCCCCAGGCCTCTCAGGCGCCCTTCGGGGAACGCTCCAGAAAGGGCTCCAGCAGCCCCGGGACCGCATCGGCGGCGAAGGTCAGGCCCTCGGACGCGTCGGTGTCGTACGCCGTGTACGCGCCGCCTCCGGCGGCCGTGGTGGCCGTGATGCTCAGCAGCCCGGCCCGGCGCTGGAACACCGACTGCTTCACCGTCCAGCCGATCACCCCGGCCCGTTCCAGGGCGGCCGTGGAGCGGCGGACCGTTCCGGAGCGGGTGACCAGATAGCGGCCGGAGAGCGCGTGGCCGAGCGCCCGGTACGCGTCCAGGGCGAGCGCCACGGCCACGGGGACGGCGACCGCCGCGCAGCCGAGGGCGATCCACAGCAGCACGGGCGTGAGCAGCGCCCCGAGGAGGGTCAGGATCAGGACCGGGGCTAGGGCCGCGGCGAGCGACCAGCGCAGCCGGCGGCCCCGGGCGGCCAGGGGGTGCGGGGTGAGCGCCGCGCCGGTCGGGGTGTCCGGCTCCCGCAGGACGTCGGCGGCGACGGAGTCGGCCCGGGTCCGGGGCGCGGCCGGGAGCAGGGTGTTGTGGTCGGCGTTCCTGGCCTCGTGGTCCTTGGCCAGGCCGGTGGTGATCGCGTCGAGGCGGGCCGCGCCGAGCAGCCGGACGCCCAGGGGTTCGACCAGGTCGACGCCGCGCAGCCGGGCCTCCTCGACGGAGATGGACCGGGAGGTGAACAGCCCGCGCCGGACCCGCAGCGTGCCGCCCGCCTCGCGCTCCAGGCGGTAGTTCCACCACATCTCGATCCAGAGGCCGAGCGCCCCGACGACGCCCGCGACCAGGGCGGCCAGGACCAGGACGATGATCGTCCAGAGCAGTGGGGTCTCCCGGAACCGGTCGCCGACCCACTCGATGACCTGGCCCTGGGCCCCGATCCAGTCGCTGACCTGCATCACGGCCCCGGCGGCCGCTCCGCCGAGCATGGGGGCGACGAAGGAGACCGGGGCGTAACGGATCCAGCGGGGGTCCAGGACGGCCAGTTCGCCCTCGCGGTGGACGCCGGGCGATGCGGTGGCGGCGCGCTCCAGGAGGAGGAGGCGCAGTCGTTCGCCCTCGGCGCGGGTGACCGGGTCCAGTACGAGGGTGGACTCGGAGCCCTGTTCTCCGGTGCCGATCCTGACGGTGACCAGACCGAGGAGGCGGAGCATCAGGTTGGCGGTGAGGTCGACCGTGCGGATGCGGCTGCGGGCCAGGGAGCGGCGCTTGACGAGGAGGAGGCCGGTGTGGAGGTCGACGCGCTCCGTGCCGATGCGGTAGCGGGTGCGGTGCCAGCGGACCCGGTCGGCGCCCGCCGCGACCCCGATGACCAGGAGGGCTCCGGCGAGCACCTGGAGCACGGCGACGGGGAGGCTGGACCAGCGGGTGAGCCCGAGCGTGACGGGGATGGCGGCGCCCGCGACGACCCCCGCCACGACGAGGGCGGTGACCAGGACCGTACGGGGGTCGAGGCGGTGCCAGTCGGCGGGCGGGGCGGCGGTGCTCATGTGGCGTCGCCGGGGGTGTCGCGGGTGATCCGGGTGAGCTGCCCGGCGAGGTCGGCGGCCAGCTCGTGGTCCAGCCCCTGGATCCGGACAGCGCCCTTGGCGGAGGCGGTGGTGACCGTGACGGTGGCGAGCCGGAAGAGCTGCTCCAGCGGGCCGCGCACGGTGTCCACGGTCTGGATCCGGGACATCGGGGCGATCCGCCACTCCTGCCAGAAGAACCCGGTGCGGACGTACACCGCGTCGTCGGTGATCTCCCAGCGGTGCGTACGGAACCACCACAGGGGGAAGAGGACGGTGGCCGCCGCCCCCGCGACGGCCAGGACCGCGGCGGGCAGCAGCAGCCAGAAACGGGCCGGCTCGATCAGCGCGCCCAGCACCGCGAGCGGCACGACGTGCAGGGCCGTCAGCAGCAGCCACTGGACCCGCCACCAGCCGACGGCCCGCTCGTTCAGTGTGTTGCGCGGCGGCCGCAGCCGGACCGTCTCCCCCTCCCCCTGTGGCATCGGCTCAGCGCCCGCGCAGGGTGCGGTAGGCGTCGACCAGGGCGGCGGTGGAGCTGTCGAGCTGCCCGGTGTCCGCTCCCCCGTCGCCGGTCAGCAGCGGTTCGATCTTCTTGGCGAGGACCTTGCCGAGCTCGACGCCCCACTGGTCGAAGGAGTCGATGTTCCAGATGGCGCCCTGGACGAAGACCTTGTGCTCGTACAGCGCGATGAGCTGGCCGAGGACCGAGGGGGTCAGCTTGTCGGCGAGGATCGTCGTCGTGGGGTGGTTGCCCCGGAACGTCTTGTGCGGGACCAGCTCCTCTGGCACGCCTTCGGCCCGGACCTCCTCGGGCGTCTTGCCGAAGGCGAGGGCCTGGGTCTGGGCGAAGAAGTTGGCCATCAGCAGGTCGTGCTGGGCGATCAGGCCGGGCAGCAGGTCGTGCACCGGGGCGGCGAAGCCGATGAAGTCCGCCGGGATCAGCTTGGTGCCCTGGTGGATCAACTGGTAGTAGGCGTGCTGCCCGTTGGTGCCGGGCGTGCCCCAGACGACCGGGCCGGTCTGCCAGTCGACGCGGTCGCCCTCGCGGTCGACGGACTTGCCGTTGGACTCCATGTCGAGCTGCTGGAGATACGCGGTGAACCTGGACAGGTAGTGGCTGTAGGGCAGCACCGCGTGCGACTGGGCGTCGAAGAAGTTGCCGTACCAGACGCCGAGGAGGCCCAGCAGGAGCGGGGCGTTCTCCTCGGCGGGGGCGGTGCGGAAGTGCTCGTCGACGAGGTGGAAGCCGTCCAGCATCTCGCGGAAGCGGTCCGGGCCGATGGCGACCATCAGCGAGAGGCCGATGGCGGAGTCGTAGCTGTAGCGGCCGCCGACCCAGTCCCAGAACTCGAACATGTTGGCCGTGTCGATGCCGAACTCTTCGACCTTCTCGGCGTTGGTCGACAGCGCCACGAAGTGCTTCGCGACGGCGTCCTGACCGGCCCTCAACTCGGTCAGCAGCCAGTCGCGGGCGGAGGTGGCGTTGGTGATGGTCTCGATCGTCGTGAACGTCTTGGAGGCGATGACGAAGAGCGTCTCGGCCGGGTCGAGGTCGCGGACGGCCTCGTGGAGGTCGGCGCCGTCGACGTTGGAGACGAAGCGGAGGGTGAGGTCGCGGTCCGTGAAGGAGCGCAGCACCTCGTAGGCCATGGCGGGGCCGAGGTCGGAGCCGCCGATGCCGATGTTGACGATGTTCTTGACGGGCTTGCCGGTGTGGCCGGTCCACTGCCCGGAGCGGACCTGGTCGGCGAAGGAGGCCATCTTGTCCAGGACGGCGTGCACGGCGGGGACGACGTTCTCCCCGTCGACCTCGACGACCGTTTCGCGCGGGGCGCGGAGCGCGGTGTGCAGGACCGCCCGGTCCTCGGTGGTGTTGATCTTCTCGCCGCGGAACATCGCGTCCCGCAGCTCCGCGACCCCGGTGGCGGCGGCGAGCTCGCGCAGCAGGCGCAGCGTCTCGTCGGTGACCAGGTGCTTGGAGTAGTCGAGGTGGAGGTCGCCGACCCGCAGGGTGTAGGCGGTGCCCCGGTCCGGTTGCCGCGCGAACAGCTCGCGCAGCTGGGGTGCGCCGAGCTCCTCACGGTGCTTGGCGAGAGCCGTCCACTCGGGCGTCTGGTTGAGCTTGGTTCGGCTTGCTGCGTTCATCCGGGATATCAGCCCACTTCTCACTCGTCATCAGCATCCCCGCTGCCCCTCCAACCTAATTGATCGGGGAGGCCGACGGCGTGGAGGAGAAGGGTGGCGCGGGAACGCGATACGGCCGGACACCCGTGGGTGTCCGGCCGGTGAACGACTGGGGTTTCCGTGGAGCTGTACGGGGAGGGATGTCAGATCTCGCCGCGGAGTTTGGCCAGTGCCTCGGCGAGGATCGCTTCGCCGTCCTCGTCGCTGCGGCGCTCACGTACGTACGCGAGATGCGTCTTGTACGGCTCGGTGCGGGGCGGGTCGGGCGGGCTGTCCTTGTCCTGGCCGGCCGGGAAGCCGCAGCGCGGGCAGTCCCAGATGTCCGGCACCTGCGCGTCATGGGCGAAGCTCGGCTGCGTCTCGTGCCCGTTCGAGCACCAGAAGGAGATGCGGGCGCGCGGCGCGGATTCGCCGCGCTCGGCCTCCCCCATCGGCCCCGCTCCGACCCGGCTTCCCCGGATCGCGTTGCCACTTGCCACGGTCGTAACTCCCTGCGTGATGGTGCTCGAAGGATGCCTCAGTCTACGTAAGGCCCAACGTGCGTCCAGTGGAAGGAGTTACACCGTTACCGGAATCGCGGAACGGGTCGTTCAGTCGAGCTTGATGAGCAGACCGAGGACGACGATGCACGCGAACCAGATCAGACCGACCACCACGGTGATCCGGTCGAGGTTACGCTCGGCAACCGAGGAGCCACCGACGGAGGACTGCATTCCGCCACCGAACATGTCGGAGAGGCCGCCGCCCTTGCCCTTGTGCATGAGCACCAGCAGCATCAGCAGCAGGCTGAAGACGATCAGGGCGATCTGGAACGCCAGAATCACGGCTGGTCCCTACTTTCCGGATTTCTCGAATACTGCCTGTACGTACAGCGGGGGCCGGAGGGTGACCACCCCCTCGGCCCCCGCAAGGGTACGACGGATCGGCGCTACCGCATACTCACTGGTCGCGGAAGCGGACGATCTTGACGAACTCGTCGGCGTCCAGTGCGGCACCGCCGATGAGGGCGCCGTCCACGTCGGGCTGCGCCATGATGGCGGCGACGTTGCCGGACTTGACGGAGCCGCCGTACTGGATGCGGACGGCGTCGGCCAGCTCCTGCGAGTACAGCTCGGCGAGACGGCCGCGGATCGCGCCGCAGACCTCCTGGGCGTCCTCGGGGGTGGCGACCTCGCCGGTCCCGATGGCCCAGACCGGCTCGTAGGCGATGACGATGGTCTCGGCCTGCTCGGCCGGGATGTCCTTCAGGGCGCCGTCGAGCTGCGCGAGGGTGTAGGAGACCTGGTCACCGGCCTTGCGGATGTCCAGGCCCTCACCGACGCAGAGGATCGGGGTCAGACCGTGCTTGAAGGCGGCCTTCACCTTGGCGTTGCAGATCTCGTCGTTCTCGCCGTGGTACTGGCGGCGCTCGCTGTGGCCGACGGCCACGTAGGTGCAGCGCAGCTTGGCGAGCATGGGGCCGGAGATCTCACCGGTGTACGCGCCGGAGTCGTGCGCCGAGATGTCCTGGGCGCCGTACTTGATCTTCAGCTTGTCGCCGTCGACCAGGGTCTGCACGGAGCGCAGGTCGGTGAAGGGCGCGAGGACGGCGACCTCGACGTCCTCGTAGTCCTTGTCGGCCAGGGCGAAGGAGAGCTTCTGGACGTGGGCGATGGCCTCGAGGTGGTTGAGGTTCATCTTCCAGTTGCCCGCCATCAGCGGGGTGCGGGTGGTCATGAAAGGTCAGTCCTCCAGTGCGGCGAGCCCGGGAAGCGTCTTGCCCTCGAGGTATTCGAGGCTCGCGCCGCCACCGGTCGAAATATGTCCGAAAGCATTCTCGTCGAAGCCCAGGATGCGGACGGCCGCGGCGGAGTCGCCACCGCCGACGACGCTGAAGGCCGGGGAGTCGACGAGCGCCTGGGCGACCGCGCGGGTGCCGTCGGCGAAGTCGGGGTGCTCGAAGACGCCCATCGGGCCGTTCCAGAAGACGGTGGCCGCGTCGGCGAGCTTCGATGCGTAGAGCTTGTTGGTCTCGGGCCCGTTGTCCAGCCCCATCTGGCCTTCCGGCATGGCGTCGGCGGCGACGGTGGCGGGGTGGGCCGGGGCCTTGGTCTTGAGGTCGGGGAAGGCGGGGGCGACGACGACGTCGACGGGGAGGACGAACTCCACGCCCTTCTCCTCGGCCCGCCGCAGGTACTCCTGGACGGCGGGGATCTGGTCCTCCTGGAGCAGCGAGCTGCCGACCTCGTGGCCCTGGGCCTTGAGGAAGGTGTACGCCATGCCGCCGCCGATGAGGATGCGGTCGGCCCGCTCCAGCAGGTGGTCGATGACGCCGAGCTTGTCGGAGACCTTGGCGCCGCCGAGGACGACCGCGTACGGGCGCTTGACGTCGGTGGTGAGCTTCTTCAGGACGCCGACCTCGGTGGCGATGAGGTAGCCCGCGTAGTGCGGCAGCCGCGCCGGGAGGTCGTACACGGAGGCGTGCTTGCGGTGCACGGCCCCGAAGCCGTCGCCCACGTACACGTCGGCGAGCTCGGCCAGCTGGTCGGCGAAGGCGCCGCGCTCGGCGTCGTCCTTGGAGGTCTCGCCGGGGTTGAAGCGCAGGTTCTCGATGACGGCGACCTGGCCGTCGGCGAGGCCGGCGACCGCGGCGCGGGCGGACTCGCCGACCGTGTCGGTGGCGAAGGCGACGTCGGCGCCGAGGAGTTCGCCCAGGCGGGCGGCGGCGGGAGCCAGCGAGAACGCCGGGTCCGGGGCGCCCTTGGGGCGGCCGAGGTGCGAGGCGACGACCACGCGCGCGCCGGCCTCGGCGAGCTTGGCGATCGTCGGGAGGACGGCGCGGATACGGCCGTCGTCGGTGATCGTGGTGCCGTCGAGCGGCACGTTGAGGTCGGCGCGGACGAATACCCGCTTGCCCGCGACCCCTTCGGCGAGAAGTTCGTCGATCGTCTTCATCTGTTCCGTTTACTCCTTGGAAGGACCGATGAGCATGCTAAGGGGCTCGACCGGCGCGTCGTTGCGCCGGTCGAGCCCCTAGCTCACATCGATGTGCCTGCCGACCCGAGGATCAGAGCTGTTCGCCGACGAAGACCGTGAGGTCGACGAGGCGGTTGGAGTAGCCCCACTCGTTGTCGTACCAGCCGAGGATCTTCACCGAGTTCCCCTCCTGGACCATGGTCAGGGAGGAGTCGAAGGTGCAGGACGACGGGTCGCCGACGATGTCCGAGGAGACGATCGGGTCCTCGGTGTACGTCAGGAAGCCCTTGAGGGCGCCGTCGTCGGAGGCCTTCTTGAACGCGGCGTTGACCTCGTCCTTGGTGACCTCGCGCTGGAGGGTGACGACCAGGTCGGTGGCGGAGCCGGTCGGGACCGGAACGCGCATCGCGATGCCGTCGAGCTTGCCCTTGAGCTGCGGGAGGACCAGGGCGGTGGCCTTGGCGGCACCGGTGGTGGTCGGGATGATGTTCTCGGCAGCGGCGCGGGCGCGGCGCAGGTCCGAGTGCGGGAAGTCCAGGATGCGCTGGTCGTTGGTGTACGCGTGGACCGTCGTCATCAGGCCCTTGACGATGCCGAAGTTCTCGTCGAGGACCTTGGCCATCGGCGCCACACAGTTGGTGGTGCAGGAGGCGTTGGAGATGACGTTGTGCTTGGCCGCGTCGTACTGGTCCTGGTTGACGCCCATCACGATGGTGATGTCCTCGTCCTTGGCCGGAGCCGAGATGAGGACCTTCTTGGCGCCGCCCGCGATGTGCTTCTCGGCGTCGGCCTTCTTGGTGAAGATGCCGGTCGACTCGATAACGATGTCGACGCCCAGCTCACCCCAGGGGATGTCGGCCGGGTTGCGCTCGGAGAGCACCTTGATGGTGTGACCATCGACGGTGATGGTGTCGGCGGTGTGGCTGACCTCTGCCTTGAGGCGGCCCAGGATGGTGTCGTACTTCAGCAGGTGTGCAGTGGTCGCAGTGTCACCCAGGTCGTTGACAGCCACGATCTCGATGTCCGCACCCTGCTCGAGCAGCGCGCGGAAGTAGTTGCGACCGATGCGGCCGAAGCCGTTGATGCCTACGCGGATCGTCACGAACCGATCTCCTCGTTAGGTACGCCGGTTTTCGACGCCGGCGAGTTGTATAGGGATGTCCCCGACCGCTTCCGACCCTACCTCTCCGAGGGCCGGGGAGTGACATCGAGAGGGCCCCTACGCGCCACCGGATACGGCTGGAGGCCCGTACTCGCCAGTAGGAGTACGGACCTCCGTTTCGCCCGCCGGGACATGGGTCCCGGCAGTCCGGGACCCATGTCCCGGTGGGTTCGGGACCAACGTCCCCCGCCCGCCGCCGAGTCGGCCGGTCAGCCGACCAGGCCGTCGGCGAGCTCCTCGCTGAGGGTCGCCTCGGTCCCCGGGATGCCCAGGTCCTGGGCCCGCTTGTCGGCCATCGCGAGCAGCCGGCGGATCCGGCCGGCGACCGCGTCCTTGGTCAGCGGCGGGTCGGCGAGCGCGCCCAGCTCCTCCAGGGAGGCCTGCTTGTGCTCCATGCGCAGCCGTCCCGCGGCGGCCAGGTGCTCGGGGACCTCCTCGCCGAGGATCTCCAGCGCGCGCCCCACCCGGGCCCCGGCGGCGACCGCGGCGCGGGCCGAGCGGCGCAGGTTCGCGTCGTCGAAGTTGGCGAGCCGGTTGGCCGTGGCGCGGACCTCGCGCCGCATCCGCCGCTCCTCCCAGGCGAGCACCGCGTCGTGGGCGCCGAGCCGGGTCAGCAGGGCGCCGATCGCGTCGCCGTCGCGGACGACCACGCGGTCCACGCCGCGCACCTCGCGGGCCTTGGCGGCGATGGAGAGCCGGCGGGCCGCGCCGACCAGGGCGAGGGCCGCCTCGGGGCCGGGGCAGGTCACCTCCAGGGAGGAGGAGCGGCCGGGCTCGGTGAGCGAACCGTGGGCGAGGAAAGCGCCGCGCCAGGCCGCCTCGGCGTCGCAGGTGGCCCCCGAGACCACCTGCGGGGGCAGCCCGCGGATCGGCCGGCCGCGGCCGTCGACCAGACCGGTCTGGCGGGCGAGCTGGTCACCGCCGGCCACCACGCGGACGACGTAGCGCGAGCCGCGCCGCAGTCCGCCGGGGGCCATCACGATCAGCTCCGAGCTGTGCCCGAAGATCTCCAGGATGTCGCGCTTGAGGCGGCGGGCGGCGTTGCCGGTGTCCAGCTCCGCCTCGATCACAATCCGGCCGCTCACCAGGTGCAGCCCACCCGCGAACCGAAGAATCGCCGAGACCTCTGCCTTCCTGCAGCAGGTCCGGGTGACGGGAAGATGAGAGATTTCGTTCTTCACCGCTGGCGTCATCGCCATGGGCCGATCCTTCCATGCATCCGAAAAATACGGTCGTACGCGGCGGCCAACAGCTCCTGATCATGGACCGGAACGCCGTCGGGCGATGCCACCGGCGCCAGCTCGACCGCGGCTCCGAGCCGCTGGGCGGCGTCGGCGAGGGACTCACGGTCGGGCACGGCGGCCTCGTCGGCCAGCACCACGTCCAAGGCGAGTTTAGGGGCGTGTCGCCCCAAAACCTCCAAATGACGCTGCGGTGAGAAGCCTTCTGTTTCACCGGGCTGGGGCGCGAGGTTCAGCGAGAGGACCTTGCGGGCCTTCGTGGTGACCAGGGCGTCGAGCAGCTCCGGCACGAGCAGGTGCGGGATCACCGAGGAGAACCAGGAGCCGGGTCCGAGGACCACCCAGTCGGCGTCCAGGACCGCCGCGACGGCCTCCGGGACGGCCGGCGGGTCGGGCGGGACCACGTGCACGGACTGCACCTCGCCGGGCGTGAGCGCCACCGTGGCCTGACCGCGCACGGTGACGATCGCGTCGGGCAGGTCGGGGTCGTGGCCCTTGACCAGCGCCTGGAGCTCCAGGGGGACGGCCGACATCGGCAGCACCCGGCCGTGCGCGCCGAGCAGCTTGCCGACCAGGTCGAGCGCCTGGACATGGTCGCCGAGCTGCTCCCAGAGGGCGACGATCAGCAGATTGCCGACCGCGTGCCCGTGCAGGTCGCCTTTGGACTCGAACCGGTGCTGGACCACCTGGGACCAGGTGCGGCCCCAGTCGTCGTCGCCGCACAGGGCGGCGAGGGCCTTACGGAGGTCGCCGGGCGGCAGCACGCCCAGCTCCTCGCGCAGCCGGCCGCTGGAGCCGCCGTCGTCGGCGACGGTGACAACGGCCGTGAGGTCGCCGGTGATCCGGCGCAGCGCCGTCAGGGACGCCGAGAGACCCATGCCGCCACCGAGCGCGACGACCTTGGGCTGAGCACCGCGCTTGCGGCCCGAGAGCGCCGAGGTGGCACGGCTCAGGCGCCGCATCCGCAGATTGCGTCCGGTCACTCTCGCCCCATGTCGCGGTGGACGAGGACGGTCTCGATGCCTTCGGCGGCGAGGCGGGCGGAGAGCTTCTCGGACATGGCGACGGAGCGGTGCTTGCCTCCGGTGCAGCCCACGGCGATGGTCACGTACCGCTTGCCTTCGCGGCGGTAGCCCGCGGCGATGAGCTGGAGCAGCTCGGTGTACTGGTTGAGGAACTCCTTGGCGCCCGGCTGGTCGAAGACATAGTCGGACACCTCCTCGTTGACGCCGGTGAAGGGGCGCAGCTCGGGGACCCAGTGCGGGTTGGGCAGGAAGCGGCAGTCGACGACGAGGTCGGCGTCGACGGGCAGGCCGTACTTGTAGCCGAAGGACATCACCGTGGCCCGCAGCTCCGGCTCGGACTCGCCCGCGAACTGGGCGTCCATCTTGGCCCGCAGCTCGTGCACGTTGAGGCTGGAGGTGTCGATGACCAGGTCGGCGTCGCCGCGCAGCTCGCGCAGCAGGTCGCGCTCGGCCGCGATGCCGTCGACGATGCGCCCGTCGCCCTGGAGGGGGTGCGGGCGGCGGACGGACTCGAAGCGGCGCACGAGGGCGTCGTCGGAGGACTCCAGGAAGACGATCCGCCGGGTGACATGCTTGGCTTCCAGGTCCGCGAGAGATTCCCGGAGGTTGTCGAAGAAGCGCCGGCCTCGTACGTCGACCACGACGGCGATCCGGGCCACGTTGCCCTGGGAGCGGGCGCCGAGCTCGACCATGGTGGGGATCAGCGCGGGCGGCAGGTTGTCGACGACGAACCAGCCGAGGTCCTCCAGACACTTGGCGGCGGTGCTGCGGCCGGCGCCCGACATCCCGGAGATGATCACCAGCTCGGGGATGGCCGCGTCACCCGTCTCGTTCGGGGTGTTCGTACTCACGTCTGCTGCTCCGTCTGCTCGGTCTGCGGTGTCGGCTGTCACTGAGGCGGTCGGGTCTGTGTCGGCCGGGCATGTGATGTTCTGTGCGGTTTCGTGGCTGTTCTCGGTCATGAGTTGCCCCCGTCGTCCTCTTCAATGATCTCTCCTGTGGCCGTGTTCACGGCAGGTGCCGCGGGAGCGGTCGAGGCGAGGGCGGCGGCCACGGATTCCGCCGTCCTTCGCCCTATCCCGGGGACCTCGCAGATCTCGTCGATTGTCGCTTGCCGGAGCTTCTTCACCGAGCCGAAATGCTTGATCAGTGCCTGCTTCCGGGTCTCGCCGAGGCCGGACACGTCGTCGAGAGGGCTGGTGCGGATGCGCTTGGCGCGTTTGGCGCGCTGGTAGGTGATGGCGAAGCGGTGCGCCTCGTCCCGGACGCGCTGGAGGAGGTAGAGGCCCTCGCTGGAGCGGGGAAGGACCACGGGATCGTCGTCGTCGGGGAGCCAGACCTCTTCGAGGCGCTTGGCGAGGCCGCAGACGGCGATGTCGTCGATGCCCAGCTCGTCCAGGGCGCGCTTGGCGGCGGCGACCTGGGGCTGCCCGCCGTCGACGACGACGAGCTGCGGCGGGTAGGCGAACCGCTTGGGACGGCCGTCGTCCTCCCGGGGCTCGGCGTCCTCGGCGACGGAGGGGCGCTCGTCGGCGGCCGGGGCGAGGCCAGGGCCGGTGGCGGCGGGTCCGGGGCCGGTGGCGGCGGGGCCGGGGACGGGGCCGGTGGCGGCGGGTCCGGCGGTCGCGGTGTCCGTGGGCTGTTCCTCCCACTCCCCCGTGCGCTCCTTCTCCTGGAGGTAGCGCTTGAAGCGGCGGCCGATCACCTCGTGCATCGAGCGGACGTCGTCCTGGCCCTCGAAGCCCTTGATCTGGAAGCGGCGGTACTCGCTCTTGCGGGCGAGGCCGTCCTCGAAGACCACCATGGAGGCCACCACGTCGTCGCCCTGGAGGTGCGAGATGTCGTAGCACTCGATGCGCAGCGGGGCGGTGTCCAGACCCAGCGCCTCGGCGATCTCCTCCAGGGCGCGGGAGCGGGTGGTCAGGTCGGAGGCGCGCTTGGTCTTGTGCAGCCCGAGGGCCTGCTGGGCGTTGCGCTGGACCGTGGCCATGAGGTCCTTCTTGTCGCCGCGCTGCGGGATGCGCAGGCTGACCTGGGAACCCCGGCGCTCGGCGAGCCACTGGGAGACCGCTTCGGTGTCCTCGGGCAGGGCGGGGACCAGGACCTCCTTGGGGACGGCGTCGCCGCGCTCCTCCCCGTACAGCTGCTGGAGGGCGTGCTCGACGAGGCCGGAGGTGTCGACCGCCTCGACCTTGTCGGTGACCCAGCCGCGCTGGCCGCGCACCCGGCCGCCGCGTACGTGGAAGATCTGGAGGGCGGCCTCCAACTCGTCCTCGGCGACGGCGATCAGGTCGGCGTCGGTGGCGTCGGCCAGGACGACGGCGCTCTTCTCCATGGCCCGCTTGAGGGCCTCGGCGTCGTCGCGGAGGCGGGCGGCCCGCTCGTACTCCATCTCCTCCGCCGCCTGCATCATGTCCTTCTCCAGGCGGCGGATGTAGGTGCCGGTGCGCCCGGCCATGAAGTCGCAGAAGTCCTCGGCCAGCTCGCGGTGTTCCTCGGGGGTGACCCGGCCGACGCAGGGGGCGGAGCACTTGCCGATGTAGCCCAGCAGGCAGGGGCGGCCGGTGCGCGCGGCGTTCTTGAAGACCCCGGCGGAGCAGGTGCGGACGGGGAAGACCCGCAGCATCAGGTCGACCGTCTCGCGGATGGCCCAGGCGTGGCCGTACGGGCCGAAGTAGCGCACGCCCTTCTTCTTGGCGCCGCGCATGACCTGGACGCGGGGGAACTCCTCGTTGAGCGTGACCGCGAGATAGGGATAGCTCTTGTCGTCCCGGTACTTGACGTTGAACCGGGGATCGAACTCCTTGATCCAGGAATACTCCAGCTGGAGCGCCTCGACCTCGGTGGAGACGACCGTCCACTCGACGGACGCGGCGGTGGTGACCATCGTGCGCGTACGCGGATGGAGGTTCGCCAGGTCCTGGAAGTAGTTGGCCACGCGCTGGCGCAGGTTCTTGGCCTTCCCGACGTAGATCACCCGGCGGTGCTCGTCGCGGAACTTGTAGACCCCCGGGGAGTCGGGGATCTGTCCCGGCTTGGGGCGGTAGCTGGAGGGGTCTGCCATGTCTCACACCCTACTTGCGGGCAGTGACAGTGCGTCGTCCTCACGTCTTGCCGGGGGCGGTGCCGCGCTCCGGAGTGCCGTGGGGTGTTCCGCACCCCGGAGCGCGGGCCGGTGGGCCGGCGGCGCCGCTGGATCCGCTGCTCAGGCGTCCGCGGCCGGGGACCGCCCGGTACGGCTCCGGCGGCGCAGCGCGGCGGCCCCGCACAGGGCCAGGGCGAGGAGCGCCCCGACCCCGGCGGTGGTGGAGACGGCGGTCAGGGCCGTGTCTGGGCCCTGGGCCGCGCCGGCCAGTGCGGGGTTTCCGGCCGGATCAGGGGCGGTCCGGTCCGCCGCCGGGCCCGAGACCGGTCCGGGGGCGGGCGCGGGTCCGGCGGCGGGTCCGGCGGCCGCGTCGGGGCCGTAGCCGCCCGCCTGGCCGGAGCGGGCGTATCCGGAGCCGGGCAGCTTGTCGCCGTAAGCCTTCTGGACCCGGGTCCAGTAGGCGTCGAGCGTGGTGCCCTTCGCTCCCACAGCGGTCCTCGCGTCCTGGTCGAGCGGGAGGACCCGGGAGCCGTCGTGGACGTACCAGGCGTCGATCTGCGGTTCGCGGAAGACGGTGCCCCCGGGGAGCGCGCGGGCCCCCTGGGCGACGTAGCGGGCCTCGTCGTCGCCGGCGGCGATGTTCACCACCTGCCAGTCGCCGTCGGCGCCCGCCCCGGGGAGAGTCCACAGGGAGGCCCTCTGGCCGTCGGAGGAGACGGCGGTGCTGGCGAGGTAGTCCAGGGTGCTCGGGGCGGCCCCGGCCTTTCCGGCGACGAAGGCGGCCGAGAGCGTGCGCACGGGCACGGCCTCGCCCTCGATCCTCGGTGCGCTCGCCTTCCTGCTCACCGCGCCCTCCCGGGCGAAGAACCGGGACAGGGTGTCCAGGGTCGCCGGCTCGGTCGCGGCCTCGTGGGCGGCTTCGAGGGTCGACGCGGTCAGTTTCGGCGGGGCCGCGCGGCCGTCGTCGGCGAGGGCGGGGGCGGCGGCGGTGAACAGGGCGGTCGCGGTGAGCGCGGTGGCGACGGCGAGGCGCCGGGTGGTCGCGTTCCGGTTCGTTGCCGCGTTCCGGGTGGTGGCTGAGTGCCGGGTGGTGGAGTTCATGTCCTCACGCCCCGATCCGGTAGAGCGAGTGGGTCCAGGAGAACTCGTTGTTGTTCACGTACCAGGCGTGCGAGGCCCAGTTGTAGCGGTTGCTGGAGGGCCAGGGATCGCCCCAGTAGACCCAGCTGTTGGCGTCGTCGTACCCGTAGATGACGTGCATGTGGCCGCCGCCTGACGACCACTGGATCCGGGTCTCGATGGGGCGCTGGGCGGATATCTCGGCCTGCACGGTCGGGTAGCGCAGCCAGCCGGTGACGTAACTGCCGGGCCTGACACCGGCCCAGGACAGGCCGGTCTGGACATTGCCCAGGGTGGCCTGCGAGTTGGGGCACTGGGTGTTCTGGTTGCGGTTGAAGGCGGCGTTGCAGAACTGGTTCTGGGAGTAGCCGCGGCCGAACCAGGCGGCGATGGTGTTGCCGCCGGCCGCCCAGCACCAGTTGCTCTGCTGCTGCGCCTGCATGGTGATGTTGAGCCGCTGGGCGGCGGCGATGGTGGAGCCGGTCGTGGCAGGGGGCTGGGCGGCGGTGGCGGTGGCGGCGGGGACAGCGAGGAGGGCGGCGGCCAGGAGGGCGGTGAACGAGAACCTTCCGCGCCTTGGGGACCTTGCGGGCCGTCTGGGGCTGACATTTCGGTTGCGCATGGCGTTCCTCCCGAAACGGGGGTGGGGATCGGAGGAGCGCGTCCGGACGCTGACGAAGAGCATCCGGCGTTGTCCGGAGCAGGTCAACACGCTTCAATGCGAGGTGACATCACGGTGTGAACGGCACGGCGTCCGTGTGAACGGCACCGCCCCGGTCACCTGCTCCCCCGCATCCCCCGGGGGTCGGTGTCGCCACTCCCCACGTGAACGTTCACCGGAGGCCCGCCCATGCGGCAGACCGAGACCGAGACCGAACTGGCGCAGGTTCTGCGGACCGGTCCGTTCCATCTGGCGCTGCGCACGGCCCTGTCGGTGCGCGGGCTGCCGCTCCAGCGGGTGCGGCACCATCTGGCGCACCGGGGCGTCACGCTCGGGGTGACCAGTCTCAGTTACTGGCAGCAGGGGGTGCGCCGTCCCCGGCGGGCCGAGTCGCTGCGGGCCGTGCGGGCGTTGGAGGAGGTGCTCGCGCTGCCGGAGGACTCGCTGCTGAGGCTGCTGCGCGACGGCGACGCCCCGGGTGAGGGGGACCGCCCGGCGGGGCGTTCGTACCGGTCGCTGATGGAGGCGTCGGGTTCGGTGGAGCGGCTCCTCGCGGCGATGGAGTCACCGGTGGACGGCGGGCTGCACACGGTGGGGCACCAGGAGCGGGTGCGGATCGGGGCGCGCCGGGAGCTGGCCGGCCGCACCTCCCGGCATGTGGTGCGCGCGCACCGGGACGGCGTGGACCGCTATCTCGCGGTGTACCGGGGCGATCCCGGCTGCGCCCCGTCGCGGATCGCGGTGCGGGCCCTGGAGAACTGCCGGACGGGCCGGGTCCGCTGGGACGGGGACGCGGGGGTGCTGGTGGCGGAGCTGCTGTTCGACACCCGGCTGCGGTCCGGCGAGACGTACCTCTTCGGCTACGGCTTCGAGGACGGTACGGGCGGGGCGAGCGGCGAGTACGTGCGCGGCTTCACCTTCGGGGGCGGCCAGTACGTGCTCCAGGTCGGCTTCGACGAGGCCGCGCTCCCGGTGCGGTGCCGCCGGTTCGCCCAGGCGTCGGCGGGGGCGGCGCGCGGGGCCCGCGGGGACCTCACACTGACCGGCCGGCACCGGACCGTGCACCTGGTGGCGGAGGGCGTACGGCCGGGCCTGATCGGGATCGACTGGGACTGGGAGTGAGAGCCGGCCGGTGTGCCGACGAGGCGGCGCTCGTGGTTCAGGCGTCGGGGCCCGCGACGAGGTTTCCGCCCTCGGCGGTGACCGGGACGGCGGGCAGCGGCACGGTGGCCGGGCCCTCGATGACCTCGCCGGTGGTCGTGTCGAAGCGGCTGCCGTGGCAGGGGCAGTGGCCCTCGGTGCCCTCGATCTTGGTCAGGACGCAGCCGCCGTGGGTGCACTGGGCGCTGAACGCCTTGTACTCGCCCTTGGCCGGGCAGCTCACGACGAGGCGCGCTTCCCGGTAGAGCTTGGCCCCGCCGACCGGCACGTCGGAGGCAGCCCCGAGGGCGACGGGGGCGGTCGGCGTGGGGTTCTTGGCGTGCCCGAGCTTGGACTCGGTCGAGCAGGCGGCCGCCCCGAGCCCGGCGGCACCGGCGAGCGCGGCGCCCTTCAGCACGGTACGGCGGGCGGCGGGCAGGCCGGGCATGCGGACTCCACGGGTGTCGTTCGAGGCGGATCGCGGTGGGACACCGCGGTCGGGGTCGCCGGACGGCCGCGGAGCGACGACGGCGGCCGCGGGTGCCGGTGACAGAACCGACGATACCGGCGGGGAACGGGAGCCTTGCGGGCGGGCCGGTCGAGAGGGGACGGGGCCTGCGGGCCCCGGCCCGCCCCCGCCGGGAAACCGCCGAGGGGAGCCGTGGTGGACAGGCGGCGGGCCGCCTACGCCGATGGCGGCGGCCCCCCGTCGTCCTGCGGGGGCCGCCGCCATCGGTGAGCCCGGGCCAGGGGAGTCCGGCCCTGGTCCGCCGGGCGCCCCCGGCCCTGGTCCGCCGGGCGCCCCCTAGGCCTTGCGGGCCCGGGCCGTCTTCTTGGCGGCAGCGGCCTTGGTGCCGGTGGCCGTGGCCTGCGCCTTGGTCGCCGTGGCCTTCTTTGCGGCTGCCGTCTTCTTCACGGCAGCCGTCTTCTTCGCCGGGGCGGCCTTGCGGGCGGCCGTCTTACGGGGTGTCCCGCCCGAGGGCACCGCGGCTTCGGCGATCCGGTCCGCGTCCAGGATGGACTGGAGGAACTTCCCGGTGTGGCTGGCGGGCACCGAGGCGACCTGCTCCGGTGTTCCCTCGGCGACGACCAGTCCGCCGCCGTTGCCGCCCTCGGGGCCCATGTCGACCACCCAGTCGGCGGTCTTGATGACGTCGAGGTTGTGCTCGATGACGATCACCGAGTTGCCCTTGTCCACGAGGCCCGAGAGCACCGTGATCAGCTTGCTGATGTCCTCGAAGTGCAGACCGGTGGTCGGCTCGTCCAGAACGTAGACCGTACGGCCGGTGGAGCGCTTCTGGAGCTCGCTCGCCAGCTTGACGCGCTGCGCCTCACCGCCGGAGAGGGTCGGCGCGGACTGCCCGAGCCGGACGTAGCCGAGGCCGACGTCGTTGAGCGTACGGAGGTGGCGGGCGATCGCCGGGACGGCCTCGAAGAACTCCAGGCCCTCCTCGATCGGCATGTCCAGCACCTCGGCGATGGACTTGCCCTTGTAGTGGACCTCCAGGGTCTCCCGGTTGTAGCGCGCTCCGTGGCAGACCTCGCACGGGACGTACACGTCGGGCAGGAAGTTCATCTCGATCTTGATCGTGCCGTCGCCGGAGCAGTTCTCGCAGCGGCCGCCCTTGACGTTGAAGGAGAAGCGGCCCGGCAGATAGCCGCGCACCTTCGCCTCCATCGTCTCGGCGAACAGCTTGCGGACGTGGTCGAAGACTCCGGTGTACGTCGCCGGGTTGGACCGGGGGGTCCGGCCGATCGGCGACTGGTCGACGTGGACCACCTTGTCGACGAGGTCGTCGCCGTCGACCCGGGTGTGGCGGCCGGGCACCGACTTGGCGCCGTTGAGCTCGCGGGCCAGGTGGGTGTAGAGGATGTCGTTGACCAGGGTCGACTTCCCGGAACCGGAGACGCCGGTGACGGCGGTGAGGACGCCGAGCGGGAAGGAGACGTCGATGTCCTGGAGGTTGTTCTCCCGGGCGCCGTGCACGGTGAGGCCCCGGGCCGGGTCGACCGGGCGGCGGACGTCCGGGGTCGGGATGGACCGCTTGCCGGACAGATACTGGCCGGTGACCGAGGCCTTGTTCCCCAGCAGTTCCTTGAGCGAGCCGGAGTGGACGACCTTGCCGCCGTGCTCACCGGCGCCGGGGCCGATGTCCACGACCCAGTCGGCGACCTTGATGGTGTCCTCGTCGTGTTCGACGACGATGAGCGTGTTGCCCATGTCCCGCAGCCGGACCAGGGTTTCGATCAGCCGGTGGTTGTCGCGCTGGTGCAGGCCGATGGACGGCTCGTCCAGGACGTACAGCACGCCGACCAGGCCGGAGCCGATCTGGGTGGCCAGCCGGATGCGCTGGGCCTCGCCGCCGGACAGGGTGCCGGCCGCGCGGTTCAGCGACAGATAGTCGAGGCCGACGTCGACGAGGAACTTCAGCCGTTCGTTGACCTCCTTGAGCACCCTCTCGGCGATCTTCTTGTCGCGGGCGTTCAGCTTGAGGCGGCCGAGGAACTCGGCGCACTCGCTGATCGACATCGCGGCGACCTCGGCGATGGACCTCTCCATCACCGTCACCGCGAGGACGATCGGCTTGAGCCGGGTGCCCTCACAGGTGGGGCAGGGCACCTCGCGCATGTAGCCCTCGAAGCGCTCCCGGCTGGAGTCGCTCTCGGCCTCGGTGTGCCGCCGCTTGACGAACTGCACCGCGCCCTCGAAGGCGGGGGTGGTGTAGGCGCGCTCGCGCCCGTAGCGGTTGCGGTAGCGGACCTCGGTCTGGATCTTGTGGCCGAAGAGCAGGGCCTTCTTGGCCCGCTGCGGCAGTCCGGCCCAGGGGATGTCCGTACGGAAGCCGAGGGCTTCGGCGAGCGCGCCGATCAGTCGGCCGAAATACTCCTTGGTGTGCCCGTGGGACCAGGGGTGGATGGCTCCCTCGTCGAGGGACTTCTCCTCGTCCGGGACGATCAGCTCCGGGTCGACCTCCATGCGCGTCCCGATGCCGGTGCAGTCGGGGCAGGCGCCGAAGGGCGAGTTGAAGGAGAAGGAGCGCGGCTCCAGCTCCTCGAAGGAGAGGTCGTCGTACGGGCAGTAGAGGTGCTCGGAATACATCCGCTCGCGCTCGGGGTCGTCCTCGGGGAGGTCGACGAAGTCGAGCACGACCATGCCGCCGGAGAGGCCGAGCGCGGTCTCGACCGAGTCGGTCAGCCGGCGCTTGGCGCTGTCCTTGACGGTGAGGCGGTCGACGACCACCTCGATGGTGTGCTTCTCCTGCTTCTTGAGCGTGGGAGGCTCGGCGAGCTGGATGGTCTCGCCGTCGACGCGGGCCCGGCTGTAGCCCTTGGTCTGGAGGTCGGCGAAGAGGTCGACGAACTCTCCCTTGCGCTCGCGCACCAGCGGCGACAGGACCTGGAAGCGGCTGCCCTCGGGCAGGCCGAGGACCTTGTCGACGATGGCCTGCGGCGACTGGCGGGAGATGGGGCGGCGGCACTCGGGGCAGTGCGGCTTGCCGATCCGGGCGAAGAGCAGCCGGAGGTAGTCGTAGACCTCCGTGATGGTGCCGACCGTCGAGCGCGGGTTGCGCGAGGTCGACTTCTGGTCGATGGAGACGGCCGGGGACAGACCTTCGATGAAGTCGACGTCCGGCTTGTCCATCTGGCCGAGGAACTGGCGAGCGTACGAGGAGAGGGACTCCACGTAGCGGCGCTGCCCCTCGGCGAAGATCGTGTCGAACGCGAGGGACGACTTGCCCGACCCGGAGAGCCCGGTGAAGACGATGAGGGAGTCGCGGGGCAGGTCGAGCGAGACGTTCTTCAGGTTGTGCTCGCGCGCGCCACGGACGATGAGACGGTCGGCCACGCCGGTCCGCACCTTTCTAGAGAGAAGCGGGGGAACTGAGCCCCTCTCCCAGGGTATGGGGGGCGCCACAGCGGTGTACGAAGCTTTCGATTCCGAGCGTATAGCACGCACATTCGATTTACGGCCACCCTCACCCTCCTTCACCCGAATGAGTGGCAGGGCTAGGCTCGGCCGCATGATTGATCATGCGCACGACCTGGGAGCTGTACGGGAAGCGACCGAACGGCTGCTCGACGCAGTTGGCAAACTGGACAACGCCGCTGTCGCCGAGCCGTCACGGCTGCCCGGATGGAGTCGGGGCCATGTTCTGGCCCACCTGTCACGTAACGCCGACGCGCTCGGAAATGTTCTCCGGGGTCTCCCGATGTACGCGAGCAGCGAAACCCGCGACGCCGACATCGCGGCCGGCGCCCCCCGCCCGGCGGCCGAGCAGCTGACCGACCTGCGGGAGACCGCGGACGCCTTCCTGGCCGTCGCCGCCGAACCGGCCGACTGGTCCCGAACGGTCACCCTGCGCAACGGGGTGACGGACTCCGCGGCCCGGGTGCCCTTCCGGCGCTGGGTCGAGGTCGATCTGCACCACGTCGATCTCGGCATCGGCTACGAGCTGGAGGACCTGCCCGCGGAGTTCGTGGAGCGGGAGATCGCCTTCCTCGCCGATCGCTTCCTGGGCAACGAGAACGTGCCCGCCACCGGGCTGACCGACCTGGACGGCCGGACCTGGAGCACGGGCGGCGGCCCGCCGAGCGACCTGGTGACGGTGCAGGGGCCCGCCGTGGAGCTGCTGGGCTGGCTCTGCGGACGCCGTGACGGCTCCGCCCTGACCGTGGCCGGAGGCCCGCTGCCCGCACTCCCCCCGCTATAGGCTGAGCCGCATGACGTACAGCGGAGCGGTGAAGGTCGGCGGACCGGCGAGCGTGCACGAACTGACGGATCTGATGATCTCCAAGGTCGCCGTCGGCGCGATGAACAACAACGCGTATCTGCTGCGCTGCCGGGCCACCGGCGAGCAGCTGCTGATCGACGCGGCCGCCGAGCCGGAGACCCTGCTCGCGCTGATCGGTGACGACGGGATCGCCTCCGTCGTCACCACCCACCGGCACGGGGACCACTGGCAGGCGCTGGCCGAGGTGGTCGGGGCGACGGGCGCCCGGACGTACGCGGGCCGCTACGACGCCGAGGGCATCCCGGTGCCGACCGACGTCCCGGTCGAGGACGGTGACACGGTCACGGTCGGCCGGGTCGAACTCACCGCCCGCCGCCTGGTCGGTCACACCCCGGGCTCCATCGCCCTGGTCTACGACGATCCGCACGGCGCCCCGCATCTGTTCACCGGGGACTGCCTCTTCCCCGGCGGGGTCGGGAACACGCACCAGGACCCCGAGGCGTTCGCGAGCCTGCTGAACGACGTCGAGACGAAGCTGTTCGACCGGCTGCCCGACGAGACCTGGGTCTACCCGGGCCACGGACACGACACGACGCTGGGCGCCGAGCGCCCCCAGTTGCCCGAGTGGCGTGCCCGCGGCTGGTAGCCCGCACGCGCCGACCCGCATCCTCGGCGCACCCGCACCCTCCGCGTACGCGCCTTCCGGGCTCGCACGCGAAAGCGGCCGGGGTGGACGGCTTCCGCCGTGTCCACCCCGGCCGCTGCCGGTGTGTCCCTGTGCCGCTCGGGGCGGCCCCGGGTCAGCTAGCTGAGGGTCTTGCTCTCCTCGTCGGCCGGGCCGGCGGTCTCGGCCTTCGCGGCCTCCTCCGCCTCGGCCGCCGCCTGCTTCTTGCTGGCGATGAGGCTGGTGATCGTGGTGATCACCAGGACACCGCAGATGACGGAGAGCGAGAACGGGATCGAGATCTCGGGCGTGTGCACACCGGACTCGTGCAGGGCGTGCAGCACCAGCTTGACGCCGATGAAGCCGAGGATCACCGACAGGCCGTAGCTGAGGTGGACCAGCTTCTTCAGCAGACCGCCGATGAGGAAGTACAGCTGGCGCAGGCCCATCAGCGCGAACGCGTTGGCCGTGAAGACGATGTACGGGTCCTGGGTCAGGCCGAAGATCGCCGGGATCGAGTCCAGCGCGAACAGCACGTCGGTCATACCGATGGCGAGCATGACCACCATCAGCGGGGTCAGGATGCGCTTGCCGTTCTTCTGGATGAAGAGCTTCGTGCCGTGGTACTGATCGGCGACGCCGAAGCGGTGCTCGATCTTCTTGAGGAGGCGGTTCTCCTCGAACTCCTCGTCCTCCTCGCCGGCCCGGGCCTCCTGGATGAGCTTCCAGGCGGTGTAGATCAGGAACGCGCCGAAGATGTAGAACACCCACGAGAAGTTCGCGATCACGGCGGCGCCGGCGGCGATGAAGATCGCGCGGAGCACCAGGGCGATGAGCACACCGATCAGCAGCACACGCTGCTGGAGGTGGGAGGGCACCGAGAACTTCGCCATGATCAGGACGAAGACGAAGAGGTTGTCGACACTCAGCGACTTCTCGGTGATGAAACCTGCGAAGAACTCGCCGGAGGCCTGGCTCTCGCCGGCGACCATGAGGCCGACTCCGAAGAGAATGGCCAGCGCGATCCAGACGATCGTCCAGATCCCGGCTTCCTTGGTCGACACGTCATGGGGCTTACGCCCGATGAAGAAGTCGACGGCGATGAGGGCCGACAGACCAACGATGGTCAGGGCCCATACGGTCCATGAAACGTCCACTGCGCCTCCGGCAGTTCGCTACGGCTACTGAATCAGCGTCGTCGCTGCCGGAGGTCTCTTCCATCCCTGCACGTGGTGCGCGCCTGGACCGACGCCCCGGGACCGATTGCGGTCCGTATTGACGGGCACGTCGCGTAAGGAGTACTCCCCTCCGTTCCCCGAACAGTACAGGCATCACCAAGGGTAGGTAAAGAAAAGGGTAAAGAGGTCGTCAAGACCGCAGGTCAACGTTGCCTTCCCGGTCAGCGGCCGGCAGCTCTGCGAGCCTCGGCCACCGCCGCGAGCACCTGCTCCAGGACACGACTGCCCGGCGGGACCGTCAACGGCTCGTAGGTCCAGGCGTGCCCGACCCAGGGGTCGGCGAGGTGGCTGTCGGCGACCGGCGTGATCCGCAGCAGCGAACGCCACAGCGGGTCGAGGATCGGCCCGTACGCACTGGCCTCCTCCCGGTCCGCGACCATCAGCAGGTGCACCCCGACCGCGGGGCCCTCGTCGGCGAGGTAGCGGAGCTGGGTGACGGCCCGGTCGTCGAAGCCGTGCGGGAAGTCGTTGACCACCAGGAGCTGTTCGCCGGTGTCCAGGTCGGGCGGGAGCGAGTCGGCCGCCCGGGCCCGCACCGCCATCTGCACCAGATCGACCCGCCGGGTGAGGTGGGCGAGGACCGACGCCACTCCCCCGGGCCCGGCGGCGGGCGGTCCGGCGAGGACGCCCGCCTCGACCAGCGGGGCGAGCGGGCCCGCAGCCGAGCCCGCCGGATCGATGACGTGCACCGCGAACTCCCCGGGCGGATACACCGCGAGCAGCCGCGCCGCGTGCGCGACCGCGGTCTCCATGGCCAGCCGGCGCAGCCGGTCGGTGTCCATCAGGGCGGCAGCCTCGGACGCCGCCCGTCCGCTGTCCACCCAGATCCCGCGCTCCAGCGGCAGCCGGACGAGCAGCGGGATGCGCAGGTCGGTGCGCTCGGGCAGATGGAGATCCCCGATGCGCAGGGCCATCGGTATCTCCATGGGGATGCGGTGGGCGTGCCAGACGGGGTTGCCCCAGCCGGCGTACGCCGCCGGGAGCGCGGGCTCTACGACGGCCGCCTCGGCTGCCAACTGGGCCAGATCGCGGTCGAGGGCCTCCCGGGCCCGGGAGGTCAGCTCGTCGCGCTTGGCGCGGGCCGCCTCGCGGGCGCGGTCGCCCGCACCGCCGATCCGGTTGCGCGGGTCGGACAGGGCCCGGTCGAGCTCCTGGTCCATCCGGGACTCGGCGAAGTCGACGGCGCTGCGGTAGGCGGCGACGGCGCGGGCCAGGTCCTCGAACATGCCCCAGATCTGGTTGTACAGGCGCTCGTCCATCGACCAGCCGGTGGCGTCGCCCGCGACCGGCTGAGCGGGCTGTCCCGGCTGGGCGGGGGGCGCGGTGGGCGGCGGCGAGGGGGGCGCGGCGTGCTGCCGCCGCGGGTGCGCGTAGTTGATGGGCCCGCCGGCGGAGGTGCCCGCGGCCGCGGGTCCCGCGGCCGCGGGTCCCGCGGCGGCCGGTCCGGGGGCGGTGTGCGGCTGGGCGGTGTGCGCCGGGCCGGTGGCGGCCGGGTCGGTCAGCGGCTCGGGGGGCTCCGGGGCCTGGGCCGGGGACGGGGGCGGCGCGGTCGGGCGGTGGTCGGCGGAGCCCGTCGCGTGCCGTACGCGGTCGCCTTCCGGGGTCCGGGGCGGCGGCGGGGCCACCGAGCGGGCCAGGCCCCGGGTGACGGCTTCCTGGATCGTTCCGGCCAGGGCGGCGGGCTCGGTCACGCCCTGGTCGGCGAGCATCGCGGCGAGCCCGCCCGCATACCCCTGTCCGACGGCCCGGACCTTCCAGGCGTCCTGGCGGCGGTAGAGCTCCAGGGCGCTGACCGCGGACTCGGCGTCCAGGTCGGTGAGCGTGAAGCTGGCGATCTCGGTGCCGTCGAGCCCGGTGACGGCGACGAAGGGGGCGGGGACGGCGCCGAACCGCACCGGGCCGCCGGCTCCGACGGGCAGCGCGAGCAGCACGGTGACCCGGTGGGCGCCGGTGGGCAGGGCTTCCAGGTCGACGGCGAGCCGGTGGTCGGCCGCCGCCTGCTGGGAGACCTCGAGCCCGGGGAGCTGGGGCGAGCCGGGGTGGGCGATCCACTCGATGCCGCGCACCGTGCCCTGTTCGTCGCCGAGGGTGGCCCCGGCCACGACGGGCGTGCCCGCCGACACCCGGATCTCCAGACGGGTCTGGGGCAAGGTGTGGTTCTGCCCCCGGACCAGTTCGGCCGTCATTGCCCTGTCCCCCTCGACGATGGCCCGCGCGCCGCTGTGGGCGCCGGGCCGTGCGATGCCGTGTTCTGCCGCGTACGGCCGTCTGCTGCCGTGCGCTGTCGTGCTGTGCGTGGGGCGGCTCCCGGCGGTCTGTGCCGCCGGGAGCCGCCCCCGCCTGTCTGGGCGCCGGGCCGGAGACCGGACCGGTCCCGGTCCTACAGGTGCGGGAGGATCGACGGCATCAGGTCCTGGAACGTGCGGCCGTTGGCCGGGTTCCCGAGGGCCGTCATCTTCCAGCCGTTGCCCGCGCGGTGCACCTTCGCCATGATCTGGGCGGTGTACTGGCCGCCGCCGTCGAGCGTGTACCGGGCGAGCTCCTGGCCGTTGGTCTCGTCGACGATGCGGCAGAAGGCGTTCTGGACCTCCTGGAACGTCTGCCCGGTGAAGGAGTTCACCGTGAAGACGATCTGGTCGATGTGGACCGGGACGCGCTGGAGGTCGACGAGGATCGCCTCGTCGTCGCCGCCGGATCCGGCGCCGCCGACCAGGTTGTCACCGGTGTGCTTGACCGAGCCGTCGTCGCTGACGAGGTGGCGGAAGAACACGACGTCGACGGGCTGCTTGTCGGCGAAGAGCACCGCCGAGGCGTCCAGGTCGACCTCGCGGGTGCGCGAACCGAACAGGCCACGGCGCGGAGCCGCCTGCCAGCCGAGCCCCATCCGTACCGCGGTCAGGGTCCCCCCGTCGCTCTTCTCCAGGCTGATGGCCTGACCCTTGGTCATATTGACCGTCACGCGCTGTCCCCTCTCGGCATTGCCCCGCAGCCATCCGTGTGCGGTTTCCCCGCACCCTACGCATTCCACCCCGGGTGGCAGCAGGTTCGGTCCGTTTTTGTGTCGGTCTTGCAACACACCCGGCGTGGCCCGCCCGGCGCGGTGGATACGGTGTCGATCGCCGGTGCCGGGAGCGGCCCGGCACCGGCGATCGGCAGCGGAATCGAACGGCGGGATCAGGCCATGCCCGCTTCCTTCATCTGACGCAGTTCCTTCTTCAGTTCACCGACCTCGTCGCGCAGCCGGGCGGCCACCTCGAACTGCAGATCCGCGGCGGCGGCCCGCATCCGGTCGGTCATCTCCTCGATGATCCCTGCCAGTTCGGTCGCGGGGCGGTCGCCGGTCACGGCGCCGGCCTTGGCGGCCCTGCCCTTCGCCCCGCCCTTGGCTGCCTTGCCCCCGAGCGCGGGGACCGGGGCCTTGGTCTCCTTGCCCTGCCGGTAGCCGGTGCCGAGGAGCTGCTCGGTGTCGACCTCCTCGCGGGCGATGGTCGCGACGATGTCGTTGATCTTCTTGCGCAGCGGCTGCGGGTCGATGCCCCGCTCGGTGTTGTACGCGATCTGCTTCTCGCGGCGGCGGTTCGTCTCGTCGATCGCCTGCTCCATGGCCGGGGTGACCTTGTCGGCGTACATGTGGACCTGGCCGGAGACGTTACGGGCGGCGCGGCCGATGGTCTGGATGAGCGAGGTGCCCGAGCGCAGGAAGCCCTGTTTGTCGGCGTCGAGAATGGCCACGAGGGACACCTCGGGAAGGTCGAGGCCCTCGCGCAGCAGGTTGATACCGACGAGGACGTCGTACTCGCCGGAGCGCAGCTCGCGCAGCAGCTCGATGCGGCGCAGGGTGTCGACGTCGCTGTGCAGATAGCGGACCTGGATGCCGAGCTCCAGGAAGTAGTCGGTGAGGTCCTCGGCCATCTTCTTGGTGAGCGTGGTGACCAGGACGCGCTCGTCGCGTTCGGTGCGCTCGCGGATCTCGTGGACCAGGTCGTCGATCTGGCCCTCGGTGGGCTTCACGACGACCTCGGGGTCGACGAGACCGGTGGGGCGGATGATCTGCTCGACGAACCCGTCGCCGCGCGAGAGCTCGTACTTCCCCGGGGTGGCCGAGAGATACACCGTCTGGTCGATCCGCTTCAGGAACTCCTCCCACTTCAGCGGCCGGTTGTCCATGGCGGACGGCAGCCGGAAGCCGTGGTCGACGAGGGTCCGCTTGCGGGAGGCGTCCCCCTCGTACATCGCGCCGATCTGCGGGACGGTGACGTGGGACTCGTCCAGGACGAGCAGGAAGTCGTCCGGGAAGTAGTCGAGGAGGGTGTTGGGGGCGGTGCCGGGTGCGCGGTCGTCGAAATGCATCGAGTAGTTCTCGACGCCGGAGCAGGTGCCGATCTGGCGGAGCATCTCGATGTCGTACGTGGTGCGCATGCGCAGGCGCTGGGCCTCCAGCATCTTGCCCTGCTTCTCCAGCTCGGCCAGGCGCAACTCCAGCTCCTGCTCGATGCCGCTGACGGCCCGCTCCATGCGCTCGGGGCCGGCGACGTAGTGGCTGGCGGGGAAGACGTGGACCGTGGGGTCCTCGCTGATGATCTCGCCGGTGAGCGGGTGGAGCGTGGACAGGTTCTCGATCTCGTCGCCGAACATCTCGATGCGGACGGCGAGCTCCTCGTAGACCGGGAAGATCTCGATGGTGTCGCCCCGGACCCGGAAGGTGCCGCGGGTGAACGCCAGGTCGTTGCGGGTGTACTGCATCTCGACGAAGCGGCGCAGCAGCTGGTCGCGGTCGATCTCCTCGCCGACCTTGAGCTGGACCATGCGGTCCACGTACTCCTGGGGCGTGCCGAGGCCGTAGATGCAGGAGACGGAGGCGACCACGACGACGTCGCGCCGGGTGAGCAGCGAATTCGTCGCCGAGTGACGCAGCCGCTCGACCTCCTCGTTGATGGAGGAGTCCTTCTCGATGTAGGTGTCCGACTGCGGGACGTACGCCTCGGGCTGGTAGTAGTCGTAGTACGAGACGAAATACTCCACCGCGTTGTTCGGGAGGAGCTCACGGAACTCGTTGGCCAGCTGGGCGGCGAGCGTCTTGTTCGGCGCCATCACCAGGGTGGGGCGCTGCAGCTTCTCGATCATCCAGGCGGTGGTCGCCGACTTTCCGGTGCCGGTCGCGCCGAGCAGGACGACGTCCTTCTCATCGGCGCGGATTCGCCGCTCCAGCTCGGCGATGGCCGTCGGCTGGTCGCCGCTGGGCTGGTAGGGACTGACGACCTCGAAAGGCCGCACCGAACGTTCGATCTTGGAAACGGGCCGCATGCAACCACCGTACGACCCGCCACTGACAACGGCCTCGGATCAGCGGTACCGGGCCCTTGCCGCGCCCTCGCGGACCATGCTCCGCGGGCGGTGTCCGGCCCGCGGGTACGGGGCGGGCTCGCCCGTCATCGCCCTCGGGTCGAACAGGAGCACGACGGCGGCGAGGAGCAGGAAGCAGGCGGGTCCTGCCAGCATCGGGCCGATGATCTCGGCGGGCCGGTCGCGGGGCAGGACGTCGGCCAGGTCGGCCGGCAGGGTGGGCGGCAGATGCAGGTGCACGTCGAGCGCCGCCATGCCGGTGTAGTGCATCCCGGTCACCGCGACGGCCATCAGGATGCTCGCGCCGAGGCCGGAGAGGGCTCCCCTCAGGGTGACGGCCGCCCACAGCGCGCCCGTGGCGGCGACCCCGGCGATCAGCACCGAGAGGACGACGAGGGGGGTGTCGTACGCGAGGTGTGCGGCCATGCGCATGCCCGCCATGCCGAGATAGTGCATCGAGGCGATGCCGAGACCGGTGATGGTGCCGCCCGTGATCAACGCCATGCGGGTCGCGCCCCGGTATCCCACAATGAAAATGCCGATGCCGATCATCACGACGGCCACGGCCAGGCCGGCGAAGGTGAGGGTCTTGTCGTAGGAGATCGGCGCCTCCCGGACGGTGAAGCCGGTCATCGCGATGAAGTGCATGGTCCACACCCCGGAGCCGATGGACAGCGAGCCCAGCGCCAGCCAGCCGATCCGACAGGAGCGTGTCGTGTGAAGGGACCGGGTGGTGCAGCGGAGCCCGAGGGCGGCTCCCAGCGCGGCCATGAAGAACGCCGCGACCGGAGTCACCAGGCCGTAGGTGAATCCGTCGACTGTTCCTTGCATGCGCGCAGGCCCTTCGAGAATGCCCGGGGTCGAGGAGGGTCCCCAAGGGGCGAGTCCCGGCAGACAGACAAAAGAAGGCGCATTTTATCGGCACGGTCGCGGGCCGTGCCGCGGCGGTGGTCCTCTGGACCGAAGGTTCCGTTCATTTCGCGGCCATCGCCGCCCCGCCGGGCGTTGGCGGGCCGCTGTCACTCTCTGCGTGTCCGCACACTCCCGACGTGAGGAGTCCCCGTGTTCGTCCGCACCGCAACCGCCTCCACCACGGCCGCCGCCCTGCTCGGCGCCGGCGCCCTGCTGCTGCCCGCCGACCGGCCCGAGGCCCCGGACCAGGTCTCCGCGCAGCGGGCGAACCCGGTCGTCGTGGCCCATCGGGGGGCGTCGGGCTACGCGCCGGAGAACACCCTCGCCGCCGTCGACGCCGCGGACGCGCTCGGTATCGACTGGGTCGAGAACGACGTCCACCGCAGCCGCGACGGCGTGCTCGTCGTGCTGCACGACACCGATCTGAAGCGCACGACGGACGTCGAGGAGGTCTTCCCCGACCGGGCGCCGTGGGCGGTCAAGGACTTCACCGCGGCGGAGCTGGCGAAACTCGACGCGGGCAGCTGGTTCGGGGAGCAGTTCACCGGGGCCCGGATCCCGACGCTCACCCAGTTCCTGCACCGTCTGGAGCGCAACCGGCAGAAGCTGCTCCTGGAGATCAAGAGCCCGGCGACCTACCCGGGCATCGAGCGGGACATCATCCGGACGCTGGGCCGGTCGGGGTGGCTGGACCGCTCCCACGTACGGGACCGGCTGGTCATCCAGAGCTTCGGCGCCGACAGCGTGAAGAAGGTGCACGAACTGCGCCCCGACATCACGACCGGCTTCCTGGGCACCCCGGCGGTGGCGGACCTGCCCTCGTACGCGGCGTTCACCGACCAGATCAACCCGTCGTACGCGACGATCGGCGCCGACTACGTGGCGGCCGTCCAGCAGCTCAAGGGCCCGCACGGCAAGCGGCTGCGGGTGAACACGTGGACGGTCAACAAGGCGGCGGACGCGGTGAAGGCCCGTGACTACGGGGTCGACGGCATCATCACCAACTTCCCCGACGTGGTGCGCGACGCGACGAGCTGACGCCGCCCTTCCGCGTCTTCCGGCCGACCGGCCCGTCGCTGTCAGTGGCGGGCCGTACGGTGGTCGGCATGAACGGCTACGGGGTCGGTGGAGAGCCGACCGTCGAGTGGGATGTCCTGGACAGCGGCATCGGTCCGCTGCTGCTCGCGGCGACCGCGACCGGCCTGGTGACCGTGGCCTTCCACGCCCGCCCCGCCGTCCGGGACGCGGCACTCGACCGGTTGCGGACCCGGTTCGGCACGGAGCCGGTGGCGGCGCCCGGTTCGGCACGGCTCGCCGAGCCGATACGCGAGCTCGCGGCGTACTTCGCGGGCGAGCCGCGGGACCTCGGCCTCGCTCTGGACTGGTCGCTGACCTCCGGCTTCCACCGTGAGGTGCTCCGCGAGCTGGCGTCCGGGGTGCCCTACGGGACGGTCGTGGGGTACGGCGAGCTGGCCGCGCGGGTGGGCCGGCCGGAGGGGGCCCAGGCGGTGGGCGCGGCCATGGGGGCCAACCCGCTGCCGGTGGTGGTGCCGTGTCACCGGGTGGTGGAGAGCGACGGGGGCCTGGGCGGATTCAGCGGGGGTCTGGAGACCAAGCGGCAACTGCTGGCGCTGGAGGGGGTGCTGCCGCAGCCGCTGTTCTAGACGGTTCGCAGGCCGGGGTCACCGGTGCCACCGCCCGCCGGATCCGACACCAGCGCCCGAAGCTCGTGGAGTGCGGGGTTGGCCGCGATGGCGGGATGGTTCCCGGCCAGCCACGCGGTACCGGTGGCGACGAATGCGCGCACCGCCGCGGCGTAGTCCTCGACCGCGCATCGCGGGGGCTCGGCGGGGGCTCGGCGCGACGAGGTGAACGTCACCCGGTCCCCCGTGACTTCGAGCCGGATCACGTAGGAGCTCTCGGTGAAATCGATCTCCGCCGAGCCGTTCGCGTACAGGCCCCGGAGGGTGTGCGCCAGGGTGAACATGGTGTCGACGAGGGGCTCCCGCGCCCCGGACAGAAACGCGTGCCCGCCCACCTCGAAGTCGGTCCGGTACGCGAACCATCCGTAGCGCAGGTCCGTCGCGCTCAGAGTGGCGAGCCCGATCCGCCCGTCACGCCAGGCGCGCTCGGCCCCTGCGGGGATGTCCATGTCACTGTCGGGCGTGAAGCCGATGTTCAGCATGTTCCGTCCTGATCGTCGTGCTCGGTCCTGATCGTCGTGCTCGGTTCGTGCGGAGCCGAAGGTGCCGGCCTCGCGAGGGGCGTTCACCCGCCCGGGTGCACGGCGGCGGCCGAGCGGTGGCACACTGCGCCGGTGACGCGTCCCCTCTCCCTCCCCCCGGTCCCGGCCGTCGGCCTGCCCGCTCTGCAGCGCCGGACGTCGGCCGTGCTCATCGTCAGCCAGATACTCGGCGGCCTCGGCGTCGCCATCGGTATCGCCCTGGCCCCGATGCTCGCCGCGGAGGTGAGCGGATCGGAGGCGCTGTCCGGCCTCGCGCCGACCGCGTCCGTCCTCGGCACGGCGCTGCTGTCGCTGCCGCTGGCCGCCCTGATGACCTCCCGGGGCCGCCGGTCCGGGCTGATGCTCGCCTATCTGATCGGTGCGCTGGGCGGCGGCCTGGTGGTCCTGGCCACGATGCTGCCGAGCTTCCCGCTGCTGCTGCTCGGCATGGCCGGGTTCGGCGCGGGGTCGCTGGCCGGTCTCCAGGCGCGGTTCGCCGCGGCCGACCTGGTGGGGCCGGAGCGGCGGGGGCGGGCGATCTCCACCGTCGTCTGGGCGACCACGATCGGCTCGGTCCTCGGCCCCAACATATCGGCCCCGGCGAGCCGGCTGTTCCGCGGTACGCCGGTGCCCGAGGCGGCCGGGCCGTTCCTCTGCTCGGCCGCCGTGTTCCTGCTCGCCGGACTCGTCGTGGCGCTCGCGCTGCGCCCGGATCCGCTCCTCACCGCCCGCGCCCTGGCCCCCGAGGGCCCTGAGGGGCCGCCGAAGGGCTCCCTGCGCGCCGGGATCGAGGCCGTGCGCGCGTCGCCGATGGCGCGGCTCGCCCTGGTGACGGTCACCGTGTCGCACACCGCCATGGTGTCGATCATGGTCATGACCCCGGTCGACCTGAGCCGGCACGGTGCCGGTCTCCAGTTGATCGGGCTCGTCATCAGCGGCCACATCGCGGGCATGTACGCGTTCTCGCCGTTGATGGGGTGGCTGGCGGACCGGCTCGGCCGGCTGACCGTCATCGGGCTGGCCGTCGGACTGCTGAGCTGCGCCGCGCTGCTCGCGGGTACGGCCGGACCCCGGCACGGGCAGACCGCGGCGGGCCTCTTCGTGCTGGGTCTCGGCTGGTCGGCGGGGATGATCGCCGGGTCGGCGCTGCTCACCGACGCGGTGCCGCGGTCCGCCCAGGCGGCGGTGCAGGGTCTTTCGGACCTGACCATGAGCGCGGCGGCGGGCGTCGGCGGGGCGACGGCCGGGGTGATCGTCGCCCAGTGGGGGTACGGGCCCCTCAACGCGATGGGCGCCGCGCTGCTGCTGCCGGTCGCCGTGCTCGCCCTGCGCCGGAGCCTGCGGCAGCGGCCGGACGCGGGGCCGGGGCCGGGGGCGGTCGGCGGCTGACCCGCGCGCCCCCGGTCCGGGCCCTCTGTGCCTCGGGACCTCGCCCCGGCCGCTCCGTCGGGGAGTCGTCGTCCTCAGAGGCTGATGTGGTACGCCTTGCGGAGCGTCTCGTGAACCGTCCACGTCGTCCGGTCGCCCTCGCGCAGGACGCAGGCGCCCCCCGGGCCGATCTCCAGCGTCGCCCCGCCCTCGACCGCGACCGTCGCCCGGCCGCTGACGACCACGAACAGCTCGTTCGCCTCGGTGTCGGTGACCACGCCGGGCGTGATCTGCCAGATGCCGCGGATCTGCTTGCCGTCGGGCGATTCCCACAGCACCTTGCCCGTCACCACGGGATCGCCCGAGACGATCTGCGCCGGATCGAGGGGCTCCGGTACGAGCTCGGCGTCCGGGATGTGCACGGCGAAGGAGGCGGGGACCTGGTCGTTTGTCGTCATGGCCGGTCACCTTAGCGACCGCTTCCGGCCACCGGGTGACCAGGACCCGCCGGAGAACGTCCGGCCGTGGTTTGCGCCCCTCCCGGCCGCGACAGGGATGGGGCATGCCTCAGAACTCACCAGAACCCTACGAGCCGGTGCTCTCGGCAGAGGTGCGCGCGGCTCTGAGCGCCGGTCCGCCCGTCGTGGCGCTGGAGTCGACGATCATCGCGCACGGTCTGCCGCGGCCCCGCAACCTCTCCGTGGCGCGGGAGCTGGAGGGGCTCGTCCGGTCCGCCGGAGCCGTCCCGGCCACCGTCGCCGTTCTCGACGGCCGGGCCCATGTGGGCCTCAGTGAGGACCTGTTGGAGCGGGTCGCCGAGGATCCGACGGTACGCAAGCTGGGGCACCGCGATCTCGCCCCGGCGCTCGCCGCCGGGGCGAGCGGGGCGACGACGGTGTCCGCGACGGCTTTCCTGGCCGCGCGGGCGGGCGTCGGCGTCTTCGCGACGGGCGGGCTCGGCGGCGTACACCGGGAGTGGACCGCCGACCAGGACGAGTCGGCCGATCTGCGGCTGCTCGCCCGCACCGGGATCACCGTGGTCTGCGCGGGCGTGAAGTCGATCCTCGACGTTCCGGCGACCCTCCAGCGGCTGGAGACCCTCGGCGTCTGTGTCGTCGGCTACGGCACCGGGCACTTCCCCGGCTTCTATCTGAGCACTTCGGGCGAACCCGTCGACTGGACGGTGCACAGCCCCGAGGAGGTGGTGGAGGTGGTCCGGGCGAGGGAGGCGCTGGGCGGGCCCGCGTCCGCGCTGATCGTCGCCAACCCCGTAGCGGAAGCGGATCAGTTGGATCCGGCCCTGCACGACCGGGTGCTGGCGGAGGCGCTGGACGCGTGCCGGGAGCGGGGCATCTCGGGGCAGGGCGTCACGCCGTTCCTGTTGGACCAGCTGATGCGGCGGACCAGGGGCGCGTCGCTGGAGGCGAACCTCGCGGCCGTACGCGGGAATGTGACGCTCGCGGCACGGATCGCCGTCGCGGCGGCCGCCCGGTGAACCGTCCGGCGGCGGGCGGCGGACTCCTGGTGGTGGGGGAAGTCGTCACGGACGTGGTGGCGCGGTACGGGTCGGCACTCGCGCACGGTACGGACACGTCGGCCCGGATCCGGACCCTGCCGGGCGGCGCGGGGGCCAACGTCGCCTGTTGGGCGGTGCGTTCGGGCTGTGCCGACGTGCGGCTGCTCGCCAGGGCCGGGGCGGGGTCCGCCGACTGGCATCGGGAGGCGTTGGCGCGGGCGGGGGTGCGGGCGTTCCTGGCGGTGGACGAGGAGGTTCCGACGGCGACGGTGATCGCCCTGGTCGACGCGGCGGCCGAGCGGACGTTCCTGACCGACGCCGGGGCGGTGCTGCGGCTCGCCTCCGACGACTTCGCGCCGTCGATGCTGGAGGGAGTCGGGCGGCTGCATCTCTCCGGCTACCTCCTCTTCGCGCCGTCGAGCCGGGCGGCGGCGCTGCTCGCCCTGCGGACCGCCGTGGAGCGGGGTGTTCCGGTGAGCGTCGATCCGGCGTCGGCCGGTTTCCTCGGCGAGCTGGGGCCGAAGCGGTTCCTGGAGTTCGCGGAGGGGGCGGAGCTGCTGCTGCCGAACGCGGACGAGGCCCGGCTGCTCACCGGACTGCCCGAACCCGATGTCGCGGCGGCCGAGTTGAGCCGGTGGTTCCCGCGCGTCGTCGTCACCCTGGGCGCGGGGGGCGCGGTGGTGGCCGCAGGGGGTGAGGTGATCGGCCGCGTTCCCGGCGCGGCGGTGCGCGAGCCGGTCGACTCGACGGGGGCGGGCGACGCGTTCACCGGCGGGTTCCTGGCGGCCCTGCTGGCCGGGGCGGACGAGGTGACCGCCGCGGCCGAGGGCTGCCGGGCGGGGGCGGCGGCCGTGGCGACGGTGGGCGGGCGGCCGCCGGTTCACTGACAGCAGGTGCCGTACCGCGCTCGGTTCACCCGCTCTCCGGCAGCCCCGACCAGGCCGGGTGGGCGGGGTCGTCCGCCCGGACCACCACGTCCGCCCGTTCGGCGGGCGCCACCTCGTCCTCGTACCGGGCGAAGGCGGGCAGCGTCCAGCGTTCCGGCTCCGGCGTGCGCCGCCGCAACGCTCCCGGGGACAGCCGCAGATGAACGGTGAGCGCGAACGGGAACCAGTGCCCCAGCAGGAACGGCCCGTGCACGACGACCACCCCGCCCTCGGGCAGGGCGTGGTACGGGGAGCGGGTGGCCCGGTCCGTCACGGGGTCCCAGAGGTCGGGCAGCACCCGGCCGGAGCCGCCCGCCTCCAGCGGCCCGAACACCTCGCGCCACAGCGCCCCGGTGTCGAACCAGCCGTCGAGGTACGCGTCCGCGTCCTGCTTCCCGTACTCGAAGCGGAGACTCGCCGGGCGCAGGAACCCCTCGGTGGGGACCACCAGGACCGAACGGCCGAGCAGCCGCAGCTCGTCGGCGAGACGTTCGGCCCTCTCGCCGGTGCGGGCGGCCGGTGCGCCGTCGATCCCGAGGGCGAGCCAGGGCCCGCCGTCGGCGGCGGACAGCCCGTCGCCGTACCGGGCCAGTTCGCCGGCCAGCCGTTCCCAGGTGATCGCTTCGAGTCGCACGGTCCCATCATCGCCGTACCGGCGGGAGAGCGCCCCGGACGGGCGGTTCACTCCCCGCGCAGCTCCGCCGCGAGCGGGCTGTCGCCCAGCACCTCGACGCGGCCGTCCTTCACCGCCTCCGCGAGGGTCGCCCCGCCCCGCGCCAGCTCCAGGCAGACCTCAGCGCCGAGGACGATCCGGGCGTCGGGGCGGTCTGCGGGACCGTAGCCGTACACCGCCCCGTACGCCTCCGCGCCCGGCAGCGCGGCCCCCGCTCGGCCACCGACACGGAGGTGGAACTCCCCCTCGTCGAGGCGGACTTCGAGGACGCCCTCCCGGGTGAGTCCGGTGAGAGCGCCGAGCAGCGGCAGGGCGGACCAGTGGGCCCGCACCGCGTCGGTCGGGCGGCGCTCGGCGAGGGCGGGCGCGCCCCACTCGGCGAGGGCGGTGAGCACGGGCAGCAGGCCGAGGCCTCGCTCGGTCAGCTCGTAGACCGACGCGGCCGACGGGGGCGGCAGCTTGCGGCGCAGGGCCAGCCCGGACTGCTCCATGTCCTTCAGCCGGGAGGCCAGCACGTCCGTGCTGACGCCGGGCAGGTCGGCGTGCAGGTCCGTGTACCGGCGCGGCCCGCCCAGCAGTTCACGGACGATCAGCAGGGTCCACCGGTCGCCGACGGAGTCGAGGGCGCGGGCGGTGGCGTCGAACTGGTCGTAGCTCCGGCGGCGGACGGGGCGTGCTGCTGGACGTGCTGCTGGCTGCTGCTGACGTGGCATGCGACGCAGTCTAGACATGTTGTTGGACTTTCCAAGCTCAAGCTTGGTAAAACCAAGTATCGCAATTCGGCTCGGGAGGCAGCGCATGGAGTTCCGGCAGTCCAGCAAGCTCAACGAGGTCTGCTACGAGATCCGGGGCCCGGTCATCGAGCACGCCAACGCCCTGGAGGAGGCGGGCCACAGCGTGCTCCGGCTCAACACGGGCAACCCCGCGCTCTTCGGCTTCGAGGCGCCCGAGGAGATCGTCCAGGACATGATCCGGATGCTGCCGCAGGCCCATGGCTACACCGATTCGCGCGGCATCCTCTCGGCCCGGCGGGCGGTGGCCCAGCGCTACCAGTCGATGGGGCTGACCGAGGTCGGCGTGGACGACGTGTTCCTCGGCAACGGGGTCTCCGAGCTGATCTCGATGGCCGTGCAGGCGCTGCTGGAGGACGGCGACGAGGTGCTGATCCCGGCCCCGGACTTCCCGCTGTGGACGGCGGTGACCACGCTCGCGGGCGGCAAGGCGGTGCACTACGTCTGCGACGAGGAGTCCGACTGGAACCCGGATCTCGCCGACATGGCGTCGAAGATCACCGACCGGACCAAGGCCGTCGTGATCATCAACCCGAACAACCCCACCGGCGCGGTCTATCCGCGCGAGATCCTGGAAGGCATCCTCGACCTGGCCCGGCGGCACGGGCTGATGGTCTTCGCCGACGAGATCTACGACCAGATCCTGTACGACGGGGCCGAGCACCACAGTGCGGCCGTCCTCGCCCCGGACCTGGTCTGCCTGACCTTCAGCGGCCTGTCGAAGACGTACCGGGTGGCCGGGTTCCGTTCCGGCTGGATGGTGGTGTCCGGTCCGCACCAGCACGCCCGCAACTACCTGGAGGGCCTGACGATGCTGGCCTCCATGCGGCTGTGCCCCAACGCGCCCGCGCAGTACGCCATTCAGGCCGCGCTCGGGGGCCGGCAGTCCATCAAGGAGCTGGTCGCCCCGGGCGGCAGGCTGCACGAGCAGCGCGACCGGGCGTGGGAGCGGCTGAACGAGATCCCCGGCGTCTCGTGCGTGAAGCCGAAGGGCGCGCTGTACGCCTTCCCGCGCATCGATCCGAAGGTCCACAGAATCGTGGACGACGAGAAGTTCGTGCTGGACCTGCTGCTGCGGGAGAAGATCCAGGTGGTGCAGGGCACCGGCTTCAGCTGGCCGCGCCCGGACCACTTCCGCATCCTGACCCTTCCGTACGCTGATGACCTCGACGCGGCGATCAGCCGCATCGGCCGCTTCCTGAACGGATATCGCCAGTGACCTGTGCCCTCTGCTCCGTCCCCGTCCATACCCAGTTCGCCACGCCGGAGCTGGTGGGGGCGATCGTGGAGGGCGGGCTCGATCCGGCCGAGGACCCCGGCTGGGCCGGTTCGGGGGCCGGTTCGCCCGCCGAGTACGCGCGCTGGGCAGGTCATCTGTGCGGTATGACCTGTCTGCGCATGGCGCTCGGCGGCGACGCCCCCTCGCTGTTCGCGCTGCGGGACGGGGCGCTGAAGTACGGGGCGTACACGGAGGACGTGGACGGCACGATCCGGGGCCTGGTCTACGCGCCCTTCGCGGAGTACGTCAGCGAGGTGTACGGGCGCGAGGCCACGGTGCACCGGCACCTGGACGTGGCCGAGCTCCCCGGGTTGCTGGACGCGGGCCGGACCGTGCTGGCCTCCGTCCACTACGGGATCCGGCATCCGGAGCGGCCGGCTCCGGGGCGGGGCGGGCATCTGGTGCTGGTGACCGCGCGCACGGCGGACGGGGCGGGCGTCCACTTCCACAATCCGTCGGGGACGGATGCCGGGACGCGGGCGGCCGTGCTGCCGCTGACGGAGTTCGAGCGGTTCTTCGCGGGCCGGGGCGTCTCGCTGGGAGCAGCGGAGGCATCGGAAACGGGAGCGGGCCCGGAGGCGTAGCCGGCCTCCGGGCCCTGTGAATGCCACCCATCTGGCACGCCGGCACGTTTAAGGGTCCGGGTCAGTCATGATGTCGTCGCGTCCTGCCTTTGGACCACCGCAGATCGGAGCTCTGCGGGCCGGACTTGAACCGGCATCTCGACGCGCGCGGGCCCGGGCCCGTTCGATCCGGCGATCGGCGGCGAATGCTGAGTCTGGAGCAAGAGTCTGAGATTGACGGCGGTCTGCCTCTGCCTGCTTGGGCTACTCCGGCCCGTGCCGGAGGGAGGAGTTGAACCTCCACTGGGACCGCGCCTTCACGACAAGCTTCAGTTTCAGCTTGCGCTCCTCGCGCACCCCGGCCCCCTTGATCGGCGGCCGGGGAATCCATGGTCGGTCACCCGAAGAGGTAACCGAATACCGCATCACCCACCCGCTGGTCGGTGACCTCCGCGCCGTTGGCCTCCTCGCGGGCGAACTTCACGGCCTGCTGGAGCTTCTCGATCCGGTCCAGCAGTTCGTTGACGCGCCGCGCGGGCAGGGCCCCGGAGAACTTGACGGTCGTCCAGTACCCGACCGGGATGTCCTCGTAGTACACCTCGACCTGCGCCGGGTGCTTCTCGGTGGCCTCCGCCTTCACATGGTTGCGGGGGACCTTCTTGGTGCGGAGCGTACGGACCGGCTCGGTCTTCCAGGAGTCGGTCGACGGGTCCTGCACCCAGGCCTCGGCCGCGTCCAGGACGGGCAGCTTGCGGACGAAGGTGTTGAGGTCGGTCAGCTGCTTCTCCAGGAAGAGGAGATACGCCACCGGCACCTCGCTCACCAGCACCCGGCCTTCGACCTTCACATCGGCCCGGGCCGAGCAGTTCGCCCAGTCCTTCGTGGCGGTCACATCGAAGAGGCGGGTCAGCGTCGTCGCGGTCTCCCGCAGCACATCCTCGGCCTTGACCTGGACCAGCGTCGACTCGGGCGGAAGCTGTTCGCCCTCCTCGTCCTTGGGCTGGTAGGTACGGGAGATCCCGGCCAGCAACGCGGCCTTCTGGAGGCCGTGATGGGCCGCCGTCAGGTCCTGGTGCGCCTTGGACTTGACGCCCTTCTCCACTGCGATGATCTGATTGAGTTTCGCCACGTCGAGGACGCTAACAGGGTCAACGCCCTGGTGGCCAAGGGTTTTACCGTACGTAGTGGGGGTCGTCGTCCCCGGCCGTGTCCGGGACGGAGTCGCCGGCGAGCAGGGCTTCGAGGGCGGAGACCGGGTCGGGGTCCGGGGCGGCGCGCGGCCACCAGTCGTCGGCTCCGGGGTCGGACTCGTAGCCGTACCAGCGCAGGTCCTGGCCGAAGCGGAGCTGGAGCGAACCGGCCGGGTGGGTGAGGTGGTTGCGCCAGGGTGTGAAGCGCGGGAACCCGGCGGCGGCGAGCGCGGGCCTGGCCCGGTCGAAGGGGCCGGCCGGCGGGTCCCAGGGTGTTTCCAGGGCGGCCAGGCCCTCCGCCTCGCCCTGGCGCCAGGCGGCGACGGCGCGGGCCAGGTCGGTGGTGGTGCGGCCGGTGGCGTACGCCAGCTCGCGGTAGAGCGCGCGGGTGGTGGCCGTGAGTCCGGCGGTCGGGCGCGCGGCGGCGAGGCGGACGGCGTCCTGCCACTCGGTGAGCCCGGCCAGCGGATCGCGGCCGGTGGTCAGCAGGGCGTGGGCGCGGGCGACGGCGTCGGTGGCGAGGGCGTCCAGGCCCAGCGGGTCGCGGGCGCCGGGCAGGTCCGGGTACGACGGCGGCTGGCCGGGGTGCGGTGGGGCGGGGCGGGGCGCCGGGAGCGGCGGCAGGAAGCGGGCGGCGAAGGCGTCGCCCGCCGCGACCGAGGGCATGGCCGGGGCGGCGGGGCGCTCCCGGGCGGAGTGTTCGGCGTTGCGCCGGGCGAGCGCGTCCAGCAGCTCGCGTTCGCCCCGGCCCCGCATCAGCAGCAGGACGAACGGGTCGCTGTCGAGCAGCAGCGCCGTCTGGAAGCAGAGAGCGGCGACGTGCTTGCAGGGCCGCCCGTGGTCGGGGCAGGTGCAGCTGGGGTCGAGGTCGTCGGCGGCGGGCAGCAGCCGGACACCGGCTTCCTCGGCCGTACGGGCCAGAGAGTGCGGCATCTCCTTGGCCAGCAGCGCGGACAGATGGCCGGGCCGGGCGGCGACCGCGTCGAGCAGGGCCTCCCAGCCCGGGTCGGCGAAGGTGCGCAGGCGCAGCTCGGCGCGGTAGGGGCGGGCCCGGCTGCCGTGCACATAGGCGACGACGCGGCCCGGGGTGACGGTGATCGCGGCGACCTGGCCGTCGTCGGCGTACGCCCGGCCGCGGGCGAGGCGGGCCTCGTCCATCGACAGTGTCTCCAGCGCGTCCACCCAGGCCCGGCCCCACCAGCTGGCCGCGAAGGGTTCGCCCTCGGCGGAGGTGCGGGCGGGCACCGCTTCGAAGGTGCGCCGCAGATCGTCCGGGCCGATCCGGGCGCGCGGGGCGGATCTGCGGGCGGCCGGGCCGGTGGTCGGGCGGGGGCTCATGCGCGGGCTCATCCGGGCCTCCGCAGGGACACGAGGTCGGCGAGGTCACGGTCGCTCAGCTCGGTCAGCGCGCTCTCCCCGCTGCCGAGCACCGCGTCCGCCAGGGCCCGCTTGGACTCCAGCAGCTCGGCGATCCGGTCCTCCACCGTGCCCTCGGTGATGATCCGGTGGACCTGGACGGGCTGGGTCTGGCCGATGCGGTACGCCCGGTCGGTGGCCTGCTCCTCCACGGCCGGGTTCCACCAGCGGTCGAAGTGGACGACGTGGGCGGCCCGGGTGAGGTTCAGCCCGGTGCCGGCCGCCTTGAGGGAGAGCAGGAAGACGGGCACCTCGGCGGACTGGAAGCGGTCCACCATCCGCTCCCGTTCGGGCACCGGCGTACCTCCGTGCAGGAGTTGGGAGGGGATCGCGCGGGAGGCGAGGTGCGCGGAGAGGAGCCGCGCCATCGACACGTACTGGGTGAAGATCAGGACCGAGCCGTCCTCGGACAGGATGGTGTCGAGCAGTTCGTCGAGGAGGGCGAGCTTGCCGGAGCGGCCCGTGAGCCGGGTGGGCTCCTCCTTCAGATACTGGGCGGGGTGGTTGCAGATCTGCTTGAGCGAGGTCAGCAGCTTCATGATCAGGCCCCGGCGGGCGATGCCCTCCGCCCCCTCGATCTGCGCCATCGTCTCGCGGACGGCCGCCTCGTAGAGCGTGGCCTGTTCACGGGTGAGGGACACGGGGTGGTCGGTCTCGGTCTTGGGCGGCAGCTCGGGGGCGATGCCGGGGTCGGACTTCTTGCGCCGCAGGAGGAAGGGGCGCACCAGCCGGGACAGCCGCTCGACCGCTTCCTCGTTGCCGAGACCGGCGGCCGTGTCCGTGTTCTCCACGATCCGGGCGTGCCGGGCCCGGAACGCCTTGAGCGTGCCGAGCAGTCCGGGGGTCGTCCAGTCGAGGAGCGCCCACAGCTCGGAGAGGTTGTTCTCGACGGGGGTGCCGGTGAGGGCGACCCTGGCCGGGGCGGGGATGGTGCGCAGCGCCTTGGCGGTGGAGGAGTGCGGATTCTTGACGTGCTGCGCCTCGTCGGCGACGACCAGGCCCCAGCTCTGCTCGGCGAGCTGGACAGCACTGGAGCGCATGGTGCCGTAGGTGGTGAGGACGAACCCGCCGTCCGGATCGCTCAGGCTCCGGTCCGTGCCGTGGAAGCGGCGCACGGGCACGCCGGGGGCGAAGCGGTTGATCTCGCGGTGCCAGTTGCCGAGGAGGGATGCGGGGCAGACCACAAGGGTGGGCGAGGGGTGCGCCCGGTGCAGATGGAGGGCGATGAGGGTGATCGTCTTGCCGAGGCCCATGTCGTCGGCGAGGCAGCCGCCGAGCCCGAGCGAGGTCATCCGGTCCAGCCAGGCCAGACCGCGCAGTTGGTAGTCGCGCAGCGTCGCGTCGAGTCCGGGCGGCGGTGCGATCGTCGTGTCGTCGGTGAGGAGACGGGTCCGGAGCGCGGCGAGGGCCCCGGCCGGGACGGCGTCGACCCGTTCGCCGTCCACCTCGGCGCTGCCGGTGAGGGCCACGGCCAGCGCGTCCACCGGATCCAGGAGCCCCAACTCCCGCTTGCGCGCCTTGCGTACGAGGGCTGGATCGACGACCACCCACTGGTCGCGCAGCCGCACCACCGGGCGGTGCGCCTCGGCCAGGAGGTCCATCTCGGCCTCGGTCAGCCGCTCGTCGCCCAGGGACAGCTGCCAGTCGAAGGCGAAGAGGTGTTCGGCGTCGAAGAAGGACGTGCCGTCGGTGGCGGATCCGGGCGCGGGCCGCACGACGGCGGCGGCGGTGAGCGAACGGGCCAGCTCGCGCGGCCAGCGCACCTCGACCCCGGCGGTGGCCAGCCGGGCTCCGGCGTCGCTCAGCAGCTCGTACAGCTCGTCCTCGGTGATCGCGAGCACATCGGGGACGGGCTGTCCCAGGAGGCGTTCCAGCGGGGCCCAGACCCGGGCGGCGCGGCGCAGGGCCAGCACCGCGTCGACCTGGGAGCGCGGCCCGAAGGGCTCGCCCGCCCCGCCGTTCCACAGGGCCGCCGCGTCCACCACGTACGTCGGGTCGGCGAGGCTGTGGACCTGCACGATCGCCGCCGCGGCGGGGCGGACCGCCGGATCGTCCGCGTGCTCCGGCCGGGCGGGACCGCCGGCGGTCTCCGCCTCCTCGCGGTCGGCGGTGAGGGCGTAGGTGTCGGCGGTGTCGAACAGTTCGTACGCGGAGAGGTCCAGGCGCAGCGAGACCCGCACACCCGCGTCGAGGCCCGAGGCCACCTCGACGGCCCAGGCGGCGGCCCGGGGCAGATGCTGGGGCTCGCGGGCGGCGAACGGCGCGCCCATCGCGAACGCGGCGGCGGGCGTGCGCGGCAGTGTGTCGGCGACGGCGTCCAGGAAGGCGCCGGTCAGCGCCTCGGGGGCGGGCAGCCGGGGCGGCGCGGAACCGGGGACCGGCACCGCGTGCCCCTCGGGCGGCAGGGCGGCGGCGACCGCCCGCAGATGCGCGACGTCCTCGGCGTCCGAAGGACCGGCCCGCCAGGCGTCGTGGCCGTCCGCCGTGAGCCCGGGCAGGAGCCGACCGCGGGCGACGAGGTGGAGGCCGTGCAGGGCGGCCGCGCCCCAGCAGCGCGTGGCGGGGTGGGCGGACGCCTGCTGCCGGGCCCGGACGAGCAGGGGCAGCGCGTCGGCCACGGACAGCAGGGCGGCGGGCACCTCGGTCGTGCGGACGCTCCCGGGGCCCGCGGCGCCGTCCGGCCGGACGACCGTGAGCCGGGCGGAGGTGTACGGAACGGTGTCGGGGCGTGCGAGCGCGTCCGCGTACGCGAAGGGCACCCCGGTCCGCTCCGGCGGGGGGTCGGCGCGCCACGGGTCGCCGTCGCCTCGGGGGCCACCGTCGGAGTGGGGGTCCCAGAAGGCGATGCGGCCTTCCCTGGGCACCGGTCCCGGCAGGAAGACCGCGGGGTGGCGCAGCAGGCGGGCGACATCGGCGGTCCGCGCCTCGCCCTCACGGGTCTGTTCCGTCATGTCCACTCCCCCTCCCACTCGATCCCCGGTCTCCGTCGGCACGGATTGTGCTGACTCAGCGAGTCTAGGCGGGAGGTCTGACACTGCGGACGCCCGCCGCATCACCGCAGCTCAGCGGCGCATCGACTGGTCGATCGACCGGCCGGGAGTACGTCCGTACGCGCCCGGCTCCGGGAGCGGACCGCCACGCTCGGTGAGGGCCGCGGGGCTGGGCCCGACGGACCCCCGTCCTCCCCGGCTCGCCCGGTCGGCCGCGCTCGGGATGCCGGGGGCCGCCGGGCCGGGCAGGGTGGCCAGCGCCAGCACGTCTTTTCCGACGTACCGACTTCACCGGACGAGCACCGGACGAGCAGACGAGGACCCGCCCATGTCCGTGACCGCTACCGTTCCCCGCCGACGCCGCCTCGCCCTCGCCGCCGGAGTCTCGCTGCTCGCCCTCGCCGCCACGGGCTGCTCCGGGCTCGGCCGCACCGCGGTGGGCCCGGTGACGTACACGACGGAGCGCGAAGCGGTGATCCAGGTGAACAGCCCGTCGGTACGCGGCTGCCACCGGATCGCCCCTGCGGGAGCCCACGAGGTGGAGAACGGGACGCTGGTCGACGTGATCCTCTACCGCACCCGTGACTGCACGGGCCGGGGGACGACCTATGTGCCGACCCGCTTCAGCGACGTCACGGCGCCGGGCAGCGGCCCGTGGCGCAGCTACAGCTTCGTGCACTGACCCCGCGAACCGAAGACCTGCCCGGTCAGAGCGCCGGGCGGGCCAGCAGCCAGGTGCCGTCGTCGGTGAGGGTGCGGTCCACCGCGAGCCCGGCCGCCGCGAGGTGCCCGGCGAGGTCCTCGTCGGACAGCTCCCGCGACAGGAAGGTCTGCGTCCACCGCGCGTCGTCGAAGTGATACTCGGCGCGCACCGAGCGCACCCCGTCACCCACCGGCTCCGCGGCGACGATCCGGACCAGGCACCCGGACGGGTCGGTCCGCTCCCACGGCAGCTCCGAGCGGTGCGCCACGCCCTCGCGCTGGACGAGGACGATCCCGCCGTCCCGCACATGGGCGCGGCAGACGCGCAGCATCCCGTCGCGCACCCGGTGCTCGCCCGCGTGGACCAGGAACGAGCCGAGCAGCACCACATCGAACCGCTCGTCCCCCAGGTCCAGCGACTCGATGGGACTGCGCACCGTACGTGCCCCGACGATCTCCGCCAGCATCTCCGGCGACTCGTCCACCGCCGTTACCCGGAACCCGCGCTCCACCAGCGGGTGGGTCACCCGGCCCGCCCCGCAGCCCAGTTCGAGAATGCTCGCCCCCTCGGGGGTCGCACCCGCGATCACGTCCGGCTCCTCGCCGACGGCCAGCCGGCGATACAGCTCCACCGCGCATCCGTCCGGCGTGATGGCTCCGGGACCCGTCCCCGCGTACCCCTCACGGACCAGTGATTCGCCCATGGAGGAGGAACGAGCCGCCACCGGGCGCGGTTCCCCGCCTCCCTCACCGTTCCGTCCGCCGCTCCTCCCGTTCCGTCCGCCGCTCTTCGTTCCGCCGCCGGGTGGGTCCATGCTGGAGAGTGAGGTGATCGCCATGCGTACGGGCAGTGAACCCGTGACCGCCCGCAGTCCTCTCCGGATGCGGCTCTGGCTGAGCCTGTGGGGAACGGTCTGGGCCCTCTTCGGCCTGGTGGCCTTCTCGATGAACGGGCGGCCGGGCTGGGCGGCGGCCTGCGCGGTGGTGCTGCTGCTCGCGGTGGTGGACCTCGGCGTGATCACGTACCGGATGCGCCAGGGCCCGCACTACCAGCCGGGCCGTGACGTCCCACCGTACGAACCGGACCACGGCGACGGCCGCCCGCACGGGCCGGGCCCCGGAGCCGCCGACGGCGGAGGACGGACCGGCACCGGAGCCCCCTAGGACTTCTCGCAGGGCGGATCGTAGGGCGGCCGGCCGACGTACCGCTGCCATTCCTCCTGGCCCAGCGCACCCGAACTCGCGGCGCAGATACGGTTGATGGAGGACTCGACATCGAGGTCCCAGAGGGTGGCCACGCCGTCGTCGGTGGTGGCCGCCAGGGTGCGGCTGTCGGGGCTGAACGCCAGAACGGCGACGAACCCGGTCTCCACGGTCAGCGGCTGTCCGATGGGGGCGGGATGGTCCGGATCGGTGACGTTCCACCGGTGGATGGTTCCGTTGTCGGTGTGGCCGCCCGCCGCGAGCGTCTTCCCGTCCGGGCTGAACTCCACGGACCACAGGCTGCCGCCGGGGACGATCAACGGCTTGCCCCTGCGCTTCTTGAGGTGGTGGGGGTCGGTGGAGTCCCAGAGGGTGATGACGCCGCGGCTGTTCCCGGTGGCGAGGGTACGCCCGTCCGGGCTGAACGCCACCCAGGTGCTGGTGGCGGCCGGCTGCTCGATCTTCTTCCCGATGCGGGCTCCGGGTTGCTCGGTGCTCCACAGTCCGACGGTGCCGTTGCTTCCGTCGCCGCCGGCCGCCAGGACCGATCCGTCGGGGCTGAAGGCCAGGGACAGGACGGACTTCCCGCCCGAGCCGGAAACGCCGGACGCGGAGACGGGGTGTGCGGGATCGCTGACGTCCCACAGGGCGATTCTGCCGTTCTTGTGGTCCCCGGCAGCGGCCAGCGTGTTGCCGTCGGGGCTGAACGCGACGGCGAGGATCAGCCCGTCCGCTCCGGTGAGGGGTTCGGACAGCCGGACGGGACGGCCGGGGTCGGCCATGTTCCACAGGGTGACGTTGCCACCGCTGTCGCCTGCCGCCAAGGTACGTCCGTCCGGGCTGAAGGCCACGGCGTTGACCGGTTCCTTCCGGCCCACGAGCGGCTCGCCGCGCGGAACCGGGTTGTTCGGGTCGGCGGTGTTCCACAGGGAGACGGTCGCGTTCTGGTTCGCCGCGGCCAGGGTGCGTCCGTCCGGGCTGAACGCCACGGACGCCACGTTCCCTCCCGCGCCGGGGATCCGGGTCGGCGGCAGGCTCCACAGGTCGACGTTGCCGTCGGAGTTGCCGGCGGCGAGAGTCCGGCTGTCCGGGCTGAACACCACGTCGGTGACCTGGGAACCCGGGCCGGTCAGCGGTCGGCCCAGGAGGGTGATGGTCTTGGGGTGGGTGACGTTCCACAGGTGGATGCTGTGGTCGGCGCTGCCCGCCGCGAGGGTGGTTCCGTCGGGGCTGAACGCCACCGATATGAAGGGCTGAGTGGGGCCTTTCAACGGGTTGCCCAGGCGGGTGGGGCGGTCGGTGTCGGCCCCCTTCCACAGGTGGACCGCGCTGTCCCTCGCCCCGGCGGCCAAGGTCCGGCCGTCGGGACTGAACGCGAGAGCGTTGACGGGACTCCCGGCCTTCACAGTTCCGCCGCGGTCGGGACGGTCCGGGGCGGTGAGGTCCCACAGGCCGATCGTGCCGTCTTCGTCGCCGCATGCCGCGGCCAAGGTGTGTCCGGCGGGACTGAAGGCGATCCAGCGGGAGAAGACATCGGGGCAATGGAGGTTCACCGGCTTCCCCACGGGGCGGGCGTCGTCGGGGCGGGTGACGTCCCACAGGCTGACCAGGCCCGCGTGCCATCCGGCCGCCAGCGTCCGGCCGTCGGGGCTGAACGCCAGCGACTCGACGGACGTCGCGGCGTCGAAGCCCTCGACGCCAGGACTCTTCAGCCGTCCGAGCAGGACGGGGTGGCTGGGGCTGGTCAGGCTCCACAGTTCGGTGAATCCTCCGGAACCGCCGTCGCCGTGGTCGGTGGTGTGGCCGGCGATGGCCAGCACCCGGCCGTCCGGGCTGAACGCGAGCGACCGGATCGACGTCACGGAACGGTCCACCGGCACGGGCCGGTCCAGCGCGACCGGGCGTCCGGGATCGGAGACGTCCCACAGCCGGACGAGGTTCTGGCGGAGGTTCCCGGCCGCCAGCATGTGCCCGTCGGGGCTGTAGGCCACGGTTTGCACCCAGTCCGGTGGGCCGGGAAGCCGGGTGGCCAAGGGTGTGTTCACGGTCGTGATGAGCCGGGACGCCGCGTCCGCCGTCGGCTCCATGCGGTAGGAGGTCAGCGCGAGTTGGGCGGACAGCGAGGGGTCGGTCGGCGCCAGCTGTACGGACGCGGAGGTGACCGCGGCGTTGATGGCCTTGTCGCGGTCCTCCTCGGCTCGTGCGGTGGCGGCCCTGGCCTGGGACTCCTGCCGGAAGGCGAACACCGCAACCGCCGAGGCGATGACGGCCAGGGCGGTGATGGTGGCGACCGCCGCGCGCCGCATGTGCTGCCCACGCCGCTGGTGGCGGTGGGCGGCCGCCAGGAACGCCCGTGCGGAGCCGCTGAGTTCCGTACCACGCGTCTCCGACCAGGCCAGGGCGGCCGCCAGCCGGTTTCCGCGATACAGCGCGGCGGCCTCCCGGCCGGCCTGTTCCCAGGCCGCGGCCGCCTCCTCCACCTCCTGTCGTACGAGGTTCCCGTTGCGGTCGTGCTCGATCCAGCCCCGCAGCCGGGGCCAGGCGCGGATGAGCACCTCATGCGTCATCACGACCGTGTCCCGGTCCCGTGTCAGCAACCGGCCCCGGGTGAAGTCGTCCAGGACTCTGGCGGCGGCCTCCGGGTCCGGTGCGTTACGCAGCAGTTCGTCGTCCCGGACACGGCGGCGGCTGTCGTCGGCGTCCCGCCCGACGATCACGAGGCGCAGGAACACCCACCGTGCGGCCTCGTGGCAGGGCGGCGGCAGAGTGTCGTAGAGCCGGTTCGCCGTGGTGGCGATGGCGCCCTGGATGCCGCCGGTCACCCGGTATCCGTCCACGGTGAGTGTGTGACCGTGACGCTGCTGCCAGGTGGCGCGCAGCGCGTGCGCGAGCAGGGGCAGCCGTCCCGTGCCGCCCGTACCGGCCGGCCCGTCCACCGCGCCCAGGTCCGCCAGCAGTACCTCCACCAGGCCGTCCTCGACGTCGAGTCCGACATCGGCGGCGGGGCGCCGGATCGCGTCCTTGAGTTCGGCCTGCGTCATCGGCTCCAGCAGGACCGGTCCGGCCCGGAGCGCCGCCCGGAGCTGCGGATGAGCTGTACAGGCGGCGTAGAAGTCCGCGCGTACCCCCAGCACCACGACCGCACCGCCCTCGGGCCGGGCGAGACGGTCGAGCACGTCGATGAGCCATTCCCGTTCGGTCTCGTCGCCGCAGGCCGTGAAGACCTCCTCGAACTGGTCGACCACGACGACCAGACCCGTGGAAGGGGTCCGGTCGGTGGACACCGTCTCTTCGGCCGTCTCTTCGGCCGCGGTGATCTCTCGCAGTTCGGCCACACACCGTGCGGGGTCGGCCCGCCACGTCGGCACGGTCCGCCGGGCGGTCTCGGCGTCGAGCCCGGCGGCGGCCGCCACCGCCTGGGCCGGGGAGGCCGTCGGGGTGAGCAGCAGCCGGGGCCAGGTGCTGGAACCCGCCACCGGAAGCCGGCCCTCGTCGAGGGCCGGCAGCACCCCGGCCGCGAGCAGGGACGACTTGCCGGCCCCCGAAGGGCCGATCAGCACCAGGGGCCCGCCCTCCCGCATGCGGGCGTCCATCCGCTCGCACACGAGGTGGACCATGCGTTCGCGGCCGTGGAACCACTGCCGGTGCTCGGCGCTGAACGGGGCCAAGCCCGGATACGGGCACTGCACCCGGTCGGCACCCGGACCGGGCACGGTTCTGCGTCCCTCGTCACCGTGGCGGACGTGGAGGTCCCGGCCCGCCTGGTAGAGGCTGCCGCCGCCGGTCACACTCCCCTGCTGATTCCTCGGCTGCCAGCGGGGCGGCCTGGCGGGGGGCGGCGGGGCGCCGGTGCTGTTCTCCGTCACGGCCGGCCGCCCCTGGTGACGCTCGTGTCCATGTCCTCTTCTTCTCCCTGTTCCTCAGCGCGCGTCGGCGCTCTCAACGCGCGCCGGCCGTCTCAACGCCCATCAGCCGCTCTCAGCGCCCATCAGCCGCGATCGCGGTCATCGTCAGGTGGGAGGCGATGAACACCCGGTCGCCGCCCACCGTCCACCGGAAGCCCACGTCGGGCTGGCTCGGGTCGCTGTACTTCCATCTGGCCCTGCCGGTGGCCGCGTCGATGGCCCACAACGTCTTGGCGCTGTCCGTGGCGAAGACGGTGTCGGCCGAACACTGCGCCTCTCTGCCGCCCAGCCCGAGGGATGCCTTGAAGAGGTTGGCACCGCCCGAGTCACTGGCGCCGTCGAGCGTCGCGATCCACCGGGGCGTGCCATCGGCCGTGGCCAGGGCCACCAGTTCGCTGCCGACCGGTACGTAGACGGTCGCGCCGTCCAGGCTGGAGAACGGCGCTCCCACGCTGACCCGGTCCCCGTTCCTCGCCTCGAAGCGCTGATGCCACTTCTCGGTTCCCGTGGCCGCGTCGACGACGGAGAGCGTGTCGCCCTTGCCGCCGGCGAAGAGGAAGTTCCCGTCCGCGTAACTGGTCAGCGGCCAGCCGCTGCCGAAGTAGTCCGAGGGATAGCGCAGGGGCACCTTCCAGCCGCGGGCGCCCTTCCTGGCGGCGTCGATCATCTGGACCCGGCCGGGCTGCTTCGCCGGGACGGCCGAGGCGGCCAGCAGACGGGAACCGGAGGGCGGCACGAGCACGTTGTTGATGTCCGTGCCCTGCACCTGCCACAGCTTCTTCCCGGTGGTGGCGGACAACGCCCGGATGTAGCCGGTCTTCGGGGCCTCGACCGAGAACTTCCCGTCGCGCACCAAGCCGCATACGTAGACGGTGCCGCCCGAAGCCGCCAGGTACTGCCTGCCGTAGTTCGACACGATCTTGGCCCCGCCCGGGTCGCTCGCGGCGAGGCTGACCGCCCACTTCACCTTCCCGTCGGCGGCGTCGAACGCCGCCAGCAGGTCGAACTGCCCCGGCGTCTCGCAGAACAGGTAGAACACTCCGTCCGCGTAGGCCGTGGGGTGGTGGCTCGAGTTCGCACCGAAGGTCTTCCTCGCGTTGAGCGCTTCGAACGCGCGGTCTCCGCTCGCGGCCTCCAAGAACGAGGTGGCCTTGTCCGTGACCACCATGACCACCTTGTCGGAGGCCTCCAGACAGGTGGGGGCGCGCTTCCCGGTCCGTGACCAGGCCTTGACGGCGTCGGGCCCGGCCAGCACGACCGGTTCCGGCCCGTCCGCCGATGACCTCGACGGGGAGGGGGCGGACGTGGTGCGCGCACCCGACGGGCGGGTGGGCCGCGCGGTGGTCCCGGGTCCGCCCGCCCGGCCCTCGGGAGGCGGGGACGAGTCGCCGGAGAACGCCAGTGCCGCCGCCCCTCCACCGAGCAGCGCCGCGCCCCCGGCCAGCGAGATGATCAGGTTGCGGCGGCTGACACCTGTCCCGGGGGCGCGGACCGGCCGTGGCGGAACGGGGACCTGGACGGCACGGGCGGAGCCGACCGCCGCGGCCGCCGCCGCCATGTCGGCGGTCACCGCCGGTGCCAGCCATCCGCCTTCCGGTGCGGGCAGCCCCTGATGCTCCAGGTAGTCGACGAGCTGCTCGGCCGTGGGGCGGTCCGACGGTTCCCGGTACAGGCAGCCGCCGATGACCTCGCGCAGCGACGCGGGCAGGGCGTCCGTGTCCTGCTCACCTCCGGAAGCGGCGTACAGCACGGTCGATCCGAGGCCGAACATGTCGTCCGTGGGCGACGGTGGCGGACTCGCGGTGGCTCCCACCAGCCCCAGGGTGCCGATGCGGGGGCCGTCCATGGTCAGCAGCACCGAGTCCGGATCCACCTCACCGTGGACTGTTCCTGCCCCGTGGAGTACGGCCAGGGCCCGGGCCAGGCCGTCGGCGAGCACGCGCAGAGCCGGTTCTCCCAGGGCGCCGTGCCGGTCCACCGCGTGCCGGAGCGGCAGTCCGGCGGTGAACCGGGTCGCCACCCAGGGAACCGGGGCGTCGGCGTCGGCATCCACCACCGGTACGAGGAAGGCTCCGGACAGTCTCCGTGCTGCCTCGACGGCGGCTCGTAACCGGTCCCGGAACTCCGGGTTCGCGGCCGGTTCGGGCCCCACGACCGTGACCGTGACCAGCAGCCCCTCGTCCGTGCGGGCCGCGAAGAGTTCGCCGCCGCCGACCGTGCGCCCGCTTCCGAGCAGCGCGTACGGCCCGATCCGACGATTCCGCCCGGCTCCTGGAACCTCCATCGTCAGCCCCTCACGTCAGGTTGATCGTCTGGTCACGGGCCGCCTGGTAGGCGTTGCCGCCGCCGGACACGTGGGCCGTCATGGTCGTGGGCCGGCCGGGTTCCTCGGTCGGCGCCGCACCGGGCCCCGGGTCGGCGGCGGCACCGGGCAGGAGAGCCGCCAGCGCGTCGCCCAACTGCTCCAGGCCGTCCGGCAGATGGGTGTCCGGGACCCGGAGGAACTGCAGGCGCCCCAGCTCCGCGATCTCGGCCGGCAGTTCCGAAGCGTCGGGCAGCATGGTCGCGTCGCCCAGGAGCACCGGGACCACACGGTTTCCCGCCCGCAGAGCCGTCGCGATCTCCAGACGGACCCAGTCATGATCCCGGTCCAGGAGCCGCACACCGTCCTCGTTCCGCGCGTCGAGCCACTCCGGCCCGATCAGGACGCACATGAGCTTGCATGCGGCAGCCTGGCTCCCCAGGACCTCGGCGAAATCGGCACCGGGCGGAATCGACTCGCTCGACTTGAAGATCTCCTCGGCCCCCAGGCGGTCGGACAGCGCGCGATAGACGCGCTCCCGCATCCACCGGGAATCCCGTTTACGAAAGCTGAGGAATACGCGCGGCACAATTTCCCTCTCTTCAGCAGGAGTTGACTGCGGGGATCGTGCTCACCCTAGGGGCGGAGCAATCCCCGGGCAGCTATTCACCGAGGATTGAATAGCTGCCGTACGTCTCCGTACGCTGGCGGGTATGGATGCGGTGGAGCGCGCAGCGGGGACGGTCTCGGCGGGGGCATCCGGTGGCACGCGGCTACCGCCGGGCGACTTCGGCGTCGTCCTGGCCACGCTTCGGGCACGTCGCGGCTGGAGTGTGCGTGAGGTCGCCCGCCGGGCGAACGTGTCCGAGGGGCAGATCTGCAATCTGGAGAGCGGACTCCGCAACCCTTCGCCCGCCGTGGCGGCGGCCTGCGACGCGGCCTTCGGCGCCGACGGGGAACTGGTCGAGCTGGCCGGGTCCGGGCGCCGCGGCACCCGGGACGACAGCGTCGTCGACTCCGGCCCGGTGATCGCCGGGTACGAGCGGGTTCTCGAAGAGTTGAAGGGCATCGGCAGGTCGACCGGACCGAGGTTCGTCACCGCTTCGATCACATCGATCATCCGCATTCTGACGGACACCGGACAGCGCGCCGTCGGCGAGCAGCGTGCCGAGATCTGGTTGCTGGCGTCGAGGTTCGCCGAGTACACGGGGTGGATGGCGCAGGAGGCGGGAAACTCCGCGGAGGCCTTGCGCTGGACGAATCTCGCGGTCCGCTGGGGTGCGGACGGCGGGGACGAGACGGTCGCCGCGTACGCCCTGACCCGCAAGGCGTTCATCGCCCAGCACCGCGGCGACCCCGGTGCGGCGATCGGATTCGCGGATCAGGCGGCCCGGCACCCGGCGGCGGACCCGGTGATCCGCGCCCACGCCGCACGGCGCGCGGCTCTGGGTCATGCAAGCCGCGGTGACGTCGGAGCCTGCCGGGCCGCGTTGGAGCGGTTCCGGAGCCACGCCGCCGAGGACGCCGGCGGCACCCCGCCGCACTGGGGCCCGCGCATCGGGAACGGCAGCTCACATCTGCTCGAAGCCTCCTGCCTGCTCGGCCTGCGCCGCTTCGGCCCGGCCGCCGATCTCTTCGCGTCCGCGTCCGGACCGGCCGTTCCGTCGGACAGCAACTCCAGGGCGCGCTTCGCGGTACGGCAGGCGACAGCCCTGGCCGGCATCGACCGGCTCGACGACGCGTGCCGGATCGTGGACGCCGCCCTGCCCACGATCAGACTCCTCGACTCCGCCACGCTCCGCGCCGAGCTGGCCCGATTCGTGGCGGAGGCCCGGCCCCGCGGGGCCGGGCCCGGTCAGCTCGCCCTGATCGACACATCGGCCGCCCTGGCGACCGGCTGACCGTACGGAGTCGGGGCAGGCTGCTCCCGAAGGGTTCGGGCCGTCACCCCGTCCGGGATGCGGGCCGTCGTCCCGTCAGTCCCGCTCGTCGAACTTCGCCGCCCGCAGGTACTCCGGCTTCGGGTCCAGCGCCGCCGCCAGGCGGAAGTGGCGGGTCGCCCGCTCCGGGTTCCCGGACCGTTCGAAGGTGCGGGCCAGGGCGAAGTGGGCGAACGCGTTGTCCGGCTCGCGCTCCAGGACCAGCTCGAATTCCAGCTCGGCGGGGCGCAGTTGGGCGGCGGCGAAGAAGGCGCGGGCCCTCAGCAGCCGGGCGGCGGTGTTCTCCGGGTGGGCGGCGATCACCGAGTCGAGGAGCTTGACGGCACCCCGGGGGTCCCGGGCGTCGAGCAGGTGCTCGGCCGCCCGGAAGTCGATGACGTCGGTCTCCGGGTTCCTCTCGGGCACGGTCGCGTCCTTCCCTCTCCTCGCGATCGCCTGGCGATCGCCTCGCGCGTGTCAACCGTCCGCCCCGGCTGCGCTATTCCGGCCGGAGCGCTCCCGCCGGCCTCGCTCAGCGGGCGGTGGCGGCCCTGCGGACCAGTTCGTCCCAGACCTCGCGGACCCGGGTCTCCAGCGCCTCCCGTGGCCCGTCGTTGTCCACGATCAGGTCGGCGACGGCCCGGCGCTCCTCCCGGGTGGCCTGGGCGGCCATCCTGGCACGGGCGTCGGACTCGGTCATTCCGCGCAGCGTCACCAGCCGGTGGAGCTGGGTCTCGGCGGAGGCGTCGACGACCACGACCAGGTCGTAGAAGGAGGCGAGCCCGTTCTCGGTGAGGAGGGGGACGTCGTGGACGACGACGGCGTCCTTGGGAGCCGCCCGTTCCAGTTCGGCCGCGCGGGCACCCACCAGGGGGTGAACGATCGCGTTGAGGGCGGCCCGCCGCTCGTCGTCGGCGAAGACGAGCGCACCGAGCGCCGGGCGGTCCAGGGTGCCTTCGGCGGTCAGGACGCCCGGCCCGAACTCCTCGACGACGGCCGCGAGTCCGGGCGTTCCGGGCTCGACGACCTCGCGGGCGATCAGGTCGGAGTCGATGAGGACGGCACCGTACGAGACGAGCAGCCGCGACACTTCGCTCTTGCCGGCGCCGATACCGCCGGTCAGGCCCACTTTCAGCATGGGCCGCAGCCTACGGGCCCGTCCCGGGCCCTCAGCCCTCGCCCTCCCGCTCGGCGAGGAACCGCTCGAACTCGCGGCCGATCTCGTCGGCGGACGGCAGGTCGACCGGCTCGGCGACGAGGTTGCCGCGCGTCTCGGAGCCGGCGACGGCGTCGTACTGGTGCTCAAGGCCCTCGACGAGCGAGACGAGCTCCTCGTCGCCCTGGCCGATCTGCCGGTCGATCTCGGTCTGGGTGCGGTGCGCCTCGGTGCGCAGGGAGTGTGCGAGGGCGGGCAGCACCAGACCGGTCGCGGCGGTGATCGCCTCCAGTGCGGTGAGCGCGGCGTCCGGGTAGGCGGAGCGGGCCACGTAGTGCGGTACGTGGGTGGCGACCCCGAGAACGTCGTGACCGGCCTCCATCAGCCGGTACTCCACGAGGGCCTCGGCGGAGCCGGGCACCTGGGCCTCGTCGAAGGGGCTGCGGTGGCCGGGCATCAGGTCGGTGCGGTTGCCGTGCGGGGTGATGCCGACGGGGCGGGTGTGCGGGACGCCCATGGGGATGCCGTGGAAGTTCACCGCGAGCCGGACGCCGAGGCGCTCGACGATCTGCTCGACGGCGGCGGCGAACCGCTCCCACTCCACGTCCGGCTCCGGGCCCGAGAGCAGCAGGAAGGGCGCTCCGGTGGCGTCCTGGACGACCCGGACCTCCAGGGCGGGAGCCTCGAAGGACGCCCAGCGGTCGCGCCGGAAGGTGAGCAGGGGGCGCCGTGCGCGGTAGTCGACGAGCCGGTCGTGGTCGAAACGTGCCACGACCTGGTGCGGCAGCGTCTCCAGCAGGCCGTCGACGATCTGCTCGCCGGTCTCACCCGCGTCGATGTAGCCGTCGAAGTGGTAGAGCATGACCAGGCCGGCCGACTCCTGCGCCAACGCCATGTCGACGACGGCCAGGCCCTTCGGCTCCCATTCGTACAAACTCTGCGGATCAGGCACGGTTACCGCTCCTCCTCGTGTTCCTAGACAAGAACACGACCGGCGGCACGGGCATTCCCCGCGCGCTGATCTTTCCCCTGCGGCAGCGGGTCACGGCACGTCAGTTGCCGGTGGGGCGAAGCCGCTTCATCGCTTCCGGCACCGCCCCCGCCGATCCTGGTCCAGACCTTGACGCGCCCCGCCGCCGTCCCTACCGTCACTGGGCAGCACGTTCAGACACACATCCCGCATTCATGTACGAGAACACCTGGACCCCTTCGACGGGAAGGCACCCCCCATGCGCACCCGCTCCCCCCTCGCCGTCCTGCTCGCCGCCGCCCTGGCCGCCGGTGGTCTCACCCTGGCCGGCGCCGGGCCGGCGAACGCCGCGGTCATCGACGTGAGCACCGCCGCCCAGCTCAAGTCGGCGCTCACCACCGTCTCCCCCGGCGACACGATCCGGCTCGCCGACGGCACGTACACCGGCAACTTCAAGGCGACCCGGCCCGGCACCTCCGGCGCGCGGATCATCCTCACCGGCTCCAGCAGGGCGGTCCTCACCGCGGGTGGCGGCTACGGGCTGCACCTGAACGGCGCCTCGTACTGGACGGTCCACGGGGTCACGATCAAGGGCGGACAGAAGGGCATCATGGCCGACACGGCGAACGGTGTCGTGATCGACTCGGTAACCGTGCACGACCTCGACATGGAGGGCGTCCACTTCCGTAAGTCCTCGGGCGACGGCGTACTGAAGAACTCCCGGATCTACGACACCGGGCAGAACGGGCGCGGCATGGGCGAGGGCGTGTACGTCGGTTCGGCCGGCGATCTCTCCGACCGGAGCGACAACGCGCAGATCCTGAACAACACCATCGGGCCGGACGTCGGCGGCGAGTCCATCGACATCAAGGAGGGAACGACCGGTGCGCGGATCATCGGCAACACCTTCGACGGCCGCGGCCTGACCGGCGCCAACTACGACGACTCCTGGGTCGATGTGAAGGGCAACAACGTCCTGGTCGAGGGCAACAAGGGGTCCCGCACCACCAACAACGGCTACGAGACGCACACTCAGCAGAGCGGCTGGGGCTGCGGCACCGTCTTCCGGAACAACTCCTCGAACCTGACCGGGGCCACCGGCGACAGGCAGCTCGCCATCAACGTGACCAACAACAGCTCCAGTTGCCGCACCACCGTCTACGCGAGCAATACCGTCACCGGCGGCAAGGGTCTGACCAACATCGCCGTCACACCATGAAGATCTGAACACGCGAGTGAGGCCCGCCCCCCGAAGGGGGCGGGCCTCACTCACCGCTCTCTGCAGCTACCGCAGCCGATGAGCCGCCGGGGTCCGGAGCGTCAGCTCTGGCCGCCCGCGAGCTTCTCGCGCAGCGCGGCAAGGGCCTCGTCCGACGCCAGGGCGCCGGAGTTGTCCGCCGACTCCGAGGAGTACGAACCGCCGCCACCGCTGCCGCCGGAGGCGGCCGGAGCAGCGCCGGCCGGGGCGGCAGCACCCTCGGCCGCAGCGGCCTCGTCGGCCTCGCGGGACTTGATGACCTGGGCCTGGTGCTGCTCGAAGCGCTGCTGCGCCTCGGCGTACTGGGTCTCCCAGACCTCGCGCTGCGCCTCGAAGCCCTCGAGCCAGTCGTTGGTCTCGGGGTCGAAGCCCTCGGGGTAGATGTAGTTGCCCTGGTCGTCGTACGACGCGGCCATGCCGTACAGCGTCGGGTCGAACTCGACCGAGGCCGGGTCGCCACCGAAGGACTCGTTGGCCTGCTTCAGCGAGAGGCTGATGCGACGACGCTCGAGGTCGATGTCGATGACCTTGACGAAGATCTCGTCGTTGACCTGGACGACCTGCTCCGGGATCTCCACGTGGCGCTCGGCCAGCTCGGAGATGTGGACCAGACCCTCGATGCCCTCGTCGACGCGGACGAACGCACCGAACGGAACGAGCTTGGTGACCTTACCCGGGACGACCTGACCGATCTGGTGCGTACGGGCGAACTGCTGCCACGGGTCTTCCTGCGTCGCCTTGAGCGACAGGGAGACGCGCTCGCGGTCCATGTCGACGTCGAGGACCTCGACGGTGACTTCCTGGCCGACCTCGACAACCTCGGAGGGGTGGTCGATGTGCTTCCAGGACAGCTCGGAGACGTGCACGAGACCGTCGACGCCACCCAGGTCCACGAAGGCACCGAAGTTGACGATCGAGGAGACGACGCCGGAGCGGACCTGACCCTTCTGCAGGGTGGTGAGGAACGTCTGGCGAACCTCGGACTGGGTCTGCTCGAGCCAGGCACGGCGGGACAGGACCACGTTGTTGCGGTTCTTGTCCAGCTCGATGATCTTCGCCTCGAGCTCCTTGCCCACGTAGGGCTGGAGGTCGCGGACACGACGCATCTCGACGAGCGACGCCGGGAGGAAGCCGCGGAGGCCGATGTCGAGGATGAGACCACCCTTGACGACCTCGATGACGGTACCGGTGACGATGCCGTCCTCTTCCTTGATCTTCTCGATGGTGCCCCAGGCACGCTCGTACTGAGCGCGCTTCTTCGAGAGGATCAGGCGGCCTTCCTTGTCCTCCTTCTGGAGAACCAGGGCCTCGATCTCGTCGCCGACCTTGACGACCTCGTTCGGGTCGACGTCGTGCTTGATCGAGAGCTCGCGGCTCGGGATGACACCTTCGGTCTTGTAACCGATGTCGAGGAGAACCTCGTCCCGGTCAACCTTGACGATGACACCGTCAACGATATCGCCGTCGTTGAAGTACTTGATCGTCTCGTCGATCGCCGCGAGGAACGCGTCCGCGTCGCCGATGTCGTTGACCGCAACCTGCGGAGTGGTGGCGGTGGTCTCGGTGCTGCTCGTCATGTGGGAAAGGGCTCCGGTACGGACAGAGAGTCGTAGGTACTGCTACGCCGAAAGCCCGTATCGCCATCTGCAGAAGCCGGACAGCCTGGAAAGCGCGCAATCCGTTTCCGGAGAGGCGCCTCGACAACCGAGGGGACATGCAACAGACGCGAGCGCGGCCTGCTAGGTCTGAGGCGCGCAGGCTCGCAGCGCAACTTGTAGCATACGGGGGCAGCCGGACAGGGTCAATGCGCGAAGGCGCACACCCGGGGCACATCGCCCCATTCCCGGCGCAACTCGTGTTCTCCGAGGCCACATGGGCCCGAGAACACCACGGCACGGCGCCACAGGACGCGTCCGTACCTCCGGGAGGTACGCCCCCTGGTACGGACCGCACGCGGCGGGTGAAGGCAAACTACAACGACGGGCACGATGAGCCAAGAGATCCACGGGACCTACTCCTCGGAACCCGGAGAACCCGCAGAGCCCACAGGGTCTCCGGAGCCGGAGGCCACACGCCGCGCGGCGGACGAGGCCGAGAGCAGCCGGGCCAGCCGCGGCTGGTGGGACCGCAACGCCGACGAGTACCAGAGCGACCACGGCGGCTTCCTGGGGGACGACCGCTTCGTCTGGGGCCCGGAGGGGCTCGACGAGGCCGAGGCGGGTCTGCTGGGGCCCGCGGCGTCCCTCAAGGGGCTGGACGTCCTGGAGATCGGGGCCGGGGCCGCCCAGTGCTCGCGCTGGCTGGCCGCCCGGGGCGCCCGCCCGGTGGCGCTGGACCTCTCCCACCGCCAGCTCCAGCACGCCCTGCGCATCGGCGAGGGCCTGCCCCTGGTGGAGGCGGACGCGGGCCGGCTGCCGTTCCGGGGCGGCTCCTTCGACCTGGCCTGCTCCGCGTACGGGGCGGTGCCGTTCGTCGCCGACCCCGTGCGGGTCTTCCGCGAGGTCCACCGGGTGCTGCGGCCCGGCGGGCGGTGGGTGTTCTCGGTGACGCACCCGATCCGCTGGGCGTTCCCGGACGAGCCCGGGCCCGAAGGGCTCTCCGTCGCCGCCTCCTACTTCGACCGCGTCCCCTACGTCGAGCAGGACGAGGCGGGCAACGCCGTCTATGTGGAACACCACCGCACGCTCGGCGACCGGGTCCGGGACGTGGTCGCGGGCGGTTTCCGACTGGTCGACCTGGTCGAACCGGAATGGCCCGCCTGGAACAACCAGGAGTGGGGCGGCTGGTCCCCGCTGCGGGGCAACCTGATCCCTGGCACGGCGATCTTCGTGTGCGAGCGGGACTGACCGTCCGGACCGCGTCCGCCCCGTACGACACTGGGGGCGTGATCCGTACCGAAGCCCTGGACCGCCTGCCCGTCCGCACCGCCGTGCCCGCCCTGGAGCGGGCACTCGACGACCGGGGCGTCGCCGTCCTGTGCGCCCCGCCCGGCACCGGCAAGACGACGCTCGTCCCGCTGGTGCTGGCCGGGCTGACCGGCAACGGGCCGGTACGCCGGGTCCTGGTCGCCGAGCCGCGCCGGATCGCCGCACGGGCGGCGGCGCGGCGGATGGCCTGGCTGCTGGGCGAGCGGCCGGGCGAACGGGTCGGCTTCACGGTGCGCGGCGAGCGCGTGGTGGGGCGGGAGACGGTGGTGGAGGTCGTGACCACCGGGGTGCTCCTCCAGCGGCTCCAGCGCGACCAGGAGTTGCCCGGGATCGACGTGGTGATCATCGACGAGTGCCACGAGCGGCACCTGGACGCGGACACGGTCGCGGCCTTCCTCCTGGACGTACGGGAGGCGATCCGGCCGGATCTGCGGCTGGTGGCGGCGTCCGCGACGACGGACGCGGAGGGCTGGGCGCGGCTGCTGGGCGATGCCCCGGTCGTCGAGGCCGAGGGGGTCGCGTACCCGGTGGAGGTCCTCTGGGCGCCGCCCGCGCGGCCGGTGAAGCCACCGCACGGGATGAGGGTCGATCCGGCGCTGCTGACACATGTGGCGGCGACCGTTCGGCGGGCGCTGACCGAGCGGGAGGGGGACGTGCTCTGCTTCCTGCCCGGCGTCGGGGAGATCGGCCGGGTGGCGGGGCAGCTCGCCGGAGTGGACGCGGAGGTGCTCCAGGTGCACGGGCGGGCCCCGGCCGCCGTGCAGGACGCGGTGCTGGCCGGGTCGTCCGGCGTACGACGGGTGGTGCTGGCGACCTCGGTGGCGGAGTCCTCGCTGACGGTGCCGGGCGTGCGGATCGTCGTCGACTCGGGCCTCGCGCGCGAACCCCGGACCGACCATGCCCGGGGGCTGAGCGCCCTGACGACCGTACGGGCGTCCCAGGCGGCCGGCCGGCAGCGCGCCGGGCGGGCGGGGCGGGAGGCTCCGGGGGCGGTGTACCGGTGCTGGGACCAGGCCGAGGACGGGCGGCTCGCGCGCTTCCCGGCCCCGGAGATCAAGGTGGCCGACCTCGCGGCGTTCGCGCTCCAGGCGGCGTGCTGGGGCGATCCGGACGCCTCCTCGCTCGCCCTGCTGGACCCGCCGCCGGCCGGGGCGATGGGCGCGGCCCGGGAGGTGCTGGGGGCGATCGGCGCGGTGGACGGCGGCGGCCGGGTCACCGAGCGCGGCGTACGGATGTCCCGGCTCGGGCTGCACCCCCGGCTGGCGCGGGCGCTGCTGGACGGGGCCGCGGAGGTGGGGGCACGGCGGGCGGCTGAGGTGGTGGCGCTGCTGAGCGAGGAGCCGCCGAGGGAGTACGGGGACGATCTCGCGGCGGCGCTGCGGGCCGCCCGCCGGGGCCAGGACGGGTACGCGGCGCGCTGGAAGCAGGAGGTGCGGCGGCTGTCGGGTCAGGTGGACGGCTCCGGCTCCGGGAGATCGCCGGGCTCCGGGGCCGCGCCAGGCTCCGGTTCCGGTTCCGGTTCTGGCTCCGGCTCCGGCTCCGGCTCCGGCTCCGGCTCCGGCTCCGGCTCCGGCGAGGGTCGCTCCGACGATGCCGTCGTCGGGCTCGTCGCCGCTCTGGCATTCCCCGAGCGGGTGGCGCGGGCCCGGGGTGACGGGGCGTTCCTGATGGCGTCGGGCACGGGCGCGGAGCTGCGGGAGGGGTCGCCGCTGCGCCGCTCGCCCTGGCTGGCCGTGGCGGTCGCGGACCGGCCCGCCCACGCGGCCTCGGCCCGGGTGCGGCTGGCGGCGGTGCTCGACGAGGACACCGCGCTGGCGGCCGCCGGGCATCTGCGGGTGCGGGGCGAGGAGGTCCGCTGGGTGGACGGCGAGGTCGTGGCCCGGTCCGTGGACCGGCTGGGGGCGGTGGAGCTGGCGGTACGGCCGCTGAAGCAGCCCGATCCGGAGCTGGTGCGCGGGGCCCTGGTGGAGGGGTTGCGGCGCGAGGGGCCCAGGCTCCTGCGCTGGAACCGGGACACCGAGCAGCTGCGGTCGCGCCTGGCGTTCCTGCACCGGGTGCTGGGGGCGCCGTGGCCGGACGTGTCGGACGGGGCGTTGCTGTCGGACCCGGACGCATGGCTGGAGCCCGAGCTGTCACGGGCCCGGCGGCGCTCCGATCTGGGCCGGATCGACGCGGGTCAGGCGCTGCGCCGGCTGCTGCCCTGGGCGACCGGCGATGCGGCCCGGCTGGACGAGCTGGCGCCGGAGCGGATCGAGGTGCCGAGCGGGTCCCGGATCCGCGTGGAGTACGGCGGGGAGCAGCCCGTGCTTGCCGTGAAGCTCCAGGAGTTGTTCGGGCTGGCCGAGACGCCCCGGGTGGCCGGGGTCCCGGTCCTGGTGCACCTCCTCTCCCCCGCCGGACGCCCCGCGGCCGTCACCGCGGACCTGGCGTCGTTCTGGCGGGAGGGCTACAAGGCGGTGCGGGCGGAGCTGCGCGGCCGCTACCCGAAGCATCCGTGGCCGGAGGACCCCGCGACCGTACCGGCGACGCGGTACACCACGGCGAGGCTCAAGCGTTCGTAGGACTCTCCGGCCGCCGGGACCGCGCCTCCAGCCAGAGGGCGAGTGCGGCCAGTCCGATGCCGAGTCCCAGGAAGCCCCAGGGCAGGTACGAGGTGAGGAGGAGGACCAGGACGCGCTGGGACTTCACCAGGTCGACGGTGTCCACGATGTAGTCCTCGCGCATCTTCACATGGCCGGAGAACGCGGTGACGGTGTCCTCGGACATGCCCATCTTCTTGGCGTCGCGCAGCTCTTCCCGGTGGATCTCCTCGCCGTTGACGGGGGCTCCGGTGACCGGGTCGACCCAGAACATCCGCTTGGTGGTGTACCAGCGGGTCATGCCGGTCTGCGCGATCTGCTCGGCGGTGATGCCCTCGATGGGCATCTTCTTCGGCATGGGGACCTTGGTCCACGGGATGGTCTGCTCGAAGTAGTAGACCTCCAGGCCGCGGAAGGTGCGGGTGCCCTTGTAGTGGATGGGGGCGGTGGTGCGGGTCTGGGCGTCGAAGTACTGGTAGTCCCGTTTCTCGGTGAGGAAGGGCCACTTGAACTCGATGCCCTCGCGGCGGACCGGGTCGCCGTCGACCATCTCGCCGGTGGCGTTGACGGGGGCCTGGGTGTGGGCGTCGAAGATGTAGCGTTCGGGGATGGCGGAGACCGTCTTGCCGTCGGGGCCCTCGATGTAGGAGAGCGCGTCCCAGACGACGACGTCGCGTCCGGCGCTGCGTTCGATCTTCTCGGACTCCTCCACATTGCCCTTGAGCGTCTGGACGATGGTGACCTTCTCGACCTTCTTCGCCTTGAGGGTGGAGTAGTCGAGGAGGACGGCGGGCTTCGCCTCCAGGACGACTTCCTGGTACTGGCTCGGCGGGATCTTGGCCAGGCGCGGGAAGGCGTACCAGCGCAGCAGGGGTGACAGGGCGGCGAAGAACACGGCGAAGGCCAGGAGTACGAGACCGGCTCGGCGGCGCATGGTGGTGACCTCTTCCCTCTGCGGCGGCTATCTCTTCGGTCCCGGGACGGTGGTCAGCAGGGGTTTCGGCGAGGTCTCCCCGGCCGGGGAACCGACGGCGGAGACGGTGAACACGAGCGCGAGGGCGGCGGCCAGTCCGATGGCGGCGGCGACGAGGGCACGCATGCTCGGCCTCCCGGGGCGGTGGTCCGGCGACGGCGGCCTGATGGGCCGTCAGGGCTGGGGCACCGTAGCAACCGGGGCGCGAGATGAGAACAGAAGCGGACAGCCCCTCGGCCGGGCCGAGGGGCTGTGCGGTGGTCGTGCGGTGGGGCGGCGTCAGGGCTTGATGGCCGCGGGGGGCTCCGTCGCGTCGGGGGTCTCGGCCGGTTCCGGAGCGGTCGTCCCGCCCGGTGCCGGCTCTTCCGGAGTCGTCTCCTCCGTGGCCTTGACCGTGAGTTCGATGACGACCGAGGCGCCGCCCTCGGTGGTGAGGCGCAGCAGGTACGTGCCCTCGTTGTCGTCGGCGAAGATCTCCGGGAGCCGCAGCTGCCCCTCGTCGTCCGTCGTCAGGCCGGTGAGGGTGCGGACCGGCTCGCCGTCCGCGTCCTTGAAGTAGGGGCCCTTGTCGTTGTCGATGACGCCCAGGCGGTCCTTGACCATGGTGGCGGTGACGGCCACTCCGGCCGCCGCGACGTCCTTGTAGGTCGCCTCGACCGTGACGGCGTCCGCGAACTTCTCACCGGGGGCGGCGACGAGCGCCTTCTCGTCGGTACGGGCGATCGCGTCGGCCTGGCGGGCGGTGACGGTCGCCGCGTACGTCAGGGTGCGCGGCCGGCCGGTGCCCGCGACGGCGGTCACGGTGAACTCCCCGGCCTTCTCGCCGGCCTGGAGCTCGGGCGCGGTGGCGGTGCCGTCGGCCCCGGTCCGTACCATGACGGTCTTCTTGCCGCCGGCGAAGAGGGTGCCGGTGCCGCCGGTGACGGTGAAGGTGACGGGCACCTTGGCGAGCGGGGCGCCGAGCGCGTTGCGGGCGCGGACGGAGACCCGCTCGTCGAACGCCTGGCCCGCGGTGGCGCGCAGCGGGCCTGTGCCCGCGTTCTCCAGGGAGCCGAAGGTCTCGGACGGCGGCGTGGGCTTGGGGGTCGGCGGCTTCGGCGTCGGGCTGGTGGAGCCTCCGCCACCGGGCTTCGTGGGGTCCGGGCTCGGCTTGCCGCCGGGCTTGGACGGGGAGGGAGACGGGCTCGGGGTGGCGCTCGGGCCCGAACCGGTGCCCGGACGCGGGCTCGGGGTGGGCGTGCTCGGGGTGCTGGGGAGCGTGCCGGTGCCGTCGGGGATCTCGTGCGTACCGCGCTGGTAGTAGGAGTACCAGGAGCGGACCGTGCGCAGGTACTCCGTCGACCGGTTGTAGCTCAGTACGGCCTGGTCGAGGTCGGCGGCCAGGGCCAGATCCCGGTCGTTGGCGCAGAGGTAGCGGCCGGCGGCGAGCGCCGCGTCGTAGATGTTGTTGGGGTCCTTGCGGCCGTCGCCGTTGGCGTCCTGACCCCAGGAGGCCCAGGTCGAGGGGATGAACTGCATCGGGCCGACCGCGCGGTCGTGGACCGCGTCGCCGTCGTACGCCCCGCCGTCGGTGTCCTTGATCAGCGCGAAGCCCTGGCCGTTGAGGGCCGGGCCGAGGATGCGGGGGCTGGCGGTGCCGTTCGCGTCGACGCGGCCGCCGCGGGCCTGGCCGGACTCGACCTTGCCGATCGCGGCGAGGAGTTGCCAGGGCAGCCGGCAGGAGGGGTCGGTGGTCGCGACGGTCCGCTCGGCCTGCTTGTAGGCGGCGAGGACCGAGGCGGGAATGCCCGCTTCCGCACTGCCTGCCGCCGGAAGGCCGCTGGACGAACCGGGCCGGTCGGGTGTGACCAGGGGCGGAAGGTCCGTGTAGTAGGGCGAGTTGCCGGTGGCGGCGCCATCGGTCTCGCCGCTCGCGGTGTCCTCGCCCGCCGCCTTCGGATCGCCGCTGCCCGCGGATCCGTCGGCCAGGGTCGCCGCGGGCGCCTGCGAGGCCGCGAGTGCCGCAACGGCGGCCGCCGCTATCGCGGTGGTCGTGGCTCCCTTGCGCAGACGTCGGCGCATGTGCGCTGCCATACGTTCCGGTCCCTCCCCCTCGAAGGCTGCTCGCGCTCCCCAGCGCAACGACTCCAGCGACCCTACGGCACCTTCTGTCGCCCAGGCACCGAGGGCTGACCGCTTCTTACTGTTTTTTCACGTTCGCGGGCGCACGTGGTGGCGCACGTTGTCCGGCGGGCCACGGAAGGGTGCCCCGGCGGTCCCGCATACTTGCCGCCATGCCGTTCACGCTCAGTCATGCAGCCGCCGTGCTCCCGGCGATCCGCCGGAACGGGACCGGCCGGTGGCCGCTGTTCCCCTCGGCCCTCGTCGCCGGTTCGTTCGCGCCCGACATCACCTATTTCGCGGACACGGTGGTCCCCGGGGCGATGGAGTTCGGGTCGTTCACGCACACCTTCGCCGGGGTCCTCACGGTGAACGTGGCCATAGCCGCCGTGCTGGTCGCGGTGTGGGCGCTGCTGCGGGAGCCGCTGGTGGCGCTGCTGCCCGTACGGGTACGGGGCCGGGTGCACGCGTTCGTCCGGGGGCAGCGGTGGACGCGGGCCTCGTTCGGTCCTTCCGCCTGGCTGTGGTTCGCCGTCTCGGGTGCGCTGGGCGCGGCCACGCATGTGGTGTGGGACGCGTTCACCCACCACAGCCGGTGGGGCACGGAGCTGCTGCCGTTCCTGAACCGGAGCGTCGGCGGCTTCCCGGTGTTCCAGTTCGTGCAGTACGGGAGTTCGGCGCTGGCCCTCGTGGTCATCGGCTGGTTCGTCGCCACCGGGCTGCGCCGGACCACGACCGCCCCCGTGCCCGTGGAGGTGCCGGTGCTCGGCCGCCGCGAGCGGCGCGGGGCGCTCGGTCTGCTGGCGCTGTGCGTACTGGCCGGTGTCGTCCACCGGTGCGCCCGCTGGTACGCGCACTTCGGCCGGGTGGAGAGCCCCCTCGACATCATCCCCACGGCCTGCTTCGGCGCGGGCGCGGGGCTGGCGGCCGGACTGCTGCTGTACGGGGTGTGGATGCTGCTGCGGCGGAGGACGCGGGGACCCGGCGGGCCCGTGTCCGTACCGGAGGAACCCCGTACAGAGGCACCGGCCGGCCGGGGTTAGCGGCAGAGAGCAAGGGGCGGGCCCGGAACCATGGTTCCGGGCCCGCCCCTGGTGTCCGTAACTCAGTGCGCGGCGGACTCCCAGTCCTTGCCGACGCCGACGGAGACGTCGAGCGGGGCGCGCAGCTCGACGGCGTTCGCCATCTCGTGGCGCAGGATCTCCTCGACCTGCTTCCGCTCGCCCTTCGCGATCTCCAGGACGATTTCGTCGTGGACCTGGAGCAGCATCCGGGAGGTCAGCCCGGCCTCGGTCAGCGCCTTGTCCACGCGGAGCATCGCGACCTTCACGATGTCCGCGGCGGTGCCCTGGATCGGGGCGTTGAGCGCCATGCGCTCGGCGGCCTCCCGGCGCTGGCGGTTGTCGCTGTTGAGGTCGGGGAGGTAGCGGCGGCGGCCGAGGATCGTCTCCGTGTAGCCGGTGGCCCTGGCCTCCTCGACGACCCGGTGGAGATAGTCCCGTACCCCGCCGAACCGCTCGAAGTAGGTGTCCATCAGCACCCGGGCCTCGGCGGGGTCGATGTTCAGCTGCTGCGAGAGGCCGAACGCGGAGAGGCCGTAGGCCAGCCCGTAGGACATGGCCTTGATCTTGCGGCGCATCTCCGCGTCGACCGCGTCCTTCTCGACGCCGAAGACCTGCGAGGCGACCGTGGTGTGCAGGTCCTCGCCGGAGGTGAACGCCTCGATGAGACCGGCGTCCTCGGAGAGGTGCGCCATGACCCGCAGTTCGATCTGGCTGTAGTCCGCCGTCATCAGCGTCTCGAAGCCGTCGCCGACGACGAAGCCCCGGCGGATCGCCCGGCCCTCGTCGGTGCGGACGGGGATGTTCTGCAGGTTCGGGTCGGTGGAGGAGAGCCGGCCGGTCGCCGCGACCGTCTGGTTGAACGTGGTGTGGATCCGGCCGTCGGCGGCGATCGTCTTGATCAGGCCCTCGACGGTGACCCGCAGCTTGGCCTGCTCGCGGTGGCGGAGCATCAGGACCGGCAGCTCGTGCTCGGTCTGCGCGGCCAGCCAGGCCAGCGCGTCCGCGTCGGTGGTGTATCCCGTCTTGGTCTTCTTCGTCTTCGGCAGGCCCAGCTCGTTGAAGAGGATCTCCTGGAGCTGCTTGGGCGATCCGAGGTTGAACTCGCGGCCGACCGCCGCGTGCGCCTCCTTCACCGCCTGCTGCACGGTCCCGGCGAACTGCTGCTCCATGCCTTCCAGATGGGCCCGGTCAGCGGCGATGCCGTGGCGCTCCAGGCGGGCCAGGAGGATGGAGGTCGGCAGCTCCATGTCGTGGAGCAGCTCCGCCGCGCCGACCTCCTTGAGCCGGGTGGTGAACGCGTCGCCCAGGTCGAGGACGGCGCGGGCCTGGGCCATCAGGGCGTCCTGCTCGGCCCGGTCGTCGGCGCCGAAGGCGAGCTGTCCGTCGGAGGCGGCGGCCGGGGCCAGCTCGCGGCCCAGATACTCCACGGCCAGCGCGTCCAGGGCGAAGGACCGGCGGCCCGGCTTCACCAGATACGCGGCGAGCGCGGTGTCCATGGTGACGCCTTCGAGCTGCCAGCCGTGCTCGGGGAGGACCCGCATGACGTTCTTCGCGTTGTGCAGGACCTTCGGGCGCGCCGGGTCCGACACCCAGGCGGCGAACGCCCGCTCGTCGGCCTCCTCCAGCTGTGTCGGGTCCAGCCAGGCGGCGGCCCCGTCGGCGGCGGCGAGCGCGATCTCGGTGACCGTGCCGGCCCCGAGCGACCAGGTGTCGACCGTCATGACGCCGAGCGGCTGCGCACCGTGCGCCTCCAGCCAGCCGGCGACCTCGCCGGAGCCGAGCACGGCCCCGTCCAGCTCGATCCCGGCGGCGGGCGCGGGCGGCTCGGCCTCGGCCGCCCCCGGGTCGACGGCGAGGAGCCGCTCACGCAGGCTCGGGTTGCGGATCTCCAGTATGTCCAGGACGCCGGTGACCGCCGTGCGGTCGTACGGGGCGCGCTCCAGCTCGGCCGGGGTCTTGGGCAGCTCCACGTCCCGGACCATCTCGGTCAGCACCCGGTTCATCTTCACCGCGTCCAGGTGGTCGCGGAAATTCTGACCGGCCTTGCCCTTGACCTCCTCGGCCCGCTCGACGAGCTCGGCGAACGAACCGAACTGGTTGATCCACTTCGCGGCCGTCTTCTCACCGACGCCGGGGATGCCCGGGAGGTTGTCCGACGGGTCGCCGCGCAGGGCGGCGAAGTCCGGATACTGCTGCGGGGTGAGCCCGTACTTCTCGACGACCTTCTCCGGGGTGAACCGGGTCAGCTCGGAGACCCCCTTGGTGGGGTACAGCACGGTCACGTTGTCCGTGATCAGCTGGAAGGAGTCGCGGTCGCCGGTGACGATCAGGACCTCGAACCCGGCCGCCTCGGCCTGGGTCGCCAGCGTCGCGATGACGTCGTCCGCCTCGAACCCGTCCACCGCGAACCGGTCCGCGTGCATCGCGTCCAGCAGCTCGCCGATCAGCTCGACCTGCCCCTTGAACTCGTCGGGGGTCTTGGAGCGGTTCGCCTTGTACTCCGGGAACTCCTGCGCCCGCCAGGTCTTGCGGGACACGTCGAACGCGACCGCGAAGTGCGTAGGGGCCTCGTCACGCAGGGTGTTCGCCAGCATCGACATGAAGCCGTACACGGCGTTCGTCGGCTGCCCCACCGCCGTCGTGAAATTCTCCGCGGGCAGGGCGAAGAACGCCCGGTACGCCAGGGAGTGCCCGTCCATGAGGAGCAGGCGCGGTCGGTTGTCTGCCGTCTTCTTCGATGCCGTCTCAGCCACGCCCCCGATCCTGCCACGGACCACTGACAATCCGGACCGGCACGACTTCCGCGGGGCCGTGACAGGATCGATGGTGAGGACATGAACATGAGTACGCCGCCACGTGGAAGAGCGCTCGAAGGGGAGCAGCATCATGGCCACCAAGCCGCCGACCGGTGACCCGGTCCAGGACGCCCCACAGGTCGAAGCGGCCCCGCACGCCGCCGCCGGGCTGCCCGCCGTCGCCCACTCCCTGCGCATCGCGAGGCAGCAGATGGGCGTGCGCCGCACCGCGCAGACCCTCCTCAAGGTCAACCAGAAGGACGGCTTCGACTGCCCCGGCTGCGCCTGGCCCGAGGGCGACAAGCGGCACACCGCCGAATTCTGCGAGAACGGCGCGAAGGCCGTCGCGGAGGAGGCGACGCTGCGCCGCGTCACCCCCGGCTTCTTCGCCGCGCACCCGGTCGCCGACCTCGCGGAGCGCAGCGGCTACTGGCTGGGCCAGCAGGGCAGGATCACCCAGCCGGTGTACCTCCCCGAGGGCGCCGACCGCTACGAGGCGATCACCTGGGACCGGGCGTTCGCGATCATCGCCGAGGAGCTGACCGCGCTCGGCTCCCCCGACGAGGCCCTCTTCTACACCTCCGGCCGCACCAGCAACGAGGCCGCGTTCCTCCTCCAGCTCTTCGCCCGCGAGTTCGGCACCAACAATCTGCCGGACTGCTCCAACATGTGCCACGAGTCGTCCGGCTCGGCGCTCACCGAGACCATCGGCATCGGCAAGGGCAGCGTCTCCCTGGAGGACCTTCACCAGGCCGACCTGATCATCGTCGCCGGCCAGAACCCCGGCACCAACCACCCCCGGATGCTGTCCGCCCTGGAGAAGGCCAAGCAGTCCGGGGCGAAGATCATCTCGGTGAATCCGCTGCCCGAGGCCGGCATGGAGCGGTTCAAGAACCCCCAGACCCCGCAGGGCATGATCAAGGGGACCCCGCTCAACGACCTCTTCCTGCAGATCCGCATCGGCGGCGACCAGGCCCTCTTCCGCCTCCTCAACAAGCTGATCCTGGCCACCGAGGGCGCCGTCGACACCGCGTTCGTCGCCGAACACACCCACGGCCACGAGCAGTTCGCCAAGGCCGCCGAAGCCGCCGACTGGGACGAGACACTGAAGGCCACCGGCCTCACCCGCGCCGAGATCGAGCAGGCGCTCACCCTGGTCCTCGCATCGGAGCGCACCATCGTCTGCTGGGCCATGGGACTCACCCAGCACAAGCACTCCGTGCCCACCATCCGCGAAGTGGTCAACTTCCTTCTGCTGCGCGGCAACATCGGCCGCCCCGGCGCCGGGGTCTGCCCCGTGCGCGGCCACTCCAACGTCCAGGGCGACCGCACCATGGGCATCTTCGAACGGCCCGCACCGGCCTTCCTCGACGCCCTCGACAAGGAGTTCGGCATCACCTCGCCCCGCCACCACGGCATGGACGTGGTGCGCTCCATCCAGGCGCTCCGCGACGGCGAGGCGAAGGTCTTCTTCGCCATGGGCGGCAACTTCGTCGCGGCCACCCCCGACACCACCGTCACCGAGGCCGCGATGCGCCGCGCCCGCCTCACCGTCCACGTCTCGACCAAGCTCAACCGCAGCCACGCCGTCACCGGCGCCCGCGCCCTGATCCTCCCGACACTGGGCCGCACCGACAAGGACGTACAGGCGTCCGGCAAGCAGTTCGTCACCGTCGAGGACTCCATGGGCATGGTCCACGCCTCTCGCGGCAACCTCACCCCCGCGAGCCCCCACCTGCTCTCCGAGCCGGCCATCGTCGCCCGCCTCGCCCGCGCGGTCCTCGGCACCGGCTCCCGCACACCGTGGGAGACCTTCGAGCGGGACTACTCCACGATCCGGGACCGCATCTCCCGCGTCGTCCCCGGCTTCCAGGACTTCAACACCCGCATCGCCGCCCACCCCGGCGGCTTCGCCCTCCCGCACGCCCCCCGCGACGAGCGCCGCTTCCCCACCGCCACGGGCCGCGCCAACTTCACCTCCGCCCCCGTCGAGTACCCCGAACTCCCCGACGGCAGGCTCCTGTTGCAGACCCTGCGCTCCCACGACCAGTACAACACCACCATCTACGGCCTCGACGACCGCTACCGGGGCATCAAGGGCGGCCGCCGCATCGTCATGGTCAACCCCGAGGACGCCGCCGCCCTCGGCCTCACCGACGGCGCGTACACCGACCTCGTCAGCGAGTGGAAGGACGGCGTGGAACGCCGCGCGGAAGGCTTCCGCATCGTCCACTACCCCACCGCCCGGGGCTGCGCCGCCGCCTACTACCCGGAGACCAACGTCCTGGTCCCCCTCGACTCCACGGCCGACACCAGCAACACCCCGGCCAGCAAGTCCGTCGTCATCCGCTTCGAGGAGCCCCGGAGCACCTCCGACAGCGACTGAGAACCGCCACCCCCTAAGCGCACGCTCAGCCGTCTGATAAGAACAGTGCAGACAGCAACGAGCCGGCGCAGCAGACGAACGGAGCAGGATCCATGGGCGAGCACACCGCACCCCTCTTCCCGCAGGAGGTCATCGACGAGTACGCGGCACTCGGCATCGACCTGCCCGCCCTTTTCTCCGCCGGCCACCTCGGCGAACGCATGGGCGTCACCATCGTCGAGGCCGCCGCCGACCGCGTCGTCGGCACCATGCCCGTCGAGGGCAACACCCAGCCCTACGGCCTCCTGCACGGCGGCGCCTCCGCCGTCCTCGCCGAGACCCTCGGCTCCATCGGCTCCATGCTCCACGGCGGCGCGAACAAGATCGCCGTCGGCGTCGACCTCAACTGCACCCACCACCGGGGCGTCCGCAACGGCCTCGTCACCGGCGTCGCCACCCCCGTACACCGGGGCCGCTCCACCGCCACGTACGAGATCGTCATCACCGACGACCAGGACAAGCGGGTCTGCACCGCACGCCTCACCTGCCTGCTGCGCGACGCCCCCAAGCCCGAAGCGGGCTGACCCGCCACAAGCACACAGCTGACCCGCCACAAGCACACAGAACGGCCTGCCGACCCACGTCGGCAGGCCGTTCGCCGTACCGGCGACCCTCGCACCCCGTACGCCACCGGCCCCGCCGCCCGCCGACCACCCTCCGCAACCGCGCCACGACTCCGGCGCACCCCCCGCCACCGGCGCACCGAATTCCGGACCGCGCGTCCCCATATCCGAAGCAGCCACCGGAAGTTGATGGAAACACGCGGTCAACACCCTTGACGGCGACACCCGTTCCATGACCTGCTTCAACGACGACACCGACCCGGCGACGCAGCACACATATCCCACACATGTAACACTGCGTAACGTTTGCGCAATACACGAAAAATCCGGCACCCCCACCCCTCGCACCCCCGGCCGACCTCCCCCCGCCCCCTTCGCGCCCCGACCCGCGCGACAGCACCAAGATCACCCCAAGCCCCTTAGCAGAGCTGCGTGTTCTCACCATGTGGGCAATGCTCAGTCCAGGCGAAACCCGCACATCCCCTCACAGGAACCTCAAGCCTTCCTCAAGGGCATAACAAGAGAGTCACATCCACAGCCGACCCATCCCTATGGCCCTCGCCTGCGCTTAGAGTCACGGCCAGTCACCGCGCCGCCGGGCGCGTCTGCTGCACGGCCCTGTACCAAACCCAGTACGGCCCGGCGATGATCACGGCACCTCATGCCCGAGGAGCGCCGCGCCAGGGAAAGGACCCTCTCGTGCGACACCGTTCTTTGCTCATACTCACCGCAGTGCTCACCACCGGAGCACTGACGCTCACCGCCTGCGGGTCGCGCGACGACAAGAACAGCGGCGACAGCGGTACCGGCGGCGGCACGCAGACCGTCGTCATCGGCATCGACGCCCCGCTGACCGGCGACCTCTCCGCCCTCGGCCTCGGCATCAAGAACTCCGCCGACCTCGCCGCCAAGCAGGCCAACGCCACCAAGCACGTCGACGGCATCACCTTCAAGGTGGAAGCCCTCGACGACCAGGCGCAGCCCTCCTCCGGCCAGCAGAACGCGAGCAAGTTCGTCGCCAACAAGGAAGTCCTCGGTGTCGTCGGCCCGCTGAACTCCTCCGTCGGCGAGTCCATGCAGAAGGTCCTGGCCGACGCGAAGCTCGTCCAGGTCTCCCCCGCCAACACCTCGCCCTCCCTCACCCAGGGCCAGAACTGGAACGGCGGCGAGAAGGTCCGTCCGTTCGCCTCCTACTTCCGCACCGCGACCACCGACGCCGTCCAGGGCCCGTTCGCCGCGCAGTACCTCTTCAACGACGCCAAGAAGAAGAAGGTCTTCGTCATCGACGACAAGAAGACCTACGGCGCCGGCCTCGCCGGCACCTTCAAGGCCGAGTTCGAGAAGCTCGGCGGCAAGGTCGTCGGCACCGAGCACATCGACCCCGAGACCAAGGACTTCTCCTCGGTCGCCACCAAGGTCAAGAGCGCCGGCGCCGACGTCGTCTACTACGGCGGCGAGTACCCCGCGGCCGGCCCGCTCAGCAAGCAGATCAAGAAGGCCGGAGCCAAGATCCCGCTCGTCGGCGGCGACGGCATCTACAGCGGCGAGTACATCAAGCTCTCCGGCGCGGAGGGCGTGGGCGACCTCGCCACCTCCGTCGGCGCCCCGATCGACACCCTGCCGTCCGCCAAGGAGTTCGTCGAGAACTACAAGAAGGCCGGCTACAAGGAGCCCTTCGAGGCGTACGGCGGCTACTCCTACGACGCCGCCTGGGCCGTCATCGAGGCCGTCAAGGCCGTCGTCGAGGCCAACGACGGCAAGCTCCCGAGCGACGCCCGCGAGAAGGTCGCCGAGGCCACCGGCAAGGTCGACTTCGAAGGCGTGACCGGCAAGGTCTCCTTCGACGAGTTCGGTGACACCACCAACAAGCAGCTCACCGTCTACGAGTACAAGGACGGCAACTGGGCCGCCGTCAAGTCCGGCGAGCTCACCAGCTGACCAGCTGAACCCACCAGCCTGAACCACCACCAGCAGCGCGGGGCGCCGCACCAAGCGCCCCGCGCCGCTCTATATCCGGCGAAAGACACGGAGGACCCGCGGTGAACGAACTGCCGCAACAGCTGGTCAACGGCCTGCTACTCGGATCGATGTACGGGCTCGTCGCCATCGGCTACACGATGGTCTATGGCATTGTCCAGCTCATCAACTTCGCCCACGGCGAGATCTTCATGACCGGCGGCTTCGGGGCCCTCACGGTCTGGCTCATACTTCCCAGCGGCACCAACGTGCTGCTCGCACTCCCCCTCATGATCATCGGCGCGATCATCGTCGCCACCACCATCGCGGTCGGAGCGGAACGATTCGCCTACCGTCCGCTACGCGGCGGCCCACGCCTCGCACCGCTCATCACGGCCATCGGCCTCTCGCTGGCTCTCCAGCAGGCCGTCTGGGCCTGGTACCCCGGCGCGAAGTCCGCCCGCACCTTCCCCGAGATCCCCGGCGGCCCCTTCGAGCTCGGCCCGGTCACCATCCAGACCGGTGACGTCTTCCTGCTCATCGCCGCACCCCTGTCCATGGCCTTCCTCGGCTACTTCGTCATGAAGACCCGCACCGGCCGCGGCATGCAGGCCACCGCACAGGACCCGGACACCGCCAAGCTCATGGGCATCAACACCGACCGCATCATCGTGGTCGCGTTCGCCCTCGGCGCCGCGTTCGCCGCCATCGGCGCCGTCGCCTACGGCCTCAAGTACGGCGAAGTCCAGTTCCGCATGGGCTTCCTCCTCGGCCTCAAGGCCTTCACCGCAGCCGTCCTCGGCGGCATCGGCAACATCTACGGAGCCATGATCGGCGGCCTCACCCTCGGCGTCGCCGAAACCATGGCCGCCGCCTACATCTCCGAAGTCCCCGGCCTCGAACAGCTCGGCGGCCAGTCCTGGGCCAACGCCTGGGCCTTCGTACTCCTCATCCTCGTGCTCCTCTTCCGGCCCCAAGGCATCCTGGGCGAGCGCGTCGCGGACAGGGCGTGACCACCATGACCACCACACAGAACACCACCACGGCCACCACCCCGGCGCAGGCCACCCCCTCACCCCGCCGCCCCCTCACCCTCCCCACCACCGCCGCACGGCCCACCGCCGTCGCCGGCGGCGCACTCACCGTCGTCTCCGCCTTCCTCGCATGGACCTGGACCGCCGCCTTCCCCGGCGACCTCACCGTCTACGGCTACCCCGGCGGCCTCCAGTGGCTCGTCCTCGTCAGCGGAGCCCTCCTCACCCTCTTCAGCCTCTCCTCCTACGGGATCAAAGGCCTCACCTGGCTCACCCCGCAGGGCGCCGACGCAGCGATGCGGCTCGCCGCCTACGCCGGGCTCGCCACCGCCTGGTTCACGATGATCGCCATCAGCGTCCAGCTGGGCGGCTTCGCCAACCTCGAACCCGGCGCCTACGTCGCCCTCGTGGCCACCCTCATCGGCTGGCTCGGGACCCGCTCACTCCCCTACGAGCGCCCCGAAACCACCCCCGCCGACCCCGAGGACAGCGCCTTCGGCCGGTTCAAGCACACCCTCGGCAACCACTGGAGCGTCTACAAGGGCGCCTTCGCCACCAGCCCCGCGCGCCCCGCCAAAAAGCTCCCCTCCTACGCCGAGATCCTGATCGTCGTCGTAGTCCTCGCCCTCGGCCTGGTCGTCTTCACCTACGGCATCACCACCGAGTACGACGAGCTGTTCATCGGCTTCCTCATCACGGCCGGCTTCGGCTTCGGCGCCATCGGCAAAGCCGGACTCATCCAGCGCGTCTCCACCCTCACCGCGCGCCACCGCAACGTGACCCTCGCCGGCGCCTTCGCCGCCGCCGCGGCCTTCCCGTTCACCCAGTCCGACGACCAGTACGCAACCATCGGCGTCAACATCCTGATCTTCGCCACCGTCGCCCTCGGCCTCAACATCGTCGTCGGCCTCGCCGGACTCCTCGACCTCGGCTACGTCGCCTTCCTCGGCGTCGGCGCCTACGCCGCCGCCCTGGTCTCCGGCTCCCCCACCTCGCCCTTCGGGATCCACCTGCCCTTCTGGCAGGCCATCCTCGTCGGCGCCGTCGCCTCGATGATCTTCGGTGTCCTCATCGGCGCCCCCACCCTCCGACTCCGCGGCGACTACCTCGCCATCGTCACCCTCGGCTTCGGAGAGATCTTCCGCATCGGCGTCCTCAACCTCGACGGCACCTCCGGCCCCGACGTCACCAACGGCTCCAACGGCATCTCCTCCATCCCGAACCTCAACCTGTTCGGGTTCGACTTCGGCGCCACCCACAGCATCGCCGGATTCACCATCGGCCGCTTCGCCAACTACTTCTTCCTGATGCTGCTCGTCACGCTCATCGTGGTCGTCGTCTTCCGCCGCAGCGCCGAATCCCGCATCGGCCGCGCCTGGGTCGCCATCCGCGAGGACGAGACCGCCGCCGAGGCCATGGGCATCAACGGCTTCCGCACCAAGCTCATCGCCTTCGCCCTCGGCGCCACCCTCGCCGGACTCGCCGGAGCCGTCCAGGCCCACGTCACCTACACCGTGACACCCGAGCAGTACCAGTTCGCCCACGCAGTCCCGCCCAACTCGGCCTTCCTCCTCGCGGCGGTCGTCCTCGGCGGCATGGGCACCATCAGCGGACCGCTCGTCGGCGGCGCCCTCCTCTTCCTCATCCCGGCCAAGCTCCAGTTCATGAGCGACTACCAGCTCTTCGCCTTCGGGCTCGCCCTGGTCCTCCTCATGCGCTTCCGCCCCGAAGGCCTCATCGCCAACCGGCGCCAACAGCTGGAGTTCCACGAGAAGGAAGAAGCACCCGCCACTCTCACCAAGGCAGGGGCCTGACGATGACCACCGACACCACCACCGCCGAGCCCACCCCCGTGAGCACCCCCGGCGAGACCGTCCTCGACGCCCGCGGCGTCACCATGCGGTTCGGCGGCCTCACCGCCGTCCGGTCGGTCGACCTCACCGTCAACTCCGGAGAGATCGTCGGCCTCATCGGCCCCAACGGCGCGGGAAAAACCACCTTCTTCAACTGCCTCACCGGCCTCTACATCCCCACCGAGGGCGAGGTCCGCTACAAGGGCACGGTCCTTCCCGCCAAGTCCTTCAAGATCACGGCGACCGGCATCGCCCGCACCTTCCAGAACATCCGGCTCTTCTCCAACATGACCGTCCTGGAGAACGTGCTCGTCGGACGCCACACCCGCACCAAGGAAGGCCTCTGGTCCGCCCTCCTGCGCGGCCCCGGCTTCCACCGCGCCGAAGCCGAGTCCAAGGCCCGCGCCATGGAACTGCTGGAATTCGTCGGCCTCGAGAACAAAGCCGAACACCTCTCCCGCAACCTCCCCTACGGCGAACAGCGCAAGCTGGAGATCGCCCGCGCCCTCGCCAGCGAACCCGGCCTCCTCCTCCTGGACGAGCCCACCGCAGGCATGAACCCGCAGGAAACCCGCGCGGCCGAAGAACTCATCTTCGCCATCCGCGACAAGGGCATCGCCGTCCTCGTCATCGAGCACGACATGCGCTTCATCTTCAACCTCTGCGACCGCGTCGCCTGTCTCGTCCAGGGCGAAAAGCTCGTCGAAGGCACCGCCGCCGAGGTCCAGGGCGACGAACGCGTCGTCGCCGCCTACCTCGGCGAACCCTTCGAGGGCGACCCGGGCGCAGCCGAAGTCGCCGAGGTCGAAGCCGCCGAAGCCGCCGCATCGGACACCACCGCGGCCACCCCGGCCACCCCGGCGGCGGCCACCGACGGCGACAGCACCAGCAAGGAGACCGACCGATGACCGCACTTCTCGAAGTCGAGGACCTGCGCGTCGCCTACGGCAAGATCGAGGCCGTCAAGGGAATCTCGTTCAAGGTCGAAGAAGGCGAAGTCGTCACCCTCATCGGCACCAACGGCGCCGGCAAGACCACCACGCTCCGCACCCTCTCCGGACTGATCAAGCCGCTCGCCGGCCAGATCAAGTTCAACGGCAAGTCCCTCCGCCGAGTCCCGGCCCACCAGGTCGTCTCGCTCGGACTCGCCCACTCCCCCGAAGGCCGCCACATCTTCCCCCGCATGACCATCGAGGACAACCTGCGCCTCGGCGCGTTCCTCCGCAAGGACAGCGACGGGATCAACAAGGACATCCAGCGCGCCTACGACCTCTTCCCCATCCTCGGGGAACGCCGAAAGCAGGCCGCGGGCACCCTCTCGGGCGGTGAGCAGCAGATGCTCGCCATGGGACGTGCCCTCATGTCCCAGCCCAAGCTGCTCATGCTCGACGAGCCCTCCATGGGTCTCTCCCCGATCATGATGCAGAAGATCATGGCGACCATCACCGAACTGCGCGAACAGGGCACCACCATCCTGCTCGTCGAGCAGAACGCCCAGGCGGCACTCTCGCTCGCCAACCACGCGCACGTGATGGAGATCGGCAGCATCGTCCTCTCCGGTACCGGACAGGACCTGCTCCACGACGACTCCGTCCGCAAGGCGTACCTCGGCGAGGACTGACGCCCCTGCCGTACGGAAGAGGCCCGCACCCGGTTCGTTCCGGGTGCGGGCCTCTCTCGTCGCGTACGAGTACGCGCGTACGTCCGCTGCCTGTACGCGGCTACTCCGCCGACTTCTTCTTCTCCTCGGCGTCCTCGATCAACGCCTCCGCGAGCTGCTGCATCGACATCCGCCGGTCCATCGACGTCTTCTGGATCCACCGGAACGCGGCCGGCTCGGAGAGCCCGTAGTCCGTCTGCAGGATGCTCTTGGCCCGGTCCACCAGCTTCCGGGTCTCCAGCCGTTGGGACAGGTCCGCGATCTCACTCTCCAGCGCCTTCAGCTCGGCGAACCGGGAGACGGCCATCTCGATGGCCGGCACGACGTCGCTCTTGCTGAACGGCTTCACGAGGTACGCCATGGCCCCGGCGTCCCGGGCCCGCTCGACGAGGTCGCGCTGCGAGAAGGCGGTGAGCATGAGGACCGGGGCGATGGACTCCTCGGCGATCTTCTCGGCGGCGGAGATCCCGTCGAGGACCGGCATCTTCACGTCCAGGATGACCAGGTCGGGCTTGTGCTCCCGGGCCAGCTCGACGGCCTGCTGCCCGTCGCCCGCCTCACCGACGACGGAGTAGCCCTCCTCCTCCAGCATCTCCTTGAGGTCGAGGCGGATGAGTGCCTCGTCCTCGGCGATGACGACGCGGGTCGTCAGCGGCGGGACGTGCGACTTGTCGTCGTCGACGGCGTCTACGGGCTGGGGCGACTCGGGGGTGGTCACGGGGCTCCTCGGTAAAGACAGGGGTGAGCTCCCAAGAGCCTACCTAGTTACGGTATGTTTGAGGCACGGAGGGTCTTCGGTATCCTTCGTTTCGAAGGGGCCCCGGTAGCCCAGCGGTAGAGGCCATGGATTCAAAACCCATACAGCGTCGGTTCGAATCCGACTCGGGGCACTTCTCCTTCGATTCCAAGGTTGAGCAAGGTTTTGATGATCTTCACCCTTGCCGGTGAACGCACCTTCGATTCAGACATACGCCTTCGAGAGTCGCAGGAAACTGCGCTGCATGGAGCAGCACAGTCCCTCGAAACGCGACGAAGCGCTCGCACTCCTGCGCAGCGGAACTACCAATCGGGCAGTGGCCGAACACCTCAACGTGCCGCGCGGAACTGTGGGCTGGTGGCTGCACGAGGACCGCAAGCGACGCGGCGTGCAGTATGAACCGCCCACTGACTGCCCCGTGTGTACAGACCGGGAGTTCGATCACCCCGCTTACGCCTACTTACTGGGGCTGTACCTCGGTGACGGGCACATCACGTCGAAGCCGAAGCAGCATCACCTGTCGATCTTCTGCGACGCCGTCTGGCCGGGCGTGATCGACGAGGTCGAGTCGGCCATGCGGAAGGTGATGCCCATGCCGAGCACCGGACGGCGCCGGAGGAACAACTGCGTCGAAGTGAAGTCGTACAGCAAACACTGGGCCTGCGCCTTCCCTCAGCACGGGCCGGGCAAGAAGCACGAGCGGCCGATCGCCCTCGAAGGGTGGCAGCGGCAGATCGTCAGCGCGCAGCCGTGGCACTTCATCCGCGGGCTCATCCACTCCGACGGCTGCCGGAACATGAACTGGACAACCCGGATCGTCCAGGGTGAACGCAGGCGGTACGAGTACCCCCGGTACTACTTCACCAACGTCTCCGACGACATCCGCCGCCTCTACACCGACACCCTCGACGCGCTCGGCGTCACCTGGACGCACTGCACGCGCGCGGGCAAGCCCTACAACATCTCCGTAGCCCGACGGGCATCCGTAGCCCTCATGGATGCGCACGTCGGGCCGAAATACTGAGCCGCCCTACTTCGGGCTGTCGTCCTCGCCGATGTGGTGCACGCGGACCAGGTTCGTCGAGCCGGGGACGCCGGGCGGGGAGCCGGCCGTGATCACGACCACGTCGCCCTTCGCGCAGCGGCCGATGCGGAGGAGCTGCTCGTCGACCTGGGCGACCATCGCGTCCGTGGAGTCGACCTTCGGGCCGAGGAAGGTCTCGACGCCCCACGTGAGGTTGAGCTGGGCGCGGGTGGCTTCGTCGGGGGTGAAGGCGAGGAGCGGGATGGGTGAGCGGTAGCGGGAGAGGCGTTTCACCGTGTCGCCGCTCTGGGTGAAGGCTACGAGGAACTTCGCGCCGAGGAAGTCGCCCATCTCGGCGGCGGCCCGGGCCACCGCGCCGCCCTGGGTGCGGGGCTTGTTGCGTTCGGTGAGGGGCGGGAGGCCCTTGGCGAGGAGGTCTTCCTCGGCGGCCTCGACGATGCGGGACATGGTCCGCACGGTCTCGATGGGGTATTTGCCGACGCTGGTCTCGCCGGAGAGCATCACCGCGTCGGTGCCGTCGATGATCGCGTTGGCGACGTCGGAGGCTTCGGCGCGGGTGGGGCGGGAGTTGTCGATCATCGAGTCGAGCATCTGGGTGGCGACGATGACCGGTTTGGCGTTGCGCTTGGCGAGTTTGATGGCTCGCTTCTGGACGATCGGGACTTGTTCCAGGGGCATTTCGACGCCGAGGTCGCCGCGGGCGACCATGATGCCGTCGAAGGCGGCGACGATGTCGTCGATGTTGTCGACGGCCTGGGGTTTCTCGACCTTGGCGATGACGGGGAGGCGGCGGCCTTCCTCGTCCATGATGCGGTGGACGTCGTCGATGTCGCGTCCGGTGCGGACGAAGGAGAGGGCGATGATGTCGGCGCCGGTGCGCAGGGCCCAGCGGAGGTCGTCGATGTCCTTCTCGGAGAGGGCGGGGACGGAGACGGCGACGCCGGGGAGGTTGAGTCCCTTGTTGTCGGAGACCATGCCGCCTTCGATGACGGTGGTGTGGACGCGGGGTCCGTCGACGTCGGTGACTTCGAGGGTGACGCGGCCGTCGTCGACGAGGATGCGTTCGCCGGTGGTGACGTCGGCGGCGAGTCCGTCGTAGGTGGTGCCGCAGATGTCGCCGGTGCCCTGGTCTTCGAGGGGTTCGACGGTGATGGTGAAGGTGTCGCCGCGTTCAAGGAGTACGGGGCCTTCGCGGAAGCGTCCGAGGCGGATCTTCGGGCCTTGAAGGTCGGCGAGGATGCCGACGCTGCGGCCGGTTTCCTCGGACGCCTTGCGCACGTGGTGGTAGCGCTCTTCGTGTTCGGCGTAGCTGCCGTGGCTGAGGTTGAAGCGGGCGATGTCCATTCCCGCTTCGACCAGGGCCTTGATCTGGTCGTATGAGTCGGTTGCGGGTCCCAGGGTACAAACGATTTTCGCTCGGCGCATACGTCGAGCCTAAACCTTACCTACGGGTAGGTATTTGGCTCCGTATGACACCTCAACAACCTTTGAGTGAAGGGTTATTGACAAGTGTTGAATTGTGCGGCGGGGTGCTCTGATGAGCGTTTATCCGAGGTTCGGCGGGATGAGGGTGAAGGCGGCTTCGACCTGGGCGTCGACGTTCTGGCGTACGGGTTCGAGGTCGACGGGGGCCGCGTCGGTGGCGGCTTCCGCGCGGGCGGAGCGCATGACGCCGGCGCCTCCGTAGGCCGCGGTGGCGAAGGTGGGTCCGCCGACGGTGCCGGTGTCGCTGAGTTCGAGGAGGGCGTCGATGCGGGTGTCGAGGGCTTCGGCGTATTCGCGGGCGCGTTGGAGGGCTTCCTGGACTGCTTGGCGGCCGGCGGCGGCGTGGTGGGGGGAGGTGGGGCGCAGGGCCCACCAGGGGCCGTCGATGCGGGTGAGTTCCTGGTCGGCGAGGCGGGCGACGAGTTCGCCGAGGACAGTGAAGTCGCCGAGGTTGGCGGTGAGTTGGATGCTGCCGTGGTAGGCGCGGATGCGTTCGCCGCGGCCGTGGCGGGCGAGTTCGGGGCGGATGGTGAGGGTGCCGGTTTCGAGTTTTTCGACGGCGTCGCCGTAGCCCTTGATGAGGTCGAGGGTGGTGGTGTTGCGGCGGTTGAGGTCGTCGAGGGTGGTGCGGCGGTCGGTGTTGCGAGCGGTGAGGGTGACGGTGATGCGGGCGATCTCGGGGTCGACTTCGAGGTGGGCTTCGCCGCGGACGGTGGCGCGGGGGGCGGTGGGGGTGCCGTGGGAGGGGTGGGGTGCGGGGGTGGGGGTGTCGGTCATGTGTTCACTGTGGCACGGCGGGTGGTGCCTCGGGGGGTGTGTCGGGTGGTCATCGGATCGAAACCTGCGCGGGGTGTTGCGGGTGTGGGGTGCTGGGCCAGAATCTACGCGCGTTGCCGTACTGAACGAGGAGTGAAGAGATGCCGTTGAACCGTAGGACGTTTCTGGGCCGTTCGGCCGCCGCGGGTGCGGGTGTGGCGATGGCGGGCGGTGCGGTGGTGGGCTCGGCCGGTGCGGCGCAGGCTGCGGGGCAAGGGCACGGGCATGGTCATGGGCGGCCTGCGAAGCGGTACTCGTTCACGGTGATGGGCACGACGGACCTGCACGGGAACGTCTTCAACTGGGACTACTTCACGGACAAGGAGTACGACGACTCCGCCCACAACGATGTCGGTCTGGCGAAGATCTCGACGCTGGTGGACCGGGTGCGCCGGGAGAAGGGGCGGCGGAACACGCTGCTGATCGACGCGGGTGACACGATCCAGGGCACGCAGTTGTCGTACTACTACGCGAAGGTCGATCCGATCACGGCGCGGCGTGGTCCGGTGCATCCGATGGCGCGGGCGATGAACGCGATCGGTTACGACGCGGCGGCGCTCGGGAACCACGAGTTCAATTACGGGATTCCGGTGCTGCGGAAATTCGAGGAGCAGTGCGATTTCCCGCTGCTGGGGGCGAATGCGCTGGATGCGAAGACGCTGCGTCCGGCGTTCGCCCCGTATGTGATCAGGCGGATGCGCACGCCGTGCGGGCGTGATGTGCGGGTGGCGGTGCTGGGGCTGACGAATCCCGGTATCGCGATCTGGGACAAGGCGAATGTGGGCGGGAAGATGGTGTTCCCGGGTCTGGAGGAGCAGGCGGCGAAGTGGGTGCCGAAGCTGCGGTCGATGGGTGCGGACGTGGTGATCGTGTCGGCGCATTCGGGTTCTTCGGGGACGTCGTCGTGGGGTGACCAGTTGCCGTACGTGGAGAACGCGGCGGCTCTGGTGGCGGAGCAGGTGCCGGGGATCGACGCGATTCTGGTGGGGCACGCGCATATGGAGATCGCGGAGCACTTCGTGACGAACAAGGAGACCGGCAAGCAGGTGGTGCTGTCGGAGCCGGCGAAGTGGGGGCAGCGGCTGACGCTGTTCGACTTCGATGTGGTGTGGGAGAAGGGCCGTTGGGCGGTGGAGAGGGCCGGTTCCCGGGTGTTGAACTCCAACACGGTGCCGGAGGATCCGGAGGTGACGTCGTTGCTGCGCCGTGAGCACCGCAAGGTGGTGGAGTACGTCAACCAGGTGATCGGTACGTCGGTGGTGGCGATGTCGACGGCGGACGCGCCGTGGAAGGACGAGCCGATCATCGATCTGATCAACCAGGTGCAGACGGAGACGGTGAAGGCGGCGCTGGCGGGCGGGGAGTACGCGGCGCTGCCGGTGCTGTCGCAGGCGTCGTGTTTCTCGCGTACGGCGGGGATTCCGGCCGGTGATGTGACGATCAAGGACGCTGCGGGGTTGTATCCGTTCGAGAACACGCTGGAGGCGCGGCTGATCACGGGTGCTCAGTTGAAGGACTATCTGGAGTATTCGGCGCGGTATTACGTGCGGACGGCGGCGGGTGGTCCGGTGGATACGGCGAAGTTGACGAACGCGGAGGGGATTCCGGACTACAACTACGACGCGGTGTCGGGTGTGACGTACGACGTCGACATCGCGAAGCCGGCGGGTTCGCGGATCGTGGGGTTGTCGTTCGAGGGGAAGGCGATCGATCCGGCGGCGCGGTTCGTGTTGGCGGTGAACAACTACCGGGCGAGCGGTGGGGGGAACTTCCCGCATGTGCCGGGTGCTCGGCAGTTGTGGGCGGATTCGGACGAGATCCGGAACACGATCATCGGGTGGGTGCGGGAGAAGGGTTCGGTGGATCCGGCGGCTTTCGCCTCGGTGGGGTGGCGGCTGACGCGTGAGGGGGCGCCGGTCTTCCCGTAGCGCTGGTTGGTTGGTTCGGCCCGGGTCTCCCTCTGTGGGGGCCCGGGCCGTTCGTTGTCCCGGGGGGGCTAGAGGGTCTGGCTCAGGGGGACGAGTGCGGGGCTCTGGGCGGGGATGCCCGGGGGGTGGGGGGTGAGGCCGAAGGTGGTGAAGGCGGTGCGTTCGGGGAGGGGGTAGGGGTTGGCGCCGGTGAGGTTGTTGAGGATGGTGGCGCTGCGCCAGGCGGCGAGGCCGAGGTCGGGGGCGCCGACTCCGTGGGTGTGGCGTTCGGCGTTCTGTACGTAGACGTGTCCGGTGACGGTGGGGTCGAGGACGAGGCGGTATTGGTCGTCGATGCGGGGGCGGTGGGAGGCGTCGCGGCGGAGGTAGGGGTCGAGGCCGCCGAGGAGGGCGTCGAGGGGGCGTTCGCGGTAGCCGGTGGCGAGGATGACGGCGTCGGTGGTGAGGCGGGTGCGGGTGCCTTGCTGGGTGTGTTCGAGGTGGAGTTCGACGCGGGTGTCGGCGAGGCGGCCGGCGGTGCGGACGTGGACGCCGGGGGTGAGGGTGGCGTCGGGCCAGCCGCCGTGGAGGGTGCGGCGGTAGAGCTCGTCGTGGATGGCGGCGATGGTGTCGGCGTCGATGCCTTTGTGGAGTTGCCATTGGCGGGGGACGAGTTCGTCGCGGGCGGATTCGGGGAGTGCGTGGAAGTAGCGGCTGTAGTCGGGGGTGAAGTGTTCCAGGCCGAGCTTCGAATATTCCATGGGGGCGAAGGCCTGGGTGCGGGCGAGCCAGTGGATCTTCTCGGCGCCTTCGGGGCGGGCGCGCAGGAGGTCGAGGAAGATCTCGGCGCCGGACTGGCCGGAGCCGATGACGGTGATGTGGTCGGCGGTGAGGAGCCGTTCGCGGTGGCGGAGGTAGTCGGCGGAGTGGAGTACGGGGACGGCTTCGGCTTCGGCGAGGGGTTTGAGGGGTTCGGGGACGAAGGGTTCGGTGCCGATGCCGAGGGCGATGTGGCGGGTGTAGGCGCGGCCGAGTGCTTCGGCTTCGCCGTCGCGGTCGAGTTGGGTGAAGTCGACTTCGAAGAGGGCGCGGTCGGTGTTCCAGCGGACGGCGTCGACCTGGTGGCCGAAGTGGAGTCCGGGGAGTTGTTCGGTGACCCAGCGGCAGTAGGCGTCGTATTCGGCTCGTTGGATGTGGAAGCGCTCGGCGAAGTAGAAGGGGAAGAGGCGGTCGCGGGTGCGGAGGTAGTTGAGGAAGCTCCAGGGGCTGGTGGGGTCGGCGAGGGTGACGAGGTCGGCGAGGAAGGGGACTTGGAGGCTGGCGCCGTCGAGGAGGAGGCCGGGGTGCCAGTGGAAGGCGGGGCGTTGTTCGTAGAAGGTCGCGGCGAGGGGGCGGGGGTCGCCGGGGGTGGCGGGGATGGTGTGGGCGAGGGCGGCGAGGGAGAGGTTGAAGGGGCCGATGCCGATGCCGACGAGGTCGTGTGGCTGGTCGGGTTCGTGGGCGGGTCGGTCGGTCATCGTGGGGGTGTCGCCTTCCGTGGGGTGAGGGTGGGGTGGGGTGGGTCTGTTATGCCGGTGCGGGTGGTGTCTGTGGGGTGGCCTCCGGTGCCGGTGGGCTGGTGAGGAGGTCGGTGGTGGTGCCGGTGACCAGGTCCAGGAGGGCCTGGAGGTCTTCGGGGGTGGTGTGGGGGTTGAGGAGGGTCGCCTTGAGCCAGAGGCGGCCTTCGGCGTGGGCGCGGCCGAGGACGGCGTGGCCGCGTTGGAGGAGGGTGCGGCGGACGGTGGCGACGGTGTGGTCGTCGGCGTCGGTGGGGCGGAAGAGGACGGTGCTGATGGTGGGGTGGTCGTAGAGGTCGAGGGTCGGGGTTTTGGTGATGAGGTCGGCGAGGTGGTGGGCGGTGGCGATGGTGCGGTCGATGAGGTCGGCGAGTCCGGTGCGGCCGAGGGCCTGGAGGGTGACGGCGATCTTGAGGGCGTCGGGGCGGCGGGTGGTGCGCAGCGAGCGGCCGAGGAGGTCGGGGAGGCCGGCTTCGGTGTCGTCGTCGGCGTTGAGGTAGGGGGCGTGGTGGTGGAGGGGGGTGAGGTGGTGGTGTTCGGGTACGGCGAGGAGGCCGGCGGATGCGGGCTGCCAGCCGAGTTTGTGGAGGTCGAGGGTGACGCTGTGGGCGCGGTCGAGGCCGTGGAGGAGGGGGTGGTGGGTGGGGCTGAGGAGGAGTGGTCCTCCGTAGGCGGCGTCGATGTGGAGTTCGGCGTCGTGGGTGGTGCAGAGGTCGGCGATGGCGTCGAGGGGGTCGATCTCGCCGGTGTCGGTGGTGCCGGCGGTGGCGATGACGAGGAGGGGTCGGTGGAGTTCGGTGAGGGCGTCGTCCAGGGCGGCGAGGTCGAGGGTGCCGGTGGGGGCGGGTACGACGACGGGTTCGGGGAGGCCGAGGAGCCAGGCGGCGCGGGCGATGCTGTGGTGGGCGTTGGTGCCGCAGACGGTCTGTACGGGGCCGTGGCGTTCTCGGGCGAGGAGCAGGGCGAGTTGGTTGGCTTCGGTGCCGCCGGTGGTGATGACGGCGTCGGGTGAGGGGGCGTGGGGGTAGATCTCGGTGGCGAGTGCGCTGGTGAGGTCGGCTTCGAGGGCGGCGGCGGCGGGGGCCTGGTCCCAGGAGTCCATGGAGGGGTTGAGGGCGTCGGCGGCGAGGTCGGCGGCGGCTGCCAGGGCGAGGGGTGGGGTGTGCAGGTGGGCGGTGCAGTGGGGGTGGGCGGGGTCGGCGGCGCCTTGGGCGAGGGCGGTGACGAGGGCGCGCAGGGCGTGGTGGGGGCCGGTGCCGTGGTCGGGGATGAGGGGGTGGGTGGCGGTGCGGGTGCGGGGGGTGACGGTGTCGGGTCCGCCGGCGGGGAGGGGGCCGCCGCGGAGGGCCGCGCCGTCGTGGAGTGCGGTGAGGACGGTGTCGAGGAGGGGGCGCAGTGCGGTGGGGCCTGCGGTGCCTCCGGCGAGGGGCGGGGTGGGCATGGGTGGGGTGGTCCTTCGGGTGTGCGGGGGTGGACATGCCAGCTTGTCCCTGGTTTGGGGTGGCGCGGCCGAAGAGCCCAACGATTCGAACTCGAAAGGGGTACTGGCGGTCGGTGGGGCCGGGGCGGGGTGGGTGGGGGTGGTATGGGTGTGCGATTTCGGGACCGGTGTGCTGGGGCGGCCCCGGACGGGCGCTCGGGGCAGAGCCGCCTGCTCAATGAGTTAATTGCAGTTTTATGCAATTCACTACATGCTGTACGGGTCGTTCCGCCCTGACAGGGAGCCCGCGTGATGTTCACGCCGCCCGATCCGTTGCCGTACCGGCATGTGCTGACGCTGCCCGCGACGGGGCGGGCTGTGCGCGTCGCCCGGGAGACCACCGAGCAGGTGCTGGAGGAGTGGGGGTGGCGGCGTGGGAGCCGTGCCGTGATCCGGCGCTGCTGATCCTCAGCGAGCTGGTGGCCAACAGCGTGCGTCATGCGGCGGCGCTCTCCCCGCAGGTGACGGTGGTGTTCGCGGGCGGGCCGGACACGTTCGCGTTCGGCGTGCACGACCGTCATCCGTACCGTCCGGCGCTGTTCGCGTCCGCCGGGATCGCGCCGGGGCGGGGGCTGGCGACCGTGATGGAGCTGACCCGTGGTCTGGGCGGCAGAGCGGTGGTGCGGGGCGATGCCGACGAGGGCGGCAAGAGCATCTGGGTCACTCTGCCGCTGCGGCGCGGCTTCCGGTGACCCTCGGGTACACGTCCGGGGTGCGGAGGCGCGAGGATGAGCCCATGGAGAAGAGTTCAGGTCAGCAGTGGTGCGGCGGGCTCCCGCCGTACGGAACGGGGTGCCGCAGGTGAGCACGCCGCTGTACCGCTTGAAGGCGGAGTTCTTCAAGACGCTGGGGCACCCGGTCCGGATCCGGGTGCTCGAACTGCTCAGTGAACGCGATCACGCGGTCTCGGAGATGCTCAACGAGGTGGGGGTCGAGGCCGCGCATCTCTCGCAGCAGTTGGCGGTGTTGCGCCGGGCCGGTCTGGTGACGGCCCGGCGGGAGGGGTCGGCGGTCCACTACTCGCTGGCCGATCCGGGGGTGGCGGAGCTGCTGCGGGTGGCGCGGACGATTCTGACCGGGGTGCTGGCGGGTCAGGCGGAGCTGCTGGCCGATCTGCGGTCGGACGGCGACGGCCCGGACGATGCTCGCCCGGGCCGTCAGGACACCCCGTAGAGGTCAGGAGAGGTCAGCCCGTGGCCGACGTGCGCACGGCGAGGGCGCGGCGGAGGTCGTCGAGCTGGTCGACGAGCTTGCGGCGCAGGGCCGGGGTGAGGGCCGGGTCCTCCAGGGCGCGGAGGCCGGTGCCGAGGCTCTCGGGGTCGACGGCGTACACCGGGAAGGCGTAGCGTCCGGCGGCCTCGGCGATGGCGGGTCCCCTGCGGGCGGCGAGCGCGATGGCGTCCGGGTAGAAGCGGGACACGTAGTCGCCGGTCACGTCTTCCTGGCCGGGCTGCCAGAAGCCCTGGGCGGTGGCGGTGAAGAGGTAGTTGGACAGGGTGTCGTCGGTGAACAGGGCGTCCCAGGCGGCGGCCTTGGCTTCGGCGGTGGGGAGGGCGGCGCGGCAGCGGGCGGCGCCTTCCCGGCCGGTGGCGCTGGGGTCCGCCGCCAGTTCGGTGGCGATGGCGGTCTCGTCGGTGGCGCCGAGGACGGCGAGCCGGGTGAGGATGCGCCAGCGCAGTTCGGGGTCGAGCTCGGGCCCGCCGTGGACGGTGCCCTCGTCGAGCCAGCTGCGGAGCGTGTCGGGCTGGGTGGCGGCGTCGATGAAGTGGCGTACGGCGATGAGGCGCAGGCCCGGTTGTGAGCCGTCCTCGGTGCGGCGGATGAGGTCGCGGCAGAGGTCGGTGAGGGTGGCGCGGGCGGCGGGCAGGTCCTCGGGGATGGTGCAGCGGTCGACGACCTGGCCGGCGGCGAAGGACAGGACGCCCTGGACTAGGGCGAGGTCCGTCTCGTACGGGAGGTGGGTGCGGGCGGTCGCGAGGTAGGTGGCGGGGGCGAGGTCGCCGTCGCGGACCATGTCGCGGGCGGTGTTCCACAGGACGGCCCGGGTGAGGGCGTCGGGGATGCCGGAGAGGTCGGTGAGGACGGTGTCCCAGGAGGCGGTGTCCAGGCGGATCTTGGCGTAGGTGAGGTCTCCGTCGTTGAGGACGACGAGGGCGGGGCGGCGGCCGGGGCGGATCGTGGGTGTCCCGTCGCCGGGTACGTCGATCTCGAAGCGGTCGCGCAGCGCGAGGCGGCCGGGGCCCGCCTGGGTGCCCAGGGCGTGGTCGTAGGCGCCGACGGTGATGCGGTGGGGGCGGGAGCCGTCGCGGGTGACGGTGAGGGCCCAGGACTGGCCGTTGCCGTTCGCCGGGGGGCCGGAGGGTTCGGTGGGGGCGGGGGTGCCGGTCTCGGCGGTGAGGGTGTCGATGCCGGTGGTGCGCAGCCACTGTCCGGCCCAGGCGTGGACGTCGCGGTCGGTGGCGGAGGCCAGGTTGTCGATGAAGTCGGCGAGGGTGGCGTTGGCGAACTTGTGGCGGGCGAAGTGGGCGTTGATGCCGGCCAGGAAGTCCTTCTCGCCGAGCCAGGCGACGAGTTGGCGCAGGGCGGAGGCGCCCTTGGCGTAGCTGATGCCGTCGAAGTTGAGGAGGGCGGAGGCGGTGTCGGGGACGGCGTCGGGGTCGGGGGCGACGGGGTGGGTGGAGGGGCGCTGGTCGGCGTCGTAGCCCCAGCCCTTGCGGGCGACGCCGAAGTCGACCCAGGTGTCGGTGAATCGGGTGGCTTCGGTGAGGGTCTGGTAGCCCATGTACTCGGCGAAGGACTCGTTCAGCCAGATGTCGTCCCACCAGGTGAGGGTGACGAGGTCGCCGAACCACATGTGGGCCATCTCGTGGGCGATGACCATGGCGCGGGTCTGGCGCTCGGTGTCGGTGACGGCGGAGCGGTAGACGAACTCGTCGCGGAAGGTGACGAGTCCGGGGTTCTCCATGGCGCCGGCGTTGAACTCGGGGACGAAGGCCTGGTCGTAGGAGTCGAACGGGTAGGGCTCGTCGAACTTCTCGTGGTAGCGGTCGTAGCAGGCGCGGGTGATGTCGAGGATCTCGTCGGCGTCGGCGTCCAGGTACGGGGCGAGGGAGCGGCGGCAGTGGATACCGAAGGGCAGTCCGGCGTGCTCGGTGGTGATCGAGTGCCAGGGTCCGGCGGCGATGGCGACGAGGTAGGTGGAGATGAGGGGGGTGGGGGCGATGGTCCAGCGCCCCTGTCCGGTGTGCTCGGCGACGCAGTTGCCGAGGACGGTCCAGCCTTCGGGGGCGGTGACGTCGATGGCGAAGACGGACTTGAGGTCGGGCTGGTCGAAGGCGGCGAAGACGCGCTGGACGTCATCCATGAACAGCTGGGTGTAGAGGTAGGTCTCGCCGTCGGTGGGGTCGGTGAAGCGGTGCATGCCCTCGCCGGTGCGGGAGTAGTGCATCGCGGCGTCGACGCGCAGTTCGTGGGGGCCGGCGGTGAGCCCGGGGAGGGGGTAGCGGTTGCCGTCGAGGAGGGCGGGGTCCAGGGGCTGTCCGTCGAGACTGATCGAGCGCAGGGTGGCGGGCTTGACCTCGACGAAGGTGTCTCCGGCCACGCGGGCGGTGAACCGGATGGCGGTGGCGGAGTCGAAGGTCTCCTCGCCGGTGGTGAGGTCGAGGGCGATCGTGTACCGCTCCACGTCGAGGATCTGGGCTCGGGTCTGCGCTTCGTCGCGCGTCAGTACGGACATGGCCCCATGCTGCCGTACGGGGGACGGCGGGCGCAGCGGGGTTCTCCCTGGGCGGACGGGCGGGCAGGTGGCGTGATCGTGGCGGGTGGATACCCCGGGGGGGCTGTTGCCGCTTACCATCTCCTCGGCGCGGCACACCGAATACCGAGGACGTCCCTCATGACGCTCACGCCTGCGCCCGAACCTGTCGTTCCGAGACCCGGGCCGGAGATCCGGCCCACCACGGTCGGTCACCGAGCTCCGGAGTCCCCGCACGGGCCTGATGCCGGTCCCGCTCCCCTGCTGCCGCGGGCGGTCTGCGAGGCGGCGCTGACCGCGCTGCTGCTGTTCCTGATCGTGACGGCGGTGCGGTGGCTCGTCGGGCCGGACCCGGGGTCGGCGGCCGCCCGTCCGGCGGTGCTGGGCGGCGTCGTCGGGATCCTGCTCGCCCTGCTGATGCTGTCCCCGCCCGGCCGCTGCTCGGGCGGCCATCTGAACCCGGCCGTCACCGTCGCCCTGTGGCGGCTCGGGGTCTTCCCCGGTCGCGAGGTCGTGCCGTACGCCGTGGCCCAGTTGGCCGGGTCGGTGTCCGGGGTGTGGTGCGCGGGGCTGGTGTGGGGTCCGGCGGCCGGGCGCCCGCCGGTCCGTCACGCCTCGGTGCGGGCCGATCCGGCGTGGGGCGACGCGGTGGTCCTGGCGGCCGAGGCGGGGGTCCTGGCGGGGTCGACGCTGATGCTCGCCGTGCTGCTCGCGTCGCCGGGCGGGCGCCGGGTGCTCCCGTACGCGGTGGGGCTGACGACGGCCCTGGTCATCGGGGTGCTCGGCCCGCTGAGCGGCGGATCGGCGAACCCGGCGCGGCAGTTCGGCCCGGCGCTGCTGGCCGGGGACACGGGGCGGCTGTGGGTGTACGTGCTCGGGCCGGCCGTGGGGGCGGTGCTCGGCGCGTGGTGCGCGGGGCGGACCGGGCTCCGCCGGCCGTCGTCCCGGTAGCGGCTCAGACGTTCCGTGCCTGGCCGTTCTCCTCCTGGCCGCTCTCCTCCTGGCCGCTCTCCACCTCGCCGTTCTCCGCCTCGCCGCTCTCCACCTGGCCGTTCTCCGCCTCCTCGGCGATGCGCTCGTGGTGGCGGATCACCTCGGCGATGATGAAGTTCAGCAGCTTCTCGGCGAACGCCGGGTCCAGGTTGGCGCTCTGGGCCAGTTCCCTGAGCCGGGCGATCTGGCGGGTCTCGCGGGCGGGGTCGGCGGGCGGCAGCTTGTGGTCGGCCTTCAGACGGCCGACCTGCTGGGTGGCCTTGAAGCGTTCGGCCAGCATGTGGACGACGGCGGCGTCGATGTTGTCGATGCTCTCGCGCAGCCGGTTCAGCTCGGCCCGGACGGTCGCGTCGATCTCGCTCGTACTCATGGTCAGCGAGCTTAGACGTCCGTCCTCACGGCCCGATCGTCGGCGGGTCGTCGGGGTCGGGCACCTGGTCGCTCCAGCCGCCGGGCACGCTGCGGCCCTGCTGTTCGCGGAAGCGGACGGGGGCCGTGCCAACCCGGCGGGCGAAGAGCCGGGAGAAGTAGGCGGGGTCGTCGTAGCCGACGCGGCGGGCCACGGCGGCGACCGGGAGGTCGGTGGCGGCGAGGAGTTCCTTGGCCCGGCCGAGGCGGATCCCGAGCAGGTAGTCCTTGGGGCTGCACCCTGCGCCGCGCCGTACGGCGGTGCGCAGTTCGGCGGGGGTCATGCCGTGCCGGGAGGCGTGCTGGGCGACGGTGAGCGGCTGGTAGGCGTCGCGGGCGAGCGCCTGGAGCACCGGACCGCCGTCGGGGCCGATGTCGGCGCGGGCGCGGCGCAGGGAGACGAGGAGTTCGTGGACGGCGGCCCCGGTCTCGACCTCCAGGAGGGGGTTGCCGCGGCGGGCGGCGCGCACGATGCGTCCGACGGCGGCGCGCGGGGCGGCGGTGTCGGCGAGCGGGACGAGGGGGCGGTCGGGTTCGATGTAGCCGAGTTCGGTGTACGTGGTGGTGGCGGGGCCGGTGAAGTCGACGAAGCTCTCGTCCCAGCCGGTGCCGGGGTCGGCGCCGTAGTGGTGGGGGGTGCCGGGGGTCAGCCAGATGAGGCTGGGGCCGGTGACGGGGGTGCGGCGGCCGTCGGGGCCCTTGAACCAGCCGGTGCCGGAGTTGACGATCACGGCGACGTGGTGGTCGAGGGTGCGGGGCCCGACGGTGGGCAGCGCCCCGTGCTGGAGGCCGACGCCGAGGCAGACGAGGCCCAGCCGGTGGTGGAGCGGGCTCGGGGTGAAGAAGCGCATCCAGGTGTGGTAGGTCACGGTCTTCCCCTCCCAGGTGGTCCGTCGGTTGCCGTTCCGGTTCCGGTTCGGTTCCGGTCCCGGCGGGTCCCGGCCGCCGGTCCGTTGCGTCCAATCAACAGCGATCTTTGTCCATGGACCCGGTGCGCGCCAGAGGTGACAGTGGTCGGACCAATCGACCGGGGGCCGCCGGGTGCGGCCGAGCACAGGAGCGTAACTGCGCCATGACCGACTTCACCGTGGACGACGAGGGCTTCCGGTTCGACGGGAAGCCCGTACGGCTGCTGTCGGGCGCCCTGCACTACTTCCGGGTGCACGAGGAGCAGTGGGGGCACCGGCTCGCGATGCTCGCCGCGATGGGCCTGAACTGCGTCGAGACGTATGTGCCGTGGAATCTGCACGAGCCGCGCGAGGGCGAGCTCCGGGACGTCGGGGCGCTCGGCCGGTTCCTGGACGCGGTGGAGCGGGCGGGGCTGTGGGCGATCGTGCGGCCGGGTCCGTACATCTGCGCCGAGTGGGAGAACGGCGGTCTTCCGGTGTGGGTGACGGGCCGGTTCGGGCGGCGGGTGCGGACCCGGGACGCGGAGTTCCGGGCGGTGGTGGAACGGTGGTTCCGGGAGCTGCTGCCGCAGGTGGTGGAGCGGCAGGTGGTGCGGGGCGGTCCGGTGATCCTCGTCCAGGCGGAGAACGAGTACGGGAGTTTCGGCTCCGACGCGGTGTATCTGGAGTGGCTGGCGGGGCTGCTGCGGGAGTGCGGGGTGACGGTCCCGCTGTTCACGTCGGACGGGCCGGAGGACCACATGCTGACCGGGGGTTCGGTGCCGGGGCTGCTAGCGACGGCGAACTTCGGTTCGGGGGCGCGGGAGGGTTTCGCGGTGCTGCGCCGGCATCAGCCGAAGGGTCCGTTGATGTGTATGGAGCTCTGGTGCGGCTGGTTCGACCACTGGGGTGCCGAACCGGTGCTGCGCGACGCGGAGGAGGCGGCCGGGGCGCTGCGGGAGATCCTGGAGTGCGGGGCGTCGGTGAACATCTACATGGCGCACGGCGGGTCGAACTTCGCGGGCTGGGCGGGGGCGAACCGGGGTGGCCCCCTGCAGGACGGAGAGTTCCAGCCGACGGTGACGTCGTACGACTACGACGCACCGGTCGACGAGTACGGGCGGGCCACGGAGAAGTTCCACCTGTTCCGGAAGGTTCTCCAGGAGTACGCGGAGGGGCCGTTGCCCGCGCTGCCGCCGGAGCCGCGGGGTCTCGCCGGGCCGGTGCGGGCGGAGTTGACCGGGTGGGCGGGGCTCGGGGACGTGACGGAGGCGCTGGGCGATCCGGAGACGGAGTCGGGGGTGCCGCCGACCTTCGAGGAGCTGGGCGTGGACCGGGGTCTGGTGCGTTACCGGGTGGCGGTGCCGGGGCCGCGCCAGGCGTATCCGCTGGGCGCGTCGGGGCTGCGGGACAGGGCGGTGGTGTACGTGGACGGGGTGCGGGCCGGGGTGCTGACCGAGGAGTCCGGCACGCTGCCGGAGCCGGTGGCGGGGCCCGCGGAGGTCGAGCTGTGGGCGGAGTCGCTGGGCCGGGTCAACTACGGGCCGCGGCTGGGTGAGCCGAAGGGGGTCACGGGCGGGGTGCTGCACGAGCGGCAGTACCTGCACGGGGTACGGGCCCGGGGGCTGCGGCTGGACGCCTTCGAGGTGCCGGGCGCGGTGGCGGCGGTCCCGTTCGGGCCGGTGGAGGCCGCCGCGGGGGCGGGCGACGCGGGGCGAACGGGGCTGTTCCGGGGGGCGTTCTCGGTAAAGGGCGCGGCGGGTCTCGGCCATGCGGGGCTCGAACTGCCGGGCTGGACGCGCGGGTTCGTCTGGGTGAACGGCTTCTGCCTGGGCCGGTACTGGTCGGCGGGCCCGCAGCGGATCCTGTACGTGCCGGGTCCGGTGCTCCGCGAGGGCGCCAACGAGGTGTGGGTGCTGGAGCTGGAGGACGCGGGCGAGCCGTGGGTGGAACTGGGCCCGGGGGCACCCGTACGAACGGGCACCCCCGGGGTGGTTCAGCCGTGATCAGCGGGTCGGCGCCCGACGATCGGGTGGATCAGGCCTGAGCCGGCCGGTCGCTCCGACCGGGTCAGAGCGAGTCGGCGGCGGAGGCGATGTCGGCCGCGAAGTGCGAGACCTGGGTGTAGACGCCCGGGTAGTCCGGGCGGGCGCAGCCCTGGCCCCAGCTGACGATGCCGACCTGGACCCACTCGTCGGAGTCGTCCTTGCGGAACATCGGGCCACCGGAGTCGCCCTGGCAGCTGTCGACGCCGCCGGTGTCGAGGAGGCCGGCGCACAGCTCCTCGTCGGCGACGAGGTTGCTGTAGGCGCCCTGGCAGTCGGAGTCGGAGACGAACGGGACGTCGGCCTTGAGGAGGTGGCGCTGCTGGCTGCCGCCTTCCTTGTCGGCGCCCCAGCCGGCGACGGTGAAGGTGCCCTCGTCGTAGGTGGCGTCGGTGGCGATCTTCAGGGTGGGCTGGTCGATCGGCTTGTCGAGCTTGATCAGCGCCCAGTCCTTGCCGGTGCCGTTGTAGCCCGGGGCCTGGAGGACCTTGGTGGAGTTGACCGTGATCGCGTCGGGCGACTCGAGGTCGGCGACACCGCCGGTGACGGTGATCGAGGTGTCGTCGCCCGAACCGTCCACGCAGTGGGCGGCGGTGAGGACGATGTCCTGGGTGTAGAGCGAACCGCCGCAGCCCATGGAGAGCCGGACCATGAAGGGGAATTCGCCCTGTTCGGCGCGTTCCCCGCCGACGATCGGCTGGGGGGCGGCGGAGGCGGGCTGGAGGCTGACGGTCGCGAGGGCGACGGCGGCTATGGCGACGGAACACCTTTTCAGCGCACTCAGAAGCTTCACAGATGCCTGCTTTCGTGGGGGGATTTCGTGTGGGGGGTTGCTGTGGGAGGTTGCCGTACCGCGTTGCCGTGCAGGAGTCCCTGTACGTGGAGCCGGAAGTGCTGACGTGCAGTGGGTTGTTGCCGTGGGCTGCGCGGTCCGGCGCGCGTGCCCCTGCCGGGTGACAGCCTCCGGCACGGAGCCGAATTGGTCATGTACCCGACAAGAACACTCCGATTATCGGTGCCGAGTGACCGCTGACACAAGGTGCAGTTTTCGGCCAAGATCACCCGGCGGCTTTCCGGCCCCTCTCCCCGCCCGGCCCACCGCCTTTCCGGCCCCTCTCCCCGCCCGGCATACAGTGGAGGTCCGTCAACCGTCGCGGATGGGGGATTCCGGCGTGACGAACCGTCCTCCGGGCGCACCCGTCGCCCATGGCTTTCCGCATCTGGACACGGTCCGCTCCGCGATCACCGCGCTCTACCGGCGGCTCTCGGCGGACGGAGTCCGGACCTACGCCACCAGCCTCGCGCCCGTCGACGCCGCGTTCGGGGACGAGGACGATCTGCATCTGGGAGCCCAGCGGGTGGCGCGTTCCCTGGTCCAGCACCTGCGCCTCCCCGACGCCCGGATGATCGTCGGCTTCCGCGCGATGGAGCACGCGGCGAGCGTGGAACTGACGGCGGGCCCGGAGTACTTCATCGAGCTGAACGACCGGTTCCGCACCCACCGCAGGGACATCGGCGCGGCGCTCGCGCACGAGATCACCCATGTCCTGCTGCACCGGCTCGGCCTTGAGTTCCCCGGCACCCGCGCCAACGAGATCCTGACCGACACGACGACGGCCTACCTCGGCACGGGCTGGCTGCTGCTGGACGCGTTCCGGGAGGACGCCACGTCGCGTCAGAAGCTCGGCTATCTGACCCGGGAGGAGTTCGGGTACGTCCTGGCCAAGCGGGCGTTCGCCTTCGACGAGGACCCCTCCCCGTGGTTCACCAGCCCCCAGGCCTACACCGCGTACACCAAGGGGCGTCAGCGCGCGCTGGACGATCTGCGCAGACCACCGCTGACCGCCGCCGGCTGGACGGGCCGCCGCCGCTACGCCAAGGACCGGCGGTACGCCCAGGACCACCCCGAGGCCGGCCCGGACCCGAACGTCCCGTACATCTTCGAGACCGGCCCCCAGGGACTGCGCGTCTCCTTCCCCTGCCCCACCTGCCACCAGCGCATCCGGCTCCCCGTCCGGGGCCGGGTCAGCGCACGGTGCGGGCTGTGCCGTACGCGCCTGGAGTGCGACACCTGACCTGGGGCGTCGTCCGGGAGTCCCCGTAGGGTCGAAGGATGACGAACAAGCCGATCAGGGACGAACCAAGCCTGTTCGACGCGCTGTACGAGGACGAGAACACGGTCGTACGGGCACTGCGCGCGGGTGCGCGGGCCGAGGCGAGCGACGAGGAGGGCACGACCGCGCTCTACACGGCGGCGGTCCAGGACCGCCCCGAGATGGTGCGGCTGCTGCTCGCGGCCGGGGCCGACCCCGACCGGGCGAGCGGGCCGGAGGCCGGTGATCTGCCGCTGTGCGGGGCGGCGTGCGGCGGGCACACCGAGGTGGTGGAGGCGCTGCTGTCCGCCGGGGCGCAGCCGGATCTGCGCGAGGAGTTCGGCTTCACCGCACTGCGCTGGGCGGTCGGCCTGGGGCACGCCCCGACGGTCGAGGCGCTGCTGGCCGCGGGCGCGGACCCGCTGCTGCCGGGCCCGCAGGGCGAGGCGATGCTGGTGCTGGCGGCGCAGCGCGGCTCGGTGCGGACGGTACGGGCGCTGCTCGCGCACGGCGCGGCGGCAGAGGGACAGGAATCCGCGGTCGCGGTCGCCCTGGCCGAGGCGCGGCGCCTCGCCGGACTCGATCCGGAGCGGGAGCTGCTGCGGCGGCTGGAGGAGATGTACGGCCCCGGGCTCGACACGGTGGTGTTCCGCGAGCGACGGAACGACGAGGAGACCGTGGCGGTGGAGCTGCTCCGGGACGGGGTGCCGACGGCGGGCGTGGACCAGCACACGGGGCACGCGGAGATCGTGACGCTGCTGGAGGGATGGGCCCTGAGCCGGGACTGAGCCGGGCGCGGGCCGGGCGGGGCCGACGGGGCTGAGCCGGGCGGGGCCGACGGGGCTGAGCGGGGCGGGCCCGGCGGGCCTGAGCCGGGCGCGCCCACCCCTCACCGTCCGCTCACCGCCCGCGCTGCCACGTCTCCCGCGTCAGCTCGTACTCCACCTCACCGTGTTCGGAGCCCTCGATGGCCTCCGGCCAGTCCTCGGTGTAGGCCCGCACGAAGGTCAGCCCCGCCTTCTCCATCACGCGCCGGGACCCCGCGTTGACCGCCATGGTGTTGGCGGTGACCCGCTGGACCCCGAGGTCCGTGAACCCCTTGTCGACCAGGGCGCGTGCGCCCTCGGTGGCGTATCCGCGGCCCCAGGCGGCCCGGTTGAGCCGGTAGCCGAGCTCGACCACGGCGGGGTCGCGGTCGGTCAGCGGCCGGAGTTCGAACCAGCCGAGGAACGCATCCGACTCCTTCTCTCGCGCGATCCAGTAGCCGCGGGTTCCGGTGCACGGGTGGTCGTGAAGGAGCCTCGGCAGGGTACGGTCCCGGATGTCCTCGGCGCTCGTGGGCCGGCCGCCGTTGATGTACCGCATGACGGCCGGGTCGTTGTCGAGGGCGAGCAGGTCGGGGGCGTCGGCGGCCGTGGCGGGGCGCAGGACGAGCCGGTCGGTCTCCAGGAAGGAAGGGTAGGCCTGCGGTGCGGTGGCGAGGCGGACGGTCAGCCCCTCCGGGCTCGACAGCCGCGCGGCGCCTCCGGTGAGGGTGACGAGCTCGCCGCCGAGCTCGCGGGCCCGGGCGGCGACACGGTCCGGATCGCCCACGGCCACGGACACCTCCCAGTGCGGCGCGGCCTCGGGAGCTGCTTCCAGGAACGTGACGCGGGCGAGCGGAGCGCCGGTCGTCCCGGTGTAGAAGTGCCGGGCCCGCTCGGGGTCCGCGCAGACCAGGACCATGTGGTCGGGGATCGCCCCGCCCTCGTCCGGGGGCGATACCGGCCACCCCGCGAACCCTCGCGGCCGCCAGAAGGAGACGGCCGCGCCCACGGGGTCGATCAGGGTGGCGATCCGGCCCTGGTCCCCCGCGTCGAAGGGCGGTACGAGGATTCGGGCGCCGTTCTCCGCCGCCACGGCCGTGCGGTGGTCCACGTCGTCGACCGCCAGGTAGTAGGCGACATGGGCGGGCAGGCCCGGCGGGTAGACGGGCTGCGCGAGGTCGCTCACGCCGCCGATCCGGTGGTCCCCGGCGGAGATCTTGACGGCCCGGCGCCAGTCCGCCTCGTCCACGGCGAAGTCCCAGCCCAGCACCGCGGAGAAGAAGGCGGCGGTCCCGGAGGGGTCGCGGGTCTTGAGGTCCATCCAGCAGAACTCGTTCAGGGGGCCGTGCCGCGTCATCGTGCGCTCCTCGGGTGTCCTGTGCTGGATACCTGGAGCCCGGGCATCCGCGCAAACGATTTTCCCCCGAAGCCCCTGGGAGACTGCGGCTGAGGCTGAGGAACCGCTTACGACGCCCCGTACACCTGCCCCGGTCTCTCCGCGTCCGCCAGCAGCCGGCGCACCGTCTCGCCCGCCTCGGCCGGGGATCTGCGCGCGCCCCGGTCCTCGGTGGGGCCGGGGCGCCAGCCCTCCATGACGGTGATGCGGCCCGCCTCGGCCTCGAAGACGCGGCCCGTCACACCGTCGCTCGCCGCGGAGCCGAGCCAGACGACGAGGGGCGAGACGTTGGCGGGGGCCATGGCGTCGAACTCCCCCTCCCCCGGGGCCGCCATCGCCTCGGCGAAGGTCCGCTCGGTCATCCGGGTCCGGGCGGCGGGCGCGAGGGCGTTGACGTGGACCCCGTAGCGGCCCAGCTCGGCCGCCGCGACCAGCGTCAGGGCGACGATTCCGGCTTTGGCGGCCGCGTAGTTGCCCTGGCCGACGCTGCCGAGGAGTCCGGCGCCGGAGCTGGTGTTGATCACCCGGGCGACCGGCGCCCGGCCCGCCTTCGTCTCGGCTCGCCAGTGGGCGGCGGCGTGCTTGAGGGGCAGGAAGTGGCCCCTGAGGTGGACCCGTACCACCGCGTCCCAGTCGTCCTCGTCCAGGTTGACCAGCATCCGGTCGCGCAGGAAGCCCGCGTTGTTGACCAGGGTGTCGAGGCGGCCGAAGGCGTCCAGGGCGGTGGCGACCAGGGAGGACGCGCCCTCGGCGGTGGCGATGTCGCCGCCGTGGACGACGGCTTCGCCGCCCGCCGCCACGATCTCGTCGACGACCGCGCGAGCAGGCCCGCCGGAGCGCTCGCCTCCGCCTCCGTCCGGTCCGACGCCGAGGTCGTTGACGACGACCCGGGCCCCTTCGGCGGCGAAGGCCAGCGCGTGGGCCCGGCCGAGCCCGCGCCCGGCCCCGGTGACGGCGACGACCCGGTCCGCGCAGAGTCCGGCGCGGGATGCGGTGGGTGCGGCGGGTGCGGTCATCACATCTCCCGTGGAAGTAGGCCTGGTTGACGAGCAGGAGCAACTGCTACCGTCCACCTAACAAATGTTTGGTGGAAAGGTAGCTGATCCTCCGATGACTGTCTCCACCTCCTCCCCCTCCCGGGCCGACGGCGTCCGCGTCGTCACCGTCGACCATCCGCCCGTCAACGCGCTGCCCGTACAGGGCTGGTACGACCTGGCCGATGCCGTACGCGCGGCGGGCCGCGATCCGGCGGTGCGCTGCGTCGTCCTGGCCGCCGAGGGACGCGGTTTCAACGCGGGCGTGGACATCAAGGAGTTGCAGCGCGATCCGGGACACGGTTCCCTGATCGGCGCCAACCGGGGGTGCGCCGAGGCGTTCGCGGCGGTGTACGCGTGCGAGGTGCCGGTCGTCGCGGCGGTGCGGGGGTTCTGCCTGGGCGGCGGCATCGGGCTCGTGGGGAACGCCGACGCGATCGTGGCGAGCGAGGACGCGGTCTTCGGCCTGCCGGAGTTGGACCGGGGAGCGCTCGGCGCCGCGACGCACCTCGCCCGGCTGGTCCCGCAGCACCTGATGCGCACGCTGTACTACACCTCGCGGACCGTCACGGCCGCCGAACTGCACGCTCACGGCTCGGTCTGGCGGGTGGTCCCGCCGGCCGAACTCCACGACGCGGCGCTGGCGCTGGCGGCGGAGATCGCCGCCAAGGACGGACATCTGCTGCGGCTGGCCAAGGCCGCGCTCAACGGCATCGACCCCGTCGACGTACAGCGCAGCTACCGCTTCGAGCAGGGGTTCACCTTCGAGGCGAACCTCGCCGGGACCGCCGCCCGGGTCCGCGACACCTTCGGCAAGGAGGACTGAAACCGTGACCACTGCCCCGCCCACGCGCGACAAGACGATGACGCTTGAGGAGGTCGTCGACCGGCTGAGCAGCGGGATGACGATCGGGATCGGCGGCTGGGGGTCGCGCCGCAAGCCGATGGCCCTGGTCAGGGCGCTGCTCCGGTCATCGGTCACCGACCTCACGGTGATCTCCTACGGCGGCCCGGACGTCGGTCTGCTCGCTGCGGCGGGGCGGATCCGCCGCCTGGTCACGGCGTTCGTGACGCTCGACTCCATCCCCCTGGAGCCGCACTACCGGGCGGCCCGGCAGCGCGGCGCGTTCGCGCTGACGGAGATCGACGAGGCGATGTTCATGTGGGGGCTGCACGCGGCGGCGAACCGGCTGCCGTTCCTGCCGGTGCGAGCGGGGCTCGGATCTGACGTCATGCGGGTCAACCCGGAGCTGCGGACGGTGACTTCGCCGTACGAGGACGGGGAGGAGTTCGTCGCGGCGCCCGCCCTGCGGATGGACGCGGCGCTGGTCCACCTCAACCGGGCGGACCGGCTCGGCAACGGCCAGTACCTGGGCCCCGACCCGTACTTCGACGACCTGTTCTGCGAGGCGGCGGACACGGCGTACGTCTCCTGTGAACGCCTGGTGGACACGCGGGAGTTGACCGGGAATACGGGGGCACTGCCGACCCTCCTCGTCCAACGGCACTGCGTCACCGGTGTCGTGGAAACACCCGGCGGGGCGCACTTCACCTCCTGCGTACCCGACCATCCGCGCGACGAGCCGTTCCAGAAGGCGTACGCGGCCGCGGCGGCGGACCCCGTGGCCTGGGCGGATTTCGCGGCGCGCTTCCTGCCTCCGGACGGGGACGAGAAGAGCTACCGGGAAGCCGTCCGGATCTGGCACGAGGAGCAGAAGTGAACGCGTCCGCCGTGGAGAGCGTCACCCGTGCCGAGTACTGCGTGATCGCCTGCGCGGAGGCCTGGCGGGGCGACGGGGAGATCCTGGCCAGTCCGATGGGCGCGGTGCCGTCGGTCGGGGCCCGGCTGGCGCGGCTGGCCTTCGCCCCCGATCTGCTGCTCACGGACGGTGAGGCGACACTCGTCGGGCCGGACGGCGAGCCGGAGGGCTGGCTGCCCTACCGCAGGCATCTGGCCCTCGTGACGGGCGGACGGCGGCACGTGATGATGGGCGCGAGCCAGATCGACCGGTTCGGCAACCAGAACATCTCCTGCATCGGCGACTGGGAGCAGCCGGCCCGCCAGCTCCTGGGCGTACGCGGAGCACCGGTCAACACCCTTAACAACCCGGTGAGTTACTGGATCCCCCGGCACTCCCCCCGGGTCTTCGTGGAACGCGTCGACATGATCTGCGGCGTCGGGTACGACAGTGCGCGGGCGGCGGGTCCGTCGGCCGGCCGCTTCCACCGCATCCCCCGGGTCGTGAGCGATCTCGGGGTCTTCGACTTCGCGACGCCGGACCGTTCGATGCGGCTGGCCTCCCTCCACCCCGGCGTCACGGTCGACCAGGTCCGCGAGGCGACGGGCTTCGCGCTCACGGTCCCCGCCGACGTTCCGTGCACCCGCGACCCCTCCCCCGCCGAACTCGCCCTGATCCGCGAGGTCATCGACCCGGCCCGCACCCGGGACCGGGAGGTCAGGGCCTGATGCGCACCGCCCTGACCGACCTCGTCGGCGTCCGGCATCCGATCGTGCAGACCGGGATGGGCTGGGTGGCGGGCCCCCGCCTGGTCACCGCGACCGCACGGGCCGGGGCGCTCGGCATCCTGGCCTCGGCGACCATGACGCCGGAGCAACTGCGTTCCGCCGTACGGGAGGTGAGGTCCCGGACCGATGCGCCGTTCGGGGTGAACCTGCGGGCGGACGCGGGGGACGCCCGGGAGCGGGTGCGGATCATCGTCGAGGAGGGCGTCCGGGTGGCGTCGTTCGCGCTCGCCCCGTCGAGGGAGCTGATCGCGGAGCTGAAGGAGGCGGGCGTTCTCGTCGTCCCGTCGGTGGGGGCCCGGCGGCATGCGGAGAAGGTCGCGGCGTGGGGTGCGGACGCGGTGATCGTGCAGGGCGGGGAGGGCGGCGGCCACACGGGCGAGGTCGCCACCACGGTCCTGCTGCCGCAGGTGGCGGACGCGGTGGACATCCCGGTGGTCGCGGCGGGCGGCTTCCACGACGGCCGGGGCCTGGCGGCGGCGCTGGCGTACGGGGCGGCGGGGGTCGCGATGGGGACGCGCTTCCTCCTCACCTCGGACTCGACGGTCCCGGACACGGTGAAGGCCCGCTACCTGGCGGCGACCGCGAAGGACATCACGCTGACGCGGGCGGTGGACGGGCTGCCGCACCGGATGCTCCGTACGGAGATGGTGGCGGAACTGGAGGGCGGCACGGGCCGGCTGCGCTCCCTGTACGGGGCGGTGCGGCGGGCGTCCCGCTTCCGCAGGCTGTCCGGCCTGAGCTGGCCGGACATGGTCCGGGACGGGCTGGCGATGCGGCACGGCAAGGAGCTGAGCTGGAGCCAGGTGCTGCTGGCGGCGAACACGCCGATGCTGCTGAGGGCGGCGATGGTGGAGGGCCGGACGGACCTCGGGATCATGGCCTCGGGTCAGGTGGCGGCCCTGATCGAGGACCTGCCGAGTGTGGCGGGGCTGGTGGAGCGGGTGATGGCGGACGCGGAGGCGACTTGCGCGGCCCTGGGCGTGATGTCCCGCCCGCCGCTTGAGGCACGGGCCACCCCTTCAAGCCCGTCCGGCGATTGAGGACGCCTTTGCCCGAGGCCTCGGACCGGGGCACATCAAGCCCGTCCGGCGATTGAGGACGTCTGTAGCCGGGCCGAGGACCGGGCGGCCACATTCCAGCCCGTCCGGCGATTGAGGACAAAGCCCCGTCCCGGGGCTTTCGGGGCTCTGCCCCGGACCCCGGGCCTCAATCGCCGGACGGCTTGAAGTGCCCCCGGTCCGCAACCGTCAGGCGGCTTGAAGTGCCGCCTACGCGGCCCGGCGGCGCCGCGCAGGGGCGCCGGAACGGGCAGGCGCACCGGAGCGTGCCGCACCGCCCTGCGCTCCGGTACCGGCACCGGTACCCGATCCCCGCCGCCCCCGCCCCCGGCTCCCGGAGCGCACCGCTCCCCCGCCGGAGCCGGAGCCCGACCCCGACCGGGTCCGCTGCTTCGGCGGCGTCGGCTGCGGGACCTCGATCACGATCGCGACGCCCGACGGCTCACGGGCGCCCGTGATCCGGCTCAGTTCCTCGTCGCTGGACGTGACCCGGGTCGTCCGCGGCGCGATACCCGCGTCCTGCATCAGCCGGTTCATCTCGCGCTTCTCGTCGGGCAGCACCAGCGTGACGACGCTGCCGGACTCCCCGGCGCGCGCCGTGCGCCCACCCCGGTGCAGGTAGTCCTTGTGGTCGGTCGGCGGGTCCACGTTGACGACCAGGTCGAGGTCGTCGACGTGGATGCCGCGGGCCGCGACGTTCGTCGCGACGAGCGCGGTGACCTGGCCGTTCTTGAACTGGTCCAGCGTCCGGTTGCGCTGCGGCTGGGAGCGCCCGCCGTGCAGGGCGGCCGCCCGGACGCCGCTGGCGAGCAGCCGCTTGGCGAAGCGGTCGGCGGCGCGCTTGGTGTCGACGAACATGATCACCCGGCCGTCGCGGGCGGCGATCTTCGTGGCGACGGCCTTCTTGTCGGTCTCGTCCAGGACGTGGAGGACGTGGTGCTCCATCGTGGTGACCGCACCGGCGGACGGGTCGACGGAGTGCACGACCGGGTCGGTGAGGAACATCTTGACGAGCCGGTCGATGTTCTTGTCGAGGGTCGCGGAGAACAGCATCCGCTGGCCGTCCGCCTCGACCTGCTTGAGCAGGGCGACGACCTGCGGCATGAAGCCCATGTCGGCCATCTGGTCGGCCTCGTCGAGGACGGTGATGGCGACCTGGTCCAACCGGCAGTCGCCGCGCTCGATGAGGTCCTTGAGCCGGCCCGGGGTGGCGACGAGCACTTCGGCGCCGCGCCGCAGGGTGGCGGACTGCTTGGTGATCGACATGCCGCCGACGACGGTGGCGAGCCGCAGGTTCACGGCGGTCGCGTACGGGGTCAGCGCGTCGGTGACCTGCTGGGCCAGCTCGCGGGTCGGGACGAGGACCATGGCGAGCGGGGCGCGCGGCTCGCTGCGGCGGCCGGCGGTCCGGGCCAGCAGGGCGAGGCCGAAGGCGAGGGTCTTTCCGGAGCCGGTGCGGCCCCGGCCGAGGATGTCGCGGCCGGCCAGCGAGTTCGGCAGGGTCGCGCCCTGGATCGGGAACGGCTCGGTGACGCCCTGCGCGGCGAGGGTCTTCAGCAGCGCGGCGGGCATGTCCAGGTCCGCGAAGGCGTCGACGGACGGCAGCACGGGGGTCACGGTCTCCGGCAGCGCGAACTCGGCGGGTGCCGCGACGGCGGGCTTGCGGCGGGCCGCGGGCTTGGAGCCGCCCTGGTTGCGGGAGCGGGGCGCGCCGCCCCGGCCGTTCGCGGGGGCCTGGGAGCCGGCGCCCTGGCCGCGGCCCCGGCCACGGGCCGGTCGGGAGCGGGGGGTGCGGTCCTGGCGTTCGGAGCGTTCGGAGCTGGTCATACGGAATTGCCCTCCTGGGGGGATTCCTGGGCAACTGCCGAATGGGTTACTGCGATGTGCGGCCCAGCCGTTCCCCGTGCGCCCCCAGGATGTGCGCACAGAACGGCTTGTTTGCTCGGACAGCACAAACCGGGGCCCGCACCTTCACGGTGCGGGCCCCGGTCAGCGAGGTACGCGTCCGGCGATTAGGCCGGGACGATGTTCTCCGCCTGCGGGCCCTTCTGGCCCTGCGTGACGTCGAAGGAGACCTTCTGGCCCTCCTGCAGCTCACGGAAGCCGGAGGCGTTGATGTTGGAGTAGTGGGCGAAGACGTCGGCGCCGCCGCCGTCCTGCTCGATGAAGCCGAAGCCCTTTTCCGAGTTGAACCACTTCACGGTGCCGGTGGCCATGTCATTCTCCTAAAACAGGTGCAGTGCCGGAAATCCGCACTTTACGAATTCCAAGTCGCCGCATTGAGCCCCATCCGGAGAAAGCCGGAAAACAATAAAGCGCCTGACGAAGCATTTCCGTCAGGCGCACATAAAGTTCATGGGTACCAAAACTGCAACGCTGACCACCCTAGCACGACCTCCCCCGCGGCGGTGGATCTTGACACGCCGCCGCGGGGCGTCGCGGGTCGGCGCCCGGTGCTCAGAGCCGCTCGACGATGGTGACGTTGGCCTGTCCGCCGCCCTCGCACATGGTCTGGAGCCCGTAGCGGCCGCCGGTGCGTTCCAGTTCGTGGAGCAGGGTCGTCATGAGCCGGGCGCCGGTGGCGCCGAGCGGGTGGCCCAGGGCGATGGCCCCGCCGTTGACGTTGACCCGCTCGGGGTCGGCGCCGGTCTCTTTCAGCCAGGCGAGGACGACGGGGGCGAACGCTTCGTTGATCTCGACGAGGTCGATGGCGTCGAGGGTGAGGCCGGTCTTCTTCAGGGCGTACGCCGTGGCGGGGATGGGGGCCGAGAGCATCCGGATGGGGTCCTCGCCCCGTACGGACAGGTGGTGGATGCGGGCGCGGGGGGTGAGGCCGTGTTCGGCGACGGCCCGTTCGGAGGCGATGAGCAGGGCGGCGGCCCCGTCGGAGACCTGGGAGGAGCAGGCGGCGGTGATGGTGCCGCCCTCGACGACGGGGTGGAGACCGGCCATTTTCTCCAGGGTGGTGTCGCGGCGCGGCCCCTCGTCGGCGGTGACGTCCCCGTACGCGACGGTCTCGCGGGCGAAGCGGCCCTCGTCGAGGGCGCGGACGGCCCGCCGGTGGGAGGCGAGGGCGAACTCCTCCATGTCGCGGCGGCTGATGCCCCACTTCTCGGCGATGAGCTGGGCGCCGTGGAACTGGTTGACGGGGGCGTCGCCGTAGCGGGCGCGCCAGCCCTCGCTGCCCGCGTACGGCCCCTGGGTGAGGCCGAGGGGTTCGGCGGCCTGCCGGGCGGCGAAGGCGATGGGGATCTGGGTCATGTTCTGGGTGCCGCCCGCGACGACGAGGTCCTGGGTGCCGGAGAGGACTCCCTGGGCGGCGAAGTGGAGGGCCTGCTGGGAGGATCCGCACTGCCGGTCGACGGTGACGCCGGGGACCTCCTCGGGCAGTCCGGCGGCGAGCCATGACGTACGGGCGATGTCGCCGGCCTGCGGTCCGACGGTGTCGAGGCAGCCGAAGACGACGTCCTCGACGGCCGCCGGGTCGACGCCCGAGCGGGCGATCAGCTCGCGCAGCACATGGGCGCCGAGGTCGGCGGGGTGGACGGCCCCGAGGCCTCCTCCGCGCCGTCCGACGGGGGTGCGTACGGCTTCGACGATGTAGGCCTCGGTCATGGCTGCTGCTCCTCGGTCGTCAGGAGAGGGCAAAAGACCCCCTAGGCGCGCAAAGCAATGCCGTCCAGCACCATCGAGAGGTACTGGCGGGCGATCTCCTCGGGGCTGTGGTGTCCGCCGGGCCGGTACCAGGAGGCGGCGACCCAGACGGTGTCGCGGACGAAGCGGTAGGTGAGGCGGATGTCGAGGTCGTCGCGGAAGACGCCTTCGGTGACGCCGCGTTCCAGGGTGCCGAGCCAGGCCTTCTCGAACTTGGTCTGCGAGTCGGCGAGGTAGGCGAAGCGCGGCTGGGTGGCGAGGTGCCTGGACTCCTTCTGGTAGATCGCGACGGCGGGGCGGTGCCGGTCGATCTCCCGGAAGGACTCGGTGACCAGGGCCTCGATGGTCTCGCGGGGGCCGAGGCCGGCTGCCAGGACCTCGTCGTAGCCCTGCCAGAGCTCGTCGAGGAAGGTGGAGAGGATCTCGTCGAGCATCGATTCCTTGGAATCGAAGTGGTAGTAGAGGCTGCCCGCGAGCATCCCGGCCTCGTCGGCGATGCGGCGCACGGTGGTGGCGTTGTATCCCTGGGCGGCGAAGACCTCGGCGGCGGTGGCGAGCAGTTCCCGGCGTCGCTCCGGCGTGGGGGTCACCTGGGGCTTCTTCTTGGTAGACACCCGGCCATTGTCCTTCCACGGCCTGTGTGTTCACGCATGCTGGCTGCTGACGGGGACGACCTCGCCGGTCATGTACGAGGAGTAGCCGCTGGCGAGGAAGACGATGACGTTGGCGACCTCCCAGGGTTCGGCGTACCGGCCGAAGGCCTCCTTCGCGGTGAGTTCGGCGAGGAGTCCGGCGGAGGTGACCTTGGCGAGGTGGGGGTGCATGGCGAGGCTGGGGGCGACGGCGTTGACGCGTACGCCGTAGTCGGCGGCCTCGACGGCGGCGCAGCGGGTGAGGGCCATGACGCCGGCCTTGGCGGCGGCGTAGTGGGCCTGGCCGCGCTGGGCGCGCCAGCCGACGACGGAGGCGTTGTTGACGACGACTCCGCCGCGTCCGCCGGTTCTGAGGGAGCGGAGGGCGGCGCGGGTGCAGCGGAAGGTGCCGTTCAGGGTGACGTCGAGGATCTTCGTCCACTGGTCGTCGGTCATCTCGGTGAGTTCGGCGGTGCCGCCGAGTCCGGCGTTGTTGACGACGATGTCGAGGCCGCCGTGGGTGCGCTCGGTGTGTGCGAAGAGGGCGGCGACCTGGTCCTCGTCGGTGACGTCGCAGGTCAGGGCGGAGACGCTGTCGGGGCCGAAGGCGTCGGCGAGGGAGTGGGCGCTCTCCTTCAGCCGCCGGGGGTGGGCGTCGCTGATGACGACGCGGGCGCCTTCCTCCAGGAAGCGGCGGGCGGTGGCGCCGCCGATCCCGGCTCCGGCGGCGGCGGTGACGACGGCGGTGCGGCCGGCCAGCAGTCCGTGTCCCGGCAGATACGGCGGTGCGCTCATCGGCCCGTCCCCCTGGCTCCTCGGCATGACTTCTCGACGGTGCTTGAGCCGTACGTTAACCTACCAAACACTTGTTAGGGAACAGTCGGCGGTGCGGCACCGGAAGGCAGACCCTCATGGATCTGGAGCAGACAGCACGGACCGGGGCGCTGCGGGCGGAGGCCCGCGCCTGGCTCCGGGAGCACGTACCGGCCCGGCCGCTCCCCTCCCTGGAGACCGAGGAGGGGTTCGCCGCGCACCGGGAGTGGGAGGCGCTGCTGCACTCCGGGCGGTGGTCGGCGGTCTCCTGGCCCGAGGAGTACGGGGGCCGGGGCGCGGATCTCTTCGGCTGGCTGGCGTTCGAGGAGGAGTACTGGGCGGCGGGCGCGCCGGGCCGGGTCTCGCAGAACGGAATCAGCCTGCTCGCCCCAACCCTCCTCGCCCACGGCACGGCAGAGCAGCGGGCCAGGGTGCTGGGACCGATGGCGAGCGGCGAGGTGGTCTGGGCGCAGGCCTGGTCGGAGCCGGAGGCCGGGTCGGACCTGGCGGCGCTGCGGTCGCGGGCGGTGCGGACGGAGGGCGGCTGGCTGCTGTCGGGACAGAAGACGTGGTCCTCACGGGCGGCGTTCGCGGACCGGGCGTTCGGGATCTTCCGTACGGACCCGGGGGCCGCGAAGCCGCATCAGGGGCTGACGTATCTGATGTTCGGGCTGCGGGACACCGGGGTGACGGTCCGTCCGATCGGGCGGCTGGACGGGAAGCCCGCATTCGCCGAGATCTTCCTCGACGAGGTCTTCGTACCGGACGAGGACGTCATCGGGGAGCCGGGGCAGGGCTGGCACATCGCCATGTCGGCGACCGGCGACGAGCGCGGGCTCACCCTCCGCGCCCCCGGCCGTTTCCTGGCCGCCGCCGACCGGCTGCGCGAGCTGTGGCGGGAAGCGGGCGACCCGGCGGACACGGCGCTACGGGACCGGGTGGCGGACGCGGTGATCGGGGCGCGGGCGTACCGGCTGTTCACGGCCGTCTCGGCGGCGCGGTTCGCGGCGGGTGCGACGCTCGGGCCGGAGTCCAGCCTGAACAAGGTGTTCTGGTCGCGTTACGACATCGCGCTGCACGAGACGGCGCTCGACCTGCTGGGCCCGGACGCGGAGGTGGCGGACACCGCGTGGGGGGAGGGGTACGTCTTCGCGCTCGCCGGGCCGATCTACGCCGGGACGAACGAGATCCAGCGCGACATCATCGCCGAGCGGCTGCTCGGCCTGCCGAAGGGACGGCGCTGATGCGTTTTCTGCTCACCGACGAACAGCGGGAGTTCGGGCGGTCCCTGGACGCGCTGCTGACGGCGGCGGACACCCCGGCGGTCCTGCGGGCGTGGGCGGCCGGGGACCACGGTCCGGGGCGGGCCCTGTGGGGGCGGCTCGCGGACGCAGGGGTGTTCGCGCTGGCGGTCCCGGAGGCGTACGGGGGTGTCGGGCCGCTGCCCGTGGAGGCGGCCGTCGCCTGCGTCGAGCTGGGTCGGCACGCGGTGCCGGGACCGGTCGCGGAGACCCTGGCGGCCGGGGTGCTGCTGGCCGGGGCGGGCGGGCCGGTGGCCGAGGAGTGGCTGCCGGGGATCGCATCGGGCGCCGCGGTGGTCTCGCTGACCCTGGAGGGGTACGGCCCGTACGCCCCGGACGCGGACGCGGCGGACGCGGTGTTCACGGTGTCCGGCGACGAACTGCGGCTCGCCCCGGACCCCGGAGAGCCGTCGGCCTCGGCGGACCCGGCGCGCCGGCTGTTCCGTCCCGAGCCGGGCGGCGCCCCGGTCGCCAAGGGCCCGGCGATACGGGCAGCGGTACGGGCGGCGGGCGACTGGGCCGCCTTCGCCACGGCGGCCCTGGCGCTCGGCTGCGGGGAGGAGCTGCTGCGGGCGACCGTGGCCTACGTGAAGCAGCGCACCCAGTTCGGCGTGCCCGTCGGCTCCTTCCAGGCGGTCAAGCACCGGCTCGCGGACACTCTGCTCGGCCTGGAGTTCGCGCGCCCGCTGCTTTACGGGGCGGCGGTGGAGCTGGCCTCGGAGGTCTCCCGGCCCGGGGCAGGAGCGGGATCGGCCGAAGGGTCGCCCGGGGCAGGAGCGGGATCGGCCGAAGGGTCGCCCGGGGCCGGGGCGGCGGTCGCGGCGGCGAAGGTGACGGCGGGCGAGGCGGGGTACGCGGCGGCCCGCACAGCGCTGCAACTGCACGGCGCGATCGGCTACACCGAGGAGCTGGACCTGGCGTGGTGGCTGCGCCGGGCCCGGCCGCTGCGGGACGCGTGGGGGACGCCGTCGGCGTGCCGGGCCCGGGTGCTGGCGGGGTGAGGACCCCTGCGGCCGGGCACCCGGCCGCAGGGGCCGTGGTCACTTCCGGCGCGCGGTGCGCAGCGGTTGCCCCGGCCGCCAGGACTGGATGACCAGGAAGTCGCCGTCGAGACCGATCCGGACCACCTCGGTCAGCTCGGCCCGGAAGAGGTGGAAGGGCTCGGGCGGAGTGGCCTCCTCGACGAAGCGGGCGATCACCTCGGGGTCGGTGATCTCCACGGCCCGGCCGCTGACCCGGACGTCGCCGTCGTTCATCTCGGCGTCGGGCCCTGGATTGGCGTGGAGCGCGAAGCGCGGGTCGCGGCGCAGGTCCAGGGCCTTGAGCGAGTCCGGCATCATGCCGAGCAGCATTTCGCCGAAGCGGAAGTCGGCCTCCAGGCCGGTGACCCGGGGTGAGCCGTCCTTCCGCAGGGTGGCGAGGACGTGGTGCTTGTAGAGGCGGAAGCGGCGCTGGACGGTGTCGGCGAAGTCGGGTTCGGCGGTGGCGAAACCGTCCCAGGAGAGGGGTGGGGAAGACGTCATGGGCGCCATGGAACACGGGATACCCGACATCCTCTGTCCGATATCCCCGGCTGTTCCCGGACGCTCACCCGCCCGAGAAGGTGATCAGCACCGCCTGGCCCATCGTCCGCAGCACCCCGGGCGGCTCTCCGGCCGCCAGCACGGCGTCGTGGCGGTCCAGCCGGACACCGCCACTGTCCCCGCTCTCCAGCTCCGCGCCGTCGTCCAGGGAGACGGCGAGCACCGCGCCGCCCTCCGGCGGCAGCAGGCGGACGGTGCCGCAGACGACCGCGGTCTCCGCCCGCGTACGGTCCCTGCGGTACATGACGTTGAGATTGACGACGGGGCCGCCCAGCAGGAAGCCCTCGGTGGGCAGGTCGCCGGGGAATCCGTGCGGCCACAGGGGCTCGTCCACGATGTGGTGCTCGCCGCCGACGAGGAGGTCCATGCCCGCGCCCTCCACCACGGTGAGGATGCGGTCCACGCCGGGGAAGGCGGAGAACGGCCCGTCGGCGGTGACGTCCGCGAGGCTGACGCGCCAGTCGAAGGCGTCGGTCCCCGCGCCGTCGGGGCCGGTGGCGATCTCCCGGGTGAGCCCGCCGCCGTTCTTCCAGGGGGTGGGGGTCAGGTCGGCGGCGCGCAGGATCCGTACGGTCAACGGACGATCCCCTGCTCGCGGGCGGCGGCCAGCCAGAGCGGGAACTCGGCGACGAGCCGGTCGTACAGCTTGCGGTCCGGGACCTTGCGGGGGTCGAGGCCCGCGTGGAAGTAACCGGCGTTGTCGACGGGCCGCTTGGCGGGGACGGCCAGTTCGTCGAGCTTGCGCAGGAAGTCGAACTGGTTGCTGCGGGTGTCGCCGAAGCCGACGAACTGCCAGAACAGGGGCAGCTTGGCGGCCTTGCAGAGATAGCGTTCGGCGGCGAGCTTGTTGATCGGCCCGCCGTCCGTCTGGAAGATGACCAGGGCGGGCGCGGTGGAGCCGCTGTCGAGGTAGTGGTCGATGACGGCGTCCATCGCCAGGTGGTAGCTCGTCTTCCCCATATGGCCGAGGCCCGCCGCGATCTTCTCGATCCGGCCGTGGTGGTTGTCGAGAGCGATGTCGGTGACCGCGTCGACGTCGGTGGAGAAGAAGACGACGGGGACCGTGCCGTCGTCGTCGAGGTGGGACGACAGGCCCAGGACGCGGTCGGCGAGCGCCTGGACGCTGCCGTCCTTGTAGTAGGGCTTCATCGAGCCGGAGTAGTCGATGACGAGGTAGACGGCGGCGCGTTGACCGCCCAGACCGTGCTTCTCCAGCGAGACCCCGGCGCTCTTGTACAGGCTGACCAGGGCCGGAGCCGTCTCCTGGACCTTGGTCAGGCTGATGGCCGGGCCGCTCCTGCCCACGGCCGTGTCCACACCGCGCATGACGGCTCCCCCCACTCGGCGTTCCGCGTTCCGCGGAGTGACGAGCCTAGGCCACGGCCGGGCCCCGGGCACACGGCCCGTCACCCCGGTTCGCTATCTTGATCGCCGTCGCCCCCACCGGCCCCGTTGCCCACCCCCAGTGAAGGAGCCGGCCATGGAGGCCGCCGCCACCACGTGTTATCGCCATCCGTCCATCGAGGCGTATGTCCGCTGCACCCGTTGCGACCGCCACATCTGCCCGGACTGCATGCGGGAGGCCTCGGTCGGCCACCAGTGCGTGGAGTGCGTGAAGGAGGGGCAGCGGTCGGTGCGGCAGCCCCGTACGGTCTTCGGCGGTGCGGTGTCCCGGGCGGCGGCGCCGGTGGTGACGTACGTCCTGATGGCGCTCAACGTGCTCGTCTACCTCGGCGAGGTGGTCCGGCCGGAGATCGTGGACCGGTTCGCGGTGCTCGGGGCGGTGCTCACCGGGCCGGACGGCGAGCAGTACTACTACCGGGGCGACACCTTCCGGGGCTACGAGCTGACGGGTATCGCGGACGGCGAGTGGTACCGGCTGGTGACCGGGGCGTTCCTGCACCTGCCGCCGGACGCGTCGTTCGGGGTGATGCACCTGCTGTTCAACATGTTCGCGCTGTGGAACATCGGCCGGGCGGTGGAGGGGCAGCTCGGCCGGGCCCGCTATCTGGCGCTGTACCTGCTGTCGGCGGTGGGCGGTTCGGTGCTGGTGTACCTGCTGGCCCCGGACACCTCGACCGTCGGCGCCTCCGGTGCGGTCTTCGGGCTGGCCGCCGCGTACTGGGTCATCCACCGGCGGCTCGGCCATGACATGGCGGCCGTCAACCGGTTCATGGCCGGGTTCCTGCTCTGGATGGTGCTCTCGGCGCTGTTCACCTCGTGGCAGGGGCACCTGGGCGGGCTGCTGACCGGGGCGCTGGTGACGTACGGGCTGGCCTACGCACCGGCGAAGCTGCGGACCGGGCCCCTCCAGCTGGCGGGCGGGGCGGTGCTGCTGGGGCTGTTCGCCGTGGCGGTGGCGGTGCAGACCTCGGCGCTGACGGGCGGCTGAGGCCGCCTTCGGCCGAGGCGTCCGGGCCGGCGAAGGAGCTGACCCCGGACGCGCCACGGCGCCCACTGAGTCCGGTCGGGGACAGGCGGGCGCCGCGTTCAGTTCCGCACGCCGTTGTACGGGACGTATCAAGGGGGCTCCCCCGGGCCGCGTGGCCCAGGGGGAACCCTGGTGGTGCTCAGACCAGCAGGGACCGGTCCGTCGGGCGGATCGGGGCCGGCAGGGCGCTGGTCCCGGTCAGGAAGCGGTCGACTCCGCGGGCGGCGGAGCGGCCCTCGGCGATCGCCCAGACGATCAGCGACTGGCCGCGTCCCGCGTCACCGGCGACGAAGACGCCGTCGACGTTGGTCGCGTAGCTCTCGTCGCGGGCGACGTTGCCACGCTGGTCGAGCTCCAGGCCGAACTGCTGGACCAGACCGTTGGACTGGTCGGTTCCGGTGAAGCCCATGGCCAGCGTGACGAGCTGCGCGGGGATGCGCCGCTCCGTGCCGGGCTTCTGCTCCAGCTTACCGTCCTTGAACTCGACCTCGACCAGGTGGAGGGCCTGGACATTTCCGTCCTCGTCGCCCTCGAAGTGGGTGGTGGAGACGGAGTAGACCCGCTCGCCGCCCTCCTCGTGCGCGGAGGTGACCTTGTAGAGCATCGGGAAGGTCGGCCACGGCTGGTTGGCGTTCCGGTCCTCGCCCGGCTTCGGCATGATCTCCAGCTGGGTGACGGAGGCCGCGCCCTGGCGGTGGGCGGTGCCCACGCAGTCGGCACCGGTGTCGCCGCCGCCGATGACGACGACGTGCTTGCCGCCCGCGTGGATCGGGGCGACGGTCAGGTCGCCCTCCTGCACCTTGTTGGCGAGCGGCAGGTACTCCATCGCGAAGTGGACGCCGTTCAGCTCACGGCCGGGGACCGGCAGGTCGCGGGAGACGGTGGCACCGGCCGCGATGACGACCGCGTCGTAGCGGCGGCGGAGCTTGGCGGCGTCGATGTCCTGGCCGATCTCCACCCCCGTACGGAACTTGGTGCCCTCCAGGCGCATCTGCTCGATGCGGCGGTTGATGTGCGACTTCTCCATCTTGAACTCGGGGATGCCGTAGCGCAGGAGGCCCCCGATGCGGTCCGCGCGCTCGTAGACGACGACGGTGTGGCCGGCCCGGGTCAGCTGCTGGGCGGCGGCGAGTCCCGCCGGTCCCGAGCCGATGACGGCGACGGTCTTGCCGGAGAGGCGCTCGGGTGGCTGCGGGGTGACGTCGCCGCTGTCCCACGCCTTGTCGATGATGGAGACCTCGACGTTCTTGATGGTCACGGCGGGCTGGTTGATGCCGAGCACGCACGCCGACTCGCAGGGCGCCGGGCACAGCCGCCCGGTGAACTCCGGGAAGTTGTTCGTGGCGTGGAGCCGCTCGGACGCGGCGGTCCAGTCCTCGCGGTAGGCGTAGTCGTTCCACTCGGGGATGAGGTTTCCGAGCGGGCAGCCGTTGTGGCAGAACGGGATGCCGCAGTCCATGCAGCGGCCGGCCTGCTTGCTGATGATCGGGAGCAGCGAGCCCGGAACGTAGACCTCGTTCCAGTCCTTCACGCGCTCGGCCACGGGGCGGGTCTTGGCGACCTCGCGTCCGGTGGTCAGGAAGCCCTTGGGGTCAGCCATGGGTCGCCGCCTCCATCATCTTCTCGGTGGTCTCCTGCTCGGAGAGACCGGCGAGCTCAGCGGCGTCCTTGGCGGCGAGCACTGCCTTGTACGTGGACGGGATGATCTTGCTGAAGCGGGTCACGGCGGTGTCCCACTCGGCGAGGAGCTTCTCGGCGACGGTGGAGCCGGTCTCCTCGTGGTGGCGGCGCACGACGTCGTGCAGCCACTGCCTGTCGGTGTCGTCCAGTTCCTCGACGGCGCCGAGGTTGCCGACGTTGACCTGGTCGCGGTCGAGGTCGATGACGTACGCGACACCGCCCGACATACCGGCGGCGAAGTTGCGGCCGGTCTCGCCGAGGACGACGGCGTGGCCGCCGGTCATGTACTCGCAGCCGTGGTCGCCGACGCCTTCGGAGACGACGAGCGCCCCGGAGTTGCGGACGCAGAAGCGTTCGCCGGTGCGACCGCGGAGGAAGATCTCGCCGCCGGTCGCGCCGTAGCCGATGGTGTTGCCGGCGATGGTCGAGTACTCGGCGAGGTGGTCGGCGCCCCGGTCCGGGCGGACGATGACCCGGCCGCCGGAGAGGCCCTTGCCGACGTAGTCGTTGGCGTCGCCCTCCAGGCGCAGGGTGATGCCGCGCGGCACGAACGCGCCGAAGGACTGGCCGGCCGAGCCGGTGAAGGTGATGTCGATGGTGTCCTCGGGCAGGCCCGGGCCGCCGAACTTCTTGGTCACCTCGTGGCCGAGCATCGTGCCGACGGTCCGGTTGATGTTGCGGATGGCGACCTGGGCGCGGACCGGCCGGGCGGCCTCGGGGCTGTCGGCGCCGAGCGCGTCGGCGGCCAGCTTGATGAGCTGGTTGTCGAGCGCCTTCGTCAGACCGTGGTCCTGCTCGATGATCCGGTGGCGGACCGCGCCCTCGGGCAGCTCGGGCACGTGGAAGAGCGGGGCGAGGTCGAGGCCCTGCGCCTTCCAGTGGGAGACGGCCCGGTCGGTGTCGAGGAGTTCGGCGTGGCCGACGGCCTCCTCGATGGAGCGGAAGCCCAGCTCGGCGAGGATCTCGCGGACCTCTTCGGCGATGAACTCGAAGAAGTTGACGACGTACTCGGCCTTGCCGGAGAACCGGTCGCGGAGCACCGGGTTCTGGGTGGCGATGCCGACCGGGCAGGTGTCCAGGTGGCAGACGCGCATCATGACGCAGCCGGAGACGACGAGCGGCGCGGTCGCGAAACCGAACTCCTCGGCGCCGAGCAGTGCGGCGATGACGACGTCGCGGCCGGTCTTGAGCTGGCCGTCGGTCTGCACGACGATGCGGTCGCGCAGGCCGTTGAGCAGCAGGGTCTGCTGGGTCTCGGCGAGGCCGAGCTCCCAGGGGCCGCCCGCGTGCTTGAGGGAGGTGAGCGGGGATGCGCCCGTTCCGCCGTCGTGGCCGGAGATGAGGACGACGTCCGCGTGGGCCTTGGAGACACCGGCGGCGACCGTGCCGACGCCGACCTCGGAGACCAGCTTCACGTGGATGCGGGCGACCGGGTTCGCGTTCTTGAGGTCGTGGATGAGCTGCGCGAGGTCTTCGATGGAGTAGATGTCGTGGTGCGGCGGCGGCGAGATGAGGCCGACGCCGGGCGTCGAGTGACGCGTCTTGGCGACCCACGGGTAGACCTTGTGGCCGGGCAGCTGGCCGCCCTCGCCGGGCTTGGCGCCCTGGGCCATCTTGATCTGGATGTCGTCCGCGTTGACCAGGTATTCGCTGGTCACCCCGAAGCGGCCGGAGGCGACCTGCTTGATGGAGGAGCGGCGCTCCGGGTCGTACAGGCGCTCCGGATCCTCGCCGCCCTCGCCGGTGTTGGACTTGCCGCCGAGCCGGTTCATCGCGATGGCGAGGGTCTCGTGGGCCTCGCGGGAGATGGAGCCGTACGACATGGCGCCGGTGGAGAAGCGCTTGACGATCTCGGAGGCGGGCTCGACCTCGTCGACGGAGATCGGGGCCCGGTCCGAGGTGAAGCCGAAGAGGCCGCGGAGCGTCATGAGGCGCTCGGACTGCTCGTTCACCCGGTCCGTGTACTGCTTGAAGATGTCGTAGCGCCGGTTGCGGGTGGCGTGCTGGAGGCGGAAGACCGTCTCCGGGTCGAACAGGTGCGGTTCGCCCTCGCGCCGCCACTGGTACTCGCCGCCGATCTCCAGCGCGCGGTGGGAGGCCGCGATGCCGGAGGCGGGGTACGCCTTGGTGTGCCGGGCGGCGACCTCCTTGGCGATGACGTCCAGGCCGGCGCCGCCGATCTTGGTGGCGGTGCCGTTGAAGTACGTGGCGACGAACTCCTCGTCGAGGCCGACGGCCTCGAAGACCTGGGCGCCGCGGTAGGAGGCGACGGTGGAGATGCCCATCTTGGACATGACCTTGAGGACGCCCTTGCCGAGCGCGTAGATCAGGTTCCGGATGGCCTGCTCGACCTCGATGTTCTCGATGAACGTCCCGGCGCGGACCAGGTCCTCGACGGACTCCATCGCGAGGTACGGGTTGACCGCGGCGGCGCCGTAACCGATGAGCAGCGCGACGTGGTGGACCTCGCGGACGTCCCCGGCCTCGACGAGCAGGCCCACCTGGGTGCGCTGCTTGGTGCGGATGAGGTGGTGGTGGACGGCGGAGGTGAGCAGCAGCGAGGGGATCGGCGCGTGCTCGGCGTCGGAGTGCCGGTCGGAGAGGACGATGAGGCGGGCGCCGTCCTCTATGGCGGCGTCGACCTCGGCGCAGATCTCCTGGAGCCGCGCGGCGAGCGCGTCGCCGCCGCCGCTGACGCGGTAGAGACCGGAGAGGGTGGCGGCCCGCATGCCCGGCATGTCGCCGTCGGCGTTGATGTGTATCAGCTTGGCGAGCTCGTCGTTGTCGATCACCGGGAAGGGCAGCGTGACGCTGCGGGCCGCGGCGGCGGTCGGCTCCAGGATGTTGCCCTGGGGGCCGAGCGAGGAGCGCAGCGAGGTGACGAGCTCCTCGCGGATGGCGTCCAGCGGCGGGTTGGTGACCTGGGCGAAGAGCTGGGTGAAGTAGTCGAAGAGCAGCCGCGGGCGCTCGGAGAGCGCGGCGATCGGCGAGTCGGTGCCCATGGAGCCGAGCGGTTCGCCGGCGGTGCGGGCCATCGGCGCGAGGATGACGCGCAGCTCTTCCTCGGTGTAGCCGAAGGTCTGCTGGCGGCGGGTGACCGAGGCGTGGGTGTGCACGATGTGCTCACGCTCGGGCAGGTCGCTGAGCTCGATCTCGCCGGTCTCCAGCCACTCCTGGTAGGGCTGCTCGGCGGCGAGGGACGCCTTGATCTCGTCGTCCTCGATGATGCGGTGCTCGGCGGTGTCGACGAGGAACATCCGGCCGGGCTGGAGGCGGCCCTTGCGGACGACCTTGGCCGGGTCGATGTCGAGGACGCCGACCTCGGAGGAGAGGACGACGAGGCCGTCGTCGGTGACCCAGTAGCGGCCGGGGCGCAGTCCGTTGCGGTCGAGGACGGCGCCGACCTGGACGCCGTCGGTGAAGGTGACGCAGGCCGGGCCGTCCCAGGGCTCCATCATCGCGGAGTGGTACTGGTAGAAGGCGCGGCGGGCCGGGTCCATCGAGTCGTGGTTCTCCCACGCCTCGGGGACCATCATCAGCACGGCGTGCGGCAGCGAGCGGCCGCCGAGGTGGAGCAGCTCCAGGACCTCGTCGAAGGAGGCCGAGTCGGAGGCGTCGGGGGTGCAGACGGGGAAGATCCGGTCGAGCTGCGCCTGGCCGAAGAGCTCGGAGGCCAGCTGGGACTCGCGGGCCTTCATCCAGTTGCGGTTGCCCTTGACCGTGTTGATCTCGCCGTTGTGCGCGACGAAGCGGTAAGGGTGGGCCAGCGGCCAGCTCGGGAAGGTGTTGGTGGAGAACCGGGAGTGGACCAGGGCGACCGTGGAGGCGAAGCGGCGGTCGGAGAGGTCCGGGAAGAACGGCTCCAGCTGCCCGGTGGTGAGCATGCCCTTGTAGACGAGGGTGCGGGCGGAGAGCGAGGGGAAGTACACCCCGGCCTCACGCTCGGCACGCTTGCGCAGGACGAACGCCTTGCGGTCCAGGACGATGCCGGTGGACTCGCCGTCGGCGACGAAGACCTGGCGGAAGGTGGGCATGGTGGCGCGGGCGCCGTTGCCGAGGAGTTCGGGGGTGACCGGGACGTCGCGCCAGCCGAGGACCTTCAGGCCCTCCTGGGTCGCGATCTTCTCGATCGTGCGGACGGCCTCGGTGGAGTCGTCGGCGGGGAGGAAGGCGATGCCCACGGCATACGAGCCGGCCTCGGGAAGTTCGAAGGGGGTCTCGGCGCGCAGGAAGGCGTCCGGGACCTGACAGAGGATGCCGGCGCCGTCGCCGGAGTCGGGCTCGGAGCCGGTGGCGCCGCGGTGCTCGAGGTTGCGCAGTACGGTCAGCGCCTGCTCGACCAGCTCATGGCTGGCCACACCGGTCAGAGTGGCCACGAACCCGACGCCACAGGCGTCGTGCTCGTTACGGGGGTCGTACATCCCCTGCTGGGCGGGGCGACCGTCCATGGGCGACCAGGCGTCGATACGCATCGGCTCTCCCGTCGTCGTCGTGGCATTTGCGGTGCCGAGGGACGACGTTGGCCCTCTGCGAAATTTCGTGCAGGTTACATGATGGGGCGCTTCTCAAGAAGCGGAAGGCTTGTTCCAACATACGGACACCGTGGTGACCGGAAGTGACTGGGTGACCAGAGGTGACCGGCTTGCCAGGGGGTGGGTCGCTGTCGGAACGATCGGCGCCCGGGGAGTCGCAGAGAGCAGGCGTCGTTGCCTGCGGTGCTTACGGCTCTTGCCCGGCGGCACGGGAAACGAAACCACCGAGTAATGGCTACTTATGTGCAGCCCTGCATAGCATCTCATTTTACGACTGTGGAGCCCGTCACGCCCAGTGGGCGGCGCCAAGACGTACGTCACACGCGTTGCGGAGCGGTTGCGCCGTTCGGGCGGCCCGGTTACGCCGTTCACCCGGGCCACCTGGGGAAGTCACCTCACCGGGCCGCCCGCGCACGTCATCCGACGGCGACACCGAACAGGGTGCCGAGCCCGTACGTCATCGCGGCCGCCGCACCACCGAGGGCGAGCTGGCGCAGTCCGCTGAACCACCAGCTGCGGGCCGTCACCCGGGCCACGACCGCACCGCAGGCGAAGAGGCCGAGGAGCGCGAGCAGCACGGCGGGCCACAGGGCACTCGCACCCAGGAGGTAGGGCAGGACGGGCAGCAGGGCGCCCAACGCGAACGCGCCGAACGACGAGACGGCGGCGACCAGCGGCGAGGGCAGATCGCCGGGGTCGATGCCCAGCTCCTCGCGGGCGTGGATCTCCAGCGCCTGCTCCGGGTCGCGCGACAGCTGCCGGGCGACCTCGCGGGCCAGCGGGGCGTCCACGCCCCGGGACTCGTAGAGCGCGGCCAGCTCGGCCATCTCGTCCTTGGGGTGCTTACGCAGTTCGCGGCGCTCGACGTCCAGCTCGGCCTCGACCAGTTCACGCTGGGAGGCGACGGAGGTGTATTCGCCGGCCGCCATGGAGAACGCCCCGGCGGCCAGACCCGCGAGCCCGGTGATCACTATGGTCTGCTGGGAGACCGCCCCGCCGGCGACGCCGGTCATCAGGGCGAGGTTGGAGACCAGGCCGTCCATCGCACCGAAGACGGCGGGACGCAGCCAGCCACCGTTGACATCCCGGTGGGTGTGGTTGTCCCGGTGCGCCTCGTGCACCACGGCGTCGGTCACGATGAGGGCCACGACTCACTTCTCCCCTGCTGAGTACAACTTTCGACAAAGTCCAAGGTACGCCTTCCGGGGGATCGCCGCCAGCAAGGCAAGGCTGCCCTACACCCCCTCTGACCTGCGGAGAAAGGGCAGCCTCAGCTTCCTCGGCCGTCATCCGCCCGGCCCATTTCCCGGCGTTTCCCGCCTCCCTTCGCCCTCCGCGTGGGACAGATGCGGACAGGGCCCGTCGAAGGCCCCGGTCCGACTCCGGCTCGGACCCGCCGGAGATGCGGAGGGCGACGCGATGAACACGGCCATCGGCCACGACCGGGCCAGGGGCGCACTGCTGGGACTGGCGGTCGGGGACGCGCTCGGCGCCCCGGCGGAGAATCTGCGGCCCTCCGAGATCCGCAGCCGCTGGGGGCGGATCGAGGGGTTCGTGAGCGACGACCCGGCGGGCACCGACGACACGGAGTACGCGATCTTCTCCGGGCTGCTGCTGGCCCGGCACGGCTCCGCGCTCGACGTCACCCATGTGGAGCGGGCCTGGCACCACTGGATCGCCGATCTCGACGAGGGCCCGTTCCGGGGGGCCGGGTTCAGTGAGCGCGGCACGCTGGAGAACCTGCGCCGGGGCCTGGCCGCACCGATCTCGGCCCAGCACCGGCACGCCTGGAGCGATGGGCTCGCGATGCGGGCGGCGCCCTTCGGGGTGTTCGCGGCGGGCCGCCCGGCCGAGGCGGCCCGGCTGGTCGCGGTGGACGGCCGGGTCAGCCACGAGGGCGAGGGGATCTACGGGGGCCGGGCCGTTGCGGCAGGGGTCGCGGCGGCCATGGTCGGCTCGGGCCTCGCCTCGGTGATCGCGGCCGCGCTCTCGGTGGTCCCGATGGACTCCTGGACGGCCCGCTCGCTGCGCCGGGCGGTGGCGGCGGCCCAGCGCCCCTACCCCGACCGGCTCACGATGGAGCGGGCGGTGCGCTCGGCGGTGGTGATCGCCGGCTACCCGTGGACGGACCTGGCGCCGGAGGCGGTGGGCCTGGCGTTCGGGGCGTTCACAGCGGCGCGCGGGGACTTCCGGACGGCGGTGCTCACGGCCGTCAACATGGGCCGGGACGCGGATACGACGGCGGCGGTGGCGGGGTCACTGGCCGGGGCGCTGCACGGGGCGAGCGCCATCCCCCCGGACTGGGCGAGCGCGATCGGCCCGGTCCGGGGCAGCTGCCTGCCCTCGATGCGCGGCTACCACGTGCTGGACATCGCGGAACTGCTGACCCCGGACGACCCGGACGCGGGGGCGACGCCGGAGCGCGGTGGCGGCCGTGAACCTTCGGCCGTACGGGACATGGCGTCGGTGGCCGCGTCTTTCGAGCCGGGACGGGAGGAGGGACGATGACGACGACGGGCGAGACGACGACAGGCGAGACGACGGGCGAGACGACGACGGGCGGCCCGGAGGGGGTGCTCCCCACCCCCTCCCGCCGCGCCCGGATCGAGGGGCTGCTCCTCGGGCTGGCCGCCGGGGACGCCGCCGGGTGGCCCGCCGCGCGGCACCGGGCGGCCCGGATGCCCGAGTGGACCCGGCGGCTCACCCGGGAGCTGGACACCTTCGCCGAGCAGAACGCCACCACCACGCTGCCCGTGCCCATCGCCCTCAACCAGCCGCCCGAGCCACTGCGGCTCGGACCGTCCGACGACGCCGAGTGGGCCGCGTTCGCCGCCCGTACGGTGCTGGCGGCGGCCGACGACGCGGTGGGGCTGGCCCCCGGGCGCCGGATGCGGGACGCCGTCGACCGGGCCTGGAACGCGCTGGCCGCCACCGTCGCCGCGGCCAGCGCCCGGGCCCCCGAGGTCGAGGCGGCCGTCCTTCCGCTGCGGGCCCGGATCTCGGTACGGGCCGGGCTCGGCAACCTGGCCGCCGGGCTGAGGCCGCCCGCCACCGGGCACGACAACCCGCACTACTTCGACGACGCCGCCTGCGTCCGGGCGGCCGTGCTCGCCGTGGTCCACCCGGGCGATCCGGCGGAGGCGGCGGCGCTCGCGGAGTTCGACGCCCGCTACACCCAGGACGGCGACGGGGTGCACGGCGCCCGGGCGGTGGCCGCCGCGATCGCCGTGGCGCTGGCCGGGGCGGACGTCGACACCGTGGTCAACGCCGCCCTCGACCGGCTCCCCGACGGCACCGAAATCGCCCGCAACGCCGTGCACGCGGTCCGCCTGGCCCGGGAGTTCGCGGACGAGCCGGCCGGGGCGTTCGCCCTGGTCCCGGTCCTGGAGCACCAGATCGTGGACCACGTCTACAGCTACGGGATCGCGGCGGCCGAGACCGTCCCCGTCGCGCTCGCCCTGACCACCGCCGCCCGGGGCGAGATCGCCCAGGCGATCCCGGCCGCTGCCTGCCTCTCCCGGGTCGCCGACTCCGCGCCCGCCCTGGCCGGGGCGCTCACCGGGGCGATCGGCTCGATCACCGCCGTACCGGCGGGCTGGCGCGAGGCCTGCCGGACGCTCGCGGGCTGCGCGCTGCCCCGGCTCGCGGGCACGGATCTGATCGAACTCGCCGGGCTCCTGGCAGCCACGGAACCGGCCCTCCTGGGTGGACAATTCCGGCATGACGCCCACAACGGCCACAGCTCCGGCCGCCTCGACCCCGCAGACCTCTCCCTCCACCCCCGGACTCGATGACCGCTTCACCCGGGCCCTCGTCGGCGCGGCCGTCGGGGACGCGCTCGGCGGCCCGGTCGAAGGCTGGACCCCCGAGCAGATCGCCGAACGCCACGGCGGCCGGGTGACCGGGATCGTCGGCCCCTGGTACGGCGAGGACTGGCGCACCGCCCGCCCCATCGCGCCGTACCACAAGGGCGACGGGCACGTCACCGACGACACCTTGATGACCCACGCCCTGATCCGGGTCTACGAGAAGGTCCGCGACCACCTCGACGCGTACGCCGTCGCCGACCATCTGGTCCCGGATCTGCTCTCGCCCCGCTGGATCCCGGAGCTGGAGGCCGAGGCGCTCCCCCTCCAGCGGATCTTCCTGGCGGAGAAGTGGATCGTGGCCCGGCTGCACTACGGGCACATGGACCCGCGCGAGGCCGGGGCGGGCAACATCGTCAACTGCGGGGCGGCGATGTACATGGCCCCGGTCGGCCTGGTCAACGCCGGTCACCCGGAGGCCGCGTACGCCGAGGCGCTGGAGGTCGCGGCCCCGCACCAGTCGTCGTACGGGCGCGAGGCCGCCGGGGTCTTCGCGGCCTCCGTCGCCGCCGCCTGCCACCCTGGCGCGACCCCCGACGCGGTGGTCGACGCCGCGCTCGCGCTGGCGAAGGACGGCACCCGCTCCGCGATCGAGGAGGTCTGCGAAGTCGCTTCGCACCACGACGACTTCGAGTCCGCACTCGCTCCGATGCGGGCGGCCGTGGAGCCCTTCGACACGGTCGGCCCCGACTACCGCTCCCCCGCACTCGGCGCCCGCCGCCCCTCCCGGCTGCACGCCATCGAGGAACTGCCCGTCGCCCTGGGGATGTTGCTGGTCGGGGGCGGCGACTACCGGCGTACGGTGCTGGGTTCGGTGAACTACGGCCGCGACTGCGACTCCATCGCGACGATGAGCGGGGCGCTGGCGGGCGCGCTGGGCGGCGAGATCCCGGCCGACTGGGCGGAGACGGTCGCGGAGGCGAGCCGCCTGGATCTGCACACCCCGGCCCGGGCGCTGGCGCAGGTGGCCCGGGAGGTCTTCGCCCGCGACCTGGAGCGGCGCGCGGCCCACGAGGAGGCGTTCACCGCGCTGGCCGGTGAGCGGTGAGCGCCGTCCCGCCCCGGGATCCGCGCGTCCGCCTCACCTGGGTGCAGCCCGAGGACCTGGTCGGGCACGAGCTGAGGCAGGCCGCGCAGGACGGCCGGGACGCCCGGGAGATCGGGGAGCGGTGGTACGCGGCCGGGGGCTCCCCCGCCCCCGACCGCGCGGGCGCCTCCGAACCGCCGGCCCCGCCCCGGCTACGGGCGCTGGCCGGTGAGCTGCTGGATGAACTCGCCGCGCTGGATTCGCCGTTGGCCGCCGACGAGCCGACCGACCTGGACGCGATCGTGGCCGCCTGCCCGCACTGGCCGGGGCCGCCCGAGTCCGCGCCCGCCGTCGCCGACCGGGACGGGCCGCCCACCGCCGGCCGGGGCCGGACGCCCTCCGCCACCCCCTCCCGACTGCACGCCGCCTGGCTGGGCCGGGCGGCGGGCTGCCTCCTCGGCAAACCGGTCGAGAAGCTGCCGCTGGCCGGCATCCGCGCCCTGGCCCGCGCGGCCGGCAACTGGCCCCTCACCACCTGGTTCACCGCGCGCGGCGTACCCGCCGAGCTGCTCGCCGCCCACCCCTGGAACCGCCGCTCGGCCCCCACCTCGCTCGCCGAGAACATCGACGGCATGCCGGAGGACGACGACCTCAACTACCCGCTGCTCACCCTGCTGTTGCTCCAGCGGCACGGGCGCTCCTTCACCACCGCCGACCTGGCCCGGCTCTGGCTGGACGAGCTTCCGGCCGGGCGTACCTTCACCGCCGAGCGCATCGCGTACGGCCATCTCCTGGCGGGCGTCGAACCCCCGGAGACGGCCCGCTTCCGCAACCCGTTCCGGGAGTGGATCGGCGCGCAGATCCGGGCCGACGTGCACGGCTGGACCCACCCCGGAGACCCGGCCGGGGCCGCCGCCCAGGCACACCGGGACGCGGTCCTCACCCACACCGGCAACGGGGTGTACGGCGCGATGTTCACCGCCGCCGCGCTGGCCGTGGCGGCGGGCGGCGAGAGCGATGTGCACGGCTGCCTGGCGGCCGGCCTGCGGGTGGTGCCGCCGCACTCGCGGTACGCCCGTGCGGTCCGCCTCGGCATCGAAACCGCCCGCACGGAAGGGGAGTTCGACGCGGTGGTGGACCGGCTGCACGCCGCGTACGCCGACACGCACCACTGGGTGCATGTGCTGCCCAACGCCGCGCTGCTGGCCGCCGCCCTCACCCACGCCGACGGCGACTTCACCCGGTCGATCGGCAACGCGGTCTCCGGCGGCTGGGACACCGACTCCAACGGGGCCACCGCGGGCTCCCTCGCCGGACTCCTCGCGGGCGCGCCGGACGCCCTGCCCCACCACTGGACCGCGCCGCTGAAGAACCGGCTCGCCACCTCCGTACCCGGATTCGACGGGATCGGCTTCGACGCCCTCGCCGCACTGACCCACCAGGAGGCTCTGCGCCCATGACCCGCATCGCGGTGCTCGGCAGCACCAATATGGACCTCGTCGCCTACACGGCACGCGCCCCCGGACGCGGCGAGACGGTCACCGGACGGGAGTTCCGGACGATCCCCGGCGGCAAGGGCGCCAACCAGGCCGTCGCCGCCGCCCGCGCGGGCGGCGAGGTGATGATGATCGGCGCGGTCGGCGACGACGTGTACGGGACACGGCTGCGCGAGGGCCTCGAACACGCCGGAGTCGACACCGACCTCCTGCACACCGCCGAGGGCCCCAGCGGCACCGCGCACATCGTCGTCGACGACACCGGCTCCAACGCGATCGTCGTGGTCCCGGGGGCGAACGGCGTCGTCACCACGCTCGGCCCCGGGGAGATCGCGGCGATCGCCGCGTCCGAGATCCTCCTCATGCAGCTCGAACTCCCCCTCTCCGCCGTCGTCGAGGGCGCCCGCGCGGCCCGGGCGCAGGGCGTGCGGACCATCCTCACCCCGGCTCCCGTACAGCCGCTGCCCGACGAACTCCTCGACCACATCGACCTGTTGGTCCCCAACGAGCACGAGGCCGCCGAGCTGTCCGGGCAGGACGAACCGCACGCCGCCGCCCAGATCCTGCTGCGCCGGGTGCCCGAGGTCATCGTCACGCTCGGCGCGAAGGGCTGCCTGTACGCGGCCCGGGGCGGCGAGCCGGTGCTCTTCGAGGCCCCTTCGGTGACCGCCGTCGACACCACCGGTGCCGGGGACACGTTCGTCGGGACGCTGGCCGTGGCGCTCGGCGAGGGGCGGCCGGTGGCCGAGGCCGTGGCGTTCGCGTCCTCCGCCGCCGCGCTCTGCGTCCAGAAGCCGGGCGCGTCCACTTCCATGCCCTACCGCAGCGAGATCGAGGCCGAGGCCGTATGAGCAGCACGACAGCGGGACCCCTGACCGGGCTGAAGGTCATCGACCTGGCCACCCTCTTCGCCGGCCCCCTCGCCGCCACGATGCTCGGGGACTTCGGCGCCGATGTGATCAAGGTGGAGCACCCCCGCAGGCCGGACCCCTCGCGCGGGCACGGGCCCGCCAAGGACGGGGTCGGCCTGTGGTGGAAGCTGCTCGGCCGCAACAAGCGCACCCTGACGCTGGATCTGTCGGCGCCCGGCGGCCGGGACGTGCTCCTGCGACTGGCGGCCGAGACCGACGTCATCGTCGAGAACTTCCGGCCCGGGACACTGGAGCGGTGGGGGCTCGGCCCCGAGGAGCTGCACGCCGTCAACCCGCGGCTCGTCCTGGCCCGGGTCACCGGCTTCGGCCAGTTCGGCCCGTACGCGCACCGTCCCGGCTTCGGGACGCTCGCCGAGGCGATGAGCGGGTTCGCGGCGATCACCGGGGAGCCGGACGGGCCGCCGACGCTGCCGCCGTTCGGTCTTGCGGACTCCATCGCGGCGCTGGCGACGGCGTACGCGGTGATGGCGGCGCTCGCCGGGCGCGAGAAGACCGGCGAGGGGCAGGTGGTGGACCTGGCGATCATCGAGCCGATCCTGACCGTGCTGGGCCCGCAGCCCCTCTGGTACGACCAGCTCGGCTACGTCCAGCCGCGCACCGGCAACCGCTCCCGCAACAACGCCCCGCGCAACACCTACCGCACCGCCGACGGCCACTGGGTCGCGGTCTCCACCTCCGCCCAGTCCGTCGCGGAGCGGGTGATGCGCCTGGTGGGCCGCCCGGACCTGATCGACGAGCCCTGGTTCGGCGCGGGCACCACCCGGGCCGAGCACACCGAGGAGCTGGACGGGGCGGTCGGCCACTGGATCTCCCGGCACAGCCGCGAGGAGGTGCTGAACGGTTTCGAGAAGGCGGAGGCGGCCGTCGCGCCGATCCATGACGTACGGGAGGTGATGGAGGACCCGCAGTACCGGGCGCTGGGCACGATCGCCGAGGTCGACGACCCGGAGCTGGGGCCGCTGCGGATGCAGAACGTCCTCTTCAGGCTGTCGGAGACCCCCGGCGGGATCCGGTGGGCGGGCCGCCCGCACGGTGCGGACACCGAGGAGATCCTGGCCGGGCTCGGCCTCTCGGAGACCCGGATCGCGGCGCTGCGGGACCAGGGGGCGCTGTGACCGGCTGCGAAACGCCCTTCCCTCCCCTGCCGGAGGACCCGCGGGACGATCCCTGCCGGCCGCCGCTGACCTGGCTGTACGTGCCCGGGGACCGGCCGGAGGTGGTGGCCAAGGCCCTGGGCTCGGGGGCGGACGTGGTGATCGTCGACCTGGAGGACGCCGTCGCCCCGGACCGCAAGGAGTACGCCCGCTCCGCCACCGCCGAACTCCTCGGCGACCAGGTCACCGCCGCCCCCGACGCCGTACCGGTCCATGTCCGGGTGCACGGCGAGGACGACATCCGAGCGCTGGCGGGGCTGCCGGGGCTGGCCGCGTTCCGGCTGCCGAAGATCACCCATGCGGTCTCGGTGCACCATGTGGCGGCGGTGGCCCCGGGCGTACCGCTGTATCCGCTGCTGGAGTCGGCACTCGCCATCGAGCACGCGTACTCGATCGCCTCGGCGCATCACGCGGTCCGGGGCATCGCCCTGGGTGAGGCGGATCTCCGGGCCGATCTGGGCGTACGGGAGGACACCGGTCTCGACTGGCCGCGCAGCCGGGTCGTGGTGGCTGCCCGGGCGGCGGCCCTGCCGCCACCGGTCCAGTCGGTGTTCCCGGACGTACGGGACCTGGACGGGCTGTGGGCCTCGTGCGGGCGGGGGCGGGCGCTCGGGATGCTGGGGCGGGCGGCGATCCATCCGCGTCAGCTGGAGGTGATCGAGCGGGCGTTCCGGCCGACGGCGGAGGAGGTCGAGGCGGCCGAGCAGATCGTCGCGGCCTCGGCGGTGGAGGCGGGGGCGCTGGCGCTGCCGGACGGGCGGTTCGTGGACGCGGCGGTGGTGGCGTCCGCCCGCCGTACGATCGCGCTCGCCGGGCGGGCCTGAGGCTGCCCGCCCGGCGAGCGGGAGGTGGTGCGGGGTGCGCCCGGGGAGGGCGCGGGGGGTCAGCCCTTCTCGGCCGCCGCTTCGGTGCTCTCGGCGGTGAGGTCCTTGCCGGATTCGCCCGGCTCGTCCTTGCTGAGCGGGTCCTTCTCCGCGTCGGCGTCCTGCTCGGCGTCCTTCGCGTCGGCGTCCTTCCCGGGGGTGGTGTCCCGGTCGGGCTCGACGATCTCCTCGCGGCCCGGACGCAGCTTCGCGGAGACCACGATGTAGACGACGGCGAGGACGAAGACGATGATCGCGGTCCACACGTTCAGGCGGAGACCCAGGATGTGGTGCGCCTCGTCGACGCGCATGTACTCGATCCAGGCACGGCCGGCGCAGTAGGCGGCGACGTACAGCGCGAACGCCCGTCCGTGGCCGAGCGTGAAGCGACGGTCGGCCCAGATGACCAGCAGCCCCACACCGATGCACCACAGCGACTCGTACAGGAAGGTCGGGTGGTACGTCCCGGCGACCCGGTTCGCGCCCTCGCTGATCTCCACCGCCCAGGGGAGGTCGGTGGGCTTGCCGTACAGCTCCTGGTTGAACCAGTTGCCCCAGCGGCCGATGGCCTGCGCGAAGGCGATGCCCGGGGCCAGCGCGTCCGCCCAGGCGGGCAGCGGGATGCCCCGGCGGCGGCAGCCGATCCACGCACCGACGGCGCCGAACGCGATGGCGCCCCAGATGCCGAGGCCGCCCTCCCAGATCTTGAAGGCGTCGACCCAGTTCTCACCCTCGCTGAAGTACAGCTGGTAGTCGGTGATCACGTGGTAGAGCCGTCCGCCGACGAGGCCGAAGGGCACCGCCCAGACGGCGATGTCGGCCACCGTGCCGGCTTTGCCGCCCCGGGCGATCCAGCGCTTGTTGCCGAACCAGACGGCGACGAAGACACCGATGATGATGCAGAACGCGTAGCCGCGGAGCGGGATCGGGCCGAGCTCGATCACGCCGGTCGACGGACTGGGAATGGAGGCAAGATTCATGGCGAGGTCGACGCTACCTTGCCGGGCGGTGGGTACGGCAAGCCACCCGGCAACGTCTGGGTAACGGGGACCGCGTCACGGGCTGCCGGGGAACACGGTCAGGAACCGGCGGCGGACGAGGGGGCGGCCGGGGTGGAGGCGCCTTCGGCCGGGCCGGTGGATCCGTCGGCCGGGGCGGACCCGCCGTCCGTCGCGGACGGGGCGTCGGACCCTTCGGCGGGGGTGGCGGTGCCCGGCTTCTTGCCCTTGTTGGCCTCGGCGACCCACTTCTTCAGGTTCTCCGGGGAGATCTGCTCGTCGCCCTTGCCCGGGAAGACGGACTCCCCGTTGAGCAGCACCGTCGGCGTGCCCTGGAAACCGCCCTCACGGAACGCCGTGTCGGACTTCTTCACCCAGCTGTCGTGCTCGCCGTCCTCCACACAGCTGCGGAAGCCCGGCGTGTCGAGCCCCTCGACCTCGCCGGCCAGCTCGATCAGCCGGCTGTTCTTGGCGAAGGCGTCGTCCGGCTCGGGAGGCTGGTTGCTGAAGAGGACGTCGTGATACGGGGCGAACTTGCCGACGTCCTGGGCGCAGGCGGCGGCGTTGGCGGCACGCAGCGACCCGGAACCGCCGAGATTGCCGTCGATGATCGTGGCCAGGTGGTACTCCACCCGGATCTGGCCGTCGTCGGCGAGCTCGGTGATCGTGTCCCGGAAAGCCGTCTCGAACTGGGCGCAGACCGGGCAGCGGAAGTCCTCCCAGATCGTGAGGGTGGACGGGGCGTCGGCCGCGCCGACCGGCAGGGTCAGGGCGGCCTCGCCGATCGCGCCCGAGGGGGCGACGGCCGGTCCCCCGGCGGAGTCCCCGCCGTCGTCCTTGCCCGCGTTGGCCGCGATCAGGCCGACCACGGCGGCCAGGCCGAGCACCCCGACCACCGCCGAGGCGACGATCAGCGTCCGGCGGCGCTTCTCGCGCCCCTTCTCCCGCTCGCGCTGCTGGGCCAGGCGCTCACGCGCGCTTCTGTTTCCCTCAGGGATCTTGTCGCTCACACCCGGGGAACGAACCGGGGAGGCACCTGCGCGCCTCCCCGGTCCACAATCCACCCATTCGGGTGGTTCACATGCTCAGCGCTTTCGAACACCCTCGGCCAGTTCGCCCGCCAGGGAGCGCACGGCGGCGAGGCCGGCGGCCTCGTCGGGGGCGTCCAGCATGGCCTTGACGAAGGCCGAGCCGACGATCACGCCGTCGGCGAACCCGGCGACCTCGGCGGCCTGCGCCGCGTTGGAGACGCCGAGGCCGACGCAGACCGGCAGGTCGGTGGTGGCGCGGGTGCGTCCCACCAGCTCCTGGGCCTGGGCGCCGACGGAGGCGCGGGTGCCGGTGACGCCCATCAGCGAGGCGGCGTAGACGAAGCCGCTGCCGGCCGCCGTGATGGTGGCGAGACGGGCGTCCTGGCTGCTGGGGGCGACGACGAACACGGTGGCGAGACCGTGCTTGTCGGCGTGCTCGCGCCACAGCGCGGACTCCTGGACCGGCAGGTCGGGCAGGATGCACCCGGCGCCGCCCGCCTCGGCCAGCTCGGCGGTGAAGCGCTCGACACCGTAGCGGTCGATGGGGTTCCAGTACGTCATGACGAGGATCGGGACGCCGGTGGCCTCGTACGCCTCGCGGACCGTGCGCATCACGTCGGCGATCCGGACGCCGCCGCGCAGGGCGATGTCGTCGGCGGTCTGGATGACCGGCCCGTCGAGGACCGGGTCGCTGTGCGGGAGCCCGACCTCGACGACGTCCGCGCCGCCCGCGACGACGGCCTTGACCGCTTCGATGCCGCCGTCGACGGTCGGGAAGCCCGCCGGGAGGTAGGCGATGAGCGCCGCCCGGTCCGCGGCCTTCGCGGCGGCCAGGGTGGTGTTCAACAGCTCGATGTTGCCGCTCACTTGGCGTCCCCCTCGATCTCGGCGCGGTCGCTGTCGGCGTCCGCCTCGACGACGGCGTCGGTGTCGTAGAGCCCGAAGTAGCGGGCGGCGGTGTCCATGTCCTTGTCACCGCGGCCGGACAGGTTGACGAGGATCAGCCCGTCCTTGCCCAGCTCCTTGCCCAGCTCCAGGGCCCCGGCGAGCGCGTGGGCGCTCTCGATGGCCGGGATGATGCCCTCGGTGCGGGAGAGCAGACGCAGGGCCTGCATGGCCGCGTCGTCGGTGACCGCGCGGTACTCGCCGCGCCCGACGTCCTTGAGGTAGGAGTGCTCCGGGCCGATGCCCGGGTAGTCCAGCCCCGCCGAGATGGAGTACGGCTCGGTGATCTGGCCCTCGTCGTCCTGGAGGACGTAGGAGCGCGAACCGTGCAGGATGCCCGGCTCCCCTGCCGTCAGGGTCGCCGCGTGCTCGCCGGTCTCCACCCCGTGCCCGGCGGGCTCGCAGCCGACCAGGCGGACGCCCTCGTCGGGGATGAAGGCGTGGAAGAGGCCGATGGCGTTGGAGCCGCCGCCGACACAGGCGACCGCCGCGTCGGGGAGGCGCCCGGCGCGCTCCAGGAGCTGGCGGCGGGCCTCGACGCCGATGACCCGGTGAAAGTCGCGGACCATCGCGGGGAAGGGGTGCGGGCCCGCGACCGTACCGAAGAGGTAGTGCGTGCGGTCCACGTTGGCGACCCAGTCGCGGAACGCCTCGTTGATGGCGTCCTTCAGGGTCCGCGAGCCGGACTTCACGGCGACGACCTCGGCGCCGAGCATCCGCATCCGGGCCACGTTCAGCGCCTGGCGCTGGGTGTCGATCTCGCCCATGTAGATGGTGCAGTCGAGACCGAAGAGGGCACAGGCGGTCGCGGTGGCGACGCCGTGCTGACCGGCCCCGGTCTCGGCGATGACGCGGGTCTTGCCCATGCGCTTGGTGAGGAGCGCCTGGCCCAGCACGTTGTTGATCTTGTGCGAGCCGGTGTGGTTCAGGTCCTCGCGCTTGAGGAAGATCCGGGCCCCGCCGGCGTGCTCGGCGAAGCGCGGGACCTCGGTCAGGGCGCTGGGGCGGCCGGTGTAGTTCACCATCAGCTCGTTGAGCTCGGCGGCGAACGCCGGGTCGGCCTTGGCCTTGTCGTACTCGACGGCGACCTCGTCCACGGCGGCGACGAGCGCCTCCGGGATGAACTTGCCGCCGTACGCGCCGAAATAGCCCTCGGCGCTGGGGATCAGACCCTCGGGGTCCGGAATGAAGAATTCGGACGTCATGCGACGTGCTCCTTGGCATGGCAACGGATGGATGCACCGTATGCGCGGAGGAGCGAGCGCCGCCGCGACCGGCATGCGGTCGGGGCGGTGCGGTCGTACGTACGGGAGTGCTGCGGTACGTCGGCCGGGGCTCGCTACTGCGCGGACCCCGTGCGCCATCGCATGCCGTTGACCTGACCGGGCTCGTCCCCGATGACGTACCGCACACGCCGTCCGTGCACGCGCCGGGCGGGGGCGCGGCAGCCTCGGTGCCAGAAGGGCGGCGCGCAGCGCCTCGGTTGAGGGTGGTGGTGGGAGACGGGCGGGAGGCAGCCGCGCGCCGGCGGGGCGTGCGGTTCCCGGGCCGGGGCCCCGGCCGGGGCGCGGCCCGGTCGGGTGTGGGGCACGGGACGTCCGGTCATGGTCGCTGTCGTCCCCGGGTCAGCCGCGGCCGTGGCGGAGCGCCGGGTGGGCGCCCGCGGCGACCAGGTCGGCGACGGCGGCGCGCGGGTCGCGGCCGGTGACCAGGGATTCGCCGACCAGGACGGCGTCGGCTCCGGCGTTGGCGTACGCGATCAGGTCGTGCGGGCCGCGGACACCGGACTCGGCGACCTTGACGATGTGGTCGGGGATCTCGGGGGCGACCCGCTCGAAGGTGGAGCGGTCGACCTTGAGGTCCTTCAGGTTGCGCGCGTTGACCCCGATGATCTTGGCCCCGGCGTCCACCGCGCGCTCCACCTCCTCCTCGTCGTGCACCTCGACGAGCGGGGTGAGCCCGATCGACTCGGCGCGCTCGATGAGGGAGACCAGGGCCTCCTGGTCGAGGGCGGCGACGATCAGCAGGGCGAGGTCGGCGCCGTAGGCGCGGGCCTCCCACAGCTGATACGAGGTGACGATGAAGTCCTTGCGCAGAATAGGCGTTTCGACCTTGGCGCGGACGGCCTCCAGATCGGCGAGCGAGCCGCCGAAGCGGCGCTCCTCGGTGAGGACCGAGATGACGGACGCGCCGCCGGCCTCGTAGTCCGCGGCGAGCGCGGCCGGGTCGGCGATGGCGGCCAGGGCCCCCTTGGAGGGGGACGAGCGCTTGACCTCGCAGATGACGGTGACGCCCTCGCCGCGCAGGGCGGCGACTCCGTCCTTGGCCTGGGGGGCGCGGGCGGCGCGCTCCTTCAGCTCGTCGAGGCTGACGCGCGCCTGCCGCTCCGCGAGGTCGGCGCGAACGCCGTCGATGATCTCGTCGAGCACACTCACGCGAGCGGCCCCCTTCCGGAACGGTGATGAGGGAACAGGATCAGCCGTACCGATGGTATCCGCACGAGGGCCCGGGGTCCGCATCCGGCCACGCCGCGTCCCACTACCTGGGCATTCTCAGGGCGCCAGTGCCGAGCCGAATGGCAGATTCCGGACGACGGTGAAGATCAGCAGGACGGCGCCCACACCCCACCACCAGGCGGGTGCCAGCCCGATCCGCAGGGGCTTTCCGCGCCAGGCCCGGACCAGCCAGAGGACCCAGACGGCGGCGAAGAGGAAGTAGCCGGCGGTGGCGATCGCGTTGGCTCCGAGCGCTGCGCCGAGGTCGCCGGTGATGAAGGCGTGGGCGCTGCGGAGGCCGCCGCAGCCGGGGCAGAACACGTCGGTGAGCTTGAGCAGGGGGCAGACGGGGTAGTGGCCGGGCTCGTTGGGGTCGACCGTGCCGACGTAGGCGAAGGCGCCGGTGACGGCGGCGAGAATGCCCAGGGGGGTGCCGAGCCCTTTCCAGCCCGTCCGGCGGCCGGCCGGGCCGCTCGGGCTGCCCAACCAGCCCGTCCGGCGTTTGAGGACGGAACCGTGGCCGTGGGGTCCGTGCACCTGCGAGGTTCCTTCGCCCGAGGGGCCATTGGGCTCCGGGCTCTCCCCGCCGAGGGTTCCGTCCTCAATCGCCGGACGGGCTGGGGTGTCCGCCGGACGGTCTTGGGTGGCGGGCACTGCCATGTCCGGGGTCGGGCAAACCGTCAGGGGCATGTTCCAGGGGCCGACGCCCTGGGGGTCGGAGTCCGGGGGCTGGGGGGTAGGCGAGGCGTCCACCCGGTGATTGTCCCCCGACGACGCGAAAAGGCGCAGCCCCACCGGGGCTGCGCCAGTCTGCGTGTCGGTCGCCGGGACGCTCCGGCGGCCGGATCAGTGGGAGATCTGCGCCTGCCCGGCGCGCGCCCTGGCCTCGGCCATCTCGGCCGACTCCTTCTGCGCGCCGAGACCGGCGGCCCGCATGGCGAGGCCCACGAGTCCGCCGCCGAAGATCACGGCGACGCCGACCCAGAAACCGAGCGGGTTGGCCGCGACCATGAAGACGCCTGCGACGCAGAAACCGATCAACGTGATGATGGCACCGGTCCAGGCGGCCGGGGTGTGTCCGTGGCTCGTGCCCGCCATGAGTTGCTCCTCGTTGGTGTTGCGCTGTGGGTGACGCTGTTGGTGGGGCCACCGCCCGGGGGACGGCTCGGGTCCATTGTCCCGTACGGGGCCGCCGGGGGTGAGCGTGGGGTCACGCCTCGCGCGTCGGGTCCTCGCCGCGGTCCAGGGCCTTCCACAGGTCCTCGGGCCGGTCCGGGTCGGGGGCCGTGCGGGGCGCCTTGCCGGGGCGGGGGGTGCCGTCGCGCTCGTACTTTCCGGACATGGCGGGCCAGCGGCTGCCGTAGCGCAGGGCGAGGAGCCCGGCCAGCAGGATCAGCAGGCCGCCGGCGGCGGTGACGTAGGGCCAGGCGGTGTGGCTGAGGGCGTGGATGGTGGCCGCCGCGTCACCGGTGGTCCTGGCCGCCTCCTCGTCGAGGGCCGTGCTGTCGGAGGCGCCGGCCCAGGCGCCGAGGGTGGCGCCGAGGCCGCTGAGGGCCAGCAGCGCGGCGACGATCCGGCGGCCCGCGCCGCGTACGGCGAAGACGGCGACGAGGGCGGCGAGCCCGACGATGGCGAGGGCGGCGGGGACGCCCGTGACGTCCCGGCCGTCGGCGGTCAGCGGCAGCGCGCCGCCGCCGGTGGCCGCCCGGCCCTCGGCCCAGGTCTGGCCGGAGGCGAGGAGAACGACGGTCGCGCCCACCGCGCCCAGGAGCAGACCGGCCGCGAGGGAGCGCCGGCTCCCCGCGGAGTCGGGCGCGGCGCCGGACGCGGAGTCGGCGGTTCGGGCACGGGGCTGGGGTACGGGGACAGCACTCACGCCCTCCACTATCCCTTACGGCCTCAGCGGTCGTGGAGCCGGTTGGCCGTATGGACGGCGCGGAGCACGGCCGCCGCCTTGTTGCGGCATTCGGTGTCCTCGGCGACCGGGTCGGAGTCGGCGACGACACCCGCCCCGGCCTGCACGTAAGCGGTGCCGTCGCGGAGCAGGGCGGTGCGGATGGCGATGGCGGTGTCGGAGTCCCCGGCGAAGTCGAGGTAGCCGACGCAGCCCCCGTACAGTCCGCGGCGGCTCGGCTCCAGCTCCTCGATGATCTGCATGGCGCGGGGCTTGGGCGCGCCGGAGAGGGTGCCCGCGGGGAAGCAGGCGGTGAGGACGTCGAAGGCGGTGCGGTCCTCAGTGACGCGGCCGGTGACGGTGGAGACGATGTGCATCACGTGGGAGTAGCGCTCGATCGACATGAAGTCGACGACCTCGACGCTGCCCGGTTCGCAGACCCGGCCCAGGTCGTTGCGGCCGAGGTCGACGAGCATCAGGTGCTCGGCGCGCTCCTTGGGGTCGGCGAGCAGTTCCTCGGCGAGCGCCTGGTCCTCCTGCGGGGTGGTGCCGCGGTGCCGGGTTCCGGCGATCGGGTGGACCATGGCCCGGCCGCCCTCGACCTTGACGAGGGCCTCGGGGCTGGAGCCGACGACGTCGAACCCGTCGAAGCGGAAGAGATACATGTACGGGGACGGGTTGGTGGCCCGCAGGACCCGGTAGACGTCCAGGGCGCTCGCGGTGCAGGGGGTCTCGAAGCGCTGGGAGGGGACGACCTGGAAGGCCTCGCCCGCCCGGATGCGCTCCTTGATGTCGACCACGGCGTCCTGGTAGGCCTCGCCGCCCCACAGGGCGGTGTACGGGGGCAGCTCGGACGGGGGCAGGACCGCGGGAGCGTTCTCGACCGGGCGGCGCAGGTCGCGCTCCATCGCGTCGAGGCGGGCGACGGCGTCCGCGTGGGCCTCGTCGACGCCGGTGGCGAGATCGTTGTGGTTGATCGCGTTGGCGATCAGCAGGACGGTGCCGTTCTGGTGGTCGAGGACGGCGAGGTCCGAGGTGAGGAGCATGGTCAGCTCGGGCAGCTTCAGGTCGTCGCCGCCGTGCTCGCCGATCTTCTCCAGACGGCGCACGATGTCGTAGCCGAGGTAGCCGACCATGCCGCCGGTGAACGGCGGGAGGCCCTCGTCCACGACCAGGTCGCGCGGGGTGTGGAGGGTCTCTACGGTGGCCCGCAGCGCGTCCAGCGGGTCCCCGGCCACGGGGACGCCGACGGGCGGGGTGCCGAGCCAGTGGGCCTCGCCGTCGCGGGCGGTGAGGGTGGCGTCGCTGCGTACGCCGATGAAGGAGTAGCGCGACCAGGTCCGGCCGTTCTCGGCGGACTCCAGCAGGAAGGTGCCGGGGCGCTCGGCGGCGAGCTTGCGGTAGAGGCCGACCGGGGTGTCGCCGTCCGCGAGGAGGCGGCGGCTCACGGGGACGACGCGGCGGTCGACGGCCAGCTTGCGGAATGTGTCGAGATCCATGGCCGCTGACCTTACTGTTCGAGGAGGAGGACGTCGGCGTCGAAGCAGGTGCGGTCGCCGGTGTGGCAGGCGGCGCCGGTCTGGTCGACCTTGACGAGGACGGTGTCGGCGTCGCAGTCGAGGGCGACGGACTTCACGTGCTGGACGTGGCCCGAGGTGTCGCCCTTGACCCAGTACTCCTGGCGGCTGCGCGACCAGTAGGTGCAGCGGCCCGTGGTGAGGGTGCGGTGCAGCGCCTCGTCGTCCATCCAGCCGAGCATCAGCACCTCACCGGTGTCGTACTGCTGGGCGATGGCCGGGACCAGGCCGTCGGCGCCGCGCTTGAGGCGGGCGGCGATGGCGGGGTCGAGGTTGCCGGCGGGCGGCGCGGGGTCGGGCGTGCTGGTCATGGGGCCATTGTGCCGTGGCGCAGGGTGCTTTCCGGCCGGATGTCCACTGGGCGGACCCGGGGTGACGGTCGTACGCTGGCGGGCATGTCGACCCATGCGAAGCGTGAACGTCTTCTGCTCGCCGATCTGTTGGAGGCGGCCGGTCCCGAGGCCCTGACCCTGTGCGACGGCTGGAAGACCCGCGACCTGGCCGCCCACGTGGTGGTCCGCGAACGCCGCGCGGACGCGGCGGGCGGGCTGCTGGTGAGTGCGCTGAAGGCCCGGCTGGAGCGGGTGCAGGCGGAGTTCGCGGCGAAGCCGTACGAGGAACTGATCCAGCTGATCCGTACCGGCCCGCCCCGGTTCTCCCCGATGGCCCTCAAGCAGGTCGACGAGGCGGCCAACACGGTCGAGTTCTTCGTCCACGCGGAGGACGTGCGGCGGGCCCAGCCCGACTGGTCGCGCCGCGAGCTGAACCCGGTCTTCGCCGATGTGCTCTGGTCGAACGTGGAGAAGACCGCCCGGCTGGTGGGCCGCCGCTCCCCCGTCGGCCTGGTGCTGCGCCGCCCCGACGGCCGGACGGCGGTGGCCCACAAGGGCACCCCGGTGGTGACGGTGACCGGCGACCCGGCCGAACTGCTGCTGTTCGCGTACGGGCGGCAGAGCGCGGCGGACGTGCAGGTGGAGGGCGACCAGGCAGCGGTGGAGCGGGTACGGAAGGCCGAACTGGGGATGTAGACCGCGTGGCGGGGCCGGTGGTCCGGCGGAGGTTCTGCCGGGCCCGCCACCCCCGGTCGGGCGGTCGCCGGGTCAGCGGGGCAGTTCGGCGCGGCGGAGTGCGGTGAGGGCGAGGCCCATCGCGGCGCCGGCGGCGCACACGGCCGCGCTGACCACGAAGACCGGCCCGGTTCCCCAGAGGGCGACGGCGGCCCCGGTGGCGGGGTAGCTCAGCGGGGCGATGGCGTAGGTGAAGAACGTCGATACGGAGGTGACCCGGCCCAGGTACGCCGGGTCGGCGGCTGTCTGGACGAGGGCTCCGCACAGCGCCCCGGCCAGACCGGCGGTGAGACCGACGAACGCGGCGATCGCGGCGGCGTGAGCCACTGTGGGGACCTGGGGCAGGGAGGCGATGCCGACGGCACCGACGAGCGCCATCAGGCACATCACCAGTCCGGCACGTGGCACCCGGCCCCGGACGGCGAGCAGGAGGGCGGACCCGGCCGCTCCGCCGGCGAATCCGGCGACGATCCAGCCCATGCCGGCCGCGCCCCAGCCGCGCTGCTCGGAGAGCAGGATCAGGCCGAGGTTGAGCGGTCCGACGAAGCCGAGCTCGCTGAGGGCTATGACGAGCATCAGAGGGCCGAGCAGGGAGTGGCGGCGGATGTACCGGAGCCCGCCGACGAGGTCGTTCCAGGCGTTGGGGGTCTTCTCGGCGTCCGAGGCCTCACCGGAGGCCTCCGGCTCGGGGAGCGGTCTGATCCGCAGGCTCAGGAGCAGCGGCAGGGACAGGGCGAAGAGCACTCCGGCGGCCGCGAAGGCGAGCGAGGGGCCGCCGGTCGCCACGGCGACCCCGCCCATCGGCGCGCCGATGATCGAGGAGCCGCGCGCGGCCAGTGCGCGCAGGCCCTGGATCCGGGCGAGCTGGCCCGGGGTGCTGATCCGGGGCGGCAGCGCTCCGACGGCGGGCAGGAACAGGGCGTCGACCGCGCCGAAGAGCAGGGCGACGACCACCAGGACGCCCACGGTGGGTGCGGTGAGGACCAGGGTCGCGGCGAGGACGAGGACCAGGACGGCGCGGACGGCGTCGCTGCTGATGACGACGCGGCGGGGGCCGAGACGGTCGGCGAGCACTCCCCCGCCGAGCATCAGGAGCGCCCGGGGTAGGGAGCCGGCGGCGAGGACGAGGCCGGTGCCGGAGGCGCTGCCGGTGCGGGCGGCGGCCCAGGCGAGGGCCATGAAGTAGATGCTGTCGCCGATCATCGACGCGGTGTACGCGCCGAGCCAGCGCAGGACGTTCGGATCGCGGTGCGCGGGGCGTTCGGTGGCTTCCACTGCGGAGGCGGTCATGGGTTCGTCCCTGAGAACAAGAAGGCGAGGCGGTCCGGAAGGGGCTGCGGGCTCACGGGCGGAAGGGGAATCCGTACGTGTGCAGGGCGACGCTCTCCCGGCCCTCCGTGTCGCCCGCGTCGTCGCGGGCGCGGCCCGCTTCCTCGTATCGGTCGATCAGCGCACCCATCTCCTGACTGAGGGCGGCCAGTTCCGCGGCGGTGAGCCTCAGGAGGTTCTCCGAGCTCCAGGAGGCGCTGCGCCATTCCGCGTCCCAGGTGTGCCGTGCTTCCTGGTGGGCGCGGTAGAGCTCGACGTGCTGGTCGAAGGACATGCGGTTGGCGGCGGCGTAGACGGCCGCCCTGTCCGGCGCGTCGTCGAAGTCCGCGTCGCTGAAGGTCAGCCCTCGGGAGGAAGGCTGCCACCAGCGTTCCCGGCCGTCGGTGCCCTGGCCCTCGGCCGGTTCGATCAGTCCGTGGTCGGCGAGCTTGCGCAGGTGGTAACTGACGAGGGAGACCGCCTCGTCGACCTGTTCGGCGAGCTGGGAGGCGGTGGCGGTGCGCTTGATGTGCAGGGCGCGGTAGAGCCTCAGGCGCAGGGGGTGGCCGATCGCCTTGAGGGTGTCGAGGTCGGCGATGCGGCGTCGTTCTTCACTGGGCATGACACGACCGTAGATGCACAGGAAAAGTTGCGCAAGAAGAATTGCGCAATATTTGTTGCGGAGTTTTCAGGTACCGCCGAGCAGCCGTCGGGCAGCCAGCGCGAGCGAGACCTCCACGGCGTCCCGGGGGCGGGTCAGACAACGGCCGGTGAGCTGTTCGAAGCGGCGGAGGCGGTTGAGGACGGTGTTGCGGTGGCAGTAGAGCCGCGCGCCCGCCCGTTGCGCCGAGCCGTCCGCGTCCAGCCAGGCGGTGAGGGTCTCCACGATGACGTCGCGGTCGGCGGGGTCCAGGCGGTCCAGCGGGCCGAGCACCCGGTGGGCGAGCGCGTCGGCGAGCGCCGGGGACGACACGACCAGGGCGTCCGGGAGGTGCTCGTCGAGCAGGACGGTCCCCCCGGAGGCCGGGCAGGTGCGCAGCGCGGTCTCCGCCAGGCGCCGGGCGTCACCGAGGGCGGCCAGGCCCTCGACGGCGGAGCCGATCCCGGCCCGGGTCCCGGCCGGTACGTCGAGCGCGGCGGCCAGTGCGCTCAGCTCGCCGGACGAGCCCGCCAGCGGCAGGATCGCGAACTCGGCGTCCGGGCCCGGGTGCCAGAGCACCGTGGCTCCCGGCGCGCCTGCGGGCAGCGCCACCGGCGGGCGGGCAGCGGCCCCCGGCCCGTACTGGGCGGCCCCTGCGCGGCTCGCGGCGGCGGACCCCGCCCCGGCACCGGGCCCTGCCCCGCCCGCGCCGATGCCCCCCGCCACCGCCAGCACCGCGTACCGCCCGTGCTCCGGCAGCCCCAGCATCTCCGCCGCCTCGGCCAGGTCGGCGATCCGGGCGGTCCCGTCGAGCAGGGCGGCGACCATCAGCCGCTGGCGGTTCTCGCGCCGCCAGGACTGCCGCCGCTCGGCCTGCCGGTAGGCGTCCGCGACGACCCCGCAGTGCTCGTCGACGAAGTTCCACACGTCGGCGGCGACATGGACGAGCAGCCGGATGTCGTCGGGGTCGCGCCGGGCGGTCTCGTCCACGAGGTCCTGCCAGACCATCGCGCCGCCCATCCGGAAGGCGTGCAGGACGGCGTCGAGCGGCACGCCCTGCTCCGCGCGGACCTCGCCGATCCAGCGGGAGGTGCGGTGGGCCGGCTCCCGGAACTCGCGGGGCTGGATCAGGGAGCCGACGTTGTGCCGCAGGGAGTGGTGGACCTCCTGCCAGACCCCGGCCCGGTCGGAGTCGATCGCCGCCCGGTATGCGGGCTCCTGGGCGTACAGGGCCTCGACGAGCCGGTCGGTGAGGGCGGGCAGCGAGGCGACGAGGACCTGGGCGGCCCGGTGCAGCACCTCGACGGACTCGCGGTCGGCCAGGGACCGGAAGCGGTGCGGCAACGGCGGTATCGGGGAGGGGCCGTGCAGCGCCCCGATCCGCGAACGTACGACCTGTGGCATGGCGGCCTCCACCGGGAATCGGCCGGCCGCGCGAGCGGCGGGCCCGGCGCTCCGGCCCCGAGCGGGGCGCGAGCGCGGCGAGACGATCCTGACGCCCGCAGAATGACATACCGCCCAGTCGGTACCTAGAGGTCTGCGCGGAACTCGTCATCACGGTCTCGCAACCTCCCGGCCGTGGAACGGCCATGACGGAGGTCAGGGGTTCAACAGCCGGGCCAGTTCGGTGCGGGAGCGGATGGCGAGGGCGGCGAAGACGTTGCGGAGGTGGTGGTCGACCGTGCGCGGGCTGAGCGAGAGCCGCGACGCCACTTCGCGGTTGGTCGCCCCTTCGGCGACGCAGCGGGCGATGCGCTGCTGCTGGGGCGTGAGCCGCGCCAGCGGTCCACCGGCCGTGTCCCGTCGTGGAGCCGGGACCGGCTCCCCCGCCGCCCGCAGTTCTCCGGCCGCCCTCTCCGCCCAGGCGCGGGCCGAGCAGCGCTGGAAGCCGACCAGGGCGTCGCGCAGCGGACCGCGGGCCTCGCGGGTGCGCCGACGGCGACGCAGCCACTGCCCGTACAGCAGGTGGGTACGGGCCTGTTCGAAGTCGCCCCCGGCTTCTTCGTGGTGGGCCAGGGCCTCGGCGTAGCGGGCATCGGCTTCGTCGGCGGGGGCCAGGAGGGCACGGCAGCGGGCCAGTTGGGCGGGGGCGCCGGGGTCGGCCGCCCGGGCGGCCCAGAACGCGAACTCGTCGACAGCGGCGTGGAGTGCGCGGGACTCCTCCGAGAGCCGTCCGTCCAGCACGGCGGCCTCGACCCAGCAGGGCACGGCGAGCGTCCGGGTGGCGAAGTGGCCCCGGCCGGGCCCGGCCTTGACCAGGGGGGCCAGCCGGGCGGCCGCCTCGCCCGGCCGCCCGGCGGCCAGGTCCGCCCGGGCCCGGGCCCAGGTGGCGAGGGTAGCGGCCTGGGCCAGCCCGTGCGGGGCCGCCCCGGCCAGCGCGGCCTCCCCGTGCGCGGCGCACACCTCGGCCGGCCCTTCCACGGAGGCGGCGAGGGCGAGCACGGCGTGCAGATGGGCGGAACTGTTCGGCTGCCCCGTACGCCGGGCGGCGTGCAGGCCCTCCAGGGCGTGAGCCCGCGCACCGGCGTGCCGCCCGGCCCGCAGCTCGGCGTAGGCGAGGTGTTCGAGCGCCTGCGGCAGGAGCGTGTCGGGCCCTGCCGTCCGTACGGCGGCGAGCGCGCGGGCGCCCGCGCGACAGGCTGCGGCGATGTCACCGAGGACCAGGGCCGCGACACCTGCCCGGAGCAGCGCGGCCGGGTCACCGGGGTCCCCGCCGGGGGCGAGGCAACGGCGGAGGCGGGTGTGCCCTTCGGCGGTGCGGCCTTCGAGCACGGCACTCATGCCGGCCGGGTAGTCCTCCAGGTCCTCGCCGGCCGGGATGCGGGCGAGGCGGCCCATGGCGTCGAGGTAGCCGAGGGCGTCCCCCGCCGCCCAGGCGGCCTCGGCCGCGCCGAGCAGGGCGTCGAGCGACCGGCGGTGATCGTGCGGCGCGAGAAGGGCTGCTGCGGCGAGCAGGGCTTCGTGGGCGTCGGCCACGGGCCCGGAGCGGAGGGCCAGCATGCCGTGCACGTAGGGGGCGAGCCCCGGCGCGAGGTCGGTGACCGCGCTCGCGTGGACGGAGGCGGTCACCGGATCCGCGGGGGCGGGGCCCGCGGTCGGATCCGCCCCGCCGGACCGGACGGACCCGCCGGCCGTGCCGGGCCCGGCGGCCGGGTACCCCTCGGCCGGGCGGGGCCCGGTTCTGGCCAGCAGAGCGCGGGCCAGGGCCGGGTCGCCCGCCAGCCGCGCCTGCTCGGCCGCAGCGGCGAACCGGGCCGCGCGGAGGGCCGGCCCGGTGGAGAGCAGGGCGGCGCGGACCAGGGCGGCGGAGCGCGCGGCGTGTGGGATGGGGGCGACGGCGGCCGCTTCGAGCCCGGCCGCCAGCGCGGCGTCCGGCCCGGGAGCGGCGCAGGCCCGCTGGACGAGGGCGGCGAGCGGAAGGGCCGGCGGCGCGGTGGTGGTGCGCGCGGTGCGGGACTCCGGGTCGCCCGGAAGCCCCGGCACGTCCCGGACCCGCGAATCGTCCGCCCCGCCCCGGTCGCCGGTCTCCGTCAACAGGGTGGCGAGCAGTTCGTGGGCGGCTCTGCGGCGGGCCCAGGGAGCGTGGTGGAGCACCGCACGGGCGGTGAGGCGGTGGGCGAAGTGGACGCGGCTGCCGGCCCGTTGGAGGAGGTCGCCGGCCCCGGTCCCGTCGAACAGAGCCCGGTCGAGGAAGCCCCGGGGCAGTCCGTCCCGGGTGCCCGCGCGCAGCAGGAGCAGCGCGTCGGCCCCGGCGCCCTCCGGCTCGTGCTCCTGGGCCGCCGCTGCGAGCAGGAGCAGGGTGCGGGTCCGGTCCGGGAGGTCGTCAAGGCGTTCGGCGTGGGCGGCCAGCACCGCTTCGCCGCCGGGCAGGGGCCAGGGCAGTGGGGTGCGTCCGGCGAGCTGGTCCGGGGTGAGCCGGCCGGCGAGCGCGGCCAGCAGGCGGGGGTTTCCGCCCGCGTCGTGGAGGATTTCGGCGCGCACGACCGGGTCGAGCCCTTCCGCGCCGGTGGTCAGCCGGTCCAGGAGCGCCGAGGCCGCCGCGTCGTCCAGGGGCGCGAGACGCAGAGTGGGCAGTCCGGCGAAGGCGGTGCCGTCGGCGGCCGAGAGCAGGAAGGTGGTCCGGCTGCCCGCACCCGGCCTGCGGGCCTCGAAGGTGAGGGCGGCCCGCGACGCCGCGTCCCAGGCGTGCGCGTCGTCGACGCAGACCAGCAGCGGCCCGCCGTCGGCGAACTCCCGCAGCCGGCCGGCCAGGGCGTCGCGCGCGATGCCGGGAGCCAGGGCACCGGTCGCGACTCCCGCGTCCGAGGCAGCAGCCCCGGAACCGACCACGTCCGAGCCGAGCAGGGCCCTCAGTCCGCTGTAGGGCACAGCGCGCTCGGAGGAGGCGGCGGTGGCCCACAGCACGGGGCCGCGGTCCCGGTGCGTCTCGGCTGCCGCGCGCAGCAGTGCCGTACGGCCCAGACCGGGCGGCGCCGCCAGGACCAGCGCACCCCCGTCGCCTCGTCGTAACAGCGTCAGCAGGTTCTCGAGGGTGGCGAGTTCGTCATGCCGGCCGTACAGCCGGAGCGGACTGCGCACGGTCGTCGATGGGGTCACACCGGCACGGTACGTAGACGTCGGCGAGGGCGGAAGCGCCGCGTCCGGCTGCCACCGGGGAACGGTCCGGTGCGGTGCCGGCTCCCATCCGAAGCCCTGCCGCGCTGTGCCGGAGCACAGCGCGGCAGGGTCCGGAACGCCGGGTCTACGCCGTGTGCGGGCAGTTGCCCCGGTACTCCGCGATGGTCAGGCTCGGCCGCGGGAGCGGGCAGAGGAACTGCTCGTAGCGGCTGTCGTTGTCGATGAATCGCTTCAGCCAGGAGATGCTGTACTTGGCGATCGTCGTGTCGGAGGTGTTCGGCGTGAAGTGCGAGGCTCCGCGCAGCTCCAGGTACGCCTTGTCCAGGGAGCCGGGCAGCGACTCGTAGAACGGCTCGGAGTGCGTGGCGACCGGGGCGATGGTGTCGCCGTCCGCCCCCACCACGAGGGTGGGCGTGCGCAGTTCGGGCCAGGTCTTGTCCGTGTTCCAGCCGGTCAGCGGGATCGCCGCCTTCAACGACGGGCGGCTCTTGGCGGCTTCCAGGGAGCCCCCTCCGCCCATCGAGTGGCCCATCACGCCGAGCCGGGTCGCGTCGACCCGGGTCCGTACCGAGCTGCGCTGGGTCAGGTAGTCCAGGGCGGCGAGGAGTTGGCGGCCCCGGCTGTCGGGCTGGTCGAGCGTGGTGTTGGTGTCGATGGTGAAGACGACGAAGCCCTGGGAGGCCAGGCGCGGTCCCAGCCACGCGATCGACGACTCGTACGCGGTGAAGCCGGGCGAGATGACGACCGCGCCGAAGGTGCCGTCCGCGGTGGAGGTCGGGTAGTAGATGGTGCCGCCGCCGAATCCGCTCACGACGAGCGAGGAGACGGAGGTCTGGGAGACGGCGTACGAACCCCGGCTCGCCTCGATGGAGGTGTTGGTGGGGGCCGGGCCGCGCTCGTAGGGGTTGTCGGCGGCCTGGGCGCCGGGCGCCAGGCCCGTCAGCAGGAGGCCGGCGGTCGCCGCGGCTGCGGTCACCAGGCCCGTCAGCGTACGGGAACGACCCGTGAACGTACCGGAGCGGCTCGGGCGGGAAGGGCGCGGGGGGATGGTGCCGGAGGGGAGGTGCTGCTGCACGGGGGGATCCTCTCGGTGGTGGCGGGGAACCACACCACGCGAGACCCATGAGCCCGTCGTCCGGGAGCTCTCCGGGTACACCGCGTGGCCGCCGGCGTCGTTCGCCGGTGTCCGCCACTCTCACGGCGCGCCCCGTGGATACGCATCGGCGGTATCACCGGTCTCGGCTGACCGGTGACACCGCCTCGCACCACGAACGGGTTCAGCGGACCGGGTGTCCCGCGTCCCTCAGAGCGCCCTTGACCTCGGAGATCCGCAGGTCGCCGAAGTGGAAGACGGACGCGGCGAGCACCGCGTCGGCGCCCGCCTCGATCGCCGGGGCGAAGTCGGCGAGCCGGCCCGCGCCGCCGGAGGCGATGACCGGCACGGTGACGTGCTTGCGTACCGCCTCGATCATCTCGGTGTCGTAGCCGTCCTTGGTGCCGTCGGCGTCCATCGAGTTGAGCAGGATCTCACCCGCGCCCAGCTCGGCGGCCCGGTGGGCCCACTCGACGGCGTCGATGCCGGTGCCCTTGCGGCCGCCGTGCGTGGTGACCTCGAACGTGCCCTCCGGGGTGCGGCGGGCGTCGACCGAGAGCACCAGGACCTGGCGTCCGAAGCGTTCGGCGATCTCGCGGATGAGGTCGGGTCGGGCGATGGCGGCGGTGTTGACGCCGACCTTGTCCGCCCCGGCGCGCAGCAGCTTGTCGACGTCCTCCGGGGTGCGGACACCGCCGCCGACGGTGAGCGGGATGAAGACCTGCTCGGCGGTGCGGCGGACCACGTCGTACGTCGTCTCGCGGTCGCCGCTGGAGGCGGTGATGTCGAGGAAGGTCAGCTCGTCGGCGCCCTCGGCGTCGTACAGCTTGGCCATCTCGACGGGGTCGCCCGCGTCGCGCAGGTTCTGGAAGTTGACGCCCTTGACGACGCGGCCGTTGTCGACGTCGAGGCAGGGGATGACCCGTACGGCGAGCGTCACTTCGCACCTCCCCGGTAGGCCTCGACCTCGACCTCGACGACCAGGCTCGGGTCCACGAATCCGGACACGATGATCATCGAGGCGGCGGGGCGCACGGCGTCGAACAGCTCCTTGTGGGCGCGGCCGACCTCGTCGACGTCCCGGGCGTGCGTGATGTACATCCGGGTGCGGACGACGTCCTCGCGTCCCAGGCCCACCTGCTCCAGCGCCGCGAACGCGACGTCGAAGGCGGTGACGGTCTGCTCGTACGGCGAGCCCGCGGAGATCTGGCCGTTGACGACCGAGGTGCAGCCGGCCACCAGGACGAGCCCGTTCGGCAGCTCGACGGCGCGCGAGTAGCCGAACTTCTCCTCCCAGGGGGCGCCGGTGGAGATCCGGCGTACAGCGGAAGCGGATTCGGTCACGCGGCGACCGCCTTGAGCGCTTCTTCCAGCGTGAACGCCTTGGCGTACAGCGCCTTGCCGACGATCGCGCCCTCGACGCCTTCGGGGACGAGGAGGGAGATCGCGCGGAGGTCGTCCAGGGACGAGACTCCGCCGGAGGCGACGACCGGGCGGTCGGTGACGGCGCAGACGTCCCGCAGAAGGCCCAGGTTGGGGCCTTCCAGGGTGCCGTCCTTGGCGATGTCGGTGACGACGTACCGTGCGCAGCCCTCGGCGTCGAGGCGGGCCAGCGTCTCGTAGAGGTCGCCGCCGTCGCGGGTCCAGCCGCGGCCGCGCAGGGTGGTGCCGCGGACGTCGAGGCCGACGGCGATCTTGTCGCCGTGCTCGGCGATGACCTTGGCGACCCACTCGGGGGTCTCCAGGGCGGCGGTGCCGAGGTTGACGCGACGGCAGCCGGTGGCGAGTGCGGCCTCCAGCGAGGCGTCGTCGCGGATGCCGCCGGACAGTTCGACCTTGATGTCCATGGCCCCGGCGACCTCGGCGATCAGGGCGCGGTTGTCGCCCGTGCCGAAGGCGGCGTCCAGGTCGACGAGGTGCAGCCACTCGGCGCCGGCGGACTGCCAGGCGAGGGCGGCCTCCAGCGGGGAGCCGTAGGAGGTCTCGGAGCCGGACTCGCCGTGGACGAGGCGGACGGCCTGGCCGTCGCGGACGTCGACGGCGGGGAGCAGTTCAAGCTTCGGCATTACAGCGTCTCGATCCAGTTGGTCAGCAGCTGGGCGCCGGCATCGCCGGACTTCTCGGGGTGGAACTGGGTGGCCCACAGCGCGCCGTTCTCCACGGCGGCCACGAACCGTTCGCCGTGCGTGGACCAGGTGACCTTGGGCGCACGGATCTTGGCGTTGGTGACTTCGAGGGTCCAGTCGTGCGCCGCGTAGGAGTGCACGAAGTAGTACCGGGCCTCGGGGTCCAGACCGGCGAAGAGCCGGGAGTCCTCGGGGGCGTCGACGGTGTTCCAGCCCATGTGCGGGACGACGTCGGCCTTCAGGGGGCCGACCGTGCCGGGCCATTCGTCCAGGCCCTCGGTCTCCACACCGTGCTCGATGCCGCGCTCGAAGAGGATCTGCATGCCGACGCAGATGCCCATCACGGGGCGGCCGCCGGCCAGCCGGCGCCCGACGATCCAGTCGCCGCGGGCCCGCTTCAGCCCGTCCATGCAGGCGGAGAACGCGCCGACACCGGGGACGAGGAGCCCGTCGGCGTTCATCGCGCGGTCGAAGTCGCGAGTGATCTCGACGTCCGCGCCGACCCGGGCGAGGGCCCGCTCGGCGGACCGGACGTTGCCGAAGCCGTAGTCGAAGACGACGACCTTTTTCGTGTCAGTCACAGGGTGCTCCTCAGTCCCACAGGCCCTGGATCCGCAGGATGCCCGCCACCAGGCACATAACGGAGCCGATCGACAGCAGCACGATGACGCCCTTGGGCATCCCCTGCTTGGCGAAGGAGTAGACGCCGCCGGCCAGGAAGAGGCCGACGACGATCAGAAGGGTGCTGAGGCCGGTCACAGGGCGCCCTTCGTGGAGGGCAGGATGCCGGCGGCCCGCGGGTCGTGCTCGGAGGCGTACCGCAGGGCGCGGGCGAGCGCCTTGAACTGGCACTCCACGATGTGGTGGGCGTTGCGCCCGTACGGGACGTGGATGTGCAGGGCGATCTGCGCCTGGGCGACGAAGGACTCGAAGATGTGGCGGGTCATCGTCGTGTCGTAGGTCCCGATCATCGGGGCCATGTTCTCCGGCTCGGTGTGCACCAGGTAGGGGCGGCCGGAGAGGTCGACGGTGACCTGGGCGAGCGACTCGTCCAGCGGGACGGTGCAGTTGCCGAAGCGGTAGATGCCGACCTTGTCGCCGAGGGCCTGCTTGAAGGCGGCGCCGAGCGCGAGGGCGGTGTCCTCGATGGTGTGGTGGGTGTCGATGTGCAGGTCGCCCTCGGTCTTGACCGTGAGGTCGAAGAGGCCGTGGCGGCCGAGCTGGTCGAGCATGTGGTCGTAGAAGCCGACCCCGGTGGCGACATCGACCTTTCCGGTGCCGTCGAGGTTGATCTCGACGAGCACGGACGTTTCCTTGGTGGTGCGTTCCACGCGGCCTACGCGGGGGCTCATGCGTCGTGCTCCTTCTTGAGTTCGCGTACCGCATCGAGGAACGCGTCGTTCTCTGCCGGGGTGCCCGCGGTGACCCGCAGCCAGCCCGGTACGCCGTTGTCCCGGACCAGGACGCCCTTGTCGAGGATCCGCTGCCAGACGGCGTGGCTGTCGTCGAAGCGGCCGAACTGGACGAAGTTGGCGTCCGAGTCGGTGACCTCGTAGCCGGTGGCGCGCAGCTCGGCGACCAGCCGGTCGCGCTCGCTCTTGAGTTGCGCGACGTACCCCAGCAGCGTATCGGTGTGCTCCAGGGCGGCGAGCGCGGTGGCCTGGGTGACCGAGGAGAGGTGGTACGGCAGCCGCACCAGCTGGACGGCGTCGACGACGGCCGGGTCGGCGGCGAGGTAGCCGAGGCGCAGCCCGGCAGCGCCGAACGCCTTGGACATGGTCCGGGAGACGATCAGGTTGCGGCGGCCCTCGATCAGCGGGAGCAGCGAGGGCCGGTGGCTGAACTCTCCGTACGCCTCGTCGACGACGACGATCGAGGGTCCGGCGGCCTGGGCGGCGTCGTACAGGGCGAGGACGGTCTCGGCCTCGACGGCGGTGCCGGTGGGGTTGTTGGGCGAGGTGATGAAGACGACCTCGGGCCGGTGCTCGGCGATGGCGGCGCGGGCGGCGGCCACGTCGATGGTGAAGTCGTCGTTGCGCGGCCCGGAGATCCAGCCGGTGCCGGTGCCCCGGGAGATCAGGGCGTGCATGGAGTACGAGGGTTCGAAGCCGATCGCGGTGCGGCCGGGCCCGCCGAAGGTCTGCAGCAGCTGCTGGAGGACCTCGTTGGAGCCGTTGGCGGCCCAGACGCCGGCCGCCGTCACCTCGTGTCCGGCGGTGCGGGTGAGATAGCGGGCCAGCTCGGTGCGGAGCTCGACGGCGTCCCGGTCGGGGTAGCGGTTGAGGCCGCGGGCGGCCTCGCGGACCCGCTCGGCGATCCGCTCGACCAGGGCTTCGGGGAGCGGGTAGGGGTTCTCGTTGGTGTTGAGGCGTACGGGGACGTCGAGCTGGGGTGCTCCGTACGGGGACTGGCCGCGCAGTTCGTCGCGGATGGGGAGCTCGTCCCAGGGTTTACGGGGGGTGGTGCTGCCGTTCGTCACTGCTGCGGGACCTTCCAGCCACTGTGTTCGTCGAGTTCGCCTTCGGCAAAACGTGCCTTGAGGGCGGCGCCGTGGGCGGGGAGGTCCTCCGCCTCGGCGAGGGTCACGACATGGTGGGTGACCTCGGCGAGCGCGTCGCGGGTGTAGTCGACGATGTGGATGCCGCGCAGGAAGGACTGCACGGAGAGGCCCGAGGAGTGGCAGGCGCAGCCGCCGGTGGGCAGGACGTGGTTGGAGCCGGCGCAGTAGTCGCCGAGCGAGACCGGGGCCCAGGGGCCGACGAAGATCGCTCCGGCGTTGCGGACCCGGTCGGCGACGGCGGCGGCGTCGGCGGTCTGGATCTCCAGGTGCTCGGCGCCGTACGCGTCGACGACCTTGAGGCCGTCCTCGACCGAGGAGACCAGGACGATCGCGGACTGGCGGCCGGCGAGCGCGGGCTCGATCCGGTCGGTGATGTGCTTGGTGGCGGCGACCTGCCCGACCAGCTCCGCCTCGGTGGCGGCGGCCAGCTCCTCGGAGTCGGTGACCAGGACGGCGGCGGCCATCGGGTCGTGCTCGGCCTGGCTGATCAGGTCGGCGGCGACGTGCGCCGGGTCGGCGGTGGCGTCGGCGAGGATCGCGATCTCGGTGGGACCGGCCTCGGCGTCGATGCCGATACGGCCCTTGAGGAGGCGCTTGGCGGCGGCGACGTAGATGTTGCCGGGGCCCGTGACCAGGTTGACCGGGGAGCAGTCCTCGGTACCGTACGCGAACATCGCGACGGCCTGGGCGCCGCCGGCCGCGTACACCTCGTCGACGCCGAGCAGGGCGCAGGCGGCGAGGATCGTGGGGTGCGGGAGGCCGCCGAAGTCCTTCTGCGGCGGGGAGGCGACGGCGACACCCTCGACACCCGCCTCCTGGGCCGGGACGACGTTCATCACGACGGAGGAGGGGTAGACCGAGCGGCCGCCGGGGACGTAGAGCCCGACACGCTCGACGGGGACCCACTTCTCGGTGACGGTGCCGCCGGGGACGACCTGGGTGGTGTGCGTGGTGCGGCGCTGCTCGCGGTGGACGAGGCGGGCGCGGCGGATCGACTCCTCCAGCGCGGCGCGGACGGCGGGGTCCAGCTCCTGGAGAGCCTTCGTCAGGGCCTCGGCGGGCACCCGGACCGACTCGATCCGGACGCCGTCGAGCTTCTCTCCCCAGTCGATCACTGCCGCGGAGCCACGATGGCGTACGTCCTCGCAGATGGGCCGCACCGTCTCCAGGGCGGCTTCCACGTCGAACTCGGCACGGGGCAGCAGGTCGCGCAGAGCTCCGCCCTCGGGGAGGGCGTCGCCGCGCAGGTCGATTCGAGAGATCACACGGCAATTCTCTCAGACCGTTCCGGACGGCCGGTCGCCCGTATCACTGGCTGATACCGGTCGTCCGCACCACTGGCTGATACGTGTCTCGGCCATGTCCGGCTGTCACTGCTGACCGCTGGCTTTCACCGCGTCACACAGGGGCATAACGGCTCTACGGCATGTGTGCCCACGAGGGCATGGGCAGCGCGACAGCATGTGTGCACGGAGGGAGCGGCCGTGACCGAGCCGCACGAAGGCGATATCCCGGACGGCCTCAGCGCAGCGGAGCTGGGCATGTGGCAGTCCTTCCGCAACGGGACCACCTACGACTTACGTACCTACGACACGACCCGCAACGACCCGTTCACCCCGCACACCTGGGGGCCGGAGCGGAGCGTCGGCGCGCGCACGGTGGCGCGGCTGCTGCTGGACGGACCGCCCGCCCGGCCCGGCCGAGTGGCGGCGCTGAAGCTCCGGGGGGTGCGGATCACCGGGAAGCTGGATCTGGCGGGCGGCCGGGTCTCTCCGTACGTGGAGCTGACCGGCTGCCGTTTCGAGCAGGAGGTGGTGCTTCCCGAGTGCCACTTCACGACGCTGCGGCTGGTGGGCTGCGCGCTGCCCCGGCTGGAGGCGGCACGGCTGCAGACCGAGGGCGATCTGCATCTGCCGCGCTGCCGGGTCGACCGGGGCATCCGGCTGACCGACGCCCAGATCGGCACGGATCTGCTGATCAACCAGCTCAGCGTGGGCCCCGACCGGCACGGGCGGGCCATCGTCGGGGACGGTATGACGGTCGCGCAGGACCTCCAGGCCGAGATGATCGAGACGCTGGGCGAGCTGAGCCTGCGCGGGACGAAGGTGGGCGGTTCGCTGAGCCTGCGCGGCAGCCGGCTGCGCGCCGCGGAGGACCGGCGCGCGCTCAACGCCCCGCAGCTGACGGTGGAGCGCACGCTCTACATGACCGAGGCGTGGGTGAGCGTCGACACGGGGAACCAGGGCACCACTCCCCCGTACGGCGTGGTCTACGCCCCGACCCCGGCGCGCGGCACCCGCTCGCAGAACTTCGAGAGCCGGGGCGGGGTGCGCCTGGACGACGGCCGGTTCGGGGACGCGGTGGACCTGCACAAGGCCCGGTTCACCATGACCCGGCAGGAGGAACTGTCGCTGCGCCGGATCGTCACACCGGAGCTGCGGTTCAACGCGGAGCGCCCGGAGGAGGGGCGGGTCGTGCTGAACGGCGCGAAGGTGGTGACCCTGATCGACCTGTCGACGAGCTGGCCGGGCCCCGGAGGCCTGGCGATGGGCGGCTTCGTCTACGAGAACCTCGTCCCCTACGGCCACTTCCCGCTCTCCCGGCGGCTGGAGTGGGTGCAGGCCGCGACCCCGGAGTACGTCCCCGAGCCGTACGAGCGCCTCGCCACGGTGATGCGCAGCTGCGGGGAGGACGCGGACGCCCGCGAGGTGCTGCTCGCCAAGCAGCGCCGCCGTCGCGAGACGCTGCCGCCGGCGGCGAAGGCCTGGGGGTACCTCCAGGACTGGACGGTGGCGTACGGCTACCGGCCGGGGCGGGCCGCGGTGTGGATGGCGGTGCTGTGGGCGGCGGGCACGGCGGCGTTCGCACAGCACGCCCCGCCCTCGATCAAGGGCGAGGAGCATCCGCAGTGGAATCCCGCCCTGTACGCGCTGGATCTGCTGATCCCGGTGATCAACCTCGGGCAGGACGGCTACTGGCGGATGGAGGACGCCTGGCAGTGGGCCGCGGCCGGTCTGGTGCTGGTGGGATGGGTTCTGGCCACCACGGTGGCGGCCGGGGCGACCCGGACACTGCGCAGGGGCTGACCCGGGAGACGGGACGGATGCCGTGCGGGGGCCGGTTCAGGGGCCCTTCCCGTACGGTCCGGGGCGGCCGGGCACTCGGCCCCGGGCGCCCTCGGCCCCGGTGACCACGGGGACGAACGAGGCCCCCGTGCAGATGCAATCAAGCCAATGACAGGCATTTCCTTTGCCTATTCTTGACCGTGCCCGATACAACCCATTCACTCGGCACAGAAGCTTCACAGCACGCCTCTGGCGCGGCCCTCACCAGCGCTTTTCAATGGTCTGCACCATGGCTCTCCTTCGCGCTCTGCTCAGTACCGCGCGCATGATCCGGCACAGCCCTCCGCTGTCCGCCGGACTGTCCGCGGATGACGCGGTGCTGCTCGACGCCCCCGACGAGCGGCTCTCTCCCGCGCTGGTCGCCGCTGCCCTGGGGGAGTACGAACCGGCCGCCGAACTGCTCGCCGCCACCCGGGACTCCGCCGACTGGGAGAACCGGGACCGTTACCTCGGCCGGCTCGTCGCCTTCGCCCGCGGCCGGGACGGCTGGCTCGTCGACTGGCTGGCCGCCGCCCCCCGCGATCCGGACGCGCTGCTGGTCAAGGCCGAGCTGTCGGTACGCCGGGCCTGGGAGTCGCCCGCCCGCGCGGAGCGGCTCCGCGAGGTCGGCCCGCTGATCACCGCGGCCGCCGACGCGGACCCGCGCGACCCCGTGCCGTGGCGGCTCGCCCTGGACCACGCGCGCGGCACCCACGCCACGCACACCGCCTTCGAGTCGCTGTGGGAGCAGGCCGTACGGCGCTCCGCGCACCACTACGGCTGCCATGTGGCGGCGCTGCGCTATCTCTCCGCCGCCTGGTACGGCTCGCACCGCGAGTGCTTCGACTTCGCCGAGCAGGCGGCGGACGCGCTGCCCGACTCGCTGGTGCAGGCCCTGCCGGTCCGGGCGGCCTTCGACCTGCTCCTGGACAACCAGGCGGCGGGCCGGACCACGTCCGTCCTGGAGGAGCGGATCGACGCCGCGGCCGATCTGGCGATCAAGCTCTCCGTGGCCTACCGACCCGGCGATCCGTGGCCGGCCGAGGTCCGCAACCTCCTCGCGTACGTCCTGCTCGCCCGGGGCCGCTGGGCGGAGGCGCTGCACCAGTTCAACCTGATCGGGCTGCACGCGACGTCCTTCCCGTGGTCGTCGGTGTCCGAGGACGCGCTCGGCCGGTTCCTGGACGCGCGGGACGGCGCACGCCTCCAGGTGGCCTCCCTGACCCCGCTGCGCGACCGGGCCGGTCACGGCCGCCCCAGGGGCCATTACGCTTGAGCGTTGTGACCACCGCCCGTCTCCCCCTTTTCCCGCTCAACACGGTGCTGTTCCCGGGCCTCGTGCTGCCGCTCAACGTCTTCGAGGAGCGCTACCGCGCCATGATGCGGGAGCTGCTGAAGAGCGACGAGGACGAACCTCGCCGCTTCGTCGTGGTCGCGATCCGCGACGGCCGCGAGATCGCCCCGACGGCCACCGGCATGCCGGACACGGTCGCGGCGGCCCCGTCCGCCGAGCGCGCCCCGGCGGACGGCTTCGGCCCCGATCCGATCCAGACCTTCCACCGGGTGGGCTGTGTCGCCGACGCGGCGACGATCCGCGAGCGCGCCGACGGCAGCTTCGAGGTGCTGGCCACCGGCACCACCCGGGTCAGGCTGCTGTCCGTCGAGGCGGACGGCCCCTATCTGACCGCCGAGGTCGAGGACCTGGCCGAGGAGCCGCCCGCCGGGGACGAGGCCGACGAGGCCGGAGCCCTGGCGGAGGGTGTCCTGCGGGCTTTCCGCTCCTACCAGAAGCGGCTGGCCGGGGCGAGCGAACGCTCCCTCGCCACCGGCGCGGAGCTCCCCGACGACCCGTCCGTGATCTCCTACCTGGTCGCGGCGGCCACGGTCCTGGACATCCCCACCAAACAGCGCCTGCTCCAGGCCCCGGACACCGCGACCCGGCTGCGCGAGGAACTGACGCTGCTGCGCAAGGAGACGGCGGTCATCCGCCATCTGCCCTCGCTGCCCGCGGCGGACCTGACGCGCGCCCCCACCCACCCCAACTGACGAGGACCGGCCCCGGTGGCGAAGAAGTCCAAGAAGCACCAGCCGGGCGGCACCCCCGCCACGGTCGCTCTGACCGCGGCGGGCACCGCGTTCACGGTCCACGCCTACGACCACGACCCGGCGTCCCCGTCCTACGGCGACGAGGCCGCCGAGGCCCTGGGCGTCTCCCCCGACCGCGTCTTCAAGACCCTGGTCGCGGACGTGGACGGCACCCTGACGGTCGCGGTGGTCCCGGTGGCCGGCTCCCTGGACCTGAAGGCCCTGGCGTCCGCGGTGGGCGGCAAACGCGCCACGATGGCGGACCCGGCGGCAGCGGAACGCACGACGGGCTACGTCCGGGGCGGCATCTCACCGCTGGGCCAGCGCAAACGCCTGCGCACGGTCGTGGACGCATCGGCACGGACACACACCACGATCTGCGTCTCGGCGGGCCGCCGGGGCCTGGAGGTGGAACTGTCGGCGACGGACCTGGCGGAGCTGACGGGGGCGGTGTTCGCGGAGATCGCGCGCGGCTAAAGGATCTCCTCAATCGCCGGAGGGGCTGGATTTTCCAGCCCCTCCGGCGATTGAGGAGCGGGGTCCGGGGCAGAGCCCCGGTTTCGGGAAGGGGCGGGTAGGGGAACAGGCCCGCTGCAGGCGCCCCTACGCCGCCCCGCCCTCACCCGCAGGCGACGACGGCGACCCCCCGGACCCCGGCCCCGCCAGGGGCCCCTGCACCGGCCCGTCGTAGTACCCCGAATACCCCGACCAGTCCGGCTCCACATCCCGCGGCCCGAACGCCGCAGTCAGCAGCAGATGGATCCCCATCGCCGCGAACGGCCACGCCAGCACCGCCACCCACACCGTGTGCAGCTCCAGCGGGGCGTCGAACGTCACGCCCTGCCCCGCCTCCCGGGCCCGCCCCACCACGTCGGAGGACGGCCCCAGCCAGACGCCGACCCGCCACGCGATCAGCGAGGCGAGCACCGCGCCCAGCGCCAGACCGGCGACCACGAGAACGCCCCCGCGCCGCAGCCGCCAGAAGACGAGGGCCGCCGAGAGCACACCGAAGCCGATCGCCAGCAGGACGAAGGTGCCGTCCGCCCCGATCGCCTCCTCGCCCTCGCTGTTCTTGAGGAAGACCGCCGTGTCGTCGGAGACCAGAGGAACGCGCGGCGCGAGCCACAGCCACAGCAGCCCGAGCGCGATGCCCGAGACCGCGACCAGGACGGCGACGACAGCGGCCTGACGGAGCTCCGTGGCCGTGTCCGGGTCGTCCGGCGCACTCGAGTAGGGCGCGAGGTGGGAGCCCGAGGGCGGGGCCTGCCACGGATCGTGGGGGCCGGGCTGGTGAGGCGGCGTCAGAGGTGCGGTCACCGTGCCATCGTGCCAGGCCACCCTGTGCGGCGCCTCACCGGATGCCGCACCCGTGCTCGCCGGCCCCGGGAAGCCAGGGCCTTTCGTTTGGATCAGGTCGGGCTCGCGGGCCCTACCGTACGGCGGCCCGCCGGTACGCCCACGTCGCGACGGCCAGCGAGAGCACCCCCACCGCCGCGCAGATCGCGAGGAAGAAGGCGATGATCCCCCAGTCCGGGCGGGCGTCGAAGGACCGGGCCAGCGCCTCGACCCCGTACGTGGAGGGCAGCAGGTCGCGCGCCCACCCCACCGGCTCCGGCAGCCGCTCGGCCGGCAGCACCCCGAGCAGCAGGGCGGCGGACATGCCCAGCTGCCCCAGCAGGGTCGCCAGCTCCGGGCGCGGGGCGAGCAGCCCGAGGGCCGCGCCGAGCCCGGCCAGGGCGGCGCCGGAGAGCGGGACGACGGCGACCAGGACCCACAGGTGCGTCATCGGCAGCTGGAACAGCACGCTGCCGGTGATCGCGGTGAAGACCGTGCCGGGCACGGTGAACGAGGCGTACGCGGCGGCCGCCCCGAGCACCACCGCGGCGGGCGGCACGGGCAGCGTGGCGTAGTGGTCGAGTCCGCCGCTCGCCCGCAGCTGCCCGAAGTACTGGGCGAGCAGGTTGAGCGCGACGAACGCGACGACCAGGACGCTGGACCCCGCGACCACCGCGCGCGCCTCCGCGCCCCCGTCCACGACGCCCCGCATCAGGATCATGATCCCGACGGACTGGAAGGTCGCCACGAAGAGCAGCGGAATCCGGGCGACGCGCGCCCTGGAGAGCTGGGCGCGGTAGACGGCGGCCAGCGAGGGCAGCAGCCGGGCGCGTGGCGCGAGGGGCGCCGTGACGGTACGGACGGGGTCGGGGCCCGAGGAGCCGGGCGCGGGCCGGGTACGCGTCGTCGCGGTCCTGGCCGGAATGATGCTCGTCACCTGAGGCCGCTCCCCTTAGACACATCCACCACGTCAAACCCGTTCGGCACGCCCAGCACGTTCAGCGCATCCAGCACGTCCGGTCCGGGGAATCCGCCCCACCCGTCGAGTACGTCCCCCGCGCCCTGCGCGTTCACGTTCCCGGCAACACGTACGCCTCTCACGCCTTCACCAGCCCCTCGGTCGCGTCGCCGGCGTCTCCCCCGAGCGCGAGGTAGACATCTTCCAGGCTGGGGGTGGCCAGGGTGAAATCGTCGAGCGCGGCGAAGGCCGCGCCGCCCGTCACCGCGGCGACCGCGGCCCGAGCCTCGTCCGGCCCGAGCCGCAGCACCCAGCGTCGTCCGGACTCCTGGGCGGACGCCCGCAGCGCCGCCACCTCGGGGACGTCCAGCGGGGCCCGTTCGCGCCAGACCAGCTCGACGCGGACCTCCCCGGCGACCCGTTCCTTGAGTCCGGCGGGGGTGTCGCAGGCGATGACCCGGCCGCGTTCGAGGACGGCGACCCGGTCGAGGACGGTCTCGGCCTCGATCACGTTGTGGGTGACCAGCAGGACCGTGGCCCCGCGCTCCGCCCGGCGGCGGTCGACGGCGGCCCAGACGGCGCGGCGGGCGACCGGGTCCATGCCGGTGGTCGGTTCGTCGAGGACCAGGACGGGCCGGTCGCCGACCAGAGTGGCGGCGAAGCAGGCGAGCCGGCGCTGACCGCCGGAGAGCTTCTTCAGGGGCCGACCGGCGATCGAGGTGAGGCCCAGCTCCTCCAGGACGGCGTCGCGCTCGGCACGGGCCTCCTGGACGGGCAGGCCGCGCAGCCGGCCGGTGGTCTCGGCGGCGAGGGAGACGGTCAGTTCGTCGAGGGCGGTGGACTCCTGCCCCAGGTAGCCGATCAGCCGGGAGGCCCGCTCGGGGTGGCGTACGAGGTCGTGGCCCAGCACCTCGACGCTGCCGGAGTCGGGCCGCATCAGCCCGGTGAGCTGGCGGACCAGGGTCGACTTGCCGGCTCCGTTGGGGCCGAGCAGTCCGAAGATCTCGCCGCGCTCGACGTCCAGGCTGATGCCGTCCGTGGCGCGGACCTCGGGTGTCGCGGGTGCGCCCCGGCGGCCCCGGGTCGCGGGGTAGGTCTTGACCAGATCGCGCACCGCGCACACGGTGCCGGTGTCCCGCTGCGCCTGTGCTGTGCCCGTACTCACGAGGTATGAGGGTACGGGGTCACATGCCCCGGTTCGCGCCCGGGGCCACCCCGCGTCGCCGCCCGGGCGGACGGCACTCCCGCGTCCGCTCCCCGCCTACTCCCCCGCCGGTACGTGCTCGGCGGCGGCCCGTACGTCGATCTCCCGCCAGAAGCCGGCCCGGATCGCGTAGCGGTCGTGCTCGTCGATCTGGTCGTCCTTGTGGGCGAGGAGCCCGAAGCGAGCCGCGTACCGCAGGAGTTCGCCGTCGATCCGGTGCGGAATGCGCGGGTACATGGTGGAGAGTTTCTGCAGGTGGACACTTTCCGGGAGGCGCTCCATCCAGCGGCGGGCGAAGACCTGGCCGACTTCGAAGGGGTCGCCGCCGACGGTGGTGATGTCCTCCTCGCGGTCGGCCCAGCGCTGTTCGGCGCTGGTGACCTGGGCGAGGGTCGGCAGGGACGCGGTCTCGGCCGGCTCGCCGAGCGCGCCGCCGCGCTCCACCCACCCCTTGTCGGAGGACCAGCGCAGCGTGGCGCCCGCGGGCTGGGCCGGCTGCTGGCGGTCCGGGTGGGTGGCGTGGGCGCGCAGTGCGGCCAGGTCCTTGGGGGTCGGCACGCCCTTGTGGCCGGTCGTGGGCGTGCCGGTGGCGGCGGGCGCGCTCTCGGACGGCTCCGGTGGGCTCGGCCGGGCGGCGGCGGCCTGGGCTGCCTCGGAGGCGCGTTCGGCGGAGGCGGCGATGGCGGCCTCGGGCAGCGGTGCGGAGAGGATCGCGGCGATCTCGGGGCGGGTGGCGGGCTGCGGGGCGCAGGCGCCGCCGAGGTCCTTGGCGCGTACGGCCTTGGTGATCCAGGCCCGGTCGAGGACGCGCCGTTCGTCGGCCTCGGCGACGAGGTCCTCGGACTGGTTGTAGTCGCCGTCGGCGGCCTGTACGGCCCAGAGGTGGACGGCGACCCCGTGTTCCTTGGCGGACATCAGGCCGGGCAGCAGATCGCCGTCGCCGGTCACCAGGACCACGTCCGAGCAGGCCCGGTTCCTGGCCAGTTCGGTGAGCTCGGCGTGCATGGCGGCGTCGACGCCCTTCTGGGCCCAGCGTCCGTCGGAGCGGGTCAGGGCGCCCAGCCGGACGGTCACCCGGGGCATCACGCGGAGCCTGCGGTGCTCGGGCTGGGGCACCCGGTCGGGGGCGCCGTCGAACCAGTAGATGCGCAGGAGGGGCTGCTGGGTGTCGGCCTCGGCCCGCTCGCGCAGTCCCTGGATGAGGGCTGCGTGGTCGACGGTGATACGGGACCGGGCGGGCTCTCCGGCCAGCAGACTCGCGGCTGCGCCCAGCAAGTAGCCGGCGTCCACCAGGACGACGCAACGGTCCACGCGTTCCACCCTCTTCCAGAACTCGGGAACGGTTCAGCGGCCCGTTCCTCGATGACCGGGTCCGCTTACCCAGGGTTTCCTTCGAGTCTGCCCGACCACGCAGGGGTTAACGGCCGGAACTGGATCATCGGCGTGGCGGATCCGGAAAGGAACCGGAAAAGGAAGGAGGCAGGAAGGAAGAAGGTGCGCGGAATCGGGGGCCACCGAGGAAACCGCTACGCACGGTAATGATCCAACATGCGGTGTTTGCGGCGCTATGTGAGTCTGACAGCGGTCCTGGCCCCCCAGGATTCCCCACAGGAGGCATTCACCATGGCCAAGAACAAGAACCGCAAGCAGGGCAGCCAGCACGACCGCGCGTCCGCGTCGGAGCGTAGCGCGGAGCAGGCCAAGTCGTCGGCGTTCGAGTCCCAGAACCAGGCGCAGGCACAGGCCCAGGGCAGCCCGTCCGACGTGGCGCGCAAGCATCAGCGACGCTTCGGCCACAACTGACCCGTCGGCCGCTTGCGGTAGTGAGTAGTGACAGGCGTTGAAGACAGCGAGAGGGGCGTCCCGCGCAGGCGGGGCGCCCCTCTCGTCGTGCCGTGTCGCGCCGGGGCTCAGCCGGCCAGGCAGGCCGGGCCGAGCAGCACCTTCAGGTCGCCGAAGAGCGCGGAGTCGGCCTTGACCCGGTGCCGGTCCAGGCGCAGGACGGTGGTCTTGCGGGGGCCCTGGAGCTTGATGCGGACCTCGGTGTCGCCCCGGTGGTGGCTGAGCACCTCGCCGAGCCGGGTCACCATGGGCGGGGTGATCTTCACGGTGGGGATGGTGAGGACGACCGGCGCGTTGGTCCCGGCGTTGGAGATGTCGGGGACCTGCATCTCCATGGCGACCAGCCGGGGCACGTCCTCGCGCTTGTCGAGCCGTCCCTTGACGAAGACGACGGTGTCCTCGACGAGCTGGGTGGAGACCAGCTGGTAGGTGGCGGGGAAGAACATGCACTCGATGGAGCCGGCCAGGTCCTCCACGGTGGCGATGGCCCAGGCGTTGCCCTGCTTGGTCATCTTGCGCTGGAGGCCGGAGATGATGCCGCCGACGGTGACGACGGAGCCGTCCGAGTAGTCCCCGCCGGTGAGCTGGGAGATCGAGGCGTCGGCCTTGTCGGAGAGCACGTGCTCCAGCCCGAAGAGCGGGTGGTCGGAGACGTAGAGGCCGAGCATCTCCCGCTCCTGGGCGAGCAGGTATGCCTTCTCCCACTCGACGTCGGAGAACTCCACGTCCAGCCCGAAGCCCGGCTCGCCGCTCTCCTCCTCGCCGCCGCCGAAGAGGTCGAACTGCCCCTCGGCCTCCTTGCGCTTGACCTGCACCACGTTGTCGATCATCGGCTCGTGGTGGGCGACGAGCCCCTTGCGGGTGTGGCCCATCTCGTCGAAGGCGCCGGCCTTGATCAGCGATTCGATGGTGCGCTTGTTGCAGACGACCGCCTCGACCTTGTCCAGGAAGTCGGGGAAGGAGCTGTACTTCCCCTTCGCCTTGCGGGACCGGATGATCGAGTCGACGACGTTCTGGCCGACGTTGCGGACGGCGGTGAGGCCGAAGAGGATCACGTCGTCGCCCTGGGCGGCGAAGTTGGACAGCGACTCGTTGACGTTCGGCGGGAGCACCTTGATGCGCATACGGCGGCACTCGTTGAGGTAGACCGCGGACTTGTCCTTGTCGTCCTTGACCGAGGTCAGCAGGGCGGCCATGTACTCGGCGGGGTAGTTCGCCTTGAGGTAGGCGGTCCAGTAGGTGACCAGGCCGTACGCCGAGGAGTGCGCCTTGTTGAACGCGTATCCGGCGAACGGCACCAGGACGTCCCACAGCGCCTTGATCGCCGCGTCGGAGAATCCCTTCTCCTTGGCGCCCTTCTCGAAGAGGACGAAGTTCTTCGCCAGCTCCTCGGGCTTCTTCTTGCCCATCACGCGGCGCAGGATGTCGGCCTCGCCGAGCGAGTACCCGGCGACGATCTGGGCGGCCTTCTGGACCTGCTCCTGGTAGACGATCAGGCCGTAGGTGAGGCCGAGGACCTCCTTGAGGGGCTCCTCCAGCTCCGGGTGGATCGGAGTGATCTCCTGGCGGCCGTTCTTGCGCTCCGCGTAGTTCGTGTGCGAGTTCATGCCCATCGGGCCCGGCCGGTAGAGGGCCGAGACGGCGGAGATGTCCTCGAAGTTGTCGGGCTGCATCTGGCGGAGCAGGGAGCGCATGGGCCCGCCGTCGAACTGGAAGACGCCGAGCGTGTCACCGCGGCAGAGCAGTTCGTACGTCTTGGGGTCGTCCAGCGGCAGGGAGAGCATCTCCAGGTCGATGCCCTTGTTGGACTTCACCATCTTGATGGCGTCGTCCATGATCGTCAGGTTGCGCAGGCCGAGGAAGTCCATCTTCAGCAGGCCGAGCGACTCGCACTGCGGGTAGTCCCACTGCGTGATGGTGACGCCGTCGGTGTGCCGGACCCAGACGGGTGCGTGGTCGACGATCGGCTCGCTGGACATGATGACGCCGGCGGCGTGCACACCCATCTGCCGGACCAGGCCCTCGACGCCCTTCGCGGTGTCGATGACCTTCTTGACGTCCGGCTCGTTCTCGTACATCCCCCGGATCTCGCCCGCCTCGCTGTAGCGCGGGTGCTTGGGGTCGGTGATGCCGTTGAGGTCGATGCCCTTGCCGAGGACGTCGGCGGGCATGGCCTTGGTGAGCCGGTCGCCCATCGCGTACGGGTAGCCCAGTACGCGGGCGGAGTCCTTGATGGCGTTCTTCGCCTTGATCTTGCCGTACGTACCGATCATGGCGACCTTGTCGGCGCCGTACTTCTCGGTCACGTACCGGATCACCTCGACGCGCCGACGCTCGTCGAAGTCGATGTCGACATCGGGCATGGAGACGCGCTCCGGGTTGAGGAACCGCTCGAAGATCAGCCCGTGCTCGATCGGGTCGAGGTCGGTGATGCCCATGGCGTACGCCACGATCGAACCGGCCGCCGAGCCACGGCCGGGGCCGACCGCGATGCCGTTGTTCTTGGCCCACATGATGAAGTCGGCGACGACCAGGAAGTACCCCGGGAACCCCATCTGGATGATGATGTCCATCTCGTACTCGACCTGCTTCTGCCGGTCGTCGGGGACCCCGTTCGGGAAGCGGCGGCCCATGCCGACCCGGACCTCCTCCTGGAACCAGGTGATCTCCGTGAAGCCCTCGGGGATCTCGAACTTCGGCATGAGGTTCTTCGCCTCGAACATGCCGGTGGTGTCGATCTGCTGGGCGACCAGGAGGGTGTTGCGGCACCCCTCCTGCCAGGCGTCGGAGGAGTCGACGGCGTACATCTCGTCCGTCGTCTTCAGGTAGTAGCCGGTGCCGTCGAAGCGGAAGCGGTCGGGGTCCGAGAGGTTCTTGCCGGTCTGGATGCAGAGCAGGGCGTCGTGGGCGGTGGCCTCGTGCGCGTACGTGTAGTGGGAGTCGTTGGTGACGAGCGGCGGGATGTTCAGCTTCTTGCCGATCTCCAGCAGCCCGTCGCGGACCCGGCGCTCGATCTCGATGCCGTGGTCCATCAGCTCCAGGAAGTACTTGCCCTCGCCGAAGATGTCCTTGTAGTCGGAGGCCGCCTGCACCGCCTCGTCGAACTGGCCGAGCCGCAGCCGGGTCTGCACCTCGCCCGAGGGGCAGCCGGTGGAGGCGATGAGCCCCTCGGACCACTGGGAGATGGTCTCCTTGTCCATCCGGGGCCACTTCTGGAGCCAGCCCTCGGCGTACGCGTCGGAGGAGAGCCGGAAGAGGTTGTGCAGCCCGGTCTTGTTGGACGCCCAGATCGTCTTGTGGGTGTAACCACCGGAACCGGACACGTCGTCGCGCTTCTGGTGCGGCTGTCCCCACTGCACCTTGCGCTTGTGCTTGCGCGACTCGGGGGCGACGTACGCCTCGATGCCGATGATCGGGACGACGTCCGCCTTCTTCGCCGAGTGGAAGAAGTCGTAGGCACCGTGCAGGTTGCCGTGGTCGGTCATCGCGATGTGCGTCATGCCCATCTCGTTGGCCGCCTCGAACATGTCCTTGAGCCGCGCCGCACCGTCCAGCAGCGAGTACTGGGTGTGAACGTGCAGGTGCGTGAAGGGCGGCTTGGTCACGGCGTCGGGCCTCCGGGAAGTCGGGCGATGACGGACGGGGGGACAGCGTGGAAGTCTACGACGTGACGGAGTCGAACGACGGGCACTCCCGGCTTCCGCCGAGCGTTGGAGAGGGCGGAACACGTGTCCGTTTTGTCATGCACTCGGTCACGTGGATCCAGGGTTCGGTCCCGTACGCCAGCTACCGCAGGAGGCAGTAAGAAATGTCGGAAACGCAGACCGGCGCAGCGCAGCGCGGGGAGCAGATTCTCGCCGTTTTCGACACCGCCTTCGGGGAGCTGCTGGCCGCCGACCCGGCCGCCTTCCGGGTCAAGTTCCGCAAGATGGCGGGCTCGGCCTTCGCCTTCTACCGGGGCACGGCCTGCCTCTTCTACAGCGACCTGGAGCGGGAGCGGCACGGCGGCCCGTTCCTGGACGAGCGCACGGGCCGGGTGTGGATCCACGGCGATCTGCACGCGGAGAACTTCGGCACCTACATGGACGCCAACGGCCGCCTCGTCTTCAACGTCAACGACTTCGACGAGGCGTACGTGGGCCCCTTCACCTGGGACCTGAAGCGGTTCGCCGCCTCCGTGGCGCTGATCGGCTACGCGAAGGCGCTCTCCGACGAGCAGATCACCGAGCTGGTCCGGATCTTCGCCACGTCCTACCGCGAGCGGATCCGCGCCCTGGCGACGGGCGCGAAGAACGACGAGGTGCCGCCGTTCACGCTGGACACCGCGGACGGCCCGCTGCTGGGCGCGCTGCGCGCCGCCCGCTCGCGCACCCGGTTCTCGCTGCTGGACTCGATGACGGTGATCCGGGACTTCGAGCGCCGGTTCGCGGACGGCGGCGGGTCGATCGACCTGGACGCCGCGACGCGCTACAAGGTGCTCGCCGCGTTCGACGGCTATCTGGAGACGCTGCCGGAGTCGAGCCTGGCCCGCCCCGACTCCTACCGGGTCAAGGACGTCGTGGGCCGCAGGGGCATCGGCATCGGATCGGCCGGGCTGCCCTCGTACAACATCCTTCTGGAGGGCAACAGCGACGCCCTGGAGAACGATGTGGTGATCTACCTCAAGCAGGCGCAGACCCCGGCGGTCTCCCGGCACATCACGGACGCCGCGGTGCGGGAGTACTTCCAGCACGAGGGCCACCGCACGGTGATCTCGCAGCGCGCGCTCCAGGCCCACGCGGACCCGTGGCTGGGCTGGACCGAGCTGGACGGGGCGGGCCAGCTGGTCGCCGAGGTCTCGCCGTACGCGGTCGACCTGGACTGGTCCGACATCGACGAGGTGGAGGAGATCGCGGCGGTCGTGGCGGATCTGGGCCGGGCGACGGCCACGATGCACGGGGCGGCGGACGACGAGAGCGGCCACTCACTGGTGCCGTTCTCCACCGAGCGGGCGATCGACGCGGCCATCGCGGCCGACGAGGAGGGCTTCGCACCGCTGCTGGTCGACTTCGCCCACAGCTACGGGGCACGGGCCCGGGCGGACCACCAGATCTTCGTGGACCTCTTCCGCAACGGGAGGATCCCGGGCCTGTAGGGCCGGTCGTCGAACTGCCTGCCGGGCGAGACTCTCAGCCTCTTTTAAGGTCCGCTTACCTCCACGCATGACACACTTTCCGGCAATGGACATCTCAGGGACGCAGCTCAGGGTCGCGCGCGCGGCGGTCTTCACCGCGCTCGTCGTCACCCTGTCCACGGCGTCCCACGTGCTGCTCTCCGGAGTGCCGCTGCCCCTGACCGCGGTGGCCCTGCTGGCCGCCGCGGTCTTCGCCGTGGCGTACGCGCTGGCGGGCCGGGAGCGTGGCTTCGGGGCGATCGCGGGGCTGCTGGTCCCGCTGGAGCTGGCCGCCGACACGCTGTTCACCACGGGCCAGCATCTCTGTTACGGGGCGGCCGGCGGCCCGGTCGCCGGTCCGCTGCGCGCGGTGGGCTTCGACGTCCTGTGCGGCGGCGGCGAGGTCGGCACGGGCGGGGCCCGGATCGCGGGCGTCGGCGCGGTGGGCACCCCGCTGGCCGATGTGGCCGGTGCCGGTGACCGCGCGGCGGCGCTCCTCGCCCAGCCGGGGCCCGCGGTGCCGTGGCTGCTGCTCGTCGCCCATGTGGCGGTCGGGCTGCTCGCCGCGGCCTGGCTGCGGCGCGGCGAGGCGGCCCTCGCCGGGCTGGTGCGCGCGGCGGCCCTGCTGGCGTTCCGGCCGCTGCTGACGGCGGTCGCCGTGGTCAGCGCGGGGGTGCGGGCCGCGGCCCGCCGCTCCCGGCCCGCCGGGCGTCCGCACCCGCCGCTGACCGCACGTTTCCTCGTGCACTGTGTGGGACGCAGGGGCCCGCCGCCCGCGCTGTACGCCGCTGCCTGAGGGCACGGCGACCCGCGACGCACGGCAGACCACTCCCCACACACGTACGCACGGAGAAACGAACATGAGCAAGCGCAACAGCCAGGCGAACAAGGCGGCGGCCCGCGAGCGGCTGCGGGCCGAGCGCGAGCGCCAGGCCAAGAAGGACAAGACCCGCAAGCAGGTCGTCGTGGCGGTGTCGGTCGTCGCCGCCCTCGCCGTGGTCGGCGGCATCAGCTACGGCGTGATGCAGCTGAACAAGCCGGACGCCTGGGAGGCCGCCGCCGACGCGAAGAACGTCACCGCGCCGAAGAACACCTCGGGCAAGGACGGCACCACCGTGGTCGTCGGCAAGTCGAGCGCGAAGAAGACGCTGGAGCTGTACGAGGACTCGCGCTGCCCGGTCTGCGCCACGTTCGAGCAGGGCGTCGGCGAGACCGTCTCGAAGGACGTCGAGGCCGGCAAGTACAAGGTCCAGTACGTCGGCGCGACCTTCATCGACAACACCGACAACGGCCAGGGCTCCAAGAACGCCCTGAGCGCGCTCGGTGCGGCGCTGGACGTGAGCCCCGAGGCCTTCCTGGAGTACAAGGCCGCGCTGTACTCGGCGGAGTTCCACCCCGAGGAGAGCGACGACAAGTTCGCCAAGGACAGCTACCTCATCGAGGTCGCGAACTCCGTGGACGCGCTGAAGGGCAACAAGGACTTCCAGAAGAACGTCGAGGACGGCACGTACGACGCCTGGGCGATGAAGATGTCGAAGACCTTCGACAACAGCGGGGTTCAGGGCACGCCGACGCTGAAGATGGACGACAAGAAGATCACGGCCGAGGGCAGCGAGAACGCCCCGATGACGGCCGACGAGTTCACGAAGGCCATCGACAAGGCGCTCAAGGCGTAACGCCTCACAGCTCTGTGGAACCCGGTGTTCCCGGGCGGTCGAGCCGCCCGGGAACACCGGGTTCCACGCGTTTCACCGGGTAACCGGGAGACGGACTACAGGGTGGCCAGGAAGCCGAGCGCGACCTTCCAGGTCTGCTCGGCGGCCGCCTGGTCGTAGTCGTGCAGATCGGGGTCGGTGAACAGGTGCCCGGCCCCCGGGTAGCGGTAGATCTCCACGTCCGCGCCGGTGCGCTGCATCTGGAGATACCAGCTGTTCAGCCAGTCGTGGGACTCGAAGGGGTCCGGGTCCGCGACGTGCAGCTGGACGGGGAGCTCGTCCACCGTGGCGTTCTCGGCGATGTCCGAGGTGCCGTGGAACAGCAGCAGCCCCCGGGCCTTCGCGTCGCCGAGCGCCAGGGTCTGCGCGGTCGCCGCGCCGAGGGAGAAACCGGCGTAGACGAGCCCCTGGTCGGAGTAGGGCGCGGCGGCCAGCACGGCGCGCTTGAGCAGTTCGTCCTTGCCGACCTCTTCCTTGTAGGCCATGCCCTCTTCCACCGTGTCGAAGGTGTGCCCCTCGAACAGATCGGGCACGCGCACCTCATGGCCGGCGTCCGTGAGGCGCGCGGCCGCGGCGTGCACGGCGGGCGTGAGCCCGTACGTCGAGTGGAAAAGCATGATGTTCATGGGCCCCATGGTGCCAGTTCGCACCTGCCGAGGGCCGCTCGAAGGCTTGGGAGGACGAGGGAATGGAGAGCGTGCTGCGCCCGCTGATCGTCATCGGCGGATCCGTGGTGATCACGCTGCTGGTCGGCTGGCTGGTCGACCTGCTGCTGAGGCGGGCCGACAGCCGGCATCACGAGACCCCGCTCTGGGGCCTGCTGCGGCGATGCCGGCCTCCTTTGCAGGTGGTCGTCATCACGGCGCTGCTGCGCGGCAGCTACCGGGCGACGAAGATCGACTGGGTGCGGGACCACCGCGCCGGGATCGGTCAGGTGCTCACCCTGGTGCTCATCGGCGCCTCGGCCTGGCTGGTCGTGCGGATCGCGGCGACGGTCGTCGAGGCGAGCTACTCGCGTTACGCCACGGCCACCCGCGATCCCGCCCGGGTCCGCCGGGTCCGGACGCAGGTGACGCTGATCCAGCGGGTCGTCATAGCGGTCGTGACGGTGGTCGCGATCGCCGCGATGCTGCTGACGTTCCCCCCGATGCGGGCGGTCGGTACGTCGATGCTGGCCTCGGCCGGTCTGCTCGGCATCGTCGCGGGTGTCGCCGCCCAGTCGACGCTGGGCAATCTCTTCGCCGGGCTGCAGATCGCGTTCGGGGACATGGTGCGGATCGGCGACACCGTGGTGGTGGACGGCGAGTGGGGCACGATCGACGAGATCACCCTGACGTTCCTGGCGGTACGGACCTGGGACGAGCGGCGGATCACGATGCCGGTCTCGTACTTCACCAGCCAGCCGTTCGAGAACTGGTCGCGGGGCGGGGTGCAGATGACCGGCACGGTCTACTTCCACCTCGACCACTCCGCCCCGATCGCCGCGATGCGCGAGAAACTGCGGGAGATTCTCGGGGACATCGCCGCCTGGGACGGCCGGGACTGGTCGCTGGCGGTCACCGACACCACGCCGACGACGATCGAGGTGCGCGCGGTGGTCACGGCGAAGGACGCCGATGACATCTGGACGGCGCGCTGCGCGGTGCGCGAGCAGCTGATCGGCTGGCTGCGCGACCACCATCCGTACGCGCTGCCGCGGGTCTCCACCGCGCCCGCCGCGCTGCCGCCGGGCGAGCAGTGGGCGGAGCTGACGGGCGCGAAGGCGGGCCGGGCCGGGCGGGCGGGCCACAACGGATCCGCCCCGCCCGCCGACCGGGGCGACTCCAAGGCCCCACGCACGGGCCGCGGCTGAGAAACAACCGCCCGCCGGCTCACCGGCTCACCGCAGCGAGCGGAAGTCCAGATACCGCAGCACCCGGTCCACGACCTCCGGGTCGGAGCCGGGCTCGCTGCGTGCGGAGAGCACCTCGTGGCGGGCGGCCGACATCATCTCGCGCTGGACCCGGCTGATCTCCTTGAAGCGCTTCGCCCGCTGCGCGTAGGCCTCGCGCCGCTCCTCGTCGACCATCTCGGGGCTGATCCGGGCGCCGATGTCGTACGCGGCACGCTGGAGCCGCTCCAGGACCTCCTCGGGGAACTCCTCGACCTCCTGGATCTCCTTGAGCCGGTACTTGGCGGCCTTGGCGGCCCGGATCGCGAGGTCCCGCTCCAGGGCACCCTCGGCGGCGGTGTCGGCCCGGACCTTCAGCTTCCGTACCAGCCAGGGCAGGGTGAGCCCCTGGAAGACCAGGGTGGCCATGATCACGGCGAACGCGATGAAGATGATCTCCTCGCGGCCGGGGAAGGGCTGCCCGTCGTCGGTCTCCAGCGGGATCGCCAGCGCCAGGGCGACGGAGGCCACCCCCCGCATCCCCGCCCACCACATCACGACGGTCTCCCGCCAGCTGGTCGGGATCTCCTCGCTGACGTCCCGCCGCGTGTGCAGCCGCTTGGCCAGCCAGGTCGCGGGGAGCAGCCACAGCAGCCGGACGCCGACGACGACGGCGACGATCGCGAGCCCCCAGGCGACCATCTCCAGGGCGTGCCCGTCGGCGGTGCCGAACACGCTGTGCAGCTCCAGGCCGATCAGCCCGAAGGCGACCCCGGTGACGAGGGTGTCGACGATGTCCCAGAAGGTACGTCCGGTGAGCCGGCCCAGCACGTCGTCGGCGTCGGCGGTGTGCTCGGCGAGGAACAGCGCGACGGTCAGGACGGCCAGCACACCGGAGCCTTCCAGCTCCTCCGCGAGGACGTAGGCGACGAAGGGCACCAGCAGGGTCAGCCCGACCTGGAGCGTGGCGTCGCCGAGCAGGTTCATCAGCTTGATCGTGAGCCAGCCGATCGCGAGGCCGACGGCGACCGCGACGACGGCGGAGAGGACCAGCAGCCCGAAGGCCTCGGGGAGCGAGAAGGTGCCGCTGACGGCGGCGGCGATGGCCACGTGGTAGAGGACGATGGCGGTCACGTCGTTGAAGAGCCCCTCGCCCTCCAGGATCGACACCAGCCGCCGCGGCAGCCCCACCGAGCCCGCGACGGCCGTCGCCGCGACCGGGTCGGGCGGGGCGACGAGCGCGCCGAGCGCCACGGCGGCGGCGATCGGCAGCCCCGGCACGATCGAGTTCGCGACCGCGGCGACGGCGGCCGTGGTGACGAAGACGAGGGCCACGGCCAGCAGGAAGATCGGCCGTCTGTTGGCGGCGAACTGCCGCCAGGAGGTGCGCTGGACGGTGGCGTAGAGCAGCGGCGGGAGCAGCGCGGGGAGGATGATCTCCGGCGGGATGTCCACGTTCGGGACGAACGGCGCGAACGCCATCGCGATGCCCGCGAGGGTCATCAGCACCGGCGCGGGCAGTCCCAGCCGGTCGCCGAGCGGCACCGTGACCACGGCTCCGAGCAGCAGCAGGAGCAGCAGGGCCATCTGTTCCACGGGGGACCTTCCGGAGCGTGCGGGTCCGGCAGGTCACGAGCGGCCGAACAGGGCCTCCACCCTGCCACGCGGGTGCGCGTTTCCGCGGATACCCCCCGGGACCCGGCCGATCCCCCGGATTCCGCCGTGCTCAGGCCGGGCGGATCTCCCGCCGCATGGCCCGGTGCGGCATGCCCGCGTCGGGGAACTCGGGGCCGTACGCGACGTAACCGAGCCGCTCGTAGAAGCCGAGGGCGTGCGTCTGGGCGTGCAGGTCGACGGCGGCCAGGCCGAGCGCCCGCGCCTCCTCCTCGATGGCCCGGACGAGGGCCGCGCCGACGCCGAGGCCGCGGGCCTCGCGGCTCACGGCGAGCCGGCCCAGCGAGCCGACGGCAGGGTCGCCGCCGGTCTTCCCGGCCGCGTCGGCGCCGTGCAGCAGCCGTCCGGTGCCGAGGGCGGTGCCGTCCGCGGCGACGGCAAGGACATGCACGGCGGTCGCGTCGTAGGCGTCGTACTCCAGGTCCTCGGGCACGTTCTGCTCGCCGACGAAGACGTCCTTGCGGACCTGGAAGCAGGCCTGGAGGTCACTCTCCTCCATGGCCCGGCGCGTGCTGTACGGGGTGGTGGGCCCGGCGGTCACTGGCTCTCCGCGGAGATGGTGTCGAGGGCGTGCTGGAGGTCGGCCGGGTAGGTGGAGGAGAACTCCACCCAGCTCCCGTCGGCCGGGTGCTCGAAGCCCAGGCGGACGGCGTGCAGCCACTGCCGGGTCAGCCCCAGGCGCTTGGCCAGCGTCGGATCGGCGCCGTAGGTGAGGTCGCCGACGCAGGGGTGGCGGTGGGCGGACATGTGGACCCGGATCTGGTGGGTGCGGCCCGTCTCCAGCTTGATGTCGAGGAGGCTGGCGGCGCGGTAGGCCTCGATCAGGTCGTAGTGGGTCACCGACGGCTTGCCCTCGGCGGTGACCGCCCACTTGTAGTCGTGGTTGGGGTGGCGGCCGATGGGGGCGTCGATGGTGCCGCTCATCGGGTCCGGGTGGCCCTGGACGAGGGCGTGGTACCTCTTGTCGACGACCCGGTCGCGGAACTGGGCCTTGAGCAGGGTGTAGGCGCGCTCGGACTTGGCGACGACCATCAGGCCGGAGGTGCCGACGTCGAGGCGGTGCACGATGCCCTGGCGCTCGGCGGCGCCGGACGTCGAGATCCGGTAGCCGGCGGCGGCGAGGCCGCCGATGACGGTGGTGCCGGTCCAGCCGGGGCTGGGGTGGGCGGCGACGCCGACCGGCTTCATGATGACGACGATGTCGTCGTCGTCGTGGACGATCTCCATGCCCTCGACGGGCTCGGCGACGATCTGGACGGGAGCGGGCGCCCCCGGCATCTCGACCTCCAGCCAGGCACCGCCGTGGACCCGCTCGGACTTCCCGGCGACCGATCCGTCCACCTGGACCTTCCCGGCGGCGGCCAGCTCGGCGGCCTTGGTGCGGGAGAAACCGAACATCCGGGAGATGGCGGCGTCGACGCGCTCGCCCTCCAGGCCGTCGGGAACGGGCAGGGTGCGGATCTCGGGGTGCGTACTCACCAGTCGAGTATGCCTTGCGCGACCCGCTCCCCGTGCCGCCCGGTCAGTCCTTGTGGACGGTCCCGTCGGGGTCCAGGCCCTTGAAGGACAGGATCACGATGAGGATGCCGCCGCAGACGATGGCGGAGTCGGCGAGGTTGAAGACGGCGAAGTGCTTGGGGGCGATGAAGTCGACCACTGCGCCCTCGAAGACGCCGGGCGCCCGGAAGAGCCGGTCGGTGAGGTTGCCGAGCGCACCGCCCAGGAGAAGGCCCAGGGCGATGGCCCACGGCAGGCTGTAGAGCTTGCGGGCCAGCCGGACGATGACCACGATCACACCCGCGGCGATGATGGTGAAGATCACCGTGAACGCCTCGCCGAACCCGAACGCGGCGCCCGCGTTCCGGATCGCCCGGAACTGCAGCCAGTCGCCGATGACGTCGATCGGCGGCTGGTGCTCCAGCTTCGCGACCACGATCATCTTCGTGACCAGGTCGAGCAGATAGGCCACGACGGCCACGCTCAGGAGAACGAGGACCTTCCGCTTGCCCCGGCCGGCGTTGACGGCGGCGTCGGCGGCCGTGCTGCCGCCTTCGTCCGTGCCTTCGGCCTCGGGATTGTCCGGCGTACCGATGATGCGCTCCGCCTCTGCCACGTAAGTCCCTCAACCCTAGGTGCCTGCCTTCGGACGAGGGTACGACACACCTGTGCGGATCAGCCGCGCCGCTCCTGCTTCTGCTTGTCCTCGACGCACAGGGTGGCCCGGGGGAAGGCCTGCATGCGCGCCTTGCCGATCGGCTTGCCGCAGATCTCGCAGAGCCCGTACGTACCCGCCTCCAGCCGGGCGAGCGCCCGCTCGGTCTGCTCCAGCATCTCCTGGGCGTTGGCGGCCAGCGACAGCTCGTGCTCGCGGGTGATGTTCTTGGTGCCGGTGTCGGCCTCGTCGTCGCCCGCGCCGTCCCCGGAGTCCCGCATCAGTCCGGCGAGGGCCGCGCCGGAGGCCTCCAGCTCACTGCGGAGCCGCAGGATCTCGCTGGTCAGCAGAGTGCGGGCCTCGGTGACCTCCTCGGGCGTCCAGGGGTCCTCCCCGGGCCGGACGGCCAGCTCGTCCGGGGCGGCGGCACGGGCGGGCGGCACGGGGGCCGTGGCCTGTGCGCCTGCTGCGGGACGACTCGCGCTCTTCTTGGCTACCACCGTGGGGGCTCCCGTCTGCTCGGCGGCCCGGGCCGCCTCCGTGGCCGCCGGTGCGGCCTTTTTCGCGGTCTTCTTGGCGGTGCTCTTCTTGGCCGTGCTCTTCTTGGCGGCGGGCTTGTCGCCGGCCGCCGCCTTCTTGGCCGCGGTCTTCTTGGGGGCGGCCTTCTTCACCGTCTTCTTCGCTGCCTTCTTCGCCACCATGGCCGCGGCCCCTTCACATATGGTGATCTTGCTCGCGAATCGTGCTGGGACGATAAATCGACTCCAGCCCCGCGGCAACGGGGCACGCCGCCCTCTCGCCTCCCCCGTGTCCGGTCGTGGCGCGCGCCTGCCTCCGTTGTTCCCAGCTCCCCGCCCGGTAATCCGCCCCCGGGTCCCGCCGGGAAGTGCTTGTACCCCGTCCCGCCACTCGGGTCACGCCCCGGCGCCCCCGGTAAACCGGTCGGCCGTCGCCCGTACGGGCCCGTACACTGGCCTCAGCGAGAGGCATCGACGGGACGAGTAGCGCCGTACGCAGCCAGCAGCGACCCGGGGACGGTGGGAGCCCGGGGGCGAGCGCGATGTGAAGATCACCCCTGAGCCGCCGGAAGAACGCCCGGGACACGTGGGTTCCGCCCACGGGCACCAGGCCACTAGACCCGGCATCGCGACCCCAATGAGGGGGCCACGGGCTGCGCCCGGGGCCAAGGAGGGTGGTACCGCGGGAGCCGAGGCGCTCTCGTCCCTCCGACGGAAGTGGAAGACATCCGCCGGAGGAAGCCGCACATGACATCGCCGCAGTACCGCCAGGTACCCGCCCAGGTAGACCTGCCCGCGCTGGAGCACGCCGTGCTCGACTTCTGGCGGGACAACAAGGTCTTCGCCAAGAGCCTGGAGCAGTCCGAGGGCCGCCCCGAGTGGGTCTTCTACGAGGGCCCGCCCACCGCCAACGGCATGCCGGGCGCCCACCACATCGAGGCCCGCGTCTTCAAGGACGTCTTCCCCCGCTTCCGTACGATGCAGGGCTACCACGTCGGCCGGAAGGCCGGCTGGGACTGTCACGGCCTGCCCGTCGAACTCGCCGTGGAGAAGGAACTGGGCTTCAACGGCAAGAAGGACATCGAGGCGTTCGGCATCGCCGAGTTCAACGCCAAGTGCCGTGACTCGGTGACCCGGCACACCGACGCGTTCGCCGAGCTGACGACCCGCATGGGCTACTGGGTCGACCTGGACGACGCCTACCGCACGATGGACCCGGAGTACGTGGACTCCGTGTGGTGGTCGCTCAAGGAGATCTTCAACAAGGACCTGCTGGTCCAGGACCACCGGGTCGCCCCCTGGTGCCCCCGCTGCGGCACCGGCCTGTCCGACCACGAGCTGGCCCAGGGCTACGAGACGGTCGTCGACCCCTCGGTCTTCGTCCGCTTCCCCCTGACCTCCGGCCCGCTGGCCGGCGAGGCGGCGCTCCTGGTCTGGACGACCACGCCGTGGACGCTGGTCTCCAACACAGCGGTCGCCGCGCACCCCGAGGTCCGCTACGTCGTCGCGACGGACGGCGAGGAGAAGCTCGTCGTCGCCGAACCCCTGGTGGAGAAGGCGCTGGGCGAGGGCTGGGAGGTGACGGGCCAGTCGTTCACGGGCGCCGAGATGGAGCGCTGGACCTACGAACGCCCGTTCACCCTGGTCGACTTCCCGGCGGAGGCCCACTATGTGGTCAACGCCGAGTACGTCACCACCGAGGACGGTACGGGTCTGGTCCACCAGTCCCCCGCGTTCGGCGCCGACGACCTCCTGGTCTGCCGCTCCTACGGCCTCCCGGTGGTCAACCCGGTCCGCCCGGACGGCACGTTCGAGGAAGACCTCCCCCTGGTCGGCGGCGTCTTCTTCAAGAAGGCCGACGAAGCGCTCACCGCGGACCTGGACGAGCGCGGCAAGCTCTTCCGCCACGTCCCGTACGAGCACAGCTACCCGCACTGCTGGCGCTGCCACACGGCGCTGCTCTACTACGCGCAGCCGTCCTGGTACATCCGTACGACAGCGATCAAGGACCGCCTGCTCCAGGAGAACGAGAAGACCAACTGGTTCCCGGACTCGGTCAAGAACGGCCGCTTCGGCGACTGGCTGAACAACAACGTCGACTGGGCGCTGTCCCGTAACCGCTACTGGGGCACGCCGCTGCCGATCTGGCGCTGCGAGGACAACCACCTGACGTGCGTGGGCTCGCGAGCCGAGCTGAGCGAACTCACCGGCCGGGACCAGTCATCGCTCGACCCCCACCGCCCGTTCATCGACGAGATCACCTTCACCTGCACGCACGAGAACTGCCAGCTGGAGGCGTACCGCGTCCCGGAGGTCATCGACGCCTGGTACGACTCGGGTTCGATGCCGTTCGCGCAGTGGGGCTACCCGTACAAGAACAAGGAGATCTTCGAGAGCCGCTACCCGGCGCAGTTCATCTCGGAGGCCATCGACCAGACCCGCGGCTGGTTCTACACGATGATGGCGGTCGGCACGCTGGTCTTCGACAAGTCGTCGTACGAGAACGTGGTCTGCCTGGGCCACATCCTCGCCGAGGACGGCCGCAAGATGTCCAAGCACCTGGGCAACATCCTCCAGCCGATCCCGCTGATGGACCAGCACGGGGCGGACGCGGTGCGGTGGTTCATGGCGGCGGGCGGCTCCCCGTGGGCCGCACGCAGGGTGGGCCACGGAACGATCCAAGAGGTGGTCCGCAAGACGCTCCTGACGTACTGGAACACGGTGGCTTTCCAGGCCCTGTACGCCCGCACGTCGGGCTGGGCCCCGTCGGCGGCCGACCCGGCCCCGGCGGACCGCACGGTCCTGGACCGCTGGCTGCTGAGCGAACTCAACGCACTGGTCGACCAGATGACCGTCGCGATGGAGGGCTACGACACCCAGCGCGCCGGCAAGCTGCTCTCGGCGTTCGTGGACGACCTCTCCAACTGGTACGTGCGCCGCTCGCGCCGCCGCTTCTGGCAGGGCGACAAGTCGGCGCTGCGCACGCTGCACGAGGTCGTCGAGACGGTGACCCGGCTGATGGCCCCGCTGGTCCCGTTCATCACGGAGCGGGTCTGGCAGGACCTGATCGCCCCGGTCACACCGGACGCCCCGGAGTCGGTGCACCTGTCCTCGTGGCCCAAGGCGGAGGTTTCGGCGATCGACCCGGCCCTCTCCTCCCAGATGGCGCTGGTGCGCCGCCTGGTGGAGTTGGGCCGGGCGACGCGAGCCGAGTCGGGCGTGAAGACGCGCCAGCCGCTGTCCCGGGCCCTGGTGGCGGCGAACGGCTTCGAGTCCCTCTCCCCCGACCTTCGGGCGCAGATCACGGAAGAGCTGAACGTCACATCGCTGGCCTCGCTCTCCGAGGTTGGCGGCTCGCTGGTCGACACGACGGCGAAGGCGAACTTCCGGGCGCTGGGCAAGCGGTTCGGCAAGGGCGTGCAGGCGGTGGCCAAGGCGGTGGCGAACGCGGACGCGGCCGCGCTCTCCCTCGCCCTGCGCGAAGGCACGGCGTCGGTGGAGGTGGAGGGCGAGCAGATCACGCTCTCCCCCGACGAGGTGATCATCACGGAGACCCCGCGCGAGGGCTGGTCGGTCGCCTCGGACTCGGGCGCGACGGTGGCCCTGGACCTGGAGATCACCCCCGAGCTGCGCCGGGCGGGCCTGGCCCGTGACGCGATCCGCCTGATCCAGGAGGCCCGCAAGAACAGCGGCCTGGACGTGGCGGACCGCATCGCCGTCCGCTGGACGACGACGTCCGAGGCCACGAAGGAGGCCCTGACGGAGCACGCGCCCCTCATCTCGGAGGAGGTCCTGGCCGTGGACTACGCGGAGGGCGAGGCGGACGAGACGTACGGCACGTCGTTCGAGGACGAGGGACTGGCGCTGACGTTCCGCCTGCGCAAGCGGTAGCGGTAGCCCGCACGAAGGGGAAGGGCCCGCCGGAACGATTCCGGCGGGCCCTTCCGCGTTCCCGCTCAGGGGCTCCGCCCCCGAACCCCCGCGCCTCAATCGCCGGACGGGCTGGATTTACCCTCCCGCGCCCGAGAAGCCGAGGCCAGGCATATCCAGCCTCTCCGGCGTTTGAGGAGCGGGGTCCGGGGCGGAGCCCCGGTTTCGGGAAGGGGCGGGTAGGGGAGCAGGCCCGCCGCAGGCGCACCCCACCGGGCTCCCGCCCACGGCAAAGGGCCGGGCCCCGGGAAAACCCGGGGCCCGGCCCTCAGCCTGCCGACGGCTACGCGCTCAGCGAGCGCGCACCGCTCAGTTGTCGTCCTCGTCGATCAGGAACCCACGCATCGGCGACGGAGCCTGCTGCATCGGCTGCGGCGCCTGCGGCCGCACCGGCGCCATCGGCTGCGTCATGGCCGGCGACATCTGCTGCTGGCCACCGTAGGACGGTCCGCTGCCCATCGACTGACCGCCACCCATCTGCTGGCCGCCATGGCCACCGTGGTTGGAGCCGCCCATGGAGTGACCCATCGCACCCGCACCGGCCGGGGCCAGCGAGGGGGACGGCGGCAGCGAAGCGGCGGCCGGCGTCCGCGGCGGGGCGAGCGAGTCGTCCGCCTGGGTCTCCAGCTGACGCAGCTGGCTCTCCAGGTAGGACTTCAGCCGCGTGCGGTACTCGCGCTCGAAGCCACGCAGGTCCTCGACCTTGCGCTCCAGCGTCGCGCGGGCCGACTCCAGCGAGCCCATCGCCACGCGGTGCTTCTCCTGCGCGTCCCGCTCCAGGGCGTCGGCCTTGGCACGCGCGTCGCGCTCCAGACCCTCGGCGCGGCTGCGCGCCTCGCCGACGATCTTGTTGGCCTCGGAACGGGCCTCTGCGATCGCCTGGTCGGCGGTCTGCTGCGCGAGCGAGAGGACACGGGCGGCGCTGTCGCCACCGGGGCCCTGCCCCTGCTGCTGCATCTGCGGCGGCTGCATCTGCTGCATCTGCTGCTGGGGGTGCTGACCCATGGGGCCGCCCATCGGGCCACCCATGGGACCGCCCTGCATCGGGCCGGGGCCGTGCGGGCCCTGCGGACCGGGACCGTGGCCGCCCTGGGGGCCATGGCCGCTGGGACCTGCGGGCAGCTGCGGCGCGCCACCGGGCAGCTGGGGCGGACCCATCTGCGGGGGCTGCTGCTGCTGCGGCGGTCCAGATATGGCGGCGGGAACGGGCGCACCGGGGCGGTCCTGCTGCTCCGGGGGCTTGCGCATGCCCTGCTGCTGTTGCTGCTGCTGGTTCTGCGCGGCGGCGCGCGTCGCAGCGGCCAGTTTGGCGCGCAGGTCCTCGTTCTCACGGAGCAGACGGGTCAGCTCCGCTTCGACCTCGTCGAGAAAGGCATCGACCTCATCCTCGTCATAGCCTTCTCGGAGGCGGACGGTCGTGAACTGCTTGTTCCGCACGTCCTCGGGGGTCAACGGCATCTCTTCTTCACCTCTACGTAGTCGTCGGCAGTCGGCAAGACCGTATCGCTCACAACCTGACCACAACGCTGATCAGGATGTAGACGATGATCATCAGAACGAAGAAGGACAGGTCGAGTGCCACGCCCCCGAGACGCAGCGGCGGGATGAACCGCCGCAGAAGCTTGAGCGGTGGATCGGTGACAGTGTAGGTGGCCTCAAGTACGACCACCATCGCCTTGCCGGGTTGCCATGAACGTGCGAACTGGAAGACGTAGTCCATGACCAGCCGGAAGATCAGCACGATGAGGAAACACATCAGCGCGATATAGACCACATCCAGTGCGACGCCCATGTCTCGCGCTTCCCTCTCCCCTGGCTCTCGTCAGCTCCGGCCTCGCGGCCGGCACCGGCCTTGCGGCCGGGTCGTTCCCGGTGTCGTGTTCTCAGCTCTGGTTGAAGAATCCGCCCTCTGCGATGCGGGCCTTGTCCTCCGCCGTGACATCGACGTTAGCAGGCGACAACAGGAACACCTTCTGCGTCACGCGTTCAATGCTGCCATGGAGACCGAAGACGAGTCCTGCGGCAAAGTCGACAAGTCGCTTCGCGTCCGTATCGTCCATCTCCGTGAGATTCATGATCACCGGAGTGCCCTCACGGAAGTGTTCCCCGATGGTACGGGCCTCGTTGTAGGTCCTGGGGTGCAGCGTGGTGATGCGGTACGGCTCCCGCTCGGACACGACCTTGGGCATGATCACCGGTGCGTTCTTCTCCATGTTCGGGCGTTCAGGTGTGATGGATGCCACGGGTGCGATCCGGGCGGGTCGCACGCTTTCGGCGGGGAGCTGAACCGGCTCACGTTGGGCGGGCGGCTGCACTACTCGCACCGGTTCGTCCCTTTCGCGCTCCCGCTCACGGTCGCGCTCCCGGTCCCGGTCCACCTGGTGCGGGGGCTGGTGCCGCCGCCGGTCGCGCTCGGGCTCCGGCTCAGGTTCGAATTCGTCGTCGGGGTCGAACCCCGGACCGTCGTACCCATCGTCCTCCACGAGGCCGAGGTAGACCGCCATCTTGCGCATCGCGCCGGCCATGCTCCGAGTCCTCCGCTCTGTGGTGGATCGGCATTCGTCACCAAGTGCCAGCGATCCACTGTGGTCTGCCCGCTAGAAGTGGGAATGACCATATTTTCTGCTGTGGTCCGACTTGCTTCGCGACGTTACCCGAGCCGGGGTCGGACTCCGAGTACCGCCGTACCGACGCGTACATGTGTCGCTCCGGCCGCCACCGCGTCCTCCAGATCCCCGCTCATACCTGCGGAGACCATGTTCGCAGCCGGATGACCGGCGCGCAGGCGGGATGAGATTTCCATCAGCCGGTCGAACGCGGCCCGTTGCCGGCCGGCGTACTCCCCGGCCAGCGGCGCCACGGTCATCAGCCCGTCGAGCCGGAGCCCGGGAGCCGAGTCGATCGCGGCTGCCAACTCCTCGACCCCGTCCGGCGCGACACCGCCGCGCTCACCGCGCTCGCCGCTCTCCGCGTCCAGGGCGACCTGGATCAGACAGCCGAGCTCGCGCTCCCCGCGCACCGCGGCGGCGGAGAGAGCGGTGACCAGCTTGGCGCGGTCCACCGACTGCACCACATCGGCATAACTGGTCACAGAGCGAACCTTGTTCGTCTGCAATTGTCCGACAAAGTGCCATGTCAGCGAAAGATCCGCACAAGCGGTGGCTTTGGGGGCCGCGTCCTGGTCACGATTCTCCGCGACATGGCGCACACCGAGTTGACGCAGGATCCGCACATCGCTCGCGGGGTAGGTCTTGGTGACCACGATCAGGGTCACTTCCTCCCGCTTGCGCCCTGCGGCGGCACAGGCGGAGGCGATCCTTTCCTCCACCTGTGCGAGATTCGCCGCGAGTTGAGCCTTACGGTCCGTCATGCCCTATCCGTCCAACCAGACATATCCGGCGAGCCGCCCGGTGGTGCGGTCGCGACGGTACGAGAAGTGGTCGCCCGATTCACGGGTGCAGACCGGCGAACGGTGCCGGTCGGTCACTCCGAGAGCGGCGAGCTGGGCGTGCACTCCGCCGGTGACGTCCACCGCAGGCGTTCCCCAGCTGGTCTCGGACCAGGTGCCGGGAACGGCCTCGGCCACCTCGGCCCGCATCGCCTCCGGCACCTCGTAGCACCGTCCGCAGACGGCCGGTCCGGTGTGGGCGATGATCCGGGAGGGGTGTGCGCCGAGCGCGATCATGGTCTCGACCGCAGCCGGTACGACTCCGGCGACCAGCCCCGGCCGCCCGGCGTGCGCCGCCCCGACGACTCCGGCGACCGGGTCGGCGAGGAGAACGGGGGTGCAGTCCGCGGTGAGGACCGCGAGCGGCAGCCCGCGCCGGGCGGTCACCACCGCGTCGACGGCCGGAATCTCCGTGTCCGCACCCCAGGGTCCGTCCACCACCGCGACGTCCCGGCCGTGCACCTGGTTCATCCAGACGACGAGCGCCGGGTCGATGCCGAGGTCGCTCGCTGCACGCTCCCGGTTCGCGCCGACGGCGGCGGGGTCGTCTCCGACCGCGCCGCCGAGGTTGAGTTCGCCGTACGGAGCGGCGCTCACTCCGCCCCACCGGTCGGTGAAGGCGAAATGAGCGCTGCCCGTGACGGTTGCCGCCTGGTGCTGATCTATCACTTCAAGAAGTCCGGTACGTCCAGCTCTTCGGCCTGGGTGTCCTGGTAGGGACGGGCCGGCGGGACGTGCGGCGGGGAGACGGGCGGGAGCGCGCTCTCGCTCGAAGCCGACGCGGGGGCGGGCTCGGCCGGGGCCGGGCTCTCCTCGCGCGGAGGTACGGACCCGAGTCCGCCGGCCGGGCGCGCGGGCTCGGGGGCGGACCTGACCGGGGCGGCCGGTTCCTCGCGCTTGGTGCTGTTCGCGCCGAGGACGTTCTCCCGGCGGGCCGGCGGCTGTCCGCCGTCGAAGCCCGCGGCGATCACGGTGACCCGGACCTCGTCGCCCAGGGCGTCGTCGATGACGGCGCCGAAGATGATGTTGGCCTCGGGGTGGGCCGCCTCGCTCACCAGCTGGGCGGCCTCGTTGATCTCGAAGAGACCGAGGTCGCTGCCGCCGGAGATGGAGAGCAGGACGCCGCGGGCGCCGTCGATGGAGGCTTCCAGGAGAGGCGAGGAAATAGCCATCTCCGCCGCCGCCACCGCGCGGTCGTCGCCGCGCGCCGAGCCGATGCCCATGAGCGCCGATCCGGCCTCGGACATGACCGACTTGACGTCGGCGAAGTCGAGGTTGATCAGACCCGGCGTGGTGATGAGGTCGGTGATGCCCTGGACACCCGAGAGCAGCACCTGGTCGGCCGACTTGAACGCGTCGAGCACGCTGACCTGGCGGTCCGAGATGGACAGCAGGCGGTCGTTGGGGATGACGATGAGGGTGTCGACCTCTTCGCGGAGTTCGGCGATGCCGTCCTCCGCCTGGTTCGCGCGCCGCCGGCCCTCGAAGGTGAACGGGCGGGTGACCACGCCGATCGTCAGGGCGCCGAGCGAGCGGGCGATGTTGGCGACGACGGGTGCGCCGCCGGTGCCGGTGCCGCCGCCTTCTCCGGCGGTGACGAAGACCATGTCGGCCCCCTTGAGGACCTCCTCGATCTCCTCACGGTGGTCCTCTGCCGCCTTACGACCGACGGCCGGGTTCGCCCCGGCGCCGAGGCCCCGGGTGAGTTCGCGGCCGACGTCGAGCTTGACGTCGGCGTCGCTCATCAACAGGGCTTGTGCGTCCGTGTTGATCGCGATGAACTCGACGCCCTTGAGACCGACCTCGATCATTCGGTTGATGGCATTGACACCACCGCCGCCGACACCGATGACCTTGATGACTGCGAGGTAGTTCTGCGGTGCTGCCACGTCGAAGGCCTCTCGCCTCGAGTTACGTGTCGTCGCTCTGCGGTGGCCCCGCGGCGACGACTGATGTCGATGGGGACGGTCCGAACGCCGACCCAAACCCTAACGCTGAAGTTTAGGGTTACCAGTGTGTCTGCTTCCTGGACTCTTCCGAACAGGACACTAAGTCGACAAGTGGCGCACGTTCAACGAACACGCCGAACCTCCCGTTTTTCTTTTCACCCTATGTGATCACCCGTAGCGCTGACCAACCAGGGTGCTGGCCAGCACAAATGCCCGTCAACTCCCCGATACCGCCGGGGCGGTGGGAGCGCTTACGTCGAACTGTCCCGCTTTGGGCGCCGCCTTCATGAGCGCGGCGAGGATGAGCGCCTTCGCCGTGCCGTTCTCGCCGCTGCCCCAGATCACCTCGCGGTCCCGGGTGAGCTGCAGGGAGATCGCGTCGAACGAGGCGACCCGGACGACCTCGGTGTCCTTGGCGACGGCCGCCGGAAGGTCGCCGGCGACCCGGACCGCTTCCCGCAACAGACGGTCACTTCCGAAGCGGCGAAGGCTCGCGGACGGTTCGGGCTTCAGTTCCAGCAGGGGCACACCTCTCGGGGCCCTGTCCACGGTGGCGTAGCGCACGCCCTTGGCGTCCACTTCCACGAACTTCCCGCCCTTTTCGACCAGAACGACCGGCTTTCGCTCCGTCACCTTAAGGCTGATGCCGTCCGGCCAGGACCGAACGACATCAACTCTGTCGATACGAGGCAACTTCTGGCGCAACCGGCGTTCCATCGCGTCGGTGTCCACGGAGACCAGCGGGGCGCCGATCGGTGTCGCGGCAACCGCTTCCACTTCTTCGCGGGTCAGAACCTCGACGCCGCTCGTGGTGACCTTCTCGACGCGGAGCCAGGAGGAGCCGTAGAGCGCCCAGATCACGAACGCGGCGAGCAGGGCGGCCGCGGCGCCGATCAGGATCAGCAGCAGACGACGGCTGATCCGGGGCCCCTCGGGGCCGGTGTGCGGCGGGCGGGCGGAGGTGTCCGCCCGCCCGGGTGCGCCGCGCTGGGCGGTGGTCGGTCCGGCCACGCTCGCTCCTTCGCCGGACCCGGGACGCCCGCCCCGGGTCCGCACCGCATCGCGCCGTACGCCTAACGGCGCGCGGCAATCGCTTCGTACACCATGCCGACGAGCAGGTCGTCGGCGTCGCGCCGGCCGAACTCCGCGGCGGCACGGGACATTTCGTACAGCCGGTGGGGGTCCGACAGCACCGGCAGGACGTTGGACTGCACCCACTCCGGGGTGAGCGCCGCGTCGTCCACCAGCAGACCGCCGCCGGCGTTGACCACCGGCTGGGCGTTGAGCCGCTGTTCGCCGTTGCCGATGGGCAGCGGGACGTAGGCGGCGGGGAGCCCGACGGCGGAGAGTTCGGCGACGGTCATCGCGCCCGCGCGGCAGAGCATCATGTCGGCCGCGGCGTACGCGAGGTCCATCCTGTCCACGTACGGTACCGGGATGTACGGCGGCATCCCGGGCATGTTGTCGATTCGCGGCAATTCGTTCTTCGGGCCCACCACATGGAGGATCTGGATCCCTGAGCGCTGGAGCAGCGGCGCGACCCGCTGGACCACCTCGTTGAGATGGCGCGCGCCCTGCGAGCCGCCGGAGACCAGCAGCGTGGGCAGGTTGGGGTCGAGGCCGAAGGAGGCGCGGGCCTCCGGGCGGACCCGGGCGCGGTCCAGGGTGGCGATGGTGCGGCGCAGCGGGATGCCGATGTAGCGGGCGCCGCGCAGCTTGCTGTCCGGGGTGGAGACGGCGACCCCGTGGGCGTACCGCGAGCCGATCTTGTTGGCCAGGCCCGGGCGGGCGTTGGCCTCGTGGACCACGATCGGCACCCCGGCCCGCTTGGCGGCCAGGTAGCCGGGCAGGGCCACATAGCCGCCGAAGCCGACCACGCAGTCCGCCTTGGTGCGCTCCAGGACCTGCTCGGCGGCCTTGATCGTGCCGCGCAGCCGGCCCGGGACGGTGATCAGTTCGGGCGTGGGCTTACGGGGCAGCGGTACGGCGGGGATGAGCGCCAGCTCGTACCCCCGCTCGGGTACGAGCCTGGTCTCGAGGCCGCGTTCCGTGCCGAGGGCAGTGATTCCCACGGTCGGGTCCTGCCTGCGCAGGGCGTCTGCGAGGGCAAGCGCGGGCTCGATGTGTCCGGCGGTCCCCCCGCCGGCGAGTACGACATGCACCGAAATTCACCGCTCTCCGGACGAACGCTTCTTGACGCGCCGTCTCATCGTCTTCCATCTCACCCCGGGCCTCCGCATGGCCAGGGCCGCCTTCGCCGCGGGGTCCTCCCGTGCGAAGGCGATCATCAGCCCGACCGCGAACATCGTCGGCAGCAGGGCCGACCCCCCGTAGGAGAACAGCGGGAGCGGGACCCCGGCGATCGGCAACAGGCCGAGCACCGCACCGATGTTGATCACGGCCTGGGCCGTGATCCACGTGGTCACGCCTCCCGCGGCATACCTCACGAAGGGGTCCTCCGTGCGTCCGGCCACGCGGATACCCGCATAGCCTAGAGCCGCGAAGAGGGCGAGCACGGACAGCGTCCCCGCCAGACCCAGTTCCTCACCGGTGATCGCGAAGATGAAGTCGGTGTGGGGTTCCGGGAGTTGGCCCCATTTTTCCACACTCGCACCCAGCCCGGAACCGAACCATCCGCCGGACGCCAGAGCATAGATTCCGTGGGCGGCCTGCCAGCAGCCGCCCTCCGGATCGGGTTCGCTCACGCCCATGCAGGCGAGCCGGGACATCCGGTTGGGGCTGGTCCTGATCAGCAGGAACGCCAGGACGGCGGCGAAGCCGAGGACCCCGGCGAAGAGGCGGGTGGGGGCGCCGGCCAGCCAGAGCAGTCCGAACAGGATCGCCGTGAGAATGATCGCTGTTCCCATGTCGCCGCCGAGCATGATGAGCCCGAGCAGCATGAAGGCGACCGGGACGAGCGGCACGAGCATGTGCTTCCACTGCGTCAGCAACCGCTTGTCCTGCTTGCGGGCCAGCAGGTCCGCCCCCCACAGGATCAGCGCCAGTTTGCCGAACTCGCTGGGCTGGAGCTGGAACGGGCCACCCAGGTAGAGCCAGTTCTGGTTGCCGTTGACCGACATCCCTATCCCCGGCACCTGGACCAGGATCATCAGGAAGACGGTGACCATCAGTATCGGGTAGGCCAGTCCGCGGTGGAGTTTGACGGGCATCCTGGCGGCGATCAGCATCAGCCCGCCCCCGATGACGGCGGCGAGGAACTGCTTGCCGAAGAAGTACGTCGCGGGCTTGCTGATGTCCAGCGCCTTGATCATCGAGGCGGAGTACACCATCACCAGGCCCAGCACGGTGATCAGGAGGCTGGAGCCGAGGATCACGTAATAGGCGGTCAGGGGGCGGTCCCAGGCCCGCCGCGCACGCTCGTAGGCCCGGCGCGGTCCGCCGCCGCGCCCGGAGCGCGGGGTGCGGGAGCCGGACCCGCCACGTCCGGAGCCACCGCGTCCGGAGCCGCGCGGCGTCTCGGGCCGCCGGGCGCCGGTGGCGAGCCGGCCGCGCAGGGCGAGCCCGGGGGGCAGGGGTACGCCGGCGGGGGCGGGCGCCGCGGTGAGGGGTCGGGGTACCGAGGCCCGCGCGCTCTCCCGCCGTACGGCGAATCTCTCGTCGGCCGGCATTGTCGCTGTCCCCTCCACTGCTCGTGCCCGGGGCCCCTGACCCCGGGCGCGGAGCCCGGTCGGTCAGGCGCTCTCGTCGGCGCGTGCGCGGACCGCGTCCGCGAACGCCTCGCCCCGCTTGTTGTAGTTGGTGAACATGTCCATCGAGGCACAGGCCGGGGCCAGCAGTACCGTATCGCCCGGCCGGGCGAGCTCGGCGGCCCGCGCGACCGCTTCGGACATCGCCCCAGTGTCGGTCCGGTCGAGGTCGACCACCGGGACTTCCGGGGCGTGTCGCGTGAGGGCTTCGTGGATCAGCGCGCGGTCGGCGCCCATCAGCACGACGCCGCGCAGCCGCTTCGCCGCGCCGATGACCAGCTCGTCGAAGGTGGCGCCCTTGGCCAGGCCGCCCGCGATCCAGACGATGGAGTCGTAGGCGGCCAGCGAGGCCTCGGTGGCGTGGGTGTTGGTGGCCTTGGAGTCGTCCACGTAGGCGACTTCGCCGATGTCCGCCACGTGTTCGATGCGGTGGGCGTCCGGCCGGAACGCGCGCAGCCCGTCCCGTACGGCGGCCGGCTCCACGCCGAAGGCGCGGGCGAGGGCGGCGGCCGCGAGGGCGTTGGCGATGTTGTGCGGGGCGGGCGGGTCCACGTCGGAGACCTCGGCCAGTTCCTGCGCCTGCTTCTGGCGGTTGGCGACGAACGCCCGGTCGACGAGGATCCCGTCGACCACGCCGAGCTGCGAGGGGCCGGGGGCGCCGAGGGTGAAGCCGATGGCGCGGCAGCCCTCTTCGACGTCGGCCTCGCGGACCAGGTCCTCGGTGGCCGGGTCGGCCACGTTGTAGACGCAGGCCACGGTGTTGCCCTCGTAGACGCGGCCCTTGTCGGCGGCGTACGCCTCCATCGAGCCGTGCCAGTCGAGGTGGTCGGGGGCCAGGTTGAGGACGGCGGCGGAGTGGGCGCGCAGGGAGGGCGCCCAGTGCAGCTGGTAGCTGGAGAGTTCGACGGCGAGGACGTCGTACTCCGTATCGCCGAGCACCGCGTCCAGCAGCGATACGCCGATGTTGCCGACGGCCGCGGTGCGCAGGCCCACCGCCTCCAGGATGGAGGCCAGCATGCGCACGGTCGTGGTCTTGCCGTTGGTACCGGTGACCGCGAGCCAGGGCGCGGCCTTCCTGCCGTTGTCGCCGCGCAGGCGCCAGGCCAGTTCGACGTCGCCCCAGACCGGGACGCCCGCCTCGGCGGCAGCCAGGAAGAGCGGCTTGTCCGGCTGCCAGCCGGGGGCGGTGACGACGAGTTCCGTGGACGGCGGCAGGGTCGCGCCGTCGCCGAGGCGCACGGCGATGCCGAGCGCCTCCAGTTCGGCCGCCTGCGCGCGGGCGCGTTCGTCGTCGCCGTCGTTGACGACGGTGACGAGCGCGCCGCGCTCGTGCAGGGCGCGGGCGGCGGGGATTCCGCTGACGCCGAGCCCGGCGACGGTGACGTACTTGCCCTGCCAGTCCACGGTGCTCACTTCTTGGCTGCCCATCCCGCGTAGAAGAGGCCGAGTCCGACGATCACGCACATGCCCTGGATGATCCAGAACCGGACCACGACCAGGACTTCGGACCAGCCCTTGAGTTCGAAGTGGTGCTGGAGCGGCGCCATGCGGAACACGCGCTTGCCGGTCATCTTGAACGAACCGACCTGGATGACCACGGACATGGTGATCATCACGAAGAGGCCGCCGAGGATGGCGAGCAGGAACTCGGTGCGCGACAGGATCGCGAGGCCCGCGAGCGCGCCGCCGAGGGCGAGCGAACCGGTGTCGCCCATGAAGATCTTGGCGGGTGAGGTGTTCCACCACAGGAAGCCGAAGCAGGCGCCCATCAGGGCCGCTGCGACGACGGCGAGGTCGAGCGGGTCGCGGACCTCGAAACAGGCGCTGGGGTTGGTCAGGTTGTCCGCGTTGGCGCAGGACTCCTGGAACTGCCAGAGGCCGATGAAGGTGTAGGCGCCGAAGACCATCACCGAGGCGCCGGTGGCCAGACCGTCGAGGCCGTCGGTGAGGTTCACGCCGTTGGACATGGCGAGGATCATGAACAGCGCCCAGACGCAGAACAGCACCGGGCCGATCGACCAGCCGAAGTCCTCGACGAACGAGAGCCGGGTGGAGGCCGGGGTCTGGTTCATGGAGTTGGGGAACTGGAGCGAGAGCACCGCGAACGCGATGCCGACGATCAGCTGTCCGGCCATCTTCGCCTTGGCCCGCAGACCCAGCGAACGCTGCTTGACGATCTTGATGTAGTCGTCGAGGAAGCCGACGAGGCCCATGCCCGCCATGAGGAAGAGCACGAGGACACCGGAGTAGCGGATGTCCTCACCCGTGATGATCTTCGCGAGGAGGTACGCGATGATCGTCGCCAGGATGAAGGCGATGCCGCCCATCGTGGGCGTGCCCTTCTTGCTGCCGTGGGTGCGCGGGCCGTCGTCCCGGATGAACTGCCCGTAGCCCTTGCGGGCCAGCAGCTTGATCAGCAGCGGGGTACCGACCAGGGTCAGGAAGAGCCCGATGGCCCCCGCGAAGAGGATCTGCCTCATCGGCCGGCGACCTCGCCCTCGGTCGAGTTCTCCAGCAGTGCCTGGGCGACCTTCTCCAGGCCGACCGACCGGGACGCCTTCACCAGCACGACGTCTCCCGGGCGCAGTTCACTGCGCAACAGGTCGACGGCCGCCTGCGCGTCGGACACGTGCACCGACTCCTCACCCCACGAACCCTCGTTATATGCGCCCAGTTGCAGCCAGGAGGCTTCTGTCCCCCCGACAGCGACGAGCTTGCTGACGTTGAGCCGGACGGCGAGCCGTCCGACCGCGTCGTGCTCGGCGAGCGACGCGTCACCGAGCTCGGCCATCTGACCGAGCACCGCCCAGGTGCGCCCCCCGTCGGCCCCTCGGGCCTGGCCCATGGCGGCCAGCGCACGCAGTGCGGCTCTCATGGATTCGGGGTTCGCGTTGTAGGCGTCGTTGACAACCGTCACACCGTCCCCGCGCTCGGTGACCTCCATGCGCCAGCGGGAGAGGGTGCCCGCCTCCGAGAGCGCATCGGCGATCTCGGTCACGGACATGCCCAACTCATGGGCGACGGCGGCCGCGGCGAGCGCGTTCGACACGTGGTGCTCACCGTACAGGCGCATGGTCACGTCGCTGCACCCGGTGGGTGTGTGGAGCTCGAACGCGGGCCGCCCGTCGGGGGTCATCCGGACCTTCTCGCCCCGTACGTCCGCTTCGGGGGCTTCTCCGAAGAGCAGGACGCGGGCCTTGGTGCGCGAGGCCATGGCGCGGACGAGCGGGTCGTCGGCGTTGAGCACGGCGCAGCCGTCCTCGGGCAGGCCCTCGACCATCTCGCCCTTGGCCTGGGCGATGGCCTCCCGGCTGCCGAACTCGCCGAGGTGGGCGGAGCCGACGTTGAGGACCAGGCCGATCCGGGGCGGGGTCAGCTCGGTGAGGTAGCGGATGTGGCCGATGCCGCGGGCGCCCATCTCCAGGACCAGGTGCTCGGTCTCGGCGGTGGCGCTCAGCGCGGTGAGCGGCAGCCCGATCTCGTTGTTGAGGGAGCCGGGCGTCCAGACGGTCGGGCCGTGGCGCTGGAGGAGCTGCGCGATCAGGTCCTTGGTGGACGTCTTGCCCGCCGAGCCGGTGAGGGCGACGACGCTGGTGCCGAGGCGTTCCACGGCGGCCCGGGCGAGGGCTCCGAGCGCGCCGACGACATCGTCCACGACGATCGCCGGAACGCCGACGGGGCGGGCCGCCAGCACGGCTGCCGCGCCCGCCTCGACGGCGCGCTGGGCGTAGTCGTGGCCGTCGACCCGCTCGCCGGCGAACGCGGCGAACAGGCTGCCGGGCGCGACCTCGCGGGAGTCGATGACGACGGGTCCGGTCACGGTGACTGCCGGGTCCGGTATGTCGTGCGGCTGCCCGCCGACGATTTCGGCGATCTCGGCGAGGGAAAGGGTGATCACTTGGTCATCCCTGACTGTTGTTCTCGTGGTGAGGGGCACGGTCGGCGCCGGGGTGCGCCAGGGACCGTTCGATGGCTGCGTGCAGGACCTTGCGGTCGTCGAAGGCGCGGACCACTCCGTGGACGTCCTGGCCCTGCTCGTGGCCCTTGCCCGCCACCAGGACGGTGTCGCCCGGCTCGGCGCGGGCGACGGCGGCGGCGATGGCGGCGGCCCGGTCGGCGTCGACGAGCACGTCGCCGCGTTCGTGGACGGGGACCTCGGCGGCGCCGGAGAGCATCGCGGCGAGGATCGCGAGGGGGTCCTCGGAGCGGGGGTTGTCGGAGGTCAGTACGGCGGTGTCGGCGAGCCGGGCCGCGGCGGCGCCCATCGGGCCGCGTTTGGTGGTGTCGCGGTCGCCGCCGCAGCCGAGGACGATGTGCACCTTGCCCTCGGTGACCTTGCGCAGGGAGCGCAGGACGGACTCGACGGCATCGGTCTTGTGCGCGTAGTCGACGACGGCGAGGTAGGGCTGTCCGGCGTCCACCCGCTCCAGCCGGCCCGGGACCCCGGGGACGGCGGCGACGCCGTCGGCGGCGATCTGCGGGTCGACGCCCGCGACGGCCAGCGTGACGATCGCGGCGAGGGTGTTGGCGACGTTGAACGGGCCGGGCAGCGGGGCGCGGGCGGTGATCCGCTCGCCCTTGGGGCCGACGGCGGTGAAGGTGCTGTCCTGCGGTCCGACCTCGACGTCCTCGGCGTGCCAGTCGGCGTCCGGGTGGCCCTCGGCGGAGAAGGTCGTGACGGGGACGCCGGACTCGGTGATGAGCCTGCGGCCGTACTCGTCGTCGAAGTTGACCACGCCGCGGTGGCTGCGCTCGGGGGTGAAGAGCTGGGCCTTGGCCTGGAAGTAGTCCTCCATGCCGGAGTGGAACTCCATGTGCTCCGGGCTGAGGTTGTTGAAGACGGCGACGTCGAAGACACAGCCGTCGACCCGGCCGAGCACCAGGGCGTGGCTGGAGACCTCCATCGCGACGGCCTCGACACCGCGTTCGCGCATGACGGCGAAGAGGGCCTGGAGGTCGGTGGCTTCGGGGGTGGTGCGCTCGGACTTGATGCGCTCGTCGCCGATCCGCATCTCGACGGTGCCGATCAGCCCGGTGGGGCGTCCGGCGGCGCGCAGTCCGCCCTCGACGAGGTACGCAGTGGTGGTCTTGCCGGAGGTTCCGGTGATGCCGATCTGGAGCAGGCCGATGCCGGGCCGCCCGTAGATGTCGGCGGCCAGCTCGCCCATCACGGCCCGCGGGTTCTCGGTGACCAGGACCGGGAGGCCGGTGGCGGCGGCGCGATCGCCGCCTGCGGGGTCGGTGAGGACGGCCACGGCGCCCAGGCCCGCGGCCTGGGCCGCGAAGTCGGCGCCGTGCATACGGGCGCCGGGCAGGGCCGCGTACACGTCTCCGGGTCGCACGGCCCGTGAGTCGTGCGTGATGCCGGTGACGTCGCCGCTCCCGGCGGTCTCGACGCCGAGCCGGTCGGCCAGCTCGCCGAGGGGGGTGGGCCGGAGCCGGTCCGGTCGGGGCGCTCCCGGGTAGGTCACAGGCGCGTCCTTCTGAGAGGTTTGGGACTGATCAGCGTGGGGCACGGCGGTGAGCGTACCGGGCCGGTGCGGGCTCTCGCGAAGCGAGGGACCCTGGTTCCGGCGGTTCTCGTTCCGGTTCCCGGGGTCGGGGGTGATCGTTGTCACTGAGGGTTCCCTTGGAGGAGATGCTCGCGCATCCCCGTGTTCACTCGCCGGGTTTGAAGGACACCGGCAGCCGGGGCGGCTCGCTGCCGGACGGTGGGGTCTGGAGCGTCTTGAGCGCGAACTCCATGACCTTCTTGTAGATCGGGCCGCAGATCTGGCCGCCGAAGTAGCTTCCCTTGGTGGGGTTCTGGATCGCGCAGTAGACGGTGACCTGCGGGTTGTCGGCGGGGGCGAAGCCCGCGAAGGAGGCGGTGTAGCCCTTGTAGACGCCGCGTTCGGGGTCGACCCGGTTGGCGGTCCCGGTCTTGCCCGCGACCCGGTAGCCGGGGATGGCGGCCTTGGTTCCGGTCCCCTCGCTGTCGTCGACGACGGACTCCAGCATGGTCGCCAGGGTCTTGGCGGTCTTCTCGCTGACCACCCGGTTCTCCTCGGGGGCCTCGGCCGGGGTGAACCGGCCGTCGGCCCCCTTGGTTCCGCGTACGAGGGTGGGGGCGACCCGTACGCCTCCGTTGGCGACCGTGGAGTATACGGAGGCGGCCTGGACGGCGTTGATGGAGAGGCCCTGGCCGAAGGGGATCGTGTACTGCTGCGAGGTCGACCAGTCCTTCGGGTGGGCCAGCAGGCCGGGTGACTCGCCGGGGTAGCCGAGCCCGGTCTTCTTGCCGAGGCCGAACTTCCGCAGGTAGTCGTAGAGGACCTGGTTCGACTCGGCCTGGGTCCTGCCGAGCTGACCGGTCGCCAGGATGGTGCCGATGTTGCTGGACTTGGCGAGGACCCCGTTGAGCGTGAGGTACCAGGTGGGGTGGTCGACGTCGTCCTTGAAGAGCCGGTCACCCCGGTGCAGCCGGTTGGGGACGGTGACATGGGTGCCGGGGGTCGCGGCCCCCTCCTCCAGCACGGCCGCGATCGACATGACCTTGCTGGTGGAGCCGGGCTCGTACACGTCCTGGAGGGCCGCGTTGCCGAGCTGGGCCGAGGTGGCCTGGGAGAGGTCGTTGGGGTCGTAGCCGGGTGAGTTGGCCATGGCCAGCAGCTCGCCGGTCCGCGTGTTCTGCACGATGACGTAGCCGCGGTCGGCCTTGGACTCGGCGACCTGGTCGCTGATGGCCTTCTGCGCGGCCCACTGGATATCGCGGTCGATGGTCAGCTCGATGTCGGAGCCGGGCACGGCCGGGATCTCGCTGCCGCCCGCGGTGGGGACCCGACGGCCGCCGGCCTGGGCGTAGCGGATCTTGCCGTCCTCGCCCGCGAGTTCCTTGTTCAGCTGCGATTCGAGGCCGCCGCCGCCCTTGCCGTCGGCGCTGACGAAGCCCAGTATCCCGGCGGCGAGATCCCCGTTGGGGTAGACCCGCTTGGTGGTCGGCTCCTGGAGGACACCGGCCAGGACGTTGGCTCCCGGCCCGCCCTTCAGCTTGTCCTCGGACGCCTTCTCGGCGAAGACGGCCTTGAGGTCCTTGATCTGCTTCCAGACCTGGGGGGTCTGCCGGTAGGCGAGGACGGTGTAGCGGCTCTTGGGCGCCGAGAGCTTCTCGACCAGCTCGTCGACGTCCTTGCCGAGGATCGGGGCGAGCAGCGCCGCGGCCTGCTGCGGGGCATCGGGCGCCTTGCTCTCCTCGGGTGTGAAGAGCTTGGGGTCGGCCGTGATGTTGTGCGCGTCCACGCTGGTGGCGAGCGCGACGCCGTTGCGGTCGGTGATCTCGCCGCGCTCGGCGGCGACCGTGTACTCCTGGTAGCGGTTCTTCTCGGCCTTGGCCGCGTACGCGCTGGCGTCGACGGCCTGGACCTGGAGCAGCCGGGCCACGAAGGCCAGCATGACCAGCGTCAGCCCGAGGCTGACGAGCCGCAGCCGGGGACGCGGGCTGCCGAGGCGCAGGGAGCGGGGTGCGGTGCCGCGCCGGGTGGTGCTCCCCGGGGCGGGGCGGGGGCGGCGGGCCGGTGGGCGCGCGCCGGGGCGGCCGGATCCGGATGCCCCGTTACGGGGGCGGGCCGGACCGGGTACGCGGCGGCGCGGCGGTTCCTTGGGCGGCACTGCGTCACCTGCCGGGGCTCGTCGGGGGCGGGCTGTTCTCCGCCGCGGGGTCGGGCTGGGGCACGGATGCGGAGGGCGAGGGGGAGCCGGAGGGGCCGGCCGACGTACCGGAGGCGGGGGGTCCGGCCGCCGGGGCGTCGGCGTCGGGTGAGGCGGTGGGGCTCGGGGTGGGGCTGGGGCTGGGGCTCGGGCTGGGCGGGGCGGTCGCCTCCGTCGGCCTGCCGCGGACCGTGCCGTCGGGGTTCAGGAAGGCGGGGCTGCCGCCGGGGACCATGCCCAGCTCCCGGGCGCGCTTCTCCAGGGCGTCGGGCTGGGACCGGCTGTCGACGTCGCGCTGGAGGGCCTGCTGCTCGTCGGTGAGCTCGGTGGTGTCCCGCTTCAGCTCGCTGAGCCGGAACGATCCCTCGTTGAGGGCGGAGTTCAGCAGGAGCAGGGTGATGAGTCCGCCGCCCAGGAGCAGGACGACCAGCAGGACGAAGGGGGTGCGGGCCGCGGTGCTGGGCCCGGTGGACGGCATCAGCCGGGCGAGCCGGGCGGCCCGCCCCTTCAGCGGTGCGGCCGGTTTGCTCACCCCGCGACTCCCCCGCTGCGGCGTCCGGCCCGGGTGCTCATCGCTCCTCCTCGCGGATGCGCTGGGCGCCGCGCAGCCGGGCGGGGGCGGCGCGCCGGTTCTCGGCGACCTCCTCCTCGGTGGGCAGCTCGGCGCCCCGGGTGAGCTGCTTCAGCCGGGGCTGGTAGCGCTCGGGGACGACGGGCAGACCGGGGGGCGCGGTGTTGGCGGCGCCGGCCGCGAAGACCTGCTTGACCAGCCGGTCCTCCAGCGAGTGGTACGAGAGCACCGCGATCCGGCCGCCGACGGCGAGGCTGTCGACGGCGGCCGGAATGGCCCTCTCCAGGACACTCAGCTCGCCGTTGACCTCGATGCGCAGGGCCTGGAAGGTCCGCTTGGCGGGGTTGCCGCCGGTGCGCTTGGCGGCCTGGGGCAGCGCGTCGCGGATCAGCTCGACGAGCCGGGCGCTGTTGCTGAACGGCTCCTTCTCGCGCTCGCGCACGATCGCGGAGACGATCCGCTTGGCCTGCTTCTCCTCGCCGTACGCGCGCAGGATCCGCACGAGCTCGCCGGGCGGGTAGGTGTTGAGCACCTCGGCGGCGCCCATCCCGGTGGACTGGTCCATGCGCATGTCGAGGGGGGCGTCCTGGGCGTAGGCGAAGCCGCGGTCGGCCTCGTCCAGCTGCATGGAGGAGACGCCGAGGTCGAACAGGACGCCCTGGACCTTCGGGATCCCGAGCCGGGCGAGGACGTCGGGGAGCTCGTCGTAGACCGCGTGGACGAGGGTGGCCCGGTCGCCGTAGGGGGCGAGCCGTTCGCCGGAGAGGCGGAGGGCTTCCTTGTCGCGGTCGAGGGCGATCAGCCGGGCGGTGGGGAAGGCGGCGAGCAGGGCCTCGCTGTGGCCGCCGAGGCCGAGGGTGCAGTCGACGACCACGGGCTCCGGGTGGGCCGGGTCCTGGAGAGCCGGGGCCAGCAGGTCCAGACACCTCTGGAGCATCACCGGGACGTGTCGGGTCTGGCTCAATGCGCCCTCTCAGGCTCTGTCCCGCGCGGCCGGCACGTACGTCCTGGTCCCCGCCCGCTCTGAAGGGGAGGCCCGCCGGCGCCGGGGAAGGGGCGTCGGCCGACCGAGAGCGGGAGAGGGCCGGGTCGCACGTACGCCGCACATCACGGGGGAAATACGGAATATGCAGGAGGTGCGGGGAGGTGCGATGGGGCAGTGGGGCGGGAATTCGGGTGTTGACTTCGCGTTACTTTAGTCCACCCTGCCATTCGATCGATTCGCGATCAACGAACCGCGCAGCGCGTCGCGCCACCCGACCGGATGCGGTGAACTCACCCGAACGGGTGCGTCCACAGGGGCCTGTGGGTTAGCTCACAACAAGCCGTGTTGACGTTCTTTGTCCGCTCTCACAGCCCTCCCGGGCCAGGTGGGAAGGCTAACGTCGTAGCCATGTCGACTTCTGCTCACTCCCCCGCCGAGTCCGTCACGTCCACCGCTGCGGCGGTCCGCGAGGGGGGCCAGGTCACCGACCGCCTCGTCGCGCTGAACTCCGAGTACGCGAAGGACTTCCGCGACCCGGGCATGGACGCCCGCCCCGTCCTCCAGGTCGCCGTGGTCGCCTGCATGGACGCCCGTCTCGACCTGCACGCCGCGCTCGGCCTGGAGCTCGGCGACTGCCACACCATCCGCAACGCGGGCGGCGTGGTCACCGAGGACGTGATCCGCTCGCTCACCATCAGCCAGCGGGCGCTCGGCACCCGCAGCATCGTTCTCATCCACCACACCAACTGCGGTCTGGAGTCCCTCACCGAGGACTTCCGGCAGGACCTGGAGCGCGAGGTGGGCCAGCGTCCGGCCTGGGCCGTGGAGGCCTACACGGACGCCGACCAGGATGTGCGCCAGTCGATGCAGCGGGTGCGGACCTCGCCGTTCCTGCTGCACACCGACGATGTGCGCGGGTTCGTCTTCGACGTGACCACCGGTCTGCTGCGGGAGATCGACTCCGTTTCCTGAACGGACTCCCGTCGCTTCCCGGCCCTCCGCTGCACCTCACACACGCATCGCCGTGCCCTGCGGCACCGGAATCATGACAGACACTGCCTTTTCACACCCACTTATCCACAGGCGAGTGACACGAAGCGGTAACGGCAACAAGAATGCGGGTGTGACATCCCCCGGGTCCTCCGGAGGAGTGTCCGATTTTTCGGGGTGGGCCGCGCGGGTACGCGCGACGGCCCCTGCGCAAAAGGGCCGAGGAGGGCCGGGTGACGACCTATGACGATCGAGCGAGCCTCACTGATCTGACCACCACCGCAGAGCGGGTGCGCAGGTCGGTGGAGGGTGTGATCGAGGGCAAGCCCGAGGTCGTACGGCTATCGCTGACCGTGCTGCTCGCCGAGGGGCATCTCCTCATCGAGGACGTGCCCGGGGTCGGCAAGACCATGCTGGCCAAGGCGCTGGCGCGGTCCATCGACTGTTCGGTGCGACGGATCCAGTTCACGCCGGACCTGCTGCCCTCGGACATCACCGGCGTGTCGATCTTCGACCAGCAACGGCGGGACTTCGAGTTCAAGCCGGGCGCGATCTTCGCCCAGATCGTGATCGGCGACGAGATCAACCGCGCCTCGCCGAAGACGCAGTCGGCGCTGCTGGAGTCGATGGAGGAACGTCAGGTCACCATCGACGGGCACACCTACGAGCTGCCCGACCCGTTCATGGTGGTCGCCACGCAGAACCCGGTCGAGATGGAGGGCACCTACCCGCTGCCCGAGGCCCAGCGCGACCGCTTCATGGCCCGGGTCTCCATCGGCTACCCGAGCCCGGAGGCCGAGCTCCAGATGCTCGATGTGCACGGGGGCCTCTCCCCGCTGGACGATCTCCAGCCGGTGGCCCACGCCCACGACATCGTGAAGCTGATCGACGCCGTCCGTACGGTCCATGTCGCCGACGCCGTGCGGCGGTACGCCGTGGAGCTGGTCGCGGCCACCCGTACCCACCCCGACCTCCGGCTCGGCGCCTCCCCGCGCGCGACGCTGCATCTGCTGCGCGCCGCGAAGGCGTCCGCCGCGCTCAGCGGGCGCGACTACGCCCTGCCGGACGACGTCCAGGCGCTGGCCACGCCGGTGCTGGCGCACCGGCTGCTGCCCACCGCCCAGGCCCAGCTGAACCGCCGCACGGCGGAGCAGGTGGTCGGGGAGATCATCCAGCGCACCCCCGTACCGACCTCGGCCGGCGGCACCGCGCCGCCCGCGCGGGAGCCGGGCCGCCCGCTGTACCACCAGCAGCAGCCCGGGGCACGGCGGCTGTGATGGCGGCCGGCGAGCCCGGCGCCGTGGAGGACGGCGGGCGGAGGGGCGGCCTCCGGGCGGCCCTGGGCGGACTGACCACCCGGGGGCGCTCGTTCCTGGCCGCCGGTCTCGCCGCCGCCGTCTGCGCGTACGTCCTGGGCCAGGGCGACCTGCTGCGGGTCGGGCTGCTGCTCGCCGTGCTGCCCCTGGTCTGTGTGACCGTGCTCTACCGCACCCGCTACCGGGTCACGGGCACCCGGCGGCTCTCGCCGTCCCGGGTCCCCGCGGGCGCGGAGGCCCGGGTGCACCTGCGGATGGAGAACGTCTCGCGGCTGCCCACCGGTCTGCTGATGCTCCAGGACCGCGTGCCGTACGTGCTGGGCCCGCGGCCCCGCTTCGTCCTGGACCGGGTGGAGGCGGGCGGCCGGCGCGAGGTGTCCTACCGGGTCCGCTCCGATCTGCGCGGCCGCTATCCGCTGGGCCCGTTGCAGCTGCGGCTCAGCGACCCCTTCGGCATGTGCGAGCTGACGCGTTCCTTCAGTGCGTACGACACCCTCGTCGTCATCCCGCGTACGGTGCCGCTGCCCGCGCTGCGACTGGCGGGCGAGGCCTCCGGGTACGGCGACGGGCGGCAGCGATCGCTCGCGCTCGCCGGTGAGGACGACATCATTCCGCGCGGCTACCGGCACGGCGACGATCTGCGCCGGGTCCACTGGCGCTCCACCGCGCGGCACGGCGAGCTGATGGTGCGCCGTGAGGAACAGCCGCAGCGGGCCAGATGCACGGTCCTGCTGGACACCCGGCAGATCGGCTACCAGGGCGCCGGGCCCGACTCGGCGTTCGAATGGGCGGTCTCGGGGGCGGCCTCCGCCCTGGTGCACATGCTGGAGCGCGGCTTCGCCGTCCGGCTGCTCACCGACGACGGGAACGCGGTGCCCGGCGAGGGGACCGACGGATACGCGGGTTCGACCCAGGAGTCCGCGGACTCGGCGGGACTGATGCTCGACACGCTCGCCGTCGTCGGCCACTCGGACGGCGGGGGTCTCAGCCGCGCCCACGACGTGCTGCGCGGCGGCAACGAGGGGCTGCTCATCGCCTTCTTCGGCGATCTGGACGAGGAGCAGACCGCGGTCGCGGCCCGGATGCGGCAGCGCGCCGGGGCCGGGGTCGCGTTCGTCCTGGACAGCGCCGCGTGGGCCGGCGACGAGAGCGCGGCGGGCGCGGCCGAGGACCGGCTGCGACGGCTGCGCGAGTCCGGCTGGACGGCGGTGCCGGTGGAGCCGGGTGACGAGCTGCCCGAGCTGTGGCAGCTGGCCGGCGGGATGCGCACGGACACGCCGTCCGCCCCGAGCGGCGGCTCGAACGGTTTCGCGGGGGGATGGTCATGAGCGGGCGGGCCAGGCTGGCGCTGAGCGCCTATGCGGCGACACTGCTGGCGGCGGGGGCGCTGATCCCGCTGGTGGAGGGGGCCGGCTGGCTGGTGCAGGCGGCGGTGCTGCTCGGCGTCCAGAGCGGAGTGGGCGCCCTCGCGCGCCGGGTCCCGCTGGCCCGGACGCTGACCGTCGCCGCCCAGGCGCTGGTCACGCTGGTGCTGCTGACGCTGGTGTTCGCGCGGGACCACGCCCTGCTGGGGGTACTGCCGGGACCGCAGGCCGTGATGCGTCTCGGCGAGCTGCTGGTGGCGGGCGGCGAGGACGTCGGTACGTTCTCCGCCCCCGCACCGCTGACCGACGGCATCGAGCTGATGGTGGTCGGCGGGGTGATCCTGATCGGCCTCCTGGTGGACGCCATGGCGGTGACCTTCCGCAGCGCGGCCCCGGCGGGGCTGCCGCTCCTCGCCCTGTATTCGGTGGCCGCCGGTCTCTCCGACGGCGGGGCGGGCTGGGTGTGGTTCCTGCCGGCCGCCTCCGGCTATCTGCTGCTCCTGCTGGCGGAGGGCCGGGACCGGCTCTCCCAGTGGGGCCGTGTCTTCGGCGGGGCTTCGCGGACCAGGGGCGGTCTGGCCGAAGGGCTGTCCGGTACGGGCGGCGGGTCCTCCCCCGTGCGGACCGGGCGGCGGATCGGCGTGCTGGCGCTCGGCATCGCCCTGGTGGCGCCCCTCGCCCTGCCCGCGCTGGACAGCGGTCTGCTCGGCGGCAACGGCCCGGGGAACGGCAAGGGCAGCGGCGGCGGCACGATCTCCGCGGTGAATCCGCTGGTCTCGTTGCAGAACAACCTCAACCAGCCGGAGAACCGGGAGGTGATGACGTACCGCAGCAACATCGAGAACCCGCAGAACCTCTATCTCCGGATCCTGGCCCTGGACGAGTTCAACGGCAGCGAGTGGCGTTCCTCCACCCGGCGGCTGACGGACGTGCCCGACCGGCTCCCCCGGCCCGCGGGGCTCGGCGGGGACGTCTCGGTCACGGAGGTCCGGACGAACATCTCCGCCTCGCGCTCCTACCAGCAGACGTATCTGCCGCTCCCCTACCCGGCGAGCGAGGTCCGTGTCGACGGCCGCTGGAGGTTCGAGCCCGAGGGCCGCACCCTGGTCGGCGACGACGGGCAGACGACGCGCGGCGCGCAGTACGAGGTCGGCAGCCTGGTCGTCGAGCCCACGGCACAGCAGCTCGCGACCGCGGGTTCGCCGCCCGAGGAGCTGTTCCGTGAGTACACCCAGCTCCCCGGCTCGCTGCCGGAGGTGGTCGCCGAGACCGCGGCGCAGGTCACGGAGGGCTCGGCCAACGCCTACGAACAGGCCGTGAAGCTCCAGGACTGGTTCGCCTCCGAGGGCGGCTTCACCTACGACACGACGGTCACCTCGGGCACGGGGTCGTCCGCCATCGCCCGGTTCCTCCGTGACAAGGAGGGCTTCTGCGTCCACTTCTCGTTCTCGATGGCCGCGATGGCCCGGACGCTGGGCATCCCGGCCCGGGTCGCGGTGGGTTTCACCCCGGGCACCATGAAGTCGAACGGGGCGATCTCGGTCGGGCTGCGTGACGCGCACGCCTGGCCCGAGCTGTATTTCGAGGGTGTCGGCTGGACCCGGTTCGAGCCCACCCCGAGCCGGGGCAGCACGCCCTCGTGGACCCGGCCCGAGGTTCCCACGGGCACCCCGAGCGACGCGGCCGAGCCCTCCGCCGACACCTCCACCGCGCCGTCCGCCCTCCCCTCCGCCGACGACAGCTGCCCGCCGCAGCTGCGCCAGGAAGGCGGGTGCGGGCCGTCGCAGGAGGCGGGGGCGGCGGCGCCGACCGATCGGGGCACCCCGCTCGGGACGGTGCTGCTGGTGGTCCTCGCGGCGGTCCTGGTGCTCGCGCTGCCGTTGTCGCCGCTGCTGTGGCGGACCCGGGCGCGGAACCGCCGGCTGGGCTCCGGGGGCCGGACGCCCGCCGACGCCGCCGCGCGGACGCTGGCCGCCTGGCGGGAGATCACGGACACGGCCTGGGATCACGGCATCGCACCGGACGACTCGCTGACGCCCCGCAAGGCGGCGGCCCGGATCGTGCGGCTGGGCCGGCTCGACTCCACCGCGGCCGAGGCGGTGCACCGGATCGCGGGCTCGGTGGAGCAGGTGCTGTACGCCCCCGAGCCACGACCGGCGGACGGTCTCGCGGAGGACGCGGCCGCGGTGCGGGCGGGACTGCGGGCCACGGCGGGCCGGGGCACCCGGCTGCGGGCAACGCTTCTGCCCCGCTCGTCCGTCCGGGTGGTGTGGGCCGTCGCCGACCGCCGGACGGCGCTCGCGGAGCGGTGGTCGAGCCGCGCCGGGGCCGGTCGCTGGACGGCCCGGCTGCGCCGCCTCACGCGCCAGCACGGCTGAGGCGGGTCAAGCCCCGCACTGGAAAGCCTCCGGTCCGGACCCCGCGGCGGGGTCCGGACCGGAGGCTTTCGCGGCTCCGCCGGGAGGCCGTGCCGACTCTGCCGGTGGCTCTGTCGGCCCTGCCGCGGAGGCTCAGCGGGCTCTACCGCCCAGGGAGCCGTCCGGCAACGGCTGAGGGGCGGCCGCGGAAATGCGGCCGCCCCTCACCCATCGGTGTCCTGCGTGGTGCCGTCGCCCGGTTCTGTGGGAAGAACAGGGCGACGCCTACTGCTTACTGGCCCTGTTCGTCGCGGCGGCGCTGCCACCGCTGCTCGATGCGGTTCATCATCGACCGGCGTTGTCTCGGTCGGCGGCGTGCGCCGCTGTCCCCGCCACCTGCGGCGGCCGGCTGCTGCTCACCGGGCTTGGGCGCTTTGCGCCAGCCGGTGACCGCGAGCACGGCACAGCCGAGCATGACGAGGAACCCCACCACGCTGATCCAGATCTGCTGGGCGACCATTCCGGCCATGAGGAGCGCGATACCCACCAGGAAGCCTGCGACCGCCTGGTAGACCCTTTTGCGGGTGTACGTACGCAGCCCGCTTCCCTCGAGCGCTGTCGCGAACTTGGGATCTTCGGCGTACAGCGCTCGCTCCATCTGCTCGAGCATGCGCTGCTCGTGCTCCGAGAGCGGCACGGGATCCTCCTCGTCGTCGGCCGCGGGGGCGACCGGTATGCGGCCCTTCCAGGATAGGCAGGGATTCGCCCCCGTGAAACCCGCCCTCTAGCGTTCAGCCAGTCCGGACCGCTATGTCGGCTCGGCTGTTGAGGCGTAGATTCCCCGACGACCGATCCGCCATGCCGGATGGTGTCACCCGATCATACGGGGCTTACGCCTCGTACGGGGGTCCTGAGTCCCACTCCGTCCGCAGCTTCGTTGCTGATCAGCGGCGCTTCTCGCCCAGAACGTGCAGCTGGGTGGCGACCGAGTGGAACGCGGGCTGCTCGGCGGCGGCCGCTTCGAGCTTGAGGAGCGCCTCCACGGCGCCGGGTTCGGTGTCCACCAGGACGCCCGGCACGAGGTCGGCGAAGACCCGGACCCCGTGCACCGCGGCGATCTCCATCCCGGCGTCGGAGACCAGGTCGGAGAGCTGGTCGGCGGTGAACCTGCGGGGCACCGGGTCACCCTCGCCCCAGCGGCCCGCCGGGTCGGTGAGCGCCTGCCGGGCCTCGGTGAAGTGTCCGGCGAGGGCGCGGGCCAGAACGGCTCCGCCGAGACCGGCGGCGAGCAGGCTGAGCGCGCCGGAGGGGCGCAGCGCCTCGACCGCGTTGCGTACGCCCTCGGCGGGCTCGTCGACGTACTCCAGGACGCCGTGGCAGAGCACCGCGTCGAAGCCGTGGCGCTCGACGACGTCGAACAGGCCGAGGATGTCGCCCTGGACGCCCCGGACCCGGTCGGCGACCCCGGCCTCGGCGGCGCGGCGCTCCAGCGCGAAGAGCGCGTTGGGGCTGGGGTCGACGACGGTGACCCGGTGGCCGAGCCTGGCCGCGGGCACGGCGAAGTTGCCGGTGCCGCCGCCGGTGTCCAGGACGTCCAGGGCGTCCCTGCCGGTCGCCTTGACCTGACGGTCCAGAGCTTCCTTGAGGACCTCCCAGACCACGGCGGTACGGAGGGAGGCGCGGGGGCGCGGCTGGTCCGACACGGCAGATGACTCCTCAGCACGGTGCCGCCGGGTACGGCGGAGCGTGAACAGTGCGGGTGGTGATGCGAGCGGTCACCACCCTATTGCCTCGCGCCCCTGGACAGCTCACCCGCCGCCCGGGCGCTCCGGGCGGGGCTGCGGAAGGATCGGCTGGAGCACCAGGAGCCGTTCCACCAGGCGCAGGAACATGGCCGCGTCGCGCAGCAGATCGTCGGCGTCACGCCCGCTGGCGGCTCCCGGCATACCGGCCTCCGCGCGGGCCCGCCGGTCGGCGCCCGAGGCGAAGAGGGCGCTCCATTCGGTCAGCTCCGGGGCTATCTCCGGGAGGACTTCCCAGGCGCTGCGGATCCGGTCGCGGCGGCGCTTGTTCGTCTCGGGGCGCCCGCGGGCGGCCAGCACGGCCGCCGCGATGCGCAGGGCGGCGAGGTGGGCGGTGGCGTACCGCTCGTTGGGCTCGTGGAGCACGGCGGCCTCGTCGAGGCCGGAGCGGGCCTTGGCGAGCAGATCCAGGGCGGCGGGCGGCGCCGCGGCGCGGCGCAGGACGGGGTGGACATCGGCGGCCGGACCGGTCAGTGAGGGGGCAGGGCTGCCTGCGCGGCGCCGCGGGGCGGCGGCTGCGGACGAGCTGGCCATGACGAACCTCCTGTCGTCGTGTGACGGCTCCGTGGCCGTCTGTGTCCATGGTGGCGGGCACCACTGACAATCGACCCGAAGTCGACCCTGACCTGCTGTTTTGCTTCGAGCGCGAGTTCGGACTACCTTTTTGCACTGACTGGTCAGTTCAAATAGGGGAGGGTCTCTGTGGAGAGCCCGCACGGCGCGGCTGTCAGCGCCGAGGACTTCGGACTGGAAGGACCGCGCGGCCGGGTCTTCCGGAACGTGACGTTCAGTGCCGAGCCGGGGGAACTGGTGGCCATCGAGGGCCCGTCGGGGTCGGGCCGCACCTGTCTGCTGCTCGCCCTCACCGGCCGGATGCGCACCACCGAGGGCAACGCGGAGACCGGCGGGCTGCGTCTGCCGAAGCAGGCCGCCGCCGTCCGCAGGATCGCCGCCCTGGGCCCGGTGCCGGGCGTCAGTGAGCTGGACCCCGCCTTCACCGTCGCCGAGCACCTGGGCGAACGCGCCCTCCTCCAGGGCCGTTACGGATCGCCCCTGCGCGCCCTGCTGCGCCCGCGCGCCGAGCGCCGGGCCGCCGCCGAGGCCCGGGTCGACGAGGCGCTGGAGGCCGCGGGCCTCGACCCCGCCACCCTGCCGAAGTCGGGGCGCACCTCCGTGCGCGACCTGGAGCGTCTGGAGGCGCTGCGGCTGTCCGTCGCGCTGGCGCTGATCGGCAAGCCGCGGCTGCTGGCCGTCGACGACACCGACCTCAAGCTCTCGGACGCCGAACGCGAGCAGGCCTGGGCGCTGCTGCGCTCCGTGGCCGACGCCGGGACGACCGTGCTCGCCGTGTGCAGCGAGGCTCCCGGGATCACACAGGTCGTGCGCACCGCACCGGCCGCCGGAGAAGCCGGCGTCGAAGAACCGGCCGTCGAAGAAGCGGCCACCGAAGAGCCCGCCGCCGAAGACGCCACCCAGGAACCCACCACCGAGGAGGAGACGGCCGATGCGTTCGCCGAAGCTCGCCGCGCTTGAGCTGAAGCGGTTCGGCCGGGGCAAGCTGCCCGCCGCCGCGCTCGTCGCCCTGCTGCTCCTGCCGCTGCTCTACGGCGCCCTGTACCTGTGCTCGTTCTGGGACCCGTACGGAAAGCTCGACAAGCTGCCCGTCGCCCTGGTCAACGACGACAAGGGGGCCACCAGCGACGGCAAGCGGATCACCGCCGGTGACGAGATCAGCGAGAAGCTGCTCGACTCCAAGGTCTTCGCCTGGCACGAGGTCAGCGCCGCCGAGGCCGAGAAGGGCGTCGAGGAGGGCACGTACTACCTCTCGCTGACGATGCCGTCGGACTTCAGCAGGAAGATCGCGTCCAGCGGCGGGGACTCCCCCGAGACCGGCGCGCTCCAGGTGCGGACGAACGACGCCAACAACTACATCGTCGGGCAGATCTCCAAGACGGTCTTCGGCGAGGTGCGCAACGCCGCCTCCACGAACGCCTCCCGGGGTTTCCTGGACCGCATCTTCATCAACTTCTCCGATCTGCACGACAAGACCGCCGAGGCGGCCAAGGGCGCCGACGACCTCAAGGGCGGCATCTCGAAGGCGAAGCAGGGCTCCAAGGACCTCGCGGACGGCCTGAAGGACTCCAAGGCGGGCAGCAAGAAGCTCTCCGACGGGATCGTGAAGCTGAACCAGGGCTCCCGCGACCTCGCGACGGGCTCCCAGCAGGTCGCCGGGGGCACCCAGGTCCTGGCCGACAAGGTCAACGGGATCGCCGGTGACGTACGGCCGTTCTTCAAGGACAACGGGAAGTCCATCCAGGACACCGCCCGGCTGGTCGCCGACACCTCGGGGGCCGTACGGCACAACCTCGACGTGCTGGTGAAGTCCGCGCCCACCGCGGCGTCCGGCGCCAGGAAGGCCGCCGACGAGCTGGCCGAAATCCACCGCACCCAGTGCGAGGAGGCCGAGGAGCCCGACGCCACGGCCTGCCCGCCACTGGAGCGGGCCAAGGTCACGGCCGAGGACGCGGCGAAGATCGCCGCCGATGTGAACATCCTGGTCGCCAACCAGAACGGCGATCTGAAGAAGCTGAGCACCCAGCTCACCGCCTTCCAGAAGCAGGCCGAGGCGCTCGCCAAGCGCGCCCCGACGCTGGACGACGACCTGGCGTCCGCCGTGGCCAAGGTCAACGAGCTCAACACCGGGGCCAAGAGGGTCGCCAAGGGGGCGCAGGCGCTGCACACCGGCCTCGGGACCGCGCAGACCGGCTCCAGCAACCTGGACACCGGCGTCGGCAAGCTGAAGACCGGCGCGGAGAACCTGGACGGCGGGCTGTTCCGGCTCGGCGACGGCTCGGCCGAGCTGGCCCAGGGCCTCAACGACGGTGTGGAGAAGATCCCCGACTACGACAAGAAGGACCGCGACGCACGCACCGACGTCATGGCCGACCCCGTACAGCTGGCCTCCAAGTCGCTGCACGCGGCCCCCAACTACGGCACCGGCTTCGCCCCGTACTTCATCCCGCTGTCCCTGTGGGTCGGCGCGATGGTGGCGTACATGCTGATCCAGCCGATGAACCGGCGGGCGCTCGCCGCCGGGGCCTCCTCGTGGCGGATCGCGTTCGCCGGCTGGCTCCCGGTCGCCGCCATCGGCACGGCCCAGGTCGGCGCCCTGATGGCCGTCCTGCACTGGGGCCTCGGCCTCCAGATGGCGCACGCCGCCGGAACGATCGGCTTCCTGGCCCTGGTGACCTGCTGCTTCGCCGCGATCGTGCAGTGGCTGAACGCCTGCTTCGGGGCGGCCGGACGGATCCTGGTCCTGGTCGTGCTGATGCTCCAGCTGACCTCGGCCGGGGGCACCTACCCCGTCCAGACGAGCCCCGGATTCTTCGGCGCGATCCACCCGTACCTCCCCATGACGTACGTCGTCGAGGGGCTGCGCAGGCTGATCACGGGCGGCCCGCTCACCCCGGTCTGGCTGGGCTGCGCGGTGCTGGCGGCCTTCACGGTCGGCGCGCTGGCCCTGACCGCGTTCACCGCCCGCCGCAAGCAGGTGTGGAGCCTGAGCCGGCTGCACCCGGAGCTGAGCCTGTGAGCGCGCCCGCGGTCGCGTCCCCGGGTGCGCCCGGGCCTGGAAGAATCGGCCCCATGGAAAGCAGTGGCACCACGCGCCGCCAGGCCACCCGGCAGAGGCTCTACGAGGCGGCGGTGACGCTCATCGCCGAGAAGGGCTTCTCGGCGACCACGGTCGACGAGATCGCCGAGCGGGCCGGGGTCGCCAAGGGCACGGTCTATTACAACTTCAAGAGCAAGACCGAGCTGTTCGAGGAGCTGCTCCGGCACGGTGTGGGACTGCTCACCGCATCCCTGCGGGCCGCCGCCGAGGAGTCCGAGGAGCGGGGCGGCACCCGGGTCGAGGCGCTGGACGCGATGATCCGGGCCGGGCTCGCCTTCATCGACCGCTACCCGGCCTTCACCCAGCTGTACGTGGCCGAGCTCTGGCGCACCAACCGCGCCTGGCAGTCCACGCTGCTGGTGGTCCGTCAGGAGGCTGTGGCGGTCGTCGAGGGCGTCCTGCGCGACGCCGTGCGCAGCGGTGAGCTGAGCGAGGAGATCGACATCCCGCTGACGGCCGCCGCGCTGGTCGGGATGGTGCTGGTGGCGGCGCTGGACTGGCAGGCGTTCCAGCCGGAGCGCTCGATCGACGAGGTCCACTCGGCGCTGTCCCTGCTGCTGCACGGGCGGGTCAGCGGACACTGAGGCCGCACGCCCGGGAAGGCACCGGGAAGCCGCCGGGAAAGCCGAAGACGCCGGCCGATGACGTTCGCATCCCCCGCGAACATCCTCGGACCGGCGTCTTCCGTGCATCCGGAATCCCGTTCCCCGTGACCCCGTATGTCCCCCGTGGTCCCCGGGCTCCGTCGCGCACCCCCGTTGCGTCGGGGGAACCGCGCCGTTCCGCCGCCCCGTGCCGGCGGTCCCGGCGCAGCGCCCCGTCCGTGGTCATCACTCTGCCGTCCCCGCAGGTGGGGGCCTATCCGCGCTGCTACTCATCTGTGTGCCTAGGTACGCGTACTCAGAGCACCGCACCGAACCCCACCCGGCCCCCGACCGGGGTCGTTACGATCACCTGCGTGTCTGTCATCCCTCTCGTGTTCACCAGCGGCTGGGCGAGCGGGATCAACGCGTACGCGGTGGTCCTGCTGCTCGGCCTGTTCGGCGCCACCGGCGTGTCCGACGAGGTGCCCGCCGCCCTGCAGCGCACCGACGTCCTGATCGTGGCCGGGGTGCTGTTCCTCTGCGAGGCGGTCGCGGACAAGATCCCGTACGTGGACTCGGTCTGGGACGCAGCGCACACCGTGATCCGGCCGGTGGCCGGGGCGGTGATCGCCGCGCTGCTGGCCGGGGAGAGCGGTTCGCTGCCGGAGCTGGCGGCGGGTGCGATCGGCGGGTCCACGGCGCTGATGAGCCATCTGGTCAAGGCGGGCACGCGGATGGCCGTCAACACCTCTCCGGAGCCCTTCAGCAACGTCGGGATGAGCATCGCGGAGGACCTCGGGGTCGCCGGGGTCGTCACGTTCGCCATATTCAACCCGGTGGCGGCTGCCGTCATCGCGGCCGTGCTGCTGGTGCTCGGGATCGTCACCGTGGTCTTCCTCGCCTCGCGGATCCGCCGCTTCCTGCGCCGCCGGGCCCAGGGCCTGTCTGACAACTCCCGTCGTAGCCCGTAGGGCGGCCGCGCGGCGTCAGGTGCGTGCTCTCGGCGTGCCGGCTCCAGGCCCGCGTACTGGACGTACTTGGGTCTGGGGCCGGTGCGGCGAGAGTGCGTGCATGGCGTCGTGAGGCAGACGGGAGTTGTCAGACAGGCCCTGGCGGCGGGAGGAGAAACGGCTGGCCGGGACCGGTGGGCACTGGCCTCCCGGCTGAGCTGTCGGCGCCGGTCGATAAAGTCACCGGCATGGCACGAATTGCGGTGATCGGCGCCGGGACGGGCGCGATGGCGGCGGCCGCGCGGCTGGCCGTGGCGGGCGAGAAGGTGACGGTCTACGAGCGGTCCGCGAGCTACGGCGGATCGGTGGGGCGCCATGAGCACGAGGGCTTCGCCTTCGACACCGGGCCCGGGCTGCTGCACCTCCCCGCCGTCCAGCGGGACCTCTTCGTGAAGACCGGCAAGGAGTCCCTGGAGCAGTGCGTGACGCTGACCCAGGTCGATCCGGCGAGCCGCCATCTCTTCGCGGACGGCACGGCGGTGTCCCTGCCGAACGCCTCCCGGGCCGGGGTGGCCGCCGCCCTGGACGGGACGCTGGGAGCGGGTTCCGGGGCGCGCTGGAGCGACTTCATGGACCGGGCCCGGGACGCCTGGGACCGCTCGCGGCGGCCGCTGCTGGAGGAGCCGCTGCGCGCGGACCACCAGGTGCTGGGGCGCGATCCGTATCCGGCGGTGCGGCAGCGTCGGCTGCTGCGGTCGGCCCGGCAGGCGGCCACGGTCGCGGAGATCGGCGCGTGGGAGCTGGCGGACCCGAGGCTGGCCGCCCTGCTCGACGGGTACGCGCTCGCCCACGGCCTCGACCCGCGCACCGCCCCCGCGAGCGCCGCGCTCCTGCCGTACATGGAGCAGACCTTCGGCAGCTGGTACGTGCTGGGCGGGATGCGGGAGCTGGCCCGGGCGGTGTACGAGCGGTGCGTGGCCCGCCGGGTGGAGTTCGTCTTCGGGGCCGAGGTGGTCCGGGTCGTCGAGAAGGACGGCCGGGCGGCGGGCGTGGAGCTGGCGGGCGGTGAGGTGGCCGAGGCCGACCGGGTGGTGCTCGGGGGCCGGCCGCGGCCGGGGCTGGTGCCGGGTCAGCAGGTGTGGGGCGCGGGCGATGTGCCGGTCCGGGCGGGTTCGGGCGCGGGTGCGGCGGGCCGGTTCACGGTGCTGCTGTCGCTGCGCGGGGCCCGGGAGGCGGACGCTGTGCACCGGACCGTGGTGCACAGCGCGGACGGGGCGGCGGAGCAGGAGGCGGTGTTCGGGGGCCGGGTCGCCGGCCACCCCACGGTGACGGTGCTGCGGCCGGACGATCCGGCGACCCGCCCCGACGCGGAGCACGAGGCGGTGACGCTCACCGCGACGGTGGCTCCGCAGGGCCCGGTCGACTGGCGGGACGCGGCGGCGCGGCGGCGGTTCGCGGACGTCCTGGTGGAGCGGGCGGGCGCGGCCGTTCCCGGGCTGCGGGAGCGGATCCTGCACACGGAGATCCGTACGCCGGCGGAGACCGAGGCGGAGACGGGCGCCGAGGGCGGTGCGGTGCCGCCGCCCGCGCTGGCCGGGGCGGACGGCGCGTATCTGCACCCGGGCAACCGCACCCGGCTGCCGGGGCTGTATCTCGCGGGCGGCTGGGCGCATCCGGGCGGCGGCCTCGCGCACGCCGGGATGTCGGGGACGCTGGTGGCCGGGCTCGTGGTGGAGGGCGACGACTTCCGCGGCTCCCGCTGAGGAGCCCGGCCGCCGGGGCAGCGCCCCGGCGGCGGCGCGCTCAGTAGCGGTACTGCTCGTTCTGGCCGGTGTCGTAGCCGTTGCCGTACGAGGGGGGCCCGGTGGGCTGCTCCGGCTCCATCGGGGGGTACTGCTCGGCGTCGCGCTGCTGCGGGACCCAGACGCCGCCGGGCGGGGTGTCCGTGGCGTACGCCCCCGTGCCGTACGGGTCCGCGCCGTAGCTCTGCGCGTAGGGGTCGGCGTAGCTCTGCTGTCCGCCCTGGCTGTCGTATCCGTTGCCGTAGGCGTCGTAGCCGTAGGAGGGGGCCTGGTTGGTGGTGCCGATGTACGGGTCGGAGTAGGCGGCGTAGCTCTGCTCGCCGGTGCCGTAGTCGTACGTTCCGGCGTAGGGGTCCTGGGCAGGCTGCCGGCCGTAGCCGGTGTACGGGTCGTACTGCGGCTGGGCCGAGGGGTCCACGTCGTGGCCCTGGTCCTGGTGGGCGTGGCCGTTCGTGTCGTAGCCGGTGTCCCCGTACACGCCGTACTGGCCGGTGTCGTCGGGGAGCGGCTCCGTCGCGTAGAGGGACGGTGCGGGCGGGGCGGCCGGGGGACCGTCGTAGCCGGCGGGGGCGTCCGGCTCCGCGACCTCCAGGTCCGAGACCTCCAGCGTGGGTTCCTTCGTCGCCGCGCCCTCGCCGCCGCCCTTGCGCCGGCGGCTCTCCCCCGGGTTGCCGCCTATGGCCCAGCCGGTGGAGAAGCCGCGCCGGAAGGACAGCGTCACGAAGGTCTGGCCGGTGGCGAAGGCGAGCGTCCCGACGACGATGACCGGGACGGAGGCCAGCAGCACGCCGGCCACCACGCCGAGGAAGCCGCCGAAGGCGAGCAGCCGCCAGCGCAGTCGTGCCTTGTACTGCAGCAGCACCTCGCCGAGCAGCCACAGTGCCACCAGACCGAATGCGATGTAGAGGACCGTCCAGCCCACGCCCGCCCCCTCCTTCGGCCGTCACCGCTTCGGGGGCGGGTACGACCGGTCACGACTGCTTGTGCAGTCCGAGTTTTTCGTAGATTTCGAGCGTAGCCGTCGAGTTGTTGAGCGTGATGAAGTGCAGCCCGGGCACACCCTCGGACAGCAGCTTCGCGCAGAACTCCGTTGCGAACTCGATGCCAATGGAGCGTACAGCGGCGGGATCGTCCTTGGCTGCGAGGATGCGCTCTTTCAACGACGCGGGCACGGTCGCGTTGCTGAGCTGGGAGAACCTTTCCAATTGCTTCACGCTGGTGAGGGGCATGACCTCGGGGATCACCGGCGTTTCGCAACCCGCAGCGACGACGCGGTCACGCATCCGGAGATAGTCCTCCGGGCGGAAGAACATCTGGGTGATCGCGTAATCCGCGCCGGCCCGGCACTTGTCGACGAAATGACCGATGTCCGTCTCCCAGTCGGTGGACCGGGGGTGCATTTCGGGAAAAGCCGCGACGCCGACGCAGAAGTCGCCCGATTCCTTGATGAGGCGGACGAGGTCGGCGGCGTACTTCACCCCCTGCGGGTGCTCCACCCACTCGCCCATCGGGTCGCCCGGCGGGTCGCCGCGGACGGCGAGGATGTTCCTGATGCCCGCGTCGGCGTACTGCCCGACCATGTTGCGCAGCTCGGCGATCGAGTGGTTGACGGCGGTGAGGTGGGCGACGGGCGTCAGCGTGGAGTCCGCCGCGATCTCCTGGGTGGCCTTGACCGTCCCGGCACGGGTGGAACCTCCGGCGCCGTACGTCACGGAGACGAAGCTCGGCCGGACAGCCTCGACCCGGCGCAGCGCGTTCCAGAGGTTGCGCTCACCTTTCTCCGTCTTGGGCGCCCAGAACTCGAAGGAGTACGACGTCTTGCCGGTCGCCAGCATCTCACGCACGGTGCGCGCGTGATCCGTCCTGGTGGAAGCTGTTCCAAGGGCCATAAGGGGAGGTTAACCAGGGGGTGGACACTCCCCCAACCAGAGCGGGAAACTTTGTCTGGTTTTGCCGGACTGTTGTCCACTCCTCGGACACTCCCGGACAGCGGCCCGGAATGTCCGCCCGCCGTGCACCCGGAGTTCAGACCGTGTGCGCCCGGACGCGGCGGGCCAGTTCGGCGGTGGCGGCGGCCGGGTCGTCGGCCTCGGTGATGGCCCGGACGACGACGACACGGCGGGCCCCGGCGTCCAGCACCTGGTCGAGATTGCCCGCGTCGATCCCGCCGATCGCGAACCAGGGGCGCGGGCTGCCGAGCGAGGCGGCGTACCGCACGAGGCCGAGGCCGGGGGCGTGGCGGCCGGGCTTGGTGGGGGTGGGCCAGCAGGGGCCGGTGCAGAAGTAGTCCACGCCGTCCTGGGCGACGGCGGCGTCGACCTCGGCCTCGGCGTGCGTGGAGCGGCCGATCAGCCGGCCGTCACCGATGATCGCGCGGGCGGCCGGAACGGGCAGGTCGCCCTGGCCGAGGTGCAGGACGTCGGCGCCGATGGCGTGGGCCACGTCGGCGCGGTCGTTCACGGCGAGGAGCTTGCCGTGCCTGCGGCAGGCGTCGGCGAACACCGCGAGGTGGTCCAGCTCCTCCGCGGCCTCCATGCCCTTGTCGCGGAGCTGGACGATGTCGACGCCGGAGGTGAGCACCGCGTCCAGGAAGGCGGGGAGGTCACCCTGCCGCTTGCGGGCGTCCGTGCACAGGTAGAGCCGGGCGTCGGACAGCTGCTCGCGCGGCGTGGAAGGCGTGGACATCGTGGAGCTTCCCCCGTGGTCGTCACGGCGGAGCGGAGTCCCCCGTGGTCGTGACGGTGCACGGGCCGTGTCGGACGGCCCGTGCGCCGCTTCCTGTCGTATCGGTCAGACGGCGAGCGCCTGGGCGCGGCGCTTCACCTCCGTCCCGCGATTCTCGCTCAGCGCCTGCGCGGGGGTGCCGGGCAGGGTCGGGTCAGGAGTGAAGAGCCACTCCAGCATCTCTTCCTCGGAGAAGCCGTCGTCCTTCAGGAGGGTCAGGGTGCCGGAGAGGCCCTTGACCACCTTGTCGCCGTCGATGAAGGCGGCGGGCACCTGGAGCGCCCGGTTCTCACCACGGCGTACGGCGATGAGCTGGCCCTCCTTGACCAACTGCCGTACGCGCGTCACCTGGACATCGAGCATTTCCGCGATGTCGGGAAGGTGGAGCCAGGCGGGGACGAGAGCATCGGTCTTTGCGTCAATCTCGGTCACAGGGACAAGCGTGCCACCTGGGACTGACAGCCGGTAGCCGGGCCGACCGTACGGGGGGTGCCGGCGGCGGCCGACGCGGCGGTCAGAGGGCGGCGGACTTCAGCGGTACGGCGGGGTCGGCGGCCTTCTCCGGGTCGAGGACGGCCCCCGACTCGATGAGCCTGCGGCCCTGGGCGAGGTCGCGCGGGCGGCCCACGGCGAGTACGGCGACGAGCGCGCCCCCGCGCAGCCAGCACACCGACCAGGCCGCGTCCGCCGCGTCGCCGCGCCACAGCAGGGTGTCGGCGTCGGCGTGGTGGCCGGCGTACTGCACGAAGCGGCCGAACTGCTCGGACCAGAAGTACGGCACGGGGTCGTGGACCGGGAGCGGTTCGCCGCTCTCCGCCGCCAGGATCGCGGCGGCCGCGGTGCGCGGGCCCTGGAGGGCGTTGTCCCAGTGGTGGACCAGGAGGCGGGTCCCGTAGCGGGCGGAGGGGAAGGAGGCGCAGTCGCCGACCGCGTACACATCGGGCAGCGAGGTGCGCAGGGCGCTGTCGGCGGTGACCGAGCCGTCCGGGCCGAGCGCGATCCCGGAGCCCGCCAGCCAGCCGGTGGCGGGGCGCGCCCCGATGCCGACGACCACGGCCCCGGCGGGCAGGCCGCGGCCGTCCGCGAGGACCACGGCCCCCTCCTCGACGCGCTCGACCCGGGCCCCGGTGAGGAGTTCGGCGCCGCTCTCGGCGTACCAGGCGGCCATCGGGGCGGCCACCTCGGCCGGCAGGGTGCCCGCGAGCGGGCGGGCCGCGGCCTCGACGACGGTGACGGCACAGCCCGCGGCACGGGCGGCGGTGGCGAACTCGGCGCCGATCCAGCCCGCGCCGACGACGACCACGTCGTGCTGCCGGTCCAGGACGGGCCGCAGCCGGGCGGCGTCGTCGAGGGTGCGCAGCAGATGGACGCCGGGCACGCCCTCGGTGCCGGGCAGGGTCATGGGTTCGGCGCCGGTCGCGAGGATCAGGGAGTCGTAGCGGACGGGCCCGGCGGCGGTGTCCAGCGTGTGGTCGGCGGCGCGCAGGGCGGTGACGTCCAGGCCGAGGCGCAGGGTGATGTCCAGCGCCTCGAAGTCGACGTCGAAGGCGGAGTCCTCGGCCTTGCCCAGCAGCACGGCCTTGGACAGCGGCGGGCGGTCGTAGGGCTGGTGGGGCTCGGCGCCGATCAGGGTGACGGGGCCGGTGAAGCCCGCCTCGCGCAGGGCGACGGCGCTCTGCACGCCCGCCATGCCCGCGCCGACGATCACGACGTGCCGGGCGGGACTCTTCTCCGTCTGCTGCTCGCTCACCTGTCCACCTTAATCATCTGACGAAAGGTCAGGAAGATGGCTGCCGGGCACCCGCCCTCAGGGCTGCCGTCAGGAGGCCACTTCCTCCACCACGCTCGTCCCGCTGCCCTCCTGGGACTCCCACTCCCAGCGCTCCTCCAGCCGGACCCGGCCGTCGGTGAGATCGACGACGGTGGAGAGGCAGTGCCCGGAGGATGTCGTTCCGTCCTGCTTGAGCTGGACGTAGCGGAAGTCCAGCGCGTCCCCGTCCCGGGTGCCCACGAGATGGCCGCGGACCACGTCACCGCCCGCGTACTCGGCCCAGATCCGGCCGCCCTGCTCGTGGTACGTGAAGCGGGTACGGGTGCCGACCTGGCCCGGGGCCTGGTCGGCGACGGGCGCGAGGACGAGTCCGTCGAGCGAACGGGCCACGGTGGGCGCTCCCTTACTGGCCGCGAGTGAGTGGGTCTAGGCTGGCCACGGTAGAACACTCGCGGGAGCCCGGACGCACCGGGCTGAGAGGGAGACTGGACGGCCTCCGACCGTACGAACCTGATCCGGGTCATGCCGGCGAAGGGAGGGGCTGGACACTCATGCGCGTCTCGGGGAAGACCCCCGGAGCCCTGGGGGGAACGGGAACCTCAGGATCCGACGTCCTCGTCATCGGGGGCGGCATCATCGGCCTGGTCACCGCGTGGCGGGCCGCGCAGCGCGGGCTGACGGTCACCGTGGCCGATCCCGAACCGGGCGGTGGCGCCGCACAGGTCGCGGCGGGCATGCTGGCCGCCGTCACCGAACTGCACTACGGCGAGCAGATGCTGCTCGGGCTCAACCTGGCCTCCGCCGCCCGCTATCCGGCGTTCGTCGAGGAGCTGGAGGAGGTGAGCGGCCGGGACACCGGCTTCCGGAGCTGCGGCACGCTCGCCGTCGCCCTGGACTCCGACGACCGGGCGCACCTGCGCGAACTGCACGCCCTCCAGGAACGTTCGGGCCTGGAGTCGGTCTGGCTGAGCGGCCGTGAGTGCCGTCGGCTCGAACCGATGCTGGCCCCGGGCGTACGGGGCGGCCTCCGGGTCGACGGCGACCACCAGGTGGATCCGCGCCGCCTCGCCTCGGCGCTGCTGACGGCGTGCGAGCGGGCCGGGGTCGCGTTCCGCCGGACGACCGCCGAGCGGCTCACCGTGGAGAGGGGCCGGGCCACCGGGGCGCTGCTCGGCGACGGTACGGAGTTCGCGGCCGGCCAGGTCGTACTCGCCGCGGGCAGCCTCAGCGGCCGGCTCGCGGGGCTCCCGCCGGAGCTCGTGCCACCGGTCCGCCCGGTCAAGGGCCAGGTCCTCCGGCTCACCGTGCCCCCGGCGTACGCCCCCTTCCTCAGCCGCACCGTGCGCGCCGTGGTCCGGGGCGGCCACCTGTACCTGGTACCGCGCGAGAACGGCGAGCTGGTCGTCGGCGCCACCAGCGAGGAAATGGGCTGGGACACCACGGTCACCGCGGGCGGGGTGTACGAGCTGCTGCGCGACGCCCATGAGCTGGTGCCGGGCATCACCGAACTGCCGCTCACCGAGACCCGGGCCGGTCTGCGTCCCGCGTCGCCCGACAACGCCCCGCTGCTCGGCCCGACCGCCCTGCCCGGTCTCCTCCTCGCCACCGGCCACCACCGCAACGGCGTCCTGCTGACGCCCGTCACCGGGGACGCGATGGCCGACGTCCTGACCACCGGCGAGCTGCCCGAGGAGGCCCGGCCCTTCGCCCCCGGCCGCTTCGAACCCGCCGCCGCCCCCGTACTCCAGGAGCAGCCCGTATGACCCAGCAGCCCACCGCACCGGAAGCCGACGCCGCACCGCGAGCAGCCGGCCCGGAATCCGCCGCGACCGCCACCGTTTCCGTCTCGGTGAACGGGGAAGCCCGCGCCGTTCCCGCCGGGACCGATCTGGGTGCCCTGGTCGGCACCCTCACCCGGGCCCGGTCCGGAGTCGCCGCAGCAGTCAACGAGAGCGTCGTCCCGCGTGGCCAGTGGGCCGCCACGACGCTCGGCGACGGCGACCGCGTCGAGGTCCTCACCGCCGTACAGGGAGGCTGACCATGTCGGACGACGTCTTCACACTGGGGCCCGCCGCCTTCGGATCCCGGCTGATCATGGGCACCGGCGGAGCGCCGAGCCTGGAGGTGCTGGAGCGCTCGCTGATCGCGTCGGGCACCGAGCTGACCACGGTCGCGATGCGCCGGCTCGACCCGACCGTGCAGGGTTCGGTGCTCTCGGTGCTGGAGCGGCTCTCCATCCAGGTCCTGCCGAACACCGCGGGCTGCTTCACCGCGGGCGAGGCGGTGCTGACCGCCCGGCTGGCCCGGGAGGCGCTCGGCACGGACTGGGTGAAGCTGGAGGTGGTGGCCGACGAGCGGACCCTGCTGCCCGACCCGGTCGAGCTGCTGGACGCGGCGGAGATCCTGGTCGACGACGGGTTCGTGGTGCTGCCGTACACCAACGACGACCCGGTGCTCGCACGGAAGCTGGAGGACGTGGGGTGCGCGGCGATCATGCCGTTGGGCTCCCCCATCGGCTCCGGGCTCGGCATCCGCAACCCGCACAACTTCGAGCTGATCGTGGAGCGGGCCGGGGTGCCGGTGATCCTCGACGCGGGGGCCGGGACCGCCTCGGACGCGGCGCAGGCGATGGAGCTGGGGTGCGCCGCTGTGATGCTCGCCTCGGCGGTGACGCGGGCCCAGGAGCCGGAGCTGATGGCGGGGGCGATGCGTCACGCGGTGGAGGCGGGGCGACTGGCCCGCCGTGCCGGCCGGATTCCGCGCCGGCACTTCGCGGAGGCGTCGTCGCCGGTGGACGGGCGGGCGGCGCTGGATCCGGAGCGGCCCGCGTTCTGAGCGCCGGGTACGTGATCGGGGGCGCTGCCCCCGGACCGCGCTCCTCAATCGCCGGAGGGGCTTGAATTGTCCCCGCACGGGCCGCCCACCGGGGGCGTAGCCAAGGGACCTGTCCCTGTCACGGATCGGCTGCAGAACTGCTCCGGGAGTGCCCCGGGCCGTTCGGGGTGTCGGTGGCGGCTCGTAGACTCTCGGGGTGGACACGACCCTCCAGGACCCGCTCGTCGGGCAGCTGCTCGACGGCCGGTATCGCATCGAGGCGCGCATCGCCGTCGGCGGGATGGCCACGGTCTACCGGGCCGTGGACACCCGCCTGGACCGGGTGCTCGCCCTCAAGGTGATGCACCCGGCGCTCGCCACCGACGTCTCGTTCGTCGAGCGCTTCATCCGGGAGGCCAAGTCGGTGGCCCGACTGGCGCACCCCAACGTCGTCGCGGTCTTCGACCAGGGCGCCGAGGGCGCGTACGTCTATCTCGCGATGGAGTACGTGGCGGGCTGCACCCTGCGCGACGTGCTGCGCGAGCGCGGGGCCCTTCAGCCCCGGGCCGCGCTGGACATCCTGGAGCCGGTCCTCGCCGCGCTCGGCGCCGCGCACCGGGCCGGGTTCGTGCACCGCGACATGAAGCCGGAGAACGTCCTGATAGGGGACGACGGCCGGGTGAAGGTCGCCGACTTCGGCCTGGTCAGGGCGGTCGGTACGGCCACCGACACCACCGGCTCGCTGCTGGGCACGGTGTCGTATCTGGCGCCCGAGCAGATCGAGCACGGCACCGCCGACACCCGCAGCGATGTGTACGCCTGCGGGGTCGTGCTGTACGAGATGCTGACCGGCGCCAAGCCGCACACCGGCGAGAACGCCGCCCAGGTCATCTACCAGCACCTCAACTCCGACGTTCCGGCCCCGTCCGCCGTCGTGCCGGGGCTTCCGGTCGCGCTGGACTCCCTGGTGGCGAGCGCGACCGCCCGCAATCCCGAGGTGCGCCCGCACGACGCGGTGCTGCTGCTGGCCGAGACCCGTGAGGCCCGCGCCGGGCTGACCGACGCCGAGCTGGACGCCGTACCGCCGCAGGCGCTGTCGGACTCCCACGACGGCGCGGACGACCGTACGAGCGTGATCCCCCGGGCCCTTCCGCAGGACGGCGGCGGGGACGGCGTGCACCGCACCAGCCGCCTGGCCATGCCGCCCGCGGGGCCCGCCGCTCCGGCCCGGCGAACGGCCGGCCGGCGCGGTCCGTTCGGCGGGCCGCACCGCAGGCTGATCATCGCGCTCGCCGCCGTCCTGCTGACCCTGGGGATCGGCACGGGCGTCTGGTACATCAACTCCGGCCAGTTCACCCAGGTCCCCTCGCTGCTCGGGCAGACCCAGCAGACCGCCGAGAAGCGGCTCGCGGACGCGGGGCTCGGGCTGAAGGGCGTGGACCGGGTCTTCAGCGACACGGTCGAACGGGGCGAGGTCGTCAGCAGCAAGCCCGACTCCGGCGACCGGATCCGGGGGAACGGCTCGGTGACGCTCGTCGTCTCGCGGGGCCCGGAGATCGTGCGGGTGCCCGATGTGGTGGGCGCCTCCCTCGCGGACGCCCGGCGCTCACTGAAGAAGGTGGGCCTGGTCCCGGGGATGGTGACCAGGGAGTTCAGCGAGGACGTGGAACGGGGCGAGGTGATCCGCACGGATCCCCGCGCCGGCACCGACCGCAATCCGGACACGGCCGTGGCGCTCGTCGTCAGCAAGGGCGCCCCGATCGACGTCCCGGACGTCACCGGGCTCTCCGCCGACGAGGCCACCGCCGAGCTGGAGGCCGAGGGGCTGAAGGCCGAGGTGCTGCCCGGCCGGGTCCACTCCCCCGAGGCCGCGGGCGATGTGGCCGAGCAGTCCCCCGGCGAGGGGACCGAGGCCGCCGAGGGCGACACGATCCAGCTGACCGTCTCCAAGGGCCCCCGGATGCTCGACGTCCCCGACGTCACCGGCCGGGACGTCGACGAGGCGCGGACCACCCTGGAGGAGGCGGGCTTCGAGGTGAAGGTCGACCGGCCGTTCCTCTCCTTCAGCGACACGATCGCGAGCCAGTCCGTCGGCGGCGGCGAACAGGCCCCCGAGGGCTCCACGATCACCATCAAGACCAAGGGGCTCTAGAACCTGATGGACTCTCTGCGGAACCCGGTGGGCGGGCATGTCCCGGTGGCCGGCGGCCTCGCCAAGGTGGGCCTGGAGTACGCGCGCGAGCTGGCGGCGGAGACCGTGCAGGTCTTCGTGGCGAACCCGCGCGGCTGGGCGACGCCCGCCGGGAACCCGGCGCAGGACGAGCTGTTCCGCGCCGAGTGCGCGGCGGCCTCGATGCCCGCGTACGTCCACGCCCCGTATCTGATCAACTTCGGTTCGCACACCGAGGCGACGGTGGAGAAGTCCGTGGAGTCCCTGCGCCACTCGCTGCGGCGGGCCCGGGAGATCGGCGCGCTGGGCGTGGTGGTGCACACCGGTTCGGCGACCGGCGGGCGACCGCGCACCGAGGCGCTGGCCCAGGTGCGGGAGCACATGCGGCCGCTGCTGGACGAGCTGACCCATGACGACGATCCCGATCTGCTGCTGGAGTCGACGGCCGGCCAGGGCTTCTCGCTCTGCTCCCGGACCTGGGACTTCGGGCCGTACTTCGAGGCGCTTGACTCCCACCCGAAGCTGGGCATCTGCCTGGACACCTGCCACATCTACGCCGCCGGGCACGATCTGACCGGTCCGTCGGGGATGCGGCAGACGCTGGACCTGCTGGTGGAGACGGTCGGCGAGGGGCGGCTGAAGCTGATCCACGCCAACGACTCCAAGGACGTCGTGGGCGCCCACAAGGACCGGCACGAGAACATCGGCGCCGGTCATATCGGGGCGGAGCCGTTCGCCGAGCTGTTCGCCCATCCGGCGACCGAGGGCGTACCTCTGATCATCGAGACGCCCGGCGGCAAGGAGGGGCACGCGGCGGACGTGGCCCGGCTCAAGAAGCTCCGAGGGCTCTAGAGCTCGGGTCCGTCCCCGGGCTCCTCCTGGTAGGAGTAGCGCTGCTCGGACCAGGGGTCGCCGATGTTGTGGTAGCCCCGCTCCTCCCAGAATCCGCGCCGGTCCGCCGTCATGTACTCGATGCCCCGGACCCATTTGGGGCCCTTCCAGGCGTACAGGTGCGGGACGACGAGGCGGAGCGGGAAACCGTGCTCGGCGGTGAGGAGTTCGCCGTCCTTGTGGGTGGCGAAGAGGGTGCGCTCGGAGGCGAAGTCGGCCAGGCGCAGGTTCGAGGAGAAGCCGTATTCCGCCCAGACCATCACATGAGTGGCGTCGGGGGCGGGCGGCGCCAGTTCGAGGATCGCCCCCGCCGGGACCCCGCCCCATTCGGCGCCGAGCATGCTGAACTTCGTCACGCAGTGCAGATCGGCGACGACCGAGGAGAACGGCAGTGCCGAGAAGTCCTGGTGGTTCCAGCAGTGCTTGTCACCGTCGGCGGTGGCCCCGAAGACCCGGAACTCCCAGCGGTCGGGCTTGAACTTGGGAACGGGCCCGTAGTGGGTGACCGGCCATCCGCGCTGCAGTCGCTGTCCTGGTGGAAGCTCCGACTGCTCTGCTCCGCGTTTCTCCCGGTTTTCCGGCTGACCCATGTCTCCATGGTGACAGACAGGCAGGGGTGGTCATGACCAGGGAGGACCCCCATAGGGGCAACTCGTACTAAGCGTGCACTTACTGGACGGCCGCTGAGCGCGGTGCGAGGATCTGGCCAACTTGCCAGATCGATCACCGGTTGGAAGGAGCCTTTGCCATGCAGGGCGACCCCGAGGTCCTTGAGTTTCTCAATGAGCAGCTGACCGCCGAATTGACTGCCATCAACCAGTACTTCCTGCACGCGAAGATGCAGGAGAACTTCGGGTGGACCAAGCTCGCCAAGTACACCCGGGCCGAGTCCTTCGACGAGATGAAGCACGCCGAGATCCTCACCGACCGGATCCTGTTCCTGGACGGGCTGCCGAACTACCAGCGGCTGTTCCACGTCCGGGTGGGTCAGACGGTCACCGAGATGTTCCAGGCGGACCGCCAGGTCGAGGTGGAGGCGATCGACCGCCTCAAGCGCGGTATCGAAGTGATGCGCGGCAAGGGCGACATCACTTCCGCGAACATCTTCGAGTCGATCCTGGAGGACGAGGAGCACCACATCGACTACCTCGACACCCAGCTGGAGCTGGTCGAGAAGCTCGGTGAGCCGCTCTACATCGCCCAGCTGATCGAGCAGCCGGAGAGCTGACCGCCGGCCGACCGCTCAGGCGGCGTCGGACCGCTCAGGCGGCGTCGGAGAGGACCGGACGCGTGACGGAGGCGACCACGGGTTCCTGCCGCTGGTCGAGCAGCTCGCGGCGCGGGCAGTCGCCGCGTCCCAGCAGAGCCTGGATGCGGCGCACACATCCACCGCAGTCCGTGCCGGCCTTGCAGGCCGACGCGATCTGCCGGGGAGTGCAGGCACCGGCGTCCGCATGCTTCTTGACCTGGGCCTCGGTAACACCGAAGCAGGAGCAGACGTACATGCGGTTCACCTCCCTGCGGGTCGGTCGCTGGTGCCGTCCCCGTCTTCGTCGGTGAGGCTAACCTAACCTTACCCGTCCCCCGGGCGGCGCAAAAGTCCCGGGTACGGCTGTGGGGCACGGATCACATCGATCCGTGCCCCACAGGCGCGTCCGGCGAGGACTCCTACTGGTCGCGGTACATCTCGGCGACGAGGAAGGCCAGGTCGAGCGACTGGCTGCGGTTGAGCCGGGGGTCGCAGGCCGTCTCGTAGCGCTGGTGCAGGTCGTCCACGAAGATCTCGTGGCCGCCGCCCACGCACTCGGTGACGTCGTCGCCGGTCAGCTCCACGTGGATGCCGCCCGGGTGGGTGCCGAGGCCCTTGTGGACCTCGAAGAAGCCCTTGACCTCGTCCAGGACGTCGTCGAAGCGGCGCGTCTTGTGGCCGGAGGCGGCCTCGAAGGTGTTGCCGTGCATCGGGTCGGTCACCCAGGCGACGGTCGCGCCGGAGGCGGTGACCTTCTCGACCAGCTCGGGGAGCTTGTCGCGGACCTTGTCGGCGCCCATGCGGACGATGAAGGTCAGCCGCCCGGGCTCGCGCTCGGGGTCGAGGCGGTCGACGTAGCCGAGCGCCTCGTCCACGGTGGTCGTCGGGCCGAGCTTGATGCCGATGGGGTTGCGGACCTTCGAGGCGAACTCGATGTGCGCGCCGTCCATCTGGCGGGTGCGCTCCCCGATCCAGACCATGTGGCCGGAGGTGTCGTACAGCTCGCCGGTACGCGAGTCGGTACGGGTCAGCGCGGTCTCGTAGTCCAGCAGCAGCGCCTCGTGCGAGGCGTAGAACTCGACCGCCTTGAACTCGGCCGGGTCGGTGCCGCACGCCTTCATGAAGTTGAGCGCGTTGTCGATCTCGCGGGCCAGGGCCTCGTAGCGCTGGCCCGCGGGGGACGACTTCACGAAGTCCTGGTTCCAGGCGTGGACCTGGCGCAGGTCGGCGTAACCGCCGGTGGTGAAGGCGCGCACCAGGTTCAGCGTGGAGGAGGACGCGTGGTACATCTGCTTCAGGCGCTGCGGGTCCGGGACCCGGTCCTCTTCGGTGAAGGCGAAGCCGTTCACCGAGTCGCCGCGGTAGGTCGGCAGGGTCACGCCGTCGCGGGTCTCGGTCGGCTTGGAGCGCGGCTTGGAGTACTGGCCCGCGATCCGGCCGACCTTGACGACCGGCACGGAGGCGGCGTAGGTCAGGACGGCGCTCATCTGGAGCAGCGTCTTCAGCTTGGCCCGGATGTGCTCGGCGGACACGGCGTCGAAGGCCTCGGCACAGTCGCCGCCCTGGAGCAGGAACGCCTCGCCCTTGGCGACGGCTCCCAGACGGGCGCGCAGCTGGTCGCACTCGCCCGCGAAGACGAGCGGCGGATACGACGCGAGGTCCGCGAGTACATCGCGCAGCGCCTCGGAGTCGGGGTACTCGGGCTGCTGCGCCGCGGGAAGGTCTCGCCAGGTGTTGCCACCGGCGACGGAGGTATTGGCGTTCACGGTCACGTGCACAACATTACGGGGTCCCGGAGGGCGTCCATTCGAACGCTCAATAGTTGAGACACCCGCTCCAATGCCCGGATCGTCCGCTAAGGTCGGGGCATGTCGACGCAACAGATCCAGATCTCGATCCAGAACTGGTGGTGGACCGCTCATCCGGCGGCCCGCTGATTCATCGCGCTGACACTTCGCGAAGGCCGCCCGAGGGGCGGCCTTTTCCGTGTTCAGGAGCCGTTCCTCTCCCTGTGAACCCCGTGCGGATCCCCGTACGGACCGTCCGGAAGGAACCTGCTCCCATGTCCCAGACCTCGTCCCGATCCGCGTCGGCCCTCATCGGCCGGCTGCTCTCCGAGGACGCCCCGCCGTTCGCGTTGCTGCGCCGCCGTACACCCGGGCGTGACCACGATCACGTCGAACTGCTGATCGGCGGGGTGCGGGAGGCGGACCGGCTGGCCGATCTGCCGGTGGGCGCGTCGCCCGCGCTGGCCCTGGTGCCGTTCCGGCAGATCGCCGAGCGGGGCTTCGACGTCCGCGACGACGGGACGCCGCTGAGCGTGCTGGTCGCCGACGAGCACCACGAGCTGGAGCTCGCGGAGGTGCTGGCGGCGCTGCCCGCCCATGACGTGACCGTGGTGGACCGCGGCTTCGATGTGCCGGACGAGGAGTACGCGGACATCGTGCGGCGGGTGATCCGGGACGAGATCGGGCAGGGCGAGGGCGCGAACTTCGTGATCCGGCGGACGTTCCGGGGCGAGATCCCCGGGTTCGGACGGGCGGACGCGCTGGCGCTGTTCCGGCGGCTGCTGGCGGGCGAGCGGGGCGCGTACTGGACGTTCGTGGTGCACACCGGGGACAGGACCTTGGTGGGCGCCAGCCCCGAGGTGCATGTGCGGATGTCGGGCGGCACGGTCGTGATGAACCCGATCAGCGGGACGTACCGCTACCCGGCCGAGGGGCCCACCCCCGAGAGCCTGCTGGCGTTCCTCGGGGACCGCAAGGAGAGCGAGGAGCTGTCCATGGTGGTCGACGAGGAGCTGAAGATGATGTGCACGGTGGGCGACATGGGCGGGGTGGTGGTCGGGCCCCGGCTCAAGGAGATGGCCCACCTCGCGCACACCGAGTACGAGCTGCGCGGGAAGTCCTCGCTGGATGTGCGGGACGTGCTGCGCGAGGCGATGTTCGCGGCGACCGTGACCGGCTCCCCGGTGCAGAACGCGTGCCGGGTGATCGAGCGGTACGAGTCCGGGGGGCGCGGCTACTACGCGGGGGCACTGGCCCTGCTGGGCCGGGACGCGAACGGGGCGCAGACGCTGGACTCGCCGATCCTGATCCGTACCGCCGACATCGCCCCCGACGGTTCGCTGAAGGTGCCGGTCGGGGCCACGCTCGTACGCCACTCGGATCCGGCGGGCGAGGTGGCCGAGACGCACGCCAAGGCCGCCGGGGTGCTGGCCGCCCTCGGGGTGCGGCCGGGCCGCCCGGCGGCGGAGGCGGACCGGCCGCGCCTGGCGTCCGACCCCCGGGTGCAGGCGGCGCTGGACGACCGGCGCGGCGGGCTCGCCCCGTTCTGGCTGCGGATGCAGGAGCGCGTCCGGGACCTGTCCGGGCACGCCCTGGTGGTGGACGGCGAGGACACGTTCACCGCGATGCTGGCCCATCTGCTGCGGGCGTCCGGTCTCGACGTCTCGGTGCGCCGGTACGACGAGCCGGGGCTGCGCGAGGCGGTCCGGGCGCACGAGGGGCCCGTGGTGCTGGGCCCCGGCCCGGGGAACCCCGGCGATCTCACCGACCCGAAGATGCGACTGCTGCGGGAGCTCGCCGCCGAGCTGGTGCGGGACCACCGGCACGGGCTGCTGGGGGTCTGCCTCGGGCACGAGCTGATCGCGGCGGAGCTGGGGCTGGGGATCGTCCGCAAGGCGGTGCCGTACCAGGGTGCTCAGACCAGGATCGAGCTGTTCGGGCGGCCGGAGACGGTGGGGTTCTACAACAGCTTCACCGCCCGGTGCGACGGCCAGGCCGCCGCCGAGCTGGCCGCGCACGGTGTCGAGGTGAGCCGTGACGAGGAGAGCGGTGAGCTGCACGCGCTGCGCGGGCCGGGCTTCGCCTCGGTGCAGTTCCACCCGGAGTCGGTGCTGACCGTGCGGGGCTCGGCGATCGTGACGGAGCTGCTGGCGGGGCTGCCCGTGCCGAGCTGAGACAGGTCCTAGGGAGTCCGCGGTACGAGGACGTTCTCGCTGTGGCGGCGGGCCAGGTGGTCGGTGACGTTCTGAACGGTCGCGTCGATGATCTGGCCCACCGCGTCCTCGGTGTAGTAGGCCTGGTGCGAGGTGACGACGACGTTGGGGAAGGTCACCAGGCGGGCGAGGGTGTCGTCGTCGATGCCCTCCAGGGACTTGTCGAGGAAGAACAGCCCGGCCTCCGCCTCGTACACGTCGAGTCCGACGCCGAGGAAGCGGCCCGCGCGGAGTTCGGTGACCAGGGCGGCGGTGTCGATGAGGCCGCCCCGGCTGGAGTTGACGAGGATCGCGTCGTCCTTCATCGCCTTGAGGGCGGCCTCGTCGATGATGTGCTGGGTGCTGGGCAGCAGCGGCACGTGCAGGCTGATCAGGTCGGCCTCGGCGAACAGCCGCTCCTTTTCCACATACTCCATGCCCAGCTCGACGCAGGCCGGGTTCTCGACGACGTCCCAGCCGAGCAGTTTCATGCCGAAGCCGTGGGCGATCCGGGTGAACACCTCGCCGATCTTGCCGGTGCCGAGCACGCCGACGGTCCGGCCGCGCATGTCCCGGCCGAGCAGCCCGTCGAGGCGGAAGTCGAAGTCCCGGGTGCGGCTCGCGGCGCGGATGATGCGCCGGTTGACGGCCATGGCGAGCGTCCAGGCAAATTCGGCGACCGAGTACGGCGAGTAGTACGAGACCCGGGCGACGCGGAGGGCGAGCCGCTCGGCGACCTCCAGGTCGATGTTGTTGAAGCCGGTGGAGCGCTGGGCGATCATCTGCGTGCCACCCGCGGCGAGCGTCTGGAGCACCGGGGCGCTGAGGTCGGCGTTGACACTCGTGGAGATGATCTCGTAGCCGGCCGCGATGGGGGCGGTGTCCCGGTTGAGGAAGACGTCCAGACAGCGGACCTCGTGCAGTCCCTCGAAGGCCGTCTCGATCAGGGGCTTCTCGTCGGACTGCACACCGAAGGCCAGGATTTCCACGGATTCTCCCGAACTGTGTCTGAGGACGGAGCTGGGCAGGGCCGGTCAGCGCGAATATACGGCCACGGCCCCGCCCCCGCCGGGTCAGACGTCGTCGAGGCCGCGCTCGATGGCGTACCGGACGAGCTCCACCCGGTTGTGCAGCTGGAGCTTGCCGAGGGTGTTCTGCACATGGTTCTGGACCGTGCGGTGGGAGATCACCAGGCGTTCGGCGATCTGCTTGTACGAGAGTCCCTTGGCGACCAGCCGCAGCACCTCGGTCTCCCGGTCGGTGAGCTGCGGGGCCTTGGGCTCGTCGGACGCCACGGGTGCGGGGTCGGAGGCGAGCCGGCGGTACTCGCCGAGGACCAGGCCGGCCAGGCCGGGGGTGAAGACCGGGTCGCCGGCCGCGGTGGAGCGGACGGCGTCGGTCAGTTCCTGGGTGGAGGCGGACTTCAGGAGATAGCCGGTGGCCCCGGACTTCACCGCCTCCAGGACGTCGGCGTGCTCGCCGCTCGCGGAGAGGACCAGGACCCGCAGGCCGGGATGGGAGCCGACGAGCTCCTTGCAGACCTGGACGCCGGGCATGCCGGGAAGGTTCAGGTCGAGGACGAGGACGTCCGGGCTCACCGCCTTGGCCCGGCGGACCGCCTGCGGGCCGTCCCCGGCGGTCGCGACGACGTCGAAGCCGGACTCGGTCAGGTCGCGGGCGACCGCGTCGCGCCACATGGGGTGGTCGTCGACGACCATGACCCTGATGGGCCGGTCCGTCGCCCCCTGCTCGTCCTGTGGTGTGTTCGTGCTCATCGGGCCGTTCCTGCCTTCCCCCGGGAAACCTTCGGTGCTTTGGGAACCTTCAACTCGACCTCGCAGCCCTGTCCGGGCACCGAGATCAGCTCTGCCGTGCCGCCCAGATCGCGCAGCCGGCCGCGGATGGAGAGCGCCACCCCGAGCCGCCCCTCCCCCTCGGCCTGGGCGAGCCGCCCCTCGGGGATGCCCGGGCCGTCGTCCCGGACCGTGACGATCACCTCGTCCGGCTCGTCCTCGACCAGGATCCACGCCTGGGCGTCCGGGCCCGCGTGCACCCGGACGTTGTCCAGGGCGGCGCTGACGGCGGCGGCCAGCTCCCGGGCCGAGGCGGCGGGGAGCAGCACCGGGGCGCCCGGCTCGGCGAAGCTCGTCCGGGATCCGGCGTGCGGGGCGAGCAGGGCGCGCAGGTCGCAGGGGGCCGTGTCGACGGGGCCCTCCTCGTCGACCTCGACCGTGCGGACCACGGCGCCCTCGGCGGCGTCCTCGGAGACCCGGGTGGGGGGCACGAGGCCGCTGGAGACCAGCGTGCGCAGGGCGACCTCCTGTTCCCCGGCCATCCGGCCCAGGTCGGCCGCCTCGCCGCCGATGGCGGCGCCGCGGCGTTGGACCATGGCGAGGACCTGGAGCACGCTGTCGTGGATGTCGCGGGCGAGCCGTTCGCGTTCGCGGGTGGCGGCCTCGATCTCCAGGGCGCGGGCGAGGGTGCGCTCACTGGCGCGGGCGACCTCGACGACGTAGCCGATGGCGATGGAGGCGACCCAGACCAGCAGGACGTTGTGGTAAGTGTCCCGGCTGGGCTCGCCGCGCTGGATGATGTTGGCGGCGGCGACGAAGGTGGAGGCGAAGGCCGCCCACCGCCAGCCGCCCTTGATGGCGAAGGCGAGAACCGCGCCGGCCGTCCAGATCGACGGCAGCGTCGGGCCGTCGAAGGACTGGCTGTCGACGTCGGCGAGCGGGGTGAGCAGGATGCCGGTCAGCGCGACGACCAGGTCCGCGACGAGGAAGCGCTTGGTGCAGTTCGCCGCCGAGCGGACCTTCGGCAGCGTGGCGAGCGTCCAGACGAAGAGGAACGCCAGATACGCGACGGCGACCCAGGGCCGCTCGAACCTCTGCTGGCCGAAGTTGTCCCTGCCGAAGATCGCGAGCAGCACCGCGTAGATCATCGTCAGGACGCGGTAGCCCGTCAGCGCACGCCACAGCGGCAGCTCGACCGACATCCGTACGACCCGCTCACGCTTGGCCATGGCCACACCCCCCGGACGGTCAACGACGCGGCTACGCGCCGGACCGTTCCGTTCCGTTTCCGTTGCCCGCGGCGGCCTGCTTCCGCTCCCGCTTGGTCTCCTCGGCCCTGGCCTTCGCCTCGTCGGCGATCTGGCGCTTGGCGGCGGTGGCGTAGATGTCCACGTACTCCTGGCCGGAGAGCTTCATGATCTCGTACATGACCTCGTCGGTCACCGAGCGCAGGATGAAGCGGTCGCCGTCCATGCCCTGGTAGCGGCTGAAGTCCAGCGGCTTGCCGATCCTGATGCCGGGGCGCATGAGCTTGGGCACCACCTGGCCGGGCGGCTGGATCTTCTCGGTGTCGATCATGGCGACCGGGATGACGGGGGCGCCGGTGGCCAGGGCCACCCGGGCGAGGCCGCCGGGCTTGCCTCGGTAGAGGCGGCCGTCGGGCGAGCGGGTGCCTTCGGGGTAGATGCCGAAGAGGTTGCCGCTCTCGATGACCTGGATGCCCGCCCTGATCGCCGCCTCACCGGCGCCGCGGGCTCCGGAGCGGTCGACGGGGAGCTGGCCGACGCCCTTGAAGAAGGCGGCGGTGAGCTTTCCCTTCACACCGGGCGAGGTGAAGTACTCGGCCTTGGCGATGAACGTGACCTTGCGGTCCAGCACGGCCGGGAGGAAGAACGAGTCGGAGAAGGAGAGGTGGTTGCTGGCGAGGATCGCGGGCCCGCGCTCGGGGATGTTCTCCAGGCCCTCCACCCACGGCCGGAAGGCGAGCTTCAGGGACCCGCCGATGGAGAACTTCATGGCGCCGTAGATCAACTCTGGTTCCTCCTGTGTGCTGTCGCTAGAGATTAGCCTGTGCCGCCGTCGCGGCCGCTGCCCGGCATGGGGAGACCCGCCCTTCCGGGCGGGGCCGTGGGGGGCGCCGCGTGAGGACGTGACGGCCCTGGTCGGTGTCGGTCCGGTCGCGTACGGTGAAGTCATCCGTCAAGCACTCCCCCAGGTGCGTCCTCCCCGCCCCGTCCCACGAACAGGAGACCTTGGTGCCGGTCCTCCCTGGAGCCGAGCCGTTCCGCCACGAGGGCGGAGAGGTCGGTGTCCTCCTCTGCCATGGCTTCACCGGATCCCCGCAGTCGCTGCGCCCCTGGGCCGACTACCTCGCCGAGCGCGGACTGACGGTCTCGCTGCCGCTGCTGCCGGGCCACGGCACCCGCTGGGAGGACATGGCGGCCACCGGCTGGCAGGACTGGTACGCGGAGGTGGACCGGGAGCTTCGGGTCCTCACCGAGACGTGCGAGCAGGTCTTCGTCTTCGGGCTCTCCATGGGCGGCGCGCTGTCCCTGCGGCTCGCGGCCAAGCACGGGGACGCGATCAGCGGTCTGGTGCTGGTCAACCCGGCCAACAAGGTGCACGGCCTCTCGGCGTACGCGCTGCCGGTCGCCCGCCACCTCGTGCGTACGACGAAGGGTCTGGCCGACGACATCGCGCTGCCGGGCTCGCACGAGGTGGGCTACGACCGGGTTCCGCTGCACGCGGCCCACTCGGTGCGGAAGTTCTTCCGGCTGGTCGACGGGGAGCTGCCCCAGGTGACCCAGCCGGTGGTGCTGCTGCACAGCCCGCAGGACCATGTCGTGCCGCCCGCCGACAGCGCGCGGATCCTCAGCCGGATCTCCTCCACGGATGTTTCCGAGATCCTGCTGGAACAGAGCTACCACGTGGCGACGTTGGACCATGATGCGGAGCGGATCTTCGATGAGAGCTACCGGTTCATCGGCCGTCTCGCACCGAACGTCGGGATGAAGGGGAGCACGTCCGGTGGCTGAGCACGACGCGGAACGCACAGGAAGCGACGAGGAGCGCGAGCCGCGCCCCACGAAGCCGGCGGCCGTCCCGGAGGGGACGAAGCCGGCGGGGGACGGGGGAGCGGAGCAGGAGCGGGCGATCGACGAGGACGCGGCGTGGGCCGCGATCGTCGCGGGGTACGGGGAGGAGCCGCCGGACCCGCCGGGCGCCAAGCCGTTCAAGTCCATCGAGGACCTGGCCCTGCTGGAGGACGACCAGCGCAATGTGACGGGGTCCGGCGACGGCTCGGCCGGTGAACCGGCGGACAAGGGGTCCGGAAAGACGCCCCCGAAGCCGCCGGAGAAGAAGCCGCTGGGCAGCTCGGTGGTCTTCGCGCCCGGCGTCGCGGGCCCGCGCGACTACGAACTGCCCGAGTCCAAGGACGACGGCATCGACCAGCCGGACGACGGGGACGAGGGCCACTTCGTGCCCCCGGAGCCGCCGCCGCTGCCGGAGGCCGACGTCACGGCGAAGTTCGCCTGGCTCGCGGTGATCGGCGGGCCGGTGCTGATGCTGATCGCGGTGCTGCTCCAGTGGGAGATGACGTGGTGGCTCACGACGCTCTGCGTCGGCGGCTTCCTCGGCGGCTTCGCCACCCTGGTCGCCCGGATGCCGAGCGACGACGATGACGACACCTTCGGCGACCCGGGGCGCGGCGCGGTCGTGTGACGGTCACCGGGCCCGGCTCCGAGGCGCGAGGGCCGTTGTGACCGTCATCCGGCAGGCACTCTGAGGGCGGCCAGGACCGGCAGATGGTCCGTGGCCGCCCTCAGGTCCGTGTCACTGACCCCGGGGAGCCCGGCCGGGACTCCGCAGCCGAGCACCTCGATGCCCGGGGTCGCGAAGACGGCGTCGATGCGCTTGCGGGGCGCGTCGGGCGGGAACGTCAGCTCGCCGCCCCACGGGGCGACGGCCCGGCAGTCCTGGAGCTCCCCGGCCAGGTGCCGGAACGCCTTCCCCGTCGGTACGTCGTTGAGGTCGCCGCCCGCCACCGCGTGTTCCACGCCCATCGAGGCGAGCTGCTCCAGCAGCCGGCCGGCCTGGGTGAGGCGTTCGTCGCGCTGGAGGCTCAGATGGCAGCTCAGCACCCCGAGCCGGGCCCCGGCGATCCGTACGACGGCGGTGGCGAAGCCCCGGCGGTGCAGACCGGGGGTGAGGGGCAGCAGGACGTCCTCGGTGCGCTCGACCCGCGCGCGCAGCGAGCACAGCAGCAGGGGTCCGGCGGCGGTGGCCCCGCCGCTCAGCACCACCAGGTCGCTGCTCTTGGCGAGCCGGGCGGCGGCCTTGCGCCAGCGGAAGAAGCGCGGGGCCTCCTGAACGAGGACCAGATCGGGTGCGCAGGCGCGGATGACCCGGGCCAGGGCGGCGGTGTCGTCGTGCATGGAGCGGACGTTGTAGCTCAGCACTCTGATGACGGCTGAACCGTCCGGCTCGGTACGGGAGTCGGGCAGGGGCGTCAGGACCATGCGGGCCACGATACGGCGGACGCCCGCCGCTGCCCCGGAGGGCGGCGACGGGCGTCCGATGCGTCGTGCCGTACGGGACTCAGCCCTGGCGGGCCAGGTCGGCCGCGCCCACGAGCCCTGCCTTGCCGCCGAGTTGGGCGGCGAGCACCTGGGCGTGCGGGCGCCATTCGCCGCCGATCAGCCAGCGCCGGAACGACTTGCGGATCGGGTCGAGGACGAGCTCGCCCTCGTCCGAGACGCCGCCGCCGACGATGAACGCGGACGGGTCGAACAGCGAGGCGAGGTCGGCCAGTCCGGCGCCGGCCCAGCGGGCCAGCTCGCGGAACGAGTCGATGGCCACCAGGTCGCCCTGGCGGGCTGCCGCGCTGATGTGCTTGCCCTCGATGCCGTCCACCGAGCCGTCGCCGAGGCCGAGCAGGACGGTGGCGTTCTCGGGGGTGGCGTTGGCGCGCTGCTTGGCGTACCGGACGAGCGCGCGGCCGGAGGCGTACTGCTCCCAGCAGCCCTGGCTGCCGCAGCCGCAGAGCAGACCGTCCGGGACGACCCGGATGTGGCCGAACTCGGCGGCCACGCCGAAGCGTCCGCGGCGCAGCTTGTTGCCGATGATGATGCCGCCGCCGAGGCCGGTGCCGAGCGTGATGCAGATGACGTCGTCGTGGCCCTGGCCGGCCCCGAAGCGGTATTCGCCCCAGGCCGCGGCGTTGGCGTCGTTCTCGACGACGACGGGCAGGCCGACGCGCTGTTCGACCTTGTCCTTGAGCGGCTCGTGACGCCAGTTGATGTTCGGTGCGAAGAGGACGGTGGCGCGCTTGTCGTCGACGTAACCGGCGGCGCCGATGCCGACGGCCTCCACGTCGTGACCCTCGCTCGCCCCGGCGACCGCCGCGCAGATCGCGTCGACGATGCCTTCGGCGGTCGGCGGGGTCGCCACCTTGAACGTCGAGAGGATCCGGCCCTCTTCGTCGACCACTCCAGCCGCGATCTTCGTGCCGCCGATATCGACGCCGATGGTGAGTCCCATGAATCCCTCAGTTTCGGTCGAGCCCCGCTAGGGGCAACCGTACCCGAGGCCGCGCCCGGTACCGGCCGGAGCCGGTCAGTCCAGGTCGATGCGTTCGGTGCCGGAAGGGCCCTCGTCCCGGGGGTCGGACGGGTCGTCGGCGGCCTTCTTCGAGGGGCCCGCGGTCCCCGACGCACCCTCGGTGGTGCGGGTCCAGCGGCTCTCCTGGCCCTCCACCGCGGAGCGGTAGGCGGCCAGCAGTTCGTTGCCCGCGGCGGCGAGGTGGTCGAAGACCTGGGGGTTGCGCTCGATGACGGGTTCCACGGCGGACTTCGCCTGCCGGATGGCCTGCTGGACCGCGGGGGCGGCGACGCCGAGCAGCGGGGTCTGGAGCGAGGAGACCTTGTCGGCGACGGCGTCGACCAGCTTGCGCAGCTCCTCGGCGGCGGATCCGGGCGGCGGGCCGTACTGCGCGCGGCGGCGGGCCTGCTCGGCCGCGAGGTCCTCGGCGCAGGCGTCGGCCCACGCGTCGCCGTCGACGGGACGATCGGTGGCTTCACTCATGGCGGACTCCTGCGACGCGGGCGGCCGACGGTCGGCCTGCGGTTCACGTACTACCGACGTTACCCGAATGGCCGCACGGCGTTCAGGAGGTACGCGGCCACAGGGCCGGGTCCGGGGTGAACCGCACCCGCAGCACGCCGTCGGCCAGGGCCGCGCCGGAGACGGTGCAGCGGCGCAGCGCGGAGGCGATCCGCACGATCCGGTGGAAGGGGCCGACGGTCAGGAGCAGTTCGTCGCCCCGGCGGACCAGGCGCAGGTCCTCCTTGGCGGCTCCGGGCAGCGGCAGGCACCAGGCGATGGTCGTGGTCCCGTCGTCCGTGTCCTGCTCCTCCTCGGTCCACCAGGGGTCGCCGGCCCGGCCGGACGGCCGCTCGTCGGGGGCGGGGATCTCCAGCGCGGCCAGGTCGTCCGCGCCCTCGGGATCGCGGCCCAGGTGGGCGGCCTCGTGCACGGGGAGGACAGGGGCCAGGTCCTGGTGCCAGTGGTCCAGGCACTTCTCCTGCCGGGCGGCGAGCGCGGCGAACCAGGGGTCGGAGGAGTGCCGGGGCAGCACGCGGGAGGCGACCAGCAGATCGGCGGTCAGCCCGTGCAGGGCGAGGCCGGTCCGGGCGGTGCGCAGGGCGTCCTCGGCGGCCGGTCCCGGCTCGGCGACCAGCCGGAGCGTGGTGGTCCCGTCCTCGATGAGGGCCTGGACGGCGGCCAGCTCCTCGTCCTTGCGGGCGGCGGCCTCGTACAGCCACTGGGCGGGCATCGGTACCCCGGCGAGCTGGGCGAGGACGGGGCGCAGGGCGCGGGCGGCCTGGCGTTCGGCGGGGAGCAGCCGACGCAGATAGCGGCGGAGCTGTTCCGGGAGGGCGAGCAACGCCAGGGCCTCGGTCAGCGGCGGGAGGTCGACGACGAGGGTGTCGTAGCCGGACAGGTCGCCCTCGGCGGCGCGGCGCAGGGTGTGCAGCAGGGCGAGCTGCGGGGATCCGGGGAGTTCGGTGAGCTCCTCGCCGTCCAGCCGGCCCGCGCCGAGGAGGTCCAGCACACCGGAGGCACGGTTCTGCAGCTCGGTGAGTTCGGCGCGGAAGTGCTCGCCGGAGTCGATGCGGACGTGGTCGAGGCGGTCGGTGACCGGGGTGGGTCCGGTGGCGGCCGGGAAGCCGGGTATGGCCTCGGCGGAGAGCAGCAGGGTGCGGCTGCCGCGGTCGGCGGCGGCCAGTGCGGTGGCCGCCGCGACGGTGGTACGGCCCGCGCCGCCGGGGCCGGTGACCAGGACCGTACGCATGTCGCTCAGGCCTTGGGGGCGGACTCGACGCGCTTCTTCAGACCGGCGAGGGCGCGGTCGATGATGACCTTCTCGGCCTTGCGCTTGATCATGCCGAGCAGCGGGATCTTGACGTCGACGGCGAGCCGGTAGGTGACCTCGGTGCGCTCGCCGCCGGCGACGGGGGTGAGGGCGTAGGTGCCGTCCAGGGAGCGCAGCATCTGTGACTTGACGAGGCTCCAGCTGACCTCGTTCTCGCCGGTCCAGGTGTAGGCGAGGACGTGGTCGTCCTTGATCGCCCCGGCGTCCAGGACGAGGCGGACCTGCTCGGCGCGGCCCTGGTCGTCGGTGGAGAGGACCTCGGCCTCCTTGACCTCGCCGGTCCACTCCGGGTAGCGGGCGAAGTCGGCGATCACGCCCATGACGTCGGCCGGTGCCGCCTCGATCGTGATGCTCGAGCTGGTGTGTTCAGCCATCGCCGTGGCCCTCCAGTGCGGTGATACCGGTCGCTGTCGGCAGGAGCCTGCCGCTGTGCAGGCTATCGCGTGCCCGGGGCGCTCCGGTCCACGGCCCGGCCGCCCGCGCTCACCAGGTCAGCGCCCAGGGCGTTCCGGTCGAGGCGAAGTGGCCGACGTTGACGCACTCGGTGGTGCCGATGCGCATCCGGCGGACCAACGGCTGGTGAACATGGCCGAAAAGCGCGTATCGGGGGCGGGTGGTGCGGATCGCGTCCAGCAGGGCGGTGCTGCCGCGTTCGAAGCGGCGGGCGACGGTGTCGTAGGTCAGCTCGGGGACCTCGGGCGGGATGTGCGAGCAGAGGACGTCGACCGGGCCGAGCGCCTCGACCTTGGCGGCGTACTCCTCGTCGCTGATCTCGTAAGGGGTGTTCATCGGGGTCCTGAGGCCGCCGCCGACGAAGCCGAAGACCCGGCCGCCGATCTCGACGCGCTGGCCGTCGAGCACGGTGGTGCCGGGGCCGGCGTACTCGGGCCAGAGGCCGGGGACGTCGACGTTGCCGTACGTGGCGTACGTCGGAGTGGGGAAGGCAGCGAAGAGTTCGGCGTACTGCTTGCGTACGGCTCCAAGGATCTCGGTGTTGCGGTCGCGGCCGGCCCACAGCTCGCGGCCGAAGGCGCGGGCCTCGTCGTAGCGGCGGGCGGTGCGCAGGGCGACGATGCGGCTCGCGTTCTCCCTGCCGAACAGATCGGGGAAGATGCCGCGCGAGTGGTCGGCGTAGTCGAGGAAAAGAACCAGGTCACCGAGACAGATCAGGGCGTCGGCGCCGTCCCCCGCGCGGGCCAGGGCCTCGGTGTTGCCGTGCACGTCGCTGACCACGTGGATCCGGTTCGGCCTGGTGGCCGGGTCCCGGCTGTCCGGTTCGCTACCTCGCATGCGATCACCCTAGAGTGCCCCTTCGGTCCCTGGTAGACCGTCGGACCTGCGGTTACTTCCACGTCGGGACGGCAGTGGACTACTGTGCGCGAAAGGGCCATTTATATGTGTGATGCATAAGACATCTGGCCGGAACCCCCTATCCGGAACCGAGTACCGGTGGGTAACGTCCGGGCAGTCCAGTCGTGCTCACCCCACTGAGCACCCGCCAATCTTGGACCGCAGCCGGTGCGTCACACAGAGCCGTGGCACCGGAGCCCGATGAGGAGCAGCAGTCTTGCGCGAGTTCAGCCTTCCGGCCCTGTACGAGGTCCCGACGGACGGCAACCTGACGGATCTCATCCGCCGCAATGCCGCTCAGCATCCCGAAGTCGCGGTGATGAGCCGCAAGGTGGCCGGCGTCTGGACGGACGTCAGCGCCACCCGGTTCCTGGCCGAGGTGAGAGCCGCCGCCAAAGGGCTGATCGCCTCGGGTGTGCAGCCCGGCGACCGGGTCGCCCTGATGTCGCGCACCCGTTTCGAGTGGGTGCTGCTGGACTTCGCGATCTGGAGCGCGGGCGCGGTGACCGTGCCGGTGTACGAGACCAGCTCCGCCGAGCAGGTGCAGTGGATCCTCGGTGACTCCGGGGCGGTGGCGGTGCTCGTGGAGAGCGACGCGCACGCCGCCGCCGTGGCCTCCGTACGGGACTCCCTGCCGGAGCTGGCGCATGTGTGGCAGATCGACGCGGGCGCCGTGGAGGCGCTCGGCACGGCGGGCGCCGAGGTCTCGGAGGAGACCATGGACCTGCGGATGGTCAGCGCCAAGGCGGACGACCCGGCGACGATCGTCTACACCTCCGGCACCACGGGCCGCCCGAAGGGCTGCGTGCTCACCCACCGCAGCTTCTTCGCGGAGTGCGGCAACGTGGTGGAGCGGCTGAAGCCGCTGTTCCGTACGGGCGAGTGCTCGGTGCTGCTGTTCCTGCCCGCCGCGCACGTCTTCGGCCGGCTGGTCGAGGTGGCCTCGGTGATGGCCCCGATCAAGCTCGGCTGCGTCCCCGACATCAAGAACCTCACCGACGAGCTGGCCTCGTTCCGGCCGACGCTGATCCTGGGCGTGCCCCGGGTCTTCGAGAAGGTCTACAACGCGGCCCGCGCCAAGGCGCAGGCGGACGGCAAGGGCAAGATCTTCGACCGGGCCGCCGACACGGCGATCGCCTACAGCCGGGCGCTGTCCACCCCGCAGGGCCCCACGCTGGGTCTGAAGCTCAAGCACAAGCTCTTCGACAAGCTGGTCTTCGGCAAGCTCCGCGCGGTGCTCGGCGGCCGGGGCGAGTACGCGATCTCCGGCGGCGCCCCGCTGGGTGAGCGGCTCGGCCACTTCTACCGGGGCATCGGCTTCACGGTCCTGGAGGGCTACGGCCTGACCGAGTCGTGCGCGGCCACCGCGTTCAACCCGTGGGACCGGCCGAAGATCGGCACGGTCGGTCAGCCGCTGCCCGGCTCCGTCGTGCGGATCGCGGACGACGGCGAGGTGCTGCTGCACGGCGAGCACCTGTTCACCGGTTACTGGAACAACGAGGCCGCCTCCGCCGAGGCGCTGGCCGACGGCTGGTTCCACACCGGGGACATCGGCACGCTCGACGAGGACGGCTACCTCGCGATCACCGGCCGCAAGAAGGAGATCATCGTGACGGCGGGCGGCAAGAACGTCGCCCCGGCCGTCATCGAGGACCGGATCCGCGCCCACGCCCTGGTCGCCGAGTGCATGGTGGTCGGCGACGGCCGCCCGTTCGTCGGCGCGCTGGTCACCCTGGACGAGGAGTTCCTGAGCCGCTGGGCCGAGGAGAACGGCAAGCCGGCCGGCTCGACGGCCCTGTCGCTGCGGGATGACGCGGAGTTGCTGGCCGAGGTGCAGCGCGCGGTGGACGACGGGAACGCGGCGGTCTCCAAGGCGGAGTCGGTGCGCAAGTTCCGTATCCTGCCGACCCAGTTCACCGAGGAGGCGGGCCACATCACCCCGTCGCTGAAGCTGAAGCGGAACGTGGTGGCGAAGGACTTCGCGGACGAGGTGGAGTCGATCTACCGCGCCTGAGCAGCGTTACGCCGGAGGGGCCCGCGCTTTTGGAGAAGCGCGGGCCCCTTCGGCGTACGTACGGGCCACTTCGGCGTCGTCCGTCGGTCACAACAGGGTCTTGAGCATCGGCGTCGTCCGTACGGTCACAGCAACGTCTTGAGCTTCTCCGCCAGCAGGTCCCAGCGCCACTTCTCCTCGACCCAGGCCCGGCCGCGCTCCCCCATCCGCTGCCTCAGCTCCGGGTCGCCGAGCAGCGTGACGATCCGGTCCGCCGACTCCTCCGGGCTGCCGCCGCGCACCACCCAGCCGGTCTCGCCGTCGAGCACCGCGTCCGGGGCGCCCCCGGAGTCACCGGCCACCACGGGCAGCCCGGTCGCGGACGCCTCCAGGTAGACGATGCCCAGGCCCTCCACGTCGAGCCCGCCGCGCCGGGTCCGGCAGGGCATCGCGAAGACGTCCCCGGCCCCGTAGTGCGCGGGCAGTTCCTCCCACGGCACGGGCCCGGTGAACCGCACCGAGTCCGCCACCCCGGTCTCCTCGGCCAGCCGCTTCAGGTCCTTGGCGTACGGGCCGCCGCCGACGATCAGCAGCACCGCGTCCGGGATCCGCGAGAGGATCGCGGGCATCGCCAGGATCAGCGTGTCCTGGCCCTTGCGCGGCACCAGGCGCGAGACGCAGACGACCACCGGGCGGTCGGTCAGCCCGAGGCGGGCCCGGACCCGGTCACCGCCGGAGCCCGGGTGGAAGGTCTTCTCGTCGACGCCGGGCGGCAGTTGGACCATGCGGCCGGCCGCGTCGGGGGTGAGCGCGGCGGCGATCCGGGAGCGGGTGTACTCACCGAGATAGGTGATCGTGTCCGTGCCTTCCCCGATCCGGCGCAGCAGTTGCCGGGAGGCGGGCAGTTGCGCCCAGCCCGCCTCGTGGCCGTGGGTGGTGGCCACCAGGCGGCGGGCGCCCGCGCGGCGCAGCGCCGGGGCCATCAGGCCGAGCGGGGCGGCGGCGCCGAACCAGACGGAGGTGCAGCCGTGTTCGCGCAGCAGCTCGGTGGCCCGGCGGGTGACGCGCGGGGTCGGCAGCAGCATCGTCGTCCGGTCGCGGACCACGGGGTAGGGCTGCTCGGCGTCGAAGGCGGCGGTGGCCGCCGCGCCCTCCTCGCCGCGCTTCCAGGTGGAGGCGTAGACGACGACCCTCTCGGGATCCAGGCGCAGCGCCATGTTGTGCAGGAACGCCTGGATGCCACCGGGGCGGGGCGGGAAGTCGTTGGTCACGATCAAGGTCTTGTCCATCGCCGCCGACAGTACCGAACGGCCGCGCTTCACCGCTGACGCCCTCCGCCGACGGCATCATGAGCCGCCGGGGGCCCGGGCCGGAGACGAGCGACGACGAGGGCGGCGATGACGACGGGACGAGCACCCACCCGCACCGGACCGTGGCCGTACGCGGCATGGGCGCTGACCCGGGCCTGGCTCCTGGCCTGCGTGTTCAAGGTGGTCACGGTGGCCGGGCCGGACGTCACGGTGGACGTGTCGGTGATCTACCGGAGCTGGTACGAGGTCCTGCTGACCGGCACGTACCCGCTGGACGACGTCACCTGGCAGTACCCGCCCGGGGCGGCCCTGGCGGTCCTCTCCCCCGCCCTGCTGCCGTTCTGGGAGTACGCGACCGCGTTCTTCGTGCTGGTGCTGGTCTGCGACGCGCTGGTGCTCGGGCTGCTGCTGTACGCGGGCCGGCGGCCGGGGATGCGGGCGGCGGGTGCGTGGGTGTGGGTCGTGGGGGTGCCGCTGCTGGGCCCGACGGTCTACGCCCGCTACGACCTGATGGTGACGGCGGTCGCGGTGGCGGCGCTGCTGGCGGGTGTGCGCAGGCCCCGGGCGCTGGGGGCGCTGGCCGCGTTCGGGGCGCTGCTGAAGGGGTGGCCGGCGTTGCTGCTGCTGGGGGTCCGGAAGGGGCGTCCGACGCGCGCCGCGTGGTCCTCGGCCGCGCTGGCGGGGGCCGGTCTCGCGGCGGCGTTCGCGCTGTGGATGCCCGGGGCGTTCGCGTTCCTGGCCTTCCAGCGGGACCGGGGCACCGAGATCGAGTCGCTGGGCGCGCTGGTCTTCCACATCGCCCGGCAGTTCGGCTGGGAGGGGCGGGTGGAACTGCGCTACGGCTCGATGGAGTTCGTCGGGCCGCAGGTGGAGCTGGTCTCGACGCTGGCGCTGGGGCTCGCGGTCCTGGCGCTGGGCTGGCTGCTGCTGTGGCGGCTGCGGGCCCGCCTCTTCTCCGTGCGCACCCCGGCCGAGGCGGCGTTCACGGCGGTGCTGCTGTTCACGGTGACCAGCCGGGTGATCAGCCCGCAGTACGTGGTGTGGCTGGTCGGTCTGGCCGCGGTGTGCCTGGTGTTCCGGGGGACGGCGATGACCCTGCCCGCGGTCCTGGTGCTGGTGGCGGCGGGGGTGACGCTGCTGGAGTTCCCGATCGGGTTCGGGCATGTGGTGGCGAGCGACGCGTGGGGCGTGACGCTCCTGGTCGTACGGAACGGGCTGCTGGCGGCGGCCTCGCTGATCGCGGCGCGGCGGCTGTGGCGGTCGACGGTACCGGGGAGGCCGGGCGCGGAGGCCGTCCCGGGCGCGGCGGAGGGTCAGCCGAGCCGGGTGGCGAGGTAGTCGCGCCAGTCGGCGGTGAACTGCTCGGGGGTGGTGTCGAGCACCGCCTTCAGGGCCTTCTCCACCGCTCCCTCGCGCCCGTCGTGCGCGCCGACGGCCTCGTAGAAGGCGATCAGCTTCTCCTTGCCCCAGCGCTCCGCGATCAGCTCGCAGGCCAGCCAGCCGCCCTCGTACGCCCCCGCGAGCTTCGCCGGGTCGCCGTCGAAGCCGAAGTCCGGGTCGGCGGGGAGTTCGGCGGGGGTCCGGCCGCTGCGGACGGCCTCGGCCAGCTCGGGGGCGATGGTGTCGGCGGTGCGGTCCTCGCCCCGGTAGGCGGTCCAGTCGGCGAATCCCTCGGAGAGCCAGACGGGGGTGGCGGTGGAGGTACTGGTCCGGGTGGCGACATGGGTCGTCTCATGGGTCAGGACGATCCGCTGTCCGAAGCTGCCCAGGGTGGCGTACGCCTGGGGGTTGACGATGACCCGGTCGGCGATGGCGGGGCGTTCGCCGGTGCCGCCGACCTCGCCGGTGGTGACGGCGGCGATGCCCCGGTAGCTGGCCTCCGGCGAGCCGAGCAGCCCCGCCATCGACTCGACGGAGTCCGGGACCAGGACGACCACCCGCTGGTTCCAGGGGCGCGGCCAGGCGTCCGAGACGGCCGGTACGGCGAGGTCCACGGTGTCGGCGATCTGCCGCAGCTCCTCCTCGCCCCGGCCGACGCCCAGGACGATGCTGTGGGCGCCCTGGACGACGTCCACGTCCCCCTGCTGCCACAGCTGCCCGGAGGCGCCCTTGGCGGGCCGGTCGGCGGTGATGTACCAGCGGTCGCCGTCGCGCATCAGCTCCAGGACGCGGCGGGTGGCGACCGGGGCGGTGTCGTAGCCGTCGATCCGGTAGCGCAGCTCCACCTCGGCGGTGGCCCACCGCCCGTCCTGCTCGGTGATGCCCTTGACGTCGTACCTCCACGACTTCAGCGGTACGTCGGCGAGCCGGTCCAGCTCGGTGCGCTGGGCGGCCCGCAGCTTCGCCGCGTCCGGGGCGAGGCCGTCGAGATAGCCCGCCGGGTCGTGGGCGAGGACGGCCGCGGCGCGGCGTTCCAGGGTGGCGTCGAGGGCCCCGGTAGTGAGGAAGGTGTCCGGGTCGGCGGAGGCCGTGCAGGCGGACGCGGTCAGGAGCGCGGCGAGCAGCAGGCCCGCCGCACGCCGCCGTCCCCGGGGGCCTCCCCCGCGCGCGTCACGTTCTCGTACGGCCACCCTGCCGATCGTACGGTCAGATCCGGGTGACCGAGGAGACGGGCATCATGCCGACCGGATCGTAGCGGACCGGGGCGCCCGGGTAGGGGGCGTGGATGACCTGGCCGTTGCCGACGTACATGCCGATGTGGCTGGCGTCCGCCCGGTAGGCGACCAGGTCACCGGGCCGGGCCTGGGAGAGCGGCACCATACTGCCCGCGTAGCGCTGGGCCTGGGAGGTGCGGGGCAGGCTCACCCCGGCCTGGGCGTAGGCCCACTGCATCAGGCCGGAACAGTCGAATCCGGAGGGCCCGTTGGCGCCCCAGACGTAGGGTCTCCCGAGCGCCCGGTGGACGGCGGCCACGGCGGACATCGCGCGGGCCGAGCCGGGGGCGACGCCGGAGAGGTCGGGCACGCCGTCGCGGCCGGAGCGGGAGGCCCGGTCGAAGGAGGCGCGGTCCTCGGGCGGCAGTGAGTCCAGCAGCCGGCGGGCCTCACGGAGTTTGGCCTCGACGGCGCGCTTGTGCCGGGTGACGGCGGTCCGGTTGCGCTCCAGGTCGGTCAGGGCGCGGGTGGTCTCGGCGCGGTTCTGGGCGAGCTTGCGCTGGGCGTGCCGCAGTTTGTCCAGGGTCATCGCCTGGCGGGCGCCGGCCCGGTCGAGGGCGGCGGCCTGCTCCAGGTAGGTGTCCGGGGCGGCGGAGAGCAGCAGGGCGACCGACGGGTCGATGGAGCCGGTGCGGTACTGGGCGCCCGCCATCGCGCCGAGCGCGTTGCGCATCTCGTTGACGCGTTCCTGGCCCCGGGCCGTGGCGTCCTGGGCGCGGTCCGCCTCGCCGCGCAGCAGCTTCACGCGCTCCCCGGCCTCGTTGAACCGCTCGGTGGCCCGCTCGGCCTCCTCGTAGAGGCGGTCGACGGCGGCCTTGGCGCTCTCCCGGGTCTCCTTCGGGCCGGCGCTCGCCGGGGCCCCGGTCAGGGTGGCGGCCGCGGTGGCGGCGGCCGCCGAGACGACCGTGACCCGGACGCCTCTGGTGAAGCCGGACTGTGTGCAACGGCGATGGGACACCACTGGTAGCCGCACTCCCTTCCGCTGACGCGGTGGTGCGCAGCCCCTGCCGCCCGGGCGGGCGGACGGAGTCCGGGAGCTGCGCAAGCAGCCAGACAGTAATCGGACGACTACGCGGCGACCAAAGACCGCGCCGGTGGCGGAGGACGGGCCCGAAAGCCGCCGCCCCGCCGGTGACCTTGGTCTCCGGCGGGGCGGGGGCGTCAGCGTGGTGCGCGGCGATTCCCTCGTTCGGGCGTGCCGTGGCGCGTTGTCGGGCGCGGCCCGGTCAGCGTCAGACGCGGACGCCGAACTGGAAGGTGCCCATGTAGTCCATCGACTCGTAGCGGACGACGGTGCCGGGCTTCGGGGCGTGCAGGATCTGGTTGTTGCCGGCGTAGAAGCCGACGTGCGACAGGCCGTTGAAGAAGACCAGGTCGCCCGGCTTGAGCTGGCTGCGGCCGATCCGCTGGCCGTCGTGCTGCTGGGTGTACGTGGTCCGGGTGATCTGGACGTTCGCCTGGGCGAAGGCCCACTGGGTCAGCCCGGAGCAGTCGTAGGAGTTGGGGCCGGAGCCGCCGGAGACGTACGGCTTGCCGATCTGCGTGGCGGCGGCGGCCAGGGCGGCGGCGCCGCGGTTGGACGCGGGGGCCTCGTTGCCGAGTTCGACCCGGTCGCTGGCGGCACGGCTGGCGCGCTGCTCGTCCTGCTGCATCTTGGCCCGCTCGGCCTGCGTCAGCGTGTTGAGGAGCCGCTGGGCGTCGGCCAGCTTGCCCTGGTACTTCTTCTTGTTCTCGCCGAGTGCCTTGCGGACGTCGGCGAGGTCGCCGAGCTTGTCCTGGGCCTCCTTGCGCTGCTGGGCGAGGGTGCGCTGCTTGGACTGGATCTTCTGCAGCGCTTCCGTCTGCTTGACCGTCAGCTGGTCGAGCGCGGAGGCCTGGTCGAGGAAGCTGTCCGGGTCCGAGGCGAGGAAGAGCGCGACCGACGGGTCGATGCCGCCGGAGCGGTACTGCGCGGTGGCGATCGATCCCAGCTCGGTGCGGAGCGTGTTGAGCTCGGCCTGGCCGCGGGCGACCTTGTCCTGAAGCGCGTCGACTTCCTTCTTCAGGTTGTCCTGCTGCTCCTTGGCCCCGTTGTACTTCTCGGTGGCGGCCTCGGCCTCGTGGTAGAGCTTGTCGACCTTCGCCTTGACTTCGCTCTTGCTCGGCTTGGGGTCGGCGTGGGCGGCCTGGGAGGTCAGGGCCACGGCCGCGGCGGCGGTCGCGGTGAGCACGGTCACGCGGGTGCGGCTCGGCTGCTTGGGACGACGGTGGGACGCCACGAAGGCGAGCTCCTTCTTCCTCAGAGCCGCCTACCGGGCTTGTGGGGGAAAGAATCCCCGGCTCCGTGCACATGACGGACTCGGCGGTTCCTTCGCCGCCACCCCCAATGGGTGATCAACCGTGCGAAGGTTCGAGGCCTGACCCTAGTGACCATCTTGTGATCAGTTCAAATCCTCACAGGATTTTTCTCGTCACACCAGGCAACTCTTTACTCTCACCCCACCGCGTGTAGCGGCGACTTGACGGTACGTTCCCAGAAATCCGGCATGTCACACATGCCACCCAAACCCCTTTAGACGCGCGAAAGGCGCTTGAGGAGCAACACGGACGCGACCGGCCGCGCCCCGGCCTTCGCAACGCCGTCCGCCACCTCACGGTCGGTGGAGACGACCACCACGGGCCGCCCCGGCGGTTCCGCGCGGGCCAGTTGACGGATCACCTCGTCCGCCGTGACCCCGGGCTTGCTGAACAGCACCCGCACGCCGCGCGGCGGGGCCAGCAGCACCGGGGCGGCCAGTTCGGCCCCGTCGAAGACACAGGTCATCTCGGCACCGGTCTGCGCCGCGAGCACCGAGAGCCCGCCCAGCAGCCGCAACCGCTGCTTCTCCAGCGGCATCTGGGGATAGCCGGTCTTGGTGACGTTGTACCCGTCCACGATGAGATGCGCCTGCGGCAGCGCGAGCAACTGGTCCAGCAAAGCCGGATCGGTCTCCGAAAGGGCGCGCGCGGCAATGTCCTTGGGCGACATCCGGCCCGGCTCCAGCGCGTCCACGGTGTCGGCGGGATGCGTGGTCGCCGGAGGAAGCGCCAGCTCCCGCCGCAGCCCCGAGGCCGCGTCCAGCACGGTGTCCAGGAGCAGCCGCAGCCTCATGTCCTCCACCGAGCGGCCCTCCCGGGCGGCCCGGCGGCTCGCCTCCAGGGCCGCCTCGGCCTCCCCCAGCCGCGCCTTGAGCCGCCGCGACTCGCTCTCCACGGCGGAGAGCTGGGCGGCCGACTCGGCCCGTACGGTGTCGGTCTCGGCGCCACTGCGACGCAGGGCGGCCTCGCCGCGCTTCACCTCGCTGAGCGCGCTGCGCAGTTTACGGTGCAGCGACTCGGACTCCTTGCGGGCCGCCTCCAGCTCGGTGCGCAGCCGCTCGGTCTCCGTACGGGTATGGGCGCGGGCCCGCTCCAGCTCCTCGCGCAGCTGATCCCTCTCCCGCCGGGTCTCCTCGTCGGCCCGTTCCGCGTCGGCGCGCTGGACCTCCTCGCCGGCCGACTCGACCAGCTTGACCCAGCCGGCCGGGCGCAGCACATAGGCGGCCGCGGCCACATCAAGGGGATCGGCGGCGGCGGGCGGCGCGCCCGCCTCCAGCGCACCGGTCAGCTCGGGCTGGGACTGGCCGAGCCGCTCACCGATGCGCTGCCGGAAGACGGTGTCGCTCTCCAGCGCGGCGGCCATCGCGTTCCCCGCGAACTTCGCCCGCCGGGTCGGGGTGAACCGGGCGTACTGCCGTAGCTGGGCGGGCAGTTCTGCGACGGTCAGGGAGCCGAAGGCGTCCGAGACCAGCGCGATCACCCGCCGTCGCACACCCTCGGGCAGCGGACGGCCGAGCGCCTCTGCACCGCCGTCGGCCTCATCGGCCGGTCCGGCGCCGCTGGTCGGCTGATCCACCGTCCGTCACCCCATAGATATGTCGAAGGGTGCGCTCCCTCAGGAAGCGGCACCCGGCCTGTCCACCAGTTCGATCTGGTCCACCGCGTTGCACCAACGACAGCGGACCGACTCGATGGTCTCACTGACGACCTCCCGCTCCTCGACACTCGACTCACCGGCCAGGTCGAGGTGCACGTACTCCACGACCTTGGAGGAGCGGGTCACGTCGAAGCGCGTGAGGTTGCCGCACAGGGTGCAGCGCCAGCGGGTCGAGTCCGTCGGCAGGGGAACCGTCGTCATCGTGTGCGTCCTCTTTCGTCGTCTCCAGGAGCCCGCGCCGGGCGCGCCGCCGCGACTCCACCTGTCTACGTCAAGGATCTCGCGGTGCGCCGTCGAACTGCGGAAGTCCTGGCGTAACCCTACGGCCTCGCGTATAGGCATTGACACGGCGAGGCGCTCCGTCCCGTTCTCGGCCGGTACGTCATGCTCTGTACATGATCGAGTGGCGGCAGGCCGACTGGCGGACCACGGCGGGGAGGATCCGGGACGCGGCGGTGGCGAGCGGCGCCCCGGTCACGTACGGGCTGATCGGCGTCTGCGGGGTGGTCTTCCTGATCAGCCCGCTCTCCGGGTTCGGCGGCGCCGCCCACCGGAGCGAGGAGGCTCTGCTCGCCGCGCAGGCCTCGTACTTCGAGCGGTGGGGGGTGATCCCCGCCGAGCTGTGGGAGGGCTCCGCGCACGCCCTGATCACCCCGTTCACGGCGCTGTTCGTGCACGGCAGCTGGCTGCACCTGCTGGGGAACCTGCTGTTCCTGTACGTGTTCGGGGCGATGGCCGAGGAGCGCATGGGGCGGGTGCAGTTCGCGCTGTTCTACGTGGGCTGCGGCTATGTGGCGCTGGTCTGTTACGCGGCGGCGCACGCGGACTCCGCACAGACGCTGGTCGGGGCGTCGGGGGCGATCTCCGCGGTGCTGGGCGCGTTCCTGTACCTCTTCCCCAAGGCCCGGGTGACCAGCCTGTTCCCGTTCCTCTTCTTCCTGCCGCTGCGCTTTCCCGCCTGGATCGTGCTGATCTTCTGGTTCGCCCTCCAGTGGGCGGCGGCGCAGGGCGCGGACGCGGGGCCGGGCGTGGCGTATCTGGCGCATGTGGCCGGGTTCGCGGCGGGGTTCCTCTACGCCTGGGTGCGGTATGGGCGGAGGGCTAGAGTGAAGGTTCCAGCCACGGCCACCGAGGGAGACAGCCAGCCGTGATCACCGCGATCGTGCTCATCAAGACCAGTGTGGACCGGATTCCGGAGATCGCCGAGGCCATCGCCGCGCTGGACAGCGTCAGCGAGGTCTTCTCCGTCACCGGCACCTACGACCTGATCGCCATGGTCCGGGTCGCCCGCCACGACGACCTCGCCGATATCATCCCCGGCCGGATCAGCAAGATCCCGGGCGTCGAGGGCACGGACACCCATGTGGCGTTCCGTACGTACTCCCAGCACGACCTGGAAGCGGCGTTCGCCATCGGCCTCGACGCGTAACTCCGGATGTACGTCGGGCGGGGACGGGCAACGCGCCCGTCCCCGGCCGACGTGTTCCGCCTGCCTCAGACCTGTGCGGCCTCGCCGCGGTCCGGGACGCAGCGGCCGTCCTCGGTGCGGTACTTCCACTGGGCGCCCTCGCGGACCAGCTCGGTCACCGCGCGCAGGAAGCGCTCGATGTGCTCGTCGGGCGTACCGGCCCCGAAGCTCACCCGGATCGCGTTCAGCGAGCGCTCGCCCGGCTCGGCCTCGGGGGCGCCGCACTCCCCCGGGTCCTGCGGGTCGCTGCCGAGGAGGGTGCGCACGAGCGGGTGGGCGCAGAAGAGACCGTCGCGCACGCCGATGCCGTACTCGGCGGAGAGGGCGGCGGCGAAGTGCGAGCTGTTCCAGCCGCGCACCACGAAGGAGATGACGCCGACCCGGGGCGCGTCGTCGCCGAACAGCGAGAGCACCTGCACCTCGGGGACCTCGGCGAGCCCCTCACGGACCCGGGACACCAGCTCCTGCTCCCGGGCGACCAGGTTGTCGAAGCCCGCCTCGGTGAGGGCCTTGCAGGCGGAGGCGATGGAGTAGACGCCGATGACGTTGGGCGAACCGGCCTCGTGGCGGGCGGCCGTGGTGTGCCAGTCGACGTCCACGCCGCCGTCGGCGCGCCGGGCGACCTTGCGGGACGCGCCGCCGCCGGCGAGGTACGGCTCGGCCGCCTGGAGCCAGTCGGCGCGGCCGGCCAGGACCCCGGAGCCGAAGGGCGCGTACAGCTTGTGGCCGGAGAACGCGACCCAGTCGACGTCCAGTTCGGCGACGTCGACGGGGTGGTGCGGGGCGAGCTGGGCGGCGTCCAGGACGATGCGGGCGCCGTGCGCGTGGGCGGCGGCGGCCAGTTCACGCACCGGCCACAGCTCGCCGGTCACGTTGGAGGCGCCGGTGACGCAGACGAGGGCCGGGCCGTAGGGGTCGCGGTCGGCGAGCGCGCGCTCCAGGGTCTCCACCGCCTGGCCCGGGGTGCGGGGCGCGTTGAGGTAGGTGACCTGGGCGTCGCGCCAGGGCAGCAGGGAGGCGTGGTGCTCGGTCTCGTACACGAAGACCTGGCAGTTGGCGGGGATCGCGGCGGCCAGCAGGTTGAGGGAGTCGGTCGTGGAGCGGGTGAAGACCACCTGGTCCTCCGGGCGGCAGCCGAGGAACTCGGCGACCGTGCGGCGGCTGTTCTCGAAGAGGTCGGTGGAGAGCTGCGAGAGGTAGCCGGCGCCGCGGTGGACGCTGCCGTAGTACGGGGCGTACGCGGCGACGTCGTCCCAGACCCGCTGGAGGGCCGGGGCGCTGGCGGCGTAGTCGAGCGCGGCGTAGGTGACTTCACCGCCGGTGACGAGCGGAACGGTGACGTCCTGGCCCAGAACGGGCAGCAGGGCACAAACCGACGGGTCGAGGGCAGCGGTGGAGACAGACATGGCGAACTCCCGTAACAGGCAGGCGAAATTCCCGCGCCGGCGGATGCGCGGCGGCGCAAGGAGGGGAAAGGAAAAAGGGTGCGCGGAAGAAGGGCAGTCAGCCCTAGCGCATTCGCTTGCTCACAGAAGGCTCCCTAGGGACCAGGACCCCGGGGGCTGACATCCGCTGGATGCCGAGGGGCCCGCGCTTGCCGCAGACCTCGCTGCCTGCGGCCTGGTCTTCACCCGGGGCACCCCGCCACGGACGGAGGGTTGCCGGACAGCGGGCCGGGGCCGTAGTCGCTGTCACTCATGACCTGCGCAGCATCTTGCCATACGTATGCACACGCGCAAGGGCGCAGTCCGGAATCCGGACTGCGCCCTTGGTCACACCGTGTGCGCCGGGGACTCCGCTCAGGTGTTTCAGGCGTTGCTGGCCGCCACCCAGCGCTCCAGGGCCCGCTTGGCCGCCCCGGAGTCGATGGACTCGGCCGCCACCGCGATCTTCGTCGCGAGCTGTTCGGTCAGCGTGCCGGGGCCCGGGTCCAGGGCGACCAGGGCCGCCGCCGAGTTGAGCAGCACCGCTTCCCGTACCGCGCCCCTCTCGCCGTCCAGCAGGCGGCGGGCCACATCGGCGTTGTACGAGGCGTCGGCGCCGCGCAGCGCGTCGACCGGGACGATGGGCAGCCCTACGTCGCGCGGGTCGAACGCCTCCTCGCGGACCGCGCCGTCGCGCACCACCCAGACCCGGGAGGTGGCGGTGGTGGTCAGCTCGTCCAGCCCGTCGTCGCCGCGGAAGACGAGGGCGGAGTTGCCCCGGTCGGCCAGCACGCCCGCGACGATGGGCGCCATCCGGGCGTCGGCGACCCCGACGGCCTGGGAGCGCACCTGGGCCGGGTTGGTGAGGGGGCCCAGGATGTTGAACGTGGTCTGCGCGCCGAGTTCCTTGCGGGCCTTGGCGGCGTACCGCAGGGCGGGGTGGAACTTCACGGCGAAGCAGAAGGTGATGCCCGCCTGCTCGGCGACCTCGACCACCCGGCGCGGGGTCAGCTCCAGGTTGACGCCGAGCTTCTCCAGGACGTCGGAGGAGCCGCTCGCGGAGGAGGAGGCCCGGTTGCCGTGCTTGACGACCTTGGCGCCGGTGCCGGCGATGACGATCGCGGACATGGTGGAGATGTTGACGGTCTTGGCGAGGTCGCCGCCGGTGCCGACGATGTCGACGGTGCGGCCGGGCACCTCGATGGTGTTGGCGTGCGCGTACATCGCGCGGACCAGGCCGGTGACCTCGTCCACGGTCTCGCCCTTGGCCCGCAGCGCCACGGCGAACCCGGCGATCTGCGCGTCGGTGGCCTCGCCGCTCATGATGCGGTCCATGGCCCAGGAGGTCTCCTCGGCACTGAGGTTCTCGCCGCGCAGCAGGGGGTTCAGGAGGCCGGGCCAGGAACGGTCCGCCACGCTGTCGCCGCCGTTCGGGGTCACAACGTTCATGGTCCGCTCCAGGGTCCACAGCCGGAAAGAAGGATCGGCTCCACCCTATCCAGCCCCGGGGACCGCGAAGAGCCCCGTCCAGCGGATGGACGGGGCTCTCGCGGTGGCGATCAGGTCAGGTGATCAGTGGTGGCCGTGGCCCTCGCTGATCTCCTTGTACTCCTCGGCGGTCGCCTTGGGGATCTGGTTCCCGTCGGCGAAGTAGCCCTTGCTGAGCTTGGCGCGCAGCTTCTGGACCGGGGAGATCTTGCGCTTGACGCCGTTCTCGTCGACCGCGGGGCCGAGTTCGAGCGGCTTGTACTGCTCGTGCGCCGTGAGCGTGTGCAGCTGCTCCTGGCTGAGCGGCTCGTGGATCTCCACGAACTCACCGTGCGGCAGGCGCTTGATGATGCCGGTCTCGCGACCGTGCAGCACCTTCTCCTTGTCGCGGCGCTGGAGGCCGAGGCAGATCCGCTTGGTGACGATGAACGCGATGACCGGTCCGGCGAAGAAGAAGATCCGGACGAACCAGGTGATCGAGTTGATCGACAGGTGGAAGTGCGTGGCCCACAGGTCGTTTCCACCGCCGACGAGGCCGATGAAGTACGCCGTGATCCAGGCGACGCCGAACGCGGTCCGGGTCGGGGCGTTGCGCGGGCGGTCCAGGATGTGGTGCTCGCGCTTGTCGCCGGTGATCCAGGACTCGATGAACGGGTAGAGCGCGATGACTCCGAGCACCAGGCCGAAGGCGACCAGCGGGATGAACACGCCCAGGACGAGCGTGTGGCCCCACAGGTTGATCTCCCAGCCCGGCATCACACGGACCAGACCCTCGGCGAAGCCCATGTACCAGTCGGGCTGGGCGCCGGTGGACACCTGGTCGACCCGGTACGGGCCCAGGGCCCAGATCGGGTTGATCGTGGCGATGGCCGAGATGATCGCGATGACGCCGAAGACGAGGAAGAAGAATCCTCCGGCCTTCGCCATGTACACGGGCAGCAGCGGCATGCCGACGACGTTCTTGTTGGTCCGGCCGGGACCCGCGAACTGCGTGTGCTTGTGGTAGAAGACCAGGATCAGGTGGGCCACCAGCAGGCCGAGCATGATGCCCGGCAGCAGCAGGATGTGGATCGAGTAGAACCGGGCCACGAAGTCGTGGCCGGGGAACTCGCCGCCGAACAGGAACATCGAGATGTACGTACCGACGATCGGCACGGACAGGATCGCGCCCTGGGTGAAGCGGACACCCGTACCGGAGAGCAGGTCGTCCGGGAGGGAGTAGCCGGTGAACCCGGTGAACATGCCGAGCACGAACAGCAGGAAGCCGAAGAGCCAGTTGATCTCGCGCGGCTTGCGGAAGGCGCCCGTGAAGAAGACGCGCATCATGTGCACGAACATGCCGGCCAGGAAGATCAGCGCGGCCCAGTGGTGGATCTGCCGGACCAGCAGACCGCCGCGGACCTCGAAGCTGATCTTCAGGGTCGAGGCGTAGGCCTCGGACATCCGGATGCCCTGCATGGGCTCGTACGGACCGTGGTAGACGATCTCGCCCATGCTCGGCTGGAAGAACAGCGTCAGATACACACCCGTGAGGATGATGATGATGAAGCTGTAGAGGCAGACCTCACCGAGCATGAAGGACCAGTGGTCCGGGAAGATCTTGCGCATGTTGGCCTTGGCGAGGCCGTAGATGCCCAGCCGGCCGTCCGCCCAGTCGGCAACCCGCTCGCCGGCCGGAGCCTTGCGCCCGCTCGCCGGTTCGGCGGCGGAGGGGTTCTTTGTCGCAGTACTCATCCGCGCTCCCAGAAGGCAGCACCGACGGGCTCGTCGAAGTCGCCGAGCGCCTCGAGGTTGCCCTCGCTGTTGACACCGATCCGCAGCTGCGGAAGCGGGTGGCCGGCCGGACCGAAGATGACGCGAGCGCCGTCGGAGAGGTCGAAGGTGGACTGGTGGCACGGGCAGAGCACGTGATGCGTCTGCTGCTCGTACAGGCTGATCGGGCAGCCGACGTGGGTGCAGATCTTGGAGAACGCGACGATGCCCTCGTGGGCCCAGTCACGCTGGCGCTTGTCCTTGATGTCGTCCGGCTCGATGCGGACGATCATCAGGGCGGCCTTGCCCATCTGCGTCTGGAAGTCGTGCGACTCCGGGTCGAGCCCCTCGGGCATGGCGAAGGCCAGCGACCCGACGGTGATGTGCTCGGGGCGCAGCGGCGTCATCGTGTTCATGTTGATGAGCTCCTTGCCCTCCGCCCAGAGGGTGTTGCGGAGCTTCTTCTCCGGCAGCGGACCGAGGTCGCGCAGCAGGACCACACCGGAGAGCGGCACCAGGGCCAGCGCACCGAACATGGTGTTGCGGATCAGCTTGCGACGGCCGATCGCGGACTCCTCGGCACCGGCCGCGAAGTCGGCCATGACCTGGGCCTTGACCTCGGGCGTTGCCTCGATCGGGTGACGCTCGGCGGCGACCTCGACGTCGGACATCAGGGTGCGCGCCCAGTGGACGGCTCCCGCGCCGATGAAGAAGAGCGCCGCGCCCAGGGTGAGCCCCAGGGAGAAGTTGAGCGCGCTCACGTGGCCGAACGGCCAGATGTAGACGATCTTGTCCACCGGGAAGATGACGTAGGAGGCGATGAAGCCCACCGTCGCCAGCATCGAGAGGGTGAACATGAGCGCGACGGCCCGCTCGGAGCGGTTCGCGGCGCGTTCGTCCAGGTCCTGGATGCGCGGCTTGTGAGCCGGCAGCCCCGGGTCGGCGAACGGGTCGTCCGTACCCTCGACCGCGCCGTGCGCGGTCTCCTGCACTGCGGGCAGGCTGTCTTCTGGAATCTGTTGGCTACTCATGACTTCTTGGCCTTAGCGGTGTGGGCCGCGACCCAAACGGCGACTGCGACGAGCGCGCCGAGTCCGAAGATCCAGGCGAACAGACCTTCGCTGACCGGACCGAGGCCGCCGAGGGCCAGACCGCCGGGGCTCTCCGTCTCGTCACCGTTCACGGACTCGATGTACGCGATGATGTCCTTCTTCTCCTGCTCCGGCATCACCGTGTCGGGGAAGGAGGGCATGCTCTGCGGGCCGGTCTGCATGGCCTCGTAGATGTGCTTCGGGCTCACACCTTCGAGGTCCGGTGCGTACTTGCCCTCCGTCAGGGCTCCGCCCTTACCGGTGAAGTTGTGGCACTGGGCGCAGTTGGTACGGAACAGCTCGCCGCCGTTGGCGACGTCCGCGCCCGCCGGGTCGACCTGCTTGTCGGTCGGGGTGACCGGACCGGCGCCGAGCGACGCGACGTACGCCGCGAGCTGGTCGATCTCAGCCTGGCTGTAGATGACCTTCTTCTTCGGTACCTGGGCGCCCGGCTGCTGCGCGGGCATCCGGCCCGTACCGACCTGGAAGTCGACGGCGGCGGAGCCCACGCCCACGAGGGACGGCCCGTCGGTGGTGCCCTGACCGCCGGTTCCGTGGCAGCTGGCGCAGCCTACGGCGTAGAGCTTCTTGCCCTCTTCGATGGCGAGGGACTGGGCGGTTTCATCGGCCTGCGCCTTGCCCGCAGGCGCAAACGCGGCGTACAGCCCCCCGGTAGCCGCCAGCGCGAGGAGTAGTACGACGACCGCCGCCAGCGGATGGCGTCGTCGTGCGGAGAGCTTTTTCACGGATTACCCCGGTGTCAGGATCTTCTGCGTCGATGGTGGGCGGGTGCGAGCCCGGGTTACTTGATCATGTAGATCGTTGCGAACAGGCCGATCCATACGACATCGACGAAGTGCCAGTAGTAGGACACGACGATGGCGGCGGTGGCCTGATCGTGGGTGAACCTCTTGGCCGCGTACGTTCTGCCGAGGACCAGCAGGAAGGCGATGAGACCGCCTGTCACGTGCAGACCGTGGAAGCCGGTGGTCAGGTAGAACACCGAGCCGTAGGGGTCGGACGAGAGGGAGAGCCCCGCGTCCTTGACCAGCTCGGTGTACTCCAGGACCTGGCCGCCGATGAAGATCGCACCCATCACGAACGTGATGATGAACCAGGTGCGGAGCTTCTTCACATCGCCCCGCTCGGCGGCGAAGACGCCGAGCTGGCAGGTGAGTGAGGAGAGCACCAGGATCGTGGTGTTCGTCGCCGAGAACGGGAAGTTCAGATGATCGGACATCTCCTTCCAGTAATCGGGTCCCATCACCGATCGCAGGGTGAAGTACATCGCGAAGAGGGCCGCGAAGAACATCAGCTCGGAACTCAACCAGATGATGGTTCCGACGCTGGTGAGGTTCGGCCGATTGACCGACGGGTGCGCGTGCCCGGTTTCTACTGTCGTTGCTGTCGCCACGACCGACATTATGTCGGTCGCTTATCCCGCCCTCACCCCGGGGGGTGCCGTTCGGTGTGTCCGTACCGTCCGCAGGGGTCCCGCCCTGCGCCGAACGGCCCATCGGATCGTCGTCATTACCGGTGCTGACGGCCGGTCGGGCGGAGTACGATCCGCGCATCGGTTCATGCCCCGAGAGCCCCGACGACGTCGATGTCACGGAGGAACAATGCAGGCGACCGCCACGGTCCTGGTCTACAGCGACGACGCCAACATCCGCGAGCAGGTGAGGCTGGCAGCCGGTCGCAGGCCTGCCGCGGACGTCCCACCGGTGGAGTTCCTGGAGTGCGCGACGCTCCCGGCCGTCCTGAAGGTGCTGGACGGCGGCGGCATCGACGTGTGCGTACTGGACGGGGAGACGGCTCCCGTCGGCGGCATGGGCGTCTGCCGCCAGATCAAGGACGAGATCTTCAAGTGCCCGCCGGTCCTCCTGCTGATCGGCCGCCCGCAGGACGCGTGGCTGGCCACCTGGAGCCGCGCGGAGGCCGCCGTGACGCTGCCGGTGGACCCGGTGGAGTTCGCCGACGCGCTGGCGGCGCTGCTGCGTCAGCGGCTCGCCGTGGAGGCCTGAAGAGCGGCCTCGGACGCCTGAGGGCCGAGAAGCCCCCACGGCCCGTTGAAGGACGTGGGGGCTTTCTCGGCACCTGCGGGGCCCTGGTCGTCAGACGTGGGGCCGCAGCCGGGCGGTCCGGAGCGTCTGCGGGCTGTCCGGCGCCCCTTCGTGGAGCGCGCTGCCCTGCTGCCACTTCTCCCAGGAGAGGTTCCAGTCGCCGAACCCGTTGCCGAACGGGTCCATGTCCTCGCCCTGGCTGCCGACGACCTTGACGATGTCCCCCATGCGCACGGTGTCGAAGAACCACTCGGCGTTGCTCGTGCTCATTCCGGTGCAGCCGTGGCTGACGTTGGCGTTGCCCTGGGATCCGGTGGACCAGGGGGCGGCGTGGACGTACTCGCCGCTCCAGGTCACCCGGGTGGCCCAGTAGACCGGCAGGTCGTACGACTCCGAGGAGCCGGCGGCGATGCCGATGGACTCGCCGCGCATCCGGACGAACTGCTCCTTGGCCAGCACCACCTTGACCCCGTTGCGGGTGGAGAATCCGGGCTTGCCGGTGGTGACCGGAATGGTGTTGATCACTTCTCCGTTGCGGTACACCGTCAGGGAGTGGTCCGAGGCGTCGGTGATGGCCTCGATCCGGTCGCCGGTGGTGAGCTTGAGGGGCTTGGCCTCGGCTCCGTAGAGCGCGTTGGTCACCTTGATGCCGGCCAGGTTGGAGCGCACCTCGATGGTGGCGTTCGCCGGCCAGTACTCCTTCGGACGGTAGTGCAGCTTCTTGTCGTCGACCCAGTACCAGGAGCCGGTGGTGGCCGGGGTGGAGCGGACCTTCAGGGCGCGCTCGACGGTGGCCCTGGACGCCTTGTCGGTGATCGGAGCGCTGAGTTCCGCCGTGATGGGCTGTCCGACGCCGTAGGTGCCCGCCTCCGGGCCGAAGGCGACCTTCAGCAGCTTCTTGGGCGAGGAGGTGTCGAAGGAGAGCGTACGGACGCCTGGGGCGCCGTCGCCGTTCTCGGTGGAGACCCTGACGGTGTATCCGGTGCCGGCCGCGAGCGGGGCGGTGGAGCGCCAGCGCCTGCCGTCGGCGGAGAGCTCACCCGCGAGGTGGCGGCCGCCGGTGTCCACGGCGCTGACGTCGGTGATGCGCCCGTCGTCACCCTTGACGGTGACTTCCAGGGGCTTGTCGGGGTCGGCCTTCTCCTGGTCGGAGGGGCCGTTGAAGGAGATCTGGTCGCCCGCGTCGTAAGGCTTCGTCGAGAGCGGGTGGCCGTCGGGCGAGCCACAGGCGGTCGCACCCGCGGCGAGGGTCACGACCAGGAGGGTGCAGCTCACTACGGTGCGGATGCGTGGCGTGTGGTTCATGCGCTCCACGCTAGGAAGGTTCCTCCGTTGCAGCGCGTTCAGTGACTGCAAACGGGCGAAAGGCCCGCGTCGCTTGCGGCGGCGCGGGCCTTTCGTGGTGTAGCGCGTGTCACCGCCTGCGCGGTGTCACTGGGTGCGGTTCTCGCCCCGGTAGTACTCGAAGACCCAGCCGAAGAGGCCGATCAGGAGCAGGGGGGCGGAGAAGTAGAGCAGCCACCAGCCGAAGACGACGCCCAGGAAGGCGAAGGCTCCGCCGACCGCCAGGGAGAGCGGCTGCCAGCTGTGCGGGGAGAAGAACCCCAGCTCGCCCGCCTCGTCGGCGACATCGGCTTCCTTGTTGTCCTGGGCCATCGCGTCGACCCGGTTGGCCGTGAAGGCCAGGTAGAAGCCGATCATGATGGCCAGGCCGAAGGCCAGGAAGAGGGCCGTGGTGCCGACCGGCTCCTTCGACCACACGCCGTACACGACGGCCATGCCGAGGATGAAAACGCTCAGCCAGATGAACATCTGTCCCTGGATCTTCACTTGCCTGCCTCCTTGCCGCCGGCCAGGGCCTTGTCCGACTCGGAGTCATGGCCGAGCTGCTCCAGCGCGGTGATCTCCGGGTGGTGCAGGTCGAACGCCGGGGATTCGGAACGGATCCGCGGCAGGGTGAGGAAGTTGTGCCGCGGCGGCGGGCAGGAGGTCGCCCACTCCAGCGAACGGCCGTAACCCCACGGGTCGTCGACCTCGATCTTCTTGCCGTACTTCGCGGTCTTCCAGACGTTGTAGAAGAACGGGAGCATCGACAGGCCGAGCAGGAACGAGGAGATCGTCGAGATCGTGTTCAGCGCGGTGAAGCCGTCGGCGTCGAGGTAGTCCGCGTAACGCCGCGGCATGCCCTCGGCACCGAGCCAGTGCTGCACCAGGAACGTGCCGTGGAAGCCCACGAACAGCGTCCAGAACGTGATCTTGCCGAGCCGCTCGTCCAGCATCTTGCCGGTGAACTTCGGCCACCAGAAGTGGAATCCGGAGAACATCGCGAAGACCACGGTGCCGAAGATGACGTAGTGGAAGTGCGCGACGACGAAGTACGAGTCGGAGACGTGGAAGTCCATCGGGGGCGAGGCGAGGATGACGCCGGTCAGACCACCGAAGGTGAAGGTGATCAGGAAGCCGACGGCCCAGAGCATCGGTGTCTCGAAGGACAACGACCCCTTCCACATCGTTCCGATCCAGTTGAAGAACTTCACGCCTGTTGGTACGGCGATGAGGAACGTCATGAAGGAGAAGAACGGCAACAGCACACCGCCGGTGACGTACATGTGGTGCGCCCACACCGTCACGGAAAGGCCGGCGATGGCGATCGTCGCGGCGATCAGACCGATGTAGCCGAACATCGGCTTGCGGCTGAAGACCGGGATGACCTCGGAAATGATTCCGAAGAACGGCAACGCGATGATGTACACCTCTGGGTGTCCGAAGAACCAGAAGAGGTGTTGCCAGAGCAGTGCGCCGCCATTGGCGGCGTCGAAGATATGCGCACCGAATTTACGGTCCGCCTCCAGCGCGAAGAGCGCGGCGGCGAGAACCGGGAAGGCCAGCAGGACCAGAACACCGGTCAGCAGGACGTTCCAGGTGAAGATCGGCATGCGGAACATCGTCATGCCGGGGGCGCGCATGCAGATGATCGTGGTGATGAAGTTGACGGAGCCGAGGATCGTGCCGAAGCCGGAGAAGGCCAGACCCATGATCCACATATCGGCGCCGATGCCCGGCGAACGGACCGCGTCGTTCAGCGGCGCGTACGCGAACCAGCCGAAGTCGGCCGCGCCCTGCGGGGTGAGGAAGCCCGCCACCGCGATGAGCGAGCCGAAGAGGTACAGCCAGTACGCGAACATGTTCAGCCGCGGGAACGCCACGTCGGGCGCGCCGATCTGCAGCGGCATGATCCAGTTCGCGAATCCGGCGAACAGCGGCGTCGCGAACATCAGCAGCATGATCGTGCCGTGCATCGTGAACGCCTGGTTGAATTGCTCGTTCGACATGATCTGCGTGCCGGGACGAGCGAGCTCGGCGCGCATGAAGAGCGCCATGAGTCCGCCAATGATGAAGAAGGCGAACGACGTGACCAGGTAGAGCGTGCCGATCGTCTTGTGGTCAGTGGTGGTCATCCACTTGACGACGACATTTCCCGGCTGCTTGCGCCGTACCGGCAGCTCGTCCTCGTACGAGTCGTCTGCCGGAGCGGCACCCTGAGGTTCGTTGAGGATGCTCACAGTTGGTTCTTCTCCGCATTCCTGGCCGGGTCCGTCTGCGCGATCCCCGCCGGCACGTAGCCCGTCTGACCCTTCTCAGCCAGCTCCTTGAGGTGCTGCTGGTAACGCTCCGGGGAGACGACCTTGACGTTGAAGAGCATCCGGGAGTGGTCGACGCCGCAGAGCTCGGCACACTTGCCCATGAAGGTGCCCTCGCGGTTGGGGGTCACCTCGAACACGTTCGTGTGGCCCGGAATGACGTCCTGCTTCATGAGGAACGGCACCACCCAGAAGGAGTGGATGACGTCACGCGAAGTGAGGACGAAGCGGACCTTCTCCCCCTTCGGCAGCCACAGGGTCGGACCCGGGTTGCCGTTCTGCGGGTTGCGGGTCCCGGGGATGCCCACGTCGTAGACGCCGCCGGCGCCCTCGGGGAAGTCCTTCTGGAACTTGTCGGGGATGGCGTTGAGCTCCTTGGGGACCTCGGGGCCCGCCGCGGGCTGGCCATCCACCTTCTCGATGTAGTTGAAGCCCCAGCTCCACTGGAAGCCGACCACGTTGATGGTGTGGGCGGGCTTGTCGGAGAGCTCAAGGAGCTTCGACTCATCACGCGCGGTGAAGTAGAAGAGCACCGAGACGATGATGAGGGGAACCACTGTGTACAACGCCTCGATGGGCATGTTGTACCTGGTCTGCGGAGGTACCTCCACCTTGGTCCGGCTACGCCGGTGGAAGAAGACGCTCCAGAGGATCAGCCCCCAGACAAGGACACCCGTGACGAGCGCTGCCGCCCACGAGCCTTGCCAGAGGGAGAGGATCCGAGGGGCCTCTTCCGTTACCGGGGTGGGCATACCGAGGCGGGGAAAATCCTCCCAGTTGTATGAACAACCGGAGGCCGTCGCCAGGACCAGGCCCGCAGTCAGCACCTGCGGCAGCTTCCGCCGCATCGGGCGCCGCGACGAGCGGTCGGAGCCGTTGGGACTCACGTAGCGCCTTCCCGAGAGTCTCGCCCGCACGGTCGGCGCGCCCGTATGTCTCTGGTCGGTCGCCGGCCCTGACGCGGGCAGGGGTTTGGATGTTTATGCGGACCAAACCCTACTGGACGCTATTTGGGGTCGCGCGGGGAGGGTGCCCAACGCGCCGCCCGACACCCCCTTGGGGTGGAATGCGGGCCTCCGGAGCCCATCTGACGCCCACTCGCCCGTCCGGGAGGAGCGGCCCCCGCCGAGGTGGGGCCGGGTGCGGGCTAGCGTGGCGGGGTGCCCTACTTCGATGCCGCCTCCGCCGCCCCCCTGCACCCCGTCGCACGCCAGGCGCTGCTTGCCGCGCTCGACGAGGGCTGGGCCGATCCCGCCCGTCTGTACCGGGAGGGGCGGCGGGCCCGGCTGCTCCTGGACGCGGCCCGGGAGGCGGCCGCGGAGGCCGTCGGGTGCCGCCCCGACGAGCTGGTCTTCACCTCGTCCGGGACCACGGCGGTGCACGCGGGAATTGCCGGGGCTCTTTCGGGGCGTCGGCGTGTCGGCCGCCATCTGGCCCACTCGGCGGTCGAACACTCGTCGGTGCTCCATTCGGCGGCGGCCCACGAGGCGGCCGGCGGTTCGTGCACCGAGGTCCCGGTGGACCGGTCCGGGGCGGTGGACCCGGCGGCGTACGCGGCGGCGCTGCGGGCGGACACCGCGCTGGCCTGCCTCCAGTCGGCCAACCACGAGGTGGGCACCGAGCAGCCGGTGGCCGAGGTCGCCGCGCTCTGCGCCGGGGCCGGGGTGCCGCTGCTGGTGGACGCGGCCCAGTCGCTCGGCTGGGGGCCGCTCCCGGCGGGCTGGTCGCTGCTTACGGCGAGCGCGCACAAGTGGGGCGGACCGGCCGGGGTGGGGCTGCTCGCGGTCCGCAAGGGGACCCGCTTCTCGCCGCAAGGCCCGGCCGGGGAGCGGGAGTCGGGGCGGGCGCCGGGGTTCGAGAACCTGCCGGCGATCGTGGCGGCGGCGGCCTCGCTGCGCGCGGTACGGGACGGGGCGGCGGCGGAGGCGGTGCGGCTGCGGGCCCTGGTGGACCGGATCCGGAGCGTGGTGGCCGAGCGGGTGCCCGATGTGGAGGTGGTGGGTGACCCGGTGCGGCGGCTGCCGCATCTGGTCACCTTCTCCTGTCTCTATGTCGACGGGGAGACCCTGCTGCACGAGCTGGACCGGAGGGAGTTTTCCGTATCATCCGGTTCGTCCTGTACGAGCAGCACGCTGACGCCGAGCCATGTGCTCAAGGCGATGGGGGTGCTCTCGGAGGGGAACGTCCGCGTGTCGCTGCCGCCGGGTACGGCCGGGGCGGACGTGGACCGCTTCCTGGAGGTGCTGCCCGGGGTGGTGGCGGAGGTGCGGGAGCGGCTCGGGGCCCCGGCGTCCGCGCCCCCCTCCCCCGGGCCCGCCGACTCGCTGGTGGTCGACGCGCTGGGCCGCCGCTGCCCGATCCCGGTGATCGAACTCGCAAAGGTGATCGGGGAGGTAGCGGTGGGCGCCACGGTGACGGTGCTCGCCGACGACGAGGCGGCGCGGCTGGACATCCCGGCCTGGTGCGAGATGCGGGGTCAGGAGTACGTGGGCGAGGAGCCGGCGGACCGGGGTTCGGCCTATGTGGTCCGCCGGCTCTCCTGATCAGGCCAGGCGCCGCATCAGGCCAGGTGCTGCTGGACCTCGGCGGCGGCCTCGTGGCCGTACGCCTTGGTGAAGCGGTCCATGAAGTGGGTGCGGCGCAGGGTGTACTCCTGGGTGCCGACCGTCTCGATGACCAGGGTGGCGAGCATGCAGCCGACCTGGGCGGCCCGCTCCAGGCCGACGCCCCAGGCGAGACCGGAGAGGAAGCCGGCTCGGAAGGCGTCGCCCACGCCGGTGGGGTCGGCCTTGGTGTCCTCCTCGGGGCAGCCGACCTCGATGACCGGCTCGCCGACCCGCTCGATCCGGACACCGCGGGCGCCGAGGGTGGTGACGCGGTGGCCGACCTTGGAGAGGATCTCCTCGTCGCTCCAGCCGGTCTTGGACTCGATGAGCCCCTTCTCGTACTCGTTGGAGAAGAGGTAGGTGGCGCCGTCGAGGAGGATGCGGATCTCCTCGCCGTCCATCCGCGCGATCTGCTGGGAGAAGTCGGCGGCGAACGGGATGTTCCGGGAGCGGCACTCCTCGGTGTGGCGGAGCATCGCCTCGGGGTCGTCGGCGCCGATCGAGACGAGATCGAGGCCGCCGACGCGGTCGGCGACGCTCTTCAGCTCGATGAGGCGGGCCTCGCTCATCGCGCCGGTGTAGAAGGAGCCGATCTGGTTGTGGTCGGCGTCGGTGGTGCAGACGAAGCGGGCGGTGTGCAGGACCTCGGAGATACGGACCGAGCCGGTCTCGACGCCGTGCCGGTCGAGCCAGGCGCGGTACTCGTCAAAGTCGGCCCCGGCCGCGCCCACCAGGATCGGCTTGGTGCCGAGGAGGCCCATACCGAAGCAGATGTTGGCGGCGACACCGCCGCGGCGGACGTCGAGGTTGTCGACCAGGAAGGAGAGGGAGACCGTGTGCAGCTGATCCGCGACCAGCTGGTCGGCGAAGCGGCCGGGGAAGGTCATGAGGTGGTCAGTGGCGATCGAGCCGGTGACTGCAATACGCACGGGGAGACTGCTCCTGCGGAAGGCGAAGGGCCGTGAGTGCGCCCTCCGGGACGACGTGACAGTTCACGCTACCGGGTGACCCGACCTCCAGGAAAAGGGAAAACTACCCGATAGTAGGGCTTTCTACCTGAGTGCGACCGTGGTTACGGTGCGGATATGTCGAAGCACACCGCATTGCCCGAGTCGGAATTGAGCCTGGCCGCACTGCGCGGTGACTGCGCGCGGATGGCTCCGCACTGGAGGGCGCCGGTGAAGAGCGCCCCGGTCCCGGTGAAGCCGTCCCTGATCAGCGGGGTGACGGTACCGCCCTCGTCGGCGCGGCTGATCAACGCGATGTCCGAGTACGGGGACTGAGGACCGGCGAGGACCGGCAGGGGCCGGCGAGGGACGGGCCGGGCGGCATCGCCTTTCGGCCTTTCCGTGCCGGTTCCGGCGCGAATCGTGCGGTGCCCTCGTCCGGGTCTCCCCCGGCCGGTGGAACCGTACGCTCCTCGGCTCCGTCCCACCGGTGTCCCCGTCCGGGGGCACGCGGTAGGCGCCGCGACGGCAACGCAGGCGAAGGAGCGATCCGGTGAGCACCGAGCGACCCGACAACGACGTGACCGGCCCCCGGCGGCGGCGTCCGCCGCTCGCGGTGGCCTCGGTGGCCGCGGCCGTGCTGCTGGCCGGGGGCGGCGGGGCGTACTGGGCCTCGACCGCCTCGGGCGACGGCGGCAGGGCCGACAGCGCCGCGGCGGCGAAGAAGCCGGCCCCCATGCTGGCCCTGGACACCGCGGCGGACGGACCGGGCTCCCCGTCCTCGGCCTCGGACTCCCCGCCCGCCGGGATCGCCCCCGGTGAACCGGATCCGGGCGGCCCGCCCGTGATCTACCGGGCCGCGGGCGAACTCCCCGACGGCCCGGACGAGGCGGCCGTCCACCACGCGAAGGGCACGGTGGCGTCGGCCGACGTCGCCCGGCTGGCGAAGGCGCTGGGCATCCCGGGCACGCCCCGCACCGAGGGCACCTCGTGGGTGGTCGGCGACGACGACGGCCCCGGCGCGCTCCTGAAGGTGGCCAAGCAGGCCCCGGGCACCTGGACGTTCGCCCGCACCACCCCGTCCCAGCCCTGCGAGCCGGGGAAGATGTGCGCGAACAGCGCCACGGAGCCCGGCGGCGACCCGGTGAGCGAGAAGGCGGCGAAGGCGGCCGCGGCCCCGGTGCTCAAGGCGACCGGCCAGGACGACGCGGCACTGAACGCGGGCCAGCTCATGGGCGACGTCCGCGTGGTGAACGCCGACCCGAAGGTCGACGGGCTCCCGACGTACGGCTGGTCGACCGGGGTCCAGGTGGGCCCGGACGGCAAGGTGACCGGCGGCAGCGGGCATCTGAAGGCGCTGGAGAAGGGCGCCACCTACCCGGCGGTCGGCGCGGACGAGGCGCTGAAGCAGCTGAACGAGGCGAGCCGGGGCAAGGGCGACGGCGGCCGGGACATCGGCGGCTGCGCCACTCCCGTACCGCTGGAGGGCGAGCCGAAGCCTCCCGCCGATCCGCAGTGCGTGCCGTCGAACGGCAAGCGGGCGCCGGTGACGCAGACGGTCGAGGACGCGGTGTTCGGTCTCGCGCTGAACTACGTGGACGGCCGGCAGACGCTGGTGCCGTCCTGGCTCTTCACGGTCCGCCAGGCGCCGGGCGGCCCGGAGAACACGGTCACACAGGTGGCGGTGGACCCGAAGTTCATCGAGAAGCCGGACGCGCCGACGACGCCCTCCGGGGACCGGAAGGTGACCTCGTACGGAGCGGACGGGCGGACCCTTGAGGTGACCTTCTGGGGCGGGGTGTGCAGTACGTACACGGCGAGCGCGAAGGAGAGCGCGGGCCAGGTGCGGATCACGGTGACGGAGAAGCCGCAGGAGGGCAAGAAGGCCTGCATCATGATCGCCAAGGAGCTGACCCGGACGGTGACGCTGGAGAAGCCGCTGGGCGACCGCACGGTGATCGACGCGGCCTCGGGCGGCGCGGTGCCGCGCGGCTGACGGCGGGCCCGCGCCCAGCACGTACATACGGAGGCGGCCCCGGGAACGAATCCCGGGGCCGCCTCCGTATGCCGTGTGCTTCCCGCTCGCGGCGCCTGGCTGAACGAGTCGCCTAGCTGAACGAGTCGCCGCAGGCGCAGGAGCCGGTGGCGTTCGGGTTGTCGATCGTGAAGCCCTGCTTCTCGATGGTGTCGACGAAGTCGATGGAGGCGCCGCCCAGGTACGGGGCGCTCATGCGGTCGGTGACGACCTTGACGCCGTCGAAGTCCTTCACCACATCGCCGTCGAGCGAGCGCTCGTCGAAGAAGAGCTGGTAGCGCAGGCCCGAGCAACCGCCGGGCTGAACGGCGACGCGCAGCGCCAGGTCCTCGCGGCCTTCCTGCTCCAGCAGGGCCTTGACCTTGGCTGCGGCGGCGTCGGACAGGAGGATGCCGTCGCTCACGGTGGTGGTCTCGTCCGATACGGACATCTGCTTCTCTCCCGGGTTGTACGGACTGCTTGCCGACGGTTCAACCGTCTCAGCCCCGGAATCATTCCGGGCCAAGCGCGTGTCTGTTCCTTTTCATGCTCGCACACCCGCTCGCCCGGGGGATGCGTCACATCGACGCTATCGGCATCGTCAAAGTGACACGAAGCGGCTATGATAGATAGCGTCAAATAGACGAAAAGGCGCGTTCATCGAAGCCGCAGAGCAGAACGCAGAGAAGAAAGGGTGCGTGACGTGACCACGGCCCAGCCCCTGGACGTAACTCCCACACCCCTCGCGCTGCTGCTGCTCGGCCGCGAGGCGGACCCGAGGAGCGAGCGCGGCGTCGAATGCCCCGGCGACCTCCCCTCCCCGTCCGACCCGGACCTGGTGGAGCGCGCCCGCGCCGCGAAGGAGAAGCTCGGGGACAAGGTCTTCGTCCTCGGCCACCACTACCAGCGCGACGAGGTCATCCAGTTCGCGGACGTCACCGGTGACTCGTTCAAGCTGGCCCGCGACGCTGCCGCGCGCCCGGAGGCGGAGTACATCGTCTTCTGCGGTGTGCACTTCATGGCCGAGTCCGCGGACATCCTGACCACCGACGCCCAGGCGGTCGTGCTGCCCGACCTGGCGGCCGGCTGCTCGATGGCCGACATGGCCACCGCCGAGCAGGTCGCCGAGTGCTGGGACGTGCTGACGGAGGCCGGGGTCTCCGACCAGGTGGTGCCCGTCTCGTACATGAACTCCTCCGCCGACATCAAGGCCTTCACCGGCAAGCACGGCGGCACGATCTGCACCTCCTCGAACGCGAAACGCGCCCTGGAGTGGGCCTTCGAGCAGGGTGAGAAGATCCTCTTCCTCCCCGACCAGCACCTGGGCCGCAACACGGCCGTGCGGGACATGGGGATGAGCCTGGAGGACTGCGTCGTCTACAACCCGCACAAGCCGAACGGCGGCCTCACCGCCGAGCAGCTGCGGGACGCGAAGATGATCCTGTGGCGCGGCCACTGCTCGGTCCACGGCCGCTTCTCGGTCGAGTCGGTCGAGGACGTGCGCGCCCGGATCCCCGGCGTCAACGTGCTGGTGCACCCGGAGTGCAAGCACGAGGTCGTCGCCGCCGCGGACTACGTGGGCTCGACGGAGTACATCATCAAGGCCCTGGAGGCGGCCCCGCGCGGCTCGAAGTGGGCCATCGGCACGGAGCTGAATCTGGTACGCCGCCTGGCGAACCGTTTCGCCGCCGAGGACAAGGAGATCGTCTTCCTCGACAAGACGGTCTGCTTCTGCTCGACGATGAACCGCATCGACCTGCCGCACCTGGTCTGGACCCTGGAGTCGCTGGCCGACGGCAAGCTGGTCAACCGGATCGAGGTCGACCCGGAGACGGAGAAGTACGCCAAGCTCGCGCTGGAGCGGATGCTGGCGCTGCCGTAACGCGTATCCGTTCCGGGACGCCCTGTGCGGTCCGGAACGCCCGGGAGCCCCGGTATGCCGCTGGTCGGCGTGCCGGGGCTTTCGCGTGCGCCGGAAGCCGTGGCTTTCGCGTGCGCCGGGAGCCGTGGCTTTCGCGTGCGCCGGGAGCCGTGGCCGGGATGCGCCCCCCGGTCCGGCCGGTTCCGCCATACAGCGACGGGTGACATCACCGCGTAACTACGCTGCTACGCACCGCAGCGAATACTCGCGCGGGTGAGAACAGCGAGGACGGTGGGGCGGACATGAACCACGGGGACCGTGGGACCGGTGCGGGCGAGGAGACGGGTGCGGCGGAATCCGGGGAAGCGTCCACCGAGGCGTTGGCGCGCGCGGAGGCGGACGTACGAGACCGGCGGGGCGAGGCCGAGCGGGAGCCCGCCGCCGGGCTGCCCGCGCTCGCCGGGGCCCTGCACCGGCTCTCCGGCCTCCGCGCCGCCGCCGGGGACCGCACCGGCGCCCTGGCCCCGGCGAAGGAGGCCGCCCGGATCTACGCCGAGCTCGGCATGAAGCGCCCCGGGGAGTACCAGGCGGAACTGGCCCTGACCATGGGGGCCCTGGGCGACCGGGTCGCCGACACCGGCGACCCGGCGGCCGCCCTGCCGTTCGCGCAGCAGGCCGTACGGCTCCAGCGCGAGCTGGTCGAGGAGGAAGCGCCGGGCGCGTCCGTCCCGGCGCTCGCGGCGTACCTCCTGAACTGTTCCTCGCGGCTCGCGGACGCCGGTCAGGTCGTGGACGTCGTGCCCTGTGCGGAGGAGGCGGTCGAGCTCCTGCGCGAGCTCGCCGAGGCGGAGCCCGACGCCTTCCTTCCCCGGCTCGCCGCCGCTCTCCACGCCCTCGGCCACCATCGCGCGGCCGTGAGCGACCCCCTCGGGGCGATCGAGGCGGCCCAGGAGGCGCGCAGCCGCTTCCGCGTACTCGCCGCCCGGCGGCCCGAGTTCCGTCCGGAGCTGGCCGCGGCGCTCGACGGTCTCGCCGCTCATCTCGACCGATCCGGCGACCCGGCGGGCCGCCGGATCGCGGAGGAAGCCGTCGCCCTGTACCGGGAGTTGGCCGCGGAGCTCCCCGAAGCCCTCGGTGCCGGCCTCGCCGCCGCGCTGGGCACCCTCGCCGGGAGCCCGGCCGCCGACGGTGGCCCGGAAGAGGCCCTGCCCCCGGCGCGGGAGGCCGTCGAGCTGCTGCGCGACCGGGGGGACGGCCTGCTGCCCGAGCTGGCCCGCGCCCTCCAGGTGCTCGGCACGCTTCTGGAGCGGAGCGGCGACGACGAGGGGGCGGCGGAGGCGTTCCGGGAGGCCGTGGCCCTGCACCGGTCCCTGGCGCTGGAGACCCCCGGCGGCGCCCCGGACGCCCCCCTCGTCTCCGGTCTCGTCTCCGCCCTGGACGACCTGGGCCGGGCCCTCGCCCGTACCGGCGAACACGCGGCGGCGATCGAGGAGTTCGACGAGACCGTCAAGGAGTTCTCCGAGGCCGGTCCCTCGGCCGCCCGGCGCCTGGCCGTGGAGCGGAGCGCCTTCCTGCTGCGCTGCCCCGAGCCCTGGCCCGCGACCGGGGTGGGCGAGCTGGTGAACCGGCTCGACGAGGACGCGGAGCGGGTCGGCGGCGCGGACGCCGTGACCGTGCGGGCCCGGCAGGCGCTCCGCGCGTACGGGGACAGCGCGGCGGTGCGCACGGCGTGGGAGGACGAGACGTTCACGCCCGTGCCGGACTGGCTCGGTCTGTCCCGGGAGACCCTGGACACCGTCAGCGCCTGGATGTTCGCGCCGAACTGGCCCCGCTCCCGCGACTTCTGGTCGCGGAACGCCGAGGTTCTCGGCGGCGAGCAGGCGGCGGTGGCGTTGGACGAGCTGGCCGTTCTGCATCCGCGCGGTGCGCAGCGGCACGCCCTGCTCCGCGAGGCCGTCCTCCTCCACGGGGTGACCGCCGCCTACGATCCGCTGATCCTCCAGGAGCAGTTGGCCCAGTGGCTGGAGTGCGCGGACTGGAAGGAGTCGCGGGCCTACCTGGAGGAGCACCCGCGCCTCCTGACCGTCCAGCCGCCCGGGGACACCCCGCTGGCCCATGTCGCGATGCTCGACATCGGCCGTACCGGGGGACTGGACTCCGCCTACCGTCTCGTCGAGGACCGCGCGGCCCTCCAGGCTTACGTGGAACGGGCGTTGGAGGCCGGGGACGGCGTCGCGCTGATGCACGGCGGGGGTATCGAGGGGCAGGTCTTCGGCGACCGGCTCTCCTCGCTCACCCACGCCCAGGTGGCCCTGGTCCTCGCGGGGGCCACCGAGGGCTTCGAGCCGGACGACCTCGCCGCGCTCCTCCACACGGCCCCGGAGGAGACCCGGGCCCGGCTGGTGCGGGAGACGGTCACCCTGAGCGCCCGGCTGCCCGAGCAGCGCAAGGAGATGGGGCACCGGATCGTCCGGGCGCTGGGCGGGGACGCCTGAGAGTCGCCCGTTGACGGCCGTACACGCAGCCGTACGCGCGTGAGCGCAGCCGTACGCGGCAGGGGCCCGTCCCACGCGAGCGCGTGGGACGGGCCCCTGTCTCTCCTTCTGGTCAGGCCTGCGCGGGCTCGGCCTCGCGGGCCTCCTCCGGCTCCGGCTGGTCCGGGACACCGGCCTTGGCCGCGCGCTTGGCGGCCTTCTTCTTGGCGCGGCGCTCCTTGCGCAGCTCGACCATCGCGTACAGCGTCGGCACGAGCAGCAGGGTCAGCAGCGTGGAGCTGATCAGACCGCCGATCACCACGACGCCCAGCGGCTGCGAGATGAAGCCGCCCTCGCCGGTGACGCCGAGCGCCATCGGGAGCAGGGCGAAGATGGTCGCGAGCGCCGTCATGATGATCGGGCGGAAGCGGTGGCGGCCGCCCTCGATGACCGCCTCCATGATCCCGAGCCCCTGGGCCCGGTACTGGTTGATCAGGTCGATCAGCACGATCGCGTTGGTGACCACGATGCCGATGAGCATCAGCATGCCGATCATCGCGGGGACGCCGAGCGGGGTGCCCGTGATGAGCAGGAGGGCCAGCGCGCCGGTCGCCGCGAACGGCACGGAGACCAGCAGGATCAGCGGCTGGACGAGCGACCGGAAGGTGGCCACCAGCAGCATGAAGACGATCGCGATGGCCGCCAGCATGGCGAGGCCGAGCTGCATGAACGCTTCGTTCTGGTCCTCGGTGACGCCGCCGATGGTGGCGGTGGCGCCTTCCGGCAGGTCCAGGGCGTCGATCTTCGCGGCGAGATCGGTGCTGACCGCGCCGGTGTTGTCGCCGACGGGCTTGGCGGTGACCGTCGCGGAGCGCTGTCCGTCGATCCGGGTCATCGAGACCGGGCCGGGGACGACCTTCACGTCGGCGATGTCGCCGAGCTTGACCGGGCCGAGCGGCAGGGCCTTCAGCTCGGCCACGGTGGCGGCCGGCTTCGAGGACCGGATGACGATGTCGCGCTCGGTGTCGTCCAGCGTCGCGGAGCCGGCGGGCGTACCGCGGACGGCTCCGGCGACGATCCCGCCCAGGGCGGCGGAGTCGAATCCGGCGGCGGCCGCCTTGTCGTTGGCGGTGACCGAGATGCGCGGGACGCTCTGCGCCAGGTCGCTCTGGACGTCGGTGACGTCCTTGAGAGTGGCGACCTCGTCACGGACCGCCTCGGACGCCTTCTTCAGGACGTCGGCGTCGGCGGCCTTGACCACGACGCTCAGGTCCTGGGAGCCGAAGCCGTCGCCCGCGGCGATGGTGGTGTCGCCGATGCCGTCGAGCTTGCCGAGGGCCTCGTCGATACGGTCCTGGGCGTCCTCGTAGTCCGCGGCGTCCTTCAGGGTGACCTGGTAGGAGGCCTGGTTGGAGCCGGTGCCGCCGCCGAAGGCGGCCATGAAGCCGGAGGAGCCGACGGTGACCTGGTAGTCCTTGACACCCTTGTCGTCGGTCAGGACCTTCTCGACCTTGCGGGCGGCCTCGTCGGCGGCTTCCAGGCTGGTGCCGGGGGCGAGTTCCTGCTTGACGGTCAGGACCTCCTGCTCGCCGGCGTCGAAGAAGTTCGTCTTCAGCAGCGGGACCATGCCGAAGGTGCCCAGCAGCACGGCGACGGCGATGACGAGGCTGGTGATCCGGCGGCGGGTCGCGAAGCGCAGGACCGGGACGTAGATCCGCTGGAGCCTGCTGGCCGCCTCCTTCTCCTCGGCCAGGCGACGGGCCTCCGCCGCGTCCTCGGGGGTGCCCTTGGGCGCGCGCAGGAACCAGTACGACAGGACCGGGACCACGGTGAGCGAGACCAGCAGGGAGGCCAGCAGCGCCGCGGTGATGGTCAGCGAGAACGAGCCGAAGAGCTGGCCGACCATGCCGCCGACCAGGCCGATGGGCAGGAAGACCGCGACGGTGGTGAGGGTCGCGGAGGTGACGGCTCCGGCGACCTCCTTGACCGCGTTGATGATCGCCGCGTGGCGCTCCTCGCCGTAGCCGAGGTGACGCTTGATGTTCTCCAGGACCACGATCGAGTCGTCGACGACCCGGCCGATGGCGATGGTGAGCGCGCCGAGGGTGAGCATGTTGAGCGACAGGTCGCGGGTCCAGAGCACGATCAGCGCGAGAACGATCGAGAGCGGGATGGAGACCGCGGTGACCAGCGTCGAGCGGATCGAGGCGAGGAAGACCAGGATCACGACGACCGCGAAGACCAGGCCGAGCGCGCCCTCCGTGGTCAGACCCGAGATCGACTTGGAGACCGCGGGGCCCTGGTCGGAGACGACGGTGAGATCGGAGCCGGCGCCGAGGTCCTTGCGGAGGTCGGGGAGCTTGTCCTTGACGGCGTCCGAGATGGCGACGGCGCTGCCGTCCTTGTCCATCGTCGCCATCACGGCGAGGCTCGGCTTCCCGTTGGTGCGGGTGATGGAGACCGCCGTGGACGGCTCCTGCTCGACCTCGGCCACGTCACCGAGGCGCACCGCCTTGCCCGGCTGGTCCGCGCCGCCCGCCGGGTCCTTGGCGACGACCTGGAGGTCCTCGATCTGCTTCAGCGAGGTGTAGGCGCCGCCGACCTGGATGGTGCGGCTCTTGCCGGACTCGGAGAAGGAACCGGCCGGGACGGTGGCGCCGCCCGACTGGAGGGCCTGGGCGAGCGTGCCCGCGTTCAGACCGGCCGCGGCGAGCTTCCTGTCGTCGGGGACGACGGAGACCTGGAGGTCCTGGACGCCGTCCACGGTGACCTGGCCGACGCCCTCGATGTCCTGGAGGGCCGGGACGACCGTGCGGTCGAGCCGGTCGGCCAGCGTCTGCTGGTCCTCGTCGGAGGTGACGGCGAGGACCACGGTCGGGATATCGTCCGTGGAACCGGCGATGACCTGCGGGTCGACATCGGCGGGCAGCTGGGCGCGGGCCCGGTTCACCGCCTGCTGGATGTCCGCGACGAGCTGCTTGGTGCCCTCGTCGCCGAAGTCGAAGGTCGCCATGATGAGGGCGTTGCCCTCGCTGGCGGTGGAGGTGACGGACTCGACGCCGTCGACGGCCTTGAGGGAGTTCTCCAGCGGTTCGACGACCTGCTTCTCGACCACATCGGGAGACGCACCCTGGTAGGGCGCCAGCACCGAGACCATCGGCAGTTCGATGGTCGGCAGCAGCTGTTGCTTGAGCTGCGGGATGGCTATCGCGCCGAAGACCAGCGCGACGATCGAGATCAGCCCGATCAGGGCCCTTTGCGCGAGGCTGAATCTGGACAGCCAGGACATGGGTGGGTCTCTCTTCTGTGGCGTACGCGGCAGAGGGCGGGGAGAGGAGAACACCGGGGATCGCATCGGGAGCCCCGTCGGGGACCACCCCTCCAGCCCAGTCCTACGATCTCCGCTCCGCAGAGCCGAAACGTCGCCCGCCGGGCTGCTTTCTTATGCCGCGCATACCGCAGGTGGAGTACACCGCCGTACACCCGTGCCGCCCCCGGGTCAGTCCGCGCGGGGACGCACCAGGCCCGATTCGTAGGCGATGACCACCAATTGCGCCCGGTCCCGGGCGCCCAGTTTCGCCATCGCCCGGTTCACATGGGTCTTGACGGTGAGCGGGCTGACCTCCAGCCGCTCGGCGATCCGGTCGTTGGGGTGGCCGCCCGCGACCTGCACCAGCACCTCGCGTTCGCGGCCGGTGAGCGCCGCCAGCCGCTCCGCGTACTCCGCACTGTCCGGCCCCTCCTCCGAACTGCCGCCCTGGGCCAGGAACGTGGCGATGAGCCCCTTGGTCGCCGCCGGGGAGAGCAGCGCCTCGCCGGCCGCGGCGATCCGGATGGCGTTGAGGAGCTCGTCGGGCTCCGCGCCCTTGCCGAGGAATCCGGAGGCCCCGGCGCGCAGTGACTGGACGACGTACTCGTCGACCTCGAAGGTGGTGAGCATGACCACCCGCACCGCGGCCAGCTCCGGGTCGGCGCTGATCATGCGGGTGGCGGCGAGCCCGTCGGTGCCCGGCATCCGGATGTCCATGAGCACCACGTCGGCGCCCGTGGCGCGGGCCAGCTCGACGGCCTGGGCCCCGTCGGCGGCCTCGCCGACCACCTCCATGTCCGGCTCGGAGTCCACCAGCACCCGGAACGCGCTGCGCAGCAGCGCCTGGTCGTCGGCGAGCAGCACCCTGATCGGCGCTTCCCGCGCGTCGGGCGTCGATGCCGGAGTCGGCTGGGTCATCGGCGGAGCCCCGTCCCGCCCGCTGTGCCCGGCCGGTCCGGTTCACCCGTGCGGGCCTCGACCGGAAGGATCGCATGCACCCGGAAGCCGCCGCCGTACCGAGGCCCCGCGGTGAGGGCTCCGCCGAGGGCGGTGACGCGTTCCCGCATGCCGACCAGGCCGTGGCCGCCGCCGGCCTGCCCGTCGCCGTCGCCCGGGCCGCCGCCGTCCGGTCCGGTCCCGCCTGCCGGTCCGGTCCCGGGGCGCCGGCCGGCGCTCCCCCGGCCGTTGTCGAGCACGGTGACCTCGGCGGTGGCCCCCACCCGTACGACGCTCACCTCGGCCCTGGCCCCGGCGCCCGCGTGCTTGCGGACGTTGGTGAGGGCCTCCTGGATGACCCGGTAGGCGGCGAGGTCGACGGCGGCGGGCAGCCGGTCGCGGTCGGCGCAGGCCACCTCGACGGGGAGCCCGGCGTTGCGGAAGGTGGTGACCAGTTCGCCGAGGACGGCGAGCCCGGGGGCCGGTTCGGTGGGCGCCTCGGGGTCGCCCTGCTGGCGCAGGAGGCCGACGGTGACCCGGAGTTCGTTGAGGGCGGAGCGGCTGGCGTCGCGGACGTGGGCGAGCGCCTCCTTGGCCTGGTCCGGGCGCTTGTCCATGACGTGGGCGGCGACCCCGGCCTGGACGTTGACCAGGGCGATGTGGTGGGCGACGACGTCGTGGAGGTCCCGGGCGATCCGCAGCCGCTCCTCGGCGACCCGGCGGCGGGCCTCCTCCTCCCGGGTGCGCTCGGCCCGCTCGGCCCGCTCCCGGATGGCGTCGACGAACGCGCGCCGGCTGCGTACGGCGTCACCGGCGGCGGAGGCGAGACCGGTCCAGGCGAAGACGCCGAAGTTCTCCTGGCTGTACCAGGGGGTCGAGCCGAAGACCATCGCGGCCGCGGTGAGCCCTCCCATGGTCAGCAGCCCGACCCGCCAGGTCGTCGGGCGGTCGGTGCGCGAGGCGACGGTGTAGAGGGCGATGACGGTGCTCATGACCACCGGGGCGGGCGGGTCCATCAGGACGTACTCGACGGCCGCGAGCGCCGCGGTGACGGCGAGGACCTGCATCGGTCGGCGGCGCCGCAGGACGAGGGCCGCGGCGGTGAGGGTCATCAGGAGCACGCTGAACAGCTCGGGGGTACGGGCCCCGAAGGCGGGCGGCCCGTGGCCGTCGCCCGGATCGGTGAACGAGCTGCAGATCATCGCGACGAGGGTGCAGAACGCCAGGGTCGCGTCGAAGGCGAGCGGATGGTCCCGCAGCCAGCGGCGGGCGCGCGCGAAGCCGGACGAGAGGGTGGTCACGTCCAGCAACGGTACGCGGCCGGTCGTCGGCGGCGTGCCTTCCCCGACAAGCACGGGCAGTGGCCGGCCCGGTCCGGAAGCGGGCTGAAGCACTGCTGCCCCGCAGCCGGCGGACCGGACGCGGGGCAGGGGGTGCTGGTGGGCGTCCCGTGGATCAGTTGGGGATGAGCCCGTCGTCGCTGAGCATGGCGCGCACGTCTTCGAGGGTGGCGTCGGGCGCCGGCAGGATCAGCTCGGACGGCTCCAGGGAGTCGTCCGGCAGCGGAGTGCCGAGCTCGCGCACCTTGTCCAGGAGTGCGTGGAGGGTCGTGCGAAAGCCGGGGCCGTCGCCGCTCTCCATCTCCTTGAGCAGGACGTCGTCGAGTTCGTTCAGCTCGACGAAGTGACTGTCGGCCAGCTTGACCTGGCCCTCCCCCATGATCCGTACGATCATGACGCTGCCCTTACTGCTTGTCGAACTTGTGCGGGGACGACTGCTGCGACTGCTGGGAACCGTCCTGGGCGCCGCCCTCGATGGCCTGCTGCGAGGACGAGGAGCCGCCCGCCAGCTCGGCCTTCATGCGCTGGAGCTCCAGCTCCACGTCGCTGCCGCCGGAGATCCGGTCCAGCTCGGCGGCGATGTCGTCCTTCGCCGTGCCGGTCGGGTCGTCCAGGGCGCCGGAGGCGAGCAGCTCGTCGATGGCACCGGCCCGCGCCTGGAGCTGCTGCGTCTTGTCCTCGGCCCGCTGGATCGCGAGGCCGACGTCGCCCATCTCCTCGGAGATGCCGGAGAAGGCCTCGCCGATCCGGGTCTGGGCCTGGGCCGCGGTGTAGGTGGCCTTGATGGTCTCCTTCTTCGTGCGGAAGGCGTCGACCTTGGCCTGGAGGCGCTGCGCCGCGAGGGTGAGCTTCTCCTCCTCGCCCTGGAGCGTGGTGTGCTGCGTCTCCAGGTCGGTGACCTGCTGCTGGAGGGCGGCGCGCCGTGACAGCGCCTCGCGCGCCAGGTCCTCGCGGCCCAGCGCCAGCGCCTTGCGGCCCTGGTCCTCCAGCTTGGACGACTGGCCCTGCAGCTGGTTCAGCTGCAGCTCCAGGCGCTTGCGGGACGTCGCCACGTCGGCGACGCCGCGACGCACCTTCTGAAGCAGCTCCAGCTGCTTCTGGTACGAGTAATCGAGGGTCTCGCGCGGATCCTCGGCCCGGTCAAGGGCCTTGTTTGCCTTCGCGCGGAAGATCATCCCCATACGCTTCATGACACCGCTCATGGGCTTCGCGCGCCCCCTTCTGACGGACTGAGCTCCAGCACTCCCGATAGAACCCACAGTACGGGCCCTGCCTCTATTACCGCACTGTTCGGGCACCGATGTGCTCCTCCCCAAGGACGAGTGCGGCGGGCGAACGCTCCCGCCCAGGGTGTAGGTGAGGCCCCGGGACCGTCCCCGCCAGACTTCGGAACCGGCCCGTGACGGACTTCGGAACAGCCGGTAAACGCCCGTATGGGCCGGTCAGGGCCCTTGTGGGCACCCCGTCCGTTGCCGGATCGTGCCCGCCCGGGTCGCGGGGTCCGCGCACCGACCCCGTACCCTTGGGTTTTGTGTTCCGTAGCCGTGCCAAGACAGAGAAGGCCCCCACCGACAAGGTGACGGCGGACCTCTCCCAGCAGCCCCGCGACCCGCAGGCTCCCAAGGGTCGCCCCACCCCCAAGCGCAGCGAGGCCCAGACGCAGCGGCGTCGTGCCGCGTCCGCGGCGCCCGCCGACCGCAAGGCGGCCATGAAGCGCCAGCGCGAAGCGCGCCGCGCCGACCTGGCCCGGCAGCGCGAGGCGCTCGCGTCGGGTGACGAGCGGTATCTCCCGGTCCGCGACAAGGGCCCGGTCCGGCGCTTCGTCCGCGACTACGTGGACTCGCGCTTCTGCATCGCCGAGTGGTTCCTGCCGCTCGCCGTGATCATCCTGATCCTCAGCGTGATCCAGGTGCAGAACATCCAGAGCATCTCGCTGCTGCTGTGGCTCGGCGTGATCATCCTGATCGTGATCGACTCGATCGGCCTGTCGATCCGCCTGAAGAAGCAGCTCCGCGAGCGCTTCCCGGACACGCCGAAGCGCGGAGCCGTGGCGTACGGCCTGATGCGCACGCTCCAGATGCGCCGACTGCGTCTGCCGAAGCCGCAGGTCAAGCGCGGAGAGCGGCCCTGAGCACGGAGGCCTCCGGCTTCACCGGGGTCTCCTCGGCATGGCTGGCGGGTCTCGACGGCGTACGCAACAAGGTCCGTCAGGAGCTGGTCGCCCGGCAGCTGGACGAGCAGATAGCCGGGCGGTTCCCGGTGGGCCGGCGGCTGCGTGTCCTGGACGTCGGCATGGGCCAGGGCACCCAGGCACTGCGTCTGGCGCGGGCCGGTCACTCGGTGACCGGTCTGGAGTCGGACGCGGAGATGCTGGCGTCGGCCCGGGCGTCCCTGGCGAGCGAGCCGGAGGGGATCCGGGAGCGGGTCCGGCTGATCGAGGGCGACGGCCGCGAGACCGGCGTGCACTTCCTGCCGGGCAGCTTCGACGTGGTGCTGTGCCACGGCGTCCTGATGTACGTCGAGGAGCCGGACCCGATGCTGGCCGGGCTCGCCCGGATGCTGGCGCCGGGCGGTCTGCTCTCCCTGCTCGTACGGAACGCGGACGCGCTCGCGATGCGCCCTGGGCTCGCCGGTGACTTCGGCGCGGCCCTGACGGCCTTCGACACCGCCGCGTACACCAACCGCCTCGGCCTCACCGTGCGGGCCGACCGGCTCGACGCCCTGCGGGCCACGCTCGCCGGGATCGCCGCGCCGCTGCACGCCTGGTACGGGGTGCGGGTCTTCACGGACAACGTCGGCAACGACGTGGAGCTGCCGGCCGAGGAGCTGGAGCGGGTCCTCACCCTGGAGGACCGGGCCGGGCGGACCGACCCGTACCGGGGTGTGGCGGCGCTGCTGCATCTGTGCGGGGTGCGCGGCTAGCCGGAGGCCGGCAGGCCCGTTCGGCCCATCAGCACGGGCACCCGAACGGGCCCGCCACGAGACTTTCGGACATGGACTCTCACCCCTCCCGCAGCCGGGCGCGCAGGCTGCTGCTCCCCCTGTCCGCGGCCGTCTGCGCCCTCGCCCTGGCGGGCGGCTGCTCCGGTACGGGTCCGGCGGCCCCGGCCCCCGAGGCCAGTGCGTCGGGTACGGCGCAGGGTGCGGTGAAGCGCGCCCCCGACGATCTGGAGAACGCCTACCAGGGCGTCATCAACGACGTACTGCCGTCGGTGGTGCAGATCGACGCCTCGGAGGGGCTCGGCTCCGGCATCGTGTACGACGACAAGGGGCACATCGTCACCAACGCCCATGTGGTCGGTGACGAGAAGACGTTCAAGGTCAGCGTCGCCACCGGGGAGGCGGTGCTGAACGCCTCGCTGGTCTCCTCCTACCCGGAGCAGGACCTGGCCGTGATCAAGCTCGACGAGGTGCCGGACGGGCTGCGGGCCGCGGAGTTCGGCGACGCGGAGAAGGTCGAGGTCGGGCAGATCGTACTGGCGATGGGCTCGCCGCTGGGCCTGTCCAGCAGCGTCACCCAGGGCATCGTCTCCGCGCTCGGCCGGACGGTGAGCGAGAGCCGGTCGGGCGGTGGCACGGGCGCGACGATCGCCAACATGGTGCAGACGTCCGCGGCGATCAACCCGGGCAACAGCGGCGGTGCGCTGGTGAACCTCGACAGCCAGGTGATCGGCATTCCGACCCTGGCCGCGACCGACCCGCAGATGGGCGACAGCGCGGCCCCCGGCATCGGCTTCGCGATCCCCGTCTCGATGGTGCGTACGGTCGCCGACCAGATCATCAAGGACGGCAAGGTCACCGACTCGGGCCGGGCGGCGCTCAACATCACCGGCCGCACGGTCGTCGACGACAACTACCGCCCGGCCGGGGTGGCGCTGGTCAGCGTGGAGCGGGGCGGCGCGGCGGCCGACGCGGGGCTGCGGCCCGGGGACACCATCACGAAGGTCGGGGACGCCGAGGTCACCACGATCACCTCGCTCTCCGAGGCGCTGGCGGGCGAGAAGCCGGGCGAGAAGGTGACCGTGACGTACACGCGGGACGGCGACAGCCGGACGGCGGAGGTCACGCTCGGGGAGATCTGACCCTTCCCGGAGTCCGAGAGGGGCGGTACGGGTTCGCCCGTACCGCCCCTCTCGACCGCTCGCGTGTCAGGCGCCGTCGGCCTGCAGGCTCATCGGGCCGTAGATCTTGGTGGTGTCCTCGAAGAGCGTCACCTGTGCGGCACCGCCCTCCAGGAGCTCTTTCCAGTACTCACCGATCCAGGACTCCGCGTCGCCCTGGGTGGTGAACTCCTCCGGCTGCAGCGCCGGCTCCGTCTCCGTACCGTCGGACTTCTCGAACCGCCACGTCCACGCCATGTCCGCCTCCTGGGTCACGTTGCTGCCCGAAGCCTAGCCGGGCGGGCAGCCTGAGCGGGGACACGGGAGGATCAAGGTGTGGAACTGACACTGCTCGGCACCGGAGCCCCCGACGGGCTGCCGCGCCCCTCCTGCCCCTGTGCGGTCTGCGCGTCGGCCCGCGGCCCGTGGGCGCGGGCCGCGACGGCGTTGCTGGTCGACGACGCGCTGCTGCTGGACCTCACCCCCGGCGCGATGTTCGCGGCCGCCCGTGCGGGGCGTTCGCTGGGCGCGGTCCGCCAGGTGCTGCTGACCCACCCGCACGACGGGCCCGCCGTCGAACTGCCCGCCCCGCTGCCGCCCGCCGGGCGGGTCCCGGACGGTCAGGTCCTGACGCTGATCAGCGGGCACCGGGTGCGGGCGGTGGCGATGGACGCGCCGGGGACCGGGTACGAGGTGACCTCCCCGGAGGGCGAGCGGCTGCTGTACCTGCCGCCGGGCGCCGCCCCCGCCGGGCTGCCCGAGCGGATGGAGCGGCCGTACGAGATGGTCGTCCTCGATGTAATCGGGCGCCCCGACGCGGTGGCCCGGCTGCGGGCGGCCGGGGCGGTGGGCCCGACGACCGAGGTGATCGCGGTCCACCTGGACCACGACGCCCCGCCGGGCCCGGCGCTGGAGCGGCGGCTCGCGGCGGCCGGGGCGCGGGCGGTGCCGGACGGGACGACGCTGGTGGTGGGCGAGTACCACGCGGTGCCGGACGTGCCGCGCCGGGTGCTGGTGACGGGGGGCGCCCGGTCGGGGAAGTCGCTGGAGGCGGAGCAGCGCCTGGAGACGTTCCCGGAGGTGGTGTACGTGGCGACCGGCGGCCGCCGCGACGGGGACCCGGAGTGGGCGGCCCGGATCGGACTGCACCGGGAGCGCAGGCCGGGCGCCTGGCGGACCGAGGAGACCTGCGAGCTCGCCGAGCTGCTGGGGGCGGACGGGCCTCCGTTGCTGATCGACTGCCTGTCGCTGTGGCTGACCGACGCGATGGACCGGGTGGGGGCCTGGGAGGACGAGCGGTGGCACGACGGTGGCGAGGCGGCGTTGCGGGAGCGGGTCGCGGAGCTGGTCGCCGCGGTGCGCGGGACCCGGCGGCCGGTGGTGCTGGTGACCAACGAGGTGGGGTCGGGGGTGGTCCCGGCGACGGCGGCGGGGCGGCGGTTCCGGGACGAGCTGGGGCGGCTGAACGCGGCGGTGGCGGCCGAGTGCGAGCAGGTGCTGCTGGTGGTGGCGGGGCAGGTGCTGGTGCTGCGGGGGTGAGGGGGCGGCAGTGCTCGGGACCCCGGCTGCCGTGGGCCGACCGGTACTGTTCCGGGCGGGGGCCCGCAGGGTTCCCGGACCCGGACCGACCTGACGACCCGCGAGGCAGACCTCCGTGAACCTGGACGACTTCTCCGACCTGATCCAACGCCCCGACGGGGGTGTGCGGCGCGATGCCGAGGAGCGGCGCGAGCGGCTGGCCGTCCCGCCGGGAGCGCTCGGGCGCCTGGACGAGCTGGGCGAGTGGCTCAGCGCCGCGCAGCAGTCCGTGCCGGTCAGGGCTGTGGAGCAGCCGCGTCTGGTGCTCTTCGCCGGTGACCACGGGGTGGCGGAGCTGGGCGTCTCGGGCCGGCCGGCGGGCGGCGCGTACGAGCTGGTGCGGAACGTCCTGGACGGGGCGAGCCCGGTCGCCGTGCTGGCCCGGCGGTTCTCGGTGCCGGCGCGGATCGTGGACGTCTCCCTGGACTGCGATCCGGAGCTGCTGCCCGAGTCCGTCGTGCGGCACCGGGTGCGGCGGGGTTCGGGGCGGATCGACGTCGAGGACGCGATGACCGCCGAGGAGGCCGAGCAGGCGATCCGCCTCGGCATGGCGATCGCCGACGAGGAGGCGGACTCCGGCACCGATCTGGTGGTGCTCGGCGACCTCAGCGTGGGCGGTACGACGGCGGCGGCCACCCTGGTCGCCGCGCTCTGCGGAACGGACGCCTCCGTGGTGACCGGGCGCGGTGGCGCGGGCATCGACGACCTGGCGTGGATGCGCAAGTGCGCGGCGATCCGGGACGCGTTGCGCCGGGCCCGGCCGGTGCTGGGCGACCAGGTGGAGCTGCTGGCCACGTCGGGCGGGGCGGATCTGGCGGCGATGACGGGGTTCCTGCTGCAGAGCGCGGTGCGCCGGATGCCGGTGATCCTGGACGGGGTCGTCTCGGCGGCCTGCGCGCTGGTGGCACAGCGGGCGGCGTTCCGGGCGCCGGACTGGTGGCTGGCCGGTCAGGTCAGCGGGGAACCCGCGCAGTCGAAGGCGCTGGACCGGATGGCGCTGACCCCGCTGCTGGACCACGGGGTGACGGTGGGCGAGGGCAGCGGTGCGCTGCTGGCCCTGCCGCTGGTGCAGGCCGCGGCTGCGCTGGCCGCCGAACTCCCGGAGCGCGAGCCGGAGAAGCCCGAGGACGTGGAGGAAGCCGAGGAGGCGGAGGCGTCGGCCGTCGACGGGGGCTGAGAGTCCCGCCACCGCGCGGACGAGACCGGCGTCACTCCGACGCCGCTCAACGCCGCTCCGCCCCGGTCCGTCTTCGGGAGAGATCCGACCGACCGACGAACCGACCGACCGGGGGCCCGTTCCATGCTGTTCGTGAAGAGCGGATGAACCGTCTCCCGGCGCTGCGCCGGGCGGCCGTACGCGAGTGGGGCCCGCTGTTCACCGCCGTACGGCAGCGGCTCGCCGGGCGCGGGGTGCGGGCGCTCGCGCTGACGCTGACCGCGGTGGTGCTGACGGCCGTGATCCAGGTGACGCAGAACCAGGCGTGGGGCTACCGCCCGGTGCAGAACCTCGGAGCCGTACGCGCCGAGGACCCGCTTGCGCTCGCCCTCCTGCGGACCCCGCTGTCGCTGTTCGTGCCCGCGCTCGACCTGCCGGTGTGGGGCGCGCTGGCCCAGATCCTGTTGGTGTTCGGCGTGGCGGAGGTGTGCCTGGGGCGGTGGCGCACGCTCGCTGTGGCGTACGGGGCGACGCTGGCCGGGACGCTGTACGCCCGCGCCGGCGTGGCCCTCGGGCCGGGGACGTTCCCGGGGCTGCCCGCCTCCGACGCCCAGGTGGTGGACACCGGCCCGTCGGCGGCGGTCGTCGGGCTCGCGGTGTACGTCTGCCACCAGCGGCGCGCCTGGTTCACCGGGGCGCTGGTGGTGCTCGCGATGGTGGTGGAGGTCCTGGTCAAGGACAACCTGGCGGGCCGTGAACATCTGGCCGCCATCGCCGCCGTCCTGGTGGTGTGCGGCGTACGGGAGTGGCTCGGGCGGCGGCGCGGCTCCCGGAACCCCGGCACGGTGGTCAGGACTTGCGGGCCGGCGGAAGTGGGACCCGGTCCGGGGCGCCGCCGATGAGGTCCTGGAACTTCCGGCGCGGCCCGGCCCAGCGCACATCGTGGTGGTAGGCCCGCAGCATCGCCCGGGAGCGGGTCCGGTGGCGGTGGCCGTAGAAGCGCCGGGCCCACGGGGACGCGGGGCGGGCCAGCCGGATCGCGCCGACCAGCGCGACGAACGGGACGAGGGTGCCGAGCACCGCCATCCGCAGCTTGCCCTTGAACAGACAGATCAGGACGAAGCAGAAGTTGATCACGTACGTCGTGATCAGGCCGAGCCTGCTCTCCTGCTCCTCGTCGCTGACGTCGTCGACGCCGAGCGGGGAGAAGCCCGCCAGGACCAGCAGCACGAGCGAGGCGGTCAGCACGACCACCTCGACGCTCTGACGGCCCTCCTCGGTCCAGTACACGTCGTCGAGATGCAGGATCAGGGCGAACTCGTCGAGCACCAGGCCGGCCCCCATCCCGAAGATCACCGCGAAGACTCCGGCGGCCACCCCGTGCCGTCCGCTGGCCACCGCCCCGAACCCGCCGACGACGGAGAGGACGACCCCGGGCACCACGTGGTGGATGTGCACCCCGCCGGGGGTGATGTTGCGGAACGGGCCCTTCCCGGCGCGGATCATGCGGGTGATGGTGCGCGTGATCGCGAAGGTGAGGACGAAGGCGGCCAGCGCGAGGAGCAGCGGCAGCTTGCCCGGCTCCGCGATGTTGTCGTGCCACCAGTGACCCATGCCACCCACTCCCGATATGTCAGGTTTCCCGGCGATCAGCGCGTTTCGCCCAATCTATCGGTGCGGCGCAGCGGCTAGCCTGCGCGCGGTGACCTCCCTGAACAGCCACGGCATACGTTTCGCCTTCGGCACCCTGACCGTGCTGCCGGTCCGGGTGACCCGCTGGGACCGCGAGACCGCCCGCTCCGGCATGCTCCGCGCGCCCCTCGCCGGGCTGGTCGTGGGGCTTCTCGCCGCCGCCCTCGGCGCGCTGTCGCTGCTGGCCGGCTCGGGGCCGCTGCTCGCGGCGGTCGCCTCCGTCGCGGTGCCGGCCGCCCTCACCCGGGGGCTGCATCTGGACGGTCTGGCGGACACGGCGGACGGCCTCGGCAGCGGGAAGCCGGCCGAGGACGCGCTGCGGATCATGAAGCAGTCCGACATTGGGCCGTTCGGTGTCATCACGCTGCTCCTGGTGCTGCTGGCGCAGGTCGCGGTCCTCTTCGAGCTGTACGGGGAGGGCTGGGCGGACGGGGCCCTCGGGACCGTCGTCGCGGCCGTCGCCGCCCGGCTGGCGCTGACCCTGGCGTCCCGTCAGGGCGTCCCGGCGGCCCGCCCGGAGGGGCTCGGGGCGACGGTGGCGGGCACGGTTCCGGCCGGGCGGGCGTTGCTCGTGGCGGCGACGGTGGTGGCGCTGTGCGCGGCGGCGGGCGCGGTGTCCGGACCGGCCGGGGCGCTGCGCCACGGGCTCGCGGTGCTCGGTGCGCTCGCCGCCGCGGAACTGCTGCTGCGGCACTGCGTACGGCGGTTCGGCGGGGTCACCGGGGATGTCTTCGGCGGCGTCGAGGAGACCGCGGCGACGGCGACTCTGGTGGTGCTGGCGCTCGGCGGCTGACGGAGCGGCGCTCCCCGCCGGGCGGTCGTTTCCCGACCGCCGTACCGGTCGGAAGGACCGCCGGGAAGGCCCGCCGCCGTCACGGAGCAGGAAGTGCGCGCGTAGGCTCATTCCCGGCACATCGTCGGGGCGTCTACGATGCGCCGGGCACGGCCGGCCCACCCCTCGGTCGAACTCGAACTCAACGGAAGCGAGAATTCACCACCGTGACTGCTCTCACTCTCAGCACTGCCGGTGCGGCGACGCTGCGCGCCGACGCACTCGTCGTCGGCGTCGCCAAGGGCGTCAAGGGACCGGTCCTGGCACCCGGCTCCGAGGCCGTGGACAAGGCGTTCGACGGCAAGCTCGCCGCCGTCCTCGCGACCCTGGGTGCCACCGGTGCCGAGGGCGAACTGACCAAGCTGCCCGCCGCGTCCGGCCTCAAGGCCCCGGTCGTCGTCGCGGTCGGCCTCGGTCCGGTCCCGGACAAGGAGGACGCCTACGACGCCGAGGCGCTGCGCCGCGCGGCGGGCACCGCGGCCCGTGCGCTGTCCGGTTCGAAGAAGGCGGGCTTCGCCCTGCCCGCCGGTTCCGTCGAGGACGCCGCCGCCGTCGCCGAGGGCGCGCTCCTCGGGTCGTACGCCTTCACCGCCTACCAGGGCGGCGAGAACAAGCTGGCCCCCAAGGACGCCAAGTCCAAGGACAGCGGCCCGAAGCAGCCGCTCGCCGAGGTGGCCCTGCTCGGCGGCAAGCCGCGCGACAAGGCCTACAAGGCGGCCGTCGAGCGCGCCCTGGCCCTGGTCGAGGAGATCAACCGGGCCCGCGACCTCATCAACACCCCGCCGAACGACCTGTACCCCGAGTCCTTCGCCGCCGTGGCCACCGCCGCGGGCAAGGAGCACGGCGTCAAGGTCCAGGTCCTGGACGAGAAGGCTCTCGTCAAGGGCGGCTACGGCGGCCTCCTCGGCGTCGGCCAGGGCTCCACGAACGGCCCGCGCCTGGTGAAGCTCGCCTACACGCACCCGAAGGCGGAGAAGACCCTGGCTCTCGTGGGCAAGGGCATCACCTACGACTCGGGCGGCATCTCGCTGAAGCCGGCCGGCCACAACGAGACGATGAAGTGCGACATGAGCGGCGCCGCCGCCGTGTTCGCCGCCGTCATCACCGCCGCCCGCCTGGGCCTGAAGGTCAACGTCACCGGCTGGCTGGCGCTGGCCGAGAACATGCCCTCCGGCAACGCCACCCGCCCCGGTGACGTGCTGCGCATGTACAGCGGCAAGACCGTCGAGGTCCTCAACACCGACGCCGAGGGCCGGCTCGTCCTGGCCGACGCGCTGACCCGCGCCTCGGAGGAGAAGCCGGACGCGATCGTCGACGTGGCGACCCTGACCGGTGCGATGGTGCTGGCGCTCGGCAACCGCACCTTCGGCATCATGGCCAACGACGACGCCTTCCGTACGTCGGTCCACGAGATCGCCGAGGAGGTCGGCGAGGCCTCCTGGCCGATGCCGCTCCCCGCCGACCTGCGCAAGGGCATGGACTCCCCCACCGCCGACATAGCCAACATGGGCGAGCGGATGGGCGGCGGCCTGGTGGCCGGCCTGTTCCTGAAGGAGTTCGTGGGCGAGGGCATCGCCTGGGCGCACCTGGACATCGCCGGCCCGGCCTACCACGAGGGCGCTCCGTACGGCTACACGCCGAAGGGCGGCACCGGCTCCGCGGTCCGCACCCTGGTGCGGCTCGCCGAGCGCACCGCCGACGGCGACCTCGGCTGAGCCGGAATCCGCCGATGACACGTACGGCCCCGGGCATAAGGTCCGGGGCCGTACGTGTTGTCCGGGCGGCGCCGGTGAGGAGAGGGCGGGGTTTCGCTCTCGACGAACACCGGCCGGATCCACAGGTATCTACGCAGCAGTAACCCTCCGGAACGGACGATCATCCGTCCCGGACCCGGGCCCCGCGTCCCGCCCACCGTCGACAAGTGCGAAGATGGGTTCTCGGCAGGACAGGGCCCCCACCACAGGGCCGAAGACAAAAGCGGCCGCACACCAGCCGACCGGCCGGTCACACCCCAGCGACGGGGCCCGGCGTACGGCGCACATGCATGGAGGACGTGACGTGGCGAACGACGCCAGCACCGTTTTCGACCTAGTGATCCTCGGCGGCGGCAGTGGCGGTTACGCCGCGGCCCTGCGCGGAGCGCAGCTGGGCCTGGACGTCGCCCTGATCGAGAAGGGCAAGGTCGGCGGTACCTGCCTGCACAACGGCTGCATCCCCACGAAGGCCCTGCTGCACGCGGGCGAGATCGCGGACCAGGCCCGCGAGTCGGCCCAGTTCGGCGTGAAGGCCACCTTCGAGGGCATCGACATGGAGGCCGTCAACAAGTACAAGGACGACGTGATCTCGGGCCTGTACAAGGGTCTGCAGGGTCTCATCGCCTCGCGCAAGGTCCACTACATCGAGGGTGAGGGCAAGCTCTCCTCGCCGACCTCGGTGGACGTGAACGGCCAGCGCATCCAGGGCCGCCACGTGCTGCTGGCGACCGGCTCCGTGCCGAAGTCGCTGCCCGGCCTGGAGATCGACGGCAACCGGATCATCTCCTCGGACCACGCGCTGAAGATGGACCGCGTCCCGAAGTCGGCGATCGTGCTGGGCGGCGGCGTCATCGGCGTCGAGTTCGCCTCGGCGTGGAAGTCCTTCGGCACCGAGGTCACGATCGTCGAGGGCCTCAAGCACCTCGTCCCGGTCGAGGACGAGAACAGCTCCAAGCTTCTTGAGCGCGCGTTCCGCAAGCGCGGCATCAAGTTCAACCTCGGCACCTTCTTCGACAAGGCCGAGTACACGCAGGACGGCGTCCGTGTGACGCTCGCCGACGGCAAGACCTTCGAGGCGGAGATCCTCCTCGTCGCGATCGGCCGCGGCCCGGTCTCGCAGGGCCTCGGCTACGAGGAGCAGGGCGTCGCGATGGACCGCGGCTACGTCCTGGTCGACGAGTACATGCAGACCAACGTCCCGACGATCTCGGCCGTGGGCGACCTCGTCCCCACCCTCCAGCTCGCCCACGTCGGCTTCGCCGAGGGCATCCTGGTGGCGGAGCGTCTGGCCGGTCTGAAGACCGTCCCGGTCGACTACGACGGCGTGCCCAAGGTGACGTACTGCCACCCCGAGGTCGCCTCCGTCGGCATCACCGAGGCGAAGGCCAAGGAGATCTACGGCGCGGACAAGGTCGTCGCCCTCAAGTACAACCTCGCGGGCAACGGCAAGAGCAAGATCCTGAAGACCGCGGGCGAGATCAAGCTCGTCCAGGTCAAGGACGGTGCCGTGGTCGGCGTCCACATGGTGGGCGACCGCATGGGCGAGCAGGTCGGCGAAGCCCAGCTGATCTACAACTGGGAGGCGCTGCCCGCCGAGGTCGCCCAGCTCATCCACGCACACCCGACGCAGAACGAGGCGATGGGCGAGGCTCACCTGGCGCTGGCCGGCAAGCCCCTCCACGCCCACGACTGATCCCCCGGTCCCGGGCGCGACGACCGACCACTTCCGCATTTTCGTAAGGAGCAACTGAAACCATGTCGGTTTCCGTAACCCTTCCGGCGCTCGGCGAGAGCGTCACCGAGGGCACTGTCACCCGTTGGCTGAAGGCCGAGGGCGAGCGCGTCGAGGCCGACGAGCCGCTGCTCGAGGTCTCGACCGACAAGGTCGACACCGAGATCCCGGCCCCCGCGTCCGGCGTTCTGTCGTCCATCAAGGTCGCCGAGGACGAGACCGTCGAGGTCGGCGCCGAGCTGGCCGTCATCGACGACGGCTCCGGCGCTCCGGCCGAGGCCGCGGCTCCGGCCGCCGAGGAGGCCCCGGCCGCCGAGGCTCCGGCCCCCGCCGCCGAGGAGCCCGCCGCCCCGGCCCAGGAGGCCCCCCAGGCCGAGGCCCCGGCCGCCTCCGGCGGTTCCGCCGAGGGCACCGATGTCACCCTCCCCGCGCTCGGCGAGAGCGTCACCGAGGGCACCGTCACCCGCTGGCTCAAGGAGGTCGGCGAGGAGGTGGCCGAGGACGAGCCGCTGCTGGAGGTCTCGACCGACAAGGTCGACACGGAGATCCCCGCCCCGGTCGCCGGTGTGCTGCTGGAGATCGTGGTCGGCGAGGACGAGACCGCCGAGGTCGGCGCCAAGCTCGCCGTCATCGGCGCCCCGGGCGCGGCTCCGGCCGCCGCTCCGGCGCAGCCGGCCGCCCCGGCCCAGGAGGCCCCGAAGGCCGAGGCCCCCAAGGCCGAGGCGCCGAAGCAGGAGGCCCCCGCGGCTCCCGCCCCGGCTCCGGCTGCTCCGGCTGCTCCGGCCGCCCCCGCGGCTCCGGCCCCGGCACCGGCCGCCCCGGCTCAGCCCGCCCCCGCCGCACCGGCCGCCCCGGCCGCGCCCACCGGTGACGACGGCGCGTACGTCACGCCGCTGGTCCGCAAGCTCGCGTCCGAGAACAACGTGGACCTGAGCTCGGTCAAGGGCACCGGCGTCGGTGGCCGTATCCGCAAGCAGGACGTCGTCGCCGCCGCGGAGGCCGCCAAGGCCGCCGCCGCTGCCCCGGCGCCCGCCGCCGCTCCCGCCGCTGCCAAGGCGCCGAAGCTGGAGGCCTCCCCGCTGCGCGGTCAGACGGTCAAGATGACCCGGATGCGCAAGGTCATCGGCGACAACATGATGAAGGCCCTGCACTCGCAGGCCCAGCTGACCTCGGTCCTCGAGGTCGACATCACCAAGCTGATGAAGCTGCGCAACCAGGCCAAGGCCGCGTTCGCCGCCCGTGAGGGCGTCAAGCTGTCCCCGATGCCGTTCTTCGTGAAGGCGGCGGCCCAGGCGCTGAAGGCCCACCCGGTCATCAACGCCCGGATCAACGAGGACGAGGGCACCATCACGTACTTCGACTCGGAGAACATCGGCATCGCCGTGGACGCCGAGAAGGGTCTGATGACCCCGGTCATCAAGGGTGCGGGCGACCTGAACATCGCCGGTATCGCCAAGAAGACCGCGGAGCTCGCGGGCAAGGCGCGCGGTGGCGGCCTGACGCCGGACGACATGTCCGGCGCCACCTTCACCATCAGCAACACCGGTTCGCGCGGCGCCCTGTTCGACACCGTCATCGTCCCGCCGAACCAGGCCGCCATCCTGGGCATCGGCGCGACGGTCCGCCGTCCCGTGGTCATCAACCACCCGGACCTCGGCGAGACCATCGCGGTGCGCGACATGACGTACCTCTCGCTCTCCTACGACCACCGTCTGGTGGACGGCGCGGACGCCGCCCGCTACCTGACGTCGGTCAAGGCGATCCTGGAGGCGGGTGAGTTCGAGGTCGAGCTCGGCCTCTGAACGCCCCGGCTGCAACCAGCCTCACCAGCGGCGCCCCCGCCCGGAACTCTTCCGGGCGGGGGCGCCGCCGTATTGTCTAAACATCACAAGCGACCTGCCGCGCCCGTGATGATGTAGGCAGCACCGGTCTGCCCTGAAGGAGCCCTCCATGACCCCGCCCGTCGTCCACTCGCTGCGCGAACAGATCCGCGAGCACATCGTGGAGGGGATCGTCAGCGGGCGCTGGAAGCCGGGCGAGCGGATCGTGGAGCGCCGCATCGCCACCGAGCTGGAGGTCAGCCAGACCCCGGTACGCGAGGCGCTGCGGGAGCTGGAGACGCTCCGGCTGATCGAGTCGGCCCCCAACAAGGGCGTCCGGGTCCGCAATCTGACCGCCGCCGACCTGGAGGAGAGCTACCCGGTCCGGGCCGGCCTGGAGCAGATCGCGGCCGAGCTGGCCGCCCCCCGGCTCGGCCAGGACTGCTCGGCGCTGGAGCCGCACGTGGCCGCGCTGTACGAGGCGGACCGGCTGGCCGACGGCGAGGCCCAGGTGCGGCACACGGTCGGCTTCCACCGGGAGATGGTGCGGGCCGCCGGGAACGCGGTGCTGCTGCACACCTGGGAAGGGCTGGGCATCGAGGTGTTCACGGCCCTGTCGATCCGCTGGCTGGGCACGGTGCAGAAGTCGTACGCGGAGGAGCACCAGGCGCTCATCGACGCGTTCCTCGCCGAGGACCCGCAGATCGGGGCCCTGGTGAAGGCGCACGTCCTGGGCTGCGCGCCGCGCGCCTGACGGCTGCCGCGAGCTCCGATCATCTGGCGCGCGACCTGCTCTTCCGTGCAGGTCAGCGCCCTTTTTGCGCGCTATTTCGCGTCACTCCGTGCCCTTTTTCGAGGCACCCCATGCCACTTTTCTTCGTATCGAGAAGTTTTGCCTTCAATCCTTTGATCGATCATCGATCAGCGCCTTACAGTTCATTTCGCGGGCCCACCGGCCCCATCGCTCTGTCCTGCCAGATAGAGCCTTCTCCACCCCCCTCCTCTCCGGAAGGCGGCGATCATGACCGACCCCGTAGGAAAGCTTCCGAGCGAGCTCGACCAGCTCCCGGACCGTGACCCCGAGGAGACCGCCGAATGGGCGGCCTCCCTGGACGCCGTCACCAAGGCTGCCGGCCCGCACCGCGCCGCGTACCTGATGCGCCGCTCGCTGCAGCACGCCGAGGGCGCCGGTCTCGCGCTGCCCAAGCTGCTGGAGACCGATTACGTCAACACCATCCCGACCGCCGCCGAGCCCGCGTTCGACGGCGACCTGGAGATGGAGTCGAAGATCACCGCGTGGAACCGCTGGAACGCGGCCGCGATGGTGACCCGGGGCGCCCGGTACGGGGTCGGCGGCCACATCGCCACCTTCGCCTCGGCGGCCTGGCTCTACGAGACCGGCTTCAACCACTTCTTCCGCGGCAAGGAGGGGGACGGCTCCGGCGACCAGCTCTACATCCAGGGCCACGCCTCCCCCGGCATCTACGCCCGCGCCTTCCTCGACGGGCGGCTCACCGAGCAGCACCTCGACAACTTCCGCCAGGAGTCCGGTGGCGAGGGCCTGCCCTCCTACCCGCACCCGCGGCGGCTGCCCTGGCTGTGGGAGTTCCCCACCGTGTCGATGGGCCTCGGCCCGCTCTCGGCCATCTACCAGGCGCGCTTCAACCGCTATCTGGCCAACCGCTCCATCAAGGACACCGCCAACTCGCACGTCTGGGCCTTCCTGGGCGACGGCGAGATGGACGAGCCCGAGTCGACCGCCGCCCTGGCCCTCGCGGCCCGTGAGCAGCTCGACAACCTGACCTTCGTCATCAACTGCAACCTGCAGCGCCTCGACGGCCCGGTCCGCGCCAACTTCCGCGTGGTCCAGGAGCTGGAGGCGCAGTTCCGCGGGGCCGGCTGGAACGTCGTCAAGACGCTCTGGGGCAACGCCTGGGACGAGCTGCTCCAGCTGGACACCCAGGGTGCGCTGCTGCGCCGCCTGCGCGAGGTCCCGGACGCGCAGTTCCAGACGTACGCCACCCGCGACGTCGCCTACATCCGCGAGCACTTCTTCGGCACCGAGCCCGCCCTCGTCGAGCTGGCGAAACTGCTCACCGACGCGAAGATCGCCGAGTGTTTCTACACCTCGCGCGGCGGCCACGAGGCCCGCAAGGTCTACGCGGCGTACAAGGCGGCCGTCGAGCACAAGGGCGCGCCGACCGTGATCCTGGCCCAGACGGTCAAGGGCTACACGCTCGGCAAGGGCTTCGAGTCCAAGAACGCCAACCACCAGATGAAGAAGCTGTCGATCGACGAGTTCAAGGGCATGCGCGAGCTGCTCGGCCTCCCGATCCCCGACAGCGCCTTCCAGGACGGCCTGGTCCCCTACGGCCACCCGGGCGCCGACTCCCCCGAGGTCCGCTACCTCCAGGAGCGCCGCGCCGCGCTCGGCGGCCCCGCCCCGGCCCGCCGGCTGCACGCCTCGGCTCCGCTGCCGCAGCCCGAGGAGCGTGCGTTCAAGGCCCTGTACAAGGGGTCCGGCAAGCAGGAGATGGCCACCACCATGGCGTTCGTCCGCCTGGTGAAGGACCTGATGCGGGACAAGGAGACCGGCAAGCGCTGGGTGCCGATCGTCCCGGACGAGGCCCGTACCTTCGGTATGGAGTCGCTGTTCCCGTCGGCCGGCATCTACTCGCCGCTGGGCCAGACGTACGACCCGGTCGACCGCGACCAGCTGATGTACTACAAGGAGGCCAAGGACGGCCAGATCCTCAACGAGGGGATCACCGAGGCCGGCGCCATGGCCGACTTCATCGCCGCCGCCACGTCGTACGCGACGCACGGCGAGACGATGATCCCGTTCTACATCTTCTACTCGATGTTCGGCTGGCAGCGCACCGGCGACCAGATGTGGCAGCTCGCCGACCAGCTCGGCAAGGGCTTCATCGTCGGCGCCACGGCGGGCCGGACGACCCTGACGGGTGAGGGCCTCCAGCACGCGGACGGCCACTCGCACCTGATCGCGGCCACCAACCCGGCCTCGCTCAACTACGACCCGGCGTTCGCGTACGAGGTGGCGGTGATCGTCAAGGACGGTCTGCGCCGGATGTACGGCCCCGACGCCGAGGACGTCTTCTACTACCTGACGGTCTACAACGAGCCGAAGCCCCAGCCCGCGATGCCCGAGGGCGTCGAGGAGGGCATCGTCAAGGGCCTGTACCGCTTCAAGGAGGGCACCCCGGCCTCGGCGGACGCGCCGCGCCTCCAGCTGCTGGCCTCCGGTACGGCGATCCACTGGGCCCTGGAGGCCCAGGAGTTGCTGGCCGCCGACTGGGGCGTCACGGCCGACGTCTGGTCGGCCACCTCGTGGGGCGAGCTGCGCCGCGACGCGCTGGCGGCCGACGAGGCGCTGCTCCGCGGTGAGCAGCAGGTGCCGTACGTGACGCAGGCGCTCTCCGGCGCGCCGGGCCCGGTGCTCGCGGTCAGCGACTGGATGCGCCAGGTCCCGGACCAGATCAGCCAGTGGGTGGAGCAGGACTGGTCCTCGCTCGGTACGGACGGCTTCGGCCTCTCCGACACCCGCGACGCGGCCCGCCGCCACTTCGGTGTCGACGCGCAGTCGATCGTGGTGGCCTCGCTGGCCCAGCTCGCCAAGCGCGGCGAGGTCCCGGCCTCGGCGGTCAAGGAGGCCCGGGAGCGCTACGGCCTCTGAGCCGTCGGCGTGACCTGACCCCCGGTCGCCGGGGCGGAAGTGCCCGACAGCGCTTCCGCCCCGGCGGCCGGGGGTTTTCGCCGCCGCCACAATGGGGTCATGCGTGCTGCCCGGCTGATCAAGATGGTGCTGCTCCTGCAGGCCCGCCCCGCGATGACCGCCGCCGAGCTGGCGGCCGAGCTGGAGGTGTCGGAGCGTACGGTCACCCGGGACGCGCAGGCGCTGTCCGACGCGGGCGTCCCGGTGTACGCGGAGCGCGGCCGGGCCGGCGGCTACCGGCTCGTCGGCGGCTACCGCACCCGGCTGACCGGTCTCGCCCGGGACGAGGCGGAGGCGCTGTTCCTCTCCGGGCTGCCCGCCGCACTGCGCGAGATGGGCCTGGAGGACGCGGCGTCGGCGGCCCGCCTCAAGGTGTCGGCGGCGCTCATGCCCTCCCTGCGCGACGCCTCGTCCTCCGCCGCCCGCCGCTTCCATCTGGACGCGCCCTCCTGGTACCACGAGCCGGAGACCCCCGAGCTGCTGCCGGCGATCGCCGACGCGGTCTGGGACGACCGGCTGCTGAGGGTCCGCTACCGCCGGGGAGGGGGCCGCGACCACACGGGGGCGGAGGTGGCGCGGGAGCTCGCTCCGTACGGTCTCGTCCTCAAGGCGGGGATCTGGTACCTCTGCGCCCGGGCGGGCGAGGACTTCCGGGTCTACCGGATCGACCGCTTCACCGCCGTGGAGGCGGCCGAGGAGCGCTTCGAGCGGGACGAGGGCTTCGACCTGCCCGGGTTCTGGACGGAGCGGGCCGACGCGTTCGCCCGGTCCCTGCTGCGTACGGAGGTCACCGTACGGGTGTCCGAGCGCGGTGGGCGGATGCTCGCGTACGCAGGTGACCGGGCGGCGGCCGCGGCGGCCCTCGCGGAGGCCTCGGAGCCGGGCCCGGACGGGTGGCGGACGCTGACGCTGCCGGTGGAATCCCTGGACGTGGCGTACGGCCAGCTGCTGGCGCTGGGGCCCGAGTTGGAGGTGGTGGCGCCCGAGGGGCTGCGGGCGCGGTTCACCGAAGCGGCCGAACGCCTGCGCGAGTTGTATCGCTGAAAGGCTTCAATTCGGCGTCTGCGCGTGCGGGAGCCCCCGGCAGGCTGGATGCTGGACCCGTGATGGACGAAACGGAATTCTGGGAGATCATCGACAGCACCCGCGAGGCCGCCGACGGCGACCCCGAGGACCATGCCGACCTGCTGGTGGAACGGCTGACGCAGCTCGATCCCGATTCCGTGCTGGACTTCGCCCGGCACTTCGAGGCCCGCTACAACCGCGCCTACGCCTGGGACCTGTGGGGCGCCGCTGCCGTGCTGCTGGGCGGGGCGAGCGACGACGCCTTCGACTGGTTCCGCTGCTGGCTGATCGGCCAGGGCCGGGAGGTCTTCGAGGGGGCGCTGCACGATCCGGACGCCCTGGCGGAGCTGCTGGACGACTTCGACGAGGAGATCGACGGGGACGGCGAGGAGCTGGGCTACGCGGCCGACGAGGCGTACGAACAGCTCACCGGCGTGGTCGCGCCCGACCTGGGGCTGCCGCCGCAGCCCGCCGAGCCGCTGGGCAACCCGGTCGACTTCGAGGACGAGGGGGCGCTCGCCGCCCGCTTCCCCGAGCTGTGGGACCGCTTCGGGCCGCGCTGACCCGGGGGCGTCAGACGGGGCCGAGCGAGCGGCCCATGCAGACGTCGTCGACGTAGGCCCCGTTCAGGAAGAACTCCCCGGGCAGCACCCCTTCGACGGCGAAGCCCTCGGAGGCGTAGAGCGCGCGGGCGGGGGTGTTGTGGCCGAGCACCCGCAGCGTGATCCGGTTGGCGCCCTGGCGGCGGGCCTCGGCGCACGCGGCGCGCACCAGGGTCCTCCCCACCCCGGCCCCGCGCGCCCAGGTCGCCACGGCGAGACCCCGTATCTGGCGGACGTGGGCGTTGGAGGCGAGGGGGGTGGGCGGGACGAGCCGGATGTACCCGGCGATGCCCGCCTGCCCGTCCGGCGTCTCCGCCTCCACCACGAGGAAGTCCTCCGGCCCGTGCCCCTCGTCGAAGAAGGGCTCGTACGGAGGCGCCGGCCTCGGCAGGACCGCGTGCAGCGTCGACCAGGTGGACCGGTCGAGTTCGGCGAGCGCGTCGTCGTCGGCGGGTACGGCGGGGCGGACGGGGCGGAGTACGGGGGCGACCATGGGGTCACTGTGTCATGGGGTGTTCCCGGTGTTCGAGGCGTTTGATGGGGCAGGATGGGCCCATGCCGAGCTCCCGTATCGCCGTCAGCGGATCGTCCGGACTCATCGGAGCGGCGCTGGTGCGCTCGCTGCGCGCCGACGGGCACGAGGTGGCCCGCCTGGTGCGACGGCCCGCCAGAACCGGCGACGAGGTCGAGTGGGACCCCCAGCGGGGTTACGTGGACGTGGCCGGCCTCGTCGGCTGCGACGCGATCGTGCACCTGGCCGGGGCGGGGGTGGGCGACCACCGCTGGACCGAGGACTACAAGCGGGAGATCCGGGACAGCCGGGTCCTGGGAACCGCCGCCGTCGCCGAGGCGGTCGCCTCGCTCGACACCCCGCCCCGGGTCCTGCTCTCCGGGTCCGCGATCGGCTTCTACGGCGACACCGGGAGCTCCCCGGTGGACGAGAGCGCGCCGCCCGGGCACGGGTTCCTCCCGTCGGTCTGCGAGGAGTGGGAAGCGGCCACCGCCGCCGCCGAGGAGGCGGGGGTGCGCACCGTGCACGCCCGGACCGGGCTGGTCGTCGGGCGCGAGGGCGGCGCCTGGGGCCGGCTCTTCCCGCTGTTCAAGGCGGGCCTCGGCGGGAAGCTGGGCAACGGCCGCCAGTACTGGAGCTTCATCGCCCTGCACGACCATGTCGCGGCGCTGCGCCACATCCTGGACACGGAGTCGCTGGCCGGGCCGGTGAACCTGACCGGGCCGAGGCCGGTCACCAACGCCGAGGTGACCGCCGCCATGGGCCGGGTGCTGCGCCGCCCCACGCTGTTCCCGGCGCCGGCGCCCGCGCTGAAGCTGGTGCTCGGGGAGTTCGCGGAGGACGTGCTGGGCAGTCAGCGGGTGATCCCGGCGAAGCTGCTGGACTCCGGCTTCTCGTTCGCCTTCCCCGACATCGACGGGGCGATCCGCGCCGCACTGCGCTGATCCGGGCGGACCCGTGTGCGACCCCGTGCCCCGGTGCTCCCCGGCGCGCGTCTGACCGAGTATCAGCCATCCTCCTAGCCTCGATGCGAACTCCGGCTTTCCGGGGGCCTGTTGGGGGCAAGAACCCCCCACCAGTCGCACCGACTCGGGGAGGGGCACGTGCGCAGCACGGCACATCACGCAGACGTGATCATCATCGGGGCCGGAATAGCCGGCCTGTCAGCGGCCCACCTGCTGACCGGGGCAGGGCTCGGCGTCAGTGTCCTGGAGGCCGCGCCCCGGGTGGGCGGGCGGCTCGCCACCGACGAGGTGGACGGGTTCCGGCTCGACCGCCTCGGCCCGCTGCTCTGCACCTCCTGGCCCGAGCTGACCGGCACCCCGGGGCTCGGCACCCCGGAGCTGCGGGAGTTCGCGCCGGGGGTCCTGGTGCACAGCGAGGGGCGCCGCCATCTCACCGGCGACATACGGAGCGCGAGGGGCGCACTCAGGGCAGCACGCACCCGATCGAGCGCCCCCTGGGTCCATCGCGCTCCGCGCACGCCCCGCGCTCTCCGGGGCTCCGCGGCTTCCGGGGCTCCTGCGGTCTCCGGGGCCGCCGGTTCGGCGCACGGCGCGTACGGGCACGAGCCCGGTGCTCCGGGGCGGGGTGGCGGCCGGGGCGGGGTGGTGACCGGCGCGATCGACCGGGCCCGGCTGGGCGCGGCGCTGCACCGGCTGGCCCTCACCCCGGAGGCCCGGCTGCTGGCCCGGCCGGAGCGTCTCGCCGCCGAGGCCCTGGCGGGCGTGGGGCTGCCCGGCCGTACGGTGGACGGCATCCTGCGCCCGCTGCTCGCCGCGCTGCTCAGCGACCCGGCCCTCACCACGTCGAGCCGGTCCGCCGATCTGGCGCTGCGGGACTACGCGCGCGGCGGCCTGTGCGTACCGGCGGGCGGATCGGCCGCGCTGCCGGAACTGCTGGCGGCCGCGCTGCCGCCGGACACGGTCCGGACCGGGGTGCATGTGACGGCCGCCGACATCACCTCCGTACGCACCAAGGAGCACGGCGAGCTGGGGTGCCGCTCCCTGCTGCTGGCGACCGGGGCGGGCGCCGCGGCCGAGCTGCTGCCCGGGCTGCGGGTGCCGTCCTTCCGCCCGGTGACGGTCCTTCACCACACGGCGCCGGCCGCGCCGCCCACGGGCAGGTCGCTGGTGCTGGACGGCGACCGGTCGGGCCCGGTGGCGTACACCTCGGTGATGAGCGAGGTGGACCCCTCGCGTGCGCCGGAGGGCCGGGCGCTGATCACCTCGACGGTGCTCGGGACCCCGCCGCCGGACCTGGACCGCTCGGTGCGGGCGCATCTGGCGGCGCTGTACGGCGTCGCCACAAACGGCTGGGAGCTGCTGGCGGCCCATCACGACCCGGAGGCGGTGCCCGCGATGGAGGCCCCGCACGATCCGCGCCGCCCGGTGCGGGTGCTGGCCGGGCTGTACGTGTGCGGCGACCACCGCGACACGAGCACGGTCCAGGGCGCGCTGCACTCGGGCCGCCGGGCCGCGGAGGCGATCCTCACCGACCTGGCCGTCCCGGGCACTCATGAGGGAAGCCTGCCCCGGGCGGCGTGAGGCCGGGGCTGCCGGAGGCGGCGTGACGCGGTCGCCGTAGCGTGCGTGCCAGGCGTCGCGCGGCAGACGGCAGTTTGACGACAGGCCCTACGGGCCCCGGGTCCGTGTCGCCCGTCCCGCCCGGCCTCTGCGGGCTCAGCCGAGGGCCGCGACCCGGTCGCGGTAGCCGCGTACGGCGACCGCGTCCCGGTACGGCTCCAGGCTGCGCTCGAAGGCGCGGACGTACTCCGTGGCGCGCACCGAACGCATCTCGGCCGCCTGCTGGGCCGCCTCCGCACCGAGCTGGCAGGCCTGCTCCAGTTCGCCGAGGCCGAGGCGGGCCGAGGCGAGGACCACCCGGCAGAACAGTCTGCTGCGGGCGTACGCCGGGGCGCGCAGCGCGAGCGACCGCTCGGCGTGCTGGGCGGCGGCCCGGTACTGCTGGAGGTCGCGGTGGCAGTGGCTCAGCTCGTCGGCGAGCTGCGCCTCGTCGAAGGTGCGGGCCCAGTGCGGCACCTCGTCGCCGGGGCGCGCGGTCTCCAGGGCGTGTTCGGCGCGGGTCAGGGCGGCGGTGCAGGAGCGCGCCTCGCCGAGCACCGCGTGGCCGCGCGCCTCGACCGCGTGCAGCAGCGTCTGGACGAGCGGCGGGGCGGCCGAGCCGATGCCCTGCTGGGCGACGCGGGCGAGCTGGACGGCTTCCCGGCCGTGCCCGAGGTAGACGGCCTGCCGGCTCATGGTGAGCAGTACATAGGCGCCGTAACCGCGGTCCCCGGCGGCCTGGGCGAGCCGGAGCGACTGGACGAAGTACCGCTGGGCGAGGCCGTGGGCGGCGATGTCGTACGAGGTCCAGCCGGCCAGCCGGGTCAGGTCGGCCACCGCGGCGAACAGCCGCCGCCCGGCGGCCTCGCCGTACGTGCCCCGGAGCATCGGCTCGGCCTCGTGTTCCAGATACCGCACGAGGACCTGCCGGGCGTGACCGCCGCCGTAGGCGTGGTCCAGGGTGCGGAAGAGCTCGCCGACCGAGCGCAGCGCGGCGATGTCCCCGGAGCCGACCCGCTGGCCGGGGCCGCGGTCGGTCTGGCGCTGGCGCGGGACCACGGGCAGCGCCCCGCCCCCGGGGTGCGTACCGGCGGCGGGCGGGTGCGTCGCGGGCGGGTGCGTCGCGGCGGGCCCCGACGGCGTGGGCCGCTGGGGTCCGGCGGGCGGGCGCGGCAGGTTCCGGGGCTCGGTGCGCGGCGCCCCGTCCGTACGCCCCGGCGCGGGGGCCGCTCCGGCCTCTCCCCCGGTGCGGCGGCCGGCTCCGCCGTCCCGGGCCACCCGTTCGTCGGCCCGGCCGATCAGCCAGTCGCGGCTGGGGACGACGAGTCCGGCGGGCGTGAAGGCGATCTTGCGCAGCTCCGTGTGCGTACCGGAGTCCTTGCGCCACAGGCCGCTGACGATGTCGACCGCCTCGGCGGGGGTGGCCGCGAACTCCAGTCCCGCGTAGACGGGCGCGCAGGCGTCGAGCCCGAGGTCCTGCGCGGAGAGCCGTCTGCCGAGCCGCCGGGTGAACACCTCGGCGATCAGCGCGGGCGTGGTGCCGCGCGGCTGCTGCCCCCGCAGCCAGCGGGTGACCGAGGTCTTGTCGTACCGCAGGTCGAGGCCGTGTTCGAGGCCGAGCTGATCGACCCGGCGGGCGAGGCCCGCGTGGGAGAACCCGGCTTCCGCGATGAGTGAGGCGAGTCGGCGGTTGGGCGTGCGCTGCGAGGGTCGTTCCGACATCAGCTGTACGGTCTCCTGCCTTCGGGGCCGGCCGGGCAGCCCTCATGGGAACGGCGCGAATTTAGCGGCCACCGGGGCGGTCACTGCCACCCTTTGCTCCACGTTCATCCGATCGTGTGAGGATTCCGGACGGAGCTGACGGAAACGCCCGACACGTGAGTGCGCGCGACCGGCGGGCCCGTGAGGCGGCCGTTCCACCTGCCGGGGGGCCGTTCGGGCGACGGTCGTACAGTGGATGCGGGCGCGATCAGTGCAGGGCACCGTCATCCCGGGGACACCCCTCCGGGCCTGCGGGGCCCACAGAGGGAGGCATCGGTGAGCGAGCTGCGGTTCGTCCGTCTGGGCTTCGGCGAACAGGCCGTCGAATACACGGAGGCCTGGCAGAAGCAGCGCGAGGTGCACGCGGACCGGTTCGAGGACCGGGTCCCGGACACCTGTCTGCTCCTGGAACACCCGCCCGTCTACACCGCGGGTCGCCGCACGGCGGACAGCGAGCGTCCACTCGACGGCACCCCCGTCATCGACGTGGACCGGGGCGGGAAGATCACCTGGCACGGTCCGGGCCAGCTCGTCGGCTACCCGATCCAGAAGCTGCCGCGTCCGGTCGACGTCGTCGCGCATGTGCGCCGGCTGGAGGACGCGCTGATCCTCACGGCCGCGGACTTCGGCGTGGAGACCTCCCGGGTGGAGGGCCGCAGCGGGGTCTGGGTGCTCGGCGACCCGGTGGAGCAGCGCCAGGCGCTGGGCGGGCTCTCGCTGGACTTCGACCCGAGGCTCCAGGACGAGGAGTTCGACGCGCGGCTGAACGGCCCGGAGTACGCCCCGTCCAACGCGGGCCAGCGCCGCGAGGACCGCAAGCTGGCCGCGATCGGCATCCGGGTCGCCAAGGGCGTCACGATGCACGGCTTCGCGCTCAACGTGAACCCGGACAACACCTGGTTCGACCGGATCGTCCCGTGCGGCATCCGGGACGCGGGGGTGACGTCCCTCTCCAACGAGCTGGGCCGGGAGATCACCATCGAGGAGGTGCTGCCGGTCGTCGAGAAGCACCTGCGGGACATCCTGGAGAACGCGGACCTCGCACCGCGCGAGATCGAGCGGCCTGAGGCTTCGGCCCCGGAGCCGCAGGCCTCGGTCCCGGCGTGAGGAGCCGCGGCCGTGCCGGCCGGGAACCCCTGGCCGTACCAGCCAGTAGCCCGTCCGGGGAATAGGCCCCGTCGGCCGCAGGTTGGCCAGACGTAAGGCCGTTCGATGTAGGGGCGTACCCTGGTGTTCGCCGAAGATTCCAAAGTGAATCCCTCGCGCATCGCTCGCGCATCCCACGCGAACCCGACGCGAATCCAACGCAGCAGAGAGCAAAGGGGAGCCGGAGTGTCCGCTGTCGCACCCGACGGGCGCAAGATGCTGCGCCTGGAGGTCCGGAACAGCCAGACCCCCATCGAGCGCAAGCCCGAGTGGATCAAAACGCGGGCGAAGATGGGCCCCGAGTACAAGCAGCTCCAGCAGCTGGTGAAGGGTGAGGGCCTGCACACGGTCTGCCAGGAGGCGGGCTGTCCCAACATCTTCGAGTGCTGGGAGGACCGCGAGGCCACCTTCCTCATCGGCGGCGACCAGTGCACCCGGCGCTGCGACTTCTGCCAGATCGACACGGGCAAGCCGCAGGCGCTGGACCGTGACGAGCCCCGCCGCGTCGGCGAGTCCGTCGTCACGATGGACCTGAACTACGCCACCATCACCGGCGTCGCCCGCGACGACCTGGAGGACGGCGGCGCCTGGCTGTACGCGGAGACCGTCCGCCAGATCCACACGCTCACCGCGGAGCGGGAGGCCGGCGCGACCAAGGTCGAGCTGCTGATCCCCGACTTCAACGCTGAGCCCGAGCAGCTCGCCGAGGTCTTCTCCTCGCGCCCCGAGGTGCTCGCGCACAACGTGGAGACGGTGCCGCGGATCTTCAAGCGGATCCGCCCCGGTTTCCGTTACGAGCGTTCCCTGGAGGTCATCACCCGGGCCCGCGAGGCCGGTCTGGTGACCAAGTCGAACCTCATCCTCGGCATGGGCGAGACCCGCGAGGAAGTCAGCGAGGCGCTCCAGGACCTGTACGACGCGGGTTGCGAGCTCATCACGATTACGCAGTACCTACGCCCCTCCGTACGGCACCACCCGGTCGAGCGCTGGGTGAAGCCGATGGAGTTCGTCGAGCTGAAGGACGAGGCCGACGCGATCGGCTACTCCGGCGTGATGTCGGGTCCGCTCGTGCGGTCCTCGTACCGCGCGGGGCGTCTCTTCCAGCAGGCGATGGACGCGCGCGGTGTCGCCGCCGGGGCCGCCACCGCGGCCGTCCAGGCCGCACCGGCCGTGTGAATCCGCTCACGAGCGGCCGGCACGCCGTAACCGTATGACCGAAGCGGTCCGTACGCTCCCCGCAGGTGAGGGACGCGTACGGACCGCTTCGGCGTGCGCTCCGACGGAATCAGGGCTTCATTGGTGTTTGACCACCCGGTCACGCGCTGGTAACACCGAGCAGTGACCCTGGGTACACGTGCGGCAGCGACTCCGGCAGCCGCCGCCGTCACTGCTTCCCGTACTCATCCTCATCCGCGCCCTTGGGGCGCGTCGTTTCCGAGGGGGAACACCACGATGCAGGCCGCACCGGTCCGCGCCCACGCCCTTCCGTCCGTCACCACCGCACTGCGCGCCGTCGAGTCGCTGCTGCTGAGCGGCGGCCAGCGCACCGCCCGCCGCAACGCCTGGACGGCCGTCCTGGAGGACCGCCGCCGCGCCAAGGACCGGGTGGAGGCCCAGCACGTGCTGGACGCGGTGGCCGACCACCGCTCCTAGGCCGCCGCCGGGCCGCTCCCCCGTCCCGGGGTCGCTCGCGCGTACCCGGACCGCTCCCACGTTCCTGGGTCGCTCCCTCGCCACGTAAACTTCAGTACATGGCGAGGAAGGCAAAAACTGAAGGCGCGGACAGCGCCGAGAACGCGGGGCGACTCAAGCAGATCGCCCTGACCTACAAGATGACCAGGCGGACCGACAGCAAGATCGGTCTTGTCGTCGCGGGTGTCGGGATCGTCACGTTCGGTGTCCTCCTCGGCATCGGCTTCGCGATCGGCCACCCGGTCTATCTGGGCATCCTGGGCTTCGTCCTGGCCGTCCTCGCGATGGCGATCGTCTTCGGCCGACGCGCCGAGCGGGCGGCCTTCGGTCAGATGGAGGGCCAGCCCGGAGCGGCGGCCGCCGTCCTGGACCGGATCGGACGCGGCTGGACGACCACCCCCGCGGTGGCGATGAACCGCAGCCAGGACGTCGTCCACCGGGCGGTCGGCAAGGCCGGCATCGTCCTGGTGGCCGAGGGCAACCCGAACCGGGTGAAGGGCCTGCTGGCGGCCGAGAAGAAGAAGATGGCCCGCATCGTGGTGGACGTGCCGGTGCACGACATCATCGTCGGCAACGGCGAGGGTCAGGTGCCCCTGAAGAAGGTCCGCACCAAGATGCTGAAGCTCCCCCGCGTCCTGACCGGCCCGCAGGTGACCACCACCAACGACCGGCTGCGCGCGATGGGCGACCTGATGAGCAACATGCCGCTGCCGAAGGGCCCGATGCCGAAGGGCATGCGGATGCCGCGCGGCGGAAAGATGCGCTGACCGCGCCGGACGTGAAGAACGGGGCGGCCCCGGGACCTCGACAGGTCCGGGGCCGCCCCGTTTCGCATGGGCGCACGTCTCAGGGGTGCGCGGGAGAGGTCGTCACATCCGGACCTGAACGGACCGCGACAGCCGGTCGTGCAGGCCGCGACCGTCGCGGTCCCAGACGAGCGCGGGGATGACGAGCAGGAGCAGCACGGTCCGCACGGCCACGCGCACGAACCCGAGCCGCCCGCCGTCGTCGGCGACCACGCGCACGCCCAGCAGCCGCTTCCCGGGGGTGCAGCCGATGGTGCCGACGGTCAGCAGGCTCATCACGAGGAAGATCCCGAGCGCCCAGTTCCCCGCCGCCTGCTGGTCACCGCGAGCGAACAGCCCGTATGCGATCAGCATGCAGAGGGTCCAGTCGATGAAGACGGCTCCGAAGCGCCGGCCGAGCGGCGCGATGGAGCCGGGGCCCTCCTCGGGCAGCCCGAGGCCCTTGCCCCGGTAGCCGAAGTCGGCGCCCATCTCCTCGGCGGCCGCGCGGGGCCCCGAGAGCCACGATCCGATTGCTTGCCTGTTGTCCACCCGTCCACGGTACTGCGCCCGGGTTTGGGCCCGGCCGGGCGGGGCACGGAAACAGCCGCACGGAGACCGCCGCTGAGATGCCGCCCACCACCGCCCCGGTTAACTTGGGCGAAACAAATGGGTCACGCTTGAGAAATCGGGCCTGCCTATGGTCGGGTCCAGCGTGCGCCACCGCACTGGCCGCACCACGAGCTACACAACCCCCGCCCCTCCCGGGTCGGGAGGAGGAGGAGTTGGATGTTCCAGAACGCCGACGAAGTGCAGAAGTACGTCGCGGACAACGACGTCAAGTTCATCGATGTCCGGTTCTGCGACCTGCCCGGGGTGATGCAGCACTTCACGATCCCGGCTGCGTCCTTCGACCCGGCCGAGGAACTGGCCTTCGACGGTTCGTCGATCCGCGGCTTCCAGGCCATCCACGAGTCGGACATGGCGCTGCGCGCGGACCTGTCGACGGCTCGGGTGGACCCCTTCCGCCGCGACAAGACGATCAACATCAACTTCTTCATCCACGACCCGATCACGGGCGAGCAGTACAGCCGTGACCCGCGCAACATCGCCAAGAAGGCCGAGGCCTACCTCGCCTCGACCGGCATCGCGGACACCGCGTACTTCGGCCCGGAGGCCGAGTTCTACGTCTTCGACAACGTCCGCTTCCAGACGTCGGCGAACGAGAGCTTCTACCACATCGACTCCGAGGCCGGCGCCTGGAACACCGGTGCGGTGGAGAACAACCGGGGTTACAAGGTCCGCTACAAGGGCGGCTACTTCCCGGCCCCGCCGGTGGACCACTTCGCCGACCTGCGGGCCGAGATCTCCCTGGAGCTGGACAAGAACGGCCTCCAGGTCGAGCGCCAGCACCACGAGGTCGGCACGGCCGGCCAGGCGGAGATCAACTACAAGTTCAACACGCTGCTCGCCGCGGCCGACGACCTGATGCTCTTCAAGTACATCGTGAAGAACGTCGCCTGGCGCAACGGCAAGACCGCGACCTTCATGCCGAAGCCGATCTTCGGCGACAACGGCTCGGGCATGCACGTGCACCAGTCGCTGTGGCAGGGCGGCTCGCCGCTCTTCTACGACGAGCAGGGTTACGCCGGCCTGTCGGACACCGCCCGCTACTACATCGGCGGCATCCTGAAGCACGCCCCGTCGCTGCTGGCGTTCACCAACCCGACGGTGAACTCCTACCACCGCCTGGTCCCCGGCTTCGAGGCCCCGGTCAACATGGTGTACTCGCAGCGCAACCGCTCCGCCGCGATGCGCATCCCGATCACCGGCTCGAACCCGAAGGCCAAGCGCGTCGAGTTCCGCGCCCCGGACCCGTCCTCCAACCCGTACCTCGCGTTCTCCGCGCTGCTGATGGCGGGCCTGGACGGCGTGAAGAACAAGATCGAGCCGGCCGAGCCGATCGACAAGGACCTCTACGAGCTGGCTCCCGAGGAGCACGCCAACGTCCAGCAGGTCCCGACGTCCCTCCCGGCCGTGCTCGACGCCCTGGAGGCGGACAACGAGTACCTCCAGGCGGGCGGCGTCTTCACGTCGGACCTGATCGAGACCTGGATCGACTACAAGCGCACGAACGAGATCGCCCCGATCCAGCTGCGGCCGCACCCGCACGAGTTCGAGCTGTACTTCGACATCTAGGACTGCCGCAGGTCAGAGGGGTTCGCCTCTCTCACCTGGGCCGCCTGTGGGCCGTCGGCCGTGTCCCTCCGGGGGTACGGCCGACGGCCCTTTCTGCTGCCCGTCACACCGCGATGGGCACAGCACCGCCGCCGCCAGCGGCGGACAGGCCGAGCGCCGCGTGATCGGACCGCAGCCCCAGAGCCGGCGTGTGCGAGTCGACTGCCACACTCGCCGGATGACGAATGAGGGTGGGAGTTCCGGCCTCGTGAAGGTGCGGGCGCTGTTGCTGCGGACGGACTGGAACGCGGTGGAGCACTGCTGCCCGAACGTGGCTCCGACGACGCCGGTGATCCTTCGGCAGCTGCTCGACGACGATCCGCGGGTCCGGGGCACAGCGGTGCGGGAGCTGTCCGAGGCGGTGACACACCAGGGAACCTTCTACAGCGCCACGGCACCGGCGGCGTTGTTCGTCGCTGCGGTCCTGGGCGATCCACGGACAGTGGCGAGGGTGACCCCGCAGAGGCCCTGGGAGATCGAACTGCACGGCGAGAAGCTGTCCTCGCTGCGGGTGCTTCTGCTCGACTGGCTCGGGGACACTGCCCAGAACACGAACCATCCGCCCGAGTGGCCGCCCGGCGCCCAGGAAGACATCGACGCCTTCCTCACGATCCGCCCAGCCCTCTACGACGCGGTCCACCCGTTCCTCAGCGACGGTGAGCAGGAGGTCCGCGACGCCGCCCTCTGCGCGATCCTGCCTCTGCTGACCGACTCGACGCCGACACGGCACGTCCCGGCCCTGACCAACGCAGTCCACCAACTCGCCGCCCGCGACACTCCCTACAGGTGGTATGCCGTCGACCGACTCGTCGCCTGGGGCCAGGACACATCCCACTACCCCGAGCCCCCGCAGCCGGGCCCGAACAGATTCGCCGGGCCGGTTAACCAGTACACCGTCCAAGGCGACCACGACCCGTGGGCAGGGCACGTCGAGCCGTGGCCGGACTCTGTCTACGACGCTCTCCCATAGAACGGCCGGGGGCACCTTACTCTGAACGTCTCTCACGTCAGCCCCGGCGACCAACAGGGGTTGCTCTATGCGACGTTGGGCCGGCGGTTCGTCGTCCGAACGACGGGACGTCGGCCCGGGTGGCCGCAACGGACCTCGGTCAGCCGTGGGGTGTCCGACGGTGAGTCAGTGGGAATCAGGCACCTTGTTGCCGCAGGGCATGACCGCATAGCCAGGAACGGACGGCCATCGAACCGTCAGGACCACCGACTCCTCCTCCGCGAACCATGAGTGATCGACGCCGCGTCCCCACACGACGTAGTCGCCCTGTTCCTCCAGCAGGACGTCGCGGCCCGGCAGCTCAACGCGGAAGCGGCCACTGATGAGAACCAGCAGAGCCGTGCGCTCCTCGCCCTTCACCCACTGCAATCGCCTGTCGGCGCGCGGGTGGACGCCCCATTTGATCTCCACGGCCTCGCTGTGACGCGGGTCGTCGGCGTCCTGGAAATGCCCGAGGAGCCATCCTCGGTCCAGTGCCGCATCCTTGCCCGCGTTGCCCACGTACACGCTGTCGTTCACGCGGGGGACGCTAGCAGCGCCGGTCATGCGGCGGCGCGGCATCGACGTTCCACTCCTCGGGCAGATCGCTGCCGCAGAAGACACAGATGAAGTCGCCCTCGCGCACGATGGCGCACTCCCGGCAGCCGGGACAGCGCCGGAACACCACTTGGTGGGTGAAGCAGGACGGGTGTCCTAGTTCGATGGCGTCCAGCGCGCGGGCGACTGCCGGCCAGGAGACGACGTCCGGGCAGTATCCGGTCGACTGGTTGCTGACCTCGTCCACTACCCACCGGCCTGCCTCGCGGATGAAGCTGATCTCTCCTGCGCTCAGGACGGGTTCTCCGTTAGCGCATGCCACGTGTTCGCTGCGTCGAGGAGCCAGCCTGAGCACACCGTCCATGCCGACCACGAAGGTGAACGGTTCGAGCAGTTCTACCGCCGCCTGTCCGGCGGCCCAGTGGGCGAAGTCGGCCGGCGAGACGATCCGGCGGCTGCCTCTGCCGGGCCGGATCGCGGCTTTCAGGTCGGCCGGTCCGACGTATCGGTAGATCCGTCCCCGTACGTTCATACGGTCCACCCGGAAGACCTCACCGCAACGAAGGCCGTGCCCGTCCCGCCCAGTACTCATCCGCCGTGATGCCCAGCAGGACCACGTCGTGGTACGTGCCCGCGAAGTACTCGTGCTGGCGCAGGCGGCCCTCCTCCACGAAGCCGAGTTTGCGGTAGAGGGCCAGGGAGGCGTCGTTGAAGGCGTAGACCTCCACCTCGCACTTGTGGCAGCGCTGTTCGGCGAACATGTAGGTGAGGATCAGTTCGGTGGCCTCGGCGGCGTAGCCCTGGCGGCGGTGTTCGCGGGTGACCTCGATGCCCGTGCGGAAGCGGCCCGCCCGGGTGTCCGTCTCGCCCACCGACACCGCGCCGACGAAGGCGTGCTCGAAGCGGGTTTCGATGACCAGTTGGTACGAGGACGGGTTCGGGGTGCGGCCGGCGCGTTCGGTGGTCCAGGCGCGGAAGCTCTCGTCCGAGCGCGGGGGTTCGACCACGTCGGCGTTGCGGGCGTCCACGGTGTGCAGGGCCAGGGCCCGGAAGCCCTCCCAGTCCTGGGGTTCGATGCCTCGCAGGCGTACTCGCTCGCCGGTCCACAGGTCGGTCATCTCGCTCCAGCCAGGTCTGAGGGGGTGGGGGGTAGGCGGTGGGTGTGGGAGCAGGTCGGGCCAGTCGGGCGGTCAGGTTACGTGGGCTGCGATCGTCCTCGCGCAGGCCAGGGACTCCATGTGTGTCGTGTCCACTTCCACGTCGTACGACACCCCCTCGTGCACCTTCTCCGCCTGCGCCGCGGCCATTCCCCTCGGGCGGTCCCCTCGGGCGATCTCGCGGGCCTCGGCCACCTCGCTCGCGCACCGAACGCCCACCCACAGGACGTTCAGGCCCGTCAGCGCCTTCCGCCACGGTTCCTGGGAGGCGGGGCCGCCGAGGAACACGTCGTCGATGATGACGTTCGCGCCCGCCCGGGCCGTCGCGGCCACGCCCTCGCGCCAGGCCGCCTCCAGTCTCCGGAACTCCTCGCCGATGGCCACGCCGCCGCCGGCCGCGAACGCGATGCCTTCGCCCGCCGACCTCAGGGACGCGGGCAGGGAGTCCACGAAGGTGTCGATCGCGGCGGCGAGCCACGGGGTCGGCAGCTCCGCCTGGAGGCACCGGACGATGCCGGACTTGCCGGAGCTGGAGCCGCCGTTCAGCACGATCACCTGGGTTGTCACCCGGACACGGTAGAGGCAACGCGTGCGGTCTTCGACGTGTTTTCGGTGCCTGCGCCTACGCCGGCCTGATCGTGGCGAGCTGCGCCAGCAGCAGGATCAGGCGGTAAGCCGTCCCGTAGTCGGGGGCCGCGAAGGCGACCGTCCGGGCGCCCGCAGTGCGTGAGACGCCCGGGACCAGGGTCGCCAGGTTGATCGTGTGCGGGCTCGCGAGGTCGACCTCCACGTCCAGCGGGCCCGTGAGGGCCAGGGGTGGGATCTCCGTGCGGCGACTCACCGCGTCCGCCGCCGCACGGCGCAGCCGGTCCCGGGCCTCCTCCGGGTGCAGGGTCACGGCGGCCGCCATGCCCAAGGCCTCCTTGACCGGGACGGTGACCGCCTCGGGGATCAGGGCGGCAGCCTCGGCGCAGGCCGCGTCGTCGCCGCTGAGCAGGACGACCGGGACGCCGAGGTGGCCGGCCATGGCGGCGTTCAGCCCGATCTCGCCCAGGGAGCGGCCGGTGACCTGTCCGTCTTCGCCCGGTGCGTGGCCGGTGCCCGGTGCGCCCTCCCCCTGCGCCCGGGCCGTCACCCGTACGTCGAGGATCTCGCCGTTCATCGTGTGCGCCAGCACGCCCGGGCCCTCTCCCGCGCGGACGTGGTAGCCCACGAACAGCGCCGCGTCCGTCTCCTCGTCGAGCCCGGCCAGCATGTTCAGCGCGCGCGGCTTGCCCCGGACCAGGCGGGCGCGGCGGTCGAGTTGCTCCGGCAGGAGGTTGCGGAAGGTGCCGTGCGCGTCCGCGACCAGGACGTCGGCCGTGGGCTCGGCGTCCAGGACGCCCGCGATCACCGCGTTCGCCTCGGCCGTCATCAGCTCCCGGCCGCGCTGGTAGTCGTAACGCTCGGGATTCGTCTCGGAGGAGTGGACGATCCCCGAGATGCCTTCCATGTCGACCGAGATGAGTGCCTTCATGGGGCTGGGATCCTACCCGTCGTCGTTCTACCGGTCAGGCGCCCGCGAGGCTCGCCCGGGCCGCGTTCATGAACGCCGTCTTGGCCTCCTCCAGGTGCTCGTTGACCTCGACGTCCCCGATGTCGCGCCAGACGGCGGCGTTCAGCGCGTGACCGTACGTCCTGACCGGCTCGCGCAGGGCCTCGTCGCACAGGAGCGTGACATTGCCGGACGCGGTCCACAACGCGGTCATGACCGGGCCCGTCTGCGTCATCCAGCCGTCCTCGTCGTCGCCCCACGGGTCCGGGCGACCGTAGGCGGCCCGTTCCGCGGCCTGGGCGCAGGAGACGAACTCCTTCAGCACGTCGATCTGTTCGGCCCTGCGACTCTCCGAGGTGGCCGCGGTCTGGCGACGTTCCTCCGCGCGTTCCGCCGAGCGTTGTGTGGCGCGTTGGGCGAGGGCTGTCAGTCCGCCGCCCAGCGCCACACCCGCGAGCGAGACGACCGACGTCCACAGATCCGCAGCCATGGTGAAGTCCCTTCGCCCTTTCCCCTGTTCGGTCGGGGTCATGGTGCCGTACGGCGGCCGACGGCGTGCCGGTGCCCCCGGCCGGATGCAGAGGGGCCGGGGGCACCGGTGGAGCGGTCGGTGAGCGGTTCGGTCAGCGGCCGTAGCGGATCAGGGCACGGACCATGCGGCAGGTGGTGTCGGACGGCGGGTGGATGCCCATGCGCTCGGCGGTGATCCGTATCCGGTGGTTGCCGGCGCTGGAGGGCTGGTAGACCCCGCTGTCGAGCAGGGCGATGGCCAGGCGCATGGCCTTGAGGCGGCGGTTGTGGGAGACGTACCACTCGCGGGGGCGGCCGGCGGGCAGCCGCTTCTTCGCGGGCGGCGCGGGGAGCGGCGGGTGGAAGGGCATCGGGAGCTGTCGGTCGAGCGGCTGGGTCGTGGCGGTGGCGACGGCCATCGGCATCCTCCTGGCAGCGTGGTGGAACCCTCACGAACTCCCTCCATTTTACTGCCCCCCACTGACAATCGCCCCTGGCCAGAGGCGGTTTCGGCAGTCCCTCGCGTACCCTTGGCCCCATGGAGATCTGGATCAATCCCGCCTGTTCCAAGTGCCGCAGCGCGGTGACTCTGCTGGACGCCGAAGGGGCCGATTACACCGTCCGCCGCTACCTGGAGGACGTGCCCTCGCCCGAGGAGATCCGGGCCGTGCTGGACCGGCTCGGTCTGGAGCCTTGGGACATCACGCGGACGCAGGAGGCGGCGGCGAAGGAGCTGGGGCTCAAGGAGTGGCCTCGCGACGCCGGTTCGCGGGAGCGGTGGATCGTCGCGCTGTCCGAGCATCCCAAGCTGATCCAGCGGCCGATCATCACCGCCGAGGACGGCACGGCCGTGGTGGCGCGGAGCGAGGAGGCCGTGCGGGACGCGCTGGGGCGTGGTGCCTGAGGCTGTGCCCCCTGAGTCCGTGGTTCCTGAGGCCGAGGGCCCGTCGACGGTCCGGCAGCTCTCCCCCGGCATGGCGTTCTTCACCGACTTCGTCGTCACCGGTACCGTGCGCGGCGCCGATGCGACCAGTACGCCCGCCGAGGTGACCGGTCTCCTCGGTGACGCGTTCGTCGAGAGCCGTACCGGGCCCGGGCAGCTGCTCCGCTGCTACGAGCTGGTGGAGCTCGCGTGGGAGCAGGAGGGTGACGGCCGGCGCGGTCTGTATGTCACCGTCCAGGCCCACCGGCTCGACGTCCCGTTGTCGGTCGACGCGCTTGCCGAGGATCTGGAACGGGCCGGCTTCCCCCTCGTCGAAGTCGCGCCCGACGGCGTCGGGTGCCGGCGCTTCGTTCGCGCGGACAGTCGGGTGGCGGTGCTGGCCGACGAGGAGAACGGCCAGGTGCTGGCGATCACCGCACCCGCCTGGTTCGCGCCCGGTGCTCGTGGCGAGCCCTCGCCGTGGTCCCGGGAATCCGGGCGCGACCGGGTCCGGCATCTGGTCGGGCTCGGTGCGGCGGAGCGGGAGGCCTGGGCAGGGCGGCGGGCGCCGGGCGAGGCGGAGGAAGCTGCGCGCTGGTGGTGGTTCCTGTGGGTCGCGTGCCGGCAGCTCCTGCCGGACGAAGGTGAGCGGAGATTTGGTCACGATCGGTCCGCCTGGGAGGTGTTGGCGCTCTGGCTGCTCGGCTCGTGCGAGGCCGCCGGAGTCCTCGACCGTACCGACGCCGTCTGCGAGATCGCGCGGTACGGGCTGCTCGAACCGGACACGGCCGTACGGGCCTGCCTGGACGCCATTCCGGTGTCCCGGGCGGACGTGGCGACCCGGGAGTCGACTCCGTACGCACGGGAGAACCTGGTGGCGGTCAACGCCTCCCGGGCCGCCAAGCGGCTCACCCTCGCGGCCGGTGAGCTGCTGCCCCGGGTGCGGGACCGTGCGCTGCGGGCCGAGGTGGCGGCCTGGCTGGAGCTCCGGACCCGGCTGATGTGAGGCTCGGGTGGGTGCCGTACCGGCTCAGCGTTCGTCCGTGCCCGCTCGCTTGGCCGTGGACAGGGCGATGCGGTTCCAGGTGTTGATCGTGAAGATCAGGGCCAGCAGGTGGGCCAGCTCCTCCTCGGTGAAGTGCGCCGCCGCCCGGTCGTAGACCTCGTCCGGCACCCCGGCGTCGCCGATCCGGGTGACCGCGTCCGTCAGGGCCAGGGCGGACTGCTCCCGGTCCGTGAAGAAGTGTTCCGCCTCCTGCCAGACCGCGACCATGTGCAGGCGGTCCTCGCTCTCGCCCGCCTTGCGCGCGTCCGTGGTGTGCATGTGCAGGCAGTACGCGCACCGGTTCAGGTGCGAGGCGCGGATCTGGACCAGTTCGACCAGGGCCGGGTCCAGGCCCTCACGGGCCGCCGCGTCCAGGCCGATCACGGCCCGGAACGCCTTCGGAGCCGCCTTCGCGAAGTTCAGCCGGGGGGCCGCCGTGGCCGGGTTGGGCCGGACGGTGGTGGCCTCGGCGGTGGTGCGGTCGTTCGTCTTGATCTCTGTCGTCGTCATGGGTACGAATCTAGGGCGACAAGCGACTGGGTGTGGGGTGCATTCGCGTGACGGATTCATGGGTCAATTCTGCGGAGATCCTGGGCAGCGATCTGCCCCTGGAACTCTCCGGCACCGGTAACCGCCGGGCCCTCCTGATGAACGCGCTCCGCGAGGCCGTGCGCAGCGGGCGGCTCGCCCCCGGCACCCGGCTGCCGCCCTACCGTTCCCTCGCCGCCGACCTGGGCCTGGCCCGCAACACCGTCGCCGACGCGTACGCGGAGCTGGTCGCGGAAGGGTGGCTGGCCGCCCGCCAGGGGTCGGGGACGCGGGTCGCCGAGCGGGCCGCCCCCGTGACCCCGGTGCACCGGCCCCGTACCCCCGAGCGCGCCGTCCGGCCGGTCCACGACCTGGTCCAGGGGCAGCCGGACCCCTCGGTGTTCCCGCGCACCGCCTGGCTGGCCTCGGCCCGGCGTGCGCTGGCCGCCGCCCCCGACGACGCGTTCGGGCCCGGCGATCCGCACGGGCGGCCCGAGCTGCGGCGGGCCCTGGCCGGCTATCTGGCCCGGGTGCGCGGGGTGCGGGCCGCGCCGGACCGCATCGTCCTGTGCTCAGGGGCCGCGCACGGGTTGCGGCTGCTCGCGGAGGTGGTCGGCGGGCCGTGGGCGGCGGAGGCGTACGGGCTGCCCTTCCACCGCGAACTGCTCGCCTCCCACGGGGTCGGCACCCGGCCGCTCGGCGTGGACGCGGACGGCGCCCGGGTCGACGGGCTCACCCGCCGCGACCGGGCCGTACTCCTCACGCCCGCCCACCAGTTCCCCACCGGCGGGCCGCTGCACCCCGCGCGGCGGGCGGCCGTCGTCGACTGGGCCCGGGCCACCGGCGGGCTCGTCGTCGAGGACGACTACGACGGGGAGTTCCGCTACGACCGGCAGCCCGTGGGGGCCGTCCAGGGGCTCGATCCCGAGCATGTGGTGCTGGTCGGGTCGGTGAGCAAAAGTCTCTCCCCTGCTCTGCGGATCGGGTGGATGGTGCTCCCCCAGCGGCTCGTCGCCCCCGTCGTCGCGGCCAAGGGCGAGCGCGAGCAGTTCTCCAGCGCCACCGAGCAGCTCACCCTCGCGGACTTCATCGAGTCGGGCGCGTACGACCGGCAGGTACGCCGGATGCGGCAGCGCCACCGCCGCCGCCGGGACCAGTTGGTGGCCGCCCTGCACGCGCGGGCCCCGCACGTCCGGGTCACCGGGATCGCGGCCGGGCTGCACGCCGTGGTGGAGCTGCCGCCCGGCACCGAGCGGTCGGCGGTCCGGGCGGCGGCCTGGCAGGGGCTCGCGGTGGAGGGGCTTGGCGACTATCTGCACCCGGGGGCGGAGGACGCCTCCCGTGGCCCTCGTGCCTCCCGGGCCCATCGTGCCGGTGCCGCCGGTAACGCCGATGCCGTACGTGCCGCCGGTCCCGCCGACGCCTCCCTCGTCCCGCACCGTGACGGGCTCGTCGTCGGATACGCGACCCCCGCCGAATCCGCCTACCCGGAGGCGCTCGATGCCCTGTGCCGCGCCCTGCCGCCGGCCGCCCCACTTGCCACCCCGCCTGCCGCTACGCCCGTGTCTGCTCCTCCGCCGCCGCCAGCAGCTCCGTGAGGTGGAGGCCGAAGCGCGCGTCGCAGGCGTGCGGCACTCCCGTGCGTACCGCTTCGGCCAGGGCGTCCACCGCGCCCCGGAACGCCGTCTCCGCGCCCGCCCAGCCCGGGACCGACGCCGTGCCCCGCTCGCCCCGCAACTCCATCTCTACGACCGCCGCGCCCGGCGGGGCGCTCAGCCCGAGCGTCACCGTGCTGGACGCGCCGGAGGCGTGGCGCAGGATCAGATGCGTCGTGTCGGCCGGTCCCGCGGCGGCCGTCAGGTGCTCCACTTCGCCCAGGACCGGGATCAGCACGGAGAGCGCGTGCGGGCCGACGTCCCACAGGCCGCCCTTCTCGCGCCGCCACGGGGAGTCCGCGTACTCGCTGGCCGAACCGGCGGCGTAGAGCGAACCCAGCCACTGGGCCCGTGCCGTGAACCAGCCGCCCACCGCCGTCTGTTCGGCGATCCAGGCCGCGGTCTCGGGTGCGAACCGCAACGTACAGAAGACGACCGACGCCACCCCTGCCTTCTCCGCCGCCTCGGCCACCGCGCGGGCCCCGGCGACCGTCGTGGCGACCGGCTTGTCCATCAGCAGGTGGCAGCCCGCCTCCGCCGCCCGGACCGCGAGGGGGGCCTGGACGTCCGGCGGCAGCGCGAAGGCCACCGCGTCGCTCGCCTCCAGGAGCGCGTCGATGCCCTCCTCGCCCGTGTACGCCCGGGTCCCGTGGGCGGCGGCGAGGGGCTCCGCCGCCTCGGCCCTGCGGCCCCACACTCCGCTCAGCTCGACACCGGGGTGGGCGGCGAGCGCGGGCGCCTGGGTGTTACGGGCCCAGGGGCCGGTGCCGAGGAGGCCGATGCGCAGAGGGGTGGTGCCTGCAGTCGTCATGCGTGCCAGTGTGCCGGGCGCGGCGGGCGTGCGGACAGGAGGCCCGGGGCGGGAGACCAGGGGGCCGGAAACCAGGGGCCGGAGGCCGGGGCCCGCATCGTGCCGGGCCCGGTCCCGGACAACGCCCGGCCCGAATGCGGTGGCGCGGACCCGCCCCGCCCCGTTACGTTTCCCGAGCCGGCCGCGGGACTCCGGTGCGACTTCCGAGACCTGCCTGTGAAGCAATGATTTCGCTGTTCGCGCCCCCATTCCCCGGCCGGCACTCCAGCCACCCGGGGGACGACCATGAACACGCCCGACAGCCATGCCGAGAGCCGCGCCGACAGCGCCGCCGACCTCGTCGCCGCCGAGGACGTCCTCCTCTTCGTGAACGCGGCGATCACCTCGACCGGGCAGCGCGAGTTCCGCTCCCGCGCCGTCGACCAGCAGCTCTCCCTGGACTTCCTGCACACCTACGTACGGGTCAACTACCGCCGGGTGTACGCGGCTTCGCTGGCGCTGGACATCAACCACCACAACGCGGCGCTCATCGTGCGCCGGCTCCTGGAGACCGCGGACGAGGCGTCCCCCGAGGAGCGGCGCACCGAGGGCCGGCTGATCGCGGCCCGGCTGGCGGCGCTGCCGCCGCAGCGCGTCTACCGGCTCTTCGGCGAGCTGCGCCGCGCCAAGGTCAACAACCGGCGCACCCGGGCGATCATGCGGGACTGGCTGGCGGCCCGGCCGGATCTGGGCCATGACGCGGTGAAGTACCGGGCCGGTCTGAAGACCGTCGCCCGGCACATCCACCTGCCCTGCCCCGAGGGGCGCGGACCGCTCGCCGAGGTCGGGGCGTTCCTGTTCCGGCCGGGCCGGCTGCCCCGGTACGAGCACGGGATGCTGGACGCCTGGCGGCGCGCCCACTACGAGCAGGGGGCCGTGGCCGAGCTGCCGTTCACGGTGGCGGAGGGGTTCGCCGCCAAGCACGGGATGAAGCGCGAGGTGTTCCTGAAGCGGGCCGCGCCCCGGATGACCCGGCTGGAGCGGCTGCGCACGCAGGAGCAGCGGGTGGTGGGTGACAGGCGGCCGGACGTCGATCTGACCGTGATGCCGCTGACCCGGCTCGCGCTGTACGTGCTGTCGCTCGGTTTCGAGGAGCGCTCCGAGCGCCGGGCCGAGCTGACCGGCGCCCTGCGCGTGGCGGCCCGGCGGGCGGCGGGCGCGCACGCGGGGAGCTGGGGTCGGGTGCACGCGGTGCTGGACGACAGCTTCTCCTCGTCCGGTTCGGGGCAGAAGGGGCGTCGGCCGCTCGCCGTGGCCCTGGCCTGCCACCACCTGCTGGAGGTGCTCGCCGCGCCGGGGGCGTACCGGGGACTGTGGACCTCGGGGGCGCGGGACGCCCTGCTCGTACGCCCCTGGGGGCCGACCCCGCTGGGGATGCGGATCCTGGACGCGTTGGAGCCGGGGGCCGACGGGGCTCCTCCGGAGCGGCTGGTGGTCGTCTCGGACGGCTGGGACAACGCTCCGGCGGGCCTGGCGGGCGAGGTGCTGCGGGTGTGGCGGCACCGGCTGGATCCGGCGCGGCGTACGGCGGTGGTGCACGTCAACCCCGTATACGACGCGGAGGGTTTCGACGTGCGGCGGCTGGCGGCGGGGGTGGCGACGGCCGGGATCCGGGACGCGGAGGACCTGCCCGCGCTGGTCGAGATCGCCCGGTTCGCGGAGGGGCGCACGGGCACCACGGAGCTGTACGCGTATCTGGACCGGCAGGTGGCCCGGTTCACCAGCGGAGAGGGAACGACCGCCGTGAAGCGGCTGGAATCGGCAGCGACGGGCGCCCGCACCGCGCAGGAGCCCGGAGAGGGAGCGGCCTCGTGAAGCGGACGGAGTCGGCACCGACGACCGTCCGCACCGCGCGGGCGCCCGGAGAGGACGTGACACCGTGAACCGGCTGGAGCTGACCGGACTCACCGCCGGTCCCGCGCAGGTGTGGGGTGGTGTCCGGCTCGTCCCGCTGATCCGCGAGGCGCCGGTGGCGGGGTTGCGGCTGCATCGCGAGGTGTACGAGGGGCTCGGCGCGGGGATCGTCGAGCTCGGGCCCCGGGAGCGCTACCTCTCGTACATCCCGCACGGGCTGGTCGCCGACTGGTCGGGCGAGGAGGACGGCCGGGCCCCGGGGGCGGGCCGGCAGTCGGCCGCGTACGGCACCCAGTTCGGTGGCGGCGACGCGCCCCGGGCCATGTCCCTGCCGGCGGTGCCGCACCACCGGATGGCCAAGCGGCGGCCCGGCGACCGGCTGCGGTTCCTGCCGCTGCACCTGGCGCTGGAGGGGTATCTCGCGCTGCACTTCGGCGGTCCGTCGACCGCCTGGGAGGAGTGGTCGCGCACGGCCCTGCGCGACGGGCTCTCGCCGCGTGCCGAGGACGCGTACCTCGGGCTGTCGGTGCGCGGGCTCGCGGACGCGCTGCGGATCTTCGAGATCCACCCGGGCCAGTGCGGGATGATGGTGTACGTCTCCGACGCGCTCGCCTCCGCGTTCGTGGTGCCGCACCCGGACGACTACCGCCTGCTGCACGCCTCGCTGGTGGAGGACCTCTACGGGGAGCTGGTGCACCAGTACGCGCTGTACGGGGCTCCGGTGGCCGACACCCCGGTGCGGATTGGGGGTGCGGACCACATCCGGGATCTGGGCGAGCTGCGGTCGGCCGCGCGGACGCAGGAGCGGGCGTGGGCCGAGGCTCACGACACCCTGTTCGCGCGGGAGCTGCTGGACTCCTCGTACGCGTTCGAGCGGGTGTACCGGATGAAGTCCTTCACCCTGTGGCGCTTTCTGCCGCCGTTCGTCCGGGACGGGGGCGGGCAGCACATCGGGGAGACGATCACCGATCACAAGGGGCAGGTCGCCTACCTCAAGACGTTCCGGCTCTCCGACGCGCAGATCCGCCGGGGCCATCTGCTGCGGACCGTGGCCGGGGCCGACTGGGAGCTGGACCGGGCGGCCGCGGCGCTGGGGTCGAGCCGGGAGGAGCTGGTGCGCCGGATGCGGGCGGCCGGGTTCTCGGCCCTGCTCAGGAGCAGCCTCTGAAACGCAGCCCCTACGGCCGCCCGCGCACCGCGGAAAACCGCAGGAAACCTCGGTAACACGGGGTTCACACATGGGCAACGGACGGGAAATCGCGTCTTGCCAAGCTGCGCTGCATAGACCGCTGCACCCGCAAAGGATGGCGTCCGTGACGTTCAAGGCTGAGTACATCTGGATAGACGGCACCGAGCCGACCGCCAAGCTTCGCTCCAAGACGAAGATCATGGACGGCGCGCCGTCGGGGGACGTGGCGGATCTGCCGATCTGGGGATTCGACGGTTCCAGCACCAACCAGGCCGAGGGCCACGCGTCCGACCGGGTGCTGAAGCCCGTCTTCACCTGTCCCGACCCGATCCGCGGCGGCAACGACGTCCTCGTGCTGTGCGAGGTCTTCAACATCGACATGACGCCGCACGAGTCCAACACACGTGCCGCGCTGCGTCCGGTCGCCGAGCAGTTCGCGGGCCAGGCACCGATCTTCGGGATCGAGCAGGAGTACACCTTCTTCGACGGCCACCGGCCGCTCGGCTTCCCCGAGGGCGGCTTCCCGGCCGCGCAGGGCGGCTACTACTGCGGGGTCGGCGCGGACGAGATCTTCGGCCGCGAGATCGTGGAGAAGCACCTCGACAACTGCCTGGCGGCGGGGCTCGGGATCTCCGGCATCAACGCCGAGGTCATGCCCGGCCAGTGGGAGTTCCAGGTGGGCCCGCTGTCCCCGCTGGACGTCTCCGACCAGCTGTGGGTGGCCCGTTGGCTGCTCTACCGCACCGCCGAGGACTTCAACGTCTCCGCGACGCTGGACCCGAAGCCGGTCAAGGGCGACTGGAACGGCGCGGGCGCGCACACCAACTTCTCCACCAAGGCGATGCGCGAGGGCTACGACGCGATCATCACCGCGTGCGAGTCGCTGGGTGAGGGCTCGAAGCCGATGGACCACGTGAAGAACTACGGCGCGGGCATCGACGACCGGCTCACCGGTCTGCACGAGACCGCCCCGTGGAACGAGTACAGCTACGGCGTCTCCAACCGCGGCGCCTCGGTCCGTATCCCGTGGCAGGTCGAGCAGGACCGCAAGGGGTACATCGAGGACCGCCGTCCGAACGCCAACGTCGACCCGTACGTCGTCACGCGGCTGATCGTCGACACCTGCTGCACCGCGCTGGAGAAGGCCGACCAGGTCTGATCCCGACGCCGACCGCGTACGTACGAGGGGCCCGCCGGTTCGCCGGCGGGCCCCTCCCGCGTGGGCGCGTGCCCCCTCCCGGGCGGGTCCGGCGGGCGTCGCGTGAGGAACGCGACGCGAAGGGTCCGTATCGAGGGGCGAGAGGAGTCTGATGCACCGCCGCAATGTCTGCTTCAATGGAGCACATGGCCAGCTTCCAGTACATCGCGTCGGGTCGCAGCGACCTCGAACCGTTCTGGCCTTCCCGTCAGCACCATGATTTCGACCGGGTGTGTTGCCGCGCGTGGAACGCGCAGGCCCACTAAAGCCGCTCACCCCGGCCTTTGGTCCGCGCGTACGACGAACGTCCGTCCCTGACGACTTCTCGCGCGAAAGAGCTGACCCTCATGGCGAACACTCGTACCTTCTCCGCCGCGTCCGCCGCCACCGCGGCGTCCCCGGCATCCGCTGCGGCCCACCCCACCGCCCGCTCCGTCCCCGCCCGTTCCCTGCCCGCCCACCCGAACCGGCAGCGGCTGCGCGCGGTCGACCGCGACGAGGTCGCGGCCCCGGCCGATGTGGCGGGCTTCCTCCCGCCCGGGGCCACCTGGCTGCCCGCCCCGCCGCACACCCTGCCCTCGCTGCCCGGCCGGCCCCCGATGATCGGGTACCTGGTGCTCGTGCCGGCCGACCAGCAGCCCGCACTCGCGGGGGCCGTCGCCGACTCCCCGCTCCGGCCGGCGCCCGACGCGGGCTCCGGTGCCGCTGCTGCCGCCGGCGCCGAGGGGGGGTCGGCCGGGCCGGTGCGGATCGACGCCACCCGGCGTACGGCCTCCGTCGACGGCGTCGCCCTCGACCTCACGTATCTGGAGTTCGAGCTGCTGGCCCATCTGGTGGCGCATCCGCACCGGGTGCACACCCGCGACCAGTTGGTGACGACGGTGTGGGGCTACGGGCATGTGGGCGACGGGCGCACCGTCGACGTCCATGTCGCCCGGCTGCGCCGCAAGTTGGGGGCGGAGTACCGCCGTTCGATCCAGACGGTCCGCCGGGTCGGGTACAAGTACACGCCCTGACCGGCGCCCGCACCCGTGCGGCGGCCCCGGACCACGGTTCCTCCTCACCGTGGTCCGGGCCCGCCCCCGTGTGCTCGGACCCGTCCGCTCAGACGCGTACGGTGTCGCGCGCCGGCTCGGCGGGCTCCTCCTGCTCCAGGCTCGGGAGCCGGGAAAGCCCGCGCGGGGTACGCCAGTTGCGCTCGCCCAGCAGCAGCATCACGGAGGGCAGCAGCACCATCCGTACGACGGTGGCGTCCAGCAGGACCGCGACGGCGAGGCCGACGCCCATCTGCTGCATGTCCTGCATGGACAGCGTCCCGAAGACCGCGAACACCGCCACCATGATGGCCGCCGCTCCGGTGACCGCCCCGGCGGTGCGGCGGAGACCGGTCTCGATGGCCGACCGGTTGTCCAGGCCGCCACCGCGTGCCTCGCGGATCCGGGAGACGACGAAGACGTGGTAGTCCATGGAGAGGCCGAACAGGACGACGAGAACGAACAGCGGCATCCACGCCTCGATCGCGCCGACGCCCTCCGAACCGATGAGCGAGGCGCCCCAGCCGTGCTGGAAGACGGCGGTCATCACCCCGTAGGAGGCTGCCACCGAGAGCAGGTTGAGGACGATGGACGTCACGGCGATGACGTAGCTGCGGAAGCAGAACAGCATCAGCAGGAAGGTGACCGCCGTGATGAAGGCGAAGACCGGGACGATGCCGCGGCGGAGCTGGTCGTTGAAGTCGACCGATCCGGCGGTCTCGCCCGTGACGTGGGTCTTCGCCCCGGTGCCGTCGAACGCGGCGGGGAGGGTCCGCTCGCGCAGTTCGGTGAGGTCGGCGGTGCCGCCGGGGAGGGGGATCTCGATCTCGGCGACGTTCTTGTCCCGGTGGACGGTGACGTCCTCGAAGCCGCCCAGGGACTTGGCGACCTCCGGGGCGGTGATGTCGGGCGCGGTGACCACGACGAGGGCGGGGGCGGGGCCGCCGGGGAAGCTGTCGGTGATGCGGTTGTACGCGATCGAGAGCTGCGAGTCGGAACCGAACTGCTTCTCCAGGCCGAGCGATTCGGTCTTCATGCCCAGGGCGGGCGCGGCGAGGGCGAGCAGCAGAACGACGGCGGCGACAGCGAAGGTGCGGGGGCGGGTGAGGACGGGGCCGAGCAGTCGGCCGGTGATGCGGCCGCTGCCCGTGTTGCCGTGCTTGGCGCGGCGGTTCAGCAGCGGGATGCGGCCCGCGTCGACGCGGTCGCCGAGCCAGGAGAGCAGGGCGGGCAGGACGGTGACCGAGCCGAGCATGGCGATGAAGACGACGATGATCGTGGCGAGCGCGAAGCCCTTGAACAGCAGGAGTCCGGAGAGGAACATGCCGCCCATCGCGACCATCACGGTGAGGCCGGAGACGAGGACCGCCCGGCCGCTGGTGGCCGCCGCGATGCGCAGGGCGGTCTCGGCGTCCCGTCCGGCGGCGCGTTCGTCGCGTTCGCGGCGCAGGTAGAAGAGGCAGTAGTCGACGCCGACGGCGAAGCCCATCAGGAACATCACCGAGTACGTGGTCTGGAACAGGTGCAGTTGGTGGCTGGCGATCGAGAGGAGGCCGAAGGCGGCCATGCACGCGGTGAGGGCGAGCCCGACCGGGAGCAGGGCGGCGACGATCGCGCCGAAGGCCACGACGAGGATGCCGAGGGCCAGCGGGACGGCGGTGAACTCGGCCTTCTTGAAGTCCTCGGCCAGCAGGTCGCCGAGCCACTTGCCCGCGCTGGCCTCGCCGAACTGGTGGATCTCGACGTCCGGGTGGTCGTCGCCCACGGCGGCGACCGCGTCCAGGACGGGCTGGATCCGGTCGGGCGAGGTGGCGGCGTCGCCCTTCATCTCGAAGGTGATCAGGGCGTCCTTGCCGTCCTTCGAGGGGACGGCCGGAACGATGTTCTGTGCCTCGCCGGTCTCCCGTACGGCGTCGGAGAGGGCCTGGGCGGCCGGCTTCCAGTCGCCGGCGGCGGGTGCGGAGACCATGACGAGTTCACCCGCGGGCTTGTCGAGTCCGGCGTCGAGCAGGATCTGCTCGGCACGGGCGGACTCTCCGGCACCGTTCTCCGCGTTGGTCATCTCGACCATGCCGGTGGCTCCGCCGATGCCCGTGGCGAGCACGACGAAGAGCAACCAGCCGAGTACGGCGGTCTTGCGGTGGCGTGTGCTCCACACGCCGATGCGTGCGGCGAGGTTGCGCCTCATGTGGTCTCTCCCCCGGAGGTAAGCGTCAGGTAAGTGGTTCGGGACGCTTCGAATCTAGGAATCGGGGGCGGTCCGCCCCAGCCGTCGAAGCCCCCGGCCGTGGAGGCGTAGGGGGCGGATGCGGGGGTGGTGCCAGGTACACCCCCTTCGGGTGGCGGACCGGCTGACGCGGCGGGGCCGGCCCGGGTGAGACTGGCCCCCGGACCGGGGATCGGCCCGGCTCCGGTGAGGGGAGAGGATCCACGATGAAGGCGATGACGGGGCGGCTGCGGCCGTCGATGCTGGCAGCGGGGCGGGGGCTGTACCTGTCCGTGGTCGGCCTGGCGGTGTCCATCACCCTGTTCGTGCTCGCGGTGCTCTCGATCTCCTTCATCCTGCTGGGCATCGGGGTGTTCACCACCCCGGTGGTGCTGGAGGCGGTCCGCAAGCACGCGAATCAGCGGAGGCTGTGGGCCATAACCTGGGCGGACGTGCGGATCCCGGTCCCGTACCGGCCCTTCCCCAGGGACCTGCGGCCGGGTCTCACCGGTCAGGTGGAGCGCACCACGCTGATGCTGAAGGATCCGGCGACCTGGCGGGATCTGCAATGGCTGCTGGTGGACATGACCGCCGGCACGGTGCTGGCGGTCCTGTCGGCGGCCCTGATGATCTACCCGGTGGAGGGACTGGTTCTGGCGGCGGGGCTGTGGCGGGTGTTCAGGGACGATCCGTACTGGTACGGGTTCGTGCCGGTGGACAGCCAGGCGACGGCCTTCGCGGCTCTGGCGCTGGGGATCGTGCTCTTCCACGTCGGACTGTGGGCGAGCAGGCCGCTGCTGCGGCTGCACTTCTCGCTCGCCCGTACGGTGCTGGCGCCGACCCGGGACGAGGAGCTGGCGCAGCGCGTCGAGCGGCTGACCGAGACCCGGCACGAGGCCGTGGACACCGCGGCCGCCGAACTGCGGCGCATCGAGCGGGACCTGCACGACGGTGCGCAGGCCCGGCTGGTCGCGATGGGCATGAACCTGGGCACGATCGAGGCGCTGATCGAGAAGGATCCGGCACAGGCGAAGAAGCTGCTGGCGATGGCCCGGGAGTCGTCGGCGGAGGCCCTCACGGAACTGCGCGACCTGGTCCGGGGCATCCACCCGCCGGTCCTCGCCGAGCGCGGTCTCGGCGACGCGGTCAAGGCGCTGGCGCTGCGGCTACCGCTCGCCTCCGAGGTGACGGTGGAACTGCCGGGCCGGGCCGAGGCCCCGGTGGAGTCGGCGGCGTACTTCGCGGTCAGCGAGGCCCTGACGAACACGGTGAAGCACGCGAAGGCCGAGCGGGTGTACGTGGACCTGCACCATGCGGAGGGGATGCTCCGGATCTCCGTGACGGACGACGGGCGGGGCGGGGCGGCGATCGGATCGGGCTCGGGCCTGAGCGGGATCGAGAGGCGACTGGGTACATTCGACGGCGTCCTGGCCGTCAGCAGTCCCGCGGGCGGTCCCACCATGGTGACCATGGAGATCCCTTGCGAGTTGTCCTAGCCGAAGATCTCTTCCTGTTGCGCGACGGCCTGGTGCGCATGCTGGAGGCGTACGACTTCGAGATCGCCGCGGCTGTGGAGACCGGGCCCGAACTGACCGAGGCACTGGCCTCGTTGGAGCCGGACGTCGCCGTCGTCGACGTCCGGCTCCCGCCGTCGCACACGGACGAGGGCCTCCAGTGCGCGCTGGCCGCCCGCCGGGCCCGGCCGGGGCTGCCGGTGCTGGTGCTCTCGCAGCACGTGGAGCAGTTGTACGCCCGGGAGTTGCTGGCGGACGGCAACGGCGGCGTCGGGTATCTGCTGAAGGACCGGGTCTTCGACGCGGACCAGTTCATCGACGCGGTACGGCGGGTGGCGGCGGGCGGAACGGCGATGGATCCGCAGGTCATCTCGCAGCTTCTGTCGCGCCGTTCGCAGGACAAGCCGATCGGCGGCCTCACCCCGCGCGAGCGGGAGGTGATGGAGCTGGTGGCGCAGGGCAGGTCGAACGCCGCCATCGCCGCGCAGCTGGTCATCACGGAGCGGGCGGTGGCCAAGCACACGTCGAACATCTTCGGCAAGCTGGACCTGCCTCCGTCGGACGATGACAACCGCCGGGTGCTGGCGGTGCTGGCGTATCTGGACCGCGGCTGAGCGTGTGCGCGCGGGCCGGTTCACCGGCTGTACGCGGCCGGGGCTTCCCGGCTCCGTCGTACGCGGCCGGGGCCCCGGCTCCGTTCAGCCCGTGAACCAGCCCGCCGCGTCGAGCCGGAACGCGCCGCCCGGGGCCATCGTGCGGAGGTCCCGCTCCAGGGCGTTCAGCCGGTCCTCGCCGAGCGTCCGGGCCCACTCCGCCCGCAGCCGGTCGAAGCCCTCGGCGGACCGGGTCAGCAGGTCGACGCCGTGCGGGGTGAGGCGGATCAGGGTGCGCCGGCCGTCGGCGGGGTCCGGGGCGCGCTCCACGTAACCGAGGGTCTCCAGCTTGTCGACGGTCTTCCCGGCGGCCTGTTTGGAGACCCCGAGGCGCCGCCCGATCTCGCTGATGGCCGCGCCGTCGGGGCCCACCGCCTGGAGGGCGAAGCCGTACGCGGGCCGGGTCTCGGGGTGGCCGTGCTCGGCGAGGTCCCGGTGCAGGGCGTCGATGATCGAGCGGAAGCCGGCGAAGAGCAGCAGCGGCAGTTCGAAGCCGTTGCGAGCTTCGACAACCTGGTTTACCTTTTTTTCGTCAACCATGTTGTCGATCCTATCTCCGCGAGAGGTTCGCCATGCCCTTTGCCGATCTCACCCCCGCAACCGCCTCGCCCGCATCGAGGCGTGCCATGGAGGCGGTGACGGAGCGCCTCGGCTACCGGCCCGCCGCCGTCGCCCGGCTCGCGGCCTCGCCCCACGCCCTGGACGGATTCCTGAAGATCAGCGCGATCTTCGACGCCTGCACGCTGGACCCGCTCTCCCGCGAGGTCGTCGTGATGACGATGGCGACCCGCAACGACTGCCACGTCTGCGTCGCGATGCACACGGCGAAACTGGCCGCCCTGGACGCCGGCCCGGCGCTGATCGCCGCTCTGCGCGACGGCGCGGAGGACCCTCTGCCGGACGAACGCCTGGACGCCGTAAGGCGGTTCACCCTGGCGGTGCTCGCCTCGGCGGGCGCGGTGGACGACGCGGATCTGCGGGACTTCCTGGCGTACGGCTACACCGAGCAGAACGCGCTCGAAGTGGTCCTGGGCATCGGCGCGTACACCCTGTCGACCCTGGCCAACCGGCTCACCGGGGCCCCGGTCGACGAGCAACTGGCCGCGTTCGCGCGATAGCCGGGGGTGAGCTGAACGGGTTGGGCTCTCCGTCCGTATGGGACGTCACGCTTCTCCCTCGAAGCAGAGGAGTCCCATGCGACGCATATCGCGCAAGAAACGTTCCACGCTGGCCAACCGGGCCATCGCCGCCTCCGCAGCCCTGATCCTGGGGGGAGGCGGTCTGGTCGCGGTCAATGTCTACGCCTCCGCGGGAGAAGGACCGTCCGGTTCCTCTCCGCCCACCCGGACGCAGAACGCCGGCGGCCAGCTGTCCACCATCGACTGCCCCGAAGCCGTCAACGGACTGCCCGACGTGCCGGACGAGGCACGTGGGGAGGTCGACCGCGAACTCGCGGCGATGGATACCCAGATCACCGACGCCTACCGACAGTTCGCGGACCGGAAGGAGCAGATAGCCCGCGACCCGGGGCTGGCGGAGAACGCCGTGCTCGGCCCGTTGCGCAGCAAGCGGACGGCGAGCCTCGACCGCATCGGTATCGCGATCGGGCGCGCGGGCGAGCGGCCGACGGGGTTGGAGAGCCTCGCCGGATGCAGCCTGCGCGCCGATGACAGCCGCGGCGGTAACGGCGGCCCCGGTGGCGGTGGTCAGGACGACGGCCAGGGCCAGGACCAGGGTCAGAATCAGGGCCAGGATGGGGGCCAGGGGCAGGACCCGGGAGGCCAGGACCCGGGACAGGGGCAGGATCCCGGGCAGGGGCAGGGCCAGGGCGGCAACGGGCCCGTGGCCGCCGATTTCGTCGATATCCAGTCCGTCCAGCCCAACGTAGACCGGCCCCGCCAGCGCCGCGGCGCGTCCCGGGGCACCTTCACCACCGACTGCGGCCGTAATGAGAACGGGAAGTTCAACCCGGACAACGTCATCGTCGCGCCCGGCGTGAGCAACGGCGCGCACCATATGCACGATTACATCGGCAACCAGGCCAACGACGCCTTCGCGAGCGACGACGATCTGGCGAACGGCGCGACCACCTGCCGCAACCAGGGCGACCGCTCCACCTACTACTGGCCGGTCCTGCGCCTGCAGAACGGGCAGGACGAGGACGACGTGAACGCGGACGGCGGTGGCCGGGACCAGAACGTCGGGGAGATCCAGACCCCGTCCCAGGTGACGCTGAAGTTCGTCGGCTCGCCCGTCGGCAGGGTCACCGCGATGCCGCGCTTCCTGCGGATCATCACCGGGGACGCGAAGGCGTTCACCAACGGCGACGCCAACGCCAACGCCTCGTGGAGCTGCACCGGATTCGAGGACCGCCAGCTGACGGACAAGTATCCGATCTGCCCCGAGGGCAGTCAGGTGGTGCGGACGTTCGCCTTCCAGAACTGCTGGGACGGGCAGAACACGGACAGCGCCAACCACCGCACCCATGTGGCGTTCGCGCAGGAGAACGGCCGGTGCCCGAACGGGTTCCGGGCGGTGCCGCAGCTGGTGCAGCGCATCGTCTACGACGTTCCGCCGGGGCCCGGCTTCGCCGTGGACTCGTTCCCCGAGCAGTTGCACAAGCCGATCACCGATCACGGTGACTTCATCAACGTCTTCGACGACCGGCTGATGAAGAAGATGGTGCGGTGCATCAACGACGGCCGCCGCTGCCGCTGACGCGGCGCGTGCGGCCCCCGTGAACCTGCGCGGTCAGCCCGGGTGGTGGCCGGAGTGCCCGTCCTCGCTCCCCCCTCCGCCACTGTTCCCCGAGTGGTGAGGCGAGGCGGTCTCCACTGTCCCCCCGAGCCGGCCGCGCAGCGCCGCCACCACCTCCGGATCACCGACGGCCACCCACTGCCGTCCGACGAGGTAGGAGCCTCCGTAGTCCTTGGCCTCGTTGATCCACTCCCGCTGCCCGCGGTCGGTGGCGAAGGTGGTGAGGACGTAACGCCCTTCGCCTGTCTTGCAGTTGGCCTGCCGGAGCTCGGCCGCGTCGGTCTGCACGTTCGGGTCGCAGCCGGCCTTCTTCGCCAGCTGCTCCAGCGTGCCCGTCGCGGCCGGCTTCGGCGTGGGCCGCTCCCGGCCGCCGTTGTCGTCGGCCGGTTCCGTGCTGCACCCGGCCAGAATCAGAAATCCCGCCAGGACAAGGGCTGTTGCCCCGCCGCGCCGCGTGTTTCGCCATTCCGGTTGTGTCACCATCGGGCCATCCTGCACCCGAAAGCGGGGCTACGGGTGGGCTACGGCAAGACTCACGAGATACGCCTCCTCGACCTCGCCGTCCGGGAACAGAGCTGCCAGCAGGGCCCGTTCGCGGTCGAAGAAGTCGCGGACCGCCACCGGATCGCCGATCAGGAAGTCGGAGTGGGTGGCCATGTTGGCGATATGGGCATCGACCGGTACGCGGCGGCTCCACGCCACCTGCCGGGTGCGGAAGTCCAGCCCGTCGGGCAGTACGGCACGGTGGCGGGCCCATACGTCGGTGGCGGCCGGGATGTCCACCTTGAAGAAAGCCCGCATCCGGTTCTCCTGGTCGACCAGCCACTCCACCGACGGGTCACCGTCGTTCCACCACAGGGCGAGCGCCCCGCCCGGCCGCAGCACCCGGCGGGCCTCGGGGATCGAGCGGACGGGGTCGGTCCAGTGCCACGCCTGGGCGTACGTGATCAGGTCCATCGACCCGGTCCGCAGCGGCAGGTTGTTCCCGTCGCCCCGCACCAGCGGCACGTCCGGCAGGCTCCGGGCGAACTGCTCGGCCATCCCGTCGCCCGGCTCCACCGCGGTGACCCGGGCCCCGCGTTCGTACAGCCGGGCCGTGCCGAGCCCCGTGCCCGCGCCGACGTCCGCGACCCGGGCTCCGGCCAGCGGGATGCCGGCCAGCTCCTCGACGGCGTCGAACAGCGCGGGCGGATAGGAGGGGCGGTGGGCGTCGTAGGCGGCGGCGGTGGCGTCAAAGGAACGGGCCTGCACGGGTTTCGTCATACAGCGATCATCGCTCGACGCCTCCCGGAGCCTCACGGAATTTCCCTGCACGCCTCTGGTCCGCCCGCTTACCCCTCAGTACATTGACAACATGTCTAACACGCAGCCAGCGGCGGTCGCGTCGGAGCGGACGCACCTCAAGGCCCGCAAGGTGTCCTTCGCCTGGGAGAAGACCCCCCTGCACTGGGTGCCGGGCGACCCGTTCACCACGCACACCATCAACGTGCTCCACCTGCTGCTCCCGGCCGGGGAACGCTGGTTCATCCACGTCTACCGGCAGATCCTCCCGTACATCCACGACGACCGGCTCCGCGAGGACGTCATCGGGTTCATCGGGCAGGAGGCCGTGCACTCGCAGGCCCACGACGATGTGCTGCCGCATCTGCGGGAGTTGGGCCTCGACCCGACGCCGTACACCGCGCAGGTCGACTGGTTCTTCGAGAAGCTGCTCGGGGACCGGACGCTGCCGCCGGGGCGGGCGTCGAAGTGGTGGCTGATGGAGCGGGTGGCGATGATCGCGGCGATCGAGCACTACACCGCGTTCCTCGGCGACTGGATCCTCAACGCCGAGGCCCTGGACCGCAAGGGCGCGGACCCGACCATGCTGGACCTGCTGCGCTGGCACGGGGCGGAGGAGGTGGAGCACCGGTCGGTGGCCTTCGACGTCTTCATGCATGTGGACGGCGGCTACCGGAGGCGCGTGCGCACCTGGGCGGCGGCGTTCTCCGCGCTGGTGTTCCTGTGGCAGCGCGGCACCCGGTTCTTCATGGAGAACGACCCCACGCTGCTGGACGGCAAGGCCTCCTTCAAGGCGTTCCACGCTAGCGGCAAGCAGGGCACGCTGCCGAGCACGGGCGCGATCCTGCGCTCCGTCCCGAGTTATCTCAGCCGGTCCTACCATCCCTCGCAGGAGGGCAGTACGGCCCAGGCCGTGGACTATCTGACCCGCTCCCCCGCCGCCCTGGCCGCCGAGGCCGAGACGGCGAAGGGGGCCTGACCGATGGCGCTCCCCCGTCTGCGTACCGTCGTGCTGGTCTCCGGCGCCGCCCTGCTCACCCGGCGCGCCCTGAAACGCCGGATCGCCCGGTCCCCGCTGTGGCCGCTGCCCGCCCTGCCCGAGCCGGTATCGGGTCACTCGAAGCGGCGCGCGACGGCGGTCCGCAAGCTGCTGATCACCGGGCGGACCGAGGTCGCCGAAGGGGTCGTCCGGCTCCGGCTGGAGGGGCCCGGCCTGCCTCCCTGGTCGCCCGGGGCCCATCTGGACCTGGTGCTGCCGTCCGGTCTGGTGCGGCAGTACTCGCTGTGCGGCGACCCGGCGGACACCGGGGCGTACACGGTGGCGACCCGGCTGGTGGCGGACGGCCGGGGCGGTTCGCGGGAGGTGCACGAACAGCTCCAGGAGGGCCTGGAGGTGGAGGTGCGGGGGCCGCGCAACCGCTTCCCGCTGACCGGGGCCCCGGGGTACGTCTTCGTCGTCGGCGGTATCGGGATCACCCCCGTCCTGCCGATGCTGCGGGCGCTGGCCGCGTCGGGGGCCGAGTGGCGGCTGCTGTACGGGGGCCGGTCGCGGGCGTCGATGCCGTTCCTGGAGGAGATCGAGAAGCTGGGCGCGGACGGGGACCGGGTCACGGTCGTCGCGCAGGACGAGGCGGGCCACCCGGACGTGGCGGGGGCGCTGGCGAACCTCGCCCCGGGGACGGCGGTCTACTGCTGCGGTCCCGAGCCGCTGATGGCCGCCGCCACCGCCGCACTGCCCGAGGGCTGCACGCTGCACCTGGAGCGGTTCTCGGCGGCGACGGGCGGCACGGCGGGCTCCGATGGGGGCTCCGAAGGCTCCGAGGCGTTCGAGGTGGAGCTGCGGCGCAGCGGGCGTACGGTGCCGGTCGCGGCCGGGCAGTCGGTGCTGGCCGCCGTCCGCGCGGAGCTGCCCCATGTGGCGTACTCCTGCGAGCAGGGGTTCTGCGGGACCTGCCAACAGCGGGTGCTGGAGGGCGAGATCGACCACCGGGACGAGTTGCTGACCGAGGACGAGCGGGGCGACTCGATGCTGATCTGCGTCTCGCGGTGCCGGGGCGGGCGTCTCGTCCTGGACCTCTAGGGTCTGTGAGTGCGCACCCCGGATAGGCTGTTCGCATGACGACGGGGGTGCGGCGCAGGATGGGCGTCGACGAGCGCAGACAGCAACTGATCGGCGTCGCGCTGGACTTGTTCAGCCGCCGCTCGCCCGAGGATGTGTCGATCGACGAGATCGCCGCCGTCGCGGGGATCTCGCGGCCGCTGGTGTACCACTACTTCCCCGGGAAGCAGAGCCTGTACGAGGCGGCGCTGCGGCGGGCCGCCGACGAGCTGGCGGCCCGCTTCCTGGAGCCGCTCGAAGGGCCTCTGGGCGCGCGGCTGTTGCGGGTGATGGGGCGGTTCTTCGACTTCGTCGACGAGCACGGGCCCGGTTTCTCGGCGCTGATGCGCGGCGGGCCCGCGGTCGGCTCCTCGACGGCGAACGCCATGATCGACGGGGTGCGGCAGGCCGCGTACGAGCAGATCATCACGCACCTCGGGGTGGCCGAACCGCCCGCCCGGCTGGAGCTGGTGGTCCGCTCCTGGGTGTCGCTCGCCGAGTCGACGGCGCTGATCTGGCTGGACGGGCGGCGCATCCCGCGCGAGGAGCTGGAGATGCAGCTGGTGCACGACTTCGCGGCGCTGGCCGCCGTCAGTGCCGCGTACGACCAGGAGATGGCGGGCATCGTGCTGCGGATGCTGTCCCAGGAGCCGGCGGACGGTCCGTTCGGGGATCTGCTGGCGCGGCTCTCCGCGTTCGCCCCGGACGATCCCGCCGTGCCGGCCCAGCGGCTGCCGAAACCGTAGGACCACTCAGGCGGGCAGGCCGTTGCGGTGGGAGACGCGTCGGGCGGCGGCCAGCAGCGCGTGGATCTGCGGGCCCGCCTGGTCGATCTCGGTGACCGGCCGGGGGAAGGGCAGCCGGACGTCCTCGTGGGTGTCCGGGTATTCGAGCCGCAGGGTGACGCCGTACCGGTCCATCGCCAGCGGCACGGCCCGGGTCATGCCGCGCTCCGGGCGGGGGTGGACCAGGCGCAGCAGCAGCGGGACCAGTTCGGCGTGGTCGTCCACGAGATGGGTGAGCATGCCCGCCTCGCAGGCGGCGATCGGGTCGGTCTCCGCCTCCTCCAGCTCCTCCAGGGTGACGAAGGTGCGCCCCTCGGCGTCCTCCAGGACGGCCTGGCCGAACTCCATGCAGGTGGACTGTTCGGTGTCGGTGCTGTACGGGGAGGCCAGCAGCCCGGTGACCGTGACGCGGGCGCGCAGCCGGTCGCGTACGGGAGTGGCGGCGATGTCCGTGAACTCCAGGCGGGACGGGACGCGTTCGGCGCTGGGCGCGTGGTTGCCGTCGTTCGGGGCGTGCAGGTGGATGTGGCCCATCGCTCCCGTGCCGTCCAGGCGGCGGACTTCGGTGTGCAGCCCGTCGCTGACCACCGTCATGGAGTGGGCGACGGTCAGGATCGACCGGACACGCTCGGCGCGGGTCGGCTGCGTGGCGCGGGGGCGGGAAAGACGCATCCGAGTTCTCCAGGGAGGGTCAGCGGAACCCAAGCGGCTACTTAGGTATGCCTAACCTTACCCACAAGGCGGTGGATGCGGGTAGTCCGGGGACACGAGTGCGGCTCAGCCCCTGGTCGGAGCCGCGGTTCGGTCCTGGCCGGAGTCGGAGTCCGGCCCTGCTCAGATTTGCAGTTCGGTGCGCAGCGCTGCGGCGAGGCCGACCTCCGCGTTGTCCGACTGGCCGCGCTCGAAGGCCCGCTGGTACGCCTCGTCGCCGACGGCCGCCCGCGCCTGGAGTTCGCACCGCTCGCGGACCGGGCCCAGCTCGGGCGTGCCGCGCTGGGGGTGGCCGACCATCCGCCAGTACGCGTGCCCGGTGCCGTAGACCCGGGCGGCCTGGGCGCCCGCGCCCTGGGCGGCGATGGCGGCGGCCAGGAGGTCCAGGCCCAGGGCGATGCCGAAGCTGTCGCGGAGCCGGTGTTTGCCGGCGAGCATCGCCCGGGCGTACGTGGCGGAGGCCTCCGGGCGCCCCTGGAGCAGGGCGATCAGGGCGAGCTGGTAGTCCACGTAGGATCGGGTCCAGAACTCGCCGCCGCGTTCGCAGGCCCGGCGCAGCGCGGTCGCCGCCGCCTCGGACTCGGCGAGCCGGCCGAGTGCGGTGAGCGCGAAGACGGTGACGAGGCGGCAGCGCAGCCGGTGGCCGGAATCCACGGGAACGCCCTCCGTCATCCGCAGGACGCGCCCGGCCGCCTCCAGGGCCGCGTCGGGCTCCCCGGTCATCAGCTGCGTGATGCCGGAGAGATACGTGGCGGCGAGCATGCCCTCGTCGTCCCCGTCGTACAGGGCGGTGGCCGTGCAGAGCGCCCCGTACTTCTCGGCGGTCGCGAAGTCGCTCTGGAGCAGGGCCGCGACGCCGAGCACCCACTGCAGTCTGGTCCGGTGGGGGCCCTCGACGGGGCCCGCGTCCAGGGCCCGCTGGGCGTAGTTCCGGGCCTCGGAGAGATGGCCGCAGCAGGCCCAGAAGAAGCCGACCCGGCCCGCCATCTCCTGGGCCCCTTCGGCGTCGTGGGCGAGCAGGTGCTCCAGGGCCGCGCACAGGTCCAGGTGGGTGTCGGACACCGTGTGGTACCAGGAGACCTGGTCAGGGCCGGTCCAGCCCTCGTGGGCACGGCGGGCGAGGCCGAGGAAACTGTGCGCGTGCCGGTCGGCGGCCGCGCGGGCCTCGCCCAGCTCGGCGAGCCACATGCGGCCGTACTCGCGCAGGGTGTCGAGCATCCGGTAGCGGTCGCCGTCGCGCTGGACGACGGACTGGGCGACGAGCCCCTGGAGCGCCCGGTCCACCTCGCCGGGGGTGAGCGGTCCCCCGGCGCAGACCTCGCGGGCGACCTCGGCGTCGAAGTCGGTGCGCAGCGGGGTGAGCCGGGCCCACAGGAGACGTTCCAGCGGCGTACACAGCTCGTGGGACCAGCCGATGGCGGTGCGCAGGGTGCGGTGGCGGCGGGGCCAGGCGGTCTCGTCGGCGAGGAGGTCGAGCCGGGACGTGCCGGGATCTGCCGCCGCCCCGACGCCTCCGGGGAGCCCGGCCGCACCGGAGGAGCCGTGCGCCCCGGACACGCCGACGGTGAGGCCCGGGGCGTCGAAACGGGTGCCGATGCGGGTGGCGAGCTGGGCCACGCTGTGCCGGCCGATGCCCGCGGCGGCCAGTTCGATGGCGAGCGGGATGCCTTCGAGGCGGCGGCAGATCTCGGCGGCGGCCGCCTCGTCCCCGGGAGCGTCGAGGCGGGCCCGCGGGTCGGTGGCGCGCAGCCGGTCGGCGAAGAGCTGGAGGGCGTCGGGCGCGCCGTCGACCGGGAGCGGCGGCACCTCGACGACGTGCTCGCCGCGGGTGCCGAGCGGCTGCCTGCTGGTGACCAGGACGGTCAGGGCGGGCGAGGTGGTGAGGATCTCGGCCAGCAGGTGGGAGCAGGGGCCGCGGAGGTGTTCGGCGGAGTCGAGGACGAGCAGGAGGTGCTTGTCCGCGAGCCATTCGCAGAGCGCCTCGACGGGCATCCGCAGGGTGTGGTCGGCGAGCCCGACCGCGTCCGAGACGGTCGGGAGCAGCAGCCGGTCGTCGGAGAGCGGGGAGAGGTCGGCCCACCAGGCGCCGTCCGCGTAACGGCCGGCGACGGCGCGGGCGGACCGGAGCGCGAGCCGGGTCTTGCCGACCCCGCCGGGGCCGATCAGCGTGGTCATCCGCCGGGTGGTCAACGCGGTGTGCAGCCGGGCCAGTTCGGCCCGCCTCCCGACGAAGCTGCTCGTCTCCTCGGGAAGGTATCCCACGTTGGTCATCATCACCGTCCGCACGCTGGGGCAGGGTGCGCCGGCGGGCCGACGGCCGAGGCCGGCCCCGCACTCCCCCGGAGGGGTGGGCGGGGCCGGCCGGACGGTACCGGGTACGGCTGTCGCGGCTCCGTTGCCGACGTCTGCCGTCACCGTAGTGCCGCGGGTGGTCAGCGCAGAGTGAAGACGGCCGCGGTGCGTCCCGGGACGGTGAAAGTGGCCGATTTCCCGTCGTACCTGGCTCGTTTGACCGTAAGATCCGCACCCTTGGCCTGGACCGGGTGCAGCGCGTACGTCTTCCCGGCCGGTGCGGCGAGCCGCTGGGTCGCGGTGTCCGGGGCGGCGTTGAGGACGACGACGAGCTTGCCGAGGCGCATGGTGATCACGCCGGGGGTCTCGTCCTTGCCGGAGAGCGGGAAGGACAGGGCGGACTGCACCTGGTCCGCGGTGCGCAGGGAGAACTCCTTCTCGGTGGAGCGGATGGTGAGCAGGTCGCGGTAGGCGGCCGAAGCACCGTCGATCTGGGCGCACTTGGGCGCGATGGTGCCGGTGGCGGCCAGGAGCGGCTTCGCGTACGACCACTTGTCCCGGTTGTCGGCGGCGGGCGGGAGGCCCCGTCCGAAGCCGTTGCCGTCGCGGCAGTCCCAGTGCAGGGCGTTGAACCAGTCGCCGCTGTCGTAGGAGTTGCGGTCCAGGGACTTGGAGCGCAGCAGGTCGGTGCCCGCCTGGGAGAGCGAGGGCCCCTGGGAGAGGACGGAGGCGGCCATGGCGACCACCTGGGCCCTGGCCCGCTCGGCGGCCGAGGAGTCGGCCGGGAGCTTGAAGGCGAGGGCGTCGAAGAGGGTCTCGTTGTCGTGGGCGTCGGAGTAGGCGAGCGCGTCGCCGGGTACGGCCGCGTATCCGGCGGGCGCCCCGTTGTAGTCGACGTCGGAGCCCTTGACCGTGCGCCCGGAGGTGTCGGTGAAGGTGTAGTTCGCGAGGTTGCCGGTGAGGCCGACCTTGATCAGGTCCTGGTAGTGCAGCAGCCGGGCCTTCTGTTCGGCGCGGGTGCCGTTGGCGGGCGAGGAGTTGGGGTCGGTGTAGAGGCCGGAGGCGAAGCCCTGGACGCCGGGGTCCTCGTCGAAGGGGCCGCCGCCGCGCACGGCGTCGCGGGCCCGGTCGGAGAAGGTGGCGATGCCGGTGCCGGCCATGTTCTTCTGGGTGGCTTGGACGAAGCGGGCGTCATCGGCGATCTCGCCGAAGTTCCAGCCCTCGCCGTACAGGATGATCTTCTTGCCGTCGACGCCGTCCTTGGCGGGGGTGAGCCGGTCCAGCGCCTTGCGGACCTCCAGGATGTTGTCCTTGGGGTGGTGGCCCATCAGGTCGAAGCGGAAGCCGTCGACCTTGTACTCCTTCGCCCAGGTGACGATCGAGTCGACGACGAGCTTGCCCATCATGGTGTTCTCGGGCGCGGTGTTGGCGCAGCAGGTGGAGGTGGCGACGGTGCCGTCCTCCAGGAGCCGCTGGTAGTAACCGGGCACGATCCGGTCGAGGACCGACTTGTCGTCCTGCCCGGAGGCGACGGTGTGGTTGTAGACGACGTCCATGACCGTGCGCAGTCCGGCCTGGTTCAGGCCCTGGACCATCTGCCGGAACTCGACCGTGCGCTCGGTGCCGTCCGGGTCGGAGGCGTAGGAGCCCTCGGGGACGGTGTAGTGGAAGGGGTCGTAGCCCCAGTTGAAGCCGTCCTTGGCGGCGGCCTTGCTCACGCACTCCTGCTGCTTCTCGGAGTCGGGTGCGTGGGCGGTCAGGTCGCAGTCGGGGGTCGCCTGGTCCTTCTTCTTCTCCGGGACGGTCCCGATGTCGAAGACGGGCAGCAGGTGGACGTAGCTGGTGCCGGAGTCGGCGAGCTTCTTCAGGTGCCGCATGCCCTTCGAGCGGGTGTCGGTGAAGGCCCGGTACTCACCGGGGTGCTTCGCCGTGCGGTCCGTGATGGAGAAGTCCCGGACGTGCAGCTCCTGGATCTGGGCGTCCCGCAGCGGGGTGGCGGCGGGCTTCTTCAGGCCGGACCAGCCGCGCGGCGCGAGCTTCGGGTCGGTGAGGTCGACGACGAGGCTGCGGGCGGAGTCGGCGGTCAGGGCGGTGGAGTAGGGGTCGGTGACCTTGTTGGTCACCAGCTTCTGGACGGTGGGGGCCCAGACGGTCACGGCGTACCGGTAGGGCTTGCCCTGCCAGCTCTTCTTCCCCGTGACGGACCAGACGCCGGTACGGTCGTCGCGCTTCATCGGGACGCGGCGGCCGTCGAGTTCGAGCGAGACGGTCTGCGCGGTCGGGGCCCACACGGAGAGCGTCGGCGTGGACTTGCGGAAGACCGGACCGAGTTCGGCCGAGGCGGCCTTCTTGCCGTACAGGTCGTCCAGGATTCCGGCCGTCTGTACTCCGGTGGCGGCGAGCAGGGCCCCGTTGGCGGCGCGCTGGGTCGCGATCAGCTGGCCCCGCAGGGACTCGCGGACCCGGTCGCGGTCGCGGGCGTCGACGGTGAACGCCGGATAGTCCTTCAGGTGGGGGAACTTCGCCTTCTGCGCGTCGTTCAGCTCGCCCTGCTGGAGCCGCAGCCACTGCCCCTCGTCGGAGAGCGCCCCGTCGACGACGGAGATGCCGCCCTCCTTCGCGTACACGAGCTGCTGGCTGGTGGCGTCGGTGGCCTTCACCTTCCAGACGACGGTGTTCGCGTCGATCCACTGCGCCTCGGCCTTCGACAGGTCGGGGGCCGCGCCGCCGCCGGTCTGCGGCAGGAGGTAGCCGGGCTTGCCGCCGAGCATCCAGACCTCGTGGCCGTAGGTGGCGAGGTCGAGGGACTGGTCGCTCGGGAGGTCCTTCTCGTCACCCTTGTGGAGGATGTAGCTGAGGCTGGTGGCCCCGTCGACGAGCGGCACTTCGAAGGTGACCCCGTAGGCGTCCTTCTTCACCGGCATCAGCGGCTTGGCCCAGTCGGTGGGCTCCTTGGCGCCGGTCCAGGTGTGCAGCCCCCAGCCGTCGTAGTTCCCGTCGGGGCGGTGGTAGTTGAGGACCGCCTTGGTGGTGTCCTGCGGCGGGGTCTCGGGGGCTTCGGCCGTCTGCCCGTCCTTGCCCTGCTCGATCCAGACCTGTCCGGTCACGCCGAGGTCGATGGTCCGCCGCGGCCCGTCGGCCGTGCCGTTCTTCTCGACGGTGTAGGGGACGGAGTCGGTGCCCTTCTCCAGGTCGAGCCAGGCGAACGCGCCGTACGCGTCCCGTCCGATGAACTCGGCCGTCCTCTCACCGGACTTCAGCTGCCAGCCCTCGTAGTCGCCGTCGGGGCGCTGGTAGTGGACGACGGCCCGGTCGCGCTCGACGGCGACGGGCTTGCCGGGCGGCGGGGCCTGGCCGGCGGTGGTGGAGGCAAGGGCGCTGGAGGTGCGGCCGGCGCGGTCGACGACAACGGCCTTGTAGCGCAGGGGCGTTCCCGCCTTGACCGTCTCGTCCAGGTGCTGGGTGACCTTGTACGGAGCGTGGTCGGCGGTGCCGAGGGTCTGCCACTTGCCGTTGCCGACCTGGGCGGCGAAGACGACGCGGTTGAGCTGTCCCCCGTCCACGTCGGCCGTGATCTCGACGGTGCCGGTGGCGCCGGCGGCCGGGGCCTTGAGCGAGACCCCGGGCTTGGCGGCGGGGGCACCGACGGTCCGGTCCGCCTTCAGCACGAGGCTGGACAGGGCGGGCACGGTGACAGTGACCTTCTTGTCCTTTCCGCTGCGGACCGCGCCGGAACCTCCGTACACCGTACGGAAATTCATCTCGGCCGACTCGGTGGCGAGCTGGACCCTCCTCGGTGTCGCGCCGTTGTTGGAGGCGACGAGGTACTCGTACGGCCGCTCGGTCGCGATGCGCGAGGTGGCGTACACCGAGCCGTCCGCGAGCCGCTCGATCTGGGTGCCGTCGCGCAGCGCCGGGTGCTCCTTGGTGAGCTTCGAGAGCGCGGCGATGGAGCGGTAGACGGGGTGCTTCGTGTCGTACGCGTCCGAGGCGTGGGTGCGGTCGGTGCCGAGCTGGTCGTCATCGAGGTAGTCGGCGGTCTTCGAGGCGAAGAGGGTCTGGCGGGAGTCCTTGTCGCCGCCCGCGCCGGTGAAGCCCTGCTCGTCGCCGTAGTAGATCACCGGGTTGCCGCGGCCGAGGAACATCAGCTCGTTGGCCAGCCGGGCCCGCTGCAGCAGCTCGGCGTCATCCGCCTTCGGGTTGTCCTGCTTCAGGAAGGTCCCGATGCGGCCCATGTCGTGGTTGCCGAGGAAGGTGACCTGCTCGTAGGCGTTGGCCTTGTCGGTGGTGTAGCGGAAGTCGTTGCCGTACACCGAGGCGAGCTTGTCGGCGGGCGCGCCCTGGGAGGCGAACTGCCGGGCGGCGTCCTGGAACGGGAAGTCCAGCGTGGAGTCCAGGCGGCCCCGGGTGACGTACGGCGATGTGACCTCGGTGTCGGCGGAGTAGACCTCGCCGAACATGAAGAAGTCGTCCCGGCCGCGCTTGGCCGCGTAGGCGTCGAGCGCGGTGGCCCACTGGGTCCAGAAGTCGAGGTCGACGTGTTTGACGGTGTCGATGCGGAAGCCGTCGATGTCGAAGTCGCGGACCCACTTCTCGTAGATCTTCTCCATGCCCTTCACGACCTCGGGACGCTCGGTCCACAGGTCGTCGAGCCCGGAGAAGTCGCCGTACTCGTTGGACTCGCCGGCCCACGTCGAGTCGCCCCGGTTGTGGTACATGGTCGGGTCGTTGAGCCAGGACGGAACCTTCTTCTCCGCGCCGGGGGCCTGCACCGGGGAGTACGGGAAGGAGTCCCGGTCGACCTTCTTCACGCCCTCGCGGTCGTCGAAGGGGCGGCCGGTCCTGTCGAGGTAGGGGAAGGCGCCCTTGGGCTTGTAGCCGTAGGCCTTCTCCGCGTAGTCGACGGTGTCGGCGGTGTGGTTGGTGATGACGTCGAAGAAGACCTTCATGCCCTTGGCGTGGGCCTTGTCGATCAGCTTCTCCAGGTCGGCGTTGGTGCCGAAGTGCGGGTCGACCTGGGTGAAGTCGGTGATCCAGTAGCCGTGGTAGCCCGCCGACGCGTCCTTGCCGGTGCCCTGCACGGGCCGGTTCTTGAAGATCGGGGCCATCCAGATGGCGGTGGTGCCGAGGCCCTTGATGTAGTCGAGCTTCTGGGTCAGACCCTTGAGGTCGCCGCCCTGGTAGAACCCCTTGTCGGTGGGGTCGTAGCCGTGGTCGAGGCGTGAACCGGTCAGCCCGCCCCGGTCGTTGGAGGCGTCGCCGTTGGCGAAGCGGTCGGGCAGCACGAAGTAGAACTGCTCGCGGGTGAGGTCGTGCCGGGCCGCCTCACGGGCGAGTTTCGCGTCCGAGGGCGGGGACGGCGGCCGGGGCGATGCGGCGGCGGTGGCCGCCGGGACGACGGGCAGCAGCGCCACGCACAGGGCGGCCACCGCCCCTCGTCTGAGGGTCGTTCGGGACACGGAGGGTGCTCCTCGGGGCTTGATCGGTGCGGAGACGGGCCGGTGGCGATGCCACCGGCCCGTCGGCGAGGGGTACGGGTCAGCCGCGCCAGACGTCGGCGGTCAGCGTGACCTTCCCGGAGGCCGGGACGGTGGCGGTGCGGTTGGCGCCGCTCTCCCAGGTGACGTTGCCGGCCGCGTCCTTGCGGACGTACTTGTAGGCGAACGTGGTCCCGGCGGGCAGGGCGACGTCCAGCTTCCAGACGGGGTACGTGGCCGGGTCGAGCTTGGGGGCGTTCGCCGGGTTCCAGTTGCCGAGGGCGGACTGGTCTCCGGTGACGTGGATGTTCTGGCCCGGCTGGGTGGTGGCGTTGACACCGAAGGAGGCGCCGGAGGAGCCGTTGCCGGGGTCCGGGTCGGGGTTGGTGCCGCCGCCCCCGGAGCAGGTCCGGGCGTTCGCGTGCAGGGCGACGGCGGTGCCGGCCGGGACGGTGGCGGTGAACTGGCCGGAGCCGTTGACGGTGACGCCCTTGCCGGACTGGACGTCGCAGTAGTCACCGGCGGGCAGCGAGGTCTGGAAGGTGCGGTTCAGCGCGGAGCCCTCGTGGTTGATGGCGACGTACGCCTTGTTGCCCCGGCCGAAGGCGATCTGGTCGCCGCCGTTGTCCCACCAGTTGGTGACGGCCTGGCCGCGCGCGGTGTTGCGGAAGCCGACCATGGAGGAGATCTCACGCCAGGCGTGCTGGCACTTCCAGCCGTCGCTGTAGCAGGCGTTGACCTGGCCGCCGTTCGGGGGTCCTGCGTCGTGGTCGCTGAACTCGTAGCCGGAGTGGACGTCCGGGGAGCCGTAGGGCCAGGCCAGCATGAAGACACCGGCCAGGGTGTAGGCGGAGCCGTTCTTGTAGTTGAGGGTGTCGCCGCCGCGCTCGGTGTCGTGGTTGTCGACGAAGACGGCGGACTTCCCGGACTCCATGAAGCCCCAGCCCTCGCCGAAGTTCTTCAGGTGGGCGAGGTTCTCGTTGAGGAAGACCTGCTTGAGGCTCCGCCCGTACCGGAACTCCTGGACGTCTCCGCTGCCCAGGTACTCGGAGGGCGAGACGGCCTCCCCGGCCCCGTAGATCGCCTCGTGCTTCCAGTAGACGTTCGGGTTGGTCAGCCGGGACTTGATGTTGGCCAGGTCGGCAGCGGGCATGTGCTTCGCGGCGTCGATACGGAAGCCGTCCACGCCGAGCGAAAGCAGGTCGTTGAGGTACCCGGCGATCTTGCCGCGTACGTAGTCCTCACCGGTGTCCAGGTCGGCGAGGCCGACCAGCTCGCAGTTCTGGACGTTGCCGCGGTCGTTGTAGTTGTTGCCGATCTGGGTGCGGCAGTCGTCCATGTCGGCGCCGGAGTAGAGGCCCGGGTAGTCGTACTTGGTGTACGCGGAGCCGCCGGTGCCGGTGCCGTTCCCGGCCGACATGTGGTTGATGACCGAGTCCGCGACGACCTTCACGCCCGCCGCGTGACACGTGTTGACCATGGCGGAGAAGGCGGCCCGGTCACCGAGCCGGCCGGCGATCTTGTAGCTGACGGGCTGGTAGGAGGTCCACCACTGGCCGCCCTGGATGTGCTCCTGGGGCGGTGAGACCTGGACGTAGCCGTAGCCCGCCGGTCCGAGGGTGTCCGTGCAGGCCTTGGCTATGGAGGCGAACTTCCACTCGAACATCACGGCGGTGACGTCCTTGTCGCCCGGAGCGGCGGCCTGCGCGGGGGACGCGGCGCCGAATCCGGTGGGGACGACGAGGGCGGCGGCGCCGGCCACGAGGGCGAGTGCGGCAGACAGGGGTCTGCGTGCCATGTCTTTCCTCCTGCGGGTGGGGGAAGCGGGGATGACGGTGCAGCCTCAGTCGGCAACGCGCCGTGCCCTCAAGGCTCATGAAGGTTCTTGCTGCAAGAATGCAAACCTTGCCGCGGACCAGACCGTACGAGGCCGCCAGGCACCGGTCAACCCTTTGGACATCAAGCGCTCACATCCACGAAACAAGCCATTTTTCTTCGCGATTTCTTGCTGCAAGGTCTTTCGCAAGATATTGCGGGCCTGTTACGTTGCCTCTGACTCCGGTCCGGTCGGCCGAGGGTTCCGGCCCGTCCGCAACGGTCTGGACCCCACGCGCCCGGCCGGCCGGGCCGGTCACGACAGAGAGAGGCACCCGGAGTCGCTACAACTCCCCGCCGGCCCTCCCTGGGCCGACTCCTGGTGCCTCTCCTGTACGTGTCCCTCTCGACTCCTACGCGCGTACCGCCGCCGTCGAGCCCCGTACGACCAGCTCCGGCTGGAAGACGTACTCCGTGCGCTGCACCGGGCTCCCGCCGATCTCCTCCAGCAGCGCCCCCACCGCGGCCGCCGCCATCGCCTGCACGGGCTGGCGCACCGTGGTCAGCGGCGGATCGGTGAACGCGATGAGCTGCGAGTCGTCGAACCCGACGACCGAGACGTCGCGCGGTACGTCGAGGCCTCTCCCCCGGGCCGCGCGGACCACGCCCAGCGCCATCAGGTCGCTGCCGCAGACGATGCCGGTGCACCCCGCGTCCAGGAGGGCGCCCGCCGCCACCTGACCGCCCTCGACGCTGAACAGGGTGGAGCAGACGAGCAGTTCGGCCTCGGAGCGGTCCATGCCGAGCACCGAGGCGGCCGCCGCCACGAACCCGTCCCGCTTGCGGCGGGAGGGGACGTAGCGCTGCGGGCCGATGGCCAGGCCGATCCGGCGGTGGCCGAGGTCGGCGAGGTGCTGGAGGGCCATCGTCACGGCAGCGTTGTCATCGGGCGAGACGAACGGGGCGCTGATGCGCTCGTTGTAGCCGTTGATCAGGACGAACGGTACGCCGCGCTCGGTGAGCGCGGCGTACCGTCCCGGGTCGGCGGAGGTGTCCGCGTGCAGCCCGGACAGGAAGACGATGCCGCCGACGCCGCGCTCGACGAGCTGCTCGACGAGTTCGTCCTCGGTGGCCCCGCCCGGGAGCTGGGTGCAGAGCACGGGGGTGTAGCCGTGCCCGGCCAGCACCTGTTCGACGGACTGCGCGAACGCCGGGAAGATCGGGTTGGTGAGTTCGGGCGTCACCAGGCCGATCAGTCCGGCGCTGCGCTGCCGCAGCCGTACGGGGCGTTCGTAGCCCAGGATGTCGAGCGCCGCGAGCACCCGCTGACGGGTCGAGTCCGCGACGCCCTGCTTCCCGTTCAGGACCCGGCTGACCGTTGCCTCGCTGACCGCCGCCTGGCCGGCGATGTCGGAGAGGCGGGGCGCGGCCGTGGTCCTGGGCGCGGGGAGTGTCACACCGTCCACCACACCGTGGTGTCGGCGGGCAGCTCGGCCTCGGCGCCGTCCACGGCGACCGGGGAGCTGGCGAGCAGCACCTGGCCGCGGGCGGCGATCCGGACCGGGGCGCCGGTGGTGTTGACGGTGCAGACGAAGCCGGGGCGGGCGAAGACGAGGACGCCTTCGGGGCCGTCCAGCCATTCGACGTCCGTGCCCGCGCCGAGGCCCGGGTGGTCGCGGCGGGCGGCGATGGCGGCCCGGTACAGCTCCAGGGTGGAGCCCTCCACGCCGGTCTGCGCCTCGACGGACAGCTCGCCCCAGCCGGCGGGCTGCGGGAGCCAGCTGCCGCCCTCGCCGAAGCCGTACGACGTGCCCTCGCGAGTCCAGGGGATCGGGACGCGGCAGCCGTCGCGGAAGCCGTCCTGGCCCTCGGCGCGGAAGAACGAGGGGTCCTGGCGGGCCTCGTCGGGCAGGTCGGTGACGTCGGGCAGGCCGAGTTCCTCGCCCTGGTAGACGTAGGCGGAGCCGGGCAGGGCGAGCATCAGCAGGGAGGCGGCGCGGGCGCGGCGCAGGCCGAGTTCGCGGTCGCCGGGGGTGCGGATCTGGGTGCCGAGGCCGGCCGGGTTGGCGTACCGGGTGGCGTGCCGGGTGACGTCGTGGTTGGAGAGCACCCAGGTGGTGGGGGCGCCGACCGGGCGCATGGCGTCGAGCGAGGAGTCGATGACCTTGCGGAGCTCGGCGGCGTCCCAGGCGGTGGAGAGGTACTGGAAGTTGAACGCCTGGTGCATCTCGTCGTGGCGCACGTAGTTGGCCGTGCGCTCGACGGTCGGCGTCCACGCCTCGGCGACGGCGATCCTCTCGCCCGGGTACTCGTCGAGGATGGTGCGCCAGCTGCGGTAGATGGCGTGCACGCCGTCCTGGTCGAAGAACGGCATGACGTCGTTGCCGAGCAGCTTGAGCTGGTCGTGGGCGCCGAGGTCGGGCAGGCCCTCGGCCTTGACGAGGCCGTGGGCGACGTCGACGCGGAAGCCGTCGACGCCCATGTCGAGCCAGAAGCGCAGGATGGAGCGGAACTCGTCGGCGACGGCCGGGTGTTCCCAGTTGAAGTCGGGCTGCTCGGGGGCGAAGAGGTGGAGGTACCAGTCGCCGGGGGTGCCGTCCGGGTTCACCGTACGGGTCCAGGCGGGGCCGCCGAAGATGGACTCCCAGTCGTTGGGCGGGAGTTCGCCGTTCGCGCCCTTTCCGGGGCGGAAGTGGTAGCGCTCGCGCAGGGCGGAGCCGGGGCCCTCGGCCAGGGCGCGCTTGAACCACTCGTGCTGATCGGAGGAGTGGTTGGGGACCAGGTCGACGATGACGCGCAGATCCAGGGCGTGTGCCTCGCGGATCAGGGCGTCGGCGTCCAGCAGGTTGCCGAACATGGGGTCGATGGCCCGGTAGTCGGAGACGTCGTAGCCCGCGTCGGCCTGCGGGGAGGCGTAGAAGGGGGAGAGCCACACCGCGTCGACGCCCAGGTCCTTGAGGTGGGGCAGGCGGGCGGTGACGCCGGGGAGGTCGCCCATCCCGTCGCCGTTGCCGTCGGCGAAGCTCCGCGGATAGACCTGGTAGATCACCGCGTCCTGCCACCAGCCGGTGCGGTGGCCCGGGGCGTCGTCGGACGTGCCGGTGGAGGGGGCAGCGAGGTGCTGGGTCATGTCGTCCCTGGGGTGTCTGGGTGGGAGCGGCGCCGGGACCGGGTCGGGGTTTCCGGCGCCGCCGTGACGGGTGCGGTGGTGCGTGCGGGTTCGGGCGTCCTGGCGGTGTCAGCCCTTGACTGCTCCGGCGGACATGCCGGTGACCAGGTGCTTCTGGGCGAAGAGGAAGACCAGGGCGGCCGGGATGGCGATGAGCACGGAGGCCGCGGTCATCGGGCCCCACTGGGCTCCGTACTGGTTGACGAACTTCTGGAGCCCGCCGGCCAGCGTGAGGTTCTCGTCCCCGACCAGGAAGGCGGACGCGTAGGCCACCTCGCCCCAGGCGGTGATGAAGGAGTAGAAGGCGGTGACCGCGAGGCCCGGCTTGGCCAGGGGGAGGATCAGCCGGAAGAAGGTGCCGAAGGGGGTGAGGCCGTCGACTTCGCCCGACTCGTCGATCTCGCGCGGGATGGTGTCGAAGAAGCCCTTCATCATCCAGGCGCAGAACGGCACCGAGATGGTGAGGTAGGTGATGACGAGTCCGGTGGGCTGGTTGAGCAGCCCCAGGGTCGACATGATGTTGTAGATCGGCACGATGAGGACGGCGACCGGGAACATCTGGGTGATCAGCAGCGTCCACATCAGTCCGCGCTTGCCGGGAAAGCGGAAGCGGCTGACGGCGTATCCGGTGGTGGCGGCGACGAAGACGCCGATCGCCGTGGAGAGCGCGGAGATGATCACGGAGTTGGCGAACCAGTTGAGGAACTCGGTGTCGCGGATGAGGTTCGTGTAGTTGACGAACGTCGTCTCGCGGAAGAAGTCCGTGGTGGTCGCGTACTTGGCGGGCTTGAGCGAGGTCAGCAGGACCCACAGCACCGGGAAGACCGCGATCACCGAGGCGGCGATCAGGGTGAGGTGGAGGCCGACGGAGGCGAGCGGGGAGCGCTCGCCGCGGAGGCGGACCTTGCGGACGGCATGCCGGGCGGTGGTGTCGGTCACGGTGGTCACCAGTTGTCTCCCTGGGAGCGCAGGACCCGCCGGTAGACGACGGCGAAGACCATCAGGAGGACGAGGATCAGCACGCCCCACGTGGAGGACTGCGCGTAGTCGCGCGGGCTGATCTCGAAGGAGAACTTGTACGCCTGGGTCACCAGGATCTGGGTCGCCTCACCGGGTCCGCCGCGGGTCAGCAGGAAGATCACCGGGAACATGTTGAAGGTCCAGATGGTGGAGAGCAGGACCACCGTGGTGGAGACCGGGCGCAGTCCGGGCAGCGTGATGTGGCGGAAGCGCTGCCAGGCGGTCGCGCCGTCCATCTCTGCCGCCTCGTACTGCTCGGAGGGGATGGACTGGAGGCCGCCGAGGAGGGCGACCATCATGAACGGGACGCCGAGCCAGACGTTGACGGCGATGACCGCGAACTTCGCCCAGGTCGGGTCGTTGAGCCACGGGACGGCGTCGATGCCGGCGCCGCCGAGGATCTTGTTGAGCAGGCCGCGCTCCTCGTTGTAGAGGAAGCGCCAGGCGAAGACCGAGACGAAGCCGGGGATGGCCCAGGGCAGGATGAGGGCCATGCGGTAGGCGGAGCGTCCGGCGATGCGGCGGTTGAGGATGTTCGCCAGGGCCATGCCGAGGACGAACGTGATGCTCACGCAGGAGACCGTCCACACCAGTGTCCAGCCGAGCGTGCCGAGGAACTGCGAGCCGGTCAGCGCGTCGACGTAGTTGTCGACGCCGATGAACTCGTAGGTGGCGGGGATCTCGTTGACCCCGATGGAGCGGGCGACGTTGCGCTCGTCGGCGTCGGTCATCGAGAGGTAGATGCCGCGGACCAGCGGGTAGCCGATGATCACGCCGATCACGAGGACGACCGGGGCGACCATGGCCCAGGCGTACCAGTGGACCGACAGGGCGCGCCGGAGGCGGCCGTGGGCCGGCGGTGGGGTGCCAGTGCCGCGGCTCCGGCCGCGGGCGGTGTTCCCGCCCGCGGCCTTCACCACCGACTGGCTGGTGTGGACAGCCATGAGTCGGCCAACCTTCCTGTTACTTCCAGTCCTTCAGGAGCTTGCGGTACGCGTCGCCGGTGGCCTTGGCGGCCTTCTCCGGAGTGGTCTGGCCGGTGAGGACCTTGGTGTACTCGACGCGCAGCGGCTCGAAGAGGCTGCCGCCCTCGGGGATCCAGGGGCGCTCGACGGCGGTCTCGACGACCGGCTTGAAGAAGCCGACGATCTCGCTGTTGACCGCTTGCTTCTTGGCGTACGCGGAGGTGCGGGTGGGCAGCAGGTTCAGCTCGCCGGCGGCGGTGGCCTGGCTGTCCACGGAGGTCATGTACTCGACGAAGGCGTAGGAGGCGTCGAGGTTCTTGGAGCCGGCGTAGACGGCGAGGTTGTGGCCGCCCTGCGGGGCGCCCTGGGCGGCGGAGCCGGCCGGGACCGGGGCGACGCCCAGGTTGTCCTTGTCCGTGAACTCGCTGCCGGTCAGGGTGTCGGCGACGGCCCAGGGGCCGTTGATCATCATCGCGACGTCGCCGTTCTTGAACGCCTGCATCATGTTCTCCCAGCCGTCCGAGGCGTCCGTCTTCGCGGTGCCGTCGTCGACCAGTTCCTTGACCGCCTTGAACGCCTTGACGCCCTCGGGTTTGTCGATGGTGACGCTCTTGGAGCCCGCGTCGACCATGTCGCCGCCCTCGCCGTACAGGAAGGAGAGGAAGTAGTACGGGTCGTCGCCGCGGAGGTAGAGGCCGGTCTTGCCGGTCTTGTCCTTGATCTTCTTGGCGACGGTCTTGAGGTCGTCCAGGTTGGCGGGCACCTCGACACCGGCCTCCTTGAACATCTTCTTGTTGTAGAAGATGCCCATGGAGTCGATGACCTGCGGGACCGCGTAGGTCTTGTCCTCGTACTTGGTGGACGCGACGGCCTGCTTGAGGAAGTCGTCCTGGTCCTTCAGGGCGGCGGTGCCGTCCAGCGGGGCCAGGTAGCCGAGGTTGGCGAAGTCCGGCGTCCAGGCGACCTCGGAGCGGATCACGTCGGGCGCGCCGTCGCCGGCCTGGGCGGCGTTCTTGAACTTGTTCTGTGCCTCACCGAAGGGCACGTTGACGTACTTGACGTCGACCTTCGGGTGCTTCTTCTCAAAGCCTTCGGCGAGCTTCTTGAAGACCTTGTCCTCGCTGCCGACGCTGGAGGTATCCCACCAGGTGACGGTGCCGGAGAGCTCGCCCGAGCTCTTGCTGCCGCCGGACTCGTCGTCGCTGCCGCAGGCGGTCGCCGCGAGCGCCAGGGCCGCGACCAGGGCGGTGGTCGTTATGCCACGTCGCATCTGAACTCCTTCAACTGCCGTACCGCTCCGTCGCGGCGCCGGGTCGACGTGAACGTAACAAGGATGAAAGACGACCGAAAGACCTTGCGGAAGATTTCTGCAAACCTTGGTGATCGTTACATTCGCGTGTCCTCAAGGTTGCCGTCAAGCCCCTTGACGACCACCACTCCCCCCTGGCACAGACGGGCGGGCCTGGCCATACCCGCAGGGCGACGACCCGACCGCGCTCCGCGATCCGGCGCCGCAAGTCCTTGCAAGCCGTTGCCGGAAGGCGCGTCGAACCTCCCTCCCGTACGGCCTCCGCACAGCCCCCCACACAGTGGGCAATCCGACACGGGCCCGGTACAGTCGCATCCCATGACCGCACGGCTTGCCGATATCGCAACTCAGGCGGGGGTCAGTGAAGCGACGGTCAGCCGAGTCCTGAACGGCAAGCCCGGAGTCGCGGCGGCCACCCGCGAATCCGTCCTCGCGGCGCTCGACGTCCTCGGCTACGAACGCCCGGTGCGGCTGCGCAGGCGCAGCGCGGGGCTGGTCGGCCTGATCACCCCGGAGCTGGAGAACCCGATCTTCCCGGCGCTGGCCCAGGTCATCGGCCAGGCGCTGACCCGGCAGGGCTACACCCCGGTGCTGGCGACCCAGACCCCCGGCGGCTCCACCGAGGACGAACTCACCGAAATGCTGGTGGACCGGGGCGTCTCGGGCATCATCTTCGTCTCCGGGCTGCACGCGGACACCTCGGCCGATATGCAACGGTACGAGCAACTGCGCGGCCAGGGGGTCCCCTTCGTCCTGGTGAACGGCTTCTCCGCCAAGGTGCAGGCGCCCTTCATCTCCCCGGACGACCGGGCGGCGATGCGGCTCGCGGTGACGCATCTGGTGGCGCTCGGCCACACCCGGATCGGCCTGGCGGTCGGCCCCAAGCGCTTCGTGCCGGTGCTCCGCAAGATCGAGGGCTTCCACACGACGATGCGGGAGCAGTTGGGCCTCGCCGAGGAGGAGATCGAGGAGCTGATCCAGCACTCCCTGTACACGCTGGAGGGCGGCCAGGCCGCCGCCACCGCCCTGATGGAGCGCGGCTGCACGGCGGTCGTGTGCGCGAGCGACATGATGGCGCTCGGGGCGATCCGGGCCGCCCGCCGGGAGTCCAGGGATGTCCCCCGGGACCTCTCCGTGGTCGGCTACGACGACTCGCCCCTCATAGCGTTCACCGACCCGCCGCTGACGACGATCCGGCAGCCGGTGACGGCGATGGGCCAGGCCGCGGTCCGTACGCTCCTGGAGGAGATCGGCGGGACGCCGGCCCCGCACAGCGAGTTCGTCTTCATGCCCGAGCTGGTGGTACGCGGCTCGACGGCCGCCGGACCCGGAGGCGGGTCGGGGTCGGCCCCTCGTCCCTGAGGTGCAGGACGTGCGACCGGAACCCGACCGGAGGATGATCGTAGGCAGAGGAAGCTCTATGGAAGACTCTCTGCCTATGGGTGAAACACAGGTGACAGCACAGGAAAGCCGGTCGACGGCCGGCGCTTCACCCATCGCGGCCGAGGCGGCCCCCGGGACCGCCGACGCCTCGTCCACACCTCCCCCGGCCACCGGGAAGACCGGTTGGCGGGCCCGAGTCCGCTCGCTGCGGATGCCCGGCCGCCCCCGGCTCTGGTTCGAGATCCTGCTCATCGCGGTCAGTTACTGGCTGTACTCGCTCGTGCGCAATGCGGTCCCCGAGCAGAAGGCTGCGGCCCTGCGCAACGCGGACTGGATCTGGTCGGCTGAGAAGTCCCTGGGTCTCGCCTTCGAGGAATCGGTCAATCACGCGGTCAATTCCGTGACATGGCTGATCGTGTCGATGAACTACTACTACGCCACGCTGCATTTCGTGGTGACCATCGGCGTCCTCGTCTGGCTCTTCCGCCGCCACCCCGGCCGCTACGCCGCGACCCGTCTTGTCCTCTTCGCGACGACGGCCGTGGCCCTGCTCGGCTACTACCTCTACCCGCTGGCACCACCCCGTCTGATGAACGGCGCGAACTTCATCGACACCGTGCTCGTGCACGAGACGTGGGGCTCGATGGCCTCGGGCAACTTCAAGAACATGTCGAACCAGTACGCGGCGATGCCGTCGATGCACATCGGCTGGTCGCTCTGGTGCGGTCTGACGATCTTCGCCCTGGCCTCGGTGCCGTGGGCCCGCGTCCTGGGCCTGCTCTACCCGACGCTCACCCTGGTCGTCATCGTGGCCACCGCCAACCACTTCTGGCTGGACGCGGTGGGCGGCATGGCCTGCCTCGCCTTCGGTTACGCGGTCTCCCGCGTCTGGTACGGCTCGCTGCCGCACCGGCTGCCGAAGTGGGTGCCCGGGACGACGAAGAGCCGGCTGACCGGACTGCGCGCCGCCCGCCTGCCCCGCCCGGCGTCCGAACCGGATCCGCAGCCGGAGCCGAAGCCGGGTGCGGAGGCCGAGCCGGAGGCGGCCGGGGCGGCCGGAGCGCGCAGACCGTAGTGCTCGGACGGTGAGGAACGGTGTGGCGCGCCACACCGGTGACGCCGGTCAGCCTTCCCCACCCGTCACCGGTGGCGTACTTCAGCCGGTCTTCGCCGACTCGTCGAAGAACCGGACGATGCGGGGCAGTGCCTGCCGCACCGATTCGTTGTGGTCGTAGTCGCCGACATCGGTCAGCCGGTGTGCGGCGCCGTTCCTCGTCAGCTGGTCGGCACAGTACGCCGCGTGACTGAAGTCGACGTCCTTGTCACCCCGGCCGTGGAAGATCTCCACCCGTACGTCCGGCCGCCAGTCGCATGTGTTGTCCATCGGGCGCAGCCTGTCCTTCAGAACACCTTCAGGCTTGCGGATCTTGTTCAGGAAGTCCTCGGTGAACAGGTCCTTGGACGCCGCCGGGAGTTCGCCGACGATCTGCTCGGCGGTGTGATGACCGTCGAAGAGACCCTCGACCTTGCTGTCGTACGGAGGCCGGAAGGCATCTCCGGGTGACGTGTAAAGGCCGTACATCCTGTTCCAGGCGGTGACGAAGTAGGCGAGGTAGATGCCGGATCTGGCGATCTTGTCGTCGGCCGCGGCGGCCTCGAAGGCCGAGAGGTTGTACGGGCCGCTGACCGGGGCGAGTGCCCCCAGCCGGAAGTAGCGGTCGGCACCCTCCTGCTGAAGCGCCCGGCCTACCAGCATGGTCGCGGGGCCGCCCTGCGAGAACCCGCTGACCTGTACCTTGCGCTTCAGCTCCCGGCCGTTCCAGTGGGCGAAGATCCGGGCCGCGCGCAGGCCGTCCACGGAGGCCGCGACGGTGGCCCCGGGGTCACCGTACGGGTGGAAGCCTTCGCCCGAGCCGAGGCCCACGTAGTCGGGCGCCGAGACGGCCCGCCCGGTCGAGGCGAACAGCAGGGCGACGAGTCGGTCGTTCGACTTCGGATTCTCCGAGGCGACGTCCTTGCGATAGACGGTGGTTCCGTGCAGCCAGGAGACGGTGGACAGGTGGCGCGCCCCGTTCTTGGGCAGGACGACGAGCTGGCTCGCGGTCGTGGGGGCGCCTGCGCTGTCAGTGGTGCGGTAGACAACCCGATAGGCGGTCACACCGTATCGGACCTGGGACGGGTCGATCTTCCCCCGGAGCTCCTCGGCCACTTCCTCCGCTGTGAGGTCGGCCGCCTGCCCGACGGAGACGACAGCCCCGCCCGGTACCCGCTCACGGTGGGAGTCGGCCACCGCCGAGACCGGAGCCACCAGGGCGGAGACACTGCCGAGGACCGCCGCGCCGGCCGCGATCCGGATACTTGTTCGCTGTAAAGTCATGGATGGATCATGCCCGTCGGCCGCTCCGCCGGGCCATGGAGCGGCCCCCCGGGCTGCAACGGGGGAAAACCCCCTCCTGGCCTTGGGGGAATCCAGCCCCTCCGGTGCTTGAGGAGCGGGATTCGGGCGGGGCCCCGAGGGGGCCGGGGCCGGGCAGAGCCCACTCGGGGGCGCCGGGGTCGGGCCCCGGGAACACCCCTCAGCCCGCCGCCCCGTAGAACCGCTCCTCCACCACCGCCCGAGCCCGCCGGGTGATCCGCCGGTAGTCGTCCAGCATGTCCCCGACGTGGCCCGGCTCGTACCCCAGATAGCGCCCCACCGCCGCGAGCTCCCGCGCGTCGGACGGGAACGTGTCGCCCGGCCGCCCCCGCACCAGCATCACCGCGTTGCGCACCCGCGCCGCCAGCACCCACGCCTCGTCCAGCGTCTGCGCCTCCTCCGCCGGGATCAGGCCGGCCGCGCACGCCGCGGCCAGTGCCTCGCGTGTCCGCGTCGTGCGGAGGCCGGGCTCCGCCCACCCGTGCTGCATCTGGATCAGCTGGACGGTCCACTCGACATCGCTCAGCCCGCCCCGCCCCAGCTTCGCGTGGAGCGTGGGGTCCGCGCCGCGCGGCATCCGCTCGGACTCCATCCGCGCCTTGAGCCGGCGGATCTCGCGTACGGCGTCCTCGCCCAGCCCCTCCATCGGATACCGCAGCGGATCGACCAGCTCGGCGAAGGCCCGTCCCAACTCCGCGTCGCCCGCCATGTGTTCGGCCCGCAGCAGCGCCTGGCTCTCCCAGACCAGCGACCAGCGCCGGTAGTAGGCCTCGTACGACTTCAGCGTGCGGACCATCGGCCCGGTCCTGCCCTCGGGACGCAGATCGGCGTCGATGAGCAACGGTGGGTCCGCGGTCGGCAGTTGGAGCAGTCGCCTCATCTCCCCCACGACCGCGTTGGCCGCCCGCCCGGCCTCCTCGTCGCTCACGCCCTCGCGCGGTTGGTGGACGAAGAGGACGTCGGCGTCGGAGCCGTAACTCAGCTCGTGTCCGCCGAAGCGGCCCATGCCGATGACGGCGAACCGGGTCGGCAGGGTGTCGCCCCACCGCTCGCGTACGGCGGCCCGCAGCGCGCCCGCGATGGTGGCGGCGTTGAGGTCGGTGACGGCGGAGCCGACGCGGTCGACGAGGGCCCCGTGGTCCTGCTCGGCGGGGCTGTCCTCGGTGCCGTACGAGCCGATGAGATCGGCGGCCGTCGTACGGAACAGCTCCCGGCGGCGCACCCCGCGCACCACCGCGACGGCCGACTCCGCATCGCCCGCACGCCCCACCGCGGCCAGCACCTCCTGCTCCAGGTGCTCCCGGGTGCGCGGCTTCAGCCCCTCCGGATCGCCCAGGATCGCCACCGCCTCCGGGGCCCGCATGAGGAGGTCCGGGGCGAGGCGGCCGGCGGAGAGAACCCGGGCGAGGTTCTCCGCGGCGGCGCCCTCGTCGCGCAGGAGCCGCAGGTACCACGGGGTCTTGCCGAGGGCGTCGGACACCTTGCGGAAGCCGAGGAGCCCGGCGTCCGGGTCGGCCGAGTCCGCGAACCAGCCGAGGAGCACCGGCAGCAGCGTGCGCTGGATCGCGGCCTTGCGGGTCACCCCGGAGGAGAGGGCCTCCAGGTGCCGCAGGGCGGCCGCCGGGTCGGCGTACCCGAGGGCCTCCAGACGGATCGCGGCGGCCTTCGCACTGAGCCGGGACTCGCCGGGGGCCAGCTGGGCGACGGCGTCCAGCAGCGGCCGGTAGAAGATCTTCTCGTGCAGCCGCCGTACGACGGAGGCGTGCCGCTTCCACGCCTTGTTCAGCTCGGCCACCGGATCGGTGCGCATCCCGAGCGACCGGCCGAGCCGCCGCAGGTCCGCCTCGTCCTCGGGGACCAGGTGGGTGCGGCGCAGCCGGTAGAGCTGGATGCGGTGCTCCATGGAGCGCAGGAAGCGGTACGCCTCGTCGAGCTGGGCGGCGTCCGCGCGGCCGACGTACCCGCCCTCGGCGAGCGCCCGCAGCGCCTCCAGGGTGGAGCCGCTGTGCAGCGAGGCGTCGCTGCGCCCGTGCACCAACTGGAGGAGCTGGACGGCGAATTCGACGTCGCGCAGCCCGCCGGGTCCGAGCTTCAGCTCTCTCTCGATCCGGTCGGCGGGGATGTTGTCGACGACCCGGCGGCGCATCTTCTGCACGTCGGGGACGAAGTTCTCCCGGTCGGCGGCCCCCCACACCAGCGGCGACACGGCATCGACGTACTCGGCACCCAGCTCGGGGTCGCCGGCCACCGCCCGGGCCTTCAACAGGGCCTGGAACTCCCAGGTCTTGGCCCAGCGCTGGTAGTAGGCGAGGTGCGAGCTGAGGGTGCGGACGAGCGGCCCGTTGCGGCCCTCGGGGCGGAGGTTGGCGTCGACCTCCCAGATGGTGCCCTCGACGGTGGTGTCGGAGCAGATCCGCATCATGTGCGCGGCCAGCCGGGTGGCGGCCTGCATGGCCTTGGTCTCGTCGACCCCGTCGCGTGCCTCCCCGACGAAGATCACGTCGACGTCGGAGATGTAGTTCAGCTCCCGCCCGCCGCACTTGCCCATCGCCACGACGGCGAGCCGGCACTGCGCGGCGTCCTCGGGCGCCGCCGTGCGGGCGATGGCGAGCGCGGCGCGCAGGGTGGCGGTGGCGAGGTCGGCCAGCTCGGCGGCGGTCTGGGCGAGACCGGTCGTCCCGCACACGTCCCGGGCGGCGAGGGTGAGCAGGCACCGGCGGTAGGCGACCCGCAGCGAGTCCGGGTCGACGGCGTCGGCGAGCCCCTGCTCGAATTCGGCGACCCCGGGGTGCAGGTCGGCCGACTCGTACGTGACGAGGGCCTGCCAGTCGCGCGGGTGCCGGGCCAGATGGTCCCCGAGCGCCTCGGACGCGCCGAGGACCCCGAGGAGCCGGTCACGCAGGGGCTTGGCGGTGACGAGGGTGTCGAGCAGCACCTGCCGCTCGCCCTCCTCCCCCGCTTCCACGATCCGGACCAGTCCGCGCAGGGCCAGATCGGGGTCGGCGGTGGCCCCGAGCGCCTCCAGGAGGACCGGATCGGACCGTACGGAGGCAAGCGCGTCCAGGTCGAGGAGCTGCTCGGCGGCGGACGGGTCGGTGAATCCGTGCCGCAGCAGCCTGGTGAACGTACTGCTTCTGCGCCCCGGCGCGGTCGTCATCCCGTGCTCTCCTGCCAGCCGAACCCGAACTGCGTCACTGCTCGCCGCTCCCTCGCCGCGTCACAGCTCTCCGAGCCTAGTCCTGTACCGATGAATTCGGGACGGCGGCGGAGTCCACCCACGGGGAAAACACCTGACAGCACCCCGTGACAGCACCGATTGACACCACAGATTGACAGCACCGTTTTTGACACCGCCGCTGGACACCACCCGGAGGAACCATGTCCACGACCGAGCAGCCCCCGGCCACCGAGCTGGACGCCCGCTACAGCAGCGAGGGGGCGACGGCCCGCCCGTGGCCGGAGGCGGCCGCCGTGCTCGCCGATGCCCCGTTGTACTGGCTGTCCACCGTCCGCCCGGACGGCCGCCCCCACGTCACCCCGCTGATCGGCGTCTGGTCGCAGGGCGCCCTCCACTTCTGTACGGGCCCGCAGGAGCGCAAGGCACGCAATCTGGCGGCCAACCCCGAGGTGATCCTGACGACGGGTGCGAACACCCTGGACTCCGGCTTCGACCTGGTGGTGGAGGGCCGGGCGGACCGGGTGACGGACCACGAGCGGCTGACCGCCCTGGCCCGGGAGTGGGAGGCGAAGTACGGCGCCGACTGGCATTTCGGCGTCGAGGACGGCAGCTTCGTCCAGGCGGAGGCGGGCCACGCCCATGTGTTCGCGGTCCACCCCCGTACGGCGTTCGGCTTCGGCAAGGGGGAGCCGTACAGCCAGACGCGCTACCGCTTCACGTGACCCGCCGGGCCGTCCCGATGACGACGGTGGCGTAGAGCTCCTCGGAGACCAGGACCCGCGGGGTGAGCCCGGCGGCGCGCAGGATCCCGACCGCCGTGTCCCGCTGCCGCTCGCCGGCCTCGACGAGGAGGCTGCCGCCAGGCGCGAGCCACTCGGGCGCTTCGGCGGCGACCCGGCGCATGACGTCGAGGCCGTCGCCGCCCCCGTCGAGGGCGACGCGCGGTTCGTGGACGCGGGCCTCGGCGGGGAGCAGTTCGACATCGGCGGTCGGAACGTACGGAACGTTGGCGAGGAGCACGTCGACGCGGCCCCGCAGGCGGGCGGGAAGGGGGTCGAAGAGATCACCCTCGTACACCTCCCCCAGGCCGCCGACGTTGCGCCGGGCGCAGCGCACGGCGGCGGGTTCGACGTCGCAGGCGTGCAGTTCGGCGGTGTCCGACGCGGCGGCGAGGGCGACGCCGAGGGCGCCGGAGCCGCAGCAGAGGTCGACGACGACGGACCGGCGGGGGGCGAGGGCGGCGGCCTGCGCCACGAGGAACTCCGTACGCCGCCGGGGCACGAAGACTCCGGTGTCCACGGCGAAGCGGCGACCGCGGAACTCCGCCCAGCCCAGGACGTGTTCGAGCGGAAGCCCGGCGGCGCGGCGCTCGACGAGGGCGGAGAGTTCGTCGGGGGAAGCGGCGGCCTCGTGGAGGAGGACGGCCTCGTCCTCGGCGAAGACGCAGCCGGCGCGGCGGAGGGCGAGGACGGTGGTGGAGAGGGTGGTGCTGAGGGGGTGAACCGACATGCGAGCGAAGCCTTTCGGGAAGTCCGATGGGCGCTCGACGATCGTCCTAGTCCGTCCGGCCGGCTTCGGTTGCTGCCGGCCGTCCGACGTGATCGCGCGGGGTGAGCACCCAGCCTGATCCAGCGGTAATGGGTCTCACCTCCTCGGCCGATCGCGTCGTTCCCCGTGGCGTACGGGGGTCGTAACAGTACAGCAGCCCGCTTCCGCACCCGTGCGGGGCGCGGAAGCGGGCTGGACGAGCCGTGCGGGTGACTTACAGATCCACGCTGTCCCGCAGCTTCGTCGGCGTGAGGAACAGCGACGCGACGACGCCGATCACGGCGATTCCGGCCGAGATGAGGAAGATGTGGCCGGTGGCGTCCCCGTACGCGGCCCGGACGACGTCCTGGACCTGGGGCGGCATGGCGGCGACGTTGAGGGTGGAGCCGCCGGAGCCGGAGGCGGCGGGGTCGATGCCGAGCTTCGCCAGCCCGTCCGTGATCTTCGTGGAAACCTGGTGGGCGAGGACCGCGCCGAGGACGGAGACGCCCATGGTGCCGCCGAGGGAGCGGAAGAAGGTGATGGCCCCGCTGGCCGCGCCGATCTCGCTGAGCGGCACGGTGTTCTGGAGGACGAGCACCAGGTTCTGCATCGACATACCGACCCCGAAGCCCACGCCGAGCATCCCCAGCGACACCATCACGAGCGAGGTCTCGTGGTCGATGAAGGACAGTCCGAGGAAGCCGAGGGCGAGGACGACGACACCGGCGACGATGAACGGCTTGACCTTGCCGGTCCTGGAGACCAGCCGTCCGGCGACGGTGGAGGAGACGAGGACGCCGGCCATGAGCGGAATGGTGAGGAGCCCGGCCTCGGTCGGCGAGTAGCCGCGCCCGATCTGGAAGTACTGCCCGAGGAAGACCGCGCCCCCGAACATGGCCATGCCGACGGCGAGGCTGGCGACGATGGCGAGGGCGGGGTCGCGACGGCGGACGACGTGCAGCGGAACGACGGGCTCCTTGACCCGGTTCTCCACGACTACGGCCGCCCCGAGGATGACCACGCTCCCGCCGACCATCAGTCCGCTCTGCCAGGAGATCCAGTCGAAGTCGTCGCCGACGAAGGTGACCCAGAGGAGCAGGAGGCTGACCCCGGCGGCGATGAGCGAGGCCCCGAGGTAGTCGACCTTGGTGTCGGGCCGGCGGACCTCGACGAGGTGCAGGGTGCGGGCGAGCATCACGGAGGCGAGGAGGGTGAAGGGCACGGCGATGAAGAAGCACCAGCGCCAGCCGAGCCAGGAGGCGTCGGTGATGAACCCGCCGAGCAGCGGCCCGCCGACGGTGGCAACGGCCATGACGCCGCCGAGGTAACCGTTGTAGCGCCCGCGCTCCTTCGGGCTGATCATCGCGGCGATGATCACCTGGACGAGCACCTGGAGCGCGCCCATGCCGAGCCCCTGGACGGCGCGGAAGGCGATGAGCTGCTCGGTGGACTGGGCGAACCCGCACGCGACCGACGAGACGACGAAGATCCCGATGGATATCTGGAGCAGCAGCTTCTTGCTGAACAGGTCGGCGAGCTTGCCCCAGATCGGGGTGGAGGCCGTGGAGGCGAGCAGGGTCGCGGTGACGACCCAGGTGTACTGCGACTGCGTGCCCTCCAGGGACCCGATGATCTGCGGCAGCGCGACCGAGACGACGGTGCTGCTGATCATCGCCACGAACAGCACGATGAGCAGCCCGCTGAGGGCCCGCAGGACGTGGCGGTGGTCCATGGGTGCGGCGGCGGGTGCCGCGGCCGGGGCGGCGGTGTCTGCTGCGCTCACGCGCAACCTCCGGAAAAGTTCGTACGAGAGGCCCGTCAGCGGTGTCGGCACCGGGTCAACCAGAATCCGTGCACGACCCCGTACGGGAGGGAGAAGGCTTCACCATACATGCACAGTGAGCAATTTTGCCCACTGAGCAAGAATCTCACACCTGGGGGGCGCACCCGGGGGATAATGCCCCCCATGGACAGCAGCACCGCGGGCCCGGGACTCCGGGAACGCAAGAAGGAAGCCACCCGCCAGGCGGTGCACGAGGCGACCCTGCGCCTGACGGTGGAGCACGGCTTCGACCAGGTGACGGTCGAGGCGGTGGCGGACGCGGCCGGGATCTCCCGCAGAACGTTCTCGAACTACTTCACCAACAAGGAGGACGCCCTCCTCTACGGCGAGGAGCAGCAGATCAGGGCCCTGGTTCGCACGGTCCGCGACCGCCCCGCCGACGAACCCGCCTGGCCGGCCCTGCGCGCGGCGGTGGCCCAGTTCGCGGACCGCGTGGCACCCCCGGAACGCGAATGGGCGATCCGCACCCGCCTGGCGATGCGTCACCCCTCGCTGCTGGCCCGCCAGTTGGCCAACCACGCCACCCTGGAACGCGACCTGGCCGAAGCGGTGGCGGCCCGCCCCGGCCCGCGATCCGCCCCCGTCCGCCCGATCGTCCTGGCGGCGGGCTTCCTGGCCTCGCTCCGGATCGCGATGCGGATGTGGATCGAGGAGGACCTGGCGCGGGAGCCGGCGGCGGTGATCGACGAGATCCTGGACGAGATGGGGCGGGGTTTCGCGTGAGGGCGGGGGCACCGAAGGGTCAGGCCTGTCAGTGAACCCGCCCCCTCGGCAGCCGTGTCAGGAATCCGGCTGGTCGGAGTCCGGCTGGTCGGAGTCGGGCTGGTCGACGCGGATCTCGTAGGCGATCTCCCAGCGGATGTCCGGCACGACGACGTCCGCCGTCTCCACGGGGCGACCCTCACGGTCGAAGTAGGTGCGCTCGATCTCGATGACCAGGTCACCGATGGAGATCCCGAGCAGGTTGGCCTGTTCGCGCGTCGCACGGGCCGGGCGGGGCAGTTCGATGCCGGTGGCGATGTCCACACCGATGGAGCGCATGCGCTGCACGACGCCCATCCTGCCGTGCGGCCCCATCTCCGGGAGCAGGACCGGTGTCCCGTCCGTGATGGCCATCGGCTCCCAGCTCTTGGCGAGTTGCACGGGCATGCCGTCGGCGAGGAACTCGTAGTCCGTCACGACGCAGAGGTCGCCGGGCTCGATCGCCAGGCGCTCCGCGATGTCCTCGGGCGCGGGTACGCGCGCCACGCTCGTGCACTCCCAGTCCGCCTCGTGGTCGAGCTCGGCCATGTCCGAGGCGAACGGACTCCTGTTCCGCTGCTCGCGGTGGCGTGAACGGACCATGCGCCGGCGCTCGCGGGCCCGGCGGACGTACGTGCCGGAGCCGGCGCGGCCTTCGAGGATCCCCTCGATGATCAGACGCTCCATGGCCCGCTGCGCCACGGACTGACCGACGCCGTACTCCTCCGCGAACCGCGCCCGGGACGGCAGCTTGTCGCCGACGGCCCACTCACCGGCTCGGATGCGAGCCCGCAGCTTGTCCGCCACCTGCAAGTACGGCGTATCACGTGGCATTTGAGCAGCTCCGTGTGTTCGGCGTCGATATGGGCGTCGCTGGTTGACAAAGCTAACCCATCAGGTTGAAGCTGAGTATTCAGCATTACATGGAGTGACATTCGGTTCACCAGGGGAGAAGTGTGCGCTCTGCACAAGCGCGGGTCGCGGCGCTGACCGGCATGCTCGGCGCCGCCACAGGCACCGAACCGCGCGTGGCCGCCGACCTGGACGTCTTCCGCGTCGAGGCCGATCTCCCCGCCGAGTTGAGCGCGACCGCGCACGCGGCCGTCCTCGCCGCCCTGGCCACGGCGGACCGCTACGGCCACACGCGCACCCGCGCCGCCGAGTACGTCTGGGCCGAGATCAGCAGAGAGGCGAACGTGACCACGACCGAATCCCCCGACACGGCCTACCGCGCCCTGCTCGGCCATACGACGACCTGCACCGCCTGCCGGACCGGGGCGATCTGCCCCGACGCGGCCAAGCTCGTCCGCGTCTGGCGGGAGACCCGCCGATGAGGGGGACCGATGAGAGCGCCCCGGTCTCATCGGCCCCATCGCACCCACCACACCCACCAGCGACGGAGGCACCTGATGCGCAGCACCCGCCAGGCGTTACCGGCACCACCCGGGAGGCCTGGATGATCACCCTCTCCGCAACCGACGTCCTCGACTGCGAGGCGTGCTGGAACGCTCCGGTCACCGCCGCCCGGCAGACCGCCGCCGGCCGCGACCTGCTCTGCGAGGAGTGCGCGGAGGGCGACTACCCGCGCCGCGTCGACCTCTTCCCGCCGTTCGGTATCTACGGCCTGACATCCCGCAAGCTCCTGAACGACGGCCGCCACGGCAGCGGCCCCCCGAAGCTCCCGCCCCATCCTGGCCCACCGCTGCCCAACCCTCCCCCGGCCCCGTCACCGCCGGGGACCCCGCCGGTGTAGGGCCCGGCGCCCCGCCCTGGCCGGGGCCCGTTGTCAGTGCCGCCCACTGGATTGAGCGGTGGCTGAAGACCGGTCAGACCTTCGAGGTACGCGGTCAAGGGGGGTGGGCACAAAGGTCCCCGGGAGCCACCTCGGGACTATGTCGCAGGCCGTGGATTCCCACCCCCCTCATCCCGACTCCGTGCCCGGGGAGGGACAGCACGCCCTCTGGCCGACGGGCCGGCGAGGCTTCTACTCTCCGGTCCATGGAATGGACAGCGTTAGCCGCCACAGTGCTGGGAGCGGTCATCGGCGTCGGCAGCACGCTCGTCACGGACCGGGTGAGCTGGCGACGGGACACACGCGAGCGGGACAGGGAGACGCTGCGCACGGTGGCCGCGCAGTTCCTGGAGGCCCTGACCGAGGCACGCGACGCCATAAGTGATGCGAGCCGGTCGGAGCACCTGCCTGTGGCGGAACGGGCCCAGCTCGCTCGCGCCGGCACCTCGGCGCAGGGAGTGCACGCGAAGCAGTACCAACTGGAGCTGCTGGCCACGCCCGAGGTGGCCGAGTCCGCCAGGGACGCCTCCTACCGCCTGCTTCTGTACCGGGACGCGGTGGTCGCGGGGCACCTGCGGGACGACTCGGAGTGCACGCAGGCACGGCGCGCCTTCCGGGAAGCCCGCCAGAAGCTGATGACGGACATGCGGTCGTCCCTGGCTCCCCGCTGAAGCCGGCGGCGTCGACGCGATCGGATTCCTCCCGCAGCGCGGGATGCGTGGCCAGGGCGACGAACCGCGTGGCCTGGACGGCTGCTCCGAGCGGGCCGAAGATCCGCTCGGTGACGAGCAGGGTGTCCAGGTCGGCCCGGCGCAGGGAGCCTTCGGGCAGGCCCTTGAGGCGTTCGGTGACGAATTCGGAGAGCAGGCCCACCCGGCTGCCCTCGACGCGCATCCGCTGCACGGCGGTCCGTTGCCGCCGCAGTTCCGCCTCTCGCTCGGCGAGGGAATCCTCCACGCGCGCCAGCACGGCCTCGATGCCGTCTCCGTCCTGCGCGTCGGCGGGGTCCTCGGCGAAGGCGTCGCGCATGTCCTCCAGCGCGATCCCGGCATCGGCCATCCTGCGGATCCACAGCAGGCGGATCATGTCCTCGTAGCCGTAGCGGCGGCGGTCATCGCCACCCCGCTCCGGCTCGGGGAGCAGACCGATCCCGTGGTAGTGGCGGATCGCCCGTGGTGTGCAGCCGGCGAAGGCCGCAGCGTCGCCGATCTTGACCTGACGGGGTGGCACGAAAGACGCGGGCACGGGCGGGGACCTTCTCTCAAGGGATCGGGGCGTACGTCCACCGGACCACATGACGCTACGGAAGGTGCAACTCTCTCCCTGGCGGGCATAGCTGTCAATTCTGAACGAACTGTCCAATAACTGTGCTCCTGGTCGGCATCAGCGCCGGCAAGCCAACTTCCTTGAAAGCGCAATCTTCTCCGGCCCTCTGGGGCATCCTGTCACTTGACGCATAGTGCAGCACTACTCCGTAGACACGACGATGGGTCCGAGGATGCACCTGGTAGAGGAATTCATTTCCAGATACATCAGAGAGTACGACTTCTACAGCCAGGCCGCCCGGCTGGCAGCCGAAACGCTGGAGAGCAACCTCCACAGGTCAGGAATCCGCTGCATCGTCACCCATCGCGCCAAGGACATATCCCGGCTTGCCGAAAAATGCGAGAAGCGCAACGCGGAAGACCCTTACAGGCAGATAGAAGACATCTACAGCGACATAGTCGACCTGGCAGGGGTGCGCGTCGCCCTCTACTTCCCCGGAGACCGGGAGCGCGTGGACAGAATCATCAACAGGTTCTTCCACCTCCTGGAGGAGAGACGGGATTTCCCTGATTCCGGAAAGGTCAACCCTTCCAAGAAGTTCTCCGGTTACTCCGCCGCTCACTACAGGGCCCAGCTGTCCGAACGCAGCCTGGGGGACAGCGACAAGAGGTACGCCAAAGCGCGGGTCGAGATCCAGGTCGCCTCGGTCTTGATGCACTCGTGGTCCGAGGTGGAGCACGACCTCATCTACAAACCACTCGAAGGAGGCCTCTCCGAGGAGGAACTCCATATCCTGGACCAACTCAACGGTCTGGTCCTGGCCGGTGAGATCGCCCTCGAAATGCTGCAGAAGGCAGGAGAGGTCCGTGTCGCCAGCACCGACCGCACCTTCCTCAACCATTACGAACTCGCCGCCCATATACTCGCCCACGCGAACAAGGAACGCAAAAGTCCGGTCGGAGAGTCAGGCCTCGGCCGTGTCGACCTCCTCTTTCAGCTTCTCACCGACCTGGAGTTCAACACACCCAACTCACTGGCGCCCTTCATTTCATCCCTCCACGAAAATCTGGAAGAGCGCCCACTGGCCGATCAAGTCATCGATGCGATAATCTCCGAGGATCCTGAGCGGTACCGAAGGTTCGAAGAAATCCAATTCCAGATGAGCTTCTCGTCCATGAAGCCTCCTTCTTCCGACCAGCCCACGGTGTCCGAGGAAATCGTTGGTCGGTTCTGGTCCAAATGGACAGCACTGGAGAAGACCCTGCGCGAGCTCGCAGTCCCGGACCCCGAGGACACGCGCTTCATGGGTGTGGGGGCTCTCATCAACAGGATTCCGAACCTCACCGAACCTCTCAAGCGTGAACTCGACTACCTGCGGCGCATCAGGAACGACCTGGTCCACAGCGGTGAAACACCCGGGGCGGCCTTCCTTCAGGAGGCGATCGAGAGGATCGTCGCCGTCACGGCCCGGCTGTCCAAGCTGAAGGAGCCTCCACAGACCGGGTGAGCAGCCGACCGCCTCGGCACATCCCGCGACGGCCCGCGGACGGCCCGGCGCCCACCGGAACGCCCTGGGCCGGAGGCTCACCGCCTCCGGCCCGGGATCACGCCTCGACGGCCACAGCCGTCCGAACCACCGCTACAGCACCGGCAGCAGCGCCTTCAGCTCGAAGGCCGTGACCTCGCTGCGGTACTCCTCCCACTCCTGCTTCTTGTTGCGGAGGAAGAAGTCGAAGACGTGCTCGCCCAGGGTCTCGGCGACCAGCTCGCTCTTCTCCATCAGCGAGATCGCCTCGCCCAGGTTCTGCGGGAGCGGCTCGATGCCCATCGCGCGGCGCTCCGCGTCGGAGAGGGCCCAGACGTCGTCGTCGGCGCCGGCCGGGAGTTCGTAGCCCTCCTCGATGCCCTTGAGGCCCGCGGCGAGCAGGACCGCGTACGTGAGGTACGGGTTGGCGCCGGAGTCGATGGAGCGGACCTCGACGCGGGCCGAGCCGGTCTTGCCGGGCTTGTACATCGGTACGCGGATGAGGGCGGAGCGGTTGTTGTGGCCCCAGCAGATGTACGAGGGGGCCTCGCCGCCCGCGCCGGCCGCGCGGGAGGAGCCGCCCCAGATGCGCTTGTAGGAGTTGACCCACTGGTTGGTGACGGCCGAGATCTCCGCCGCGTGCTTCAGCAGGCCCGCGATGAACGAGCGGCCCACCTTGGAGAGCTGGTACTCCGCGCCCGACTCGTAGAACGCGTTGCGGTCGCCCTCGAAGAGGGAGAGGTGGGTGTGCATGCCCGAGCCCGGGTACTCCGAGAACGGCTTCGGCATGAACGTGGCCTGCACGCCCTGCTCCAGCGCCACCTGCTTCATCACCAGACGGAACGTCATGATGTTGTCCGCCGTCGACAGCGCGTCCGCGTAGCGGAGGTCGATCTCCTGCTGACCCGGGGCGCCCTCGTGGTGGCTGAACTCGACCGAGATGCCCATCGATTCGAGCATGGTGATCGCCTGGCGGCGGAAGTCCATGCCGACGTTCTGCGGCGTGTGGTCGAAGTAGCCCGAGCTGTCCGCGGGCGTCGGGCGGGTGCCGTCGACCGGCTTGTTCTTCAGCAGGAAGAACTCGATCTCGGGGTGGGTGTAGAAGGTGAAGCCCAGGTCGGACGTCTTGGCCAGGATCCGCTTCAGGACGTAGCGCGGGTCCGCGAAGGACGGCGAGCCGTCCGGCATCAGGATGTCGCAGAACATCCGCGCCGTACCGGGGGCCTCCGCGCGCCAGGGCAGGATCTGGAAGGTGCCCGGGTCCGGCTTGGCGATCATGTCCGACTCGTAGACCCGCGCGAAGCCCTCGATCGCCGAGCCGTCGAAGCCGATGCCCTCGTCGAAGGCCTGCTCCAGCTCGGCCGGGGCGACGGCGACGGACTTGAGGAACCCGAGGACGTCGGTGAACCACAGCCGCACGAAGCGGATGTCGCGCTCCTCAAGGGTCCTGAGGACGAATTCCTGCTGCTTGTCCATTGCCACATCCTTGCAGTTCAGACGGTCCGTGCACCACCGCCCGGGGTAGGGGGACACTTCAGTATCGCGACCCGGGATTTCCCCCAGATTACGCACACGGTGTGAGAGAGAGCACTCGGCCACCCACTACGATCGGCGACCGAGCGGCGGACGGCTTCGGGGCCCGCTCCCTCTGCGGCTTCCCGCCCGTCCGCGCCCCCGGTCCACGGACCGTTCCCCGCCTCCCGGCCCCTTCGCAGAAGGACGCACACGACATGAGTTTCGACCCCCGGTACCCCCAGCCCCAGGCCCCCGACCCTCGCGCGCGCTCCACCCGCAACCGGGCCGTCGCCATAGGGCTGGGCGCCGCCGTCGTGGCCGGTCTCGTCGCTTTCGGCTCGTTCACGCTGCTGGAGAGCTCAGCGGCCGACGAGAAGTCCGACAACGCCTCGGCGGCCCACGACGGCAAGCACCCGGGCGGGCACGGCGACGCCAAGGGCGGGGCCATCGACGGGCTGAAGTCCTGGGACGCGGCGAAGCTGACCCGCAACCACGTGGCGGGCACCGTCGACTATCCGATGAAGCCTCCGGTCGGCGGCGACCACAACCCGTCCTGGATGAACTGCGACGGGGACGTATACGAAAAGGCCGTCCCGGACGTCAACGCGGTCCACGCCCTGGAGCACGGCGCGGTCTGGGTCACGTACAACGACAAGGCCGCCGACAGCGACGTGGCCGCGCTCGCGGAGCGCGTCAGGAAGACCCCGTTCACCCTGATGAGCCCGTACGCCGGCCAGGAGGGCGCGATCACTCTCAGCGCCTGGGGTAAGCAGGTCACCGTGGACTCCGCCGACGACCGGCGGGTGGACCAGTTCCTCACCCAGTACGTCCAGGGCGTCCAGACGCCCGAGCCCGGCGCCCCCTGCACCGGCGGGCTGGAAACGGCACCGCAGTGACCGGCACGACGGAGCCCACGGACCCGGCCACCGGTGCCGAGCGGCGGAAGACCGCGCGCGTCCGGTGGGCGTCCGGGGCCGCCGTGGTCCTGGCCCTGCTCTTTGCCGGGGCCGCCGCCGTCGCCTCCGCCCGCGAGGACGCCCCGGCGCCCCGCGCGGCCGGTGCGCCCGCCGCGGACTCCGCCGACGCCGGGTTCGCCCGGGACATGGCCGTCCACCATCAGCAGGCCGTCGAGATGTCGTTCATCGTCCGCGACCGTACGGAGGACGAGGACGTCCGCCGTCTCGCGTACGACATCGCCAACACCCAGGCCAACCAGCGCGGGATGCTTCTGGGATGGCTGGACCTGTGGGGGCTGCCCAAGGTCGCGGGCGGCGACGATCCGCCGATGGCCTGGATGGGGAGTGGCGGAGGGCATCAGCACGGCGGGCAGCACGCGGACGGTGACGCCGACGGTGTGCTCATGGCCGGGATGGCTTCCCGCGCCGAGCTGGAGCGGCTCACGCGCCTCGACGGCGAGCAGGCCGAGGTCTTCTACCTCCAGCTCATGACGGACCACCACAAGGGCGGCGTCGCCATGGCCGAGGCCTGCGCCTCCCGGTGCACCGTCCCGGTGGAGCAGCGGCTCGCCCGGGGCATGGTCGAGGGGCAGCAGTCCGAGCTGGGGCTCATGCGGGACATGCTCACCGAGCGAAAGGCCCGGCCCCGGCCCTGAGCCCGGGGCCACGGCCCGGACGACCCGCGTCAGCTCGCGTCCTCTCGTCGGCGCACCCGAACGGGTGATTGCGGTCGCGCGTGCCCTCCCGGCCGATGACGATGGGTGCGCTCGGGGCCGTACGGCAGTGCCATCGGCACGCAGGAGGAAATCCCCCATGACGACCGCCAAAGACATCATGCACAGCGGGGCCCGCTGGATCCCGGCCCACGAGACCCTCGACCGTGCGGCGCAGCTGATGCGCGAGCACCACGTGGGCGCCCTGCCCGTCTCGGCCGACGGCGATTCGGACCGGATGGTCGGCATCATCACCGACCGCGACATCGTCGTCGGCTGTGTGGCCAAGGGGCACGACCCGTCGAAGGTCACGGCGGGCGATCTCGCGCAGGGCACGCCCCGCTGGATCGAGGCGGAGGCCGATGTGGACGCGGTCCTGGAGGAGATGCAGACCCATCGCATCCGCCGGCTGCCCGTCGTCGAGAACAAGAAGCTGGTCGGCATGATCAGCGAGGCCGACCTCGCGCAGCACCTCACCGAGGAGCAGATCGCGGGCTGGGCCGAGAAGGTCTACTCGCGGAGTTGAGAAGCCCCGACGTGAGCGTGGCGGTTGCCCGGCGCCCCTCGTCCGCCTCGGTGGAGGGGTGCCGGGCCGCCGTCTGTCCGTATACCCGCCGGGGGTAGGGTGGCCCGCATGGCGGGCAGGACGCGGAGCAGGAGCGTGACGTACGGGCAGCTGATGCTGTTCGCCGCCCTGCTGTTCGGCATCGTCACCATGCACACGGTCGGGCATCCGGCCGAGCACAGCGGACCGGCGGGGATGCCGGCGGCATCCGTGTCGACGTCCGAGTCGCCGGACGCCGTGGGCGAGCACCCCGCGCCGCACGGCTCCCCCGGGGCCGATGCCCCCATGAGCGGCATGGATCCGCTCTCCGTCTGCCTCGCCGTCCTCGGTGTCTGGAGCCTCGCCCTCGTCGGTTCCTGGCTGCTCGGACTCCGCGCCGACGGGCGGCCTCTCGGTACGCCGGTGGGGTCGGGTCTCCTGCGCGCGCTGCGACCGAATCCGCCTCCCCCGATATCGGTGCTCGCCAGCGTCTCGGTGCTGCGCATTTAGAAGTGGGCGTCTCACCTCCGCCCCTTCACCTTCACCCGAACCACAGCACTCCAGAGGTGTCTTCACCATGCCCATGCACCAACTCCCCCGACGCGCCGTGCTCGGCGCCGCTCTCGCCGTAGCCGGTACGGGAGCCCTCGCCGCCTGTTCCGACGGCGGCGGCCACGGCGGCGCCCACTCCCCCGGCAGCGGGGCCCAGGACTCCGGTACGTACGTCTCGCCCGGCGGCAAGGAGGTCGAGGCCGCCGAGACGGCGCGCGGCTCCGGGCCCGTACGGAAGGTCTCCCTCACCGCCACCCGGACCCGGCTCGATCTGGGCGGCGGCACCACCGTCGCCTCCTGGGCCTACGGGGACCGGCTGCCCGGGCGCGAGGTGCGGGTGACCGCCGGGGACATCCTCGCCCTCACCCTGGCCAACCACCTTCCGCAGCCCACCTCCCTGCACTGGCACGGGCTCGCGCTCCGCAACGACATGGACGGGGTTCCCGGGCTGACCCAGCGGGACATCGCCCCGGGGGCCGAGTTCGCCTACCGGTTCGCCGTGCCGCATCCGGGGACGTACTGGTTCCACCCGCACTCCGGCGTCCAGCAGGACCGGGGGCTGTACGCACCGCTGATCGTCGAGGACCCGAAGGAGCCGTTGGCGTACGACAAGGAGTGGGTCGTCGTCCTCGACGACTGGGTCGACGGGGTGGGCGGGTCCACTCCGGACGCCGTCCTCGACGAGTTGTCCGGAGGCATGAGCGGCGGGATGGATCATGGCGCGCACACCATGTCGAAGGAGGACCCGAAGAAGAAGGACGGCGGGCCCTCTCGGATGATGATGGGCGCCCGCAGTGAGCTGCTCGGGGGCGACGCGGGTGATGTCGCCTATCCGCACTATCTCGTCAACGGGCGCGTCGCGGACGATCCGGAGACGTTCCGGGCGCGGCCCGGTGACCGTGTCCGGCTGCGGATCATCAACGCCGGCGGCGACACCGCGTTCCGCGTCGCCCTCGGCGGGCACCGGATGACCGTGACGCACACCGACGGGTTCCCGGTCCGGCACACCACGGGCGACGCGCTGCTGCTGGGGATGGGCGAGCGGTACGACGTCCTCGTCACCGCCGGGGACGGGGTCTTCCCGCTGACCGCCCTGGCGGAGGGGAAGAAGGCGACCGCCCTCGCCGTCCTGCGGACCGGGGGCGGGGCCGCGCCCGCCGCCTCCGTACGGCCGAAGGAACTGGACGGAGAGGTGGTGCAGGCGGGGCGGCTCGCGCCCGACCCGTCGGTGGCGCTGCCTACCCGGCTGCCGGACCGGACGATCCGGATGCGGCTCACCGGCGGAATGGCTCGGTACGACTGGGCCTTCGACGGGCAGCCGTACGACGCGAAGCGGCGGCGGCCGGTGGAGGCGGGCGAGCGGGTGCGGCTCGTCTTCGACAACGGGACGGCCATGTGGCATCCGCTCCATCTGCACGGGCACACCTTCGCCCTCGGCGGGAACGCCGCCGGGGCCCGTAAGGACACCGCCGTCGTGTTGCCGCACCGGTCGTTGACGGTGGACTTCGACGCCGACAATCCGGGGCTGTGGATGGTCCACTGCCACAACGTCTACCACGCGGAGGCGGGGATGATGACGGTCCTCGGTTACCGGGGCTGACCTCCCGCGCCCCTCCGTGGGGCGGCGCCGGCAGCCGCTCCCACCTGCGGTTCCGGTGGGCCGGAGCAGATTTTGCCCGGCCCGCCGGGACATCGCGTCAGAAAGACGATTACACTGGCGGACGTGCCTCAACTACGCCTCGCACTGAATCAGATCGACTCGACCGTCGGCGACCTCGCCGGCAACTCCGAGGCGATCGTCCACTGGACCCGGCACGCCGCCGAGCAGGGCGCCCACCTCGTGGCGTTCCCCGAGATGGTGCTGACCGGATACCCCGTCGAGGACCTGGCCCTGCGGTCGTCCTTCGTCGAGGCCTCGCGGCAGGCGCTCCGCGCGCTGGCCGCCCGGCTCGACGCGGAGGGCTTCGGCGAACTGCCGGTCGTCGTCGGCTACCTGGACCGCTCCGAGCACGCCGCGGCGCGCTACGGCCAGCCGGCCGGTTCCCCGCGCAACGCCGCCGCCGTGCTGCACCGCGGCGGGATCGCGCTCAACTTCGCCAAGCACCACCTGCCGAACTACGGCGTCTTCGACGAGTTCCGGTACTTCGTGCCGGGCGACTCGATGCCCGTCGTGCGGGTCCACGGCATCGACGTGGCCCTCGCGATCTGCGAGGACCTGTGGCAGGACGGCGGGCGTGTCCCGGCCGCCCGGTCCGCCGGGGCCGGGCTGCTCCTGTCGATCAACGCCTCGCCGTACGAGCGGGACAAGGACGACACCCGGCTGGAGCTGGTCCGCAAGCGGGCGCAGGAGGCCGGCTGCACGACGGCCTATCTGGCGATGATCGGCGGTCAGGACGAGCTGGTCTTCGACGGTGACTCGATCGTCGTCGACAAGGAGGGCGAGGTCATCGCCCGTGCCCCGCAGTTCTCCGAGGGCAGCGTGATCCTCGATCTGGAGCTGCCCGCGGCAGCGGCCGAAGCACCATCGGGGGTCGTTGACGACGGGCTGCGGATCGACCATGTCGTGCTGTCGGACGAGCCGGTCGCCGCGTACGGGCCGGAGCTCGCGGGCGGGTACGCGGAGCGGCTGGAGGACGAGGAGGAGATCTACTCGGCGCTGGTCGTGGGACTCCGCGCGTACGCTGCGAAGAACGGTTTCAGCAGTGTGCTGATCGGGCTCTCCGGCGGCATCGACTCGGCGATCTGCGCGGCGATCGCGTGCGATGCGCTCGGTGCGCAGAACGTGTACGGGGTCTCGATGCCGTCGAAGTACTCCTCGGACCACTCCAAGGGCGACGCGGCCGAGCTGGCGCGGCGTACCGGGCTCAACTTCCGTACGGTGCCGATCGCGCCGATGTTCGACGCGTACATGGAGTCGCTGGAGCTCACGGGGCTCGCCGAGGAGAACCTCCAGGCCCGGCTGCGCGGGACGACGCTGATGGCCATCTCCAACCAGGAGGGGCAGATCGTGCTGGCGCCCGGCAACAAGTCGGAGCTGGCGGTCGGCTACTCCACGCTGTACGGGGACGCGGTCGGCGCGTACGGGCCGATCAAGGACGTCTACAAGTCCTCGGTGTTCCGGCTGGCGAAGTGGCGCAACCGGGCGGCGGAGGAGCGGGGCCAGACCCCGCCGATCCCCGAGGCCTCGATCACCAAGCCGCCGAGCGCGGAGCTGCGGCCGGGGCAGGTCGACACGGACTCGCTGCCGGACTACGAGGTCCTGGACGCGATCCTGGAGCTGTACGTCGACCGGGACCAGGGGATGGACGCGATCGTCGCGGCCGGGTTCGATGCGGAGCTGGTGGCGAAGACGTTGCGGATGGTGGATACGGCGGAGTACAAGCGGCGGCAGTATCCGCCGGGGACGAAGATCTCGCCGAAGGGGTTCGGGAAGGACCGGCGGTTGCCGATCACGAATCGCTGGCGCGAGTCGTCGTAGCGGGGGTGGGTGGTTGCCGGGGGGCGTCCGGCGGCCGTCCTTGTCCTGAGCGCCGGACGGGCTGGGCTCCCCACGTGGGTGGCCGGCCCGTCCGGCGTGTCGGTTCCGTCCTCAAACGCCGGACGGGCTGGAGTGGCCGCCGGACGGGCTGGAGTTGGCGGATTCGGCTGCGGGCCCGCTCTGCGAACCGGTTCCGTCCTCAAACGCCGGACGGGCTGGGACAGCCGCCGGACGGGCCGAAGAGGGCGCCTGGCGGGACTGGTGGGCCGCCACCACCCGCGACGCCTTCCCCTCGCCCCGGTCCAGGAAGCCCGCCGTCGCCGCTATCGCCAGGCCCGCCACCGCCAGTACCGCGCCCACGAGCGCCGGGGACGTCCAGCCCCAGCCTGCCGCGATCGCCACGCCGCCCAGCCAGGCGCCGCCCGCGTTGGCCAGGTTGAAGGCGGAGTGGTTGGAGGCGGAGGCCAGGGTAGGGGCGTCCTTCGCCTTGTTCATCACCAGCATCTGGAGCGGGGTCGTCGTCATGAAGCCGACGGCGCCCAGCAGCACCACCATCACCAGCGCCGCCCACTGCACGTGCACCGTGAACGGGAACGCCACCAGGACCACCGCGAGGGCGCCGAGCGAGCCGTACAGCGTCGGGCGCAGGGCGCGGTCCGTGAGGGGGCCCGCGGCGAGGGCGCCCAGAGTCATGCCGATGCCGAACAGGGCCAGGACCAGGGTCACGGAGGACTCGCCGAAGCCCATCGCCTTCGTGGTCATGGCCGAGAGGTAGGAGTAGACCGCGAAGACGCCGGCGAAGCCGAAGACGGCGGTGAGCAGGCCGAGGAGCACCTGGCGGTTGCCGAGGGCGCGCAGTTCGCGGCGTACGTCCTGGTGGGCCTCGACCGGGATGCTGGGGACCAGGCGGGCCAGGGCCGCCATCGCGGCCAGCCCGATCGCCGCGACCACGAGGAACGTGGCCCGCCAGCCGAGGTGCTGGCCGAGGAGGGTGGCGGCGGGGACGCCGACGATGTTCGCCACCGTCAGGCCGAGGAACATCGTCGCCACCGCCCGCGCCTGGCGGCCCTCGGAGACCAGCCGGGCGGCGACCACCGCGCCGACGCCGAAGAACGCGCCGTGCGGGAGACCGGCCAGGAGGCGGCCCACGACCAGCCAGCCGAAGTCGGGGGCGAGCGCCGAGGCCAGGTTCCCGACGGTGAACAGCGCCATCAGGAGCAGCAGCATCTTCTTGCGCGGGACGCGGGAGCCGAGGCCGGTGAGCAGCGGTGCGCCGAGGACGACGCCGATCGCGTACGCGGAGACGAGGTATCCGGCGGTGGGCACGGACGTGCCGAGGTCGTCCGCCACGTTGGGCAGCAGGCCCATCATGACGAACTCCGTCGTGCCTATGCCGAAGGCGCTCACGGCCAGGGCGAGGAGGGCCAGGGGCATGGAAACCTTCGCAATCTCGGAGCGGGGGCAGAACGAAGAGCCGTCGCCTCGGCGTGGCGCCGGGCGACGGCTGAGTCTTCTTTATGTATGCGACTGGAACAAATTGTCGCAGACGTTTTATGCCGCGTGGTGAACGGGCGGTTGCGTGGCCGTGATCACAGCTCCACGCGGGCCGCGATCGGGAGGTGGTCGCTGTCGGTCGCCGCGAGGGTCCAGGAGGCCATCGGCTCGACGCCCTTGACCATGATCTGGTCGATCCGGGCCATGGGGAACGAGGCGGGCCAGCTGAAGCCGAAGCCGTCGCCCGCCGCGCCCTGGGTGGAGCGCATCTGCGCGGTGACCGCGTTCAGCGAGCGGTCGTTCATCGTGCCGTTCAGGTCGCCGAGGAGGACGACCCGCTCCACGCGTTCGTCGGCGATGGCCTCGCCGAGCGCGTCGGCGCTGTCGTCGCGCTGGTTGGCGGTGAACCCGGCGTGCAGCTTCACGCGGACGGACGGCAGGTGGGCCACGTACACCGCGACCTCGCCCTGCGGGGTCTTCACCGTCGAGCGCATCGCCCGGGTCCAGCCCATCTTGATGTCGACGGGCTTGGTGTCGGCCAGCGGGTACTTGCTCCACAGGCCCACGGTGCCCTGCACCGAGTGGTACGGGTAGCGGCCGGCCAGCGACTTCTCGTACGTGGAGACCTGCCGGCCCGGGAGTTCCTGGAGGGCCACGACGTCCGCCCCGGATCCGGCGACCTGCTGGGCGGTGCCCTCGGGGTCGGGGTTGCCCGCGTTGACGTTGTGGGTGGCGACGGTGAGGTCGCCGCCGTCGCCGGACTTGTCGGTGAGCAGGCCGCCGAACACGTTGAGCCAGACGACGGCGGGCAGCAGGAGCGCGATCGTGGCGGTCGCGGAGCGGCGGAGCAGTCCCAGGACCAGCAGCACCGGGATGAAGACGGCGACCCACGGCAGGAAGGTCTCGATGAGGCTGCCGAGGTTGCCGAGCCGGTTGGGGATCTGCGCGTGGACGACCATCAGCAGGGTCAGCAGGACCGAGCAGAGGGCCAGGAGGATGCCGCGCCGCCAGTAGCCCGAGTCGTTTCTCAGCCGGTCCCACAGGCCCCGGAAGCGGGATCCGCGGGCCCCGGGCTGCTCCGCGCTGCCGTTGTCCGTGTCCGCTCCGTACGCCTGCACCATCGCGCTGTCCTCACTGCCTTGCCCTGCACATCGCCGCGCCCTCGACCCTAGGTGATGAGCGGCGTCTTTCCCGCCGCCGACCTGGCGGCCCGCCGCCCCCGGTGTCCCGTGTTCGACGACCGTACGGAGATCCCGTAGAGGGATCCCGTACGGAGGTCAGGACGACGGTGGCGGGACGACGGGTTCCGGCCCGGGGCCGGCCGGGGCACCTTGTGACAGAACGATCACACTCGTGCCGCGGGGGCGAGCCCCTGCAGCAGGGCGGTGATGATGCGGTCCGCGAGATCGTCGGGCAGCGGCGCGTCGGGGCGGTGGACCGTACGGACGAGCATGGGGCCGACGAAGAGGTCGTCGATCAGCTCCACGTCGAGGTCGTCGCGCAGTTCCCCGGCGGCCACCGCGCGCCGCACCGCCTCCAGCATCGCGACACGCCGCGGGGCGATCACCGTGCCGTGGTACTCCTCCCACAGCTTCGGGTGGCTCTTCATCTGGGCGAAGATGTTGACCAGGAGGACCGAGGAGCGCTGGGCGAGGCCCCGGGTGCGCAGGGATTCCAGCATGACGCGGAGGTCGGCGAGGCCCGCCGTGCCGGAGAGGGGCGGGTCGGTGGGCTCCATGTCGCGTACGACGTCGACGAACAGCTCCTCCTTTCCCGACCAGCGGCGGTAGATCGTGGCCTTGCCGACGCCCGCCGTGCGCGCGATGCGTTCGATGGAGAGGCCCGCGAGCGGTTCGCCCGCCTCCAGGAGAGCGATCACGGCGTCCAGGATCGCCCGTTCCGCCGCAGCGGAACGGGGGCGTCCGCGGCGGGGCTCCGCATCCGGAGCCCCTGCCGGAACCTCTGCCGACGAACCGCAGGCCGGGGCACCGGCCTGCGGTTCGCCCCCGTTCCTCGCCCCGCGCCGGTCCCGCTCGCCGTCCTGGCCTTGCACCGTGAAGCCGCCTCTCGTCGCGCCGTCGCCCCTCGGACGTCAGCCGTACGTCCGTCGCACGTCCGTCGCACGTCCGTCGCCTCGATTCTCGCCGACCCGGAGGGCGCGGATCGACGAGCCTCGTCGAGTCAGCGGCTCAGCTGGTCAGCGGGTCAGCGGGTGAGCTGCTCCGCAGGGGGGCGGACCTCCTCGGGGACCTCGGTCGTCGCCGGAGGGCGGCCCGGCAGGAACAGGCCGACGACCACGGCGCCGATCAGGGCGACGGCCGCCGAGCCGAGCGCGGTCACGTGCATGGCGCTGATGAACGCGTCATTGGCGGCGGCGACCAGAGGCTTTCCGGCCACCGGGCCGAGCTTCTCGGCGACGCCGAGCGTGGCCTCGATGGACTCGCCCGCCACGTCCCTGACCTCGGCCGGGACCGCGCCGAGGTGACCCTCGATGTCCCCCCGGTAGACGGTCGAGAGCACCGAGCCCAGGACCGCGATCCCGAGCGCCCCGCCGACCTGGCGGAAGGTGTTGTTGATGGCCGAACCGGAACCGGCCTTCTCGCGGGGCAGCGCCTGCATCACGGCGACGGTGACGGGCGGCATGATGTGCGCCATCCCGGTGCCCTGGACGAAGAAGACGAGGCACATCACCCACACCGGCGTACCGGCGTCGAACAGGGCGAACGACGCGAGGCCGGCGGCGACGAGCAGCATCCCGGCCGTACAGACCGCGCGGGCGCCGAAGCGGTCGACGACCAGCCGGGCCCGGGGCGCGAAGACCATCTGGGCGGCGGCGAGCGGAAGGATCAGCAGACCCGACTGGAGGGCGCTGTACCCGCGCACGCTCTGGAGGTAGAAGGCGGAGAAGAACGTCACGCCCATGAGGGCGAAGAAGACCAGTGCTATCGCGGCGACGGCGGCGGAGAACGCGGGCTTCCGGAAGTACGTGATGTCGATGGCCGGGTGGCTGCTGCGCTTCTCGTGCCAGACGAATCCGGCCAGCACGAGCAGCCCGCCGGCGATGGCGAGGATCACGGTCGTGTCGGTGAAGTCGGCCAGCTCGCCGCCCCGGATGATCCCGTACACCAGCAGGACCAGGCCCACGATGGAGAGCCCGACGCCCAGCGGGTCGACCTTTCCGGGCTTCGGGTCGCGCGAGTCGGGGACCAGGATCGCCATGGCGATCAGGGCGAGGACGACCACGGGGACGTTCACCAGGAAGATCGAGCCCCACCAGAAGTGCTCCAGTAGCACCCCTCCGGTGATCGGGCCGATGGCGATGCCGAGGCCGACGCTGCCCGCCCAGATGCCGATGGCCCTGGGCTGCTCGTCGCGCTCGAAGACGTTCATCAGGACGGCGAGGGTGGCGGGCATCACGAAGGCGGCGCCGAAGCCCATCAGCGCCCGCCAGGTGATGAGCTCGCCCGGCGAGGCGGAGAAGGCGGCCAGCGCGGAGCCGAGGCCGAAGACCAGGGTGCCGGCGAGGAGGACCTTCTTGCGGCCGATCCGGTCGCCGAGAAGGCCCGCGGTGAACAGCAGTCCGGCGAAGACGAGCGTGTAGGAGTTGATCGCCCACTCCAGCTCGCTCTGGGTGGCGCCGATGCCGGTGGGGGCGGGGCTCGCGATCGTCTTGACCGCGACGTTCAGGATCGAGTTGTCCAGCACGACGATGAGCACGCTGAACATGAGGACGCCGAGGATCCACCAGCGGCGGCGGTGGATCGCCTCGGGAACATGGGGCACGGCGGGCGCGGCGGGAGCGCCGGACGGTATGGGCATGAGGACGAGCCTAATCCCATTTCGATACGAGACCGTCTCGTATTGTTAAAGCTTTGCCCAACGGAGGCCGTACGGGCGCTTCCTCGGGCCCGCTTTCCCACCGCCCGCGGGCCCACTTCCCGAGTGGCGGGGCGGGATGCCACCATGGAAGGGATCCGGGGACGCCGTCAGGGCGCCTCGAGATGACGAAGGAGCCGTTTCGCCATGTCGCTTCAGGCTGCACAGAAACAGAGTTCGACCTCCCCCGCGGGCCCGTCCGCCGACAGCAGCAAGGCGCTGTACGGAGGGAAGTCCACCCGCCGCATCACCGTCCACGACATCGCCGCCGCCACCGAGCGCGGCGAGAAGTGGCCCATGCTGACCGCCTACGACGCGATGACCGCGTCCGTCTTCGACGAGGCGGGGATCCCGGTCATGCTCGTCGGCGACTCGATGGGCAACGTCCACCTCGGTTACGAGACCACCGTGCCCGTCACGATGGACGAGATCGCCATGCTGTCCGCCGCCGTCGTACGGGGCACCAAGCGCGCCCTGATCGTCGCCGACCTGCCCTTCGGCTCGTACCAGGAAGGCCCCGTCCAGGCACTGCGCAACGCCACCCGGCTGATCAAGGATTCGGGCGTCGGCGCGGTCAAGCTGGAGGGCGGCGAGCGGTCCCACGAGCAGATCCGGCTGCTGGTCGAGGCCGGCATCCCGGTCATGGGTCACATCGGCCTGACCCCGCAGTCCGTCAACGCGATGGGCTACCGGGTCCAGGGCCGCGGCGAGGAGGCCGCCCAGCAGCTGCTGCGGGACGCCAAGGCCGTCCAGGACGCGGGCGCGTTCGCCGTCGTGCTGGAGCTGGTCCCCGCCGAGCTGGCCGCCGAGGTCACCCGTACGCTGCACATCCCGACCGTCGGCATCGGCGCCGGTTCCGGGACCGACGCGCAGGTGCTCGTCTACACGGACATGGTCGGGCTGACCGGCGGCAAGGTGCCGCGCTTCACCAAGCAGTACGCGAATCTGCGGCAGGTCCTCGGCGACGCGGCGAAGGAGTTCGCGGACGAGGTCGTCGGGGGCACGTTCCCGGCGGCGGAGCACACCTTCCACTGATCCACCCGGTCGCCGCCGCTCCCCGAGCGGCGCCCACCAGCCATTTCCCGCACCACCGACAGCCCGCCGACATCCCCCATCGGCGGGCTGTCGCGCGTCTGCCGCCCCGCGCCGGTCCGTGTCGGCGGGCTGTCGGTGAGCTGTCGGTGGGCGCTGGTCTGCTGGTGGGCATGGAACGAATCGACAAGAACCCCAGCAGCGGCCGGAACGCCGTCGAAGTGCGGGGGCTGGTCAAGCACTACGGCGAGACCAAAGCTCTGGACGGCGTGGACCTCGACGTCCGTGAAGGCACCGTCCTCGGTGTGCTCGGCCCCAACGGCGCCGGCAAGACCACCCTCGTACGCTGCCTGTCCACCCTGATCACCCCCGACGCCGGGCACGCGGTCGTCGCCGGCTACGACGTGGTGAAGCAGCCGCGCGAGCTCCGCCGCAGGATCGGCCTGACCGGGCAGTACGCCTCGGTCGACGAGAAACTCTCCGGCTGGGAGAACCTCTACATGATCGGGCGCCTGCTCGATCTGCCCCGCAAGCAGGCCCGGGCCCGCGCCGACGAGCTGCTGGAGCGGTTCTCGCTCACCGAGGCCGCCAAGCGGGCGAGCATGGAGTACTCCGGCGGGATGCGCCGCCGGCTCGACCTGGCCGCCTCGATGATCGGCAGCCCGGCCGTGCTGTACCTGGACGAGCCGACGACGGGGCTCGACCCCCGGACCCGTAACGAGGTCTGGGACGAGGTGCAGCGGATGGTCGCCGAGGGCGCGACCGTCCTGCTGACCACGCAGTACATGGAGGAGGCCGAGCAGCTCGCCAAGGAGCTGACGGTCATCGACCGGGGGAAGATCATCGCCCGGGGCGGGGTCGACGAGCTGAAGGCCAGGGTCGGCGGCCGCACCCTGCACATCCGGCCCTCGGACCCCGCGGAGCTGGCCGCGATGGCGCAGGCGATCCGGGAGGCCGGGCTCGACGGGGTCGCCGGGGTCCAGGCCGTCGTGGACGAGGGGCTGCTGTACGTGCCGATCCTCAGCGACGAGCAGCTCACCGCCGTCATCGGGCTGCTGGGCGTGCGCGGCTTCTCGCTCGCCCATGTCTCCACCGCCCTGCCCAGCCTGGACGAGGTGTTCCTCGCGATCACCGGCGACAAGGCCTCCCCCCTCTCCCACCCGGCTCCCCAGGAGGTCGCCGCATGAGCGCCACCACCACAGCACCGACCCCCACGCCCCCCGGGTCCCCGGGTCCGGCATCCGCGCAGGCCGTCGTGGCCGACGAGGGGCGGATCGGCCTGCGGGCCAACCTCCGGCACATCGGAGCCCTGGCGCGCCGCAACCTGCTCCAGATCAAGAAGGACCCGGAGTCGATGTTCGACGTCCTTCTGACGCCGATCATCTTCATCCTGCTCTTCGTGTACGTCTTCGGCGGCTCGGTCGGCGCAAGCCTCGGCGGAAACCGGCAGGAGTACGTGAACTACCTGGTGCCCGGGCTGATGGCGATGCTGGGGCTGAACATCGCCATGGCCGTAGGGACCGGCGTCAACGACGACTTCCGCAAGGGGGTCATGGACCGGTTCCGGACGATGCCGATCTCCCGGTCCTCGGTGCTCATCGCCAAGATCGTGGTCGAGCTGGGCCGGCTGATGGTCGCCATGCTCATCCTGCTCGTCATGGGGTTCGTCGTCGGCATGGAGCTGCACGGCTCGGTGTTCGGACTCCTCGCGGCGGTCGCGCTGTCGGCGGTGTTCGGGGCCGCCATCATGTGGATCTTCATCCTGCTCGGGCTGTCCATGCCGACGGCCCAGGCTGTTCAAGGGACGGCGATGCTCGTGCTGATGCCCCTGCAGTTCGGTTCCTCGATCTTCGTGCCGACCGAGACCATGCCGGGCTGGCTCCAGACCTTCACCGACTACAACCCGCTCTCCAACCTGGCGGACGCGGCGCGGGCGCTCATGCAGGGCGACCCGGTCGGCGACTCGGTCTGGTGGACGCTGGCCTGGGCCGCCGGCATCACGGTGGTGCTGGCTCCGCTGGCGGTGGCCAAGTTCCGCAAGAAGGCCTGAGCGGACGGGCGTTACGTCGGCGGGTGCGCCCGCCGGTACGACTCCGCCAGGGCGGTGGCCTCGTCGAGGGTGAGGCCACCGCCCTCCTCGTACGCCGCCCGGTAGGCCGCGTCGTCACCGAGCACCTCCCGGGCGGCCTGCTCGGTGAGCGCCCGGTTGCGGCGCTCCATCACGGTCGGCACGTGCCCCTTCGGCAGGAGCGTCTCCTGGAACCCCAGCAGCCGAGCGGCGTCCCGCGCCGCGTCGGCTCCGCCGAGCCCGGCCAGCGCCTGGGCGATGGCCGTCAGATGGGACGACGGCAGCTGCGGGGCCACCATCATCGACAGCGGTTCCCGCGCGCACTCCAGAGCTGTCAGCCCGTTGTCCAGGGCTGCGTAGTGGTCTCCGTCGAGGTTGTCCAGCCAGGCCAGCGTGCCGTGGACGAAGCCGCCGAAGACGGCGACATCGCGGGAACTGAAATCCTCCCGGACGAGGTATGCCTGCTGGCGGGCCTCATCCACTCGACCCTGGAGGCCGAGAACGAACCCCAGGAACATCCGCGCCATCGGCGTCGCCTCGTGGCCCATCTCCCGACCGCTCGAAGTGACTTCACGCAGGATGGCCTCGGCCTCCGGGAGCCGGTCGAGCTCGATGAGGGATCCGGCGTACCGGGCCCGCAGGAGCGACGCCTGGCTCTGCGCGCCGATCTTCCGCGCGTACTCCACGGCGGCCCGGTAGTCCTCCAGCGCCGCCGCGAAGTCGCCGGCCCGCTCGTTGGCCTCGCCCCGTGCGGAGAGCGCCTCGGCGGCACCCCAGTCGTCGCCGAGCCGGGTGTAGATCTCCAGGCTCTCGTCGGCGTCGGCGAGCGCGTCCGCGACCTGCTCGGGGCTGTTGGCCCGCAGGTTGGCCCGGGTGTGGAGCGCGGAGCCCAGTTCCCATTCGGCACCGTGGACCCGGGAGGCGCGGACCGTCTCGTCGAGCACCGCGTACAGCTGCTCCAGGTCGCCGGTGAGCATGATCGCGAACAGCCAGAGGGTTCCGGGCATCCGGCAGGTCTGCGGCATGCCGGGCCGGTAGGTGTCGGCGATGATCCTCAGCCGCGCCTTGCCCTTGGGAGTCGACCAGGCGCTGATCGCGTTGTCCACTCCGGCCAGTTGGACCAGGGACACCCCGCGCCGCGCCTCCGCGAGCTGCTCGTCGTCCATCGGCGGGGGCCGGTCGGTGGGCCGCTCCGCGAGCGAGGGGGCCCGGGTGCCGGGCGGGGCGAAGGGGTCGGGGCCGAGCGAGGCGGCGAGCTCGCACCACTGACGGGCTTCCGAGCGCAGATCCTTCAGCATCCAGTACCAGGCCATCGACAGCACGATGCACAGCGCCTCGTGCTCGTCCCGGGCGGCGACGGCGTGGCGGAGCGCGGTGCGCAGGTTCTCGTACTCGCGCTGGAAGACGGCGATCGCCTCCCGCTGCCCGCTGCCGCGCACCTTCGGGCCGGTGATCCGGGCGAGCTCGCGGTAGTGGACCAGGTGGCGCCGCTCGACGGCGGCCCGCTCGCCCGCCTCCGCCAGCCGTTCGGCGGCGTACTCGCCGACCGTCTCCAGCAGCCGGTAGCGCATCTCCCCGTCGTCGCCGGGCGCGGCGACGACGAGGGACTTGTCGACGAGGGAGCCGAGCAGGGACGCGACGTCGAGGGAGTCCACGGTGACGCCGTCGGCCGGTTCGGGCAGGGCGCAGACCTCCTCGGCGGCGGCCAGCGAGCAGCCTCCGGCGAAGACGGAGAGGCGGCGCAGGACGGCGCGTTCGGCGGCGTCGAGCAGGTCCCAGGACCAGTCGACGACGGCGCGCAGGGTCTGCTGGCGGGGCAGCACGGTGCGGCTGCCGTTGGTGAGGAGGCGGAAGCGGTCGTCGAGCCGGTCGGCGATCTGGCGCGGGGTGAGCATCCGCAGCCGGGCGGCGGCCAGTTCGATGGCGAGCGGCAGCCCGTCCAGCCGGCGGCAGATCTCGGCGCAGGCGGCGGCGGTCGCCTCGTCCGCGTCGGTGCGGAAGCCGGGGCGGGCGGCGGCCCCGCGTTCGGCGAGCAGCCGCAGGGCCATCGGGTCGGGCAGCGGGTCGACGGGGCGGACGAACTCGCCGGGTACGCCGAGGGGTTCGCGGCTGGTGGCGATGACGGTGAGCTGCGGGCAGTGGGCCAGCAGATGGTCGGCGAGGGCGGCGGCCGCGCCGATGACGTGCTCGCAGTTGTCCAGCAGGAGCAGCATCCGGCGCGGGGCGCAGTGCTCGGTGAGGCGTACGAGAGGGTCACCGCCGGTGCGGTCGGCGGCGCGCAACTCCTCGGCGCCCGCCCCGCGCAGCACGGTCTCGCGGGCCCCGAGCGCGCCGAGGACCGCCTCGGGCACGGTGTCAGGGTCGTCGACGGGGGCCAGTTCGGCCAGCCAGACACCGTCGGGCCAGGCTTCGGCGGCGGCCTCCGCGGTCTCCTGCGACAGCCGGGTCTTGCCCGCGCCGCCGGGCCCGAGCAGGGTGACCAGCCGGGTGCGGCCGAGGTCCTCGCGCAGGGCGGCCATGTCGGTGTCGCGCCCGACGAAGCTGGTGAGCCGGGCGCGGAGGTTGCCGGGGCCGGGCGGGGGCGGGGCGGGGGGCGGCTGGGTCGCGGCGGGTACGTCCTCAGGGGCGGGGACGGCCCCGGTCGCGGGCGCGGTCCCAGGGGTAGGCTCGCCCCCGGTCGCGGGTCCCGGGTGGAGCAGCTCCGTGTGCAGGCCGCGCAGGGCCGGTCCCGGGGCGGTGCCGAGGCGGTCGTCGAGCAGGGTGCGGACCTCCTCGTACGCGGCCAGCGCCTCGGCGGGGCGTCCGGCGTCCCGGAGGGCCCTGATGCGCAGGGCCTGGAGCGGTTCGTCGAGCGGGTGGGTGTCGCAGAGCACGGCCAGCTCCGGCAGCGCCTCCCCCGGTCTGCCGAGGGCGAGGAGCGCCCCGAGCGCGGCCCGCCGGGCGTCGAGCCTGCGGGCCTCCCAGCGGGACGCGATCGCCGTGCGGTCGGGCAGATCGGCGAGGGCCGGCCCGTTCCACAGGGCGAGGGCCTCTCCCAGGGCGGCGAGGGCGCCGGCGGCGTCGCCGTCCTCCAGGGCCCGGCTCCCCTCGCCGGCCAGCCGCTCGAAGCGGTGCAGGTCCACGGCGTCCGGCGGGGCGGCGAGCCGGTAGCCGCCCTCCACGGATTCGACGGCGCTGTGCCCCAGGGCCCGCCGCAACCTGCCGACCAGGGCCTGGAGCGCACCGGCCGCGTCGGCGGGCGGGTCGCCGTCCCACACCTCGTCGACGAGGTGTGCGGCCGGGACGGTCCGGCCGGGGCGCAGCGCGAGAACGGTGAGCAGGGCGCGCAGCCGCGCCCCGCCGAGGGTGACGGCCGTGCCGTCGTCGCGGAGTGCCCGGGTGGTGCCGAGGACGCAGTAGTGCACGGAGCCCATTGTCCGTGACGGGTGGCGGACCTGGGTTGACCGGGTGGAACTCCACAAGCGGTCGCGGACGTTCCAGCCGTGCCGGACCGTACGATCACCCCGTCCCCTGCCCCAGGAGTCGAACGCCGATGACCACCGCAGCCACCCGCGGCGACCGGAGGATCAGCCCGGTCTTCCTCGGCATCGCCGCCGTCACCGCGGTCGCGGGCTGGGCGGTGTGGACGGGCTTCGCGGACGCCACCGGCTTCGCGGTCTTCCTGTTCGTCACCGGGGCCTGGATCGTCTCGCTCTGCCTCCACGAGTACGCGCACGCCCGCACCGCGCTGCACAGCGGGGACCTGTCGGTGGGGGCGAAGGGCTATCTGACGCTCAACCCGTTGAAGTACACGCACGCGCTGCTGAGCATCGTGCTTCCGGTGCTCTTCGTGATCATGGGCGGGATCGGGCTGCCCGGCGGTGCGGTCTACATCGAGCGCGGCCGGATCCACGGCCGGTGGAAGCACAGCCTGATCTCGGCGGCGGGGCCGCTGACGAACGTGGCGTTCGCGTTTCTCTGTACGGCCCCGTTCTGGCTGGACGCGCTGGACGGGGTGCCGCGTGCCTTCCAGTACGCGCTGGCGTTCCTGGCGATGCTCCAGGTGACGGCGGCGATCCTGAACTCCCTGCCGATCCCGGGGCTCGACGGCTACGGGGTGATCGAGCCCTGGCTCTCGTACAAGGTCCGCCGCCAGGTGGAGCCGATCGCGCCGTTCGGGCTGATCGCGGTGTTCGCGCTGCTGTGGATCCCCGAGGTGAACATCGTGTTCTTCGACGCCATCCACGCGCTGCTGCGGGGGCTGGGCGTGGAGGAGTTCCAGCGGTACTGCGGATATGACCTGTACCGCTTCTGGCGGGGCCTCTTCGACGAGCAGGACCCGGGCTGCTCGGTCGGCTGACCGCGCGGCCCGGGCCCCCGTGTCAGACCGCCGGGGCGGCGGGCCCGGCGGCCGGGGCGGTGGGGCGAGCCGCCCGGGACGCCCGTACGGCGGCGGCGAGAATCGCCAGCACGACGCCGCCGAAGGCCCAGGCACCGAGGATCCAGAGGGCGCCCGTGGTGGCGTTGCCGTCGAAGTAGACGGTGTTGCGCACCACGGTCGTCCCGGCGCCCGGCGGGAGCGCCTGGCCGATCGCGCTCCAGAACGGCGGCAGCAGCGAGGACGGGTACACGCCGCCCGAGCTGGGGTTCCCCAGGATCGTGAAGATCAGGATGGTGAGGCCGAGGCCGATCGTGCCCGCGACCGACTGGAGGGCGACGCCCACCGCGCCGGAGGCGAACACCACGAGGGTGCCGATCCCGGCGAGCTCCCAGAACGCGCCCGGCAGGCAGTCCAGCACCGGGCCCACGATGATCGCGCCGCCGATGCCCGAGACGAAGCCGTACGGCAGCATCGCCGCCAGCCGGACGAGGGTGCGGCGCAGGGTGGGCTTGTTGGAACCGGCCGCCATGCTCAGGGCCGAGGCCGCGAGATAGCCGCCGATGGTCCAGCTGAGGACGATGTAGAAGGAGGAGAGGCCCCGCGAGTCTCCGGCGGCGGGCGGGCGGATGTCTCGGACGACGATCGTCCGGTTCTCCGCCCGGGCGACCTCCTGGAGGATCTCGGTGGCCGCCGCGGTGGCCGAGGGCCCGCCGGCCGACGCCACGATCAGAGTGTCGGTGCGGCTCGCCGGATCCACGACGAGGGCGGCGTCCGTACGGCGGTCGAGCAGCCGCGCGCGTGCCTCGGCGCGGTCCTGGACGGCGGTGACCCGCAGCGGGTCGCCGGGCAGCGCGTCGAGGCGGGCCACCAGGTCTGCCTCCACGGCGGGCGGGGCGACCAGGGTGATCGGTACCCGGCGCGGCTCGGGTGCGTGGAAGGCGCCCATGTAGGAGAGGGCGAAGCCCAGCTGCAGCAGGAGCACCCCGAGCATGACGAGCGCGGCCCGGGTCGAGACGGCGTCCCGCACTTCCTGCCAGAAGCCCTGGGTCCGCTCCCCCGTCCGCACGGTCGACCCCGAAAAGTCCTCGTCCCTCGCGTCTGCCACACGGCCTCCCTCGTCCGGTTCCGCCACATCCGTGGCAGGGCCGTCACATGCTCGGCCCCCGGCGGCGTCTGCCGGCCGGGGCACGCCCGGGGAGAGGCGGGCACGACCTGATTGGCGGAGGCGGGGAGGCCTGGAGCGGGGAGCGGCGTGGGATCAGCCCGCGTCGGAGGCGGTGGCCAGTCGGTGCCTGCGCACGTAGAACCAGGTCATGTTGGACGAGAGACCCGCGATGAGCACCCAGACGATCCCGAGCAGGCTGCCCTGGGCGAAGGAGACCACGGCCGCCACGACGGCGAGGACGCAGACGACGAGGGCGTAGAGGGCGATGCGGGGCATGGGGGTCGGCTCCTGTCGGGAACGGGTCGCGCTCCCTGCCGGGAACGGTCGCGGTCCCGTCCAGTGTCCCCCATGCCCCGTTGTGACCCGTCCCGGGGAGCGCCCGGACTCGTCGCCGGAGCGCCCGGACACGGTGCCGGAGCGCCCGCCGGGGCCGGCCCGGTCAGACGTCGGTGGTGCGCAGTCCGGCGTGGGCCTTGTAGCGGCGGTTGACCGAGATCAGGTTGGCGACCAGCGACTCGACCTGGTGGGCGTTGCGCAGCCGGCCGGCGAAGATGCCCCGCATACCGGGGATCCGGCCGGCCAGCGCCTGTACGAGGTCGGTGTCGGCGCGCGCCTCGCCCAGGACCAGCACATCGGTGTCGATCTCCTCGATCGACTCGTCCTGGAGCAGCACGGCCGAGAGGTGGTGGAAGGCGGCGGTGACCCGGGAGTCCGGCAGCAGGGCCGCGGCCTGCTCGGCGGCGCTGCCCTCCTCGGGCTTGAGGGCGTAGGCGCCCTTCTTGTCGAAGCCGAGGGGGTTGACGCAGTCGATGACGAGCTTGCCCGCAAGCTCCTCGCGCAGCGACTGGAGCGTCTTGGCGTGACCGTCCCACGGCACGGCGACGATCACGATGTCGCTGCGCCGGGCGCACTCCGCGTTGTCCGCGCCCTCGACGCCGAAGCCCAGCTCGGCCGCCGCCTGCTCGGCGCGGGCCGCGTCCCGGGAGCCGAGGGTGACCTTCTGTCCGGCGCGGGCGAGCCGGTAGGCGAGGCCGCGGCCCTGCGGTCCGGTTCCGCCGAGCACGCCGACGCTCAGGCCGGATACGTCGGGGAGGTCCCAGGGGTCCTTGGCGGGGGGCTTGGGCGCGCTGCCGCTGCTGTCCTGTGTAGTCATGGGCCGACCCTACTGCCAGGTAAGACGCGGGGAAGCCGCCCCGTCGGCCTCGGTCGGCCTCGGTCCGGTCCCGGTCCGCCCGTCGGTTCCGCTCTCTGGTCCCGTTTCCCGCCGGGTCCTCCGTTCGGGTGAGGCCGTGGGTGACGGGGCCGGCCGGGGCGACGGACCGGGGCAGGATGCCGGGCCATGGATGCCGTACGCGTCGCTCTGCTCCGTGAAGTGCTGGCCGGGACCCGGTGGCCGCAGGACGCCCGCCGGTTCGCCCTGACCCTGCGCGCCTCCGTCGTGCCGCGCGGCGGCGGCCTGCTGCTGGCGGGGACCGAGGCGTACGAGCCGTGGCATCTGGCGGCCCATCTCTCCGACGAGTCCGCCTGGTCCGGGCTGCCGGAGCTGGCGCCCACGCTCGTCCGGCACCGGGTGGCGGCGGGCGACCCGGCGCACCTGGCGGTCGGGCCCGACCGGATCGCGGCGGCGGGGCGTGGCGAGACGGTGCTGCTGGTCGCGCCGGAGCGGCCGGACGAAGGCCTGCTGGAGCTGGTGCACGACGCCCGGCGGGCCGGGGCGCGGGTGCTCACCCTGGACGGCGGCGACCCCGAGGTCGGCGGTCTCGCGCACGAGTCGCTGGTGGTCGGCGGGGACGACGAGGTGGACCTGGACATCGTGCAGCACCTGGTGAGCGCGGCCGCCGGGGAGAACGGGAGGCCTCCGGCGGGCGGGCGGCGCACGTTCCGGGACCGGCTCTCCGGGCTGGCCGACCGGCTGACGCAGCCGCCGCCGGCCCGCTGGTAGCGCGGGCGGGCCGGAAACTCGCTTGCCCGATACACCCTGTTGTACGGATCATGGCCCTTCGTGACCTCAGCACCTCCCCCACCCCCCTCCTCCGCCTCGCCGCCGGCACCGCGACCGGGGCGGTTGCGCGCCCTGCTGCCCGACCTCTCGCCGTGGCGTTCCTCGCCGGACTTCCGGCTGCTGTGGGTGCAGGGCCTGATCACGTACTTCGGCAGCTTCATGGCGCTCATCGCGCTGCCGCTCCAGATCAAGGACCTCACGGGCTCCCCGCTCGCGGTCGGGGCGATGGGCGCGGTGGAGCTGGTGCCGCTGGTGGTCTTCGGGCTGTACGGCGGGGCGCTCGCGGACTCGGTGGACCGCCGCCGGGTCATCCTGCTCACCGAGGCCGGGCTCGGGGTGCTCGCCGCGATCCTGCTGGTGAACGCCCTGCTCCCGGAGCCCCTGCTGTGGCCGCTGTACGTGGTGGCCGGCGGGGTGTCCGCGCTCGCCGGGCTCCAGCGGCCCGCGCTGGACTCGCTGATGGCCCGGATCGTGCCGCACGCCCAGCAGACGGCGGCGGCCGCGCTGAACTCGCTGCGCTGGCAGATCGGGGCGATCGCGGGTCCGGCGCTGGCCGGCCTGGTGGTGGCGTACGCCGGTCACGGCACGGCGTACGCGGTGACGGTGTGCACGTTCGCCGCCTCCGTCGTGCTCTGTCTGCGGCTCGCCCCCGCGCCGCCCGCCAAGGAGGCGGCGAAGCCGTCGCTGCGCGGGATCGTCGAGGGGGCGCGGTACGCCTGGAGCCGGCCGGTGCTGCTGGGGACGTACGCGATCGATCTGGCGGCGATGTTCTTCGCCTTCCCGAACACGATCTTCCCGTTCCTGGCGGACGAGCTGGACGCCGAGTGGTCGCTGGGGCTGATGTACGCGGCGGGCTCGGTCGGCTCCCTCGCCCTGGGGCTGACCAGCGGCTGGACGTCCCGGGTGCGGCGGCACGGGCTGTTCGTGGTGTTCGGGGCGGCGGTGTGGGGGCTGGCGATCGCGGCGGCGGGCTGGTTCTCCAGCGTGTGGGTCGTGCTGGTCTGCCTGGCCGTGGCGGGGGCGGGCGACATGCTGAGCGGGCTGGGGCGCTCGACGATCTGGAACCAGACCATTCCGGAGGAGCTGCGGGGGCGGCTGGCGGGCATCGAGGTGCTCTCGTACAGCGTCGGGCCGCAGCTGGGTCAGGTGCGGGCCGGGGCGATGGCCGGCTGGACCGGGACCCGGTCGGCGATCTGGACGGGCGGGGTGGCGTGTGTGGCGTCGGTGGTGCTGCTGACGGCGGCGTTGCCGAAGTTGGTGCGGTACGACTCGGAGACGGATGAGGATGCGGTGCGGAGGCGGGAGGCCCGGGTGGAGGGGTGACCCGGTCCGGGGCTCCGCCCCGCGCCCCGCTTCTCAATCGCCGGAGGGGCTGAGAAGGCGTCCTCGAACGCCGGACGGGCTGGATGTGCGGCCTCAAGCGCCGACGGGGCTGAAGGACGTCCTCAATCGCCGGACGGGCTTGATCTGCCCTTGTCCTCGTCGTGCCATTTCGGGTCCGTGTCCCACTCCAGGTTGCGGTCGCGCGCGGTGTCCATCGCGTGCTGGGCCGCCTCACGGGAGGTGTAGGGGCCGAAACGGTTCAGCGCCGGGCACTCCGGGCCTTCCTCGACCTTCTTGTGCTCCAGGCAGTAGTACCACTCGCCCGGTTTGCCGACCGTGCGCTTCTTGAACAGGGCCATCGACGGCTCCTTTCCTTATCGCCATGGTGCCCCGACGCCGCTGGTTAGACTCGCTGGCATGTCTGGCCAGTCGCTTCTCGTACCAGGGGAGATCACTCCCGTCCGTTCCGTACCCGGAAACATCCGGCGTCCCGAGTACGTGGGGAAGCCGGCTCCGACGCCGTACACCGGCCCGGAGGTGCAGGACGCCGACACCATCGAGCGGATGCGCATCGCGGGCCGTATCGCCGCGCAGGCGATGGAGGAGGCCGCCAAGCACATCGCCCCGGGCGTCACCACGGACCAGCTCGACAAGGTCGCCCACGACTTCATGGTCGATCACGGCGCGTACCCCTCGACGCTCGGCTACCGGGGCTTCCCGAAGTCGCTGTGCAGCTCGCTCAACGAGGTCATCTGCCACGGCATCCCCGACTCCACCGTCCTGCGCGACGGCGACATCGTGAACCTGGACGTCACCGCGTACATCAACGGGGTGCACGGCGACAACAACGCCACCTACTTCTGCGGCGACGTGGACGAGGAGTCCCGGCTGCTGGTCGAGCGCACCCGGGAATCGCTGAACCGGGCCATCAAGGCGGTCAAGCCAGGGCGGCAGATCAACGTCATCGGCCGGGTCATCGAGTCGTACGCCAAGCGGTTCGGCTACGGGGTCGTCCGCGACTTCACCGGCCACGGGATCAACACCTCGTTCCACTCCGGCCTGATCATCCCGCACTACGACAGCCCGCACGCCACCACGGTGATGCAGCCGGGCATGACGTTCACCATCGAGCCGATGCTGACGCTGGGCACCCATGAGTACGACCTGTGGGAGGACGGCTGGACCGTGGTGACGAAGGACCGGAAGCGGACGGCCCAGTTCGAGCACACGCTGGTCGTCACGGAGACCGGAGCGGAGATCCTCACCCTTCCGTAGCCACCCGGGAATCACCCCGGAATCACCCCGAACTTTCCGATATCGGGCCCTCCACCCCTTCGTGGCGTATTTTTTTACCGACAAGCAGTCGGGAACCAGTTGACTTAGGTAAGCCTAAGTAGGAGGATCGGCGTATCGGCACGCGCCGCCGCACCGTCGCGGCGGCCGCCTGCCGATATTTCCGTCTCTTTCTGGACTCTCCCGTCCCCTCGGTCCCCGGAGGCCCGCCTTGGACGCAACCGCCACCGTCACTCCCTTCTCGACGCTGATCCGCACCGCGTCGCACGAGCAGCACACCGAGGCCGAGACCTCGACCTTCATGGGTGACCTCCTCGGCGGGCGGCTGGGAGTGGACGCCTACACGCGCTACACCGAGCAGCTGTGGTTCGTGTACCGGGCGCTGGAGGAGGGCGCGGAGGCTCTGCGCGACGACCCGGTCGCCGGTCCGTTCATACAGCCGGAGCTGATGCGCTCCGCCGAGCTGGAGCGCGACCTGGCGCATCTGCGCGGGGACGGCTGGCGCGAGGGCCTTGAGCCGCTGCCCGCCACCGCGGCGTACGCGGCCCGGGTCGCGGAGTGCGCGCGCACCTGGCCCGCCGGTTACGTCGCCCACCACTACACGCGCTACCTCGGCGACCTGTCGGGCGGTCAGATCATCCGCGACAAGGCGGAGAAGACCTGGGGCTTCGAGCGCAAGGGAGACGGCGTCCGGTTCTACGTCTTCGAGCAGATCACCAACCCCGCCGCATTCAAGCGGGGTTACCGCGAGCTGCTGGACGGTGTGAACGCGGACGACCTGGAGAAGCAGCGCATCATCGAGGAGTGCAAGCGCGCCTTCGCGCTGAACACCGCGGTCTTCCGCGAGCTGGGTGAGGTCTTCCCGCTCAGCGCGTAGTCACCGCTTCACGGTTCACCGCCGCCCGGGTTCAGCCCCGGGCGGCCATCAGGACGCGGCCCCCGACCTCCACCGTGCCGTCCGGCGCGGGTGCGGTGAGGATCTGGGAGCCGCGTCCTTGTGTGATGTTCAGGGCCCGGCCGAGGTGGGCGCTGAGCAGCATGGCCGCTGCCCCCGTCGCCTCGTCCTCGACGATCCCGGCCTCCCCGCCGCGCCTCGGGAAGGCCCGCGCGCGCACCCGGCCGGCCGCCTCGTCCTCCCAGGCCCAGGCGTAGAGCCAGCCCTCGCCGGGCGGCGGTCCCGGCAGCGCCTCGATCTCGGCGGCGCTCGCGTACTGCTGGAGCGTGCGCGGCGGGGCCCACTCGGGGCGGGCGGTGATCCAGGTGAACTCGCCGTCCTGGCGCGCGAACACGTCCCCGACGGCCAGTTCCAGGATCTCCAGGTCGAGCAGCCAGGCCGCGCCCACCAGCGGGTGTCCGGCGAACGGCAGCCGGAGCCCCGGGGTGTGGATGTCCACCCGGCCGCGCTCCGGGTCGTCGACGAACACGGTCTCGCTGAAGCCCAGTTGCCGGGTCAGCCGCTGCCGGGACGCCTCGTCGGGGTGGCCGCTGCCGTCGCGTACGACGCCGAGGGCGTTGCCGTACCGGCCGTCGGGTCCGCAGAACACCCGCAGGACGTCGATGCCCCGGGGTACGTCGTAGTCGTTCACCAGGGCATTCAAGCACTGCCGGGCGCGGGCGCGGCAAGCGAGCCGGGTACGGCCGCGGGGCCGGTCCGGCGAGCGGGTGTGCTCGCCGGACCGGCCCCGGTCGATGTGCGGGTGGATCAGGCGGTGGTGTCGCGGCGGCGGCGCGCCGCGATCACGACACCGGCACCGGCCGCCACGACGACGCCGGAGGCGGCGATCAGGGCGCCGGTCGGGACGTCGGAGCCGGTGGAGGCCAGCGCGCCGGAGCCGCCGACCGAACCGCCGGTGGAGCCGCCGCCGACCGTGCCGCCGCCGGTGGTCGAACCGCCCGCCGTGGAACCGCCGGTGGAGCCCGAACCGCCCGTGGAGCCGGAGCCGCCGGTGGAGCCGCCCGGGAGCTGGGCGTCCTTGTCGATGGAGACCGCGACGTTCAGCGCGTCGAGCTCCTCGCCCTTCTGGTAGAAGCCGCCGAACGCCTTGGCGCCGTCCGCGGTGAGCGTCGCCGGGACATTCTTGAGGTTCACGATGCCGCCCTTGGCGGCGAGCGCGCCGGAGGGCACCTTCAGGTCGGCCAGGGACAGGCCGGTGAACTTGCTGACCTTGCCGGACTTCTGGTCCTTGGAGGAGACGTCGGCCAGGAGCGTGCCGGAGGTGCCCTCGATGTCGACCTTCAGGTTGCTGAGGGACAGGTCGAGGACGTACTCGCCGTTGGTCTCGTGGCCGAGGAAGCGCACCTTGCCCTTGAAGGCGGCGTCGAGGGTGTTCTTGTCGGCGTCGAGGACGCCGGTGGCCTTGGTGAAGCGGTAGCTGTCGCCGTTGGCGGACGCGCCGTCGCTCGTCACGATCTTGCCGTGGGCGATGTTGCCGAGGACGTAGTTGCGGAACCTCTCCTTCACGCCCCAGTTGAGGGTGCCGTCGACGACCGGGCCGCTGACGGGCGCGGCGGTCTCGGAGGCCGTGGGGGTCGGGTCGCCGCTCGGGTCCTTCGTCGGGTCCGTGGTCGGGTCCGGGTCCTTGGTCGGGTCCGTGGTCGGGTCCGGGTCCTTGGTCGGGTCCTTGGTCGGGTCCGGGTCCTTGGTGGGGTCCGGGTCCTTCGTCGGGTCCTTGGTCGGGTCGTCCGACGGGGTCGGGCTCGGGGCCGCGGTCTTGAGCGTCAGCGTCGCCGGGTCGAGCTCGGCGCCTTCCGCGTAGAAGCCGGCGAAGGCCTCCGAGCCCTCGGCCGTCAGCTTGGCCGGAATGTCGGTGAAGACCGTCTCGCCGTTCGCACCGCGACCGCGCTCGGCGCCGGTGATGTCGAGGGCGGCGATGGGGGCGTCGTCCTTGGAGACGACGGTGCCGTCCATCTTCTTGCTGGTGAAGTCGGCGGTGATGGTGCCGGTCTCCCGGCCGGTGCCGACCTTGATGTCGCTCAGCTTGACGTCGAGCACGCCGTGGTGGCCCTCGAACCGGACACCGCCCTTGAACGCGGTGTCGGAGGCGTGCGTCCCGACGTCGTAGGAGCCCTTGCCGTCGACGAAGGTGAACACGCCGTTGCCTTCGGCCTGCTTGGCGCCGTCGGAGACGGTGATCCTGCCCTGGGCGATGGGGCCGGCGATGTACTTGCGGAAGGACTCCTTGATGCCCCAGTCCAGCGTGCCGTCCACGATCTCGAACTTCGGGGCGGCGGTGGGGGCGGCCGCCGGGGACCCGGCGGCGAGGGCCGGGAGCGCGAAGGCGGTGGCGCCGAGGGCGGCGGCCGTGGCGACGGCCGCGGCAAGGGCTATGGGGCGGCGGGTTGCTGCCATGTCGGTGTGTCTCCTAGAGGGACCGGGGGCGGAAGAGAAGCGTGGGGGGAGGGGGTGAGGATCCATAAGGCACGCATGGGTGATGCCGGGGGTCAGGAAGTCTGGGGGGAGTCGGGGGCCGCGGAGGCGTCGGCGGCCTCGGGGGCCGGCTGCGCGGACCGGCGGCGCAGGACGAAGAACGCCGCCACGGCTCCGAGGAGGATCAGCGCGCCACCGCCGATCGCCGCCCAGGTGCCCGCGCCCGGACCGGAGTCGGAGGAGGCGGCCGACGGTGCGGCGGAGGGCTTCGCGGTGGCCTTCTTCGTGGGCTCGGCGGCCGCGGTCGGCTCGCTGCCGAGGTCGGGCAGGGCGGGCAGCTGGGCCTTCTCGTCGACGGCCACGGCGAGCGAGACCGGGTCCATCGCGGTGCCCGCCTTGTACATGGAGCCGAACGCCTTGGAGGCTTCGGCGGTGAGGGCGGCGGGGGCTTCCGTGAGGGCGGCGAGTCCGTCCTCGGGCGTGAAGTCCTCGGCCTCGAAAGTGACGATCGGGACGTTCTCGGTGGTCTTGCCCTCGCTGGTGACGTCGGCCGAGAGGGTGCCTTCGCCCTTGGCAACGGCGACGGTGACGGCGGCGAACTTCAGGTCGAGGTCATGGGCGCCGATGAAGCGGATGCTGCCGCTGAACTCCGCGTCCAGCGTCTCCTTCTTCGCGTCGTACGTTCCCTTGCCCTGCGGGAAGCGGAACAGGGCCCCGCCGTCCTGGGCGCCGTCGGCGAGCGTCCACTTGCCCTGACCGATGGAGCCGGTGACGTACTCGCGGAAGGTGCGTCGCACACCCCAGTCGACGGCGGCGTCCTCGAAGCGGCCCGCCTTCTCCTTGTCCTTCTTCTCCGCCTTGTCCTTCTTCTCGCCCTCGTCCTTCTTCTTGTCGGGGGCGGAGGGCTTCGGCTCGGCGGCGCCCTTGGTGTCGACGGAGAGGCTGACCGGGTCGAGCGGGGTGCCCTCGGTGTAGTAGCCGGCGAAGGCGGAGGCGCCCTCGGCGGTCAGCGTGGTGGGGACGTTGGTGAGGGCGATGGGGGTGGAACCGCCCTTCATGTTGATCCCGCCGAGAGAGAGCCTGGCCAGGGGCACCTGGGAGCGGTTGGAGACCTTGCCGGTCCCCCGCTCCTTGCTGACCATGTCCGCGTGGAGCACGCCGCTGCCGCCGCTGATGCGGATCGTGGGGCGGCTGATCGTGAGGTCCAGCTCATTGCTGCCGTCGGCCTTCTTGTGGCCGGTGAAGTGCACGCCGCCGGAGAAGCCGGAGCTGAACGCCCCGGAGTCCGGGTCGTAGGAGCCGGTCGCCGAGTGGAAGCGGAACTGGCTGCCGCCGACCGTGGCCGCGCCGCCGGTCAGGCGCCAACTCCCGTTCGCGATGGGGCCGGTGACATAGCTCTGGAAGGACGCCTTGATGCCCCAGTCCAGCCGTCCTCCCTGCACCGTGCGGCTCGCCGCTTGCGCGGTGGCGGCGGGGAGCAGGGCTCCCAGCAGGACCGCCAGGAGCGCGACGGCGAGCGCGCGGGTGGATCTGGACGACGGCATGAGGGACCCTCCGAGGACTGGCTACACAGGTAAGGCTAACCTAAGGTACTCCCAGCCCTCGCCGGAACCCCTCCGGTATCTCCACCACCTCGACACATTCGCCCCACGAGCAACACGGCCCACCAGCACGCTCGATCAGCACGCCTCATCAGCACGCCGCAGAACGACAGGACGGTGCCCAGTGCGCATCTCGCAGGACTTCGCCCCCCGGGCGACCGAGGACCCCGCGGGCCCGGACGCCGCGACGACGCTCCGCCGTCGCCCGGCCCGGGGCAGGGCTGCCGCCGCGCTCACCGCCGCAGTCGCCTTCGCCCTGGTCCTGACCGGCTGCGGTGGAGGTAACGATTCCGCGCCGAAGCCGGCGTCCGCCAAGAGCGCCGCCGACGCGGACCGGGTCGAGCCGCTGGCCGGTGCGCCCGCGCCGAAGCTGCCGGTGACGGTCGATTCGGCGGACGGCAAGAAGGTCACGATCGACTCCACCGACCGGATCGTGCCGCTGACGGGGTCGCTGAGCGAGATCGTCTTCACCCTCGGCTTCGGCAAGCAGGTCGTCGCCCGGGACATCACCGCCACCTTCGAACAGGCTTCGAGGCTCCCGGTGGTGACCCGGGCCCACGACGTCTCGGCGGAGAGCGTGCTCTCCCTCAAGCCGACGATCGTCCTCGCCGACACCACCACGGGACCCTCCGAGGCCATCGGCCAGATCCGCGACGCGGGCATCCCGCTGCTCGTCGTCGAGCCCGCCAAGGGGCTGTCCGACGTGAGCCGCCGGATCGACACCGTCGCCGAGGCCCTCGGCGTACCGTCGGCCGGCACGGAGCTGAAGCAGCGCACCGAGAAGCGGATCGCCGACGTCCAGAAGTCCATCCCGGACCACGCCGACGGCAGGAAGCCCCGGGTCGCCTTCCTCTATCTGCGCGGTTCGGCCTCCGTCTATCTGCTGGGCGGCGCGGAGTCCGGGGCCAGTTCGCTGCTGGAGGCGGCGGGCGCGGTCGACGCCGGGAAGGAATCCGGCCTGGACAAGGACTTCACCGCGATCACCAGCGAGGCCCTCGCCAAGGCCGCCCCGGACGCGATCCTGCTGATGACCAAGGGGTTCGAGTCGGTCGGCGGCATGGACGGTCTGGTGAAGATCCCGGGGATCGCGGAGACCCCGGCCGGAATGGACCGCCGGGTCGTCACGGTCGACGACGGGGTACTGCTGAACTACGGCCCGCGCACCGACCGGGTGCTCACCGAGATCGTCGAGCAGCTGTACGCGAAGGGCGGGAAGGGCCAGTGACCAGCTCGTACGAGGAACGCACCGGCCCCGTGGAGAAGTCCCCGGGCGGACCGGCCCGGGGTGGAGCCCCCGAGCCCCCGGCCCCCGGCGTCAAGTCCTCGCGCAGCACGGCGTATCTGCTCACCTTGGGGCTCTCCCTCGCCCTGCTCGTCGGCTGTCTGCTGTCGGCGGCGATCGGTGCGTACAACATCCCGCTCGGGGACGTCCTGTCCTCCGTGCAGCACCGGATCGGGCTCGGCGGGCAGGCGCTGGACCGGGTCGGCGAGAGCGTCCTGTGGAACGTGCGGCTCCCCCGGGTCGCCCTCGCGGTGCTCGTCGGCGCGTCGCTCGGCTGCGCGGGCGCCCTGATGCAGGGCGTGTTCGGCAACCCGCTCGCCGAACCCGGCGTCATCGGGATCTCTGCGGGCGCGGCCGTCGGCGCGGTCGCCTCGATCGCGCTCGGCCTGACCTTCTTCGGCAACTGGACCATCACCGTCTTCGCGTTCGTCGCGGGACTGGCGACCGTGCTGCTCGTCTACGCGCTGTCGCGCTCCGGCGGCCGGACCGAGGTGGTGACGCTGATCCTCACCGGTATCGCCGTCAACGCCTTCGCGGGCGCGCTGATCGGCCTGTTCATCTTCTTCGCGGACAACGCGCAGATCACCCAGATCACCTTCTGGCAGCTCGGTTCGCTCTCCCAGGCGACCTGGCCCAAGGTGCTGGCCGTGCTGCCGTGCGCGCTGGCCGGGCTGCTCATCGCCCCGTTCTACTCCCGCAAGCTGGACCTGCTGGCGCTGGGCGAGCGGCCCGCCCGGCACCTGGGCGTGGACGTGGAGCGGCTGCGGATCGTGCTCGTGCTGGTGGTGGCGCTGCTGACGGCCGCCGCTGTCGCCGTGGCCGGGATCATCTCCTTCGTCGGGCTGCTCGTCCCGCATCTGCTGCGGATGGCGAACGGCCCCGGTCACCGCTTCCTGGTCCCGGGCAGCGCGCTCGGCGGCGCGCTGGTGCTGGTGGCGGGCGACCTCGCGGCCCGGACGGTGGCGGCCCCGGCCGAGCTGCCGCTCGGGGTGCTGACCGCGCTGTTCGGCAGCCCGTTCTTCTTCTGGCTGCTGCGCAGGACCCGTCGTAAGCAAGGTGGTTGGGCATGAGGACGCTGAGAGATCTGTTCGCGGTACGCACCCGGGAGCTGCCCTCGCCCGTCGCGCCCGGCTCCCCCGCCGTCGAGGCCGCCGGGCTCTCGGTCCGCCTCGGGCAGCGGCAGGTGCTGGACTCCGTCGACCTGACCGCGCACGCCGGTGAGGTGGTCGCCCTGGTCGGACCGAACGGGGCCGGCAAGTCGACGCTGCTGGCCGCGCTCGCCGCCGATCTGGCCCCCGCGAGCGGCGAGGTGCGGATCGACGGCCGCCCGGCCGCCGCGTGGTCCGCGCCCGAACTGGCCCTGCGCCGCTCGGTGCTGCCGCAGGCCGCCGTGCTGTCCTTCCCGTTCCCGGTGGAGGACGTCGTACGGATGGGGCGGGCGCCCTGGGCCGGTACGGAGCGGGAGGACGAGGACGACGCGGCGGTGGCCGCGGCGATGGCGGCGACCGAGGTGACCCGGTTCGCGGCCCGCCCGTTCTCGGCGCTGTCGGGCGGGGAGAAGGCGCGGGTGGCGCTGGCCCGGGTGCTGGCGCAGCGGGCCCCGCTGATGCTGCTGGACGAGCCGACCGCCGCCCTGGACCTGCGCCACCAGGAGCTGGTGCTGCGGATCTGCCGGGAGCGGGCCGCCGCCGGGGACGCGGTGGTCGTCGTCCTGCACGATCTGGGGCTCGCCGCGGCATACGCGGACCGGGTCGCCGTCCTGCACGACGGGCGGATCGCGGAACTGGGCCCGCCCGAGGCGGTGTTCAGCGGCGAGCTGCTCGGCGAGGTCTACCGGCAGCCGGTGGAGGTCTTCCCCCATCCGCGTACGGGGACGCCGCTGATCGTGCCGGCACGCCAGAACTGAGGCGGTTCCAGGGGGTGTCCGGCCGGCAGGTCACGGTGTGGACGCTGTATCCGGTCCCCGCCCGCACGCCCGTCGCGGCCCCGGTAGGGTTTCGACGGTCAGTGCGGGCGACGGATGCGGAAGGCACAGAAGCAGCGGATGACGAGACACCCTGGGCTGGGCCGGCTGACGGCGGGGCTCGCGACGGCGACGGTGCTGTGCCTGACGGCGACCGGCTGTGTGACGGTGCACGGGGAGCTGGAAGTGCTGCCCGGGGCGAAGAAGTCCGAGGCCGCCCAGGCGCTCAAGGACTTCACCGACGCCTACAACGCGGCGGACAAGGCGTTCGATCCGGCGCTGGACGCGGACCGGGTGACGGGCTCGCTCGGCGCGATCAACCAGGCCGGTCTGAAGGCCCGCCGGACGTACAACCCCGACGGCAACAAGGCGCACAAGCCGCTGGTGCTGGACGACGCGACGTACGTCATTCCCAAGAAGGCGGGCTGGCCGCGCTGGTTCCTCGCGGACACCGACTCCAACCGGGACCAGGACGGCGGGAAGCTGGACACCCGCTGGCTGGTGGTGTTCGTCCGGACAGGTCCCGACGCGCTGTGGAAGGCGGCCTACCTCGGCGTCCTCCCGGCTTCCCAGGTGCCGGAGTTCACCCTCGACGGGGACGGGCTCGCCACCCCGGTGAAGCCGCAGGACGACGAGCTGGCCGTGGCGCCCGCCGATCTGAGCGCCTCGTACACGGGCTATCTGCAGAACGGCTCTCCTGACGTGTTCACACCGTCCACCTCGACCTCCGGCTGGCGCGAGACGCGCCGCACCACACGGCGGGCGGGGTTCTCCTACCAGTACGTCGACCAGCCGCTGACGGGCAGCACCTTCGCGCCGCTCGGGCTGCGCACCGAGGACGGCGGGGCGCTGGTCTTCTTCAACAGCAAGCACTTCGAGCGCCAGGTCGCCGCGGAGGGGCTGCGGCCGGAGGTCAACCCGGATGTGAAGGCGCTGCTCACCGGCGAGGTGAACAGCACCCTCACCAAGGAGCGGGTCTCCAGCCAGCTGGTGCACGTGCCGCCGCGGGCCGCGGGAGCCGGTTCCGGTGCGGACACGGGCTCCGGCGGCAAGGTGCGGATGCTGAACCGGCTGCCGGGCCTGATCGCGGCGAAGGGCGAATAACGCCCCCCGCGGCTCAGCCGCCCCGCACGGCGTGGCGGATCGGCTCAGCGGCTCAGCGGCTCAGCGGCCAGGCGATCGCGTCGTGGTCCAGCTCGCTCTGCTCGGCGCTGCCCGCGTACCGGGCGCAGGCGTCGGTGAGCGTCTCCAGCAGGGTCAGCGGGTCGGGCAGCTCGTGCTCGGGCCCGCGCACCCAGTGGACGTCCAGCTCACCGGGGAGCCGGGCGGGCGGCAGGAGGACGTAGCTGCCCCGGCAGTGCCAGCGCAGCCCCGGGTGGGCGTCCATGGTCTCGGGGTGGCAGTCCAGCTCGCAGGGCCACCACTCGTCCTCGTCCTCGGGGGTGCCGCGGGTGGCGGTGAAGAAGAGCAGACGGTCATCGCCGGACTGCGCGACCGGGCCGACGTCGATCTCCGCGTCGAGAAGGCGCTCCAGGGCGCTGAGGCCGGCGGTGAGCGGGACGTCCAGCACGTCGTGGATCATGCCGGTCGCGGTGATGAAGTTGGCCTGCGGCTGACCGGCGGCCCAGCGCTCGATCTGGGCCCGGTCGGTGGTCGACTGCGTCTGCCAGGCGAAGGAGACGGGATGCCGGGCGGGGGTGGGGCAGCCGATGCGTTCGCACGAACATCGGTATCCGACGGGGTGGGCGGCGGGCGCGATCGGCATGCCCGCGTCGGCGACCGCCAGGAGCAGCGCGACCCGGGCCGACTCGTCGGTGTCGGCCCCCGATGATCTGGGACGTCGCCGCAGCCACTGGGAGATCCTGCTCTCTGTGCCGCGGAAACGGCCGGAATCGGCGCCCATCTATCCCCTCACCTCAGCAGTTCACCTCAGCGTTGCCTGTCCATGGTCGCACCATCCTGCGGTTCGGGTGGCCAGAGTTCACCAGCGGGGCCGTGTACCACTGCACCGAGTGAGCACCATCACGCCCGATGTCGCCATATTTCGGACACGACGGGAGGGGGCCGGGAGTCATGCTCGCGGGGCGAGCCCGCCGACCGCGCAGTCGACGATCTCGTCGGCGTACGCGTGGGTGAGCGGCAGGGTCCGCAGCAGCCAGCGGTGCATCAGCGGGCCGATGAGCAGCTCCAGGGCGGTCCGGGGATCGACGTCGGCGCGTACGTCCCCGGCCTCCTGGGCCGCCCGCAGCCGTGTGACGTACAACGCGAGCTGCGGGTCCAGCAGCTTGTGGACGAACTCGGCGCCGAGCTTCGCGTCGACGATGCCCTCGGCGGTCAGCGCGCGGGTGGGGGCCTCCAGCGCCGGGTCGTTGAGCTCGTCGACGGTGGCCCGCAGGACGAGCTTGAGGTCGGCGGCCAGGTCTCCGGTGTCGGGGATGCCCGGCGCGGGCTCCCCCGTGCCGCCGGACCCGGCCCCGGACCCGGACCCGGCCCCGGCGTCCTCGGCGGCCCTGCCCGCCAGGTCCAGGAAGGCGTCCATCAGCACGGCGGCCTTGGAGGGCCACCAGCGGTAGATGGTCTGCTTGCCGACCCCGGCGCGGGCGGCGATACCCTCGATCGTCGTACGCCGGTATCCCACCTCCGTGACGAGGGCGAGGGCCGCGTCGTGGATGGCGCGGCGGGAGCGGTCGCTGCGGCGGCTGGAGTCGGGTGCCTTGGTGGGAGCCATGCGGCCAATCTACCCCGCACGAGCCGATACGTATCGTCTTGCAGTGTCCCGGTGACGTCCTGATGATGTCCTGTGCGGCGTCCGGTGAACCACCCGATCGGATCACTGCGGATCCGGCCCGCACGGCGCACCATGGGCTCACGCACAGACCGTGCGCATCCCACCGTTCCGCGGCCCCGGCCGCCGACCGTGAGGAGCCCGAGTTGAACCGTGACGCCACCCCTCGTCGCTACCTGATGTGCGCTCCGACGCACTTCCGGGTCACCTACTCCATCAACCCGTGGATGGACCCGTCGAAACCCGTCGACCTGCCGCTGGCCCAGACCCAGTGGGAGGACCTGCGCGACCGCTACCGGAGCCTCGGCCACACCGTCGAGCTGCTCACCCCCCGCCCCGACCTGCCCGACATGGTTTTCGCCGCCAACGGCGCCACGGTGATCGACGGCCGGGTGCTCGGCGCGCTGTTCGCGTACCGGGAGCGGTTCGAGGAGGCCGGGGCCCACCGGGACTGGTTCCGGGAGAACGGCTTCGCCGAGGTCCACGAGCCGGAGCACGTCAACGAGGGCGAGGGGGACTTCGCCGTCACCGCCTCCTATCTGCTGGCCGGGCGCGGCTTCCGCTCCAGCCCGCTCTCGCACATGGAGGCCCAGGAGTTCTTCGGGGTGCCGGTCATCGGCCTCGATCTGGTGGACCCGCGCTACTACCACCTGGACACCGCGCTCTGTGTGCTGGACGCGGCGGCCGACGAGATCATGTACTACCCGGACGCGTTCTCCGCCGCCAGCCGGTCCGTGCTGCGCCGGCTGTTCCCGGACGCGCTGCTGGCCGAGGAGGCGGACGCGGCGGCGTTCGGGCTCAACTCGGTCAGCGACGGACGGCACGTGCTGCTGCCGCAGGGCGCGACCGGGCTGCTCGATCCCCTGCGGGACCGGGGCTTCGAGCCGATCCCGATGGACCTGGGCGAGCTGCTCAAGGGCGGCGGCAGCGTGAAGTGCTGCACGCAGGAGCTGCGGGCCTAGGGTCTGCCGTCAGCCGGTGCCTTCCGGCGGCCAGGGATCGCCCCAGGCGACGTCCCTGGCCGCCCGGTACAGCTCGCCGTGGCGCTTGCTCACCGTGGCGCGGTCCAGCCCCTCGTCCCGGGTGCACAGCTCCAGCTGGACCAGGCCCTTGCGGATCTGCGGTTTGCGGGTGATCCGGGCGGGCGCCGGGACGGCGGGGAAGCGGGTGCCGACGACGTAACTGAACTTCTCGTCCTCGTGGCTCAGCGAGCCGCCCTTGACCTGCCGGTGCAGCGAGGAGCGGCTGACCCGGGCCGAGAAGTGGCACCAGTCGGTCCCGGGCGCGATCGGGCAGGCGTCGCTGTGCGGGCAGGGGGCCGCGATCCGCAGCCCGGCGGCGGTCAGCCGGTCGCGGGCCTCGATGATCCGGGCGTAGCCGTCGGGGGTGCCGGGCTCGACGATCACCACGGCCTGCCCGGCTCCGGCGGCCGCGTCGACCAGTTCGGTCCTGGCGGCTGCCGGGAGCTCCTTGAGGACGTAGCTGACGGTGATCAGGTCCGCCGGGGCCAGCTCCAGGGCCGCGCCGATCCGGGCCCGCTCCCAGCGCGCGGCGCGGAGCGAGGGCACACCGGACGCCTCGGCCAGTTCACGGCCGAGCGCGAGGGCCGGTTCGGCCCAGTCCAGGACGGTGGTGGCGGGGCCCGCCCAGGCGCCGGCGACCGCCCAGCTCGCCGCGCCCGTGCCGCCGCCGATGTCGGTGTGGGTGGCCGGCGTCCAGTCGGGCGCGGCCTCGACGAGGGCGTCGAGGGCGGACCGTACGGCTTCGAAGGTGGCGGGCATCCGGTACGCGGCGTACGCGACGACGTCGGAGCGGTCCCGCAGGATCGGGGCGTTCGTCGGGGTCTCCCCGCGGTAGCTGGCGATCAGCCGGTCGACGGCCTGCGCGGCCTGTTTGGGCGGCAGTCCGTCGAGCAGCCCGGCCAGCGCCGCGCGCAGGGACTGTGCGGTGGGGAGGGTGACGTTCACCGCCGAATTGTAGGCGGAGGCGACCCGTCGGCCGCATTCCGCTTCCGCCGGTACGGGAGGGGGTAGGCGGGGACGTACGCGAGCGGCACGAGGCGCCGGGCGGGCCCGCACCCGGGGTTCACGTAACCGGTACGGAACAGGAATCCGGCGAACTCCACGTGGCCGGAGGCCTGTTGCTACGCTGGCCCGCGCGTGCACGGCACCAGATCAAGATGGTCCAGCGGGGGAGCCATGAGGCAGAAGATCGTGCGGCTGACGCTGGTCGGCGGGGTGGTCTTTCTCGCCCTGCTCCTGCTGCTGGCCACCTGCGGCGGCGACCCCGAGGGCGAGAAGAGGGACAGCGGGGCCACCGCCTCGGCGAAGCCGGTGCTGCCGAGCGCGGGCCCGGTGACACGGCTGACCGTTCCGCCCCAGTACACGACGGACCGGGGCTGGGAGATCATCGGCTCCTCCCCCGATGTCGCCGTCTCCCACTCCACGGGCCTGCTGGCCTATCTGGAGCGGTCCGAGGAGAGCCGCTACCGGTTGCGCACGGTCGACACGGCCACCGGCGAGCTGGGCTGGCGGGGACAGGCCTGGCAGCCGCCGGACCCGCTGCACTACCCGAAGCTCGCCACGGTGGCCAAGGGCGACCGGCAGTTCTTCGTGACCTGGTCGTACGGGAAGGTCGGCGACGGTCTTTCGCCGGAGGACACCTTCCTCGCCCTGGATCTGTACGACGTGACCAACGGGAACCGGCAGCGGGTCGAGGTGCCGTGGTCCGGGGCCCCGAAGGTGACCACGACCGGGCCGGGCATCGTGATCAGCGACGCGAAGGCGAACAGCACCCTGATCGACCCGGTCACCGGTGAGGTGTCCGAGCTGGGCGCGGACAAGCTCGGCTATCCCAAGGGCTGCCCGGCCTGCAAACAGCTCACCGAGGTGCACGGCCGGACCGCCGACGGCCTGCTGGTGGGCGGGGCGCGGGAGTTCTGGGTGCGCGGTGGCTGGTTCAGCCGGAACGTCGCGCCCAAGGGGACCGAGAGGGACAGCGGGGTGGTGACGTCGATGACCCCGGACCAGGTGCTGGCCAAGTGGCAGCCCGCGAAGAAGACCAAGCGGGCGGCGACCCACGAGCTGTGGGCGGTGCACGACGCGGCGACCGGGGAGGTGCTCACCTCGGTGGAGTGCCACAAGCCGGCCATAAAGCCGGGGCGCTATCCACAGGCCGTCCTCTCCCCCTCGGGCGACTATCTGATCGCCGGGAACCTCGCCTTCGACCTGGAGGCGAAGCAGGGCCGCTGCTTCGAGGACGAGGGCGGCACCGCGCATCTGACGCTGGCCACGGTGACGGACGACGGCATCGCGTACGGGGCGGAGAACGCGCGCGACGCCTCGGAGGCGCTGTCCGGCGGCGGGCTCCCGGTCGCGATGGACTTCGCGACCTGGAGCACCGAGCGGCTGTCGCGCAATGCCCGGCTGCCGGGGACGGAGACGACGGGGGTCGGGGTGTTCCGCTGGACGGACCGGCAGGACCGTACGCATCTGATCGGCTACCCGCGCACGGGCTGAGCCCCCCGGACGCGCACGGGCTGAGCCCTCCCGGACGCGCACGGGCTGAGCCCCCCGGACGCGCACCGGCCCGGCCCTCCCCGGCCGGCTCCTCGGAGGCTCAGAGGCCGTCGGCCTCGCGTCCCGCGCGCTGCCAGGGGCGGCACAGGAGCAGGAAGCAGGCCACCGCCGCCACCGCGCAGCTCACCTGGACGACGGCCATCGGGACGGCCGTTTCCTCCCCCGCGATGCCGACCAGCGGGGAGGCGACGGCCCCGATGAGGAACGAGGACGTTCCCAGCAGCGCGGAGGCGGAACCCGCCGCGTGCTTGGTCCGCATGAGGGCCTGGGCGTTGGTGTTCGGCATCGCGAGGCCCATCGCCGACATCAGCACGAACAGCCCGGCGGCGACCGGGACGAGCCCGACCTCGCCGAAGACGCCGGTCGTCATGAGCAGCAGTGCGACGGCGGCCAGCACGATCACGGCGAGGCCGAAGCCGAGCACCTTGTCGAGGCGGAACCGGCCCACGAGGAGCTTGCCGTTGATCTGCCCGACGGCGATCAGGCCGATGGAGTTGAGCCCGAAGAGCAGGCTGAAGGTCTGCGGCGAGGCCCCGTAGATCTCCTGGACGACGAACGGGGAGGCGGAGATGTACGCGAACAGGACGGCGAAGGCGAGCCCGCCCGCGACCATGTAGCCGGTGAAGACCCGGTCGGCGAGCAGCCCGCGCATCGTGCGCAGGGCGTCGGTGACACCGCCGGTGTGGCGGGCGGCGGGCGGCAGCGTCTCGTGCAGCCACTTCCACACGACGAGGGTGAGCACGATGCCGACGACGGTCAGCACGACGAAGATGCCCCGCCAGTCGGTGACCCGCAGGACCTGCCCGCCGATCAGCGGCGCGATGATCGGGGCGGCGCCGGAGATCAGCATCAGGGTGGAGAAGAAGCGGGCCATCTCCACGCCGTCGTAGAGGTCGCGCACCACGGCCCGGGCGATGACGATCCCGGCCGCGCCCGCGAGCCCCTGGAGGAGGCGGAAGCCGATGAGGAGTCCGGCGGTGGGGGCCAGGGCGCAGATCGCGGTGGCGAGGACGTAGACGACCATGCCGAGGAGCAGCGGGGTGCGGCGGCCCCAGCGGTCGCTCATGGGGCCGACGACGAGCTGGCCGAGCGCCATTCCGGCGAGGCACGCGGTCAGGGTGAGCTGGATGGTGGCGGCGGGGGCGCTCAGGGAGTCGGTGACGGCGGGGAGCGCCGGGAGGTACATGTCCATCGACAGCGGCGGCAGGGCGGTGAGCCCGCCGAGGACCAGGGTGACCAGGAGTCCGGTGCGCCGGGCGGCCTTCGCCACCGGGGCGGGGAGCCCGTGGGTTCCGGGTCCGGTCCCGGTTCCGCTTCCGGTCCCGGAGGGGGGTATGTGCTCTCGCTGGGCCCGGCCGCCGCCGCTCTCCGGCATTCTCATCTCCACATCGTTGAATCCGCATCTATGCTCTCAGCTCGACCGGAGTGGTCGATACCTTTTTCGGGTGGGCTGAGGTGGCGGGCATGAGTGACACGGTGCGCTGGGGTGTTCTGGCGACGGGCGGCATAGCCGCGACCTTCACGACGGACGTACAGGGGCTCCCGGACGCCGAGGTGGTGGCCGTCGCCTCGCGCACGGAGGCCTCGGCGCGGGCCTTCGCCGACCGGCACCAGATCGCCCGGGCCCATGGGAGCTGGGCGGAGCTGGTCGCCGACGACACGGTGGACGTGGTCTACGTGGCCACCCCGCACTCGGCGCACCACGCGGCGGCCTCGCTCGCGCTGAAGGCGGGGAAGCACGTGCTGTGCGAGAAGGCGTTCACGCTCAACAGCCGGGAGGCGAAGGAGCTGGTGGCGCTCGCCCGGGAGCAGGGCCTGTTCCTGATGGAGGCCATGTGGACCTACCTCAACCCGGTGGTCCGCCGGCTGACCGAGCTGGTCCGGGACGGGGCGATCGGCGAGATCCGCACCGTGCAGGCGGACTTCGGCTTCGCGGGCGACTTCGCCCCCGGCCACCGGCTGCGCGACCCGGCCCTCGGCGGCGGGGCCCTGCTGGACCTCGGGGTCTACCCGGTCTCGTTCGCCCATCTGCTGCTGGGCGAGCCGGACCGCGTCCAGGCCGACGCGCTGCTCTCCCCCGAGGGCGTGGACCTGAACACGGGCATGCTGCTCGGCTGGGACTCCGGTGCGACCGCGCTGCTGTCCTGCTCGATCGTCGGCCACCATCCGACGGCGGCCACCGTGATCGGCACGGAGGGCCGGATCGACCTCCCGCGCGACTTCTTCCACCCGGACCACTTCGTGCTGCGGCGGGCGGGTGCGGAGCCGGAGACGATCACGTCGGGGCCGGGCCCGCAGGGGCTGTCCGGCATGCAGTACGAGGCGGTCGAGGTGGCGCGCGCGGTGCGGGCGGGCGAGCCGGAGTCGCCGCTCGTCCCGTTGGAGGGTTCGCTGGCGGTGATGCGGACGCTCGACGCGGTACGGGACCGCATCGGCGTCCGCTACCCGGCGGACGCCTGAGCCCTCTCAGGCCGGGTTGAGTCCCGGGTTCCCGGCCTCCGTGACGAACGAGGCCGCGGTGGTGACGGGTGCGCCGGGGGTCGTGACGGCCGCGACCGTACGGAAGTCGGCGCGGGCCTCCGTCGTGCCGAGGGTGACGAGCGCGTAGCCGCGCCGCCCGTTGTAGTGCTTGAGATGCGGGTTGGCGCGGGTCTGGTTCTCCCAGTTGGCGGGCCGGTCCGCGCCGTCCTTGCCGCTGGCGATGGAGGTGGTGACGATCTCCGTGCCGACGGTGCGCGACGCGGGGTCGGCGAAGTCCTTCTTCAGGTCGAAGGCGTAGGAGACGTGCACGTCGCCGGTGAGGACCATCAGGTTGTCCACCCCGGCGGCCTCGGCCCCGGCCAGCACCCGCTGCCGGGAGGCGGGGTAGCCGTCCCAGGAGTCCATGGAGAGCTTGTAGGAGTCGGTGGGTACATCGCGTCGCTGAGCGAAGGTGACCTGCTGCGGGACGACGTTCCAGGTGGCGTTCGAGGCCCGCCAGCCGTTGATCAGCCAGCGTTCCTGGGTGGCCCCGGTCATGGTGCGCGCGGGGTCCTCGGACTCGGGGCCGGGGGTGCGCCAGCCGTCGCCGTACGCCTGGTCGTCGCGGTACTGGCGGGTGTCGAGGATGTCGAACTGGGCGAGCCGGCCGAAGCGGAGGCGGCGGTAGAGCGTCATGTCGGGTCCGGTGGGGCGCTGCGGGGTGCGCAGCGGCTGGTTCTCCCAGTACGCGCGGTACGCGGCGGCCCGGCGGAGCAGGAACTCCTCGGGGGTGACGTTGTTCTCGGGGATCTCGCCCGCGTAGTTGTTCTCGGTCTCGTGGTCGTCCCAGGTGACGACGAAGGGGTGGGCGGCGTGGGCGGCGCGCAGGTCCGGGTCGGACTTGTAGAGGGCGTAGCGCAGCCGGTAGTCCTCCAGCGTCGTCGTCTCGCGGTTGAAGAGGTCCGGGAGGCGGCGGTCGGTGTAGTTGCGGGCCCCGCCGGTGGCGTTGACGGCGTACTCGTAGAGGTAGTCGCCGAGGTGGAAGACGACGTCGACGTCCTCGGCCGCGAGGTGGCGGTGGGCGGTGAAGTACCCGTCGTGGTACGCCTGGCAGGAGACGGCGGCCAGGGTGAGGGAGCTGTTGCGGGCGCCGGGGGCGGGGGCGGTGCGGGTGCGGCCGACCGGGCTGGTCCAGCTGCCGGTGCGGAAGCGGTAGTAGTAGAGGCGGCCGGAGTCGAGGCCCTGGACCTCGGCGCGGACGCTGTGGGCGAACTCGGGGTGGGCGGTGACCGAGCCGCGCCGCTCGATCCGGCGGAAGCGCTCGTCGCGGGCGATCTCCCAGCGCACCTCGATGCGGCCGCGCGGCAGTCCGCCGCCCGGTTCGAAGGGGCGGGGCGCGAGCCGGGTCCAGATCAGGACGGACGTGGGGTGCGGATCACCGGAGGCGACGCCGAGGGTGAAGGGGTCCTCGGCGATCCGGCGGGCATCGGCCTCGGCGGCGCTCGCCGTCCCGGCGGCGGGCAGGTTGACGGCGAAGGCGAGCGCGGCGGCGGCCCCGGTGACGGTCAGGAAGCGCCGACGGCCCACCCCCGGTTCCAGTAGGCGGGCGGCGGTGCGGAGTTCGATGGCTCGGGTGGTCTGATCGGGCGTCATGATGGTGTGTGCGGCTGTCATATGCCCTCCTCGGCCCGGATGCTGTCGGGCTTCATGGCAGCGGGAGGGGACGACGCACCGTTGTCGCGTGCACAACATCCGCATGGCGGGTCGATGAGCACCGCGTGCCCTGTGCACGGATCTGTCCCGTACGCTGCCGGGCCATGAACACTGAGAAGACGGAGCAGGCCGGGCGGGCCGGGCAGACCGAGGAGACCGACCGGACCGGCGGCCGGAAGGTCGCCGTCGTCACGGGGGCGGGGTCGGGGATCGGACGGGCCGTGGCGCTCGCCCTCGCGAGCGGGGGCTGGTCGCTCGCGCTCGCGGGCCGGCGGGCCGAGCCGCTGGCGGAGACGGCGGCCGCCGCCGGGGACACCGAGGCGCTGTGCGTCACCACGGACGTGACGGACGCCGACGAGGTCGCCGCGCTCTTCACCGCCGTACGGGAACGGTTCGGCCGGCTGGACCTGCTGTTCAACAACGCGGGCACGTTCGGCCCCGGCGGCGTACCGCTGGAGGACCTGGCCGTCGCGGACTGGCGGGCGGTCGTCGATGTGAACCTGACGGGCGCGTTCCTGTGCGCACAGGCGGCGTACCGGCTGATGAAGGAGCAGGACCCGCAGGGCGGCCGGATCATCAACAACGGCTCGATCTCCGCCCACGCACCGCGCCCGCACTCGATCGCGTACACGGCGACCAAGCACGCGATCACCGGGCTGACGAAGTCGCTGTCGCTGGACGGCCGCCCCCACCGGATCGCCTGCGGCCAGATCGACATCGGCAACGCGGCGACGGAGATGACCGAGCGGATGCAGACCGGGATCCTCCAGGCCAACGGGGAACTGGCGGTGGAGCCGGTGATGGCGGCGGCGGACGTGGCACGGACGGTGCTGCACATGGCGGAGCTGCCGCTGGAGGCGAACGTCCAGTTCGCGACGGTGATGGCGACGAACATGCCGTACGTCGGACGAGGCTGAGGGCGGGGGCAGGGGCGGGGTGGAGCGGGGACTCCTGCTCCCGGGGAAGTCCACGAGGGCCGACAAGGGCGCCAAGCACTGCCACTGACACGGCCGGCGTCTTCCGGGGGGAGGGGGGTTGGTCGCGGCTGCCGGGGGGCGCGACCAGCCCTCTCCCACGGGGGAATGGCGGGGGCTGCGCCACGGTTGTCTGCTGCATGACACCTGATCACCGGCCCGAGGTCCTGCGTTACACCGCCTTCTCCGGCGATCCCGCGGGCGGGAACCCCGCCGGGGTCGTCCTGGACGCTTCCGGTCTCGACGAGGAGCGGATGCTCGCGATCGCGGCGGACCTGGGCTACAGCGAGTCGGCGTTCCTGACGGAACGGACCGGCGAAGGCGCTTACACGATCCGCTACTTCAGCCCGAAGGCCGAGGTGCCGTTCTGCGGTCACGCCACGGTCGCCACGGCCCTCGCGCTGGCCGAACGGGACGGACCGGGCGCGCTGGAGTTCGCGACGCCCGCGGGACCGGTCCCGGTCTCCGTAGTCCGGGAGGGCGGCGAGCTCCGTGCCACCCTGACCAGCGTGGCGCCGCACGTCGAGGAGACCGCGGAGGCCGATCTGGCGGAGGCGCTGGCGGCCCTGGACTGGGCGGCAGCCGATCTCGATCCGGCCCTGCCGCCCCGGATCGCCTACGCGGGGGCCCGGCACCTGGTGCTGGCCGCCGCCACCCGGGAACGGCTGGCGGACCTGGACTACGACTTCGCGCGGCTGGAGGCGCTGATGCGCCGGCTCGACCTGACCACCCTGCAACTGGTGTGGCGCGAGGGGCCCGAGGTGTTCCACGTCCGGGACCCGTTCCCGGTGGGCGGGGTCGTCGAGGACCCGGCGACGGGCGCGGCGGCGGCGGCCTTCGGCGCGTACGCGCGGGAGTCGGGGCTCGTACCGGAGACGGCCGTGCTGACGCTGCACCAGGGGGCGGACATGGGCCGCCCGGGCACCCTCACCGTCGAACTGCGCGCGGGCGACGCCCGGATCCGGGTCAGCGGAACGGGCACCCGGATCGACTGAGACCGGTCACCGCCGGCCGAGGACCGGGGGCCTCCGGCGTACGGGACCGATCCGGTCCGGAAGCCGGCCTCAGCCGGTCGTGTTCTTGGCCGGGGAGACATGGGCGTACCAGCGCTCCGTCTCCTCCGGGTCGAGGGCCCGCTCCAGCAGGGCGTCACCGCGCATGCCGGGGAAGAAGCGGCCCGCGGGCCAGGTCCGCCGGTAGGACGGCTCGTCCAGGACCAGCAGCCGGACGCCGTCGACGACGGGTATGTCGGCGGGGGCGCCCTCGTTCCAGATCAGTTCGCCGTCCGGCGCGACCAAGTCGAAGGAGCCCACGGTCTCCACCTGGCCGGGGGTCTCCCGGCAGACGGCCGCCTCCTGCGGCGACGGCGCGTGGCCCTCCACATGGCCACCGCCGATGAGCGCGTCGGCGAGCAGGGTGTGCAGCTGGAAGTTGTCCCCGATGCCGGAGATCCGCAGGAGGTAGCCGGTACCGCTCGTCCGGTGGAGGGCGACGAGCGGTTCGTCGTCCAGCACCAGGAGGGCGTGGGCGAGGGACTTCAGCTCCAGGCCGGAGGCCCGCTCCACCGCGCCGAGCAGCCGCAGCGCGTCACCCCGGGAGCCGGCCTCCCGCCGTACGCCGGGGTGGTTCAGCATGGCGACGGCGGCCATCTCCCACTGGGGAAGCGTGCTCCAGCCGACGGCCGCCTCGAAGCCGGCCCGCTCCACGAGCTCCGGGCCCGGCTCGCCGCCGTCGGGGGCGGGAAACGCGCCGCCCCCGGTCGCGGCCCAGGCGTCGGCGAACGCCACGGCCTGTTCCAGGGCCCACCGCAGCCCGGCGAGGACCCCCGGCGCGCAGCGCTCGGCGTCCGCGCCGCGTTCGACGCAGGCCCCGACGAGCACGGCGACGACGGCACGCGGGGCGGGCGGCACCTGCTCCAGCACGGCGGCGAGCCGCGGCCCGCCGTCCAGCAACTCCGACTCCCTGGCCTGCCCGAAGGTCTCCTGCAACCGGACGAACGCCTTGCCGGACCGCTTGGCGTCCTGCGCCGACACCGCCGCCTCGAAGTCGGCGACGGCTCCCCCGAACCCGGCTTTACCGAATATCATTCCACCACTTTATCGACGGCCCGTTCGATGCTATGAAGCCGGTCCCGCCATGGGCTCCCGCGCTCCTCACCGTACGAAGACTCCCGCCCGCGCGGCGGCGGCCGCGGCGTCGGCCGCCCGGTCGGCGACCTCCTCGTCCAGCGGGGCGCCGCTGGCGAGCAGCCGGTAGTACAGCGGCGCCGACACCGCCGCGATCACCTCGCCCGGGTCCGTACCCGCGGGCAGTTCACCGCGCCCGACCGCCGCTTCGACGCAGCCCGACCACTCCCCGATCCGCACCGCGTAGAAGCGGTGGAGGGCCTCGGCGGTGCGCGGATCGCAGGCGGCGGCCGCGATGACGGCCACGAAGAGGGGGCCCTGGCGGGGGTCGGTCAGCGTGCGGACCACGAGGCGGGCGTTGGCCCGGAGGTCCTCGGCCAGGGATCCGGTGTCCGTACGCGGCAGGGACTGCTCCGCCATGTCCGTGAGCAGGTCGGCGACCAGCCCGGCCGGGGAGGACCAGCGACGGTAGACGGTGGTCTTGCCCACCTCGGCCCGCCGGGCGACGTCGGCCAGGTCGAGCCCGTCGAAACCGTGCTCGACCAGCGCGTCACCGGCCGCGCGCAGCACCGCCTCGCGCACCCGGGCGGTGCGACCGCCGGGCCGTACGGTGCCGGGCTCCACGCCCTCCGCGCTCTCCGGGCCGCCGCCTTCAGAAGTCATAACGGGTCTCCAGTTCCATTAACAACACTCTCCCTGCTACGGTGACGCCACCTTAACGGAACCATAGAACCATTAAGAGTTCCCGTGTCCAGGAAGGCGCCTCTGCCATGCCCACACCCCGTACCGACACGTCCACGGCGGACCCCACGACCGGACCTCCCCTCACCGCCCCTCGCATGTCCGGCCACCAGAAACTCGTCCTGGCCCTGCTGCTCGGCTCCCAGTTCATGATCGCGGTGGACTTCTCGATCCTGAACGTGGCGCTGCCCGTCGTCGGGGAAGGACTCGGCTTCTCCCTCGCCGGTCTCCAGTGGATCGCCACCTCCTTCGCGCTCGCCGCCGCCGGGTTCACGCTGCTCTTCGGCCGGGTCGCCGACCTCGTCGGCCGCAAGAACCTGTTCGTCGGCGGCATGGCCGTCCTCGGCCTCTCCTCCGTGCTCGGCGGCCTCGCCACCTCGCCCGAGGTACTGCTCACCGCCCGGGTGCTGCAGGGCCTGGCCACCGCGGCCGTCACCCCGGCCGGACTCGCGCTGCTGACCACCGCGTTCAAGGAGGGGCCGCTGCGGGAACGGGCGCTGGGGCTCAACGGGGCCCTGATGTCGGCCGGGTTCACCGCCGGGGCGATCCTCGGGGGGCTGCTGACGGATCTGCTCTCCTGGCGCTGGGCCTTCTTCATCAACGTACCGGTGGCGGCCCTCGTCGTGATGCTGGCCCCGTCCGTGATCACCGACTCCCGGCCGGAGAAGCACCCGAAGCTGGACGTGCCCGGAGCCGTCGCCGTCACCGGCGGGCTGCTGCTGCTCGTCCTGGGGCTGACCCGGGCGGGCGAGACCGGCTGGACCGGGCCGGCCACCCTGGCCGCGCTGGCCGCCGGAGCCGTCCTCCTGGTCGCGTTCGTCCGCATCGAGCAGCGAGCCGCGGCCCCGCTCGTCCCTATCCGCGTCCTGAAGCGGCGCAGTGTCGTCTGGGGCAACACCGCCGGGCTGATCGCCTTCGCCACGGAGACCTCGCTGGTGTTCCTGCTGACCCTCTACCTCCAGGAGGTCCTGGGCCACTCCGCACTCGCCACCGGCCTCGCGTTCGGCGTGCTCGGCGCGGGCACGGTCGTCGGCGGTGTGCTCGGTGGACGGGCGGTGGGCCGCTTCGGCGACCGTCGCGCCATCGTCCTCGGCGGCACCGTCCAGGCCGCCGCCACCCTCTCCCTCGTGGCGCTCGGCACGTCCGGGGCCTGGATCTGGCTCCTGCTGGCGGCGACCTTCGTGGGCGGCGTCGGCAACATGCTGATGATCGTCGGCTTCATGGTCACGGCGACCTCGGGCCTGCCGGACGAGGAGCAGGGGCGGGCCACCGGGCTGGCGACGATGACGCAGCAGGTCGGTATCGCCCTGGGCATTCCGGTGATGAGCGCGGTCGTCACCGCCCGGACGGGGGCCGCGCACGGACCCGAGGCGGTACTGTCCGGCGTCTCCACCGCGATCCTGGTCAACTCGGCCCTGGTCCTGGCCGGCGCCGTACTGGCCGGGTACTTCCTGGCGGGCGGGGCCCGGAGGCGGAAGGACGGGTGAGCCGGTCCCGCTTCCCGGGCAGGCGGGACCGGCCCGGGAAGCGGAACCGGATCGACAGCGGGAGGATACGGACATGGCTGCTCCCGAGCCTGACCCCGGACGCGCCCCCGGCACCGGCTCCGCCCCCCACACCACCGCCGAGACCGGCAACATCCCCGGCTCGGCCCCCGACCTCGCTCCCGGCCCCGAGCCGCTGACCGTTCCGAGCATGTCGGCGGGCCCGGACTTCGTGCTGCGCCCCTGGGAGATGAGCGACCTCCCGCTGGTGCGCGAGGCCTCGCTCGACCCGTACATCCCGCTCATCACCACGATCCCGGCCCCCTACTCCGAAGCGGCCGCCGAGGCGTTCGTACGCGGGCAGTGGGAGCGCGCGGCCACCGGCGCGGGGTACCCGTTCGCCATCGTGCGCTCCCGGGACCGGCGCCCGGTCGGCGCGATCGGGCTCTGGCTCCGGGAGCTGCCCGAGGGGCGCGCCTCCCTCGGCTACTGGCTCACCGATACCGCCCGCGGCCAGGGGGTCGCCCGGGCCGCGCTGCGTACGGTGACGGGCTGGGCCCTGCGCGACCTCGGCGTCCCGCGCCTCCAGCTCTACATCGAGCCCTGGAACACCGCCTCCGCCCGGATCGCCGAGGACATCGGCTTCCGGCGGGAGGGGCTGCTGCGCGGCTGGCAGCGGGTGGGCGACGAACGGCGGGACATGGCCGTGTACGCGCTGCTGAACAGCGACGGAGCGGTGGATGGCCGGGCGGTAACCGCACACTGAACACCGAGGCGTTACGATCGCGGGCACCGCTGCCGACCAGCAGCCGGCCACCGGCAGCCGAGTTCCAGGAGTACCGACCGTGTCCGCACCGCGCATCGGCGTATCCATCGTGACCATGGGAGACCGCCCGCAGGCGGTCGAGGCGCTGCTGGCGTCGGTCGCCATGCAGGACGTCCGGCCCACCCGGCTCGTGATCATCGGCAACGGTACGGCCCTCCCGGACTACTCCTCCACGCCCGGCCTGGAGGACCTCGACGGCGGGGTGACCACCATCGAGCTGCCGGAGAACCTCGGCTGCCCGGGCGGCCGGAACGAGGGGCTGCGCAGGCTCGCCGAGATCGGCGACGTGGACGTGGTCATCGAGCTGGACGACGACGGGCTGCTGGTCGACAAGGACGTCTTCCGCCGGGTGCGGGACCGCTTCGCGGCCGAGGACCGGCTCGGCATCATCGGCTTCCGGATCGCCGACGAGACCGGCGAGACGCAGCGCCGCCATGTGCCGCGTCTGCGGGCGGGCGACCCGATGCGCGGCGGCCCGGTCACGGCGTTCCTGGGCGGCGGCCACGCGTTCTCCATGAAGATGCTGGCGGAGACCGGTCTGTGGCCCGCCGAGTTCTTCTTCACCCACGAGGAGACGGACCTGGCCTGGCGGGCGCTGGACGCCGGCTGGAAGGTGGAGTACGACCCCGAGCTGCTGCTCCAGCACCCGAAGACGTCCCCGGCCCGGCACGCGGTCTACTACCGGATGACGGCCCGCAACCGCGTCTGGCTGGCCCGCCGCAACCTGCCCCTCCCCCTGGTCCCCGCCTACCTCGGCACCTGGACCCTGCTCACCCTCGCCCGCACCCGCGACCCGAAGGGCCTGCGCGCCTGGGCGGGCGGCTTCGCCGAGGGCGTCCGCACCCCGTGCGGGGAGCGGCGCCCGATGCGCTGGTCCACGGTGTGGCAGATGACGCTGCTGGGCCGCCCGCCGGTCATCTGAGTCACCGTCGGGGCGTCCAGCGGTACAGCACGTCCGGCTCGTTCTCCTCGTTGCGGCCCCCGTCGTCGAACGCGACGGCGCTGAACCCGTGCCGCTCGTAGAAGGCACGGGCGGCGGCGTTGCGCTGGAACACGTACAGATGGACCGGCCCGTCCACGGCCCCGCGCACCTCGGCCAGCAGCCGGCTCCCGATGCCCCGCCGCAAGGCGTCGGGCCGCAGATAGAGATGATCGAGCTCGTCACGCCCGGCGAGAGCGGCGAAGCCGAGCACCTCCCCGCTCTCCCCGGCCTCTCCCGCCGCTTCGGCCACCCACACCGCGGTGCTGGTGGGCAGCACGACATGGGTGATCCAGGCGAGGGTGTCCGCGTCGCTGTGGATCCGGGGCAGCCAGGGCATGGCGGCGGCGCGGGAGTCCAGGAAGACCCGCGTGACGGCCTCCGCGTCCCCGGCCGTCGCCGGGCGCAGCCGTACCCCCTGGTGCTCGGACGTCATCCCTGTCACTCCCTCACCCCTGTCACTCCCTCACCCCTGCGGTCGATCACGGCTGATCAGAACACGGCGCGGGCCTCCGCGCAGGTGGAATTCCCGCGCGGAGGCCCGTCGTGAGGCGCGGTCCGCGCTCACCCGGTGCGCTCCGCCGCCTCCGTCGCTCCCTGCACCTCGGCCTTCACCAGCGCGCCGGGCACACCCGGTTCGACCTGCTCGACCGGTACGGCCTGCTCGGTCCGCTCCTCCGGCTCCGGTACGAAGGCGATCTCCCCGGAAAGGAGAAAAAGGGGCCTCCGCGCAGCTTGTTCGCTGCGCGGAGGCCCCTGAGGCAGGACGAGTCGTGCTGTACGCCGGGTTCTGTCTCACGGTCGCCTCGCGGCGGCCGCGGAGACGGCCATCCATCTAGGGCCGGCATTGCTGCCGGCCTCGTGCGGTCTACCCGCGAACTCGGGCGAGCAGCCCTCGAACGTCCGCGCAGGGCCGTCCCGTTTCCGGGACGCCCCCTCTTGACCTTGCTCCGGGTGGGGTTTACCTAGCCGCCTGAGTCACCTCAGGCGCTGGTGGTCTCTTACACCACCGTTTCACCCTTACCCGCGACCGAAGTCCCGGGCGGTCTGTTCTCTGTGGCACTGTCCCGCGGGTCACCCCGGGTGGCCGTTAGCCACCACCCTGCTCTGCGGAGCCCGGACGTTCCTCGGGAGGATCCGGGGATCCTCACGCGGCCGTCCGCACGGCTCGTCTGCCGTGATCGCCATCCTACCGGGCTGTACCGGCCGACCGCCCTGTCGGTGTCCCTCAGCCGAAGTCACCGGTCTCCAGGTCGAAGGCGAAGGGCTCGGGGAGCGGGAGCGGTTTCCCGTACGGGATGGTCAGGTGCTGGCGGTAGTCGTCACCCTCGGGCTCGCTGAACAGCGTCACCGAGCTGTCGTCCCGGTCGATGAGCAGGTAGAGCGGGATGCCTCCGCGCGCGTAGCAGCGGCGCTTGGCCTCGCGGTCTGCCTGCGGCTTGGTGGAGGTCACCTCGACCACCAGGGCTACGCCCTCGCAGGGCATCCAGGGGTCGGCGCCGCGGAAGAGGCGAAGGTCGAACGGGGCGAAGGTGCCGTCGGGGATGGCATGGTTCTTCGGGCAACCACCGCCGCTGCGGAGTTTCAGCCCTTTGTTTCCGGAGAACTGCATGCGTGTTCGGGCGCGCCTGGCCACCTGGTCGACGATCAGCCCGATGTAGTCCTCGTGGTCCCCGTCCGGCGGCGGCGTCACGACAATCTCCCCCTCGATCAGCTCGGCCCGGAAGCCTTCCGGCGTGTCCAGGGCCAGGAAGCCCTCCAGAAGGACTTCTGCCTGCGTGAGCGGCTCGTGCGCCATGGCAGTCATGTCACGCTCCTTCCTCGGTCGCTCGCCAGACTCGGGCATTGGAGGACCAGCCGTCCGTGAGAGGGGGGTTCTTCCCCCGATCGTGGCACAGGACCGCCCGGCGTGGACGAAAGCGCGGGAAGGAACGCGCCGCTTGACCTTGTCGCAGCGTCAACGTTTCTACTGGCCGCATGCGTATCGGAGAGATCGCCGCGCTCGTCGGAGTCACCTCCCGGGCCGTCCGGCACTACCACCACGTCGGCCTGCTGCCCGAGCCCGCCCGGCAGGCCAACGGCTATCGGGCGTACACCGTCCGCGATGCCGTGCTGCTGGCCCGGATCCGGCGGCTGACGGAGATCGGGCTCTCGCTGGACGAGGTCCGGGACGTGCTCGCCGATGACGCGGGGCGGGAGCTGGGCGAGGTGCTCGCGGAACTGGACGCCGATCTGGCGCGGCAGGAGCGGGAGATCCAGGAGCGGCGGCAGGTGCTGGCCGTGCTGCTGGAGGCGCCGCTCGCCTCGGACGGGCCGCTCTCGCCCGCCCTCGCCGCGCTCCTGGACCACGCGCCCGCCACCACCTCTCCGGCCGCCGCGAAGGACCGCGAGCATCTGGCGTTGCTGGACGCGGCGGGCGACGGGGCCGGGGCGGAGCTGTTCGCGGCGCTGCGGCCGTTGGCCGAGCACCCGGGTGTGCTCGCGCTGTACGAGCGGCTCGACGAACTGGAGGGGGCCGGGGTGGACGATCCGCGGATCGCACCCCTGGCGGCCGAGCTGGTCGCCGCCGTGCCGGACGAGGTCCTGGCGGTCATCCCCGAGGGGGAGCCGTCGGCGACGGGGTTCGGGCGGGTGCTGCTCGACGACTATCCGCCCGCGCAGCGCGCGGTGGTACGCCGGGTGATGGAGGAGCTGGCCGAGCGGGTGCGGAGGAGGGGGACGGCATGAGGGCACGGGTGGCGAGGAGCCTGCGGGTCGCGATGTGGGCGGTGCTGCCCGGGGAGCTGGCCCTGGTGGTCTGCCTGGTGGCCGGGGTGCGGATACCGGGGGCCGTGCTGCTGGCGGCCGAGGCGCTGGTGGTGGGGATGCTCGCGCTGGAGGCGTACGTGATGTGGCCCCTGTACGCGGCCCGGCGGCGGGCGGGCGACACCCGGCGGAAGGCCGGGCTCGCCGTGGTGCGGGCGGCGGTGCCGGTCGCCCTGCGGCGGCTCGTCGTCCACGAGTTCCGGGCGCTGCACAGCCTCGGGCTGTGGAGCGCCCGGCGCCGCCACCGGATTCCGGAGGGGGCCCGGCCGTTCTCGTACACCGAACCGCAGACCGGGATCATGTGGGCGTTCCTCTTCGTCTCCGTCGTCGAGACCGTGGTGCTGGCCCTGGTGATCCCCTGGCCGCTGGTCCACGCGATCGTGCTCGTGGTGGACGTGTACGGGATCGTCATCGTCCTCGCCCTGCACGCCGCCGCGGTGACCCGGCCGCATCTGGTGGAGGCCGACGGTTCGCTGCGGCTGCGGTACGGGGCGTTGTTCGACCTCCGGGTGCCCGCCGACGCCATCGCCTCCGCCCGGGTCGAACGGCGCTTCCCGGACGGGGGGCTGGTCCGGGTCGACGAGGACGGGACGCTGGATCTGGCGGTGGGGAGCCAGACGACGGTGACCGTGGAGCTGACGGGGCCGGTGGAGTTCGTACGGCCGCTCGGGCGGCGCGGGAGTGCGCGGACGCTCCGGTTCCATGCGGACGAGCCGCGGGCGGCCGTCGCCGCGCTCGCCGCGCCGAGGCGGGCAGCGCCGCCCGCGCCGACGCCGGAGGGGGCCGCGCCGGCCCCGGCCCCGCGCCTCAAGGCGCCCTCGCGCTCGCTCACGCCGGAGCGAACAGCACCGTCCTCGCCGCCGGCCCCGCCCGCGTGAGCCGGACCCGCAGCCGCTCCCCCAGCGGCAGCGGGGCCGTGCCGCCCTCGATCCGGCCGACGACCGCCGGGTCCCGGAGGTGGATCGTGCCGATGGCCGGGTCCCGCTCCTGGACGTCGACGACGTACGCGTCGAAGAGTTCGCCCTCGCGCCCCTCCAGCAGCGCCGCCTCGACCAGGTCGACGCAGGCCCGCTCCACGGTGCCCGCGCGGCGCGTCCCCTCGGCCATCTCCTTCGGGAGGGCGGGGAGGGCCTCCCGTACCCACTCGGGAGGTTCCTTCCCCGCCGTGGCGGCGAGGCAGAGTTCGGAGGCGTACCGGTCGACCAGGCGGCGCAGCGGTGCGGTGCAGTGCGTGTAGAGGTCGGCGACCGCGGCGTGCACGGCGGGGTCGGGGAGGTCGCCGCCCTCGGAGACGGTGTAACCCGCGCCGCGCAGCAGGGTCGTGCACTCCTGGAGGAACGCCGCGTGGTTGCTCCTCCCCGGGTCGAGGGAGCGGACGACCTCGGCGTACAGAACGTGGTGCGGCCAGTCGATGCGCAGGGCGTGGGCGGAGCGCCGCAGCCGGGCGACGGCCCCGTCGGGGGCGAGCGGCAGGGTGCGCAGGATGCCGGTGCCGGTGTCGGCCATGAGACGGGCGGCGGCCATCCCGGTGAGAAGCGAGATCTGCGCGTTCCAGGCCTCGGCGGGGAGCGTGGCGCGGTAGGCGAGGCCGTACGCCCCTTCGTGCTCGACGATCTCCTGCTCGGGGACGTCGAGCGAGATGCCGCCCCGGGCCAGCTCCTGTTCGGCGCGCAGCCGCCCGATGTCCCGGAGCAGGGCGAGGGGTTCCTCGGCGGTGCCCGCGTCGATCTGCCGCTGGACGCCCGCGTAGTCGAGCTTCGCGCGGCTGCGGACCAGGACCCGCCGTACGTCGGTGGCGACGGCCACCCCGTCGCCGTCCAGGTCGATCCGCCACAGCGCGGCCGGGCGCGTCTCGCCGGGGAGGAGGCTGGCGGCGCCCTCGGAGAGGACGGTGGGGTGGAGGGGGATCCGGTCGTCGGGGAAGTAGAGGGTGGTGACCCGGCGGTGGGCCTCGGCGTCGAGCGCGCCGCCCGGCCGGAGATACGCGGCGACGTCGGCGATGGCGTAGAGCACCCGGTAGCCGCGCCCGTCCCGGCGGCGCTCCAGGTGCATCGCCTGGTCGAGGTCGGTGGAGGCGGGCGGGTCGATGGTGAGGAAGGGGATGTCGGTGGCGTCCAGGTGGGCCGGCAGGTCCGGGGCCCGCGCCGCCTGTTCCGCCTCCGCGAGCACTTCGGGCGGGAACGCTCCGGGCAGGTCGAGTTCGGTGCGCAGGGCCCGCAGGGCGGCCCCGAGCGAGCAGTCGGCTGCGCCGGTCATACGCAGGTGGCGACGGGGCATGGCCCGAGCGTAGGCCGGGAGGGGGCGGGCGGCATCCGGGGCGGTCCCCGGGGCCGCGTCCTGGGCGGTTCGCGGGCCGCTGGTGGAGGCCGCAGGGGGGATCCCCGGATCCCGCTGCCGTACGGGAACCCCCGCCCCGTCCCCGTACCCTTGCCGAGGACCCGGGTGAGCCCGCACGCCCTCCGGATCCGCGCTCGCCGTACGTACGAAGGAGAACCGCCGTGCTCGTGCTGTTGCCGCCCTCCGAAGGAAAGGCCGCCTCGGGGCGCGGAGCCTCGCTGAAGCCGGAGTCGCTGTCGCTGCCGGGGCTCGCCCCGGCCCGTGCGGCGGTGCTGGACGAGCTGGTCGAGCTGTGCCAGGCGGACGAGGAGAAGGCCCGGGAGGTGCTCGGGCTGAGCGTGGGTCTCGCGGGCGAGGTCGGCAAGAACGCCGAGCTGCGCACCGCCGGGACCCGCCCGGCCGGGGAGCTGTACACCGGCGTGCTGTACGACGCCCTCGGCCTGGCCACGCTGGAGACGGCCGCGCGCCGCCGGGCGGCCGCCTCGCTGCTGGTCTTCTCGGGGCTGTGGGGCGCGGTCCGGATCGGTGACCGGATTCCGCCGTACCGCTGCTCGATGGGGGTGAAGCTGCCCGGTCTCGGCGCCCTCGGCGCGTACTGGCGCACCCCGATGGAGACCGTGCTGCCCGAGGCCGCGGGCGGCGGGCTCGTCCTGGACCTGCGGTCCTCCGCGTACACGGCGGCGTGGAAGCCGAAGGGCGAGGTGGCCTCGCGGACGGCGAGCGTGCGAGTGCTCCACGCGCAGATCGTGGACGGCGTGGAGAAGCGGTCCGTGGTGAGCCACTTCAACAAGGCCACCAAGGGCCGGCTGGTACGCGACCTGCTGGTGGCCGGCGCGCGGCCCAAGGACCCGGCGCGGCTGGTGGAGGTGTTGCGGGACCTCGGTTACGTGGTGGAGGCCGAGGCTCCCGCGCGGGCGGGGCGGCCGTGGTCGCTGGACGTGGTGGTGACGGAGATCCACTGAGCCCGACCGCACGAGCATGTTGCGCAGGATGCAACGTTCGTTGCAGATATTGGTGGCTGCGCGGCAGGATGGGCCCATGACCTCCTCCGTGCCGCCCACCGCGCCCTCCCCCGCAGCCGCCCCCGCCGCCTCCGTGCTCGATCTCGCGCCCGTCGTCCCCGTCGTCGTCCTGCACGACGCCACCGACGCGGTGCCGCTGGCGCGGGCGCTGGTGGCGGGCGGGCTCCCGGCGATCGAGGTGACGCTGCGGACGCCCGCCGCGCTGGAGTCGATCCGGGCGATGGCCGCCGAGGTGCCGGGCGCGGTGGTCGGCGCGGGCACGGTGATCTCGCCGGAGCACGTCCGGGAGACGGTGGCCGCCGGGGCCCGGTTCCTGGTCAGCCCGGGGTGGACGGACGCGCTGCTGGAGGCGATGAAGGCGTCCGGGCTGCCGTTCCTGCCGGGCGTCTCGACCACCTCCGAGGTGGTGGCCCTGCTGGAGCGCGGGGTGAACGAGATGAAGTTCTTCCCGGCCGAGGCCGCGGGCGGTACGGCCTATCTCAAGGCCCTGTCCGCACCGCTCCCCCAAGCCCGTTTCTGCCCGACCGGCGGTATCTCGCTCGCCTCCGCGCCCTCGTATCTCGCCCTGCCCAACGTCGGCTGCGTGGGCGGCAGTTGGATGGTCCCGGGCGATGCGGTGGCGGCGAAGGACTGGGACCGGGTGGCCCGCCTGGCGGCCGAGGCGGCGGCGCTCGCCGCGTAGTCGCCGGGGGCCGACGTCAGCGCAGGTGCGAGGTGTCGTTGAGCAGGCGTACGGAGGCGTTGCCGTCCCCGTAGTACGCGACGGTGGAGACCGAGGCCGCCGACAGCTCCATCCGGAACAGCGCCTCGGGCGGGGCTCCCAGGGCGAGGCGGACGAGTGTCTTGATCGGCGTCACGTGCGTGACGAGCAGGACCGTGCGGCCCGCGTACCGGGCGACGAGCCGGTCCCGGGCGGCGGCGACCCGCTCGGCCACCTCCGCGAAGCTCTCGCCGCCGCCGGTCGGGGCGGTGTCCGGCGAGGCCAGCCAGGCGGTGAGGTCGTCGCCGTACCGCTCCCGTACCTCCCCGAAGGTCAGGCCCTCCCACGCGCCGAAGTCCGTCTCGCGCAGGCCCTCGTCGATCCGGGCGTCCAGGCCGAGGCGGGCGGCGACGGCTGCGGCGGTCTCACGGCAGCGGCGCAGCGGGGAGCTGACGATCTCCTGGACCGTGCCGAGGGCGGCGAAGTGCTCGGCGGCCCGCTCGGCCTGGCCGCGGCCGACGGCGGAGAGTTCGGGGTCGGTGCCGCCGCTGCCGGAGAAGCGCTTCTCGGGCGTGAGGGCGGTCTCGCCGTGCCGGAGCAGGACGAGGGTGGCGGGCGCGCCCAGGTCGGGGGCCGAGCCCCAGCCGGTCTGCGGGGTCCCGGCGGACTGTCGCGGGGCGGGGTGGGCGTCTGTCGGCTCGCCGCCCGCTTCCGGCGTCTCGGCCGCGCCCGGCATCGGGAAAAGCCCCTCCGGAGCCGCCGCGCCGCGGGCCGCCGCCAGCGCCGCGCGGGCCCTGGCCGCGCCCGCGGCCTGGTCGCCGGGCGGGCCCTGCACCGGCGGCGGGGTGCTGCTCGGGGTGCGGGCGGAGGGGGCGTCGAGGGCGGCCGTCGAGGCGGACGCCTCCCACTGCCGGCCGTCGCGCCCCGCGTCCATCGCCTCGTTGGCGAGCCGGTCCGCGTGCTTGTTCTGCGCGCGCGGGATCCATTCGTACGTCACCGAGGACGGCGGCAGGATCGCGGCGGCCCGGGCCGCCAGCGGCTTCATGTCGGGGTGCTTGATCTTCCAGCGCCCCGACATCTGCTCGACGACCAGCTTGGAGTCCATCCGGACGTGGACCCGCAGCGCGTCCCCCGCGTCCGGGAACAGCGCCTTCGCTGCCGTCAGACCGGCGATCAGCCCGCGGTACTCGGCGACGTTGTTCGTCGCGACGCCGATGTACTCGGCGGCCTCGGCGAGGGGCTCCCCGGTGGCGGGGTCGATGACGACCGCGCCGTAACCGGCGGGCCCCGGGTTGCCCCGGGAGCCGCCGTCGGCCTCGACCACCACCTGGCGGGCGACGCTCATTACAGGCCCGACTCCGCGGTGCGGACCAGGATGCGGTGGCAGTTCTCGCAGCGCAGGACCGTCTCGGGGGAGGCGGCCTTCACGTCGTTGACCTCGGCCATGTTCAGCTCCAGGCGGCAGCCCTCGCAGCGGCGCTGGTAGAGCCGGGCGGCGCCGACCCCGCCCTGCTGGGCGCGGAGCTTGTCGTACAGCTTCATCAGGTCGGCGGGGACGACCTCGGCGACGACCTGGCGGTCCTTGGTCACCGTGGCGGCCTCGGCGTCCAGCTCGGAGGTGGCCGCGTCGCGGCGGGCGGTGGCGTCGTCGACCTTGGCCTGGACCGCGGAGACCCGCTCGGTCAGCTCGGTGACCCGCTCCTGGGCGGCCTCGCGGCGCTCCATGATCTCCAGGACGACGTCCTCCAGGTCGCCCTGGCGCTTGGCGAGCGAGGTGATCTCGCGCTGGAGGCTCTCCAGGTCCTTGGGCGAGGAGACCGCGCCGGAGTCCAGGCGCTGCTGGTCGCGGACGGCGCGCTGACGCACCTGGTCGACGTCCTGCTCCGCCTTGGTCTGCTCGCGGGCGGTGTCGCTCTCCTCGGTGGTGGAGGCGACCAGCAGGTCGCGCAGCTGGGCGAGGTCGCTGCTGAGCTGCTCGATCTCGGCGTGCTCCGGCAGCGAGGAACGCTTGTGGGAGAGCTGGGCGAGACGCGTGTCGAGGGCCTGGACGTCGAGAAGTCGGATCTGGTCGGCGGGCGCGGCGTTCAGTTGGGGGCTCCAGAGGAATGGTGGGTGGTCCAGGGGTCGGTGACCTGCTTCGAGACATGGACCCGCAGGTCCCATCCGTGGCGGTCGGAAAGCGCGTCGAGCTGGGCCGCCGCCTGCTCGCACCAGGGCCACTCGGTGGCCCAGTGCGCGGCGTCGACGAGGCCGAGCGGCGAGTGCTGCACGGCCTCGGACGCCGGGTGGTGGCGCAGGTCGGCGGTGAGGAAGGCGTCGACGCCCGCGGCGCGCACGGCGTCGAAGAGGCTGTCGCCGGAGCCGCCGCTGACGGCGACGGTACGCACGAGGGCCTCCGGGTCGCCGGCCAGCCGGATGCCCTGCGCGGTGGCGGGGAGCCGGGCGGCTGCGCGGGCGGCGAAGGCGGCCAGGGTCTCGGGGTGGTCCAGCTCGCAGATCCGGCCGAGTCCGCGCCGTCCGGCGGGGTCGGTGGGGTCGGGGACGAGCGGCCCCGTGACGCGCAGGTCGAGGGCGCCGGCGAGGGCGTCGGAGACGCCGGGGTCGGCGGTGTCGGCGTTGGTGTGCGCGACGTGGAGGGCGATGTCGTGCTTGATGAGGGTGTGGACGACCTTGCCCTTGAAGGTGTCGGCGGCGACCGTCGTCGTCCCGCGCAGATAGAGCGGGTGGTGGGTGACGATCAGCCGGGCGCCGAGCTCCAGGGCCTCGTCGGCGATCTCGCGGACCGGGTCGACGGCGAACAGCACCCGGTCGATCTCCGCGTCCGGATCGCCGCAGACCGTCCCGACCGCGTCCCATCCCTCGGCCCGCTCGGGGGGCCAGAGGGCGTCGAGGGCGGCGATGACTTCAGACAGACGGGGCACGGGGGAAAGGCTACCTGTCCGGGGTGGTCCGCCGCCCCTGGCCGCCGGACCCTGTACGCCAGGACCGGCGGCCGGACACGAATCGTTACTTCACAGGTCGTCGCCTTCCCGGTCGCGCGGTCACTTCACCAGGTCCGCTTCTCGGTGACGCGGTCACTTCACCAGGTCCGCGCGGAGGTCGTCGAGGACCAGACCGGCCGAGGTGACGCCGAGGCCCAGGTACCAGGTCTCGTCGGAGACGTCCTTCGCCCGGCCCTCCTTCACGGCCTTCAGGTTCTTCCACAGCGGGTTGGACCGGGCGGTGTCGCGCTGGGTGGCCTTCGGGTCGCCGTAGACGCCGGTGAAGATCCAGTCGGCGTCCGCCTCGTCGATCTTCTCGGGGCTGATCTCGGCGGCGAGGTCGTCGATCTGCTGGTTCTTCGGCCGCGGCAGGCCGACGTCCTGAAGGATCGTGCCGATGAACGAGGCCTTGGCGTAGAGCCGGAGGCGGTCGGGCATGTAGCGGACCATGGACACGGTCGGCTTGTCGGGGCCGATGTCCTCGCCGAGCTCGTCGGCCTTCGCCTCGTACGCGTCGAGATTCGCCTCGGCCTGCTTCGTGCGGTCCAGCGCCTGGGCGTTGAGGAGGTAGTTCTCCTTCCAGGTGAAGCCGGGGCGGATGGAGAACACGGTGGGGGCGATCTTGGACAGCTCGTCGTACTTGTCCGCGGCGCGGAGCTGGCTGCCGAGGATCAGGTCCGGCTGGAGGCCCGCGATGGCTTCGAGGTTGAGGCTGTTGATGGTGCCGACGCTCTTCGGCTCGCCCGCGTCCTTCTTCAGGTACGAGGGGATGGCCGCGTCGCCCTCGCTGGGGGCGTAGCCGACCGGCTTCAGGCCCAGCGACACCACGTTGTCGAACTCGCCGACGTCCAGCACGACCACGCGCTTCGGAGCCGTCTTGATCTCGGTCTTCCCCATGGCGTGGGTGACCGTACGGGGGAACTCGCCGGCCGCGGCGTCGGTGCCGTACGACGCGGTCTTCTTCGCCGCGTCCGCGAAGTCCTTGCCGCCCGTGGCGACGGCGGCCTTCTTGCCGCCGCCCGCGTCGGACTTCGCCGCGTCCGCGTCGCCGCCGTCACCGCCCCCGCAGGCCGACAGGGAGAGAGCGGCCGCCACGACCAGGGCGACTGCGGCGGTACCGCGGGGGCGAAGGGACATCACGTACTCCAGTTGTCCGCGTGCGTGCGTGGGATGCACGGGCGCTTGGTTAGGGCCGCCTAACCATAGACACGCCCCCCTCCGACAGCACACTCACCCCTGTCACCTCAGGAGAATCCGGGCATCGCCACCCTTATGTGTGAAGTGCGGTGGCTCGTGTTGTTCGGCTGGAAGTGCGAAAACTAGCTTTCGTAGCCGGAGGTGACGAGTCCATGACTGCCTGTGCCATCGAGGGTGGATCCGCCGGGGCCGCCGCGACGGCGGACCCGGAAGCGGAACCCGAACCGGAAGAGTCCGGAGAGCCCGGAGAGCCTGCCGGGGCGGACGCGGAGAACGGGGAAGCCGGGGAGGAGTACGGGGGAACCGGGGAAGCCGGGGAAGCCGGAAGAGCGGACGAAGCGGAAGCGTCGTCCACGGGGCCCGACGCACGGTCGGGCGCCGACGACGCACCGCCCCCCGGCCGCTTCACGCTCACCGCGGACGGCGCCTATGCCGCCCGGATCACCGCCGCCCCCGGGCCGCCGGGCGAGCGCGCCTGGTATCCCGAGCGGTGGACGCTGGACGGGCCCGAGCCGTACGCGGTGCCCCTCCCTCTCGACCAGCCCGAGGAGCCGGACTCCGAGGTGGCCCCACTCGCCGACGGGCGGGTGCTGATCCGGCGGAGGGTGGCGGACCGGCAGATGTTCTCGCTGCTCTATCCGACCGGCCCCGGGACCGGCGAACTCCTGCTGGGCGCGGTCGGATGCGCGGAGATGAGCCTGCTGCCGCCGTCGCCGGACGGCCGGTGTGTGTACGCCCTGGCGGCCGGCGAGGACCACGCGTCGCTGTGGCGGGTGGCGGGCGGCACGTTCGGGCCCGAGGAGGTCGCGCGGATTCCCGGCCGCTGCTCGGGCGGGGTGTGGCTGGACCGGGCGGGCCGGATGCTGGCGCTGGACCGGCGGGAGCCGGGCCGCGGGCCGGTCAAGGCGGTCGCCGTCGACCTCGGGCGGCAGGGTGAGGTGACGCCGCTGCTCCAGATCGCACCGGGGAGCAACGACCGGCTGCTGCTCGCGGACGCCGACAGCGGGCTGCTGCTGCTCCGCTCCGACGCCCCGGGCCACGACCGGCTCGGCTGGGGGGTGCTGGGGAGCTGCCTGCCCGTCAGGTTCCCCGAGTGCCTGCGCCTCCCGGATGTGGCGGTGACGCCGTTCGCGGTGCAGCCGGGCCAGATGCTGATGCCGGAGAGCTGCGCGGTGGCGCTGCGGATCGACGGGGCGCCGGGCAGCTGGGTGGGCGTCTGGCGCCCGGCGGGCCGGCAACTGCACCAGTTCGCAGCCCCGTTGGGCTGGGTGCCGGGGGCCGGGTACTGGAGCCGGGACGGTGTGCTGCGCCTGCCGTACGCGAACGGGGCGACGCCCTGCGGCGTGGCGCTGCTGGACGCCCCCGAGGACGTGGAACCCTCCTCCGTGACCGGCCGTACGGGTGGCGGGGAAGACGGAAGGGAACCGTCCGCCGCCGACACCGCTCCTGCTGTGTGTAAGCCCGTTCCGTTGGGGCAGGCGCCTCTGCACGGAGCCGCCCAACCTGATTGAATTCGGGGCCTGGGCTACGCGACCGTTCCGGGCGGGTACCGACGGTGACCGGGTCGGGCGACGGTGGCGGGGCCGGCGACACACGTAGGCGCGACACACGCAAGCGATCACAACGGGGTGACTTCCCACATGTCCGAAGCACGGACCGACACGACCCAGCAGCGCCCGACGGGGGCGGACGAAGGGGCCGGAACCAGCGGCTCCGGCAAGCACCGCGGGGGTGCGTCGACGGAGAACACGTCGGTGCGGCCGCACGGCCGCCACCGCCGGCCCGCGGAAGCGGAATCCGCGGCGGCCTGAGCCGCCGAGCAGTGCGGTACGGGAGGGCCCGGACCGGCGGACGTCCGCCGGTCCGGGCCCTTACCCATGTACGTGCCGAACCCGGCTACAGCCGCTTCAGCCCCAGCACTTCGGCGGCGGCGAAGGTCTCGTTCGGCGGCCGGTCCTCGTAGTACGGGGTGAGCAGTCCGTCCAGTTCCGCGAAGGTGAACGTCTCCTTCGCCGCGTCGAACCGGGCCGCCACCCTCGGCCGTTCGACGACGGCGACCATCCCCCCGTGGACGACGAGCAGTTGCCCGTTGACCCCGGCCGCCGCCGGTGAGGCGAGATAGCCGACGAGCGGCGACACGTGCTCGGGGGCCAGCGGGTCGAGGGTGCCGTCCGCCGGTTCCTGGAAGCCCGCGAAGACGTCCTCGGTCATCCGGGTCCGGGCGCGCGGGCAGATGGCGTTGGCGGTGACGCCGTACTTCGCGAGGGCGAGCGCGGTGGAGGTGGTGAGGCCGACGATGCCGCCCTTGGCCGCCGCGTAGTTGGGCTGGCCCGCCGAGCCCGCGAGGAACGCCTCGGAGGAGGTGTTGACGATCCGCCCGTAGACCGGCCCGCCGGTGGCCTTGGAGCGGGCGCGCCAGTGGGCTGCGGCGAAGTGCGTGGTGTTGAAGTGGCCCTTGAGGTGGACGCGGATGACGGAGTCCCATTCCTCCTCGGTCATCGAGAAGACCATCCGGTCGCGCAGGATGCCCGCGTTGTTGACCAGGATGTCGAGCCTGCCGTGGGCCGAGATCGCCGACTCGACCAGTTCACGGGCCTGTTGGTGGTCGGAGACGTCGCCGAGGTGGGCGACGGCCCGGCCGCCGGCCGCGCGGATCTCGGCGGCGACCTCCTCGGCGGGTGCGGCGGACGCCTCGCCGGAGCCGTCGCGGCCGGGCTGCCCGTAGTCGTTGACGACGACGGCCGCACCGAGCCGGGCCAGTTCGAGGGCTTCGGCGCGGCCGAGGCCGCGGCCCGAGCCGGTGACGATCGCGGACAGCCCGTCCAGCGGGAGGGGAAGTGACATCACGGTCCTCGGCTTCCTTGGATGCGGGCGGGGTTCAGAGCTCGATGCAGGTACGCAGCGCCTCGCCCGTGCGCATCTGGTCCAGGGCGTCGTTGATCCCGTCCAGCCGGACCCGGTGGGTGATCATCGACTCCAGGTCGATGCGGCCCGCCCGCCAGAGCGCGATGGCCCGCTCGTAGGAGCGCAGGACGTCCCCGCCGCCGTACATGGAGGGGAGGATGCGCTTCTCGTCGAAGAACAGCTCGAACATGTTGACCTGGAAGGTGTCGTCCATCGCCCCGGCCCCGACGACGCACAGGGTGCCGCCGCGGCGGGTGGTCTCGTAGGCGGTGCGGGCGGTGGCGGACTTGCCGACGACCTCGAAGACGTAGTCGAAGCCCTCGCCGCCGGTGATCCGCTGCTTGGCGTCGGCCAGTTCACCGGGTGCGACGGCCTCGGTGGCGCCGAAGCGCAGCGCGGCCTCGCGGCGGGAGGTGACGGGGTCGACGGCGACGATCTGGGCAGCGCCCCGGACCCGGGCGCCCTGGATCGTGGAGATGCCGACGCCGCCGCAGCCGATCACCGCGACCGACGAACCGGCTTCCACCTGTGCCGTGTTGATGGCCGCGCCCAGGCCGGTGGTGACCCCGCAGCCGATCAGGGCGGCGATCTCGAACGGTACGTCGTCGGGGATCGGCACCGCGCAGCCCGCGCCCACGACGACCTCCTCGGTGAAGGTGCCGGTGCCCGCGAAGCCGAAGACGTCGCCGCCGGGGCGCTTGAAGTTGGGGGTGCCCGCGTTCATGAAGCCCGCCAGGCACAGCTGGGTCTGGCCGCGCTTGCAGGACGGACACTCCCCGCAGGCGGGCAGCCAGCAGACGAGGACCCGGTCGCCGGCGCTCAGGCCGGTCACCCCGTCGCCGACGTCGACGACCTCGCCCGCGCCCTCGTGGCCGGGGATGAAGGGGGCGGGCTGCGGAAGGACGCCGCTCATCGCGGAGACGTCGGAGTGGCAGAGGCCGGTGGCGCGGATGCGGAGCTTGACCTTTCCCGGGCCGAAGCCCACCGCCTCGACGTCGTCGAGGACTTCGAGCTTCTCCTGGCCTATCTCGTGCAGTACGGCTGCGCGCATGGGTGGGGCTCCCTCGAATCGGCTGCCAAGAAGGGGAGTTACTGGATTCAGGCGTGTTCGACGAGCGTGTCGGCGAGGACCGGGGCGTCGTCGCGCTCGGCGGCGGTGACCGTGACCTGGACGCGGCCCTCCTCGGCCCACATCCGGACACGGAGGGTCTCGCCGGGGAAGACCACTCCGGCGAACCGGGTGCGGTAGGCGGTGATCCGGGAGACGTCACCGTCCAGGAGGGTGTCGGTGACGGCCTTCAGGGTCATGCCGTACGTGCACAGGCCGTGCAGGATCGGCCGGTCGAACCCGGCGAGCTTGGCGAAGGCGGGGTCGGCGTGGAGCGGGTTCCAGTCGCCGGAGAGCCGGTAGAGCAGCGCCTGGTCCTCGCGGATCGGGCGCTCCACCGTGCGGTCGGGCGCCCGCTCGGGCACGGTGAGCCGGTCGGACGGCCCGCGCTCCCCGCCGAAGCCGCCCTCGCCGCGGACGAAGATCTGGGCGTCGTTGGTCCACAGCGGTCCGTCGTCGTCGCTCGCCTCGGTACGCAGCACGATGACGGCGGCCTTGCCCTTGTCGTACGCCGCCGCGACCTTCGAGGTCTGGACGGCCCGGCCGGTCACCGGGATCGGGCGGTGGACGCGGACGGTCTGGCCGCCGTGCAGGACCGCGGCGAGGTCCACGTCGATCCCCGGCGCGCCCATCCCGCCGAAGGCGGCGGTGCCCGCGCCCGCGACGGTGGCGAAGCTGGGCAGCACGTGGAGCCGGGACTCCAGGGTGTAGCGGAGTTCGTCGGGGTCGGTGGCGGGGATGCCCGCGCCGAGGCCGAGGTGGTAGAGCTGGACGTCCTTGTGGTGCCAGCCGATCTCGGCCCGGCGGGGTTCGGCGGCGAGGGCCGCAGAGGCATCAATGGGCATGACGGAGCAGCTCCTTGATGGTGGAAGACCTCGGCACGGCCGTCCGCACCGTCGGCCGCACCGAGGTCGTGCGGTGACCGGCAGGGCACGCCCCTTCGGGAACAGGCACACTCCTTCTAGAACGCGTTCTAGCCGATGCCGATGGCCCATGTATAACGCAGGCCCCGGAAGTTGGGAAGACTGCTGACGTCCCGTCAGTTCAGTGGTGCGGGCCGGCGCCGGGGCCCTCGGTGGTTCGGCAGCCAGAGCAGCATCACGATCACTCCGGCCAGCAGCACCCCGCTCGCGGTGCGGAACGCCAGGGCGTATCCGGCGGTGATCTCGGCCGTGTCGCCGGAGCCCGCGGTGCGCGCGGCGGCGACGGTGGAGAGCACCGCGAGGCCCAGCGCGCCGCCCATGGTGCGGGAGGTGTTGACCAGGCCCGAGACGAGTCCGGCGTCGCCCGGCTCCGCGCCGGAGGTGGCGAGGGTGGCGAGCGGGGTGGAGGCGAGACCGGCGCCGGCCATCATCAGGACGCCGGGCAGGCAGATCGCGGTGAGGTAGGAGCCGTCCACGCCCATGGTGGACTGCCAGCCGAAGCCCGCGGCGGTGATCAGGACCCCGGCGACGGCGAGGCTCTTCGCCCCGGTGCGGACCATGAGGCGGGGGGCCAGCTTGGAGCCGATGACGACGGCGGCCGAGGTCGGGATCAGCGCCAGGCCGGCCTGCAACGGCGTGTAGCCCAGGACGTTCTGGGCGTACACGGTCATGAAGTACCACATGGAGAAGGTCGCCGACCCCATGAGCAGCATCGACACGTTGGCCGAGGAGACGGCCCGTACGGAGAAGACACGCAGCGGGACCAGCGGGACGGCGGTCCGCGCCTCGACCAGCACGAAGGCGGCCAGCAGCGCGAGTCCGGAGAGCAGCGGCACGAGCGTGGCGGCGGCGGTCCAGCCCTCGGCCTCGGTCTGGACGATGCCGTACGCCACGGCGGCGAGCCCCGTGGTGGCCAGGACCGCGCCCAGCAGGTCGATGCGGCGGCGGTCGCCCGCGCGGCCCTCGGTGACGCGCAGGGCGGCGCCGATCAGGACGAGCGCACCGATGGGCACGTTGATCAGGAGGACCCAGCGCCAGGAGAGGGCGTCGGTGAGGACCCCGCCGATGAGCCCGCCGGCCGCGCCGCCGCCCGCGCCGACGGCCATCCACGTGCCGATCGCCCTGGTACGGGCCGGGCCCTCGGGCACGGCCGCGGTGAGGATGGTGAGGGTGGCGGGCGCGAGGACGGCGGCCCCGAGACCCTGGGCGGCGCGGGCGGCCAGGAGCTGCCAGCCCTCCTGGGCGAGGCCGCCGGCGAGGGAGGCGGCGGTGAAGAGGCCGAGCCCGACGAGGAACATGAGCTTGCGCCCGTAGATGTCGGCGGCCCGCCCGCCCAGGAGCATGAACCCGGCGAACGCGATCGAGTAGGCGTTCACGACCCACTGGAGACCGACCGTGCTCAGCCCCAGGTCGGCCCGCATGGAGGGCAGGGCCACATTGACGACGGAGACGTCGAGGACGACGAGGAACTGGCCGGTGCAGGCGGCGAGCACGACGGCCCAGGTGCTGGGACGTATGCGGGAGGAGGCGGGCGGGGCGGCGGCGGGCGCGGAGACGTCGGGCATGTCGGCCATGGTCGCAGGCGTCGCGTGGCCCGTACATCGGGTATCGGACCCGGGTCCCGGGCCCCGGCCACCGGGACGGAGGTCCTACTCCGCGCCGGCTGCCGGGCCCCAGGGCTGTCGTCACATTCCCGTCGTCGCCCGGCAGGCGGGAATGTGACGACAGGACCTAGGTGCGGCGCAGCAGCGTGACCACCGCCGCCCCGCCGAGGCCGATGTTGTGGGCGAGGGCGGTCCGGGCGCCGGGGACCTGGCGGGCTCCGGCCTCGCCGCGCAGGTGCCAGGTCAGCTCGGCGGCCTGGGCGATGCCGGTGGCACCCAGCGGATGGCCCTTGGAGATCAGACCGCCGGACGGGTTCACCACCCACCGGCCGCCGTACGTCGTGGCCCCGGACTCGACGAGCTTGCCGGACTCTCCCTCGCCGCACAGGCCCAGCGCCTCGTAGGTGAGGAGTTCGTTGACGGAGAAGCAGTCGTGCAGCTCGATGACGTCGAGGTCGTCGGGGCCCAGGCCCGACGCGGCGTACACCTGCTCGGCGGCGGCCCTGGACATCGGGGCGCCGACCGCGTCGATGCAGCTGCCGGAGGCGAACGACGCCTCGGTGTCGGTGGTCATGGCCTGCGCGGCGATCTCCACGGCCCGCTCCCCCAGACCGTGCCGTTCGACGAACCGTTCCGAGACCACGACGGCCGCCGCCGCACCGTCGGAGGTGGGCGAGCACTGGAGCTTGGTGAGCGGGCGGTGGACGGTACGGGCGGCGAGGATCTCGTCGACCGTGTACGGGTCCTGGAACTGGGCGTACGGGTTGTCGACCGAGTGCCGGTGGTTCTTGGCCCCGACGGCGGCGAGCTGCGCGGGCGTCGTCCCGTACCGCTCCATGTGCTCGCGGGCCGCGTTGCCGAAGATCTGGGCGGTGGGCGGGGACATCTCGAAGCCGTGGCCGGCCGCCATGATGCCGTAGTGCCGGGCGACGGGCGAGGTCGCGAAGTCCTCGGCGCCGGAGCCGCCGCCCGCGCCGCCGCCCAGTGATCCGCGCGCCATCTTCTCGAAGCCGACGGCGAGGACGCAGTCGCTGCCACCGCCCTCGACGAACTGCCGGGCCAGCATCAGGGCCGTGGATCCGGTGGCGCAGTTGTTGTTGACGTTGTAGACGGGTACGCCGGTCAACCCCAGCTCGTAGACGGCGCGTTGCCCGGCCGTGGAGGCCTGGAAGCAGTAGCCGACGGGGACCTGTTCGACCTGGTCGTAGCGGACCCCCGCGTCCTCCAGCGCGGCGGTTCCCGCCTCGCGGACCATGTCCCAGTACTGCCAGTCGCGGGTCTCGGGCTTCTCGAACTTCGTCATGCCGACGCCGACGATGTAGGCCTTCATCTCTTCCGGCTCCTACTCCTGGTGGTGGAAGGGGTGTTCAGTCCCGGGGCAGGCCGAGGACGCGCTCGGCGACGACGTTGAGCTGGATCTGGGTGGTGCCGCCGGCGATGGTCAGACAGCGGGACATCAGGAAGCCGTGGAGGGCCCGCTCCCCCGCCGCCGGTTCGTCCACCGCGCCCTGCGGGCCCAGGAGTTCGAGGGTGAGTTCGGCGACCCGCTGCTGGTGGGTCGTCTGGACGAGCTTGCGGACCGAGGCCCCGGCGCCCGGTTGACCGCCGGAGACCTGCTGGAGGGTGGCGCGCAGCCCGATGCAGGCGAGCGCGTGGGCCTCGGCGGCGAGGGCGCCGATCCGGGCGCGGACGGTCTCGTCGAACCCGGCCGAGCGGGCGATCAGCGCCTCAAGGCCGGTATCGAAGGTCATCTGGTCGGCCATGTGGACGCGTTCGTTGCCGAGGGTGTGGCGGGCGACCCGCCAGCCGCCGCCGACCTCGCCGACGACGGCATCGGCGGGGAGGAGCACATCGTCGAAGTACACCTCGTTGAAGAGGGATGCGCCGGTGATCTCCCGCAGCGGCCGGATGTCGATGCCCCGGGCCTTCTTCATGTCGACCAGGAAGCAGGTGAGCCCGCGGTGCCTGGGCGCGTCCGGGTCGGTGCGGGCCAGCAGGATGCCGTGGTCGGCGGTGCGGGCGGCGCTCGTCCAGACCTTCTGCCCGGTGATCCGCCAGCCCTCGTCGGTCCGTACCGCACGGGTGCGCAGCGCGGCGAGGTCGGATCCGGCGTCGGGTTCGGAGAAGAGCTGGCACCACTGGAGATCACCGCGCAGGGTGGCCGGCAGATAGCGTTCGCGCTGCTCTGCCGTCCCGTACGCGATCAGGGACGGCACCACCCAGGTGGCGATGGACAGGTCACCGATCCGGATCCCCTGCTCGCGCAACTCCTCCTCGATCGCGAGCTGTTGTACGGGGCCGGCGTCCAGCCCGTACGGAGCGGGGAGGTGCGGGGCCGCGTAGCCGGTGGCGGCGAGGGCGCGGCGGGCCTCGCGGGGTGCGAGGCCCCGGGCGGCGGCGAGGTGGGGGCGGGCCTCGGCGCGGTGGCGGGCGGCCTCGGCGGGGAGTTCCAGGGCGAGTTCGCGGCGGGCCCCGGCCTCGGCGAGGCGGGCGGCGCGCAGCCGGTGGGCGTCGGCGGGGCCGAGGAGCTGACGGGCGAGGACGGCCCGGCGCAGCTGGAGGTGGGCGTCGTGCTCCCAGGTGAAGCCGACGCCGCCCAGGATCTGGATGGCGTCCTTGGCGCAGGTGTACGCGGCCTCCGGTGCGGTGGCGGCGGCGAGCGCGGCGGTGAGCCCGCGCGCATCGGCCGCGGTCGCCTCGGCCCCGCGCGCATCGGCCCCGGTCGTCTCGTCCGCGGTCGCCTCGTCCGCGGTCGCCTCGTCCGCGGTCGCCTCGTCCGCGGTCGCCTCGTCCGCGGTCGCCTCTCCTCCGGCCCCCTCGGCCCCGGCCGCCTCGTCCGCGGCGCGGGCCGCGTCCCAGGTGAGGGCGCGGGCCTGTTCGAGGCGGACGAGCATGTCGGCGCAGAGGTGCTTGACCGCCTGGAACGCCCCGATGGGCCGCCCGAACTGTTCGCGTACGGCGGCGTGGGCGACGGCGGTGTCCAGGCTCCGGGCGGCGGTGCCGCAGGCGTCGGCGGCGAGGAGGACGGCGGCCAGGTCACGGACGAGCCCGGGGGCGGCGACCGGCACGGCCCGGTCCGCCGGTACGTGGACGGCGTCGGCCCGCACCTCGGCTGTGGGCCGGGTCGGGTCGACGCTGCGGTGCGGGCGCACGGTGAGCCCTTGCGTACCGGCGTCCACGAGGAACCAGAGCACACCGCCAGACGCGTCGGCGGCGGGCAGCAGGAGCAGGTCGGCCGCGTCGGCGCTCAGGACGGGCGGGGCGGTGCCGTCGAGGCGGTGGCCGCCCGGGGTCGGGGTGGCGGCGAGGGTACCGGGGCCGAGGGCCAGGGCGGCGGTGCGGTCCCCGGCGGCGAGGGCCCGGAGCAGGTCACCGGTCCCGGGGCCCACCGTCCGCCGCAGCACCGCGCCCACCAGCGCGGTCGCGAGGTACGGCCCCGGCAGCGATCCGTACGCGGCCTCCTCCAGGACCACGGCGAGGTCGAGGAGGTTCCCGCCGCCACCGCCGTACGCCTCGGGCAGATGGATGCCGGTCAGCCCCTGCCCGGCGAGCGCCTCCCAGTGGGCGGGGCGCACGCCGGAGGCCGCCGGGCCTTCCGCGTCGAGGAGTTTGCGCACCTCGCCGGGTGGTGCGGCCCGCGCCAGCCACCCCCGTACGGAGTGCGCCAGCGCGCGGTGCTCCTCGGTGATGCCGATGCCGGTACCGATCGCCGTACCCCTGCCCGTGCCCCTGCCCATGCGCGTCTCCGCCGGTCGCAGCCACTGGAACGGCGCAAGAGTAGAACACGTTTCAATCTGACGGAAGGTCAGGAGACTGCCGGATCCGGCCGGAATACCACCGCCGCCGAGAAGCGTTCACCCTGCATGCACTTGGGGGGAGCCCGGGTGATCGACGGCTGCCCGGGAGGCCTCACGCATGCGAAGGACGCAACGGATACGGCACGCGGAGGAACTTCCCGAGCCGCGAGAAGCGCGCTCCGGCCCGATCGTGCCCGTCCTCGCCTTCGCGGGCATCACCGTCGCGGTCATGCAGACCCTGCTCGTCCCGGTCATCAAGGATCTGCCGGTCCTGCTGGACACCGCCCCGGCCGACGCCACCTGGGTGATGACCGCGACTCTGCTCGCGGGCGCCGTCTCGACCCCGATCATGGGCCGCCTCGGCGACCTCCACGGCAAGCGGCGGATGCTGCTCGCCTCGCTGGCCGTGATGGTGATCGGCTCGCTGATCTGCGCCTCCACCGACGACCTGATCGTGATGATCACCGGCCGCGCGCTCCAGGGCTTCGCCATGGGCGCGATCCCGCTCGGCATCGGCATCATGCGCGACGAACTGCCGCGCGAGAAGCTCGGCTCGGCGATGGCGCTGATGAGCTCGTCCATCGGGGTGGGCGGCGGGCTCGCGCTGCCCGTCGCCGCGCTGGTCGCCCAGCACGCCGACTGGCACGCCCTGTTCCTCGGGTCGGCCGGGCTCGGCCTGCTCGCGATGGCGCTGACGTACACGCTCGTCCCCGAACCCCCGCTGCGCGCGCCCGGCTCCTTCGACCTCATCGGCGCCCTCGGACTCTCGCTCGGCCTGGTCCTCCTTCTCCTGCCGGTCACCAAGGGCAGCGACTGGGGCTGGACCTCGGCGCCGACCCTGGGGCTGCTCGCCGCGTCCGTGGTCACCCTGGTGCTGTGGGGTCTGTTCGAACTGCGCATCCCGGCGCCGCTGGTCGATCTGCGCACCACCGCCCGCCGCGAGGTGCTGCTCACCAACCTTGCCTCGATCATGGTCGGGGTCGCCTTCTACGCGGTCTCCCTGGTCCTTCCGCAACTGCTCCAGCTGCCCACGTCGACCGGTTACGGCCTCGGGCAGTCCATGGTGGTCGCCGGGCTCTGCGTGGCCCCGCTGGGCGTGACGATGATGTTCGTCGCCCCGCTGTACGCCCGGATCTCGGCCCGACGCGGCCCCAAGGCCACGCTGATGCTCGGCATGCTGGTCATCGCGATCGGTTACGGGGCCGGGCTCGGCCTGCTCTCCGCCGCCTGGCAGACCGTGCTGATCGCGGTGATGCTCGGCGCGGGCATCGGCCTCGCCTACTCCTCGCTGCCCGCTCTGATCATCGGGGCCGTCGACCCGTCGGAGACCGGCGCGGCCAACGGCCTCAACACCCTGATGCGGTCCATCGGCACCTCGGTGTCGAGCGCCGTCATCGGCATGGTGCTCGCCAACACCTCCGTGACCACGGGCTCGGTCGAGGTGCCGTCCATGGAGGGGTTCCGGATCTCGTTCCTGATCGCCACGGGCGCGGTGCTGATCGGCCTGGTGCTGGCGGCGTTCCTGCCCCCACAGCGGCCCTCCGCCCACCCGGTGCTCCTGGCGAGCAGCGCGGACGCCGGACCGGGCCCCGCCCCCTCCCCCGCACCGGTCGCCCCGGTGGCCGCCGCGGCCCCCGCTGCGACGGCCGCCCGGACCGTACGGCACGATGGGGCGCCGTCGTCAGCAGAACCGCCCCCACCTGGAGGAACCCCGTGACCGCCACCCCCTCCCCGTCCCCGGACGTGCTCGCCGCGTTCGAGGCCGCCAAGGGCTTCATGCCGGTCCACGAGGGGCTCGCGCTGTACGCCGCCGCCACCGGGGCCGGTGCGCTCGGGCTGCCGCTGCTGGAGGTGGGCACGTACTGCGGGCGCTCCGCGATCCTCCTCGCGGACGCGGCGCGGGCGGCCGGGGTGAGCGCGCTCACCGTGGACCACCACCGGGGCAGCGAGGAGCAGCAGCCGGGCTGGGAGTACCACGACCCGAGCGTGGTGGACCCGGAGGTCGGGCTGATGGACACGCTCCCGACCTTCCGCCGCACCCTGCACCGGGCCGGCCTGGAGGACCACGTGGTGGCGCTCGTCGGGCGTTCCCCGCAGGTCGCCGCCGTGTGGAGCGGACCGCTCGGGCTGGTCTTCATCGACGGCGGGCACACCGACGAGCACGCGAACGCCGACTACGAGGGCTGGGCCCCGCATGTCGTCGAGGGCGGGCTGCTGGTGATCCACGACGTGTTCCCCGACCCGGCCGACGGCGGGCAGGCCCCGTACCGGATCTACCGGCGGGCGCTGGCCTCCGGGGCGTTCACGGAGGTGTCGGTGACGGACTCGCTGCGCGTGCTGCGCCGCACGGGCACCGGGATCTGAGCGTACGGACCGAATCCGGGTCGTACGGGACCGGGGCCGGGACCCGGGCCCGCCCCGACGGCCGGATGGGTAGCATCGCCGCGTGCCGTACGACGACAGCCCTCCCCCCACCCGCCGCGCCCGGCCCCTGTCCGTTGCCGCCGCGCTGGCCGCCGTGTGCCTGACCGCCGCCGGATGCGGTGGCGGCCAGGAACCCGGAGAGGCCGGTGCGGCCTCGCCCCGGCCCGGCGGGGACGCCGCGACGTCGACGGCCCCGACCGGGGAACAGCCGGAGCCGACCGCTTCCGCTTCCCCTTCCGCGAAGCCGCTGCCGAAGGGCCCGCTGACCGGCCGGACCGTGGTGATCGACCCGGGGCACAATCCGGGTAACCGCGACCACACCCGGGAGATCAACCGGCAGGTCGACATCGGCACCGGCCGCAAGGAGTGCGACACGACCGGGACGGCCACGAACGACGGTTACGCGGAGGCCCGGTTCACCCTCGACGTCTCCCACCGGCTGCGGGCGCTGCTGGAGGCCGAGGGCGCCCGGGTCCGGCTGACGCACGACGCGGACCGGCCGTTCGGGCCGTGCATCGACGAGCGGGCCCGGATCGGGAACGAGGCGAAGGCCGACGCGGTCGTCTCGGTGCACGCCGACGGATCGGCGGTGGGCAACCGGGGCTTCCATGTGATCCTGCCCGCCGGGGTCAAGGGCGGCGGTGCGGACACCTCGAAGATCGTGAAGAGTTCCGCCGATCTCGGCGCGAGGATCGCGGGACACTTCGCCCGCACGACCGGAAGCGCGCCTTCCAATTACATCGGCGGAAATACCGGCCTGAACACCCGCGATGATCTCGGTGGACTGAATCTGTCGACCGTGCCCAAAGTCTTCGTCGAATGCGGCAATATGCGTGATCCGAAGGATGCCGCCCTGCTCACCAGTGCGAGCTGGCGGCAGAAGGCGGCCCAGGGACTGGCCGACGGCATTACCAGCTACCTGAAGGGGTAGTTCTGCGGTGATATTGGGGGGATACCCGCTCATGATCCGGGCTCGGGAGCAACCCGCCCGGGCAGACGATAGATTCATCCGTACGATGGGGAGCCGCTCCCGAGCTTCGAGCCGCACCGGCGGCAGCGACGACCGCCCCGACGAGACGACCGACTAAGGACCTTCACGTGAATATCCGATCCCTCACACGAGGCGACGGCGTGGTGATCGGAGCAGCGGTCGTGCTGTTCATCGCCTCTTTCCTCGACTTCTCCAGCTACGACTGCCCGCAGGGCGTCGACTGCTCCCGGTTCGACAGCCCGAACGCCTGGGACGCGCTCGGCATCCTGATGAGCGTCTACCTCGCCGGTGTCATCGCGGCGGCGCTGATGATCGTCGGCCGTGCGCTGCCCGGCCGCAAGGTCGTCGGGCTGGACCTCGGCCAGTTCGGTGCGGCGCTCGCCGTGTTCGCGCTGTGGACCGCCTTCTGGACGATCCTCGACATCAACAACGCCGGGGCCGGCCTCATCCTCGGCCTGCTCGCCACCATCGTGCTCGCCGGCGCCGCGATCGCCGGACCGATGGTGCCCTTCCTCAAGGCCCCGCTCCTCAGCCCGACCGCCCCGGCGCAGGGCCTCCAGGGTGGCCAGCAGCCGTACGGTGCGCAGCCCGGCCAGGGCTACGGCTACCCGGGCGGCCAGCAGCAGGCGCCCTACGGCGCCCAGCCGAGCCAGGGTTACGGCTACCCGGGCGCGCCCCAGCAGGGCCGGCCCGCCCAGGGCGACCCGGCGCAGGCGCAGCAGGCCCAGGCCCCGCAGCCCGCGCAGGGCGGCGCGGCTCCGGCGGGTGACTTCACCCCGTTCTGGTTCGCCGTTCCGGTGGCGCGCCCGCTGTACGGCGAGGACGGTTCGCCGAACCCGATCGCCGAACTGGCGCCGGGCACCTGGTATCTCGCGGTGGAGCAGCGCGGCCAGAGCCTGATCGCCCAGACGCAGGACGGCCGTCGTGGTGTCCTCCAGGACACCACGGGCATCCAGCGCGGCTGATCCCGACCGCACCGACCGCGGCCCCTCGCCCTTCCGGGCGGGGGGCCGTTGTCGTACAGTCCAACCCGCACCCCACAGATCTGACTGATCGTCAGACACGGCTGGAGGGAACGGTATGCGGCTCGGACTCGCGCTCGGGTACTGGGGCCGCGGCCCGGACCCCGGTCAGCTCGCCCTGGTCCAGGAGGCCGAGCGGCTCGGCTACGACTCGGTGTGGACGGCGGAGGCCTGGGGCTCGGACGCCTTCACACCGCTGACCTGGATCGCCGCCCACACCTCACGGATCCGGCTGGGGACCGGCATCGTCCAGATGGCCGCCCGCACCCCCACCGCGACGGCCATGCACGCGCTGACCCTGGACCATCTCTCCGGCGGCCGGATGCTGCTCGGTCTCGGCCTGTCCGGGCCGCAGGTGGTGGAGGGGTGGTACGGGCGGCCGTTCCCGAAGAGCCCGCTGACGGCGACCCGGGAGTACGTCGAGGTGATCCGGCAGGTGCTGGCGCGGCAGGGACCGGTCGAGCTGGCGGGCCGCTTCCACTCCCATCCGTACGACGGCCCCGACGCCACGGGGCTCGGCAAGCCGCTGAAGCCGATCACGCATCCGCTGCGCGCCTCGCTCCCGGTCCTGCTGGGGGCCGAGGGCCCGAAGAACATCGCGCAGACGGTGGAGATCGCGGACGGCTGGCTGCCGCTGTACTGGTCACCGCTGCGCACCGACGTCTACGAAACGTCCCTCACCGGGCTCCGGGAGGGGTTCATGGTCGCGCCGATGGCCCGCGCGCACGTCTGCGACGACGTGGCCGAGGGGCTGTGGCCGGTGAAGGCGATGCTCGGCTTCTACATCGGCGGGATGGGGCACGCGGCCCGCAACTTCCACGCCGATCTGATGGCCCGCATGGGGTTCGAGGAGGAGGCCCGGCGGATCCAGGAGCTGTTCCTCCAGGGCCGCAAGGAGGAGGCGGTGCGGGCGGTGCCGGACGCGTTCGCCGACGAGATCTCGCTGATCGGGCCGCGCGCCCGCATCGCGGAGCGGCTGGAGCTGTGGCGCGCGGGCCCGGTGACCGATCTGCTGGTCACCGCCCCGGACCCGGACACGCTGCGGGTCCTGGCGGAGCTCAACTCCTAGAATCCGACGGCTCAGCCGAAGGAGGACCGGTCCAGCCAGAAGTCCAGCAGCGCCGCGTCGCCCAGTACCTCCACGCGCGGGTCGGCCGGCTTCAGGCGGCGGTTGAAGACGAGCATCAGATCGGTGAGCGTGCCGCGCAGCGCGACCGTGGCCTTCTCGTGCGCGTGCCGCCAGGTGAAGCGGTCGTCGCCGAACTCGATCAGCCACTCCGCGCCGGGCACGTCGGTGGCGTGCAGATGCAACGAGCGCCCACCGCCCCGCAGTTCGACGGCCTCCGGGTCGCCCTCCTCCTGGGCGAGGGCGACGATGCCGAGCCACTCCTCGATGGTGTCGGCGGCCACCTCGGCGTCGACCTCGTACGGGGCGCGGGCGGCGAGTGCCGCGTCCGCCCGGTGCACGGCCGTCTCGTGCGTCATGCGGCGCGCCCAGAAGGCCGTACGCTGCTCCTTCGCCCAGGTCCACACCCCGGTGTCCGGCCCGGCCTCCCGCAGCGCGGCGACGGTGGCGGCCGCGCCTTCGGCGAGCCAGGCGTCCAGCGCGGCCGGGTCCTCACTGTCAGGACCCTCGATGCCGGGCACCTTGTCATCCGGGAACTCCTCGGTGGCCCGGGTGCGGACTATCTCGCCGGCCCAGCGGTGGGCGCCGCCGACATGCACCGCGAGCTCGCGGAGGGTCCAGTCGGGGCAGCTGGGAACGGTCACGCCGAGATCGGCACCGGTCAGCACCGCGCGCAGGGCGTCGGTCTGGGCCAGGATCTCGTCGCAGTAGCGGTCGTGGGAAAGAGATTTCATGCGGCACCCTAACCGGCGGCATCCGGGGTGATCACCACAATATCCGCCCGGAGTTGTCCGGCCGGCGGACAGCATCGGCCGACGGGTGCTACCCGGTCAGCTGGGAGGTGGAGGGAACCTTGTCCTTCACCTCGGCGCCCGCGTCCCTGCCCGCGTTCTTGATGCTGTCGATGACACTCTCGAACGCGCCGACGTCGCCCTCCCCCGCCTCGCCCTTGCGGAGTTTGGTCCCCAGGCCCTTGAGCGATTCGATCCCGGCGGTGAGCGGGGCGACGGCCTTCGACAGCAGCGGGTCGCCCTTGGCGTTCTCCGCCGCGGCCTTGAGCCGGTTGTAGGCGAACCCGCCCGCCAGACCCGCCTTGACGAGCGCGAGCCGCCGCCCCTCCGCGCCCTTCTTGAACGTCCCGGCGCGGTACGGCTTGATGATCCACTGGTACGTCGCCCCCGCCGCGAGCCCCGCGTTGGCGACGAACCGGGTCTTGGCGAGCCGCTGCTTCTGGGCCGAGGCGGAGACGGAGACGGCGGGGCTGGCGGCCGCCGAGGCGCTCGCCGCGTTGCCGCCCGAGGTGTCGTCGGAGCCGCCGCACGCGGTGGCGCCCGCCACCAGGGCGCAGGACAGCAGCAGCGCGGCCAGGGTGCGGCGGAGCGGTACGGAACGGGGCACGGCGGGGCCTCCTGACCGAGAGTGACGAATCTCGACACTCCCGCCCAGACTCACCCGTTCCTCAGGCGGCGGCCACCCGGCATGGGCCGTCCGGGTTTCACCCTGCGTAAAGCGGCAACCAGAGTTCCATGTCTCCCAGAACCCGTTCAGGAAGCAGTTCAGCGGCCCGCATCATCGCCGTCGTGGCCGACATCCTGGCCTTCATCATCATCCTGTGGATCCTGATGTACCTGCTGGACGCCAACCGGGGCAACGACTTCGTGCAGTGGGTGCACGACTCGGCCCGCTGGCTGGCCGGCTGGTCGTACGACCTGTTCACGTTCGACAAGACGTGGGCGAACGTCGTCGCCGGCTACGGTCTCGCGGCGGCGGTCTACCTCTTCATCGGGCACGCCGTGGCGGGTCGGCTCCGTCGCTGAACCGACCCCGCCCCGGGCGGTGTTCAGCAGCAGTCCGGCTCCAGGCCGACCGGCAGCCGCTCGCCGCCGAAGACCGCGGTGGTCGCCTCGTCCCCTCCGAGCGCGGCCACCGCGAGCAGCAGGGAGCCCGCCGTCCAGGTGGTCAGCTCCTCGGGCCAGACGGCCTTGTTGCCCTCGAAGACGTACCCCGTCCAGTACAGCCCGCCGTCGGCGCGCAGGTGCTGGATGGACTGGAGGATCTCCAGGGCCCGGTCCGACTCGCCCGTCGCCCAGAGGGCCAGGGCGAGTTCGCAGCTCTCGCCACCGGTCACCCAGGGGTTGGGCAGCACGCAGCGCACCCCGAGGCCGGGGACGACGAAGCGGTCCCAGCCCTCCTGGATGCGGGCGGTGGCCTCGGTGCCGGTGACCGCGCCGCCGAGGACCGGGTAGTACCAGTCCATCGAGTAGCGGTTCTTGTCGAGGAAGCGCTCGGGGTGGCTGCGGATCGCGTGGGCCAGCGCCCCGGTCGCCAACTCCCAGTCGGGCTGCGGCTCCTCGCGGCGCTCGGCGATGGCCAGCGCACAGCGCAGCGCCTGGTGGATGGAGGAGGAGCCGGTCAGCAGCGCGTCGGTCACCGGGGTGCCGTCGGGCTCCCGCTTCCAGCCGATCTGGCCGCCGGGCTGCTGGAGCCGGAGCACGAACTCGACCGCCGCGTAGACCGTGGGCCACATCCGGTCGACGAACGCGTCGTCGCCGGTGGCGAGGTAGTGGTGCCAGACGCCGACGGCCACGTACGCGCAGAAGTTGCTCTCCAGGCTGCGGTCCGTCGGCTGCTGCGGATCGCCGTCGTGGTAGGCGGCGTACCAGGAGCCGTCGGCGTTCTGGTTGCGGGCGAGCCACTCGTAGGCGCGGGCCGCGGCCTCGTGTTCGCCGGCCGCGTCCAGGGCCATCGCGGCCTCGGTGTGGTCCCACGGGTCGAGGTGGTGCCCGCGGAACCAGGGCAACGCCCCGTCCTCCCGCTGTACGGCGGCGATCGCGGCGACCGTCTCGGCGGCCTGGGACGCCGTCAGGACACCCGGCAGAACGAGGTGTTCGGTCTGTTCGGGGGTGCTCACGCCTCGGCCTTCGGAAGGTGCGGCTTGGTGGCGTACGCGACGAAGCTCTTGCCGACGACCGGGTTGAGGAGCTGCTCGGCGACCCGGGTCGCGAGCGGCTTCTTCATGATGTCCCAGACCAGCAGCTTGTGGTACGCCCGCACCGGCAGGGCCTTGTCGTTGTCGACGCCGAAGGCGCACTTGAGCCACCAGTACGGCGAGTGCAGGGCGTGCGCGTGGTGGGTGCCGTACGGCTTGAGTCCGGCCTCGCGGATCCGGGCGAGGAGCTGGTCGGCCTTGTAGATGCGGATGTGGCCGCCCTCGACCTCGTGGTACGCGTCGGAGAGCGTCCAGCAGATCTTCTCGGGGCCGTACCGCGGGACGGTGATCGCTATCCGGCCGCCCGGCTTGAGGACCCGGACCATCTCGGCGAGGACGCCCTTGTCGTCCGGGATGTGCTCCATGACCTCGGAAATGATCACGACGTCGAAGGAGTCGTCGGGGAAGGGCAGGTTGAGGGCGTCGCCCTCCATCGCGGTGGCGGTCGCGCCCTCGGGGGCCTCGCCGGCCTCCTTCATCGCGGCGAACCACTTGGCGACCTCGCGGATCTCCTCGCCGTTCTGGTCGAGGGCGACGACCTGCGCACCGCGCCGGTAACACTCGAAGGCATGCCGGCCGGCACCGCAGCCCAGGTCGAGCACTCGGTCGCCGGCGGCGAGCGGGAAGCGGGTGAAGTCGACGGTCAGCACGAGGGCCTGCCTTCGAGGTCGGAGGTACGGGTTCCGGTAAACGCGGTCGCAGTCACCTGCGGACTCCGCGGGCGGTGATCGCCCGACGGTACAGCTCGGCCGTTCCGGCGGCCGCCCGGGCCCAGGTGAAGTTGGCCAGCACCCGTGCGCGGCCCGCCGCGCCGAGCCGGGCGCGCAGCTCCGGGTCGGCCAGCAGCCGGGTCAGCGCGCCGGCCAGCGCGTCCGCGTCGCCGGGCGGGACGGCGAGACAGGTCTCCCCGTCGCGGCCGGAGACCTCGGGGATCGCCCCGCCGGTGGTGGCGACGAGCGGGGTGCCGGTGGCCATGGCCTCGGCGGCGGGCAGCGAGAAACCTTCGTACAGCGAGGGCACGCAGGCGACCTGGGCGCTGCGCACCAGGTCGACCAGCTCGGCATCGGTGATGCCCTTGACGAACTCGACGGCGTCCGCGAGCCCGTGCCGCTCGATGGCACGGGCGACCGGCCCGTCCTCGGCGCGCTTGCCGACGACGACGAGGTGGGCGGCGGGGTTCTCGGTGCGGAGCTTGGCGAGCGCGTCGACGAGGTGGACGAGGCCCTTGAGGGGGACGTCGGCGCTGGATGTGGTGACGATGCGGCCCGGGACCTCGGGGACGGAGGGGTCGGGCGACCACAGGTCGGTGTCCGCCCCGATGTGGACGACGCTGATCCGGTCCTTGCGTACGCCGAGGTCCTCGACGATCTCGTCGCGGGAGGAGCCGGAGACGGTGAGGACGGTGTCCAGCTTGCGGGCGACCCGCTTCTGCATCCGCGTGAAGGCGTACCAGCGGCGTACGGAGGCGCGCCGGCGGCGGCTGGTCGCGGCGGCCAGGTCGAGCCTGCGGTCCACGGTGATCGGATGGTGGATCGTCGTGACCAGCGGGGCCCCGAGGTCGCCGAGGAGTCCGTACCCGAGGGTCTGGTTGTCGTGGACGACGTCGAACTCGCCGCGCCGGGAGAGCAGGTGGCGGCGGGCGCGCAGACTGAAGGTGAGCGGTTCGGGGAAGCCGCCGGTCCACATCGTGGCGACCTCGGCGAGGTCGATCCAGTCGCGGTACTCGCCGCGCTTCGGCGTACGGAAGGGGTCGGGCTGCCGGTAGAGGTCCAGGCTGGGCAGCTCGGTCAGCGGGACGCCCTCGTCGAGCACCGGGTAGGGCTGCGCGCCGATGACCTCGACGCTGTGCCCGAGCCGCGCGAGCTCCCGCCCGAGGTGGCGTACGTACACACCCTGGCCGCCGCAGAACGGATTGCCCTTGTACGTGAGGAGTGCGATGCGCAACGGCCGGTCGCCGGTCCCGGCGATGCTGCCGTCGCCCGTGCGGGGGCCTGTCTCTATGGCCTCAGCGGTCACACTCGGCCCCCTTCTGACTGCGTGTTCGCCGGAGCGTAACCGGTCGCGCTAATCTAGAACAAGTTTCAGACTTAGCTGAACAAGTTTCGTACTTGATCGCTCGACGTGCGTCGAATCTACCGGCAGGTAGCGTCTGCGGAACGGCCGGATCAGGTGATTCGCGCCACGACGGACGCCCTGGCATGCTGTGCGCGCCCGGACCGCCCGCTTCGCCCGTCCGGGTGGATCAAGCCATGGATCGTGGATCGTGGATCGTGGAACGGGGACAGCATGACCGCGGACGCCAGACCGGCAGCGCCTGCGCTGACCGAGCGCCAGGAGGCCCGTCGCCGCCGCATCCTGCACGCCAGCGCCCAGCTGGCCAGCCGGGGCGGGTTCGAGGCGGTGCAGATGCGGGAGGTGGCCGAGGCCGCCGGGGTCGCGCTCGGCACGCTCTACCGCTACTTCCCGTCCAAGATCCATCTGCTGGTCGCGACCATGCAGGACCAGCTCCAGCATCTGCACACCACGCTCCGCAAGCGCCCGCCGGCCGGCGAGGACGCGGCCCAGCGGGTGGCGGAGACCCTGATGCGCGCCTTCCGCGCCCTGCAGCGCGAACCGCACCTCGCGGACGCCATGGTCCGCGCCCTCACGTTCGCGGACCGCAGCGTGAGCCCCGAGGTGGACACGGTCTCCCGGCTGACCACGGCGATCATCCTGGACGCGATGGGCCTGGAGCACCCGACTCCGGAGCAGCTCTCGGCGGTCCGGGTCATCGAGCACACCTGGCACTCGGCGCTGATCACGTGGCTGTCGGGCCGGGCGTCGATCGCCCAGGTGAAGATCGACATCGAGACGGTCTGCCGCCTCATCGACCTGACGGCGGAGCCGGGGCGGGAGACCGGGCGGGGCTGAGTGCCCTGTGGGCTCCGTCCGCTCCGGCGAGCGCGACGACGGCCGCGCGCCCCCGGTCCGTCCACTCCGTCAGCCGGACGTCGTCCGCCCCCGCCTTGAACAGCGCCTCCCGCCGGACCCACAACCGCAGCAGCGCCGGACCGGGATCCGGCCCGGCGCGGGCGGCGTCCACCTCGTCGTGCGGCAGCAGCCGCCGCAGTACGGAGACGGGTCCCGGCCGACGCGTCAGGGGCTCCACGTCGATACCGACCGGGCCCGGCCCGACCGCCGCCGCGGCCAGCCCGTCGGCGTGGCTGTAGCTGACGCCGAGGCCGGGGTGGTCCGGGAGATACGGCCGGCCGTGCCCGGCCCGCCCGCACCCGGGACAGCGCTGGGCGGGGGCGACGTCCCGGGGCGGCAGCCCGGTGGCCCGGGAGGCGCACAGCCGCAGCAGCAGCCGGGCCGCCACCACGTCGTCGCGTCGGCCGGGCACCCGGATACCCGCGAGCCGCTGCCGCTCCCACGGGGCGAGCAGGTCCTCGTCCAGCTCGGGGTGGGCCAGCACCTCGGCGGTGGTGGCGACCAGCGCGACGGCGGCCGGGGGCTTCTCGTACGAGACGGTCGGCCCCGGGCCCAGCCGGCCGGGCCCCGCGCTCACCCGGCCGGGACCTCCGCATGGCCGGCCGGGACCTCCGCATGGCCGGCGGGGTCGAGGAAGCGCTCCTGGACGCGGGCGAGGGTGCGGAAGTCGTCGATGGTGACCTCCTGAAGGTCAATGCTCGTGCCCGAGATCTCTTCCAGGAGGTCGATGAACTCCAGGAAGTCCATCGAGTCGATGAGACGGGCTTCGATGAGGTCCTCGTCCACACCGATCGGGCCGTCGAGGCCGGGATTCTTCTCGTGGAGCCACGCTGAGACCTGGTCCATGGGGGAAACGCTCCTCTTGCTGTTCTGGTGACTGAGCCGTTCCGGTGGCCGACGGACCGGGGGGTGGAGGTCAGGAACCGGCGACGGCGGCCCGGAGCCGCTCCAGCGCCTGTTCGGCCGTGCCGTGGGCGAGGATCATCGCGTGCACCCAGCGCTCGACGCCGAAGGCGACGCAGGAGCTGTACGCGGGCCCGTGGGAGCCGGCCCGGATGGAGAGCCGCTCACCGAAGAAGTTGCGGTGCCGGTTGACGGAGGCGATGGCCGTGCCGTCGGGGGCGCTGTACTCGTACTTGACCGGGTCGAGCGCCATCAGCCGGGCCCGCGACCCCCCGTTGTCGTAGAACGGGTCGTCGGCCGCCGCCCGGGTCAGGGTCAGGCCGAGCCGCCCCGCCACCTGCTGGACGAACTCCCCTCCCCGCGCCTGGTGTTCGGTGGCCCCGTCCTTGGTCCCGAGGTAGAGCACCTCGCGCATGTGGAACCCCCACAGGCGGCGCAGGCCGTCGTAGTGGGTCTCGTTGCGGAAGCAGCGGCCGGCCGCCGAGAGCCGCAGCCCGTCCTCGCCCACGTCCGCGCCCTCCAGGGAGAGCAGCAGGCCGTAGCAGGTCGCGGACGGCAGCACATGACCGGTCGGCTGGAGCGGGAGATCCTGGGGCGAGCCGCCGGAGGCCAGGCCGTCGAGCACGTCCGGGCCGAACCGGCCTGCGGATACCCCGAGATGGGGGAAGTTGCGGAAGAAGTCCAGCCGCGCGAGGCCGTCGACGGAGAGCAGGGGCGGCCCGACGACCTCGGGGGCGGAGAGCTGCGCGGCCAGACCGGTCAGCAGGTCGTCCAGGCCCCGCAGCAGGGCGGTGCGGACCGGGTCCAGCGTGATCAGGCCTGCGCCGGGGCTCTTCAGCTCGATGTCCGGCAGAGCGGTGATGCTGGATGTGTTCATGAGACCGCCGTCTTTCTGGAAAAGCGGATTGACGGGCCGTCATCTACCCGGCCACGCCCTTGGACACTAGGCCCGCCACTCGCCTGTTGTCTAGACCAAAAATACCGAACGGGAGGTATCGGTTCCATGGCCGTCGGGCACAGGACGGCACGCCATATCCCCATATGTACGGGGCACTTGACAGTCCGGGCGGTCTGGACCAATCCTGCTGATCGACGTGGTCACGGCTCCTCGCACCACGGCACTCCCATCCGTCCCGCCGACCGCGGCGACCCCGCTCCCCCGGGGTCGCCGCGCGGCCGGCCGAGGAGAAGAACCTGCCATGAACCCCATGACGACCCCCGCCCCTCGCCGCCGGCCCCGCCTGCATCGCGCGGCGTCGGACATCCCGTACTTCAGCGCGGACGGCGAGGCCTACCTCGCCCAGACGGCCCTGCGGGAGCTCGACAAGTCGCGTCCGCTGCGGGTGCTGTCCGAGGAGGACTTCGCGCACTGGCAGACGTACGGCTACGTCATCGTCCGAGAGGCGGTACCGGCGGCGACGGCCCGCCAACTACTCGACTTCACTTGGGAGTTCCAGGGCCTGGACCCGGATCGGCCGGAGAGCTGGTACGAGGACCGGCCGCTGCGCTCCGAGCTGGACCAGCAGCTGCACATCTACGGCTTCGTGGAGGCGTACCACCACCAACTCCTCTGGGACAACCGGCAGTCGCAGCGGGTGTACGACGCCTTCGTCGACGTGTGGGACTGCGAGGAGCTGTGGGTCACCCTGGACCGGCTCAACCTCAACCCGCCCAACCGGGGCAACCGCGACCGCGCGCTGATCGAGCCGACGGACCGGGGCTTCGACATCGAGCTGCACTGGGACATCGACACCACGCTCGCGGTGCCGCCGCAGCGGGTGCAGGGCATCATCGCGCTCAACGACACCCGGCCGGAGACGGGCGGCTTCCAGTGCTGCCCGGAGCTGTTCCGGCAGTTCGACGCCTGGAAGGTCGCCCAGCCCGCGGACCGGGACCCGTTGCGCCCGGCCATCGACCGGGATGAACTCCCCGTCGTACGACCGGATCTGCGCCCCGGTGACCTGCTCATCTGGAACGGCCTGCTGGCCCACGGAGTGGCGCGCAACCTCTCCGAGAACGGGGTGCGGGCCGTGCAGTACCTGTCGATGATGCCCGCGCTGGAGGAGCACGAGCGGCTGCGGAAGTCCCGGGTGGAGTCCTGGCGCCATCTGCGCACCCCGCGCTGGAACCGCACCCTGGTCGGCGACCCGGTGCTGCCCGAGTCCAAGCGCTACCCGACGGCCGAGCTGAACCCGCTGGGCAGCAGGCTGCTGGGGCAGGCCTCGTGGCAGGACCCGGTCGAGGGTGCCGAGGACGCCGGGAGCACGGCACCCGCCGCGCGGAGCGGGGAGCCTTCGTGCGCCGCGTCTGCCTGACCCTGCCCACGCACCGGGCGTGCACCGGGACGATCACGGCAATTGCCGAGGAAGCAACGTACGGGGCACGGGAGTTCGGGGTCGAGGTCCACCTCCTGATCCTGGACTCCTCCCCCGCGCCGGTGCTCGCCGAGCACCGGCAGGCGGTGGCCGCGCTGGTCGCGCAGCCCGGGGTGACCGTCCACCACCTCGACGAGGACGAGCAGCGGACTTTCCTGCGCGAGGTGACGGCCCGGTCCGCCGGGAATCCGTCGTCCGCAGACCGACTGCTGGAGCTGATGCTGCCGTCCCGGGTCTCCTACGGGGCCTGCACCAACCGGGCGTTCCTCATCGCCCAGGCCCTCGGCTGCACGTCCGTCCACCGCCGGGACTCCGACAGCCGCTACCAGTACGTCGACGGCGATCCGGTCTTCCCCCTCCACCAGGAGCTGACCTACCTGGGCCAACGTGCGGACGATGTACGGAAGTCGGCGACGCGAAGCAAGCTGCCACCGGGTTCGGCAGACCGGCGGGTGGCGGTGGCCGGCGGCTCCTTCGTGGGCGAGATGTCGGTGGACGTCGCGGAGATCCGCGACCTGGACCCGGACACGTACGGCGAACTGGTCGGCCTGTCGCTGCCCGAGGGCTACCCGGAGATCTGGCGCAAGCACCTGATCGACGCGTCGTTCCGGGGCGCGGGGACGGCTCCATTCGACGGCGACCGCACCGCGCTCGCCCCGATCAGCCCGACGCAGGTCGACATGTGCAACATCGGCTTCGACCACGAGCTGTACAGCAGGGTCCCGCTGCCGCCCGCGCCCGACACCATCGGCACCGACTACTTCCTGCTCCACCTCGCCCACAACGCCCAGCTGCCCGGCCTCCGGCACAACCGGCACATCGTCAACTTCCATACGGAGGAGCGGCGTACGGACGCCGGGTTCCTGGCGTATCAGCTCCGGTTCGCGAAGTTCCTTCTGGCGAAGGCGTATCTGAACACGGTGTACGCGAGGACGGCGGCGGCCGGTGACGCGCTGCTCGACGCGGAGGGCCACATCCAGGCGTCCGTGGTGGCCGGCTACGTCCGGGACAGCGTGGACCTCGACCGTACGGACGTCGCCCGCCGCCTGGACGTCATCGACCGGGCGTACCGCCGGCTCGGCGGCCGCTACACAACGGTCGCGGACACACTCGCCGACGGCCGCTCCCGGCTCCTGGACGAGGCCCGCGACGACATGGCCGACTTCGCGCACCTGATGGACCACTGGGAGGCCCTGACCCGTGCGAGCGCCGAAGCGGGCCTGGCCGTGACCCGATGACCCCCGCCGTCGGCAAGGACACCATGCACCAGAACCCTCCGCCCCTCACCACGACCACGGTCACCGTCGCCTACGCGGGCGGTGACGAGCGCCGGGGCCCCGTCACCATGGGCCAGGCCAACATGATCCGCTGCATCCTGCGGGACGACCCGACCCACATCAACATCCACGATGTGTGGCCCGTCCCGGAGGGCACCACCTCGGCGGCCGTCACCGACGCCCTGCGGGCCCTGACCGTACGGCACGAGGGGCTGCGCACCACCTTCCCGCACCCGCCGGGCGCGGCACCGGTCGGCCAGGTCGTGACGGCGGAAGGCACGTTCACGGTGACCGTGCTCGACCACGCCGAACTCCCCGGCGATCCGGCGGAGTACGCGGAGTCGGTGGCGCGGGCGGCCCGGGCCGGGCGTTTCGACCTCGACCGGGAGTTCCCGGTGCGGATCACCCTGCTCACCGTGGCCGGACAACCGGCCTACGTGGCACTGGCGTTCAGCCACGCGGTGGCGGACGGCAGCGCGATGGCCATCCTGCGCGAGGAGTTCGCCGAACTGCTGGCGGGCAAGGAGCTGCCGGAGCTCACGTCCCTGCCTCCGGTCGACCTGGCCGCCGTGGAGGCGTCCCCGGCCGGGCTGCGGAAGTCGGAGGCGTCCCTGCGGTACTGGGAGCGGATCCTCCGCACCGGGCCGCAGGAGATGTTCGCGGAGCCGCGCGGCAGGAGGCCGGGGACCGACGAGGAGGCCCGGCAGCTGACGCTCCGCTCCCGCCGGGGCGGCCAGGCGCTCGCCGGGGCGGCCCGCCGCACCGGACATCCCGAGGCCACCGTGCTGATGGCCGCCTGGTGCGCCCTGGTGGCACACCGGGCGGGCCAGGACAGCTGTGTCACCGCCGTCCCGAGCGCCAACCGGTTCCACGCGCGGGTCGCCCGTTCGGTGACCACCACGTCCCAGGACGCGCTGCTGCACCTGGACGTCCGGGTGCCCGCCTTCGACGCCCTGGTCTCCCGCACCTGGGGGGCGGTGCTCAACGCCTACCGGCACAGCCAGTTCGACTCCGTACGGCTGTGGGAGATGATCGACCGGGTCACCGCCGAGCGCGGCAGCCACTTCGGCCGGGACGTGGTGTTCAACGACGTGAGCGCCCTGCCCGCCCCGCTCCTGGGCACCGAAATGCAGAACGGCGGCGACGCCGAGCAGGAGCTGACGTGGGGGCCGCCCCAGGCGCTGCCGACCCGGATGCTCGCCTTCACGTACCGGACGACTCCCCAACTGCACATCTCCCTGTGGGCCGCTCCCTCGGTCTTCACCCCTGAGGAGGCGGAGGGGTTCCTCTCCGGGCTGGTCCTGCTCCTGGAGGCGGCCGCCGCCGGGGATGTGCCGATGGAGGCGCTGGCCGAGGTGACGGGGATACGTCCCGCTGAACGCGGGCCCGACTGGCTGCGGGTGGACGGCTGCTGGGTCTCACCCGACGCCGTGCGCGAGACGCTCGGCCGGGCGGTGGGCGGGCTGCCGGTGCACGTGGCCGAGGAGCCAGGACCGTACGGCTCCGCAGCGGGTGTGGCCGACACGGACGGCACTGCGGGCGAGGCGTCCGGCGCGGAGCCGCACCTGACGGCGTACATCGCCTGCGGCGAAACCCCGTTGGCGCCCGAGGAGGCCCACCGGGCGCTGACCGCACTCATCCCGGCCGCCGGTTCGGGGGTCCTGGCGCCCCACCGCTACGTAATCATCGGGAACCCACCCACCGAGCCGGACCGGAGCGACGCGTGGCGTCGGCTGAACACCATCGATGAAGGGACCGGCAGAAGCCGGCAGGTGTGACATGAGCGTTGACGACACGACCCTCCCGCAGCAGCCGGCCACGCTGCCGAGCCCCTGGCGGTCGACCCGGTTCCGGCTGTTCTTCACGGCCCGCAGCGCGTCGCTGCTGGCCGACGGCATGCTGATGGTCTCCCTGACCACGGCGGTGCTGGGGGCGGGCCACGGGGCGAGCGGCGTCGGGTACGCGCTGGCGGCGTGGATGACCCCGATCGTGCTGCTGGTGCTGTTCGGCGGGGTGCTGGCCGACCGGTTCACGCCGCAGCTGATGATGATCTGCGCGGACGTGGCACGCATGCTGGCCATGCTCACGCTGGCCACGCTGCTCTTCTCCTCGGACAGCGTCCCGCTGTGGCAGATCATGGGGCTGATGGCGCTGAGCGGGGCGGCGACGGCGATGTTCCAGCCCGGGATGGCGAGCATGGTCCCCCGGGTCGCCGAGGACATCCAGAAGGCCAACGCCCTGCTGCGGATCTCCGAGGCGCTGAGCACCCTGCTGGGCCCGGGCCTGGCAGGCATCCTCGTCGCGTACTGGCAGGTGTCGGGCTCGTACATCGTCATCGCGGCGGCGTACGCGCTCAGCGCCCTCGTCCTCCTCCCCCTCCGCAAGCTGCACACGGAACGCGACGAGGGCGACGCCCCGATGTGGCGCAGGCTGGCGACGGGCTGGCAGGAGTTCCGGTCCCGCCAGTGGCTGTGGGGCGTGATCGCGGTCTGGTCGGTGTACGGCCTGTTCGTGTTCGGCCCGGCGCTGCCGCTGGGCGCGGCGCTGATGATCGAGCAGCACGGGGCGAGCGGGTACGGCTGGATCGCCTCGGCGGACGGCGCGGGCACGATCATCGGCGGCCTGATCGGCATGCGGGTCCGCCCGCGCCGCCCGCTGGTCGCGGGAGCCCTCGCGATGCTCTGCTTCGCGCTCAACCCGCTGGCCCCGGCGCTGGAATGGTCGTTCACGGCCACGGCGGTCGCCCACGTGATCGCGGGATACGGCTTCGCGTTCTGGGGCGTGATGTGGGCGACGAGCGTCCAGTCGCACATCCCGCTGACGGTCCTGAGCCGCGTCTCGGCGTACGACGTGGCGGGCTCCATCATGGTCATCCCCCTGGGCCGCGCCCTGGCGGGCCCGGCGGCGGACGCGTTCGGCGCGAACGAGGTGCTGATCTTCTCGTCGGTGATGTCGTGCGCGCTGCTGGCGGTGATGCTGAGCGTCCCGGCGATCAGGGCGCTGCGGCGGGCGCCGGAGGGGATGCTCCGGCCGAAGGCGGAGGGCGAACCGGCGGTCTGACCTGGTGCTGACCCTCGTGCGATCAGACCCGCACAACCGTCACGTCGTACTGCGGGATCCAGGCGTTACGCGTGACGAGGGCCAGCCGATGGGCCTGCGCCTGGGCGATGAGCAGCCGGTCGAAGGGGTCCTCGTGGACCATGGGCAGGCGCCCGGCCCGAACGCCGTGGGCGGCGGTGACGGGGAGGCTGGGGAAGGCGAGGTCGCGCACGCGCTCGGCCAGGTCACCCGGCCCTTCCAGCAGCCCGAGGTGCTGTTTGAAGGTGATCTCCCAGGGAGAGACGGCGCTGATGTGTACGGCGTCGGCCGAATCGAGGAGGCGTTTGACCTCCTCGGACAGCTGAGGTGTGTCGTCAAGCCACCACAGGATCACAGCTGTGTCGAGGAGAAGGCGCATCACGCCATCCCCAAGGCTGCGGAGATACGGGGGTGGGGGCAGTCGAAGTGACGAGCGATCCGGACCTGCCCACGCAGTGAGCCACGCCCGTCGCACCGAAGGGCCGACTCCCGTACGGGTACGGCAGGCGCACCCGCCCCACGGATCACCACCGCCCGCCGGTCGACGAGCTGAATCAGGGTGCCGCGAAACAGGGGCCTGTCGGGCAGCACCGAACGCCGCCGGAGGACACGCCAGAACCACGTCATGACATCACCGAGGGGTGGACCGTCGTCGGCGCGGGAACGGCAGCCGGGGTCACGACCTCCGCCCAGATGGTCTTCCCGATCCCGGCCGGCCGTTCCTTCACCCCCCAGCAGAAGGCCAACGCGTCGACGATCAACAGCCCGCGCCCGCCCGTGTCCAACTCACCGGGCCACCGCACCTCGGGGCGGCCATCACCGGCGTCACTCACCTCCAGCCGAAGCCAGGCGCCCTGATCCCGGACCTCGATGCGTACGCCGATCATCCGGTCGCCGGGGACGGCTACGCGCACGGCGTTGGTGACCAGCTCGGAGAGCACCAACTCCGCCGTTTCGACCACCTCCTGCCCGGCCCTCCACTCCCCGAGCTTGGCGCGGAGGAGGGCGCGGGCCCGGGGGACGCTGCTGCGGCTGCGGGCCAGCCGAAAGTTCACTTCACACAGTTCACCCATCACCGTCTCCAAGGGGTCAAAGCTCAACCGAAGTCCCGTGCGGGTGAGTTCAGTTCACCGGAGCACTCCACCCGCCACCGACAGAATGAGTGCGCACCATCCGAAACTGCAACGTTGCCAATAGCCTTGGCATCACTTTTCATCCTTTCGGGTATCCGGATCCCGACAGAGCCTCTACTTTGCTAAAGGTGTTCACATGCAGACGAAGAGCACTGCCACCAACACCTCGACCGTCCTCGGCCGCCAACTGGGAGACGAACTACGGAAGTTGCGCGAGAAGGCCGGACTGACGACCAACCAGGCAGCGGAGGCTCTGGACTGCACCAAGGGCAAGATCAGCCGGATCGAGAACGGGCGCGTGGCAGTGCGGCTCCCCGACCTGACGGCGATGCTGCACGCGTACCAGCTCTCCGACCACGAGGTCCGGGACCGCCTCGCCTCCCTGGCGCGCAAGGCGAACCGCAGGCGTCGGGAGGGCTGGTGGAACCAGTACGGCGACGTACTGGCCGACACCTACCGCGACTACATCGCGCTGGAGGCGATGGCGGGGTCCATCCGAACCTTTCAGGCACAGTTGATTCCAGGACTGCTCCAGACCCCGGACTACATTCGCGCGGTCACCGTGGCTTCGCGCCAGTGGAAGACGGCTGACGAGATCGAGAAGTTCGTTCAAGTCCGCCTGGCGCGGCAGGAACGACTCTTGGGTGACACTCCGCTACAGCTGTGGGCCGTGGTGTCGGAAGCCGTCCTCCTCCAACAAGTCGGTGGTGCACAGGTGATGAACGATCAGCTTCAGCATCTCCTGGCCAGTTCCGAGCGCCCGAACGTGACGGTGCAGGTGCTGCCGTTCTCGCGCGGGGCTCATGCGAGTATGTTCGGCCCGTACGTAGTGCTGGGCTTTCCCGAGGAGGGGGCGCTCGACGTGGTGCTGGCGGACAATCCGTCCGGCTCCATGTGGCTGGAACGGGAGGCGGACGTCTCGCGCTACCAAGACCTGTTCGATGCCGCGCGCACATCCGCGCTCTCCCCGGCCGAGTCCCGCGCTGTCATCCATCGCAGGGCCGAGGAGCATCAAGCATGAACAGCGCACACCAGAGCACGCCGGACCTGTCGGGCGCACGGTGGCGCACCAGCTCGTACAGCGGCGGCAACAACGAGTGCGTGGAGGTCGCCCCGAACCTCCCCCACCTGGTCCCGGTCCGCGACAGCACCCGCCCCGCCGGCCCGGCCATAACCTTCGGCCACAACGCCTGGCGGGTTTTCGTCAGCAACTTGGCGTAGTCCCGACCAAGAGCGTTCGGCACAGTGACCGGCCTCTCACCGCAGAAACGCGCCTGGCCGCATTTCGTCGTTGCCGCTCAGCAAAGCACCATGACAGCATCCCTACGTGACTGACCACGGGGATGACATACCTGAGCCCGGCCGCCGGTCCAGGCTCGCCGATCTGGCCGACTGGACCGTACCCGAGCGCCCGGCGAAAGCGGCACCTCCGGTGCCTGAGCCGAAGCCGGAGCCTGAGCAGGTGCATGCGCTGGCGTCCGCCCGGCGCGAGTTCGCGATTCTGCTCGGGGAGTTCCGGCGAACGGCGGTTCTGGTTCCGTTCGACCCGTACGGAAGCCTGTGGACGGCGGATCAGAACGGCGTCCGCTGGATCTGTGCCTTCTCCAACGAAGAAGCCCTCGCACGGTTCGCACAAGCACAGGGCGACGGCGATCGGGAGTGGACGTACCGCACAATTCTCGGTGCGCGCCTGCTGGACGCGATGGTGCCGATGCTGCCCGGCCCCGCGGGAGTCGCGCTGGACGCGGGAAGCACCAACGGCGTGCTGTTTCCGCCGGTCGCGGGCATCGTGCCCGACCATGTGGCAGTCGATCTGGGGGAGACGGGATGAGCGGGGAGAACGCGGATCTGAACGTGCCGCCGGCGACGCTGGCGCAAATCGCGCGAGGCATCGACCTGGCGCACACGGAGTTGAAGGAACTCGGCATGACCGGCGAGGCAACGGCCGGCCGAGGGTTCTCGGATCTCGCCCTCTCAGGGCTGGAGTTGGGACACGGCGGGCTGACGTCGAAGTTCGAGACGTTCTGCAATCGGTGGGAGTGGGGGGTACGGGCGCTGTCTCAGCGGGGCAACGCCCTCGCTGCCGGATTGGGTTTGTCCGTGGGCTCGTTCGCCGAGCAGGAGCAGTACATCAAGGACTCGCTCAAGATCGCGGTGAACTCCACCAATGGAAACCCGTACCTGTCCGAGGACGAGGTCAAGGGCATGAGCTGGGACTCGATCAGCAAGCAGCATGCCTGGGACAACCCGGACTGGAGCGTGGACTCGTTCACCGAGGCCCACGGTGAGGTGAAGCAACAGTGGAAGGACACCGCGTACGACGTCGGAGACGCGCTGCTGGACGCCTCGGGGGCAGACGCAGAGCAGCGTGAAGGAATCGACGCCTGGGCTGAGAAACACCTCAATCCTTCGGAAGAGACCGTGGCGCAGGCCGAAGAACCGCGATGGGGGCAGAACCGCTGATGGTGGACTGGCGAGGGGGGCTCGACAAGGTCGTCGACGGGGCCGTCCAGGGGCTCGACAAGAGCAAGGAGCTCCTGGGCGAAGGCATCGACGCGGCGACGGACAAAGTCGGCGCGGGGCTGGACAAGATCGGTGCGCACGACTGGGCCGACAAGGTCGAGGACTGGGGTGACGAGACCGCGTCCTCGCTGGGTGCGGAGATCGGGGAGAAGCAACTCGGGCAGAGCGAAGAGGCGGACGAGCTGATTCATGGGAGACCGGAGAAGATCACCGCGACGGTGAAGAATCTTCGGGATTTCCAACGGGCTTTCGACCTCGTCGGCGGCGGGATGAAGAAGCTCGACTCCGGTCACTGGCGCGGCGAAGCAGCCGACACCTTCCGGAAGAAGTTCTCGACGCTTCCCACCGACTGGCTGCGCGCGGCGGACTCGTTCGAGGACGCGGCGAAGGCGCTGGAGACGTATGCGTCGGCCGTCACGAGTGCCCAGAGCAAGGCGCGTGCGGCGATCGCGCTCTACAAGGAGGGTACGCGGGACTCCGAGAAGGCCGTCGCGGCATTCAACAAGAAGGTCGACGCGTACAACGCGGCTCGCAACGGCGACGGTCCCCTCCCCCACCCGGGCACCTTCTCCGACCCGGGTGTGAGCAAGCGCAAGCGGGCTCAGGACGATCTGGAGGACGCCCGACGCATACGGAACGAGGCGGGCGGGCGGGCCGAGAGCGCGATCACCGCGGCCATGGCGCACGCACCGAATGAGCCGAAGGGCGCAGCCCGGCTCAAGAACGAGGTGTACGACTACGGCCTCTCGCAGGGCGTCGAGCTGGCCCACTTCGGCGGGGGCGTACTCAAGGGTGTCGGCGGCCTGATGGGCTTCCTCCGCCAGACTAATCCTCTCGACCCGTACAACCTGACCCACCCGGCGGAGATGTACAAGGGCGTCAGCATGACGCTGTCCGGCCTGACCAGGACGGTCGCCAACCCCGACCGTGCCCTGGAAAGCGCCTGGGACGCGGCCAAGAGCGACCCGTCCGAGTTCTTCGGCCGCCTGCTCCCGGAGGCAGTCGGAACGAAGGGTGCCGGAGCGCTCAAGGGTGGTCTGCGGGCAGGGCTGCGGAAGGGCGGCGGGCCTGAGGGCCCGCAGAAGCCGCCGGGGCCGGCGCGCGAAGGGCACGAGGAGTCGCCCAACTCCAATGGAAAGCAGTGCAACGAAGTCAAATGCGCGGGCGATCCGATCGATGTGGCGACCGGGCGCATGCTCATGCCGCAGACGGACATTGCTCTCCCTGGATCTCTCCCTCTCGTCTTCTCCCGGGTATTCGATTCCTCGTACCGGAGCGGTCGCTGGTTCGGCACCGGCTGGTCGAGCACAGTCGACCAGCGCCTGGAGATAGACGCGCAGGGTGTCATATTCACTTGCGACCAGGGCAGTCTGCTGGCCTACCCGCACCCCGCGCCTGGTGTCCCCGTCATGCCCACACACGGTCGGCAGTGGCCTCTCGACCGGGTGCCTGATGGCTACACCATCACAGACCCGGAAACCGGCCAAGTTCTGCGCTTCGCCGACCAGAATCCTGACCTGGCTCTGCTGGCCCAGATCGACGACCGCAACGGCCGCTGGATCGCCTTCGAATACGACGAGGCGGGTGCGCCAACGTCCATCGTCCACCACGGCGGCTACCACCTGAAACTCACAACGGCCGAAGGGCGAGTCACCGCCTTGCACTTGGCGGGTGCCGCACCGGACGGAACCGACCAGGAAATCATGCGGTACGGCTACACGGACGGCCACCTCACGGCGGTCACCAACTCCTCCGGCCTGCCTCTACGTTTCGACTGCGACGACCTGGGCCGCATCACTGCGTGGATGGACACCAACGACAGCCGCTACGAGTACGTCTACGACGATCTCAACCGCTGCGTCTACCAGTCGGGCACGGACGGCCACCTCGAAGCCAGTTTCACTTGGGATGGCACAGACCCCAAAACAGGCCTGCGCATGACGTCCATGACGGACGGTCTCGGGCACACCACGCGCTATGTAATCAACGATCGAGCCCAAGTCGTGACCGAGATCGATGCTCTGGGTGGCGTCACCCGCTTCGAGTACGACCGCTTTCACCGACTGCTTTCCGTCACCGATCCGTTGGGGAACGTCAGTCGATCCGTCTACGACGACCACGGCAGGCTGACGACGGTGGTACGCCCCGACAGTCGAAAGTTGGAGGCGGAGTACAACAGTCTGGGTCTAGCTGTACGCATCAAGAACGCGAACGGAACAATTACCCGGCAAACGTTTGATGCCCGAGGGAACCGACTCTCGGCCACTGACTCCTCGGGGGCAACAACGAAATTCTCCTACAGCAGGGCTGGGCACCTTGTGTCCATCGAGAACCCTCTGGGAGAGCGCTGCGTCGTACGGCGTGATGACGCCGGACTTCCGGTAGAGATAATTGACCCCTCGGGAGCATCTGTCAGGTACGAGCGCGACAAGTTCGGCCGACTGGTCACGCTCACAGACTCAGCCGGGAGAGTCGCTACATTCGAGTGGACTGTCGGGGGCCAGCTATCTCGCCGCACCAATGTGGACGGCACCACGCAATCATGGACACATGACGGCGAAGGAAACTGTCTCAGCTATACCGACGCTATGGGTCGCGTTTCCTATTTTCAGTACACACACTTCGACCTCATGAAGTCGCGCACAGGGCCCGACGGCGCACGCTACGAATTTGACCACAACACTAATCTGCAGCTAGTCCGAGTAAGAAACCCACTCGGAATGACGTGGGATTATAACTACAATGCAACAGGCCGCGTAGCTAGGGAGACCGACTTCGACAATCGCACGCTCACCTACGACTTCGACGCCTGTGGCCATCTAGTCGGACGCACGAATGATCTTGGTGAGACCACTCGTTACTCGCACAACGAGCTCGGTCAAATCCTGCAGAAGGATGCGGCTGGCATCGTCACGACCTACGAGTACGACATCTTCGATCAGCTAGCCCGGGCAGAAAGTCCGGACGTTGTACTGACTCGCCTCCGCGACCGTCACGGCCGCCTGAGGTCTGAAACGGTGAACGGCCGAACCCTCACGTACGGCCACGATGCACTTGGACGGCGCGTCTCTCGCACCACGCCCACTGGTGCGGTGAGCACATGGGCATTTGATGCGGTCGGGCTGCCTGCGGAACTCTCCGCATCCGGACGGATCATGACGTTCGTTCGCGATGCCTCGGGCCGCGAAGTAGGCCGTCACCTGGGAGACGCGACGCAACTGACACACGAGTTCGACGCAGCAGGTCGTCTCACGGGCCAGAGAATTTCCGCACACAATCGCGTACTTCGTAGCCGCACATACGATTACCGCGCAGACGGAAATCTCGTTGGCATCCATGATGCAATCGAAGGAAACCGCCGATTCGATGTAGATGCCGCAGGTCGCGTCACCGGCGTCCACGCAGCGAACTGGACCGAGGCCTACGCTTACGATCAAGTAGGAAACCAGGTCCAGGCAAGCTGGCCCGACTCACATGCCAGCCAGGAAGCATCTGGCACGCGTACCTACGCCGGCACGCGAATTACTCGCGCTGGCCGCACTCGGTACGAGCATGATGCGCACGGTCGGGTAATTCTCCGTCAGAGGATCCGCCTTTCCCGCAAGCCGGATACGTGGCACTACAGCTGGGACACTGAGGACCGAATCAGCTCTGTCATCACACCTGATGGCACGCGGTGGTGCTACCAATACGATCCCTTGGGGCGGCGCATCGCAAAGCAACGCATGGCCGGAGACGGTGAATCTGTAGCAGAACGGACCTGGTTCACCTGGGATGGCATCACCCTGTGCGAACAGGTGACGCCCGCTCCATCCCAAAGAAAATCGATAGTCCTGACTTGGGATCATGACGGTTTTCGCCCTTTGACCCAGACTGAACGCATTCTCCCTTCGGACCTGTCTCAGGAATCAATCAACGAGCGCTTCTTTACCATAGTCACCGACCTTGTGGGCAGCCCTACGGAGCTTATTGACGAGTCGGGGGAAATCGCATGGCACGCCCGCAACACTCTTTGGGGTGTAACAAGCTGGGCCGTGCACAGTACGACCTACACGCCACTCCGCTTCCCAGGCCAGTACTTTGATCCGGAGACCGGCCTCCACTACAACTTTCATCGCTATTACGACCCTGAGATATCACGGTACTTCACCGTTGACCCACTTGGGCTGGTTCCAGCATCGAACCCTGTTGCCTACGTGGGGAATCCGCACACCTGGGCAGATCCGCTTGGCCTCGGTCCCTGCCCTCCACCATCTCTCGCTGATGCAAAAAGCAGGGCGCTTAGAGAAGCTGGTGTACCCGAAGGAGCGGAGCCGTTTGATGTGGATAATTGGGTTAAGGCCACCACTCCTCCGTGGCAGGGCAGTAAGCAACTTATGGACGAGAACCACCAGCCCATATACTATACCGAGGAGTGGTACGAATCAGCATCCGGAGATATTGTCGTATTCCAAGACCATCACTTCGGACACCAAAAACCAGGGGAGCCCGGATATCAGCCAGCACATATCCACGTAAGACCGTTCGATGACACTCGAAATGGCCAAATACCCGGAACCGAGGAACATTACTACTATGACAAATCACTGGGCTGATCTACTAAGAAACCCGCACCCTCTAGGTTCTTTCTACTCCGCCATTCCGCCTCTGAAATCTGTACGCCTGAGATCATTTCATATTGACTGGCGCGGGCCCGCATTGACGACTCGGATCGACTTTCCTGAATATCCGGAACATGCCCCGCGCGAATGGTCCACACTTGGGCACAACACCCTGCAGGCACATCTCCAGTTTGCAGCTGTCGATGACCTTACGGTACACGGTTGGATTCCCTCAACATTCGTTGACATCGACATTTCCTTCCTGAACGACTGGACAATTCAAACGAACATCAGTGGCGCAGGCCTAGAATTCCAATTCAACTGCAGCAATTCCCTTACTATCGGCCACATCAGCTCCTTCCGAGCTACCGAATCCGGATCAGACGAGGTTTCTCACAGCTTCCTGCGCCCAATCGACGCACGCAGATTTTCCTCCATCCCCGACACCTATGTGAGCAATTTCTATGACCGCTGATTGGCCCCGCTTCCTCGATGACCCTCAATCCATCTATAGCTTGTACGACGAGGGACCCGACCTCAGCCGCTGCGACCTGTTCCACATGCTTGCAGATGAGCGGAAAGACAGCATCACGCTGGGCTTCCAGACTGCCCAGACCCCGGAGCGCATCAGGCCCGAGTGGAGGGAAAAGGAGTACAACTCCTTCACCTTCTACCTCTTCTTTTCCGGAGTGCATGAACTAGACATCCGAGGATGGGCAAATCCCGGGTGTAAGGAAGTTTCCATCCGGCGCAAAACAGATGAAAATCTGATGGTTACCATCACGTCGGAGGGCAGCTCAGCTACTTTTCGGGCGCGCACGGTAAGTCTCGCCGCTGCGCGCGTTGGGCTAGTTTCCCAAGCCTCGTAGCCACGGAGAAGAGCGAGACTGGAAACGGGTCACTCCTCCGGCGGGAACACCACCTCCCCCGACCCCGCCAGCGTCAGCGTGATCGCCTCCACCGGGCAGCCCTCCGCCGCCGCCAGGACGTGTTCGCCCGCGTCGCGGTTCTCCGTCGTCGGGTGGGACTGGCGGGCCGAGTCCAGGTGGAAGGCGTCGCCCGCGTGGTTGACGCACATGCCGGAGCCGATGCAGACCGTGCGGTCGACCTCCACGTGCCAGCGGTCGCCCATCACGCCTCCCGGTAGCCGGCGGGGAGGTGGATCATCTTGTGCTCGAAGAACTCGCCGTAGCCCTCGGGGCCGAACTCGCGGCCCAGGCCCGAGTTCTTGTAGCCGCCGAACGGGCCGAGCATGTCGAGGCTGAAGGTGTTCACGCTGTACGTGCCCGTGCGGATGCGGCGGGCTATGTCGATGCCGCGTTCCGTGTCCGCCGTCCAGACGCTGCCGCTGAGGCCGTACGGGGAGTCGTCGGCGATGCGGACGGCCTCGGCCTCGTCCGCGTACGGGATCAGGCAGATCACCGGGCCGAAGATCTCCTCGCGGGCGATGCGCATGGAGTTGTCGACCGAGCCGAAGAGGGTGGGCTCGACGTACCAGCCTCGCTCCTGGGAGGCCGGTACGTTGCCGCCTGTGAGGATCTTCGCTCCCTCCTCCTGGCCCAACCTGATGTAGTCCAGGGAGCGTTGCTGCTGGCGTCGGGCCACCAGCGGGCCCAGTTCCGTTGTCGGGTCCAACGGGTCGCCCACGCGGAGTGCCCCTGCCGCTGCCGCGAAGGCCTCCGCTATTTCCTCGTAGCGGCTGCGCGGCGCCAGGATCCGCGTCTGCGCCACGCACGCCTGGCCGTTGATCATCCACGCGAACGGGACGATCCCCGCCACGGCCGCCTCCAGGTCCGCGTCCGGGAGGATCACCGCCGCCGACTTTCCGCCCAACTCCAGGGTGACGCGGGTCAGGTTGCGCGAGGCCACCTCCATCACGCGGCGGCCCGCCGCGACCGAGCCGGTGAAGGAGACCTTGTCCACGCCCCGGTGGCCCACCAGGTACTCGCTGACCTCCCTGTCGGCCGGGAGGATGGAGAGGACCCCGGGCGGCAGGCCCGCCTCCTCCGCTATCTCCGCCAAGAGGTAGGCGTCCAGGGGGGTTTCCGGGGAGACCTTCAGCACCGCCGTGCAGCCCGCCAGCAGCGCCGGGGCCAGCTTCGCCGCCGCCGTGAACTGCGGGACGTTCCACGGGACCACCGCCGCCACCACGCCCACCGGTTCACGGCGGACCAGCAGCGGGCCGAGGACGCCGTCGCGCCGTTCCTCGTACGGGAACGTCCGCGCCACCGTGATCGCCGAGTCCCAGACCATCATCGCGGCCAGCGCCTGCACCATGACGCTCGCGCTGTACGGGGTGCCGTTCTGCGCGCTGATCAGGCGCGCGAACTCCTCGTGGCGTACGGCGAAGGCGTCCTTGATCCGGGTGATCACCGCGATCCGCTCGTCCAGTGTCATGCGGGGCCAGGGGCCCTCGTCGAAGGCCTGGCGGGCCGCCGCGACCGCCCGGTCGACGTCCGCCTCCGATGCGTGTGGCACACAGCCGATGACCTGTTCGGTGTGCGGGGAGATCACCTCGATGACCTCGGTGGAGAGCGGATCGGTGAACTCCCCGCCGATGAACAGGCGTCCGTGCTCCACCAGCTCCGTACGTTCCGTCATGGCCGTCGCCTCCCGTTGAACCCGTGAACCCGTGGCCCCGTACGCCAGTACACTCCATCAACTGACTGGTCGTCAGAACTGATATCAGTTCTTGTTTCAGTAGTCCACGGGGGGCGCAGCGTCAATGACCCCCTCCCTCCCGCGATTTGGTAGACCCGGGCTACCACTGGAACGAGTTCTCGTTACAGTGGAGGCCGAAGCGGAGAAGGGGAGCCCATGGCACAGGTGACTCACGGGACCGGGACGCAGGTGGCCGATCACGGCGGGGGCGTCCACAGCATCAGGGTGCCCATCCCGGACAATCCCCTCGGGCACACCCTGGTCCACCTCGTCGACACCGACCGGGGGCCCGTCCTCATCGACACCGGCTGGGACGATCCCGCCTCCTGGGACACCCTGGTCGCCGGGCTCTCCGCCCTCGGCACCGCCGTCACCGACATCCACGGCGTCGTCATCACCCACCACCACCCCGACCACCACGGCCTCTCCGGCCAGGTCCGCGAGGCGTCCGGGGCCTGGATCGCGATGCACGAGGCCGACACCGCGATCGTCCGCCGTACCCGCGAATCCGAGCCCGGCACCTGGCTCGACTACCTCGTCCGCAAGCTCGCCGCCGTCGGCGCGCCGGACGACCACCTCGCCCCGTTGCGCGCCGCCCGCAGCGGGGGGCGGCTGCGGACCCTGCCCGGGCTGCGCGCCGCCCTGCCCGACCGGGAGATCGTCCCCGGCGAGCTGCTCGACCTCGCCGGGCGGCGGCTTCGTGCCGTCTGGACGCCCGGGCACACCCCGGGCCACGTCTGCCTCCATCTGGAGGAGCGGCATCCCGCCGGGCTGGAAGGGAACGGGCGGCTGTTCTCCGGCGACCACCTGCTGCCGGGGATCAGTCCGCACATCGGGCTGTACGAGGACCCGGACGACACCGCCGTCACCGATCCGCTCGGCGACTACCTCGCCTCGCTGGAGCGGATCGGCCGGCTCGGGGTGGCCGAGGTGCTGCCCGCGCACCAGCACGCCTTCACCGATGCGGGCAGGCGCGTACGGGAGCTGCTGGACCACCACGAGGAGCGGCTGACCGGGCTCCTCGCCCTGTTCGCCACGCCGCTCACCCCGTGGCAGCTCGCCGAGCAGATGGAGTGGAACCGGCCCTGGGAGCAGATCCCGCACGGTTCGCGGTCCATCGCCGTGTCGGAGGCCGAGTCCCATCTGCGGCGGCTCGTGAAGCTCGGCCGCGCGGAGGCCGTCCCTGGCGGGCCCCCGGTGACGTACATCGCCGTGTGACGCCCCGCCCGCTCGCGGCCCGTGCCCCAGTGACGTACACCGCCGCCCCCGTCCCCACCAGGGACGACCCCGGTGACGTACATCGCGACGCGCGGCCCCCGGCCCCTCCCCTACGGACCGGTAGAGTGAGCAGGTCGTCATCATGCCCGTACAGGGGACGCCGGAGACTCTCCGGCGCAGCGCCCCAGCCGTGACCCGTCCGCCCGACGGCAGCCGGACCGCCCTCCGCGGAGCGTGACCGGCTCGGGCCACCGGAACCCCGGTGGCCGGCACCGTCGAGGCATACGGGGCCGGAGCCCGGTGCCCTCGTGCGCCCGGGGAGTCCGGCCCTCGCAGGAGAGGCCCAGCCAGCCATGACCGTACGCCGCAGCGCAGCCGCGCTCGCGACCACCGCCGTGCTCCTGGGCGTCGCCGCCCCCGTGGCGGTCGCCCCTGTGGCGGTAGCCGCACCGAGCCCTTCCCCGTCGGCGGATCTGCCGGCCGGGCTCTACGGCACCACGGACCCCACCTACGACGGGGTGTGGCGGCAGTCCCTCGCCTTCCTCGCGCAGAAGATCGAGTACGTCACGCCGTCGACGCAGGCCGTCGACTGGCTGGTGGGCCAGCAGTGCGACAGCGGGGCGTTCCCCTCGTACCGGGCCGACGCCTCCAAGCCCTGCGACGCGTCGACGGTGATGGACACCAACGCCACCGCCATCGCCGTCCAGGCCCTCGTCGAGATCAACCAGCGCCGCGAGGACGCCAACAACGGGGCCGACTGGCTGAAGTCCGTGCAGAACGAGGACGGCGGCTGGGGCTACAACCCGGGCAGCCCGTCCGACGCGAACTCCACCTCCATCGTCATCGGCGCGCTCGCCCGCACCGGCGTCCCGGTCAACGAGCTCACCACCAAGGACGGCAGCACCCCGTACACCGCGCTCCAGTCGCTGGCGATCGCCTGCGGGAAGAAGGACGGCGGCGCGTTCGCCTACCAGCCGGACAAGAAGGGCGAGCTGACCGCCAACATGGACGCCACCGCGGCCTCCGTGCTCGGTCTGATGGGCAAGGGCATCGCCTCCGGCACGTCCAACGCGGTCAAGGACCCCACCTGCACCAAGGGCGACGACCTCAGCCCGGAGCAGAGCGCCCAGAACGGCGCCTCCTTCCTCGCTGACACGCTGGAGAAGCAGCCGTATCTGGAGCAGGCCCCGATGCCGGGCGCCGAGGACTCCGACCCGCAGCCCGACTACGGCAACACCGCGGACGCGGTCGTCGCCCTCGCCGCCTCCGGGCACACCGACAAGGCCAAGGCGTCGGTGGCCTGGCTGCAGAAGAACGCCACCGGCTGGGGGAAGCAGGGCGGCCCGGCCGCCACCGGACAGCTGATCCTCGCCGCGCACGCCACCGGCGCCGACGCACGCAGCTTCGGCGGCGTCGACCTCGTCAAGCAGCTCAACTCGATGGGCCCCTCGCCGGCCGCCACCGCCCTCCCCTCGCCGACGCCGACCGGTCCGCAGCCCTCCAGCGGCACCGACAGCGACGACGGCGGGCTGAGCCTGGGGTGGCTGATCGGCATCGGGCTGCTCGCTGGCACCGGCATCGGCTTCGTGCTCAGCATGCGCGGGAAGAAGAAGCAGCCGTGAGCCCTGCACGGGCCGCCACCCGGCTTCGCGTTCCCGTCGTCTCGCTGCTCGCCGCCCTGGTCGCCGCCTCCGCCGTCCTGCTCGGCGCGGGGAGCGCCCAGGCCGCCGGGTATCGCTACTGGTCCTTCTGGGAGGGCAACGGCAAGAACTGGGAGTACGCCACCCAGGGGCCGTCCCTCCTGCGCCCGGACGACGGTACGGTCCAGGGCTTCCGGTTCGCCGTGAGCGAGGACTCCGGCGACGCCGACCAGCCGCGCCGCGCCCCGGACTTCGGGGCGATCTGTGCGGACACCCCGGCGGAGGACGGGAAGAAGCGGGTGGCTCTGGTGATCGACCCGGGCACGACCACGGACGCCCCGGACGGCGAGAAGCCGCCCGCCCTGCGCACGGCCTGCGCGCAGGTCGCGCCGGACGCCAGCAGCGCGGAGGCGCTCGCCGCCGTGGCGAAGCCGCTGCGGTACGACGACAGCGCCATGCTCTGTGCGATCTCCGGCTATCCGAAAACGGGCTGCGGCGAGCAGGTGTCCGGCGACAGCGGCAGCGCGAAGCCGTCCGAGCCGACCAGGACGGCCGAGGAATCGGGCGAGGACGCGGACGCGGAAGGTGACGGCGGCGGCGGTCCGTCCGTCGGGCTCCTCGTCGGCATCGGCGCCGTCCTGCTGCTCGGCATCGCCGCCGTCGTCCAGGCCCGCCGCCGCCGGTGACCGCTTCCCCGGCGTCGGCCCCGGCCCGGCTGCTGCGCCGCGCCCTGCGCGCCCCCGAGGCGGACCGCGCCAACGCGCTGCCCGCCGGGGCGTGGTGGCTGTGGGCGCTGGGGCTCGCCACCGCGGCGTCCCGGACGACCAACCCGCTGCTGCTCGGGCTGCTGGTCGGGGTCGCCGGGTATGTGGTGGCGGCGCGGCGCACGGACGCGCCGTGGGCCCGTTCGTACGGCGCGTTCGTCAAGCTCGGGCTGTTCGTCGTGGCGCTGCGGCTGGTGTTCTCCGTCTTGCTCGGCTCGTCGATCCCCGGCTCGCACACCGTGCTGACCCTGCCCGAACTGCCGCTGCCCGACTGGGCGCAGGGTGTGCGGATCGGTGGCCGGGTCACCGCCGAACAGCTGGTGTTCTCGCTGTACGAGGGGATGAAGCTGGCCACGCTGCTGATCTGCGTCGGCGCGGCGAACGCGCTGGCCAACCCGGCGCGGCTGCTGAAGTCGCTGCCCGGTGCGCTGTACGAGGCCGGGGTCGCCGTCGTGGTCGCGATGACGTTCGCGCCGAACATGGTGGCCGACGTGGTCCGGCTGCGCACCGCGCGCCGGCTGCGGGGGCGGCCGACCGGCGGGGTGCGGGCGGTGGCGCAGATCGGGCTGCCGGTGCTGGAGGGGGCGCTGGAGCGGTCGGTGGCGGTGGCCGCGTCGATGGACGCGCGCGGGTACGGGCGTACGGCCCAGGTCCCGGCGGCCGTCCGGCACACCACGAACGTCCTCACCCTGGGCGGGCTGCTCGGGGTGTGCGCCGGTACGTACGGGCTGCTGGCCGCGCAGGGGGCGGTGTACGGGCTGCCGTTGCTGCTGGCCAGCCTGGTCACCGCGATGGCGGGGCTGCGGCTCGGCGGGCGGCGTTCGGTGCGGACCCGCTATCGCCCGGACCGGTGGGGTGTGCGGGCCTGGCTGGTGGCGTGCTCGGGTGCGGCGGTCGCGGCGGCGATGATCTGGGCGGGGGCGGTGGATCCGGAAGCGCTGCGCCCCGGGGTCGTACCGCTGACCGCGCCGGTGCTGCCGCTGTGGCCCGCGGCGGCGGCGCTGATCGGGCTGCTGCCCGCGCTGGTCGCCCCCGTACCGCCGTCGAACCGGGCGGTGGCCGACAGACCGGTGCGACGCGGCAAGGAGCAGGCGTGATCAGGTTCGAGCGGGTCTCCGTGCGGTACGAGGGCACGGAGCGTCCCACGCTGTCCGGGGTCGACCTCACGGTCCCCGAGGGCGAACTCGTGCTGCTCGTCGGCCCCTCCGGTGTCGGTAAGTCGACTTTGCTGGGTACGGTGTCGGGGCTCGTCCCGCACTTCACGGGCGGGCTGCTGTCGGGCCGGGTCACGGTGGACAGCCGCGACACCCGTACGCACAAGCCGCGTGAACTGGCCGATCTGGTCGGGACGGTGGGCCAGGATCCGCTGGCGCACTTCGTCACGGACACCGTCGAGGACGAGCTCGCGTACGGCATGGAGTCGCTGGGGCTCGCCCCGGACGTGATGCGCCGCCGGGTCGAGGAGACCCTCGATCTGCTGGGCCTGGCCGAGCTGCGCGACCGGCCGATCGCGACGCTGTCGGGCGGCCAGCAGCAGCGGGTGGCGATCGGTTCGGTGCTCACCCCGCACCCGAAGGTGCTGGTGCTGGACGAGCCGACCTCGGCGCTGGACCCGGCGGCGGCCGAGGAGGTCCTCGCGGTGCTCCAGCGGCTGGTGCACGACCTGGGCACGACCGTGCTGATGGCCGAGCACCGCCTGGAGCGGGTGGTGCAGTACGCGGACCAGGTCGTCCTGCTGCCCGCCCCGGGCGCCGCCCCCGTGATGGGGCCGCCCGCCGGGATCATGAAGGTGTCGCCGGTCCGGCCGCCCGTGGTGGAGCTGGGCCTGCTGGCGGGCTGGGACCCGCTGCCCCTGTCGGTACGGGACGCCCGGCGCGGGGCGGGCGGGCTGCGGGAGCGGCTGGCGGACGCGTCACCGCCCGAGGCGCCGGGAGCCCCGCCGGCCTCGGAGCAGCCGGGAGCGGCGGTGCCCGTGCGGACGGGCGTCGCCCCGGCGTCGGGGCCGGGTTCGGCGGCGGCACCGGTGCCGGTGGCCGCCGCGGAACGCTCCCGCCCCGGACGCCTCGCCCGGCTGCTGGGCCAGGGCCGGGACCGCACGGGAAGCCCTGGCACGTCCGGCGCGTCCGCCACCCCCGCCGCCGATCCGGTCACCCGGGTCGACGGGCTCGGGGTGCGGCGCGGCCGGGTCGAGGCGTTGCGGCGGGTGACGCTCACCGTGGCCCCGGGCGAGACGGTGGCCCTGATGGGCCGCAACGGGGCCGGCAAGTCCACCCTGCTCGGCGCGCTCGTCGGAATGATCGAGCCCACCGCGGGCACCGTGCGCGTCGGCGGCCTGGCCCCGGCCCGGACGGACCCGCGGGCGATGGTGCGCCGCGTCGGCCTCGTACCGCAGGAGCCGCGCGATCTGCTGTACGCGGACACGGTGGCCGCCGAGTGCGCCGCCGCCGACCGGGACGCGGGCGCGGCGGAGGGCACCTGCCGGGCGCTGGTGTCGGAGCTGCTGCCGGGGGTCGGGGACGACACCCATCCCCGGGACCTGTCCGAGGGGCAGCGCCTCGCGCTCGCCCTGGCGCTGGTGCTGACGGGCCGGCCGCCGCTGTTGCTGCTGGACGAGCCGACGCGGGGCCTGGACTACGCGGCGAAGGCCCGGCTGGTCGGCGTACTGCGCGGCCTCGCGGCCGAGGGGCACGCGATCGTCCTGGCCACACACGACGTGGAGCTGGCGGCGGAGCTGGCGCACCGGGTGGTGATCCTCGCGGACGGGGAGGTCGTCGCGGACGGCCCGACCGGGCGGGTGGTGGTCTCCTCCCCCGCGTTCGCCCCGCAGACGGCGAAGATCCTCGCCCCGCAGGAGTGGCTGACCGTGTCCCAGGTGCGCGGGGCGCTGGAGGCGGGAGCGTGAAGGAGATGACGGACGTCACCGAACGGGCTCCCCGGCCCGTGCGGCTCGGGCCGAAGTCGGTGGCCGTGCTGCTGCTGACCGGGGCCGTCGGCGTGGTCGCCTTCGGGTGGCCGCTGCTGGCGGACGCCGGCTCCGGGCTCGCGCACGCGAAGGACGCGCCCTGGCTGTTCGCGGCGCTGCTGCCGCTGCTCGTCGCGGTGGTGGTGGCGACGATCTCCGAGTCGGGGATGGACGCGAAGGCCGTCGCGATGCTCGGCGTGCTGGCGGCGGTCGGGGCCGCGTTGCGCCCGCTCGGGGCGGGGACGGCGGGGCTGGAGCCGATGTTCTTCCTGATGGTGCTGAGCGGCCGGGTTCTCGGACCCGGGTTCGGTTTCGTGCTCGGCTCGGTGACCATGTTCGCCTCGGCGCTGCTGACGGGCGGGGTCGGGCCGTGGATGCCGTTCCAGATGCTGTCGATGGGCTGGTTCACGATGGGCGCGGGGCTGCTGCCGGGGCCCGACCGGCTGCGCGGGCGGGTCGAGTTGGCGATGCTCGCGCTGTACGGGTGCGTGGCGGCGTTCGCGTACGGCACGGTGATGAACCTCCAGGGCTGGACGCTCATCGCCGGTCTCGGATCGGGGATCTCGTTCGTCGCGGGCGACCCGCTGCACGAGAACCTGGTGCGGTTCCTCGCCTACTGCGCGGCGACCTCGCTGGGCTGGGACCTGGGACGGGCGGTGCTGACGGTGGTGCTGACCCTCACGCTCGGCCCGACGCTGCTGAGGGCGCTGCGCCGGGCCACCCGCCGCGCCGCGTTCGACGCGCGGGCCGCGTTCGGGGAGCCCGAGGCGGCCGACAGGCTCTAGGCATCCCTCGGGCAGGGGTGGCCCAGAGCCTCTCCGGGCACGGGTGCTGTGCTCACAGGCGCTGGATGATCGTCCCCGTCGCCAGGGCTCCTCCCGCGCACATCGTGATCAGCGCGAACTCCTTGTCACGGCGTTCCAGTTCGTGCAGGGCCGTGGTGATCAGCCGGGCGCCCGTCGCGCCGACCGGGTGGCCCAGCGCGATCGCGCCACCGTTGACGTTGACCTTCTCCAGGCCGTCGAGGTCCGTCTCGAACTCCTGCGCCCAGCTCAGCACCACCGACGCGAACGCCTCGTTGATCTCGACGAGGTCGATGTCCCGCAGGGACATGCCGGCCTTGCCGAGCACCGCCCGGGTCGCGTCGATCGGGCCGTCGAGGTGGAAGTGCGGGTCGGCGCCGACGAGGGCCTGGGCGACGATCCGGGCCCGGGGTTTCAGCTTGAGGGCCCGCGCCATGCGCTTGGAGGACCACAGGATGGCCGCGGCCCCGTCGGATATCTGCGAGGAGTTGCCCGCCGTGTGGATGGCGCTCGGCATGACGGCCTTCAGTCCGGCGAGCGCCTCCATCGAGGTGTCGCGCAGCCCCTCGTCCCGGTCAACGAGCCGCCACATGCCCTGGCCCGCCGCCTGCTCCTCCTCGGTGGTCGGGACCTGGACGGCGTACGTCTCGCGCTTGAAGCGCTCCTCGGCCCAGGCGGCGGCCGCCCGCTGCTGGGAGAGCAGGCCGAGGGCGTCGACCCGCTCCCGGGTCAGACCGCGTTTGCGGGCGATGCGTTCGGCGGCCTCGAACTGGTTGGGCAGGTCGACGTTCCACTCGTCGGGCCAGGGCTTTCCCGGGCCGTGCTTGGAGCCGCTGCCCAGGGGCACCCGGGACATGGCCTCGACGCCGCAGCTGATGCCGACGTCGATGACCCCGGCGGCCACCATGTTGGCGACCATGTGGGAGGCCTGCTGCGAGGAGCCGCACTGGCAGTCCACGGTGGTGGCGGCGGTCTCGTAGGGCAGACCGACGGTCAGCCAGGCGGTGCGGGCCGGGTTCATCGACTGCTCGCCGGCGTGGGTGACGGTGCCGCCGACGATCTGTTCGACGCAGTCGGCCTGGATGCCGGTGCGGCCGAGAAGTTCACGGTAGGTCTCGCCCAGCAGATAGGCGGGGTGCAGATTGGCGAGTGCGCCTCCACGCTTGCCGATGGGGGTGCGTACGGCTTCGACGATGACGGGTTCCGCGGCCATGAGCTCGTCCTCTCCTCGCGCTTCCGCAGGGGGCGTCCCGGCGCCCGCGGAAGGAACTAGTACGCGTTCTAGTTCTGCCCAGCAGTCTCATGACGGCGGCCCGGCTGCGCAAGGGGCGTGCACGCACCGCACACGCGCGACTCCATAACGGAAGACCCCTTCCGCGCCGCCACGCACTCACCCGGGGCGATGGATCCGGCCACGGCTCTTGCCACTTGTAGAACTCGTTACTACCTTGCGGGCAATTCCTGATGGACCGTCAGAAGCAGAGTGGCGCGCCCGTCGGTCTCGGACGGTTCGCGATCAGATCCGGAGTGGAGAGGTGCCCATGCGCTGCCCCCATCTGCCCGAAGGGTTCGACTTCACCGATCCCGATCTCCTCCAAGACCGTGTGCCGCACCCGGAGTTCGCCCTGATGCGGGAGACCGCACCGGTCTGGTGGTGCACCCAGCCGCCCAACATCTCCGGCTTCGGCGACGAGGGCTACTGGGTCGTCACCCGCCACGCGGACGTCAAGTACGTCTCCACGCACCCCGAGTTGTTCTCCTCGAACACCAACACCGCCGTCATCCGCTTCAACGAGACGATCAGCCGTGACCAGATCGACGTGCAGAAGCTGATCATGCTGAACATGGACCCGCCGGAACACACCCGAGTCCGCCAGATCGTCCAGCGCGGCTTCACCCCGCGCGCGGTGCGCTCGCTGGAGGCGGCCCTGCGCTCCCGGGCCCGGTCCATCGTCGAGACGGCCCTCGCGTCGGCGGACGCGGACGGCTCCTTCGACTTCGTGACGAACATCGCGGTGGAGCTGCCGCTCCAGGCCATCGCCGAGCTCATCGGCGTACCGCAGGACGACCGGTCCAAGATCTTCGACTGGTCCAACAAGATGGCCGCGTACGACGATCCCGAGTACGCGATCACCGAGGAGGTCGGCGCCGAGGCGGCGATGGAGATCGTGTCGTACTCGATGAACCTGGCGGCGGCCCGCAAGGAGTGCCCGGCCCAGGACATCGTCACGCAGCTGGTCGCGGCGGAGGGCGAAGGGAACCTGTCCTCCGACGAGTTCGGGTTCTTCGTGATCCTGCTCGCGGTGGCCGGGAACGAGACGACCCGTAACGCGATCAGCCACGGCATGCACGCCTTCCTCACCCATCCCGAGCAGTGGGAGCTGTACAAGAGGGAACGGCCGAAAACCACCGCCGAGGAGATCGTGCGCTGGGCGACGCCGGTCGTCTCCTTCCAGCGGACCGCCACCCAGGACCTGGAGCTGGGCGGTCAGCGGATCAGGAAGGGCGAGCGGGTGGGTCTCTTCTACTCCTCTGCCAACAACGACCCGGAGGTGTTCGACTCCCCGGAGACCTTCGACATCGCCCGCGATCCCAATCCGCACCTCGGGTTCGGGGGCGGCGGTCCGCACTTCTGCCTGGGCAAGTCGCTGGCCGTGATGGAGATCGACCTGATCTTCAACGCCATCGCCGATGTGCTGCCGGATCTGCGACTGCTGGAGGATCCGCGACGGCTGCGGTCGGCCTGGCTCAACGGGATCAAACAGCTCCAGGTGAGCGTCGCCCCGGGGCACTGACACCCTCCGCCGAGTGGCGGGGCGGGCGCGACGGACGGACCATGTAGGGACGCGGCGATCCACGCCGAAGGGGTGCCGGGACGGTTGACGTCGTCCCGGCGCCCCTTCGGCCTGCTCACCCGCTGTGTGCCGCCTGCTGCTTCCCGGCCGGTACGGGGCCGGGGTCGGGCTGAGGGTCGGGCTCGGGGTCGACCGCCGGTTCCGCGGGCGGAGACTTCACGGATGGTGCCGCCTCCTTCTCCCCGGTCTCCAGCTTCCGCGGCCCCGACAGCACGTACGTCAGCCCGAAGCCCGCCGCCACGACCAGCGCGCCGCCGACGGCGTCGAGCACCCAGTGGTTGGCGGTGGCCACGATCGCCGCGATGGTGAAGAGGGGGTGCAGCAGACCGAGCGCCTTCATCCACAGCTTCGGGGCCAGCATCACGATCACCACACCACACCACAGCGACCAGCCGAAGTGCAGCGACGGCATCGCCGCGTACTGGTTGGTGACGGTGGTCAGCGTCCCGTAGTCGGGCTTCGCGAAGTCCTGCACCCCGTGGACGGTGTCGATGAAGCCGAGGCCGGGCATCAGCCGGGGCGGGGCCAGGGGGTAGAGCCAGAAGCCGACGAGCGCGAGCAGCGTGGCGAAGCCGATGGAGGAGCGGACCCAGCGGTAGTCGGCGGGTCGGCGCACGTACAGCACGCCGAGAATCGTCAGCGGGACGATGAAGTGGAACGTGGAGTAGTAGTAGTCGAAGAAGTCGCGCAGCCAATCGATCTTGACGACCGTGTGGTTGACCCAGTGCTCGATGTCGATGTGCAGCCACTGCTCGATGGCGTGGATCTGCCGGCCGTGCTCCTCGGCGAGCGGGCGGCCCGCCCGGGCGGCGAGGCGGACCTGGGCGTACGCGTCGTAGACGACCCGGATGAGCAGGAGTTCCAGCAGCAGGTTGGGGCGGGTGAAGACCCGGCGCCAGAACGGCAGGAGCGGCACGCGTCTCCAGCGCGCCGCGACCGGTTTCGCGTAGTCGGTGGGGACCGGGTGCTGCCAGTACGGCGAGGTGCGGGGCAGGAACGGGGCGAGGCAGGCCGCGCCGAGCGCCGCGAGGAGCAGGATGTTGTCGCGTACCGGGAAGAGCACCTCGATGTTCGGCAGCAGCATCGTGCCCGGCAGGGTGACGGCGAGGACCACCACGGACGGCCAGACCAGCCGGTCGGAGGCCCGCTTGCCGACCTTGCCGACGACCGCGAGGAGCACCCAGAGCAGCTGGTGCTGCCAGGCGGTCGGCGAGACGGCGACCACGACACAGCCGGTCACGGCCACCGCGAGGAGCAGCTGACCGTCCTCGGCGTACCGCACCGCGCGCCGCAGCCCGAGGACCACGACGCCGGCGGCGAGCACCAGGAACAGGGCGATCTCCACGGGGCCTTCGAGGCCGAGCCGGAGCAGCGCCCCGTGCAGGGACTGGTTTGCCAGGCTGTCCGGCCGCTCCCCCAGTCCGGCGCCCGCGAGATGGTGCACCCAGTACGTCCACGAGTCCTTCGGCGCCGCGGCCCAAGCGGCGGCCGTGGCGAGGGCGAAGGTCGCACCCGCGCTCACCGAGGCCTGCCGTCTGCCGGTCAGCCAGAGCAGGGCGGCGAAGAGCAGCAGCACCGGCTGGAAGGCCGCGGCGATACCGACGAGGACGCCCGCCGCCCGGTGCTCCCGGACGACGAACCAGGCCAGCAGCACCAGCAGGACGGGCAGGATGCTGGTCTGGCCCAGGTGCAGGGCGTTGCGGACCGGCAGCGACAGCAGGAACAGGCTGATCGCGACGGGGGCCGCGAGCAGGGCCGTCCGGCGGCCCACCGGACCGGGCAGCGCCCTGGCCGCGACGAGGCCGAGGGCGACGACGAGCAGCAGGGACCCGAACGTCCAGGCCACGCCCAGGGTCTGCTGGGCCGTGGCGGTGAGCGGCTTCAGGACGAGCCCGGCGAAGGGCGTCCCGGTGAACCGGCCGCTGTCGTACAGCGAGCCCGTCATGTGCAGGATGCCGTTCTCCCCGATCCAGGTCTCCAGATCGAGGAGCCGTTCCCCCGGTGGCTGCCGGAGCACCACCGCCACCTGCCGTACCGCGAGCGCGGCCACGACCAGCCAGAGCAGGGCCCTGGTCAGCCCCGTTCTCGCTCCCGCGTCCGCCGCCGCGTCACCGCGCACACTGTGATCCGCATTCACCACGCTGCGCCGACCCTCCCACCGTTCCATGCATCGCCCTTCGAGTGGGGGCCATGCAGGATGAAGCCTCGCATTGCCCTACGAGGTAGACCCAATCAACCCCCTCTTTGCCTGACTGTCATCCTGCTTTGGTCCGGAAGAATTCGTCCGTGGGGATGACGGGGGCGCCCGAAGGGCCTCGGGCGCCCAGGTCAGCGGGGGTACCGGAAGACCTCGGGCGCCCAGGTCAGTGAGGGGTGCCGGAAGCCCTCAGGCGTCCGGTACGACGGGGGTGTCCGCCTGCCAGGCGGTGAACAGGGGTACGTCGTCGGCCCCGGCCAGCACGACGACGCCGAAGGGCCGGTCGAAGGCGATGTGCCGCACCCGCTGCGGCCGGGGCGCGGCACCCGCCGGGGCCATGGCGACCACCGTCACGGCCGCCGCCTCCACGCCCTCCTCGGCGATCTTCAGTACGGCCTCCTGGATCACGTCGGAGACGAGGAGGGGTTCGGGCGAGAGGCCGGAGAAGTCGGCGTCGTCGGAGGTGGCCAGCCGTACGCCGAGGGCGGGCAGCTGCTCGGTGACGGGCACCCGGGTCCGCAGGGCGAGCCGGGGCAGCCCGATGGTCACCCGGTCGGTGTCCAGCGGGACTCCCGCGGTCCGGGGCGCCCAGCCCACGGGGAGTACCCGCTCCGGGCCCGCCCCCGGCTCACCGAGGACGAGGCGGACCCGGGCCCCGGGTCCGCCGTCGGGCTCCCTCGCGCAGCGCAGCTCGACGACGTACGCCCCGCCGGCCGTCCAGGCGTCGGCCACCGGCACGTCCTTGCCCATGGTCGGCACCTCGCGGACCGTCCCGGCCGCGTCGGTGAACGGCAGGTCCCGGGTGCGCCACCCTTCGAACGGCTTCTCCCAGCGGGCCTTCAGCGCCAGGACGTTGACCAGGGCGAGCAGGGTGTCGTCGGTGATCTCCAGCGGCAGCCGCTCGATCAGCCCGCCGGTGGCCTCGCGCACCCAGGCGTCGACGGCCGCCGGGTCCATCGGGTCGAAGCGGACGTCCGGCAGCGCCTCCCGGTACGCGCGCAGCACGGGCACCCGGCTCCAGACCCGGGTGGCCACGCCCAGCGCTCCGGTCGTCGCCAGCTCCCGGGCCACCTCCGTGACGGCCGGGGCGGCCTCCCGGTCCGCGGTACCGAGGAGGGTCCGCAGCTCGGCGGCGGTCCCGCCGCGGGCGCCCGCGGCGACGGTGGCCAGGGCGAGCCACAGCCCGGCGGGCGAGCAGACGAAGCCGGGGGCCGGCACGGCGCGGTCCCGGCGCCACCGCCACCCCCGGCCCGCTGTTCCGGGGGCTCCGGCGGTCATGCCGTCCTGAATCCAGCGCTGGGCGAGGTGCTGGATCGCCCGGGTCGTGGGTATCGCCGATGTCGTGGACCCGTCGGTCACTACTGCCCCCTACACGTAAATGGCTTCTCGGTCCGGCCGTGCGGCAGCAAGAATGCCGCACATGACCTGGACCGTGGCCACCGAACGCTTCGACTCCCCCGACGCGAGCGCCCTGCGCCGGGACTACTACGACGAGGTCGCGAGCCGCTACTGGCAGCGGCCCGCGACCGCCGAGGAGATCGCCGACGGGCTCGCGGACGACGGGGCCGACCTGCTCGTACCGCCGACCGGTCAGTTCGTCGTCGGCCGGTACGGGAGCAGGGCGGCGAGCTGTGCCGGTCTCGTGCTGACGGAGGTGGCCGGGGCGGGTACGGCGGAGCTGACGCGGGTGTACGTGCGCCCGGCGTTCCGGGGGACGGGCGGCGGCGGGCTGCTGCTGGCCGCGGTGGAGGAGGAGGCGAGGGCGTACGGCGTACGGCTGCTGCGCCTGGACACCCGCAACGACCTGGTCGAGGCGCGCGGGCTGTACGCGAAGCACGGGTACCGGGAGGTGCCGGCGTTCCACCGCCGCAACCGGTACGCGGAGCACTGGTTCGCCAAGGAGCTGTGACCCGGGGCAGGAGTCCGGCGGACGGGGCGGCTCAGACAGGGGGGTGGTGGCGGCCGTGGTCGTCGCGGTGGCCGTGGTCGGCCTGGCCGTCGAGGGCCCGGCTGTGGGCCTCGCGCTCGTCGCGGCGCAGATGGGCCTCGTGGTCGCGGGGAGGCGTCGGGGAGTGGGGCCGTTCCCTGGTCGAACCGCTGACCTCGGCGGTCAGTTCATGGACGAGTGTGACCAGGTCGGTGGGGCGTTCGGGCCCCCACCAGTCGCCGAGGAGTTCGGCGAGCGAGTCCTCGCGGGCCTGCGAGAGCCGGACGACGGCCTCGGCCCCCGCGTCGGTGAGGATCATCTGGAGGCCTTCCCGGCGGGCCAGTCCGCGCTCCTCGACCTGCCGGGCCGCGTCGGTGATCACGTGCAGCGGTACGGGAGCCGTCTCGGCGAGCCGGGCGGGTTCGACCATGCCGTGCCGCTTGATCCGCAGGAGCAGCCAGCTGGCCGCGGGCAGCAGGTCGTACCCCGCCCGTGCGGTGATCTTCTCGTAGATCTCGCGGCGGCCCTCCCGGGTGGCGAGCACCGACAGGGCGCGGGCGCACTCGTCGTACGAGGAGCGCTCGACGGGGTTCGAGGCGAGGGTCTGGCTCGTGTCCGGGGCGGTCACCGAGCCCCGGAGCTTGTCCTCGCGGAGGAACCAGGCGAGGACGAAGGCCAGGAGGACGACCGGGGCCGCGTACAGGAAGACGTCCGTGATGGAGGTGGAGTACGCGCTGAGGACGCCGGGCCTCAGGTCGGCGGGGAGCTGTCCGATGGCCCGTGGGTCGGCGGACAGGCTGCCCGCGTCGATGCCCGGGGGCAGCGGCTGCCCGGCGAGCGCGTCCGTGAGCTGGCCGGTCAGCCGGTTGGCGAAGACGGTGCCGAAGACCGCGACGCCGAACGCGGAGCCGATCGACCGGAAGAACGTGGCGCCGGAGGTGGCGACGCCGAGGTCCTGGTACGAGACGGAGTTCTGGGCGACCAGGACGAGGACCTGCATCACCAGGCCGAGCCCGGCGCCGAAGACGAAGAAGTAGGCGCTCATCAGCCAGGTGGAGCTGTTCTCGTCGAGGTTGTGGAGCAGGAGGAGACCGGCGGTGGTGAGGGCCGTGCCCGCGAGCGGGAAGACCTTCCAGCGGCCGGTCCGGCTGACGATCTGGCCGGAGGCGGTCGAGGTGATCAGCAGGCCGAACACCATCGGCAGCATGTGCACACCGGACATCGTCGGGGTGATGTCGTGGACCACCTGGAGGAACGTCGGCAGGTAGGTCATCGCGCCGAACATGGCGAACCCGATGACGAAGCTGATCACGGCGACGAGGCTGAAGGTGCGGATCCGGAACAGTTTCAGCGGCAGTACGGGTTCGACGGCACGCCGTTCGACGGCGATGAAGGCCACGAGCAGGACGACGGCGAGCACCGCGAGCACGATGATCTGCGGGGAGGCCCAGGCCCAGGTCGTCCCGCCGAGGGAGGCGATGAGGACCAGGCTGGTCGCGACGGCCGCGATGAGGAAGGTGCCGAGGTAGTCGATGGTGTGCTTCTCGCGGTGGACCGGGATGTGCAGGACGGCCGCGATGACGCCCAGCGCGACGACGCCGATGGGCAGGTTGATGTAGAAGACCCAGCGCCAGCTGAGGTGTTCGGTGAAGAAGCCGCCGAGGAGCGGCCCGAGGACGCTCGTGACACCGAAGACGGCGCCGAAGAGCCCCTGGTACTTTCCGCGTTCGCGCGGGGTGACGAGGTCGCCGACGATCGCCATCGACAGCACCATGAGCCCACCGCCGCCGAGCCCCTGGAGAGCACGGAATCCGATGAGCTGGGGCATGTTCTGGGCGACTCCGCAGAGCGCGGAGCCGATCAGGAAGATCACGATCGCGGTCTGGAAGAGCTTCTTGCGGCCGTACTGGTCGCCGAGCTTGCCCCACAGCGGGGTCGCCGCGGTGGCCGCCAGCAGATAGGCGGTCACGACCCAGGAGAGATGGTCGAGCCCGCCGAGCTCGCTGACGATCGTCGGAAGCGCCGTGGAGACGATGGTCTGGTCGAGTGCCGCGAGCAGCATGCCGAGGAGCAGCGCCCCGATCGCCACCAGGACGCTCCGGTGGGAATGCTCCTCACCGGGGACCGCGGCCGAGGGCGGCGGGCTCAGCTGCTGGGACATGGGCGTCTCCTCTGCCGGGCCATGGCGTCTCCTCGATCCGCTGCGTCCGCCGATCCACTACACCCCCATCCTGGACGTTTCGCCCCGTTATGGCCTGCCGAGGGCGGACCGTGCCCCCTGCGGGCCGTTGGGCTTCCCCGGGGCGGGCTGCATAATCGCAGGCAGTTCAAGGGGAGGGGACCACGATGACCGGACACGCATGCCCGGAGTGCGGTAGACGGACGGCCGGGGAGCCCGGCACGGAGCACCGGGTGCCGTGCCGGTGCTGCGCGGGCGCGGGCTCGGCGCCGCTCACGGAGGACGAGCAGCGCGCCGCCCGCACGGCGGAGATCGCCGCGGCCGAGGACTTCGACCCGCTGCGCATCCGGCCGTACGTGACGCTGACGGACCAGGCAGGCAGGGGGCCGGACCACCCGGACCGCTCGGGATCGGGGCACGACGTTCCGGGTGCGGCCGCCACCACGATGCCGCTGTTCCTGGGCGGTGGTGGCGGCTCGGACGCCGGTACGGGCACGGACGCCGGTACCGGTATGGGTACGGGCCCCGGAACAGGTGCGGCCGCGGGTCCGGGCGCCTCCGCCGGCGCGTACGCGGCACCGGCCGCGACCGGAACCGGAAGCGGGGACCGGAACCGCAGGCGGACCGCCGCCGCGAGCCCCGCCTTCGCCCCCGACCCCGTGCAGCCGCGCCGCAGGCGGCCCTTCGGAGCGCTCGCCGTGGGGGCGGCGGTGGCCGCGGTGGTCGGTACGGCGGCCTTCGCCGGCGGGCTGTTCGGCGGCGACGACAGCGGGGACGAGGCGCTGCCGGAGGCGACCACGAGCGTCCCGGACCTGGGGGACGAACCGGCCGCTTCGGTGGCCCCGTCCCCCTCCGCGTCGGCCGCTCCGTCCCGTACTCCGTCCCGCTCGGCCGCACCGTCGGCCTCGCCGTCCGCGTCCGCCTCGCCGACGCTGAGCCGGGAGCCCTCGCCGACCGCCACCGCGTCCGCGTCGCCGACGACGAGCGCGTCGCCCACTCCGGAGGACGGCGGGGCGCCCACGTCGTCGCCGTCCGCCGCCCCGCCCGCGGAGTTCGCCGGCCCCGCGCTGCGGCCCGGCGACCGCGGCCCGGAGGTCGGGGTGCTGCAGAACCGGCTCAAGGAGGTGTGGCTCTACTCGGGGCCCTCCGACCAGCACTACGACGACCGGGTGGAGAACGCGGTGGCGATCTACCAGTCGTACAAGGCGATCCAGGGCGATCCGATCGGCGTGTACGGGCCGAACACGCGGCGCGCCCTGGAGGCGGAGACGAGCGGGCGCGGACACCGCTGAGCCAGGACGCCTGGCGGGCGAGGAGCGGGGCGGAGAGCGGGGGCGGAGAGCCGCGAACGAGGTGATTGGCGTTCCGGCTCCAGTTTTTGTATCGTGATGGAACAAAGTAACTCCCGCCCGCACTCCCTGACCGGCGGGCGGGGGTTGCTCTGGTACCGCCCTGCGGCACACGCCCGGGCTGTTCGTACACCTCCCCGCTTTTCTGGAGCAGCCGATGCCGGCCACCGTCCTCACCGCACGCGCCCTCCTCCTGGACATGGACGGCACCCTCGTGAACTCCGACGCGGTGGTGGAGCGCTGCTGGCGGCGCTGGGCGGTGGAGCACGGGCTGGACCCCGAGGCCGCACTCAAGGTGGTGCACGGCCGCCAGGGGTACGCCACGATGGCCGTCCTGCTCCCGGACCGCCCGATGGAGGAGAACTACGCGGACAACCGGGTGATGCTCGCCGAGGAGACCGCCGACGTCGAGGGCGTCGTGCCGATCGGCGGGGCGCCCGCGTTCATGGCCGCGATCGCCGAGCTGCCGCACGCCCTGGTCACCTCCGCCGACAGCGCGCTCGCGACGGCCCGGATGGGTGCGGCCGCACTGCCGATGCCCGCCGTCCGCGTCACCGCCGAGCAGGTCGGCGCCAGCAAGCCGGACCCCGAGGGCTTCCTCAAGGGCGCGGCGGAGCTGGGCTTCGACGCGGCGGACTGCATCGTGTTCGAGGACTCCGAGGCGGGCGTCGCGGCGGGCCGGGCGGCGGGGATGCGCGTCGTGGGCGTCGGCCCGCGCGCCGCGGCCCTCGCGCCGGACGCCCATGTGGCGGACCTGGCGCAGGTGCGGGTGGAGGCGGCCGGGGACGGCTCGATCCGCCTGCACATCGACGAGGCCTGAGAGACGCGGACCGGGGATCCCCGGTCCGCCGCCGGAGTTCCCCGCACCGGACCCCCGGGCCCCCGGGCCTCCCGGACCCCCGGGCCTCCCCGGACCCCCGGGCCTCCCCGGACCCCGGGCCTCCCCGGACCCCGGGTCTCAGTCCCGGTACAGCAGCCCGCGCGCGACCAGTTCCAGGACCGTCGCGACGGCCACCACCTGGACCGCCATCAGCGCCACCAGGACGAACAGCTGCACGGCGCCCGCCTCCACCGGTGAGGCGCCGCCCAGCAGCATGCCCACGAACGCCCCCGGCAGCGTGACGAGCCCGACCGTCCGGGCCTGATCGAGCCCGGGCAGCAACGCGTCCGAAGCCGCCGGCCGGACGATCTCCAGCCGGGCGTCCCGGTCGGGCAGCCCGAGAGCCATGCCCGCCTCCACCTCCCCGCGGCGGGCGGCGAGTTCGTCGAGGGCGCGCCGCCCGCCGAGGACGGTCGCGGTGAGCGCCCCGCCGATGAGGATGCCCGCCACCGGGATGAGCGCCACGCCCCGGACCGGCACGAGCCCCGTGAGCAGCAGCGTCCCGACGACGGGCAGGACACCCGCTCCGATCGGCACGGCCGCCCAGCGCCAGGTGCGGTTGCCGGTGATGCGGCGACCGGCGGTCCATACGGCCACGGCGAACATCAGCGCCACGAACCCGAGAAGCGGGGCCACCGAGCGCACGACCCAGCCGATGAGCAGGGAGACGGCGGCGAGTTGGGCCGCCGCTCGGACCCCGGCGACGAGAATCTCGCGCGACCGGCCCAGCGAGGCCCACGCGGCCACGGCGGCGGCGAGGACCAGCAGGACGGCGAGGACGATGCCGAGGGTGACGGAGACCGGAAGCAGCACGCGGCAACGATAGAGCCGCACCTCTCCCGTCGAACTCCCCGCTGCCGCAGGCCATCCAGGGGGCGCGCCCGGAAGCCCGAGCGCCCCCACCCCTCCTCCGGGGCGCCCAACACCCGTCGGACAAACCTCCCGTGACGGACCGGCGCGCCCCCGCGATCCGTCACTCCCCTTGCACACCCCTTGATGTGACGTGCACATGTCGCCACTCTGTTACCTGACGCCCACCCCTCAGAAACCTGGCGTCGCCACGATGGCCGGGATCCGCCGAAGCCCGATCGTCGCCCACCCACGCACCCCCCACATCAAGGGAGTTAGCATGTCCGGTGTCTACGCGCGTCGCCTCTCCGTCGTCGCCGCAACCGCAGCGCTCGCCGCCACGTCCGCCCTGTTCAGCGCGCCCAGCGCACAGGCCGCCATGCCCACCCCGGTCAGCGCGGCGACCGCGCGGACCTACCTCAGCCAGCTCACCGTCGGCGCGGAGGGCTCGTCCAGCGGCTACAGCCGCGACAAGTTCCCGCACTGGATCACCCAGTCGGGAGCCTGCAACACCCGCGAGGTCGTCCTCAAGCGCGACGGAACGAACGTCCAGCAGGACTCCTCCTGCGCCGCGGTCAGCGGCAGCTGGTACTCGCCCTACGACGGCGCCACCTGGAGCGCCGCGTCCGACGTGGACATCGACCACATGGTCCCGCTGGCCGAGGCCTGGCGCTCCGGCGCGAGCAGCTGGACCACCGCCCAGCGCCAGTCGTTCGCCAACGACCTCACCCGCCCCCAGCTCATCGCGGTCACCGACAACGTGAACCAGTCCAAGGGCGACAAGGACCCGGCCGAGTGGATGCCGCCGAGCTCCTCGTACAAGTGCACCTACGTCCGCGCGTGGGTCCACGTCAAGAAGCAGTACAACCTGAGCGTCGACTCCGCCGAGAAGAGCGCGCTGCAGTCGGCCCTGAACGGCTGCTGATTCCGTCGCGGGCCCCCTGACGCTCCCGCCGGGACCCGTGCGCGGCCCCTCCGCGTTCTGTACGTTACGGAGCCGATCCGTTCCGGCGTCGCGAGGAGGCACACATGGCCGGGCTGCGCCTGGGGCCACTGCTGCGGTACGTCGACTGGGAGTCCGGGTCCACCGCGACCGTCTGGGTCGAGGCGAGCCGTCCGTGCACCGTGGAAGTGCGGTGCGCGGACGGCGCCTCGGGGACGTCGCCCACCTTCTCGGTGGCCGGGCACCACTACGCCCTGGTCGTGGTGGAGGGGCTGACGCCCGGCTCGACCACGGCGTACGAGGTACTGATCGGCTCCCGGCGCGTCTGGCCGCCCGAGGACACCCGCCTCCCGCCGAGCACCATCACCACGCCGCCGGTGGCGACACCGGCAGGTCCGGGGAAGGGCGCGGCGGAGAGCGCCGGGGCGGCGTCGGACGGCGTGCGGATCTCGTTCGGGTCGTGCCGCTGGGCGGCCGCCCCGGACGGCGGGCACGATCCCGTGGGGCCGGACGCCCTGGTCACCCTGGCCACCCACCTCGCCGCGGATCCGGCGGCCGAGCGGCCCGACGTCCTGCTGCTCCTCGGCGACCAGGTGTACGCGGACGAGACCTCCGCCGCGACCCGCCGCAGGCTCGCCGCCCGCCGGGACCTGAAGGAGCCGCCCGGCGCGGAGATCGCGGACTACGAGGAGTACACCTACCTCTACGACGAATCGTGGCGCGATCCGGAGGTCCGCTGGCTGCTCTCCACGGTTCCCAGCTGCATGATCTTCGACGACCACGACGTGATCGACGACTGGAACACCAGCGCCGCCTGGCAGCGGGACATCCGCGCCACGCCCTGGTGGCACGAACGGATCGTCAGCGGGCTGATGTCGTACTGGGTCCACCAGCACCTGGGCAACCTCTCCCCCGCCGAGCTGGCCGCCGACCCCGTGTACGCGGCGGTCAGGGCCTCGCCCGACGGCACGGAGGCGCTGCGCCGCTTCGCCGCCGAGACCGACGCGGATCCCGCCCGTACCCGGTGGAGCTACCGGCGTGTTTTCGGCCGAGTACGGCTGGTGATGGTCGACACCCGCGCGGCCCGCGTCCTGGCCGAGGACCGGCGGGCGATGCTCGACCCCGAGGAGGCCGACTGGCTGCGGGAAGCGGTCCTGGACGACCCCGCTTCGTATGACCATCTGCTCATCGGCAGTTCCCTGCCGTGGCTGTTGCCCCCGCTCGTCCACGACGCGGAGCGCTGGAACGCCTCGCTGTGCGCCGGCGTACGCGGGGACCGCTGGGCCCGCTTCGGCGAGAAGGTGCGCCGCGCCGGTGACCTGGAGCATTGGGCCGCCTTCCCGGAATCGTTCGACCGGTTCACAGAGTTGCTGCGGGAGGCCGCGAGCGGTCCGGACGCCCCGGCGACGGTATGTGTCCTCTCGGGCGATGTGCACCATGCCTACATCACCGAGCCCCGATGGCCGGACACCCCGCCCGGTGACGGACGCGATTCCGGTACCACCTCCGACCCCGGCCCCGGAAGGGCCCCGGTGTCCCGCGTCCTCCAGCTGACCTGCTCTCCCGTGCACAACTCGGTTCCCCGGTGGATCCAGGCGGGATTCCGCTTCGGCTGGAGCCGGACGGGTCGGCGGATCGGCCGGTTCCTTTCGCGCCACGGCCGCACGGGATTGTCGCCGGTCACCTGGGACAGGGCGGGCGGCCCCTGGTTCGGTAACCAGCTCATGACGCTCACATTCCTTGGCCGGAAGTCTGCGCTGACATTGGTGCAGGCCACAGCAGGGAAGCAGGGGGCCCAGCTCGAAGCGGTTCTTGAGCGTTCACTCACCCCTGAGGGTTAGACGATTTTCAGCCATCCGACAGAATGTTGAAGTTGCAAGCACTGGTGAGGTTTCCCTAACCTGATGCGCCCAGTCGGTTCACGTCCCCACCCCGACCGAAGGAGCCCACCCCCCATGCTCATCCGCTTGAACCAGGCGCAGCCCTATGTGCTCAGCCTCTTCCGCTTCGTCGTCGGCCTGCTCTTCGCCTTCCACGGCGCCGCCTCCCTCTTCGGGATCCTCGGCGGCAACCAGGCGGAGACCGGCGCCTGGCCCGGCTGGTACGCCGCTCTGATCCAGCTGGTCTGCGGGTCGCTCGTCGCCCTCGGTCTCGGTACCCGTGCCGCCGCGTTCCTCGCCTCGGGCTCGATGGCCTACGCCTACTTCAAGGTGCACCAGCCGGAAGCGTTCCTGCCGCTCCAGAACGGCGGCGAGCCGTCGGCGATGTTCTGCTGGGCGTTCCTGCTGCTGGTCTTCACCGGTCCGGGAGCCGTCGCCCTGGACCGCTTCTTCGGTTCGCGGAACACGGCGGCCACCGCCGAGGACGCGACGCGACGGGACAAGGCCCCGGCCGTGTCGGTCTGACCGGCCCTCCCCGGCCCCCGCGTTCCGGCGCCGACCCGGCGCGCGGTGGCCTCGGGAACGTACGGCGGCGCCCCGCTCCCCCTGAGTTCAAGGAGGGAGCGGGGCGCCTCGCCGTAGGCCGTGATACTCGGTCAGGCCCGGTCGTCGGGCCCGAACGGCACCGTGAAGCAGGCTGCCCGCTCCCCCGCGCCGCCCTGCCGGTCGTGGATGATCACCGACCGCGCCCCGCCCTCCCGGAAGTTCCAGTCCTGGACGGCCTCCGCGCGCCCGTCGCCGTCCTCGTCCGTCCGGAAGTCCAGCCACACCTCGTTGACCGGGTCCGCGGTCGCGGACGGGCGGTGCTGGTAGTGCGGCCCCGCGGCGGCCGGGTCGGCGCCGCAGGGCGAAGTGTGCACGTGCATCCCGTACGCCCGGCCGGGCGTAAGCCCTCGCAGCCGGGTCCCCACCCGGGTGCCGGACGGATCCGTGAACTCGGTGACCTCGATCCGCGCGCCCGCCGGAACCAGCCGGGTGTCGTACGTCAACGCGTCGGACGGAACGAACGAACCGGGCGGCGAGAACACCCCAGCGGCCCGCATCCACGAGCTGCCGCCCGCGCCGGCGACGTCATCGGCGCGGCTCGGGTCTGCCGCAGAAGCCCCGTGCGCCCCGTGCGCCCCGTGACTGCCGTGACTGCCGTGACCGCCGTGACCGCCGTGGGAATCGTGGGCGCCATGGCCACCGGGGGCGGCGGGGGCCGGCTCCTGGGCGGCGACGCCGACGCCCGCTCCGTACGCCAGCGTCAGCAGCGCCGCTGCTCCCGCCAGCGCGCCGGAGACCCGCGAGGTCCCCCGGCCTCGCGACCTCGTAACGCCCTCGGGTCCCGCCGTCGGCCGCCCTCCCGAAATCGGGTGCGCCGGACCGTGTCCCGTCCGTACCATCCATGCCGTCATGCGCTGCTCCTCGCTCGTGCCGGTCGTTCTCCCCGCCTAACGGGCACATGGCCGCCAGGAGTACGTGACCTGCACAACATCACCCGCCCTGGGCGATCTCGGGAGAAGCCCCACGCGTACGCTGTACAGCTGAACCTGCCGCCCTGCCGCTCCCCTGCGACCGTCGCGGCGTCGACACGATCGGGGGGTCGTAGACGGTGTTCGAGAGTGTGGCTGCGCTGACCAGCAGCCCATGGATCTACGTGGTGGTCGCCGCCTCCGTCCTCCTGGACGTCTTCCTGCCCCTCCTGCCCAGCGGTGTTCTCGTCATCACGGCCGCCACTGCGGCGGCGGCGGGCTCCACCACCGTGAACGGCGCCGGTGAGGGCACCGGCGGAGAGGTCCCTTCGCTCGTCGTCCTGATCCTGTGCGCGGCCACCGCGTCGGTGCTCGGTGACCTCGTCGCCTACCGGCTCGCCTGGCGCGGGGGCGACCGGCTGCACCGGGCCATCGCCCGCTCCCGGCGCCTGACCAGCGCGCAGGAACGTCTCGGCGCGGCACTGAGCCGCGGCGGCGGCGCGCTGGTGATCATCGCCCGGTTCGCCCCGGCGGGCCGCTCCGTGGTCTCCCTCGGCGCGGGCGCCGCCCACCACAGGAAGCGGGACTTCCTCCCCTGGTCCGCGCTGGCGGGCCTGGCCTGGGCCGGTTACAGCGTGGGGCTCGGCTACTTCGGCGGCCGGTGGCTGGGGTCGACGTGGTTCGGCACGGCGGTCTCGGTGCTGGCCCTGTTCGTGGCGGGCGCGCTGGCCGCGTTCCTGGTCAAGCGCCCCGCGACGCGCCCCGTATCTCCAGGCCGTCGAGCAGCTTCATCGTCGCTGCGGTGATCTCGTCGACGGCACGGTCGAACACCTCCCGGTTGTGTGCGGCGGGCGCGCGGAACCCGGAGACCTTGCGTACGTACTGAAGGGCGGCGGCCCTCATGTCCTCCTCGGTGGCCTCTTCGGGGAGGGCGGGCGGGCGGAGCGTCTTGATGCTGCGGCACATGACTCCAGTGTGGACCGCCCCACTGACAACGGACACCCGGCCGCCCCGCGGCCGGGTGTCGCTCTGCCTGCGCTCGGTGCGCGCGCCGGTCGCTCAGCCGCTGCGCGCCCAGTCGTCCTCGCTCGACCGGTCGGTGCACAGGGCCCAGATGACGAAGACGTCGATCGCGATGGTGACGATGGCCCAGACCGGGGTGTACGGGAGCCACATGAAGTTGGCGATGAGGTTCAGGGAGGCGAGGGCGACGCCCGCGCCCCTGGCCCACGCAGCGCCCTTGAGGATGCCCCAGCCCACGAGGATGAGGACCACGCCGAGGATGAGGTGGATCCAGCCCCACGAGGTGACACTGAACTTGAAGACGTAGTCGTTGATCCGCGTGTACACGTCGTTCGAGGCGATCCCCGCGATGCCCTTCAGCACTCCGAGGACACCGTCCACAAAGAGCAGGACACCGGCGAACACCGTTCCCCCGGCCGCCCACGGGCTGCCCGGGTCGCCGCCCGGACGGGGGTCGGCGGGGCGCGAGGCTGCGGGCGGGGGCGTGCTGGACTGCGACATGAGGACTCCTTGGCCGTGACAGGCGCCGGTTCAGCCGGATCGGATGCCGGACGCCTGCTGTCCTGACCTGCCCCGGTGGTGCGGGCCGATCAGCTCCGACGTTCCTCGCGGCGTCCGGGCGCAGCCAGCGGGACGCACCCGTTCGGGTGAAGAGTCACGGCGCGCTGACCGTGACGATGCGTCCCTGGGCGTCGACGGTGAGCGCCTCCCGCTCAACGCGGTTGACCAGGGCGAGGCCGGCCCACACGACGCCCCACACCAGGCACGAGAAGACGGTGAGGAAGGCGTGCAGCACATGGTTCACCGGCTGCCCGCGCACCAGCACCACCTGGCTCCCGGAGCGGGACTCCACGCGCCAGCTGCTCGCGATGCGCCGGCTCACGACCCAGTCCAGGATCAGCGCCCGCTGCGCCGCGTCGGGGGGCTCCGCCCCGGCCACGTAATACCCGGGCGGCGGTTCGATCGACGCGCTCTCCCGTACCGTTCGACGACGCTTCACGGGATCACCCCCAGGTGTCGAGGTCGCCCCCGCGCCATTCGATCAGCCCCGGCCGGTCCAGCTCGACGACCTTGTCGGGCCCGGGGGCGAACCCCGCGGCCCGCAGCAGCGCGGCCACCTCGCCCCGGCCGTGCGCCAGGCCCACGATCTGGCCGTGCACGGTGACCCGCCGTCCTCCGGTCGCGGAAGGCGGGTAGACGATCACGGGCGGGTGCTCGGCCATGCCTCCACGGTGCCCCGACCACTGCCCCCGCGCATCCCGGGCCGCCCCGCCCCGCTCCACGGAACCGCCCGGGCGCGGCGGGACGTCTCCTCAGCCGTCTCTACGATCATGAACCGCGATGGAGGACCCCGCCCATGACGGCAACGGCTGCCCGCTATCTGTACGTGACCCGGCACGGTCAGGCCTCCGAGGACGAGACCACCCTGACGGAGGCCGGCCGCCGCCAGGCCGCTCTGCTCGGGGAGCGGCTGCGCGGGGCACCGATCACGGCGATCCACCACGGCCCGCTCCCCCGCGCCGAGCAGACGGCGCGGCTGGTGGGCGAGCAGTTGCCGGGGGTTCCCCTGCTGCGGTCCGAACCGGCCGGCGACTACATCCCGTACCTGCCGTCGCGGGAGGAGCTGCCGGCGGATTCGGCCGATCAGACGCTCGCGCGGCTGGCCGAATTCCCGGCGGCGGAACGCGAGCTGGGCCCCGGTATCGCCGAGGAGGCTCTCGCACGGTTCACGGGAACGGTCGAGGGTGACGAACCCCGCCATGAACTCCTCGTCACCCACAACTTCCTCGTCGGCTGGCTCGTCCGGGCCGCGCTGGACGCCCCGAAGTGGCGCTGGCTGGGCCTCAACCACGCCAACGCCGGGCTGACCGTGATCCGTTACGCGCCCGGCCGCCCCCCGGCGCTCCTCCTGTACAACGACACGGGCCATCTGCCCGCCGAACTCCGCTGGACCGGCTTCCCGCCCGAACTGCACATCTGAGGGGTTCAGCCGGTCCGCCCACGACCGCCGATCATCGACATGAGCAGTTCGTGCGTCCCCGCGTCCGCGGCCGCGACGAGCCCCCGGTCGCCCGGTCCGACCGGGCCGCCGTCGATTCCGGTGACGACGCAGCCGGCGGCCCGGCACAGGGCGATCCCGGCGGCGAAGTGCACGCTCCCGCTCAGATCGCCGCCGTCCGTGACGTAGGCGGCCCGCCTGCCTGCCGCGACCCAGGCCAGCGCCAGCGTCGTGGAGACGACGCGCGGGCGGAAGTTCTCGCCGAACCCGGGGTGGGCGAGCAGGTCGACGGCCCGGAAGCCAGGGGCGCTCGGGAAGGGCGGATCGAGGTTCACGTCCACCAGCCGGGTGTCCGCCGTGGGTGCCAACGGCCGCTCCTCGCCCGGCATTCCGGACCGGACCCGGGCGGTCTTCCCGTCGGCGAGGAAGACCTCGCCGCTGAACGGATCGGCCACGGCGGCCGGGCCGTTGCGCAACACCACGTTGACGGCGACGAGTTGGGAGCCGGTGGCGTAGTTGAGCGTCCCGCACAGGGGGTCCACCAGCCACTCCCGCTCGGCGTCGGCCGCCCCCTGCCGGCCGCCCTCCTCACCGTGCACCGCGTCCCCGGGCCGGGCGGTGCGGATGACGTCGAGGATCGCCTCCTCGGCGGCCAGGTCGGCGTCGGTTGCGAAGTCCCCGGCTCCCTTCTCGATACGGGAGTGGAGCCGCCCGTACCGGACCCGTACGACCTCCGCCCCGGCCAGCGCGGCGGCTGCCGCGACCTCGGTGTCCGTCAGTTTCATGGATGCGTCGATCACGCCCCCTCCCGACGGCCGAGGAGCAGCGCTTCCGAGCCGACGGGCCGGAATCCGGCGGCCTGGAACGCCCTGATGCTGCGCGCGTTGCCCGCGGCCTGCTGCGACCAGAGCGGTTCGCCCGGGGGTACGAGATGCCGTGCGGCCGTGGCGAGTGCGCGCCCGAGCCCTCGGTGCCGGGCGTTCTCCTCCAGCTCGACGGCCACCTCCCAACGCCCGGCCACGCCACGCCCGAGCACCAGCACGCCCCCGTCGGCCTCCCACATCCGCACCCCGTCCCGGCGCCGACGGGCACTCACGACCCGCGGGTGCACGGGATCGGTGATCTCCCTTACTTCCAGGCCGGGTTCACCGGGCAGCGAGGACGCCACGGTCAGGAGGTCGATCGTGTCGGTGGTCCGCCCGGTACGCTCCAGGAAGGCCGACAGGAAGCGCGGATGCATGGTCGCGGCCAGCGCGTCGCAGTCCAGCGCGGCCAGCGTGGCATGGACCCACTCGGGGTCCTCGTCGGTGAAGACGACCGAGTGCGCGGTGAAGGCGATCACTCCGGTGTCACGGCAACTGGGCGCGGCGACCACGGTCGTTCGCCCGTCGGTCTTGGGAAACCGCCCGCACGCCGCCCCGTCCAGGATCTCCGCCAGTGTCTGCCCCATCAACTGCCCCCTCGTCCTTCACCGTTCGGTCAGGCCGTCGTCCCGCCGCGTCACCGCCCGGCTCGATGGCCGACCCGACGAAGGCCGCCCGCGAGCAGGAGAAACGCGGATCGGCCTCCAACGGTCGACAGTAGAAGGGACGATATCCCCATGACCGATCAAGATCTGTTCGAGCCCGACCACTTGGACCGCAGCGAGACCGACGGGGATCACCTCTGATGTGGGAAAGCGCCATCGCCGTCATAGGCACCCTCGCCGGCGGGCTCCTCGTGACCGTCACCCAGCAGGTGACCGACCGGCGCAGCCGGCGCGACCAGCACCGTGAGCACGTCGCGGACCTCACCGGCCGGCTCCTGAGCGCCGCACTCCGCTACCGCCAGCTGTACTGGCTCCGGGTGGACGCCCTCCGCGCGGGCGAGCCGGACCCCGTCGTCCGGGCGGATTTCTATCAGGCCCGCAGTGATGTGACCGAGGCCCGGGACCGGCTCGCCCTCGCCGTCACGGACGAGACCCTGCTCCGCGCGGCCGGGCGCGCGGCCTGGAGCGCTCTGGGGCTGAGCGAGATCGACCCCGGCGTACCGCAGGACGGCCGCTACACACCGGAGATCGAGGCCAAGCTCGAAGCGGCGCGGCAGCATACGCACACCACCCACACCGAGCTGCGGCAGGCCGCAGCCGGCTACGGCACTCCGTCTGCTCCCCGCCGCGTCGTCGACACCCGGTCGGAGTCCACCTGACGCGCGCCCACGCGTCCTGGTGGGCTTCCGGCATGAGGAGGCCCCCCAATCGATCACGATTGGGGGGCCGAAACAGGCTCTCACCTGCTGTTTGTCCTCGGTGGGCGCGGACGGTTTCGAACCGCCGACATCTGCTTTGTAAGAGCAGCGCTCTACCCCTGAGCTACGCACCCGTGGATGAGGCAACAGCGTACATGGACCGGGGCCCTGCTCATAAACCGTTCGGGACCGGGGGATAACCCCACCCTCGAGACGGTGGCCGGCCGGATCCCGCCGCGAGTCGTCGGTGCATACGGTTTGAGTGCACCGGCAACGACGCCCGGTGGCACGCACCGCACGCACCGGACGCACTGGGGGACCGATCACCGTGGACATCGTGACGAGCGCACCGACCCGCACCCGTTCCGGGGCACGCCTCGGGGGCGCCGGGCGGGCCCTGGCTCTCGGGGGCGGGGTGGCGTTGCTGGCGCTGGCTCTCACCGGGTGCGGGAGCACGGACGTGGAAGGCGCCCCCGTCGAGCGCAAGTCGTTCGTCCTGGAAGGGAAGACTCTGACCATCGACGCCGAGAGCAATGTCGTGGACCTCGTGCCGGCCGATGTGGAGCAGGTCGAGGTGGAGCGGCAGTTCGACGGGTGGGCGGTGTTCGGCAGCGGGCCCGACGCCGTGTGGAAGATGGAGGGCGACACCCTCACGCTCCGGGTGAAGTGCGAAGGCATCTCCAACTGCGATTCCCGGCACCGGGTGAAGGTGCCGCGCGGGGTCGCGGTGACCGCTGCCTCGGACAACGGGGCGGTCACCGCCACCGGCTTCACCAGCGCGCTGGATCTGTCGTCCGACAACGGGGAGATCACCGTCCGGGACGCCGGCGGCGCACTGAAGCTCAAGAGCGACAATGGGGAGGTGCGGGCCGAGCGGATATCCGGCCCCTCCGTGACCGCCCGCGCCGACAACGGGGAGATCCGGCTGGGCTTCGCCTCCGTGCCCGACCTCGTGGACACCGTGAGTGACAACGGCAGCATCACCATCGATCTGCCGCCGGGCGGGCAGAAGTACAAGGTCGACGCCTCCGCGGACAACGGGGACGTCTCCGTCGGCGTGCCGCGCGGCGACGACAGCGCCCATGTGGTGAAGGCCTACAGCGACAACGGGGAAGTCACCGTGCGAAGCGCGAACTAACCGGCCCGTGTGTTCGTCCTTACCTGGTGGGAGAATGTACCGGGCAGGGCGAATCGGCACGGGAGAGGGATGTGACGGCGACCAACGCGCGGCCGGAGGCAGGAGCGGGTGCGAGGTCCGCCGTTCGCAGTGGCCGGGATCTTCTGGCGCTGATGTTGCTGCCCGTGCCCCTCGCGCTGGCCGTGCTGCCCGCCGCCTTCGCCGGTGGCGGTACGCGCCGGTGGTTCGGCGGGCGCGGCGGGGAGAGTCAGCGGGCCGAGGCGCAGGCCGCGAAGGACGCCGCCGCCGAGGCGTTCTACGATCTGGACACCGCCCAGCGGGATCTCCGGATCTCCATCGAGACCATCAACGCCGTGGACAGCTCCTCGCGCGGTCGCAAGGCGTCCGAGGACTTCGCCGCTCTCGGCCGGCGCATCGACGAGGTCAGCCACGCCTACATCACCGCCGTCGACAGCCATGACCTGGACCGGGACGACCTGGAGCCCGCCGTCGCCTCCCGGGCCCGCACCGAGCTGACCCGGGCCAAGGACGACCTCGTGCGGGTCAAGGGCGAGCTGGACCGCTTCGCGCAGGGGCTCGGGCCGCTGCTGGGCAGCGCGGAGACCCAGCTGGCCCGGCTCGCCCCGGCTGTCGAGCGGGCCCGCCAGGCACTCCTCGCGGCGAGCAACGCCCTCGACACCGTGCGGGCCGCGGGGCTACGGGCCGATGAGCTCGCCGCCCGGCTGGCCGCGCTCGCTCCCGAGCTGACCAAGCTGAACCAGGGCGCGGGACAGCACGGCGTCCCCGAGACCCTCCAGCGTGCCGATGTGGTGCTCCGGGATGCCGAGGCCGTGCGCACCGAGGCGGAGCGGCTGCCCGAGCGGGCCGCCGAGATCGACCGGCGGCTGGTGTCCCTGCGGACCCGGGCGCAGGCGCTGACGACCCGGGCGGGCTCGGTGGAGCCGGTGCTCAGCGAGTTGCGGCGGCGGTTCTCGGCCGCCTGCTGGCAGGACCTCCAGCCGGTCCCGGAGCAGGCCGCCGTCAACGTACGGCAGGCGGAGGACAAGCTGGCCGAGGCGGCGAAGGCGCGCGAGGAGCAGCGCTGGGCGGACGCCACGTCCCGGCTGTCCACGGTCCGCGCCCTGCTCAACGCGGTGGACGAGGCGGTCTCCGCCGCCGGGGACCGGTTGCAGCGGCTGAACGCGGTGGCGAAGGACCCGCAGCAGGAGATCGAGCGGACCCGGTTCGCGGTGCGGGACGCGCAGCGCCTCGCCATGGCCGGCCGGCACACGCCCGATCCCCGGCACGCGCGGCCGCTCGACGACTCCGTCGCCCGGCTGGACCGGGCGATCGCCGGGCTCGAAGGGCGCCACCCCGACTACTGGCACTTCCTGACCGAGACCGAGGCCGTACGGCAGACCGCGGCCCGGGTCGTCTCCGACATCCGCGAGGCACGCGGCGGCGGCGCGTAGGGCCCTGTCGTCGAACTGCCGCCTGCCGCCTGCTGCGCTCCGGGCGACGACTGCGGATTGACGCCTGGCCCCAGGGACGTGTGCTCTAGCCTGAGTCCATGCCTCGTTACGAATTCCGCTGCCGCACCTGCGGAGACACCTTCGAAGTCAGCCGTCCCATGGCGCAGTCCTCGGACCCCGCCTCCTGCCCCGCGGGCCACGACGACACCGTCAAGCTGCTGTCCGCCGTGGCCGTGGGCGGCGCTGCCGGGGCCGCTCCGGCGCCCTCCGGCGGAGGCGGTGGCGGTGGCTGCTGCGGGGGCGGATGCTGCGGCTGAGCCCCCGGAACCCGTCCCCGCAGCGGCCCGCCACTACCTCTTGCGGGACAGGGTCAGGCCGTCCGCGACCGTCAGCAGGACGCTGTCCATGCGGGCGTCCGCGCTCACATGGTCGTTGAACTCCTTGATCGCCGCCGTCGGGCCCGTCGCCGCCGGGTCCGTCACCCCGCCGTGGAAGAGCACGTTGTCCGTGGCGATGACCCCGCCCTGCCGCATCCGGGGCACCAGCTCCTCCCAGTACGCGATGTAGCCGCCCTTGTCCGCGTCCAGGTAGGCGAAGTCGATGTGCGGCTCGGCGGGCATGGCGCGCAGGGTGTCCAGGGCGGGGGCGATCCGCAGGTCGATCCGGTCCGCGACGCCGGCCTTCTCCCAGGCCGCACGGCCGTACGCCGTCCACTCCTCCGAGATGTCACAGGCGATCAGCGTGCCGTCGGCGGGCAGCGCCTGGGCCATCGCCAGGGCGCTGAACCCGGTGAACGTGCCGACCTCCACCACGTGCCGGGCGCCCACCAGCCGGACGAGGAAGGCCAGCAGCGGGGCCTGTTCCTCGGCCGACACCATGCCCGCGTGGTCGGGGAACTGCGCGTACGTGGTGTCCACCAGCTCCCGCTGGACCGGGTCCAGCGGCGGGTTGTGGGCCAGCATGTACTGGTAGAGCTCGTCGGTGATCGTTGTGTCGTTGCCCTTGGTCATGCCCCCAGCCTCGCGCAACGCGCGCCCGCGCGCAGGAGAACTCACACAGCGGCGGCCGCCAGGAAGCGGCGCAGGATCTCCTCCCCCGCCGCCCCGCCCCGCTCCTGAAGGGCCACCACGTGCGGGGCCCGCCAGCCCTCGTCGGCCAGTTCGCCGTGGCCGGGGCGCCAGCCGAGGTCGGCGGCGAGCAGCAGGTCGGCGTCGAGCAGGGAGTCGCCGGCGGCGAGCGTGCGGGTGGCTCCCGTGCGGCGGGCGACCTCATGCATCGCGGCGCTCTTGGTGAGCGGGGCCGGGACCGCGTAGATCTTGCGGCCCTGGAGGGAGACCGTCCAGCCGCGCGGGCGGGCCCAGGCCGCCAGTTCCTTCACCCACTCCTCGGGCAGCAGGGACCGTTCGACGACAAGGTAGGCGAAGAGGTCCTCGGCGACGCGTTCCTTCAGCAGCCAGGCCGGGTCCGCGGTGGTCGCGAGGTGGGCGCGGACCTCGGTGAGCGGCGCGCACTCGGCCGCGATCCGGGACTCCACCCGCTGCTGCCAGTCGCGGTCGGAGACCCCGTCGACCAGGATGTGGCCGCCGTTGGCGCAGATCGCGTACCGGGGGGCGGGGCCGGGGAGGTGGATGCGCCCGTACTGCTCGCGGGTGCGGGTGGTGGTCGGCACGAAGACCGTGGCGCCCGCCACCTCGGTGAGGAGCGCGGCGGCTGTCTCCGTCATGTACGAGAGGGGCTTGTGGCCGTACACCTCGACGCACAGGAGCCGGGGGGCCTCCGCGTCCGGCATGGACAGGTCGAGCGAGGCGGCCGAGTAGATGAGCGTACGGTCGAGGTCGCTCGCCACCAGGGTGGTGGCCGGAGAGTGCGTGCTCATGCGCCCTTCACCGCCTTTCCGTCCGCGCCCGTCGCGCCGCGCGTGTACCGGGGGTGGATCAGGCCGACACAGCTGTACGGGAGGTCGTCGACCTCCTCGACCGGGACGCCTCGCTGTTCGGCCAGCAGCCGGATGTGGGTCAGGTCCGCGCCCGCGCCGCGCTTCGCGAGGATCTTCCAGGGGACGCGGCGGAGCAGCACCCGGGTGGTCTCGCCGACGCCCGGCTTGACCAGGTTCACGTCGTGGATGCCGTACTCCTCGCTGATCCGCTCGACGGCCGCCCAGCCCTCCCAGGTCGGGGCGCGGTCGGCGGCGAGCAGTTCCTTGGCCTCGGCCTCGACCTGGCCCGCCACCTCGTCGAAGCGGGCGGCGATCGTGTCGAGAAAGCGGACCGAGACGTCGGAGCCGGCCAGCTCGCGGTAGAACTTCCCGCCGTGGAAGTCGTTCGGTCCGACCAGGTCGGCGCGGAGCACCGTACGGGAAATGAGGCCGGAGACCGTGGAGTTGAGGCAGGCCGAGGGGATGAGGAAGTCCTCGCGGGTGCCGTACGTCCGCACGCAGCCGCCCGGGTCCGCGAGCACCGCGATCTCCGGGTCGAATCCGGCGGGTCCGCCCGAGGCCTCGAAGTCGGTGATCGCCGCCGCCAGTTCGCGGGTGATCGCCCCCTTGCCCGTCCAGCCGTCGACGAACACCACGTCGGCCGGGTCGTGATGGGCAGCCAGCCAGCGCAGGGCGGTGGCGTCGATGCCCCGGCCCCGGACGATGGAGATGGCGTAGTGCGGCAGGTCCAGGCGGTGCCGGTGCCGGGCCCAGCGGCGCATCAGCACCCCGACCGGGGTTCCGGCCCGGGCGAGCGAGACGAGGACGGGGCGGGGGCCGCGCTCGGCGAGGACCGTCTCGGTGACGGTGCCGACCGCGCGGGCGATGCGCGCGGCGGAGGTCTCCAGGGCGGCGGAGAACAGCGCCTGGTACTCGGCGCTCGGCTGGTACTCCACGGGCAGCGACTCCGCGTAGTGCGCGCCGCCGCTCTGGATCGCCTCCTCGCGCTCCTCGGTGGGGGCCTCCAGTTCGGTGTCCGAGAGGTCTTGGAGCAGCCAGCCGACGTCCTCGGGCGCGTAACTGGAGAAGTCGGGGCCTCGGAGGGGCTCGGGCAGCACGGCGGACTCCTGCGGGTGAGGGACAGGTGTGGGGGTGTACGAGGGGACGACCGCGAGGAGCACCTGGCCGGTGTGGGCCGCCAGGCGGGCCAACAGCCCTTCGGGGGCGTGCAGTTCGGGGGTGTCGGCGGTGGAGTCGACGACGGCGACCACCGCGTCGAAGCCGGCGCCGGCCACGTTGTACGCGTACCGGTCGCCGGGGCCGTCCGCCGGGGTGTCGTGGGCCGGGAAGACGAGGCGGGTGCGTATCGCGTAGCCGGGGTCGTCGACGGCGAGGACGGGCGAGCGGGTGGTGGTGGAGTAGCGGACCTCGGCGTCCGCGCCCATCGCCCGTTCCAGCGCGGTGCCCAGGCGCAGTGGCGCGTACATCAGCTCCTCGAAGCCGAGGACGAGCACCCGGCCCCGGCGGGCGTCGTCACCTAGCGCGCCCGCGATGCGCTCCGCCAGGTCCGGGAGCGCCGCTTCGAGCGCCGCCCGGTGGGCCGGGGTGAAGCCGTGCCGGCCGCCGTCGGGAACGCCCGCGGGCCAGGCGAGGTCGACGCGGGTGACCGGGGTGGGATGCCCGGCGGCCCCGGGGACCGGGTCCGCCGCCTCCGCCTCCTGGGCCGCGACGAGGGCCTGGCCGCGTTCCAGTACGCCGTCCGGGAGCGTGACCGTGCCCGTGGAGCGGGTCACCAGGTCGACGCGGGCGCCGATCTCGGCGGCGAAGGCGGTCAGCCGGTCGCGGTCGGCCGGGGAGCGCATGTCGACCAGCGCGACGATGACGTACCGGTCGCGGGGGTGCGTCTCGTGCAGGGCTCGGATGGTGTTGAGCACCGTGTTGCCGGTGGAGAACTCGTCGTCGACCAGCACCAGGGCGGAGGCCTCCGCTCCCTGGGCCAGCAGCGCGGGGTCCTCCGGCAGCAGCAGGTGCGAGGTGGCGTGCGAGTGGGCCTCCTCGAAGCCGCCCGCCTGCCGGACTCCCGCCACCGGACGCCGGGTGGAGTGCAGGTACGGGGCGTCGCGCAGGCCGTCCGCGACGGCGTGGCCGAGGCCGGTGGCCGTCTCGGCGTATCCGAGGACCACCGCGCGGCGGGCCTCCTCCTCGCCGAGGAGCGCCCGGACCCGCTCACCGAGCCCGTATCCCGCCCCGTACACGACGGACGGCTTCTGGGGCACATGCTTGCCCAGCACGTTGGAGACGAGCAGGTGAGCCCGCTTGGGGTTGCGGCGCAGGGCCAGGCCCAGCAGCTCCCGCAGTTCTCCGTCGCCTTCGAGGCCGACTCCGAGCCGCTCGGCCACCCAGTCGCCCGACCACACCACGTCCACGTTCTCTTCTCTCGTCGCGCGCTCGCTCATCGACGCGCGCTCAGTTCGTCAGGCCGGCGGCCAGCAGGTCCACGAAGCCGACATCTTCCCTCGCCACCCCGAAGACCTCGGCCCGCTGGAGCGTGCGCTCGGCCCAGGCCCGGTGGGGCTTCACTTCGTTCATCTTGTTCGTGTAGGCCGAGCGCAGCACCCCGCCGCCCCCGCGCTCGGGGCTCAGGATGTCCTGGGCGTCGGTGAACTCCTCGTGGCTGACCACGGACAGTGCGTGGACGGGCGCCACGTGCGACGGGTGGATGCAGGTCTTGCCGAGCAGGCCGTTGGCCCGGTCGAGTTCGATCTCCCGGAGCAGTCCGTCCATGTCGTGCTCGATGAGGGCCGTACGCAGCTCCTCGGCCCGGCCCTCCAGGAAGGGGCTGCGGCGCAGCTGGGGCTTGAACATGCGTTCCTGGCGGCGGAAGTACTCCCAGACCGGGCCGGTGATCGTGAAGCCGCTGCCGTCGGCCCGGCCGAGCACGTTGACCACGTCGGCGATCACGGAGGCGACGATATGGACGTCGTACGCCGTCATGTCGGGGGCGCGGCGCAGTCCGTAGGCCGAGCAGAAGTCGGTGACGCCGAGCCGCAGGGCGAGCACCCGGTCCCGGTACTTGTCGACGCTGCGGGCGATGCCCCGGAGGATGTCGCCGCGCGTCTCCAGATGGAGCAGCTCGGGGGATTCGAGGACGGGCATGGCGAAGAGCCGTCGGCCGCATGCCGTCTCGGCCTCGGCGAGCGCTTCCAGGAAGTATCTGCCACGCTCCTCGGTGAACTTGGGAAGTACGAAACCGGACAACATCCGGACCGAGTCGCCGAGGCGCCGCACCAGGTCGGTGATCTGGGCCGGTTCCCGTACGCGGATGAAGAGGAGCGGGACGTCCGCGCCGGCCGCGCCCTGGGCGTCGCCCGCGCTGCCCGCAGTGGGCCCGGACGCCGCGTCCCGGGCGGCCAGCGCGGCGAACTGCCTGATCAGGTTGGCTTCGGCTTCGGTCACCTCGGCGTCGTCGATCGAGTCCTCCAGGCAGAGCACCATGGAGACGACACCGCGCGCGGCCTGCTTCAGCACGTCGTCGGCGAGCGACGGACGGGTGGCCGGGGAGTAGAGCGTGGCCCCCAGCGCGACGGAGAGCATCCGCGCCGGTGACTCCGCGGTGAAGGTGCAGGGCTCCTTGTGGAACAGGCCCTCGCGGGCAGTGGGCGATATGTGCCCGAAGTGACGCATCCTTTTCCCCCGAACTGCCTGACCGGCCGAACAACGCATGGCCGGTAATAGTACGTACGGACGGGTGTCAACAGTTCCCCATGTACATGAATTTCCGGTTACCCGCCCCTTGTCCGGCCCCCTCTCGCGGTACCGTCCCGCTCGGCCCGTACCGCGGCCGGGCATGTCCGTGCCGCCCCCCGCGTTGTCCGCACGGGCCCCCAGCAGGCAGGATGACCGTCATGACGCACACGATGCTGAAGGGCTCGAACGTCCCTGTCGATGCCGCGGCCGTCCGGGCCGTGCTGCGCTGGACCCCGGGCGCCGGGGTTCCCGACGTGGACGCCTCCGCCCTGCTGCTCGGTGCGTCCGGGCGGGTGAGGTCGGACGAGGACTTCGTCTTCTACAACCAGCCCCGGCACCCCTCGGGCCTGGTGCGGCGGCTGCCGAAGCGCAGCGTTCCGGAAGGGCTGACGGACACGGTCGAGGCGGACCTCGGGGCGCTCGACGCCTCGGTGGACCAGGTCGTCATCGCGGCCTCCTCCGACGGAGCAGCCTTCGAACAGGTCCCGGACCTGCGGATACTCCTGTTCGACGCCGCGTTCGCCGACGGCGAGCCGCTGGCGGTGTTCGATGTGCGGCCGGAGACCGGGGCAGAGACGGCGATCATCTGCGGCGAGCTGTACCGCCGCGGCGAGGGCTGGAAGTTCCGGGCGGTCGGCCAGGGCTATCCCACCGGCCTGATCGGCCTGGCCACCGCCTTCGGGATCTCGGTGGACGAGTCGGAAGCGGCGGACGAGGGCCGGGCGTCCGGCGGGGCGCAGGAGCCGGCCGCCGCGGGGTCTCTCCCGGCCGCCGTGCCACCGCCTCCGAGCACGCCGCCGGGACCCGTCCCGGCCGCCGTCACCGGAACCGGGCCCGACTCCCAGGCCACGGTGCAGCATCAGCAGCCCTCCTACGGCTATCCGCCTCCGGTCGCCCCGGCCGCTGCCGCCGCCGGGGCCCAGCAGCCGGCGTACGGCTATCCGCAGCCCGCCGCCGCGCCGCCCGCCTACGGCTATCCGCAGCCCGCGGCAGCCGCCGCGCACGCGCCCGACCCCCATTTCGTGCTGCCTCCGCAAGGTCCGCAGTTCGTCCGGTCCTGAGTCGCGCCCTGAGCCGTGCCCCGGAAGCGGCTCCGGATCAGGTCCGGGACTTGTAGCCGCGCCCCCATTGCATGCCGTAGCCGTACAGCCGGTCCAGCTCGGACTGGAATCCGTACACGAACTTCACCTCGCGGCGCACGATCAGCTCGTCCTTGATGTTCTCCACGGTGAACACCGCGCAGGAGCGGGCCTGCGGCGCGCGTTCGTCCAGCTCGATCTCGATCCGCGGGCCGTGGCCCGGGTAGAGCGTGATCTTGGCGTGCGTACGGTCGAACGCCGGAGTCCGGTCGTAGATGTAGACGAAGAACAGCAGCCGCTTGATCTTGTCGCGCTGGTCGAGGTTGACGTAGACCGTCTCGCCCGAGGGCGCGCCGAACCGGTCGTCGCCGCTGAGCCGGACGTAGGGCGGGCCGTTGAGGTCGCCGATCAGGCTGCCCAGGGGCTGCACGACCCCCTTGGTGCCGTCCATCAGCTCGTACATGCAGCCGAGGTCCAGGTCGACGTTGACGACGCCCTGGGTGTGCGCCTGGACCACCTCGGGCTTGAAGAGCTGGAGGGGGCGTCGCAGCCTGCCGCTCTGGCGGGAGCGGCCCTCGATGTCGGAGGTCCGCATCCGCCAGGAGAGGTTGACCCGGAGGTTGCCGGAGAGGGCGCCCTGTTTGTTCAGCGAGATCGTGGCGTTCCGTTTGGACAGCACGACGGCGCTCGACGGCGCGTTGCCCGAGTCGAACTGTGCCGCGCGCCCCGGCCACAGGCCGTCGAAGAATCCCATCCCTACCCCCACCTGTTCGCGTCGCTGTTCGCGCTGACTGTTCGCGTTGCGTGTTCGCGTCGCTGTTCGCGCACCCCGGACATCACTGCGGGGCGGCCACCGGGCCGGGTCCGGGAGTTCCCGGAGAGCCGTCGCCGTGTGGGCCGCCCCGCAGAGAGCGTTCCTCAATCCTTACCGGGTCACACCCCGGAGGACACTTCCGCCTTGGTGCCCGACCCGTCGCCCCCGCCGGATTCCGCGGCGAGCGCGCGGTTGCGCTTGACCGAGGACCAGAAGGAGAGGGCGATCAGGATCACGCCGACCGAGCCGGTGATGAGCTCGTTGATCTCGTGCTGGATGGTGATCAGCAGGATGATCGAGAGGGCGCCGATCGCGTAGTGCGCGCCGTGCTCCAGGTAGACGTAGTCGTCGAGCGTGCCCTCGCGCACCAGGTAGACGGTGAGCGAACGGACGTACATGGCGCCGATACCGAGGCCGAGGGCCATCAGCACGATCTCGTTGGTGATGGCGAAGGCGCCGATGACGCCGTCGAAGGAGAACGAGGCGTCCAGGACTTCCAGGTAGAGGAAGAGGAAGAACGCGGCCTTTCCGGCGAGGGCGACCCCGGTGACGGGCTTGCCCTTCTTCTTGGCCTCTTCCTCGGCCTCGTGCTCACGCTCCTCCTCCTCTTCGAGCTTGCCCTCGAAGAATCCGGAGAGCCCGCCGACGATCAGGTAGGTGATGAGACCGGCGATACCGGAGAGCATGACCGTCGCCGACTTGTCCACGTGGCCGCCGCCGTGCTGGTGGGCCTGGGTCGCGAAGGTCATGGCGGTGATCATCAGGATGATCAGGGCGACGCAGACCGACAGCATGTCGACCTTGCCGAGCTTGGCGAGCGGACGCTCGATCCAGCGCAGCCAGTGGATGTCCCGGTCCTCGTCGAAGATGAAGTCGAGGAAGATCATCAGCAGGAACATGCCACCGAAGGCGGCGATCGACGGATGGGCGTCCGTCACCAGTTCCTTGTACCTGTCCGGGTCGTTGAAGGACAGGTCGATGGCCTCGATCGGTCCGAGCTTGGCGCTCACGGCCACGATCACGACGGGGAACACCAGTCGCATACCGAAGACGGCGATGAGGATGCCGATGGTGAGGAAGATTTTCTGCCAGAAGGCATTCATCTTCTTCAGGATTCCGGCGTTGATCACCGCGTTGTCGAAGGACAGCGAGATCTCCAGGACGGACAGGATCGCGACGATGCCGAAAGCCTGCCACCCCCCGTAGAAAATCGCTGCGACCAGGCCGAGCGCGGTAACCGCGAACGACCAGCCGAAGGTTTTCAGTACCACTGGCTACCCCATCGTGTTGTTAAAAGGGTCTCCCCCGGTGTGTCGGGGCCCCCCGCGCCGTGCGCGGCGTTATGAAACGTTGACGCCGAAGTCTAGAGCGATGCCCCGCAGGCCGGACGCGTACCCCTGGCCGACTGCACGGAATTTCCACTCGCCGTTGTACCGGTAGAGCTCGCCGAAGATCATCGCGGTTTCCGTCGAGGCGTCCTCGCTCAGGTCGTAGCGGGCCAGCTCCTGGCCGTCGGCCTGGTTGACCACGCGGATGAAGGCGTTGCTGACCTGGCCGAACGCCTGGCCCCGGTTGTCCGCGTCATGGATCGAGACCGGAAAGACGATCTTGTCGCAGTGGGCCGGGACCTGGTCGAGGCGGACGATGACGGACTCGTCGTCGCCGTCGCCCTCGCCGGTGAGGTTGTCGCCGGTGTGCTCGACGGAGCCGTCCGGGCTCGTGAGGTTGTTGTAGAAGACGAACCATTCGTCACCGAGCACCCGGCCCGACTGACACAGCAGCGCGCTGGCGTCGAGGTCGAAAGCGGCGCCCGTGGTGGAGCGTGCGTCCCAGCCGAGCCCGACCAGCACCTGGGTGAGGTTGGGTGCGACCTTGGAGAGGGAGACATTGCCTCCCTTGGCGAGCGTGACGCCCATGTGTGTCCTCCCCGAGTCGTGAAAAAACGCTGCCGGGCGCTTTCGACGCCCGGGGTCGGGCGTCGAAAGCGCCCGGTCGGGGGCGTCCGGCGGGTCAGGACCGGCCGGACGCCCCCCTGGCGCCAGAACGTCAGACGTTGACGCCGAAGTCCTGGGCGATGCCGCGCAGGCCGGAGGCGTAGCCCTGGCCGATGGCGCGGAACTTCCACTCGGCGCCGTTGCGGTAGAGCTCGCCGAAGACCATCGCGGTCTCCGTCGAGGCGTCCTCGCTCAGGTCGTAGCGGGCGAGCTCGGTGTTGTCGGCCTGGTTGACCACGCGGATGTACGCGTTGCGGACCTGGCCGAAGCTCTGCTGCCGGGCCTCGGCCTCGTAGATCGAGACCGGGAAGACGATCTTGTCGACGTCGGCCGGGACACCGGCGAGGTTCACCTTGATGACCTCGTCGTCGCCCTCGCCCTCACCGGTGGTGTTGTCACCGGTGTGCTCGACGGAGCCGTCCGGGCTCTTCAGGTTGTTGAAGAAGACGAAATTGCCGTCGGCGGCGACCTTGCCCTCGGGGTTCGTCAGCAGCGCGCTGGCGTCGAGGTCGAAGTCACCCCCGGTGGTGGTGCGGGCGTCCCAGCCCAGACCGACGATGACCGCGGTCAGGTTGGGCGCGGCCTTGGTCAGCGAGACGTTGCCGCCCTTGCTGAGGCTGACTCCCACGAGTCCTCCAGTAGTTTTCTCAGGGGCCGGCAGACACCAGCGTCCCCGTCGTTCGTTGGCATCGGATCAACGATTGGATCCTAGTGACCGGTTCCCGGCCAAAACAGGCTTTTGACCGGGCGTCGCCGGGAGATCGTCTCAGAGCGCTTCGAGTGCCTTGACGTAGTCGTTCAGGTCACGGGCGTCCGGGAGGCCGTTGACGACACTCCAGCGGACGACGCCCTCCTTGTCGATGACGAAGGTGCCGCGCACCGCGCAGCCCTTGTCCTCGTCGAAGACGCCGTACGCCCGCGAGGTCTCCCCGTGCGGCCAGAAGTCGGACAGCAGCGGGTACTCCAGACCCTCCTGCTCGGCGAAGACGCGCAGGGTGTGGATGGAGTCGTTGGAGACGGCGAGGAGCTGGGTGCCCTCGTTCTCGAAGCGGGGCAGCTCGTCGCGGAGCGCGCACAGCTCGCCGGTGCAGACGCCGGTGAAGGCGAACGGGTAGAACACCAGCACCACGTTCTTCTCACCGCGGAACTCCGACAGCCGCACGGTCCGGCCGTGGTTGTCCTTGAGCTGGAAGTCCGGGGCCTGGCTGCCGACCTCGATCGTCATGGAACACGCATCCCTTCGCCGCTTCTCCGCTTACCCCGGGGACCCGGGCCGGGTCCGTCCGGGTGACTCCCACCCTACGCAGACCGCTCGCGGACGTACGAAGGCCCTCACGGGTGCGGATGCGCCCGTGAGGGCCTCGAGGTGGTGCGAAGAGCGGTTCAGCGCTTGGCCTTGGCCCCCTTGGGGGTGGCCAGACGGCTGCCCGTCCAGTCCTTGCCCGCGCTGATGCTCTTGGTCTGGGCGAGCCCGGCCGTCTGGGCGGCCTCATTGATGTCGCTCGGTTCGACGTATCCGTCACGGCCGGTCTTCGGCGTCATCAGCCAGACCATCCCGCCGTCCTCGATCAGACCAATGGCATCCACCAGCGCGTCCGTAAGGTCGCCGTCCTCGTCGCGGAACCAGAGCAGAACGACGTCTGCGACGTCGTCGTAGTCCTCGTCGACGAGTTCCTGGCCGGTAGTGGCCTCAATGCCCTCACGGAGCTCCAGCTCGACGTCGTCGTCGTAGCCGATCTCCTGGACCACTTGTCCGGGCTCGAACCCCAGGCGTGCTGCCGGGTTGGTCCGCTCCTCCGCGTGGTCCGCGGTCGCGCTCACGGGTTGCCTCCTGATCATGTCTTCGGAAAATGCTGCAGCCACGCGCGTGCGCGGGGCGTAGGCCGTAGTCCACACGGGCCCGGCGAATCGCGCAAGTACCCAGCGTGCGAGACCGCCTATACGGTGACGTTCCCTGCCACGTCGCCGCAAGTTCCGGCATGTCTCTCCGGCGGCTTCCCGGGGCCTGCCCCGGTCACTCCGTCCGTTTACGTCCTTCCTCAGCTTATGCGGTTTCGCTCCGCCAATAGGAGTCGAACAGCCTTTGGGAACACTTGGACGCCTTGGGCGTAAGGTTGCGGTTTGCCCGTACCCAGCCGTGCACCGCCCACACGCCTGCCCCGCGGACGAGTTTTCCGAACCCTGGGGTTACCCCTCGGTAGAGATGACGTTCGGGGCGTCGCGGTAGCACGATGGAGGCGGCGCGCACAGAGTTGGCAGAGCTGTTCGGGGGGCGCGTTCCCCGCAACAGCCCCGAGCACCACCGAACAGCGAAGGAACAGTGTGGCTTCCGGATCCGATCGCAACCCGATCATCATTGGCGGCCTTCCCAGCCAGGTCCCGGATTTCGATCCCGAGGAGACCAAGGAATGGCTGGACTCCCTCGACGCCGCCGTCGACGAGCGCGGCCGTGAACGGGCCCGCTATCTGATGCTCCGGCTCATCGAGCGCGCGCGCGAGAAGCGCGTCGCCGTGCCGGAGATGCGCAGCACGGACTACGTGAACACGATCGCCACGAAGGACGAGCCGTTCTTCCCCGGCGACGAGGAGATCGAGCGCAAGGTCCTCAACGCGACCCGCTGGAACGCCGCCGTGATGGTCTCGCGGGCCCAGCGTCCCGGGATCGGCGTCGGCGGCCACATCGCCACCTTCGCCTCCTCCGCCTCGCTGTACGACGTGGGCTTCAACCACTTCTTCCGGGGCAAGGACCAGGGTGACGGCGGCGACCAGATCTTCTTCCAGGGGCACGCGTCCCCGGGGATCTACGCCCGCGCGTTCCTGCTGGACCGGCTGAGCGAGGCGCAGCTCGACGCGTTCCGCCAGGAGAAGTCGAAGGCCCCGAACGGTCTGTCCAGCTATCCGCACCCGCGGCTGATGCCGGACTTCTGGGAGTTCCCGACCGTCTCCATGGGCCTCGGCCCGCTCGGCGCGATCTACCAGGCGCGGATGAACCGCTACATGGAGGCGCGCGGCATCGCCGACACCTCCAAGTCGCACGTCTGGGCCTATCTGGGCGACGGCGAGATGGACGAGCCGGAGTCGCTGGGCCAGCTGTCCATCGCGGCCCGTGAGGGCCTGGACAACCTGACCTTCGTCGTCAACTGCAACCTCCAGCGGCTCGACGGCCCGGTGCGCGGCAACGGCAAGATCATCCAGGAGCTGGAGTCGCAGTTCCGGGGCGCCGGCTGGAACGTCATCAAGCTGGTCTGGGACCGCTCCTGGGACCCGCTGCTGGCGCAGGACCGCACGGGCATCCTGGTCAACAAGCTGAACACCACGCCGGACGGCCAGTTCCAGACGTACGCCACGGAGACCGGCGCGTACATCCGCGAGCACTTCTTCGGCGACGACCCGCGGCTGCGGGACATGGTCAAGGACATGACCGACCAGCAGATCCTGCACCTGGGCCGCGGCGGCCACGACCACCGCAAGGTCTACGCGGCCTACGCGGCGGCCAAGGCGCACAAGGGCCAACCGACGGTCATCCTGGCGCAGACGGTCAAGGGCTGGACGCTGGGGCCGAACTTCGAGGGCCGCAACGCGACCCACCAGATGAAGAAGCTCACGGTCGAGGACCTCAAGCGCTTCCGGGACCGCCTGCACATCCCGATCACGGACAAGCAGCTGGACGAGGGCTACCCGCCCTACTACCACCCGGGCCGCGACTCGGAGGAGATCCAGTACATGCACGACCGCCGGCAGGGTCTGGGCGGTTACGTCCCGACCCGGGTGGTCCGGGCGAAGCCGCTGCCGCAGCCCGCGGACAAGACGTACGCGGCAGCGAAGAAGGGTTCGGGTTCGCAGTCGATCGCCACGACCATGGCGTTCGTCCGCATCCTGAAGGACCTCATGCGGGACAAGGAGATCGGCAAGCGGTTCGTGCTGATCGCCCCCGACGAGTACCGCACCTTCGGCATGGACGCGTTCTTCCCGAGTGCGAAGATCTACAACCCGCTGGGCCAGCAGTACGAGGCGGTCGACCGGGAGCTGCTGCTCGCGTACAAGGAGTCCCCCACGGGTCAGATGCTGCACGACGGCATCTCCGAGGCGGGCTGTACGGCCTCGCTGATCGCGGCCGGTTCGGCGTACGCCACGCACGGCGAGCCACTGATCCCGGTGTACGTCTTCTACTCGATGTTCGGGTTCCAGCGGACCGGTGACCAGTTCTGGCAGATGGCCGACCAGCTCTCGCGCGGCTTCGTGCTGGGCGCGACCGCCGGGCGCACGACCCTGACCGGTGAGGGCCTCCAGCACGCGGACGGCCACTCGCAGCTGCTCGCCTCGACGAACCCGGGCTGCGTCGCGTACGACCCGGCGTACGGGTTCGAGATCGCGCACATCATGCAGGACGGGCTCCGCCGGATGTACGGCGAGGCGAACGAGGACGTCTTCTACTACCTCACCGTCTACAACGAGCCGATCCAGCACCCGGCCGAGCCCGAGAACGTGGACGTCGAGGGCATCCTCAAGGGCATCCACCGCTTCTCCACCGGCGAGAAGGGCGAGATCCCGGCCCAGATCATGGCGTCGGGTGTGGCGGTCCCCTGGGCCCTGGAGGCGCAGAAGATCCTCGCGGACGAGTGGAACGTCAAGGCGGACGTCTGGTCGGCGACCTCCTGGAACGAGCTGCGCCGCGACGCGGTGGACGTGGAGCGCCACAACCTCCTGCACCCGGAGGAGGAGCAGCGCGTCCCGTACGTGACGAAGAAGCTCGAAGGGGCCCAGGGTCCGTTCGTGGCGGTCTCGGACTGGATGCGTTCGGTGCCGGACCAGATCGCGCGCTGGGTGCCGGGCGCGTACCAGTCGCTGGGCGCGGACGGCTTCGGCTTCGCGGACACCCGGGGTGCGGCCCGCCGGTTCTTCCACATCGACGCGCAGTCGATCGTGCTGGCGGTGCTGACCGAGCTGGCCAAGGAGGGCAAGGTCGACCGGTCGGCCCTGAAGAAGGCCGTCGACCGCTACGAGCTCCTGGACGTGGCCGCGGCCGATCCGGGCGCGGCGGGCGGCGACGCGTAGGCGGGAAACGGCCGGGAGGGGCGGTGGCGCTGGAGCGCCGCCGCCCCTCCCGCGCGTCCGGGCTCAGTTCTCCCAGATCTTGAAGGCGCGTACCTGGTACGGGGACCGGGGCGTCCAGGTGCCCCCGCCCGGGTACGTCTCGAACTCCCCCGTCTCCGCGCACTCGGCGGACTGGTAGGTGGTGACGGGCCGCCCGGTGCGGTTGGCGAGGGACTGGGCGTCGCCGCCCTTCGGGAGGGGGACGCAGCTCTCGATGTCGGTGTCGGAGAGCTCGAAGGTGTGGCGGGCCCCGGTGAAGTCGGGCTTCTTCCAGAGGCAGAGCCTGCCCGCCTCACAGGTGCCGAGAGCGACGCTTGGGGACCGCTCGGGTGCGGCGGCCGCCCGGTCGTGGGCCAGGGCCTGGGGAACAAGTGCGGAGACGGCCAGGGCGGCCGCGAGAACGGCCGTACGCGTCAGGTTCGTACGCATGGGATTCGTGCGCGTGGGGCTCGTGCGCGTCAGGTTCGTACGCGTCAGGTTCGTGCGCATGGTGGATCAACCCCCGTGGTTGGTCGGTGCTGTGCTTCCGTCGCTCACTCTGAGTCACCGGGCGAGCGGTACGGAAGAGGGGCCGGGGTGCTCCACCCTGATAGGCGACAGCCCCGCCGAAAGGATTCGGCGGGGCTGTGACCTGCGCTGTGTTGACGATCCGTGTCGTCGTGGCCGTCGTGCGGGGCGCGTCAGATGTGACCGACCCCGGCGCCCGCCTCGGCGTTCTCACCGCGCTTGGTGAGGGTGGCGACGAAGGCGGCGACGACCGCCACGATGCCCGCGACGGTGAAGGCCAGGCCCATGCCGGACATGAAGGTGTCGTGGATGACCCCGCCGATGCTCTCGACGATGTCCGGCGTCATGCCGGGAGCCTTGGAGAGGGCGTCGACCGGGACCATGCCGAACTCGGCGGCCTCCTCCAGCTTCGGGTCGGGCGCGCCGGGCAGGCCCGCGCCCGCCCAGTTGTCCGCGAAGTCGGCACTGACCTTGGCGGACATGACCGCGCCGAGGACGGCGGTGCCGAGCGCGCCGCCGACCTGCATGGCGGCCTGCTGGAGACCTCCGGCCACGCCGGACAGCTCCATGGGCGCGTTGCCGACGATGACCTCGGTGGCGCCGACCATGACCGGGGCGAGCCCGCAGCCCAGCAGGGCGAACCAGAGGGACATCGCGAAGGTGCCCGTGGAGTCGGTGAGCGTGGTCATGCCGAACATCGCGGTGGCCGTGCAGACCATGCCGCCGACCAGCGGGACGCGCGGGCCGAACTTGGTGATCAGCAGGCCGGCGACCGGCGAGGCGACGATCATCATGGCGGTCAGCGGCAGCAGGCGCAGACCGCTGTCGACCGGGCTGAGGCCGTGGACGCCCTGGAGGAAGAACGTCACGAAGAAGAGGCCGCCCATGAAGGCGAAGGCCATCAGCGTCATGAGCACGACACCGGCCGTCAACGGGATGGAACGGAACATCCCCAGCGGGACGAGCGGCTCGCGGACCCTGGTCTCCCAGAGGCCGAAGATGACGAAGAGCGCGACGGCGGAGGCGAGCCACGCCCAGGTCCGCCCGTCGCCCCAGCCCCAGGACTCACCGGCCTTGATGATGCCCCAGATGAGGGCGAACATCGCGCCCGAGAGCAGCACGATGCCGAGGATGTCGAAGGAGCGCGGAGCGTTGGCGGCGCGGTGGTCCTTGAGGATCACCAGGCCGAAGACGAGCGCCACGATGCCGACCGGCACGTTGATGAAGAAGACCGACTGCCAGCTGACGTGCTCGACGAGCAGACCGCCGACGATCGGGCCGCCCGCGGTGGAGGCACCGATGACCATGCCCCAGATGCCGATCGCCATGTTCAGCTTCTCGGCGGGGAAGGTGGCCCGCAGCAGGCCGAGCGCGGCCGGCATCAGCAGGGCGCCGAAGAGGCCCTGGAGCACGCGGAAGAGAACGACGAGGCCGATCTCCTTGGAGAAGCCGATGGCGGCGGACGAGGCGGCGAAGCCGGCGATGCCGATGAGGAAGGTCTGCCGGTGGCCGAAGCGGTCGCCCAGCTTGCCCGCGGTGATCAGGGCGACGGCGAGGGCGAGCAGATAGCCGTTGGTGATCCACTGGACGTCGGCGAGCGTGGCGCCGAGGTCCTTCTGGATGGCGGGGTTCGCGATGGCGACGATGGTGCCGTCGAGGGCGACCATCATCACGCCGATGGCGACGGCGAAGAGGGTCAGCCAGGGGTGGCCGCGAAGCCCCTTGACCGGGGCGGGTCCTGCGTTGTCTTCGGGCTCCCGCGGCGCCTTCTCGACGGTGGTCTGACTAGTCATACGGGGAGACTAGTGACAGCCTCTGACAGTTGACAAACCAATTCACAAGTCAGTAACTGTCACGTAGCTCACACGAAGCTCACAGGTATGCTGAGCTGGACAAACACGGGAAAAGAGGGACCGGTACGTGACCGACGGGCAGACAGTCGAGCCCCGACCCGGACTGCGTGAACGCAAGAAACAGCGCACCCGCGACGCCTTGTTGCGCGCCGCCCTCGAACTGTTCACCACCCAGGGGTACGAACGCACCACCGTCGACGAGATCGTCGACGCCGTGGAGGTCTCCCAGCGCACCTTCTTCCGCTACTTCGCGAGCAAGGAGGAGACCACCTTCGCCGTGCAGGAGATGGTCGAGTCCCGTTTCATCGAGGAACTGCGCCGGCGCCCCGCGCACGAGGCGCCCTTCGAGGCCATGCGCCGGGCGGTGCTGAGCGCGTGGAACAGCATCGGCGAGGCGATCGAGGAGGTCATCACCGTCGACCTCCACATGCGGACCTACCAGATGATCGAGTCGACCCCCTCCCTGCTCGCCGCCCACATGCGACGCGGCATCGCCCTGGAGAACCAGATCGCCCAGCTGATCGCGGAGCGCGAGGGGCTGGACGTGGAGCGGGATCCCCGGCCGCGGGTGGCCGTCGCCGCGTTCTCCGGGGTGATGCGGGTGACCGGCCAGCTGTGGGGACACGGGGTCGATCCGAGCGTGGAGGCGCTGCGCGATCTGACCGAGGAGTATCTCGACCAGCTCGTCCCGGCCCTCGCCCGCGACTGGCGTCAGGACTGACGCGGCCCGCACGCGAGGCCGACGCGGCGCGCAGGTACGAGATGGCACGGCCCGCACAGGCGAGATGGCGTGGGCTCGGGACCACCATGACCCTCCGTGAGGAATCCGGGGTGAATCCTTCGCGGACGGGTGATGTACGTCACCCGAATCACGGTCGTCGGCGCGCGTCTCCTAGGGTGTGGCGCAGTGACTTCTTTCGACACCTCCCCCACGTTGACCGTATGGCGCGCGCTGCTCGCCGTAGCGGTGGTGTTCGTGATGCTGGCGACGACGGGCTGGAGCGCCGTACGCGATCAGCAGGCCGACGGTCCGCGCGAGCTGGCGCTCGCCGCCTGGGCGCGGGACCGGATAGCCGGCCATTCGCTGCCGGAGGTCGACGCCCCCGCCTATCGGCTGGCCCACTTCTTCGCCACTCTCACCTCCGGGCAGCGGTTCGCGCTCGCGGGCAAGTACCCGTCGGTGGTGGGGAACCTGGACGGCGCGCCGGTCACCCTGCGCTACCACGCCAACCGGGTGGCGCTCCGCCAGGCCGCGGCTGTGGAGAAGGTGCGGGCGCACGACGAGAAGCTCTCACCGGACGGGCGCGACGAGGCGCAGGCCCGCCTCGGCCGGTTCCGGTCGCTGCTCAGGGGCGAGCGGCAGATCCTGGCCTTCGATCCGTCCGGGAAGGGCCGGGCGGCCGAGGTGTTCGGCGATCTCGACCGGGCCGCACGGGTCTCCGTCGTCGTTCCCGGCGTCGACACCCATCTGCTGACCCTGGAGCGGAGCAAGCGCAAGTACGCGGCCCCCGTCGGCATGGCCGAGTCCCTGTACGGGGCGGAGCGTTCGGCCTCCCCGGGCACCCGTACGGCGGTCATCGCGTGGGCCGACTACACCTCGCCGGCCGGTCTCGGCATGGACGCGGCCCTGGGCGGGCTCGCCGCGGACGGCGCGGTCCGGCTGAACGCGATGGTCGGCGCACTGCCCGGCACCTCGAAGGTCTCGCTGTTCTGCCACAGCTACGGCTCCGTGGTGTGCGGGGTGGCGGCGCACCGGGCCCCCGACCGGGTGGCCGACATCGCGGTCGCGGGCAGCCCCGGCATGCGGGCCGCCAACGCCGGGCAGCTGGAGACCGGGGCCCGGATCTGGGCGACGCGGGACGGGGACGACTGGATCGGGGACGTACCGCACATGGAGTTCGGCGGGATCGGTCACGGGGCCGACCCGGTCGACCCGGCGTTCGGTGCGCGGATCGTCTCGGCGGCCGGGGCCGCCGGGCACAGCGGCTACTTCGAACCGGGCACCGAGAGCCTCGACAACTTCGCCGCGATCGGCGTCGGAGCGTACGGGTCGGTCAGCTGCGCGAGCGCCGACAGCGCATGCCACAGCGGTATTTCCGGCGAGCGGAACGGCTGACGCGCGTAGAGGACCGTACCGGGCCGAAAAATTGGGACGTACTTCGAGGGGGGACGTGCGGGACTGTGCCGCATACGATGAGGCACATGGGTGATGTGCTGGCCGGAATTCATGCCACCTGGGAGTTCGACACCGACTCCGTGCTCATCCGCTTCGAACGGGGCATCCGCACACCGAAGCTCTTCCAGAGCCTGCGGGAACGCCGCATCCCGTATGCGGCGCTGTCGTCGGTGACGCTGACCCCGGGGAAGCGGGGCACGGTGGTTCTGCGTGCCGTGCCGAGGGCGGGTGCCGATCCTCTGGTGGAGGCTGCCTCCGGGCAGCTCAAGGAGGGGTGCGACCCCTATCGCCTGGTGCTTCCGGCGGAGCGGGAAGTGCTCGCCGAGTACTACGCGGACGAGCTGCGGACCCTGCTGGACCCGGCGTCCGACGAGCCCGCCGACCGCTTCCTGGTGGCGGCCCCCGAGGCTCCGATGAACTTCAAGGCGTACGACGGCCGGGCCGGCTTCGACGGCGAGCGGGTCTCCTTCCGGTGGTCCTGGACCGGGGCGTCCAGCGCCAAGTGGAAGGCCGGCGACCAGACCTTCAAGGTGAGCGAGTTGGCCGGAATCGTATGGCGCTCGCCCGAGGCGCTCGACGGCTATCTGCGGCTGCTGCCCCGTGCGGCGGCCCCGGTCGACCACCGCACCGGCGGCAGCCTGGGCGATCTGCACGGTCCCGACGGCTCCGGAAGCGCGGGCGGCGGATCTGCCGACGGGGTGCCCGCCGCGGCTCCGCTCACCCGTGCCGCGGACCAGGACCCGGCCGCCGTGCTGTTCGGCCTGGGCTACGGGCCGGTGCACGAGTCGCTGCCGTTCGCCGCCGCCGTCCTGGAATCCGTACGCAGGACCCAGCCCGCGCCCGCCGCCTCCGCCCCGGCCCTGGTGAACGCCGGGCGGCGCGATCCCGCGGACATCGCCGAGCGGATACATCACCTCGGCGAGCTGCACCGGGCCGGACTGGTGACGGACGCCGAGTACACGACGAAGAAGGCCCAGCTGCTCGCGGAGCTGTGAGCTGTGAACGGTGAGCCGGCACGGGGGCCTGTCCCCCGGCGCCGGGCCGCCGTACCTCGTGCCCCCGTAGGCCGGACCGCCGTACCTCGGCCCCCGTAAGCCCGGCCGCCGTGCCTCATGACCCCGTACCGGAGTATGAGGCGGTCCGGCCGGGTCGGAACCCCGGTATGACGCCCGAGGAGCCTCCACCTGCCTAGGCTGACCGGGCCATGGCCACTTCCCCTTCCTCCTCCCCCGCCGGGCCCCCGCCGCCCGCCGACGGTCTGCTGAGCGCCGCCCGCCGCAATCTGCGCGAGCTGGCCCACGGGCTGTCCCACGCCTCCCATCCGTCCACCCCGCTGCTGGCCGACGCGCCGAAGCAGTGGCAGCGACTGCTGCCCTACGTCGTGGTGCTCGCCCTGGCCGCGACCTTCATCCCGGTCACCATCACCGTCCTGACCTCGCAGTACGGCGTGCCGGGCGCGCTGGCAGGGGCGCTCGGGGTGGCCCAGGCGGCCCCGTTGCTGATGCTCGCCCACCGGCCTCTCCAGGCGTGGTGGATCATCTTCCCGGCCGACATCGTGGGCGCGCTGGTGCTGCTGGCCCACGATCCCGGGCGGCACGACACCTGGCCGTGGCCCCCGCCGACCCTGGTCGCCTACCTCTTCGTGCTGCTGGCCCTCGGTCTGCGCGAGACCCGGCGGACCGTCGTCGCGGTGTGGGCGGCGACGGCCGCGGCCGGGGCGGTCCTGCATCTGATCGCACCATCGGACCGGGCCACCGGCAGCGCTCTGCTGCTGCCGATCCTCGGCGCGGTGGTGCTGGTGATCGGCGCGGCGGTACGGGAGCGGGGCGAGGCGACCCGGCGGCTGGCCGAGCAGGAGACGATCAGCGAGGCGGAGCGGGCGCAGCGCACGCTGCTGGAGGAGCGGACGAGGATCGCCCGTGAGCTGCACGACGTGGTCGCGCACCACATGTCGGTGATCACCGTGCAGGCGGACTCCGCGCCGTACCGGATCTCCGGTCTCTCGGAGCCCGCGCGGGAGGAGTTCGCGTCCATCGCGGCGGCGGCACGGGAGTCGCTGGGCGAGATGCGGCGGCTGCTGTCGGTGCTGCGCAGCGACGGCACGGAGGGCGACCGGGCGCCGCAGCCGGGCCTGGACCGGCTCCAGCAGTTGGTGGAGGCGACGGTACGGGCCGGGCTGCCGGTGACGCTGTCGCGCGCCGCGGATCTGGGCGAGGTGCCGTCGGCGGTGGATCTGTCGGCGTACCGGATCGTGCAGGAGGCGCTGGCCAATGTGGTGCGGCACGCGCCGGGTGCGCGTACCCAGGTCTCGGTCCGGGCAGCCGCGGGCCATCTGAGCGTTCTGGTGGTCAACGGGCCCGCCCCGAAGCCCGCTTCGCCGCTGGAGAGCGCCGGGACCGGGCACGGGCTGGTGGGGATGCGCGAGCGCGTACGGTTGACCGGCGGCACGCTGGACACCGGGCCGCTGCCCGACGGCGGGTTCCGGGTGGCCGCCCGGATGCCGCTGCCCCCGGCCGGCGCCCCCGCTGCCGGGTCCTCGTCTGGCTCCCCTTCCGTACAACCTTCTCCGGAGGATCTGTGACCATCCGCGTGATCATCGTCGACGACCAGGCCATGGTGCGGGCCGGGTTCGCGGCGCTGCTGGCGGCGCAGAGCGACATCGACGTGGTGGGCGAGGCGGCGGACGGCCGCCAGGGCGTGGACGTCAGCCGCAACCAGCATCCCGACGTGGTCCTGATGGACGTGCGGATGCCGGAGATGGACGGACTGGCCGCCGCGCGCGAGCTGTTGAACCCGCCGGCGGGGGTGGTGCACCGGCCGAAGGTCCTGATGCTGACGACGTTCGACGTGGACGACTACGTGTACGAGGCGCTGCGCGCCGGGGCGTCCGGCTTCCTGCTGAAGGACGCGCCGCCCGCCGATCTGATCGCGGCGGTACGGGTGGTGGCGGCCGGGGACGCGCTGCTCGCGCCCTCGGTGACCCGGCGGCTGATCGCGGACTTCGCGGCGCAGCGGCCCGCCGGCGCGACACGCACGGGGCAGGCGCTCCGGTTGAACGGGCTGACCCCGCGGGAGAGCGAGGTGCTGGAGCTGATCGCCCGGGGTCTTTCGAACCAGGAGATCGCGGGGCGTCTGGTGCTGGCCGAGCAGACCGTCAAGACGCACATCGGGCGGGTGCTGGCCAAACTGGACCTGCGGGACCGGGCACAGGCGGTCATCTTCGCGTACGAGTCGGGTCTGGTGACGCCGGGGGACGCGGGGGCGTAGCCCGCCGTTCCGGGCTCGTCCACCCCCTACCCCGGTATCACCCCGCGGTTGGCTCCCCGGTGTGACGTCCCGTCACCCGTCCTCTTCCTACCTTCCTCCCGGTCGCACCGGTCGGTGCGGATCCGGAGAGGGAGGGCACGATGCGCCGATACGCGAGAACGCTGGTCGCGTTCGCACTGGCCACCAGTGTGGTGGCGGGGACCACGGGCTGGGTTTCGGGGAATGCGCAGCAGGCGCTGACCGGACCGCCGCCGGGCAGTGCGCAGTGGCGGGCGGACCGGGTGCTGGGCGCGGAGCTGCCCGATCCGGAGCGCGCGACGCCTGCCGAAGTCGCGTTCTTCTTCGCGGGGTTGAGCAGCGGGGAGCGGCAACTGCTACTGGTGCGGCATCCGTCCGTCGTCGGGAATCTCGACGGGGTGCCGCTGGAGCTGCGCTACCGCGCCAACTCCCTCGCGCTGGCCGCCGAGGACGACCCCCGCTACCGCTCGCTGGCCGCCCCCGGCCGGCAGATCCTCGCCTTCGACCCGCGTGGGCGCGGCCAGGTCGCCGAGGTCTTCGGGGACCTGCGCGCCGCGCGGCGGGTCTCCGTGGTGGTGCCCGGGTCCGACAACGACGCCGGGACCTTCGACCGGAAGGTCGCCGCGCACGGGGCCCCGCCCGGGATGGCCAGGACCCTGCACACGGCGGCCGGTCCGGGCACGGCCGTCGTCGCCTGGGTCGGGTACACCACCCCGGTGGGCGTCGGCATCGACGCGGCCACCGGCAGTCTCGCGGAGGCGGGCGCCGGACGGCTGACCCGGTTCACGGAGGGCCTGACGGCGGACGGGCTGCCCGAGCCCGCCGTGTTCTGCCACAGCTACGGCTCCGTCGTCTGCGGGCTCGCCGCACGCCGTCTCCCCGCCACCGACCTGGTGGCCCTCGGCTCCCCCGGCATGCGGGCGGACGACGCGGCGGGGCTGCGGACGAAGGCGCGGGTGTGGGCGGCGAAGGACCCGACCGACTGGATCGACAACGTGCCGAACGTGCGCTTCGCGGGTCTCGGCCACGGCACGGACCCGACCGACCCGGCGTTCGGCGCCCGCCGCGTTCCGGCGAACGAGGCCCGGGGCCACGCCGGTTACTTCGCACCGGGGACGGATTCGCTGCGGGCCTTCGCCGCGATCGCGCGGGGCACGGCCACGCGGGAAGAGGCCGGGACGCCGGCGGACGCGCAGACGCCGCAGGGCTCGCACACCCTGGCGCACGCGCCGGTCCTGGAAGGGGTCGCCCGGTGAACGCCGTACGGGAGAACGCGCGGCGGCTCGCCGCCCGGATCGACGCCTCCACCCCCGCCCACCGCGACCGGGCCGTCGACGGCATGCGGGCCCTGGCGCTGCTCGCCGTGCCGCTCGGTCACTGGATGCTCGGCGGGTTCCGGCTGGACTCGGACGGTCTGCACAACGCGAGCCCGCTGGCCGTGTTCGGGGCGCTGGCCCCCGCGAGCTGGGTGCTCCAGATGCTGGGGATCTTCTTCCTGGTCGGCGGGTACGCCTCGGTCCTCTCCTACCGCCGCCGGGCCTCGACGACGGCCGCCTGGCTGGGCGGCCGGCTGGCCCGGCTCGGCCGGCCGGTGCTCGGGGTGAGCGCCGTGTGGGCGGTGCTGCTCGCGGTGCTCTCCGCGCTGGGCGTACCGGGCGACACGCTGCGTACGGGGTCGACGCTGGTGATCCAGCCGCTCTGGTTCGTCGGGGTGTACACCGTGGTCACGGCCCTCACCCCGGTCTGCGTCACGCTGGCGCGGAAGCTCGGCGGCTGGGCGGCGCTCCCGCTGCTGGTCTCCGTCGCCGTCGTGGACTTCCTGCGCTACGGGCCGTTCGCGGAGGCGATGCCGTCCTGGCTGAGCGTGCTCAACGTCCTGCCCGGCTGGCTGTTCGCGTATCAGCTCGGTGTGTCGTGGGGCGAGGGGCGGATCCAGAAGCGCGGGGCCCGGCTGCTGCTGATCGGTGGCGGGGTGCTGTTCGCCGTGCTGCTGCTGGTCTTCCACTACCCGGCGTCGATGGTCGGCGTGCCCGGCGAGGCGCGGACGAACTCGCATCCGCCGTCGCTGCTGGTGGTGGCGTTGGCGGCGGCCCAGAGCGGGGCGGCGATCCTGCTGCGCGACCGGCTCGGGCGGCTGCTGCGCAAGCCGCTGCTCTGGGCGCCGGTCGTGGTGGTCAACCTGTCCGCGATGACGATCCTGTGCTGGCACCAGACCGCGATGCTGGCCGCCGCCGTGCCGGCCTCGCTGGCGGGGGCGGGAGGCACGGCGGTGGCGGGGCTGACGACTTCACCGGACACCGTGGGCTGGATCCTCGCCCGGATCGCCTGGCTGCCGGTGTTCGCCGGGCTGCTGGTGCTGATCGCCCGGTACGCGCGCCGCTTCGAGGCCCCGTGGCGGTCGGGCACCCGCGCCGCGAACGCCCGCCGCGCGCTGGCGGGGCTGCTCGCGGCGGGGTTCGCGGTGTTCGCGCTGGGACTGGCGTGAGGGGGCGGCGTCGTCATGAACTTCATGAACCAGGCGATCACCGCGTACCCCTCCGGGCTACTCCTCCCGCGCCGCCGACGTACTGCCCATGTCCGGGTAGCGGTCCCCCGCCACCCGGCCCGCGATCGGCTCCAGCGCGGCCAGTTCGTCCGGCGTCAGGGTCAGCCGGGTCGCCGTGACGTTCTCCAGGAGCCGGCCGCGCTTACGGGTGCCGGGGATCGGGACCACGTTCAGGCCGTGGACCCCGGCGCGCTGCTGGACCCAGGCGAGGGCCACCTGGGCGGCCGTCACCCCGTGGGCGGCGGCGATCTTGTGGACGGGCTCCAGCAGGGCCGCGTTCGTCCGGGCGTTCTCGCCGGTGAACCGGGGCTGGTGCTTGCGGAAGTCGCCCTCGGCCAGGTCCTTGCCCGCGTCGGTGAAGGCCCCGGTGAGGAAGCCCCGGCCGAGCGGGGAGTACGGGACGAGCGTGACGCCCAGCTCGGCCGCCGCGCCGACGGCGCTCCTCTCCACGTCCCGGCTGAAGAGGGACCACTCCGACTGGAGGGCCGCGATCGGGTGCACTGCATGCGCCTCGCGCAGCTCCGGGCCCGTCACCTCGCTCAGCCCGAGCTGCTTGACCTTGCCCTGCCGGACCAGCTCGGCCAGTGTGCCGACCGATTCGGCGAGCGGGACGGCCGGGTCGCGGCGGTGCATGTAGTAGAGGTCGATGACGTCGGTGTTCAGCCGGCGCAGGCTCGCCTCGACGGCGGTACGGATGTACGCGGGGTCGTTGCTGATGCCCCGGTAGTGGGGGTCGTCGGTGCGGACGAGGGCGAACTTGGTGGCGAGCGTGATCTCGTCCCGGTGGGCCCCGGCGAACGGGGCGAGGAACTCCTCGTTGGCCCCGCGCCCGTAGGCGTCGGCGGTGTCGAAGAGCGTGACGCCCGCTTCCAGGGCGGCGTCGAGGGTGTCGCGGGCGGCGCGTTCGTCGGTGTCGCCGTAGAACTCGCTCATACCCATGCAGCCGAGGCCCTGGACACCGACCCGCGGTCCGCCCGCTCCCAGCTCCACGGTGGCGATCTTGTCAACAGTCATCGGACCCTGTGCCTCTCCGGCGCCCGGCGGGCGCCCGCGTAGAACTCGATCTTGCGGTCGAGGACGGCGAGGGTGTCGTGGAGCTCCGCGATCCGCGAGATCACATCGCGGCGGGTCGCCTCCAGCAGTTCCTGCCGTTCCTCGAAGGTGGACTCCCCTTCGCGGAGCAGCTCCGCGTACCGCACCATGTCGGCGACGGGCATCCCGGTCAGCCGCAGCTTGCCGACGAAGGCCAGCCAGTCGAGATCGCGGTCATGGAAGCGGCGCTGGCCCGTGTGCGAACGGTCGACGTGGGGCATGAGCCCGATGCGCTCGTACCAGCGCAGGGTGTGCGCGGTGAGCCCGGTGAGGGCGACGACCTCGCTGATGCTGTAGCTGCGTTTGTCCGTGCCTGTGCCCGTCATGTCCTCCACGCTAGATCCTTGGAGTGCACTCGAAGCAAGCGGAATCGACGTCGCCTTCCCGGAACCCCTTTCGAACGAACATGTCGCTTTTGTCCGAGATGAAGGAATGTTCATCCTGGCTTCATGTTCGTACCGCCCGGGACCGTCAGGGTGAACCCATGGCTTTCTCACCTCGTCTTGCGGCCCTGGCGGCCGTCGTCGCCGTACCGCTGGGCATAGCGGCCACCAGCTACGCCATGACCGACACCTCGGAGGCGCCGAAGGTGCCTCCCGCCGTTCAGCTGGACGAGAGTCCACGCCCCGCACCGCCGACGCCGAGCGGCACCCCCGCTCCGACCCGTACGCCGGACAGCTCCGTCGTCCCGGGCCCCTCCGCGGCCGACGACGACGATGACGACGACTTCGGTGATGACGGTTAGCCGGTCGCCCGTGGGCTTTCCGAGGATCTCCGCCCGGGTACGGATCCTGCTGTGGCTGCTGGTCGTGATGGCGGTCGCGCTGGGCGCGGTCGCCGTCACCGTCCGGTCGATCCTCCAGCGGGACGTGGACCACCGCATCAGCAAGCTGCTGACGCAGGAGACCGGCGAGTTCGCGAACTTCGTGCCCCAGGGGGTGGACCCGGACACCGGCGGCCGGTTCGAGACCGCCGACCGGCTGCTGCGCATCTACCTGCAACGCCAGTACGCCGACCCGGACGAGGAGCTGCTGGGACTGACCGGCCCGGCCGGCAAGGAGCCGGGCGTCATCCGGCAGCGCCGCGACCTGCCCCGGGACATCGCCCTGTGGAAGGACAAGGACTCGCTCACCCGCATCCGCGACTCCCAGGACTCCTTCGGCACGCTGCAACGCCCGCAGGGCGAACTGCGCTGGGCGAAGGTCGAGATCGGGCCGTCGGCGGGCGGGCAGCCCGGGGCGTTCGTCGTCGCCTTCCACCCGGAGCGCGAACGGGCCGTCGCCGACAAGACGTTCTGGATGCTGCTCGCCCTGTCCGGGATCGCCCTGCTGATGACGACCGGGATCGGCTGGGCCGTCGCGGGGCGCATCCTCGCGCCCGTCCGGCTCGTGCGGACGACGGCGGCGGAGCTGACCGAGCAGGACCTGACCCGGCGGATCCCCGTGGAGGGCCGGGACGACATCGCGGCCCTCGCCGAGACGTTCAACGCGATGCTGGACCGGCTGGAGCGGGCGTTCGCGGCGCAGCGGGTCTTCGTCGACGACGCCGGGCACGAGCTGCGCACCCCGATCACCATCGTCCGGGGCCACCTGGAGCTGATGGGCGACGATCCGGCGGACCGGGAGGAGACGGTACGGCTGGTCACGGACGAGCTGGACCGGATGAGCCGGATCGTGGAGGACCTGCTGCTGCTCGCGGGGGCCGAACGCCCCGACTTCGTGCGCCCCGAGCCCGTCCAGCTCGCGGAGCTGACCGCCGACGTGTTCGTGAAGGTGCGGACCCTCGGCGAGCGGGAGTGGGTGCTCGACGGGGTCGCGGACCGCGAAGTGCGGCTGGATCCGCAGCGGATGACGCAGGCGATGGTCCAGCTCGCGCAGAACGCCGTCCAGCACACCGTGCCCGGCCAGCGCATCCGCATCGGCTCCCGGGCGGACGCGGGGCACGTGGAACTGTACGTCGCCGACCACGGGCCCGGCATTCCGCCGGAGGACGCCGAGGTCATCTTCGAGCGGTTCCGCCGGGGCACGTCCCGGCGCGGGACCCGCACCAGCGGGGCCGGACTCGGCCTCGCCATCGTCAGGGCCATCGCGGAGGGCCACCACGGCGGCGTCGAACTGCGCCGCACCGAGGGCGGCGGAGCCACCTTCGTACTCACGCTGGAGACCGACTCATGAACCGCATCCTGATCGCCGAGGACGAGGAGCGCATCGCCTCGTTCGTCCAGAAGGGCCTGCGCGCCAACGGCTTCACCACGGTCGTCGCCGAGGACGGCGACCTGGCGCTCGGCCACGCGCTGACCGGCGGCTTCGACCTGATGGTGCTCGACATCGGACTGCCGGGCCGGGACGGCTTCACCGTGCTGCGGGAGCTGCGCGAGGCGCGCGTCACGCTGCCGGTGATCGTGCTCACCGCCCGCGACTCGGTCCGCGACACCGTGGCCGGTCTGGAGGGCGGGGCCGACGACTGGATGACGAAGCCGTTCCGCTTCGAGGAGCTGCTGGCCCGGGTGCGGCTGCGCCAGCGCACCGCCGCCCGCGCCCCCGAGGTCACCATGTTGCGCAGCGGCACCCTCGCCCTGGACCTGCGGACGCGCCGGGCCCGCGCGGAGGACCGGACGGTGGATCTGACGGCGCGCGAGTTCGTCCTGCTGGAGATGTTCCTGCGCCACCCCGGCCAGGTGCTGTCGCGCGAGCAGATCCTGTCCCATGTGTGGGGGTACGACTTCGACCCCGGCTCCAACATCGTGGACGTGTACGTCCGCGCGCTGCGCCGGAAGCTGGGGGCGGAACGGCTGGAGACGGTACGGGGCATGGGGTACCGGCTGCCGTAGGTCCGCTCGTTCGGACCGGGTCGGGGTTCCGGAGAGATGAAAAGTCCTTCACCGGCGGCTCATCGACCGCTCACCCCGCCTTCAGAGGCTGTACAGCGTGCCTCTCCTTCTCCGGCAGACCGTCGGCCTCTGTGCCGTCCTCGGGCTCTGCGCACTCCTCGCCGTCCCCGGCGTCGCCCCCGGCCTCAGCGCCGACGGGCGGCTCTCGCTCGCCGTCTTCGCCCTGGCCACCGCCGCCTGGATCGCCACCCCGGTGGACGACGCCTACATCGCGCTCGGTGCGGGCCTGGCGCTGACGGTGACGGGGGTGATCAGCAGCGAGACCCTGTTCGCCACGTTGGGCGACGAGACGGTGTGGCTGCTGATCTGCGCCTTCGTCCTGGCGGCCGCCGTGACCCGGACCGGTCTGGCCGGCCGGGCCGCCGTCTTCCTGGTCGGCGGGGCCAGGACCGTACGCCAGTTGACGCATCTGACCACGGCGGGGCTGGTCGTCACCGCATTCGCCGTGCCGGCCACGTCGGGGCGGGCCGCGCTCGCCCTGCCGGTGTTCCTGGCGCTGGCGGCCGCGCTCCGTGAGCGCAGGCGCCTGGTCGTCATGCTGGCGCTGCTCTTCCCGACCGTCATCCTGCTGTCCGCCGTCGCGACGCTGATCGGGGCGGGCGCGCACCTGATCACGGTCGGGGTGCTGTGGGAGCAGACCGGAAAGCAGCTGAGCTTCGTGCAATGGCTGGTCCTCGGGCTGCCGTTGGCCGTCGTATCGTCCCATCTCGCCGCCGAGCTGGTGCTGTTGACGACGACCCGTCGGGCCGACCGCAAGGGTCCGGTCACGATCACTGCGGCGCAGATCCAGGAGCACTCCGAGACGGCGGTCGAGGGCCCCTTCACCCCGGCGGAGTCCCGCTGCCTGTTGCTGCTGGCGACCGTCGTCCTGCTGTGGTGCAGCGAGCCGCTGCACGGGGTGTCGCCCGCCGTGGTCGCGCTGATCGGCGCGCTGGTGGCGACCTCGCCGGCGCTGGGGACGGTCCGCTTCAAGGACGGCCTGAAGACGGTCCCCTGGCCGCTGCTGCTGTTCATGGCCGCCACGATGGCGATGGGCGTCGCGCTCTCCGACTCGGGTGCGGCCGACTGGCTGGTGGGGTGGATACCGCTGGGGGCTTCCACGCCCCCGTGGCTGTTCCTGGCCGGAGTGGTCGTCGTCAGCACGGCCGCCCATCTGGCACTCCAGTCGCGCTCCGCCCGGTCCTCCGTCCTCGTGCCGCTGGTGGTCGCGGCGGCGATCGGGGCGGGGGTCAACCCGGTCACGGCGGCGCTGGCGTCCACGGCCGCCGCCGGTTTCTGCCACACCCTGCCGTCCTCGGCCAAGCCGGTCGCGCTCTTCGCGGACGTGCCCGGCACTCCGACGTACACCCCGCGCGACCTGCTGCGGCTGTCCGCCTTCCTCGCGCCGCTCACGGCGGCCCTCGTCCTCGCCTTCGCCCTCGTCGTCTGGCCGCTGCTCGGCGTGCCCGTCCTCCTCGATCCGAACGAAAGGCCCCAGCCATGACCCGTCACACCCACCGCATCGCCATCGCCCCCAGCGGCTTCAAGGAGTCCCTGTCCGCCGCCCGGGTCGCGGAGGCCATCGCCGCCGGGGTACGCCGGGTGATCCCCGACGCCGAACTGGACCTCATCCCCCTCGTCGACGGCGGCGAGGGCACGGCCGAGGCGCTGGCCCTGGCGGGCGGCGGCAGGCTGGTGCCGTGCACGGCGACGGGCCCGGTCGGCGACCCGGTCTCCTCGCACTTCGCGCTCCTGGGCGGGCCCGGACCGCTGACCGCCGTCGTGGAGATGGCGGCCGTCGCGGGCCTCGCCCTGGTCCCGCCGGACCGCCGCCACCCGGGCGCGACGACGACGTACGGTGTCGGCGAGCTGATCCGGGCGGCCCTGGACGCCGGGGCGCGGCGCATCCTCGTCGGCTGCGGTGACTCCGGTACGTCGGACGGAGGCGCGGGTGCGCTCCAGGCGCTGGGGGCCCGGCTGACCGACCGGCACGGGCGCGAGATCCGCCCGGGCGGCGGGTCGTTGCACGAGCTGGAGCACATCGACCCGGCCGGCCTGGACCCGAGGCTGGCCGACGCCGACCTGCTGGTGGCCTGCAACCCGTACAACGTGCTGTGCGGAAAGCGCGGCGTGGCCCGGGTGTTCGGCCCGCAGAAGGGGGCGACCCCGGCGGAGGTGGAGCTGCTGTCGGCGGGCCTGGAGCGGCTGGCCGCCGTCCTCACCCGGGACCTGGCCCCGGCCTTCGCCCCGTCGGCCGGTGCCCCGGTCGACCTGCGGACGGCCCCCGGCACGGGAGCGTCGGGCGGCCTGGGGGCGGGGCTGGCGGCCGTGGGCGCCCGCCTCCTTCCCCGGTACGACGTCCTCCTCGACGGCCTCGACCTGGACGCCCGTCTGGCCCGCGCCGACTTCGTGATCACGGCGGAGGGCGCGCTGGACCACCAGACCGTACGCGGGAAGATCCCGGCGGAGGTGGCACGCCGGGCGCAGGCGGCGGGGATCCCGGTCCTGGTACTGGCCGGGACGATCGGGCCGGGCGCGCAGGACGTACGGGCGGTGGGCGTGGACGCGTACAGCGCGATCCTGCCCGCGCCGATGACGCTGGGAGAGGCGATCGGCCGGAGCAGCGAGTTCCTGGCGGACGCGACGGAGCGGGCGATGCGGATCATGGCGCTGGGGACCCGGCTGGCCTCGGGGGCGCCGGTGACCCCGGTGGCAGCGTGAGGGCTGCGGTGCGGGGCGGCGGATCCGGGGCTTCCCCGGGGCCCGGGGCCTGCTTCCCGGGGCCCGGGGCAGGCTGCCGGGCACGGCCGTTAGGCTCGGGAGCATGGAGAGCCTGCGCATCATCGACACCTGGCCGGTCACGACCGCGGCGGCCGCCGTCGTACGGGCGGACGGCACGGTCCTCGGCACGCACGGGCCGACCGGCCACCGCTTCCCCCTCGCCTCGGTCACCAAGCCGCTCGCGGCCTACGCGGCGCTGGTGGCGTACGAGGAGGGGGCCGTCGAGCTGGACGAGCCGGCCGGGCCCGAGGGCTCCACGGTGCGCCACCTGCTCGCCCACACCAGCGGCCTCGCCTTCGACGAGCACCGGGTGACGGCCCCGCCCGGCAACCGCCGCCTGTACTCCAACGCGGGGTTCGAGGTGCTGGGCGACCACATCGCGAAGGCGTCCGGCATCCCGTTCGCGGAGTACCTGCGCCAGGCGGTCCTGGAACCCCTGGCCATGACCTCCACGACCCTGGACGGCTCCCCCGCCCGCGACGGCGTCTCCACGGTCGACGACCTGGTCCGCTTCGCCGCCGAGGTCCAGGCCCCGCGCCTGCTCGACCCGCGGACGGTCCTGGAGGCCCAGAGCGTCGTGCACCCGGGCCTCAAGGGCGTCCTGCCGGGCTACGGCCACCAGAGCCCGAACGACTGGGGCCTCGGCTTCGAGATCCGTGACTCCAAGTCCCCGCACTGGACGGGCGACTCGTCCTCCCCGGCCACCTTCGGACACTTCGGCCAGTCGGGCACGTTCCTGTGGATCGACCCGGTCGCGGGCGTCGCCTGCGTCACGCTGACGGACCGCGCCTTCGGCCCGTGGGCGGCGGAGGCGTGGACCCCGTTCACGGACGCGGTCCTGGCCGAGCTGTCCTGAACCGGCTGCCGCCCGACTCACCTCCGCCCGTGCCGAGTTCGCACCGAAATCCGGTTGCCCGCACCTCGGCCCTGACATAGCTTCTCGCCTGGCCCCGGGGTGGTCCAGACCAAGCCTCGGGGTGTCGAGCTACGTCAACGGGACTTCGATGACCGCGAAACAGGCCGTCCACCCCCCATCGAGCGACATCGACGAGGCCCCGCCGGACATCTTCTCCCGGCAGCACGCGGCGGCCACGCTGACCTTCGCCACGGTGATGTTCCTGACCGGGTTCGCCGCCCTGGCCGTGGTGCCCACGCTGCCGACGGCGGCCGAGGATCTCGACGGGGTGGCCCTGTTCCCGCTGGTGGCGGGCTGTTTCGTTGCCGCGAGTCTGCTCGGCGGGGTGCTGGGCGGGCACTGGGCGGACCGCTCCGGGGCCCGTCGCCCGCTGGCCCTCGGCATGGTCCTCTCCGTGGTGACGCTGCTGGTGTCGGCGTCCAGCGTGTCCGTCTGGCAGTTGGTGATCGGCCGCTTCGTCGACGGGCTGGCGGCCGGGATGGTCGCGGTGTCCGTGACGACCGCCATCGGGCAGTCGTATCCGGAGTATCTGCGGCCCAGGATGCTCGCGATGATGAGCGCGAGCTGGATCGTCCCGTCGCTGGTCGGGCCGCCGATCGCCGGGGTGGTCGCCGAGGCCTGGTCCTGGCGGGTGGTCTTCTACGGTCTGGCCGCGCTGACGGCACTGCCCGCCCTCGCCCTGGTGGCGGTCCTGCGCCGGGCCCCCGCGAAGGACGGGGCCCGGGCCGATGGCCTCCCGTCCGCCGGGGAACGCGCTGCCCGGCCCCCGCTGTTGGTCGCGGCGATGCTCAGCCTGGGCGCGGCCCTCGGCCAGTACGGCGTGTCCGGATGGGACCTGCGCCACCTGCTGTTCGTCGCCGCCGGTGTCGCGCTCCTCGTGGTCTTCGCGCCCCGGCTGCTGCCCGCCGGTACCTGGCGCAGTGCCCGCGGGCTGCCCACGGCGGTGCTGCTGCGCGGGCTGACGTCGGGTACGTACTTCACGGTCGAGGCGCTGGTTCCGCTGATGCTGATCACGGAGCGGCGGGTGGCCGCGGTGACGGTCGGCGTGGCGTTCACGGCCTCCGCGGTGCTGTGGGCGGGTGCATCGTGGGTGCAGGGGAAGCTTCTGCAGGACGTCGCCCGGCACCGGCTCGTCACGGCCGGCGCGCTGATCATGGCGGTGTCCGTGGCCTTCGCCGTGGCGGGCAGCTTCTCCGGGGTGTCGCCGCTCCTCGCGATGGCGGCCATGCCGCTGGCGGCGATCGGCATGGGCATGCTCGACCCCTGTGTCACGGTGCTCTCGCTCTCCCACAGCTCGCCGGACCGGCTGGGCCACACCACCGGTGCGATGCAGACCAACATGAACCTCGGTCAGGTCGTGGTCCTCGCGTTCGCCACCGCCGTGCTCAACGCCGGTCTGGCGGCCGGGGCGAGCCGGCTCGGCGGTTACGCGATCGCCTTCTCGCTGCTGCTCGTACCGACCCTGCTGGTCGCCGTCCTGGCCGCCCGCGCCCGGAAGGACTGAGCCGCGGGGTGCGCTGCTAGATTCGTCCGCCATGCGATCACGAGATTACGACCTCGAATTCCGGGAGCGGGCCGCCCGCATACGTGACTGGGGCACCATCCTGTTGGTGGTGGCGGGCCTGCTCTGGGGCTGGTGTGCCGTGCTGCTGATGACCGAGTACTCGGTCGAGACGCGCTCCGGCTTCGAGAAGGAGTGCGCGGCGCGGCTGTTCACGGACGGCGGCACCGCCAACGAGGGTGTGTACGCCGGGGATTACTGCGCGGACGAGCGCGACTGGCCCGAGGCGCTGGCCGTCCTCGGGCTCTCCATCCCCGTGGCGCTCGTGGGAACCGCGCTGTTCACGACCGGCAGCGTGAGCCGCCGGATGAGCGGGCACGCCCAGGCGATGCGCGAGCTGGACCGGCTGGCGGAGAGGCGCGCGAAGGAGTCCGAGGAGTCCGGGCGGTCCCAGGGGTGACCGGAGGCCAGGGCCTGTCGTCGAACAGGCCCGAGGGGAACCCTCCGGGAATTCGGTCGCGCCCCGCCGGGTGAGCCGTTAGCTTCCCTCCGGACGCCGGGGATGCCCGGGGCCACGACGAGGGAGCTTCGTATGAGCGGGCAGGAGCAACGGACCGACCGACTGGGCGTTCTGATCGAGCAGTTCGACCAGGCGCGGGAGATGGCCGAGGTCCGGCTGCGGGGGCTCGGCGACGAGGAGTACCTCTGGGAGCCCGCACCCGGCAGCTGGTCGATCCGGCGCCGGGAGGAGGCGGTGACGCCCCGGGCGTACGGTCCCGGCGCCTGGGTCATCGACAAGGGGGCGCCGGATATCCCGGCGAACGAGTACGCGGAGGTCGCGCGGCAGGTGGCGAGCGGGATGTCCGTCGTGAAGATCGCCGAGGACTGGAGCGTGAGCGTCGAACGGGTCGAGGAGGTCCTCGCGTTCACCGGTGAACCGGAGCCCGACGTCGTACCGATCACGACCATCGCGTGGCGGCTCGGGCATCTGCACTCCGACTTCGAGGGCCGCTGGCAGTGGACTTTCGGCGAGCGGCGGGAGGACCCACATCTGCTGGTCGACTTCACCCCGTCCGCCTCGCTCGCGCTGGAGCGGTTCTGGGCGACCCTCGACCGCCACCGCGCGAGCATCGGCGCGCTCACCGAGGAGCAGCTCGACACGGTCGGCCTCTCGCAGTACCCCTACGGCTCCGACCCCGACGACGCGTACATCGGCACGCTGGCCAACGGCAATCTGGAGCTCATCCACCACATGGCCGAGATCGCCCTGCTGCGCGACCTGTGGCGGGCCCGCCGGTAGCGACGGGCCTCAGCCCGCCAGCTCCCACACCAGCAGCTCCGCCGGGCCCGCCACCGCGACCGCCGCCAGGCCCCGGGCGTCGGTGATCCGGGCGGCGTCGCCGGGGCCCAGCTCCTCGCCGCCGAGGCCGACGCGGCCCCGCACCACGTGGACGTACAGGCGCACCGCGTCCGGGACCGCCGTGCGTTCGTCCTCGGTCAGGCGGCGGACGTGGAGCATCGCGCCCGCGCCGGGCAGGGCGTACGGGGTGGAGTCGGCGATGCCGGGCACCACGGTGTACGCGGGTTCGCCGCCCGGCTCCAGAGGCGCCAGCCACATCTGGAGGAAGGTCAACGGGTCGGTGCCGTCGTTGCGTTCGACGTGGCGGACCCCGGAGGCGGCGCTCAGGTGGGCCACGTCCCCGGCCCGGACGACGGTGGAGTGGCCGGCCGAGTCGCGGTGGGTCAGCTCGCCCTCGACGACCCAGGTGACGATCTCCGTATGGCTGTGCGGGTGCTCCTCGAACCCCGCGCCGGGGGCGAGGCGCTCCTCGTTGCAGGCCAGGATCGGGCCGAAGCGGAGGTTGTCCGGGTCGTAGAAGGGGCCGAAGGAGAGGGCGTGCCGGGTGTCGATCCCGGCGGCCTCGTCGCCGCCCCGGTAGCGGTCCTCGGACCGGTGCACGGATATCACCCGGCCACGGTAGCCCGGGGGACGCCGGTGCGGGTCCGGAGGCGGTGGCCCGGCAGTCCCGCCCGGTGTTCCGCTACCCGCCGGTACGGGGCAGCGTCGCCCCGCCCCACCGATCCACCGGCCCGATAAGGCAGTCTTGTCCTCGTGCCCCGACCCGATCCTGAGCAGCCCGCCACCCACGACGCCCACCTGCATGCCGCGACCCTGAAACGGCTGGAGCAGTCCTCCGGCCGGCTGGCCGCGAACGCGATTGCCCGTATGGACGAATCGCTGCCGTGGTACCGGGCGATGCCGCCGGAGAACCGGTCCTGGATCGGCCTGGTCGCCCAGGCCGGTATCGCCGCGTTCACCGAGTGGTTCCGGCATCCCGAGACCCCGCAGGCGATCTCGACCGATGTGTTCGGCACCGCCCCGCGCGAACTGACCCGGGCCATCACCCTGCGGCAGACCGTGGAGATGGTGCGGACCACGATCGAGGTCATGGAGGCCGCGATCGAGGAGGTGGCCGCCCCCGGCGACGAGTCGCTGCTGCGGGAGGCGCTGCTCGTCTACGCGCGCGAGATCGCCTTCGCCACCGCCCAGGTCTACGCCCAGGCCGCCGAGGCCCGGGGCGCCTGGGACGCCCGTCTTGAGTCGCTGGTGGTGAACGCGGTGCTCTCCGGCGAGGCCGACGAGGGCGCCGTGTCCCGGGCCGCCGCGCTCGGCTGGAACTCCCCCGAGCACGTCTGCGTCATCCTCGGCACCGCGCCCGACGGCGACAGCGAGCTGACCGTGGAGGCGATCCGGCGCGCCGCCCGGCACGCCAAGCTCCAGGTCCTCACGGGGGTCCTGGGCAATCGGCTCGTCGTCATCGCGGGCGGCAGCGACAATCCGCTCCAGGTCGCGAAGGGCCTGATCGGGCCGTACGCGGCCGGGCCGGTCGTGGCCGGGCCCGTCGTGCCGGACCTGCTGGCCGCGACCCGGTCCGCGCAGGCGGCGGCGGCCGGGCTGAAGGCGTGCTCGGCCTGGCAGGACGCGCCGCGTCCGGTTCTGGCGGACGATCTCCTCCCGGAGCGCGCGATGGCCGGAGACCCGGCCGCGCGGGACCAGTTGGTGGAGGAGATCTACAGACCGCTGGAGGAGGCCGGTTCGGCTCTTCTGGAAACGCTGAGTGTCTATCTGGAGCAGGCGAGCAGTCTGGAAGGCGCCGCCCGGATGCTCTTCGTCCACCCCAACACCGTGCGCTACCGGCTACGACGTGTGACCGACGTCACCGGATGGTCACCCTCTGATGTGCGCTCCGCGTTCACGCTGCGGATCGCCCTGATCCTGGGGCGCTTGGCCGCAGCGGATCCTCAGTCCTAGACTTTTGTTGGACTTCAACAATTCCCCCGACGGTTCTTCGTCCCTGTCCCCACGGGCGTGCGGAGCCGTCCACAAGAGAGAGTGTGAGGGTGCTCGTACTCGTCGCTCCCGGCCAAGGCGCTCAGACGCCCGGCTTCCTGACTCCCTGGCTCGACCTCCCCGGTGCCGCCGACCGCATCGCGGCCTGGTCCGACGCCATCGGGCTCGACCTTGCCCACTTCGGCACGAAGGCCGACGCGGACGAGATCCGCGACACCGCCGTGGCACAGCCGCTCCTGGTGGCCGCCGGTCTGCTCTCGGCGACCGCTCTGGACGCCGCCGCCCCCGACGTCGTCGCGGGCCACAGCGTCGGTGAGATCACCGCCGCCGCGCTCGCCGGTGTCATCGAGGACGAGGCCGCCCTGCGCTTCGTCCGGACCCGGGGGCTCGGCATGGCCGAGGCCGCCGCGGTCACCGAGACCGGGATGGCGGCCCTCCTCGGCGGCGACCCCGCCGTGTCGGTGCCGCACCTGGAGAAGCTCGGACTGACCCCGGCCAACATCAACGGCAGCGGCCAGATCGTCGCCGCCGGCACCGCCGCCCAGATCGCCGCCCTGGAGGCCGACCCGCCCGAGGGCGTGCGCCGGGTCGTCGTGCTGAAGGTGGCCGGCGCGTTCCACACGCACCACATGGCCCCGGCCGTGGAGAAGCTGCGCGCGGCGGTCGGCGACCTCACCGTCTCCGACCCGACCGTGCGCTACGTTTCCAACGCCGACGGCCACACCGTGGCCACCGGCACCGAGGTCGTCGCCCGACTGGTCGGGCAGGTCGCCAACCCGGTCCGCTGGGACCTGTGCATGGAGACCTTCCAGTCCCTGGGGGTCACCGCACTCGTCGAGCTGAGCCCCGGCGGCACCCTGACCGGGCTCGCCAAGCGCGCGCTGCCCGGTGTGAGGACGCTCGCGCTGAAGACCCCCGACGACCTCGACGCGGCCCGCGCGCTCATCTCCGAGCACGCAGGCGTCTAAGGAGCGAGCATGTCGAAGATCAAGCCCAGCCAGGGCGCCCCGTACGCACGGATCCTCGGAGTCGGCGGCTACCGCCCGACCCGGGTCGTGCCGAACGAGGTGATCCTCGAGACGATCGACTCGTCCGACGAGTGGATCCGCTCCCGCTCCGGCATCGTCACCCGCCACTGGGCCTCCGAGGAGGAGACCGTGGCCGCGATGTCGATCGAGGCGTCCGGCAAGGCCATCGCCGACGCGGGTATCGACCCCGAGCAGATCGGCGCGGTCGTCGTCTCGACCGTCTCGCACTTCAAGCAGACCCCGGCCGTCGCCACCGAGATCGCGCACCGGATCGGCTCGGGCAAGCCCGCCGCCTTCGACATCTCGGCCGGCTGCGCGGGCTTCGGCTACGGCCTCACCCTCGCCAAGGGCATGGTCGTCGAGGGCTCGGCGGAGTACGTACTGGTGATCGGCGTCGAGCGGCTCAGCGACCTCACCGACCTGGAGGACCGTGCGACGGCCTTCCTGTTCGGTGACGGCGCGGGCGCGGTCGTCGTCGGCCCCTCCCAGGAGCCGGCCATCGGCCCGACCGTGTGGGGCTCCGAGGGCGACAAGTCCGAGACCATCAAGCAGACGGTCGGCTGGAACGAGTTCCGCCTCGGCGACGTTTCGCAGCTGCCGCTCGACTCGAAGGGCGAGGTCAAGTTCCCCGCCATCACACAGGAGGGCCAGGCGGTCTTCCGCTGGGCCGTCTTCGAGATGGCGAAGGTCGCCCAGCAGGCGCTGGACGCGGCCGGGATCGCCCCGGAGGACCTGGACGTCTTCATCCCGCACCAGGCCAACATGCGGATCATCGACTCGATGGTGAAGACCCTGAAGCTGCCGGAGCATGTCACGGTCGCCCGTGACATCGAGTCCACCGGCAACACGTCCGCCGCCTCGATCCCGCTCGCCATGGAGCGGCTTCTGGCGACCGGTCAGGCGAAGAGCGGCGACACCGCGCTCGTCATCGGCTTCGGGGCGGGTCTCGTCTACGCCGCGACGGTCGTTACCCTCCCCTAGGCACACCGGACCTTTGGGTCCGTAGCTACGAAACACCGAAGAAACCCACCGAAGGAGCGCCAAGATGGCCGCCACGCAGGAAGAGATCGTCACCGGTCTCGCCGACATCGTCAACGAGATCGCCGGTATCCCGGTCGAGGACGTCAAGCTGGACAAGTCCTTCACCGACGACCTGGACGTCGACTCGCTGTCCATGGTCGAGGTCGTCGTCGCCGCCGAGGAGCGCTTCGACGTGAAGATCCCCGACGAGGACGTCAAGAACCTCAAGACCGTCGGCGACGCCGCCGACTACATCCTGAAGCACCAGGGCTGATCCCAGCCCGGCTGTGTCGCCACCCGGCGGTGGCGCCGCTGATTCACGACCCTCTACACGTGGAGAAGATTTTCCAGTGAACTCGACCAATCGCACCGTGGTCGTCACCGGTATCGGCGCAACCACTCCGCTGGGTGGCGACTCCGCATCGACCTGGGAAGGTCTGATGGCCGGCCGGTCCGGCGTCAAGCCTCTCGAAGGCGAGCGCTTCGCCGATCTGCCCGTCCGGATCGCCGCCCTCGCGGCGGTCGACCCGGGCGACGTCCTTCCCCGCCCGCTGGCCCGCAAGCTGGACCGCTCGGCGCAGTTCGCGCTGATCGCGGCCCGCGAGGCCTGGGCGGACGCGGGCTTCACCGCCAAGGCCGGCGAGGACGAGGCCATCGCGCCCGAGCGCCTCGGCTCGGTCATCGCCTCCGGCATCGGCGGCGTGATCACCCTGCTCGACCAGTACGACGTGCTGAAGGAGAAGGGCGTACGCCGCGTCTCCCCGCACACCGTGCCCATGCTCATGCCCAACGGCCCGGCGGCCAACGTCGGCCTGGAGGTCAACGCCCAGGCCGGTGTCCACACGCCCGTCTCGGCCTGCGCGTCCGGCGCGGAGGCCATCGGGTACGCCGTGGAGATGATCCGTACCGGCCGTGCCGACGTGGTCGTCGCCGGTGGCACGGAGGCGGCGATCCACCCGCTGCCGATCGCCGCGTTCGCCAACATGATGGCGATGTCCAAGAACAACGACGAGCCCGAGAAGGCCTCGCGTCCGTACGACACCGGCCGGGACGGCTTCGTCCTCGGCGAGGGTGCGGGCGTCGTCATCCTGGAGTCCGCCGAGCACGCCGCCAAGCGTGGCGCGAAGGTCTACTGCGAGGTGCTGGGCCAGGGTCTGTCGGCCGACGCCCACCACATCGCGCAGCCCGAGCCCACCGGGCGGGGCATCGCGGCCGCGATGCAGAACCTGCTGGACTCCAGCGACCTCAAGCCGTCCGAGGTGGTCCACCTCAACGCGCACGCCACGTCGACGCCGCAGGGTGACATCGCGGAGATCAAGGCGCTCCGGAAGGTGCTGGGCGACGACCTGGACCATGTCGCGATCTCCGCGACGAAGTCGATGACGGGTCACCTGCTGGGTGGCGCGGGCGGCATCGAGACGGTGGCCACCGTCCTCGCGCTGCACCACCGCACGGCACCGCCTACCATCAACGTCGACGACCTCGACGAGGCGGTCGAGGCGGACGTCGTGCGCGGTGAGCCCCGGGCGCTGCCCGAGGGGCCGATCGCGGCGATCAACAACTCGTTCGGGTTCGGTGGGCACAACGTGGTGCTGGCGTTCCGGTCCGTGTGACGCCAGGCCCTCCGGCCGCCTCTACGTGTGAAGCCCGCTTCCCGGTGTTCGGGAGGCGGGCTTCATCGTTCTTCGGGGCGCTGCCCCGGACCCCGCTCCTCAATCGCCGGAGGGGCTTGAAATGCGCCCCGGTCACCGCGAGGTCAGGAGCACCGGAGGGCTTGATTTGCCCGCCGGTCACCGCGAGGCCAGGAACACCGGAGGGGCTCAAACCACCTGGTGCAGCCAGCGGACCGGTGCGCCCTCGCCCGCGTGGCGGAAGGACTCCAGCTCGTCGTCCCACGGCTTGCCGAGCAGGGAGGCGATCTCGGCCTCCAGGTCGCTCTCGCCGCGCACCGAACGCGCCAGGGCCGCCCGCAGCCGGTCCTCGGGGACCAGGATGTCGCCGTGCATTCCGGTGACGGCGTGGAAGATGCCGAGGCCGGGAGTGGAGCTGTAGCGCTCGCCCTCGGCGGTGGGGCACGGCTCGGCGGTCACCTCGAAGCGCAGCAGGTCCCAGCCGCGCAGCGCGGAGGCGAGCTGCGAGGCCGTACCGGCGCGGCCCTTCCAGGAGAATTCGGACCGCCAGGTGCCGGGCGCGGCCGGCTGTCTGATCCAGTCCAGCTGGACCCGCACACCGAGGACGCCCGCCACGGCCCACTCGACATGTGGGCAGAGCGCGCGCGGTGCGGAGTGAACGTACAGGACTCCACGTGTCGTCACCGGAACCTCCCGTGTGGGACGAGGTACGCCTTCCCCAGCGGCCTCGCGTCCGTACCGCCTCTTTCCGGCCAGAGCCCGAGGTTGTCATCAGTAAACAGCATCGGGAGTTAATCTCCTGAAAAGGGACAGTATGTGACGTGACGTAATGTACCGGAGCCGTCCGTGTGTGCGCGGGCGGGCGGAACACCACTGGTTCGACGGGAAAAAGCTACCGTGCGCCGGGGCCGTCCGTGTGACGTACCGTCGGTCTCAGGCCCCTGATTCGCCGGGTTTCACCTGGCAGGGCGCGCACGGCCCCGACCAGGGGATCATGTGCTTGCCGGGGGCATGTCCAGAGGCATACGCCACAGGTTGACCGGAGGGGATCCGACCGATGCCGGAGCGTGCGACACGCCCACGGATGCGTACCGCTGCCGCCGCGCTGACAGCGCTCTCGTCGCTAGGCGTGGCGGCGCTGGCCGGATGCTCCGGTGGCGGCCCGGAGGGCGGCGTGTCGCAGAACGCGCCGGCGGCCTCGCGCAGTGCCTCGCCTTCCCCCTCCCCCACCCCGGACTGGAACCCCCGGCCGGGGTCGATCGCGGCGGTCGGGGACTCGATCACCCGGGGCTTCGACGCCTGTTCGGTGCTGGCCGACTGCCCGGAGGTGTCGTGGGCGACCGGCACGGACGACACCGTGCGCAGTCTCGCGGTGCGGCTGCTGGGCCCGTCGAAGGCGGCGGACCGGAGCTGGAACCTCGCGGTGTCGGGGTCGCGGATGGTGCAGTTGCCCGAGCAGATGGCGCGGGCGGCGAAGGAGCGGCCGGAGCTGGTGACGGTGATGACGGGCGCGAACGACGCGTGCCGGGACTCGGTGCGGCTGATGACGCCGGTGGCGGACTTCCGGGCGTCGTTCGAGGCGTCGATGCGGCAGCTGCGGGCGGGGGCGCCGAAGGCGCAGGTGTACGTCTCCAGCGTGCCGGACCTGAAGCGGCTCTGGTCGACGGGGCGGGTGAACGAGCTGGGCAAGAAGATCTGGGACCTCGGGATCTGCCAGTCGATGCTGGCCGACGCGGACGATCTCGGGCCCGCCGCCGTGGCCCGGCGGGACGCGGTGCAGGACCGGGTGGTGGCGTACAACGAGGTGCTGCGGGACGTCTGTGCGAAGGATCGATACTGCCGTTACGACGGCGGGGCGGTGTTCGACTTCCGGTTCACCGGGACGCAGCTCAGCCCGTGGGACTGGTTCCACCCGAGCCGCGACGGCCAGGCCCGGCTGGCGGAGATCGCCTACCGCAACGTCACGGCCGCGGAGCCGCCCGCGTAGGGTCGATGACCATGACCAGCGGCACGGACACGGACACGGCGGTACAGGCGGAGGACTTCGGCGCTCTCGCGGACGGGACGCCCGTGCGCCGGTGGACGCTGGAGCGGGACGGGGTCCGGGTGCGGATCCTGACGTACGGCGCGATCGTGCAGTCCGTGGAGGCGCCGGGCCGGGACGGCTCCCGGGCCCCGGTGGCGCTGGGGCTACCGGATGTCGGCGGGTACGAGGAGTTCCCGGGCCCCTACTTCGGCGCGGTGGTCGGGCGGTATGCGAACCGGATCGGGGGCGCGTCGTTCGAGCTGGACGGGCGTACGCACCGGCTGACGGCCAACGAGGGTGGTACCCATCTGCACGGCGGGGCCAGGGGCTTCGACAAGCGGGTGTGGGACGCGGTGGCGGTGCCGGGCGGGGTGCGGATGTCCCTGGTCTCGGCGGACGGGGACGAGGGGTATCCGGGGCGGCTCGACTTCTCGGTGACGTACACCCTGGAGCCGGGCGGGGCCCTGGTGCTCGGCTACCGGGCGGTGACCGACGCGCCGACCGTGCTGAACCCGACCAGCCATCTGTACTGGAACCTGGCGGGCGCGGACAGCGGAAGCGCGCTGGGGCAGCAACTGCGGATCGCGGCGGGGTACTTCACCCCGGTGGACGGGGCGTCGGTGCCGACCGGTGAGGTGGCGCCGGTGGCCGGGACCCGGTTCGACTTCCGCCGGACGCGGGCGGTGGGCGCGGGGTACGACCAGAACCTGGTGCTGGACGAGGGGGCCCGGGGCGGGGACGCCGTCGCCGCCGAGCTGTACGACGCCTGGTCCGGGCGGGTGCTGACCGTACGGACCACCGAGCCGGGGCTCCAGCTGTACACGGCCGACCACTTCGACGGGCGGCCGTTCGGGCCGTGTGCCGGGATCGCGCTGGAGACGCAGCACTTCCCGGACTCGCCGAACCGGCCGGAGTTCCCGTCGACGGTCCTCCGGCCGGGCGAGGAGTTCGCCTCGCGCACCGTGTACGCGTTCTCGGTGCGCTGAGACGCTCCTCGTACGGTGCTCCGCTCAGCGGGCCAGGCCCAGGGTGACGCCGAGGCCGACCAGGACCGAGCCGATCGAACGGTTCAGCGCCTTCTGCCGGCGCAGCATCGCGCCGCGCAGCCGGGAGTGCGAGAAGAACAGGGCGACCAGGGCGAACCAGCCGAGGTGGGCTGCGGACATGAACAGCCCGTACCCCGCCTGCTGCCACAGCGCGGTGTCCGGGCCGACGACCTGGGTGAAGGTCGCGACGACGAACAGGGTCGTCTTCGGGTTGAGGGCGTTGGTCAGGAAGCCGCTGCGCAGCGCCCCGAACGGGGAGAGCCCCGGCCGGTCCGACAGGTCGACGTCGAGGTCGGCGCGGGCCAGGAAGGTGCGCACCCCGATGTAGATCAGATAGGCGGCGCCCGCCAGCTTGACCGCGGTGAACAGGGCGGTGGACGAGGCGATGAGCAGTCCTACGCCGAGCATCGTGTACGTGACGTGGACCAGGACGCCCGCGGCGACCCCGGCGGCCGCGAGGACGCCGGTGGTGCGCCCGTAGAGATAGCTGTTGCGGACGACCATCGCGAAGTCGGCGCCCGGGGAGACGACCGCGAGGACGGTGATGGCGGCGACCGCCAGCAGCTCGGTCACGCGGACCATGCCCGGGGCGTCGGAGCGTCACCGCTGCCGGTGGTACCGGGCCCGGGTCCGGGACCGGGCTCCGGATCCGGAGCCGGAGCCGGAGCCGGAGCCGGAGCCGGGTCCACCAGGTCGCGGGCGAGCAGGGTGGCCCCGGCGACGGCTCCCGGCATCAGGAACACCGCGACGAACGGGATCAGGAAGGCGAGGACCAGCGGGACGCCGAAGCCGAGCACCAGCATCCGGCGGCCGCGGAGCAGGACGAGGCGGTCCCCCAGGACCATGCCCCGGCGCTGGAGGGCGACGGCGGTCAGCTCCTCGGCCAGGAAGAAGCCGGAGACGCAGAAGCCGATCGCGGGGACCACGGTCTGCCCGAGGACCGGGATGAAACCGCAGGCGAAGAGGATGATCCCGTACAGCGCGACGCGCAGCAGGATGCGTACGGAGTCGCGGGCGGAGATCCACAGCTCCCGCCAGAGCGGCAGTCCGGATTCGGGGACCTCGCCGCCCTCACTGCGGTCGACCTCCTCGGAGAGCGACTCGTAGAAGGGCTGGCCGACCAGGAGGGTCACGGCGGTGAAGGTGATGACCGCGAGGAACAGGCCGAAGACGAACACGAGCGCGGTCAGCCCGGTGCGCAGGATGCCCTGCCAGGGTGAGGACCAGTCGTCGGCGAACGGGGTCGCCCAGCCGACGAGGTCGTCGGCCCCGTAGCCGAGTCCGATCAGCGCTCCGGCGTAGACGACGAGGGTGACGAGTCCGGGCAGCAGCCCGAAGCCGAACCATCGTCCGTGCTGGGCAACCCACCGTTGCCCCTTCATCAAGTAACCGAAACCCGCCCCGAGATCACTCATGGGCGTCAGCGTACGGCGTGGGAGACGCGGCGAGGACCGCACCCCGGGGTGGGGTGCGGTCCTCGCGCGTGGAGTCCCTGGCGGTCAGGCGACCGAGAGCTCGACCTTGATGTTGCCGCGGGTGGCGTTCGAGTACGGGCAGACCTGGTGGGCCTTCTCGATGAGCGCCTGCGCGGTGGCGGCGTCGACGTTCGGGATGGAGGCGCTGATCGCGACCTCCAGGCCGAAGCCGCCGGCCTCGGTCTTGCCGATGGAGACCGAGGCGGTCACGGTCGAGCCGGAGATGTCGGCCTTCTCCTGGCGGGCGACGACGCCCAGCGCGCCCTGGAAGCACGCGCTGTAGCCGGCCGCGAAGAGCTGCTCGGGGTTGGTGCCCGCGCCGCTGCCGCCCATGGCCTTCGGCGGGTTCACGACGACGTCGAGCTGACCGTCGTCGGAGGAGACCCGGCCGTCGCGGCCGTTCTCGGCGGTGGCGACGGCGGTGTAGGCGACGTCGATCTTCTGGATGGTCATGGTGTGACGATTCCTCCGGTTGGTGCGCCGCGACTCGCGCCCACGATCGCGACGGCCTGCGGATGAGCCTAACGCGTGGCCGCGTCCGGCAGACGGCAGGAGGCGGGTCAGACCAGGGAGACGATCATCTTGCCGGTGTTCTCGCCGCGCAGCAGGCCGACGAACGCGTCGTACCCCTTCTCGATGCCTTCGACCTCGGTCTCCTGGAACTTCAGCTCGCCCGAGGCCAGCCAGCCGGCGACCTCCTGGACGAACTGCGGCTGGAGGTCGGAGTGGTCGCTCACCAGGACGCCCTGGAGGCGCAGCCGCTTGCCGATGATCATCGCCATGTTGTTCGGGCCGGGGGTCGGCTCGGTGGCGTTGTACTGCGCGATCATGCCGCAGATGGTGGCGCGGCCGTGCACGTTGAGCGAGGAGATCGCGGCTTCGAGGTGCTCGCCGCCGACGTTGTCGAAGTAGACGTCGATGCCGTCGGGGGCGGCCGCCTTGAGCTGGTCGCGGACCGGCCCGTTCTTGTAGTTGAACGCGGCGTCGAAGCCGTACTCCTCGACGAGGAGGTTGACCTTCTCGTCGGAGCCCGCGGAGCCGATGACCCGGGAGGCACCCTTGAGCTTCGCCATCTGGCCGACCTGGCTGCCGACGGCCCCGGCCGCGCCGGAGACGAAGACCGCGTCGCCCTCCTTGAAGGAAGCGACCTCGAAGAGGCCCGCGTAGGCGGTGAGTCCGGGCATGCCGAGCACGCCGAGGTAGGCGGAGAGCGGGGCGACGTCGGGGTCGACCTTCACCGCGTGCTTGGCGGGCAGGGAGGCGATCTCGCGCCAGCCGAGACCGTGCAGGACGTGGTCGCCGACGGCGAAGCCCTCGGCGTTCGAGGCGATGACCTCACCGACCGCGCCGCCGTCCATGGGGTGGTCGAGCTTGAAGGGCGGGGTGTACGACTTCACGTCGTTCATCCGGCCGCGCATGTACGGGTCGACCGAGAAGTACTTGTTGCGGACGAGGATGCGGCCTTCGGCCGGAGCGGCCACCGCGGCCTCACGCAGCGCGAAGTCCTCGGCCTTGGGCCAGCCGTGCGGGCGGGCGACGAGGTGCCATTCGCGGCTGGACGTGGGAAGTGCTGCAGACATGGGCTCGGGTTCTCCTCAATGTCCTACGGGGGGGGTGAGCCTCCGCGCCGTGCGAGCACGGCACGAAAAGCTTCATGACATGAAACAACCATGCTCCTGAATATTTCATGATGTCAAGTAAATCGGTACGCTGTCGTCCATGGCCACTCGCACAGACACCCTGACCCTCGAGGTCGTCGAGCTCATCGGCACCGTCGTGGCGCGCTACCACGAGGAGTACGACCGGGCCGCCGCCGAGCACTCCCTCACGGGCGCGCAGGCACGGGTGCTCGGGCTGCTCTCGCTGGAGCCCCTGCCGATGCGGAAGATCGCCGTCAGGCTGAAGTGCGAGCCGTCGAACGTCACCGGGATCATCGACCGGCTGGAGGCCCGGGGCCTGGTCGAGCGCCGGCCCGATCCGGCCGACCGGCGGGTGAAGCTGGCCGCGGCGACGGACCAGGGCCGGCGCACGGCCCGTGAGCTGCGGGACGCGCTGGACTTCGCCCGGGAGCCGCTGGCCGGGCTCTCCGACGACGAGCGCACGGTGCTGCGGGATCTGCTGCGCCGGATGCTGGGCGAGGAGGCCCCGTAGCCGTCGCGCTCACCTGCCTACGTGCACCACCAGAGGAAGCGGGTGCAGGTCGGGGACGGGGTCGGGCTGGGCGTCGGCTCCGCCGGGGGCGGCGGGGGTGCGGGCGCGGTCGTCGGCTCCTCCGGGTCGCCCGGGCCCGGCGGGTCGGCGGGCGTGCTGTCCGGGGCCTCGGACGGGTCCGCCTCGCCGGGGTCCGGGGAGGCGGTGGGCTCGTCCGCGGTGGAGGCGGTGGGGCTGGGCGAACCGGACGGGTCCGGGCTGTCGCTGCGGGCGTCCGCCGGTTTCGCGTCCGTGCCGGGGCCGGTGGCCGCCCCTGCCGGGGAGCCGACCGGGCCGGGATCGAGGGGTGCGTCGGCGGAGGTGTCCGCGGGCTCGGGCTCGGCCGGGTCGGCCGGCGCGTCGCTGACGAAGTCGGCCGCGGTGTCGTCCCGCCCGGGCTCCAGGGCCAGTTCCGCCAGGCTCAGGGCGCCCGCCGCGAGGAGCAGCCCGAGAACCCCGAGCAGCACGGTCCGGCCCCGTCTGCGGTGGGTGCCGCGGGCCCGCCGCCGGGAGCCGGGGCGGGGCTCACGGGCGACCTCGCGCCGGGAGGCCCGACCGGTCTCGCCCGCGGTGCCGCTGCGGGCCCCTGAGCCGGCCTCGACTGCGACGCTGCGGCGGGACACCGCATCGGGCTCGCTCCGGGGCTCCCGCCCTGCCTCGCCCGCGGGGCCGCGCCGGGACTTCCTCCCGGCCTCGCGCCGGGCGTCCCTCCGCGTGCGGCGCGGGCCGTCGGTCTCGTCGGCCGGGGCGACCGTCCCGTACGGCTCGTCCGGGACGGAACCGGCGGCCGCGGGCATCGCGTAGGGGCCCAGCGCCTCGGCGGGCGTACCGCACCCGGCGCAGGCCAGGGCTCCGTTGAGATGCCGTCGGCACGGGTGGCAGTAATCCATGGCGCCCGCAGGTTAGGCGGGCGCGGAACAACCGGGGAACCCGCCCAGGTGAGGATTGTGTGAGGAAGCCGGGATTCCGGGGACAGCCGGTCCGATACGCCTGACACGCGGGAGGATGGGCGGCATGAGCACTCCCGCCCCCTTCGGCCCGCTCCAGTTCCAGCTCGTCCTGCTGCGGCGGATGGCCGACTTCCAGCCCGGCCTGGCCGAGGACGCCCGGCACGAACTGAGCGCCTCCCTCGCCGACATGCGGGAGGCCAACCGCCGCTGGCAGGCCATGGTGCGGGCGCCCCGGGGCCGGGGATCGCTGCGGCGCTACCGCGCGGTCCTCGGCGAACCGGAACTGATCCTGCCGCGCCGGGTCGGCGACCTGGAGTGCGAGGCGCTGCTGTGGCCGGTGCCGCTCTGGCCCGATCTGCGGTTCGAGGTGATGGCCGGTCCCGGTGGCGCCGTCTGGAACGAGTGGCTGGTCCGGGCCCCGGGCGCGGCGGGCCCGGAGCTCACCTCCGTAACGGATCTGCTCCCCTGGTCGTGCACCGTGGACGAGGCGGCCCGGGCCTTTCCCCCGGCCCGGCCGATGGAGGGCAGCGCCCCGACCCGGTGGGCGCTGGCCGTCACGGATCCCGAGTCCGGCCGGGAGCGGGTCGCCGAGTTCACCTGGGGGCTGTTCCAGCGGCTGCTGCCGAGCCCCTGAGCTGAGGAGCCGTCAGCTCCCGCTCCCCTTCCGGCGCATCTCAACGCGCGCGACGGGCCGGACAGCGCGACCATGCAAGGAGAGACCGGCCGCCCGCCGGTGCCCCCTCCATCCGCGCGCTCGGGAGAATCGCCGTGACCGTCAGCCTTGAGCAGTTGCAGCGTTGCCATGTCGCCGTCGACCTCGGGGCCGCGAGGACCCGGGTGTACGTGAAGGGGCTCGGGCTCGTCGTCGACGAACCGAGCGTCGCCGCCGTCAACACCCGCACCGGCTCCCTCATCGCCGTCGGCGCGCTCGCCGAGCAGATGACCGGCCGCACCCCGGAGTACATCCGGGTGGCCCGCCCGGTCTCCGGCGGGACCGTGGTCGACATCGAGATGGCCCAGCGGATGCTGCGTCATCTGCTGGGCGACAAGCTCCGCCGCCAGTTGCGCCGCAAGCCGCGGCTGCGTGCCGCCGCCTGCACCCCGCACGAGGCCGATCCGCTGGCCCAGCGGGCGACGGTGGAGACCCTGGTCGGGCTCGGCGCCCGCCGCGTCGAGCTGGTGGACACCCTGATCGCGGCGGCCGTGGGCTGCGGGCTGCCGGTCGAGCAGCCGACCGCCACCATGATCATGGTGTGCGGGGCCGCCACCACCCAGATCGCGGTGCTCTCGCTCGGCTCGATCGTGACCGCCGTACGGATCCCGGTGGGCGGCAACGCGATCGACGAGGCGATCATCCAGCATCTGCGCCAGCAACACGAGCTGTTGCTGCCGAGCCAGTCCGTGCGCCCGCTCCAGCTGGCGCTGCACGGCAACGGCCTCCAGCTCACCGGCCCCGCCCTCACCGAGATCCACGGCCGGGACGTGGCGACCGGGCTGGCCCGCTCGGTCCAGGTCGACACCGCCGCCGTACGGCAGGCCATCCACACCCCGCTCACCGCGGTGCTCGACGGGGTGGGCAAGGTGCTCCGCGACTGCCCGCCGGACCTGGTGGCCGACCTGGCGGACCGCGGGATCATGATGGTCGGCGGCAGCGCGCTCCTCCCTGGCCTCGACCAGATGCTGCGGGACGCGACCGGGATGCCGGTGCACATCGCGGAGCGCCCCGACGTCTGCTCGGTGCTCGGCCTGGGCGCGATGCTGGACGGCAAGATCCAGCCGATGGTCCTCAACCCGCTGGCGGGGTGAGCGCGTCGGCGCGGACGCCCGGGACCGTGGAGCCGGGACCGGCCGGCACCGGCCCTGCCGACACCGGCCCGGCTCAGCCCGGACCGGCCCGGTCCGGACCGGCCGAGTCCGATGCCGCTGTCGTCGGGCGGCTGCCGATGCTGCTGGAGGCGGTTCTCAGCGTCGGCAGCGATCTGGATCTGGGCTCCACCCTCCAGCAGATCGTGGAGACCGCCACCGCTCTCACCGAAGCCCGCCACGGTGCGCTGGCGGTGCTGGAACCCGACCGGGACCGGATCGACGCGCTGTACGCCGCCGGAACGGCGGAGACGGAGCGCAGCTTCCTCCGGGCGGAGATCGTGGTCCACACCGAGGTGTTCGGCCACCTCTACGTCGCCGGAAAGCGGCCGGGGCCGTTCACCGACACGGACCTGGGTCTGCTGCGGGTGCTGGCCGCCCAGGCGGGCATCGCGATCGGCAACGCCCGGCTCTACGGGACGGCCCGGCAGCGCGAGCGCTGGATCGCGGGCGCGGCGGCCGTCACCACGGCCCTGCTGACCGGTACCGACGCGGCCGACGCGCTGATGACGGTGGCCGAGCAGGCCCGGGTGCTGGCGGACGCGTCGGCCGGGGTGATCCTCCAGCCGACGGAGGAGGGCGGGATGGAGATCGTCACCGCCTCGACGCCGGACGATCCGGCGGGCATCGTCGGCACGGTCATCGAGCCCGGTTCGCCGGTGCTCGTGCAGTTGCTCGGCGGCGAACCGGTCTTCATCGACGACTCGGCCACCGATCCCCGGATGACCACCGGCGTACGCTCCCGCTTCGGGCCGAGCATGATGCTGCCGCTGCAGAGCGGCGGCCGGCTCATCGGCACCCTCGCCCTTCCCCGGCGGCGCGGCGAGCGCCCCTACACGGATCTGGACCGGCTGCTGGCGACCCAGTTCGCCTCGCAGGCGGCCCTCGCCCTGGTGCTGGCGGACGCGCAGGCCGACCGGGAGCAGCTCGCGGTGTACGAGGACCGCGACCGGATCGCCCGTGACCTGCACGATCTGGTGGTCCAGCGGCTCTTCGCCACCGAGATGATGCTGGAGTCGACCCGGCGGCGGGCGGCGTCGGAGGAGGAGAACCGGGGCACCGCGGAGGCCGGGGGCGGCGGGGAGGCGGAGGAGCAGGCGGAGGCCGGGGTGCTGCTGGCGCGGGCCGTGGACGAGCTGGACTCCACCATCCAGGAGGTCCGCACCGCCATCTTCGCGCTCCAGCAGCCGCCCGCCGCGGCCCCGAGCACCTTCCGTGGCCGGGTGCTGCGGGAGACCGGGGGCGCTGCGGCCCTGCTGGGCTTTCCGCCGTCGGTGCAGTTCACCGGGGCCGTGGACGCGCTGGTGGGCGAGGAGGCGGGCCGGGAGCTGCTGGCCGCCCTGCGCGGGGCGCTGGCCGCCGCGCACCGCAGGCCCGGGGTCTCGGCCATCGAGGTGGAGGTGGACGCCCCGGTCCGGCTGCCGGACGGGCGGAGCGGGGTGCGGCTGGTGGTCGCGGACGACGGGCGCGGCGAGGACGACGGCCGGCCGACGACGGTGACCTGGCAGGCCCCGATCTGATCCCGGGCCGCCCTCAGCGCTGCGGCCCCGGCCTCAGTGCTTCGGCGCCGCCCGCAGCGCGACCCGGGTGTTGGAGTGGGCGACGCCCGCCTCCCGTTTCAGCCGGCGCAGCAGGCTGTCCAGCGCCCCCGGGTCGGCGGCGGTGGCCCGCAGGAGGTAGTCGTGGCCGCCGGTCACGTGCACCACCTCCGTGATCCCCGGCAGCATCAGCACCGAGCGCTCGAACTCCTCGTTGGTCGTGTCGAGGCGCAGCGTCACATCGATGAAGACGACCAGGCCCGAACGGGTGTCGGCGGCCGGGTCGACGATGACGGTGAAGCCCCGGATGACCCCGTCGCGGCGCATCCGGCGGACCCGGTCACCCGCCGCGTTGGCGCTGAGTCCGACGCGTACGCCCAGATCCCGGTACGAGATCCGGGCGTCTTCCTGGAGAATGCCGAGGATTTCCCTGTCGAGCCGATCCATACGGCGATTGTCCCAGCTTGCGGCGATATCGGCTGAGGGAGCCCGGGGCGGCGCTGTCGCCCGGTCGGCGCAGTCCGACGGGCCGTGCTGTGTCCCGAGCCCTTGACTTGCTGGTGTGGACACCTCTGTCAAGCAGTCCCCCGAGCCGCCCGCCTCTCCCGCCCCGGCGGCAGCGGCGCCGTCCCCGGCCGCGTACCGCAATCTCGTCCTGGCGACGGTCGGCTTCGCGCTGACCTTCTGGGCGTGGAATCTGATCGCGCCGATGTCCGGGGACTACAAGGACCGGCTGGGACTCAGCTCGTTCCAGCAGTCGTTCCTGGTGGCCGTGCCGGTGCTGGTGGGGTCGCTCGGCCGGATCCCGGTGGGGGCGCTCACCGACAAGTACGGCGCGAAGCTGATGTTCCCGCTGGTCTCCGCGCTGACGATCGTGCCGGTACTGCTGCTGATCCCGGCGAAGAACTCGTACGGGGCGATGCTCGCGGTCGGCTTTCTCCTCGGGCTCGGCGGGACGACGTTCGCGATCGGCGTTCCGCTGGTCAACGCGTGGTTCCCGCCGCACAAACGGGGCTTCGCACTGGGCGTGTTCGGCATGGGCATGGGCGGGGTGGCGCTGTCGGGCTACTTCACCCCGCGCATCGCGAAGCACGGCGACAACCTGCCGTTCCTGGTGGTGGCGGGGGCGCTGGTGGTGTTCGCCCTGCTCGGCGCCGTCCTGATCAGCGACCACCCCGACCGGAAGATCCCCACGGACACGCTGGCGCACCGGCTCGGCGAGGCCGGGAAGCTGCGGGTGACGTGGGAGCTGTCGGCGCTGTACGCGATCGGCTTCGGCGGCATCGTGGCGTTCGGGGTCTATCTGCCGACGTATCTGAAGACCTGGTACGAGATGTCGCCGACCGAAGCGGGCACCAAGGCGGCCGGGTTCGCCCTGGTCACGGTGGTCTTCCGGCCGGTCGGCGGCTGGCTCTCGGACCGCATCCACCCGGCGGTGGTGACCTCGGTGGCGCTGCTGCTGGCCGCGCTGATGGCGATCGTGCAGGCCTTCGAGCCGCCGCTGAACCCGGTCGGCACGATCGCGCTGCTGGCCATGGCGGCCGGGCTCGGCACCGCGAGCGGCAGTGTGTTCGCCCTGGTCTCACAGGTGACGCCGCAGCCGAAGGTGGGCAGTGTGACGGGCATCGTCGGCGCGATGGGCGGGCTCGGCGGGTTCGTGCCGCCGCTGGTGATGGGCGCGATCTACAGCGCCAAGGACTCCTACGCGATCGGCTTCATGCTGCTGTCCGATCTGGCGCTGGCGGGGTGTGTGTACGCATACGGGCGGATGCGGAACATCCAGCGCGACGAGTAGCGCCACCGGGTACGGAAGAACGGCCGCGTTCCCGCCGGAACGCGGCCGTTCGTGTGCGGGCTACCGGCGCTGCCGGAGCTGTTGTTCGAACCGGTCCGCCCAGTACGCGGTCCGGTCCAGGTAGGCCGTCTCGGCGGCTTCCCCGGTCTTTCCGTACGCCCCCTCGAAGGTCTCGTACCCGTGGCCCGGGGGCGGGGTGGAGGAGGCGGGTTCGATGGAGCTGCCCTCGTGCCACTCGTTGAACGAGGTGACGGAGACCCAGGCTGGGTCGCCGCCGATGGCCGGGGCGAGGGCGTTGTTCCACTCCAGGTCGTAGGAGGCGCCGTCCTCGCGGCCGAGGGTGGGGGTGGTGTTGCCGGGGACGGCCCGGTCGTCGATGTAGCCGGGGGCGACCGAGGGGGCCCAGACGAGTCCGTTGGCCTTGGCGTAGTCGCCCGCGTTCTTCCAGCCGGGGGCGGTGGCGCCGGCGATGCCGTCGTAGGTGTAGATCCCGCCGAAGTGGTCGACCTTGCTGGTGTCGGTGGTCTGGGCGAGGACGATGGCGGTGTCCTTCACGGCGTCGAGTGCCGACCAGTCCTGGATCTTCAGGCTCTCGAAGATGTAGTAGGCGTTGCGGTCGCCGTGGGCCGCGTCCCGGTAGAAGGCTGGGTGGTCGCCGAACTTCTCTTCCAGGTAGGCGATGTCGTCGACGACGGACGCGGCGGTGCGGCCGCCGTACGGCTCGATGTGCCAGGCGACCTCGATGCCGTGGCGGGCGGCGGCGTCCATCACGTCACCGGCGAGGCCGTCCTCGTAACCACCCTGCCCCCACCAGCTGTAGACGATGACGCCCGCGCCGGACCGTTTGACCCACCGCATGTGCTGATCAACGGCTCCGGTGATGTCCCCGGAGTCGTACGGGCCGAGCTTCGGGTAGAGGTCGGCGCCGATGGCGTCGGGCGGGGTGTGGCCGCCCTGCTGCCAGTGCCGCCAGCTGCCCGCCGGGCCCTCGGGCGTGCCGTACCAGGGGTAGTAGAAGAGGTGCACGTTGGACGAGCCCTCGTCCTCGGTGGCCGGGGCGCGGGTCAGGGTGAAGCGGTCGACGTCGAAGAGCGCGCCCGCTCCCCCGGTGAACCGCAGGAAGAGCGGGCCCGTCCCGGCGGTCAGCGTGGTGGTGACCTCGGTGAAGGTCTCCCACCCGCCGGTCGGGGCGACGTCCACGGAGCCGAGGAGCGGCCCGGTGGCGGAGCCGGAGCGGATCTCGATCGTGCCGCCCGCGCCGGCCGAGGAGACGGTGGCGGTGAAGGCGGTGGCCCCGGCGGTGTCGAGGGAGGAGTAGCCCGCCCAGTCGCCGTCGTCGATGTAGCCGAGGGTGGCTCCCCCGCTCGCCGAACCGTGGGCGGCGCTCTGGACGCCGGAGGAGGAGGTGTACGCCTCCGCCTCCGCGCTGTCGCCCGGGTCCGGGCCCGGGTCGCCGGCTGTGCAGTCCGCCTCGACGGCTCCGGCCGCGTACTGGACTCCGCCGAGCAGGAGTTGGCGGAAGTCCGGGTCGGCGAAGGACTCGGTGGTGTGGCCGAGCCCGGTGTAGAAGGAGCGGCCCTGCTGCTGTTCGTGGCACCAGGTGATGGGGTGGTCGCCGCCCATCTCGCCGCCGCTGTAGCTGGATTCGTCGAGGGACTGGAGTACGTGGACGCTGTCGCGGGGGTTGGAGCGGTAGTTGTACCACTCGTCGGTCCGCGTCCAGGTGTCGTCCAGGTGCGCGGTCGCCGGGTGGGCGTGGTCCTCGGTGGTGAGGCGGGCCTCCTGGATCGCCGGGTGGCTCTGGAACCACGCCCCGACCAGGTCCTCGTACTCCGGCCAGTCGTACTCGGTGTCGGCGGCCGCGTGTACGCCGACGAATCCGCCGCCCCCGTCGACGTACCCCTTCAGGGCGCTCTGCTGCGTGTCGTTGAGGACGTCGCCGGTGGTGGAGAGGAAGACGACGGCTTCGTAGTCGGCGAGGTTCGCCGGGGTGAAGGCGGTCGCGTCCTCGGTGGCGGTTACGGTGAAGTCGGTTTCCGCGCCCAGTTGTTGAAGGGCCGCGATGCCCGCCGGGATGGAGTCGTGGCGGAATCCGGCGGTCTTGGAGAAGACGAGGACCTGGTACGGGTCGGCGGCTGCGGCGCTCGGTACGCCGGGGCTCAGGAAGGCGGCCCCGAGGGCGAGAGCGACGGCGCAGGCGAGCCGGGTACGGGTACGGGTACGGGTACGGGATCGTCTCATCGGTCGTTCACCTGCGCTCCCTGGGTGCTGAAGGTGAAGGCGTCCAGGTCGAAGAGGCTGCCCTGACCTGTCGGGCCCGTGAAGACGAAGAACAACTCGGTGGATCCGGCGGGGGCGTTGTCCACGTCGGCCGTGACGTCCACGTAGTTCTCCCAGCCGCCGGTCGGGGCGACGGGCAGCGAGGAGAGCAAGGTGCCCGTCGCGGACCCGGCCCGTACCTCCAGGGTGCCGCCCGCGCCGCCCGAGGCGACCCGTGCGGTGATGGAAGTGGCGTTGGACAGGACGTACGGCTCGAAGGAGACCCAGTCGCCGTCGTCCGTGTAGCCGACCGCCGCGCCGCCCTCGGCGGATCCGTGCGGGGCGATCTCGATGCCGTTCCGGGCGGCGAAGTGCTCGCCCTGGCGGTGGCGGGGCTGGAGGATGGAGTCGCTGTGCGTGGTGAGGCCGCCCGCGTCGGTGTACTCGGCGTCGAAGACCCCGTAGATGTTGGCGGCGCTGTCGTGCTCCCCGTCGACGGGGACGTCGATGGTGCCGGAGCAGCCGTTCTTCGAGGTGATCTGGTGACGGTGGCTGTCGTGGCCGAGGAGGTAGGTGACCTTGACCCTGGAGCAGTCGACCGTGCCGTCCTCGGGGTCGCTGACGGTCACGGTGAAGGGGACGGAGTCACCGAAGGAGAAGAGGCTGCCGTCGGCCGGGGTGGTGAGGGTGACCGTGGGCGCGGTGTTGCCCGCCGTCACGACCAGACTCGCTGTGCCGGTCAGGCCTTCGGGGTCGGTGACGGTCAGGGTCGGGTTGTAGGTCCCGGCGGTGGTGTAGGTGTGGCTCGGGTTCGGGTCGGTGGAGGTGGTCCCGTCGCCGAAGTCCCAGGCGTAGGTGAGGTTTCCGCCCTCGGGGTCGGCACTGCCGGCCGAGGAGAAGGAGACCGCGAGCGGGGTGGGCCCGGAGGTCCTGTCGGCGGCGGCCTTGGCGACCGGCGATCGGTTGCTGCCCGCGAGGTACTCCACGCGGTACAGGGCCTGGTTGTTGGCGCCGGTGCCGTAGTCGAGGACGTAGAGCGCGCCGTCGGGTCCGAACGTGGAGTCCATGACCTGGGTGCCGGTCCACGGGAAGGTGTCGATGGTCCCCGGTGATCCGTCGGCCTCGACCTCGACCGGCTTGATCCACTTGCGGCCGTACTCGGTGGCGAAGAAGCGGCCGTCGAGGGAGGCGGGGAACTTCACGGCGGAGTCGAGGTCCGCGTCGAAGTTGTACACGGGCCCGGCCATCGGGGACTCGGAACCGCCGCCGAACTCCGGCGGGGAGCCGGCGTCACCGGCGTACCGGATCCAGGCGGGCTGGGCGGGCGGCAGGGTGGCGAGACCGGTGTTGCGGAAGGAGTTGTTGGCGGGGCCGGAGGCGCAGTCGTACTTCGCGCCTGCGGGACCGCTGGGGAAGGTGTACTCGCCGTACGTCTCCGTGGGCGTGTTGGTGCCCGTGCAGTACGGCCAGCCGAAGTTGCCGGGCTCGGTGACGCGGTTGAACTCGACCTGGCCGCTGGGGCCCCGGTTCGGGTCGGTGGTTCCGGCGTCGGGGCCGTAGTCGCCGATGTAGACGGCTCCGGTCCTCTTGTCGACGGACATCCGGAACGGGTTGCGGAAGCCCATCGCGTAGATCTCGGGACGGGTGTTCGCGGTGCCGGGCGCGAAGAGGTTGCCCGCCGGGACGGTGTAGCCGCCGTCCGCCGTGGGCGTGATGCGCAGGAGCTTGCCGCGCAGGTCGTTCGTGTTGCCGGAGGAGCGCTGGGCGTCGAACTGCGGGTTGCGGTCGGTGCGTTCGTCGATCGGGGCGTAGCCGGCCGACTCGAAGGGGTTGGTGTCGTCGCCGGTGGTCAGATACAGATTTCCGGCGGCGTCGAAGTCGATGTCTCCGCCGACATGGCAGCACTGGCCCCGGTCGCTTTCGACCTCCAGGACGACCTTCTCGCTGCCGAGATCGAGCGTACCGTCGGCCTTGAGGACGAAGCGGGAGAGGTTGAGGTGCCCCTTCCACGGCTCGAAGTCGGCGGCCGAGCCGGTGGTGGGGGCGTCGCCGGGCGGGGTGTCCAGGAGCGGGGAGTAGTAGAGGTAGACGTAGCGGTTCGTCGAGAAACCCGGGTCGACGGCGATGCCCTGGAGGCCTTCCTCGTCATGGGTGTAGACGTCGAGCTTGCCCGCCGTCTTCGTGGAGCCTCCGGCGTCGGTGAGCCGGACCGTGCCGTCGCGGGCGGTGTGGAGCACGGACCGGTCGGGCAGCACGGCGAGCGACATGGCTTCACCCAGTTCGGCTGCACCGAGGGCGAGTTGGACCTGCTGGTAGTCGGCGGCGGGGATGTCGGCCGCGACGCGTGGGGCTCGCGTCTCGGGGTCGGCGGCGAGGGCCGGTCCTGCGGTGGGGACGGCGAGCGTGGCCGCGAGGAGTGCGGCGAGGGCGGTGGCGTATCTGGACCACCGTGGGGGTGCGGGTGACATGGCCGGGCGGTTCCTTCCTGACGGTACGTGGGGTCTGTCAGGCAAGGCGCGGTCGCGCTTTGCGACGTGCAGGGGGAGGCTCGGTCGCTCGGGTGCGGGTGGTTTTTTCCCTGGAGAGAGCGCTCCAACTCGCCTACTGGGCAAGCTTTTTGCATGCTGGCAACGCAAAATTAATTTGTCAATGCTGTGTCGAAATTGCGGTTCGATGCTCCGTGCAGCCATGTGGTGGAGGGGGCTGACCCTCCGAAAGGGCCGACCTGGGGTGACGCTGCCCTCATCGGTCTCCGGGTCCGGGGCAGGCACGCCCCGAAGCTCTAGGCTGCCGGGCGTGACCCTCCTTCTTCCCGCGCTCCAGTCCCCCACCGGCCCGGCAGCCTCCCGGGAGGCCGTCCGCTTCGGTGACCTCTCCCTGACCTACGGCCTGCTCGCCGGGGCCTCCGACTCCCTCGCCGCCCGGATCGCGGACGCGGGCCGGGTCGCCGTCTGGGCCACCCCGACGCCGGAGACGGTGATCGCGGTGGTGGCGGCGCTGCGGGCCGGGGTTCCGGCGGTGCCGCTCAACCCTCGTACGGGCGAACGCGAGCTGGCGCACATCCTGGGCGACAGTGAGCCCACGGCCGTGCTGGCGGGCCCGGACGACGAGCTGCCCCCGGCGCTGGAGAAGCTGCGGCGGGTGACGGTGGACGCGCGGGCGGCAGCGGCCTCGGGAGCCCCGGCGGGCTCTCCGGCGCATGAGGCGGGCGCGGCGGGCCCCGACGTGTACGAGACCGGCGAGGCCGGCCCCGAGGACCCCGCCCTGATCGTCTACACCTCCGGCACCACCGGCCCGCCCAAGGGGGCCGTCCTGCCCCGCCGGGCCGTCGCCGCGTCCCTGGACGCGCTGGAGGACGCCTGGGAGTGGACCGGCGACGACGTCCTGGTCCACGCGCTGCCGCTGTTCCACGTCCACGGGCTGATCCTGGGCGTCCTCGGCCCGTTGCGGCGCGGCGGTTCCGTGCGCCACCTGGGGAAGTTCTCACCCGATGGCGTGGCCCGTGAGCTGGGGTCCGGGGGAACGATGCTGTTCGGCGTACCGACGATGTACCACCGCCTGGCGGAGGTGCTGGCCGGATCGGCGAGCAAAGCCGAACGGGAGTCCCTGACCCGGGCGTTGAGCGGGGCACGGCTGCTGGTCTCCGGCTCGGCGGCGCTGCCCGTGCACGACCACGAGCGCATCGCGGCGGCGACCGGGCGGCGGGTGATCGAGCGGTACGGCATGACGGAGACCCTGATGAACACGGGGATCCGGGCGGACGGCGCACCGCGCCCGGGCACGGTGGGGCCGCCGCTCGCGGGCGTGGAGCTGCGGCTGGCCGAGGAGGACGGCACGGTGCTCGACGAACCCGGCGCCATCGGCGAGATCCAGGTCCGGGGCCCCAACCTGTTCACCGGCTATCTGAACCGGCCCGACGCCACGGCCGCCGCCCACACGGCGGACGGCTGGTTCCGTACGGGAGACGTGGGCACGGTGGACGCGGACGGATACGTCACCATCGTCGGGCGCAAGGCCACCGACCTGATCAAGAGCGGCGGCTACAAGATCGGCGCGGGCGAGATCGAGAACGTGCTCCTCGCGCACCCCGGAGTCCGGGAAGTGGCCGTGACCGGCGAGGAGGACCCGGACCTCGGCGAGCGGGTCGTGGCCTGGGTGGTCGCGACGGACCCCGGCTCCCCACCCTCCCCCGAGGAGCTGGCGGACCGGGTGGCGGCCCAACTGGCCCCGCACAAGCGCCCGCGCACCGTGCGCTACCTGGACGCGCTGCCCCGCAACGACCTGGGCAAGATCATGAAGAGGTCGCTCCGTGCCTGACGCCGACTCCCCCCGCGCGACGGCTCGTGAGGCGATCACCCTGCTCACCGGCGCGGCCGGCTTCACCGAGCACCGCCCGCCGCCGCGCCCCCTGCCGCCGGACGGCCCGCTCGGCTGGGCCGGGTACGACGCGGCACGGGAACGTGCCTCGGCCCGGACCGGCGAGGAAGAGTCCGTGGTGTACGGCACCGGGGTCGTCGGAGGCCGCCCATGTGCCCTGCTCTCCTTCGAATTCGGCTTCCTGGGCGGCTCGTTGGGCCGGAACACGGGAGACCGGCTGGCGGCCGCGTACGAGCTGGCCCTGACCCGCCGCCTCCCGCTCCTCGCGCTCGTCGCCACGGGCGGCAGCCGGATGCAGGAGGGCATGGTCGCGCTCACCCAGCTCCAGCGGGTGGCGGCCGCCTCCACCCGGCTCCGCGCGGCCGGGCTCCCGCAGATCGCGGTGGTCCGGGATCCGACGACCGGCGGCGGCTGGGCCACGGTGGGGGCGGGCGCGGACGTGGTGCTGGCGCTGCCGGGCGCGCAGGTGGGCTTCGCCGGTTCCCGGGTACGGCCGCCGGACGCCGATCCGTACGCGTACAGCGCCGAGGGCCAGTTCGCGGCGGGCCAGGTGGACGCGGTCGTCCCGGCCGACGAGCTGGCCGCCACGGTGACGCAGTGGCTGCGCGCGCTCGGGCCGCACGAGGATCTGCCCGCGGCTCCGGTGCCGCGCGCGCTGCCGACGGCGGGGGCCGAGCCGACGGCGGGAGCCGGTACGGGATCGGCTGCCGGAGTCGGTACGACGGCGGGAGCCGGTACGGAATCGGCTGCCGGAGTCGGTACGACGGCGGGAGCCGGTACGGAATCGGCTGCCGGTACGGGATCGGCGGCCGGCGGAGGCGCGGTGGCCCCGCTCCCCGGGACCGGGCGGGAGGCGGTGGCGCGGGCCCGCGATCCGCGTCGGCCGCGCGCGGAGGCGTATCTGGCGGACTACTTCGCCGTACGGCTCCCCCTCCACGGGGACCGCTCCGGCGCCACGGACCCCGGGCTGCTGTGCGGCCTCGGGCTGCGCGCGGACGGGCAGCCCGTGGCGTACGTCGCCCAGTGCGGTACGCCGACCCGCCCGGCCGGATACCGCGCGGCGGCCCGGACGATCCGGCTGGCGGACCGGCTCGGCGTTCCCGTCCTGACGCTGGTCGACACCCCGGGCGCGGCCAACGACGCCGAGGCGGAACGGGCGGGCGCGGGCGCGGCCATCGCGGACACCTTCGCGGCGATCGCCGCGGCCCGGGTCCCGGTGACGACGCTGGTGATCGGAGAGGGCGGTTCGGGCGGGGCACTGGCGCTCGCGGCACCGGAGAACACCCATGTGACGGTGGACAGTTACTTCTCCGTCATCGCCCCGGAGCTGGCCGCGGCGATCCTCAAGCGACCGCCGTCGGAGACGGGCGCGACGGCCGACCAACTGCGGCTGCGCCCGCAGGACCTCGTGGAACTGGGCTTCGCACTCTCGATCGTCGGTTAGGGCCTTTCGTTCGGATCAGGGCGCACCAGGGCGTCCCAGAGACCTACGGCCCGGTCCACGGTGGAGCGGAGCCGCTCCACGGGTACGCCGTCGCGCGCCTCGATCGAGAGTCCGTACAGGATGGTCGCGTAGAAGTCGGCGACGGATCGGACATCGGTCCCCGGAGCCAACTCGCCCTCTCTGACAGCTCGTTCGAGCCTCTCCTCCAGCTCGGAAACCGTTCTCCGGCGGTGGCCGGCCAGATGCTCGGCGACGCTTCTGTTCTGGTGGGCGCAGTTGGCGGCGGCGAGGGCGATCATGCAGCCGCTGGGCGTGTCCGTGTCGGCGAAGATGTCGATGTTCCCGCGCAGCATGGCCTCGACGGCGGCCCGGGCCGTCGGCTCCTCGCGCAGGGCGCGGGCGGTCGCCGAGCCCGTGGTGCTGCCGTAGAGCTCCACGGCCTCGCGGAACAGCTGCTCCTTCGAACCGAAGGCGTTGTACAGGCTGGCGGAGTTGATGTTCATGGCACCGGTCAGGTCGGTGAGCTTCGTGCCCTCGTAGCCGAGCTCCCAGAACACCTCCATCGCACCCCGCAGCGCCACCGTGCGGTCGAACGCGCGCGGTCGTCCTCTTTCGGCCATATCCACCTTCTCGTAAGGGAGTTCGTGCCAACCCAGTCTGCCCGGTGTGTATTTTTAGATCGTTCAACCTAAAAATAGCTCACCCTGGCGACGGAAGGAACGAGATGTCTCAGCTCGAAGGCAGAGCGGCGTTGGTGACCGGGGGAAGCCGCGGCATAGGCGCCGCGACCGCTCTCCGGCTGGCGGAGGGCGGCGCGGACGTGGCGCTGACCTATGTGAACGCGGCCGACAAGGCGGCGGACGTCGTGGCGGCGATCGAGGCGCTGGGCCGCAGGGCGGTGGCCGTCCGGGCCGACAGCGCGGACCCGGCTGCCGTCGCGGACTCCGTCGGGAAGACGGCGGCCGCGTTCGGCCGGCTCGACATCCTGGTGAACAACGCCGGGGTCTTCCCCTTCGGCCCGGTCGAAGAGGCGCCTCTGGCCGAGATCGACCGCACACTCGCCGTCAATGTGCGGGCCGTGTACCTCGCGACCCAGGCCGCCCTCCCCCACATGGGCCACGGCGGACGGGTCATCAGTATCGGAAGCTGCTGGGGCGCCCGCGTGCCCGTGCCGAACGTGGCGCTGTACGCGATGAGCAAGTCGGCACTGGTCGGCTTCACCAAGGGGCTGGCGCACGACGTGGCGCCCAAGGGGATCACCGCGAACATCGTGGACCCCGGCCCCACGGTGACCGACATGAATCCGGCGGGTACGGACGTGGCCGAGGCGGAGCGTCTGAGGACGGCGGCGAAGGTCATGGGGGCCGACGTGGACATCGCGAACGCGGTGGCCTTCCTGGCGAGCCCGGAGGCCCAGTGGATCACCGGCACCACGCTGGCGGTGGACGGCGGGTACACGGCCTGACGGCCCGTCGTCCGCTACGGCTTCCTCCGTCCGCTACGGCTGCGGGTCGCGGGCGTCGTAGCGGGCGAAGGCGCGCCACTTCAGCGCGAGCAGGGTCACGGCGGTCACGCACAGGATGCCGCCGCCGGTGACGGCGACGGCGGGTGAGGCGAGGTCGGCGGCCGAACCGGCCAGGAAGTCGCCGAGCCGGGGCCCGCCCGCGACGACGACGATGAAAACGCCCTGGAGGCGGCCGCGCAGTTCGTCGGGCACGGCCGCCTGGAGCATCGTGTTGCGGAAGATCATGGAGACGGTGTCCGCGCAGCCGGCGAGGGCCAGGAACAACAGCCCGAGCCAGAGGTTGCGGGTGAGTCCGAAGACGGCGATGGCGGTGCCCCAGGAACCGACGGCCAGCAGGATCGCGAGTCCGTGCCGCCGGATCCGGCCGAGCCAGCCGGAGAACACCCCGCCGAGCAGCGCACCGAGGGCCGGGGCGGCGACGAGCAGGCCGGTGGTCCGCGCGTCGCCCCCGTACCAGAGGACGGCGACGGCCGGGAAGAGGGCGCGGGGGTGGGCGAGGACCATGGCGCACAGGTCGGTGAAGAAGGTCATCCGCAGGTTCGGCCGGGTCCCGAGGAACCGCAGCCCGTCCAGGACGGAGGCCCGCTTGCCCGCCTCGCCGTCCTTGCGGTCGGGCAGCATCGAGGGCATGCGCCACATCGCGTACAGGGAGGCGGTGAAGCAGACGGCGTCGACGGTGTACGCGGCCCGGTACCCCCACCAGCCGACGATCAGCCCGCCCAGCATCGGGCCGACGAGCGTGCCCGTCGTACCGGTCATCGTCGTCAACGCGTTGGCCGCGGGCAGTTGTTCGGCCGGCAGCAGCCGGGCGATCATCGAGGATCGGGCCGGGGCGTTGAGGGCGAAGCAGACGGCCTGGAGGGCCACGATCGCGTACAGCAGCCCGACCTGCTCGACGCCGACGACGGTCGCCGCCACCAGGACCAGGGAGAGCCCGAACGACCCGGCGGCGCTGAACAGCCCGAGCTTGCGCCGGTCGACGGTATCGGCGACGGCCCCGCCGTAGAGCCCGAAGACGACGAGCGGCACGAGCGAGCAGAACCCGATGAGCCCGACGGAGAACGCGGACCCGGTGATGTCGTAGACCTGAAGCGAGACCGCCAGCGCCGTCATGCCCTGCCCGATCCAGGAAACGGTGTTCCCGAACCAGAGCCGCCGGTAGTCGGGCGAGGTCCGCAGGGGCGTGAGGTCGGCGAGTATAGGGGTGCGTCGTGCACGCGGTTCGGCTGATTCGGTCACAGGGGATGGTAGCCACGCACCTTCCCGACGGATCCAGGGGCCGGGACAGCACCGCGACTGGCTGGGCCAACCGAGCACGTTGCCGACTCGGCCGGAAGCAGAGGCACCGACCGGGATACGGTCGGAGCTGTTCTTGTCGTCGCCCCGAGAGGTGCCCGCGTTGTCCAAGCCTCTCCGAGGATCCCTCCGGCGCCAACGGTTCATCGGCCTGGCCGTCCCCGTGTCGGCCGCCGTCGCTCTCGCCGTAACCCTGTCGGCATGCTCCGGCGACGGGCCGCCCGAGAAGGCGTACACCGTGCCCAGCTCCTTGTGCGGCATCGCTGTGGAACCCGCCCTGGTGAAAGCCGTGCTGCCCGGCGGGGACTCGCTCACCACGGCCACTCAGAGGCCGAACGGCGGAACGATCCGCTGCAACCTGTACGTGGACGGCAAGCTGGTTCTCAGCCTCACCCAGGCCTGGTGGTCTCGGGGACAAAACACGGCGGCGGTCTCGCCGGCGTACCCCGGTACGAAGGGCGGGACGTTGTCCGAAGACGAACGCTTCATTTACTCCGGGCAAGCCGGCGTCGGCAAGACCGTCCCTTCCTGCAAGACGTCGGAACATCCGGAGCAGGTCCTCTACACAGCGGTCGAGACCCGAGACTCGGGCATCGACGACCCGGAGGCCATCGAGAAGCTCCTCGTCGCCTACACCAAGGCCGTCGAAGGATCCCCGGCCTGCCGGGAGCCTGCCGCCGGATCGTGATCCGAACGGTGGAGGTCAACAAGGGTTCGGCCGAAGCGCGGGCCGGATACGGCTCCGACACCCGCGAAGGTCACTCCACGAGTCGGATCCGGATGCCCACCGTGCGGTGCCCGGCCCCCTTCAGCCGGCTGCCCAGCAAACCGATCCGCGCGACGAGACCGTACTTGCGCTTCATCAGGTCGAGGTAGTGGACGGTGTCCTGGTCAGCGGGCAACTCGGCGACACCCGGCACGGAATCCCCCTTCGGGACCCCCCGCCAGTCGCAGGGGGCGACGGTGACCCGGCCGCTGTTGCGGATCCGTTTGACCTTGCCGGCGTCGGCCGCGCTCCACACGGCCAGGCAGTCCCCGTCCCTCATCACCCACACCGGAATGGGCACTGCCCGCCCGTCCCGGCGGAACGTCGTGAGAAGTACGTACCTGGATGCCGCCAGTCGCTCAACCGGGCTGCCCGGTAAGGATCCTGAGGCCGATGGTGAGATGGTCATCGCGATAGAATAACTGGTTAGTTAACCCATTGTCGCCGCGAACCGGCATGGCGGCCGTCCCGAAGTCGAGGAGTCATACGTGCTGAACTTCGCCTGGGCCGTGCTCGCCGGATTCGCTCTGGGCACCCCGGCCGTACCCTTCGGCCTCTCGGTCTCCCTCGCCCCGCCCGTCGCGCTCATCGCCGTACTCCTCGGCGCGGCCGGGTGCCTGCTGTCCGCCGTCTTCGCGGCCGGGTGGCTGCGTACCCAATGGCTGGTCCGGCGTTCGAAGCGACGGCCCGTCACCGCCGGGTCGCCGCCCGAGAACCGCCGGAACCGCCTCGACAGCCCCACCGGCCGGCGGGCCCGGCGCGTGGTGAACCGGTACGGCGTGATTGGCTTCGGCATCATCGGGCCGGCGCTCTTCGGCACCTGGGGATCGGCCATGCTGGGCACGGCGCTGGGCCTGCCCCGGTGGCGGCTGATCGGCTGGCTCATGGCGGGCGTCACCCTGTGGTGCACCGTCATGCTGCTCGCCTCCGAGGCCGTGATCGACGCCTTCGGGCTGATGTGACGACGCACGCCGCGCACCGGTCCCCGATCACCGAACAGTGACAACTCACCGTTCCGGCAAGACCCGTTAGGCATTGTTAGCATGATCCCCATGTCCCGAGCCGAGGCCACGAAGGCGCGCATCCTCCAAGCGGCGACCGAAGAGTTCGCGGCATACGGGATCGCGGGAGCGCGCGTCGACCGGATCGCCAAGGCCGCCTCGGCGAACAAGAACCTCATCTACGTCTACTTCTGCAACAAGGACGGGCTCTTCGACGCCGTCTTCGACGCACACCTCGGGCGAGGGCTCGACCTGGTGCCCTTCACACCTGACGACCTGCCGGACTACGCCGGGCGGCTTTTCGACCACTACCAGGAGCACCCCGAGGTGCTCCGCCTGGCGACCTGGCACCGACTGGAACGCGGCACCGCCCTGGAGACGGACCCTGCCGTCGCCGAGCCGGCCCGCATGGACAAGCTCGCCTCGCTGGAAGCGGTCCGGAAGGACCGAGGGGGCACACCGGGCTTCGCCCCGGCCACGCTCCTCACCCTCGTCCTGGCCATCGCCTCGGCCTGGAGCCCGACGAATGCCGCGAGCGCGCCTGAGACGAGTGTCCTGGCATCGGACCCGGCGGCCTGCCGGAGCGCGATCGTGGAGGCCGTGCGCCGCCTCCTGTGACGGGCGGCGCCCGGCGTGACGCGCCTCGGAGGACACATGTCCCCGGGTCAGAACGATTCTGCCTGGGGTCCGGGTAGAGGTGATCGACGTACGCGAACCAGCGGCGTCCTCGTTGTTCGGGTAGGGCCGGGGAGGTCGCGTCGGCCGGGGGTGGTCGTGGGCGCCCTCAGGTCTCCGGGTCGGGGCGGCCCGCGTCAGATCGACCTGGCTAGAATCTCCTCACCCTTGTGGAGGATGAGATGACCGCGGAAAGTTCCCGTACCAAGACCGTCGGCCGGCCACCTCATCTCTCCCTCGACGCCATCATCACCGCGGCGGAACATGTTCTGCGGAGCGAGGGCGCGGAGAAGCTTTCGATGCGGCGTCTGGCGAACGAACTGGACAGCGCGCCGATGGCGCTCTACTACCACGTTCGCAACAAGGACGAACTGCTTCTGCTGCTGATGGAGGCTCAGGCCCGGCGCATTCCGCGACCGGAGCTGCCGGAGGACCCGCGGGAGCGGCTGATCGCGGTGTCGATCATGCTCTACGAGCTGCTCGCCGACCGGCTGTGGATCGTGCAGGTGGTGGCCGGCGGCGACCTCATCGCCCCCTCGGCTCTCTGGTTCGTCGAGGAGATGATCGGCGCGACCGTGGACTGCGGACACACGCCGGAACACGCCGTGTACATCTACCGGACGATCTGGTTCGCCATCGTCGGCGACCTGATCATCCGTGCGAACGGCGAACAGCGGCGCGCCCGGGCCACCGGACCGACCTACGAGGACCAGGTCGTCGCCGGCCTGACGAGCGGTACGCACCCCCGGCTGGCGGAGCTCGCCGATCGATGGGCCGAGCTCAACGGCCGGGACACCCACCGTCAGGGCCTGACGGCGATCATCGACGGGCTGCTGCGGTCGGAGGAGACCGTGGAGGGCCGGTAGTCGGCGGAACGCTCCGGCCCGCCGGCCCCCGCGACGGATCGATGCGCATACCCACTCAGTCACTCACTGCCGGTGCCATGGAGATGTTCCAGAAGTCGGCGTAGCGGCCGTTCCGGGCGAGAAGCTCGTCGTGGCTGCCCTCCTCCCCGATGTGGCCGCCCTCCAGGAAGAGGACACGGTCGGCGCGCTGCACGGTTCGCATCCGGTGGGCGACCATCACGACGGTCCGCCCGGCCAGCAGGCGCTCGATGCCCTCGTGGACGGCGGTCTCGTTGACCGGGTCGAGGGCGGAGGTCACCTCGTCGAGCAGGACGATCGGCACGTTCTTCAGCAAAGCCCGGGCGATGGAGACGCGTTGGCGCTCACCGCCCGACAGCAGCGCGCCGCCCTCGCCGACGTTCGTCTCCCAGCCGCCGGGCAGCCGCTCGATGACCTCGTCGAGCCGGGCCGCGGTCGCCGCCGCGCGGACGTCGGCGTCGTCGGCGTCGGGCCGGCCGAGGCGTACGTTCTCCTCGATGGTGCCGTCGAAGAGATAGACGTCCTGGAAGACGATGGCGATCTGTGCCATCAGCACCTCGGTGTCGATCTCGCGCACGTCCACACCGCCCACGCGTACCGCGCCGGAGTCCACGTCGTAGAACCGGGCGAGCAGCTGGAGCAGGGTGCTCTTGCCCGCACCCGACAGTCCGACCACGGCGAGCCGCTGCCCCTGGGGCACGGAGAAGGACACCTCGTCGAAGACCGTGCGGTCTCCGTGCCGGAAGGTTACGGACTCGAACGCCAGGTCGTGGTCGACCGGCCGGACGGGCTCACGGGGTTCCGGCAGCGGCGCGGTGCTGAGGACCTCGTCGAGCCGCTCCAGTTCGGACCGGGCGCCGCGGAGCCCCGCGCCGAGGTCCGACAGCGACAGCAACGGATCGGCGCAGCGGGCCGCGAGCACGAGGATCGTCAGGACCTCTGCGGCTCCGATGCTCCCGCCGAGCGCGAGGGAGGTGCCGAGCGCCAGGACCGCGGTGAAGGCCACCTGCACGGCGACCGTCAGGCCCACCGCGCCGGGCAGCATCGCCAGCACGGTGCGCCGGGAGGAGCGCTGGACCTCCTGGAGCGAGTCGTCGAGCAGTTCGAAGCGCTCTCCGGTGCGGCCGCCGGCGCGCAGCACCGGCTGGGCCTGGAGGAACTCGATGACGCGGTCCGACGCCTCCTTGTCCCGTTCGTGGCGGTCCGCGTCGGCGCCGGCCGTCGAGCGCGCGGTCCACTTCTGGATCGCCGCCACGACGGGTGCGGCGATCAACGCGGCCACGCCCAGCTGCCAGTTGAAAGCGACCATCACGGCGACGATCGTCAGGGGGGTCACCAGGGCGGAGATGAACGGGGCCAGCAGGTGCGCGGAGACGCCCATCGCCCGGAGCAGACCGCGGCCGGCCATGACGGAGACCTCGCCGACCCGAGCGGAGTTGTACCAGCCGATCGGCAGCCGGGCCAGGTGCTCGCCCAGCCGGTAGTACATGCCGTGCAGCATCTTGGTGCCGACGCGCATGCCGGAGAGGTCGCTGACGTAGCGCAGGACGGCGTAGACCGTGACCGCTGCCCCGAACGCGGTCAGCCAGGACACGGCGTCGTCCGGCGTGCTGCCGAACAGTTCCCGCAGCACGGGGACGAGCAGTGCGTAGGAAAGGCCCTCGACCATCGCGGTGATCGTCATCAGGACCACGGTGCGGCGCATCGCCTGGGCGTACTCGGGTCCGAGCACGCGCAGCAGCGTTCGAATCATCGGGGCTGTCCTCCTCGGGATCGCCAGAACTCGGCGAACTTTCCTTCCTGCGTCAGTAGTTCGGCGGGCCGGCCCCGCTCGACGACCGACCCGTTCTCCAGCATCACGACGGTGTCGGCGTCGGCGACCGTCTCCGGGCGGTGGGCGATGACCAGCATCGTCCTCTCGCCGCCCGGAGTCACCAGGGCCTGGCGGATCGCCTGTTCGGTCTGCGGGTCGGCGAAGGCGGTCGCCTCGTCGAGCACCAGGACGGGTGTGTCGGCCAGCAGCGCGCGGGCGAGGGCGATCCGCTGGGCCTCGCCGCCCGAGAGCTTGACGTCCTCGCCGATCACCGTCCCGTAGCCGTTCGGTATGTCGAGGATCCGGTCGTGAATGTGGGCCAGTTCGGCGGCGCGCACCACGTCGTCCCGCTCGGCGTGCGGCACCGCGAGCGCGATGTTGTCGGCGACCGAGGCGCGCAGCAGGCGGACGTCCTGGAAGACGAAGGAGACCGTGCGGTAGAGCTGCCGGCTGCCGATCTCGCGCAGGTCGACGCCGCCGATGGTGACCGAGCCCTGGCTGGGGTCGAAGAACCGCGGCAGCAGTTGGACCAGGGTCGACTTCCCGCTTCCCGACGGCCCGACGAGCGCGGTGAAGGTACCCGGCTCCAGCACCAGGTCGATCCCGCGCAGCACCTCGTGGTCCTCTTCGTAGTCGAAGCGGACATCGCGCAGTTCCACCCGGTGCCCCTGGGGCGCGACCGGGTGCGCGGGCTCCGGAAGCGACGGGACGTCGAGGACTTCTTTGATCCGGCCGACCGCGCGGCCGGCGGCCTGCAGGTCGTCGAAGCCGTGACCCAGGGCCGCCACCGGGGCCGTCAGCCCCAGGCCCAGCAGCAGAAAAGGCAGCAGGTCGGCCGGGGCGAGGCCGCCGGAGGTGATCAGGGACGTACCGCCGATCAGGACGACCAGCAGCACGAACGGCGGCGACAGCGCAAGTTGCATCCCGGCGGCGACCGGGGACATGCCGCGCACCCACCGGAAGAACGTACCGACGAAATCGTCGACGGCGGTGAGGAACTTCCCGTGGGCGCGCCCGAACCCGCCGAACGCCTTCACCACCGAGATGCCCTGCACGAACTCGACGACGGAGCTCGCGATCCGCCCCATGGACTCGTCGAACTCCTCCTGCTCACGCGTCCTGGCGGGAAGCATCAGCAGCGGGACCAGCGAGATGGCCAGCACCACTGGGATCAGCGTGATCAGCGTGAGCCGCCAGTCGACGGTGAACAGATAGACCAGCGACACCAACGGCACCACGAACGCGGAGACCAGCTCACCGGGCGCATGGGCGATGAGGGGGTGCACAGCGCTCACGTCCTCCCCCACCACCTTGGCCAGCTCGCCGGTCCCGCGCCGGGAGAACCAGCCGATCGGCACGCGGCCCAGCCGCGCGGCCAGCTGTCGGCGGAACGTCAGTTGGACCTGACCGTCCAGCACATGCCCGAGCCCCGAGGACACGGCCGTGAACAGCAGCCGCACGAACAGGCCGATCGCGCCCACGACCACGGCCCGCCAGACGTGCCCCTCATCGATCGGGCCCGGCGCGAGCAGAGTGCGGCCCAGTTCGACCACCGCCAGCAGGGGCGCCAGTCCCGCGAGAGCTCCGACCACCTGCAGGACCACGACGGCCGCGAACACGCGGACGTGAGCACGCAGCGGCCCGGACAGGCCACCTCGCTCCTCGACGGGGCCGGAATCCGAGTCCGGCACGGACCGCTCCCCCGCTTCTAAGCCTTCGATCATGTCGGTGACCCCTCCCGTATTCGTACGCGTACAAATAAGACCGTACTCGACCACGGGCTTGCCGGGCCAGGGAGTTGGCGCCGGTGGCATGGGTGCCGCTCACCAGGCGCGCGCCGTCGCGGTGGGCGGGCATGGCGTCCGGAACCGCTGGCGCAGGATGTAGATCTAGAGGCTGCGCTGCCGCGCGCCCATCCGTACACCACGGGCAGCGCCGGGTGCTGGAGGCGCTGGGCGAGGCCGGTGGTCTGTGTACGGCGCGACCGGTGGCCAGCGACGGGGACGTCATTGTCTGCAGGACTGACGCTGAACGCACCAGTGGCGGAGCTGACGTTGCGCGTCACCGTCACCTGGCTGTCCTCCTGGATCCAGCGCGGGCTACTGACGGACCAAGTCGTTGACGCAGGTCGGCCCATTCGGCGCGGCCGACGCATCTGCCGGTGCCGGTGGCTGACCAGTAGGTGCTGACCTGTGGGGCCTACTCGGTAGTCATCACAGGATCATTCGGGAAGGTGGGCCCTCGTGCACCCTCCCGGAACCGATCCACAAGTCCTGAGCATTGCTCGTTCGGAGGCCGTGCGACCCCCTCGACATCTCTCTGCTTATGGCGCCAAGCTCGTTACTGGGTCGCCGGCGGCCTCGTCTCCGGTCAACACATCGCCCCACGCCCCCGGACGGTCGCGCATCAGGGCGTCAAACGCCAGGCCCGGGCCGGCTCGTGTCCGACCCGGGCTGCCAGGCCCCGGGCCTACGGCCCGGGGAACCTGTCGAGGCGTCCGAAGTGGCTACGGGTTCTTCTCGATCTCGTAGCCGTACGGCTTGTCGACGTTCGTGCTGAAGTAGAGCACCTGGGGCGGACCGTCCTCGGCGACCATGAGGGTGGCGACCTCCTCGTCGGTCGGGAACGAGCCGCCGGCGTCGAACATCAGTTGCAGGCTGTCCTCGTCGATGTCCTGCTGCTGCCAGGTTCCCGCACCCGAGACCCTGGTCGCACCGTTCCGCGGCTCGCTCCAGGTGAAGTCGACGGATTCGGCGGGAATCCCCTTCATGCTGAACCGGCCGTCCGCGTGGAACTCGACCCGGCCGCCGCCGCTCCCGGTCCAGACACCCGGCAGCCCGTCGGTGTCCACGGCCGTGGTGCCCGCCGTGGAACACCCGCTCAGGACCACCGCCAGCCCCAGGGCCAGGGATATGGCGGCGCATCGCCCTCTTCCCACCGACATACTTCCTATCCCCTACTTGTAGATGGTCTCTTGCCAGCGGATCTCGACCCGGTAGCCGGCGAAGAATCCTCCCATGTGTTTGGGACCATAGTTGGTGGCCTTCTGCCACTCGGCGTGCGACGGAAGGAAGGACTCGTTGTCGATGTCCGTCGAGGCCGTGTACTTGACTGTGAGCGTGCTGCCCTTGCTCTCGGTGATCTTGTACTTGAGGTCGTAGGAGCCGAGTACGCCCTGGGCCTTCCTGTCCTTCTTTCCTATGAGCAGTCCGCCGACGTCGGATGCGTAGAGACCGACGAGTTGGGCGAGGTTTCTGTTCTGCCCCTCGGCGTTCTTGGTGGTGCTGTACTTGGTCTTGCCCTTGAGGGCTCCTGTCTCGCGGAAGGTGTTGGCCACGTACACCCGTGCGTCCTTCATGCTGCTGCTGTCGATCAGGTTCTGGGTGATCGCGTCGTCACCGTCGTACTTTGCGTCCGACAGCGTGATCGCCTGCTTGAAATAGTTCGGGTGCCAGTCGGCGCCCCAGGCCCAGCGGAACGCGAGCGACCAGGGGCCGTCGCTGTTGACCTTGCCGTCACCCCCGTGCTCGTTGTTCACGAGACTGCCCGACGGCAGACGGCACATCGCCTGTGCCTCCATGAACATCTTCTGCAACTTCTGCATCTCGGGGCTGACCGGACCGGTGAACAGCAACGGCATGGGGTCAGGACCCATGAGCAGCGGCGGCTGCTGCACCAGCGGCAGCGTGGGAATCCCGGTGTAGCCGAGCGGCCCGCTCCAGGACGTGCCCGAGGTGCCGGTGCTGCTGGCGCCCCAGACTGGCGGGGAGACGGTCTCCTCCACCTTTTCCGCTCCGGTCGGGCAGTCCACGCCCATGGTGCAGGAGAAGCTTCCGAGGCCCGTGGGATCGGACAGCGTGACGGGGTTGTTCTCGGCATAGCCGTAACCGGCCAGCGACTGGTGCTTCTCGGTCTCCAGCAGCGAGTCGACGCTGATGAACCGGCCCAGCTCCGCGTCGTACTCGCGTGCGTCGAGGTGGGTCAGACCGGTGGACCGGTCGCGTGTCTTGCCCAGGAAGGACCGGTCGTCCACCCAGGACCCGACGGCGCCCGCCCGCTCCACTCCGAAGGCGGTCAGATAGCGCTTGGTCACCGCCTGCGTGTCGGAGGCGATGGCCAGGCTGGAGGTGCCGTGCTGGTCACCGGCCAGGTAGAAGAGCTTGTTGGCGCCGCTCTGGTTGGTACGCACGGCGACGGACAGTTCGGTGGATCCGTAGAAGCGCTGGGCCCAGAAGGTGCCGTCGCTCTTGAGATGCAGCTCCGTGGCGCCCGCGTACAGCACCCGCTCGCCGTTCTTCTCGCCGCGGATGAGGAGGTTGCCGTCCGCGTCGTAGAGGTAGTCAGTGGTGCGAGTTCCCTCCGTGAGCTTGGAGAGCTTGCCCTCGGCGCCCCATTCCAGGACCTGCTTCCCGGCCGCTCCCGGCCGTGAGTCCGTGTTTCCCGCGTCGTCGTAGGTGTACGAACGCTCGGGCTGGGTGCAGTTACCCTTGGCGCTGACGCCGGCGAGGGTGTGCGGCTGCTTGTCGCCGCCCCGGTAGCAGTAGGTGTCGGTGGTGTCCCCGCCCGGCTTGTGCTGGGTCTCCGTCTTGCGCTGTCCGGCCGTGTCGTAGGTGTACCCCGTCCAGTACGGCGCGGGTCCCGACAGCTTCGACGCGTCGCGGGGATCCGAGCACTTCTGCGAGGAGGGGGTCCAGGCCTCCGTCAGGCGGCGGAAGCCGTCGTAGGCGAAGCACTGGGCGTCCGCCTTGCCGGTGCCGCCGAGAGTGGTCGGGTCCGCGATCGCGGTGACGTTCCCCGCCTGGTCGTAGGTGTAGTTGAGGTCCTGCAGCATGTACGGGTGGGTCTGGTCCGTGACGTGGCTGCGGGTGATGCGGCCGGTGCCCTCCTCGTAGGTGTGGGTGACGTAGGCCTTCTTGTGCGCCTCGGTGTTGGCCACGCCCAGGATGAGCTGCTGCGGCTGACCGAGGGCCGAGTAGTCGGTGTCGAGCAGGTAACCGGTGCTGCCGACGACGGACTTGACCTGCCCGAGGGCGGTGTAGCCGTACTCGATCACCTCCGAGGGCAGCCCGCCGAGCGCCGGTTCCTTGGTGTTCTGGCGCGTCCCGTCGTTGTTGTAGGCGCTCGTGGAATCGATGGTCGCCGGGGCGCCCGCCTTGACCAGCGGGTCGTCGGCCGGCAGCTTGATCCGGCTGCTCAACGGGCGGTCGAGCGTGTCGTACGTGAGGACCTCACGGGTGTACGCCTGACCGGCCTTGCCGCCGACGTACCGGATCGACGAGGACGGCTTGCCCTTGATCACCCCGTCGTAGAGGTGCTCGGTGAGGCGCTTCGCATCGGTCTCGGCACCGTCCCAGGTGCCGGTGATCCGGCCGATCTCGTCGTATTTCGTCAGCACCGAGCGCTGTCGGGCGTCCGTGACCCGGATCGCCTGGTCGAGCTTGTTGTACCCGGTCGTCGCCCGGCCCTTGTCGGGGTCCACGGCGGCGGTCTGGCGGCCGAACAGGTCGTACTCGTAGCTCCAGCGCGCCTTGTCCGGACCGGTGAAGACGCTCGTCTTGCCGTCGAGGGTGTACTCCGTGGCTGCCGAGGTGTAGGGGACGCCCAGGCCGCCCCCGTACGCGGGGTCGGTCGGCTGCTGGCCCGCGTACGTGCGGGTCTCGGTCTTCTGGCCGCGGGCGTCGACGATCACCCGGTTCGCGGTGCCCCCGGCGAGGGCGCTCGTGCCGGTGGAGTCACCGGTGTGTTCGGTGGCCGTCGTCCAGCGCTTGACGCCGAAGAAGAGCACCGACCTCGAAGTCTCCCGTTCGGCGCCGTCGAAGACGATCTCGGTCTGGGTGGGCGACTCGCCGTACTCCGCGCGTGTGTACGTGCCGTTGGGCGCCGCCGTGCTGTCGAAGATGTCCGCGTGCGTCTCGTAGGCCAGGCTTCGGGAGTCGTAGCGGGTGTCCGTGAGCAGCCGGCCTCCCTGCGGGGTCGGTGACTGGGTCTGGAGCGGCCGCAGCAGCGCGTCGTAGATCGTGTACGTGGTGTTGTAGCTGACCCCGTCCTTCTTCAGCACCGCCGTCGAGACCGCCGACGGCTTGCTGTTGCTGAGTGCGTAGCGGAACTTCTGGCTCGGGCTCTCGCCCGCCGCCCGGTTGCGGTCGGGGAGCCAGACGTCCGTCAGCCTGCCGATGGCGTCGTAGGTCAGCTCCGTCTTGCGGGAGTTGGCGTCGTACGTGCGCAGCGGCACCCCGCGCCGGGCATCGAAGAACGTCGACGTCTTGAAGCCCTTGGCGTTGGTGACCACGGTTCCGGTCAGCGGGCCCGCGGTGGTCGGGGTGTAACCGGTCACCGTCGACTTGTCGTCGGCGTCGGTGACCGTCAGGGCACGTCCGAGCGTGTCGTAGGACGTGGTGCCGGTCTTCTGCCAGACGGGGGCGTCGGCCGCGGTGTAGGAGGCGGCGCGTCCCGTCCAGGTCGGCAGGCCCTTGGAGGGCTTCTGCGTGGCGGACCAGGCGGCGCCGTCGTACGCGATGGCCGAGTCGGTCAGGACGTCACCGCGGCGGGTGGAGTCGGCGGGCAGGTCCAGGGACGCGTCGGTCGTCGCACAGGTCCGCCCCACCGTCCGGGTACGCGAGGGCAGGCTCGTGATGCCGGAGTCGTCGCTGCGGGCGAACCAGGTGCGGGTGCAGATCTCGTCGCCGCTCTTCGCGTCGTCACCGTTGTCCTGCACCTGGTACGGCATGCCGTACTCGTCGTGGTCGGTGGAGACGGTCCGGGCGCGCCAGGACTTGGGGGCGGTCAGATAGGTGTACGTGGTGGTCTTCTGCGTGCGGACGTAGCGGGCGACGTGGTCGCCCGCCCCGGGCACGTCCTGACGCGCGGTCTCCTTCTGCCACGGCTGGTTGACCACCACGCCGATCGGGGAGGTCCCCGCGTAGGTGATCCGCTGTCGCAGCTGGCCGCCGAAGGCTCCGGAGTCGGTCGTCGTCGCGAGGTTCAGGCCGGTGACCGGAAGCGCAGGTGTGCTCACGGACTTGGTGGTGCCGTCCTTGTTGGCGTCACCGTCCATGCCCTGGAGGTAGAGGGAGACCACCTTCGAACGCGTGGTGTCCTTGGCGCCCTTGAGAACGGTGACCTGGCGGTATCCTCGCCAGTCCGACCAGGTGCGCTCGTCCTTGGGGGTGAAGGGCGAGTCGCTGTAGTGCCAGGCGGCTCCGCTGTACAGGTACTCCTGCTCGACCGTGTCGTTCTGTCCGGCCGGGTCGGACGTCACCACGGCCACCACGCGGTACTTGTGGAACCAGTCCACCGACGCCACCGAGGAACCGTTGATGTTCCAGAACTGCGGGAAGCAGTTACGGGTGTTGGTGTCCTCGGGCTTTCCGAGGACCTCGCTGCGGACGCACTCGGGCGCCGACATCGTGACGGTGGTGACCGCCCCCGTCTCCGAGGTGACCGTCGATACGCGGGGCCGGGTCAGCGGAAGGATGTCGTCCGTGCCGTCCACCCGGTTGGGGCGCATGTGGTAGGTGAATCCGACCGGGTCGAACTCGACGGCCGTTCCCGCCTTGGCCGTGCGCTTGAGCGAGGTGAGCGTCAGGACGTGGTCGGAGGTATCGCCGATGTCGCCACCGTCCAGGTACTTCTGGGTCAGCGCCCAGGAGTCCACGGGGGTGTGCTCCGACGTCGCCGCGGACCACGAGAAGGTGTTGACCGACGTCAGGCGCTTGCGCGTGAAGAAGGCCGGGGCGAGGGCCTCGCAGTCCGCGTCGTCCTTGGAGCACAGCGACTCGAACGGCACGTCCGGCCAGTGGTGCGCCGTCTCCTTCTTCAGGGTCGTGCAGTCCGCCGCGGTGCACCGCTCGGCGTGGCCGAAGGTGACCTTGGCGTCGGCGGCGTCGGTAAAAAGCGCGCCCTTGCGCAGCCCGTAGCGGATCTCGTTGAGGTATCCGCCGCGGATGTAGGAGGTGTCGGCCTTGTCGGCCTTGTTCTTCCGGTAGTGGTTGGCCTCCGCCGTGTACCAGTAAGTGGCCGCGTTCTCCCGGGTGTCCTCGACGTAGTCCAGGTTCCAGCGCCACGCCTGGGTCAGGGAGCGCTTCGCGAAGGAGTCCCCGCCCGTGTACCCCGGCTCACCGCTGTCGTCGCCGAAGACGGGAGTCGTCCAGACCGAGTTGGTCCGCTGGCTTCCGGCCCCGTCGAGCTTGTCCAGGCCGAAGACGTACTTCGTCCCGTCGCCCGTGACGACGGTCCAGTGCTCGCCGTTGTCGTCGCCGTTGTCCGCGCCCGTGGACCGGGTGACCGACGAGGCATCGTCGCCCTGCAGCCGCCACTGCCCGGAGGTCTTGTCCTTGACCAGCGTGCTGGACTTCCCGTTCAGCACCAGCCTGGCGTTGTCGTACTTCCAGCAGAGGTCGAAGACGTCCTCGTGGCCGTCGTCGTCGCAACTGCCGTAACTGCGCTCGACGTAGGACTCCGTGATGCCGAATCCCTCGCCGACGGGGCTGCCCTGATTGTTCGTGGTGGCGGTGCGGCCGTCCACGCTCCCGGAGTCGTAGGACAGGGACATGGTGGGCGTCGGCCCCGCGGCGGCGGGAGGCAGCTTGAGGTCGTAGTTCCAGGTGAAGGCCCCGGAGCTGCTGCCCGCCGACCACGACGAGGACTCGGCGAGCTCGGTGGCGGAGTAGTCGCCGCTGCCCTTCGGGGACTCACCGGCGCCTGCTCCGGCCGCGGTGAGCGCCAGGACCGCCGTACCGGCGGCGGACGTCGCCCGCGCGCCTCCCGGGGCGGACGCGAGCTTCGACGGCAGTGTCGCGGAGACCTCCTGCCGGTGCGTGTCGTTGTCGGACCCGAGGGGCGTCTGCTGACGGCAGGCCGGTTTCCTCGGTGTGGTCAGCGCACAGGCCGGCAGCTGTACGAGCTCCAGCCGGCCGGCCCAGCCGCCGCCCACCGCCGAGGCGAATCCGCCGTACTCCATGGTCACATCGACCGGGCCGTCCGCCAGGACATCGGCGGTGAGCACCACCCCGGTGATGCCGAGCCGGTCGGCCGCCTTCTGGTCGAGGACGGTGACGGTCGACCGTCCCACGGCGGCCGCCCCGGTGCTCCGGGCGTCCCGCCGGGACAGGGCCAGCGGCAGCCCACCGACGACGGCCTCCGCCGTTCCGCCTCCCGCCACCGGCAGCTCGGCCGTTCCCGGCTTCGGCCAGACGGCGTCACGCCGCTCGGTGGCGGCCCGGCCCGCCTGCCGGGTGTTGGCCTCCAGATCCGCCGCGACCTGCTTGCGGGCCTTCCTGCCCGCCGCCGCGTCGACGGCCCTCACCTTGCTGACCCGCTGTTCCTGTACATCGGGCCGGCCGAGGCCGCGTTGGGCCGCTTCGGCGCTGGAAACCAGCGCCAGCGGTGCCACCATGCCCAAAGTCAGTGCCAGGGCCAGAGCTCGGGGACGGAGCCCTGGGCCCCCGCTCCCCCGTCGTCTTGTCCCAGTGCCGAACATGTCCATGCACTCCAGTTCGAGAAGCCGGCTTCCCACCCGGGCGCCGGTCGTACGGCCGTCGGGCCGTGAGAGCGAGGGCGGTGTCGCGGCAGACGCGGCACCGCCCTCGAAGAGGGGTCGGTTCAGTTGCCCACGTGGGCGTCGATCTGGCCCGATCCGGCCATGGCTCCCGCCCACAGGCGGATCTCCGAGATCCGGACCGGCAGGTGGTTCTTCCAGGCGCTGCCGCTCTGAGCGGCAGCGACGGCGAGGTCGCCGGTGCCCGCCTGTGCCGTGTAGGCCCTGTCGTCGCCGTTCTGGTTGTGCCCCGTGTACAGGCTGATCGTCCCGGCCTGGGCGTCGAACGTCCCGGTCAGCCGGACCACGCTGTCCAGCGACACGATCTCGTCGGACACCACCGAGGTCAGGGTCCCGTCGGCGTTGAGACGCCCGAAGTGCCATTTACCGACCGGCTCGGTCACTTCCAGACCGGTCTCGGGGTCGAGGACGGTGTCCTTGCCCGACATCTGGTACCAGAAGCCCCAGGACGACCCGCTCGCCGTGCGCTGCCCGAAGACCTGGCCGGTGTAGCCGACGTTCTTCGACAGCACCCGCTCCTTGTCCAGGGCGACGGTCGTCGTGGCGGTGAAGGAGCCGGTGTCGTCGAGCGGCGCTCCGCTGGACGTGGCGACGTCGTCCACACCGTCGAAGACGATCTCTCCGTCCTGGATCGCCGCACCGCCGGTCAGATTCAGCGTTCGGCCGTAGCCGGACGTGCTGTCCGTGACGACCGCGCCGCTGCCGCCCGTCGGCGACCAGTCGGCGACCAGTTCGGCGCCGGCGAAGCCCTCCGACGTGAGCAGCCTGGCCTCGTCCGCGATCTCGGTGTCCTCCAGCCGGCGCTGCCAGACGGCGACCTCGTCGATCGACCCGTTGAAGTTCCAGTTCCGCTGACCGTTCCAGAGGTAGCGGCCCACGTTGAAGGGGCCGGACGACGACCAGCCGCTGGGCGTCACCCGAGTGCCCTGGAGTACGCCGTTGACATACAGCTTCAGTTCCTTCGAGGCCGGGTCGTAGGTGCCGGCGAGGTGGGTCCACGCGCCCGTCACCGCGGGCGCCCGGCCCACGATGCCGAAGTAGGCCTGGCCGTTGTCCTCGTCCTTCTCCTTCACCCCGAAGACCCAGGAGTTGTAGCTGGTCTCGTACCACATGAGGAAGGAGCTGTACTTCGCTCCGTCCTGGGACAGCACGATGGCGTCCTTGTCACGGGTGTTCAACCGCGCCCACGCGGAGACCGTGTAGGCCGACCGGGTCTCCACCACCGACCGGGCGGTCGCGGCGGCCGCCCCGCTGCCGTCCAGGGACAGGCCCCGGTCCGTGACCGGGCTGGGGAGCGGCACTCCGTTCGCGTCGTGAGTGATCAGCCCTCGGCGGCCCCGGTCGTCACGGACCGCCGTTCCGACGAGGGACGCGTCGTGCGCGGAACCGCCTGCCACGCTGTTCTTCGCCACCCCCGTGGTCTCGTCGAAGCGCCAGCGGGCGACGGGCCCCTCGCCCGTGGCCACCAGGAAGTCCAGAACCTGCTGCGCGCCCCACCGTCCGAGTGAGTCCTTCGCCTTGACGTAGAGGCGCTGCGTACCGGACTTCACCGGCGTGACACCGACTTCGAACAGGCAGGGGGAACCGGGTGTGCACACCGTCTTCCACGCTTCGGTCTCGGTGAGCCGGTACTGGAAGTCGACGATGTTGGTGTCCCCGGCCGCCGGGGTGAACCGGGCCTTCGCCGAGACTCCCGGCCCACCGCCCGCCACGCACGCGTTCGGCAGGCACTCGGAGTAAGGAGGACGCAAGGTCACGGTCGGCGCCAGGGGCGACGTGTTGTCAATCTTGAAGTAGCAGGGGGCGCTGTAGCCGGTGTTGAGCCGGTTGGTACCCCCCTCGTAGTACGAGAGCGTCACGGCCGTGAGGCGATGGGCGACGCCCGCGGTCAGCGCCGTCGGCAGGCTCTTGGACTGCAGGGACAGATTGCCCACGTATCCGGATGTCGGGCTGTCCATATCGGTCTGCGCCAGGACCCAGGCGCTTCCGTTCCATCGCTCGGTCCGCCAGCGGATCCGCAGATTGGCCTGGGACTCGCCGCCGGCCATGGTCTTCGGCTTGCCGACCAGCTGTGGCGTGGTATCGCTGATGACGGCGGGGTCGGCGGAGCTCGGCGAGCAGACCGTGCCGTTACCCGAGACGATCCCGACGTTCACGGGAAGGGCGGGCTTGCCGACGTACTTGACCGACAGCACGGCGTCGTTCTTGAACCGCTTCCAGGCAGCCGTGTCGCCCTCGTCGTGGGCACGGAGCTGGAGGGTCAGCCGGGCGAACTTGCCGGCCGCGAAATCACGCACCGTGGGAGTGAGGTTCTCGTTGGACTCCTCCGGATTGTCGTTGAACTCGATGGCGGCGTCCGGGGAGTCGGGGTCGCACAGCGATCCCCGGCCTGCGGACACGTGCCGGTCGACCATCAGGTCCCGCTCCTTCGGGCGCGAGGACCAGGTGGTGGACGCGGAGATGTTGTCGGTGCGGACCAGGTCCACCCACCGCGGGTCGCACTGGAAGGCCCAGGGCTCGGTGACCTTGAAGGTCGCGTCGAGAACGTGCTTGCCCTTCAGCTCGGCGGGCGAGAACTCGAAGTAGAGACGCTGGGTGTATCCGGGGCCGCAGTAATAGCCGTTCCACGTACCGCACTTGCCGACGCCCTTGCCCAGGCCGTCGTCACCGTTCGACCAGTCGTAGGACTCGTACCCGTCGGAACGCAGCAAGGTCCGCTCACCCTCCCCCCAGGTCACGAGCGGGTCGATGAACAGCGGAAAGGCGGACGCCTCGGTCCGGCTCAGCATGGCGGCGTCCGGCACCACGGTCAGCGAGCCCTTCGCGACGCGCACGTCCATGCGGACCACCTTGTCGCCCTGGCCGGGCTCGACGCCCTTGCCCGAGTCGGCGGCCTCCGGAGCGGCGGCGGTGGCCGCTTCGGCTGTCACCTTCGGAGCGGAACGGGTGCCTGCTTCGGCGGTCGCCTTCGGGGAGAGCGACTTCGCCTGCCCGGCGTCGGCCGAACCCGCTGAATCCCACATCCGGGCCGGCGGCGCGCGGAACACGGTCCGGCCCGTTCCGTCGACGGCCGTCAGGTTCCCGGTCTCACCCTTGCGGATGGCCAGCCCTTCCGTCCGCAGACCGAACGTCAGCTCCTCCAGTCGCGGGTTCTTCGCCGCCTCCGGGGTCTTCACCACCAGGACGTGCTGGAAGCTCTCCACGGTCGCGTGGACCTGTAGATCGACGTCAGGAAGGACATCGCGGTAGAGCGCGGTGGGGCCGTCGAGCACCGGTTCCGGCAAGGGGTCGGGCCAGTCGACGGCGAGGGAACGCCCCTGGTCGACGATGGCGGCCAGCGGTTTCGCCTTCCCGCCCCCCGAGAAGAACATGGCGGCGGCGGACGCCTTCGGACCGACGGTTCCGTCTTCCCCGCGCACCAAGGTGGCGTCCGGCTCCACCCAGCCGCCGGACTTCGCCGCGCGCACGGGCACGGTGGACTGCTCCAGCGTGAAGGTCATTCCGTCCGGATTCGCGAACACCGTCGAATAGGCGGTACGTTCCCCGGTCACCTCGACGCGCTGCCCCGAGTCCTTGGCCTCCCGCAGCAGGCGATCCTCTTCCGTAGAGGCGGGCGCCTCGGCCTTCCGCTCGTCGTCGGCCGCTCGGTTCTGGAGCGAACCGGCCTGGGCGGCCGACGCCGGCAGCGCGCCACAGACGATCGTCATGAGCGCCGTCGTCAGAACCGCCACCGCGGTCGAGCGCCCGAGTCTTCGTCTTCCCCTATGTGTGGCCGACACATGAAGCGGCCACCCTCCCCTGCGCACAGTGAGCCCCCCTTACGAAAACTTCACAAAGAATGCATGATCCAACCAAGATTGACCGCGCTCCGTCAACGGCATAATCAGGCCACCGAGGCCTCCCGGGCGCGCGGGAGATCTGGTCGCGGAAGTCGGGTACGGGCTGCAGTGGAGGGGTACGCAGAGTTCACGGTCGCGAGTGTGAGGTTGTGTCAGCTGACGTCAGCGATGGCGCATTGATGATGAGGCCGTTCTTCAGCCGGCAGCCGGGCACCGTTGATGACGAAGCCCTGGCAGTGGTGGCGGAGGCGGTGGCCAGGACGCGGCGGGAGGTGCGGGGCAGAGCAGATCCCAGGAGGAAGACAGCCCGCTAGCAAAGCCGAGGAATGGCCGACGGAACGGAAGGTCCTCCGCCGGGCAGTCCGGTATTTCGCCAAGGACTACCCCAACCGCCCCCGGCTCCGGGTATGCCGGCCATTGCCTCGATCGACGACGTCAGCGCGCAGGGACGGGCTTTGACGAGGTCGACGGACAGGCCATCCCCAACAGTTGGTCCAGCAGCGGCAGCAACAATAGGTAAGCGCAACGGCGTTGCCAGCAGGTGCCGTCCTTGCCGCAGCGATGTCGCCCTGGCGTCGAGTGTCGGGCTGGCGAAGTCGAGGACGCCGCCGCGCCCGACACCGGGCGCGCATCCCATACACGCCCACGGCAGCCCCCGGGCGGGACGGGCGGACCAGACCTGCCATCGTGCGCCTCCTGCGGATCCACGGATCCGCAGGACATCGACCGCCTGAGGCCCGGAGTCCGATGCGGACAAGGGCTCGAGCCAACCGCGGCCGTTCCGCCTAGGCCCCTGCCGCCCCGGAGATGTCGCAATCCTCGGACCCGACTCCACTGCCTCCGCCGGGTAGAGACCGGTCGGCCACCAGAGCCGCCGCCGGCGTGACAGGCCGACCTCGCCGAGGCCGCAGCCCGTACCTCGCTCCCAGGACACCGTACTGAGAGGCCGTGGGAGCGTTCACAACCACCCCACAGACACGACGCCGGAAAAGACCCAGGTCACAGCCACGTAAGGTCTGTCCCGCCTGGCCCGGAGTCACGTTCGCTGCACCTCTGTGCAGCGAACGCTGCACGCGAAACTCCCCCAAAAACGCGTTTACCCAGGCCAGAACGATTCTGCCTGGGGACGCTCGGTGGGGCGGGTGGGACTCGAACCCACGGCCGACGGATTATGAGTCCGCTGCTCTAACCGGCTGAGCTACCGCCCCGTTTCGGCGTGGCGCGTACAAGTGTGCGCACCGTCTGCCGCAGCATAGCCGGTCATACGATCTCTCGCTTCGGTTGGCCGGCTTCACCTGATCTTGAGGACGTCGCTGCGTGCTGCCCGGTTGCAGGGAAGATCGAGGAGACCCGAAAGAGTCACTCCGAGGGCCCGGCCGAGGCCCCGGAGGGCGGTGGGGCGTGCACGCGAAAGAGGACCCCGAAGGGTCCTCTCCCGTTCCGCTCCCCCGACTGGACTCGAACCAGTAACCCTCCGGTTAACAGCCGAATGCTCTGCCAATTGAGCTACAGGGGATCGCGCTCCCCCGACTGGACTCGAACCAGTAACCTGCCGGTTAACAGCCGGCTGCTCTGCCAATTGAGCTACAGGGGATTGCTGCGTTGCTTCGAAATCGTACCTGCCTGGCGGCTGCCGGGCGGCGCGCGTTCGCTGCGACACATACATTAGCGCAAGCAGGGGGGTGCTCCGCCAATCGGTATCGCCCGGGGTGATCTCGGGTGCTCGCGGGTAGGCGGGCTGCACACGTCGCACCAAGCGTAGGAAGGGTGGCAGCCATGCGGTACCGGCTCACGTTCATCGCCGGAGTGGCCCTCGGTTACGTGCTCGGCACGCGAGCCGGGCGCGAGCGTTACGAGCAGTTGAAGAAGTCGGCCCAGCGGTTCGCGGAGAACCCCGCCGTGCGCAACGCCGCCGAAAGCGCCGCCCACAGCGGGCGGGACATCGCCGGCAAGGCGTACCACTCGGTCAGCGACAAGGTCGGGGACAAGGTCCCCGCGTCGGTCGCGGAGCGGGTCCGGTCACTGCGGGACCGCAGCAGCCAGAACGGGTTCGAGGACGACTGGGGGACGACCAACACCTGAGGGGCCCGTGGGGCGCCGGTGAGTTCCGGGATGGTCCCGCGGTGCGGCAGAATCTTCCTATGGGCATAGTCGCGGGGCTGGACAGTTCTTCCGCCTTCACTCACATCGTCGTCTGCGACACGGATTCGGGCGCCGTGCTCCGGGAGGGGTACGCCGCCCATCCGGTCGAGGCGAAGGCCGCCGAGGTCGATCCGCAGGCCTGGCTGCTCTCGCTCGGTGAGGCGGCCTCCGGCGGGCTGCTCGAAGGTGTGCAGGCCATCGGGGTCTCCGCGCAGCAGCACGGCCTCGTCCCCCTGGACCAGCAGGGCAATCTCGTACGCCCGGCCCTGCTCGGCAACGACCGGCGGGCGCAGGTCGCCGCAGCCGATCTCGTCGACGGGCTGGGCGGGCGGCAGGCCTGGGCCGAAGCCGTCGGGGCCGTGCCGAGCGCCGCGCAGCCGGTGGCGAAGCTGCGCTGGCTGGCGCGGACCGAGCCGGAGAACGCCCAGCGGGTGGCCGCCGTGCTCCAGCCGCACGACTGGCTCGTGTGGCAGTTGCTGGGCCGGCCCGCCCGGCGGACCACGGACCGGGGCGCCGCCTCGGGCACCGGGTACTGGTCGGCCGGGTCCGCCTCCTACCGGCCCGACCTCGTCGAGCTGGCCCTCGGGCACTCCGCCGCGCTGCCCGAGGTGCTCGGGCCTGCCGACTCCGCGGGGATGACCCCGGAGGGGCTGCTGATCTCCGCGGGCACCGGCGAGACCATGGCCGCCGCCTTCGGGCTCGGGGTCGCCGTGGGCGACGCGGTGGTGTCGCTGGGGGCCTCCGGGTCCGTGATGGCGGTGCACCACGAGGCGCTCGCCGATCCGAGCGGGATGATCACCTCGTTCGCCGACGCCACCGGCATGCATCTTCCGGTGGTGCACCTCTCCAATGCCGTGCGGGCGCTGCGCGGCACCGCCGAGATGCTGGGTCTCGACGGGCTGGAGGAGCTGTCCGCGCTCGCTCTGAAGTCGACGCCCGGGGCTTCCGGGCTCGTCCTGCTGCCGTATCTGGAGGGCGAGCGCACTCCTCAGCTTCCGCACACCGCCGGCACCCTCTGCGGGCTCCGTCGTGAGTCGATGAAGCCGGAGCACCTGGCGCGCGCCTCGTTCGAGGGCATGCTGTGCTCGCTCGCCGACGCCCTGGACGTGCTGCGCGGGCGGGGTGTGGAGGTGCGGCGGGTGTTCCTGCTGGGCGCCGCCGCCGAGCTCCCGGCCGTGCAGGCGCTGGCTCCGGCGCTGTTCGGTACGCAGGTCGTGGTGCCGCAGCCCGCCCAGTACGCGGCGATCGGCGCGGCCCGGCAGGCGGCGTGGGCGCTCGGGGTCTCGCAGGGCGCCCTCGACCCGCGCACTCCCCCGCCCTGGCAGGGCGCGGCCGCCCAGGTGCTGGAGCCGGGCGACGAGCTGGCGGTGGGCGGTGCGGTGCGGCAGCAGTACGCGGCGACCCGGGATCAGATCCACCCCGGGGCCTTCGGCGGCCAGCACCCCGCGTAGGGGCCGATTCTCACTGCGCGGGCGCGCGCCCGACGCCCTCCCGCGCCCCGCGTGGGCCCGGGCACCGGAGGACCCCCGCGCCCCGCGTGAGCCCGATCGCCGGAGGACCCCGCGCCCCGCGTGGGCCCGAGCGCCGGAGGACCCCGCGCCTCGCGCAGGCCCTCGCGCGCGTGCGTCCGGACCTGGCGTGCAAGCCCCCCGCGCTCCAGGTTTGACCCGGGCTTGAGGAAAACGGTTCGCCCCTGGAGTACGGCGTACGCGAAACTGGTTCGGCCTCTGCCTGCCGCCGATTCCGAGAGACGCGCGTGCTCATAAAACTCCTGCGGGCCCATCTGGGCCCGTACAAGAAACCCATCGTGCTGCTGGTTCTCCTCCAGCTGCTCCAGACCTGCGCCACCCTGTATCTGCCCAGCCTGAACGCCGACATCATTGACAACGGTGTCGTGACGGGTGACACCGGTTACATCCTGGAGTTCGGCGGTCTCATGATCGCCGTCAGCGTTCTCCAGGTTCTGTGCAATGTGGGGGCCGTGTACTACGGGGCCCGCACCGCCTCCGCCCTCGGGCGTGATGTGCGGGCCGCCGTCTTCGACCGGGTGCAGTCCTTCTCGGCCCGGGAGCTGGGGCGCTTCGGGGCGCCCTCGCTGATCACCCGGACCACCAACGACGTCCAGCAGGTCCAGATGCTGGTGCTGCTGGCGTTCACGCTGATGGTGTCGGCCCCGATCATGTGCGTCGGCGGGATCATCATGGCGCTCGGCCTGGATGTGCCGCTCTCCGCCGTGCTGCTGGCGGTCGTGCCGGTGCTCGGTGTCTCGGTCGGGCTCATCGTGCGGAAGATGGGGCCGCTGTTCCGCACCATGCAGGAGCGGCTGGACGGGGTGAACCGGGTGCTGCGCGAGCAGATCACCGGCAACCGGGTGATCCGTGCGTTCGTCCGGGACGGGTACGAGGAGAAGCGCTTCCGGGGTGCGAACACCGAGCTGACCGATGTGTCGGTGGCGACCGGGCGGCTGATGGCGCTGATGTTCCCGACCGTGATGACGGTGGTGAACCTGTCGTCGATCGCGGTGGTGTGGTTCGGCGCACACCGCATCGACAGCGGCGGGATGCAGATCGGTGCGCTGACCGCGTTCCTCGCCTATCTCATGCAGATCGTGATGGCCGTGATGATGGCCACCTTCATGTTCATGATGGTGCCGCGCGCCGAGGTCTGCGCCGAGCGCATCGAGGAGGTCCTCGGGACCGAGTCGAGTGTCGTGCCGCCCGTCGCCCCCGTCACCGAGCTGCGGCGGCACGGGCATCTGGAGGTGCGGGGCGCGGAGTTCCGGTACCCGGGTGCGGAGGAGCCGGTGCTGCGGAACGTCGATCTGGTGGCCCGGCCGGGTGAGACCACCGCGGTCATCGGGTCGACGGGCAGCGGGAAGTCCACGCTGCTCGGGCTCGTACCCCGGCTGTTCGACGTGACGGACGGCGAGGTGCTGGTCGACGGCGAGGACGTGCGGACGCTGGATCCGGCGCTGCTGGCGAGGACGGTGTCGCTGGTGCCGCAGAAGCCGTACCTCTTCTCGGGGACGGTGGCGACGAATCTGCGGTACGGGAACCCGGACGCGAGCGACGAGGAGCTGTGGCACGCGTTGGAGGTGGCGCAGGCCAAGGAGTTCGTGGAGGCGCTGGAGCACGGGCTCGACGCGCCGATCGCGCAGGGCGGCACCAATGTGTCCGGCGGGCAGCGGCAGCGGCTCGCGATCGCGCGGACGCTGGTGCAGCGGCCGGAGATCTATCTGTTCGACGACTCGTTCTCGGCGCTGGACTACGCGACCGACGCGGCGCTGCGGGCGGCGCTCGGCCGGGAGACGGCCGGGGCGACCGTGGTGATCGTGGCGCAGCGGGTGTCCACCATCCGTGACGCGGACCGGATCCTGGTGCTGGACGAGGGCCGGCTCGTGGGCACCGGCACCCATCACGAGCTGATGGACGGCAATGAAACGTACCGGGAGATCGTGCTCTCCCAGCTGACGGAAGCGGAGGCCGCGTAATGGCCGGTCCGGGCGGACGGATGATGGCCGGGGGCGCGCCCACCGACCGGTCGATGGATTTCAAGGGGTCGAGCAAACGGCTGCTGAAGCGGTTCGGCCGGGAGAAGGCCTCGCTGTGGCTGATGCTGGGCGCGGTGGCGGTGAGCGTCGCGCTGTCGGTGGCCGGGCCGAAGATCCTGGGCAAGGCGACCGACCTGGTCTTCGCCGGGGTCGTCGGGCGGGAGATGGCCGGGGGCACGACGAAGGCGCAGGCGATCGAGGGGCTGCGGGAGGACGGCCGGGGGTCGATGGCCGACATGCTGTCGGGTGTGGACTTCACGCCGGGTGAGGGCATCGACTTCGGCGCGGTGGGGAACGTCCTGCTGCTGGCCCTGGTGGTCTACGTCGGGGCCGGGCTGCTGATGCTGGTGGCGACGCGGGTGTCGATCCGGGTGATCAACCGGATCGTGTTCCAGCTGCGCGAGGACCTCCAGACGAAGCTGGCGCGGCTGCCGCTGTCGTACTTCGACCGGGCCAAGCGCGGTGAGGTGCTGAGCCGGGCGACGAACGACATCGACAACATCTCGCAGACGCTCCAGCAGACGATGGGCCAGCTCATCAACTCGCTGCTGACGATCGTCGGCGTGCTGATCGTGATGTTCTGGATCTCGCCGCTGCTGGCGCTGGTCGCGCTGGTGACGGTCCCGCTGTCGGTGGTCGTGGCGACGCAGGTCGGCAAGCGGTCGCAGCCGCAGTTCGTGCGGCAGTGGCAGGTGACGGGGAAGCTCAACGCCCATATCGAGGAGATGTACACCGGGCACACCCTGGTGAAGGTGTTCGGCCGGCAGGAGGAGTCCGCGCGGGACTTCGCCGAGCAGAACGACGCCCTCTACGAGGCGGGCTTCAAGGCCCAGTTCGCCAGCGGGATCATGCAGCCGCTGATGTTCTTCATCTCGAACATCAACTATGTGCTGGTCGCGGTGGTCGGCGGGCTGCGGGTCGCCTCGGGCGCGCTGTCGATCGGTGACGTCCAGGCGTTCATCCAGTACTCGCGGCAGTTCTCGATGCCGCTGACGCAGGTCGCCTCGATGGCCAACCTCATCCAGTCCGGTATCGCCTCGGCGGAGCGGGTCTTCGAGCTGCTGGACGCCGAGGAGCAGAAGCCTGACCCGGAGCGCGGGGAGCGTCCGGAGCAACCGGTCGGCCGGGTCTCGCTGGAGAAGGTGTCCTTCCGGTACGAGCCGGAGAAGCCGCTGATCGAGGACCTGTCGCTGAGTGTGGAGCCGGGGCAGACCGTCGCGATCGTCGGTCCGACGGGGGCGGGCAAGACGACGCTGGTCAATCTGCTGATGCGGTTCTACGAGGTGACGGGCGGGCGGATCGCGCTCGACGGGGTCGACGTGGCGAAGATGTCCCGGGACGATCTGCGGTCGTCCATAGGCATGGTGCTTCAGGACACCTGGCTGTTCGGCGGGACGATCGCGGAGAACATCGCGTACGGCGCTTCGCGTGAGGTCACCCGGGAGGAGATCGAGGAGGCGGCCCGGGCGGCGCATGCGGACCGGTTCATCCGGACGCTGCCCGACGGGTACGACTCGGTGATCGACGACGAGGGCACCGGGGTCAGCGCGGGCGAGAAGCAGCTGATCACCATCGCGCGGGCGTTCCTGTCCGACCCGGTGATCCTGGTCCTCGACGAGGCGACCAGCTCGGTGGACACCCGGACCGAGGTGCTGATCCAGAAGGCGATGGCGCGCCTGGCCCACGGGCGTACGTCGTTCGTGATCGCGCACCGGCTCTCCACGATCCGGGACGCGGACGTGATCCTGGTGATGGAGAGCGGGTCGATCGTCGAACAGGGCACGCACGAGGAGCTGTTGGCGGCCGGTGGGGCCTATGCCCGGTTGTACGCCGCCCAGTTCGCGGAGGCGCTGGCCGAGGTGGACTGATTCCGCCGGCAGGGATCAGTCGAGGTAGCCGCGGAGTTGGTCGGCGAAGGCGTGGTCCCGCAGCCTGCTGAGGGTCTTGGACTCGATCTGGCGGATGCGTTCGCGTGTCACGCCGAAGATCCGTCCTATCTCCTCCAGGGTGCGGGGCCGCCCGTCGTCCAGGCCGTAGCGCAGTTCGACGACCTTGCGTTCGCGCTCGCCGAGGGTGGAGAGGACGGCCTCCAGGTGCTGGCGCAGCAGCAGGAACGCGGCGGACTCGACGGGCGACGCGGCGTCGCCGTCCTCGATGAGGTCGCCGAAGGAGACGTCGTCCTCCTCGCCGACGGGGGCGTGCAGGGAGACCGGTTCCTGGGCGAGGCGGAGGACTTCGGTGACCCGCTCGGGCGTCAGGTCCAGCTCGACGGCGATGTCCTCGGCGGTCGGCTCGACGCCGCGCTCCTGGAGGAGGCGGCGCTGGACGCGGACCACGCGGTTGATCAGCTCCACGACGTGGACGGGGACGCGGATGGTGCGGGCCTGGTCGGCCAGGGCGCGGGACATGGCCTGGCGGATCCACCAGGTGGCGTACGTGGAGAACTTGTAGCCCCGGGCGTAGTCGAACTTCTCCACCGCCCGGATCAGGCCGAGGTTGCCCTCCTGGACGAGGTCGAGCATGGTCAGCCCGCGGCCCACGTACCGCTTGGCGACGGAGACGACGAGGCGGAGGTTGGCCTCGATGAGGCGGCGTTTGGCGGTGCGGCCCATCACCACCAGCCGGTCGAGGTCGACGGCGAGGCGGGAGTCGAGGTCCGGGGTGCCGGCGAGGCGTTCCTCGGCGAAGAGTCCGGCTTCGACGCGGCGGGCGAGCTCGACCTCCTCCGCTGCGGTGAGCAGGGGGATGCGGCCGATCTCGCGCAGATACTGCCGGAACAGGTCGGAGGTGGGGCCGCCGGAGTCCGCCCGGTTCCTGGGGTCCGGCGGTTCGGGGAGGTGCGTCGCTTCCACCATGACTGCCTCGGGTGCGTGTCCGGGCGGGCCGGCTGCGGTCTCCGGGTGGTGCAGGGCCCTGTTCTGCGCGGGGATGGCCGCCATGGGCACGGTCGTGGTCGTCACGGTCCGGGTCTGCACGGGGGCGACCTCCAGGTGATCGCTGCCGGATGACGGGGTGGAGGCCTGTCCGGACCCGGGTGTTCCCCTGCGGACCGGCGTGCTCCGATGACTCAGACATTCCCCAGTGTGGGGTACGACACACGGCTGTCACGAGGGGCGTGCGGGGACTTTCTGATTCCGGTCCGTCACCGGGCGGTTACCGGCCCGGTGGACCGGCGGGCGGATCAGAGGGCGGCTGCGCCGTGGGCGCGCAGGGTCTGGGCGTACTGCTGGAGGACCCAGACCTCGTTCTGCGCGGCGGCCAGGTCCTGCGGGGCGACGTGGTTGCCGAGGCGGGCGAGGCTGCTCTGTACGTCGGCGATGCGGCGGTCCACCGCGCGGAGCCGGACGTGGACGAGGTGCATGCCCGCGTAGGTCTCGTCGATGGTGCGGCCGTGGAAGACCTCGACGGCCAGCTCGGTGACGAGGTTGCGGACGGTGTTGTCGGGGGCGGCGTCCAGGACCGCGCCCAGATACGCCCGGTCGTCGGCGATGCCCTGCTCGGCGCCGCCCGCCTCCTCGATGCAGCGGCGCACGGCGGCGTAGGGCGGGGCGGTGAACTCGTCCACGCCGTACGCGTCGAAGGCCGGGGAGACCAGGGCGGGCTTCTGGAGGGCGAGCTTGAGCAGTTCGCGCTCGGTGCGGTGGGCGGGGCTGCGGAGGTTGAGTGCGGGGCCGGAGAAGGCGGGGGCCGGTGCGGGGGCGGTCTGCTGCGGGGCGCCGCCGCGCGGGCCCCGGCCCTGGGGTCCGCCCCGGCCGCCGCGGTCCCCCTGGTCGCCGCCCTTGTCGCGGGCCCAGCGGGCGAGCTGGGCGACGCGGTGGACGACGAACTCCTGGTCGAGGATGCCGACGAGCCCGGCGAGCTGGACGGCGACCTCGCGCTGCACGCTGCTCGTCTTGATCTTGGCGACGACGGCGGCGGCCTCGTCGAGGGCGGCGGCGCGGCCGGCCGGGGTCTCCAGGTCGTAGCGGCCGACGATCTGGCGCAGCGCGAACTCGAAGAGCGGGGTGCGCGGCTCGACCAGGTCGCGCACGGCGTCGTCGCCCTTGACGAGCCGCAGGTCGCAGGGGTCCATGCCGTCGGGGGCGATGGCGATGTAGGTCTCGGCGGCGAACTTCTGGTCGTCCTCGAAGGCGCGCAGGGCGGCCTTCTGGCCGGCCGAGTCGCCGTCGAAGGTGAAGATCACGCGGGCGCTGCCGTTGTCCATGAGGAGGCGGCGCAGGATCTTGATGTGGTCGTTGCCGAAGGCGGTGCCGCAGGTGGCGATGGCGGTGGTGACCCCGGCGAGGTGGCAGGCCATGACGTCGGTGTAGCCCTCGACGACGACGGCGCGGCTGGCCTTGGCGATGTCCTTCTTCGCCAGGTCGATGCCGTACAGCACCTGGGACTTCTTGTAGACGGGGGTCTCGGGGGTGTTCAGGTACTTCGGGCCGTTGTCGTCGTCGCGGAGTTTGCGGGCGCCGAAGCCGACGATGTCGCCCGCGGTGTCGCTGATCGGCCACATGAGCCGGCCGCGGAAGCGGTCGATGGGTCCGCGACGGCCGTCCTGGGAGAGGCCGGAGGTGATCAGCTCCTTGTCGCTGAAGCCCTTGCCGCGGAGATAGCGGGTGAGGTGGTCCCAGCCGGCCGGGCTGTAGCCGACCCGGAAGTGGGTGGCGGCCTCCTGGTCGAAGCCGCGCTCGGCGAGGAACTTCCGGCCGATCTCGGCCTCGGGGCTCTCCAGCGCGCGGACGTAGAACTCGGCGGCGGCCTGGTGGGCCTCGATCAGCCGGATGCGTTCGCCGCGCTGGTGGGAGGGGTTGTAGCCGCCCTCCTCGTACCGCAGGGTGATGCCCGCCTTGGCGGCGAGGCGCTCGACCGTCTCCGAGAAGGAGAGGTGGTCGATCTTCATCACGAAGGCGATCGTGTCGCCGCCCTCCTGGCAGCCGAAGCAGTGGAACAGGCCCTTGGAGGGGCTGACCTGGAAGGAGGGGGACTTCTCGTCGTGGAAGGGGCAGAGGCCTTTGAGGTTTCCGCCGCCCGCGTTGCGCAGCTGGAGGTACTCGGACACGACGGCGTCGATCGGGACCGCGTCCCGCACCGCCTTCACGTCGTCGTCGTTGATCCTGCCAGCCACGTGTGAAGTCTACGGGTGGGCTCGGACAGCCGGGCGCGCGGCGGGCTTCGGAGCGGGGTGCGGGCCCTGGCCGCCCGCACCCCGGCGTCACGTCTCAGAGCAGGGAGCCCAGCGGGACCGACGGGTCGGCGAGGGCCTCCGCGTCGTGCTGCCGGCGGGCCCGGATCAGCTCCTGGATCGTCTCGGTGACATCCCACACGTTGACGTTCATCCCGGCGAGGATCCGGCGGTCCTTCAGCCAGAACGCGATGAACTCCCGCTTTCCGGCGTCGCCCCGGATGATCACCTCGTCGTAGGAGCCGGGCGGGGCCCAGCCGGAGTATTCGAGGCCCAGGTCGTACTGGTCGGAGAAGAAGTACGGGATCCGGTCGTACGTCACGTCCTGGCCGAGCATGGCGCGGGCGGCGGCCGGTCCGCCGTTCAGGGCGTTGGCCCAGTGCTCGACGCGCAGCCGGGTGCCGAGCAGCGGGTGGTGGGCCGCGGCGACGTCACCGGCGGCGTAGATGTGCGGGTCGGAGGTGCGCAGCGAGGCGTCCACCGCGATACCGCCGCCGTGGGCGCGCTCGGCCATCTCCAGTCCGGCGGCCTCGGCGAGGGCGGAGCGCGGGGCGGCGCCGATCGCGGCGAGGACGTCGTGCGCGGGGTGCTCCTCGCCGTCGTCGGTGCGGGCGGTGAGGACCATGCCGTCCTGGCCGGTGATCTCGGTGAGGCGGGCGCCGAAGTGGAAGCGGACGCCGTGCGAGCTGTGCAGTTCGGTGAAGATCTGGCCCAGCTCGGGGCCGATGACCTGGTGCAGCGGGGTGGGCTCGGCCTCGACGACGGTCACCTCGGCGCCGTAGCCGCGGGCGGCGGCGGCGACCTCCAGGCCGATCCAGCCGGCTCCGGCGATGACCAGGTGGCCGTTGTCGCGGCCGAGGGCGGCGAGCACGTTGCGCAGCCGGTCGGCGTGGGCGAGGCGGCGCAGATGGTGGACGCCGGCCAGGTCGGTGCCGGGGATGTCGAGCCGGCGCGGCTCGGAGCCGGTGGCCAGCAGCAGCTTGTCGTAGTGGATGACGGTGTTGTCGCCGAGCTGCACGGTCTTCGCGTACCGGTCGAGCGCGGTGACCGGCTGGCCGAGGTGCAGTTCGATGTCGGCGCCCGCGTACCAGGGGCGTTCGTGGGTGAAGACGCTGTCCCGGTCGGCCTTGCCGTCCAGGTATCCCTTGGAGAGCGGCGGGCGTTCGTAGGGGTGGTCGCGCTCGTCGCCGATGAGGATCACCCGGCCGGTGAACCCTTCGGCGCGCAGCGTCTCGGCCGCCTTCGCCCCTGCGAGTCCCGCTCCGACGATGACGAACGTCTGGTGTGCGTCGACCACGTGATGCCTCCTCAGTGCTGTGCTGCGCGGCGCCCCCACAGCTGCGAGCGTCCCGCACGCAGCGTGATGGCGAAAGAGGGTGTGCCCCGGACAGGTCACACCCGGTGGTCAGAAGTCCGGCCCCTTCCGGGTCCCAGTCTGCCGGTCAGCCGCGACGGGCGGTGAGTGCGGCGTGCAGGGATCGTGCGGAGGCGTCGGTGAGGGCGGCGATCTGGTCGATCAGGACCCGCTTGCGCGCGTGGTCGTCGGGGGCCTGGTCGAACAGGGCGCGGAAGTGCGGCTCCAGCCCCTCGGGGGCGCGGGCGGTGAGGGCGGCGGCCAGCTCGGCGATGACGATGCGCTGGTCGGCGCGGAGGGTCTCCTGCTCGGCGCGCTGCATCACGTAACGGTCGGCGACCGCCTTGAGGACGGCGCACTCGTTGCGGACGGTGCGCGGGACGACCAGCTCCGCGCCGTACCGCCCGAGGCGGCCGGGGCCGTACACCGCGCGGGTGGCGGTCTCGGCCTCGGTGCAGAAGCGGCCGATGAGCTGGCTGGTGGCGTCCTTCAGGCGGGCCTGGGCCACGGCGGAGCCGTCGTAGCCGTGCGGCCACCAGTCCTGGTCGATCAGCCGGTCCAGGGCCTCGGCCAGCTCCTGCGGATCGGTGCCGGCGGGGACGTAGCGGCCGATGGCGACCGCCCAGATCTCGTCGCGCTCCGGTTCGGCGTAGAGGCAGTTGGGGTCGATGTGCCCGGCGTGCAGCCCGTCCTCGAAGTCGTGCACGCTGTACGCCACGTCGTCGGACCAGTCCATGACCTGCGCCTCGAAGCAGGTGCGGTCCTCGGGGGCGCCCTCGCGGGCCCAGGCGAAGACCGGGAGGTCGTCGGCGTACACCCCGAACTTCACCGAGTGCGGGTCGGTGGGGTGCGCGCCGCGCGGCCAGGGGTACTTGGTGGCGGCGTCCAGCGCGGCGCGGGTGAGGTTGAGGCCGACGCTGACCAGGTCGCCGGTGCGCGGGTCGTGGACGAAGCGCTTGGGCTCCAGGCGGGTCAGCAGGCGCAGCGACTGGGCGTTGCCCTCGAAGCCGCCGCAGTCGGAGGCGAAGTCGTTGAGCGCCTGTTCGCCGTTGTGGCCGAACGGCGGGTGGCCCATGTCGTGCGAGAGGCACGCCGTCTCGACCAGGTCGGGGTCGCAGCCGAGGACGGCCCCCAGCTCGCGGCCGACCTGGGCGCACTCCAGGGAGTGGGTGAGCCGGGTGCGGGGGCTGGCGTCCCACTGGTGGGAGCGGGTGCCGGGGGTGACGACCTGGGTCTTCCCGGCGAGCCGGCGCAGGGCGGCGGAGTGCAGGACCCGGGCGCGGTCGCGCTGGAAGGCGGTGCGGCCGGGCCGCTTGTCCTCCTCGGTGTCGAAGCGCTCGGTGTCGGCCGGGCCGTAGGGGCTCGCCTCCGTACCGCTCTGTGCGCTTCGTGCGCCGTGCGTGCCGTGTGCCGGTTCTGCCCCGTGTGCGCCCTGTGTGCCGTCCATGGTCCTGACAGTAGCGACCGGGACGGACAACGGGCGTGAGCGGACCGGGATGTCAGGCGGAAGCGAGCAAGCTCACGGCGTCGGCGGGGGCGATCTCCGCTCGTGCCTGGTCGTAGCGGTGCAGGACGAGGCGGGCCATCGCCGGGTGGGCGCCGAGCGGGGCGGCGGCCCGGTGCGGTACGGCGTCGGCGCAGGCGCTCGCGAAACGGCCGGGGGCGGTGAAGTACGAGGCGACGAAGGCCCGGTGGCGTCCCCGGGCGGCCAGCGCGCGCAGGGCGGCCGGGACGGTGGGGGTGGTGGCGGAGGCGTACGCGGGCACGACGGGCACGCCGAGGCGCTCCGCGAGCAGGAGGGCGGTGCGCCGGGTGTCCTGGGCGGAGTCGGGGTCGCGGGACCCGGCGGCGGCGAGGACGACGGCGGCGTGGCGGCCACCGTGGTCGGCGGCGTCCCAGCCGGCCTCCACGATGCGCCCGTACAGCGCCTCGACGAGCAGGGGGTGCGGGCCGAGGGGCGCGGCGATCCGGGTCCGTACGCCGGGGGCGGCGGCGGTCGCGGCGGGCAGATCGCGCTTGACGTGGTGGCCGCGCCCCAGGAGCAGCGGTACGAGGACGGCTTCGGCCCCGCGCAGGCCGTCCAGGGTGTCCGGGAGCAGCGGTGCGTTGAGCTCGATGTGGCCGAGCCGGACGTCGAGGCCGGGCCGTAGCTCGCGGACCCGGTCCAGGAGGGCCAGCACGGTGCGCAGGGCCTGCGGGTCGCGGCTGCCGTGCGCCACGGCGACCAGGGCCGGGGCGGGCGTGCCGCTGTCCGTTGCGGGGCGGTCGGGGTGCCGGGTGCGGTGCATGGGTCTGCGGGTTCCGTTCCGGGAGACGAGGCTGAGCTGTGCGCCGAGCTGGTCGGTGATGCGGGCGAGGAGGTGCGCGGTGCTGTCGGTCAGCGGGGATTGCTGGGGCTGTTCCGGGGCCGGCTCCGTCATGGACCGATGGTGCCGGGCGGAGGTTGCCGGGCCGTTGCGTGAGGGTCACCAGTGTTTTCCGCCGCCTCACGGCGGGGGTGGGGGCGGTGTGCGGGGCTCCGGAGGGGCGGTGTGCGGCCGGTGTCGGATGCCACAACCGGGGCGGCGGGCGAACCTTTGCGGTGCCCCGGTCGTCAGGTGGGGTGGGGGCGGTTGCGCGTACGGCGCGGGGAGGAGCGGGGACGAGTGGGGGTTGCGGTGCGTGGGAAGAGCGGGGAGAGACGGAAGCGGCTCGGGTGGCGGCTGAAGGAGGTCCGGTGGCCGGCCCGGCTGCGGCTGCCGCGTACCCGGCGGGGGCAACGGCGTCTGGTGCAGGGGCTGATGGTCGCCTGTGTGCTGGCGCTCGTGCCCGCGACCTGGATGCGGCTGGAGGCGGGTGACCGGGTGGGGACGGCGGCCGACGCACCGGTGCGGGAGGTCGCCGTGGTGTTCGGGGCCGGGCTGTGGAACGGCCGGCCGACCCCGTATCTCGCGCACCGGCTGGACGCGGCGGCCGAGCTGTACCGCACCGGGAAGGTCAAGGTCGTCCTCGTCACCGGGGACAACAGCCGGGTGGAGTACGACGAGCCGGACGCGATGCGCACGTATCTCACCGGGCGCGGGGTGCCCGACGAGAGGATCGTGAGCGACTACGCCGGATTCGACTCCTGGGACTCCTGCGTCCGGGCCAAGAAGATCTTCGGCGTCGACCGGGCGGTGCTGGTGAGCCAGGGCTTCCACATCCACCGGGCGGTCACGCTGTGCCGGTCGGCCGGGATCGACGCGTACGGCGTCGGGGTCGACGAACCACGGGATTCCGTCTGGTACTACGGCGGCGTCCGGGAGCTGGCCGCCTCGGGCAAGGCGGCCCTGGACGCCCTGCTCCGGCCCGACCCGCGCTTCCTGGGGCCCGAGGAGCCGGGCGTGGCGGAGGCGCTGGCGGCCGGGGCGGGCTGACGGGCCCGCCCGGAGCGCGGCACCGGCCGTGCTCCGGGCGGGTGAACCCCGGGGCAGGCCCCGGGCACCCTCAGGAGCCGCCCGGGGTGCGTCCGGTGGTCCACCGCCCCCCGGGGATGAGGACGCCGCCGGTCCGCAGCGATCGGGTGACGGCGGTGGCGGCGAGGTAGACCCAGGCCCGTACGGAGCCCCCGTCCGGGCCCGGCAGTTCCACCTCGCGGACGACGCGTTCGTACAGGTTGCGCGGGTGGCCGGGGCCGAGGAACTCCTCCAGGTGGTCCAGCAGCCCGAGCAGTTCCCCGTAGATCCCGGGCGCGGCGACGAGCAGGGTGCCGTGGACGCGGCCGTGGCCCTCGATGGCGTACGGGTAGCCGGGGCCTTCGTAGAGCAGGGCCCGGGGCAGCACGGCCGGGCGCTCCCCCGTCGTACGGCCCCGGAGGAACAGGTCGTGGTTGGGTTCGCCCGGCAGGAGCGTCCCGTACACGAAGAAGGGCAGTTCGGCGTCGGAGGGGCCGCCGCCCGGGGCGGGAGTGGTCATGGCCGCCGCCGTCACAGGGCTGCCGGGGGCGCCGTCTCCGCCGTCACCCAGCCGAGGTAGCGGGCGCTGCCCCGGATGATCGGCAGGGCGATGATCTCCGGCGTGTCGTAGTCGTGTTCCCGCTGGATGTGTTCCTCCAGTTCGTCGTAACGCTCCGCCGCCGTCTTGAAGAGCACCTGCCATTCCTCGGTCGTCTCGATGGCGTTCTGCCAGCGGTAGACGGAGGTGACGGGGGCGGAGATCTGCGCGCAGGCCGCCAGCCTGGCCTCCACCGCCGACTGGGCCAGGGCGTGGGCCTTGGCCTCGCTGTCGGTCGTGGTCAGGACGGTCAGCCATGCCGGCGGCGCTGTCATCGTCGGTCTCCTCGGGATGCGGAATGCGGACTACGGCGGGTGCTCTGCGTGTGGGCCTTCGATGCGATTGTCGGCCCCCTGGGCGTCAGGCGCCGTACGGACGGGCGTTTCTGGCGTCGCGCAGGGCGGTGCCCCACCACACCACCTGGTCCAGCATGACCTTCGCGGCCGCGTCGGCGGGGCCCGGGTCCCGGTGGCGCCCTTCGTCGTCGAAGAGGGCGCCCGCGTTGTGGAAGGACACGGTGTCGCGGACGGTGACGGTGTGCAGCTCGGCGAAGACCTGCCGGAGCTGTTCGACGGCGCGCAGCCCGCCGGAGATGCCGCCGTACGACACGAAGGCGACGGGTTTGGCCTGCCATTCGGCGTTGTGCCAGTCGATGAGGGTCTTCAGCGGTGCGGGGAACGAGTGGTTGTACTCGGGGGTGAGGACGACGAAGGCGTCGGCCGCCGCGAGCCGTTCGGAGACCGCCGCGAGCCGCGCCGCCTCCTCCGGTCCGGGGCTGAAGGTGATCCGGGGGGGCAGGTCGGCCTCGGCGACGTCGATCAGGTCGGTCTCGATGCCGGGGTGTCCGGCCGCGCGGGCCAGGAACCAGTCGGCGATGACGGGGCCGAACCGGCCGTCGCGGTTGCTGCCGAGGATGACGGCGACCTTGAGGGGGGCGGCGGGCTGTGTGGATGCGGTGGGCTGCGTGGATGCGGCTGTGGTGTCCATGGGGTCGACCTTTCAGCCTCAACCGTGGTTGAGGTCAAGCCCCGTCCCGGCGTGCGCCGTCTACGGTGGCCGCATGACGACGCAGCCGCCCGCGCCCCACATCGAGTTCGACGGCCGTCCGGCCACCGAGGAGACCCTGCGGATCCCCGTCCTGTACGGCTTCGGTCACTTCACCGCACTCCAGGTGCGGGACGGCCGGGCGCGGGGCCTGGGTCTGCACCTCGCGCGGCTGGACGCCGCGAACCGGGAGCTGTTCGGCCTGCCGCTGGACGGTGAGCGGGTGCGGGAGCTGATCCGGCACGCCCTCGACGGGGCGGGGCGGCGGGACGCCTCGGTGCGGGTGAACGCCTATCAGCCGCCCGGGGCGACGCGTACGACCCTGATGGTGACGGTCCGGGAGCCCGCCGTCATGCCGTCCGGGGCGCGGAGCCTGATGTCGGTGCCGTACGCGCGCACCGCCCCGCACATCAAGCGGCCCGGCGAGTTCGGGCAGACGTACTACGGGGTGCTGGCGGAGCGGGCGGGGTTCGACGACGCGCTGCTGACCGCGCCGGGCGGCGTGGTGACCGAGGGGGCGGTGACCAACATCGGTTTCCGGGACGGAGACTCGGTGGTGTGGCCCGACGCCCCGGCGCTGACCGGCATCACGATGGCCCTGCTGGAACAGGGCCTGGAGCGGGCCGGACGGCCGTCGGTCCGCCGTCCGGTGACGCTGGCCGGGCCGGACGGGGTGGGCCGCTTCTCCGCCGCCTTCGTCTGCAACTCGCAGGGCATCGCACCGGTGCGGCGGATCGACGACACCGTGTTCGCGGTGGACGAGGAGCTGATGAAGGACCTGGGCGCGGTGTACGACAGCGCTCCGGAGGACGCCTTGTAACGACCGGCGGGAGCCGCCGTGCCCGGTCGTGCCGGACCATGGGGGCATGCAGATCCATATCGAGGCCTCGGCCCTCCCCGGCCGCGCCTGCGGCCCGGACAGCGACTTTCCCGGCTACGAGAACATCCATGTCGGCGTCCAGCGCAAGGACCGGCCGGGCGAGCTGCTCGGCCTGCACCCCGGGGACGCCCCCTCCGCGTCCTGGGTGCTCGACTGCACGGCCACCGTGACGGAGGACGGGGTCGAGGTGTCGGGGCCGTACGTCCAGAACCGGCTGGGCGGACGGTTCGTCTATCTGTCGTGGGGCACGGTGGACGACGCCGGGGTCTTCACCATGTTCCGGCGCGCGAAGCTGATGTTCAGCGACATCGATCCGGACGTGCTCGCCGCCGCCGCGCGCTCCGGGCGTCTCACCGGGCGGCTCGGGCTCACCGACGCCAAGGGGCAGCCGCTGTGCGCCCGGGTGCGTCCGCCGCAGATCGTCTGGAGCGCCACGGGCGGGGCGTGATCCCGGGGGGACGGCCGGCCGGAGGCGGATCCGACACCGCCCCCACCGGTCCCGGGGGGGGTGGACCGGTGGGGGCGGGTGCCGTGGGGGGCGGGGATCCGTCCCGTGGGGGGTGTCTTGCGTGTGCCCGGGGACCACGAGGCCATACATGTGACCTGCGTCACATTCGAAATGCGCGCCTCACCCGATCGGCACCGGGCACGACAGCACGGACCGAACGGCCCAGCCGCACCGCCGCGACCTGCGGTGATCCATTCCGGCAAGGGTGCCGCGCCGGTCCGTACGAGTGAAAGCTGATCCCGCGTCAGAAGGCGTGACGGGCCGCTCCCCCGTTGGCTCGGGGGCAGGACACACCCGCTCGCGCCGTCTGCCCGGAGGATCCCCATGCGCAGTCCCGCCCGCCTCGTGACCGGCACCGTCGGTGCCGCGTTCACCGTCATCGCGTTCGGTCTCACCGCCGCCGCTCCGTCCGCGTACGCGGGTGACTTCGGCCGCCTGGAGATCACCCCGGCGACCGCACCCCCCGGCGCCACCATCACCGTGAACACCACCGCCTGCGGCAAGAAGGGCTCGGGCATCGGCGACGCGAACGAGCTGGACGCCGGGGACTTCGAGATGCGCCCCGGCACCCACAAGGAGGTCCTGGTCGGCCAGTTCACCGTGCCGCACGACACCCGACCCGGCGTCTACGAGATCGTCGTCTCCTGCGACAACGGCAAGGACGCGGTCGGCGACCTCAAGGTGATCGGCGGCGGCAAGCACGAGAAGCCCATCCACGACCGCCCGTCCGGCCATGTGCGGACCGGGGTCGGCGGCAGCGTCGAGCCGAACTCCACGCAGGTCGCCCTCGGCGTCGGCGTGATCGGCCTGGCCGCCGTCGGCGGACTGTGGCTGCTGCGCCGCCGCACCGAGGGCGCCGAAGGAAGCTGATCCGAGGGCGCCCCGAAGCGCCCTCCCGAAGGCGCCGGCCGATCCGCGGGCGCCACGGGAAGACCCTCCGAAGGCGCCACAGGAAGCCGAACCGCCGCTTCCCCTCCGACCGGGCGGGGCGCGTCCCCGAGCGCGTCCCGCCCGCCCCGGACCACCGACCGAGGACGACGCCGTGTCACCGAGCGCGCAGAAGGCCAAGGGCTGGCTGGTGGGCATCGCCGTGCTGTGCGGCATCTGGCTCATCCAGAACGGTCCCGGCGGCCAGCTGATCCCGCCGCAGCCCTCCAGCGCCCAGGCCTTCGCCGCCGGGCCCCAGCTGCAGCCCGGCTCCCCGGTCGCCGAGCCGCTCGACCCCTCCGACCCGGTCCGTATCCGCATCCCCACGATCGAGGTGGACGCGCCGATGACACCGCTGGGGCTGGCCGCCGACGGCAGCCTCGACGTACCGCCGGACGAGGACCGCAACCTCGCGGGCTGGTACGAGGACGGCGTCCCGCCCGGCGCGAAAGGCACCGCGATCGTCGCGGGGCACGTGGACAACGCGGAAGGCCCGTCCGTCTTCTACGCCCTGGGCGCCCTGACCAAGGGGACCCGGGTCGAGGTGGACCGCAGGGACGGGCACACGGCCGTGTTCTCGATCGACGCCATCGAGGTCTACGACAACGACGACTTCCCCGACCAGCGCGTCTACGGCGACGCGCCGCACGCCGCGCTCCGGCTGATCACCTGCGGCGGCGGCTTCTCGAAGGAGACCGGCTACCAGGGCAACGTGGTGGCGTACGCGCACCTCACGGACGTGCGCTGACCGCCCGGCCCGGGACCGCTAGGCGTTCCACTGGTCGAAGCCGAGCTTGGCGACCAGCGAGAACACCACCGTCAGCAGCACCGCCCGGACGAAGCCGCTCCCCCGGCTCAGCGCCATCCTCGCCCCGATCATCCCGCCCGCCAGGTTGAAGAGCGCCATCACGGCGGCGAGCTGCCACAGCACACTGCCCTGGTACGCGAACATCGCGAGCGCCCCCGCGTTGGTGCACACGTTGACGATCTTCGCGGTGGCCGACGCGGTCACCAGGTCGAGGTGGAGCACGGCGGTCAGGGCCAATACCAGGAAGGTGCCGGTGCCCGGCCCGAACAGTCCGTCGTAGAAGCCGATCCCACCGCCGACCAGCACGATCGCCATGATGATCCGGCCCCGGGCCACCGGCCGGTCCGTGCCGTCGCCCGCCGCGGCCGTGCCGAAGGACGGGCGCAGCATCACGAAGGCCGCCACCCCCAGCAGCACGACCATGATCACCGGGCGGAGCACCTCGCTGCTGATCCCGGCGGCGAAGAACGCCCCCGCCATCGACCCGGCGAGCGCCATCAGCCCGATCCGCACCGCAAGACCCACCCGTACCGGAGCTTTGCGCAGGAAGGTCACCGCCGCACCCGAGGTGCCGACGATCGCGACGGCCTTGTTGGTGCCGAGGACATGCGCCGCCGGTACGTGCGGCAGACCGAGCAGCAGCGCCGGCAGGAGCAGCAGTCCGCCACCGCCGACCACCGCGTCGATCCAGCCCGCGGCGGCCGCGGCGAGGCAGAGGAGGATCAGGGTCGTCAGGGATATGTCAGGCACGAGCCGACATTAGACGCCTGTCGCGTCCGCCTCCTCACCCGGTCCCTCACAGGGCCCCCGCCCGGTCGCTGAGCGCAAGGTTCCGCCCGGGAAACAGACGGGATGCGGCCGGGTAACACCTCCCGCCCAGGCTCGGGGCATGAGGACAACCGACGGAGGCCACTGAGATGCCGGAGCCCACCTTCGAGCCGCGCACCACCGCCGCCTCGAACACCACCCCGAACACCCAGGCGCAGACCGCCGTCCCGACGATCGTGGTCGTCGGGCACGGCATGGTCGGCCAGCGGTTCCTGGAGTCCCTTGCCGAGCGCGGGCTGACCCCGGCGGCCGGCGGCGCCCGGGTCGTCGTGCTGTGCGAGGAGCCCCGGCCGGCCTACGACCGGGTGCGGCTCACCTCGTACTTCGCCGGGCAGAGCCCCGAGGACCTCTCGCTGGTGGAGCCGGACTTCATGGCCCGGCACGGCATCGAGCTGTACGTGGGCGACCCGGCCACGGCCGTGGACCGGGCGGGGCGGACGGTGACCGCGCGGTCCGGGGCGGTGTTCCCGTACGACACGCTGGTGCTGGCGACGGGCTCGTACCCCTTCGTGCCGCCGGTGCCGGGGAAGGACGCCCGGGGCTGCTTCGTGTACCGGACGATCGAGGACCTGCTCGCGATCGAGGAGTACGCGAAGGGCGCGGCGACCGGTGCCGTGGTCGGCGGGGGGCTGCTGGGTCTGGAGGCGGCCGGGGCGCTGAAGGGGCTCGGGCTGGCCACCCATGTCGTGGAGTTCGCGCCCCGGCTGATGCCGGTCCAGGTGGACGAGGGCGGGGGCGCGGCGCTGCTGCGGACGATCCAGGACATGGGCCTGACCGTCCACACGGGTGTCGGTACGCAGGAGGTGACCGCGGGCGAGGACGGGGCGGTGACCGGGATGTCCCTCTCCGACGGGTCCTCGCTCGCGGTCGATCTGGTGGTCTTCTCGGCGGGCGTTCGGCCCCGGGACCAGCTGGCCCGGGAGTGCGGCCTCGCGGTCGGGGAGCGTGGCGGGATCGTCGTGGACGAGGAGTGCCGGACGTCGGACCCGGCGGTGTTCGCGATCGGCGAGTGCGCGCTGACCGCCGACGGCCGGGTGTACGGGCTGGTCGCGCCGGGCTACGACATGGCCCGGACGGCGGCCGAGGTGGTCGCGGGCGGGCGGGCCGCGTTCACGGGGGCGGACCTGTCGACGAAGCTGAAGCTGCTCGGGGTGGACGTGGCCTCGTTCGGCGACGCGCACGGCGCGGCCGAGGGCTCACTCGACGTCGTGTACTCCGACGCCCGCGCCGGGGTCTACAAGAAGCTGGTGATGGGTCCGGACGGGACCCTGCTGGGCGGGGTGCTGGTCGGGGACGCGGAGCAGTACGGCACGCTGCGGCCGCTGACGGGCTCGGTGCTGCCCGTCGCCCCGGAGCAGTTGGTGCTGCCGGCCGGGTCCGGCGGCGGCCCGGTGGCGCTCGGCCCCGGCGCGCTGCCCGACGAGGCGGTGATCTGCTCCTGCCACAACGTGACCAAGGGCGCGATCTGCGAGCACACCACGCTGCCCGAGGTGAAGAAGTGCACCAAGGCCGGTACGGGCTGCGGCAGTTGCCTCAAGGTGATCGGGCAGCTGATGCCGCCGCCCGAGGACTCGGGGCTGTGCGGCTGCTTCCCGTACAGCCGCAGCGAGCTGTACGAGATCGTCCGCACCCTGGAGGTCACCTCGTTCGCCGGACTGCTCGACTCGCACGGCCGGGAGGAGGCGCGGGGCGGCGACGGCTGCGAGGTCTGCAAGCCGACGGTCGGCTCGGTCATCGCCTCGCTGGCGCCCACGGTCGGCGCGAGCGGCTATGTGCTGGACGGCGAGCAGGCGGCGCTCCAGGACACCAACGACCACTTCCTCGCCAACCTCCAGCGCAACGGGTCGTATTCGATCGTGCCGCGCATCCCGGGCGGTGAGATCACCCCGGAGAAGCTCATCGTCATCGGTGAGGTGGCCCGCGACTTCGGCCTCTACACGAAGATCACCGGCGGCCAGCGCATCGACCTCTTCGGCGCCCGGGTCGACCAACTGCCGCTGATCTGGGCCCGGCTGGTGGACGCGGGCTTCGAGTCCGGGCACGCGTACGGGAAGTCGCTGCGGACGGTCAAGTCCTGTGTGGGGCAGACCTGGTGCCGCTACGGCGTGCAGGACTCGGTGAGGATGGCGATCGACCTGGAGCTGCGCTACCGGGGCCTGCGCTCCCCGCACAAGCTGAAGTCGGCGGTCTCCGGCTGCGCCCGCGAGTGCGCGGAGGCCCGGGGCAAGGACTTCGGGATCATCGCCACCGCCCAGGGCTGGAATCTTTACGTCGGCGGCAACGGCGGGGCCACCCCGCGCCACGCGGACCTGCTGGCCCAGGACCTCTCCGACGCCGAACTGGTGCGGCTCATCGACCGGTTCCTGATGTTCTACATCCGTACCGCCGACCGTCTTGAGCGCACCTCCGCCTGGCTGGAGCGGATCGACGGCGGCCTGGACCACGTCCGGGACGTGGTCGTCCACGATTCGCTGGGGCTCTGCGAGGAGCTGGAGCGGCTCATGGCCGATCATGTCGCGGGCTACCGCGACGAGTGGGCGGAGACCATCAACGACCCGGAGCGGCTGCGCCGGTTCGTCACCTTCGTCAACGCCCCCGACGCCCCCGACCCCTCGGTGAGGTTCATTCCGGAGAGGGACCAGATCAAGCCGGATCTGGAACTGCTGTCCGGACCCGTCCTCGCCGTCCGCACCCTCGAAGGGACCGCATCCTGATGGCTACCGCGACGATCACGACAGCGCGGGGCACCGGATCCGTCCGGCTCGCCCACGGCACGGACTGGCTGACGGTCTGCGAACGGGGACTGCTGACCCCCGGCCGGGGGGTGGCGGTGCTGCTGCCCGACGGCGACCAGGCGGCCGTCTTCATGGACCGGGCGGGCCAGGTGTACGCGATCGGCAACCGGGACCCGTTCACCGGGGCGTACGTCCTCTCGCGCGGACTGCTCGGCTCGGCGGGCGGGCGGCCGTTCGTGGCCTCACCGCTGCTGAAGCAGCGCTTCGACCTCGCGACGGGTGTTTGCCTGGACGACGAGGAGGTGTCGGTGCCGGTGTTCACCGTACGGGCGGACTGACAGCCGGCCCGCGGGCGGGCTGACAGTCGCGGACCGCGGGCGGAGCGGGGCCTGCGCAGTTCCTCCGCCGCCCATTCACCTTCGCGTGCCGCCCCGTCAATTGCCGCCTCCTACAGTCCTGACGCGCGACCCGCCGGCCTGTCCGGGGCGGCGGGCCACACTCATGCGTGGAGTGATCGTGGAACGTCGGAACTTCTTGCGCACCGCGGTGATCGGCGGCTCGGCGGCCGCCTTCGGCGGCACCCTGTGGCGGGGCGCCGCCTTCGCCGACCCGGCCCAGCCGGCCCCCGGCCCGTACGGCACGCTCCAGGCGGCCAACGGGGACGGGATCCGGCTGCCGAGCGGCTTCACCAGCCGCGTGATCGCCCGTTCCGGGCAGACCGTGCCCGGCACCTCCTACCGCTGGCACAGCGCGCCCGACGGCGGCGCCACGTACGCCGACGGCTCGGGCTGGATCTATGTCTCCAACGCCGAGGTCTCCCCGAGCAGCGGGGGCGGGGCGAGCGCGGTGCGGTTCAACTCCTCGGGGACGGTGACGGCCGCGTACCGCATCCTGGGCAACACGAACAACAACTGCGCGGGCGGCGCCACCCCGTGGAAGACCTGGCTGTCCTGCGAGGAGGTCACCCGGGGGTACGTCTACGAGACCGACCCGTGGGGCGTGAACGCGGCGGTACGGCGTCCGGCGATGGGCCGCTTCAAGCACGAGGCGGCGGCCGCGGACCCGGACCACGGCTACATCTATCTGACCGAGGACGAGAGCGACGGCCGCTTCTACCGCTTCCGGCCGACGACCTGGGGGAATCTGTCGAGCGGCACGTTGCAGGTGCTGGTGGCGGGCACGGGCACATCCGGCTCGGTGAGCTGGGCGAACGTACCGGACCCGGCCGCCTCCTCCACCCAGACGCGGTACCAGGTGTCCGGGGCGAAGGTGTTCAACGGCGGCGAGGGCTGCTTCTACGCGGCGGGCACCTGCTGGTTCACCACCAAGGGCGACAACCGGGTGTGGGCGTACGACGCGACCACCTCGTCGATCTCGCTCGCCTACGACGACTCGCTGGTGACGGGCGGCTCCGCGCCGCTGACCGGGGTGGACAACGTCACCCGGTCCAGGTCCGGCGATCTCTACATCGCGGAGGACGGCGGGAACATGGAGATCTGCCTGATCACTCCGGACGACACGGTGGCCCCGTTCCTGCGGATCACCGGGCAGTCCGGTTCGGAGATCACCGGCCCCGCGTTCTCGCCGGACGGCAGCCGGCTCTACTTCTCCTCGCAGCGCGGGACGAGCGGCAGTTCCTCCGGCGGTATCACCTACGAGGTGAGGGGGCCGTTCCGCAGCTGACCCGGAGGCGGGGGCGGGGGCGGACGCCCGCGTGCGCCGGGGCTCCCCCGTGCCCCCGGCGCACGCGCTCGCGGGCCGGACCGCTCAGCTCTCGCCCTGGGCGGCGGCCTCGTCCATCCACATGACCTCCCAGATGTGGTGGTCGGGGTCCTGGAACGAGCGCCCGTACATGAAGCCCATGTCCTGCGTCTCGCCGGCCGGGAACCCGCCGGAGGCCAGCGCGGCGTCGACGATCTCGTCGACCTTCTCGCGGCTGTCGGCGCTGAGCGCGAGGATGACCTCGGTCGCCTTCGAGGCGTCGACGACGTCCTTCTTGGTGAAGTCTCTGAAGCGCTCCTCCGTCATCAGCATCGCGAAGATCGTGTCGCTGATCACCAGACACGCGGTCTTGTCGTCGCTGAACGCCGGGTTGGTCGTGAAGCCGAGCTTCCCGAAGAAGCCCACCGTCGTCTCCAGGTTCTTCACCGGCAGGTTCACGAAGATCATCTGAGCCATGGTCGTTTCCTCTTCCTCTGTCCCGTGGCGCCCGCGGTGCTCCGTCCGGCGCTTTCGATGGTTAGACGGCGGGGCCGCGCAGAACTCATCGCCATCGGCAGAGAAATTTTCCGGGGCCCCCGGCGGCACCCTAGTGGAGGGTCAGCGGGGCGCCTCCGCGCAGCAGGGAGCCGCCGAGCGGGGTCAGGGTGTGGAGGACCGAGCTGCCGTGGCGCAGCGTCAGGACCAGGCCCGCCTCGCGCAGCACGGAGGCGTGCTGGCTCGCGGAGGCCAGCGACACGCCGGCCCTGCGGGCGAGTTCACTGGTGGTGCAGCCCGTCCCTATGGAGGAGAGGACGGCCGAGCGGGTGTGCCCGACGAGCCGGCCGAGCCAGGGGCCCGGCTCGGCGAAGACCGGGGCGCCGGGGTTGGTCACCGGATAGACGAGGACGGGCGGGAGCGAGGGGTCCCGGTAGACGACGGGCGTGCCCCGGCAGAAGAAGGACGGCTGGAGCAGCAGCCCGCGCCCGTCCAGGTGCAGATCGCGGTCGACGGGGTAGTCCGCCTCCAGCATGGGTGAGCGCCACCGGATCGTCGGCGGCAGGGTGGCCAGCAGCTCGTCCGTGCCGCCGTCCAGCAGGGCCCTGCCGCGCACCGCCCGGTCCGCCTCGATGCTGGCCCGGATGTGCGGCCAGTAGGGCTCGACGGCCGCCTGGTGGTAGCTGCGGAGCGCTCCGATGAGCCGGGTGAGCGGTTCGGCGCGGCCCTCCATGAGCGCGGCGGGCAGCGCCGCGCCCGCCTTTCCCGCCCCGGCGGCCCGCTGACCGACCGGCCGGTCTGTCCGCTGCCGCGTCCGGTCGGCGGCCAGCAGCTCCAGTTCCGCGTGGACCCGCTCGGCGGGCGTGTCACGCAGGGCCTCCATTCCGACGTCGAGCCCGAAGGGCTCGGCGCCTTCCCGAGAGGGCGTCAGGAAATCCGGGAAATAGCCGCGGGGCGGAACGACCGCCGCCAGCAGCTGCGCCTCACCATTCAGCCGCGCCCGGGATTCCGTACGCCATTTCCCGAACACCGTCGAGGCGCGCCGGTCCCTGAGCCGGTGAAAACTCAGAATGGTTTCCCACAAGGCGTCCGGTCTCGTGGCCATCCGCACCCGCGAAAGGTCCAGCCTTGACATATGGATCCGCAGCACCGCTCCCCCACCTGTTGCATCCGCAATTGCCCCCACCGAAGGGTATGCGGACCGTCACAGGAGGTCACCACGGGGTTTCGGCCAGAAGTGAAAGGTGTCGCCCCGTTCCGCTTCACCGATAAGGCTGTACGACGTCGGGTACGCATCCGGTGCCCACCGGATGAGCACGTGAAGGCCGTGGGGGGCTTTGTGTGTTCGGCGGCGGTGGGCGACGGTGCGGCTCCGTACCCGACGGGGGTAAGCCGGGTGCGGTCCATGGGTGGGGATCCATGGACCGCACCCCGGTCCACCACCCCCGGTCGTCACCCGAATTTCTTTGCGTATTAAACAGAGCAATGTGCTCTGCGCCACATTCTTCGCGCGCCATTCGGTGCGCGCTCCTGACGGCTTGTCCGCACCGCCGGTCATTTCCGCGCACGCAAGGCGAAGCGGCGGCACCCCCGCACAGGATGCCGCCGCTTCTCGGTGCTCCGGGGCCGCCGCCGGGCCGCTGCGCCCGGTGAGGGCCGGGCTCGGCTTCCGGGGCGGTCCCGGAGGGGCAGGCCGCTCGGCGGCCTTGGTCGGTGGGCAGGGCTGTTCGTGCAGCCCTGCCCCTGAGGTCCGGGGTGTTCGTGCACCCCGGACCGTGAGTCCGGGTCAGCGGCTGTCGCTGCCCCGGGACTCGGCTGCGGCCCGGCCCGCCTCCAGGCGGGCTACCGGGATGCGGAACGGCGAGCAGGACACGTAGTCCAGACCCACCTCGTGGAAGAAGTGCACCGACTCCGGGTCGCCGCCGTGCTCGCCGCAGACGCCGAGCTTGAGGTCCGGGCGGGTGGCCCGGCCGGCCTCGACGGCGCTGCGGACCAGCGAGCCGACGCCGTCCTTGTCGATCGTCTCGAACGGGGAGACCCCGAAGATGCCCTTCTCCAGGTACGCGGTGAAGAACGAGGCCTCCACGTCGTCGCGGGAGAAGCCCCACACCGTCTGGGTCAGGTCGTTCGTGCCGAAGGAGAAGAACTGCGCGGCCTCGGCGATCTGGCCCGCCGTCAGCGCGGCGCGCGGCAGCTCGATCATGGTGCCGATGGTCAGCTTGAGGTCGGTGCCGGTGGCGGCCTGGACCTCCTCGATGACCCGGTCGGCCTCCTCGCGGACGATCTCCAGCTCCTGGACCGTACCCACGAGCGGGATCATGATCTCGGCGCGCGGGTCGCCCTTGGCGTTCTTGCGGTGGGCGGCGGCCTCGGCGATCGCCCGGACCTGCATGGCGAACAGACCGGGGATGACCAGGCCGAGACGCACGCCACGCAGGCCCAGCATCGGGTTCTGCTCGTGCAGCTTGTGCACGGCCTGGAGGAGGCGCAGGTCGTTCTCGTTGGCGTCCTTGCGGGACTCCGCGAGCGCGACGCGGACCGACAGCTCGGTGATGTCGGGCAGGAACTCGTGCAGCGGCGGGTCCAGGAGGCGGACGGTGACGGGCAGTCCGTCCATCGACTCGAACAGCTCGATGAAGTCGGCCTTCTGGAGCGGCAGAAGCGCGGCGAGAGCGGTCTCGCGCTCCTCGTCGGTGTCCGCCAGGATCAGCTTCTCGACCATCTCGCGGCGCTCGCCGAGGAACATGTGCTCGGTGCGGCACAGGCCGATACCCTGGGCGCCGAAGCGGCGGGCCCGCAGGGCGTCCTCGGCGTTGTCGGCGTTGGCCCGTACGCGCAGCCGGCGTACCCGGTCCGCGTACGCCATGATCCGGTGCACGGCGGCGACCAGCTCGTCGGCGTCGTCGGCGCCCGCGTGCATGCGGCCCTCGAAGTACTCGACGACCGGGGACGGTACGACGGGGACCTCGCCCCGGTAGACCTTGCCGGTGGAGCCGTCGATCGAGACGAGGTCGCCCTCCTCGATCACGGTGCCGCCGACCGTCATCCGGCGGCGCTTGGTGTCGACCTCCAGGTCCTCGGCGCCGCAGACACAGGTCTTGCCCATGCCGCGCGCCACGACGGCGGCGTGCGAGGTCTTGCCGCCGCGCGAGGTGAGGATGCCCTCGGCGGCGATCATGCCTTCGAGGTCGTCGGGGTTGGTCTCGCGGCGGATCAGGATGACCTTCTCGCCGGAGCGGGACCACTTGATCGCGGTGTACGAGTCGAAGACGGCCTTGCCGACGGCGGCGCCGGGCGAGGCGGCGATGCCCCGGCCGAGCAGCTCGGTCTTCGCCTCGATGTCGAAGCGCGGGAACATCAGCTGGGCGAGCTGGGCGCCGTTGACCCGCTGGAGGGCCTCGGCCTCGTCGATCAGGCCCTGGTCCACGAGCTGGGTGGCGATACGGAAGGCGGCGCCGGCGGTGCGCTTGCCGACCCGGGTCTGGAGCATCCAGAGCTGGCCGCGCTCGATGGTGAACTCGATGTCGCAGAGATCCTTGTAGTGGTTCTCCAGGGTCTCCATGATCTGCATGAGCTGGTCGTACGACTTCTTGTCGATCGACTCCAGATCGGCGAGCGGCACCGTGTTGCGGATACCGGCGACGACGTCCTCGCCCTGCGCGTTCTGGAGGTAGTCGCCGTAGACGCCCTGGTGGCCGCTGGCCGGGTCGCGGGTGAAGGCGACGCCCGTACCGGAGTCGGGGCCCAGGTTGCCGAAGACCATCGAGCAGACGTTGACGGCCGTGCCGAGGTCGCCGGGGATGCGCTCCTGGCGGCGGTAGAGCTTGGCCCGGTCGGTGTTCCACGAGTCGAAGACCGCGTTTATGGCGAGGTCCATCTGCTCGCGCGCGTCCTGCGGGAACTCGCGTCCGGCCTCGGACTCGACGATCTTCTTGAACTGCTTGACCAGCTTCTTCAGGTCGGCCGCGGCGAGGTCGGTGTCGACCGTGACCTTCTTCGCGTGCTTGGCGGCCTCCAGGGCCTCCTCGAAGAGCTCGCCGTCGACCCCGAGGACGGTCTTGCCGAACATCTGGATGAGGCGGCGGTAGGAGTCCCAGGCGAAGCGCTCGTCACCGGACTGGGTGGCGAGACCGGCCACCGAGGCGTCGGAGAGACCGATGTTCAGGACCGTGTCCATCATGCCCGGCATGGAGAACTTGGCGCCGGAGCGGACGGAGACCAGCAGCGGGTCGTCGGCCTGGCCGAGCTGCTTGCCCATGCGCTCTTCCAGCGCCTTGAGGTGCGCACTCACCTCGTCGCGCAGCGCGGTCGGCGCGTCGCCGCTCTCCAGGTAGACCTTGCAGGCCTCGGTGGTGATCGTGAAGCCCGGAGGGACGGGCAACCCGAGGTTGGTCATCTCGGCGAGGTTGGCGCCCTTGCCGCCCAGAAGATCCTTCAGATCCTTGTTGCCCTCGGTGAAGTCGTAGACGAACTTCTGGGGATCTTTGTTTTCCGACACGGGTCTCGACTCCTCGAGGACGCGGTGGCTGCCCTGACGGCGAGGAACATACCCAGATCGAAGGTGTATGGGTACGTCCACTTGGTCGTCATGCGGCCGCAACCACCCGTCCGCCAGCAGATCGAAAGGGTCGCCCGGCCGAAGCGCAGGAATCCTTGCCTTCACCTCCTGAAGACGACATGGCCGAAACTTGACCATAGCCGCTCACCTGAGAGGGGTCCGGAGCAGGTGAGTCCACTTCTCGAAGGCAAGAAGGTGGCACTGAGTGCCACGCCTTCCAGAAGTGCAGCCGACCTCTTTCCGCTCATCTGAGCGCAACCCCGATCAAGGGTGGCGTGAATCACGCCCGATTCGGACCCCGGATTTCAGGATCCGGACGCCTCGGGACGCCTCAGGCAGTCGCTGAGCACCCCGAGATCCACCTCTTCCAGGCTACGGGCGAAGGTCCTCCCCCGCGCGGGATCGACCGGCAGCAGCGAGGGCACGACCAGCACGGCACACCCCGCGGCGTGCGCGGACGCGGTGCCGTCCGGGGAGTCCTCGACGGCCACGCAGGCCGAGGCGGGGACCCCGAACCGGGTCGCCGCGGCCATGTACGGATCGGGATGCGGCTTGGTCCGTACGGTGTCGTCGGCCGAAAGCGTGAAGGCGAAGGGCGCCTCGGCCAGCGCCCCCGTCACCACCGCGTCCACCACGCTCCGGGGTGAGGCGCTGACCAGGGCGAACGGCACCCGGTGCCGCTCCAGGGCGGCCAGCAGGGCGGCGGCCCCGGGGCGCAGCGGGGCGCCCGCGTCGACCTTGCGGTGGAAGGAGCCGGTGAGCTCGGCGGCGACGGCGGGCAGCCCGTCCGCCGTACCGCCCGTCACCGCGATCAGATGAGCGGCGGTGTCCGCGACGGCCCGGCCGACGACTTCCGGCGCGTCCGCGTCGGTGAGCCGGTGGCCGAGTCCGGCGGCGACCTCGTGGGCGGTCTCCCACCAGAGGACCTCGGTGTCGACGAGGGTGCCGTCCATGTCGAACAGCACGGCCGCGGGCGCGGGGGCGCTCATGCCGTCGCCGCCTTCCCGACGACCAGCACCGGGCGCGGTACGGGCGTGACCCGGGCCCGTACGCCGGGCAGCAGGTCGGCGGCGTCCCGGGAGGCCAGGTCGGCCTTGACCGCGACGCCGTCCGGGAGGTCGAGCAGGACCCGGGTGACCGAGCCGAGGAACGAGGCGGAGACGACGGTGGCCGTGCCCTCGGGATCGGCCTCGACTCGGACGCCCTCGGGCCGGATCAGGACCTCGACGGGCCCGCTGCCGCCCGGGACCTCGCCGTCGGCCGGCAGAACCGGCAGGGTGCGGCCGGCGACCTCGACCGAACCGGTGCCGGTCAGGCGGCCCGGCAGCCGGTTCATGGTGCCGACGAACTCGGCGACGAACGCGGTGGCGGGGCGTTCGTACAGCTCGGCCGGGGGCGCGCACTGCTCCAGGCGGCCCGCGTTGAGGACGGCGACCCGGTCGGCCATGGAGAGGGCCTCCTCCTGGTCGTGGGTGACGAAGATGGTGGTGATCCCGAGCGAGAGCTGAAGGCGGCGGATCTCCTCGCGGAGGGTGAGCCGGACCTTGGCATCGAGTGCCGAGAGCGGTTCGTCGAGGAGCAGCACCCGGGGGCGCAGGGCGAGCGCGCGGGCCAGGGCGACGCGCTGCTGCTGGCCGCCGGACATCTGATGCGGGAAGCGGCCGCCGTGGTCGGGCAGCCCGACCAGGTCGAGGAGTTCGGCGGCGGTGGCGTACCGCTCGGCGGCGGACACCTTCCGTACGCGCAGCCCGAAGGCCACGTTGTCGCGGGCGTTGAGGTGCGGGAAGAGGCTGTAGGACTGGAAGACCATCCCGGCGTCGCGCCGGTTGGCGGGGACCCGGGTGATGTCCTCGCCGTCGACCAGGACCTCGCCGGAGTCCGGCTGCTCGAACCCGGCGAGCACCCGCAGCGCGGTGGTCTTGCCGCAGCCGGAGGGGCCGAGGAGGGCGAGCAGTTCGCCGGGTTCGGCGGTGAGGTCGAGCCCGTCGAGGGCGACGGTCGGGCCGAACGCGCGGCGCAGCGCGCGGAACTCCACCCGGGCTCCGGCAGCGGAGGGCGCTCCCCCGGCGGCCTTGGCCGCGTCGGGGCTGGGGCCGGCTGCGGCGGCGGGCCGGGCCGGATCGCGGTGTCCGGCTGCGGCGGCGGGCGGGACGGGCAGGGCTGACATGGGCGGCTACTCCTTGCCGGGTACGGGGGTGGGGGCGGCGGACGCGGTGGTGGCGGTTCCGGAGGCGGCGGCGGCTGCTGAAGCGGCGGGTCCTGAGGTGGCACCGGAGGCGGCGGCTGCGGCTGAAGCGGCGGCTCCTCCTGAGGTGGCACCGGCGGCCGGTGCCCCGGCCGCCGGGCCGCTTCCGGCCCGGGAGAGAACGAGCAGCAGGGCCCAGGTGATCAGCAGGGAGAGCAGGGACACCGCGACCGACATCCGGGCCTCGGCGCCGGAGACGGAGACGATCCACACCGCGAACGGCCGGAAGCCCAGCAGAGAGGCGACGGTGTACTCGCCGAGCACCAGGGCCAGGGTGAGGAAGGAGGCCCCGGCGAGCGAGGAGCGCAGATTGGGCAGGATGACGCGGAGGATCACGTACAGCCGCCCGGCCCCGCAGTTCCGGGCCGCCTCCACCAGCGTGGGCACGTCGACCGCGCGGAGCCCCGCGTCCAGCGAGCGGTGCACGAACGGCAGCGCCAGCACGGTGTAAGCGAGGACCAGCACCACCGGGAACGACTCGTTCTGCACGGCGAGGAAGGTCTGGTAGAGCGGCGTGCGGGAGAAGTGGTCGGGCCCCCAGCGCAGCACCGTGGCGATCCCGGTGACCAGCGCGATCGGCGGCACCACCAGCGGCAGCATGCAGACGATCTCGACGACGGCGCGCAGCCGGGGCGGCCCGAGCCGGACCGCGACCAGGGCGGGTACGACGAGCAGCAGGGCGAGCGCGATGGTGGCGGCGGCGAGGGAGAGCGAGAGGAAGAGGCTCTCGGTGAAGCCGTCGGCCGACAGGATCCCGCTGTACGCGGCGAAGGTGAGTCCCTGCCCCGGCACATGGACGGTGAAGACGAACGAGGAGATCAGCGGGGTGAGGAAGTACAGCCCGGCGACGGTGAGCACGGCCCCGCGCCAGTAACGGGGCCGGCGGCGTCGGGCCGTGACGGGCACGGCGCCCGGGGAAACCGGGGACGTGGAGTCAGGGGACGTGGAGTCAGGAGAAAGGGAGACGGGGGTCAGCGCAGCCATCGGGAACTCCGTCGCTGGAGGGGCAGGTAGACGGCCATCACCAGTCCGGCGATCACGATCATGTCGAGGCTGAGCGCCAGGGCCACGTTCTCCTGGCCGACCAGGACGTTGCCCGAGAGGGCGTCGGCGATCTTCAGGGTGACCAGCGGGACGGAGCCGCCGACGAGGGCGGCGGCGGTGGCGTGCGCGGCGAAGGCGCTGCCGAAGAGCAGGACGAACCCGCCGAGCAGCGAGGGCGCGAGGACGGGCAGGCCGACGTGGCGCCAGAACTGCCCGGTGGAGGCCCCGGTGCTGAGCGCCGCCTCGCGCCACTGGGGGCGCAGTCCGTCCAGCGCGGGGACGACGACGAGGACCATGAGCGGGACGAGGAAGTAGAGGTAGATGACGGTGAGCCCGGTGAAGGAGTAGAGGTTCCAGCCGAGGGCGTCCAGGTGCCCGAGCTCCGTGACGACCCCGGAGATGCCGAGGGTCGCGACGAAGGCGAAGGCGAGCGGGATCCCGCCGAAGTTGGCGAGCACCCCGGAGGCGGTGAGGACCGCGCCGCGCAGGGCGCCGCGCCGGGAGGTGACGACGGCCTGGGCGATGAGCACCCCGAGCACGGTGGCGAGGGCGGCGGTCAGCGCGGAGAGCTGGACGCTGCCGGTGAGCGAGGTGAGGTAGGGCCCCTGGAGCGAACGCGAGAGGTGCTCGCCGGTGAACTCGGTGGTCCCGGCGACCGGATCGGTGCGCGTGAACGCCCCGTACAGCAGGGCCCCGGCGGGCAGTCCGAAACAGAGCCCGGCGAAGACGAGCAGCGGGAGCGCGCCGAGCCAGACGCGGGACGGGCGGCGGCGGGCCCGGCCGCCGCCCTGCTCGGTGGCCGCCCCGGGACCCGGGGCGGCGGACGGGTGCGGGACGGTCATCAGGAGACGGCCTTGTCCCAGTTCTCGGCGAGGGTGGCGTTGGCCTCGTCCAGCTCCTCGGAGCTGGGGAACGCCGGGGTGCCTTCGACCTTCGGCAGCTTGGCGACGAAGGTCTTGTCGGCGGTGCCGTCCTCGGTCATGGCGGGCAGCAGCACGGGGCGGGCGTACCCCTTGAGCCAGAGGTTCTGGCCCTCGGCGCTGTAGAGGTACTCCATCCACAGGCGGGCGGCGGCCGGGTGCGGGGCGTCCTTGTTGATGGCCTGCGAGTAGAACTGGGCGTACACGCCGTCGGTCGGCACGGAGACCTTCCAGTCGACGCCCTTGCCCTTGAACTGGTCGGCGTACCCGGCGTTCAGGTAGTCCCAGTCGATGCTGATGGGCGTCTCGCCCTTCTCGACGGTGGCCGGGGTGGACTCGACGGGGATGAAGTTGCCGCTCTTCTTCAGCTTGCCGAAGAAGTCGATGCCGGGCTGGATGTCGCCGAACGAGCCCTTGTTGGCGAGGGAGGCCGCGTACACGCCGCCGAACGCGGAGCCGGACTTGGTCGGGTTGCCGTTGAGCGCGACCTTCCCCTTGTACTCGGGCTTGAGCAGATCGGCGAAGGTTTCGGGGCAGGTGGCGATGCGGGCGGCGTCGCAGCCGATGGAGACGTAGCCGCCGTAGTCGTTGTACCAGCGGCCGTCGGCGTCCTTCTGGCTGTCGGGGATCCGGTCCCAGGCGGTGACCTTGTACGGGGCAAAGAGGTTCTCGGCGGCACCGCTGCGGGCGAAGGCGATGCCGAGGTCGAGGACGTCGGGGGCGCGCTTCTGGCCCTTGCGGGACTTGACGGCGGCTATCTCGTCGGAGCTGGAGGCGTCGGGGGTCTCGCTCTTGATCCTGACCTTGTACTTCGCCTGGAACGCCTTGATGATCTCGCCGTAGTTCGCCCAGTCCGGCGGAAGGGCGATCACGTTCAGCTCGCCCTCCTTCTCGGCGGCGGCGACCAGCTTCTCCATCCCGCCGAAGTCGGCGACCGAAGTCGCCTCGGTCGACTTCACCCCGTTCACCCCGGTGGCGGCCTTTTCCTCGGGCGCGGCGCCGCACGCGGTAAGTGCGGTGAGTGCGGCGGTGGAGAGGGCGAGAGCGGCAACGGCACGGCCGTTGGCACGCGTGAGGGGGCGGGGTCGGGCTCTGTGCACGGTCTGTCTCCCGGGAGCGAAGTGAGGGCCACTTGTTCATACAAGCTGGCATCAGTTCGCCCGGCCCAGGTGTCCGAGGAGTTAACGCCCGATGACCGGTGCCGCAAGAGCCGAGGAAGAGGAATCCGGTGATATCGGGGTTATTGCAGGTACGGAAGCCGTGCTCGGCGGGGCTCGGAGGAAGGGCTGAGGTGAGAACCGATCCATGCCCCGGACAGACAACTGTGCACAGCTCGGAGGCACTGACCAACGGGGGCGCGTGGGCCGTTCACGCTACGAGGAGATCGCCGAGTCGCTCCGGCAGGCGATCCGGGGCGGCGTCCACCCGCCGGGCTCCCGGCTGCCGTCCGAGAGCGACCTCGCCGCAGAGTGGGGGGCCTCGCGCGGCACGGTCCGCCAAGCGGTGGCGCTGCTGGCCTCGTAGGGCCTGATCGGCTCCCGGCAAGGGGCGCGCCGGACGGTCCTGCGCCAGGAGCGCCGCCAGAGTTTCGAGCAGCTCAACAGCTTCGCGCAGTGGGCGCGGGCGACGGGCTGCAGGTCACCGGCCGCATCCTGACCCGGACCACGCGCCCCGCGACCGAGGAGGAGGCGGCCCGCCTGGACGTCGGGCCGGGCAGCGAGGTCCTGTTCGTCCTGTGGCTTCGGCACCTGGACGGCGAGCCAGTGATGGTGGAGCGGACGGTGTACGCGGACTGGGTGGCCCCGGTGGTCCGGGCGCTGCCCGAGGACTGCGTCTCGATCATGGACAGCATCGCCGAGGAAGCGGACATCGTGGCGCGCTGCGGCGAGCACCTGATCGACGCGGTGGCGGCGGGCAGCGAGGACGCCCGGCTGCTACGGATCCGCCGGGCCGGCCCGCTGCTGCGCCGGCGCCACCTGACGTACACGGCGGCGGGCCGGGCCATCGAGTGGACGGACGACCGCTACCGGGCGGGCAGCGTCGTCTTCACCGTGATGAACAGCACGGCGGCTGCGCCGTTGGAGCGGCGGGCGGGGCCGGGCACGGCGGGGTGAGCCACTCCCGTACCGCTTCAGCCGCCGGAGGTGTCCAGCTCCGCGTCGGCGCTGACGCCCGAGCAGTCGTACGGGTCCTTGAGCCAGCCGTCCGGGAGGACGACCCGGTTGTTGCCGGAGGTCCGTCCGCGGGGCCCGTCGGCGCCGTCGGGCCAGGGCTGGTCGAGGTCCAGCTCGTGCAGCTGGCCGCCCAACTCCTCCAGGGAGGAGGTGACGGCGAGCTTCTTGCGCATCTCGGAGCCGACCGCGAAGCCCTTGAGATACCAGGCGACGTGCTTGCGGAAGTCGATGACGCCCCGCGCCTCGTCGCCGATCCACTCCCCGAGCAGCGTGGCGTGGCGCACCATGACCTCGGCGACCTCGCGCAGGGTGGGCGCGTGCCGTTCGCCGCGCCCCTCCATGGCGCTGACCAGATCGGCGAAGAGCCAGGGCCGCCCCAGGCACCCGCGCCCGACGACCACGCCGTCGCAGCCGGTCTCGCGCATCATCCGCAGGGCGTCGTCGGCGCACCAGATGTCGCCGTTGCCGAGGACAGGGATCTCCGGGACGTGCTCCTTGAGCCGGGCGATGGCGTCCCAGTCGGCGGTGCCGCCGTAGTGCTGGGCGGTGGTGCGCCCGTGCAGGGCGACGGCGGTCACGCCCTCCTCGACGGCGATGCGCCCGGCGTCGAGGAAGGTGAGGTGGTCGTCGTCGATGCCCTTGCGCATCTTGATGGTGACGGGGAGGTCCCCGGCGCCCGAGACGGCTTCCCGCAGGATGGCCCGCAGCAGGGGCCGCTTGTACGGGAGCGCGGAGCCGCCGCCCTTGCGGGTGACCTTGGGGACCGGGCACCCGAAGTTGAGGTCGATGTGGTCGGCGAGATTCTCGTCCACGATCATGCGGACGGCCTTGCCGACGGTGACCGGGTCCACTCCGTACAGCTGGATCGAGCGCGGCGTCTCGGTCGCGTCGAAGTGGATGAGCTGCATGGTCTTCTCGTTGCGCTCGACCAGCGCCCGCGTGGTGATCATCTCGCTGACGAACAGCCCCTTGCCCCCGGAGAACTCCCGGCACAGCGTCCGGAAGGGGGCGTTGGTGATACCGGCCATCGGGGCCAGCACGACCGGCGGCTGCACGGTGTGCGGGCCGATACGGAGCTGCGGGAGGGCGGGGGCGAGCGTGGTCATTGCTCCATTGTCGCGTACGCCGGACGGGTGGCGGGCCGGGCCGCGGCGGCGCTGCGACGGCGCCGTCGGGTACGAGGCCCCGGCAGAGGTGAAGGCGGACCCGCCCCGCGGAAGCGGGCGGACGGCCTGGTGGCGTTCTGGTGCACCGGGGTCGCCGTCCTCGGGGTCGCACCGCCGGCCAGGCGGACCCCGCCCCGCGGAAGCGGGCGGACGGTCTGGTGGCGTTCCGGTGCACCGGGGTCGCCGTCCTCGGGGCCGCACCGCCGGCGCTCCTGGGCATCGTCATCCTGCACCCCGGCGGCAAGGCGATCTCCGCCTGGGGGCTCGCGGCCTCCGCCGGTTACGCCCTGATCATCGGACTCGTCCACCACCGGGGATGCGGAGCACGACGCCCAGGACCAGCGCCGCGCTGCCGGCCACGCCGAGCAACAGCCTCGGGAAGAATCCCTGGACGAGGTCGCTGAAGAGCACGGCGCTGATCAGCACGGACAGTGCGAGGCTCGCCAGGACTCCCCAGCCCACGGTGAGGGGCCAGGTGCGGTGCGGCTGCCAGATCCGGACCTCTCGGGTCGCGTCCAGCGGGGCGTCCGCGCCTCCGGCCTCCACGCCCAGGTGGTCGGGCCGCTGCGGCGCGTGGATCTCGACGTGTCCGTACGCCACGCGGCCGCTGTCGAAGACGACCGCCGCGGGACAGACCGTCCACTTTTCCTCCGGGCGCCCGTTCTTGGCCTTGTTCAGACGGCCCCTCGCCCTACGGGCATCCCAGCAGAGCCACACGTGGCGGCCCTCGAGAGCCGGGCTCATGTCCGAGAAATCCGCCTCGGCACCCTTGAGCTGCAGTTCCGTTCCGGCACCCCGGATCCGGCCGGAACGGAACGTGCCACGCAGTGCGCGGGATCCGGGCAGGCTCAGCGTCTTCGCGTTGCGGACACCCACTGCGGTCACCACGGCCAATCCCATGACGATCAGCCAGGCGACGACGGCCAGGCCGAGTTGCCTGCCCGAGAGAGCCCGTTCGGCGAACAGACGCTCCACGTCCCCGTTGTAGCCCTCCAGCACACCGTCGTTCTTCCGGCTCGGCCCCACATAGCCCACGATGTCGGACCGGCCCGGGACGTAGATGACGGGTATCCGGTCGCCCACCTCGTACGGGGAGAGGCCGACCGACGTGGCGTACACCGAACGACGCCCGCGAGTCGGGTCCGCCCTCTTCCCCTTCTCCCCCGGCATGTCGAAGGTCAGCATCTGGTTGTACAGCGTGCGCGGCTTCCCCTTGTGCTCCCCGGCGTCCTCCGCCCTTGTGTCCGTGCCCGTGACGCGCAGGGTGTCGACCACCGCGCCGGCCTCCTTCAGCCTCCGCATCTCCGGCGGCGCCCCGGTGTCGGCCATGGCCAGCACGAAGCCGCAGACGACCGCCCAGGTGGCGACGGCAGCGGTGGCCAGCACGTAGGAGACACGTCCCGGCTGCCGGGGCAGGACGGCCGGTGGTCGCGCGGTGTCGTGGTCGGCGGCTCCGCCCGGGACGGGCTCGTCCAGCACCTGCCGGACCGCGTCGTCGCCGGTGATCAGGGGCGTACACGCGCGGTGGACCGCCAGCAGGACGATTCCGGCGGCAGCGACTCCCGCGCAGGCCATGAGCAGCCAGGACCGCTGACTGTGGCCGCCCCAGAAGACCAGCACCAGCGCCGCCACCAGGATCGCCACCGACCCGGCACCCGACGAAGCCATCAGCAGCAACGGCAGCCGCCGCTTCGCCCGCTCCCACGCAGCCCGGTCCACTGTCCGCCCCCGTCGCGCTCCGTCAGCCCTCTGCCCGCCCCTGTTCGAGCACGCTCGACAACTGTCGCACGTACAGGCGTATGCCCAGATGTTCCGGGAAGCCGGAGCTCCCCGGAACGTACGCTTGTGCGTGTCAGTCGCAGGGTTCGCTCTGCGGCGGGGTGTCGCGTGCCGGACGTACGCGGGACGAGGCAGGCGTCCACGCCGTTCGTACGCGTGGCCCCGCGCCGGAGCCTGCGGCGGAGGCCGCCGAGGCCGCTCAGAAGACGGACAGCCCGGTGAGCGTGGTGAACCGGTCGAGCGCCGCCACGCCCGCCACCGAGTTGCCGCGCCGGTCGAGCCCCGGGCTCCACACGCACAGGGTGCACACCCCGGGGACGACGGCGATGATCCCGCCGCCGACGCCGCTCTTGCCCGGCAGTCCCACCCGGTAGGCGAACTCCCCGGCCGCGTCGTACGTACCGCAGGTGAGCATGACCGCGTTGACCTGCTTGGCCTGGCTGCGGGTCAGCAGCGCGGAACCGTCGGCCCGGACGCCGTGCCGGGCGAGGAACCCGGCCGAGAGGGCCAGGTCCGCGCAGGACGCCTCGATCGAGCACTGGCGGAAGTAGGCGGCGAGCAGTTCGGGGACCGGAAGCGTGACGTTGCCGTAGGAGGCCATGAAGTGGGCCAGCGCGGCGTTGCGGTCGCCGTGGGCCGCTTCGGACCCGGCGACCTCCGGTACGAAGTCGATGGCGGGGTTGCCGCTCTCCTTGCGCAGCAGCTCCCGCACCTGCCCGGCGGCGTCCCCGGTCAGCGCCTGGAGCCGGTCGGTCACCACCAGGGCACCGGCGTTGATGAACGGGTTGCGGGGGATCCCGTTCTCGTACTCCAACTGCACCAGGGAGTTGAAGGGATTGCCCGACGGCTCACGGCCCACGCCCCGCCAGATCCGCTCACCGTCCAGGGAGAGCGCCAGGGCCAGCGCGAAGACCTTGGAGATGGACTGCGTCGAGAACGGTTGCCGCCAGTCCCCGACCCCGTACACCGTCCCGTCCGGCTCGGCGACGGCCATGCCGAAGCGCCGGGGGTCGACGCCCGCGAGCATCGGGATGTAGTCGGCGGGCGTGCCGTGGTCGTCGCGGGCGGCCATCTCCTCGGCTATGCGGCTGATGACGGAGCTGAAGCGGTGCGGGCCGGAGCGCGGAGCGGCACTGCTCGCCGGGGTGGCGGCGGAGGCGTGGGACACGGCGATTCCTGACGGGGAGAGGAGCGGGACCGGGACAAGGATGCCCGGAATGCCCCGGCACGACGAACCCGCCGTGCGTGGCCGCCCCCCTCGCCCCCCGTCAGTCCAGGATCTCGACGTACCCGTCCGTCCCGTGGACGCGGATGCGCTGTCCGTCCCGGATCAGCCGGGTGGCCCGGTCCACGCCCACGACGGCGGGCAGACCGTACTCGCGGGCGATCACCGCGCCGTGGGTCATCAGGCCGCCCACCTCCGTCACCAGTCCCGCGACGCCGAGGAACAGCGGGGACCAGCTGGGGTCGGTGAACCGTGTGACCAGGATGTCGCCCTCCTCCAGCTCGGCGTCGGCCAGGTCGAGGATGACGCGCGCCCGTCCCTCGACGCTCCCGGTGGAGACCGCGAGACCGGCCAGTGCGCCCGCCGGCACGTCGTCACGCCGGTAGGAGCCGGTGACGGCATCGCCGTCCGAGGTCAGCACCCGGGGCGGGGCGAGCGTTTCGTACGACCGGAACTCCTCCCTGCGCCGTGCGATCAGCCGGTCGTCGGCCCGGCGGGAGCGGACGACGTCTTCCAGCTCCTGGAAGGTGAGGTAGTAGACGTCCTCCCGCTCGGCGAGCACACCGTCCCGCACGAGCCGCCCGGCCTCTGCCAACAGGGCCTGCTTGTAGAGGAAGTAGCGGCAGACGATGCCGTACTTCGGGTACTCCCGGTATCCGGCGAACGCCCGCACCTGGTCGATCATCCGCTTCGCCTCGTCGGCCTTCCGCTCCCCGTCCGGCAGGGCCCGCAGCCGGGACAGCACGTCCCGCTCGGCCCGGAGCGCCTTCTGCCGCCCCTGCTCGAAGCGGCGCTCGGCGGCGCCCGGCCCGAAGTTCCGGACGTTGTCGAGGATCGGCGGGACCAGTGTGGCGGGGCGCTCGCTCCACCGGGGCCGCGTGATGTCGATCTCGCCGACGCAGCGCATGCCGTAGCGGCCGAGGTACGTCTCGATCGCTTCGCGCGCACCGGAGCCGCCGGGCCGTTTCACGAGCTCGTCCAGGAAGTCGTCGTGGTGTACGTCCACGCCGTTCAGGAAGGCCACCACCTCGGGGTGGGGGCGGATCGCGTCGGCCACGTCGAGCAGGTCGAGCCCCATCTCGGACGTGATGTTGCCGGGGGCGGAGAGCGTGAGCGTGTCAGCCGCGTTCTTCTCGCCCAGCCACTCCCCCAGCTTGTCGTTGAGCCACCAAGTGGCCTCCATCCCCGCCATGATCGCCCGCATGCTCAACGGGTCGCTGAGCACGCGCTTGTGCTCCTCGAAGGCCTCCGCCAGGAAGTCGAACAGCTCCGGGCCGCTCTTCGTCCGGATGCCGCGTTCCAGGGCCGCGAGGGACGTCTCGCTGCGTTCGACCAGCTCCGCCACGATGGCGGGATCGGCCTCGGTCACCGACGGTTCGGGGGCGCCGCCCGCCGGAGGGCCGACGGGGTCCGCGTCCGGAACCGGCGGAGCGGACCCGTCCCGCTCCAGCACCGTTTCCAGTGCATCCCTGACCAGCGGGTCGCCCTTCCCCAGGATGTCCAGCAGAGCGGAGCGGGACGCGGGCGAGGCCAGCCGCGGGGTGACGTCGACGAACAGCCGCCCGCCGGCCTCGTGCATCGGCACCATGGCGGTGCGCTGCCACATGGACCAGCCCAGCGGTTTCATGGCGTCGGTCATCATCTGCTGATGGCCCACGGAGACGTAGACGCTCGGGGCCCGGCCGCCCTCCGCGGCCTCCGGAAGGGGCGCGGGGGCCGGGACGGGGAACAGCGTCGTGATCGGGCGGCTCTGCACGATCCGGAACCCGTCGTCGGCCAGGCACCACTCGATGTCCTGCGGACACCCGAAGCGGGCCTCGATCCGCCGCCCGAGCCGCCCGAGCTCCACCACCTGCGCATCGGTCAGCGCCGGTCGCTCCCGCTGCTCCGGTTCGACCGTCACCTCCCGCGTACCGCCACCCGGCAGAGCCCGAACGGCGCGCTCCTTGACGGCGATCGTCCTGGTGACGACCTCGCCGTCCCGCACGGCGAAGACGTCCGGGTTCACCAGCCCGGAGACCAGCGCCTCGCCGAGCCCGAACCCGGCGTCCACGGTGGCGGTCCGCCGGTTGCCCGTGACGGGATCGGCGGTGAACAGGACCCCGGACGCGTCCGGGAAGACCATGCGCTGGACGACCACGGCCATGCGGACCGTCCGGTCGTCGATCCCGTTACGCCGCCGGTAGGTCACCGCGCGCTCGGTGAACAGCGAGGCCCAGCACCGGCTGATGTGCCGGAGGACCGCCGCGGGCCCCACGACGTTCAGGTACGTGTCCTGCTGCCCGGCGAACGAGGCCGTCGGCAGGTCCTCCGCCGTCGCGCTGGACCGCACGGCGTACGCGGCCCCCTCACCGGACCGGGCGACCGCCCCGGTGATCTCGGCCGCCAGGTCGTCCGGGAGCCCCGCCCCTTCGACGGCCCGCCGGACCTCCGCGCTGAGCTCCCGCACCGCCTGCCGGTCGTCCGGGTCGGCGCCCGCCAGCCGGTCGAGCAGCGCGTCGACGGTCGGAGTCCGCGCCACGACCCGCCGGAAGGCGTCCGTCGTCACGCAGAAACCGTCCGGCACCCGGACCCCGTCGATCCGGGAGAGCGCACCGAGATGGGCCGCCTTCCCTCCGACGAGCCCGGCCTGATCCTCGTCGACCTCGTCGAGACCGAGCACGTACGGCCCGCTCACGCCGCCCCCTTCGCGTCCCTCGTCGAACTTCTTGTCGCGCACGTCGTCATTCCAGGTGTCTTCCGCAGGCTGTGGCATAGGCGGACATTCTGAGCCCCACCCGGGGCCTTGCGGCAAGACCCCCTGTGCGCTATAAGTTGAGAGTGGCGAGGAGAGGTGTCTCCTCGCCTTTGTGCTGCGTACGGGCCCCGGCGCCGGCTGTACGCCACCTGTACGCCGCTCAGACAGTTCTCGTCCTCGCCCCCCGAGGAGACGTGAGCGCCGCCGCCGTGACGCGTACGAAGTCCTCCGGGTTGTCCAGCATGATGTTGTGGCCGCAGTCCGGGACGGGGACGACGGACACCCCGGCCCGGGTGAGCGCCTCGGCGCCCGGGAGCGGCCCGTCCGCCTCGGGCAGCAGGTAGGTACGGGGAATCTCCAGCTCCACCAGCAGTTCCCGCATGGTGGGAACGGTCCCCCGGACGAGATGGGTGGCCGTACGGTGCAGGGCCTCGCGGCCGGTGAGGCGCATGGTGGACCACCAGCCGGGCCCCACCCGGTCCCGGACCTCTTCCCAGCCGCCGGCCAGGAACTCCTTCTCCCCGTACGCGGCGATGCCGCTGCTGCCGCCCGCCCCGGGCACGGGCGTGATCGGATCGAGGTTGGCGTCGACCAGGACCAGCCGGGAGACCAGACGGGGGTGCCGGGCGGCGAGGACGACGGCCACCGAGCCGCCCATGCTGTGCGCGATCACTTCGGCACCGGTGACGCCCGCCGACTCCAGGGCCCGCGCCAGGGCGTCGGCGTGCGATTCCAGGGTGTAGTCGAAGTCCGTCGGCCGGTCGCTCAGCCCGTGCCCCAGCAGATCGATGAGCAGCGAACGCCGCCCTGCCAGCAGCGGATGCACCGCGACCTCGGTGAAGTAGGCGGGCGACGTCGCCCCCAGACCGTGTACGTATACGCGGGCCGGCTCCTCCCCCGGCAGCTCCACCCAGCGCATCAGGTCACCGTCCGCCGTCACCGTGGTCGCCCGCACCGTCCGCCCCGTCCCCGCCTCGTGATCCATGTCCATGCTCGGGACGAGAGAGTAGCCCTTGGACCGGGTCCGCCGCCGCCCGTTTCGAGCGGGGCTGGACCCGGACGCCACGCGGGCGCTCCTGGCGCACGTGGGCGGCGGGCCGGGCGGGCGGCGCGGGACCGATCCCCTTCACGAGAACGCCCGCCGGAGCCGATGCCCCATCGTGATGCGCGGGTGCACAACCCCGGGCGGCTGCCGGACGTCTGAAGATCGCCGGAGGGGTGAACCTCCGGCGTCTTTCCGTACGGAGATCGGGGATCAGGTGGGGAAGCAGGTCTGGAGAGCCGTCGTGGCCGGTGGCGCGGCCGCGGTGTTCACGGCCGTGGCCGCGGCGCCGGCCGGGGCGGCCGAGGGCGGGGCCTCGTTCAGCCGTATCCAGGTGAACGGCGGCAAGCCGATCGTGATCGGGACGACGAACGAGGTCGCGGTGCCCGCGTCCTTCCGGATGACGACCACGAAGCAGTGGAAGCAGCCGGGGTTGGTGTTCCTCCACCGCGACAAGGGGAAGGAGCAGCTGTGGCACTCGATCGAGACGAACGACTGCCCCAACCGGATCGGCGTCTGCGACATCGACGAGACGATGTACTTCGACCCGAGCGTGTGGGACATGCGCAACAGCGAGGCCGGGGCCTGGAGGGTCGGGGCCGAGGTGCGCTTCAAGGACGGCGGGGGTGACACCGACGACAAGGGCATGGCGGTGTACGTCCAGCGCAACTCCCGTCTGACCGTGAACGCGTCGCCCGAACCGGTGGCGAAGGGCAGGACCATCACCGTGACGGGCAAGGTGACCCGGGCCAACTGGGAGACCAGGAAGTACGCCTCCTACGGCGGCCGCCATGTCAGCCTGCAGTTCAAGCCCTCCGGCTCCACCTCCTACTCCACGGTGAAGAAGATCTACGCGGACGGCTCGGGCAACCTCAGGACGACCGTGAAGGCTTCCACAACCGGTACGTGGCGCTGGGTGTATTACGGCAACACCACCACCGGGGCGTCGAAGTCGTCCGGGGACAATGTCGTGGTGAAGTGAGGTGAGGTGAGGTGACGGCCGGTCGGCCGGGAAGGCCGAGGCCCCCACCGACCGACGGTCACCGTCCTCCGCCCGCGAAGAAGCCGATGCCGGCGACAGCGAGCAGCAGAAACACACCGGGGAAAGCGATGTTGTGGAACACGCGCGCACGGGCATGGGCCAGGATCGCGCCGACGTAGAACAGAGTCAGTCCGACCGCGGCCGCCAGACCAAGCCTGTGGACACCGAACAGACCGATGGCAAGGCCTGCGGCGCCGGCGAGTTTGAGGGCGGCCAGGTAGGGCAACGCCGCGGGCGGAACGCGTACCTCGGCGGAGTTGGCCAGCACGAAGGGTGCCCGTGCGTAGTCCGCGAAAGCGATGGACACGTTCGCGACGAGACTCGTCACGGTGGCGATGAGCAGTACGGAGGTCATGTGTTCACCGTCTCTCGGTTCATGGCATTCTCATCTCCTCGGGAGCCGTGCCGGGAAGCACGGCAGGAAGGCGGACAGGAAAGGTTCAACCGACCCTCCTGACGTCCGCCCTCCCACGAAGGTGACACCCTTGCCGATCACGGCCGCAGAATTCGAGACCGCCCGACCGCGTCTCCTGTCCGTCGCCCACCGCATCCTCGGCTCGGCCCAGGATGCCCAGGACGCCGTCCAGACCGCGTGGGTACGAGCAGCCGCCGCCCGGTCGGCACCACCGGTCGAGAACCCGACAGCCTGGCTCACCACGGTCACGGCCCGGGTCTGCCTGGACGAACTGCGTGCCCGGCACCGCCGCAAGGAGGCACCGCTGCTCGCGGATGCCGTCCCGGCGGAGGACCTGGCCGCGGACGAGGCGGTCCTCCGCGCCGAGGATGTCTCACGGGCGCTGATGGTGCTGCTGGACCGGCTGACCCCGCCACAACGGGTCGCCTACGTCCTGCACGACCTGTTCGCCACGCCGTTCGACCGGATCGCGGAGGTGCTGGGCACGACCGTGCCCAGTTCCAAGCAGCATGCCAGCCGGGCACGCCGACGCCTCGCCCCCGCCGGCGCCCGCCCGGACGCGGAGCACACCGGCCGCGCCGATCAGCGGCTCGTGGATGCCTTCATGGCGGCGGCCCGGACCGGGGACACACGCAGAATGGTTCAGTTGCTCGCGCCGGACAGCGTCCGTGACGCCGACGCGGCACTCCTGCCGCACGGCGGTCGCACCACCGTGACCGGCGCCGCCCGCATCGCGGCCGAGACCGGGCAGTTCCGCGAGGGCATCCGTGCGGCCTGTCGGCTCACCGTGAACGGCTGCCCGATGTACGTCATCGCCCCGGGCGGGCACCCCTCCGTCCTGATCGAGATCGGCACGTCGGGGGGCCGGATCACCCGTATCGCGTTGCGGCCGGTACGAGCCGACGACCGGTTCGAGGCCCCCCAGCCGCCGCCCCCTCCAGGGGCGGGGGCCCTGCCTTTCGCTCGCGATACGCCCTGACGGGCGCCATCGCCCTTCGGGGCGGGGCGAGGCTCGGAGGGGCTGGGAAGGTCCGCCCCGGATGCCCGCGGCGATCGGATCACTCCGTGACGGGCAGGCACTCCGCGAGCAGAGCGACGACGGTCACGGAAAGGGGTGGGGTGGGGATCTCGTGCGCAGGCCCAGGACCGGCTCGACGAGCGCGGCCTACCTCTTCTTGTGCCACTCGGCGACCGGCAGACCGTCGGGGACCTTGAGCTCGAACGCGCCGCCGATGGCGGTGTCCAGAGCGGCGGCCGGGTCATTGCCGGCACCGAACGCACTGATGGCCAGCAGTTCCTTCAGCTGTGCCCCGGTGCCGCGGAACGCCATGGTCCCCTGCATCGCCGCCCGCGCCCCGTCCGCGTCCATCGGCTTGTTCATCCTCTCCAGCAGGTCCGGAGAGACCCAGCACTCCGGAATCTGTTCGAGGTCCCATTCGGCGTACCAGTGCGTGTTGTTGAGCCAGTTGCGCGGGGGAACCTGACCGTCCACAGCCACCAGGTAGAAAGTGAACTTGATGTTGCCGAGAGAGCGCCAGTCCGCGACGTTCGTGTGTTCGCTCGCCCTGCCCGCGGCCGCGTTGTCGTAGGTCGACGCGATCTCCTGGAAGCCCGGAGGGGTGTTCGGGTCGCTGCCGGTGTAGTGGCGGATCGTCCACCGTTTGGCCATCAGCGGCGCCGCCATCCTCCGGCGGACAGCCTTGACCTTCTCCAGTTGCTCGGAGGCGCTCTTGATGCTGCCGAGCATGTCGAAATCCGCCTGGCCTTCGCCGGCCGGGAACTGCTGGGACGTCATGTACTTCATGAGCTCCCAGGCGTCGTCCTCCGAGTGCCCCGACTCCTTGAGGGCGGCGACGATCTGCTCGGGCGTCTTCGCCTCACGCAGTTCCTCGTCCGCGGTCCGCTGGATGGGCGCGGCCCCGGATCCGTGGTCCGGCCCTGCGGTCTGCGGGGCCGCATGCCCGGCCTCTCCATGCGCCTCCTGCCGCTCCCGGGCGATCGCGCGTGCGACGGCCGCGTTGCCCGCCGCCCGTGGCAGGTGGTGGTGCGGTCCGGCAAAGGGCTCGGTGTCCGCGAGGCCCATCGCCCGCCCCTGCGGGGACCGCTGCTCGGCCTCTTCCTTCTCGCTGCTGTGTGCGCGCACGGGCGCTCACCCCCGGTCGTGGACTACACCTCGGACCCCAGCGTGCGGCGGAACGTCGGTCCGGGGGAAGGGACGTGAGGGCAGGCCGCGGGTAGCACGCGTGCCCTCGGAGCCGTGATCCGTGCCCGACCGCCTTTCATCGCAAGGAGCCGGTGCGATGGCACCGCCTGCCGGCTGCGCCATCTCGCCGGCAGCAGGGCATGGGCACGAGGGGCTGCGTGCGCCTATGCGGGGACCGGTTCGGGGGCGAGGGCGCGCCACGCCTGGCGGGCGAAGGTGCCCGGGGCATCAGTGACCACCTGGACTGCCACATGGTCGGCACCGGCCTGGCGGTGCTCGGTGAGCCGGGCAGCGATCTCGTCCGGGCTTCCCCAGACGAACAGCGCGTCGATCAGCCGGTTGCTGCCGCCGAATGCCAGGTCCTCGGCGCTGCATCCACCACGTAGCCACGCTGAACAGTAGTTACGCAGCTTGACAAGCCAATCTGCTGGGGGCGGGAGCTCCGTCGTACAGGTGCGGGGCGGCACACGTCCGTCTGAAGGCATGGCCCTGTCCGGAAGCCGACGCGTCAGAGTCTCGATCGCCCCACCTTGACGTTGATGGGGGGAAAGCAGTCACAGGTAGTGGGCGTGAAGAGCGACAGGGGCCTGGCCCTGTCGGAGGGCCCGCGTTGCGTCCTGCGGCTCCGGGTGCCGCCTCCGGGGCCTGGGGTCAGTGATCGGCGACCGTACGAAAGCGCAGGCAGGCCAGCATCGTCTCCGGGGTCACCGGAGTGCCGATGGCCTTCCAGAAGCGGGAATGTCCGCTCTTCCATTCCTCCAGGGAGTTGTCACCCTCGCCCTCTGCTTCCGCGTGTTCCCACGGCACGTCCGCGAAGGAGACGAGTTGCACTGCGGTGATCTCGATCGTGGCGAGGCGGGTCCCGTCGTTGGCGAGGAGGGCCAGACGCTCGCCCACGTACTCCAGGCCCTCCGTCTCTTCCCGGTACTCCGCCAGCAACCCCGTCGTCGCGGTCTTCGCCCCGGCGAGTACGAGAGCGTTCAGCCGCTCCCGCAGCTCTCCTCGCGTGCCCAGCTCCAGAGCGCGCATACCGTCCACACGTGGCCACATGAGCCGGACCCCACCACATCTTCTTCGTCTGCCCGCCACCACCGGGTCGGTGACGAGTCTTCAGGGGCGCGACGCTGATCGCGTGTCGTTCGCCGCCCAGTTCAGTATGGTGCGGAGAAGAGGGAAAACCCACGTCAGCGGCGCACCTCACTGATCTTGTTGTCACCCGCATCACGCATACCGCCCGGTGTGGGCACGGCCTCAGTGGGCGAACTCGGGTGCCTGATAGGGAGCCCACCAGCTCGTCAGCCCCCAGACCCCCAGGGCGATCGCGGTGACCGAGACCAGGGCGGCGAGCCACGGGCGATGGAACCGGCGCAAGGTGAGCGACCAGAAGGCGAGCCCCACCATGGCGCCCCCCGCAGCAACGAGGGGCAGGTCCACGTAGAGCACGCTCAGGTCCTGGTGACGCCCGTCAAACCCGCCCTCCACGTTGACCCTCGCCAGCGGCGCCCAGGCGAGGAGCGCCGCCGAGGCACCCAGACCGGCAGCGAGGAAACCGGCAAGACCCTTGAATTCTTCCTTCACGACACCTCGGACGCCACACTCCCTCTCGCAGTTCCCGAGTCGGCCGACAGCACGACCTCGTCCGAGCAGCGGGATGCCCCGTCGTGGGCGACACGGCGGGGCGTCCCGCTGCTCTGTTCGTCAGACGGTGCCGAACGTCCCGCTCCGGACGCCGGCGACGAACGCCGAGAACGCGGTGGCGGGGACCTCGACCACGGGTCCCTCCACGACTTTGGAGTCACGGACCGGGACGATGCCGCGCGCGGCGGCGAGGTTGGCGGCGACCTCGATGCAGTTGCCGCCGTTGTCGCTGTACGAGGACTTGAACCAACGGGGGGACTCGGTCATCACGGGGTGCCCTTTCGCAACTGGCTGATCTTGGCCACAGACGCCGCCTTCGACAGCGCCTCGCTCTGAAATTGATGGTAGGCCGTGAGCATGGGCACCACGAACGAGGTTTCGCGCTCGACCCGCCCCTGCGCCTGGGACTCCGCGTACGCCAGGATTGACCGGTCAGCGAGGGTGAGTAGGTTCACCGGCAGATAGAACGCCCTGCGTGCCCCCAGGCTGAACGGTGCAACCTGGATGATCCAGTTGGGCAACCCCGCCACCTCCTCCAATCGCTGGAGCTGAGCGTCCATGACCTCCGGACCGCCGACCTGCTGATGAAGGCAGCTCTCGTCCATGACCACGAACACCATGGGCGGCCGAGGCCGCACGAGCGCCGCCTGCCGCTCCGCCAGGAACGCAACGCGCTCGTCAGCCTGTTCTGGGGTGATGGATCCGCGCTGCACGTGCCCGTAGGCCACAGCCCTCGCGTAGTCCGGCGTCTGCAACAACCCCGGAATGAGACCGACGTCAAACAGCCTGATCTCCACCGCCCGGCCCTCGTACCCCACGTACTCCGGGAAGCCCTCCAGCAGGTTCCCGTGCTTCATCTCCTGCCACTGGCGCTCGAACGACTCGCTCGTACCGATGAGATCGAATAACCGGTCCGCTTTCCTCGCGAAAGGCAGAGTCGCCGGTTTGCGGCCAGTTTCGATCGCCGAGATGTGCCTGCCCGAGCAGCCGACCATGTCAGCCACCTGATCCTGGATCCAGCCACGCTCCTCGCGCATGCTGCGCAGACGCGCTCCGAAGGCAGCTTGCGGGCTCGCCTCAGGGTTCAGCTGCTTGATGTTTACCAACGTGCCCTCCCATATCCCCACGTTGAAGACGCTTCGACCCTAGGTCACGCTGAATCGCCCCGGTAGCCAAACGGCTACGGAGAGGAGCGATCGATGTACGGCGAGAACTTACGCCCGAATAAGCAGGAGCCCTCCGGCCTCCCCGCCCTCGGAACCCTCCTGGTCGACACCAGCCGCGCCGACCGCGTGGGCGAGTTCCGGGGCGTCGCCGGCCCCTACTGGTCGCTGAGGCCCGTGGGGGGCGGCGCGGAGTGGGAGGCCGAGCCCCGCCACGTCCGCCCCGCGCTCCTCATAGAGCAGCTCCGCGCCCGTACGGCTCGGCTCAACGCCCGCAGCCGGGGCGAGGTCCTGTGAATCCGCGGCAGCCCTCACACCCTCTCACCGAACTCGTGCGCATCGAGTCCGATCCCGCCTACCGGGCTCTGTTCTGCGCCGAGTTGGACGCGGCCATCTTGGATCGCTTCGCGAACCGCTCCGCCGTCGTGGCCGAGGTCCGGGCGGCGGCCGACCGGCTGCGGGCGCTCGTCCCGCACGACGGACCCGGGCCGTCCGCATGAGGCGCGTCACCGGGTACGCCGCCGAGGTCACCGTCTGCGACGGGCAACGATGCGCCACCCTCGGCGGGGTCGTCGTACACAACCGGCGGCTCGCCCTCCTCTGGCTCCGGCGGCAGGCGCTCCGCCTGGCCAACAGCCATGGGCTGCCCCTCACCCCCGAGCCCGTACGGCTGTCGGCCGGCGAGGACGTACGGCCGGTCCATTTCCACGGCTCGGACGCGCCCGAGGAGTTGCGCCGCTGGGCCACCCACGGCGCGCACCAGGATCACGCGATACGGGCCCTGGAGGCCGGATTCCCCGCGTTGTTCACCGTCTCCGATCCCGTCGTCGGGCTGAGCCTGACACTCGCCGGGTGGCACGGCCGCCCCGCCGACCGATAGCCCCCCGACACGAAACGGAGTTGGACGTCGTGCTCCAGTGCACCGCCGTCACCCTTCTCCCTCCCGATGCCGTGCTGCGGCTCACCGCCCCCGGAGCGGACAGCTCCGCAGACCCCGAGCCGTACGTCCTGTGCGAACTCGGCGAGCACGACAGCACGCCCACCGGCCCGCACACCGAACACGCCGCCTACCTCCGGCCCGGCCGAACCCCCGACTCACCAGCCCTCTGGTTCTTCTGGACCGGCAACGGCCCCCAGCTCACCCACCGGGCCGAGACCGCACCCTGGTGCCCCGCCGTCCTGCGCCGGCTCGACTCCGGCCTCGTACGGCGGTGCGCGCTCTTCGACCACCACACCGCAGCCCACTCCTGGGACGTGACCGACCCGCTCGGCGACCTGATCGCCGAACAGCTCGTCTCCGGCGACTCTCCCGAAGGGTGACCCCGTAACCATGAACCAGTGCACCGCCGTCGCACTGCTGCCCCCGCCGGAGCACGTACTCGCCCTGTCCGTCCCCGATGACCACCGCCCGGAGGCCGGGCACGTCCTGTGCGAACTCGGCGAGGACCACGACGGCGAACACTGCGCGATGCTGTGGGACGAGGGCGAACGGCCCGGAAGCGCCGTCTGGATCCGGTGGGACCGGGAGCGCGCCCGGCTCCTCCCGCTTCCCTGGTGCCCCGACCGTGACCCCCGCAACGCCGACGACGCCTGCGGACTCTTCACCGGACACCCCTCCGGACACAGCTGGGAAGTCACCGACCCCACCGACCAGGCCATCACCCAGCACCTGGCCCGACAGCATCCCCACCTGTTCCCATAGGCCGCGTACCGCATCACGACGCCGACTCAGTCGGCTCCGCTGCTCAGCCGTTCGATCTCGGCGAGCACATGACCCACATGTGGACGAACCCGCGTCCACAGCCGCTCGCTCCATCCCTCCTCGCCGTAGCGGCAGTTGAGGTAGAGATGCCTGGCGTGTTCCAGCACGGCGCGGTGTTCGGGAGGGAGCTGGGCGAGGGCCCAGGCGGCGGCAGTGTCCTTCGGCATGATGCGGCCGGTGGAGAGCGTGGTCCAGATACGCGCGAAGGTCAGCAGGACGTTGCGGGTGTCGTCCTCCAGGTCGTCGAGCAGCTCGGGAATGCCCGCCACGCTCGCCCGGACCAGGTCGGAGTACGGGACAGGGTCGAGGACCTGTGCCGGCCGCGGGCCGGTGAGGGGGCGGTCGCCCGTCAGCGTCATCGAGATCAACAGGGCCAGATCGGGCATCGGCTGGGCCCGGGGGATCGTCCCGGCCTCGTACGCGGCGCGCAGCCACTCGCCGTACAGGAAGTCGCAGGTCGGAGGGTAACGCCAGGGCCGCACCTCGGACTGGACGACCACGGTGAGCTCGACCGGGCGGCCCCTGCCCCCGGAGCCGGAAATCCTGAGCAGACCATCGAGAAGCGCCCGTCGTGCCCGCTCGTCCATCGGCTTCCGGGAGACGAGCAGGATGTCCACGTCGCTGGCCGGTCTGAGACCCCCGAGTACGGAAGATCCGTGCAGGTAGGCGCCGATGAGACACCCGCCCAGCACATCGGCGGCGCATCCCACGGTCTCCCGTAGCTGGTTCATCGCGCCAGTCTCCCCTGACTCCCGGCCTGACCGCACAGCCGTATGCCGTGAAGGTCGATGGTGACGGAGCTATGGTTCCGTCCCGCATCGTCCGGCGCGGGGAGGAATGATTCCGGTGAAAGCCCAGGTGAGAAGCGCGTTTCGGCGTACGCCATCGCGGTGCGAGACGACCGGCTGTCGCCGGCCCGTCTGTCGGATTCTTCATGCTGGATCGCGCCAGGACGGCGTTCGCAGGCATCCGTCGAGGGCTTCGCGGCAGCAGCGACTCACGCCGCGGTCATAAGGGATCGAGGCCCTCGTAAGGGCGTTGAGCGTCCCGACGCCGTTGCTCCAGAACTCTCTCCACCGCCTCACGCAGTGGGCTTTCCCGCTTCGCGCGTTCCTCTTCCTCCTGCCGGGCCTCCGCGCGCCGCCGCTCGATCAGATCCCGCCGGGCACGGCGCGCCGCCGCCTCCCGCCACTTGGCCAGCGGCCACCACAGCAGTCCGGTGGGGCGCAGGGTTCCGCGCGGATCGACTCCCAGGCCCGCCCACACGTCACGTGCGTACCCCTTGACCTGACCTGATTCCTGCAACTCCCGGAGCAAGCCGAGCACTTCCTCCTCCGTGACCCACTCCCCGGGGTCGTCGAACTCGGTCAACCGTGGCCGCGCACGTACGCGTACCGCCTCGACGGCGTCGGCGATCTCCTCCGCGGACGCCGGGCGCGCCAACGACTCGACCACGGCCAGGACTTCCTGTCTGCTCGTCTCCAACGCCCCGCCCCCGCTTCGGTTGTCCCCGCACGTCACGCACGCGCACCGCGTCACCCGGCGCTGAAGGAATCGTGTACGGAACCTTCCCCGTGGCTGACGTGGGCACGCACGCGGTCAGGGCCCCGGAGGCAGTGCCTCCGGGGCCCGTCCCAGGTGATCGTGGCGTCAGCTCTGCGCGGGCGACCCGTCGTGGTCGGCGCTCGGCTCCGCGGTCGCGGCCGCCTGGGCCTCGGCGCGCTCGCGCATCTTGCGGACCAGCTCCTGCTTCTTGTCCTCGGCGACCTTGCGGTCGGCGACGCGCGCGGAGCCCGCGCCCTGCTGGTCGGCGCGGGACAGCTTCTTGCGCTGTCCGCCGACGCCGAGAAGGTTGTTACGGCCCTTGGCCATGGTGTTCTCCCCTACGGAAGGTGAAGTGAGTCAGGTGAAGGTGATCGGGGGCGGTCGCACCGACCCCCGGGCTGCGGCGGGGTGTGCGCACCCACCGCGCTCTCACTCGTAGATCTGGAAGAACGAAGACATGCGGAAACCGTACCGCGCTCCTCGCGAACACCGCACCGGGTTTTTCGGCCGCCCGGAAGTCTCGGGCCGCCCGGGGGGCTTCAGGCCGTCGGGTCGACCGTCGCCTGGTGCGCCTGGGCCAGGTGCTCCTCGGCCTTGAGCCAGGGCAGGAACTGCGCCGAGCGCCGCCAGGCGCAGGTGGAGCAGGTCAGCCGGCGTGTCATGCCCGACTTGCTTACCCGCACGACGTGTTCACGGCCGTGCTGGTCCCATCTGCTGACCTTGCTCGTGGTGATCGACGGCATGGCGTACCTCCCGGAACGGCGGCGGGGCTCCGGTGGACCGTACGACGAAGCCCCCGGTTCCGTACCCGGAACCGGGGGCCTCACGCACGGACGCGGGTGTCAGCAGCCGAGCAGACGCGCGCCCAGGTACGCCTGGATCTGGTCCAGCGAGACGCGCTCCTGCTTCATCGTGTCGCGCTCGCGCACGGTCACCGCGTTGTCGTCGAGGGTGTCGAAGTCGACGGTGACGCAGAACGGGGTGCCGATCTCGTCCTGGCGGCGGTAGCGGCGGCCGATGGCGCCGGCGTCGTCGAACTCGATGTTCCAGTTCTTGCGCAGGTCGGCCGCCAGGCCCTTGGCCTTCGGCGAGAGCTGCGCGTTGCGGGACAGCGGCAGGACGGCGACCTTGACCGGGGCCAGGCGGGGGTCGAGGCGCATCACGGTGCGCTTCTCCATGACGCCCTTGGCGTTGGGGGCCTCGTCCTCGACGTAGGCGTCGAGGAGGAACGCCAGCATCGCGCGGCCGACACCGGCCGCGGGCTCGATGACGTACGGCGTCCAGCGCTCCTGGGCCTCCTGGTCGTGGTAGCGCAGGTCGGTACCGGAAGCCTCGGAGTGCGCCTTGAGGTCGTAGTCGGTGCGGTTGGCCACACCCTCCAGCTCGCCCCACTCGCTGCCGCCGAAGCGGAAGCGGTACTCGATGTCGGCGGTGCGCTTGGAGTAGTGGGAGAGCTTCTCCTTCGGGTGCTCGTACCAGCGCATGTTCTCCTCGCGCATGCCGAGGTCCGTGTACCAGTTCCAGCGCTGGTCCATCCAGTACTGCTGCCACTCCTCGTCCTCGCCCGGCTTGACGAAGAACTCCATCTCCATCTGCTCGAACTCACGGGTCCGGAAGATGAAGTTGCCCGGCGTGATCTCGTTCCGGAAGGACTTGCCCATCTGGGCGATGCCGAACGGCGGCTTCTTGCGCGAGGTCTGGAGCACCTGGCCGAAGTTGGTGAAGATGCCCTGGGCGGTCTCGGGGCGCAGGTAGGCGACCGAGCCGGAGTCCTGGGTCGGGCCGAGGTGGGTGGAGAGCAGACCCGAGAACTGCTTGGGCTCGGTGAAGGTGCCCTTGTTGCCGCAGTTGGGGCAGTTGAGGTCGGCGAGGCCGTTGACCGGCGGCTTGCCGTGCTTCTCCTCGTACGCCTCCTCCAGGTGGTCGGCGCGGTAGCGCTTGTGACAGGAGGTGCACTCGGTCAGCGGGTCCGAGAAGGTGGCGACGTGACCGGAGGCGACCCAGACCTCGGGGGCCAGGATGACCGACGAGTCGAGACCGACCACGTCCTCGCGCGCGGTGACCATGTAGCGCCACCACTGACGCTTCAGGTTCTCCTTCATCTCGACGCCCAGCGGCCCGTAGTCCCAGGCGGCCTTCTGGCCACCGTAGATCTCACTGCAGGGGTAGACGAAGCCACGGCGCTTGCTCAGGCTGACGATGGTGTCGATCTTGTCGGCGGCCACGGTGCTCTCTTCATACGACGATGACGAACGGCGAAGGGCTCAGGGTACCGGCGTGCGCACCCCCGGTATCAAATCGGTAGGGGGCGTACGGGGTCCCGCGGAGCCGTCTCGTGATCTTCCGGGCATCTCATCAGCCTTGTTGACAATCGTTTCCACATTTGTTGAAAATGACTGTCATGAACGTACGTCGCCTCATACCCACCACCGCCGTCGCCGGAGCAGTCGTCCTCGGTCTGACCGCTCTCTCGGCCTGCTCCACCTCCGACGCGGCGGACGGGGGCAACGGCGACAAGCTGAAGGTGACCGCGTCGTTCTACCCGATGCAGTTCCTGGCCGAGAAGATCGGCGGCGAGCACGTCGCCGTCACCAGCCTCACCAAGCCGGGCGTCGAGCCGCACGACCTGGAGCTCACCCCCCGCCAGATCGGCTCCATCAGCGAGTCCGACTACGTGCTGTACCTCAAGGGCATCCAGCCCGCCGTGGACGACGCCATCAAGCAGTCCGGTGTGAAGAACACCGTCGACGCCGCGACCCTCACCACGCTGGAGAACCACGGGTCCGAGGTCAGCGGCCACGACCACGGCCACGAGGGCGAAGAGCACGCGGACGAGCACGGCCACGAAGGCGAAGAGGGCCACGGCCACGAGGGCGAGGAAGCCCACGAGGAGCACTCCGAGGGCGACGGCCACAACCACGGCGAGGAGGGCGGCGCCGACCCGCACATCTGGCTGGACCCGGTGAAGTACGCCGAGGTCGCCAAGGGTGTCGGCAAGTCGCTGGAGAAGGCCGACCCCGACCACGCCGCCGGCTACAGGAAGAACACCGACGCCCTCGTCGCCGAGCTGGGCGAGCTGAACACGGCGTACGAGACCGGGCTGAAGAACCCCGCCACCAAGACCTTCATCACCACCCACTCCGCCTTCGGCTACCTCGCCGAGCGCTACGGACTCACCCAGCAGGGCATCGCGGGCATCGACCCCGAGGCCGAGCCGAGCCCTGCCCGGATCCAGGAGATCCACACCATCGCGGAGAAGGAGAAGGCCACCACGGTCTTCTTCGAGACGCTCGCCAGCGACAGGACCGCGAAGACCCTCGCGAAGGACACCGGGCTGAAGACCGGCGTCCTGGACCCGCTGGAGGGAATCACGGAGAAGTCCCAGGGCGCTGACTACATCGAGGTCATGAAGTCCAACCTCGCCGCGCTGCAGAAGGCCCTCGGCGCGAAGTGACCCGCACCACCCGCACCACTTGTGACGTTCGGATCGGAGGCGCTCATGCCGGAGCGTGAGAGCACCCCCCGCGAGGCCGCCCCCCGGCCCGCCCAGGAGGCCGTCATAGCCCTGCGCGGCGCCACGGCCACCCTCGGGGCGCGCCCCGTGCTGCGCGGGGTCGACCTGACCGTGCGCCGCGGTGAGGTCGTCGCGCTGCTCGGCGCCAATGGTTCCGGCAAGTCCACCGCCGTACGGTCGGTCATCGGGCAGGTCCCGCTGACCGGCGGCAGCGTCGAGCTGTTCGGCACCGAGCTGCGCCGCTTCCGCCGGTGGGGCCGGATCGGGTACGTCCCGCAGCGCACCACGGCCGCGGGCGGTGTGCCCGCCACGATCCGCGAGGTCGTCGCCTCCGGCCGGCTGTCCCGTACGGGGCTGCGGTGGCCGGGGAAGGCGGACCGGGCGGCCGTGGAGCGCGCCATCGAGCTGGTGGGCCTGGCCGACCGCGCGAAGGACTCCGTGAGCGCCCTGTCGGGCGGCCAGCACCAGCGCGTGCTGATCGCCCGCGCCCTGGCCTCCGAGCCGGAGCTTCTGATCATGGACGAGCCGATGGCGGGGGTGGACCTGGCCAGCCAGGAGATCCTGGCCTCGACCCTGCGCGAGCAGGTGGCGCTCGGCACCTCCGTACTGCTGGTGCTGCACGAGCTGGGCCCACTGGAGCCGCTGATCGACCGGGCCGTCGTCCTGCGCGACGGCTGCGTGACGCACGACGGGCCGCCGCCCGAGGCGCTCGGCCAGCACGCCCTGCCCGGCCACGACCACGTACACCCCCACGCGGCCGCCGAGCCCGTCCGGACGGGACTGCTGACCTGATGCTCTTCGAATTCCTCAACCCTCCTTTCATGCAGCGGGCGCTCATCGCGGCCGTGCTGGTCGGTATCACCGCGCCCGCCATCGGCATCTACCTGGTGCAGCGGCGGCAGGCCCTGATGGGCGACGGCATCGGGCACATCGCGATGACCGGCGTCGGCCTCGGCTTCCTGCTCTCCACCAGCCCCGTGTGGATGGCCACCGCCGTCGCCGTGGCCGGCGCGGTCACCATGGAGCTGATCCGCTGGTACGGACACACACGCGGCGATCTCGCCCTGGCGATGCTCTTCTACGGGGGCATGGCGGGCGGCGTCATGCTGATCAACCTGTCCGACACCGGGTCCAACGCCAATCTGACCTCGTACCTCTTCGGCTCGCTCTCCACCGTCTCCGATTCCGACGTCATCGCCATTTCCGTGCTGGCCGCCTTCGTGGTGCTGGTCACGGTGGGGCTGCGGCGGCAGCTGTTCGCGGTCAGCCAGGACGAGGAGTTCGCCCGGGTCTGCGGACTTCCGGTGCGGGTGCTGAACCTGCTGGTCGCGGTCACGGCCGCGGTGACGGTGACCGTCGCGATGCGGGTCGTCGGGCTGCTGCTGGTCAGCGCGCTGATGGTGGTGCCGGTGGCCGCCGCCCAGCAGATCACCAAGTCCTTCAAGGTCACGTTCGTGCTCTCCGTGGTGATCGGCACGGCCGTCACCCTCACCGGCACCGTGACCTCGTACTACCAGGACGTTCCGCCCGGCGCGACGATCGTGCTGCTGGCCATCGCGGTGTTCGTCGCGCTGACCGCGCTCGCCGCTCCGCTCGCGCGAGGGCGGGCGCGGGCGAGCGGGACGAAGGAGGCCGAGTGCACCCTGGAAGTACCACCGGCCCGGCGTGGCGCGGACGACGTGCACGTGTGACCGTCCGTCCGTGCGGACGACCGTCCGTACGTGACCGGACGACGTGCGCGTTTGAGTAGGGCGCCCGGTCGGGCTGGCACAATGGCCCGACACATGTACGGGCGACACGAGGAGGCACCTGTGGCCACGGCGCCGATCAGTGGCACGAACGCAGCCCCGGTACGCGGCCGGTCCACCCGGCAGCGGGCGGCGGTGGCGGCGGCGCTCGACGAGGTCGACGAGTTCCGCAGCGCCCAGGAGCTGCACGACGTCCTCAAACACCGCGGCGACTCCGTGGGCCTCACGACGGTCTACCGGACCCTGCAGTCCCTCGCCGACGCCGGTGAGGTCGACGTCCTGCGCACCACCGAGGGCGAGGCCGTCTACCGCCGGTGCTCGACCGGCGACCATCACCACCACCTGGTCTGCCGGCTCTGCGGCAAGGCCGTGGAGGTCGAGGGCCCGGCCGTCGAGCAGTGGGCCGAGATGATCGCCGCCCAGCACGGCTATGTGAACGTCGCGCACACCGTCGAGATCTTCGGCACCTGCGCGGAGTGCGCCGCGAAGAAGGCGTAACGGACGGCACGGAGAGAGGGGCGGGCCCGGTGCACACGCACCGGGCCCGCCCCTCTCTCCGTGCTCACTTGGCGGCTTCCGCCTCCTGCGCCCCGCCGAAGCGGCGGTCGCGCTGCGCGTACTCCAGGCAGGCCCGCCACAGGTCCCGGCGGTCGAAATCCGGCCAAAGAACGTCCTGGAAGACCATCTCGGCGTAGGCGCTCTGCCAGATCAGGTAGTTCGAGGTGCGCTGCTCGCCGCTGGGGCGCACGAAGAGGTCCACGTCCGGCATGTCCGGGTAGTAGATGTACTTCTGGAAGGTCTTCTCGTTGACCTTCGACGGGTCCAGCTTCCCGGCCGCCACATCCTGGGCGATGCGCTGCGCGGCGTCCGCGATCTCGGCGCGGCCGCCGTAGTTCACGCAGAAGTACAGCGTCATCGCGTCGTTGTTCTTGGTCTGCTCCTGGGCGACCTGGAGCTCCTGGACGACGGACTTCCACAGCTTGGGCATGCGGCCCACCCAGCGGATGCGGATGCCGAGCTCGTCCATCTCGTCGCGGCGGCGGCGGATCACGTCCCGGTTGAAGTTCATCAGGAACTTCACCTCGTCCGGCGACCGCTTCCAGTTCTCCGTGGAGAAGGCGTAGAGCGAGAGGTTCTTCACGCCCATCTCGATGCAGCCCTTGAGCACGTCCATAACAACGCCCTCACCGACCTTGTGGCCCTCGGTGCGGGGCAGACCCCGCTCCTTGGCCCAGCGGCCGTTGCCGTCCATCACGACGGCGACGTGCTGGGGCACCAGCTCGCCGGGGATCTTCGGCGGCGTCGCGCCCGAGGGGTGCGGCTCGGGGGTCTTGTACGTGCGCCGGTTACGGCCGCCGAGGATCCCGCGTACTGCCATGAGCTTCTCAGTCTCCCTGTGTCACTTCTCCACGCACCGCGCCGTCTGCCCGACGCACCGCGTCACTTCTCGACGTACCGCAGCGAGCGCAGGCCGCGCTCCAGATGCCAGTGCAGATAGGCGGACACCAGCCCGCTCCCCTCCCTGACATGACGCGCCTCGCACGCGTCCGCCGTCGCCCAGTCGCCGCTGAGCAGCGCGCTCAGCAGTTCCAGGGCCTGTGCCGAGGGTACGACGCTGCCGGGGACCCGGCAGTCACCGCATATGACGCCCCCCGCCGCGACGGAGAAGAACCGGTTCGGACCGGGCATTCCGCACTTGGCGCAGTCCTCGAAGCTGGGCGCGTACCCGTTGACCGCGAGCGAGCGCAGCAGGAACGCGTCCAGGATCAGATGGGGGGCGTGCTCACCCCGGGCGAGGGTGCGCAGGCCGCCGACGAGCAGCAGATACTGCTGGACGGCCGGTTCGCCCTCGTGGTCGGTGAACCGCTCGGCGGTCTCCAGCATCGCGGTGCCCGCGGTGTACCGGGCGTAGTCGGCGACGATCCCGCCGCCGTACGGGGCGATCGTCTCGCTCTGGGTGCAGAGCGGCAGCCCGCGGCCGACCAGCTCGCTGCCGCGCGCGAAGAACTGCACGTCGACGTGGGAGAAGGGCTCCAGTCGGGCGCCGAACTTGGATTTGGTGCGGCGCACCCCGCGGGCGACGGCGCGGACCCGGCCGTGGCCGCGGGTCAGGATCGTGATGATCCGGTCGGCCTCGCCCAGTTTCTGCGTACGCAGCACGATGCCGTCGTCCCGGAACAAGCTCATGGGCCCATTGTCGCCCACCGGGGGCGGCCGGCGAGGGCCCTGGGGCCTCTTTACCGGCTTACCGGTTCGTATGCCCGTCCACGCGGGCGTACGAGGCTGCCTGCGGGCCTACGACGGCGTACGGGCCGCCTCGGCCAGCACCCGGGCGGTCTCCTCGGCGGGGATGCCCAGCGCGCTGCCGACGGTCGTCAGGACCTGGCGCTCGGCGGCGCAGTAGGGCCCGTCGGCCAGGGCGATCCGGGCCCCCTGGAGGAGGACGGACTCGCGGCCGGCACCGGCCAGGTGCGGGGCGAGCGGGGCCAGCACCTCGTGCAGTTCGATGGCGAGGGTCGGGCCGCAGGCCTCGGCGGCCGGGTCGGCGCCGGAGCCGCGGCCGGTGTCGGCGGCGAGCACCTCGACGACGGTGAACAGCTGCTCCTGGGTGCAGTCGTCGAGCCCGGCGTCGCGCACGGTGGCGACGGCGGCCTCCAGGACCGTGCGGGAGGTGGTGCCCCCGGCTGCGAGGACGGCCAGGGTGACGGTGTGGACGGCCTCGCGGAGCATCGCGGAGAACCGGGTCGTGGTGGGATGGTCCAGCGCCTCGGGGGCGTGGTGGGCCAGGCAGGCGGCGCACTCGACGACGGGCTCGGCCTCGCCCCGGCCGACCAGCGGGACGCCGAGGACGGTGAGCCGGCGGCGGCCGGTGAGCCGGCGGTAGTTGCGGTCTCCCCCGCAGCAGGGGCAGAAGAAGACGCCGTCGCCGACGGCGTCCCAGACCGTGCGAACGCCGCAGAGGACCGGCCTCAGAGCGCGTTGTCCTTTGGCTGATCGCACGTCGCACACCTCCGTAACGCTCCGGCAACACTGCCGTGTGTTGGACGTGATGTTAGCCACATTCACGAGGGGGCGTCAGCCTCTTGGACGTCACAACCCTCGGATATGGCCGAACCCCGACCTCCCGGAGCGGGGCGGTCGGGGTTCGGGTCGTGCCCGTTCGGCGTCAGCGGGTCGCGCGGTTGACGGCGGAGACGACCGCCTTCAGGGAGGCGCGGGTGGTGTTGGCGTCGATGCCGATGCCCCACAGGACCTTGCCGTCGATCGCGCACTCGATGTACGAGGCGGCCTGGGCACTGGCTCCCTCGCTCATCGTGTGCTCGGTGTAGTCCAGCAGCCGGGCGTCGATACCGATGGCCTGCAGCGCTTCGAAGAACGCGGAGATCGGGCCGTTGCCGGAACCGGTCAGGACGGTGTCGACGCCGTCCACGACGGCTTCGACGGTCAGGGTGTCGGTGCCGTCGGTGTCGGAGGTGGTCTGGCCGGAGCGCAGCTGGATGCGGCCCCAGCGCGCACCCGCGTTGTCTGCGTTGGGCAGGTACTCGTCCTGGAAGGTGGACCAGATCTGCGTCGGGGTGACCTCGCCGCCCTCGGCGTCGGTCTTGGCCTGAATGATCCGGGAGAACTCGATCTGCATGCGGCGCGGCAGGTCCAGCTTGTGGTCGTTCTTCAGGACGTACGCGATACCGCCCTTGCCGGACTGCGAGTTGACGCGGATGACGGCTTCGTAGGAGCGGCCGACGTCCTTCGGGTCGATCGGCAGGTACGGCACGGCCCACTCGATGTCGTCGACCGTCTTCCCCTGGGCCGCCGCGTCCTTCTCCATCGCGTCGAAGCCCTTCTTGATGGCGTCCTGGTGGGAGCCGGAGAAGGCGGTGTAGACCAGATCGCCCGCGTAGGGGTGGCGCGGGTGGATCTCCATCTGGTTGCAGTACTCGCTGGTGCGGCGGATCTCGTCGATCTGCGAGAAGTCGATCTGCGGGTCGACGCCCTGGGAGAACAGGTTCATGCCCAGGGTGACCAGGTCGACGTTGCCGGTGCGCTCGCCCTGCCCGAACAGGCAGCCCTCGATGCGGTCGGCTCCGGCCATGATGGCCAGCTCGGCGGCGGCGACGGCGGTGCCCCGGTCGTTGTGCGGGTGGACCGACAGGCAGACGTGCTCGCGGCGGGTCAGGTTGCGGGACATCCACTCGAAGCGGTCCGCGTGGGTGGAGGGCGTGGAGCGCTCCACGGTGGCGGGCAGGTTGAGGATGATCTCGCGGCCCTCCTCCGGCTGCCACACGTCGCAGACGGCCTCGCAGACCTCCAGGGCGAAGTCCAGCTCGGTGTCGGTGAAGATCTCCGGGCTGTACTGGTAGCCGAAGATCGTCTCCGGGCCCAGGATCTTCTCGGCGTACTCCATGACCAGCCGGGTGCCGTCCACCGCGATCTGCTTGACCTCTTCGCGCGAACCGCGGAAGACGACGCGGCGGAAGGTCGGGGCGGTGGCGTTGTACAGGTGGACGGTGGCCCGGTGGGCGCCGACCAGGGACTCCACGGTGCGCTCGATCAGCTCCTCGCGGGCCTGCGTCAGGACGGAGATCGTCACGTCCTCGGGGATCGCGCCCTCTTCGATGATGGAGCGTACGAACGCGAAGTCGGTCTCACCGGAGGACGGGAAGCCGACCTCGATCTCCTTGTAGCCCATCTTCACCAGCAGGTCGAACATCTCGCGCTTGCGGGCCGGGGACATCGGGTCGATCAGGGCCTGGTTGCCGTCGCGCAGGTCGGTGGACAGCCAGCGGGGCGCCACGGTGATGCGGTTGTCGGGCCAGGTGCGGTCGGGGATGTCGACGGCCTCGTAGCGGCCGTACTTGTGGACCGGCATCCCGGAGGGCTTCTGCAGCTGCGTCGCGTTGGTGATCGGGGTGGGGCGGCCGACAGAATTACCGGCGGGATTCACGGTGGTCATGGCGTAGGGCTCCTCGGTCCAGCGGGGATCGGCCGACTGTGTCGCTGCAGCACCAGACTCCGCGGGGAGGGGGTCGGCCTACGACTACAGGCCCTCGCCGCGGCAGCTAAGAAGAAGCAGCCCGAAACGCATGATGCGACGAGCGTAACCGAGTGTGGCCCGTGGTGTCGGTCCGTATCAGTATGCGGGACCGGGCATCGATGACGGGTAAACAGTGACTCATCACTCCATTTCGTCAATCATCGTCGCAACCAGTGACAGCACGGTGACGGAGTGCCACAGTCGTGTGTATGCACCTTCGAACCGACGGCGAGCTCAACCCCGTCTTCTGCACCATCGTTCCGCCCCACGTCCTCGATCACCTCTCCCGGTCCGCCGACGCCCGGCTCGCGGACCCGGCCCGCCGCACCCTGGCGGCCGACGCCCTGAGCCGTGACCGCCGCCGGATCACCGCGCTCGCCACGACACCGGCCCGGCACACCGCCGGCGCGGTCCCCAGCAAGCCGCAGCGCATCCTGTACGACTGCGAAACGGGAACCACCCTGCCGGGCGTCAAGGTCCGCGAGGAGGGCGACAAGCCCACCTCCGACGCCAGCGTCAACCGCGCGTACGCCGGGCTCGGCGCCACCTTCGAGCTGCTGCTCTCGGCCTACGGGCGCAGCTCGATCGACGGCAAGGGCCTCCCGCTGATCGGCTCCGTGCACTACGGCCGGGAGTACAACAACGCGTTCTTCGACGGCGAGCAGATGGTCTTCGGGGACGGCGACGGCGAGATCTTCCTCGACTTCACCGTCGCGGTCGACGTGATCGCCCACGAGCTGGCCCACGGCCTCACCCAGTACACCGCCAACCTGCGCTACGAGGGCCAGTCGGGCGCGCTCAACGAGTCCGTGTCCGACGTGATCGGCTCCCTGGTCAAGCAGTACTCGCTGGGCCAGAGCGCCGAGCAGGCCGACTGGCTGATCGGCGCCGGCCTGCTCGCGCCCCGGGTCAGCGGGGACGCCCTGCGCTCGATGAAGGCCCCGGGCACGGCGTACGACGACGACGTCCTCGGCAAGGACCCGCAGCCCGCCTCCATGGACGACTACATCGAGACGGAGGAGGACAACGGCGGTGTCCACCTCAACTCCGGCATCCCCAACCGCGCGTTCTACCTCCTGGCCACCGCGCTGGGCGGGAATTCCTGGGAGCGCGCCGGGCAGATCTGGTTCGACGTGCTGACCGGCGGCGAGCTGACGGCGAACGCGGACTTCGCGGAGTTCGCCCGGCTGACGGTCGCGGCGGCGGGCGCCCGCTTCGGCGAGGCGGACGAGCGGGAGGCGGTCCTCAAGGCCTGGTCGGAGGTGGGCGTTCCCACCCGGGCCTGACCCGGACCCCGAGTGCCCCGCCCGGGCGTGACCCGACCTCCCACCGCACCACCCGCCTGGCCCGGACCACCGAGTGCCCGGCCGGCGGGCGGGGTTGAGTGCCCGTCCGGCCCCCGATAGACAGGACCCCATGCGTATTCAGGTCAGCCGGACCGGCGGCTTCGCCGGCATCGCCCGCCGCCATGAGGTCGACACGGAGGGCCGGGCGGACGCCGCCGAGTGGCGGTCCCTCGCCGATGAGGCGCTCGGCGCGGCGCGGGACACCCCGTCGGCCGGGGTCCCGGACGGCTTCCGGTACGCGATCACCGTCGACGGCCGCACCGTGTACTGCGCTGACCCCGATCTGACCGGGGCGCAGCGCACGCTGATCTCACGCGTCCTCAAGGAGGGCGCGTGAGATCGGCACCCAAGCCGGCGAGAGGTCAGAACCCCAGCTTCCGCAGCTGCCCCGGGACCTCTTCCCTCTGCCGCGCTCGCACGCATCGGCCCCGGGGGGGGGCCTCACGGCTTCGCACGGCTGCGTCGGCCTCCGGCCGCCGGACGTGCCCGGGCTAGAAGCCCAGTTTCCGCAGCTGCTTCGGGTCGCGCTGCCAGTCCTTGGCGACCTTCACATGCAGGTCCAGGAAGACCGGCGTACCGAGCAGTGCCTCGATGTGCTTGCGGGACTTGGTGCCGACGTCCTTCAGCCGCTTGCCCTTCGGGCCGATGATGATGCCCTTCTGGCTGGGGCGCTCGATGTAGACGTTGGCGTGGATGTCCAGCAGCGGCTTGTCCGCCGGGCGGTTCTCACGGGGAAGCATCTCCTCGACGACGACCGCGATCGAGTGCGGCAGCTCGTCGCGTACGCCCTCCAGCGCGGCCTCGCGGATCAGCTCCGCGACCATGACCATCTCCGGCTCGTCGGTGAGGTCGCCCTCCGGGTAGAGCGGCGGGCTCTCGGGGAGCAGCGGGGCGATGAGATCGGCGAGCAGGTCGACCTGCTTGTCGCCCACGGCCGACACCGGCACGATCTCGGCCCACTCGAAGCCCAGTTCCTCCGCGAGCGCGGAGACGGCGAGGAGCTGCTCGGCGAGCGCCTTGGACTCGACCAGGTCGGTCTTGGTGATGATGGCGATCTTGGGGGTCTTCCTGATCCCCGCGAGCTCCTTGACGATGTACTTGTCGCCGGGGCCGAGCTTCTGGTCGGCGGGCAGGCAGAAGCCGATGACGTCGACCTCGGCCCAGGTGGTCCGCACGACGTCGTTGAGCCGCTCGCCCAGCAGCGTGCGCGGCTTGTGGAGGCCGGGGGTGTCGACCAGGATCAGCTGCGCGTCGTCACGGTGCACGATGCCGCGCACGGTGTGCCGGGTGGTCTGCGGGCGGTTGGAGGTGATCGCCACCTTCTGACCGACCAGAGCGTTCGTGAGGGTGGACTTGCCCGCGTTGGGGCGGCCCACGAAGCAGGCGAAGCCGGCCCGGTGGGGGGAGGTGGTCTCCGCTTGCTGGGCAGCGGATTCTTGGTTCGGTCGAGCGCTCATGGCGACCATTCTCCCCGATCCCGGCGGGGCTCTCGTACAGCGGTACGCCGGGACGCGCCGGAACCGCCGGGGGGAACGGCCGCCGGGGCGCTCGCTCAGCCCGCCGTGACGCGTACCCGCAGCGTGCCGTCCGGGCCCGCGAGGAACACCGGGGTGTCAGGTCCGCCCAGGTCGCGCACCGCGGCCCGGTCGTCGTCGGAGGGGGTCTCGGCGGCGGAGACGACGGCCGCCGCCTCCAGCGACGTGGCGCCGCTGGCCACGGCCATGGCGACGGCGGTCTGCAGCGCGCTGAGCTTCAGCGACTCCAGCGCCACCGTGCCCGCGACATACGTACGCCCCGTCTCGTCGCGTACGGCCGCGCCCTCGGGCACGCCGTTGCGGGCGCGGGCGCTGCGCGCCAGGGTGACGATCTTGCGGTCCTCGGCGTCGAGGCCGGTGGTGTCGGTGGTGTCGGTCATGGCACGAGCATACGAAGCGGGCGACGGGCCGGCCGAGCGGGCCACCCCTGCATCGGTCCCGCCGGGGAGTGCCGGGCGGCGGGGCGCCCCGGGACCACTCACGACCGCACCGGATACATCGACCCGCGCCGGCCCTCGGGCGAGGCGAGCCACTGGAGCCGGGCCTCGCAGCCGGTGTCGGGCAGCGGGGTGTGCAGCACGATCACCAGGTCCGGCCGGGCGGGCACCCGCAGTTGGGTGGCCTCCAGGCACAGGCGGCCGACGAGCGGGTGCTCGACCTCCTTGCGGTTCTGCCCGGCGGGGGCGATGTCGTGCCGCTCCCACAGCTCGGCGAAGAGCGGGCTGGCCGCCCTCGCCTCCTCGGCGATCACCCGGAACCCGTCGTCCTCCGGCGCTTCCGAGCAGGCCGCCCGGAACTGGGCCACCACCTGCGGGGCCAGCGCGTCCCAGCCCGCCCCCGTGCGGGAGCGGTAGACGGGGTCGGTGAAGAAGGCGATCAGGCAGTTCTGCCGGATGTCCGGGCGCATGCCGAGGACCCCGGCGGCCGCGTCGTTGTACAGAACGGTGTTCCAGTACCGGTCCATGATGTGGGCCGGGTACGGCATCCAGGCGTCGATGAGCCGGGTCAGCCCCTCGCACATGTCGGCGTGCGCCGGATCGACCTCGGGCGGGGGCGCGTTCAGCCCGGCCAGGACGTACAGGTGGCGGCGCTCGGCGCTGCTCAGGCGCAGGACGCGGGCGACGGAGTCCAGCACCTGCGGGGAGACGGTGATGTCTCGGCCCTGCTCCAGCCACTGGTACCAGGAGACGCCCACCCCGGCGAGGACGGCGACCTCCTCGCGGCGCAGGCCCGGGGTACGGCGGCGGGCGCCGCCCGGCAGACCCGCCTCGTCCGGGGTGACGCGGGCCCGGCGGCTGCGGAGGAACTCCCGCAGTTCGGCGAGGCGGTGGGCTTTCGTGTCGTCCGTCGCCTGCTGGGCCGGTGTGGCCACGTACTCCCCCTGGTGTCCGTGTGTGCGCCTGCCTGGTGGTGCGGGCACCAGGATAAGTTCCCGCTCCCCACGGATATTCCGGCCGCCGCAGGGTGGGACGCATGGCGATCGAAACCCCTCCCACCTCTGCTTCCGCTCCCGCGTCCTCCGCTTCGGCTTCCGCACCGCCCCGGCTCTCGGGCCGGGCCCGGCTGGTCCTCTTCGTGCTGTGCGCCGCCCAGTTCATGGTGGCGCTGGACTTCTCCGTACTGAACGTGGCGCTGCCCGTACTCGGCAAGGACCTGGGGCTGAGCACCACGGGGCTCCAGTGGGCGGTGACCGCGTTCGCGCTGCCGTCGGGGGGCTTCCTGCTGCTGTTCGGGAGGATCGCCGATCTGTACGGACGGCGCAGGCTGTTCCTCGCGGGGCTCACCCTGTTCGGCGCGGCGTCCCTCCTGGCGACGCTGGCCTGGGACCCGGCCTCCTTCCTCGCGGGGCGGGCGCTCCAGGGGCTGGGGGCCGCGGTCATCGTGCCGACGGGGATGTCCCTGTTGACGACCACGTTCCCGGAGGGGCCGCTGCGTGACCGGGCTCTCGGGATCAGCGGGACGCTGCTGTCCCTCGGCTTCACGGTGGGGATGGTCGCGGGGGGCGTCCTGACCGACACACTGGGCTGGCGCTCCACGATGGGCCTGCTGGCGGTGGCGTCGCTCGGGGTGCTGGCGGTGGCGCCGAGGGCGCTGGAGGAGTCGCGGGCGGCGGACCGGCCGCGGCTGGACGTGCCGGGAGCGGTGAGCGTCACCGGTGGTCTGCTGGCGCTGATCTACGCCCTGACCACGGCGGCGGAGCGCGGCTTCGGCGGTGCGGACGTGGTGGTGACGCTGGTTCTCGGGGTCGTGCTGCTGTGCGCGTTCGTCGTGGTGGAGTCCCGGACGGCGGCCCCCCTGGTGTCGCTGCCGATGCTGCGGCGGCGGACGGTGGCCTTCGGCAACCTGGGTGGTCTGGTGACCTTCTCGATGATGAGCACGGTCGTCTTCGTCCTGACCCTGTACCTCCAGGAGATCCTGGACCTCTCGCCGTTCGCCACCGGGCTGGTCTTCGGGGTCCAGGGGCTGCTGTCGGTGGTGGCGGGGATGTTCGCGCCGAGGGTGATCGGCCGGTTCGGCGCCCGCCGGACGCTGGCCCTGTCCCTCATCGGCCAGGGGCTGTTCATCGGCGTGCTGCTGGGCCTGGGCGCGGAGTCGGGCGTGTGGCTGGCGACGGTCGCGGTGTCGCTGGCGAGCATGTTCCACCTGGGCGCGATCATCGCGTACGGGCTGACCGTGACGTCCGGCGTCCCGAACGACGAGCAGGGCCTCGCGACCGGTCTGGTCACCACGACCCAGCAGGTGGGCCTGACGGTCGGCATCCCGTTGCTGGGGGTGCTGGCCACCACGCAGGGCTCGCTGTTCGACGGCGTACGGACGGTGGTGGCGGCCGCCGCGGCGATCCTGCTGGCGGCGGGCGCGGTGGTGGCGGCCGGGCTGCGCCGGGGCTGAGCTCCCCGGCGGTACGAGGACGGGCCCGCTCCCCACGGGGGAGGAGCGGGCCCGTTCACGTGCGTCCGCACCCTAGGGACGGTCCAGGCGGAGCCGTTCCGCTTTCGGGAGTCCGGCGACCACCAGGTCGTAGGAGTCCTCGATCATCTCGCGCAGCAGCCGGTCGGGGACACCGGAGACGGTGACCGTGTTCCAGTGCCGCTTGCTCATGTGCCAGCCGGGCACGATCGCGGTGTGCGTCTCGCGCAGCCGGATCGCCTCGTCGGGGTCGCACTTGAGGTTGACCGTGAGCGGGCGGGCGTCCAGGGCGGTGAGGGCGAACATCTTGCCGAGCACCTTGAAGACCGAGGTCTCCGGGCCGAACGGGAACTCCTCCACGCTCGCGTTGAACTCCAGGCAGAAGGCCCTCAGCCGCTCCGGCGTCATTCCGCTTCCTTCTCCTCGGGTTCCTGGTGCTCGGGCTCCACGAGCACCGTGACGATCTTGTTCCGGCGGCCCGCCGGGGACTCCGCGGTGAGCCGGAGCTGGCGCTGGTCCGGCAGCTCGACGACGGCGGAGGCACCCGCGATCGGGACCCGGCCGAGCGCCTTGGCGAGGAGGCCGCCGACGGTCTCCACGTCCTCGTCGTCGTACTCGTCGAGCCCGAAGAGATCGCCGAGGTCCCCGATGTCGAGGCGGGCGGTGACCCGGTAGCAGCCGTTCTCCAGCTCCTGGACGGGCGGCAGCTCCCGGTCGTACTCGTCGGTGATCTCGCCGACGATCTCCTCCAGGATGTCCTCGATGGTGACGATGCCCGCGGTGCCGCCGTACTCGTCGATGACGACCGCGACATGGCTGCGTTCCTGCTGCATCTCGCGCAGCAGGTCCCCGGCGTTCTTGGTGTCGGGGACGAAGGCGGCGGGGCGCATCGCGGTGGAGACGGGGTCGGACTCGGACTCGCGGTTGATGTGCGTCTTGCGGACGAGGTCCTTCAGATAGACGATCCCGACGACGTCGTCCTCGTTCTCCCCCGTGACCGGTATCCGGGAGAAGCCGGAGCGCAGGGCGAGGGTGAGGGCCTGGCGGATCGTCTTGTAGCGCTCGATGGAGACGAGGTCGGTGCGCGGCACCATGACCTCGCGGACCAGGGTGTCGCCCAGCTCGAAGACGGAATGCACCATGCGGCGCTCGTCGTCCTCGATCAGCGACTCCGCCTCGGCGAGGTCGACCATCGCGCGCAGCTCCGCCTCGCTGGCGAACGGGCCCTTGCGGAACCCCTTGCCCGGGGTCAGCGCGTTGCCGACGAGGATCAGCAGCTGCGGGATCGGGCCCATGATCCTGGCCAGCGGCAGCAGGACGTACGCCGAGGCCGTGGCCGTGTTCAGCGGGTGCTGGCGGCCGATGGTGCGCGGGGAGACGCCGATGGCCACGTAGGAGACGAGGACCATCACGCCCATCGCGACGGCCAGCGCCTCCCAGGTCTCCGGGAACTCCTGGAGGCAGACGTAGGTGACGAGGACCCCGGCCGACATCTCGCAGGCGACCCGCACCAGCAGGGCGACGTTGAGATAGCGGGTCGGGTCGGCCGCGATCTGCGCGAGCTTCGCGCTGCCGCGCCGACCGGACCGGACCGCCTCGTCCGCCCGGAAGCTGGACGTGCGGGCGATCCCGGCCTCGGCGCAGGCTGCCAGCCAGCCGACCATGACCAGCAGGACGGCGCCGACGATCAGCGGGGTACTCACGAGACGGTGGGGGCGGGGGACGCGCCGGTGAGCCCGCGCTCACCGCGCCAGCCGTCCACGATGGCGGCCTGGAGACCGAACATCTCGGCCTTCTCGTCCGGCTCCTCGTGGTCGTACCCCAGCAGGTGCAGCACCCCGTGGACGGTCAGGAGCTGGAGCTCCTCGTCCATGGAGTGCTGCGTCGGGGCCTCTTCGCCCTGCTTCTTCGCGACCTCCGGGCAGAGCACGATGTCACCGAGGAGCCCCTGCGGGGGCTCCTCGTCGTCCTTGGCCGGCGGACGCAGCTCGTCCATCGGGAAGGACATGACATCGGTCGGGCCGGGGAGGTCCATCCACTGGATGTGCAGCTGCTCCATGGCGTCGGTGTCCACCACGATCACCGAGAGCTCGGACAGCGGGTGGATCCGCATCCGGGCCAGTGCGTAGCGGGCGATGTCGAGGATCGCCTGCTCGTCGACCTCGGTTCCGGACTCGTTGTTGACGTCGATCGACATGGTGCGCTGCGGCTACTTCCCTTTTCGGCGGTCGCGCCGGCCGTCCTGGCGGCCTTCCGCCCGACCGTCCTGCTGACCGTTTCGGCTGTCGTACTTCTCGTACGCGTCGACGATACGGCCGACGAGCTTGTGCCGGACGACATCCTGGGAGGTGAGACGGGAGAAGTGCACGTCCTCCACGCCCTCCAGGATCTCCTGGACCTGCCGCAGCCCGCTCTTGGTGCCGCTCGGCAGGTCGACCTGGGTGATGTCACCGGTGATGACGATCTTGGAGTCGAAGCCGAGGCGGGTGAGGAACATCTTCATCTGCTCGGCGCTGGTGTTCTGCGCCTCGTCCAGGATGATAAAAGCATCATTCAGCGTGCGACCCCTCATGTACGCCAGCGGCGCGACCTCGATCGTGCCCGCCGCCATCAGCCGCGGGATCGAGTCGGGGTCAAGCATGTCGTGCAGCGCGTCGTAGAGCGGACGCAGATACGGGTCGATCTTGTCGAACAGGGTGCCCGGCAGGAAGCCGAGCCGCTCCCCCGCCTCGACCGCGGGCCGGGTCAGGATGATCCGGCTGACCTGCTTGGACTGCAGGGCCTGGACCGCCTTGGCCATGGCGAGGTAGGTCTTGCCCGTACCGGCGGGACCGATGCCGAACACGATCGTGTGCTCGTCGATCGCGTCCACGTACCGCTTCTGGTTGAGCGTCTTGGGGCGGATGGTGCGGCCGCGGTTGGAGAGGATGTTCTGTGTGAGCACCTCGGCGGGCGTCTCGCGCTGGGGGTCTCCCTGTCCGTTGCCGGCCGCCCTGAGCATGGCGATCGACCGTTCCACTGCGTCCTCCGTCATCGGCGCTCCGGTGCGGAGCACGAGCATCATCTCGTCGAACAGGCGTTGGATGAGAGCGACGTCTGCGGCCTCGCCCGTGGCACTGATCTCGTTGCCCCGGACATGGATGTCGGCCGCCGGGAAAGCCTCTTCGATCACGCGCAACAGCGAGTCGCCCGATCCGAGGAGCATCACCATGGGGTGTGCGGCCGGGATCCTGATCTGGGCACGCGCCTGCGGCTGTGTGGGTGACTGAGTCATGGGCCGGCCCTATGGCCTGCGCATACCTCCCGTTGCAGGGTTCTCGCTGCTCGACAACCTCTGGGTTACCAAGCCTACGACCTGGCAGTGACAACACCGAGGGGTTTTACCGGCCGTGTGTGCGACCCGGCCCGGCGCCCGCCTGCGCGACCGGCCGCCGCCCGCTCACTGGCGGAAGCCGATCGTGGGCACCGCGCGCCGCAGGGGCCAGGCCCGGGCCGTGGCGGGCAGCATGTCGTCCAGGAAGGCGTAGCGCTCCAGGGCGGCCGGGTCCTGGCGGTCGCAGGTGCGGATCAACTGCCACCAGGCGGCGATCTCGGCCCAGCCGGGGGCGGAGAGCGAGCCGCCGAACTCCTGGACCGAGAGCGCGGCGGTGAGTCCGGCGAAGGCGAGCCGGTCGGCGAGCGGCCAGTCGGCGAGGGTGCCGGTCACGAAACCGGCGACGAAGACGTCCCCCGCGCCGGTCGGGTCGAGCGCCTCCACCTCGATGGCGGGCACCGCCGCTGCGGTGCCGGTGCGCCCGTCGACGGCGTACGCGCCCTCCGCGCCCAGGGTGACCACGGCGAGCGGGACGCGTTCGGCGAGTGCGTGCGCGGCGGCGCGCGGGCAGTCGGTACGGGTGTAGCGCATCGCCTCCTCCGCGTTGGGCAGGAACGCCTCGCAGTGCCCCAGGTCGGGCAGGGCGTCCAGGTCCCAGCGGCCGGTCTCGTCCCACCCGACGTCGCCGAAGACGAGCGCACCGGCACGGGCGGCGGTGGCCACCCAGGGTTCGCTCCGGCCCGGGGTGAGCGAGGCGACGGCGGCGCGGGCGCGCGGAGGGCACTGCGGGAAGACCGGGGCGGTGGCGTCGGTGGAGGTTCCGGAGGTCCCGGAGTCTCCTGTAATTCCTGTGGTTCCTGAGGCTCCTCTGGTTCCTGCGGCTCCTGCGGCTCCGGTGACTCCGGTGGCTCCGGTGGCTCCGGTGGTTCCTGCCCGGCTTCCGGTTCGGGCGGTGGGAGCCGGGGCTGGGGCCTCGTGGCCGTGCGAGACCATCGTGCGCTCGCCCTCGTACGCCATGGAGACGGTGACCGGGGAGTGCCAGCCGGGCACGGTGTGCGACATGGACAGGTCGATGCCCTCGCCCTGCTCCAGGGCGTCCCAGCAGTACTCGCCGTAGTGGTCGTCCCCGAAAGCGGCGGCGAGGGCGGTGCGCAGGCCGAGGCGGGCGAGGGCGGTGGCCATGTTGGCGACGCCGCCGGGGCTGGAGCCCATCCCCCGGGCCCAGGACTCGGTGCCGCGCACGGGGGCGCTGTCGAGGCCCGTGAAGATGATGTCGAGGAAGACCGGGCCCGTCAGGAAGACGTCGCAGGCGGGGTCGCGCGGGGCGCGCAGCGCCTCCAGCGGGTCGATGCCCGGAGTGTCTGTGCTCACCGTGCGCTCCCGGGGTCGTGCGGCGGATCGCGGCGGGATCCGGACCGTGTGAGGTGCGGCCAGTCTGCCCGATCCGCGGAGGGGAACGCAGTGTCCGCGCCCATGTGTTCGCAGCACGCCTGACCTGCATAAACATGCGCTAATACCCGGTGTTCGACTGCATAAACGCATAAGTGACTCAGATCACATCGGGGCGACTTTCGGGGAGCCGGAGGCGCTTGATACAAATTGCCCCGCGAGCACCTTCGGGGACGTTGTCCGACGAGAGCCGCAATCCCCTGGCATAGCGCCATATCTCCCGCAGCACCCCCATGCCTTCCCGCAGCGCCCCCTCCCGCTCCACCCCCTTGCCTTACCTCCCTCGCCTTACCTCCCCCTTGCCTTTTCGCCTTTCGCAGTACCCCTCCCCTCCCCCTGCCTGCTCAGGCATGTCTTCAGGAACGCCCATGTCCTCGCGCCCTGGTGCCGCGTGGCCCCTGGTGGCCGTGTTCACCGCCGGTTACCTCGCCTCCTACCTGCTGCCCACCGTCGTCGGCCGGCTCAGCGCCCATCTCGGGCTGAGTCCCGCCCAAGCCGGTCTGGTCGGCAGCGCCCTGCTCCTCAGCTCGGCCGGTGCCGGCTTCGCCCTGGCGGGCCGGGTCGAGCGGTTCGGGGCCCGTACCCCCGCCCGGGCCGGGCTGGTGCTGGCCGCCGTCGGCTACGGCTGTGCCGCGCTCGCCGGGTCCGTGCCGCTGGTGGTGCTCGGTGTGATGGTCGGCGGCTTCGGTTCCGGCACGGCGACCGCGGTCGCCGCGTCCGGGATCGCCGCCCGGCGGGACCCCCACCGGACGTCCTCGCTCGGGCTGCTCACCGTGTCCGCCACGGCGGGCGTCCTCTACCTGACGATCCCTCACCTCGGTGGCGGTCACCGGCTTCCGTTCGCCGCGATCGCCCTGGTCGCCCTGCTCGTCTGGCCCGCGACCGCCCGGCTCGACGGTGCACGTACGGCGGAGGAGACCAGCTCGCCGGTCACCGGCCGGCTGCCGCACCGCCGCTCCGGGCTCGTCCTGGCGGGCGGGATGCTCGTCTGGTCCATGGCGCAGAACGCGCTGTGGGGCGTGAGCAGCCGCATCGGCGTGGTCCAGGCGGGGCTGTCCGAGGTCACCGTGGGCGCGGTGTTCGCCGCCGCTCTCGGTGCGGGGCTGCTCGGGGTGACGGGCGCCGGGCTGCTCGGCGCGCGGCTCGGCCGGGCGGTGCCGATCGGGCTGGGAACCGTGGTCATCGCCGCGAGCATCGTGCTCAGCTCGTCGGCCCGGGATCTCGGCTCGTTCGCGACCGGCGAGATCATGTGGAACACCGTCTACCCGGTGGTCCTCTCCTACCTGATCGGTCTGGCCGCCTCCCTGGACGTACGCGGCCGGTGGGCGGTGCTGGCGGGCTCGGCCTCCTCGGTGGGGGTGGCCTGCGGCCCGCTGCTGGGGAGCGTGCTCTCCGAGGAGGCCGGATATCCGGCGATGGGGCTGATCCTGGGGGCGGCCACCCTGCTGGTCGCCGCCCCGGTGACCGCCGTGGCGCTGCACACCGGTGGCCGTCCGCTGGTGCCCGGTTCGGTACGGCGTCGCGGTGGCGCCCCGGCCGCGCTGCTCGCCGCCACCACCGGCGGCGGCCTGTCCGGCGCGGTGCCGAAACTCGGTTCGCCGGAGCAGCCCGTCACGGAGCTGCGCGTACGGCGCAGGCGGCTGGTGCGCAGCGCGATCCGGACGGCCGGTCCGGACGGCGGTTCCGGTCAGTCGAACGCGTACGCCTCGACCTCGGACAGATAGCGCGCCCTGCGCTCCTCGTCGTGGTCGAGGAAGGCCGCCTCGAAGGAGTTGCGGGCCAGCGTGCGCAGCTGTTCCGGGTCCAGGGCGAGCGCGTCGCGGACGGCGTCGAAGTTGTCTCCGGCGTACCCGCCGAAGTAGGCGGGGTCGTCGGAGTTGACGGTGCAGTGGAGTCCGGCGGCCAGCATCGCGGGCAGCGGGTGGTCGGTCAGCGTGTCGACCGTCCGCAGCCGTACATTGGAGAGCGGGCAGAGCGTGAGCGGCACCCGGTCCGCGACCAGGCGCGCCACCAGCTCCGGGTCCTCCATGCAGCGCAGCCCGTGGTCCACGCGCTCGACACCGAGGATGTCCAGGGCCTCCCGGATGTACTCCGGCGGGCCCTCCTCCCCCGCGTGGGCCACCTTGCGCAGGCCGAGCGCGGTGGCCGCCTCGTACACCTCGCGGAACTTGGCGGGCGGGTGGCCGACCTCGGCGGAGTCCAGGCCGATGGCGCTGATCCGGTGGAGGTACGGCTTGGCCGCGTCGAGGGTGCCGAGGGCCGATTCGGCGGACAGGTCGCGCAGGAAGCACAGGATGAGCTGGGTGGAGACGCCGTGGGTCTCCTCGCTGCGCTCCAGTGCGCGGCCGAGCCCTTCGATGACCGTGCCGATGGGGACGCCCCGGGCGGTGTGGGCCTGCGGGTCGAAGAAGATCTCGGCGTGCCGGACGCCCTGGGCGGCGGCGCGGGCGAGGTAGGCGTCGGCGAGTTCGGCGAAGTCGTCCTCGGTGCGCAGGACGGCCATCAGCGCGTAGTAGAGGTCCAGGAAGGACTGGAGGTCGTCGAACTCGTAGGCGGCGCGCAGTTCTTCGGTGGTGGCGTACGGCAGGGTCACGCCGTTGCGTTCCGCGAGGGCGAAGGCCAGCTCGGGTTCGAGGGTGCCTTCGATGTGGAGGTGGAGTTCGGCCTTGGGGAGGTGCACGGTGTCTCGCAAACGGGGGGTGGGGGTTCTCAGCGGTGGTGCTGGTGGGGTCAGGGGTGGTGCCGGGTGGGGACCGGGACGCGGATGAGGTCCTGGGCGACGGTGAGTTCGCCGTCGAACCCGGCGGCGCGGGCCTGGGTCTCGAAGAGTTCCGGGTCGTTGTAGCGCTGGGAGAAGTGGGTCAGCACGAGGTGGCGGACGCCCGCCTCCGTCGCGACGCGGGCGGCCTGCCCGGCGGTCAGGTGGCCGTGGTCGACGGCGAGTCTCTCGTCCTCGTCGAGGAAGGTCGACTCGATGACGAGCATGTCGCAGCCCTCGGCGAGCGCGTACACCCCGTCGCAGAGGCGGGTGTCCATGACGAACGCGAACCGCTGCCCGCGCCGGTGCTCGGAGACCTGCTCCAGGGTGACGCCGCCGAGGGAGCCCTCGCGCTGGAGGCGGCCAACGTCGGGTCCGGCGATGCCGTGCTCCTTGAGCAGGGCGGGCAGCATGCGGCGGGTGTCGGGCTCGGTGAGGCGGTAGCCGTACGACTCGACGGGGTGCGAGAGCTTCCTGCTGTCCAGGGTGTACGCGGGGGTGGTGGCGAGGATTCCGCCGTCCCCGGCGACCGGGGCCCGGGTGAGCTCGACGGTCTCGCGGTAGGCGGTGGCGTACCGCAGCCGGTCGAAGAAGTGCTGCCCGCTCGCCGGGTAGTGGGCGGTCACCGGGTGCGGCACCTGGTCGAGGTTGATCCGCTGGATCACCCCGGCGAGCCCGAGGGAGTGGTCGCCGTGGAAGTGGGTGACGCAGATCCGGTGGATGTCGTGCGCGGCGACCCCGGCCCGCAGCATCTGGCGCTGGGTGCCCTCGCCGGGGTCGAAGAGGATGCCCTCGCCGTCCCAGCGCAGCAGATAGCCGTTGTGGTTGCGGTGGCGGGTGGGGACCTGGCTGGCGGTGCCGAGCACCACCAGCTCGCGTACGGACATGGGGAAACGCTCCTGCGCTACTGCTCGCTGCTGCTGTACGGGAAGGGTTATCCGGGGGGCCACTGGAGGCCGCGGCCGCCCAGGACGTGGGCGTGCGCGTGGAAGACGGTCTGGCCCGCGCCGGAGCCGGTGTTGAAGATGATCCGGTAGCCGGTGGAGTCGATCTTCTCGTCGGCGGCGACCGCTCCGGCCTCGGTCAGCACGTCGGCGGCGATCTGCGGTTCGGCGGCGGCGAGGGAGGCGGCGTCCGGGTAGTGGACCTTGGGGATGACCAGGACGTGGGTCGGGGCCTGCGGGTTGATGTCGCGGAAGGCGACGGTGGTCGCGCTCTCGCGGACGATGGTCGCCGGGATGTCCCCCGAGACGATCTTGCAGAACAGGCAGTCGGTCTGCGGCTCTCCCGCCATGGCGCCGGGCCTCCTCATTCGCTGATGATCAGTACGGCTCATGCTAGAGCCTCCTGCCGGGCCGCCGGGCCCTGTTGCCCCCGACGGCCCCTCCCCCGGATCGGCTCATCCCCAGCGGCCCGTGCGTCCCAGCAGCAGTGCCGTCGCCGCCGTCCCCGCCGTTGACGTACGCAGCACGCTGCGGCCGAGCCGGTAGGGGCGGGCGCCCGCCTCGGCGAAGGCGGTCAGCTCCTGCGGGGAGACGCCGCCCTCGGGGCCGACGACGAGCACGATCGTGCCCTCGGCCGGGAGTTCGGCGGTGGCGAGCGGGGTGCTGTCGTGGTCGCGGTCCTCGTGGAGGACGCCCGCGAAGTCGGCTGCGGCGAGCAGGGCCGCGACCTGCTTGGTCGTCATGGCGCCGGCCACCTCGGGGAAGCGCACCCGGCGGGACTGCTTGCCCGCCTCGCGTGCCGTGCTGCGCCACTTCGTCAGGGCCTTCGCGCCCCGGTCGCCCTTCCACTGGGTGATGCAGCGGGCGGCCTGCCAGGGGACGATCGCGTCGACGCCGGTCTCGGTCATCGTCTCGACGGCCAGTTCGCCCCGGTCGCCCTTGGGGAGTGCCTGGACGACGGTGATCCGGGGCCTGGGCTCCGGCTCCTCCTGGACGCCCGCGTGGAGGGTGACGGTGAGGCGGTCCTTGCCCTCGGCGGAGTGGACCACGGCCTCGGCCCAGTGGCCGAGTCCGTCGGTGAGGACGACGTCCTCCCCGGGCTGGAGCCGCTTGACGGAGACGGCGTGCCGTCCCTCGGGTCCTTCCAGGACGAACTCCGGCCCGGTGGGCATCCGTTCGACGACGAAGACCGGTGCGGTCACCGGGGGCTCCTCATGCTCAGGGCCGCCCGGGCGGCCTCCAGTTCGGCGGCGAGCAGTTCGATCAGCTCGGCGGCGGGCAGTTCGCGGGCCATCCGGTGGCCCTGTCCGGCCCACAGGGCCATGCCCTGGGCGTCCCCGGCCTTGGCGGCGGCCTGACGCAGCCCACTGGTGACGTAGTGGACCTGGGGGTAGGCGGCGGGGGCGTAGGGGCCGTGTTCGCGGATGAAGCGGTTGACCAGGCCGCGGGCGGGCCGTCCGGAGAAGGCGCGGGTCAGTTCGGTGCGGACGAACAGGGGGTTGGTCAGGGCCTGCTTGTGCAGCAGGTGTGCGCCGGACTCGGGGCAGACCAGGAAGGCGGTGCCGAGCTGGGCGGCGTCCGCGCCCGCCGCGAGGACGGCGGCGATCTGGGAGCCGCGCATCAGGCCGCCGGTGGCGACGATCGGGATCTGCACGGTCTCGCGGACCTGGGCGAGGAGGGAGAGCAGCCCGGTGCCGGTCTGGTCGAGCTGCGGGTCGTCGCGGTGGGTGGACTGGTGGCCGCCCGCCTCGACGCCCTGGACGCAGACGGTGTCGGCGCCCGCCCACTGGGCGCTCTGGGCCTCTTCGGCGGAGGTGACCGTGACGATGGTGTGCGTGCCCGCGCGGGCGAAGGCGTCCAGGGTGTCGCGGGTGGGGCAGCCGAAGGTGAAGGAGACGACCGGGACCGGATCGTCCAGGAGGATCGCGACCTTCGCCTCGTAGCCGTCGTCGCCGCTGCTGTCCGGGTCACCGAGCGGGGTCTCGTACCAGGCGGCCTCGCCGGCGAGCTGGTGCCGGTAGACGTCGACGGCGCTGGGGTCGGCGAGTGCGGGCTGCGGCATGAAGAGGTTGACGCCGAACGGGCCGGAGGTGAGCCGGCGGAGCTGTTTGATCTCGTTGTACATCCCGTCCGCCGTTTTGTACCCGGCGGCCAGGAATCCGAGCCCGCCGGCTTCGACGACGGCCGCGGCGAGCTGGGGTCCGGACGCGCCGCCCGCCATAGGGGCCTGCACGATCGGATACCGGCAGAGATCGGTCAACTCGGAGGACATGAGCGCATCGTGCCACGTCCCGTGCACGGGGCCGAATCAGCCAGCCGACGGTCTGACCGGTTCTCCCGCCGAATGCCGCACCGCCCGCCGGTGGAGAACCGGCGGGCGGTGCGGTGAAAGGCGGAAAGCGGTTCAGCGGCCGTTGAACGCATCCTTCAGACGGGAGAAGAGGCCCTGCTGACCTGGCTGGAACTGACCCAGGGGTCGTTCCTCGCCGCGCAGCTTGGCCAGCTCCCGCAGCAGCCGCTCCTGCTCGGGGTCGAGCTTGGACGGGGTGATCACCTCGACGTGGACGATCAGGTCGCCCCGGCCGCCGCCGCGCAGATGCGTGATCCCGCGTCCGTGCAGGGGCACGGACTGGCCGGACTGGGTACCGGGCCGGATGTCGATCTCCTCCAGGCCGTCCAGCGTCTCCAGCGGGCACTTGGTGCCGAGGGCCGCGGCCGTCATGGGGATGGTGACCGTGCAGTGCAGATCGTCGCCGCGCCGCTGGAAGACGGAGTGCGGCAGCTCGTGGATCTCGACGTACAGGTCGCCGGGCGGGCCGCCGCCGGGGCCGACCTCGCCCTCTCCGGCGAGCTGGATACGGGTGCCGTTGTCGACGCCCGCCGGGATCTTGACCGTGAGCGTGCGCCGCGAGCGGATGCGGCCGTCACCGGCGCACTCCGGGCACGGGGTGGGCACGACGGTGCCGAAGCCCTGGCACTGCGGGCAGGGCCGCGAGGTCATGACCTGGCCCAGGAAGGACCGGGTGACCTGCGAGACCTCGCCGCGGCCGCGGCACATGTCACAGGTCTGGGCGGAGGTGCCGGGGGCCGCTCCCTCGCCGCTGCACGTGTTGCAGACGACGGCCGTGTCGACCTGGATGTCCTTGGTGGTGCCGAAGGCCGCCTCGTTGAGGTCGATCTCCAGCCGGATCATGGCGTCCTGGCCGCGCCGGGTCCGCGAACGGGGCCCGCGCTGCGCGGCGTTGCCGAAGAAGGCGTCCATGATGTCGGAGAAGTTGCCGAAGCCGCCGGCTCCGAAACCGCCCGCACCGCCGCCTCCGCCGTTCCCGGAGAGCGGGTCGCCGCCGAGGTCGTAGACCTGCTTCTTCTGCGGGTCCGAGAGCACCTCGTAAGCGGCGTTGATCTCCTTGAACCGCTCCTGGGTCTTCGGGTCCGGGTTGACATCCGGGTGCAGCTCGCGGGCGAGCCGACGGAATGCCTTCTTGATCTCGTCCTGAGATGCGTCGCGGCGCACGCCGAGTACGGCGTAGTAGTCCGTGGCCACTTACGACTCCGCCAGGATCTGTCCGACGTAACGTGCCACTGCGCGTACCGCTCCCATCGTTCCGGGGTAGTCCATGCGGGTCGGTCCGACCACGCCGAGTTTGGCGACTGCCTCGTCGCCCGAACCGTAGCCGACCGCGACGACGGACGTGGAGTTGAGCCCCTCGTGGGCGTTCTCGTGCCCGATCCGTACGGTCATGCCGGAGTCCGTGGCCTCACCGAGCAGCTTCAGCAGGACGACCTGCTCCTCCAGTGCTTCCAGCACCGGCCGGATCATCACCGGGAAGTCGTGTCCGAAGCGGGTGAGGTTGGAGGTGCCGCCGATCATCAGCCGCTCCTCCGTCTCCTCGACCAGGGTTTCGAGGAGGGTGGAGAGAACCGTGGAAACCGTCCCCCGGTCCTCGCTGTCGAAGGATTCCGGCAGCTCCTGCACCAGGCGCGGGACATCCGCGAAGCGGCGTCCGACGACCCGGCTGTTGAGCCGGGCCCGCAGATCCGCGAGCGATGTCTCACCGAACGGCGCAGGGCAGTCGATCATACGCTGTTCGACCCGGCCGGTGTCCGTGATCAGGACGAGCATCAGCCGGGCGGGGGCGAGCGAGAGCAGCTCCACGTGCCGCACCGTCGAGCGGGTCAGCGAGGGGTACTGCACGACGGCGACCTGCCGGGTGAGCTGCGCGAGCAGCCGCACCGTCCGGCCGACCACGTCGTCGAGGTCGACCGCGCCGTCGAGGAAGTTCTGGATGGCCCGGCGCTCGGGCGAGGACAGCGGCTTGACGCCCGCGAGCTTGTCGACGAAGAGGCGGTACCCCTTGTCGGTGGGGATGCGCCCCGCGCTCGTGTGCGGCTGGGCGATGAAGCCCTCGTCCTCCAGCACCGCCATGTCGTTGCGGACGGTGGCCGGGGAGACGCCCAGCCGGTGCCGCTCGGTCAGCGCCTTGGAGCCGACGGGCTCCTCGGTGCCGACGTAGTCCTGGACGATGGCGCGCAGCACTTCGAGTCTGCGTTCGCTGAGCATCGCGCACACCTCCAGCTGTATGTCTCCGGTCTCCGACTGGCACTCGGTGCGTACGAGTGCCAGCAATCCCGTCGTCAGTGTACGGGGGTGGGGTGGGGCCTGGGCAAGGGCGACCGGCCGCCCCACCACGGGACCGCGCAGGTCGTTGCCGATAGCGTCCCGGTATGGACATCGCTTGGGAAGACTTCGGGTGGGAGCGGTTGGGCAACGGTGTCGGCCGGCGGCGGCTCCCGGGCTGGGACGCCACCGTCGCGCTGGTCGCCGGTACGGACGGGGTGCTGCTGTACGACACCGGCTCGACGTTGCGCGAGGGCGTCGAGCTGCGGCGGCAGGCGGAGGCGCTGCTCGGCCGCAGGGTGACGCATATCGCACTGAGCCACCCCCATTTCGATCATGTGCTGGGGACGGCGGCGTTCGCCGGGGTGCGGGTGTACGGCTCGGCGGGGCTGACCGCCCTGCTGCGGGACGGGGAGCAGGCGCTGTACGGGGACGCGGTGCGGCAGGGCGTCACCGAGGACGAGGCGGCCCGGTCGGCGGACACGCTGGTGGTCCCGCAGCACGAGGTGCACGGGGAGCAGGCGCTCGACCTGGGCGGCGGCCGCCGGGTGCTGCTGGCCGATCTGGGCCCCGCCCACAGCAGCCATGACCTCGCGGTGGTGGTGCCGGGGTCGGACGGTGCGCCTCCGGTGGTGCTCTGCGGCGATCTGGTAGAGGAGTCGGGCGAGCCGCAGGCGGGCCCGGACGCGGTGCCCGGGCGCTGGCCGGCCGCGCTGGACCGGCTGCTGGAGCTGGGCGGCGAGGACGCGGTGTACGTGCCGGGGCACGGGGCGGTGGTGGACGCGGCGTTCGTCCGGAAGCAACGGGCGGCGCTGGCGGAGCGGTTCGCGACGGCGTGAGGATCTTCGGGGCGGCGTCGAGGACTTTCGCGGCGGTATGAGGATCTCCGCGGCGGTGTCGAAGACCTTCGGGGCGGCATGAGGACCTTCCCGGCGGCGTGAGGTTCTTCACGGCGGCGGGCCGATTATCGTCGGGCCATGCGCAGTTACCAGCCGGACCTGACCCCGCCGTGGAAGCGGTCCGCCCCCGTGCCCGAGGTGCCCGCCGAACCCGATCTGGTCGTGGAGGAGGTCGCCACCGGATTCTGCGGGGCGGTGATCCGCTGCGAGAAGACGGCCCAGGGGCCGACGGTGACCCTGGAGGACCGGTTCGGCAAGCACCGGGTGTTCCCGATGGAGCCGCGCGGCTTCCTGCTGGAGGGCAAGGTCGTCACGCTGGTGCGCCCGGGCCCCGGCGGTCCCGCGCGTCCCACGCGTACGGCCTCCGGTTCGGTGGCGGTGCCCGGTGCGCGGGCCCGGGTGGCGCGGGCCGGGCGGATCTATGTGGAGGGCAGGCACGACGCCGAGTTGGTGGAGCGGGTGTGGGGCGACGACCTGCGCATCGAGGGCGTCGTCGTGGAGTACCTGGAGGGCGTCGACGACCTTCCGGCGATCGTGGGTGAGTTCGGGCCGGGACCGGACGCGCGGCTCGGGGTGCTGGTGGACCATCTGGTGCCCGGCTCCAAGGAGTCCCGGATCGCGGCGCAGGTGACCGGTGACCATGTGCTGGTGGTGGGGCACCCCTACATCGACGTGTGGGAGGCGGTGAAGCCGTCCTCGGTGGGGATCGACGCCTGGCCGGTGGTGCCGAGGGGCCAGGACTGGAAGACGGGCGTGTGCCGGGCGCTGGGGTGGCCGGAGAACACCGGGGCGGCCTGGCAGCACATTCTGTCGAAGATCCGCAGCTACAAGGATCTGGAACCCCAACTGCTGGGCAGGGTGGAGGAATTGATCGACTTCGTCACCCTTCCGGACTGATGTCCGGCGGCTGACGCCGGTCCGCGCCGGACGATCACGTACCGATCTCTATGAATGCCTGCGTCCCACACGCACCATCGGTTATTGAGGGTTACCGAGGGTGCGGACGGGTCGACGGTTCACGGGGGAAGGGCACGGGACGATGGCGCGCGAGGTCTGGCAGGAAAGTGCCCACAACGAGGCGGCTTCGGCCGTCTTCCACCTGATGCAGCAGCTGATCGACCGGTACCGGGTCAACCGCCCGGTGATGCCGCTCGTGGTGGCCCAGGCGGCGGACGCCGGGGCCGGGCCGGAGATCGACACGCGGGTGGAGCAGCTCGTGCGCCAGGTGCACGAGGCGAACGCGCTGCGCCGGGTGCCGGTGCGGCTGCTGGACGGCGCGGGGGCGACCCCCTACGAGGCGGCGCTCGACATGGTGCGGACGCTGTCCGAGAAGCCGTGGGAGACCCGCGAGAACACCCAGTACAAGAACTTCGCCTTTCCGCGCTCGCGGCTGCTCGGGGCGATCGAGCAGGCCACCGCGACGGTGGTCGAGCAGTCCGGCGGGAACCCCTCCGAGGTCCGCGAGGAAAGGATCCTGGAGCAGCTGAGCCGGTTGCGCTGGCGGTCCGGCCGCCCGCGCGGGGGGCGGCCGCACGGGGCGACCCGGTGGGACGCGCTGCGGCAGTCGGTGCGGCCCGAGACGTTCGTCGGGGCGCTCTTCATCGCGCTGCTCAGCGTGTTGCTCGGGGAGATCGACTGGCTGCTGACGGCCCTGGTGGCGGCGGCCGCGCTGATCGGGCTCGCCGTGGTGGGCGTGGCGAGCCGGGCCGCGCCGCCGCTGCTGTGGCTGCGCCGGGCCAGCCGCTGGTTCGCCACCACCTCCTCGCTGGCCGCGTCCAGCACGGGCTATCCGTCGGACGGCTGGTCGTGGTTCTCGCCGAGCGGTTCGTGGCGGGTGATCCGGGCGCGGGCGGCGGCGGTCGCGGAGCGGGTGGCGGACGCGGGGGCGGGCGACGAGCACGCGCGCCAGTTCCATCTGGAGCTGCGGGTGCAGGCGCTGCTGGAGGATCTGCGGCACAACTACCGTCCGCACTCCCTGGACTGGCGGCGCAGCAAGCGCACGGTCCCGCCGGTGGTGTTCCTGCCCCGGGCCACGCAGGACAACGGCGGCATTCTGCTGATCAACGCGATCAACAACGTACGGTCGCGGCGCAGTGAGGTCGATCCGCTGCTGCTGCTCGCCTCGCTGCCGGCCTCCGAGATCATGCGGCACACCCCGCCGCTGCCGCCGGAGCGGCCGGGTCCGGGGGCGCCGACCGGTTCGTCCGGGGCGCGGGCCCGTTACGAGCGCTGGGTGGACGATCTGAGTCTCGGCCAGTCGCCGGTGGCGGCGGCGACCCTGGCGTGGGTGCTGCGGCTGCCGCTGTCCACCGAGAAGCTGACCCATGAGCACGCGCACGCCCAGCTCGTCACCCACCGGGTGCGGCGGACCTGGGCGTGGTGGGTGATGTCGCGGGCGACGATCGCCGTGGCCGTCGTGGGTTCGCTGCTGGGGGCGTTCCTGTGGGCGGGGCACTGGCGTGACACGTACTGCCACGGGCCGCTGACCGACCGGAACACGGACGCGATCTGGCAGGGGCCGGACGGCGACCGGGAGTGCGTGGGGGTGGCGACCGCGCCCGAGGTGCTCTTCGCGCGGGGCAACGACCTGGAGCTGAACGGGGCGGGCAAGGGCATCACGTTCGAGCGGATCGAGCAGGCGATCCGGCAGGAGAACGACGACATCGAGGCGGGCGACGCCTATGTGACGGTCGTGTACGCCGGTCCGCTCACCGCCACGGGCAAGGACCGGGAGGCGACCCGCAAGGGGCTGGAGGAGCTGACGGGGGTCTATCTCCAGCAGCGGGCGGTGAACAAGACGGTGCGCCGGTCGGTGAAGCTGCGGGTGCTGACCGCCAACGGCGGCGAGGACATGCTGCGGCAGCTCACCGCCGTACGGAAGATCATCGAGGTGGCGCGGCGGGATCCGACGGTGGTCGGGGTGGTCGGTCTCGGCCGGAACACCCAGGAGAGCGAGAGGGCGACGAAGCTGCTCCGGGAGGCCGGGCTGGCGGTGGTGAACACGACGAACTCCAGCAGCGACCTGCCGCGCGAGTACCCGAACTACTTCGGTCTCGCGGCGACGGACGAGGAGCAGACGCATGCGCTCGGTCTGGTAGCCCGGCAGATCGCGAAGGGCCTCGACCGCCCGCACGCGATCGTGCTGTCGCGCGAGGACCGCAACGGGGACCTGGACCGGTACACCGCCGAGCAGCGGGACGCGGGCCGCAAGATGCTTCAGGACGCGGGTTTCGAACCGGGGAAGGACGTGACGTACGACCTGGCGGGCGGGGCGAGCCTGAACACTCCGCTGACGACCATCTGCCAGGCCGAGCGGGTGCCCGACGCGCTGTACTTCGCGGGGCGGGTCGAGGACGTGCCGACGCTGATGCGGGGCCTGTCGGAGACCACCGGGTGCTCGGACCGGCGGATGACGGTGTTCACCGGGGACGATCTGACGAAGGGGACGTTCGACGACTCGACGTCCATCGCGGCCAACGTCACGCTCTACCACTCCTCGCTCGCCCCGCTGGACCGGGGGAAGAACCTCGGTTTCTACGGGGACGCGTACCGCACGCTGCGGCGGCTGCACCCCGAGGGCGAGGTGACCGCGCTGGTCTCGGGGCGTCCCGCGTACGAGGACGACCTGTTCGCCAGCGGGCAGACCGTGATCTCGTACAGCGCCACGGCCGCCCTGTACGACGCGGCGGCGCGCGGCGACAAGCGGCGGAGCGCGGCGGAGACGTGGGCGACGCTGCACACGGTGGATCTGAACAACATGCCGACGGGGACGATCTCGTTCAGCCGGGCCCGGTCCTCGGTCGCGGACAATGTGCACGGCCTGAACATCGTCAAGGTGGTCCGGCCGGGGCCGAGCGCGGAGCGGACCCTGGTGTGCGGCAAGCCGGCCGGGGTGGCCCCGCCGCTGACGGCGAAGGACTGCAAGCCGTGAGGCCGTGGCCCCCGGTCCGGCTCAGTCGACCAGGTCGCGGACGACGGCGTCGGCGAGGAGCCGCCCGCGCAGCGTGAGGACCGCGCGGCCCTTGTCGTACGGTTCCGGCTCCAGCAGCCCGTCGGCGAGGGCCCGGCGGGAGGCGGCGAGGCCGTCGGGTTTCAGAAGGTCCAGCGGGCAGCCCTCGCGGAGCCGCAGCTCCAGCAGGATGCGTTCGACCCGGCGGTCCTCGTCGGCGAGGATCTCGCGGCCCGCGCCGGGCGAGCGGCCTTCGGCGAGCGCCTGGGCGTACGCGCCGGGGTGCTTCACGTTCCACCAGCGCACGCCGCCGACGTGGCTGTGGGCGCCGGGACCGGCGCCCCACCAGTCGGCGCCGCGCCAGTACAGCTCGTTGTGCAGGCAGCGGCCGGCTTCGGTGGTGGCCCAGTTGGAGACCTCGTACCAGTGGAACCCGGCGGCGGCGAAGGCCTCGTCCGCGATGAGGTAGCGGTCGGCGTGGGCGTCGTCGTCGGTCATCGGGATCTCGCCGCGCCGGATGCGGCGGGCGAGCTGGGTGCCCTCCTCGACGATGAGCGCGTACGCGGACACGTGGTCGGGGCCCGCGCCGATCGCCGCGTCCAGGGTGGCCCGCCAGTCGTCGTCGGACTCGCCGGGGGTGCCGTAGATCAGGTCGAGGTTGACGTGGTCGAAGCCCGCCGCGCGCGCCTCGGCGACGCAGGCCTCGGGGCGGCCGGGGGTGTGCGTGCGGTCGAGGATCTTCAGGACGTGCTGCTTGGCGCTCTGCATCCCGAAGGAGACCCGGTTGAACCCGCCCTCGCGCAGGGCTTCGAGGTACGCCGGGTCGACGGACTCGGGGTTGGCCTCGGTGGTGATCTCGGCGTCGTCCGCGAGCCCGAACTCGTCCCGGATCGCGGCGAGCATCCGGACGAGGTCGGCGGCGGGCAGCAGGGTGGGCGTACCCCCGCCGACGAAGACCGTACGGACCGGGCGCGGGTCGTCGCCGAGGACCTTGCGGGCCTGGCGGACCTCCTCGATCAAGTGGACGGCGTAGTTGTCGCGGGAGGCCAGCGCACCGCCGGAGCCGCGCAGCTCGGTAGCGGTGTAGGTGTTGAAGTCGCAGTAGCCGCAGCGGGTGGCGCAGTACGGAACGTGCAGGTAGAAGCCGAGCGGGCGGTCGGCTGCGCCTTCCAGGGCATGGCGGGGCAGCGCCCCGTCGTCGGGCACGGGCTCACCATCGGGCAGTACGGAAGGCATACCGACCATTGTCGCTCGCCGCCGGAGCTTCCCGGACCGGGCGGGCTCGGGGCCCGCCGGTCCGCCCGGTCCGCGTCAGTCCGCGTGCAGGACCAGCAGGGCCACGTCGTCGTCCGGGGGCTGCTCGGCGAACTCGTGCACGGCCCGCCGGATCTTCTCGGCGGTGGCCTCGGCGGGCAGCCCGGCGCATCCGGCGAGCACCCGGGCCAGCCCGTCCCCGTCGTCGAACATCAGCGGGCCCGACCGCCGCTCGGTCACCCCGTCGGTGACGCAGAGCAGGGTGTCCCCGGGCACGAGGTCGAAGACCTGGCTCTCGTACGCCACGTCCTCCACGACCCCCAGCAGCACCTGGGGCTCGGCGGCCGGGCGTACGGAGCCGTCGGGGCGCAGCAGCAGCGGCAGCGGGTGCCCCGCGCTGGCCACCGTGCAGCGGACCCCGCCGTCGGGGAGCGGCACGACCTCCCCGTACAGCAGGGAGAGGAACCGTGACTGGGTGCCGTCGTGGAGCTGCTGGCCCCCGGCCGCGGCGACCATCAGGGCGGCGGCCTCGGCGGCCTCCATGGCGTCGTCGAGGAGGAGGCGGTTCAGCCGGTCCAGGACCTCCCCGACGCCGAAGCCCTCCCGGGAGAGGAGCCGGAGCCAGGGGCGGGCGAGGCCGGTGACGACGGCGGCCTCGGGGCCGGAGCCCTGGACGTCGCCGAGGACGAAGCACCAGCGGTCGCCGGGGCACGGGAAGATGTCGTAGAAGTCACCGCCGACCACGCCGTCGTCGCTCGGTTCGTAGACGAGGGAGCTGGTGACGCCGGGGATGTCGGCGACCTTGCTGGGGAGCAGGCCGCGCTGGAGGATCCGGCTGATGGTGGCCTGGCGGGTGTAGGCGCGGGCGGCGCCGACGGCGAGGCCGAGGCGGCGGACGAAGTCCTCGATCAGCGAGGCGACGGTCTCGGGCACCCGGGTGACGCCCTCGCGGCCGACGAGGACGGTCCCGAGCGCCCGGCCGCCCGCGGTGATCCGGAACGCGAGCGCGGCCCCGTCCCGGCCACCGGGATGCGGCCGCGCGGTGCCCTCGGCCTCCCCGGGCCGGCCGGCGGGGGCGCCGGGGTGCGCGGGCCAGGGGACGGCGACGGGGCCGGAGCCCGCCCCGGCGGGAAGGGAGAGCGGGGCCCGCTCCAGGGCGGTGCGCAGGGGCTCGCTGCCGGTCTCGTCGCTGTGCCAGACCCGGGCGAGCCGGGGTTCGGCGGCCGGTCCCCCGCCCTCGGTCTCCAGCCAGATCGCGCACCAGTCCGCGAGCCGGGGCACCAGCAGCTGGCCCGCTATGGCGGCCACCAGGTCCTCGTCGAGCTGCCCGGCGAGGAGGTCGGACGCCTCGGCGAGGAAGGCCGGGGCGCCCCGGCTGTCCCAGACCGCGTCGTCGCGCTCGGTACGCCGGGCGGCGGGGGCGAGGATCGCGGCGGCGCGCAGGCCGCGCCGGAGGGCCTCCCCGTCGGGCGGGGTCGGCGGGGCGCTCCAGTCGTCGACGGGGAGGCGGGCCCAGACGGTCTTGAGGCCGGTGCGGTAGGTGATGCCCCAGGAGTCGGCGAGGGTGGCGACGAGCTGGAGGCCGCGCCCGTACTCCGCGGGGTCCGGCAGCTCCCCCGCGACCGCCGCGTCCGGTTCCGGCCCGGGCTCCGGCTCGTCGCCGCTGACCGGGCGGGCGGGGTGGTGGTCGGTGACCTCCAGGACGAGGGCGGCGGACGGCTCGTCGCCGCCCTCGTCCTCCAGCCTGAGGACCAGGTCGACGGTGGTGCCGGCGTGCACGACGGCGTTGGTGACCAGCTCGTTGGTGACGGTCACGGCGTCGTCGGCCAGCCGGTCGCTGAAGCCCACGGCGGCGGGCACCCCGAGCCCGGTCCACTCCGCGAGCGCGGCCCGCACGAACCGCCGGGCGGCGGACGGGGCGAGCGGTATCCCGGGCAGGCTGGTGCGACTGGCCAGGCGCGGGCCGTGCGCGCCCCCGGCACGGGTGGTGCCGGGACGCTGCACGGTGTCCCGCTGCAAGGGAATGGGCGCCACGGTGCGGCTCCTACGGTCGGACGACACCGACAGAGTGACAGACCGGCCGCATCCATAAGCACCGAGTTACGGAAGTGAGCAGAAAATCGAGCGGATTCGAACGCGTGGGACGGGTTACGACTTGTCGGAAGCGGCGTCACCGGAGGACGGAACGGCCGCCTCGTCGATCACCACGGCGTCCGGGGTCTCGCCCATCCTGACCGCGCGCCGCCTGCGGTACACCAGCGCGCCACCCACCGCGAGCAGGAGAACGACCACGCCGGCCACCCCGAGGGCCGTCTGCTCGGCGAAGAGCCGCCCCAGCCCCTTGAGGATGCCGAAGCCGGCGGTCGCGTAGATCAGCGCCCAGGCGGCTCCGCCCACGAACAGGGCCGGGAGGTAGCGCGACAGGGGCATGCGCATGCTGCCCGCGAGGAAGTTGGCGGCGGTCTGGAACCCGACCGTCAGGAAGGAGACGGCCACCACCGGCGCGCCCCACCGCTGGATCGCCCGCTCGGCCCGCCGGAACTTCGCCGAGGAGGTCCGCTCGGCGAACCTGCTGCGCCGGGCACCGGCCCCGGCGAGCCACCCGACGGCGAAGGTCCCTCCGGCGCGCAGCAGGACGATGACGTAGAGGGCTCCGGCCGCGAGGGCGATCTCATCCACGGCGCCTCACCCCGGGCGCACGCCGGGCACGAGCCCGGTCACCGTCTCTCACCTGCGCCCCGCCTCTGCCTGTTCAGTCCGCCGGGTACCACACCAGGCAAGGCCAGCCTAACCGGACGGTCATACGGCGGATACCGGCCCCCTGGCCATCCTTCGAGAAGGGTTTACCTACCACTCGGTCGGAATTCATCGCCCCGGCGAGTGTACGTTCGTACGCTCTGGAGCTAGGGTCGTCCGCATGACCGTCGACACCGAGACACGGCCCCTCCCCGCCGCGCGCCACGCGCGGGCCGCCGTAGCCGTCCTGTTCTTCACGAACGGGGCCCTGTTCGCCAACCTGCTGCCGAGGTATCCGCAGATCAAGGAGGATCTGGCGATCGGCAACGGCGCCTACGGTCTCGCGGTCGCCGCGTTCCCGGCGGGGGCCATCACGGCCGGCCTCGCGGCCGGGCTGCTCATCCGCCGCATGGGCTCGGCACGGGTCGCGGTGCTCGGGACCCTGCTGACGGGTGCGGGGATCCTGGCCGCCGGTCTGGCCCCGTCGGTCGCCCTGTTCGCGACCGCCCTGTTCCTGGCCGGAGCCATGGACGCGCTCACGGACGTCGCGCAGAACGCGCACGGGCTCCGGGTGCAGCGGCTCTACGGGCGGTCCATCCTCAACTCCTTCCACGCCGTCTGGTCCATCGGCGCGGTCACCGGTGGGCTGATGGCGGCGGGGGCGATGTCGCTGGGTCTGTCGCTCGGCGTCCACCTCGCGGTCTCGGCCGCCGTCCTCGTCGCCGCCGCCGTGGCCGCCCTGCGCTTCTGCCTCCCAGGACCGGACAACGGACCGGAGGAGACCGGACCGGAGGAGACCGGCCGGGAGGAGACCGGCCGGGAGCGGCTCACCGCAGAAGGGGCGCGCGGAACCTCGCGCGTCGGGGTCGTACTGGCGGCGCTCGTCCTGATCGCCACCGCCGGGACGCTCGTGGAGGACGCGGGGAACTCCTGGGCCGCCCTCTATCTGAGCGACGCCCTGCACGCCTCCGCGGCACTCGCAGCCTCGGGCTTCATCGCTCTGGTGGGCGCCCAGTTCATCGGGCGCCTCATCGGGGACCGCCTCGTCGACCGCTTCGGCCAACGGGCGGTGGCCCGGGCCGGCGGGCTGATCACGGCGGTCGGCATGGGTCTCGCCCTGGCGGTGCCGACGCTGCCCGGCACCATTCTGGGCTTCGCCCTGGCCGGCTTCGGGGTGGCGACCCTGGTGCCCGCGGCGATGCACGAGGCCGACGCGCTGCCCGGCCTCAAACCGGGGTCGGGCCTGACGATCGTCTCCTGGCTCATGCGCCTGGGCTTCCTGCTGTCGCCGCCGATCGTCGGCCAGGTCGCCGACGCGGCCGGCCTGCGCACCGGCCTGCTGGTGATCCCCGCCGCCGGAGTGCTGGTGGTGCTGCTCGCCGGGGTCCTGCAAGCCCGCCCTCGCCGCGACTGAACCGGCGGGGGCGGCGACACGGCTCGCGGCCCCGGCACAGGGGCGGCGACCCGGCTTGCGGCCCCGGCACAGGGGCGGCGACACGGCTTGCGGCCCCGGCACAGGGGCGGCGACCCGGCTTGCGGCCCCGGCACAGGGAAAAGCGAACGGGCGGGGAGCCCGGGCCTGTGAGGGTCCGTACTCCCCGCCCGTGCCCGCCCGGGGCCGAGCCCCCGGACGGGTTCACGCGCGCAGCCGCTGAGCCCCGCGCGAGCCTCCGTACATCAGGCCTCGCGCGAGCCTGCGTACATCTCGTCGATGAGCCCCTGGTACTCGCGCTCGACGACCGGCCGCTTCAGCTTGAGGCTGGGGGTCAGCTCGCCGTGCTCGACGTCCAGGTCGCGCGGCAGAAGGCGGAACTTCTTGATGGTCTGCCAGCGCTGCAGGCCCTCGTTGAGGCGCGTGACGTACCCGTCGATCAGCTCGACGGTCTGCGGGGCGGCGACGACCTCCGCGTACGACTTGCCCGCCAGGCCGTTCTCGGCGGCCCAGCCGAGGATGGTGGGCTCGTCGAGGGCGATGAGCGCGGTGCAGAAGTTACGGTCCGCGCCGTGCACCAGGATGTTGGAGACGAACGGGCAGACCGCCTTGAACTGGCCCTCGACCTCCGCCGGGGCGACGTACTTGCCGCCCGACGTCTTGATCAGGTCCTTCTTGCGGTCGGTGATGCGCAGGTACCCGTCGGCCGACAGCTCGCCGATGTCCCCGGTGTGGAACCAGCCGTCCGACTCCAGGACCTCGTCGGTCTTGTCGGGCAGCTTGTGGTAGCCCTGCATGATGCCGGGGCCGCGCAGCAGGATCTCGCCGTCGTCCGCGATGCGCACCTCGGTGCCGGGGAGCGGCTTGCCGACGGTGCCGGTGCGGTAGGCCTCGCCCGGGTTGACGAAGGAGGCGGCGCTGCTCTCGGTGAGGCCGTAGCCCTCCAGGATGTGCACCCCGGCGCCCGCGAAGAAGTAGCCGATGTCCGGGGCGAGGGCGGCGGAACCGGAGACGCAGGCGCGCAGCCGGCCGCCGAAGGCCTCCCGGATCTTGGAGAAGACGAGCGCGTCGGCGACCTTGTGCTTGGCGCCGAGCGCGAAGGGGACGGACGCCTTGCCGGTACGCCGGAAGTTGTCCTGGGAGACCTTGGCGTACTCGCGGCCCACGCCGGCGGCCCACTGGAAGATCTTGTACTTCGCGCCGCCACCGGCACGGGCCTTGGACGCGACCCCGTTGTAGACCTTCTCGAAGATGCGGGGGACGGCCGCCATGTAGGTCGGCTGGACGACCGGCAGATTCTCGATGATCTTGTCGATGCGGCCGTCGATCGCGGTGACGTGACCGACCTCGATCTGGCCCGAGGTCAGGACCTTGCCGAAGACGTGGGCGAGCGGCAGCCACAGGTACTGCACGTCGTCGGCGTTGATGAGGCCGGTCGAGACGGTGGCCTTGGCCATGTACGACCAGTTGTCGTGCGGCAGCCGTACGCCCTTGGGCCGGCCGGTCGTGCCGGAGGTGTAGATGAGGGTGGCCAGCTGGTCGGCGGTGATGGCGGCGACCCGCTCGGTGACCGCGTCCGGGGTCTTGGCGAGCAGCTCGTCGCCCCGGGCCTCCAGGTCCGCGAGGGTGATGATCCACCCCTCGGGGTCGCCCTCGGCGGGCTCGGCGCCGGCCGGGTCGATGACGACGACATGGGCGAGGTCCGGCAGCTCGGTGCGGCGCTCGCGGGCCTTGGCCAGCTGCTCGGCGTCCTCCGCGATGAGGATCCGGCTCTCGGAGTCGGCCAGGATGAACGCGGACTCCTCGGCGTTCGTGGAGGGGTAGATCGTCGTGGTCGCGGCGCCCGCGCACATCACCCCGAGGTCGATGAGGATCCACTCCACCCGGGTGGCCGAGGAGAGGGCGACCCGCTCCTCCGGCTGCACGCCGAGCGCGATCAGCCCGGCGGCGATCGCGTAGACCCGCTCCGAGGCCTGGCCCCAGCTCAGCGACTTCCAGTCGTCGGGGCCCTCGCCCGAGGCCGACGGCACCGGATAGCGGTACGCCTCCCCGTCCGGGGTCGCCGCCACGCGGTCGATGAAGAGGGACGCCACGGAGGGCGGCCGATTATCGATCAAGGTCTGTGTGTCGCTCACGACGTCCTCCGGGCCTGCGGCATTGCTACGACCGGCTTCTTTGATACTGCGACTACTGCTGCTGTCCTGCTGCGCAACCTGCTTGTTCGACTTGTTTAACTGGCGAGTAACCAATGATGCGTGATCAGAGTAGAGCGCACGCGCGCCCCACGTAAGAGGCAACGGGCCGCCGCTTTCATAACGAAAGGGCCCTCACGTCGCGCGGTACTGCGGCGTGAGGGCCCTTGGCGCCGTTCACCGGCCCGGGACCGGGAGGGCGGGCGGAGCGGGGCAGGGAGCAGCGGGGCGGGGCTACTTCTTGCCCTTGCCCTCCCCCGCGGACTCGTCGGTCGACAGGACGGAGATGAAGGCGTCCTGCGGAACCTCCACATTGCCGACCATCTTCATCCGCTTCTTGCCTTCCTTCTGCTTCTCCAGCAGCTTCCGCTTACGGGAGATGTCACCGCCGTAGCACTTGGCGAGGACGTCCTTGCGGATGGCGCGGACGGTCTCACGGGCGATGACCCGGGCGCCGATGGCCGCCTGGATCGGCACCTCGAAGTTCTGCCGGGGGATGAGCTTCTGCAGCTTGGCGACGAGCCGCACGCCGTACGCGTACGCCTTGTCCTTGTGCGTGACCGCGGAGAACGCGTCCACCTTGTCGCCGTGCAGCAGGATGTCGACCTTGACGAGGTTGGCCGTCTGCTCGCCGGTGGGCTCGTAGTCGAGGGAGGCGTACCCGCGGGTCTTGGACTTCAGCTGGTCGAAGAAGTCGAAGACGATCTCCGCGAGCGGCAGGGTGTAGCGGATCTCGACCCGGTCCTCGGAGAGGTAGTCCATGCCGAGCAGGGTGCCGCGCCGGCCCTGGCACAGCTCCATGATCGCGCCGATGAACTCGCTCGGGGCCAGCACCGTGGCGCGGACGACCGGCTCGTGCACCTTGTCGATCTTGCCCTCGGGGAACTCGCTCGGGTTGGTGACGACGTGCTCGGTGCCGTCCTCCATCTCGACGCGGTAGACCACGTTGGGGGCGGTGGCGATCAGGTCGAGCCCGAACTCGCGCTCCAGCCGCTCGCGGACCACGTCCAGGTGGAGCAGGCCGAGGAAGCCGACACGGAAACCGAAGCCGAGCGCGGCGGAGGTCTCCGGCTCGTAGACCAGGGCCGCGTCGTTGAGCTGGAGCTTGTCCAGCGCCTCGCGCAGGTCCGGGTAGTCGGAGCCGTCCAGCGGATACAGCCCCGAGAAGACCATGGGCTTGGGGTCCTTGTACCCGCCCAGCGCCTCGGTCGCCCCGTTCTGCAGGGAGGTGATCGTGTCACCGACCTTGGACTGCCGGACGTCCTTCACACCCGTGATGATGTAGCCGACCTCGCCCACGCCGATGCCGTCGGCCGGGGTCATCTCCGGGGAGGACACCCCGATCTCCAGCAGCTCGTGGGTGGCGCCGGTGGACATCATCCGGATGCGCTCGCGCTTGTTGAGCTGGCCGTCGACGACACGGACGTAGGTGACGACACCGCGGTACGAGTCGTAGACCGAGTCGAAGATCATCGCGCGGGCGGGGGCGTCCGCGACACCGACCGGGGCCGGCACGTCCCGCACGACCCGGTCGAGCAGCGCGTCCACGCCGACGCCGGTCTTGGCGGAGACCTTGAGCACGTCCTCGGGCTGGCAGCCGATGAGGTTGGCCAGCTCCTCGGAGAACTTCTCCGGCTGGGCGGCCGGGAGGTCGATCTTGTTGAGCACCGGGACGATGGTGAGGTCGTTCTCCATCGCGAGGTAGAGGTTGGCCAGCGTCTGGGCCTCGATGCCCTGCGCGGCGTCGACCAGCAGGATCGTGCCCTCGCAGGCGGCGAGCGAACGGGAGACCTCGTAGGTGAAGTCCACGTGGCCCGGGGTGTCGATCATGTTGAGGACATGGGTCAGCCCCTTGTCCTCGCCCTCGGTGGGCGCCCAGGGCAGCCGGACCGCCTGGGACTTGATGGTGATGCCGCGCTCGCGCTCGATGTCCATCCGGTCGAGGTACTGAGCACGCATCTGCCGCTGGTCGACCACACCGGTCAGCTGGAGCATCCGGTCGGCAAGGGTCGACTTGCCGTGGTCGATGTGCGCGATGATGCAGAAATTGCGGATCAGCGCCGGGTCGGTACGGCTCGGCTCGGGCACGTTGGAAGGAGTCGCGGGCACGCAGGGTCCTGATTCTTGAGACGCCGAACGCCGTGTCTCGGGTCGATGTCGGGTCGGTCGGATCGTCGGTCGGATCGATACGTAGACTCCATCGTCCCACGCCTGCGGGGCAGCGACCGGTTTGGGCCGGTCGGAGAGTGACTGCTACCGTGGACAGCTGTGCCTCGTGTGCTCTCACGAGCGGCGGGGCTCACAAAGAAGATCCAACGAACCTGAAAAGGCTCTTTCGTGGCGAACATCAAGTCCCAGATCAAGCGGAACAAGACCAACGAGAAGGCGCGCCTGCGCAACAAGGCCGTCAAGTCGTCGCTCAAGACCGCGATCCGCAAGGCCCGCGAGGCCGCCGCTGCCGGTGACGTCGAGAAGGCCACCACGGCCGCTCGCGACGCCTCCCGTCAGCTCGACAAGGCTGTCTCGAAGGGTGTCATCCACAAGAACGCCGCCGCCAACAAGAAGTCGGCGCTGGCGTCCAAGGTTGCCGCCCTGTCGGCCTGAGCTTCTTCCCGAAGCTCACTGATGTGATGCGCCGGGACGGACCAGCGGGCCCTCTCTCCCGCCCCTGACCGGCACCCCGCGCCGCACACCGAACCTGCGTTCGCCACGCGGGTGCGGCGCACCAAAGCGTGACCCGGAAGCCCCGGCCGCCGATCTCCCCGGATCAGCGCACCGGGGCTTCCGTGCGTACAGGGGGCCACTCTCCGGCCCACCCGGCCCACCCGGCGCATCCTCAGCCCGTCCTGCGACCCGTTCCAGCCCACCCGGCGCACCCTCAGCCCGTCCGGCATTTGAGGACGGAACCGGTGATCGCACGAGAGCCAGCACCCTCCCAGCGCGACACGGCAGCACGCTCCAGCCCGTCCGGCGCTTGAGGACGGAACCGGGTCACGACAGGGCCCCGCGCCCCGCGGCGAACCCGGACGGAACGGCTACCGTCCCGACCTCGCGGCCCGGGCGACAACGACGACGGCCTTCTCCAGGGCGTACTCCGGGTCATCCCCGCCGCCCTTCACCCCCGCGTCCGCCGCCGCCACGGCCCGCAGGGCCACCGCGACCCCGTCCGGCGTCCATCCCCGCATCTGCTGCCGCACCCGGTCGATCTTCCACGGCGGCATCCCCAGCTCCCGGGCGAGATCGGCCGGCCGCCCGCCCCGGGCCGAGGACAGCTTCCCGATCGCCCGCACCCCCTGCGCCAGCGCACTGGTGATCAGGACGGGCGGGACCCCGGTCGACAACGACCACCGCAGCGCCTCCAGCGCCTCCGCCGCGCGCCCCTCGACCGCCCGGTCGGCGACGGTGAACGACGAGGCTTCGGCCCGCCCGGTGTAATAGCGCCCGACGACCGCCTCGTCGATCGTGCCCTCGACGTCCGCGATCAGCTGGGACACCGCACTGGCCAGCTCCCGCAGATCGCTGCCGATGGAGTCGACCAGCGCCTGGCAGGCCTCCGGCGTCGCGGACCGCCCGTGGGTCCGGAACTCCGACCGTACGAACGAGAGCCGCTCCGCGGGCTTGGTCGTCTTCGGGCAGGCGACCTCCCGGGCCCCGGCCTTGCGCGCCGCGTCCAGCAGCCCCTTGCCCTTGGCCCCGCCCGCGTGCAGCAGGACGAGCGTGATCTCCTCGACGGGTGCGCCGAGATACGCCTTGACGTCCTTGACCGTGTCGGCCGAGAGGTCCTGCGCGTTGCGCACGATCACGACCTTGCGCTCGGCGAAGAGCGAAGGGCTGGTGAGCTCGGCGAGCGTGCCCGGCTGCAACTGGTCGGGCGTCAGATCGCGTACGTCGGTGTCGGCGTCGGCAGCACGCGCGGCCGCCACCACCTGCTGCACCGCACGGTCCAGGAGGAGGTCCTCCTGGCCCACGGCGAGGGTGACGGGGGCGAGCGGATCGTCGGTGGAGTTCTTCCTGGTGGCCATCGCGATCCAGCATCCCACGCCCCACTGACAGCGAAGGACGGCCCGGGCGGTCCGGGCGGCCCGGGCAGCCCGGGGCCCGGACCCCGCCCCCCGTACCGGAGAATGTCCGGGTGAGCGATGTGAGACATGTGCTGGTGCTGCCCGACCGCGACGCCGCCGAGGAGGTGGCCGAAGAGCTGGCGGACCGCTTCGGGGTCGCCGAGGAGCCCCAGCTCGTACGGGACGCGCTGGCCGGTGAGGACGACGCCGAGGACGCCCAGTGGCTGGTCGTCGTGGAGGACGCGGCCGGACGGCTGGACCAGGCCGCGCTCGACGAGTTCGCCGCCGAGTACGAAGGCTGGCTGGAGAAGCCGTAACCGGTCCGGCGACCCCGCCGGGGCCTGCTCAGCCCCGGGGAACGATCTGGATGTCCAGGTCGATGCTGATGCTGGGCCCCACCACCGCGATCCCGCGCGCCAGCATGGTCTGCCAGGTCAGGGTGAAGTCCTCGCGGTGCAGTTCGGTGGTGGCCCGGCAGGCGGCTCGCGTCTCGCCCTCCAGGCCGTTGCCGAGACCGAGGTACTGGGCGTCCAGCGTCACGGTACGGCTGACGCCGTGCAGGGTCAGCGCACCGGTGACGCCCCAGCGGTTACCGCCCCGGTGAACGAAGCGCTCGCTGTAGAACTCCAGCGTCGGGTAGCGGCCGACGTCGAGGAAGTCGCCGGAGCGCAGATGGTCGTCGCGCATCTGCACATTGGTGTCGATCGACGCCGCGTCGATGATCACGTGCATGGCGGAGTCCTCCATGCGGTCGGCGATCCGGACCGCCCCGGCGAAGGTGTTGAACCTGCCGTGGATGCGGGCCAGCCCGATGTGCCGGGCGGTGAAGCCGATCTGCGAGTGGTTCGGCTCGATGTCCCAGTCGCCGGGGTCGGGCAGCTGCGGGGGCTGCGCCACCTGGAGGGTCACATCGCCCAGGGTGGCGTGCGCCCCCTCGGTCACGGTCGCCGCCCCGTGGAACGGGGTGAAACCCTCGGCCTTGACCGCCAGCCGGTAGTCCCCGGCCGGGACCGTGGCGAGAAGACTCCCGAAGGGGTCCGTCTCCCCGGCGGTCACCTTGCGGCCGACACTGTCGGTCACGACGAACTCGGCCTGCCGCACCGGTTCGCTGACCGGGTCCAGCACCCGGCAACTGAGCACGCCCGCGGTGCGGGGTACCTGGACTCCGGCGAGGGCACCCCCGCGCCCACCTGCCTGGCCTCTGCTTCCCAGCCAACGGCCGAACATCTTTACGTACCCCCAGGGGCGCTTCGCACTTCGGGGCCCTGACAGCTGGACGTCGTTGTCGGATCAGCGGCCCGCCGACGAGCATGCATTCGATCACCGATGCGACGTTCGTGGCAAACGGAGCGCCTCGGAATGAGTTGTACGCAGGTGGTATCGAAGGTCCGATTTCGATAAGTCCTAGGACTCCTGCCCGAGGCCCCTGGCCCGAGGCGCGAAGGCGTGACCACCCCCTAGCGTGTCGATCATGACCGAGTACGAGCCCCCGCGCAGCCGGGAACAGCGCAAGCAGGACGTCCTGGACCGCCTGCGGCAGGACGAGGACGCGTGGGTGGCGACGGCGTCCCCGGACGGTGTTCCCACCCTGGTGCCGCTGTCGTTCCTCTGGGAGGACGAGACCGGCACACTGGTGATGGCCACCCGGCGGACCAACCCGACGGCCGTCAATGTGACTCCCCACGGGCTGATCCGGGTCACCGTCGGCCACACCCGCGACGTGGTGCTGATCGAGGGCGAGGCGAGGGTCGTGGAGGCGGCGGACCTCCCCACCGCGACGAGGGATGCCTTCGCCGCCAAACTCCGGGGGTGGAGCCCGCGCGGCCCCCGCTGGGTGTTTCTGCGCATCACCCCCCGCACCCTGCGCGCCTGGCGCGAGGAGAACGAACTCGCCGACCGCGACCTGATGCACACCGGCACCTGGCTGGTCTGACCCACGGACTCCGGCCTCGGAGCGGAAGGCACGACGGGCCCGGGCGGGCAGGAGCAGGGCGGGCAGGGCGGGCAGGGCGGGCAGGGAGAACGACAGGGCGCGCGGGACCGGCTCCCGCGACGTCACGACCGGCCCACCGCCCGCAGTTCCTTCCCCGCGCCCGCCACCGCGATCGGGCCGTCGGTGTCGGTGCGCAGGACCCGCGCCCCCGCCGCCCCGAGAGCGGCCACCGTGCGGGGCGACGGATGACCGTACGGGTTGTCCGCGCCGCAGGAGATCAAAGCCAGCCTCGGCCGTACGCTGTGGAGCAGCCCGGCGTCCTGGAAAGCCGAACCGTGGTGGGCCACCTTGAGGACGTCCACCGGGCCCGGAGCCTCCCGCCCGCGCAGCAGCTCCCGCTGGGCCGGGGGTTCGAGGTCACCGAGGAGCAGCAGCGTCAGCCCCCCGGCCGCCCGTACCCGCAGGGTGACGCTGGAGTCGTTCGGCTCCCGCACCGCCGCCTCCCCCGCTCCCCCGGGCCCGGGGCGGGGCCAGAGGACCCGCCACTCGACCGGGCCCGACCGGCGCCGCTCACCGGCCACGGCCCGCACCGTCGGGACCCGTGCCGCGGCCGCCGTCCGCCGTACGAACGCGGCCTGCCCGGGCGGCTCTTCGAGGCTCGTCGTCTGGATCGCGCCCACTGACCTGCCCCGGAGCACTCCCGGCAGCCCGCGCACATGGTCGGCGTGGAAATGGGTGAGGACCAGGAGCGGGACCCGGGTCACCGCCAGCTCGCGCAGGCACCGGTCAACCGCGCGGGGATCGGGTCCGGCGTCGACGACCACCCCCGTGCCCTCCCCCGCCGCGAGGACCATCGCATCGCCCTGCCCCACGTCGCAGAGCGCGAACGACCAGTCGGGCGGCGGCCACCCGGTCACCATCCGGGTCAGCGGAACCGGCCGGAGCACCGCCAGCACCAGAAGCAGTCCGGCAGCGGCGCAGATCCAGGGGTGACGGGCCAGCCTCGGGGCCAGAAGCACGGCCAGGACCGTGAGGCCGGCCAGCAGCGCGGCGCCGGACCACCCTCCGGGCCACTGGGCCTCGGCACCGGGAAGGCCCGCCCCCGTCCGGGCGACCGTGGCGATCCACCCGACCGGCCAGCTCGCGATCCCGGCCAGCAGCTCGGCCACCGGCGGGGCGACCGGGGCGACGGCGAGGGCCGCGAACCCGAGGACCGTCGCCGGTGCCACCGCGAACTCCGCCAGCAGATTGCACGGGACCGCCACCAGGCTGACCCGCGAGGCGAGAACCACCACCACGGGCGCGCACACGGCCTGCGCGGCCGCCGCCGCGGCCAGAACCTCGGCGAGCCTGCCCGGCACCCGCCGTGCCCGCAGTGCGGCGCTCCACCGCGGCGCGAGCGTCAGCAGCGCTCCGGTGGCCAGGACCGACAGCAGGAATCCGTAGCTCCGGGCGAGCCAGGGGTCGAGGAGCACCAGGAGAACGACAGCGGCCGCCAGGGCGGGGATCAGTGATCTCCGGCGGCCCGTCCCGATCGCGAGGAGGGTGATCAGCCCGCAGGCCGCCGCACGGAGCACGCTCGGTTCCGGGCGGCACACCACGATGAACCCGAGGGTCAGCACACCGCCGATCACCGCGGTCCCCCGCAGGGAGAGCCCCAACAGGGGTGCCAGGCCTCGCCGTTCCGCGCTCGACGCCGATCCCGGCGGCCCGATGAGGAGAAAGAGAAGAATGGACAGGTTTGCTCCGGAGACGCTGAGCAAGTGCGTCAGGTCGGTCGCCTTGAAGGCGTCGTGGAGTTCGGGCGGGACCCTGGAGGTGTCGCCGACCACCAGCCCCGGCAACAACGCACGCGCATCCGCGTCCAGACCGTCCGTCGCCTCCCGCAGCCCGGCCCGCAGGCCTCCCGCCGCGCGCTGGATCCCCGTCGGGGGCCCGGTGATCCGTGGCTCCTCCGTACCGTCCACCCGCAGGGTCGCGGCGAGGCGTTCACCGTCGTGTGCGGGAGGCGAGAGCCGGCCGTCGAGCCGCAGCCGGGTGGAAGGCAGCAGCTTCTGCCAGTCCGCCCGCCGGTCGCCCGCCGCGACCATGAGCAGGACCGGGGTACGGACCCGGGTGCTCGGCCCGTCCGGCGTCCGCACCTCCATGACCTCGGCGTTGATCAGGAGAAGGACCGGGGCACTGTGGTTGCCGCGTACCGCCGGGCGGGTCGGCCGGGGATCCGAGGTCACCCGTACCTCGGCGTCGACCCGTGCGTACTCCCGGGCCAGCCCGGGCACGGGCCCGCGCCGCACATCGGCCCCATGCAGTCCGGCCACGGCCGCGCCCGCCGCCGCGCAGAGCAGCACGGCTCCCCCGGCGACGAGCACCCGCGACCGCCCGGCAGCCCTTCCGCCGTGAATCCGCCCGCCGTCACTCCCGGCCCGAGGCCCTCCGCCGTCACTCCCGGCCCGAGGCCCTCCGTCGGCCCTCCCCCGCCGAGTGGCGCGCGCGGCTGCCGCCAGCAGAACGAGCGCCAGGGCCGAGCAGGTGACGGCCATGACGGCCGCCCACCACCCCGAAAGGCCCAGCGTCGCCGCCGCTGCCGCCCAGACCGCCAGGGCCGGCGGAACGAGCCGCAGATCCGTGGGCCCTTCCCGCCGCGAACCCTCCCCCGTCGCGCCCGCGTTTCCGGTGCTGCCCCTGCCCACATCCGGGGAGTCGGGCCGGGGGTCGATCCGGGCTTCTCGGCTGCTCATGGCCGTACGAGCGGCCGGAGGTCGGCGAAGCGGCGGTCGCCGATGCCGTTGACCTGCCGGAGTTCGTCGACGGATCGGAACCCGTTGTTCTCCGTGCGGTAGTCGATCATGTGCTGGGCCAGCACGGGCCCGACCCCCGGAAGGGTTTCGAGCTGCTCCGCTGTCGCCGAGTTCAGGCTCAGCGGCACCGCGGGCCCTGCCCCACCCGGCGCACCGGCCGGACCGGACCTGATCCCGCCGCCCCCGGTCACTCCGGTCGCCCCGGCGACCGGCAGACCGGGCGGAAGGCCCACGGCGACCTGCTCACCGTCCACCAGGACCCGCGCCCGGTTGAGGCCGGTGACATCCGTGCCGGCGCGCACACCGCCCGCCGCTTCGAGCGCGTCCTCCACCCGTGAACCCGCCGGAAGCCTGCGGACGCCCGGCCGGTGCACCTTGCCGCTCACATCGACGACGATCTGACCGCTCCCGTTGCCGCCGCCCGCGCTCGGCGGCTGCCCGGCGGCCGGACGGGGAACCGGGCCGGGGGCGCCGGACCGTAACGGATCCGGTGGCAGCGCGGGCGCCGCCGCTTCGTCCGCGACCGGTTCCGGCGCACGCACGGGCTGGGGACGTACGGACCAGAAGTGCACGGTGGCGACGGCCACGGCGGCGAGCAGCACCAGGCCGAGCACCATCGGTGTACGCGGCGCCATCCCGCACCGGAGCCGCACCCACAACGGCAACCGCTCCCGGACGGCCGACACGAGACGACGCGCCCTCGACGGGTCGCCGGGCGCCTCCCCCACCGTTTCGGTCCGGGGCTCGGGCACGGATGGTGTCGATGCGGGCGCAGGCGGCTCGGCCGGCGCGGGGACCACTGCGGGCGCGACATCGGCCCCGAGCCCGGAGTCGCCCGCCATCAGCGCATCCGCCCGGCGACGCGCGGCCGCCGACACGAGGGCGGACCGCCCCCGGGCTGACCGCCGCCCGCCGGGACGGGCCCCGGGACGCACACCCGCCCGCCCGCTCGGGCGAGTACCGGATCCGTACCGCGCCCGAGCGGGCGTGGACGAGGAATCGGAGGAGTCGAAAGAAGAGGAGGAGTCTGAAGAAGGGTCGGACGAGGACGCAGAGGTGAACGGAGCGTCGGGAGCCGACGCCCGAGAAGATCGAAGGGCCATGCCTCACGACGTTAGGCACATCCGCCGAAACCCGCTGAGCAGCGCCGATTCCTGTGGACAGCCCGGCAGTTGTGGACAACTCGGCCACTCCACGGAGTGAATCTCCCCGACGTGATCAGCGCACGCGGATCAGCGCACGCGATCACCGCAAGGAGATCACCGCACCGAGCAGCCCCGGCCCCGTGTGCGCCCCGATCACCGCGCCGACCTCGCTGACGTGGAGATCGACGAGGCCGGGGACACGTTCGCGCAGTCGCTCGGCCAGGCGATCCGCGCGTTCCTGGGCGGCGAGGTGGTGGACGGCGATGTCCACCGGAGCCGCACCCGCCCGCTCGGCGACGATCTCCTCCAGGCGGGCGATGGCCTTGGACGCCGTCCGCACCTTCTCCAGCATCTCGATCCGCCCCCCGTCGAGCTCCAGGATCGGCTTCACCGCCAGCGCGGATCCCAGCAGGGCCTGGGCCGTGCCGATGCGGCCGCCCCGGCGGAGATAGTCGAGCGTGTCGACATAGAAATACGCCGAGGTACCTGCGGCCCGCTTCTGCGCCGCCGACACCGCCTCGTCCAGGCCGCCGCCCGCCTCGGCGGCCTCCGCCGCCGCGAGGGCGCAGAACCCCAGGGCCATGGCGACCATGCCGGTGTCCACCACACGTACGGGAACGGGGGCGTCCTTCGCCGCGAGCTGCGCGGCGTCGTACGTGCCCGAGAACTCCGACGACAGATGCAGCGACACCACCGCGTCAGCCCCGTCCTCGGCCGCCGCCCGGTAGGCCGCGGCGAAGACCTCGGGGCTGGGGCGGGACGTCGTCACGGAGTGGCGTTTCTGCAGAGCCAGGGCGAGCGAGCGGGCGGAGATCTCCGTGCCCTCCTCCAGCGCCCGGTCGCCCAGGACGACGGTCAGCGGCACCGCGGTGATGCCGTGCCGTTCCATCGTCGGGCGCGGCAGGTAGGCCGTGGAATCGGTGACGATAGCGACATGGCGGGACATGAGCCGGAGGTTACCTGGCGTCGTGGGAGTGCGGCAGCCCGGCCCCGGCCCTCTGATCATTCCTGGCCGCTTCGGAACACATCCGTTCGGGCCTGAACCGACCCGCGTGCGTCAGTTCGTCGTTTCCGGCCGGGTGGACTTCTGCCAGGGGTAGGTCGTGCGGAGCCGCGGGTCCGGTGCGGTGATCGCCTGCGGGCTCTCCTCGCGGGCCGGCCCGGACCACGCATCGTCGGCCGTGCTGCTGCCTGCCGAGGGGTCCGCAGGGGCCTCCGGCTCCGGCCAGTCCGTCCCGGGGCCGCGGCCCGGTGCCGCGGTGGAGGCGCCCGCGCCGGACGTCTGCGCCGACGACGGCTCGTCCCCGGACCAGTGCCGCAGCGCACCGGCCTCGATGTCGATCTGTGCGTTCAGCGCGTCCAGGTCGTCGTCGGCGAACTGCCGCGCCCGGTCCCGCGCCGCCCAGCGCAGCGACTCCGCGGAGTGCGTGATCCGCTGCGTGCGTTCCCGGAGCTTGGGCAGCAGGCCCGCGACCGTCGCCCGGTCCGGCTCGCGCTCCAGCCTCTTCAGCTCGCCGTCCAGCTCCAGACCATGGGCGCTCAGCCGCCGGAACAGGTCCACCGACTCCGCCAGCGAGGCGTCCTCGGCGACACCGGCGTGCAGGGCGTCCTGCGTGGCCCGCATCGAGGTGCGCAGGGAGAGCCGGAGCTCGGCGAGCTCGCCCGCGACACCCACCTGCCCGAAGCTCTTGGCCCGGAGCGTGGTGTCCTCCACCGTGCGACGGGCCTGGGTGATCGTGCGGTCCACGCCCCGCTTGGCCGCGCCGACGGCCTTCACGGTCGCGTAGACACCCAGCGCGACGAACGCGACCAGGAGCAACGCCAGGATCGTGAGCGCGGCTTCCATGAATGCCCCTCGGTGTCTCGATGCGGCCGCCGGTACCGGTCGCCCCCTCCACCGTAAACGGAACGGGCAGGCCGAGGGTTCCTTCGGAACCCCCAACCTGCCCGTAGGGGATGGCCCTAACCACGTACGAGAGGGGTCACGCGGGGACGATGTTCACCAGCTTCGGCGCCCGCACGATCACCTTGCGGATGCCGGCTTCGCCCAGCGCGGCGACGACCGCGTCGTCGGCCAGGGCCAGCGCCTCCAGCTCCTCGTCCGTGATGGAGGGCGAGATCTCCAGGCGGGCCCGGACCTTGCCCTTGATCTGGACGACGCAGGTGACGGTCTCGTCGACCACGTACGCCGGGTCGGCCACCGGGAAGTCCTGGTGGACGACGGAGTCGGTGTGGCCCAGCCGGCGCCACAGCTCCTCCGCGATGTGCGGTGCCAGCGGGGCGATCAGCAGGACCAGCCGCTCGGCGACCGAGCGCGACAGCGGGCCGCCGGCCTTCGTCAGGTGGTTGTTCAGCTCGGTGACCTTGGCGATGGCGGTGTTGAACCGCATCCCCGCCATGTCCTGGCCGACTCCGTCGATCGCCTTGTGGAGGGCGCGCAGGGTGTCCTCGCCGGGCTCCGTGTCGACGACGGTGACCTCACCGGTCTCCTCGTCGACGACGTTGCGCCACAGCCGCTGCAGCAGGCGGTACTGGCCGACCACGGCACGCGTGTCCCAGGGGCGCGACACGTCCAGGGGGCCCATCGCCATCTCGTACAGGCGCAGGGTGTCCGCGCCGTACTCCGCGCAGATCTCGTCCGGCGTGACCGCGTTCTTCAGGGACTTGCCCATCTTGCCCAGGACGCGGCTGACCTTCTCGCCCGCGTAGTAGAACGCGCCGTCGCGCTCCTCCACCTCGGCTGCGGGGACGGCGATGCCCCGGCTGTCGCGGTAGACGAAGGCCTGGATCATGCCCTGGTTGTACAGCTTGTGGAACGGCTCCGCGGAGGAGATGTGGCCCAGGTCGTGCAGCACCTTGGACCAGAAACGCGCGTACAGCAGGTGCAGCACGGCGTGCTCGGCGCCGCCGACGTACAGGTCGACGCCGCCGGTGGGCTGACCCTCGCGCGGGCCCATCCAGTACTGCTCGATCGACGGGTCGACCAGCTGCCGGTCGTTGTTCGGGTCCAGGTAGCGCAGCTCGTACCAGCAGGAACCGGCCCAGTTGGGCATGGTGTTGGTCTCGCGGCGGTATTTCCTGGGGCCGTCGCCCAGGTCCAGCGTGACGTTGACCCAGTCGGCGTTGCGCGACAGCGGGGTCTCGGGCTGGGCGGACGCGTCCTCCGGGTCGAAGGTACGCGGGGAGTAGTCCTCGACCTCGGGCAGCTCCAGCGGCAGCATCGACTCGGGCAGCGGGTGGGCGATGCCGTCCTCGTCGTACACGATCGGGAAGGGCTCGCCCCAGTACCGCTGCCGGCTGAACAGCCAGTCGCGCAGACGGAAGTTGACGGTGCCCTCGCCGACGCCGTGCTCCTGCAGCCACTCGGTGATCTTCGCCTTGGCCTCGACGACGCCCAGGCCGTCCAGCGAGATCTCGTCGTTCGCGGAGTTGACCAGCTTCGCGTCGTACGAGCCGAAGGCGTCGTCCCACGTGGCGGGGTCGGTGCCGCGGTCGTCGGAGGGCTGGACGACACAGCGCATCGGCAGCTCGAAGGCGCGCGCGAAGGCGAAGTCGCGCGCGTCGTGCGCCGGTACGGCCATGATCGCGCCGGTGCCGTAGCCCATCAGGACGTAGTCGGCGATGAAGACGGGGACCTTCTCGCCGCTGACGGGGTTGGTGGCGTACGCACCGGTGAAGACACCGGTCTTGTCCTTGGCCTCGGCCTGCCGCTCGACGTCGGACTTGGCGGCGGCCTGCTTGCGGTACGCGGTGACGGCCTCGGCCGGGCTCGTGTGGCCGCCGGTCCACACCGGGTGGGTGCCCTCGGGCCAGGCGGCCGGAATGATCCGCTCGACCATGTCGTGCTCGGGCGCCAGCACCATGTACGTCGCGCCGAACAGGGTGTCCTGGCGGGTGGTGAAGACGGTGATGCCGCCCGCGGTGTCCACCGGGAACTCGACCCGGGCGCCCTCGGAGCGGCCGATCCAGTTGCGCTGCTGCAGCTTGATGGCCTCGGGCCAGTCCAGCCCGTCCAGGTCGTTCAGCAGCCGGTCGGCGTAGGCGGTGATGCGCATGTTCCACTGGCGCAGCTTGGCCTTGAAGACGGGGAAGTTGCCGCGCTCGGAACGGCCGTCGGCGGTGACCTCCTCGTTGGCCAGCACGGTGCCCAGGCCGGGCGACCAGTTCACCGGGGCGTCGGAGGCGTACGCCAGTCGGTACTGGCTCAGCAGGTCGGCGCGCTCGGTGGCGCTCAGCGCGCTCCACTCACGGCCGTCGGGGGTCGCGCGGGTGCCGCTCTCGAACTGCTCGACCAGCTCGGCGATCGGGCGGGCCCGGTCGGCCTCGGTGTCGTACCAGGAGTTGAAGATCTGCAGGAAGATCCACTGCGTCCACTTGTAGTACTCGGCGTCGATCGTCGCGAAGGAGCGGCGGTTGTCGTGGCCCAGTCCCAGCCGGCGCAGCTGGACCTTCATGTTCTCCATGTTGGCCTCGGTGGAGACCCGGGGGTGGGTGCCCGTCTGCACCGCGTACTGCTCGGCGGGCAGGCCGAACGCGTCGAAGCCCAGGGTGTGCAGCACGTTGTGGCCGGTCATCCGCTGGTGGCGGGCGTAGACGTCGGTGGCGATGTAGCCCAGCGGGTGTCCGACGTGCAGACCCGCGCCCGAGGGGTACGGGAACATGTCCATGATGAACTTCTTCGGCTTGGCGGCCAGCTCCGGGTCGCCCGCCAGGTCACCGGTGGGGTTCGGCGCCTCGTACGTCCCCTCGGCGTCCCAGAAGTCCTGCCAGCGTGCCTCGATGTCGGCGGCCATCGCCGCCGTGTAGCGGTGCGGCGCGGCCGTCTCGGCAGCGGAATTCGTCTCGCTCATGATCCTCAAAGCTCCATCGATCGTCATCTGCCGGGAAACGAAAAATCCCCTCGCACAGGAGGGGACGCCGCGCTGACTCCGACCAGGCGTTCTCACCGGTCGGGACTCTTCAGCGCGGCTCGCTAAGCAGAAGGCGTACGGCACGCATGGCGTCAGGGTACCGCACGGACCCGGAAGGGAGCGGGGAGTAACCGGAGGGCGGACATCACCAGCACGAGCCCGGACCCCCAGCACCCACACATCACTCTCCGTAGCCGGAACGTGGGGTTCCCGTGGCTGTCGCGCGTACATCCCGCGCGCTTCCCGTGAGGTTTTCGCGAAGCACTGGGACGACCTCGGGGGCAGGAAGAACGCCCGGGAAGCAGGGTTACTCCGCGTACCGACCTCTATCGGGGCAACCGAGCAAACCTCGTACTGGTTGGTACGGGGCGTCCTAGCATGCGGCAACGGGACCGCTTTGCCGAACTATTCGGAGTCGCCCCCATGAACCCTCATCGCAAGATCCGCGTATCCACCGGCATGAGCCCCGCAATGAGCCGGCCGGTACAGGGCGGCCTGACTGTCGCCGCGTTGGTCTTCGTCCCTCTGTTCGCCGTCGCGGGAAGCGACGAGCTGCGCGCCACCCTCGATTTCACCACAGGCGTCCTGTCGCTGGTGTCCCTCAGCGCGGCCGTCGCCTGGGGCCTGCTGGCCACGGACCGGCTGTTCCTCTCCACCCGTCAGCGGATCGTCTGCCAGGGCATCCACCGGGCCACCGCCATAGCCGCGCTCGGCTTTCTGCTGCTGCACGGCACCGTGAAGGTCGCCCTCGGTCATGTGGCTCTGATCGGCGCCCTCATACCCTTCAGCCTCGGCGTGACCGGCGCGGCGGGGCTGATCGGCTTCGGCTCGCTGGCCGGGCTGCTGATGGTCGTCACGGCCGCGACCGGCGCTCTGCGCAGCGCCTTCGCCCAGCCCTCCCCCAAGGCCGCCCGGCTCGGGCAGTCGCTGGGGTCGCCCCGGGACACGGGCGGGATCGCGGGCCGGTGGCGCGTCCTGCACGCGCTGGCGTATCCGGCGTGGTGCGCCGCGCTGATCCACGGCCTGTACGCGGGGCGCGCGCCTGCCACCTGGGTGGTCGTGATGTACGGGCTCTGCCTCGCCGGAGTCGCCGGGGCGCTGTGCCTGCGGCTGCTGCCGCGCCCGACGAAGCGGCGGATCGCCGACCGGGTCGCCGAACTGCTGGGCCAGGGGCCCCCGGCCGCCCCCGACCCGGTCCTGCGGGAGTCCTCCTCGTCTCCCGGCGAGCCCTGGTCCGATCCTGCCGCCTGGAGCGAGACGGGCCGGGATGTACGGGGCACGCCGGTGCGCCCGCGCACGCTCTCGGCGCCGATACCCCCGGTCGCGCCCCCTCCCACGGCGGTCCCCGGCGCGCTGCACGAAGCGCCGACAGAAACGCTGTACGGCGGCCTGTCGCCGCTGGACGCGCCTCCGCCGTACGAGCCCCCGCTGTACGAACCTCCGCCCCGCAGCGCCGACCGCCTCGCCTTCGGCCCGCCGGAGGAGCTGCCCGACCCGGGGCGGCGGAAGAGGGGGCCTGGACCCGGAACGGGCATAACAGCCGGGTACCGCGCGGTCTCGCTCGGCGGCGGCATGCCGGGCGCGCCGGCCCCACCGGAGCCGCGCTGGCCCTCGCCGTCCCCTGCCCCGCCCGGACAGGCGCACCACGGTCCGCCCCCGCAGGACCCACCGGCGTACACCGCGCAGGAGCACTCCTACGCGACGTCCCCCTACGAAACACCGGAGCACGGCACGCCGAGGTACGGGACCACGGAACCCGCCGAGCCGAAACACGCCGCTCCGGAATCCGGCACGCCCGGAACCAGCGCGTCCGGGCCCGGGACGCCGACGTACGAGACCTCGGCGTACTCCGGCGCACCGAGCACGTACGACACCACCGCCCCCGCTCCCTCCCCCTTCGCCGCGCCCCGGGCCGAACCGGAGCCCGGGCCGTTCACCGCGCCCCCGGCCGGCGAACCCTGGCACGCACCCGCAGGAGACCGACAGTGAACGTCCCCCTCCCCGATGTGCCCGAGGTCCGCGTCGTCGGACTGCCGCAACTGACCACCGGATTCGACCTGGTGGAGCGGCTCGACCTCGCCATGCACCTCAAGGTGCACGGGCCGCTGGAGCCGATGACCGGTGAGCGGCTGGCCGAACTGGCCGAAACGATCTCCCTGCGCGGAAGAGGAGGCGCCGGTTTCCCGTTCGGCAAAAAGCTGCGAGCGGTGGCGAAGGCGTCCATCCGGCGCGGGGTGCGGCCCGTCGTGGTGATCAACGGCAGTGAGGGCGAACCCGCCTGCCGCAAGGACACCGTCCTGCTCAACCGTGCCCCGCACCTGATCCTGGACGGTGCGCTGCTGGCCGCGGAGGCGCTCGGCGCGCGCACTCTGGTCGTCGCGGTCACCCGCAACTCCACGGAGATCTCCGTACGGGCCGCCCTCGCCGAACGCGGCCTCTCCGACCGGCGCGGCCAGCAGTTGCGCGCCCGCGTGGTCCGCACCCCGGAGCGCATGGTCTCGGGCGAGGCGTCCTCGGTGATCCGGGCGGCGAACGGCGGGCCCGCCCTGCCGCCGGGCCGGCGCGAGCGGGCGGCGGAGACCGGGGTGGGCGGCGCGCCGACGCTGCTGTCGAACGCGGAGACGTACGCCCAGCTCGCCGTCGCCGCCCGGATCGGCCCCCGCCGCTACGGGCACACCGGGCTGCCGAACGAACCGGGCACCGTCCTGCTCACCGTCTCGGGCGCCGTGGCGAGGCCCATGGTCGTCGAGGTGCCGACCGGGGTGCCTCTGCGGTACGTCCTGGAGATGGCCGGGGCCCCGCCGCTCCCCCAGGGAGTGCTGACCGGCGGCTATCACGGCAACTGGATCGACGCGGTCTCCTCGCACAACGCCGTGGTCTCCCGCGAGTCCCTGGCCACCGTGGGGGGCGCGCTCGGTGCGGGGGCCATCCTGCCGATCGGCCCGGACACCTGCCCGCTCGGCGAATCCCTCCGGATAGCCAACTGGCTGGCGGCCGAGACCGCCGGACAGTGCGGCCCGTGCAAGCTGGGGCTCCCCGCCGCCGCGGGCGGGCTCTCCGATGTACTGAACGGCGGCGGGCCCGCCGCTCTGGAGGCCCTGCGCCAGGTCACCCAGGCCGTGAAGGGCCGCGGGGCGTGCAAACACCCGGACGGTTCCGCCCGGTTCCTGCTCTCGACCCTGTCGGCGTTCACGGACGACCTCGCCGCACACGTCCTGGACGGCGGCTGCGGCCGCGAAACGGTCGGGGTGCTGCCGTTGCCCGCACCCGGTTACCAGGATCTGGAGGAGTCGATTCCGAGCGGCGAGAAGCTCGCGGTCGACTGGACCCTCTGCCAGGGCCACGGTCTGTGCGCGGACCTCGTCCCCGAGCTCATCCGGCTGGGCGCGGACGGCTATCCGGCACTGGCGGACGCCGCTGTTCCGGTGCATCTGCGCGGGCGTGCCCAGCGGGCCGTACGGCGCTGCCCCGCCCTGGCGCTCCGTATCGAGCAGCCGCCGGCCGAACAGCGTCCCGCCCTGCCGGCCGCCAATCGGCGCGCACTGGGCAGTGGGCGCGGCTGACCGGGCACGCCGATCCGGACACAGAGAAGCGGGCCACCCGATCCGGGTGGCCCGCTTCTCTACTGTCGATCCTGTGGAGCTAAGGAGAATTGAACTCCTGACCTCCTGCATGCCATGCAGGCGCTCTACCAACTGAGCTATAGCCCCTTGCTGCTTGCCGCCCGGTTTCCCCTGGCGACATCGAGAACATTACACGGTCCCCCCGGTGCTTCACCAAATCGTTTCCGGTCTGCACCGATATGCCCGAATTATCCAAGGCGTTCGCCCCTCAGCCGCAGGTCAGACGGCCACAGGTCAGGCGGTCGCGAAGGAGTAGAAACGCTTGAGGGTGCAGTGCTCCTCCAGGAGCCGCCCGTAGATCGGCTCCCCCTCCAGCTCCCGATAGGTCTCGATGGGGTCGCCTTTTATGATCAGCGCCCGTGCGCATTCCTCGCACCAGTACTGATATTCCGCGTTGACCGGGTCCATGTCCCTGACGATGGGCGTACCGCTGCCGCACCAGTCGCATTTACGCCTGTGTGCACCCATCAGTCAGCTCCAGCTGTGGCCGCAGGCCGTGCACACGTAGGAGACCCCTCCGTTGTCACCCAGAACCTGGGCCACATGGGACGAACCGCAGGACGGACAGCCGAGACGGGATCGATCTTCGGACGGTACGGAACCGGGGAGCGGGGCGGCGACAAGAGGCTGATCGGGGACGTGTTCGCGACTCGCAGGCATCGCGCTCCCTCCCGATCGGTACGTCGCCCCCTCCGGCGTTCCGATTCTGCCATGGCCCCGCAAGAGGGGCAGCCCGCTCGGCGCCCTCAGTGCCCCTCCATGCAGAAGATCCCGCCCCCTGATGGGGACGGGATCCTGATTGTGGAGCTAAGGAGAATTGAACTCCTGACCTCCTGCATGCCATGCAGGCGCTCTACCAACTGAGCTATAGCCCCGCTGTTCGCTGTGTTTCCCTGCGTTTCCGCGCTGCGAACAAGATGAACTTTAGCCTGCGACCGGCCGGAAAGTGAAATCCGGCCCGGGCCGCCCGAGGACGGCCCGCGAACGGCCTCCCGACGACGGCCGGACGGCCGCCCGGAAGGCGCTAGTCGTCGTCGCCGAGCACCGGCTCCGGGAGCGTGCCGGCGTTGTGCTCCAGCAGGCGCCAGCCGCGCGCGCCCTCCCCGAGGACGGACCAGCAGCAGTTGGAAAGACCGCCGAGCCCTTCCCAGTGGTGTGCCTCCAGGCCCAGCAGCCGGCCGATCGTCGTCCTGATCGTGCCGCCGTGGCTGACCACGACGAGCGTGCCGTCCTCCGGAAGCTTCTCGGCGTGCTCCAGAACGACCGGTGCCGCGCGGTCGGCGACCTCGGTCTCCAGCTCGCCACCGCCCCGGCGCACCGGCTCTCCGCGCTTCCACGCGGCGTACTGCTCGCCGTAGCGCTCGACGATCTCCTGGTGGGTCAGCCCCTGCCACTCGCCCGCGTACGTCTCACGGAGTGCGGCGTCGTGGGCGACGGTCAGGCCGCTGACCGCGGAGAGCTCGGCGGCCGTGGCCGCCGCCCGCCGGAGGTCGGAGGCCACGATGGCGTCCGGCTTCAGCGAGGCGAGCAGCCGGGCGGCGCGGCGGGCCTGGCCGATACCGGCCTCGGTCAGCTCGATGTCCGTGGAACCCTGGAAGCGGCGCTCCAGGTTCCATGCCGTCTGGCCGTGCCGCCAGAGGACGATCCTGCGGCCCTTGCCGCTCTTGCTGCCGTTCAGCTCTGGTCACCTTCCGTGCCGCCGTTGAGCTGTGCGTGCTCCTCGGCCTTGCCACGGGTCTTGACCGCGTCCTCGGGGAGGGCGATCTCCGGGCAGTCCTTCCACAGGCGCTCCAGCGCGTAGAACACGCGCTCCTCGCTGTGCTGGACGTGGATGACGATGTCGACGTAGTCGAGGAGGATCCAGCGGGCGTCGCGGTCGCCCTCGCGGCGCACCGGCTTGGCGCCGAGCTCCTTCTGGAGCCGCTCCTCGATCTCGTCGACGATCGACTTGACCTGGCGGTCGTTGGGGGCCGAGGCCAGCAGGAAGGCGTCGGTGATCGACAGCACATCGCTGACGTCGTAGGCGATGATGTCGTGCGCGAGCCGGTCGGCGGCCGCCTGGGCGGCGGCGTTGATGAGCTCGATGGAGCGGTCCGTGGCGGTCACATGCAGGCTTTCGTCGGCGGTCGGATGCAACCCCTAGGGTCTCACGGACCGCCGACAGAGCCTTACTGCGTTTCACCGGCGGGGCTCCGCCGGCCGCCGCCGAAGCAGCGGCCGACGGCCCCGAGCGGGCTACTGGACCTTGTAGTCCTGGCCGAGTACCGCGGACACGTCGGCGTTGGCGGCCGGCTCGCCCTTCTTCACGTCGTCCGCGGCGAGGCCCAGGGTCTTGGCCACCTCGACGGCCTTCTCCTTGTCCTCGGCGGACCGGTAGAGCACCACGGACGACGCCTCGGCCCCGGCCTTGCCGCTGTCCACGAAGGCGTAACCGCCGTTGACCAGCTGGACCCGGGCGGCCTCCGCGGCCTTCTGGTTCCCGGTGGCGTTGCGGACGGCGACCCGGAGCGGGGCTCCGTCCTCGGGGGCCTTCACCGTGCCGCCGAGGATGTCCTTGACGACGCCGCGGGTGTCCGCCTCGGTGAGCGTGCCGTCCGCCTGGACCGGCAGCAGGGCCGTCTTGTAGTCGCCGACCTTGGCCCGCGAGGCCAGCTTGGCGAGCGAGGCCCCGAGGTCCTTCTCGGGCAGCGACGGGTCGAGCACCTGGAGCAGGGTCTCGATGGTGACGGTGGCGGCCTTGGGGTCCTCGGAGATCTTGCGCAGGGTGGCCCGCATGACCTCGCCGAAGCGGGTCAGCTGCTTGGCCTCGGGCTCGCCCTCGGCGCGGTAGGTGGCGTACGCGACGGCCATCGGGCCGCTGAGTGTCTGGGCCTCGCCCTTGTTCACCAGGGGCGATTCGCCCTTCTTCGCGGCGGGCACCTCGGTGTCGGTGTCGACCTCGATGTTGCCGACCAGCTCGACGAGGTTCTCCAGGTACGGGGTGTCCAGCCGCCAGGTGCCGGTGATCCGGGTCCCCAGGAGGGTGTCGATCGCCTCGCGGGTGCCGGTCCTGCCGTCGTCCTCGACGGACTTGCCGAGCGTGGTGGTGGTCCCGTCGTCGCCCGCGACGGCGAGGGAGTTGGGCAGCAGGACGGTGGTGCCCTGCTTGGTGGTGGTGTTGTCGACGAGCAGCGCCGTGGAGGTGCCGCCCTTCTTCGTGTCGTGCAGGTGCACCACGATCATGTCGCGCTGCTGGGCCCCGGCGGCCACGGTCTTCTTCTCGTCCGGTCCGGACAGGCCCGGGATCATGTCGGCGGACCACAGATAGCCGACCCCGCCGACGACGACGAGAGCGGCGACGACTATCAGCGCGACCATGCGGTTGCGGCCCTTGCGCCGGGCCTCCTCGCGCCGCTCGCTGCGGCTCTCGGTGAACTTCAGCCAGTCGATGACGTCTTCGGAGTCCTCGTCGGGCTCCTCGATGAACGAGAACTGCTCGGTGCGGTAGTCGGGGGCGGGCTTGCGCTGCCCGGGAAGCGCGGCATCGGCCTCCGCCTCCGTCCCGGCCTCCTGCGGGGAGGGCTGGACGGGGGGCTGCGGCGGGGCCTGCTCCGGCGCGGGGGCGGCACCCTGCTGGGGGATGCTCCAGTGCTCGCCGGTGTCGACCGCGGAGGGCTGCTGCCCTGTGGCGTAGCCGTAGTCGGTGTAGGAGCCGTATCCGTACCCCTGATCGCCGCCCTGGCCCTGCTGCGCCTGGCCGTGGCCCTGCTGTGTCTGGCCCTGCTGACCGGTGGCGTAGGGGTCGTAGGCCGGCTGCTGCTGGGGGTTGCCGTACGCGTCGTAGCCGTAGCCGTAACCGGTGGTGTCCTGGGTCTGGTGGCCCTGACCATGGCCCTGCTGGGCGGCGTACGGGTCGTAGCCCTGGCCCTGCTGGTCGTGACCCTGCTGCCCCTGCTGCTGGTAGACCGGCTGCCCGTACGCGTCGTAGCCGACGATCTGCGGCTCCTGGTAGTACGGGTCGTACGGGTTCTGTCGGTCGTTCACCGGTGCCCCTCTCCGTGGCTCATTCGCCGCGGTACAGCTGGCGCTTGTCGATGTAGCGGACCACGCCGTCCGGCACCAGGTACCAGACCGGCTCCCCCTGCGCGACCCTCTCACGGCAGTCCGTGGACGAGATCGCCAGCGCGGGCACCTCCACGAGGGAGACACCGCCCTCGGGCAGTCCGTCGTCCGTGAGCACGTGACCCGGGCGGGTCACACCGATGAAGTGCGAGAGCGAGAACAGCTCCTCCGCGTCGCGCCAGGTGAGGATCTGGGACAACGCGTCGGCGCCGGTGATGAAGAAGAGGTCCGCGTCGCCGTGGACCTCGCGCAGGTCCCGCAGCGTATCGATGGTGTACGTCGGTCCGCCACGGTCGATGTCACTGCGGCTGACGGAGAACTGCGGGTTGGACGCGGTGGCGATGACCGTCATCAGATAACGGTCCTCGGCCGGGGAGACCTTCTTGTGGCTCTTCTGCCACGGCTGCCCGGTCGGGACGAAGACGACCTCGTCCAGATGGAACTGGGCGGCCACTTCACTGGCCGCCACCAGGTGTCCATGGTGGATCGGGTCGAATGTCCCGCCCATCACGCCGATACGGCGCTTGTCGGGGCCGGTAGGCACTTCCTGCTCTCCCATGCGTGCAGAGCCTACTGGCACAGCTGTGCGCCCCTGGCTCAGCGGTCGCGGTTGAAGCTGATGGTGATGAACAGAAGCAGCATCAGCGCGACGAAGGCCCCGGCGCCGACGAGGTAGGGGTTGAGGCTTTCGTGGTTGCCGCCGCCCTCGCCCCCGGAGGCGAGAGTGACCAGCTGGTGTGTGGTGCTCGTGAGGCTCATCTTCGGCAGGACCTATCGATCGTGAGTCGGAAGGAAGACGTCGGGGCCATCGTATGCGGGACCCTCGGGCACGCTCACGGCGACTCAGTCGTTGTTGTCGTCGTTGCGGTATCCACGCAGCAGGAACCAGGCGAGCAGCACCGCTCCGAGGATCGAGACGAGCAGCGCGATCCGGAGAGTGTCTCCCGGTCCCTGCTCCTGGGACGCGGCGGCGAGCAGTACGGCGGTGTGCGGCATTTCGGGCGCTCCTCAAAGTTATCCACAGCCCCCCGCACACCGTAGCGCCAGCACATACGCTGGGTTTTGTCCGGGGGACGAGCAACGTCTCGTACGAACAGGGGGCCATCCATGACCGAAGACAGTCACGAGAACGTGCCGAGCAGGCAGCGCCGGCGATTCCCCGGGATCTCCTCCCGGGCCTATGAGCACCCCGCCGACCGCTCGGCCCTGGTCGCCCTGCGCAAGCTGACCGGGTTCGACACCGTGTTCAAGGCGCTCAGCGGGCTGCTCCCGGAGCGGAGCCTGCGGCTGCTCTTCCTCTCCGATTCCGTCCGGGTGAGCGACGCGCAGTTCGCCCATCTCAACGACATGCTGCGCGACGCGTGTTACATCCTGGACCTGGAGAAGGTCCCGCCGATGTACGTGAAGCAGGACCCGCAGCCCAACGCCATGTGCATCGGGATGGACGAGCCGATCATCGTGGTCACCACGGGCCTGGTCGAGCTGCTCGACGAGGAGGAGATGCGGGCGGTGGTGGGCCACGAGGTGGGCCACGCACTCTCCGGTCACTCGGTGTACCGGACGATTCTGCTCTTCCTGACCAACCTCGCCGTGAAGGTCGCGTGGATCCCGCTGGGCAATGTGGCGATCATGGCGATCGTTACGGCGCTGCGCGAGTGGTTCCGCAAGTCGGAGCTGTCGGCGGACCGGGCGGGGCTGCTGGTGGGCCAGGACACCCGGGCCTCGATGCGCGGTCTGATGAAGATCGCGGGCGGCAACCACCTCCACGAGATGAATGTGGACGCCTTCCTCGCCCAGGCCGACGAGTACGAGAAGAGCGGCGACCTCCGCGACTCCGTCCTCAAGATCCTCAATGTGCTGCCCAGGACGCATCCGTTCACCGCCGTGCGGGCCGCCGAGCTGAAGAAGTGGTCGGAGACCCGCGAGTTCCAGCGGATCATGGACGGCCACTACCCCCGGCGCGACGAGGACAAGGACACCTCGGTGACCGACTCGTTCCGGCAGTCCGCGTCGCACTACGCGGACACGGTGCGCACCAGCAAGGACCCGCTGATGAAGCTGGTGGGCGACATCGCCGGGGGCGCGGGCGACCTGGGCGGCAAGCTGCGGGACAAGTTCACCGGAGGCGGCTCCGGCTCCTCCTCCGCTACGGGCGGGGACGGGGCGTCCGGTCGTTCTCAGGACCCGGAGGAGGGGAGCTCGGGGCCGTCGAAGGGCTGACGGCCGCCAGGGTCCCGCACAGGGCCGCCGTGGGCGGGCCCGAGGCGTACGGGTCGGTGGCGGCCGGGCCGCGGGCGTCCGCCTTCTCCCCGGCCAGGAGAGGGCGGAGCATCCCGGTCGCGTCGGCCGAGCAGGACTGCGGCCCGGCCTGGACCTGGGCGGTGCGCACCTCCAGGCGGTGCAGCCGCAGGTCCTCCCGGTCGAGGCGGAAGTGCAGCTCGCGCCGCACGGTGAACAGGGACGCGCCGTCCTTGCGCGGGGGGCCGTCCGCCGGGCGCAGGACGTAGGTGAAGGTGTGGTCCGAGACGACGCCGAGGACGCCCGCCGCCTCCTCCTCGTAGCGGAGGGTGCCCTGGACCCGGATCTGCGGGTCCGCGAGCTCCACCCGCTCCGGGTCGAAGCGGACGAGCCAGCCGGTGGCGGCTTGGCTCCCGTCGTCGGCCGGGTCGCTCAGGCTCCGTTCGAACTGGGGGCGCTGGTCCGGGTCGAGGAGGTGCTCGACGGGCCGGCGTACGGAGCCGGTGAGGACGTCGGGGTTGAGGGACGACTCCACCAGGTAGTCCTTGACCGTGGCGAGCGCGGCGGTGATCTGGCTGTCGGAGAAGTTCCGGGTGCGCTTCACGGCGGGGAAGTTGATGCCCTCCGCGCCCGTGCGGAATCCGGAGACCGGCTCGGCCCGGTACAGCTGCTCGGGTGATCCGCCCGGGACGGCACCACGGGGGGCCAGGGGGATGACGGTGGTCCGCAGGGGTTCGGCGCGGCGGGGGGCCGGCTGGGGATACGGGCTGCGGAACCCGATGTAGACGGCCACGGCGAAGGCCAGGGCGATGAGGACGACGAGGGCTATGGCGGCCCGGGAGCCGCCTCCGCCGCGGACGGGCGGCTGCTCCTCGGGGACGGTGCGGACGGCGCGGGCGTGGTCGCCCATCCGTTCCTGCGCCGAGTACTCCCGCATCCGGGCAGCCTGGATGAACGATTCGTCGAAGACGAGCGAGCGGTATTCGTCCTCGCCGCCCGCGGGGTTCTCGGGCGGGCCGTCCGGCGGTTCTGAGCGGCCTGTCATGACTTCTCTCCCGATCTCCACACCGGTCGGTTCGGTGCGCAACGGTCTGCTTCGGCCGAGCGGGGCGTGCGGCAGCGAGAAGCCCCCCTGGGAACGAGGGGTCACATCTTCAGGGTAGGTCGATTGCGGTCCGTGTAAACGCGGAGACCGCCGGGAAGTGCGGGGGCGGCGGGGGCCGCCGTCGGCGAACGGGTGACGGCAGGGGGCGGGGAGCCAGGGTCCTCGGGGGCCGGCCGCCCGGCGCCCGCCTCAGGGCACCCGGGGCTCGGCGGAGACCACGGGGCGGGAGTAGTCCGCGGAGGCCGACGGGGCGGCTCCGGGCTTGTCCACACCGCTGCTGGCGGGGGGAGGCAGCTGGTCCTGGCGGTTGTTCGACGCGCCCCGGTAGACCGCGCTGAAGGCGAGGGAGACCATGCCGACGCCCATCACCACGGCGAGCAGCCAGGCGACCGGCCGGTGCCAGCGGGCGGAGTTGCGGTAGGGGCGCAGGGAGCCGCCGTGGCGGCCGTAGGGCCCGGAGCCGTCGCCGTGGTCCCCGGAGCCGTCGTCCGGGTCGTAGTCGAGGTCCTGGGGGTCGTGGTAGCCCCGGGAGCCGCCGTAGCGGCCGTACTCGTCGTCGTCCGTGCGCCGGCTGCGGCGGGCGCGGGCCGCTTCGGCCTCGGCACGGGCCTCGGCGGCGGCGAGGAGGCGCTCCACTGCGGTGGGTTCGTGGACGGGCGCCGACCGGACGAAGTCCTCGTCGAACACCACGGAGGCGAAGTCCTCGTCCGCGCCCCCGCGGTCGTCGTCGGGCTCCCAGCCGTCAGGAAACGGCTTGCCCCCCACGTCGTCCGGCACGGTTTCAGCGTAGCCGGGCCGGGACCTTTTGGGCAGGGACCCCGCAAACTCCCCCGGATCGATACGGAGGGGGCGACCGCGGGCGGGCGGCGGCGCCGGCTAACGAGTGTGTCCGTCGCCCGTGACGATGTACTTCGTCGAGGTCAGCTCGGGCAGGCCCATCGGGCCGCGGGCGTGCAGCTTCTGGGTGGAGATGCCGATCTCGGCGCCGAAGCCGAACTGCCCGCCGTCCGTGAAGCGGGTGGAGGCGTTCACGGCGACCGTGGTCGAGTCGACCAACTGGGTGAAGCGGCGGGCGGCGGCCTGCGAGGTGGTGACGATCGCCTCGGTGTGGCCGGAGGACCAGAGCCGGATGTGGGCGACCGCCGCGTCCAGGGAGTCGACGACCGCCGCGGCGATGTCGTAGGAGAGGTATTCGGTCTCCCAGTCCTCGGTCGTCGCCGGGACCACGGTGGCCTTGGAGCCCTCGGCGCGCTCCAGGACGTGTTCGTCGCCGTGGACGGTGACCCCGGCCTCGGCCAGCGCGTCCAGGGCGATCGGCAGGAAGTCGTCCGCCACGTCCTTGTGGACGAGCAGGGTCTCGGCCGCGTTGCAGACGCTGGGGCGTTGGGCCTTGGAGTTGATCAGGATGTCGACGGCCATGGCCAGGTCCGTCTGCGCGTCGACGTAGACGTGGCAGTTGCCGGTGCCCGTCTCGATGACGGGGACGGTGGACTCCTCGACGACCGTGCGGATCAGGGAGGCGCCGCCGCGCGGGATGAGGACGTCGACGAGGCCGCGGGCCCGCATCAGCTCCGTCACGGAGTCACGGCTCTCGCCCGGGACGAGCTGCACCGCGTCGGCGGGGAGGCCGGAGCCGCCGACCGCGTCGCGCAGGACGCGGACGAGCGCGGTGTTGGAGGCGTAGGCGGAGGAGGAGCCGCGCAGCAGGACCGCGTTGCCGGACTTCAGGCAGAGGGCGGCGGCGTCGACGGTGACGTTGGGCCGGGCCTCGTAGATGATGCCGACCACGCCGAGCGGGACCCGGACCTGGCGGAGGTCGATGCCGTTGGGCAGGGTCGAGCCGCGCACCACTTCGCCGACCGGGTCGGGGAGGGCGGCGACGTCCCGTACGTCGGCGGCGATGGCGCGGATGCGGTCCGGGGTGAGGGTGAGGCGGTCGATGATGCCTTCGCTCGTCCCGGCCTCGCGGGCGCGCTCGACGTCCTCCGCGTTGGCCTCGACGATCTCGGCGGTCCGCACTTCCAGGGCGTCGGCGATGGCCAGCAGCGCGTCGTCCTTGGCCGCGCGCGGCAGGGGCGCGATGTCGGCGGAGGCGGCGCGGGCCCGGTAGGCGGCCTGCGTGACCGGGGAGAGGTTGTCGTAGGGCGAGAGCGTGGTCATGCCCGCAGAGTAATGCGCGCTCTGCGGGCATCCGTCACGTATCCCGTGATGCGAGACGGCCGACCGCCAGCCGGACGCCTCCCCGGGACCACCGGCGCGGCCGTCAGTACGGGTGGACGCCCACGGGGGCGGCGGGCGGCGGCCCGTAGCCCTCGGCGACCCGCAGGTGGTAGGTCTCCCGGTCGATGACTTCGAGGCCGACGATCTCCCAGGGCGGGAGCTGGGCGCTGGAGCGGTGCTCGCCCCACAGCCGCAGTGCGACGGCGGCCGCGTCGTGCAGGTCGCGGGCCTCTTCCCAGTAGCGGATCTCCGCGTGGTCGCCTGCGTAGCGGCTGGTCAGCAGGAAGGGATGGTCGTGCGCGAGCTGTTCCAGTCCGCGTCTGATCTCCGCGAGCGGAGTCTCCGCGCCCGACACGCTGAGGGTGATGTGCCAGAGTCTCGACTGCGGATGTTCCTCCTTCGCCGTCGTGACAGGCTCCCGTTCGGCGGTGTCCGACGGGAGGGGATTCCGGTCGAAATCCGCCCTCGCTCCGACACTCGTCAGGGCGCGGTTGGCCGTGCCTCGGGGCGGCGCCCCCGGGCGCGCTCGTCTCACCGGCGGCCTCCTGTGATGTGTTGCTGTGCGGTTCCCCTGTTTCCCCACTACAAAGTGGACCAGTCCACAGCCGGGCGTGGGGTGGTTTTGGTGAAGGTCCCCGCCGAAGAGCCGGACTTTCAGCCGATTCAGGGGGTGAGGCGCGGCGTGAGAAGGACCAGATCGTCCCTGTGTACGACCTCGCGCTCGTAGGCCGGCCCCAGTTCACGGGCCAGGTCCCGGGTGGAGCGGCCGAGCAGTTGGGGGATCTCCTTGGCGTCGAAGTTGACGAGTCCGCGGGCGACCGGGGTGCCGTGCGGGTCGCGCAGTTCGACCGGGTCGCCGGCGCTGAACTCGCCCTCGACGGCGGAGATTCCGGCGGGCAGCAGCGAGGTGCGCCGCTCCACCACGGCCCGTACGGCGCCGTCGTCGAGGGTGAGCGCGCCCTGCGGGGTGGAGGCGTGGGCGAGCCACAGGAGCCGGTCGGCGGAGCGGCGGCCGGTGCGGTGGAAGTACGTGCCGGTGTCGCGGCCGGCGAGGGCGTCGGCGGCGCGGCTGGCGGAGGTGAGGACGACGGGGACGCCGGCGGCGGTGGCGATGTTGGCGGCCTCGACCTTGGTGACCATGCCGCCGGTGCCCACGCCCGCCTTCCCGGCGCTGCCGATGGTGACGCCGGCCAGGTCGTCGGGGCCGGTGACCTCGGCGATCCGGGAGGCGCCGGGGGTGCCGGGCGGTCCGTCGTAGAGGCCGTCCACGTCGGAGAGCAGGACGAGGAGGTCGGCGTGGACGAGGTGGGCGACGAGGGCGGCGAGCCGGTCGTTGTCGCCGAAGCGGATCTCGTCGGTGGCGACGGTGTCGTTCTCGTTGACGACGGGGACGGCGCCCATCTCCAGGAGCTTGTCCAGGGTGCTGTAGGCGTTGCGGTAGTGGCCGCGGCGGCTGGTGTCGTCGGCGGTGAGGAGTACCTGGCCGACGCGGACGCCGTAGCGGGCGAAGGAGGCGGTGTAGCGGGCGACGAGGAGGCCCTGTCCGACGCTGGCGGCGGCCTGCTGGCGGGCCAGGTCCTTGGGCCGGCGGACGAGGCCGAGCGGGGCGAGTCCGGCGGCGATGGCTCCGCTGGAGACGAGGACGACCTCGCGTTCGCCGCCGTCCCTGACCTTGGCCAGGACGTCGACGAGGGCGTCGACCCGGTCGGCGTCGAGGCCGCCGGAGGCGGTGGTGAGCGAGGAGGAGCCGACCTTGACGACGACTCTGCGGGCGCCGGTCACCGCCGCCTCTCGGTGCGACGGCCTCTGCTCTGCCACGTGCTTCCTCGCTCTGGATCGCCCCGGTGTCCGATGAGGGCGTCGGAACCTGTCGGCCGGTGCCGCCCCCGGCACGTCACAGTACGCGAGCGGCCGCCCCCGCCGCCTGCCCGTTCCGCTCGGTGGACGTCCGGCGCGGGGCCGGGGACGTCCGGTGGGCGGGGTTCGGGCGGGCGGCGGGGGCGGCCGGTGGGCTCAGCTCTGCTGCTCGTCCTTGACGGCGAGCATCCGGTCGACGACCCGGGCGGCGGCGCGGCCGTCGGAGGGCTCGCAGAAGTCGACCCGGAACTGGGCGTACTTCTCCTTGTACTCCTCGCTGACCGCGTCGATGTTCCGGATCGCCGAGACCAGGTCCTCGGAGGTCTTGATCAGCGGGCCGGGGGCGCGGGAGGTGAAGTCGAAGTAGAAGCCGCGCAGGGTGTCGCGGTAGTGCTCCAGGTCGTACGTGAAGAAGAGCATCGGACGCCCGGAGTGCGCGAAGTCGAACAGCACCGAGGAGTAGTCCGTGATCATCACGTCGGCGATCAGGTAGAGGTCGGCGATGTCCGGGTAGTACGTGACGTCGTAGACGAAACCCTGTCCGGCGCCGGGGATGGAGTCGAGGACCTTGTGGTGCTTGCGGTAGAGCAGCACGTGGTCCTCGCCGAGCTCGCGCTGGGCGGCCTCGACGTCGATCTTGTTGTCGAGCTTGAAGCGGCGGCCGCCGTAGCGCTGGTCGTCGCGCCAGGTGGGTGCGTACAGGACGACCTTCTTGTCCGCGGGGATGCCGAGCTTCTCCCGTACGGCCGCGGCGCGCTTGACGCGGTCGGGGGCGTGGAAGACGTCGTTGCGCGGGTAGCCCGCCTCCAGGACCTCGCACTGGAGGCGGAAGGAGTTGGTCATGATCGGGGTGGTGAAGGCGTTCGGCGTGATGAACAGGCTGTACTGGCGCGAGCGCTGCGGGAGGCTCGCGATGTAGGCCAGGTTCGCCTTCGGGGTGCCGAGGAGGTCGGCGCCGATGCGCTTGAGCGGGGTGCCGTGCCAGGTCTGGACGACGACCTGGCCCTCGCGGCGGACGAACCACTCGCGGATGCCGCCGTTGGTGACGACGTACCGGCTGCGGGCCAGTGCCTCGTACCACTCCTCGCTGCCCCACTCGACGCCCCGGACGCCGGGCGGCAGCACGACCTGCTGGTCGTGGACCATGGCGATGTGCTCGACCTCGGTGCCGCGGCGCTTGAGCTCCTCGTAGACCGCGCGGGGCGAGTCGGAGAACTGCTTGCCGCCGAAGCTGTTGTAGAGCACGGCCTCGCGCAGGGGCAGCTTGCGCTGCTCGGGGGTGTAGACGTCGCGCATCAGGCGCTGGCGGTAGGCGCCACGCAGCTCCGGGCCGAGGACCGGGCCGGACTCCACGAAGATACGGTCGAAGTCGACCCGCTCGACGGTGTACGTGCGGTGCTCGCCCCGGTGGGCCAGCGGGAGCGTGCCGACGAGGTCGGGGCGGACGGTGACGGGCAGGTCGCGCGTGTGGTCCCACTCGGTGGTGCGGCGCAGCCGCGGCATCCAGCGGCCGGCACGCAGCGAGACGGTGCCCTCGTAGGTGGGCATGGTGTCCGGGCGCAGCCGGGCGGTGAAGCGGCCGTCGGCGAACTCGACGGGCAGCGGACGGTCCTCGTTGCGGCCGGTGTGGCGCAGGACCATCTTCATCTGCTCGGCGGGGCCGGTGTAGACGCCGGTCAGGACCAGTTCGCCGTCGGCGCTCCACTCGACGCCGTCGACGACCGGCTGGACCGTGCGCACCTGCGGGGTGAAGTTACCCGCGCCGTCGGTGAGGATCGCCAGCTCGCGGCCGGCGGGCAGCGGGTGGACGCCGGTGACGGGGCCGGTGCCGTTGGTGGCGCGGCGGGTGGTGCCGTCGGCGAAGACGATGAGCGTGCGGTACTTGACGGCCTTGCCGGGCCGTACGCCGTCGGCGGGCAGATCGGCCAAGGGCAGCCGCGCGGTGTGGCGGAGCCAGCCGTCGGCGCCGGTCTCGCCCTGCTGGAGCGGCAGGTCGGTGGCGAAGCCGCTGGGCTCGTGGTCGATGCGCAGGGCGGTGGGGTACTTGCCCGCCGGGGTGGTGACGCGGGAGCGCAGGGTGACGGTGAGGGTATCGCCGTCGGCTTCCTGGGCGATGATCTCGGCCGGGACGACATCGACGGAGAGCCTCAGCCGGTTGCGGTCGAAGCCGGCAACGAGGCGGACGCCGTCGTCGAGGGTCCGGGTGAGGCTGTGTCCGGCCGCTCCCGCGTTGTTCTTGGTGATGCTGCCGACGGACATACCGCCGGGGCGCGGGATACCGATGCCCAGGCGCCAGGTGCCGGGCTGCCACTGGCCGCGCACCCGGAGGCGGGACGGATCGACGGCGATCTCGAAGCCGGACCAGTCGTAGTTGTGCAGTGCGCCCTTGGCCTCGGCGGTGGCGCGGGGCTCCTCGACCGTGCGCAGCCGCAGCGGGAGGGTGGAGCGGCTGCCCTGGCGGCGGAGCACGGCGACGCGCAGCGAGCGCTTGCCGGTGGCCGAGGGAACGTTGGGGATGTAGGCGTAGCCCTTGATCTGGAGCTTGCCGTCCTCCCAGGCAAGGCCGAGGAGCTTGCCGCGCACGGGGAGCTCGCTGCGGTTGAAGTTGCGCACGGAGGAGGGGAGCGAGGAGCTCTCGACGCCGGGCAGCTCGATGCGGGCGCGCCTCAGGCCGCGGACGGAGAAGGCTCCCGGGTTCTCGCGCTCGTAGTGCAGCAGGTCGACCAGTTCGTCGCCGCGCCCGCTGGCGGCCAGGTGCCATTTGACCCGGGCCATCGGAGAGAACTGCCGGACGACCTTCGGGGCGGCTTGGGCCAGGAAGTCCTTGGCCGCCCGGTGGAATTCGGGGCGCTCCTCGACCGGAGTCTCCGGGAAATACTTCATGAGCCGACTGAGCTCGTCGGGGATCGCTTCGAGGGACGCCACGGGGGGAAGGCCTTTCCGGGGGGACGTGCAGATCATGAACCCCAGGGAGACGGGGCGTTAATGAGACGTGTTCAACGGTCTCATGGTTGCCCCACAGTATGACGTGACACCTCTCACAGGACGAACTCGCCCTGGTCGGCGCCCAGGACGGGAAGGCGCGTCCGAGGGCTGGCCGGGAGCCCCGGCGAGGGCTCCCGGCCAGCCCTCGAACTGCCGGTCAGACGCGGTGTGCGCGGGGGGTGCGCAGGGCGCTGAGCACGGTCCGGCGGGCCTTGCGGACCACTCGCCGGGCGAAGGACGGGCGGGGCCCCCGCTGCGGCGCCTCGATCCGCCGTCCGCCGACCCATTCCGTGACGGTCACCTCGTAAGCGCTGTCGGGGAGCACGGAACTCTCGCCGAAGTGCGGGTAGGCGAGGTGCGGACGGGGCGGGTTTCCCCGGCGGACGATCTCGGGCTCCTTCTTGTCGCGCAGGAAGGCGGCGATCTCCAGGAGCAGGTCGAGCCGGCCCGCGGCGAGGCACATCAGCCGCAGCCGTTCGTTCACCTTGAGGTTGCGGCCGAGCCCCGGCGTCCAGTAAGCCTTCATCAGGGGGGCCGCGAGCGCCATCTTCCGCTCGCGGACCTTGGCCTTCTGCTTCACCAGTCCGGGGCCGAACTGCGGCAGCAGGGTGATGACGAAGGGGCGCACCATCAGGGTGTCGCGCCGAGGGCCCGGGGGCACGTACTCGGCGATGAGTCCCATGAGGGCGCGGGCCGAGTCGAAGCGGCGCTGGAAGCCGCCCTTCTTGGTCATCTGGTTGCGGTCCTCGCGGCCCACCAGGTAGTAGCAGGTGTAGTCGGCGACGACGGAGATCCCGTTGCCGCGCAGATACGCCTCCATCGTGAACAGGGCGTCCTCGCCCGTCTTGAGCTTCTCGTCGAAGGCCATGCCGAGGCGTACGAGCAGGTCCCGCCGGAACAGTTTCTGCGCGCTCAGGGTGAACTTGATGTTGGAGGAGTACAGGTCGGCACGCTCGACGGTCTCTTTCCACATCGACTTCGCGGCACCGCGATTGACGCCGACGATCTTCCCGAGGACCACGTCCGTGCCCGCCCGGTCCCCCATGGCGACCATGCGCTCCAGGGCTTCCTCGCCGAAGTAGTCGTCCGCGTCGAGGAAGAAGACGTACCGGCCGCGGGCGAGGTCGAGACCCCGGTTGCGCGGGCCGCTGGGCCCGCCGGAATTCGGCTGCCGGACGACTCTCATGGGGATCGCGGTCCGGGCGGCGAACTCCTCCAGGAAGGCGCCAGTGCCGTCGGTGGAGCCGTCGTCGATGGCGACGATCTCCATGCGGTCCGCGCCGATGGTCTGCGCCTCGACGGACTCCAGGCACCGGACCAGGTAGGGCATCGCGTCATACGCCCCGATGATCACACTGACATCGGGCTCGTGGTTCTTCCTGGGCATGTCGGCCATGTGCACCTGTCGATTTGATCACGAAAGGAGGCAGATTGCCCGGCTGTGCAACTTTCATGCATCAACATGCCGAACGACCCGTACGCCCCTCCCTCAGGAGAGACGTACGGGTCGCGGTCGGGGTTGCCTGCTTTTCAGCCAGTTCGATCAGACGTACGGCGTGCGACCGTGCGATTGCACGGCGCTCAGCGCACGGACGGGGTCCCCTCGCGGAGCGCGGCCTTCGCCTCGCCCCCAGCCGCGTCGGCCTCCGGAGCGTCCGGGTCCGCCGCAGCGTCGGCCTCGACGGCCGCCTGCGGATCGCCGGTGCCGACGCCGCTGATGACGGCCTCCGCGTCCGGCACCGCCACGGCCTGCTCACCGATCCGCTGGGCGACGGCCAGGTTACGGGCCTCGGCCTTGGCAGCCAGAGCCCGTACGGCGGCGTTGAACTGCTCCATGGAGGTCGGCTCGTCCGGGCCCAGGAGGTAGGTCTTCAGCTCACGCCGGGCATCCGCCAGCGTGTCCGCCGCCGGGTCGGCCACCGCGGCCAGCAGCGCGTCCAGCTCCTCGGCGCCGTTGGACAGGATGACCGCGGCGCGCACCGCGGTGTTCTGTCGCTTGAACTCCTCGGTCCCGAGCGCGGCCGAGTCGGTGACCGCATACGGCTTGCCGCTCGCGATGAAGTCGGAGACCACACTGGAGATGTCCGAAACCATGGCGTCGGACTCGTTGAAGCAGTCGTACAGCTTGGGCTGCGCGCCGGCCACCGTACGGTGCTCCCACCAGCCGAAGGAGCGCCAGTAGGCGTCGTTCCACTCGGCCCTCAGGCGTACGGTCTCCGCCTCCCGGACCGGGTCGGCGAGCGAGAGCCGCGACTCCTCCGCGTCGTCGCCGCCCGCGCGGCCGGTGGCCGCGAGCTGCGCGAGCCGCGCCTCGATCCGGGCCAGCTCGGCCTTGGCGGCGCTCTGCCCGGCGGCGGCCGACGATGCCTCCTTCGCCCAGCGGGGCTCCGCCGCGCGCTCGGCTGCGGCCTTCGCCAGCATGGCCCGGATCCGGGCATTGACGGCCTTGGCCTTGGCGCTGCGGATGCCGGTGAACGGGTGCGGCTTGTAGATGATCCGGACCGGGTCGGCGGCGTTCAGCAGCCGGCGCACGATGTTCTCGCCCGCCAGCAGCAGGGAGGTGTTGCCCGGGTTGTCGTCCCAGCCCTCCCAGGTGGGCGCGTACAGCACGGTCGGGATGGGGTTCTTGACCGTGCCCGTCCAGCTCTTGATGGGCTCCAGCTGCGGGCGCCCGACCTCGACGATGTCCTCGTCGCGGATCCCCACATCGGCCAGCGCGTAGCGGTCGCGGCCGGCCCGGCCCGCCGTCCACACCTCGTCGTACACCTTGGAGTAGGGGTTCACGCTGGCGAGCTTGTCGCTGTCGCCGTGGCCGATGAAGACGTGCTTCATGGTCGGGACGCGCAGGATGTGGATGTTCTTGCCCACGTTCGCGGGGTAGAGGCAGACCCGCACCGTGGAGAGGTCCAGGTTCATCAGGTGGGTCCCCGCCGGGACGCAGATCACCGGGACCGAGGTCTCGGCGAGCTGCGGGACGAGACCGCGCTCCCGCATGATGATCAACGGGCGGCCCTCGACCCGGCTCATGGTCTCCAGCCACATGTTGCCCTGGTAGGCGGACTCGTTGGAGCCGGAGAAGTAGAGCACGACCGTCGGCTGGTACTCACGCAGCCAGCTGTCGACGGCCTTGAGGACGGCGGGGGCCGGAGGAGCCAGTCGGCCGCGGCGCACGTACGGGACGAGCAGCGCGAGGTAGAGCAGGGCCAGCAGCAGCGTCAGGCCGATGCCCGCATAGCCGATGACGTCCTCACCGGTCCCGGCGGCGATCAGCACGCCCACCACGGCCGGAACATCGAGGTGCAGCATCTTCTCCGCGGAGCGCCGCAGCAGCGCGCCGGGCGGGGCGTCGGGGATGCGGACCGCGTGCAGGTCCACGTTGCGGGTGACGACCGGCATGGTGCGGCGGAGCCGGATCAGGGTCGTCATGGCCCCGTGCGGCGCCTGGAGCCCGTAGAAGAGCAGGAAGCAGGCCACCGCCGCGTAGAACAGCGGCGACTCGGCGAGGTCCAGGCGGGCCAGCAGCAGGATGACCATCAGCTGCCGGAGCAGGAAGCGGATCGACAGCCCGGCCCGCACCTTGCCGAGCCGGTTGATCAGATAGCTCCCCCGCTGGTGCAGATACCAGTCCGCGACGTACGTGACAGCTGTGGCCGCCGCGAAGAACCAGACGTTCGGAATGAGCGCGGCGAGCATGACGCAGGGATATCCCAGCCCCATCAACACTGCTGCCGCCAGTTCTGACCTGCTGCCCACACGGGCCAGGCGAATGGCTGTCGAGATCACGAAGAACCTGCTCCAGGGGGTGCCGGTTGATTCACGTATTGGCGGAAATGTGAAGGTGCGGCTTCACGCATTCGGGCCTCTGTCATCGCGCAAAGCGACAACAGAGGCCCGGAAAATCACATTTGTCAAGAATTATTACACATCTGCTTGACGGTCCAGCACGGAGGCCAGGGCCTGCTCGAAGCCCGAGGACTCGGCGGCACCCGCCGTCGGGTCCTGCTGCCGTACGTCGATGACGTGGCCGGTCAGCTCGGAGAGCAGGACGTCCAGCGAGGTGCGCGCCACGGCCTCCGAGGAGAGCAGCGAGCCCTCGGGCTCCTGGCCGAACGCCTTGGTCCGCATCGGGGTCGCGGTGCGCTCGGGGTTGACGCAGTTGACCCGGATGCCCTCGCCCGCCCACTCGTCGGCGAGCGCCTGGGTGAGGTTGACCATGGCGGCCTTGGTGGAGGAGTAGAGGCTGTACTCGGCGCGGCCCCGGGTGTAGCTGCTGGAGGTGTAGAGCAGCAGCTGGCCCTGGGTCTCCGCCAGGTACTTGTACGAGGCGCGGGCGATCTGGACGGGGGCCAGGTAGTTGACGTTCAGCGCTTCCTGGATCGTCGTGTTGTCGGTCTCGGCCAGCTTGCCGATCCGCAGCACGCCCGCGGTGTTGATGACGTAGTCGATGCGGCCGGTCTCGCCGTACGCCTTGGAGAGCGCGTCGTCCACGTGCTCCGGGTTCTCGACGTGCGTCCCGGTGGTGGAGCGGCCGAGCGCGTAGACCTTCGCGCCGTAGCTCTCGGCGAGGGCGGCGATGTCGGCGCCGATGCCGTACGAACCACCGAAGACGACGAGGGTCTTGCCGGTGAGCAGCTCCCGGTAGGCGGCCTCGTCGGCCTGGCGCGGGGCGGCGGTGGAGGCCAGCTGGAAGAGCTTGTCGGTGATGAAGACGTCGACCGGCTGGGTCACCTTCATGTTGTACTCGTCGCCCGCGACCACGAAGATCGGCACGTCGGGGAGGTACTTGAGGACCACCGAACAGTCGTCGGTGGCCTGGAAGTTGGGGTCTCCCGCCGCGACCTCGTACGCCTTGCGGATCGTGGAGAGCTTGAAGGCCTGCGGCGTCTGGCCGCGGCGCAGCCGGGAGCGGTCGGGCACGTCGGTGATGAACTCGCCGTCCTCACCGTGCGTACGCGTCACGATGATCGTGTCCGCGGACGGGATGGCGACGTCGACGGCCTGGTAGCGCTCCAGCGCGTCGACGCAGTCCTTGATCACACGCTGTGACAGCAGGGGGCGGACCGCGTCATGGAAGAGGACGTTGCGGTCCTCGCCCTCGGCGAGACCCTCGCCGAGTGCCGCGATGGCGCGCTCGGTGGTCTCGTTGCGGGTGTTGCCGCCCTCGATGATCCGGGTGACCTTGCGCAGTCCGGCCTTCGCGACGATCTTCTCGACGTCGGGGACGAAACCGGGCGCCATCAGCACGATGACGTCGTCGATGCCCTCGGCGTTCTCGAAGATGGTCAGCGTGTGCTCGATGACGGCCTTACCGGCGATCTTCAGCAGCTGCTTGGGGATCGAGAGGCCGACGCGCTGACCGGTCCCACCGGCGAGCACGACCGCTGTGGTCCGGGGCTTGGCTTCATGCGGCACAGACACAGACGACCTACCTTGCTATGACGGGGGAACAGTGTGATGGTCGCACTCTCCGTGACCGTCTCGCAAGGTGGACGTCGTCCGTCGCTCGCCCCGCGGATACCCGCAGTTCACCCTCTGGCCAGGGAGGTTGGGCGCTCCGGGGGTGTTGCGCGGGGTGACCGACCCCACAGATGTGTTGCGTAATCAGCACATGAGCAGCACGTTCACCCGGTGTGACCGGCGGAAACCGCCGACGCCCGGCCCCGAGGCTACCGGACGGCCCGCCTCCGCAGAGACGGGCCGGGGTTCGGTGCGTTTAGAAGGGGTCGAACTCGTCGTATTCCTTCTGCGCGTCGTCGCGTTCGGCGTCGCGGTCCTTGCGGCGCTGCGCGGCGGGTCGCGGGGCCTCCATGCGGTGGTCCTCGCCCCGGCGGCCGAGCATCTCCGCGCCGGCCTGCATGGTCGGCTCCCAGTCGAAGACGACCGCGTTGTCCTCGGGGCCGATCGCGACGCCGTCGCCGGCCCGGGCGCCCGCCTTGACGAGTTCGTCCTCGACCCCGAGGCGGTTGAGCCGGTCGGCGAGGTAGCCGACGGCCTCGTCGTTGTTGAAGTCGGTCTGGCGCACCCAGCGCTCGGGCTTCTCGCCACGCACCCGGTAGAGGTCCTCGCCCTCGGCGGTGACCGTGAAGCCCGCGTCGTCGACGGCCTTGGGGCGGATGACGATGCGGGTCGCCTCCTCCTTCGGCTTGGTGGCACGCGCCTCGGCGATGATCCCGGCGAGCGCGTAGCTCAGCTCGTTGAGGCCCTTGTGGGCGATCGCGGAGACCTCGAAGACGCGGTAGCCGCGGGCCTCCAGGTCGGGGCGGATCATGTCGGCGAGGTCCTGGCCGTCGGGGATGTCGACCTTGTTGAGCGCGACGATGCGGGGCCGGTCCTCCAGCCCGCCGTACTGGCGCAGCTCCTCCTCGATGATGTCGAGGTCGGAGACGGGGTCGCGGTCGGACTCCAGGGTCGCGGTGTCCAGGACGTGCACGAGCACCGAGCAGCGCTCGACGTGGCGCAGGAACTCCAGGCCGAGGCCCTTGCCCTGGCTGGCGCCGGGGATGAGGCCCGGGACGTCGGCGATCGTGTAGACCGTCGAACCGGCGGTGACGACGCCCAGGTTCGGTACGAGGGTGGTGAACGGGTAGTCCGCGATCTTCGGCTTGGCCGCGGAGAGCACCGAGATCAGCGAGGACTTGCCCGCGCTCGGGTAACCCACGAGGGCCACGTCGGCGACGGTCTTGAGCTCCAGGACGATGTCCCGGCTCTCGCCCGGCTCGCCGAGCAGCGCGAAGCCGGGGGCCTTGCGGCGGGCCGAGGCCAGCGCGGCGTTGCCGAGGCCGCCACGGCCGCCCTGACCGGCCACGAAGGTGGTGCCCTGACCGATGAGGTCGGCGAGGACGTTCCCGGCCTTGTCGAGGACGACGGTGCCGTCGGGAACGGGCAGGACCAGGTCCTGGCCGTCCTTGCCGGAGCGGTTGTCGCCGGCGCCGGGCTGGCCGTTGGTGGCCTTGCGGTGGGGGTGGTGGTGGTAGTCGAGCAGCGTGGTCACGGACTGCTCGACGACGAGGATCACGTCGCCGCCGCGTCCGCCGTTGCCCCCGTCGGGGCCGCCCAGCGGCTTGAACTTCTCACGGTGTACGGAGGCGCAGCCGTGGCCTCCGTTACCCGCGGCGGCATGCAGCTCGACGCGGTCCACGAAGGTGGTCATGGTGGGTGCCTCCAGATAACAGGTGCAGGTACAGCGGAAAAAGCGGAATTGTCTCTGTCGTAACACGCCGAGGGCGGACCCGCTTCCCCGTTCGCCGGGAAAGCTGAGATCCGCCCTCGGAAGGTGCTGTGTGTCGTTCTGCGCGCGTCGAGAGACTCAGACGGCGAGCGGAACGATGTTCACGACCTTGCGGCCGCGGTGCGTGCCGAACTCCACCGCACCGGCGGTCAGCGCGAACAGCGTGTCGTCGCCGCCACGGCCGACGCCCGCGCCGGGGTGGAAGTGGGTGCCGCGCTGGCGGACCAGGATCTCACCGGCGTTGACGGCCTGACCGCCGAAGCGCTTCACGCCGAGCCGCTGAGCATTGGAATCGCGCCCGTTCCGAGTGGACGATGCGCCCTTCTTGTGTGCCATGTGTTCTCAGTCCCTTACTTCGCAGCCGTGGGGATACCGGTGACCTTGATCGCCGTGTACTGCTGGCGGTGACCCTGGCGGCGGCGGTAGCCGGTCTTGTTCTTGTAGCGAAGGATGTCGATCTTCGCGCCCTTGTGGTGGTCCACGATCTCGGCCGTGACCTTGATGCCGTCCAGCACCCACGGGTCGCTGGTGACCGAGTCACCGTCGACAACGAGCAGGGTCGAGAGCTCGACCGTGTCGCCAACCTTGGCAGTGGAAATCTTGTCAACCTCAACGATGTCGCCGACAGCAACCTTGTGCTGGCGACCACCGCTGCGCACGATGGCGTACACGCGGATCTCTCTCTCGCTCGGAACGGAACCCCTGATGCCAGCCGCCCGCACGGGCCGGGGCCCGTGTCGATCCGGAAGGATGAGCGGCCTCTCCTGGCGGACGGCGCGAACACCGACCGTTACCGGGAGGGATGTGCTCAGGGGTAGGCGCGTTAAGGAAACACACCGAGGGTCAAGGTTACGGGGCCGGGGTGTGGGGGTCAAACCGGGTCGAGGGACCGGAGGCAGGGCCCGCGGGCCGGGGCCGGCGAGCCGCCCGCCTTATGCTTTCCGGGCGCATCAGCTCTCCGAAAGGCATGCCGTGAACTACAGGGTCCAGCCCACCGCCCAGGTCGACGAGACCGCCGAGATCGGGGACGGCTCCAGCGTCTGGGAGCTGGCGCAGATCCGCGAGGGAGCCAGGCTCGGCGAGGGCTGCGTCGTCGGCCGGGGTGCCTACGTCGGCACCGGGGTGCGCATCGGTGACAACGTGAAGCTGCAGAACTACGCCCTGGTGTACGAGCCCGCAGAGCTCGGTGACGGCGTCTTCGTCGGACCCGCCGTCGTCCTCACGAACGACCACAACCCGCGATCGGTCGACCCGGACGGCAAGCAGAAGCGTGGCGGCGACTGGGAGGCCGTCGGCGTGAAGGTCGCCGAGGGCGCGTCGCTCGGCGCCCGCTCGGTCTGCGTCGCGCCGGTCCGTATCGGCCGGTGGGCGATGGTCGCGGCCGGTGCCGTGGTCACCAAGGACGTGCCGGACTTCGCCCTGGTCGTCGGTGTGCCCGCACGGCAGATCGGCTGGGTCGGCCGGAGCGGGGTCCGCCTCGCCGCACGCGAGGGCGAGCCGGGAGTCTGGGAGTGCCCGCAGAGCGGGGCGGTGTACGAGGAGAAAGACGGCGTGCTGTCCGAGCGTTGAGATACGCCTCCGACGACATCGCGGAGCACACGGTGAGGGCGGGCGTCCGGTCGGACGCCCGCCCTCACCGTGTCTTCGGACGGCTCAGCCGCCGATGACGACGCGGCGCACGCCGGCCCAGTTGGCCGGGTCCGTCGAGCGGCGGCCGTCGACCAGGACGCGGACGTCCGGGAGGTCCGCGGCAGCAAGCTCGCGGTACTCGGCATGGTCGGCTTGGAGGACCGCGGCGGTGACGGCCTGGCCCTCGTGCGGGACGAGACCCAGAGCGGTCAACTCCTCGGGGGTGTACATCGGGTCCGAGACGAACGGCACCGCGCCGCGCGCCTTCAGGGCCTCGACGACGCCGAAGACACCGGAGAACGCGGTCTCCTTGACGCCGCCGCGGTAGGCCGCGCCCAGCACCAGGACCCCGGCGCCGTCCAGGTCGCCGTAGGCGGCGGCCAGTAGATCCACGGCGTAGGCGGGCATCGCGGCGTTGGCCTCACGGGCCGAACGCACGACGGTCGCCTCCGGGTCGTTCCACAGGTACATCCGCGGGTAGATCGGGATGCAGTGGCCGCCCACGGCGATGCCGGGCTGGTGGATGTGGCTGTACGGCTGGCTGTTGCAGGCCTCGATGACCTTCTTGACGTCGATGTCGTTCTGGTCGGCGAACCGGGCGAACTGGTTGGCCAGACCGATGTTGACGTCGCGGTAGGTGGTCTCGGCGAGCTTCGCCAGCTCGGAGGCCTCCGCCGTGCCGAGGTCCCAGACGCCGTTCGGGCGGGGCAGGTCCTCGCGCTCGTCGAAGTCGAGGACGGCCTCGTAGAAGGCGACGCCCGCGGCGGAGGACGCCTCGTCGATGCCGCCGACGAGCTTGGGGTAGCGGCGCAGGTCGGCGAAGACCCGGCCGGTGAGCACCCGCTCCGGCGAGAAGACCAGGTGGAAGTCCTCGCCGGGGGTCAGGCCCGAGCCCTCGGCCAGCATCGGCGCCCAGCGGGTACGGGTGGTGCCGACCGGGAGCGTGGTCTCGTAGCTGACCAGGGTGCCGGGCTTGAGGCCGGCCGCGATGGCCTTGGTGGCGGCGTCCATCCAGCCGAAGTCCGGGGTGCCCTCGGCGTCCACGAAGAGCGGGACGACGACCACTACGGCGTCGGACGCGGCGACCGCGGCCGTGGTGTCCGTCGTCGCGGAGAGCAGGCCCGCGCCGACCGTCTCCTTCAGCTTGACGTCCAGGTCGTGCTCGCCGGGGAACGGCTCGGTGGCCGCGTTGACGAGTTCGACGACCTTCTCGTTGACGTCGGCGCCGATGACCTTGTGACCCTTGGCGGCGAACTGCACGGCGAGCGGAAGCCCGATCTTGCCGAGCGCGACTACACAGATGTTCATCGGGTTACTTCCTCTTCGACCTGGACAGCGTTCGGCGCAGCCGTGCGCCGACGCCGGACTTCGGTTCCCGCAGGGGCGCCGTCGTGATCACGAGACGGCCTTTGCTGTTGGTACTCGCTGCCACGCGGTGGGGCTCGTCGCTCCCCCAGCGGCGTGCCAGCGGCATCGGCTGCCCATCGGTGCGGACGGGAATCTCGTACGTCGAGCCCGCCACGTCCACGTAGAGGCGAACACCCCTCTTCGACCGGGCGGCCGCCAGCGGGATGCGGGCGGTCAGCAGAGTGCCGCCGTCCTGGGCGGCGTCGGCGGTGAGTGTGCCGGCGCGCCGGGGGCTCGGGGCGTCCGCCGGCAGCTTGCGTGCACCGGTCTTGTCGGCGCTCTGGGGCATAGCCCTCTGGGCCAGGGCGACGACGGCGGAGGAGGTGTCCCCGGTGATGACGGCCCGCAGCTTCACGACGCAGGACAGCTCCGTGCCGTGCTGGTCCCAGTCGGTCGACTCCAGGCGCGTACCGGCGGAGAGGCGGCCGGTCACCGTCTCGCCGAGCACCTCGTAGTAACGGTCGTCGAGGCCGACGGCCGGGTCCCTGAATCCGGGGTAGGTGGCGAAGGCGCGGTCACCCTCCAGCAGGAAGGGCGGCGCTCCGTGCTCCGTCTCCTCCGCGATGGCGCGGGTGAGCTCCTCGACGGCCCCGCTGCGGGCGAGACCGAAGCGTGCCCGGCGCTTGACCCCGGTGCCGTCGCGCAGGCCGTCGGTGAAGTAGGCGTCCACCAGTGCGCCGACGCCCTCGCACAACTGGCGGCGGGTGTCGGCGTCGAGCGCGGGAAAGTCCTTCTGCAGGAGCTTGGTCAGCTCCCAGTCGAAGTGCCGCTTGAACACGGCGTCGCGCCGGGGACCTGCGGGGATCAGCGCGGCCGTGTGCTCCATGATCCGCTGGACACAGCGGAGCCGGGCCAGGTGGTTCGCCCGGTAGGTGATGTTGCTGGCGTCGCCGCGCTTGACCGCGTAGTAGCAGGTGTAGTCGGAGACGACGGAGATCCTCCGGGCCCGTACGCATGCCTCGATGGTGAATGGCTGGTCGCTGCCGACCGGCATGTCCTCGGGGAAGCGGAGGCTGTGCTTCTCCACCAGCTCGCGGCGGAAGAGCTTGGTGTTGGCCAGGGTGAAGGGCAGCGCCGAGTCGTAGAGGCTGACGTCGGGGTGGTTCCCGTCGTACAGCTTCTGGTGGACGTACCGGCCGTTCGTGCCGACCATCTTCCCGACGACCACGTCGGACCCGTTGGCGTCGGCGGCGGAGACCATCCGCTCCAGCGCCTCTTCGCCGAGGTGGTCGTCCGCCCCTATGAAGTAGACGAAACGGCCGGTGGCCACGTCCAGCGCCCGGTTGCTGGGCGCGGCGGGGCCTCCCGAGTTCGGCTGGTGGAGCACCTTCACCACGTCGGGGTACCGCTCGGCGTACCGGTCGAGCTCGGTGCCGCTCCCGTCGGTCGACCCGTCGTCGACGGCCACGACCTCCAGCCGCTCCAGGCCGATGCTCTGCCGGATCAGCGAGTCCAGGCACTCCGTGAGGTACGGCATGGTGTTGTAGACGGCGACGACGACGGTGACGTCAGGCTCTCGTCTCATGCCATCACCTGGGAGTCCGACTGTTGCGCCTTCACCGGCTCGGCACCGGTGAGTCGCGCGTACACGCCGTCCAGGACCTCGGCCTGCGCCTCCCAGGTCCAGTTTTCCAGCAGGCCTTCGCGGGCGTAGGCGGCACGATACTTAGCGGGGTCGGCGAGCACCGACTTGACCGCCCCTACGTAGTCGGAGACGTCCTCGGCGGTGAACACCTCGCCCTGACCGGTCCGGGCGACCATCTCCCCCATCGTCTTGACGTCACTCACGACGAACGGCAGACAAGCATGGGAGTACTCGAAGAACTTGGTGATCAGGGCGATCTCGTGGTTCGGCCAGTGGTGGATCGGGATGACGCCCACGCTGGCCGCGGACAGGAACGGGACCACCTGGTAGTGCGGCACGTACGGGAGGATGTGCAGCCGGTCCGAGACGCCGAGTTCGGCGGCTCGTTCCTTGAGTTCCTGCATGTAGGCCGAGTTCGGCCGCAGGACGACGAAGGCCACGTGCGTACCGGGGAGCTGGGGCAGCCCCTCGACCATGATGTCGAGACCCCGCTGCGGGGCCGCGGCACCGCTGTAGACCGCCAGCGGAACGTCCGGGCCGATACCGCACAGTTCGCGCAGGTCGGGCACCGGCTCCGCGGCCTGCTCCGCGGAGACCTCGGCGTCCGGGGCGTTCAGCACGACCTCCGGCAGGGTCTTCAGACCGTGGCGCTCGACCAGCATCTCCGCCAGGGTGCCGGAGACCGTGGTAACGGCGTCGGCGTACTTGGCGTACTCCCGCTCGTGCCCGCACTGCGCGATGTGCCAACGTGGGTGGGGGTTCCACGGCTTGATGCCAGGCAGGAACTCGTGCACGTCCCAGAGGAGCTTGACCTTGCGGCCCTTGGCCTCGGCGCGCAGCTTCGCCCGCGCGCCCACGCCGAGCATCCGGAAGTCGTTCGCGTGAATCACGTCGGGTTCGAGCCGGTCGATGACCTTCCCGTACGCCAGCTCGAAGTCCCACAGGGCCGGGTCGAGACGCCGCCATGCCCGGTCGCCCATGGTGCGGACCCAGAAGGCCGTGGTGAAGCGGTCCAGCGGGGAGTCCATGCTCTTGCGGCGGTGCGCGAGCGCCTCCGTGCGGCCGGCCCGGACGCGGACCCACTTGCTCAGCGCCTTCGCCAGCAGACGCGGCGGCACCAGACGCGCGACACCGAGCGAGGAACCGTTGCGCTTGGCCTCCACGCTTCGGACGTTCAGCTCGGCGCGCCACGCCTTCATCCGCTGCTTGCGGTATTCCGCGAGCGGACCGGGCGGATACGCGAGAGGCGAACGCAGAACGGCCCTGCGGTACTCGTGACGGCGCCGGTGCATGGGCGTGGGCACATGCAGCAGGCGGACCTCGGCATCGCCGAGCCACCACTTCTGGGACTTCTTGGTGGGCGACTTACCCAGAAGCACCACGTCCCACCCGGCCTCCGCCGCCGAGCGGGCTTCCTTCTGCACCCGGGAATCGCCGTTGACGCCGTTGTCGACGAGCATGACGATCTTTCCCCGGGGACTACGCTCCGGCCTCGCGGCCGAGCTGTCATTCGCCATGGCGGGCAGGCTCTCCTGTCTCGAATACGACGGTCTGGCCACGGTTGGCCGAGTCGAGCAGCGATGTCGCCACCTCGACGGTACGCAGCCCCTGCCGCAGCGTGCAGATGTCGGCGGGCTTGCCCTGCACAGCGTCGCGGAACAGCTCGTGCTCGACAAGCAGCGGCTCGCGCTTGGGGATGGCGTAGCGGATCATGTCGCCCTCGGCGACCCCGCGGAAGGCGCGCAGTGCCTCCCACTCGGTGGCGACCGCGGCGTTCGAGTGGAACGTGAGGTCGGCGGTGAGGGTGTCGGCGATGAAGCAGCCGCGCTCGCCGGTGACCGAGGTGAACCGTTCCTTGAGCGGGCTGAGCCAGTTGACCAGGTGGTTGACCATCGTGCCGTCCGACAGCTGGCCCACCGCGGAGACCATGTCCTCGTGCGGGCGGCCCGACTTGGAGACGGTGTGCGCGGCGATCGACGTGTATGTCTGGCCGGTGACCCAGCCCGTCAGATCGATGTCGTGGGTGGCCAGGTCCTTGACCACGCCGACGTCGGCGATCCGGTGCGGGAAGGGGCCCTGGCGGCGGGTGACGACCTGGTAGACGTCGCCCAGCTCGCCGGCCTCCAGGCGGGCGCGGAGCGAGAGCAGGGCGGGGTTGCAGCGTTCGATGTGGCCGACGCCTGCGACCAGGCCGCGCGACTCGAAGGCGTCGACGAGGCGACGGGCGCCCTCGACGGTGTCGGCGAGCGGCTTCTCGATCAGGGCGCCGACACCGGCGTCGGCGAGCTGGAGGCCGACCTCCTCGTGCAGCGCGGTCGGGCAGGCCACGACGGCGTAGTCGATGCCGAGGGCGATGAGCTCCTCGACGGTGGAGAGCACGGGTGCGCCCTGGGCCCAGCCGTTCTTGTCGCCCATCGGGTCGACGACGCCGACCAGTTCGACGCCCTCCAGGCTCGCGAGGACGCGGGCGTGGTGGCGGCCCATGGAGCCGAGGCCGACGAGCCCGGCCTTGAGTACGGCGGTCACAGGTTCTCCCCGAGGTCGTTCACGGCGGCGACGACGCGTTCCAGGTCGCCCTGGGTGAGCGAGGGGTGGACGGGCAGCGAGACGACTTCGGCGGCGGCCTTCTCGGTCTCGGGCAGGTCCCAGGTGCGGCCCGCCTTCTGGTCCGGCTCCCAGTAGGGCTTCAGGCGGTGGATCGGCGTCGGGTAGTAGACCGCGTTGCCGACGCCCGCCTCGGTGAGCTTCGCCATCGCGGCGTCCCGGTCGCCCCGGATGCGCACGGTGTACTGGTGGTAGATGTGCCGCGCGCCCTCGGCGACCGGCGGCGTGGTGACGGCCGGGGCCGTGATGTGGGCGTCGAGGTACGCGGCGTTGGCGCGGCGCTGCTCGGTCCAGCCCTCCAGCTTGCCCAGCTGTACGCGGCCGACGGCCGCGGACACGTCGGTCATCCGCATGTTGGCGCCGACGATCTCGTTGGCGTAGCGCTGCTCCATGCCCTGGTTGCGCAGCAGGCGCAGGGTGCGGGCCAGTTCGGCGTCGGCCGTGGAGACCATGCCGCCTTCGAGGGAGTGCATGTTCTTGGTCGGGTAGAAGCTGAAGGTGCCGCCCGCGCCGAACGCGCCGACCGGGGTGCCGTTCAGCGCCGCCGCGTGGGCCTGGCAGGCGTCCTCGACCACGGCGAGCCCGTGCTTCTCGGCGATGGGCATGAGCCTGTCCATCGCGGCGGGGTGGCCGTAGAGGTGCACCGGCATGATCGCGGCGGTGCGCGGGGTGATCGCGGCTTCGACGGCGGCCGGGTCGAGGCCGAAGCTGCCGGGCTCGATGTCGGCGAACACCACGTCGGCACCGACCAGGCGGACGGCGTTGGCGGAGGCGGCGAAGGAGAAGGAAGGGACGATCACCTCGTCGCCGGGGCCGATGCCGAGGGCCAGCAACAGCAGGTGCAGGGCCGAGGTGCCCGAGTTGACGGCGACGCAGTGGCGGTCGTCGACCAGCCGCGAGAAGCCTTCCTCGAAGGCCGCGACCTCCGGGCCCTGCACGACGCGACCGCTGCGCAGTACGCGTACCGCGGCCTCGATCTCGTCTTCCCCGATGACGGGGCGGGCAGCAGGGATCGGCTGCTCGTTGATGCTCGACATGAACGTCCTCCTTGAACACCGCAAGAGCTCGTTACCAGGCAGAGCTCTTGAGGTGCGGGACGCCCTACGAGGTCGCGCGTAACCCCACCGGCACCATGCCGACGCCCTGCCGAGGAATCCGGCCCGGCCGAAATCACCGCCGGGCCTCGTCACCGTCTGTGAGTTTCGCAAAGAAACCTCACAAGTATGGCAACCGTCGTCACATTATCAGGGATTTCTCGACCCATTTCGGGCTCGTTAACCGGTGCTTGCATCAGTTCTGAAACAAAGCAGGTGTCCCGCCCCCGTGTGCTCGGAGCGGGACACCTGAAGTGAACAACCGGTTACGGCTTCGTCAGCTCGCCGACGACTCGCCCCCCGCCGAGGGCGCGTTGACCGTCACGGACGGCGACGACTGCTCGGCGGCGACGGTCTTCTTCGTCGCCTTCTTCGCGGCCGTCTTCGCCGTCGTCTTCTTTGCGGCGGTCTTCTTCGCTGCGGTCTTCTTGGCCGCCGCCTTCTTCGCCGGGGCCTTCTTGGCGGCGGTCTTGCGGGCCGTCTTCTTCGCCGGGGCCGGCTCCGCCGCCTCGGAATCAGCCGTTGCGGCGTCCGTTGCTCCGGACTCCGCGGATTCCTCGGACTCCTTCGCCTCGGGCGCCGGAGCGACCACGACGATCTCCGCGTCGTCCGACCCGGTGGGCGAGCCCGCCGGAGCGGTGACCTTGCGGGTCACACGGCGGCGGGCACGCGGCGGGGCGGCCACGGGGGCCTCGGCCTCGGGGGCCTGCTCCGCCGGGGCCTCGGCGGCGGGGGTCTCGGCGGCGGGCGCCTCGACGACCGGGTCCTCGACCGCGACCGGGTCCGCGCTGGGCTCGGCCGGCTGCACCGGCTCCGCCGCTTCGGCCTGCTTCGGCGAACCCGCCGGGGCGGTGGCCTTACGGGTGGCCCGACGGCGCGTACGGCCCTGGGGCGCGGCCTCGGCCGGAGCCTCGGGGGTGTCGGCGGTCTCGGGGGTCTCCGCGACCTCCGCGGCGGGGGCCTCGGCGACCTCGGCAGCGGGAGCCTCCACGACCGGGGCGGGCGCCTCGGCCTTCGGGGCGCCGGCCGGGGCGGACGCCTTGCGGGAGGCCCGGCGGCGGCCACGGCGCGAGGCTGCCGCCTCGGCCTCGGCGGGGCTGCCGTAGAACTCGTCGTCCTCCCTGACCGCGGGCTCCACGGCCACCGGGGCGGCGACCTCGGCGGCCAGTTCGGCCTCGGTCTCCGTCTCCACGGGCTCGGCGGACGCGTGGGCGTCGGAGCCGTGCTCGTGGTCGTGGGTGTGCTCGTGGTCCTGGCCCGCGCCGCCACGGCGCTTCTTGGACTTCTTGCCGCCGCCACCGCCGCCGACGGACGCCGGCTGCTCCATGTGGACGATGACACCGCGGCCGTTGCAGTGGACGCAGGTCTCGGAGAAGGACTCCAGCAGACCCTGGCCCACCCGCTTGCGGGTCATCTGGACCAGGCCCAGCGAGGTGACCTCGGCGACCTGGTGCTTGGTGCGGTCGCGGCCCAGGCACTCCAGGAGGCGCCGCAGCACGAGGTCCCGGTTGGACTCCAGCACCATGTCGATGAAGTCGACGACGACGATGCCGCCGAGGTCACGCAGCCGCAGCTGGCGCACGATCTCCTCGGCCGCCTCCAGGTTGTTCCTGGTGACGGTCTCCTCCAGGTTGCCGCCCTGGCCGGTGAACTTGCCGGTGTTGACGTCGACGACGACCATCGCCTCGGTCTTGTCGATCACCAGCGAACCACCGCTGGGCAGGTAGACCTTGCGGTCCAGCGCCTTCATCAGCTGCTCGTCGATGCGGTACGTCGCGAAGACGTCGACCTCGGAGGTCCAGCGGGAGAGCCGCTCGGTGAGGTCCGGCGCGACGTGCGAGACGTACCCGTGGATGGTCTCCCACGCGTCGTCGCCGCTGACGATGACCTTGGAGAAGTCCTCGTTGAAGATGTCGCGGACAACCCGGACGGTCATGTCCGGCTCGCCGTAGAGCAGCGTCGGCGCGTTGGAGCCGCTGGTGCCCTTCGCCTTCTTCTGGATGTCCTCCCACTGCTGCTGGAGCCGCTCGACGTCACGGCGCAGCTCGTCCTCGCTCGCGCCCTCGGCGGCGGTGCGCACGATGACGCCCGCGTCCTCGGGGACGATCTTCTTGAGGATGGTCTTGAGGCGGGAGCGCTCGGTGTCGGGCAGCTTGCGGCTGATCCCGGTCATCGAGCCCTCGGGCACGTAGACCAGGTAGCGGCCGGGCAGGGAGACCTGGCTGGTGAGACGCGCGCCCTTGTGGCCGATCGGGTCCTTGGTCACCTGGACCAGGACCGACTGGCCGGACTTGAGCGCGGTCTCGATGCGGCGCGGCCCGTGGGCCATGCCGAGCGCCTCGAAGTTGACCTCACCGGCGTACAGGACGGCGTTGCGGCCCTTGCCGATGTCGACGAAGGCGGCCTCCATGGACGGCAGCACGTTCTGGACCTTGCCCAGGTAGACGTTGCCGACGTAGCTGGTGGCCTGCTCCTTGTTGACGTAGTGCTCGACGAGCACGTTGTCCTCGAGGACGCCGATCTGGGTGCGCTCGCCGTTCTGGCGGACGACCATCACGCGCTCGACGGCCTCGCGGCGGGCGAGGAACTCCGCCTCGGTGATGATCGGGACCCGGCGGCGGCCCTGCTCGCGGCCCTCGCGGCGGCGCTGCTTCTTGGCCTCCATCCGGGTCGAGCCCTTGATGGACTGGACCTCGTCGAAGCCGGTGCCCGGCTCGCGCTCCTCCTTCTTGCGCGGCTCACGGACCTTGACGACCGTACGTTCCGGATCGTCGGAACCGTTGTCGGTGTCGACGGCGGCGTCACCACTGCGGCGACGGCGACGGCGGCGGCGACGGGAGCTGCTGCTGGAGGAGGACGCCGAGGAGTCGTCGTCCTCGTCGCTCTCCTCGGCGGAGTCCTGGGCCTGGTCACGGCCGCCGTCCTGCTCGTCCTCGGAGCGGGACTCCTCGGCACGGGCGGGCGCGGACGCGTCCTCGGTGGTCTGCTCGTCGTCCGTGTCGTTGGCCTCGCCACGACGGCGACGGCGGCCACCACGACGGCGGCGGCGCGAAGGGCGGTCACCGTACTCGTCGGTGTCCTCGCCCTCGTGCTCCTCCGCCTCGGCCTCGGGGGCCTCGTCGGCGGTCTGCTCGGCGGGCGCCTCGGCCGGGGCGGTGGTCTCGGCGGCCTGCTCGGTCACCTCGGCCTCGCCACGGCGGCGGCGACGGCGGCGCGAACCACCCTGCGGCGCGGCCTCGGCGGGCGCGGCGCTCTGCTCGGCGGTCTGCTCCTCGGACTCGTCCACCTCGTCGTACGCGGCGGAGGAACCGGCCGCGGCAGCGGCGGCGGCCGCCGTCTCGGGGGTCTGGAACATCGGCTCGGCGAAGACCGGGGCCTGGAAGACGGCGACGGCGGGGCGCGTCGCACGGCGGCCCTTGCGGGTCGGCTCCTCGGTCTTCGCGGTGAACTCGGGGCGGCCGGCGGCAGCGGTGGCGCGGCGGCGCTGGCGTCCGCGCGGGGCGGCCTCCTCGACCTCGTCCGCCTCGGCGGCGAGCTCCTCGGCGACGGCGGCGGGCAGGCTCTCGCCGGTGTCGGCGGGCTCCTCGACACTCTCGGCGGCCTCGGTGACCTGCGGCGCTCCGGCGGGCGCGGACGCCTTGCGGGACGCGCGGCGGCGGGTGCGCGGGGCGGGCGCCTCCTCCGCGGCCTCGGTCTCGGCGGATTCGGCGGCGGCCGGCTCCGGCGCGGTCACCGGCTCGGCGACGGGCTCGGCGGACTGCGGCGCACCGGCCGGGGCGGAGGCACGGCGGCGGGTACGACCGCGCGGGGCGGCGGCCTCCGCGGGCTGGGCGACGGGCTCGGCGGCCGGTGCGGGCTCCGCGGCAGCGGGGGTGGCAGCGGGCTCGACGACCACGGCGGCCTCGGCGGACTGCGGGGCGCCGGCGGGCGAGGTGGCCTTGCGGGAGGCGCGACGGCGGCGGGGCGCCGGGGCCTCTTCGGGGATCTCCACGGCGACCTCGGTCTCTTCCTCGGAGTCCTCGGCGGCGGATTCCGCAGCGGGCTCGGCCGGGGTCTCGACCACCGGGGCGAGGGTCTCGGCGGCCTGCGGCGCACCGGCCGGTGACGTCGCCTTGCGGACCGCGCGACGGCGGGTGCGCGGCGCGGGTGCGGCGGGCTCCTCCTCGGCGGCGGGCGGCGCGGGGGGCTCGGCGGCCGGGGCGGGCTCGGCGGCCTCCGCCTCCACCGGCGCGGGGGCGCCCGCGGGCGCGGTGGCCTTGCGCACGGCGCGGCGGCGCGTGCGGGCGGGCGGGGCGGTCTCGGCGACCGGGGCGTCGGGTGTGTCGTCCACGGCCGGGGCGGCGGACTCGTCGGCCGGTATGGCCGGCGTGACGTCCTCGGCGGCGCTCACGGCTCCGCCGGGCGGGCCGGCGGGGCGGGAGGCGGCGCGGCGCCTGCGGCGCGGCGGCAGCTTGTCCCCGGGGGTGTTCTCTTCGTTGTTCCCGGTCGTGCCGGGTTCGTTGGGCTGAGGCATGCGGGCGGTTCTCCCGTCGTGCTCCCGGGCGCCGCGTCTGATTCCGGTCCGGCTCGGTCCGCTGTGGTGCGATACCGCCGTCCGGGGCGCGGGCGCCGCACGGGAACTGATGTCTGGCTCGCCGGTTCCGTACGCGGTGTGCGTACGGCCTGGCGAAAGTCTTGTGGGTCAGTGCGCGGCCCGACCCAGGTGGCTCCCGGGTCACAGGGCTGCGCTACAACGACCGCCCTACGCGGAACCTGCACCTTCCGGCGCCGTCGCGACGGCTGCCCCGGCGACCGCGGGATGTGCGGTCGGGGCGGCCTCGCGGTCGGGCGCGAGCGGGTCGGTCACCGTGCCGGACTCCTCGTCGAAGAGCCCCTGCGCCAGCCTCGTCACCGCAGCGGGAACGGGCGGCGCCAGGTCGGCCACAGCTCGGAGACCGGACAGGACGTCGTCGGGTCGCACGGCAGGTGTCACGTGCCGAACAACCAGGCGCAGTATCGCACAGGGCCGCTCACCCGGCCTATCGGCCGGAGCGTCGACGACCCGCAGGTCGGCGACGGCGGCGCGGGCGTCGAACGTCCGGATGCCGTTCTTGGCCTTGCGCTGGACCTCGACGGTCTCGGCGTCGTTGAACGCGGCAACGGCCGTGCGGACGTCCTCGGGGTCGACGCCGTCCAGGCGCATCTCCCAGACGGAGGCGGTGAGCCGTTCGGCCAGGCCCGAGGTGCGGGCCTCGACCGCGTCGACGATGTCGAGGCCGGCCGGCATGGACGCGTCGAGCAGTCCGCGCAGGACCTCGGGGTCCCGGGCCTCGGTAAGGGCGATCTCCAGGAACTCCGCCTCGCTGCCCGTGCCGGTGGGTGCGGCATTGGCGTAGGAGACCTTGGGGTGGGGCGTGAAGCCCGCCGAATACGCCATCGGCACCTCGGAGCGGCGCAGTGCCCGCTCGAAGGCCCGCTGGAAGTCTCGGTGGCTGGTGAACCGGAGGCGGCCGCGCTTGGTGTAGCGCAGTCGGATGCGCTGCACTGCCGGTGCGGGCGGCGGGCCTTCGGGCTGTCGCTTGCCCAGTGGTTCTTCTCCTCGGTGCGGGGCGGGCGCGGTGGCGCGCCGCCCACGAAATACGGGTGGCCCCCCGGGGTGCCGCTCCGGCTCACCCCTGTTTGGCGAACGGATCGCCGCCCAGAGGGCTCTCGGACGCCTGCGCCGCGCTGGGGACAGTCGTTGTACTACCCAGAGTACGCGCAGGGATCCCTCGCGGTTCCCCAGGCCGTTCGGCGGCGGGGGCGCCGACGAGGGCCCGCCACGCGTCGCGACGCGCCTGACGCACGGTTTCCCGGGCGGTGGTCAGGGCCGCCCGGGCGGCCCGGCCCGCTTCGGCGGCGGCGCGCCGGGCCGGGGCCCAGACCGCGTCGCGCAGGAAGTGGCCGACGGGGGTGCACACCGTGCGGTACGCCCAGGAGACCGGTGCGCCGATCAGATGCCACGCGAGCCATGCGAGGGCCCGGCCGACGGCGCGGGAGACGTACCCGGCGATCCGCCAGGCGACATCGAACGCGGCGGCGATCTCCCGGCCGACCGGGGTGAGGATCCGGCGGTACGCCCAGCCGATGGGCGCGACCAGCAGGGTCATGACCAGCCAGGCGACCGCCAGGCCGAGCCCGCGTCCGGTGGCCGCGATCCCCCGCCAGAGCTGTGCCAGGACCCAGGCGGTGCCCTGCCACAGCGTGCCCAGGGTCCAGGCGGTGCCCTGCCACAGCCTGCTCAGGAGCCAGGCCGTGCCCAGGCCGATCGGCGTGAGCACGTTGGCGTACAGCCACACCACCGGGACGACCAGGCCGTATCGCACCACAGGAACGGCCACGTACCGCCACAGGAACCGCAGCGGCACGATCAGCAGCACGGTGATCAGCCACCCGATGCCGTTGCCGAGGCCGTACAGCGCCGGAAGGAGCAGCGCGGTCCCGATCCACCGCAGGCCGTGTCCCAGCGGGGTGAGGACGTGGGCGTACAGCCACACTGCCGGCGCGGCGATCCCGTACCGGGCGACGGGGACGATCACGTACCGCCACAGCCCGATCCAGGGCCAGATGAACAGGGCGACGGCCAGCCAGGCGGCGGCCTTGCCGAGGGGCGCGATGACCCAGGTGTACAGCCAGGTCAGCGGGGCGAGTACGAGTGTGTCGAGGAGCCATGCCAGGGCCCGGCCCAGCGGGCGCAGCAGGACGCGGTCGGCGGCGTGCCAGAGCGCGGTGAGCGCGTCCCAGACCATGCGCGCGGGCAGGACGAGCACCAGGACGACGATCCGGACCGGGATCCTGATCAGAGTGGTCAGGATCCCTTCGCCGGGCTCGTATCCCTGGGGCGCCTGGTGCTTGCCGTAGTCCATGTCGTCAAGGACGCGTCAGGCCCGGTCCGGGGTTGCCGGACCGGGCCTGACGATCGTTCGGAAACGCGCTACTTGTTCACGACGCTCAGCGGCAGGAGCTTCTTGCCGGTGGGGCCGATCTGGATGTCCAGGTCGAGCTGCGGGCAGACGCCGCAGTCGAAGCAGGGGGTCCAGCGGCAGTCCTCGACCTCGGTCTCGTCGAGCGCGTCCTGCCAGTCCTCCCAGAGCCAGTCCTTGTCCAGGCCGGAGTCGAGGTGGTCCCAGGGCAGGACCTCCTCGTAGGTGCGCTCGCGGGTGGTGTACCAGGCGACGTCGACGCCGAACTCGGGGAGCGTCTTCTCGGCGCAGTTCATCCAGAGGTCGTAGCTGAAGTGCTCGCGCCAGCCGTCGAAGCGGCCGCCGGACTCGTAGACCGCGCGGATGACGGAGCCGACACGGCGGTCGCCGCGCGAGAGGAGGCCCTCGACGATGCCGGGCTTGCCGTCGTGGTAGCGGAAGCCGATGGAGCGGCCGTACTTCTTGTCGCCGCGGATCTTGTCCCGGAGCTTCTTCAGCCGGGCGTCGGTGTCCTCGGCGGAGAGCTGCGGGGCCCACTGGAAGGGGGTGTGCGGCTTGGGGACGAACCCGCCGATGGAGACGGTGCAGCGGATGTCGTTCTGACCGGAGACCTCGCGGCCCTTGGCGATGACGTTGACCGCCATGTCGCCGATCTGCAGGACGTCCTCGTCGGTCTCGGTGGGCAGGCCGCACATGAAGTACAGCTTCACCTGACGCCAGCCGTTGCCGTACGCGGTGGCGACCGTGCGGATCAGGTCCTCCTCCGAGACCATCTTGTTGATGACCTTGCGCATCCGCTCGGAGCCGCCCTCGGGGGCGAAGGTGAGACCGGAGCGGCGCCCGTTGCGGGTCAGCTCGTTGGCCAGGTCGACGTTGAACGCGTCGACGCGGGTGGAGGGCAGCGACAGGCCGATCTTGTCGTCGGTGTAGCGGTCGGCGAGGCCCTTGGCGATGTCACCGATCTCGCTGTGGTCGGCGGAGGAGAGCGAGAGGAGGCCGACCTCCTCGAAGCCGGTCGCCTTGAGACCCTTGTCGACCATTTCGCCGATGCCGGTGATGCTTCGCTCCCGCACGGGGCGCGTGATCATGCCGGCCTGGCAGAAACGGCAGCCGCGGGTGCAGCCGCGGAAGATCTCCACGGACATCCGCTCGTGCACGGTCTCCGCGAGCGGGACGAGGGGCTGCTTGGGGTAGGGCCACTCGTCGAGGTCCATCACCGTGTGCTTGGAGACCCGCCACGGCACGCCGGACCGGTTGGGCACGACGCGGCCGATGCGGCCGTCGGGGAGGTACTCGACGTCGTAGAAGCGCGGGACGTAGACGCCGCCGGTCTTCGAGAGCCGGAAGAGCACCTCGTCACGGCCGCCGGGGCGGCCCTCGGCCTTCCAGGCGCGGATGATCTCGGTGATCTCCAGGACCGCCTGCTCGCCGTCGCCGACGACCGCGCAGTCGATGAAGTCCGCGATCGGCTCGGGGTTGAAGGCCGCGTGGCCGCCCGCGAGGACGATCGGGTGGTCCACCGTGCGGTCCTTGGACTCCAGCGGGATGCCCGCCAGGTCCAGGGCGGTGAGCATGTTGGTGTAGCCGAGTTCGGTGGAGAAGCTGAGGCCGAAGACGTCGAACGCGCCGACGGGGCGGTGGCTGTCCACGGTGAACTGCGGCACGTCGTGCTCGCGCATCAGCTCTTCGAGGTCCGGCCAGACGCTGTACGTGCGCTCGGCGAGGACGCCCTCGCGCTCGTTCAGTACCTCGTAGAGGATCATGACGCCCTGGTTGGGGAGCCCGACCTCGTAGGCGTCGGGGTACATCAGGGTCCAGCGGACGTCACAGCTGTCCCAGTCCTTGACGGTGGAGTTCAGCTCACCGCCGACGTACTGGATGGGCTTCTGCACATGCGGGAGCAGAGCTTCGAGCTGTGGGAAGACCGATGCGGCAGACATCTCGCGAACCTTCGTGAGCCGGCAGGGGTGACCATCAAGCGTACCCCGCGTCTCAGTGCTTCAGATCCGCCCGCAGTCCGGGGTCCGAGGCGCGCGCCCAGACCTCGGGGAGCTCGCGCTCCCGCGCCTCGGCGGCGGCCTCATCCTGCCCGTACAGAAGTCCCCAGGTGAACGCGGTCTCCCCCGCCGCGTGCGCCTCGATCGCGAGCGCGCGCAGGGCCTCGCGGGCGACGACGCTGTCCTGGTGGTCGCCGAGGACGGACTGCACGGCCTTCACCCTCTTGGCGAACCGCTTGGCGGGCTTGCCGAGCGCGGGCCGGGCCGACTCGCCCGCGTACCGGGCGCGCTTGGCGGCCTTGCGGGCCTCGTGCATCGCGGTGTCCCGCTCGGGGCCCGGCGGGTGCTCCAGGGCGTGGTCCATCCGGCGCGCGAGCTTCTCGTAGTCCTTGAGGACGGCCCGGGGCAGGGCCCTGCCCGGTGCCTTGCCGGCGGCGGGGCGCAGGGGCGGGTCGGCGACCAGGGCGTCGAGGGCCTCCAGGAGGTCGAGATACCGCTGCCCGTCGAGTACGTCGATGATCCTGCGGCGCGATCCGGTGCGGCGGGCGGCCGACCAGGCGCGGAGCCGGCCGCGCACGGGACCGAGGGTCAGGGTCGCGGGCAGGGCCTCGACGCGGGAGCCGATGCGCTCGTCCAGGACTTCCTGGTCGCGGTCGAGGCCCAGTTCGGCGGCGAGCCACTTGAGCTCCGCGCCGAGCGGGTCGGTGACCTCGCGGTCGAGGATCCTGCGGTGGGTCTTGAAGGTGCTGCGCAGCCGGCGGGTGGCGACGCGCATCTTGTGCACGGAGTCGGGAAGGTCGCGGCGGACGGCGGGGTCGAGGCGGACGATCGTGGCGATCTGCTTGCGTACGTAGGCGAGGACGTGGTCGCCCGCGGTCCGCGGCGCGTCCTCCTCCTGCTTCTCTCCGTCCCGTCGGGGGGTCGTCTCCGCCAGCGCCCTGGCGAGCTTCGAGGAGGATGCCGCGGGGCGCACCCCGGCCTTGCGGAGCCGCTTCTCGACCGCGTCCAGCACGGCCGGGTCGCCGTCGTCGGCGAGCTCGACCTCGATCTCGGTCCAGGCGGCGCTGGTGCCGCTCCCCTCCCCCGCGAGCCGCTCCGCGAGCACCGTGTCGACACTGACCTCGGCGAGGAGTGTGCCGTCGTCGGCCAGCAGGTGGTGGACGTCCCGCGAGGAGAGCAGCCGGACGATGGGGGCGATCTCCGCCTGCCGGACCCGGGAGCGCAGGAGGGCGGCCAGCGAGGGCGGCAGGGTGTCGGAGAGCGGTTCGTGGATCTCGTCCCGGATGCCGACCGCGACGGGGAACTTCAGGTGCCACCCCTCGTCGTCCCCACCGGTCCTGCGGCGCAGGGTGAGGGAGCCGGCCGCCAGGCGGAGGTCGGCGGTGTCCCAGTAGACGGCGTCCAGCTCTGTCCGGCCGCGCGGGACGACCCGGTCGACCCCGGCCGCCCGGGTCAGGTCGGGCAGCCGGGTGTCGTCGGTGGCCTCGTACTTCCGCTCGATCTCGCGTTTGGTGTCCGCCATGTACGGACACCTACCCGCGACCGCCCGGGTTCAGGCGGACAGTGGCCGTTGCACCCTGATGGACTGGAGCAGGCCGACCGCCACCCAGACGGCGAACATCGAGGACCCTCCGTAGGAGACGAAGGGCAGCGGCAGTCCGGCGACCGGCATGATGCCGAGCGTCATGCCGATGTTCTCGAAGGACTGGAAGGCGAACCAGGCGATGATCCCGGCGGCGACGACCGTGCCGTACAGCTCGGTGGTCTCGCGGGCGATCCGGCAGGCGCGCCACAGGACGACGCCCAGGAGCACGATGATCAGCCCCGCGCCCAGGAAGCCCAGCTCCTCGCCGGCGACGGTGAAGACGAAGTCGGTCTGCTGTTCGGGCACGAACTGGCCGGTGGTCTGGGTTCCTTCGAAGAGTCCGGTGCCGGTGAGTCCGCCGGAGCCGATCGCGATGCGGGCCTGGTTGGTGTTGTAGCCGACGCCCGCCGGATCGAGCGCGGGGTTGGCGAAGGCGGCGAACCGGGCGATCTGGTAGTCGTCGAGCAGACCGAGCTGCCAGACGGCGACGGCCCCGCCCGCGCCCGCGCCGATGAGTCCGAAGACCCAGCGGTTGGAGGCGCCGGAGGCCAGCAGGACGCCGAGGACGATGACGGCCATGACCATCACCGAGCCGAGGTCCGGCATCAGCATGACGATGGCCATCGGGATCGCCGCGAGGCCCAGCGCCTTGGCGACGGTGCGGTGGTCGGGGTGGGCCTGGTCGCCCGCGTCGACGCGGGCGGCCAGCAGCATCGCCATCACCAGAATGATGGTGATCTTGGTGAACTCGGAGGGCTGGATCGAGAAGCCCGCAGGCAGCTTGATCCAGGCGTGGGCGCCGTTGACCGTGGTGCCGAGCGGGGTGAGGACCGCGAGGACCAGCAGCACGGAGATGCCGTAGAGGACCGGGACGGCTCCGCGCAGGGTGCGGTGGCCGAGCCAGATCGTGCCGATCATCAGGGCGAGGCCGATGCCGGTGTTGAGGGCGTGCCGCAGGAGGAAGAAGTACGGGTCGCCCTGGGTGAGGTGGTCGCGGTTGCGGGTCGCGGACCACACGAGGAGCGAGCCGACGAACGAGAGCACGAGCGCGGCCCCGAGCAGCGGCCAGTCCAGCCGCCGCGCGAGCGAGTCGCGGGCCGTCAGCTTGGCCCAGGGGCCCTCGTCGGGGCCGTACCCGGAGACGGAGAATCCACCTGCCATTACGGCTGCCTCCCCGTGGACGCGGGTGATCCGGTGAGTCCGGGCTGGCCTCCGGGCGGCAGGGGCAACTGGGGTTCCTGTCCTCCCGGCTGCTCCTCGGGCGTGACCGGAGTGGGGTCGTAGGGCTTGATCTTCGGCGCGTGGATCGAGCCGTCGGGCTGGACCTTCGGCAGCGCCTTCTGGGGCTCGGGCAGCAGGGCCCGCTTCAGGTCCTGGTTGCCGGCGGAGTCGAGGCCGTAGAGCGCGTCGTAGATCTTGCGGACGGCGGGCCCGGAGGAGCCGGAGCCGGTACCGCCCTGGGAGATCGTCATGACGATGGTGTAGTCGTCGGTGTAGGTCGCGAACCAGCCGGTGGTCTGCTTGCCGTACACCTGGGCGGTGCCGGTCTTGGCTCGCATCGGGATCTTGTCCTGCGGCCAGCCGCCGAACCGCCAGGCGGCGGTGCCGCCCGGCTCGACCACGGAGCGCAGCCCCTTGTCGAGGTCCTTGATGGTCTGGGCGTCGACCGGGAGCTTCCCGCTGACCTTGGGCTTGATCTCCTGGACGGTCTTGCCGTCGGGGCTGATCACGGCCTTGCCGACGGTGGGCTCGTGGAGGGTGCCGCCGTTGCTGATGGCGGCGTAGGCGGTGGCCATCTGGATGGGCGTGACGAGTACGTCACCCTGGCCGATCGAGTAGTTGATGCTGTCGTAGGCCTTGAGCTGGTTGCCTTCGAGGCAGCTCTCGTACGCGATCTGCTGGACGTAGGTGCCGCCCTTCTTGCCCTCCTTGCACCAGGCGTCCTTGTTGGCCTCCCAGAAGTCCTGCTTCCACTTGCGGTCCGGGATGCGGCCCTTGACCTCGTTGGGCAGGTCGATGCCCGTCTCGGCGCCGAGCCCGAAGTCACGGGCGGTCGTGTAGAACCAGTTCTTGGCGTCCTTCTTGGGCTTTATGCCGCCGTCCTTCACCCACTCCTCGTGGCCGAGGCGGTAGAAGACGGTGTTGCAGGAGTACTTGAGCGCGTCTCCGAGGGTGATGGGGCCGTGGCCCTGGGACTCGAAGTTCGCGAAGGTCTGGTTGCCCAGGCTGTAGGAGCTGCTGCACTCGTAGAGGTCGTTGAAGGCGTGCCCGCCGCGCACGGCGGCGCTCGCCGAGACGACCTTGAAGATCGAGCCGGCCGGGGCCTGGCCCTGGATGGCCCGGTTGAGCAGCGGGTAGTTGGACTTCTTGCTGGTGAGCTTGGCGTACTGCTTGCCGGAGATGCCGCCGACCCAGTCGTTGGGGTCGTAGTCGGGCTGGGAGGCCATCGCCACGACCCGGCCGGTCTTCGACTCCATGACGACGACCGCCCCGGAGTCGGCCTCGTACTTGCGGCCGGTGATCTTGTCGGTCTCGCCCCGGACCTGCTTCATCGCGGCGGCGAGCTCGTATTCGGCGACCGCCTGGACGCGGGCGTCGAGGCTGGTGACGAGGGTGGAGCCGGCCACCGCCGGGTCGTTCTCCGCCTCGCCCATGACGCGGCCGAGGTTGTCGACCTCGTAGCGGGTGACGCCCGCCTTGCCGCGCAGCTCCTTGTCGTAGGTGCGCTCGATCCCGGACCGGCCGACCTGGTCGGAACGGAGGTAGGGCGACGGGCCGTCCTGCGCCTGCTTGATCTCGTCGTCGGTGACGGGCGACAGATAGCCGAGCACCTGCGCGGTCTTCGCCTTGCCGGGGGCGGCGTAGCGGCGTACGGCGGTGGGTTCGGCGGTGATGCCGGGGAAGTCCTCGGCGCGCTCGCGGATCTGGAGGGCCTGCTGGGTGGTGGCCTCGTCGGTGACCGGGATCGGCTGGTAGGGCGAGCCGTTCCAGCAGGGCTGGGGGGTCTCGGAGTCGCAGAGGCGGACCTTGTCGCGGACGTCCTCGGCCTTCATGTCCAGGACCTCGGCGAGCCGGGTGAGGACGCCGACACCGTCGTCCTTCATCTTCAGCAGCTCGGTACGGCTGGCGGAGACGACGAGGCGGGTCTCGTTGTCGGCGAGCGGTACGCCGCGGGCGTCGAGGATCGAGCCACGCACGGCAGGCTGGACGACCTGCTGGACGCCGTTGCCCGCGGCTTCGGCGGTGTACTCGTCGCCGTTGCGGATCTGGAGGTACCAGAGGCGTCCGCCGAGGGTGAGCAGCAGGGAGAAGACGAGGACCTGGATGACGATGAGCCGGATCTGGACCCGCTGGGTCCGCCCGGTCTCGGGAATGTTGCTCACTGGGTGCCCCCGGTGGTGGTCCGGCTGGGGGTACGGGGGTCGTCCCCCGGGAGATACAGCCTCACGCGGTGCCCCCGGCCCCCTCGGTCACGTACGGCTTCACAGTCGCTTGACCCCCTTGATCCGGCCCGCGCGGGCGGCCCGGTTGCGGGCCGCCTTGGCCCGCAGGCCGCCGCGCTGGTTGCCGATCCGCAGACCGGTGCCCGAGGCGAGCCAGCCGGCGGCGACGTCGTTGGAACCGGAGGAGGCCTCGGCGAGCGGGTCGTTCTCGGTGCGTCTGGCGAGCGCCATGATGAGCGGCACGGTGAAGGGCGCCAGCAGCAGGTCGTAGACCGCGGCCGTGAACAGCAGGCTGCCCAGGCCCACATGGCGGGCGGCGGTGTCGCCGACGAGCGCGCCGACGCCCGCGTACAGCAGGGTCGAGCCGATCGCGGCGGCGACGACCACGGCCATCGGGGCGAAGGCCGACTTCAGCTGCCCGTTCTCCGGCCGGATCATGCCCGCGAGGTAGCCGATGACGCAGAGCACCAGGGCGTAGCGTCCGGCGGCGTGGTCGGCGGGCGGCGCGAGGTCCGCGAGGAGGCCCGCGCCGAAGCCGATGAGGGAGCCGCTGACCGGCCCGTATACGAAGGCGAGTCCGAGGACCGTGAGCAGCAACAGGTCCGGGACCGCGCCGGGGAGCTGGAGGCGGGCGAGGACGGAGACCTGGATGACCAGGGCGACCACGACCAGGGCGGTGGAGAGCAGAGTCCGGTTGATGCGCATGGGGATCAGCCCTGCCCCTGGTCGTCGGGTTGCTGGGCGTTGCCCTGCTGGTTGCCTGCCGCGTCACCGGCGGCGTCGCCGCCGCCCGGCTGTTCGTTGATGTTGCCGACGACCTTGCCGGAGCCGTCCACCAGGTCGCCGTTGGGCTGGACCGTGACGGTGACCGTGGGGGTCGGCTTCGGCTTCGTCTTGGCGGGCTGCTTGGGCAGGACCGTGTCGCGCGGGTCCTGGCGGGGGGCCTGGACGACGACGCCGACGATGTCGAGCTTGGTGAACCCGACGTACGGCTTCACATAGACCGTGCGGGTCAGTGCGCCGCCGGACGGGTCGACGCGGACGACCTCGCCGACCGGGACGCCGGGCACGAACGGCTTGTCCTTGCTGGAGCCGAAGGTCACCAGCCGGTCGCCGGCCTTCACCTTGGCCTTGCCGTTGAGGAACTGCACCGACAGCGGGCGCGAGCCCTGGCCGGTGGCGAAGCCGAGCTCGTCGGTCTTCTCCATGCGGGTGCCGACGGTGAAGTCGGGGTCGTTGGCGAGCAGGACCGTCGCGGTGCTCGGGCCGACGGTGGTGACCCGGCCGACCAGCCCTTCCCCGTTGAGCACGGTCATGTCGCGCCGGATGCCGTCGTCGGAGCCGGCGTCGATGGTGACCGTCCAGGAGAAGCCCTGGGCCGCTCCTATGGCGATGACCTCGGCGCCCTTGATGCCGTACTGTCCGGCGCCCGCCTTCTTCAGCATGGCGTCGAGCTGGCGGACCCGGCTGTTGGTGCGGTCGTCGCTGCCGAGCTTGGCCTTCAGCGCCGCGTTCTCCTTCTCCAGGGTGGCGATCCGGTCGTGCCGGTTGCCGGAGTCCCTGACCGCCCCTATGGCGTTGCCCACCGGGTCGACCGCTGCCGCGACGCCGTTCTCGACCGGTCCGAAGACGGTGGCCGCGGCCTGCCGCGCGCCGTCGACCGGTGACCCCTCGCCGCCTCGGATATCCACCGTGATCAGGGCGAATGCGATGGCGATCAAGAGCACCAGGAGCAGCCGGCTCTCTCGTGTGTCCCTCACGTGCGGCGGCCGTGCCTTCCTCGTCGGAATATTCGTGCCTGTGTACGTCTCCGTACGGGGTACCGGTCGGAGGTGTCCCCGCTCCAGTACGTGTACAGCAACGATCTATATCAACGATCCGGCGACCGGAGCGGGTGCGTCCGCTCGCCGGATCGGGTGTGTCCCGCGGAAACCGCGCACCTCTAGCGGCGGGGCTGGGCGTCCAGCACCTGCTGGAGCGCCTCGAACTCCTCGACGCACTTGCCGGAGCCGAGCGCCACCGAGTCCAGCGGGTCCTCGGCGATGTGGATCGGCATGCCCGTCTCGTGGCGCAGCCGTTCGTCCAGACCGCGCAGCAGCGCGCCGCCGCCGGTGAGGACGATGCCGCGGTCCATGACGTCGCCGGACAGCTCGGGCGGGCACTTGTCGAGCGTCGTCTTCACGGCGTCGACGATCGCGTTGACCGGCTCCTCGATGGCCTTGCGGACCTCGGCGGCCGAGATGACGACCGTCTTCGGCAGCCCGGAGACCAGGTCGCGGCCGCGGATCTCGGTGTGCTCGTCCTTGTCCAGGTCGTACGCCGAACCGATGGTGATCTTGATCTGTTCGGCGGTCCGCTCACCGAGGAGGAGCGAGTACTCCTTCTTGATGTGCTGGATGATCGCGTTGTCCAGTTCGTCACCGGCGGTCCGGATCGACTGGGCAGTGACGATTCCGCCGAGCGAGATCACGGCGACCTCGGTGGTGCCGCCGCCGATGTCCACGACCATGTTGCCGGTGGCCTCGTGGACCGGCAGACCGGAGCCGATGGCCGCGGCCATGGGCTCCTCGATGATGTGCACCTGGCGCGCGCCGGCCTGCGTGGACGCCTCGATGACGGCGCGGCGCTCGACCCCGGTGATACCGGAGGGCACACAGACGACGACCCGGGGGCGGGCGAGATAGCGACGCTTGTGGATCTTGAGGATGAAGTAGCGGAGCATCCGCTCGGTGATCTCGAAGTCGGCGATCACGCCGTCCTTCAGGGGCCGCACGGCAACGATGTTGCCCGGCGTGCGCCCGATCATCTTCTTGGCCTCGGAGCCGACCGCCAGAATTCCGCCGGTGTTGGTGTTGATGGCCACGACGGACGGCTCGTTCAGAACGATGCCGCGCCCCCTGACGTACACCAGCGTGTTGGCAGTCCCGAGGTCGATAGCCATGTCACGGCCGATGAACGACATTGAGTTCCCCTTGTTCCCCATGAGGATGCGTCGGGCCTTCCCAGGTAGCGAAGATGGCTTGTTCTGGTAGGCGAGGTTGGCGCTGCGGGCGTGGAAGCTTCCATCGTAGTGCCGTATGCACGGACACAGCGCGAGGGTCCTTCGCCTTTGTGAGCGGAACGGGTGGCCGTTCTACCCAAGGTGACGTTACGTCGGAGGGATGCGTTCCCGCGATCCCAAACCCTATGCGGAGGGGCGACCGAATTACTTCGGTCGCCCCTCGCCTACAGCGCTGTTTGGCCGATCGAGTCAGGAAAGTCCCGGAAAGAAAAGCTTCAGTTCTCGCTCTGCGGACTCCTCCGAGTCCGAGGCGTGGATCAGGTTCTCCCGGGTGATCGTGCCGAAGTCACCACGGATGGACCCGGGCGCGGCGGCGATCGGGTCGGTGGGGCCGGCCAGGGCGCGGACGCCCTCGATGACCCGCTCGCCCTCGGCCACCAGGGCGACGACGGGGCCAGAGGCCATGAACTCCATGAGCGGCTCGTAGAACGGGCGGCCCTTGTGCTCGCCGTAGTGCTGCTCCAGCGTCTCGTGGTCCAGGGTGCGCAGCTCCAGCGCGGTGATCCGCCAGTTCGCCTTGCGCTCGATGCGGCCGACGATCTCGCCGATCAGGCCACGGCGGACCGCGTCGGGCTTGAGCAGGACGAGAGTGCGCTGAGTCATGTACGGCTCCTTGCAAGGCCAGGCATACGGGTGCGGTGAGGCGACATTACAGGGGTACGGGAACGGATCCACGCCCGGGTTCACCCTGGGTCACCTTCGGGCCCCGATTCCGCCGGAACCCGGGGCGGAGGCGGGCGTGTCGGACACCGCCGGGGATGCTCAGGCCGTGGCCTCTTCGGCCTCCTGCTGGGCGGCCCAGCGCGCCTTCGCCTCGTCGATCTTGCGGCCGTAGTGGATCGAGGCCCACCACAGCCCGCCGAAGGCGAGACCCAGGATGAACATCATCGGGACCACGAACCCGCTGAGGACCAGCGCGACCTGGAGCGCCCAGCCGAGCTGGATGCCGCCGGGCCGGGTGATCATTCCGCACAGCAGCACGGAGAGGGCCATGCCGATGCCGCACACCGTCCAGACCACGGTCATGGAGGCGTCGTCCAGCTTCATCGCGACGAGACCGGCGAAGCCGATGACGAAGAACTCGCCGATGAGCGTCGAGGCGCAGAGCGTCCGCATCCCTCTCTCAGCCCCTTCCCAGCAGCAGCCGGGCTTCGCCGACCGTGATCACGGATCCGGTCACCAGCACCCCGGCGCCCGCGTACTCGTCCTCCTCCTCGGCCAGCGTGATCGCCGCCTCCAGGGCGTCGTCGAGGCGCGGCTCCACCTGGACCCGGTCGTCGCCGAAGACCTCGACGGCGATCGCGGCCAGCGCGTCCGCGTCCATCGCGCGCGGGGTGGAGTTCTGCGTGACGACGATCTCGGCGAAGATCGGCTCGAAGGCCTCCAGGAGCCCGCGGACGTCCTTGTCGTCGCTCGTGCCGACGACACCGATCAGCCGGGAGAAGCTGAAGGCCTCGGAGATGCCGTCCGCCGTCGCCTTGGCTCCCGCGGGGTTGTGCGCGGCGTCCAGGACGACGGTCGGGCTGGAGCGCACGACCTCCAGGCGGCCCGGCGAGAGCACCGAGGCGAACGCCTTGCGGATGGCGTCGATGTCGAGGGAGCGGGCCTGCTCGGCGCCGATGCCGAAGAACGCCTCGACGGCGGCGAGCGCGACGGCCGCGTTGTGCGCCTGGTGGGCGCCGTAGAGCGGAAGGAAGATCTCCTCGTACTCCCCGCCCAGACCCCGCAGGGTGACGAGCTGGCCGCCGACCGCGATCTCGCGGGAGGTCACGCCGAACTCCATGCCCTCGCGGGCCACGGTGGCGTCGACCTCGACGGCCTTCTTCAGCATCACCTGCGCGGCGTCCACCGGCTGCTGCGCCAGGATGACCGTGGCGCCCTCCTTGATGATCCCGGACTTCTCGCCGGCGATCTCGGCGGGCGTGGTGCCGAGCCGGTCCGTGTGGTCCAGCGAGATCGGGGTGACGACGGCGACCGTGGAGTCGATGACGTTCGTCGCGTCCCACGTGCCGCCCATGCCGACCTCGACGACCGCCACGTCGACGGGGGCGTCGGCGAAGGCCGCGTACGCCATGCCGGTGAGGACCTCGAAGAAGGAGAGTCGGTAGGGCTGCTGGGCGTCGACCATCTCGACGTACGGCTTGATGTCCTCGTACGTCTCGATGAACCGCTCGGCCGCGATCGGCGAGCCGTCGAGGCTGATCCGCTCGGTGATCGTCTGGACGTGCGGGGAGGTGTAGCGGCCGGTGCGCAGTTCGAAGGCGTTGAGGAGGGCCTCGATCATGCGGGCCGTGGAGGTCTTGCCGTTGGTCCCCGTGATGTGGATCGAGGGGTAGGCGCGCTGCGGCTCGCCGAGGACGTCCATCAGGGCGGCGATGCGCGTGACGGAGGGCTCCAGCTTGGTCTCGCCCCAGCGTCCGGCGAGCTCCTGCTCCACGGCGCGCAGTGCCTTGTCGGTCTCGGGGTCGGCCGGGCGGGCGGGGACCGCTTCGCCCTGCGGCTGACCCGAGTGGGCGCGCAGCGTGCGGCTCCCGGCCTCGATCACCGCCAGGTCGGGGTCGCGCTGGGTCGCCTCGTCGACGATCTCCTCGAAGGTGTCGTCGGGATCGGACGCGTCGTGCCGGTCTGGGCGGGGCTCACTCACGGGCCCCAGTCTACGGATGGGCACCGACAACGCGCGCAGCGCCCGGCGAACTGTCGGCGACCGGTGCGGCGAAGCCCCCGCGTCCCGGTCGGTCGGGTGCGCGGGGGCTTCGGCCAGACACCCCCTAGGAGATCAGCTCTGCGGGAGGGCCGCCAGCTGGGCGCCGATGCGCTCGATGTCGGCCTCGGCCTTGGCGAGCCGGCCGCGGATCTTGTCGACCACGTTGTCCGGGGCCTTGGCCAGGAAGGCCTCGTTGCCGAGCTTGCCGGTGGCCTGGGCCTTCTCCTTCTGCGCGGCCTCCAGGTCCTTGGTGAGGCGCTTGCGCTCGGCCGCCACGTCGATCGTGCCGGACAGGTCCAGGGCGACGGTGGCTCCGGCGACCGGGAGCGAGGAGGTGGCGTGGAAGCCGTCGCCGGCGGGCTGGAGCCGCAGGAGCTGGCGCATGGCCGCCTCGTGCGGGGCGAGCCCCGTGCCGGTCAGGGTCAGCTCGGCCGGGACCTTCTGGCCGGGCTGGAGGCCCTGGTCGTTGCGGAAGCGGCGGACCTCGGTGACGACCTGCTGGACCAGCTCGATCTCCTTCTCGGCCGCGTCGTCACGGAAGCCGGAGTCGGCCGGCCACTCGGCGATGACGATCGACTCGCGTCCGGTGAGCGCGGTCCACAGCGCCTCCGTGACGAACGGGACGATCGGGTGCAGCAGCCGCAGCATCACGTCGAGGACCTCGCCGAGGACCCGGCCCGAGACCTCGGCCGGGCGGCCGCCCGCGAAGAACGTGGTCTTGGAGAGCTCGACGTACCAGTCGAAGACCTCGTCCCAGGCGAAGTGGCGCAGCGCCTCGCTGATCTTGGCGAACTGGAAGTCGTCGTAGAACGCGTCGACGTCCGCGACCGTCTTGTTGAGGCGCGACAGGATCCAGCGGTCGGTGACCGACATCTCCTCGGCCGAGGGCAGCTCGCCCTCGATCGTCGCGCCGTTCATCAGGGCGAAGCGGGTGGCGTTCCAGATCTTGTTGGAGAACTTCGCCGAGCCCTGGACCCAGTCCTCGCCGATCGGGACGTCGGTGCCCGGGTTGGCGCCGCGCGCGAGGGTGAAGCGCAGGGCGTCGGAGCCGTACTTGTCCATCCAGTCCAGCGGGTTGACGACGTTCCCGAAGGACTTCGACATCTTCTTGCCGTGCTCGTCGCGGACCATGCCGTGCAGGACGATGGTGCCGAACGGCGGAACGCCGTCGTTGACGTACAGGCCGAACATCATCATCCGGGCGACCCAGAAGAAGAGGATGTCGTAGCCGGTGACCAGGACGGAGTTCGGGTAGAACTTCGCGAGGCTGTCGGTGCGTTCGGGCCAGCCGAGCGTGGAGAAGGGCCACAGGCCGGAGGAGAACCAGGTGTCCAGGACGTCGTTGTCCTGGGTCCAGCCCTCGCCGGTGGGCGCCTCGTCGTCCGGTCCGACGCAGACGACCTCGCCGTTCGGGCCGTACCAGACGGGGATGCGGTGGCCCCACCAGAGCTGGCGCGAGATGCACCAGTCGTGGAGGTTGTCGACCCAGTCGAAGTACCGCTTCTCCATCTCCTGCGGGTGGATCTTGACCTTGCCGTCGCGGACCGCGTCACCGGCGGCCTCGGCGAGCGGGGCGACCTTGACCCACCACTGGAGCGAGAGGCGCGGCTCGATGGTGGTCTTGCAGCGCGAGCAGTGCCCGACGGAGTGGACGTAGGGGCGCTTCTCGGCGACGATCCGGCCCTCGGCGCGCAGGGCGGCGACGATCGCGGAGCGGGCCTCCAGCCGGTCCAGGCCCTCGAAGGGGCCGGGGACGGTGATGACCGCGCGCTCGTCGAGGACGGTGATGAACGGCAGGTCGTGACGGTTGCCGATCTCGAAGTCGTTCGGGTCGTGGGCGGGGGTCACCTTGACCGCGCCGGTGCCGAACTCCGGGTCGACGTGGTGGTCGGCGACGACGGGGATGGTGCGGTCCGTCAGCGGCAGCTTGATCTGCTTGCCGATCAGGTGCTGGTAGCGCTCGTCGTCGGGGTGGACGGCGACGGCGGTGTCGCCGAGCATCGTCTCGGCGCGGGTGGTGGCGACGACGATGGTCTCGTCCCCCTCCCCGTACGTCATGGAGACGAGCTCGCCGTCGTCCTCCTGGTACTCGACCTCGATGTCGGAGATCGCGGTGAGGCAGCGGGGGCACCAGTTGATGATGCGTTCGGCGCGGTAGATCAGCCCGTCGTCGTACATCTGCTTGAAGACGGTCTGGACGGCCTTGGAGAGGCCCTCGTCCATGGTGAAGCGCTCACGGGACCAGGCGACGCCCTCGCCGAGGCGGCGCATCTGGCCGGAGATCTGGCCGCCGGACTCGTTCTTCCACTGCCAGACGCGCTCGACGAAGGCCTCGCGGCCCAGGTCGTGGCGGGACTTGCCCTCCTTGCCGAGCTCGCGCTCGACGACGTTCTGGGTGGCGATACCGGCGTGGTCCATGCCCGGCTGGTACAGCGCCTCGAAGCCCTGCATCCGCTTCCGGCGGACGAGGGCGTCGATCAGGGTGTGCTCGAAGGCGTGGCCCAGGTGGAGGGAGCCGGTGACGTTCGGCGGCGGGATGACGATGCTGTAGGGCGGCTTGTCGCTGTGCTCGTCCGCTTCGAAGTAACCACGCTCTACCCAGCGCTCGTACAGCTTCCCCTCTACATCGGCCGGCGCGTACGTGGTCGGCAGTTCGGGGTTGCTGGCTGGCTGCTGCGATGAGTTCTCGGTCACGGGAGACAGTTTAGGGCCGTCACAGGTCTGCACTGAAACGGATTGGTTCAGTAACGGTGTACGGGCCGATCCCCCGTGTCAGGGCGGCTTCCGTCAGGATGTTCGCAACGCATAGGACCGACCGGCATGTGGAGGGCGGAGGAAGGAGCGGGGCTGGGTGCGTGCAGCTGCAAGGCGGAGGATCGAGCCAACGCGGAGCGTTGGTGATTGACGACAACGCCGCAGATGCGCGTGCCCAGCCCCGCGACGCCGCCCCCCACGTGCCGGTCGGTCCAAGGATTCTTGAGGGGACACCGCAATGAGCTACAACCAGCCGGGCCCGTACGGTGGGCAGCCGCCGCAGGGCCAGCCCGGACCGTACGGACAGCAGCCGGGCCCGTACGGCGCCCCGCCGCCGCAGGGCCAGCCCGGCTACGGCTACCCGCAGCAGGCCCCGCAGGGCGTCCCCCCGCAGCAGCCGAACCCGTACGGGCAGCCGTCGGCGCCGCAGCAGGGTTACGGCTACCCGCAGGCGCAGCAGCCGGGCCCGTACGGTCAGCAGCCGCCCCAGCCGCCGTACGGCGGGCAGCCCATGTACGGCCAGCAGCCGCCGCAGCCGAAGAAGAAGACCGGGCTGATCGTCGCCGTGGCCGTGGTGGCGCTGGCGGTCATCGCGGGCGGGGTGTACTTCCTCACGGGCGACAGGGCCAGCAACTCGGACGTCTCCGAGGCGACCAAGGGCTACAAGATCACGCCCCCGGACGCGGTCGACGCCTACAAGCGGGACACCACGAAGCCGGTGCTCAGCGCACCGCTGACCGGGACGAAGAAGTCGGACGTCGAGGCGCTGGGGATCAAGAACCCCAGCGCGGCCAAGGCCGACTACTCGGTGGGCACCGCGGCCGCCGCCACCAAGGTGCTCAACTTCGAGGGCTTCTGGGGCGAGATCGCCGATCCGGCCAAGGTGGTCAACGACGCCTTCAACGACGTCGAGAAGGACGCCAAGACGGGCAGCGGCGAGGTCTCCATCGAGCTCGTCGGTTCGGCCGAGACCGCCGAACCCGAAGGGTTCGACGGGGCGGTGATGAAGTGCCAGGACCTCAAGGTGACCAACAAGAACGGCGACGGCTCGGTCGCCAAGGGGCCCCAGCACTTCATCCTCGCGGTCTGCGTCTGGGCCGACTACAGCACGGCCGGTATCACGACGACCGCGGACAAGGCGCTGGCACTCGCCGGTCAGGGCGTGCCCAAGAACGAGGCCGCGGCCCTCACCGCCAAGCTCTACAACACCGCCCGCACCAAGATCTGACGGCTCGACGCCGAAGGGGCGCCCGCCGGTTCATCCGGTGGGCGCCCCTTCGGCGTAGGACAAGTCCTCTGCGGCTAGGCCGACTTCTCGTGGCGGCCGCCGTCGTTCTTGCCGATCGTGCGCGGCTCGCGCGGGACCAGCGTCGGGTTGACGTTGTCGCGGACGACGTCGGGCGTGATGACGACGCGGGCGACGTCCTTGCGGGACGGGACCTCGTACATCACGGACTGGAGGACTTCCTCCATGATCGCCCGCAGGCCGCGCGCGCCGGTCTGGCGCAGGATCGCCTGGTCGGCGATGGCCTCCAGCGCCTCACGCTCGAAGTCCAGCTCCACACCGTCGAGTTCGAAGAGGCGCTGGTACTGCTTGACCAGGGCGTTGCGCGGCTCGATGAGGATCTGGAGCAGGGCCTCGCGGTCCAGGTTGTGGACCGAGGTCAGCACGGGGAGACGGCCGATGAACTCCGGGATCATCCCGAACTTCACCAGGTCCTCCGGCATGACCTCCTGGAACTGGTCGCTCGCCTGGATCTCCAGCTTGGAGCGGATCGTGGCACCGAAGCCGATGCCCTTGGCGCCGGCCCGGGACTCGATGATCTTCTCCAGGCCGGAGAACGCGCCGCCCACGATGAACAGCACGTTCGTCGTGTCGATCTGGATGAACTCCTGGTGGGGGTGCTTGCGTCCGCCCTGCGGCGGAACGGAGGCGGTGGTGCCCTCCAGGATCTTCAGCAGGGCCTGCTGCACGCCCTCGCCGGAGACATCGCGGGTGATCGAGGGGTTCTCGCTCTTGCGGGCGACCTTGTCGATCTCGTCGATGTAGATGATCCCGGTCTCGGCCTTCTTGACGTCGTAGTCGGCCGCCTGGATCAGCTTGAGCAGGATGTTCTCGACGTCCTCGCCGACATATCCGGCCTCCGTCAGCGCCGTCGCGTCCGCGATCGCGAACGGGACGTTGAGCATGCGGGCCAGCGTCTGGGCGAGAAGCGTCTTGCCGGAACCCGTGGGGCCCAGCAGGAGGATGTTCGACTTGGCGAGCTCGATCGCGTCCTCGCGACCGGCGCCGCCGCCGTTCTCCCCGGCCTGGACCCGCTTGTAGTGGTTGTACACCGCGACCGAGAGGGCCTTCTTCGCGGGCTCCTGCCCGACGACGTACCCCTCCAGGAACTCGTAGATCTCGCGGGGCTTGGGAAGCTCTTCCCAGCGCACCTCGCTCGTCTCCGCGAGCTCCTCCTCGATGATCTCGTTGCAGAGATCGATGCACTCGTCGCAGATGTACACACCGGGTCCCGCGATGAGCTTCTTCACCTGCTTCTGGCTCTTTCCGCAGAACGAGCACTTGAGCAGGTCGCCGCCATCACCGATGCGTGCCACGAGGTGCTTCCCCTTCGCCTGGGACGCCGCCTGGTTCAGCGGCTCCTGGTGCCTCTATCCGACGGTACCTTGCCTGGGCCCCCGTTCGGGCCCCCCTTGGCACGGTTCACACGGCCGTGGTCGTGCAAACGGAATGTGCCAAGGGGAAAGACCGACGTCAGAGCGATGCGCCCGCGGTGGTCTTGCGGGTGGAAACGATCTGGTCGACCAGACCGTAGGCCAGGGCGTCCTCGGCCGTGAGGATCTTGTCGCGCTCGATGTCCTCGCTGATCTTCTCCAGCGGGGTCGTCGAGTGGCGGGCCAGCATCTCCTCCAGCTGCGTACGCATACGGAGGATCTCGTTGGCCGCGATCTCCAGGTCGGAGAGCTGCTCGCGGCCGGTCTGCGAGGACGGCTGGTGGATGAGGACCCGGGCGTGCGGGAGCGCCATGCGCTTGCCCGGGGTGCCGGCGGCGAGCAGGACGGCGGCGGCGGAGGCCGCCTGGCCCATGCAGACCGTCTGGATGTCCGGCTTCACGAACTGCATCGTGTCGTAGATCGCGGTGAGCGCGGTGAACGAGCCGCCGGGGCTGTTGATGTAGATCGAGATGTCGCGGTCGGGGTCCATCGACTCCAGGCACAGCAGCTGCGCCATGACGTCGTTGGCCGAGGCGTCGTCGATCTGGACGCCGAGGAAGATCACGCGCTCCTCGAAGAGCTTCGCGTACGGGTCGTACTCGCGCACACCCTGCGAGGTGCGCTCCACGAAGCGCGGGACGACGTAGCGGTTGTCCACCTGCGGGCCGGTGTAGAGGCCGCTCGCGGAGGCGCCGGAGAAGTTGTTCATGTGGGTGTTCACCATCCTGGTGGCGTTCTGGGGCTGGAGGTCTCGGCGTACGAGATGAGGGTGCGGGAGTGGTGCCGACGGTCCGGTGGGGACCGGATCAGGCACCGGTGCCGCCGCCGCCCGGGATGCCCGACGCGAACGTGATGATCTCGTCGATGAGGCCGTAGTCCTTGGCCTCCTCCGCCGTGTACCAGCGGTCGCGGTCGCCGTCGCGGATGATCGTCTCGACGGTCTGGCCGGAGTGGTGGGCGGTGATCTCCGCCATCCGCGTCTTGGTGCGGAGCAGGTACTCGGCCTGGATCTTGATGTCCGAGGCCGTGCCGCCGATACCGGCCGAACCCTGGTGCATGAGGATGTCGGTGTTCGGGAGCGCGAAGCGCTTGCCCGAGGCGCCGCCGGTGAGCAGGAACTGGCCCATGGAGGCGGCCATGCCCATGCCGATGGTGACGACGTCGTTGGGGATGTACTGCATGGTGTCGTAGACCGCCATGCCGGCCGTCACCGAACCACCGGGGCTGTTGATGTAGAGGTAGATGTCCTTGTCCGGGTCGGCGGCAAGGAGGAGAAGCTGTGCGGTGATCTTGTTGGCGATGTCATCGTCGACCTGCTGGCCGAGGAAGATGATGCGCTCGCCGAGCAGTCGGCTGTAGACCTGGTCACCGAGGCCACCACCGAGGGACGGCTCACCGGCGGCGTAGGGCATCAGATTCGTCACGTATCCACCTGCTCGTCTCTGACGGCTCCGGCCGTCTCAGCGTCTTCGTACCGGGCGGGTGGAGCCACTGCTCCACCCTTCCTCTTCATGGACCCTAACGCGCAGGTGGGACAACGCCATCCCGCTTCCGCAACTGTTCGCTGGGAGCGCAAGCTCCGCAGTGGGCACAAGGGTTCCGGGGGCGCGCGGCGGTCCGGCGCGCTACGCCGACGGGCCCCGAACACGCGATGCGTTCGGGGCCCGTCGTGACGATCAGCGCGAGGCTGTCGCGGAGCGGAGCGAGGCTCAGGCCTCGTTCTTCTCCTCGGCCTTGTCGTCCGCCTTGTCCTCGGTGGCGGCCTCGGCCGTCTCCGTGGCCTCGGCGGCCTCGTCCTCGTCGTCCTCCAGGTCGACGATCTCACCGTTGGTGTCGACGACCTTGGCGGCCTCGACGACGACGGCGAGCGCCTTGCCGCGGGCGACCTCGCCGACGAGCATCGGCACCTGGCCACCCTCGACGACGGCCTGGGCGAACTGGTCGGGGCTCATGCCGGAGGAGGCGGCACGCCGCATGAGGTGCTCGGTGAGCTCCTCCTGGTTGACGTTCAGCTTCTCCTTGTTGACGAGCTCGTCAAGGATGAACTGGGTCTTGATGCCCTTGATCGCCTGCTCGGAGGTCTCGTTCTCGAACTCCTCCAGGGTCTTGCCCTGGATCTCGAGGTACTTCTCGAGGTCGAGGCCCATCTGACCGAGCTGGTGGTGCTCCAGGTTGTGCTTGCGGGTCTGGACCTCGTCCGCGAGCAGCTTCTCCGGGATCGGGACCTCGGCGAGCTTCAGCAGCTCCTCCAGGACGCGCTCCTGGGCCTGGGTGGCCTGGTCGTACTGCTTGGTGGTCTCCAGGCGCTTGCGGCTGTCGGCCTTCAGCTCCTCCAGCGTGTCGAACTCGCTGGCCATCTGGGCGAAGTCGTCGTCCAGCTCGGGGAGCTCACGGGCGGCGACGGCGGTGACCTTGACGGTGACCTCCGCGTCCTTGCCCTCGGCGGAGCCGCCCTTCAGCTGCGAGGTGAAGGTGGCCTCGCCGCCGGCCTCCAGACCGGTCACGGCCTCGTCGATGCCGTCGAGGAGCTCGCCGGAACCGATGGTGTACGAGACACCGTCGGCCACGCCGTCCTCGAGGACCTCGCCGTCGACCTTGGCCTGCAGGTCGATCGTGACGACGTCGCCGTCGGCGGCGGCGCGCTCGACCGGGTTGGTGGAGGCGAAGCGCTCGCGGAGCTGCTCCACGGCCTTCTCGACCTCTTCGTCGGTGACCTCGAGGGCGTCGACGGTGACCTCGATGCCGGAGTAGTCCGGGATCTCGATCTCGGGGCGTACGTCAACCTCGGCGGTGAAGGCCAGCAGCTCGCCGTCCTTCAGCTCGGTGATGTCGACCTCGGGCTGGCCGAGGACGTTCAGCTCACCCTCGTTGACCGCCTCGGTGTAGAACTTCGGGAGGGCGTCGTTGACGGCCTCCTCCAGCACCGCACCGCGGCCGAACCGCTGGTCGATGACCCGGGCGGGGATCTTGCCCTTGCGGAAGCCCTTCACCGTGACCTGCTGGTTGATCTTCTTGTACGCCGCGTCGAGGCTGTCCTTGAGCTCCTCGAAGGGCACCTCGATGCTGAGCCGAACCCGAGTCGGGTTCAGGGTCTCCACGGCGCTCTTCACGGTTCGGTCTCCTTGGTGGCTGACTTCTTGGGGTTCTGCTGGGCCGCCGAGTGGCGGCTTCGCGGACCGAGCCCGGTACATCAGACACACGGGCACGCATTTTGCATAGTAACGGCAAGGGGGAGGACTCCCACAATGCGATCTTGCTGGTGGTCGGGGTGGCCGGATTCGAACCGACGACCTTCCGCTCCCAAAGCGGACGCGCTACCAAGCTGCGCCACACCCCGTCGGTGCGACACGTAGGGTACATGCACGGCGACCGTGGGATCCGCCGCTTTACGGAGCGGCGTCAGGGGTCGGATCCGAGTCCGGTCCGGCGGTCGGCACAACGGGTGTGCGGGCACCGCCGCCGACCCGCTACGATGCTCTTCGTGCCGCGGTCGACAGACCTGCGGTGCGACGCTTGCGGGCGTAGCTCAATGGTAGAGCCCTAGTCTTCCAAACTAGCTACGCGGGTTCGATTCCCGTCGCCCGCTCCACGCAGTCGAGGGCCGGGCCGGAGGATGATCCTCCGGCCCGGCCCTCGCGCTGTGCGCGACAGACGGCTCCGTGCCTCAGAAGCTGATCTGGTTGATGGTGTCGGCCAGCGAGTTCATGAACCTGTTGATCGACGGGGCCATGCCGGTCGATGCCAGGAAGAAGCCGAAGAGCACGGCGACGATCGCGGGTCCGGGCTTGATGGAGCCGCTCCGGATCATTACCACCAGGATGACCGCGAAAAGCAGCACCATAGACAGTGATATAGCCACGTCTGATCACACCCTCGGTCGGTCCGCCTTGCCGGCCCGGAAGCGTGCACCACCGCGCGCCCCGTCACCTCCATCGTGCCACCAACTCCCCCGTGGTTGCTGCCGGGTGACGGAACGGAGTGACTGGATCCCGCCATCCTTCCCGGCCGGTGGCGTCGCGGACGGCCGGCTCGGGCGCGGGGCCGCGGTCGTGCCGCGCCCGGAAGGGACACCGGCCTCGTACCGCCCGCCACTCCCTGTGCGTCGGCTGTGAAAACCCGGTGGCCGAATATCCGCAACCTCGATCGTTTCCGCATCCCCACACTTCATTCACAGCCAATTGACGGCGTGGATGCGACGTAATTCACTCCGGTCAACACCCTGCCGATATGCCCTGTTTAAGGGGGATCAAAGGTGTCATAACGGGCTGCGTTCGGTGGTTTCGCATTCGAACGGAGGGGAACACGCGATATCTCCCCGCAGTTTTACGCGAGGCAATCGACCGGTCTAAGGTGCCTTAGATGTTCCAAGCTCCGAGCGTATTTCAGAGGGCCCCGCTCCCCCCGGCGACCCGGGAGTCGGAGCCCAGACACGCGCAGACGCTCACCGCCACAGCGCCCCGGCCCGCCCCCGGGACCAGCGCTCCGGGTGCCGCCGCTCCGGCGCCCGCGGCGGCGAAGAAGCGCGATCCCTACTTCGACAACGTGAAGTATCTGGCCATCGTCCTCGTCGCGGTGGCACACGCCTGGGAACCCGTGATGGACGGCAGCCGGGCCACCCGGGCGCTGTACATGATCGTGTACATGTTCCACATGCCGGCGTTCATCATCATCTCCGGCTATTTCTCCCGGTCGTTCGACATGACGGCCCCCAAGGTGAAGCGGCTGATCACCTCGGTCGCGGTGCCGTACCTGGTGTTCGAGACGGCCTATTCGCTCTTCAAACGGTACGCGGACGATTCGCCCGACATGGCGATCAGTCTGGTGGACCCGTTCTTCCTGACCTGGTTCCTGATCGCCCTGTTCATCTGGCGGGTGACCACACCGATCTGGCAGGCGATCCGCCATCCGCTGCCGGTGGCCCTCGCCATCGCCATGCTCGCCTCCGTCTCCCCCGACATCGGCGACGACCTCGACCTCCAGCGGGTGCTGCAGTTCCTGCCGTTCTTCGTGCTCGGCCTGCTGGTGAAGCCCGAGCACTTCCAGCTGGTCAGGCGGCGCGAGGTGCGGCTGCTGTCGGTGCCACTGTTCGCCGGTGCGCTGCTCTTCGCCTACTGGGCAGCCCCGCGCATGCAGCTCGGCTGGTTCTACCGCGCCAACAGCGCCCAGGAGATGGGTGCCCCCTGGTGGTCGGGGGCGGTGATGACGCTCGCGATGTTCGGCTGCGCCCTGGTGCTGACGGTCGGCTTCCTGGCCTGGGTGCCCGGCCGGGCGCGGTGGTTCACGGTGCTCGGAGCCGGCACGATCTGCGGCTATCTGCTGCACGGCTTCCTGATCAAGGGGGCCGAGTACGCGGGCCTGTTCGACCACTACACCTGGCTCTCCGACCCGGTCGGACTGGTCGTCGTCTCGCTCGTGGCGGCGGTCGCCGTGACGCTCATGTGCACCCCGCTGGTGGGCCGCGCGCTGAAATGGGCCACCGAGCCGGACATGAACTGGGCGTTCCGGAAGTTCTCCGCGCGGCGCTGAGCCCCTGGACGGCCGGCGCTTCCGCCGGCCCTCACGCAGCTCTCCACTGATCCACCTGCCGGCCCCGTCGCGGGTGGATCAGTGCGTTTCCGGGTTGGCCGAATTCTTTCGGTCCGAGGGTGATTCGCCGCCGACCAGCCCCAGCAGCCCTCGCACCTGCGCATACTTCGCCGTCAGCCGGGTACGGGTCGGCTCGTCCAGGACCGCCAGGCGGGCGGGATCCGCATTGTGGGCGAGATCTGCCTCTTTGACGAGCAGTGCGCCCGGGGTGGCCAGGATCCGCGCGGTGTACGAGGACAGCTCCTCCCCCGGCCGCTTGGTCACCGCCAGGACCATGTCCTTCACCTCCTGCGGCAGGGCGGCGGCCGCCAGCCACTCGGCGGAGAGCGCGTCGTCCTCGACCGCGTCGTGCAGCCAGGCCGCCGCGATCTGCCCCTCGTCGCCACCGCGTACCCGTACACCTTCGGCCACCGCCGCGAGATGTTCCACGTACGGGCGGCCCGCCTTGTCGGTCTGCCGCGCATGGGCCTCGCGGGCGATGGCCTCCACCTCGGAGACGCTCAGATGCCGTCCAGTCATGGGCCGTCTCTACGGCCGTGTCCAGGGCCGGATCCGAACTCGCCGCTCACACAACGGTGTTGACGGGACCCCTGGATGGGATCCCCGGATGGGACCAAGCAGACGAATATTGACAATCCGACGGATCTATAGTTGCAGCCTCAATCGTTCGGTAAACTAATTACTGATGGATTCTTGATGCCCCCTTGACCAGCTCTTGACCGACCCTGAAGGACCAGGCTCATCGGACACGCAGACACCCTTCTCGCCATGGGCGGCGCCTTCCTGGCCGCTGCCGTCCTCGCCCGCCTCGGCGGCCGTATCGGGCTGCCGACGATCCCCCTGTTCATCCTGGCCGGGATCCTCCTCGGCCCGCACACCCCCGGGTACACGCTCCTCTCCAACCCGCACGACCTGGAGATGCTCTCCGCGCTGGGACTCGTCCTCCTGCTCTTCTACCTGGGGCTCGAGTTCCACATGGACGACCTCAGGACGGGTGGCCGGAAGATGGCCATCGCGGGCGGGACGTATCTCGTCCTGAACGTCGGCGCCGGTCTCATATTCGGCTTCGCGCTGGGCTGGGGCACCTCGGAGGCGCTGGTCCTCGCCGGTGTCCTCGGTATCTCCTCGTCCGCGATCGTCACCAAGATCCTGGTGGACCTGGGGCGCATCGGTAATCCGGAGACCCGCCCGATCCTCGGCATCATCGTCGTCGAGGACATCTTCCTCGCCCTGTACCTCGCCGCGCTCCAGCCGATCCTGTCCGGTGCGGACAGCCTCTCGGCCGCGCTGGTCGACGGCGGCAAGGCCTTCGGCTTCCTGCTGCTGCTCGCGCTGGCGGCCCGGTTCGGTACGAAGCTCATCGGCAAGCTCATGAACACCAAGGACGACGAGCTCCTCGTCATCTCGTTCCTGGGTGTGGCCGTCTTCGTCGCCGGGGTCTCCGAGATGTTCGGCGTCGCCGACGCGATCGGCGCGTTCATGGTCGGCCTGATGCTCGGCTCCACCTCGTCGGGCGACCGCATCCTCAAGCTGGTCCACCCGCTGCGGGACGCCTTCGGCGCCATCTTCTTCTTCGCCTTCGGCCTCTCCATCGACCCGGGTGACCTGCCGAGCGTGCTGTGGCCCGTGGTGGCGGCCGTGGTGCTGACGCTCGCCATGAACATCGCGGCCGGCCTCGCGGCGGCCAAGGTGTACTCCTTCGGCGCGCAGGCCACGTCCAACATCGCGACCACGCTGGTCGCCCGCGGTGAGTTCGCGCTCATCCTGGCCACGATGGCGGCGGCCGCCGGACTGGACGAGCGGCTCTCGCCGTTCATCGCCGGCTACGTCCTCCTCCTCGCCGTCCTCGCCCCGCTGGCCGCCGGACGCTCGCACTGGCTGGCCCGCATCCTGCCGGGCGGCCGCAGGAAGGACGACCACCAGGATCAGGACCAGGTCCCGGTGTCGGTCTGACCGGTACCTGCTGAGCACCACGGAACGGCGGAGAGGCGCCCCGATACCCGGCCCACCGGGTGACGGGCGCCTCTCCGCCGTCCGGGGTCCGTCCGGCCCCTGGGAGGCTCAGGCCCGGCGGGAGAGCAGCAGAAGTGCCCGGTCGTCGTTGACGTCCTTGGCGCAGGCCTCGATCAGATGCCAGGCCGCGCCCTCGAAACCGGTGGAGACATAGCGGTCGGCCTCGCCCGTCAGCCGGTCGATGCCTTCGGCGATGTCCCGGTCGGAGGCCTCCACCAGACCGTCGGTGAAGAGCATCAGGACGTCGCCGGGCGCGAGCGAGCCCTTCACCGCGTCGAACTCGGCCCCGTCGTAGACGCCGAGCAACGGCCCCTCCCCCGATTTCTCCTCCCACTGACCGCTGCCCGCGTGCAGTTGGAGGGCGGGCGGATGGCCCGCCGAGTAGATCTCGTAGTCGCCCGACTCCAGGTCCAGCACCAGGTGGATGGAGGTGGCGAACCCCTCGTCCCAGTCCTGGCGCAGCAGATAGCCGTTGGCGGCGGGCAGGAAGGCGTGCGGGGGCAGCGAGCCGAGGAGCCCGCCGAAGGCGCCGGACAGCAGCAGGGCCCGGGAGCCCGCGTCCATGCCCTTGCCGGAGACGTCGGTGAGGACGGCTTCCAGGGTGCGGCCCCCGTGGGTGCGGGCCGCGACGACGAAGTCCCCGGAGAACGACTGGCCGCCGGCCGGGCGCAGAGCCATCTCGCGGTGCCAGCCCTGGGGCAGCCGGGGCAGGGAGCTCTGGACCCGGATGCGTTCGCGCAGGTCGAAGAGCATCGTGCCGCCGCGCCGCCAGGGCACGCCGACCCGGGCCCGGAACTGGGCGAGGATCAGCCCGAAGAATCCGCAGGCGGCGACCACGAGCACGGTGCCCGGGGTGACCCGGGCGGGGCCGTCCAGATACGGGCCGAGGGTGAGCGCCTCGACGATCAGCGCTCCGGCGGCCGCGGCGTACAGGCCCAGCAGGCTGGAGGGGCGCAGCAGGAGGCCGCCCGCCACGATGGGCAGGGCGAGGGCGGCCGGGTCGATCCAGACCGGGCTGACGACGGTGGCGAAGGTGATGGCCGGGATCGTCAGCAGCAGACCGGCCAGGGCGATCCAGTCGGAGCCGTCGCCGCGGAAGTAGTCGACCCCGGATTTGCGCAGCCCGATACGGGCCCGGTGCATCTTTCTTCGCCACCGGGCCCAGAAGTCGTCTGTTCCTCCGCTACGGGCCACTTCCGGGACCCTATCCACCCGAACGCCTCCGGTGCAGGGGGACCCCGGTGACAATGCGCTCGAAATGGGGTCGTCCGCGCGTTCCCGCCGGTCTTCTTCGGGCGGTTTTCAGCCTTTTACGCCGTCGGAGGGGCCGGTGGGCTGGCACCGGGGGCACCAGAAGAGGTTGCGGGAGACCAGGTCCGCGGTGCGGATCTCCGTACCGCAGATGTGGCAGGGCAGGTTGGCGCGCCGGTAGACGTAGACCTCGCCGCCGTGGTCGTCCTTGCGGGGCGGGCGGCCCATGGCCTCGGGGAGGTGTTCGGGCCGGACGGTGTCGATGCGGTTGTTGCGGACGCCTACGCGCATCAGCTCCACCAGGTCCGCCCAGACCGTGTCCCACTCGGCGCGGGTGAGGTCGCGGCCCGTGCGGTACGGGTCGATGCCGTGGCGGAAGAGGACCTCGGCGCGGTAGACGTTGCCGACGCCGGCGATCACCTTCTGGTCCATCAGCAGGGCGGCGATGGTGGTCCGGCTGCGGGAGATCCGCTGCCAGGCCCGCTCCCCGTCCTCGTCGCCGCGCAGCGGGTCCGGCCCCAGGCGCTCGTGTATCGCGCGCTTCTCGGGCCCGGTGATCAGGGCGCAGGTGGTGGGGCCGCGCAGATCCGCGTGGTGGCCGGCGTTGACCAGGCGGAGGCGGACGGTGTCGGTGGGCGGCGGGGGCGGGGCGGCGCCGAAGCCGAGCTTGCCGAAGAGGCCGAGGTGGATGTGGACCCAGCCGATGTCCCCGAAGCCGAGGAAGAGGTGCTTGCCGTGGGCGTCGGTGGCGGTGAGGGTGTGCCCGTCGAGGAGGGCCGCGCTGTCGGAGAACTTGCCCTGCGGACTGCTCACCCGGACCGGTGCGCCGGCGAACCGCTCTGTGTGGTCGTCGGCGAGGCGGCGGATGGTGTGTCCCTCGGGCACGGCGGGCTCCTGCGATGTGCGACAGCGGGTGACGGTGCCGGCGACGGGTGGCCGGTGGCGGCGGCGGTGGCGGCGGCGGTGACATGACCGTGCCGCCGGGTCCGGGACCCGGCGGCACGGGAAGGGGCGGGAGCGGGGTCAGCCCTGCTGCGGGTGGTGGGCCGGGATCGGGGGGAGCTCGCCGGTGTTCTCGTACGCCGAGAGCATCTCGATGCGGCGCGTGTGGCGCTCCTCGTTCGAGTACGGCGTGGAGAGGAAGATCTCGACGAACTTCGTGGACTCCTCGACCGTGTGCATCCGGCCGCCGATCGCGACGACGTTGGCGTTGTTGTGCTCGCGGCCCAGCGCGGCGGTCTGCTCGCTCCAGGCCAGTGCGGCGCGGACGCCCTTGACCTTGTTGGCGGCGATCTGCTCGCCGTTGCCGGAGCCGCCGATCACGATGCCGAGGCTGTCCGGGTCGGCGGCCGTCTTCTCGGCGGCCCGCAGGCAGAACGGCGGATAGTCGTCCTGGGCGTCGTAGATGTGGGGGCCGCAGTCGACGGCCTCGTGGCCGTGAGCGCCGAGCCACTCGACGAGGTGGTTCTTGAGTTCGTAGCCGGCATGGTCGGATCCGAGATACACGCGCATGGTGCGAAGTGTGGCACGAACTCGGCGGGGCAACCGTCACGGGGCGGTCACCGGCCGGGCCCGGGCCCCGATTCGATGATTCGCAGGCCCGGACCCGATTTCATGTGGTGAACACCACTCGGGCAATGAATTGGCAAACGATCCGAAAGAGGGGGTTCCCCTTCCGCCTTGGATCGAGCTTGAATGCGTGGCCTTGTCTTCGCACACCCCACGGCATCACCCCACGGCGGAGCAGGGCACACCCTCATGCTCGAAAAGGTAAGGAATCCCCCCATGACGTCGCAGACGACGCTGGCGAAGCCGGGCCAGGAGCCCGGTGAGCCGGACCGGCCGGACTCGTCGGGCGGGCTTCAGGCAGGCCTGAAGAACCGCCACCTCTCGATGATCGCGATCGGCGGCGTGATCGGCGCCGGGCTCTTCGTGGGATCGAGCGCGGGCATCGCGGCCGCCGGTCCGGCGATCCTGATCTCGTACGCGATGGTCGGCCTGATGGTCGTCCTCGTGATGCGGATGCTCGGCGAGATGGCCGCCGCCCGGCCGAGCTCCGGCTCGTTCTCCGCCTACGCCGACCAGGCGCTGGGCCGTTGGGCCGGTTTCTCCATCGGCTGGCTGTACTGGTTCTTCTGGGTCGTGGTGCTCGCCGTCGAGGCCACGGCGGGCGCGGCGATCCTGGAGAACTGGATCCCGGGCGTGCCCCAGTGGGCCTGGGCGCTGATCGTGATGGTCGTGCTGACCGCCACCAACCTGGTCTCGGTGGGCAGTTACGGGGAGTTCGAGTTCTGGTTCGCCGGGATCAAGGTCGTGGCGATCGCCGCGTTCGTGGTCGTCGGCTTCCTCGCCGTCTTCGGGCTGCTGCCCGGTTCGGACAACCCGGGGTCGGGGCTGGCCCATCTGACGGACAACGGCGGGTTCTTCCCCGAGGGTCCCGGCGCGATCCTGACCGGTGTGCTGATGGTCGTGTTCTCGTTCATGGGCAGTGAGATCGTGACGCTGGCCGCGGGCGAGTCCTCCGACCCGCAGCGCGCGGTGTCGAAGGCCACCAACAGCGTGATCTGGCGTATCGCCGTCTTCTACCTCGGCTCGATCTTCGTGGTGCTGACGCTGCTGCCGTGGAACGACCCGTCGATCCAGGAGAAGGGCAGCTATGTCGCCGCCCTCGACTCGATCGGGATCCCGCAGGCCGGCAACGTCATGGACTTCATCGTGCTGACGGCCGTGCTGTCCTGCCTCAACTCCGGCCTGTACACGGCCTCCCGGATGGCGTTCTCGCTCGGTGAGCGGGGCGACGCGCCGAAGTCCTTCGCGAAGGTCAACCGGCGCGGGGTGCCGCAGGCGGCGATCCTGTCCTCGGTCGTCTTCGGCTTCGTGGCGGTGTTCTTCAACTACCAGTGGCCGGACACGGTGTTCCAGTTCCTGCTGAACTCCTCCGGCGCGGTGGCGCTCTTCGTGTGGCTGGTCATCTGCTTCACCCAGCTGCGGATGCGCGGGATCATCCTCCGCGAGACCCCGGGCAGGCTGGTCGTACGGATGTGGCTCTTCCCGTACCTCACCTGGGCGACGATCGCGGCGATCTCCTTCATCCTCGTCTACATGCTGACCGACGACACCGCCCGCGAGCAGGTCGTGCTGTCGCTGCTGGTCGCGGCCCTGGTGGTGGGCATCTCGCTGGTCCGGGAGATGCGCGACCGCAAGGCCGTCGAGAAGTGATCGATACCTGACGGAGGTTGTCAGGTTTCCCGGGGAGGCTCTTCTTCGTACCGCGCAGAACGCGAGCGAAGGAGAGCCTCCCCTCATGGTTTCCGCATCATCGGACTCCGTCACCCCCGCCACCTTCCAGACCGGTTTCCCGATCCGCCCCGACCGGCTGGTCGAGGCCCGTACCCCCGACGACGTACGGGAGGCCGTGGCGTACGCCGCCGGGCGCGGGCTCCGTCTGACCGCGCACGCCACCGGGCACGGGCTGCCCGGGGCGGTCGAGGGCGGCGTCCTGGTGGTCACCAGCGGCCTGGACTCCGTCACCGTCGACCCGGTCGCCCGCACCGCCACGATCGGCGCGGGCGCGACCTGGGGCGCGGTGACCGCTGCGGCGGCCCCGCACGGTCTCGCCCCGCTCAACGGCTCCTCGCCCTCGGTGGGCGCGGTCTCGTACACCCTGGGCGGCGGACTGGGCATCCTGGCCCGGCAGTTCGGGTACGCCGCCGACCAGGTCCGGGCGCTGGAGGTGGTGACCGCCGACGGGGCCCTGCGCCGGGTCACACCGGAGCGCGAGCCGGAGCTGTTCTGGGGGCTGCGCGGCGGCGGGCGCCGGCTGGGAGTGGTGACCTCGCTGGAGATCGGCCTCGTCACGGTGGAGCGGCTGTACGGGGGTGCGATCGCCTTCGACGGGGAACGGGCGGCCGAGGTGATGGCCCACTACTTGGAGTGGACCCGGACCGTTCCGGAGACCCTGACGTCGTCCCTGTCCGCGCTGCCCTACCCGGACCTGCCGCAGGTGCCGGAGGAGGTGCGCGGGCGGTACGTGGTCTCGGTGCGGGTCGCGTTCACGGGGGACGCGGCCGAGGGCGAGCGGCTGGTGGCCCCGCTGCGTGCGATCGGGCCGGCCCTGGAGGACACGTTCCGGGAGATGCCGTACACGGAGAGCCCGACGATCCACAACGACCCGCCGTTCCCGCACGCGTACTACGGGGAGGGGCTGATGCTCCGGGAGCTGGACGCGGCGCGGGCCGCGCGGGTGCTGGAGCTGACCGGGCCGGGGGCGCCGATGATGAACGTGGTGCAGCTCAACCACTTGGGCGGGGCTTTGGCCGGGCGGCCGGAGCCGGCGAGCGCGGTGCCCTACGGGGACGCGGGTTTCCTGCTGCGGCTGCTGTCGCCGCTGGACGGTACGGACGTGGCGTCGGTGCGCGCGCTGTACGGGGAGGTGTCCGGGGTCCTGGGGCCGCGCGTGCTCGGACGGTCGCTGAACTTCTGCTTCGGCGGCGGGGACCGTACGGCCGGTTTCCATGAGCCGGAAACGGCGAAGAGGCTCGCCGGACTGGTCTCCCAGTACGATCCGGCGGGCCTCTTCGGGGGGTCTTACGAGGGCTGAGGCCGGTCAGCCGCGGTGGCCGAGCAGCTTCCAGGTGGCCGGCAGGACGCCCATGGCCAGCGCCGCCTTGAGGGCGTCGCCGATCAGGAACGGAGTGAGGCCGGCCGCGACGGCGGCGCTCATCGACATCCCGGTGGAGAGCGCCAGGTAGGGCACGCCGATGGCGTAGATGATGGCGGAACCGAGGACCATCGTGCCCGCGGTGCGCAACACCGAGCGGTCGCCGCCGCGGCGGGCGAGGGCGCCGACGACGGTGGCGGCCAGGAGCATGCCGAAGACATAGCCGAGGGACGGCATGCTCCAGCCCGAGCCGGCCTCCGCGAACCACGGCATGCCGGCCATGCCGACGAGGGCGTACAGCGCGAGGGAGAGGAAGCCGCGGCGGGCGCCGAGCGCGGTGCCGATGAGGAGCGCGGCGAAGGTCTGGCCGGTGACCGGGACCGGGGAGCCGGGGACCGGGACGGCGATCTGGGCCGCTATGCCGGTCAGGGCCGCGCCGCCGAGGACGAGGGCCGCGTCCACGGCGTAACGGTGCCGGGCTGCGGGCAGCAGGTCGGCGAGGACCGCTCCGGAGCGGACGGGGGCGGCAGCAGTGCTCATCGGGACTCCGCGGGTGAGGGCAGGTGGGCCGGGGCGGCCCCCGGCGTTCGGGGTGGGGTCGGGCTCCCGCCGACGTTAGTCCACAGGTCAACGCTCGTTCACCATCAGCCGCCCACAAAGCGGCGGTTGACGGATTGGTGGGATTCACACAAAGCCAGCGGCGCAATCACGTTCCCGCGTGACGCTCGTCACGGAGGTCGGGCGGGTGAGGGTCCGTTTTGGCGGGAGAGCGACCACGGCCTCAGACTGTAGGTTCCCCATAAATCATCCGAGAGTGAACCGCACCCCATGCACGAGGCTCCCCCCACCCCTCCCCCCGGCCCTGCCGCCACCTCGCCCGCCGCCCCCGCCGAGCCGCTGTCGCACGGGCTCAAGCAGCGCCATCTGACGATGCTGGGGCTCGGCGGGGTGATCGGGGCGGGGCTGTTCGTGGGCTCGGGCGCCGGGATCGCGGTGGCGGGGCCCGCGATCGTCGTCTCGTATCTGATCGCGGGGGCGCTCGCGATGCTGGTGATGCGGATGCTGGGCGAGATGTCGGCCGCGATGCCCGCCTCCGGTTCGTTCTCCGTGCACGCGGAGCGGGCGCTCGGGCGGTGGGCCGGGTTCAGCGTCGGCTGGCTGTACTGGTTCCTGCTGGTGGTGGTCCTCGCCGTGGAGGCGACGGCGGCGGCGCAGATCGCCCACGGCTGGGTGCCGGGCGTCGAACCCTGGGCGTGGGTGCTGCTGTTCATGGTGGTGTTCACCGTGGCGAACCTGACGGCGGTGAAGAACTTCGGCGAGTTCGAGTTCTGGTTCGCCTCCTTGAAGGTCGGCGCGATCCTGGTCTTCCTGGTCCTCGGCGGGCTGGCGGTCTTCGGCCTGCTCCCGGACACCGACCCGGTCGGGACGACCAACCTGACCGGGCAGGGGGGCTTCCTGCCGAACGGCTGGAGCGGGGTCGTCTCCGGGGTGCTGACCGTGGTGTTCGCCTTCGGCGGGCTGGAGGTTGTCACCATCGCCGCCGCCGAGACGGACGACCCGGCGCGTGCGGTGGGGCGGGCGGTGCGCAGCGCGGTGGTGCGGATCCTCTTCTTCTACGTCGGCTCGATGCTGGTGATCGTGACCGTGCTGCCGTGGACCGCGCAGCAGGCCGGGCTGAGCCCGTATGTGAAGGTGCTGGACGCGATCGGGGTGCCGTCGGCCGGGCAGATCATGAACATCGTGGTGTTCGTGGCGCTGCTCTCCGCGCTCAACGCCAATCTGTACGGCTCCTCCCGCATGATCTTCTCGCTGGCGGAGCGCGGGGAGGCGCCGCGCGGGCTGCTGAAGGTGTCCCGGAAGGCCGGGGCGGAGGGTGGTGGCGCCGAAGGCTCCTCCGGTCAGACGGGAGGTGTGCCGAGGCGGGCGGTGCTGGCGTCGGTGGCCTTCGGTTTCGTCTCCGTCCTGCTCAATCTGCTGTGGCCCGACACCGTGTTCCTCTACATGCTCAACTCGGTCGGCGCGGTGCTGCTGTTCGTCTGGGCGCTGATCGCCGCCTCCCAGCTTCGGCTGCGCGCCCGCCTGGAACAGGAGGCTCCCGACGCGCTCGCGCTGCGGATGTGGTGGTTCCCGTATCTGACCTGGGTGACGCTGGCCGGGCTGCTGGGCGTGCTGCTGCTGATGCTGACCGACGACGCGGCCCGGCCGCAGGTCCTGTGGTCGGCGGGGGCGACGGCGCTGGTGCTGCTGGTGGCGGTGGGGCGTGAGTGGCGGGACCGCAGAGCCAGTCGAGAGTCCTCGGCGTTGACCGATCGGTAGGCAGGTGTGCACCTTGTGTGAGCCTGGTGACCGTATAGCGGACAGTGATTCCGTGTGAGCGGTACGGATGCTCAGACTGTGGGTTCGTCCCCTTGTCTCAGCTAACGAACAGAGCTCGTCCATGCCTCGGACCTCCGCGTCTCCCCCCACCGCAGACTCCGCGGCCCCCGCAGGGCCCTCGGCGGACTCCGCGCTCACTCACGGCCTCAAGCAGCGCCACCTCTCGATGATCGCCCTCGGCGGGGTGATCGGCGCCGGGCTCTTCGTCGGCTCGGGCGCGGGGATCGCCGCCGCCGGACCCTCGATCATCATCGCGTACGCCATATCCGGGCTGCTCGTCATGATGGTGATGCGCATGCTCGGCGAGATGTCGGCCGCCAACCCGGCGTCCGGCTCCTTCTCCGTGCACGCCGAGCGGGCGATCGGCCCGTGGGCCGGGTTCACCGCGGGCTGGTCCTTCTGGTTCCTGCTCTGCGTCGCCGTGGGCCTGGAGGGCATCGGTGCCGCGCAGATCGTCAGCGGCTGGCTGCCGGGGACCCCGGAGTGGGCCTGGGTCGCCCTGTTCATGGTGATCTTCCTCGGGACCAACCTGGCCGCGGTGAAGAACTTCGGCGAGTTCGAGTTCTGGTTCGCCGCGCTCAAGGTCATCGCGATCACGCTGTTCCTGGTGCTCGGTCTGCTGGCGATCTTCGGCGTCCTGCCGGACACGGACGCGCCCGGCCTCAGCAACCTCACGGGTGACGGCGGCTTCCTGCCGAAGGGCATGGACGGCTTCATCATCGGACTCCTCGCCTCCGTCTTCGCGTACGGCGGTCTGGAGACCGTCACCATCGCGGCGGCCGAGTCCGAGAACCCCGTGCAGGGCGTCGCGAAGGCGGTCCGTACGGCGATGTGGCGCATCGCGGTCTTCTACATCGGCTCGATGGCGGTCATCGTCACGCTGGTCCCCTGGGACGACCCGAAGGTCGCCGAGGTCGGCCCGTTCTACGCGATGCTCGACCACCTGGGCGTCGGCAGCGCGGCGCAGATCATGAACGTGGTCATCCTCATCGCGCTGCTCTCCGCGATGAACGCCAACATCTACGGCGCGTCCCGGATGGCCCGTTCGCTGGTCGCCCGCGGCCAGGGCCCGTCGGTGCTCGGCAGGATCTCCTCCGGGGTACCGCGCAACGCGGTGATGTTCTCCTCGGTATTCGGGTTCCTGTGCGTGCTGCTCAGCTACTGGCGGCCGGACGACGTCTTCCCCTGGCTGCTGAACATGATCGGCGCGGTGATCCTGGTGGTGTGGATCTTCATCGCGGTCTCGCAGCTGATCCTGCGCCGGCGCACCGAGCGGGAGGCTCCTCAGACACTGGTCGTCCGCATGTGGTTCTTCCCGGTCGGCACGATCGTCGCGCTGGCGGCCATGGCGGGCATCTTCCTGCTGATGCTGCGCCAGCCGGACACCCGTGACCAGTTGCTGGCCACGGGGGCGCTGACGCTGGCACTGATCGGACTCGGCCTGCTGCGTCAGCGGCGGCGGGGCGACGAGGGAACCGACGACGGCACGGGCACGGGGGCAGACACAGACACAGACACCGGCACCGGCACCGGCACCGACATCGGCACCGCGGCTGAAATCCCGGCGCAGCGCCGGTAGTTACGGCAAGGCTGCCGCACGCTCGGCTCGCGCGAGGCCTCTACGAACGCCGGGCTCCTCCTCGTACGATCGGGGCGGACCCGGCGTTTCGGCGTTCCGGCCTCTCGCGCTCCGGCGCCGGACCCCGGCGCGGCGCGCACCCGTGGCCGACAGGACATCGCAGGGCCGGGCGCCGTACCCCGGGCCGTCACCCGTTCTCGCTTCGGTGATGGCTCACCCCACCCGAGGAGACGTCATGTCCGTTGCCCCCAGGCGCCGTTCGATCCTCCTGGCCACCGCGGCCGTCACCGCCGCGGCCACCGCCCCGGCGCTCGCCGCCCCCGTCGGCGACCGTCACCCCCACCGCCCGTCGGGCCCCCTGGTCATCGGGCATCGCGGGGCGGCGGGCTGGCGGCCCGAGCACACCGCCGACGCGTACACCTATGCCGTACGGGCCGGGGCCGACTGGATCGAGCCGGACCTCGTACCGACGAAGGACCATGTCCTGGTCGTGCGGCACGAGAACGAGATCGGCGGAACGACGGATGTCGCGGAGCGCCCGGAGTTCGCGGACCGCCGCACCACGAAGACGGTCGACGGCAAGGCGGTGACCGGCTGGTTCACCGAGGACTTCACGCTGCGCGAGCTGCGGACGCTGCGCACGGTGGAGCGGCTGCCGCTGGTCCGGAACCGCAACACGGTCTTCGACGGGCGGGGCCGGGTGCTGACGTTCCAGGAGGTCGTGGACCTGGCCCGGCGGCTGTCACGGGAGTCGGGCCGGCGGATCGCGGTGTTCCCGGAGACGAAGCACCCGACGTACTTCCGCTCGATCGGGCTGCCGCTGGAGGAGGAGCTGATCCGGGTGATCCGCCGCAACCGGCTGACCGCCCGGGACTGCGTCGTCCAGTCCTTCGAGCCCGGCAGCCTGCGCCGGGTGGCCGCCGCCCGCCTGGGCCTCCCGCTGTGGCAGGCGCTGGGCACAAGCGGCGGCCCGTACGGACACGGGATCACCTACCGGGACATGATGACCCCGGCCGGGCTGCGCGAGATCGCCTCGTACGCCGACTGGATCGGCCCGGACAAGTCCTCGCTGGTCCCGCCGAACACCCTGCTGGCGGACGCCCACGCGGCGGGCCTGAAGGTCGGCGCGTACACCTTCCGGGCGGAGAACCAGTACCTCCCGGCCGCGTACCGCCGGGGCACCGACCCCAACGCGTTCGGCGACGCGTTCGCGGAGTACGCCTTCCACTACGGGCGGGGCGTGGACGCGGTGGTGACGGACTTCCCGGACATCGCGGTGCAGGCCAGGGAGGATCTGCGGGGGTAGGGGGCGGCCGACGACGGAGCTCGGGCGAAGCGTCGGGGCCGACCGCCCCTTCGTAGCAGGTGTCAGCGGGTGGTGCGCCGGCTCGCCGTCGTCTTCTTCACCGCCTTCTTGGCGGTCTTCTTCGCCGCGGTCTTCTTCGCCGGGGCGGGCAGCGCCGTCTTCTTGGCAGGGGTGCGCTTGGCGGCGGCCCGCTTCGGGGACGCGGCTTCGGCCGCCGCCTCCTCGGTGTCGGCTCCGGCGTTCGACAGGGTGCCGGAGCTGGACTCCAGGTGGGCCCGGACGAACCACTGGAACTGCTCCAGGCCGCGCAGGTGCTCGATGAGCAGGTCCTCCGTGACGGGGTCGATCTCGCCGGCCTTCTCGACCGCCTCGCGATGGTCCTCGATGATCCCGGTGTAGACGAGGTCCAGGGCGCCGAGGTGGGCGATGGCGTCGGCGCGGCCGACGCTGTAGTCGTCCCAGGTGCGCTCCCTGACCAGGGCGCCCGGCGTGCCGTTCGGCTCGCCGCCGAGGGCGGAGATGCGCTCGGCGGCGGCGTCCGCCATGTCCCGTACGGCGGCGGTCTGCGGGTCGAGCATCTCGTGGACGGCGATGAAGTGCGGTCCGACCACGTTCCAGTGGATGTGCTTGAGGGTGAGCGCGAGGTCGTTGAGCGCGTGCAGGCGCAGCGTCAGGAGGTCGATGACCTGACGGCCCTCGTCGACGCCGAGGCCGGGCACGGTGTAGCGGGGGGTACGTGCGGGGGACATGGGGCTCCTGTTCCTGTGTACGTCGATCGATCGGGATGGGTCTTTCGGTGCGGGCCGGGCGGGGCCGGGGCCTAACCGGCGTCCCCGGTGCCGCCTTCGGTCGGGGTCGCGCCGGGCCGCTCCCCGCCGGGCCGGACGGGCCCGGCTGCCGCGCGGATGCTGTCCCGGGCGGCCTCGGCGACCGCGTCCGCCGTGATGCCGAACTCCTCGTACAGGCGCTGGTAGGCGGCGGACGCGCCGAAGTGCTCCAGGCTGACCATGCGGCCCGCGTCGCCCACCACGTCCCGCCAGCCCTGGGCGACGGCCGCCTCGACGCTCACCCGGGCCCGGACCTCCGGCGGCAGCACCTCGTCCTGGTAGGCGTACGGCTGGTCGGCGAACCACTCGCGGCAGGGCATCGAGACCACCCGCGCGTCAACCCCGTCGGCGGCCAGCAACTCCCTTGCCTCCAGAGCGATGTGGACCTCGGAGCCGGTGCCGACCAGGATGACGTCCGGGGTGTCGCCGCGGCTGTCGGCGAGGACGTAGCCGCCGCGCGCCGCCCCCTCGGCGGAGGCGTACGCGCCGTCGCCGGCGCCCCGCTCCAGGACCGGCAGCGGCTGCCGGGTCAGGGCGAGTCCGGCGGGCCGGTCGTGGTGCTCCAGGACCGTGCGCCAGCAGACGGAGGTCTCGTTCGCGTCGGCGGGGCGTACGACGTCGAGGCCGGGGATCGCGCGGAGCGCGGCCAGTTGCTCGACGGGCTGGTGGGTGGGGCCGTCCTCGCCGAGGCCGATGGAGTCATGGGTCCAGACGTAGGTGACCGGCAGCTTCATCAGGGCGGCGAGCCGGACGGCGGGGCGCATGTAGTCGCTGAAGATCAGGAACGTACCGCCGTAGGGGCGGGTGAGGCTCTGGAGCGCGATGCCGTTGAGGGTCGCGCCCATGGCGTGCTCGCGGATGCCGAAGTGGAGCGTGCGGCCGTACGGGTTGCCCGGGAACTCGCCCGTCTGTTTCCCCTCCGGTACGAAGGACGGCTCGCCCTCCATGGTGGTGTTGTTGCTCCCGGCGAGGTCGGCCGAACCGCCCCACAGTTCGGGCAGTACGGGCGCCAGCGCGGTGAGAACGTCGCCGGAGGCCTTGCGGGTGGCGATGCCCTTGGGGTCGGCGTCGAAGACGGGCAGGCTGTCGGTCCAGCCCTCGGGCAGTTTCTGTTCCCGCAGCCGGTCGAGGAGTGCGGCGCGCTCGGGGTGGGCGGCGCGCCACACCTGGTAGCGGGGCTCCCAGGCGCGGTGGGCGGATGCCCCGCGTTCGACGACCGCGCGGGCGTGCTCCAGTACGTCGTCCTCGACGGTGAAGTCGGCGTCCGGGTCGAAGCCGAGCAGCCTCTTCGTGGCGGCGACCTCGTCGTCGCCGAGCGCGGAGCCGTGGGCCTTGCCGGTGTTCTGCTTGGTGGGCGCGGGCCAGCCGATGATCGTGCGCAGCAGGATCAGGGAGGGCCGGCCGCTCTCGCTCTTCGCCGCCTCGACGGCGGCGAGCAGGGCGTCGACGTCCTCGACGTAATCACCGGTCCGGGTGAAGTCGACCGTCTGCACGTGCCAGCCGTACGCGGCGTAGCGGGCGGTGACGTCCTCGCTGAAGGAGATGTCCGTGTCGTCCTCGATGGAGATGTGGTTGGAGTCGTAGAAGACGATCAGGTTGCCGAGCTCCTGGTGTCCGGCGAGCGAACTGGCCTCGGACGTCACGCCTTCCATCAGGTCGCCGTCGGAGGCGACGACGTACACGTGGTGGTCGAAGGGGCTCGTGCCGGCGGGCGCGTCGGGGTCGAGGAGCCCGCGCTCCCGGCGGCCCGCCATGGCCATGCCGACGGCGGAGGCCAGCCCCTGCCCGAGCGGCCCGGTGGTGATCTCGACGCCCCGGGTGTGGCCGTACTCGGGGTGGCCGGGGGTGATCGACCCCCAGGTGCGCAGCGCCTTCAGGTCGTCCAGCTCCATCCCGTACCCGCTCAGGTAGAGCTGGATGTAGAGGGTGAGGCTGGAGTGGCCGCAGGAGAGCACGAAGCGGTCGCGGCCGATCCACTGGTCGTCGGCCGGGTCGTGCCGCATCACCTGCTGGAAGAGCAGGTACGCCAGCGGGGCCAGGCTCATCGCGGTGCCCGGGTGGCCGTGGCCCGCCTTCTGCACGGCGTCGGCGGCCAGCGCCCGCACGGTGTCGACGGCGCGGACGTCGAGCGGCCCCCAGCCCGCCGCCTCGGCCAGGGGCGGGGCCAGTCGTGGATCGCGGCCACGGTCCGGGCCGTCCGTCGCTTCGGGGGCGTTGGGGGGTGCCATCGGGTCCTCCTGGTCAGCGGGGTGGGCGTCTCTGCGGGCGGCGCGCACGCGGTCCCGGGACCGGCCGCCCGGCTGCTGGGCCGGGTCCCCCGGAACGACGGGACCAAACGCGCGACGGCGCACGCAGCACTGAAGAAGGAGCAAATCACCTTTACGCGACAAAACGGCGGAAGGGCGGGGTCGCTGGTCCTAGTAGGGCTTTGTTACGTCTCTGGGCAAGTAGTCGCTCTGGTGGTTTCCTGCTGGTATGAGGGTGGATGAACTCGTTTCGTGCAGGGGCCGGTTGGAGGAGTTTGCCGGGGAGGTGTTCGCGCCGT
>NZ_BMRY01000001.1:231303-1359393 GCF_014648875.1 Streptomyces parvus | reverse complement strand
GCCAGGTCGTCGGTATCGTCGCCAACCAGCCGCAGTCGCTGGCCGGGGTCCTGGACATCGAGGCGTCCGAGAAGGCCGCGCGCTTCGTCCAGATGTGCGACGCCTTCAACATCCCGATCATCACCCTCCTGGACGTCCCCGGCTTCCTGCCGGGCGTCGACCAGGAGCACGGTGGGATCATCCGCCACGGCGCCAAGCTCCTGTACGCCTACTGCAACGCCACCGTGCCGCGGATCTCGCTGATCCTGCGCAAGGCCTACGGAGGCGCGTACATCGTCATGGACTCCCAGTCCATCGGGGCCGACCTCACCTACGCCTGGCCCACCAACGAGATCGCGGTGATGGGCGCCGAGGGCGCGGCCAACGTCGTCTTCCGCCGCCAGATCGCCGAATCCGACCAGCCCGACATCACGCGTGAGCAACTCGTCAAGGAGTACAAGGCTGAGCTGATGCACCCCTACTACGCGGCCGAGCGCGGCCTCGTCGACGACGTGATCGACCCCGCTGACACCCGCTCCATGCTGATCAGCGGACTCGCGATGCTGCGTGCCAAACATGCCGACCTCCCGGCCCGCAAGCATGGGAACCCGCCGACGTGACCACGACCCTGCCCGAAGCGGGCTCCACCGACCTCGTACGGGTGCTCCGGGGCAACCCCACCCCCGAGGAACTGGCGGCGGTGACCGTCATGCTGGTCACCCTCGCGTCCAGACGGGGCGAAGCGCCACCGGAGCGGCCCCCCGTCGGCGCCGCCTGGCGGCCCGGGATGCCGACGGGCTGTTCCTTCCGGTCCTGGAAGGCACACCGCTGAATGAGCGGCAGACAGTACGAGGAACGGCGCGTGGAATTCCGGATCCTCGGACCGACCGAGTTACTGGTCGACGGAGTGCCGGTCCCGCTGACGGCCCCCAAACTCCGCACGGTGCTCGTGGCGCTGCTCCTCTCCCGCGGCCGCGTCGTCTCGGACGCGTCCCTCAGCGAGCTGCTGTGGGGCCCGTTGCCGCCCGCGACCATGGCGGCGCAGCTCTACACCTACATCTCGCGGCTGCGCCGGAGCTGTGAGCCGGGGCTCGACGTGCTGCGCGGACTGCGCGGCTACCGCCTGGACATCGGGGCGGCCGGATTCGACCTGCACTGCTTCCAGCGCGCTGCCGAACGCGGGCGGCAGAGCCTGCGGGACGGCCGGTACGCGACGGCGGCGGGCCAACTGGCGTCCGCGCTGGCCCTGTGGCGCGGACCGGCCCTCGCGGACGTGACGGAGTCCCTGGCGGTCGCCGAACTGCCGCGCCTGGAGGAGAGCCGCCTGTCCGTCCAGGAGGACCGCATCGAGGCGGACCTGGCGCTGGGCCGCCACGCCTGCGTCCTGACCGAACTGATGGGACTGGTCGCCGAGCATCCCGTACGGGAGTCCCTGCGGGGCCAGTTGATGAAGGCCCTGTACCGCGTCGGCCGGCCGGCCGACGCGCTGCGCGTGTACGAGGAGGGGCGCCGCCTGCTCAAGGGCGAGCTGGGCATCGACCCCGGCGCGGTCCTGCGCGACATCCACCGGGCCGTCCTGCTGGAGAACCTCCCGGAGCCCGTCTCTCGCGCACCGGTGGCGGTGCACGCCCCGGAGGCGAAGGAGCTGCGGCCGGCCGGCGACGCGGTGGTGACGGACGACCTCTGGGGCGGACTCGTGCCCGCCATGCTGCCCATGGACGTCGGGGACTTCACGGGACGGACGGACGAGCTCGCCGAGACGCTGGCGACGCTGCGCGGACAGCGGGACGGCAGAAGAGGCGTCATACTGACCGGGGCGGCGGGCATCGGCAAGTCGGCCCTCGCCATCCACGCCGGCTACGCCTGCCGGTCGGACTTCTCGCAGGGCCAGCTCTACATCGACCTGCGTGAACAGGACGGCGGGCCGAAGGACCCCGTGGACGTGCTCGGCGGCTTTCTGCGGGCGCTGCTCCCCGGCCGCCACGAGCTGCCCGCGACCCTCGACGAACGCGTCCAGCTCTACCGCAGCCTCCTCGCCCAGCGCCGTGTGCTCGTCGTGCTGGACAACGCCTCGGCCGACTGGCAGGTGCGTCCGCTGCTGCCCAGCGGCGACAGCAGTCACGCCGTGGTCACCAGCCGCTGCCCGATGCCTTCTCTGGAGGGGATCCACGCGGTGCGGCTCGGACGTCCGGACGAGCCCGCGGCCCGGGCTCTGCTGGCGGGGGTCGTCGGGGGGCGGCGCGTGGCGGACGAACCGGGGCCGGCCGCCCGGGTCGTGGAACTCTGCGATCGACTGCCGCTGGCTCTGCGGGTCTGCGCCGACCGGCTGAGGAACCACCCGGACTGGCGGGTGGCCGATCTCGTCGACAGGCTGATGTGCGAGGAGAGCCGGCTGGACCTGTTGTGCGAGGGAAGCCTGGACGTCCGGGCCCGGCTCCTTACCAGCGTCATGGAGCTCGACCCTCCGTCGCGTGACGCCTTCCGGGCCCTGTCGCGCGGGGATGCCGCCCCCTTCACGACGGCCGAGGCCGCGGCCCGCCTGGGCGTTTCACCGCGGCGGGCCCAGGTGCTGCTGGACGCGCTGGTCGCGTCCTGGCTGCTGGAGGCCGTTCCGGCGGACGACGGCCGGTCGGTCCACCGGTTTCCTCCCCTGGTGGCGCTCCTCGTCCGCGAGCAGCCCCACCAGGGGTGACGGTACGCCCGGTGTCAGCCGCAGCCGCCCGCGTGCCCCCCGTCGAGGCTCGCGGCCATCACGGCTATGTCGTCCTCCAGCGTGGCGAGCGTGCCGTTGTCGACGGCCTCGATGTACATGGCCAGCAGATTGGCCCAGCGCAGACCCATGTCGCCGCTCAGTGTGGGTCCCTGGAGCTCGTCGACGTTCAGCTGTTGCATGGCCGTGGTCCTCTGATTGTCCATGTTCCCCTCCTGCTCATGCGTCGGCCTGGAACGGCCGTTGTCCACGATGGGGCAGGCCCCTATGCCTTCTCTATATTCATTTCGCCGAATCACGGTCTATGCGCGTCAATTCACCCGAGGAGGATGTATCCGGAAGGTCCTGATGTCGTCGTGCCCGGCGGCCGCGAGCGGAGCGGAGCCTCAAAAAGTTGGATACGGCGTTGAGGGCTCACGCCGGTCTCGCCTTCAATCGCTACTCCATCTATCGGAGGTAGGAAATGAAGCTGGTTCACGTATTGGCTTCCGGCGTGGCCGCGCTCGGGCTGCTGGCGGGCGCGCAGGGCGTCGCCCAGGCCGAGGGTGTTCATTCCGTGCCGAGCTGTGTGGAGGCCGACTGGACTCCGCTGCTCGGCATCCACGTCACCATCACCAACAACTGCTCCACCACTCAGCAGGTGAATGTCCAGTACTCCTTCAACGGCGCACCGTACGTTCCTGACAAGTGTCACACCGTCGCCCCGGGTGCGACGGTCACGACCAGCGAACCGGTGTGGAAGGCCGGCCGGTTCGAGGGCCTCATCCCCTGCTGACGCGTCAGTGACAGGGGTCCGGGACGGCTCGACCGGTCCCGGACCCCTGCTCGGCTACCCCGTTCGCCTCATCCGGGTGCCTCACCCGGATACGCGCTCTCGAACGCCGAGTGGAACAGCGCCGTGACGTCCTGCCCGGTGAGCCCCTCGGCGCGGGCCCGGTCCAGCCAGTCGGCGAGGGCGGTGCGCAACGGGGAGCCGGGGCCGGTCCGGGGCTGGGCCAGGGTGCGGGTGATGAACGTGCCCGCTCCCTGGCGTACCTCGGCGAGGCCCATGCGTTCCAGTTCGCGGTAGGCCTTGAGGGTCGTGTTGGGGTTGACCTTCGTGGTCGCGGCGACCTGGGCCGCGGTGGGCAGCCGGTCGCCCTCCTCCAGCGCGCCCATGCGCAGCGCCTGCTCGACCTGCCGGACGATCTGGAGGTAGGTCGCCACCCCACTGCGCCGGTCGATGCGGAACACGACCACGGACTTCACCTTCCGCTCGATTGCCGACACTTTACGTAGAGGAGGGGGCGGGTGGTCACAGCGGGCGGCGCGAGGTCCACCAGAGGGTGAACGCCGTGAGCAGGGCCGTCCCGGCGAGCAGGATGCCTGACGCGAGCCACTGCATTCCCGCCATCTGGTTGTAGCCGATGTACTCGATCACGTCGTTGACGATGCCGTGCTCCTTGATGCACGCGTCCGTCGCCTTCTCGGTCGCCTCGGCGCAGCGGCCCCAGTTGTACAAGGTGCCGTCGGCGCTGCCGACCCAGCGGTCCACCTCGTACGCGTCGTTGAAGCGCGCGGGAAGTTCGGTGTCCATCGGGTACGTGAACATCTTCGGGGAGCCGAGCCGTACGCGGACCTCGTCCCAGACGAACAGGCTGGTGACCGCGGTGAAGAGGAACGCGCCCACCATGGCCGGGAGCACCCGGCGGGCCAGGGCGCCGATGGTGATGCCGGCGGCGGTGAGGAAGAGCAGGAAGGCGGGCAGGACGGGGCCGGTGTTGTCGAAGATGACGCCGTCGATCCACTCGCTGAGGAAGAGCGAGCGGTGCGGCTTCCACCACCAGGTGAACAGCGCCGAGACCACCAGGCCGGAGACCAGCGCGAGGGTGTAGGCCAGGCCCAGCTTGGCGATCAGCCACTGGCGGCGGGTCACGGACTGGGTCGTGACGAGCTGCGCGGTGCCGCTCTCCTGGTCGCCCGCGATCAGCGGGGCGCCGACGAAGACGGCGAGGATCAGCGGCAGGCCGTTGATGATGCTGGTGATGTATTCGTAGCCGCGGTCGTCGTCCATCGGCCGGCCGGGGTCCTTCTCCGGCCAGCCCTTCGCGTCGAGCAGCTGCACCAACTCGTGGCGCTCGTACAGGATCCAGAGCGCGGTGAGCACCGTGAGGCCGAGGACGCAGGCCAGCGCGATCCGGTGCTGGCGGATCACGAGCCACGGGAGACCGCGCAACAGACGGCGTCCGGAGCCGAGTTCGGAGGGCTTCCCGGGCTTCCGGGGCTTTCCGGGCTTCTCGGTGAGGGTGGTGGTGCTCATGCTGCCTGGGTCCCTTCGGCATCGACGCGGGCGCCCTGGGTGTAGAGCGGGGGCGCGTCCGGGGAGCGGAGATGGGCGAGGAGGACTTCCTCCAGCGAGGGTTCGGCCCTCTCCCAGTCGGCCGGGAGCGGGCCCGTCGGCCGGACCATCGCCTGGAACTGCCGTCCCTGTACGCGGGATTCGACGACGATGTGGCCGGTCAGCTCGGGTGGCAGCGAGCCGTCCCGGGACACCCCGGTGACCAGGGTGTGGGCCGGTACGAGTGCGTCGGCGTCACCGGCCATGCGGATACGGCCCTCGGAGACGACCAGCAGGTAGTCGCACATGTCCTCCAGCTCGGTCAGCATGTGCGAGGACATCACCACCGTGGTGCCGCGCTCGACGGCCTCCGCCATCAGCAGGGTGCTCATCTCGTCCCGGGCCAGCGGGTCGAGGTCCGACATCGGCTCGTCCAGGAGCAGCAGGTCGGGCCGCTTGCCGAAGGCGAGCGCGAAGGCGACCCGGGTGCGCTGGCCGCCGGAGAGCGTGCCGATCCTCGCGTCCGCCGGGACGTTGCCCGCGCGGACGATCCGTTCCGCCGCGGCCGCGTCCCAGCCGGGGTTCAGCTCGGCGCCCATCCGCAGCGTCTCGGCCACGGTGAACCGCTTGAACAGCGGCTTGTCCTGGCCGAGGAACGCGACCTGGGGCAGCACGGCGGGGTCGTCGACCGGTACGCCGAAGACGCGCAGGTCGCCGGTGGTCGGCTGCACCTGCCGGGTCGCCAGCCCGAGCAGGGTGCTCTTGCCGGCTCCGTTCGGGCCGACCAGACCGCAGATGCGGCCGGCCGGGATCCGGAAGGAGCAGTCGCGCAGCGCCCAGCCGCGCCGGTAGTGCTTGCCCAGGCCGCGGGCCTCCAGTGCCCAGTTGCCGGACGTCGCGTTCGGGGTGCTCGTGTCTGCCACGCGCCTCACCTCGGTTCCGTGATCCGTGATCCGTCGATCCGTCATCGTGATTCCATGAATCAATTAATGGAATCATGGAGTTGTGGCGGGATGACTGTCAAGCCGGGGTGGTGGGGTGCGTGTGCCTCCACGGCGTCGGCGTGAGCACGCTCGTGCTCCCTCCGCCCAGGGCTTAGGCTCGCCCCATGGGCAGTCACCCGGAACGTCTTCCGAACCCGACCACCCCGGCCGGCCGCGAGGGGCTCGACGCCGTTCTCGCCCGGCCCGACCGCGCGGTCGTCGCCCTCGACTTCGACGGCACGCTCGCCGACATCGTCCCGGACCCCGAACAGGCCCGCGCCCACCCCGGCACCGTCGAGGCGCTCGCCGCGCTCGCGCCGAAGGTCGCCGCCATCGCCGTGATCACCGGCCGCCCGGCGGGCGTCGCCGTGCGCTACGGCGGCTTCGCGGGCGTCCCCGGTCTGGAGCACCTCGTCGTGCTCGGGCATTACGGGGCCGAGCGCTGGGACGCCGTGACCGGCACGGTCCACGCCCCCGCCGCACATCCGGGCGTTACGGCGGTGCGTGCCGAACTACCCGGCGTACTGCACGAGTTCGGGGCCTGGAACGGCACCTGGATCGAGGAGAAGGGGCAGGCCGTCGCCGTTCACACCCGGCGGGCCCAGGACCCGCAGGCGGCCTTCGAGTCGCTGCGCGGGCCCCTCGGGGAGCTGGCGGCGAAGCACGGGCTGATCGTCGAACCGGGGCGGCTGGTCCTGGAGTTGCGCCCGCCCGGCATGGACAAGGGCGTCGCGCTCGCCGGGTTCGTCGCGGAGCTGGACGCGGAGTCCGTCATCTACGCGGGCGACGACCTCGGGGACCTCGCCGCGTTCGCCGCGGTGGAGAAGCTGCGCAGCGAGGGCCCGGACGGCATCCCCGGTCTCCTGGTGTGCAGCGGCAGTGCCGAAGTCCCCGAACTGGCCGAGCGCGCCGACCTGTCGGTGCCCGGCCCGGCCGCCGTGGTGGACTTCCTGGCGGCTCTGGCCGAGCGGCTGTAAGGCCGCAAGAGGGCCTCACTCCTGCCGCAGCGCCCGGCAGAGGGGGTCTCACTCCTGCCGCAGCGCCTCCAGCTGGTCCAGGAACCACTGCTGCGGCGGGAGCGCGGTCGCCGCCTCCGCCAGGCGCTTCGTGCGGCCCGAGCGCTCGTCCCCGCTCATCGTCAGCGCCTCGTGCAGGGCCTGGGCCGTGCCCGTCACGTCGTACGGGTTCACCACGATCGCGTCATCGCCCAGCTCCTCGTACGCCCCCGCCTCCCGCGACAGCACCAGCGCGCAGCCGTGGTCCGAGACGACGGGGACCTCCTTGGCGACCAGGTTCATGCCGTCGCGGATCGGGTTGACCAGGGCCACGTCCGCCAGCCGGTACGCGGCCAGCGAGCGGGCGAAGTCGTCCTTGACGTGGAGGACGACCGGGGTCCAGCTCTCCGTGCCGTACTCCCCGTTGATCTCCGTGGCCAGCGACTGCACCGCCGCCGTGTAGTCCCGGTAGACCGCGAGGTCCTGGCGGGAGGGGTAGGCGAACGCGATGTGGACGACGCGCTCGCGCCACTCGGGGCGGGTCTCCAGCAGCGTCCGGTACGCGTGCAGGCCCCGCACGATGTTCTTGGACAGCTCCGTGCGGTCCACCCGCACGATCGTCTTCCTGCCCTCGCCCACCTGCTCCCGCAGCGCCGCCATCCGCTCGTCCACATCCGCCTCGTGCGAGCGGCGGCGCAGGAAGTCCGCGTCGGCCCCGAGGCCGTGCACCCCGATCCTGGTGCGGCCCGTGCCGCCGAGGATCTCCGTGCAGCAGCCGATGAACGCGTCCGCCCAGCGCCGGGTCAGGAACGCGGCCCGGTCCGCGCCGAGGATGCCGCGCAGCAGCTGCTCGGCGATGTCGTCGGGCAGCAGCCGGAAGTAGTCCACCGGGGCCCACGGGGTGTGCGAGAAGTGGCCGATCCGCAGGTCCGGGCGCAGTTCGCGGAGCATGCCGGGGACCAGGGCCAGGTGGTAGTCCTGGACCAGGACCGCCGCCCCCGGCCCCGCCTCCTGGGCCAGTGCCTCGGCGAAGGCTTGGTTGTACGTCTCGTACGCGGCCCACTGCCGCCGGAACTCCGTGTCGAAGACCGGCTCGACCGGGGTCTGGTACAGCAGGTGGTGGACGAACCACAGCACGGAGTTCGCGATGCCGTTGTACGCGTCGGCGTGCACCTCGGCGTCGATGTCCAGCATCCGGACGCCCGGCTCGCCGACTCCGCGCCGCACCGCCTCCCGGTCGCCGTCGCCGAGGGCCGCGCAGACCCACAGCTTGTCGTCGACGGCGCTCAGCCCGGAGACGAGACCGCCGCCGCCGCGCTTGGCGTCGAGCGTCCCGTCCTCGCCGAGCGTGTACGTGACCGGGCCGCGGTTGGACGCGACGAGGACCTGGGCGTTCGAGGAAGACGTGTGCTCGGAGACCATGTAGCGGAACCTAGCCCGTTCGGGAAGCCGCCAAACGCCCGTCCGGGGGACCCACCGGTCACGGCCTCAGCCGCGCCCCCTCGCGCCACCCGCTCACGCCGCGTGGCGCTCCGCGTACTCCGCGATCTCCCGCATCGGCGGCCGCTCCTCCGTGTCCACCGCATGGGTGCGCGGCACGAAACCGTCCTCGCCACGCTCGAACTGGGTCAGCGCCGGCCGCACGAGATGGCCCCGGGAGAGCCGCAGCTGGGCCGTGCGGTAGATCGCCGCCGCCATCCGGCCCAGCGCCTGCCCGTCCTGGTGGCGGTGGACGCGTACGCCGACGTCGACCTGGCCCAGCGCGTCCAGGCCCACCGTGTGCAGCGCGTCGACCAGCAGGCCCAGCTCCACTCCGTAACCGACCGGGAACGGCAGCCGCTCCAGCAGGGACCGCCGCACCGCGTACTCGCCGCCCAGCGGCTGGACGAAACCGGCCAGCTGCGGCCAGTGCAGATTGAGCAGCGGGCGTGCCACCAGTTCGGTGACCCGGCCGCCCTGACCTGCTCTGTCGCCGAGGGGGCGGTCGTACATCGCCTTGACGAACTGGACCGTGGGGTCGGTGAGCAGGGGGCCGACCGTGCCCGAGACGAAGTCCGCCGAGAAGTCCTTGAGGTCGGCGTCCACGAAGCAGACGATCTCGCCGCTGGTCACCAGGAGTGACCGCCACAGCACCTCGCCCTTGCCGGGCAGGGCCGGGATCCGGGGCAGGACCGCGTCCCGGTGGACCACGCGCGCGCCCGCCGCCCGGGCCACGGCCGCGGTGGCGTCGGTGGAGCCGGAGTCGATCACCACGAGTTCGTCGACGAGCCGGACCTTCTCCATCAGCTCGCGGCGGATCACCGCCACGATCGCGCCGACCGTGGCCTCCTCGTTCAGCGCGGGCAGCACCACGCTCACGGACGTACGGCGCGGGTCGGCGGCCCGGGCGTCGGTGAGCCGGTTCAGCGGGCGGTCGCCGGACGACCAGGAACGCCTGGTCAGCCAGCGTTCCACCTCTTCGAGCACGGTCGGCACTCCCTGTGTGTGATCCATCTCGCGGTTCGGACGACTATCTCAACGGTCCGGTGCTTCGGTTACAGTCTTGAACAACGCGGATGACCGTCGCATGTCGGGGTCGGACCGCACATAAACGCCTGGATCGAAGATCCAGCGCCATAGAGCTCATCCAGAGGGACTGAGGGAACGGCCCGTTGAAGTCCCGGCAACCCTCCTGCCGACCGCGAGGTCACGGTGGGGAAGGTGCCAATTCCGTCTTGCGGCGAAATGCGTCGCGAGGAAGATGAGGAGAAAGGGCCTCCGCCATCATGGCTGTTCAGACCGTCGCAGGTAATGCCACCACCGCTTCTCCGGACCTGGGTCCCGCCGCGGCGCTTTCCTGCCGCGAGTGCGGCGAGCGATTCGAGCTCGGCCCCCTTTTCGCCTGTGCGTCCTGTTTCGGGCCGCTCGAAGTGGCCTACGACCTGCCCACCGGCTCCCCCGAGGAGCTGCGCAAGCGCATCGAGTCCGGTCCGGACAACATCTGGCGCTACGCCCCGCTGCTGCCCGTCCCCGCCGACGTCGCGGACAAGCCCAATCTGAACCCCGGCTTCACCAAGCTGGTCAAGGCCGACAACCTCGCCCGTGAGCTGGGCGTCACCGGCGGCCTGTACGTGAAGGACGACTCCGGCAACCCGACGCACTCCTTCAAGGACCGCGTCGTCGCGATCGCCGTCGAGGCCGCCCGCGCCTTCGGCTTCACCACCCTCTCCTGCTCCTCCACGGGCAACCTGGCCGGAGCCGTCGGCGCCGCCGCCGCCCGCGCCGGACTGCGCTCCTGCGTGTTCATCCCGCACGACCTGGAGCAGGGCAAGGTCGTCATGGCCGCGGTGTACGGCGGTGAACTGGTCGGCATCGAGGGCAATTACGACGACGTCAACCGCTTCTGCTCCGAGCTCATCGGCGACCCGCTCGGCGAGGGCTGGGGCTTCGTCAACGTCAACCTCCGCCCGTACTACGGTGAGGGCTCCAAGACGCTGGCGTACGAGATCTGCGAGCAGCTCGGCTGGCGGCTGCCCGACCAGATCGTCATCCCGATCGCGTCCGGCTCGCAGCTCACGAAGATCGACAAGGGGCTCCAGGAGCTGATCAAGCTCGGGCTGGTCGAGGACCGGCCGTACAAGATCTTCGGCGCCCAGGCCGAGGGCTGCTCCCCGGTCTCCGCCGCCTTCAAGGGCGGGCACGACGTCGTCCGGCCCCAGAAGCCGAACACCATCGCCAAGTCGCTGGCCATCGGCAACCCGGCCGACGGCCCCTACGTCCTCGACATCGCCCGGCGCACCGGCGGCGCCGTGGAGGACGTCACCGACGAGCAGGTCGTCGACGCGATCAAGCTGCTGGCCCGCACCGAGGGCATCTTCGGCGAGACGGCGGGCGGCGTGACGCTCGGTGTGACGAAGAAGCTCATCGAGGCCGGTGTCATCGACCCGACGCTCACCACCGTCGTCGTCAACACCGGTGACGGCCTCAAGACGCTCGACGCGGTCTCCGCCACCTCGCAGGCCACGGCCACCATCAAGCCGAGCCTGGACGCGTTCCGCGCCGCGGGCCTCGGCACCGCCTGACCACCCAGCACGAACGAAGGAAGAAGGGCACCACCATGAGCGTCAAGGTCCGCATCCCCACCATCCTCCGTACGTACACGGGCGGCCAGGCCGAGGTACCGGCGGAGGGCGCGAAGCTCTCCGAGGTCATCGAGTCCCTGGAGAAGGACCACCCGGGCATCGCGGCCCGCGTCCTGGACGACCAGGGCAAGCTGCGCCGCTTCGTCAACGTGTACGTCAACGACGACGACGTGCGCTTCGAGGGGGGCCTGGACGCGGCCACCCCGGACGGCGCCGGCGTCTCGATCATCCCGGCGGTGGCCGGCGGCTGCTGAACCGCCCGGGCCACTCCCGGCGGCCCCCGCCGGATCCCCACCGCACCTCTGTGTGACCCCTGTTGCCCCCTCCGCGAGAGAAGCGGAGGGGGCAATTCTGCATGGTTGAGCGCGGTACAGTTGGGGAAGCCCCATCCGCTGCCCGTGCCGCCCGCATATGAGAATGCGCCCGGCCCCGATAAGAAGCAGCCAAAGTGCGTGAACCTCTTGCGGCATAAGTGCCCTTTGCCTGGCCCGACTTGCCCGTAAATCTCAGCAAACCCGCATATTCGCGTGTTCCGCCGTGCCCAGAATTCTCGTCCGATTGACCTGTTGCAGAGGGCAGTTGGGCGGATACATTCGGCCGCGGTCGACGCGCTGCGGCGCCGCGCACCCTCTCCTGTCGGAGGGTGAGTCACGACCCGGGGCCGCGAAGTGCGGTCCTGCGCAAGGGCCAGTAATAGGGGAGTTGGGCATGGCTCAGGGCACCGTCAAGTGGTTCAACGCGGAGAAGGGGTACGGCTTCATCGCGGTCGACGGTGGTGCGGATGTTTTCGTCCACTACAGCGCGATCCAGATGGACGGGTACCGCACCCTCGAAGAGGGTCAGCGAGTTGAATTCGAGATCTCGCAGGGCCAGAAGGGGCCCCAGGCCGACATGGTCAAGCTCGCCGTCGGCTGAGCTCGGCGCGGTCGTCCGACGACACCACTCACGCACGTAGGGCCCGACCCCTGGAATTCGCCGATCAGGGGATCGGGCCCTACGCGCGTCCGGAGTGCGAAGCCCTGTGCGCGTCCGGGGCGCGGGCACTGTGCGCGTCCGGGAGCCGGCCGTGCTCCGCGCCCTCGACCGCATGGCGGGCACCGGCGGGAGGCGCTTGCACTCTCGGGGGTCGAGTGCTAATCATTGGCGTTAGCACTCTCCAGGTGAGAGTGACAGAACTTGGACCGGGCCGGTGAGGCCCGCAGGTGTGACGGGGCAAGGAACCGTCACACGCGCAGGCCGTCCGTCGCGGGCGCCTCCCGGTCCGGAGAAATCCACCCCTGTCCGGGAGGACCACTTCACATGGCCAAGATCATCGCGTTCGACGAGGAGGCACGGCGCGGTCTCGAGCGCGGGATGAACCAGCTCGCCGACGCCGTCAAGGTCACCCTCGGCCCCAAGGGCCGTAACGTCGTCCTCGAGAAGAAGTGGGGCGCGCCCACGATCACCAACGATGGTGTTTCCATCGCCAAGGAGATCGAGCTCGAGGACCCGTACGAGAAGATCGGTGCGGAGCTGGTCAAGGAGGTCGCCAAGAAGACGGACGACGTCGCCGGCGACGGTACGACCACCGCCACCGTTCTCGCCCAGGCGCTCGTCCGCGAGGGTCTGCGCAACGTTGCCGCCGGCGCCAACCCGATGGCCCTCAAGCGCGGTATCGAGAAGGCCGTCGAGGCCGTCTCCGCCGCTCTGCTGGAGCAGGCCAAGGACGTGGAGACCAAGGAGCAGATCGCTTCGACCGCCTCCATCTCCGCCGCCGACACCGAGATCGGCGCCAAGATCGCCGAGGCGATGGACAAGGTCGGCAAGGAAGGCGTCATCACCGTCGAGGAGTCCCAGACCTTCGGTCTGGAGCTGGAGCTCACCGAGGGTATGCGCTTCGACAAGGGCTACATCTCGGCGTACTTCGCCACCGACATGGAGCGTATGGAGGCGTCGCTCGACGACCCGTACATCCTGATCGTCAACTCGAAGATCGGCAGCGTCAAGGACCTGATCCCGCTGCTGGAGAAGGTCATGCAGTCGGGCAAGCCCCTGCTGATCATCGCCGAGGACGTCGAGGGCGAGGCGCTCTCCACCCTGGTCGTCAACAAGATCAAGGGCACGTTCAAGTCCGTCGCCGTCAAGGCCCCGGGCTTCGGCGACCGCCGCAAGGCCATGCTCGCGGACATCGCCATCCTCACCGGCGGCACCGTGATCTCCGAGGAGGTCGGTCTCAAGCTGGAGAACGCCGGCCTGGACCTGCTCGGCCGCGCCCGCAAGGTCGTCATCACCAAGGACGAGACGACGATCGTCGACGGCGCCGGTGACAGCGACCAGGTTCAGGGTCGCGTCAACCAGATCCGTGCCGAGATCGAGAACTCCGACTCGGACTACGACCGCGAGAAGCTCCAGGAGCGCCTCGCGAAGCTGGCCGGCGGCGTGGCCGTCATCAAGGCCGGCGCCGCCACCGAGGTGGAGCTCAAGGAGCGCAAGCACCGCATCGAGGACGCGGTGCGCAACGCCAAGGCCGCCGTCGAGGAGGGCATCGTCGCCGGTGGTGGCGTGGCTCTGCTCCAGGCCTCGGCCGTCTTCGAGAAGCTCGACCTCACGGGCGACGAGGCGACCGGCGCCAACGCCGTGAAGCTCGCGCTGGAGGCCCCGCTCAAGCAGATCGCCGTCAACGGTGGTCTCGAGGGTGGCGTCGTCGTGGAGAAGGTCCGCAACCTGGCGGTGGGTCACGGCCTCAACGCCGCGACCGGCGAGTACGTCGACATGATCGCCGAGGGCATTCTCGACCCGGCGAAGGTCACGCGCTCCGCCCTGCAGAACGCCGCGTCCATCGCCGCGCTGTTCCTCACCACCGAGGCCGTCATCGCCGACAAGCCCGAGAAGGCCGGCGCGGCCGCTCCGGGCGGCATGCCGGGCGGTGACATGGACTTCTGATCGGTTCCGGCTCCGCGCCGGTCGATCGAGGTTCCGCGTACGCCGAGTACGTCCAGTACGTCGAGTGCGCAGGTACGTCCCACAGGGGCGGCATCTCCTTCACGGAGGTGCCGCCCCTGTGGCGTGTCCGGGTGTCCGGGTTGCTCGTGCCGTGCCCGGGTTCCTTGGGGCCGGTTCCGGGTTTCTTGGGACAATGGGCGTGACCGGACGGTCGTACGGACACGGGGGGCGGGACGGGCATGAGCGTGAGTGCTACGGGGAGAACGGGCGGCCGAGGGCGGCTCAAGGGGGTCTCGCTCGTCGTGGGCGGGGCCGTGCTGTTCGCGGCGGGGCTGTTCGTCGTGGTGACCGGGACGGGCCTCTCCGGCGTCCTCGGCATGCGGGTGGAGACCTTCGGCCACATCCAATGCCACGACACCCGCGCCGAGAAGGGCCAGACCGTCTGGCACTGCTTCGGCGTGACGCCCGCCCAGCAGCGCGCCAACGACGCCGAGCGCAAGAGGGTGGCCCAGGAGTCGCTGCGCGCCCATGTGGACGGCACGCCCGAGCGGGCGGAGTTCCAGCGCGTCAGGATCCTCTTCGCCGACCACGACGGCCGGACCGACCCCGAAACGATCACCGCGACCCAGGTGTTCGACGACGGACGCTGGTACGCCCACTCCTCGACGCTCGTCGGATACGGCATGATCCCGCTGCTCCTGGGCGCGGGAACGGCGGCCTGGGGCGGCTACCTGCTGCGCCAGAGGTAGCGGCGGGGCGGTTGCGGGGCGTCGCGAGGGCGCTGCGGGGGCGCTGGCGTGGCCGAATGCCTCCTTGCCGTGGCCACGCCCGTACGGCAGCGCGTTTCGGGGCGGTTGTACCGAGGGCGGTGGCGCGGCGGGGTTCCCTGGGGTAAGGCGGGCGCGCGGTCCGCACCGGGGCCCGTTCCGGCCGGTTCGCCGGTTCTCCCGGCGGCTGTTCCCCCTCCTGCCAGCTCACTGCCCGGTCCGGCGACCGCATGCAGCCATTGGTCCAGTCCACGACGGGCCTCGGCGGGAGCGGTGTGCGACTGCACAGGGTGGCCGGTGGTGCGACCGACTCCGGCCGGAAGTGTCCCGGATCGGTCCGCTCCGCAGCTCGCGGCTCGCGCTATCCAGCCAACTTCGCACGGTAAGTCGGAATCATGCGTACCGGTTCGACGGCCGGACATGATGGCTCTGGTGTTCGCATGACGAACACCAGCCGCACGAATAACTCCAGTTATGCATACGTCAGTTGGGCATAACGGCTGTCAACCGCACAGAAGGGAAGGTGTCATGAAGCAGCAGAAGCAGCAGAAGAAGGCTTACGTGAAGCCGTCGTTGTTCCAGCAGGGCGACTTCTCGAAGAAGACCGCCGGCTACTTCGTCGGCTCGTACAAGGAGTACTGGAGCCGGCGGATCATCTGATCCGCCGATCCGTCTCCTGTGCACCGCGTGAGAACTTCCGAAAGGTGAAGATGCCCGGCCAGTTGCGTGACTACTTCGTCGTCCTGCCGGACAGCGCGGCGGGAGCGGCAGCGGCCGGGCAGCTTCCCGTACCGGGAGCGGCTGCCGGGCGGTCCGCCGCGCCGGGCGCCACCGGGTCCGCCCGGGAGGTGGGCGGCACCCTGACCGTCGCCCACCCCTCGGGCCGGCCCTGGATCGTCGCCCGCCCGCTGGTCCGCAAGGTCAGCCATCTCGCCCGGGGCGAGGACGCCCTCGTCCTCATCGGCCCGGACCGCGTCCCCGACGCCGTGCTCGCCGGGATCCTGGAGGGCACCCGCGACCGGACCGGCCTGGAACACCGCCTCGCCCGGCTGCCCGGCCTCTACCACGTGGTCGCCCGGCTGTCCGGGCGGAGCTGGATCCGGGGCACCGCCACCGGACTCCGCCGGATCTACCACGCCCGGCACCCGACGGCCGGAACCATCGCCTCCGACCGTCCCGCCGTCCTGGCCCGCCTGATCGACGCACCCTTGGACGAGAGCGCCCTGGCGCTGCGGCTGCTGGACTTCCTGCCGCACCCCCTGAGCCGCCGCCCCGTGTGGCGGGGCGTCCACGAGACCGGTGCCGGGTACGGCCTGGCCCTGCCCGTCGCAGCACCGGGCACGGCCGCCGTCCCCGGTCCCACGGAGCACCGCTGGTGGGAGCCGCCGCCCGGCGAACTGCCCCTGGCGGACGGGGCCCGCAAGGTCGGGGACGCCGTCGCGGCCTCCGTACGGGCCCATGTCGGCGGCCTGGACCGGATCAGCTGCGAACTCTCCGGCGGGCTGGACTCCACCGCCCTCGCCTTCGCCGCCCGCGACACCGGCCCCGCGTCGCTGTCCCTGCTGACCGTGGCTGCCCGGGACCGTTACAGCGAGGACGAGACCTGGGCGCGCCGAGCGGTCGAGGCGGCAGGCGGCACGGCCGCGACGACCACCCGGACCGACGGGGCCGCGCCGGCCGCCCGGAACCACGGGGCCGCGCCGGCCGCCCGGAACGGCCACGCTGCCCCCGCCCCGGACCACCGTGCCGCCCCCGCCCGTGGCCGCCACCCCGCCCCCGCCCTGGACCACCACGTCGTCCCCGCCGCCGACGCCCCCTACTTCTACGCCGATCTCGCCTCCACCGCAGCCGAGTTGAACGACGAACCGCTCCCCGTCGCCCCCGGCCGGGCCCGCGCGGAACTGCTCCTCGGCCGCGCCCGTGCCACCGGCTCCCGCTACCACCTCACCGGCTACGGCGGCGACGAGATCTTCCTCGGCCTGCCCCACGCCTACCAGGACCTCTTCCACGGCAACCCGTTCACCGCCTGGAGCCACTTCGGCGGCCTGCGCCACCAGCTCGGCTGGCCGCTCCTGCCCACGGTGAAGGCCCTGCTCGACCGTTCGGCGTTCCCCCGGTGGCTCGCCGGGGCGGTCACGGCCGCACCCCAGCCCGTCGCCCGGACCCCGCTGCTCTCCTGGGGCGTACGGCAGTCCCTGCACCCCTGGCTCACCGGGCACGCGACCGCCCTGATCGCCGAGGAGTTCCGGGCCGCCGCCGAGCACGCCGAACCGATCGACCCGTGGCGGGGCCGGCACGTCGACATCGACGGCGTACGGATGGGAGCCCGGCACTTCCAGGCGATGGAGGACATCGGCATGACGATCGGGCTGCCGGTCGCCGCGCCCTTCTACGACGACCGGATCCTGGAGGCGACCCTCGCCGTACGCCTGCCGGAGCGCATCAGCCCCTGGCGCTACAAGCCGCTGCTCGTCGAGGCGATGCGCGGGGTGGTGCCGGACGCGCTGCTGGCCCGGACGACGAAGGACCACATGGCCTCCGACGAGCACCAGGGCCTGCGCGAACACGCCCCGGAGCTGACCGAGTTGTGGACCGGATCCCGCCTCGCCGAACACGGCCTGGTGGACTCGCGCCAGCTGCTCCGGCTGGCGGCCGAACCCTTCTCGCCGGTCCTGGTCGAACACTCCATCAGCTCCACCGTGGCCGGGGAGACCTGGCTCCGCACGGCCGAGAACGCCTGGTCCGCACCCCAGTCGACCCTCTGACGACCACCACCCCCAGCGAGGCATCCCTGTGAAACTCAGAAAAGGCATCGCCGTCACGACCACCGAGTACGGCGGCGTCCTCCTCGACGAGAAGAGCGGCAGCTACTGGCAGTTGAACGACACCAGCGTCATCGTCGTCGAGACCCTCGCGGCGGGCCGTGCCCCCGAGGCCGCCGTCGAGCGGATCGTCGCCGAGTTCGACGTCGAGCGGGCCGAGGCCGAGTCGGACGTCGCGGAGCTGACCCGCCGGCTCGTCGAGGCGAAGATCCTGCGCCCATGACCACCGAGATGACGATGCCCCGCCGGGGCGCTGGAGCGGGCGGGACACGGCTGCGCGCCGCCATCGCCGCCGCGTTCGTCCTGGCCCGGCTCAAGCCCGGCCGGCTCCGCCGGGTGCTGGGCCGGTGCGCCCGGGGCGCGCGCCCGGCCTCGTACGCCGAGACGCTGGAGGTGCTGGAGGCGGTCACCGCCACCAGCCGCCGCTGCGCGAGCCGTTACGGCTGCCTGCCCCGCTCGGTGGCCGTCGCCCTGGCGTGCCGGATGTCCGGCGTCTGGCCCGACTGGTGCGCGGGGGTGTGGGCGACCCCGCCGTTCTCCCCGCACGCCTGGGTGCTGGCGGAAGGACGTACGGTCGGGGAGCAGGCAGAGGCCGCCGATCTGCGTCCTTTGATGGTGGTGACGGTACGCGAGGGGGTTCAGGGTGAGCGCGGTGGCGGGGACGACGGCGGGGGCGGGACAGGCGGATCCGGGCCGGGGCCCGGTCCCGGGACCGGGCAGACCGCCTGAGAGCACGGAACGGCCCGGCCCGGAATCTCCGGACCGGACCCCGCTTGCCCCGGCCGCCCCCTCCACGCCCCCGCCTGCCTCAGGCCCGTCCCCCCTCCGCCTGCTCCTGGCCCGGGTCCGTGCGCACCGGGGCGTCCTGATCCGGGCGGGCCTGCTCTCGCTCGCCGGATCCGGGGCGGGTCTTGCGATGCCGCTGATGGCGAAGCACGCGGTGGACACGTTCGCCGACGGCCGGTCGCCCGTGGCCCCGCTCGTCGTGCTGACCGCGCTCGTGCTGGCCGGGGCCTGCCTGTCCGCATACGGAAGCTTCCTCATGTCCCGCACGGGAGAAGGCGTCGTCCTGCGCGCCCGCGACCAACTCGTGGGCCGCATCATGCGGTTGAAGGTCCCGGCGGTGGACCGGCTGACGCCCGGCGACCTGCAGTCACGGGTCACGAGCGACACGACCCTGCTCCGTACGGTGCTCTCCAGCGGACTCGTCGAATCGTTCAACAGCGTCCTGATGCTGCTGGGCACCATCGCCCTCATGGCGTACATGGACCTGACGCTGCTCGGCGTGACGCTGGTGGTCGTCGTCGGCATCGGGGCCGTGACGTCCCTGCTGATGCCGCGCATCCAGCGGGCGCAGCTCAAGGCGCAGGAGTCCGTGGGCGCGATGGGCGCGGCCCTGGACCGGGTGCTCCAGGCGTTCCGTACGGTCAAGGCGAGCGGGGCGGAGGAGCGGGAGACGGCGGCGGTCGCGGCGGCGGCGCGCCATGCGCACGACCGGGGCGTGTCGGTGGCGAAGTGGGCCTCGGTCACCGAGGTCACGATGACGATGTCGATCCAGCTGGCGTTCCTGGCGGTGCTGGGCGTCGGCGGCGCGCGGGTCGCCTCCGGGGCGCTGGAGATCTCCTCCCTGATCGCGTTCCTGCTGTACCTCTTCTACCTGATGGGCCCGATCGGCGGTCTGGTCGAGGGCTGGACGGGCCTGCAGAGCGGGTTGGCGGCGGTGCGCCGGATCGATGAGGTGGAGTCGCTGCCGGGCGAACCGGCCGAGAAGTCAAGCGAGTTGAAGAGGCAGAGGGGTGGCGGCCCGCTCGGGGTCACCTTCCAGGACGTGACCTTCGGGTACGGGGACGAGCGCGCCCCCGCCCACCAGGGGGTGACGTTCGACGTGCCGGCCGGCGGGATGGTGGCGCTGGTGGGCCCGTCCGGGGCGGGCAAGTCGACGGTGTTCAGCCTGCTGGAACGCTTCTACGACCACGAGGCCGGCACGATCACCGTGGGCGGCCGGGACATCCGCGACTGGCCGCTCGCCGAGCTGCGGGGCTCGCTGGCCTACGTGGAGCAGGACGCGCCGGTGCTGGCCGGGACGCTGCGGGAGAACCTCCTCTTCGCCGCCCCCGACGCCGAGGAGAAGGAGCTGACGGCCGCGGTCGCCCGTACCCGGCTGGACGCCCTGGTCGAGCGGCTGCCCGAGGGTCTGGACACGGCGGTCGGCCACCGGGGCGTCACCCTCTCCGGCGGCGAACGCCAGCGCATCGCCATCGCCCGGGCCCTGCTGCGCCACCCCCGACTGCTCCTCCTCGACGAGGTCACCTCGCAACTGGACGCGGTCAACGAGCAGGCGTTGCGCGATGTGATCCTCGAACTGGCGAAGCAGGCAACGGTGTTGGTGATCGCTCACCGCCTGTCCACCGTCCGGCACGCGGACCGCATCGTGGTCCTTGAGGAGGGCCGGGTCCGCACGGCGGGCACGCACGAGGAGCTGATCGCCGGGGACGAGCTGTACCGCGAGCTGGCGACGACGCAGCTGGCGGCGGACGAGCGGTGAGGGGCCCGGAAGGCGGGGAGCCTGACACGGGCGACGAGTTCGAAGCGTGCGGGGCGGCGGGTCAGCCGGAGTAGTTCTTCAGCTCCTCGCTCTCCAGGGTGATGTCGACCGGACCGGGGAGGGGCACGGTGTCGCCGTACCCGTATGTGGTGCGGTGCCGGTAGCGGCCCTTCTCCGGCTCGCTGTACACGACGAGGGTGTCGTGGTCGCGGTCGATCAGGAGATAGACGGGGATGCTCGCCGCGGCGTATCCGTCCCGCTTCTCCGTGCGATCGCGGGTGTCGGTGTCATGGTCGTGCGACGTCACTTCGACGGTCATGAGGATGTGGTCCGGGCTCGACCACTCACCGTCGCCCGCGAAGCGTCCCGCACGGGCCAGTGTGCCGTCCGGGCGGGCGCGCCCGCTGCGGTACCCGCCGATCCGGAGCCCGCGCTCGCGGTACAGCCGCAGCTCCGGCTGCTGCTGCATGCACTGCATCGCGACCCACATGATGATCTCGTCGTGATCCCCGTCCGGCACGGGCTTGACCTCTAGCTTTCCGTTGATGAGCTCAAGCGTCACGGTCTCGGGGGACGTGCGGGCGAGCTGCTCGAACTCCTCGACGGACATCTGGGCCTGCGGTGCGTGATCGGCGGTGCTGGGGGTCATGGCGTCGCCTCCTCCCCTCCATCGTGCCCTGTCCGGTCTGTGAGCGAGCTGCACAGCCATCGGTATGCCCTTTCGGATCGTCACCCATTTGGTCCAGGTCCTCCGCACGCCAGGGCGCTGCGACTGTGTGTCGCAACTCGATCGCAAATTGTCAACTTCGCAGATGGGGAGGGTAGGTGGGGCGGCGAAACCTGTTGGGGGAAGATCACGGCATGACGCACACAACCCCTTCTCCCGCGAAGCAGTCCCCCGAGCTGTCGTTCCGGCGGGCCGGGGAGAGCGACCTGGCCGAGCTCGTACGTCTCCGGGACGACGCCGCGCGCTGGCAGATCGCACGGGGCATCGACCAGTGGAAGCCCGGGGAGCTGGGCCCGGAGCACTTCGGGGCGCGGTTGCGTGCGGGTGAGGTGTGGATCGCCACGGCGGGTCCCGGCGGGCCGAGCGCCGGGGCCTGGGAGCTGTGGTGGGACGACGAGCCGGCCTGGGGTGTCCAGCCGCCGGTGGCGGGCTACGTCCACCGCCTGATGACCGACCGGACTACCGCCCCGCCCGGAGCCGGGCGCGCGTTGCTGGCGGAGGCCGAGCGCCGGATCGCCGCGTCGGGCCGCCCGCTGTGCCGGCTCGACTGCCTGACGTCGAACACCCGGCTCCGCCGCTACTACGAGGAGGCGGGGTACGTGGTGGTCGGCGAGCAGGCGGGGAAGAACGGCGACGGCGGCCGGACGTACGGGGTCACATTGCTGGAGAAGCGGCTGCGGGAGGGCTGAGACCCGGCCGAACGGGGGGCCGGGAAGGGGCCGAGCGGGGGCTGTGACGACCGTCACCCGCGATTCTTCGTCGGTGGTGTCGACCGGATGCCCGACGGCGGGCGTATACCCGGTGAAGCGAAAGATCCGGGAGCAACTTTTGACCGTCGAGGAGTTCGAAGAGTTCTACGCCCAGGCGGTCGCACGTCTCACCGGCCAGTTGTACGTGATGACCGGCGACCTCCAGGAGGCGCAGGACGTCGTGCAGGAAGCGTTCGTCAAGGCGTGGGTCCGGCGGGGGCGGCTGGAGCGGGACGGGCAGCCCGAGGCGTGGATCCGCACGGTCGCCTGGCGGCTGGCGGTGAGCCGTTGGCGTTTCCGGCGGCGGTCGGCGGACGCCTGGGGCCGGGGGAGCGGTGGGGCGGAGCACGTCGCGCCGCCGGACCCGGACCATGTCGTCCTGGTCGACGCGCTGCGGGAGCTGCCCGCCCAGCAGCGGCGGACGCTGACCCTGCACTACCTGTGCGACCTGACGGTCGAGCAGATCGCCGGGGAGACCGGGCTTTCCAGCAGCACGATCAAGACGCATCTGGTCCGTGGACGGGCGGCACTCGCCCACCGTCTGCGGGACCCCCGGATCGAGGAGGCTCCTGATGTCTGAACCGCGGGATCCGAAGGAGCCGCAGGATCCGCTGCGGTCCCTGTTCCGGGAGGCCGGTGAGTTCGGGCAGGCCCTGACCGCCCCGGACACCGCGGCGGGCATCACCCGGCGCGGCATGCGCGCGCAGCGACGCCGGATGGCCGTGGTCGCGGTGGGGGTCTGCCTGGTCGTCGGCGGGGGCGGCGCGGTCGCGGTGGGCCTGCTGCCGGTACGGCCGCAGCCGGTGGCCCCGGCCACGAGCCCGTCGCCCAGCTACCCGTCGCCCGTACCGTCGGAGGGCCTGCCGACGGAGCCGCCGTCCCCGCCGCCGTCGCCGAGCACCACGATGCCGGGGAGCACGGGGACGGAGGGGCCGTCGGGCCGGACCACCGAGCCGGGCGGACCGCCCACGCCCACGCGTACCAGTACGAGTACGAGGACGACGCCCCCGACGGCTACAGCGACGGCATCGGCGACGGCATCCGCGACGGCTGACGGGGACGCGCCGACGCCCTGACGCCGCCGCGCGGCCCCCGCCCCCCTTCCCCTTCCCCTTTCTTCCCTCTTCCCTCTTTCCCCTCCCCTTCCGTGACCCGGCGGCTTCCCGGGCGATCCGGCGCGCCCCGACGTACCCGCGAGGCACGCCCGAAAGGTGCCTGCGTTGTCCACGCTCTCTCCCGGGCTGCGGCCTCCGCCCGTCCGTCCTGCGGCAGCCGCCGCCGCGCCCGAGCCCCGTGCGGCGCGGTTCCGCCTGAGCCCCGCCGACCGCGGTGTCCTGTGGCTCTACCTCCTCACCCGCATATCCCTCTGGATCACGGCCCACTTCGCGCGCTGGCTGTTCCCTGCCCAGTCCGGCGTACGGGAGGCGGCCCCGGTCCTGGCGCCCTTCCAGCACTGGGACGCGAACCACTACCTCCATATAGCGCGCGACGGCTACTTCCCGGCGGGCGCGGGACCGGGGACGAGCGGCTGGGACAACCGGGAGGCGTTCTTCCCCGGCTACCCCTTCCTGCTCCGCGCCGTGCACACGGTCGTGCCGGACTGGACGGCGGCGGGGCTGCTGATCTCGTTCGTCGCGGGTGCGGTGGCCGTACTGGCTCTGGCCCGGATCGCGCGGGCGTATCTGCCGGAGGAGGGGGCGGGTCACCGTACGGCTGTCCTCTTCCTGCTCTCGCCCTGCGCGGTGTTCCTGGCGGCGGGTTACACGGAGGCGCTGTTCCTCGCGTTCGCCCTGCCCGCCTGGCTCGCGGCGATGAAGCACCGGTGGGCGCTCGCCGCCGTACTGACCACGTTCGGGACGGCGGTACGCGTCTCCGGCTTGTTCCTCGCGGCGGCGATCGGGCTGCTGTTCCTGCTGTCCGCCCGGACGGGGAGGCACTGGCGGTCGGCGGGCTGGACGCTGCTGCCCGCGCTGCCCCCGGCCGCGTACAGCTGGTATCTGCACGCGCACACCGGTGACTGGATGGCGTGGAAGCACGCGCAGGAACGGGGCTGGTACCGCACGTTCCACCCGCCCTGGGAGGCGTGGGCGAACACCTGGACCGGGGCGTTCGGCGGTACGCAGTCGACCGGCTACGCGTTCATGTTCCAGGCGGAGTTGGCGGCGATGGTGGTGGGTCTCGCCCTGGTGGCGCTGCTGGTACGCCGACGCCGCTGGCCGGAAGCGGTGTACGTCGCGCTCAGCCTGTGGGCGCTGGGAACGTCGTACTGGTACACGTCCGTCCCGCGCGCGACGCTGCTGTGGTGGCCGCTGTGGATCGGCCTGGCGGCGCTGAGCCTGCGGCGGCCGTGGTTCAGGACGGCGTACCTGTGCGTGGCGGCACCGGTGACGACGCTCGTCGCGCTGACGTTCCTGACGGGGAGATGGGCGGGGTGAGGCGCGGGCCGGCCGCGCCGGTGGCTGCTGCCGGAGTACGTGTCAGAGCGCGGCCAGCCGTTCCACCAGGAGATCCAGCCGCTCCCCGGCGCCCTCCGGCAGGATCCGCCCCGCCCGGGTCAGGGTGGCCAGCCCGTGCAGGGCCGACCAGAAGAGCTCGGTGAACAGTGCCGGGTGCACTCCTTCCCCGGCGACCTCGCCGAGCGTCTCCAGCAGCGCGGCGAAGGCGTCCTTCAGCGGCTCCGGGGTGTCCTCGCGAGCGAAGGCCAGCCCGCCGTCGAGCTGGAACAGGGCGTCGTAGACCGCCGGGTTCCGCTCGGCGAACTCCAGGTACGCGTGGGCGAGGGCGGCGACCCGGGCGCGCCGGCCGTCCGCTTCGGAGGCGGCGGCCCGCAGCGCCGCGGCCATCTCGGCGGCGCCTTCCAGGGCCACGGCGCCGATGATCTCGCGCTTGCCGCGGAAGTGGCTGTAGAGGACGGGCTGGCTGTACTCGATGCGCTCGGCGAGTCGGCGCGTGGTGACCGCGTCCCAGCCCTGCTGCTCGGCGAGTTCGCGAGCCGTCGCCACGATGAGGCGCTCGCGGTTCGCCCGTTCCCGTTCCTTGCGTTCCTGTACCGACATGCCTCGATCCTAGCATCGCTAGACAATCGAGCGTTGGCAGGTCTAGCGTTGCCTCATCATCTAGCGCCGCTAGATTTCAGGAGGGGTCATCATGCTCGACGCACTTGAGATCGTCACCACCGTGACCGTCGGACTGCTGGTGGGGGTGGAGTTCTCCGTCGCCTTCGTCATCAACCGGATCCTCGACGCGCTCCCCGGCGACAGCGCCCAGCTCGGGCGAAGTCACGGGGGCAGGATGCTGGGGGCGTTGATGCCGTTCTGGTACATCGGCTCACTCACCCTGAGCGCGATCTGGGCCATAGCCGGATGGGGGGAGGGGGGCGTCGGCCTGGTCGTCGCGGCGGGCGCGCTGCTGCTCCTCAGCGTGATCATGTCGCTTCTGCTGCTCGTGCCGATCAACGACCGGGGCAAGACGTGGACCCCGGAGAACCGGCCCGAGGACTGGAAGGAGCAGATGAATCGCTGGGACCGTTACCACTACGTCCGCGTGGCCGTCCTCATCGCCGCCTTCGCGTCGCTGGTCGCGGCTCTCGCCTGAGGCGGGCCCGGCGTCCCGCAGCACGTCCCAGCCCGTCGGGGCCAGGGCGTGCCCCCGGCGCGCCTGCGATGACGTCCGGTGGAGCGCACCGTCACCTGCCTGCGGTTCAGAGTCCGGCGTCGACGAGGACCCCTGCCCCGGCGAGGGCGAAGACGCCTCCGATCACTCTGCACGTGATGACATTGCCGGGCCACGATCGGTAGGCGTAGGACATCGCCTGGAACCGGTCGGCCGCCCCTCGGACGTTGGCGGCCAGGAGCCCCCCGCCCACGAGAGCGACACCACCCCACATCAGATCGAACACCTGGCTGTTCACGACTGCCCGTCCTGCCTTCTCTGAATTCGGCGAGCCTCGGCAACGAGTTCCGGAGGGGGCTGGGGTCCTGCGCACGCGTAGTCGATCAGCAGGTTCCGGTAGGTGGTGTTGGTGAGCGAGGGGGCCAGATCGATCAGGGCCCTCAGGTCGTCGGCCGAGCCGTGAAGGCGTGTCCGGTAGGCGGCGCTCGCCGCGCGCAGGGTGACTTCGCGAGGTTCGTGGTCCAAGCCCTGGTCGACGAGGCTCGCGGCTGCGGCGAAGTCGCCCTGCTCGGCCCGCAGGTCCGCCAGGTCCAGGTAGAGGGACCAGTTGGCAGGATCCAGGCGCAGGGCGCGTTCGAAGGCCGCAGCGGACTGATCCAGGTCGCCCATCGCGCGCCAGATGGCCGCTCGCGCGAGCGCTGTCCACATGACCGGATCGACGGTATCGGCACGGTCGCACAGAGCGAAGGACAGTTCGTACCGGCCGCAGGCCCGGGGCAGCCGGGCCATGGCGGCCAGCGATTCCGGCACGGGGTCCCGTTCGGACACCACGTCGAGGGCACGGAACCAGGGCGCGAAGCGCTCGCGCATCTCGTCGGTGTCCAGGTCGCGGCCGTAGTCCAGCGTCCGCAGACACGCCTCGGCCAGCGCCGCAGCACTCACCGCACCGAGAAACCGCGCATCGCCGAACCAGGGTGCGGCACCCCAGGCGACGTCGGGCCGCACACCCGTGACCGAACCGAGGGCCATCACCGCGTTGTCCATGTCCCCTTCGAGGAACAAGAAGTACGCCTGCGCCGGCACGGCACTCAAGGAGCCGCTCTCTTCGAGGCTCTCCTTAAGGCCGTCCGAGCGGCGGTCCTGCCACAACTCCGCGAGGGCCGCATAGGGCTCCGGAGCCGCCGGCGCAGAGGCGATCGCCCCCACCAGAAGCTCCACGGCGCCCACCGGGTTTCCGCCGCAGTGCGCCATCACACCGGCGAGACCGACTCCCGCCGCCACTGACTGATTCGACATCGCCAGAGAATACCCATGGCCAAAGGTTCCGCCTCGTCGGTCAGGCCTCAGACGGGTTTGAGGAGGGTGCGGAGGTTGGCCATGTGGGTTTTGACGGCGGCGATTTGGGTGGCGTCGGGGGATGTGGTGTTGCTGCCTGTGGTGTGGGTTTGGTGGCAGGGGCGGCAGAGGCCGTCGGGGAGGGCTTCGGGTTGGCCGGGGCGGCCGCAGTCGGTGCATTCGACGAGGAGGCGGCGGGTGGGGGTGGGGGTGTCGGTGGGGGTGTTTGGGGTGGTGGCTGGGAGTTGGGGCGGCAGTTTGTCGATGAGGCGGCGGCGGAGGAGTCCGATGGGGGAGTCGACTTGGGCAGGGAGTCCTGCGGTGAGGGCGTTGGTGAGGTAGTCGGTGGTGACGCCTCGGTCGAGCCATTGGGTGGCGAGGGGTTCGAGGGTGGTGCAGTCGTCGGCGGAGAGTCCCAGGCGATGGTCGTCGCGGCCGAGGCGGGCGAGGGCGAGGTAGGCGGGGGAGGGGGTGGCTTCCCGGGTGGGCGGCGCGGGCTCGGCGGTCGGTGCCTGGTGTGGGGTGCGTTGGTGCGGTACGGGGGCGGGGGCCGAGGGTTCCGCAAGCGCTGCGGGATTTGGTGAGGCGGGTGCTTCCGGCGTGGTGGTGGGTGCTGCGGTCTGGGTGGCGGTTTCGGTGGCGAGGTAGGTGTTCCACCACTCGTTGTCGTGGGCGGTGCGGGACCAGAAGGTGCGGAAGACCCAGCGGGTTTCGTCGCCCGCGCCGACGGAGCAGCGGACGCGCCGCAGGTGCCCGGCGATGGACAAGGCCTTCAGGGCGGTGGAGATGGCCTGCTGCCCGTAGAGCGGGAGCTGTTTGGCGAGCTGCTTCACGCTCATCTCAGCGCCGTCGGGGAGGTGGTCGACGAACCCGGCGACGTAGCGTTCACGAGTCGGGAGCAGGGCGAAGTCATCGCGCGTACGGGGTTGTTGGTCGGGTGCGGAGCGTTTGCCGTAGCCGGGCTTGGCCATCGGGTAGGCAGGCGAGACTGCGGGGACGGGCAGGGCGGAGCTAAAGTGCTGGGTAGCCAATGGATCGTTCTTTCTAGGGTGTCGATCTTGCGGTTAGACCCCGGCCTGGTGTGGCAACACCGCGTCGGGGTCGTTCAGTTCTCGCACCGTAAGCGGCCGTCACGCTCCGCCGCAAGCTGTCACGATTAGTCATACTGGCTCGCCGTGGCGGGGTAGGGAGGTGGGGAGGTTTTCCCAACCCCCCTTCTTCTGCCGCCCGGTTAAAGAAGGAGCTCGAACCTCGGGGCTCGCATCCTGAAGCCCGAGTCACGGCACCCGAGCTTCGGGCCGGAGCCCCGTCCGCGTACCCCCGGAAGAGTGCACCGACCCGTCCCCGAAGCCCGGGTCTCGCAGCTTGAGACCCGAGCTTCGGGGTTCTACGCCTTGCCCTCGCCCAGGGCTGCCCGCAGCCAGTCGAGGCTTCCTTGCGCCAGGAGTTCTTCGGCGAGGCGGTTGGCGGTCTTGGTGACGAGTCGGCCTCGGCTGTTGTCGATCCACCGCTGAGCGTTCTCGTAGCCCTGGGCCTTGTACTCGATGCCTTGCAGCAGGCACTCCAGCTTGTCCGCGTCCCGGGCACATACTGCTTCCGGCGACTCCCTCGCCTCGTACTCCGCAACCAGTTCACGGACCGCCGAGGCCAACGCCGCGGGCATTCCGGCAGTTTGGTCGGCGGTGACCTGCTGGGGGTCGCCGGCGGGGGAGTACTTCTTCCCGAGGTGGTTCACGTCCCCGGTCCGGGTTTCTTGCGTGTCGTGCCAGACGGCGAGGTACGCGGCGCGGGCGGGGTCCGCGCCCTCCAGCTTCGCGATGATCGTGGCGATCAACGCCGTACGCCACGAATGCTCAGCCACGCTCTCCGGATCGCGCACTCCGGCCATCCACCAGCCGGTGCGCCGCGTCTGCTTGAGCGTGCCCGCCTCGTACAGAAAGCGGCCCACCGCGGCCAGGTCGTCGGTCACGACCCTCTCCTCTCACGCCTCGCTGAGGCGGATCGCATACCGGATGCCTTCCAGCTCTCGACGTGTCGGTGTCGACAACTCCCGACTATCCAACATCACGGGAAGGGATGCGCGTAGTTCGTTCCTGACCACGGATCCGGGACGCAGCAGGTGTGGTCGCGCAATGAGGAGAGTCCAGATGGTGTGAACGTTCAAGTCGAAGAACCCGTGGTCCGGGGTCAGGCCTCGCACCAGGTGGCGCATCAGCTTGTCGCCGGGCCACGAGCCCGGGCTTGGATGAGCGATGAAGTCGTCGGAGAGCTGGGCGTGCGGAGTTTCGCCGATCCAGTAGGCCCAATAGTTGAGGTTTGCTGTTTCGCCTGTGTCGTCATCGTCGAGTGCCGTGGTGATGAAGTGCCTCATGCGGTCGCGGTCGCCCTGTCTGGCGGCGACGGCCGCGACGGAGCGGGCGTTGAGCCAGCCTGCCAGCCATCCGTCCGGGCGCTCGATCCGTTGCTGCTGAGCCAGCCAGTCGGAGGTGTCCGAGGCTCTGTCGTACCCAGCCAAATACAGGGACTGGCGGCGCAGCAAGAATTGATTCCTGCCTCGTGATTGCTCAGCGGCTCGGCGCATGCGTGAAAAGAAGAGCTTGCGGTCGGCAACGGGTAATTCCGGCCCTTGCGGCGTGGGACCTCTGCGCGGCCGTGCGGGGGTGGACAAGGCTCGCAAGGGTGTCGGAGTCACCCCGTTGAGTGGCCACGAGAGCAGCTCGACCAGCTCGCGCTGCATAACCCACGCACCGATCGGACTGTCCTCAATGCGGACGTCCTCGTTGAGAACGGACGCCAGCAGTACGTCGGCCTCTGTGGCTCGTTCCAGAGCTACGAGCAGGGCGGGAAGACTTCCCAGGCGCAAGAGCTGATGGCGGTGCACGAGCATCTGCCCGACCGGTACGGCGGTCAAGGGGCGACGGCCCGATTCCCACCCTGCGACGGTGTCGGGCGAAACGCGCAACTGCTCCGCCAGGGTCGTCTGCGTGTGGTTCAACTGCTCGCGGATCAGGCGGAACACGTACCCGGACACTGTGCCGCTGAGGCGTCTCGAAGGCGTGCCCTGACCGTCGGTCAGGGTAGTGCGTGAACCGTTGCCCATGGTGCCCCCCTTTGCCCGTGTGCCGTGGCTGGACACCCGTACCCGCAGTCAGTTCAAGCGGTGACTGCTGCTCCGTACCGTCATGAATGCAGTGACGAACCCGCGACTGAGGGTAGTGGAAGGCGGTTGCCGTGGCGATGACGATCAAGGTGTACGAAGTGGATCGGGAGGGCCGTACTCAGGTCATCCGACCGGAATCCGAGGTGACCCCGCTGAAAGAACCGGAGTATTCGCACGCGTTTCCCGCCTGCAAGTGCCACACCTGCATCGAGGGTATGTCGTGAAGACCATTACCTCGGGGGACACCGCGTACCGGACGTGGCTTGGCCACACCCAGAACTGTCCCACCTGTCGTGCCGGAGTCTCCTGTCCGACAGCTGTGCGGTTTGGCCGCGCTTGGCGGGAGGTGCGGCGCGGATGAGGTGCTACGTGGACAGCGACAAGCATGAATTCCCGGTCGAGGACCAAGCGGGAGCCTGCTGCCCGGACCATGGTGTGACGTTGCTGTGGCGCGGTGATCCGATCACCCCTGCTGAGACAGCCAGAGGGGCGATCCTTCCCTTGGACGGGCTGTCGGCGGGCGCTGATGGGCCGTGCAGCGTTGTGTGCCGTAGTGGGCTGGTGACGGACCTGGCCGAGGTGCACGCTCTGTGCCGTCTGCCGGGGTGTGCCTGCCCGTGCCATGCGGTGATCACTGTTTTCGGGAAGCCGGACGGCCCTGATGTGACTGCCGGGCGGCCCTGTTGACCAGTCAGTTGTATCGATCAGAGGAGAGGGACGATGACCACTACACCGGTACTGGTTGAGGCCGGAAAGCATGGCGGGGCTCCGTCGGACAAGCCGTGGACTCCGCCGCAGGAGCCGAAGCCGTCGCCGGACGGCAGCCGCCCTCAGTGCTTCCCGCAGTCATGAGTACCGCACAGGAGGTTCCTACCTACCCGGACCTCCTGCGGGATCTCGCCGATCGCGGGTTGCTCACCGGTCGTTGGAGGCGGGTGTTCGACGCCGTGCCGCGCAGCCGGTTCGTCCCGGCCGATGTCTGGCGGCAGCTCCCTGACCGGTGTGAGCCGGTGGTGGGGGCGGATGCGTGGCTGGCGCTGGTGAACAGTGATGAGCCGGTGGTGACGCAGCTTGACGACGGGGCCGAGGGCGGGCCTGGTGTGGCGACGTCGTCGAATTCGATGCCGTCGATGGTGGCCCGGATGCTCGGGCTGCTCGACGTCGAGGACGGGCAGCGGGTGTTGGAGATCGGGACCGGGACCGGGTACGTGTCCGCGCTGCTCTGCGAGCGGCTTGGTGATGATCTGGTCCACAGCGTGGAGCTGGATCCGGTCGTGGCCCGGCAGGCGGCCGAGGCGTTGGCCCAGTCCGGATACCGGCCACACCTGCGCGTCGGGGACGGCGAGCAGCCCTGGCCCGGCCTGGGGCTGGTGGACCGGCTGATCGCCACGTGCGCGTTGCGGTACGTCCCGTACACGCTGCTCCGCCAGGTTCGGCCCGGCGGGATCGTCGTGGCCCCGCTGGCCCGCGAGTTCTGGTCGGGCGCACTCGTCCGGCTTCAGGTGCAGGCGGACGGCACCGCGTCCGGCCCGTTCTGCGGCGGGGCCACATACATGCCGATGCGCGCCCACCGCCTGCCCGACCTCCACGATGTCCGCGGGAAGGGGCGGGCCCGGGCAGCCGGCCTGGATCCCGCCCGGCTCCTCGACCTCGGGTTCGCCCTGTACGCCGGGGCTCGGCTGCCTGGCGTACGGCTCATCCACAAAGACACCGACGGAGGTGTTCAGGTGTGGGTGACCCGTGAGGACGGAGCCGCAGCCACGGCCGCCACCGGTGAGGACGTGTGGCAGTACGGGCCCGGGCTCCTGTGGGAGGAGATCGAGCAAGCCTGGTGGGAGTACGAAACGGCCGGGCGGCCCGACGCGGACCAGTTCGGGCTGACCGTCACCGACCGGGGGCAGCAGGTATGGCTCCGCGACCCGAGCGACGTCGTCGGGCCGGGCAGGGGACGGCCTGCGCGCCGGAGCGTCACACGATCCGGGGGACGACCTCGTCGCGCTTGGTCGACCAGTTCGTGACGATCGGCTTGTCCACCGTGGGGGAGTCGGGCAGCTCGACCTCGGCGGGGTTCGGGTCGTCCTCGGCCGTGGCGATGATGACGTGCTCGAACTGCTTGCCGCCTTCGCCCTCCGTGGTCTTGACGTTGATACCCGCGTATGCGACCGAGGTGCCGGACAGCTTGATGGGGTCCTCGCCGCCCTGGCCGACGGGCGAGGCCACGCCGTCGGCGCCCGAACCGAAGGAAACGCTGGGCGTGTTGATGTCCAGGTAGCAGGTGATGCCGGACTTCGCCTTCGCGGTGACGAGGTAGTGGCTGATCGGCTGGGCCTCCCAGGTGACCGTGAAGTCCAGGTCGTTGGTGCCACAGGACTGGCCGTAGCCGCTCTTGTCGCCGCTCGCGGAGTCGCCCTTGTCGCCCCCGGAAGGGGACTCGGTCCTGCCCTTGCCGTCGCCGTTGTCGCCGCTCTCCGTGCCCTTGGTGGGAGTGGGCGAGGATGTGTTCTCGGAGGGGGCCGCGGCACCCGTTTCCGACGGGTCCTCGGGGCCGCAGGCGGTGGTGGCGGCGAGGGCTGTCACGACGGCGGCGGCCAGGACGAGTCGGGTGGAACGGGTGGCGGGACGCGAGCGCATGGTGAACTCCAACGGCGGTCGACTGCGGTGCTCTGTGCTGACATCGACGACGTTAGGGTCGGCTCCATCCCTAAATGATCCTGCGTATGTCCAGGTTCTGTTTCAGCGAATCCGTTCCATAAAGGGGCGCATTTTTTTTGCGCCATATTCCTGGACTGTCGTTGTCAGTCGGCCGTGCAGGACTTCAGGCCTTCTGTCGCCCGTGCGTACTCCTCGGCGTGCGTGCGGGAGTCAGGTACGGCGAGCGCGGTCCGGAACTGCTCGCACGCCTCGTACGGGTGGCCCGCCTCGGCGTAGGTCTCACCCAGTCGGCAACGGATGTGCATCTCCGCCCAGTTGTAGTGCGGCTCGGCGAGCGGGTCGAGCAGTCCGTGCTGGGAGAGCGCATCGCGGTAACGGGAGATGGCGCCCGTCGTGTCACCTGCCGCGGCCTCTGCGGTGCCCAGCCGGGTCAGCGTCAGCGCGTACAACAGCGGGCTTCCGCTCTGCCCGGCAAGGGCGGAGGCGCGGTGGAGCAACTCGCCTGCCTCGCCGTGGTTTCCGAGGTCGATGTGGACATCCGCGATGCAGGCGAGGGTGCGGCTGAGCGTATGGGGCCGGCCTTCGCTCTCGACATGGGAGTAGGAGCGCCGGAAACAGTCCAGCGCCGCGTCGGGGTTCCCTCGGAGCTGGTTGGCCGTGCCGAGGAAGGACAGCGCCGTCGAGGCGAGCCACCTGTCACCGATCTTCTCCGACGAGTCGACCGACGTGGTGAGTTGAGCCATCGCCTCGTCGCCGCGGCCCGTGTTGAGATTGACGGCACCCAGGCCGGCCAGGGCGCGGGCCTCCTCGCGTCGGTCCCCGTTCGCCCGGCTGACCCGCAGCGCCTCGGTGAACCAGGCGTGGCCCTCGGCGTACCGCCCCTGATAGGAGTCGACCATGCCCATGCCGTTCCGCAGAGCCGGGTCCATCCGGCGTTCGGTGGCCCGGTCCGCGCAGGAGAGCGCGGCCTCCAGGGCGACGCGGCACTCGTGATAGCGGCCGCGCCGCAGGAAGTAGTCGCAGAGTGCTTCCGCGATCCAGCAGGCGTGGTCCGGCTCGCCCAGTGCCGCCGCCTGGACGACGACATCGGGCAGCTCACCGCCGACCGTGTCCAGCCAGTTCTCCGCCTCCCGCCAGTCCGTGAACGGCGATCCGAGGGACCGCGGCCCGGTGGGGAACCCGGAAGGCCCCCAGTCGCTGGCGAGGCGGCCCGCGTCCAGGTAGAGGCCGAGCGCGGCTGTGCGTGCCGTCGCCGCCTCCGTGGGCGCGGTCCGGGCGAGCCGCCGCGCGTGGACGCGGACCAGGTCGTGCAGGCGGTAGCGGCCCGGGCGGGTCTGGTGCAGCAGACTCGTGTCGACCAGGCTCTCCAGTGCTTCCTCCGCGTCGGCGGGCGAACACCCGAGCATGGCCGCCACCGTCAGAGGGTCGACCTCGACCGTGGGGGCGAGCCCCAGAGCGCGGAAGCCCCGGCGCAGCCGCTGCGGCAGCTGGTCGTACGAGAGGGTGAAAGCCGCTTCCACACTGCGCTCACCGGCGTTGAGTTCGCCCAGTCGGCCCTCGTCACCGGTCATCCGCTCCACCAGGTGCGCCAGCGTCCACGCGGGACGGGTCTGCAGACGTACTCCGGCGATCTGCAGCGCCAGCGGCAGGCCGTCACACAACCGGGTCAGCTCCCGGGTCGCTTCCGGCTCCTTGTCCGCGCGTGCCGCCCCGGCCAGCTGCCGGAGCAGGGACACCGCGTCGTCGGTTCCCAGGGGCTCCAGGCTGACCCTGCGGTCGACGTCGAGTTCCACCAGCCGCTGCCGGCTGGTGACCAGCACTCTGCTGCCCGGCCCGGCGGGAAGGAGCGGCGCGACGTCCCGGGCGCTCACGGCGTCATCGAGCACCAGGAGGAGCCGCAGGGAACTCGTCGCGGAACGCCACGCCGCGGTGAGCTCGTCGAGGTCGTTCGGCACCTCGCTGTCGGGTGCGCCCAGGGACCGCAGTAACCGTCGCAGGACGCGCTGAGGCGTCAGGCTCCGCCGGGACGTGCTGTGAGCCCGCAGGTCCACGTACAGGCAGCCGTCCGGATGGCCGGTGTGCAGGCGCTGGGCGGCGTGGACGACGAGCGTGGTCTTGCCGACGCCCGCGGGGCCGTCCACCGTGGCGATCGACACGGCGTCGGGCGGGGGCGGCGCGGTCAGCAGGCCGAGTTCCCGTGCACGTCCCGACAGCCGGCCGGTGACGCCCGGCAGGTCGTTCACCGCGCGCCGCGACCGGGCGGGCGGCGGTGGGACCGGACGCGCGGTCGGTGGTGCGGGCGGGCGGCCGAGGAGCCGGACGTCGTCGCGTCGGAGTACCGCTTCGTGGACGCGGCGGAGTTCCTCGCCCGGGTCGACGCCCAGCTCGTCGCGGAGGCGCGCACACACGGACGCGTACGCCTTGAGCGCCTCGCCCTGCCGTTCGACTCCGTACAGAGCACGCATCCGCAGGGCCACGAGCGATTCGTCGAGGGGGTCGGACGCGGTGAGCGCGGTCAGGTCGTCGAGCGCGTCACCGTGGCGTCCGAGCAGCACCAGGCACTCGGCGGTCTCCGCCCGCAGCATGCGTCGCCGGTCCGACAGCCGCTGCCGCTCACCCAGGGCGAACGGACCCGGCAGCCCGGCCAGCGGCTCACCCCGGAACAGGGCGCAGGCAGCGGTGAACCGGGCCAGGGCCGTTGTCAGGTCGCCCGCGGCTCTCGCCCGCCGTGCCGAATCTGCGTGGTCGTCCAACTCCGCCGTATCCAGCAGGACATCGTCGAGGGCGAAACGGTATCCGCCGCCGCTGCCGCGGATCACCGAACCGGCGGGCCCCGCCCCCTCCGGATCGAGTGCCTTGCGCAGCGGGTAGACGTAACTCGGCAGAACGCGCCGACCGGAGTTCGGCGGCTCCGTGCCCCACACCCTGTCGAGCAGTTGCTCATGGCTGACCGGCGTGCCCCCGGCCAGCACCAGGGCCGCCAGTACCGCCTGGCGCCGTACCGGACCGACATCCAGAGGTGTCGGGCCCCGCCAGGCCGCGACGGTCCCGAGGATCTCGACGCGCATCCGCTGAGGGGCTCCCGGCCACCGCGACGCCTCCGTTCCCACGCTCTCCCACCCCGCACATCATCGAAATTTCATCTGCATTGCAGCGTCCGGGTTCATGGTTGGCAAGCCCGAGACCGGCAGGGCAGGCCGGATCCGCACGGAGCGACAGACGTGCGGTCACGGTCGCCCCACCGGGCGACGGACGTTCGCACGACGACGGGGATGCACGGACATGCACGGAAACGCACGGGGGTGCGCGGGGGTGCACGGAGATGACAGGGACTGAACTGCATGGCTGAAACCAAGGGTGTTCTCCTGCCGGCCTATGTACTGGCCGACGAGTCGGGCTCGATGGCACCGTACGAGGAAGACCTGTCCCGTGGCGTGATCTCACTGTGCGAGGGGCTACGGGCGGAGCCGATGGTCGCGGCCAAGCTGTGCCTGGCCGTCTTGGGCTTCTCCGACGACGTGGAGGTACGGCTCGCCGTGGCCGACATGCGCCACGAGACCAGCCTGCCGAAGATCGAGATCCGGGGCCTGACCAACTACCACGCAGTTTTCGACGATCTGTTGGGGCGTATCCCGTCCGACATCCAGTGGCTGCGTGGTGAAGGCTACAAGGTGCATCGCCCGGTGGTGTTCTTCCTCAGTGACGGGCAGCCGACCGACGGGGGGTCCTGGCGGGAGCCGTACGGCCGGCTCGTCGACCGGGCGCGGACGCCGACGGCACCGAACATCGTGGCGTGCGGGATCGGGGACGCCGAAGCCCGCACCATGGTGGAGGTCGCGACGCGGCCGGAGTTCGCCTTCGTGGCCAAGCCCGGTACGGACATCGGGCAGGCGATCGCCGAGTTCTTCCACGCCCTGACCGCGAGTCTGGTCGCCTCGGGGAACGCACTGAACTCGGGCTCCCCGCAACTGGTGGTGAACCGCCCGGACCAGTTCAGCATGGCGATCGACGAGGTCGGCTAGTGGGTACGCACGCCCGTCGCGGCGGGGCCGGAACACCGGCTCCGCCCTCCGTCCCGCCCCCGCCCACCGTGTCTCCGCCTGTCGGGCCACCGTCGGTCACGGCGCCGCCGTCGCCCACCGGGCCACTGTCGGCGACCGCGAGCGCCGCGCCGTGGCAGCGGATCGACGTCGGCGTCGCGGGCCCCGAATTCGAGGCCCAGCCACCGGGGCAGTACGCCTTCGACTTCCCCGACACCGAATGCGACGGCTGGTCGACACCGTCCCTGTGCCTGCGCTTCGCCTCCGTACGCGGCGCGAAGCACCGCTACTACCGGCAGCCCCGCCAGGACGCGGCCCGAGCCGCCGTTCATGAGGCGACCGGCAGCATCGCGTTCGCCGTGGCGGACGGGGTGTCCAGCGCCGCACATGCGGAGTTCGGCGCCGTCGAGGCGTGCCGGGCCGCGGTGGAGCGGATGCTGCACCTGCTGTCGTCGAGCGCGGGTGAACTGGACTTCCGGGATGTGGTGCGGCACGCCGCCGAACGACTGCGGGAGCTTGCCGTGTGGCGCCTGGGCGGCCGAGAGCCCGATACGGATGAGGTGGCATCCCTGTACGCGACGACTTTGGTGGCTGGTGTGGTGTCCCCCGGTCCGGAGGGGGCGACGGTCGAGCTGTGCCGTGTCGGGGATTCGGCGGCCTGGTTGCTGGACCGGGCCGACGGTGCCTACCGGCCGCTGTTCCGTACCAAGACGGGCTCCGACACCGTGGTGGTGTCGAACGAGGTCATCCCGCTTCCTCACGTGCCCGATCCGGTCGAACAGGCCCGTGAGCGGCTGAACTTCGGGCAGCTGCTGCTGGTCGCCACTGATGGCTTCTCGGATCCGCTCGGCGACGGGGACGGGCAGGTCGGCGCTCTCTTCGCCCGCAGTCTGGCCCTGCCGGTGTCGCCGGTGTGGCTCGCCCACCTCCTCGACTTCTCCCGGGAGACCTTCGACGACGACCGCACCCTGCTGGTGATCCGGCCACGCACCGCAGAAGCGGCGCTGTGAGCCCCGCACCCGCGGCGGCCGTCGAATACAGCACGCTCGTTCTGGGCAACCAGCTCGGCCAGGGTGGCCAGGGCACGGTGTACCAGGTCACCAACAAGAAGATCAACAAGACGGCGAGCGGTGGCTGGGACGTCGCCTACAAGGAGTACTCCCCGCCCGTGCTGCCGGAGTTGGACGCCGGGGCACTGGCCGCACAGGTGGATCTGCCCGGCACGCTGAGTGCCGAGGACGGTGCATGGCTGTGCGACCACACGGCCTGGCCGGCGGCCGTCGTCCGGCGCAACGGCCGCCCGTGCGGGCTGCTCATGCGCCTGATCCCCGCACGTTTCCAGTTCACGTTCAAGAGCCTCACCGGCACCGGTACGGCGGTTCGCAAGCCGGCCAACCTGGAGTACCTGCTCAACCCGGACGCGTACGTCGCCGGAATCGGCCTCAGCGTCAGCGAACGCGACCGGGTCCTGCTCCTGGCCGATCTCGCCACCACCCTCGACCGGCTCCACGGCATGGGCATCGCCGTCGGCGATCTCTCCCCCAGGAACCTGCTGTTCACCACCGCCCCGGAGCCCGGGTGCTTCCTCATCGACTGCGACGCCATGCGCCTGCGGGGCGGCACCGCGCTGCCCCAGGCGGAGACGCCCGACTGGCAGCTCCCCGGCGGCGAGGAGAAGGCGACGTGCGCCGGCGACGTCTACAAGTTCGCCCTGCTCGCCGTCCGGCTCTTCGCCCGCGACCAGACCGCCACCGACCCGGTCGCGCTGAGCACGCTCGGCCCGCCGCTGGCCGACCTGGCGCGGGCGAGTCTGCACCGTGACCCCGCCCAGCGGCCCTCGCCCGCGACCTGGGCGGAGCAGCTGACCGCCGCGGCGCCCACGGCATCGGCCGCCCCCGTCGCTCCTGCCGTCCCGGCCGCGTCCACGACGGGCCGGCCCGGCAGGCCGGGACCACCGGGGAACCCGGCCCCGGCGGGACCCGTGAACATGCCTCCGGGCAAGGTCGCCGCCCTGGTCCTGGCCTTCGTGGTGGTGCTGGTCGTCGTCCTCGGAGCGCTCGCGGAAAGCAGCGACGGTCCGTCGACCACGAGCTCCAGGTCCTCCGCGCAGCCGGGTGTCTCCGCCTCACCCTCCGACGGTTGGAGCGACGAACCGTACGAGCCACCCAGCGACGATCCGCTCGCACCGGAGGAGACGGAGGAGCAGAAGGAGTCCGAGGAGCCTGAGAGCCCGTCGGCCTCGCCCGACCCCGTGGCGGACGCCGAGGTGGGCTCCTGCTTCTACGACGAAGGCACGGACACCACCGTGGATCTGCGCGAGGCCGAGTGCGCGACCGGGGCCTTCGAAGTCGTGGACCTCCACCACGGCACCACGGACCTCGACAGCTGCGATGACGTCGAGAACAGCGACCGGAGCATCTCGTCGCCCCGTAACGACCTGGTGATGTGCCTGAGCTTCCTCAGCGCGGACGGCGACGCCTACCACGCGGTCCAGGGGGACTGCGTCTACGGCAGGAAAGCCGGAGCCTGGGACACACAGGCGTGCGAGACGGGCAACTTCAAGGTCCTCGCCGTCTACAACGGGAGCGACACGTCGAAGTGCGACGACTGGCCGCGCTACAACTACTGGAAGAAGATCGACGGTCCCCCCGACGCCGACCGCGACGTCCTTCTGTGCCTGTCGATGAACTACCCCGACGACATCGGCTACGCGGAGATGGACCAGTGCCTCCTCCAACGGGGCAGCGGTGACAGCACGACGCACACCAACACCGGCTCGTGCAGTACCTCCAACATCGTCGTCTCGGGGCGCACCCCGCACTACGGAGCCGCCGCCTTCTGCCGCGACAACGGGTGGACGACCTGGCAGAACCCCAGTTTTCCGGACCTCGCATACACCGTCTGCTTCCGATGGAAGTGACACAGGTGAAAGGAGCTTCTGTGGACGACCGCCATGGACGGACGAGCCGGGGCGGCGCGAACTCGGACCACGCGAGTTCGGGTGGCGCGAGCCTTCCGACCTGGCTGGAGACGCCGCGCGCCGTGCCGCCGCCTCTGAGCCGGCCCGCCGAACCACCCGCGCCCGCCGGCCCTTCGGCGCCCGCCGGGTCTTCCGCGCCCGCGCCCGCACCTGCACCTGCGCTTGCGCCCGCGCCGAGTCGGTCGCAGGGCGGCCGGGCGACGCCGAAGGGCGGAGCGAATGCCACCTGGGCCACCCGGCCGGCCATCCGCCCGGCGGCTCGTCCTGTGGCGGCACCGCCTCCGCCTCCGTACCCGCCACTCGCCGGGCGGACGGTGGTGGGCAGACGTCGCAGCAAGGTCTTCCTGACCCTGGCGACGGGACTCGTCGCCCTGGCGGTCGTGCTGACGGGAGCCTTCTGGCCGGACGGTTCCGGAGGTTCCGACGAGGCGGGCGGCAACGGCGACAGGTCGCGCGAAGGAGCACGGGCCGCCGCGGCCGCCCGGGGCGCGTCCGCCGCCCGGACACTGGACAGCCTGCCGGGCGTGCGGCTGTCGATGGTGTACGCACCGGGGCGCGGCAACCCCGTCACCCGGGCCGAACTGACCGTCACCGCCGAGGGCATGGCGACAGGGACCCTCGACGCACCGGTGACCGGCAGGGCCGCGATGGCCTGGTCCGGTGACCAGCTGTATCTGAAGGGCGACACGGACTTCTGGGCGCAGCAGGGCCCGCACTACGGGAGAGACGTGTCGAGCAGCGGTCACTGGGTGGCCCCGGAGAAGCGTGACGGCTACTACATGCTCAGCAGCTTCGGCGTGAACGCGGGCTCCCTGAACCCGAAGTCGCTGGCAGCGCTGGTGCGGCAGGTCACCGCCGATCCGGCCGTGGTCCAGGAGGCCGCGGGGAGCTTTCAGGGGCGTAAGGCGGTGGCCTACACCGCGCGGGGACGCACCGTGACTCTCGCTGACGACGCGCCGCACCCGCTCGTCGCCTTCGAGGTCAACCCCGCCGACGCCGACCCGATCGAGACCGCCTCCTGGCGCTCCCCGTCGAGCAGCCGGGGAATACGTACGGCCGGGCTGGTGGTAACAGGGACCGGCCGGGCCCCGTCCGATGACGATCGGTTCTACAACCCGTCCGTCGTCGCGCGGCCGGAACCCGTTACGGACGAGGAGGCGACCGCGGTCCGGGCGACAGCCGCCGAAGCGGAGGCCGCGGCCGTGCCGCCCCTGACATCCGCGCAGAAGGTGAGGGAATCCCAGGGACCGGTCTTCACCATCACGAACAACGACGCCTATCTGTGTACGACGAAGCCGTGCTCGTACTCCTTCACGGTGACGAACGACGGCAACAAGCCCGGGGACGCCACCCTGCATGTGAGCTTTCCCGGCATCCCTGACCGAGCCCATCCCCTGGGCACACTGAGCCCCGGGGAGTCCAGGGACGTCAGCGGCACGCGCCCCAACATCGCCGGTCCGGGACAGACCGTGAGACACACGGACTACGCCTGGGTGTACTCGACCGCGGTGTACGGTCCCGACCCCAAGGTCGCCCAGCGGCTGCACGCACGGTCCCTGGAGCCGGACGACGTCTTCGTCGCCACCCCGTTGCAGCCTCGTGTCGCCACGCTCCTGGACCTCATGACGAAGGGCGCGCCCAAGGACGACAAGAGCACCAACGACGCAGCGGTCGAAGTCCTGCGTGACGTCAATTCCCGAGGACATCTGCCCTGGGTGATGACCCTGGCCGCCTCGGGACGCCTTCAGAATCCCGAGGACCTGGCCAAGAACCTCGCCACCACGGACCAGACCGGTGATGCCCGAGTGCTTCAGCAGGTCGCGCACATCATGAAGGCCGACCCGACGGCACGCGTCTGGTACGACGGGGGCTACGAGTCCGACGACGGCGAGACCTACAAGGCCGACTACATCTTCATCAGCGACCGGGGCGGCCAGGAGACCAGGCGCGCCGCGCAGGTGAAGACCGTGGAGTCGTGGCAGCGGCTGTGGAAACGGTTGGGCGATGCCGTCGAACAGCTCAACGGTGAGCACAAGAAGGGCAAGGCGCAGAAGGGGAAGCGACTGCCCGAGAAGGCTCCGCCCGGCTTCGAACGGGTTGCCCAGATCAACCTGGAGCAGTCCGTGGGCGAGGGCTACGGGTACAGCAGGGCTCGACTGGAGCAGTTCCTCAGGTCCAAGAAGTACGCGCAGGCGCGGCACAAGTTCTGCAAGGAGAACGGCGAACTCGGCATCGAACGCCTGGTGATCGTCAACGCGACCGGTACCCACCAATGGACCGACCTGAGCGCGCTCGATGTCCCCTGCCGAAAGGCCGAGCGGTGACCCCCTCCGGGCCACCCCCGCGCCTCGCCGGTCACCGCCCGCGCGACCGGCGACCGCTCCCGCGACTCCACTCATGCGCCGCCACCACCAGGCACACCGCCACCAGGACCACGTTCTTGACGACGTACTGCCCCTCCATGGTCGGCGCGGGTGAGTGGGGTTGCCACATCGCGTCCGGGAGGAGGAAGAGGGTCGAGAACACGCCGCCCATGTGCAGGAAGAACGCGACCAGGGCGGGGCGCAGCAGGCGGCGGCCGGCGATCAGGCCGATGCCGATGGCTGTTTCGAGCGCTGCGAGGGAGAGCAGCAGGACGGTCTCGGGGACGAGACCCAGGGTCATCTTCGTGGCCGCGTCCACGGCCAACTGCTCGGCCGGGCTGGCCGAGGGGAACAGCTTCAGGACGCCGAAGCCGACGAAGACGATGCCGACCGTCGCCCTCAGCAGGGTGAGGGCGTGGACGTCCACCAGCTCGGCGAGGCGTCGAAGGAATCGGAAGCCGGGAGGGCGGTGGGTCCGGTCCAGCTCTCGTTTCCCCACTAGGGATTCAGGGTTTCCGCTGGTCGGGGGCAGGCTCGGTTCTACGGTGTGGCTGCTCATGTGCGATCTCCCGTGATGTCTGTGGGGGTGGGAAAACGTGCATGGGTGGACCCGCGCGGCTCGTCGGGCACCTGGGGCGACGGGGGGATTCGTGGATGGTGCGGGGCGGTGCGCGCCTGGAGGTGGGGGCGGGGGCGAGGGCTGAGCCGGTACGTGATCGACGTGGCCGGATCGCCCTCACTGCTTGGTCTAGACCATACGGACGAGGGCTGGGCGGCCGTCAAGGGGCGTGTCCTGCGGTGCCCGGCGCGAGGGATGCATTCGCGCCATGTTGCTCCAGGCGATGGAAGCGGTTGCCCGCTCGGTCGCCGTGCGAGGGTCCGGGCATGCCCTTCACCGGGCCCGGCGGGGTTTCCCGTCGATCACCGGGCGGGATCGGCTGTCCGGTCGCTCCGGCGCCGCGCCGCTCGTCGCGACCGCCGCTCATGGGTCCGCCTCGCAACTCCGGACTTTCATCCGGCCGAAAGCCGCTAGGCCGAATCCGGGACGAATCGGGAGCCGCGCGGGGGAGAGAGCGGAGGGAGAGAGCAGGGGCGGCGTCGTCACGGAGCGTCCGGCGTTGCCGGACGGGGACGCGGCGGAGCCGGGCACGCCACCGTGTGCTCGGCTCCCTCCGTTACTTCTTCGGTCTCAGCGCGTCAGCGTTTCGAAGCCGACCTCTCCGCAGTACCGCACGGCGAGTCCCTCCGCCTCGGGATCGCTGTTCTCCGTCGCTGCCGCCGTCGCCTCGCCCAGGGTGCGCCCTTGACCGACGGGCTCATCCCGGAGCGGTCGCATGGCGAGAAGGACGTCCTGGGCGGCGGCGCCGACCTCGTCGTACTCGTCCGGATCCGGCGTGTCCTCCTCTGCCGCGTTCCGCGCCTTCTGCCAGCCGCCGAGCTGCGTGCAGAAGTTCTCCCGGCGCTCGGTCAGCCGCTGGTTGTCCTGGCCCTGCGCGGAGGAGCATCCCGTGCCCAGCACCACCAGAGCGACGACGGGAAGTGCCGCCTTGATCAAGCGTGCCACGTCGCCCCCTGTCGAATTCCCACCTGCCACGACGCGAGATCATCGCAGCTGCGGGCCACTTCCGGTACTCGCAGGAGGAGTTGGGCGCGAGGCAGCGGACCGGCCCGGCCTCGGTGCCCGGCGCCGCCCCGGCCGCCTCCCCCCGCTCCAGCCCGCTCCGCCCGCCTCACCCCCGCTCCAGCCCGCCCCGCCCGATCACCTCCGCGTACCACCGCGCGCTGTCCTTCACCGTCCGCCGCTGCGACGCGAAGTCCACGTGCACGATGCCGAACCGCTTGCTGTAGCCGTACGCCCACTCGAAGTTGTCCAGCAGCGACCACAGGAAGTAGCCCCGTACGTCGGCCCCGTCCTCGATCGCCCGGTGTACCGCGCCCAGGTGCCCGTCCAGGTACGCCACCCGCTCCGGGTCGTGCACATCGCCCTCCGGGTCCGCGTAGTCGTCGTACGCCGCCCCGTTCTCCGTCACCAGCACCGGCACGGACGGGAGTTCGTCACGCAGGCGGGTCAGCAGTTCGTACAGGCCGTCCGCGTCCACCGGCCAGTCCATCGCCGTGCGCGGGCCCGCCGCCGGGGTGAACGCCACATGCTGCTCCGCGCCCGCCCAGGGGGACGGGGACTCCGACGTACCCGCCGAAACCACGCTCGGGGAGTAGTAGTTGATGCCCAGCGAGTCGATCGGGGTCGACGCGACCTCCAGGTCGCCGTCCTTCACGAACGACCAGTCCGTCACCGCCGCCGTGTCCGCCACCAGGTCCTCCGGCAGCCGGCCGTGGAAAACCGGGTCCAGGAAGATCCGGTTCGCCACCGCGTCGATCCGGCGCACCGCGTCCCGGTCCGCCTCGGTGTCCGTCAGGGGGCGCAGCGCGTGGAGGTTCAGGGTGAGGGAGATCTCCGCCGTGTCCGGGAGGCGGTCCCGCAGGATCCTCGCGCCCGCGCCGTGTGCGAGGTTCAGGTGGTGCGCCGCCCGCAGGGCCGCCAGATCGCTGGTACGGCCTGGAGCGTGGACCCCGTTCCCGTACCCGAGGAACGCCGCGCACCAGGGCTCGTTGAGCGTCGTCCACGTCGGCACCCGGTCGCCCAGCGCCCCCGCCACCAGGCCCGCGTACTCCGCGAACCGGTGCGCCGTGTCCCGCTCCGGCCAGCCGCCCGCGTCCTCCAGCTCCTGCGGCAGGTCCCAGTGGTAGAGCGTCGCCACCGGTCTGATCCCGGCAGCCAGCAGCTCGTCCACCAGACGGCGGTAGAAGTCCAGGCCGCGTTCCACCGCCGGGCCCCGGCCCGTCGGCTGGACCCGGGGCCAGGAGACCGAGAACCGGTAGTCCGTGACGCCGAGTTCCTTCATCAGGCGTACGTCGTCCGGCATCCGGTGCAGATGGTCGGCGGCGATGTCACCGGTGTCGCCGTTGCGCACCTTGCCGGGCGTCCGGCTGAAGGTGTCCCAGATCGACGGCGTACGGCCGTCCTCGGCGGCCCCGCCCTCGATCTGGTAGGCGGCGGTGGCCGTGCCCCACCGGAATCCGGCCGGGAAGCGGAGCACCGTACCGGACTCGGGTCGGGCGGCCGGGGCGGTCGCCGGGCGGGCTTCATCGACTGCGGTCATGAGACGGACACTCCAGGGTGAGGGGGGACAGAAGGAGAAGCAGGGGGGCGGGCGGTCGTCCGGTCAGCCCTTCACCGCGCCCTGCATGATGCCGCCGACGATCTGCCGGCCCAGCAGGCCGAAGACCAGCAGCACCGGCAGCGTGCCGAGCAGCGTGCCGGCCATGATCACCGACTGGTCGTTGACGTACCCGCCGCCGAGCTGGCGCAGCGCGACCTGCACGGTCGGCTCCTGCGAGGACAGCGCGATGATCGGCCAGAAGAAGTCGTTCCACGCCGTCATGAAGGTGAGCATCCCGAGCACCGCCATCCCCGGCCGTGCGATCGGGATCACGATCGACCAGAAGATGCGCGCGGTGGACGCGCCGTCCACCCGGGCCGCCTCGATCAGCTCGTCCGGCAGCGACTGCACCAGGTACTGGCGCATGAAGAACACACCGAAGGCCGAGACCAGGCCCGGCAGGATCACCGCCTGGAGCTGGTTCACCCACTGGAGCTCGGCGATCAGCATGAAGAGCGGGATCACCCCGAGCTGCGGCGGGATCATCATCGTCCCGATCGTCAGCGTCAGCAGGGCGTTACGGCCCTTGAACTTCAGCTTGGCGAAGGCGAATCCGGCCAGCGTGCAGCACAGGACCGTACCGATCGTGATCGAACCCGACACGATCAGCGAGTTCAGCAGCGCCTTGCCGATGTCCGCCTCTTCGAGGACCTGCTCGAAGTTCTTGATCAGGTTCGGGCCCGGCAGCAGGCTCGGCGGCACCTTCGCCATGTCCGCGTTGGACCGGCTGGCCGTGACGATCGTCCAGTAGAACGGGAACGCCGAGATGAGGAGGGCGAAGCCGAGGATGAGGTAGGAGAGCCAGCCGCCCTTCATCGTGCGGCCCGCGCCTCCCCTGCCGATGCGGCGGGCCGACGGCGGGGCCTGCGGCGGGTCGCCCTTCTCGGGCGTGGTCGGCGGTGCGGCGAGCGCGGTCATCGGCCGGCCTCCTTGCGTGCGCGGCGGCGCGCGATCAGGGCGTTGACCCCGACGAGCACCACGATGAGGACGAACATCACCCAGGCGATGGCCGCGGCCCGGCCCAGGTGGAAGAAGCCCCAGCCCTGCTCGTACATGTACAGGCCGAGCGTCTGGTACTGGTGCGAGATACCGCCCGAGATCGATCCCTCGAACAGCAGCGGCTCACCGAAGAGCTGGGTCGCCCCGATGGTCGAGATGATGACCGTGAAGACGATCGTGGGGCGCAGACCGGGGAGCGTGACGTGGAGGAACTGCCGCCAGCGCGACGCCCCGTCCATCTCCGCCGCCTCGTACAGCTCGTGCGGGATCGACTGCATGCCCGCGAGGTAGATCAGCGCGTTGTAGCCGGTCCACCGCCAGATCACGATCGTCGACACCGCGATCTGCGAGGCCACCGTGCCGGTCTGCCAGTCCACCGGGTCGAAGCCGACCAGGCCGATCACGTAGTTGATCAGCCCGAAGTCCTTGCCGAAGAGCTGCGCGAAGACGAGCGTCGCGGCGGCCACGGAGGTCGCGTACGGGAGCAGGATCGCGGTCCGTATGAAGGTCCGGCCGCGCAGCTTGTAGTTGAGCAGGTGCGCGAGGCCCAGCGCCATCGCGAGCTGCGGGACCGTGGACAGCACGCCGATCGTGAACGTGTTGCGCAGCGAGGTCCAGAAGTACTCGTCGGTGAACAGCGCCGTGTAGTTGGCGATGCCCCGCCACTCCATCTCGCCGCTCGTCTGGAGCTCGACCCGGTAGAGCGAAACGAACGCGGTGTAGAGGAGCGGGAAGAGGCCGAAGGCCAGGAAGAGCGTGAAGAAGGGGGCGATGTAGGCGTACGGGGAGGCCTTGCGCCAGGTGCGCCGGAGCGCGGCGCCCCGGCCGTCGTCGGGGCCGGGCCCGGTTCCGGCGGGGCTGCGGGGCCCGGCCTTCGCGGTGGCGGTGAGGGACACGGTGCGGCCCTTCGGGGTCGGGGGCGGAGATACGCGGTACGTGGAGGGGTACGGGGGTGGGGCCGGGCCACCGTGGTGCGTACCGGTGGACCGGCCCCAGGCAGGAAAGGGAGAGGAGGGGGGGAGGAGCGGGACCGTGCGGACCGGCGGGTCAGCCGGTTACGTGGTCCACGCCGGATCGTGCGGACCGGCGGGTCAGCCGGTTACGTGGTCCACGCCGGATCGTGCGGACCGGCCGGTCAGCCGATCACGTTGTCCACGCCCTTCTTCGCCGTCCCCCACGCCTTCTCCGACGACGTCCCCTTGCGCTCGACCTCGCTCAGCGCGTTCGTGATCTGCTGCATCACGTTCTGGTCGTGCACACCCAGCACCTGGACCGGGGACTCCTTCGCCGCGTCACCGAAGATCTGGCCGATCGGCGCACCGGAGAAGTACTCGTCCTTCGCGCCCGCGATCGTCTCGATGGCGCCCGTCGAGGACGGGAAGTTGCCCTGCTTCTGGAAGACCTTCGCCTGCTGCTCGGGGGCGGTCAGCCACTCGATCAGCTTGTACGCCTCCTCCTTGTGCTTGGCCGCACGCGGGATGGAGAGGTACGAGCCGCCCCAGTTGCCCGCGCCGCCGGGCAGCTTGGCGATGTCCCACTTGCCCTGGCCGCCGTCACCGGCCTGGCCCTTGATGTAGCCGAGCATCCAGGCCGGGCAGGGGATGGTGGCGAAGGAACCGGCGGCGAACGCCTGGTTCCACTGCGGGGACCACTGGTCGAGCTTGGCGCTCAGGCCCGCCTCGGCCGCCTCCACGGAGGTGTCCCAGGCCTCCTTGACCGCCGGGTTCTTGTCGTAGATCAGCTCGCCGGAGGCGTCGTAGTAGCGCTCCTTCTCCTGGCCGATCATGATCCCGTAGAGCGAGCCGACGCTGTCCAGCCAGGCGCTCTTGGCGGGGGCCTTCTTCTTGTACTCCTTGCCCAGCTCCAGGTAGCCGTCCCACGTGGCCCACTTCTCGGCGAGCTCCTCGCGGTCCGTGGGCAGGCCGGCCTCCTTGAAGAGGTCCGTGCGGTAGCACATCGCCTCGGGGCCGACGTCCGTGCCGAGGCCGAGGATCTTGCCGTCCTTGGTGGTCGCCGCCGACCACTTGGCCTCGGCGAACTCGCCCTTGAGCTTGTCGGCCCCGAACTCCTTCAGGTCCTGGAACTTGTCGGACTGCTGCTGGGTGACCGACGCGATCCGGCCCACCTCCACGCCCTGCACGTCCGCCAGGCCCCCGCCGCCCGCGAGCCGGGTCTGAAGCGACTTCCAGTAGTCCGCCTCGTCCTGGGTGTCGCTCTGCTTGATCGTGATGTTCGGGTTGAGCTTCTGGTACTCCTCGTAGAGCCCGGCCTCCTTGAAGCCGAAGGACCCGAAGAGGTCGACGTTGAGCGTGACCTTCCCGCCCGCGCTGTCGGAGGAGTCCGACGAGTCGCTGGATCCACAGGCGGCGAGGAGGGCCCCGGCGAGGACGACCGCGCCGAGGCGGGCGGTGGCTCTCTTGGCGGCTCGGGCGATGGGCATGGGAAGCCTCCCTTGGCTTCGGGATGAACCGAGCGCCTTGAGAGCGCTCTCAAAACCTGCGTCTGGAGCGTCTCCCACCACCCCCGCCCCGTCAAGACTCGAACGCATAACAGCTTGGGGTTACATCCGGCGTCCGCTCAACTGGCGCCCGTGTGCGTTCTCTTGACACTCACGTTTCAGGAGTTTTACGTTCCTTGGCACTTGAGAGCGCTCTCGAACGCGCTCTTCGCCCCCCCATGATCGAGGTGCTGCTCGTGCTGACCTCCCTCTCCGGACTCGTTTCCCGAGTCACCCCCAGACCCGCGGCCGCGACGCTCCTCGCGATCGCCGTGGCCGCCGTGGGCCTGGGTCCCGCCGCTTCCCCCGCTGCCGCCGCCACCATCCCCGCCGGCGCCGGCAGCTACACGGACTCCCGCCCGGCCGGCACCCAGGGGCCGACCACCAACACCGGGGCGCCCGTCACTCCGAAGCTCACCAGCGCCGCCCGGTCCAAGCCGGTCCCGACCAACGACTGGTGGTCCTCGCTGGCCTTCCAGCGCTACGGCGACAACCCGTACAGCACCCCCATGTACGGCCACCCGCTCACGTACCAGGCCAAGGCGTCCGGCCTGGAGGTCGGCTACCCGACCACGCCCGCGATCGTCGGCGACGGCCGCCAGTACGAGTACGCCCACAAGGCCGACCTCACCGTAGGGCTCTCCGGGCTGAACTCGCCCGACACCAAGGCCGACGCCTGGTCCGACTGGACCGTCACGCCCTACTGGGCCGACGGCTCGCGGACCTTCCGGGCCACCATCGGCCACGGCATGCCCTTCGTGTACGCCAAGGGCTCCGGCGGCGACGCCCGCATCACGACCGCCTCCGCGCCCACCGTCTTCTCCGACCAGGGCAACGTCCTCGGCATCACCGTCGCCGGGCACCACTACGCGCTCTTCGCGCCGACCGGCAGCGACTGGAACATCTCCGGTTCCACGATCACCGCCGGGCTCGGCTCCAAGGACTACTTCTCGCTCGCCGTGCTGCCCTCCACGGACGCGCTCGCCACCTACCGCAAGTACGCCTTCAGCTTCGTCACCGGTTCCCAGGTGGCCTGGCAGACCACCGGCGGCAACGTGCGGGCGACCTACAGCCTGACCACCGAGGCCAAGGAGGGCACCGAGCGCGGTACGCTCCAGGCCCTCTACCGCCACCAGTGGCTGCACACCTCGGACGCGCTGACCCCGTACACGTACGTCTCGCCGCGCGGCACGATGAAGGTGCGCGAGTCCGCCACCTTCACCACCAGCCAGAAGAACAACGGCGTCGTGCCCGCGCTGCCCGCCTCCAGCGGCGTCGACAAGGCCCGGCTGACCGGCTACCTCAACGAGGTCGCGAACGCCTCCGACCCGTTCTCCGGGGCCACCGACACCTACTGGACCGGCAAGGCGCTCGGCCGCCTCGCCCAGCTGGTGCCCGTCGCCGACCAGATCGGCCAGACCGCCACCCGCGACAAGCTCCTCGGCCTGATGAAGGGCCGGCTCCAGGAGTGGTTCACGGCGGGCGGGGCCAGTGAGTTCAGCTACGACAAGGACTGGAAGACCCTGACCGGCTACCCGGCCTCGTACGGCAGCGACACCGAGCTCAACGACCACCACTTCCACTACAGCTACTACGTATACGCGGCGGCGATCATCGCCCAGTACGACCAGGCCTGGGCGGCCGACTCGGCCTGGGGCACGATGATCAAGCACCTGATCCGGGACACCGCCAACGCCAGCCGCACCGACTCCGCCTACCCCTTCCTGCGCGGCTTCGACGTCTACGCCGGCCACAGCTGGGCCTCCGGCCACCAGGGCTTCGCGGCGGGCAACAACCAGGAGTCGTCCTCGGAGTCGATCAACCTGAGCGCCGCCCTGGTGCTCTTCGGCTCGGCCACCGGCGACAACGCGCTGCGGGACCTCGGCAGCTACCTGCTGACCACCGAGTCCGAGGCGATCACCCAGTACTGGTTCGACGCCTCGCAGCGGGTCTTCCCCGCCTCCTTCGGCCACGACACGGTCGGCATGGTCTGGGGCAGCGGCGGCGCGTACTCCACCTGGTGGACCGCCAACCCGGAGGAGATCCACGGCATCAACGTCCTCCCGGTGACCGGCGGTTCGCTCCACCTGGCCCGCGAGAAGGCCGCCATCAAGCGGAACATCGCCGAGATGGAGCGCGAGAACGGCGGGCCCGCCCAGGAGTGGCGCGACCTGCTCTGGGAGTTCGAGTCGCTCTCCGACCCGGCGTCCGCGAAGGCCAAGTGGGACGGGGTGAACGGGAACTACACCCCCGAGCAGGGTGAGTCCAAGGCGCACACCTACCACTGGATCAACACCCTCGCGGCGGTGGGCGCCCCCGACATGACCGTCAGCGGCGACATCCCGACCTCCGCCGTCTTCTCCAAGAACGGGACGCGCACCTACACCGCGCACAACCACGGCTCCAGCGCCCGTACGGTGACCTTCTCCGACGGCAAGACCCTGTCCGTGCCCGCCCGTTCGACGGCCACGAGCACGGGGCCCGGCGGCGGTGACCCGGACCCCGACCCGGACCCGGGCAACCCGTCCACCGGCAACACCTTCCGCCTCAAGACCGGCGGCGTCCTCACCACCGCCACCACCGACCCGGCGGGCGCGGACACCATCGCCTCGGCCGACGGCGTCAACCGGGACGGCACCCCGTACCGCCCGACCGTCTACGAGGTGAAGAAGGTCAACGGCAAGGTCGCCGCCGGGGCCGCCACCGCGTTCCGCCTCCGGGTGGACGCGGGCACCAAGGTCGGGCTCGCCCCGCAGGTCCGGGTCAGCTACGACCTGACCGGCGACGGCACGTTCGACCGCACCGAGACCTTCCGCTACTTCGCGACCGACCCGGTCGCCGGCTGGGAGGAGTACACGCAGGCGGTCGGCGCGCAGGCGACCACCGGCAGCCTCGGCGAGCTGAAGAACGGCACGGTCCGGCTGGAGATCTGGAACGCGCTCGGCAACGGCACGTCCCAGGTGCAGACCGGCACGGACGCGGCGGTGCTGCGGATTCCGTACCAGTGACCGATGCCGGTCGACGACCGGTGAGGGTGACGTAGAGCGCGGCGGGTCTCCGGTTCCTCAGGCGGAGGCCCGCCGTACGTTTGCGCGGAACCGGAACCGGAACCGGAACCGGGGCCGGAGCCGGCCCCGGGAGCGGCCTCGCTTCAGGCGGAGGCCCGCCGTACCAGCGTGACCGGGGTGATCACCGACTCCGGAACGTCCCCGCTGCCCGTACGGTCCCGGTCCAGGGCGCGCAGCAGCAGGCGGGCCATCAGCCGCCCCTGCCCCTCGATCTCCTGGCCGACGGTCGTCAGCGGGGGATCGGTCTCCGAGGCCACCGAGTCCATGTCGTCGAACCCCACCAGCGCCACCTGCTCCGGCACCGGGATCCCCCGCTCGCGCAGGACCCGCAGCGCGCCCGAGGCCATCAGGTCGTTGGCGGCGAACACCGCGTCCAGGTCGGGCCGCCTCTCCAGCAGCTCCGCCATCGCCCGGGCCCCGCTCTCCACGGTGAACGCCCCGTCGGCGACGAGCGTCGGGTCCACGTCCAGCAGCACGTCCCGGTAGCCGTCCAGCCGGTCCATCGCGGAGGTCTGGTCGGCGGGCCCGGCGATGTGCGCGATGCGCTCCCGCCCGAGGTCCCGCAGATACTGCACGGCCATCCGCGCCCCGCCCCGGTTGTCCGCGTCGACGTACGGGACGGCCTGGTCGCCCGGGTCGGCGGTCCAGCTGGGCCGCCCGCCGTACACCGCCGGGATGCCCGCCCGCCGGGTGATCGCGGGGACCGGGTCGTCGGTGTGCAGGGAGAACGCGAGCGCCCCGTCGACATGGCCGCCGGCCAGATACCGGGCGATCCGGTCGAAGTCCCCGGGCCCCTCCACGAGCAGCAGGACGAGCTGGGTGTCGTGGGCGGTGAGCTCCTTGCTTATGCCCCGGATCTGCTGGGAGAAGAAGGGGTCCGAGAAGAACCGGGTCTCCGGCTCCGCGATGACCACGGCCACCGCGCCGGTGCGCCGCGTGACGAGGGTCCGCGCCGCGTGGTTCGGGATGTAGCCCAGCTCCTCGACGGCCTTGAGCACCTTGTCCACGAGCGGCTTGCGGACGCCGTCGCCCCCGTTGACGACCCGCGAGGCGGTGGCCCGCGACACCCCCGCGCGTGCGGCGACGGCTTCCAGGGTGGGGCGGGACCCGGGGGACTGCTCGGGCAAGGCGGTCGCTCCTTGTCGACGGGGCGGCGATACGCGGGCGGGTGCGTGCTTCCGCGTCTGCCTCTCGCGTCTGCGTCTGCGCGTACCTGTGCGTGATGCGTGCTCGGTGTCGCCGCCGGATCGTCTACAGCCTAGCGCCGGGCGCCGACAGCGTTGAGAGCGCTCCCAGAGCGGTGGTCGTTACGCTGCTCCGATGACCGGTGACGAGGCGGTACGCGAGGGAGTACGGGCAGGGGCACGGGCGGCACGCCGGCTGGCGGAGCTGGGCGTGTGCGTGCTGGAACCCGGGCTGAGCGATGCGGAGTTCGACCGGATCGAGGCGGAGTACGGCATCGTGTTCGCCCCCGGCCACCGGGCCTTCCTGGCGGCCGGGCTGCCGGTGGACCGGGCGGCGCCCCCGAAGGAGGGCGAGTCCCCGCGGAACCCGTGGCCCGACTGGCGGGACGGCGACCCGGACGTGATCCGGGAGCGGCTGGGGTGGCCGGTGGAGGGGATGCTGTTCTCGGTGGAGCACGGCTGCTGGCTGCCCGGCGGGCGGTGGGGGCCGCGCCCGGCGGACCCGGCGGAGGCCGTCGCGGCGGCACGGGCCGCGCTCGCCACCGTACCGACGCTGATCCCGCTCCACGGGCACCGGTATCTGGCGGCGGGGGAGGGGAAGTCGGTTGCTCCCGGGCGGGTGGTGCTCTCCGTCGTCGGTGCGGACACCATTCACTACGGGCGAGACCTGGTGGAGTGGGTGGAGCGGGAGTTCGGGGATCCGGGCTCGGACAGGGCCTGGCCGGAGCGTGCCGCCGGGGACCGGGTGCCGTTCTGGTCGGACCTGGCGGGCTGAGGGGAGTCCGTCCCGCGCGTGAGGTCCGCGCGTGAGGTTCACGCGTGAGGTTCACGCGTGAGGTTCACGCGTGAGGTTCACGCGTGAGGCGGCGGGGCCGGCCCCTCCTCGGGGTCGGGCCCGCCGCCGTTCGGGGGCGTACGCCGGTCTGCGTCACATGATGCGGTACGTCAGGTAGTACGCGGACAGTTGCTCGTGGTAGCCCGGGTCCTCGGTCTGCCGGTGACGGTCGAACTCCGGGGAGTCCTTGACCTGTTCCTTGGTGAGCTCGACGTGGACCTTCCGGTCCTCCGTGTCGATGCGCTTCACCGTGCCGGCGGGCAGCAGGACGTCCTTGCCGAAGATCCAGCCCCCGATGTCGACGAGCAGATAGGCCGAGCCCACCTCGTCGGAATGCTTGTCGACCTTTCCGATACTTCCGTCGGTCGCCTCGACCGAATAGCCGGTCAGATCGATTCCCGCGGTATGACCGCTCGATGGCTGGTAGCCCCACAGGGAGTCGCTCATTGTGGCTCCTTTCGTGAAGGTCGCCCGGGTCATTCCTTCCGGTGTTTTCCCGGTGCTCTTCCGGCGATCGGACTTCGTGTGCCCGGGGAGGGGCGGCCTACACCCGGCGCGACTACCAGCGGTACCACCGGCCACGTCGGCCACCGCTCGCGGCGGGCCGGACGAAGAACCCTATGAGCCAGAGCACCAGGACGATCACGGCTATCCACCAGAGGGCCTTGACCGCGAATCCGGCACCGAAGAGAAGCAGGGCGAGCAGAAGAACGAGAAGCAGGGGAACCATGATTATCAACCTCCGAAAATTCGGGTTCCCGCTGATGTTTTTCCTACACGCGCTGATTCCTGGGGAATTCATGTCCGCGGACGGGCCGGCGTCGCCGGGCGGCAAGGGCGCGCTGCCTGCGCGCGACCACTCGTTCGTGGGACGCTGTGAGGGAACGGCCGGCGGCCGTGAAACCCCGATCTAGCCTGCTCGGCAAGGCCACGGAAGAAGGGACCCGCGATGACCGCAGCGTTTGTCGAGAACGGCCAGACATCGGATGGGCGCGCGTGGGACTACCTCCTGCAGACATGGCGTGAGCTGGACGTGCCCGAGGGGTGGCGCGCCGAGATCGACGAGGGGCAGATCGTTTTGGTACCGCCGCCGCACGCACACCACAACGGGATCGCCGAGGCGGTACAGAGCCGTCTCTACAGGGGCCTGCCCGATGGGCTGGGGATCTACCAGACCCTCGGCGTCCACATTGCCCCGCTGGGCAAGCTGTACGTCCCCGATCTGGTGGTCATGCCGAGGGTATTGATCACAGACGCCGATCCCGAGACCAGCGACCCGATGGACGCCGCCGAGGCGCTGCTCGTCGTCGAGATCACCTCGCGCGGCAACGCCCGGGAGGAGCGCACCAAGAAGTACCGCGCGTATGCCCGGGCGGGCGTCCCGATGTATCTGCTGATCGACCGGTTCGACACCCGGGGGCCGATGGTCACGCTGTTCACCGAGCCGAACGAGGACGGCACCTTCAAGCTCACGGACGCGGTGCCGTTCGGCAAGCCGCTGACCGTGCCGTCCCCGTTCGACGTACAGCTGCCGACGGAGGAGTTCCCGGGCGCTTCGTGATCCGTCGGGTGCCTACGGGCGGGTGACGACCTTGATGTTGAAGGTGTGGGAGTTCACTCCGCCCGCGATCCCCATGAACAGGAACGCGAAGTGCTCCTGGCCGCGTGCGGTCGTGATGCCGCCGATGTCGAGCTGGGAGGAGGCCGGCCAGCCGAGGTCCGTGAGCAGCCGGCCCGTGGTGGCCTTGGCCTCGGGGTCGTCGCCGGAGAGGAAGACCGTGCCCGGTTCGGTGAGTTCGCCCGGGGCGACCATGGTGGTCGAGTCCATCGTGCAGAGCGTCTTGACGACGGGGGTCAGGGGGAAGGCCTCCTGGATCAGTTCGCCCAGGCTGCTGTTGGGGTGGGTGAGGGCGCTGAAGTCGTCGGAGAGGCCGACCCCGACGTCGATCAGGAGGGTGCCGGCCAGCGCCGGGGCACCGATCGAGCGGAGCAGGTCCACGGAGACGCCGCCGGGCGTCGCGTTGACCAGGACCTCCGCATGGGCGGCTGTCTCGTCGAGGCCCGCGACGGGCAGGCCGAGGTCGGTCCGTTCCTTCGGTTGACGCGATCCGAGGAGTACGTCGTGCCCTGCGGCGCGCCAGCCGTTGGCCAGGGCGCGGGCGACATTTCCGGTGCCGAGCAGTCCGATTCGCATGGGGACGACGCTAGGCGGCGGGATGCCAGGGCGGATCGGGCCGGAGACCGGGGTGGGGCGGCCCTTGAGACGTAGTCCGCAGGACGCGGCCGGCCTCCGCCCCCGGGGGTGGGTGGCGGAGGCCGGCCGCGCTCGGGGGCGGAGGTCAGACCCCCGCCGGGGCCTTCGCCGGGTCGGTGCCGGGGTCCGGGGTGTCCGGGCCGCCCGCGGAAGGGGGCGTCGCGGAAGGGGTCGTGCCGCCCGTCGCCGCGATCGTGGACGGGGCCGGTTCCTGGGAGACGTTGAACTCGGTCAGCAGGTCCTTGCTGAAGCCGAAGAAATACGTGGCCAGGAAGCCGGCGACGTAGCCCACCAGCAGACCGGCCCCGTAGATCGCGATCGTCGAGCCCAGGCCGTGGTTGCCGTCCAGCAGCGGGAACAGGGCCCAGCCGGACGGGCCGATGGCCGTCGAGCCGACCGTGTCGCCGAGCTGGTTGAACAGGCCGACGAAGCCGCCGCCGAACGCCCCGCCCACGCACGCCGTGATGAACGGGCGGCCCAGCGGGAGCGAGACGCCGTAGATCAGCGGTTCTCCGACGCCCAGCAGGCCCGCCGGGAGCGCCGACTTGATGGTGCGGCGGATCGACTCGTTGCGGGGGAGGCGGAAGTAGACCGCCATCGCCGCGCCGACCTGGCCGGCCCCGGCCATCGCCAGGATCGGCAGCAGGACCGTGTAGCCCTGCTGCTCGATGAGGGTCGTGTGGATCGGGATCAGCGCCTGGTGCAGGCCCAGCATGACCAGCGGCAGGAACAGGCCGCCGAGCACGAAGCCCGCGCCCGCGCCGCCGTTGGAGAGCAGCCAGTCGGCGAACGTGCCGATCGCGGAGGAGATCTCCCCGGCCACGAACATCAGGCCGAAGATCGTCACCAGGCCGGAGATCAGCACCGTGAGGGTCGGGGTGACCAGGACGTCCAGCGCCTCCGGCACCCAGCGGCGGCACCACTTCTCCACGTACACCGCGAGGACCGCGGCGCCCAGCGCGCCGAGCACACCGCCCTGGCCGGGCGAGAGGGTCTGGCCGAAGGCGTCGATGTTCGCGACGCCCGGGAAGACGATGATCGCCGCGACCGCACCGCCCAGGATCGGCGTACCGCCGAACTCCTTCGCCGTGTTGTAGCCCACGAACACCGCGATCAGCGCCATGAAGCCCGACGCCATCGCCGCCAGCGCGGGCGTCACGGCGGGCAGCCACTGAAGGTTCACCAGCAGACCGTTCAGGCCCGCGATGATCCCGCAGCCGATCAGTGCCGGGATCAGCGGCACGAAGATGTTGGCGATCTTCCGCAGGAACAGCTTGAAGGGCGTCGCGTTCTTCGCCTTCTGCTGTGCCTTGATCGCCGCGCCCTGTGCCGCCAGATCGTCGGCGGAGACGGCGGCCGGACCACCGGGGTCAGGGGCCGGTGCGGCCTCGCGGGCCTCCTCCACCAGCTGCTCGAACTCCGGGGTGACCCGGGCGACCGTGCCCGGTCCCAGCACGATCTGGTACGTGTCGTCCTCGACGACGCCCATCACGGCGGGCAGGGCCTTCAGCGCCTCGTCGTCGACGAGGGACCTGTCGTGCAGCCCGAGGCGGAGCCGGGTCATGCAGTGGGCGATGGAGGCGACGTTCGCGGCCCCGCCGACGAGCGGCAGGATCGCGGCCGCGGTGGCGCGGTTCTTGTCTTCAGTGGCCATGGTGCTGGGTGCCTTGCTGTGCGGGGGGTGGGGATACCCGGTGGGTCAGGTGGTGCGTACGGCCGCGAGCGCGGCGCGGAGGTGGCCGTCGGACTCGGTGAGGAGCCGGGCGGCGGTGGGGCCGTCGACCTGGCCGAGGATGACCAGGATCGCGTTCTTGACCTCGCCGTCGGTGGCGGCGAGGGCGGCCTCGATCGCGGTGTCGGACGCGCCGGTGGCCAGGGAGACGATGTGCCGGGAGCGGGCCCGCAGCTTCTCGTTGGAAGCGCGGACGTCGACCATGAGATTCCCGTACGTCTTGCCGAGCCGGATCATCGTGACCGTCGAGATCATGTTGAGGACCAGCTTCTGGGCCGTGCCCGCCTTCAGCCGGGTCGAGCCGGTGAGCAGTTCGGGTCCTGTGACGACCTCCAGGCCGTGTTCCGCTGCCGCGGCGAGCGCCGAGTCCGCGTTGCAGGAGAGGCCGATCGTCAGGGCCCCGCGTGCGCGGGCGTGCTCGACCGCGCCGATCGCGTACGGCGTACGGCCGGAGGCGGAGATACCGACCACCGTGTCGTCGGCGGTCAGCTTCAGCGCGTCCAGGTCGGCGGCGGCCAGCTCCTTGCTGTCCTCCGCGCCCTCGACGGCCGTGACCATGGCGGAGGGGCCGCCCGCGATCAGGCCGACGACCTCGGCCGGGTCGGTGTTGAAGGTGGGCGGGCACTCGCTGGCGTCCAGCACCCCGAGGCGGCCCGCCGTGCCCGCGCCCGCGTAGATCAGCCGGCCGCCGCGCGCCATGCGCTCGGCGGTGGCGTCGATGGCCGCGGCGATCTGCGGCAGCCGCTCGGCGACGGCGGCCGGGACCGTGGCGTCCTCGCCGTTCATGATCCGCGCGATCTCCTCGGTGGACAGCCGGTCGATCTCGGCCAGCTCGGGGCGGAACGCCTCGGTGGTGAGCGTGGCCAGCTGGGCACGGAGCTCGCCGTACGTCCCGGAGGCCCCGGGGGTGCCGGTGGCGCCGGGGGTGTCGGTGTTCGCGTCGGTGGTGGAGGTCATGAGGTGCGGCTCAGCTTTCTCGGGGTGCTCGGTCTCGTACGCGTACGGGGGTGGGGCGGCGGGGAGCGGTCAGCGGGTGCGCGGGGTGTGGCGGTGGGCCAGCGCCTCGTAGGAGGCGGCCAGGGCGGGCGCGGCGGTCTCGTACGTCCGCTGCGCGACGCCTATGAACAAGCAGTCCACGACGAGCAGCTGGCTCGTCCGGCTGGACATGGCGGCGGGGCGCAGCTCGCTCTCGCGCGCGGTGGACGTGGTCAGCACATGGTCCGCGTACTGCGACACGGGCCCGTCGGGCCGCCCGGTGATCGCGATCGTCGTCGCCCCGCGGTCGAAGGCGACCCGCAGCGGCTCGATCACGTCACCGGTGGAGCCGGAGTGCGTGATCGCGATGGCCACGTCGCCGGAGCGCAGCTGCACGGCGTTGGTCACCGCGAGGTGCGGGTCCATGTGGGCGTGGGCGATCAGCCCGATCCGGAGCAGCTTCTGCGCCAGGTCCTGGCCGACGAGGGAGGACGCCCCGACGCCGTAGATGTCGATACGGCGGGCGGTCGAGGCGGCGGCGACGGCCGCCCCCAGCTGTACGGTGTCGAGCCCGGCGGCGGTGTCGGCGAGGGTCTGCTGCTCGTCGTAGGCGAGCTTGGCGACCACGTCGGCGATCGGGTCGTCCACCGCGATGTCGGCGGTGACGGCCGGGGCCCGGCCCGACTCCTGGTGCGCGGCGAGACCGGCCAGCGCGAGGCGCAGGTCCCGGTAGCCGGGGTAGCCGAGGAGGCGGGCGGTGCGGACGACAGTGGCTTCACTGGTGCCGGTGCGCTCGGCGAGACCGGTGACGGTGAGGGCGGCGCAGCCGGCCGGGTCGCCCGCCACGGCTTCGGCGACCAGCTGCATCGAGCGGGTCATGGAGGGGGCGAGGGTCCGGACCTTGGCGGCGAGGGCCGCGGGCGCCGGCGGCGAGTCGCTGCTGAAAATTTCCTTCACATCACTGGTCACATCTGAAAGATATTTTCAACCTCCGGGTCCGTCAACCCCCTTTGGTCCCTACCTCTGGCGGGATCTTCAGCGGGGGCTGCAGCGGGATCTTCTGATGAGCCTTCTGCGCGCGGGCGCACAATGGGGACATGGAGTTGAACGCCCTGGAGCAGTCCCTGCACACCGCCCGCGCCCTCGTCATGGCCGACCTGACGGCGGCCGACGTCGCCGAGGCGGACATCGTCTCGCTGGTCGAGGACGCGGTGACGCACCGGCGCTGGTGGGTGGAGCAGTGGCCCGAGGGCGCGGAGTTCGTCGCGGGGCTGGTCGCCCAGGACGTCCAGGACGCGCTGCTGGAGCGGTACGGGCGGTGGCCGCTGTGCCCCGCGTGCTCGCCGGAGGAGGAGCCGCACGCCCTGGACGTCGAGCCGGAACTCGGGCCCGACCCGCACTGGGTCTGCACCAAGGCGGCCGTGGCGGTGGCGCCGGTCGGGGCGCTCGGCGAGGTGCTGCGGCGGTGACGCTCTACATCGACCCGCCCACCTGGCCCGGACACGGCCGCCTCTGGTCGCACCTGGTGAGCGATGTCTCGTTCGAGGAGCTGCACGCCTTCGCCGCCGCGATCGGCTGCCCGCCGCGCGCCTTCGAGCGCGACCACTACGACGTACCGGAGGCGCACTACGCGGACGCGGTGCGGGCCGGGGCCCGGGAGGTCGGCTCGAAGGAGCTGGTCCGGCGGCTCACGGCCGCCGGACTGCGGAGGCCGAAGGGGCGGCCCGCGCCTGCGGGGCGCCCCTCCGGCCCCTGACGAGAGGCCCTAGGAGAGCGCGCCGTCGTAGTCCGGGAGCTTGAAGCCGCGTTCGGCGTGGCCGCCGACGAGGTCGGTGGTGTTGTTCCCGATATTGGCGATGATCTTGTAGCCCTTCGCCTCGATCTCCGCCCGCTGCTCGGTCTTGTAGGCGCTGACCTCCTCGAAGAGGTCGGGCAGGCTGCGGACGCGGAGGCCGTCGACCGGGTAGCCGGCCTTCTTCAGGTTCCAGTCCGTGAGGGAGTGGATGATGCCCGGCCGTGCGGTGACGAAGAAGACGGCCGCACCGCGCGCATCCGCGTAGCGGGCCAGTTCGCGGACGTCGCCGACGGCGGGGGTGGGCAGCTTCCAGAACGGGTGGAAGTGCGTCTCCAGCGCGGTGTTGTCGATGTCCAGGACGATCGCCTGCTTCTCGCTGCCGGCGTTCTCCGTCCGGGCCTCGATCCAGGGGCGAGCCGCGGCGACGACCGCCGCGACGTCCCGCCGCCAGGCGGCGTAGTCGACGTCCGCGGCGAGGGCGGCGGCCGGGGTCGCGGAGGCGGTCACGGGGGCGGGGCGGGCCGGGGCCGTCATCTCCGTCGCTCCGGCCGAGGCGACGGGGATCGCGACCAGGGCGAGCGTCGCGGTCAGCGTCGCGGCGGTGCGCTGGACGGTGGCGCCTGCATGCATGAGGACTCCTGGGTGGGAAACCTGCGATGGCCCGTGCGTCGATCGGACGACGGGTTGTCATGCTCGCGCTCAATAATGAAGGGCAGGTGACCGTCTCACTACTGGTCGGTAGTGACTTTTTCGGCTGCTGTTCGGCGCCCCGACGACTATCGGCCGGGCGGCGGCCGAAAGCGGTCGGGTGGGCCCGGGGCTACGGAGTCACGCGCCCGTCGACGGGACGGAACCGGCTTCCGCCGGACGCCCGGCGCGAGCCGCCGCGCTCTTCGCGATCAGCCGGGAGTGTGACCGCGACCGCGACCCGTCGGTCCCGCCCTCGCCGCCGCCGCGCTGGAGGCGCAGCGCCACGCCCACCGCCGCCAGGGCCAGAGCGGTCATAGCCGCGCCCGCCCAGGCCGTGGAGGCGAAGCCGAAGTCCAGGTCGATCACCGTGCCGCCGAGCCAGGGGCCACTCGTGTTGCCCAGGTTGAACGCGGCCGTCGTGGTGGCCCCGGCCAGCGTCGGGGCGGCCCCGGCAACGTTGAACATCCGGGCGTTCAGCGCGGGGGCCGTGAAGAAGGCGGACAGGCCCAGCAGGAAGGACAGCGCGATCACCGCCGCCTGGCCGGAGGCGAACAGGGCCAGCGCCACCAGGAACACCGTCGACGCCGTGATCCCGCTCAGCAGCACCCCGAAGAGGTGCGCGTCCGCGACCCGGCCGCCGATCATCGTGCCGATCAGCGCACCCACCCCGAACAGGCCGAGGATCCACGGCACCCAGCCCGAGCCGAGGCCCGCCACGTCCGTCAGCAGCGGCGCGAGATAGCTGAACGCGCAGAACACCCCGCCCGCCGCGAGCGCGGTGATCACGATCGCCAGCCAGACCTGCCGGTCCCGGTAGATCGTCAGCTCCCGCTTGAGCTCGGGCTTCTTCTCGGGCAGCGGGATGTGCGGGATACGCGTGACGACGCCGACCAGGGCCACCGCCGAGGCCGCGCCCACCGCCCAGAACGCCGACCGCCAGCCGAGGTGCTCGCCGAGGAACGCCCCCAGCGGCACGCCCAGCACATTGGCGACGGACAGGCCGCCGATCATCACGGCCATCGCCCGCGCTCGCTGGTTCACCGGGACCATCGCGATGGCCACGGCCGCGCCGACCGCCCAGAAACCCGCACAGGCCAGCGCGCTCACGACGCGGGAGGCGAAGAGGACCTCGTACGTCGGAGCCAGCGCACCCGCGATCTGGCCCAGGCCGAACACCGAGATCAGCGCGACGAGGGTGGTGCGGCGCGGCAGCCGCAGCGTGGCGACGGCCAGCAGCGGGGCGCCGACCACCATGCCGATCGCGAACGCGGATATGAGGAGCCCAGCCTGCGGGATCGACACGTTCATGTCGTCGGCGATCGGCGGGAGCAGGCCCGACAGCATGAACTCGCTGGTGCCGAGTGCGAAGACCGAGAGGCCGAGAACGTATACGGCCAGGGGCATGGGTGCGCGGCGGGCGGCAGAGTCGGGCATGACTCGTCCCAACGCCGGGGAACGCTTCCGCATTCCCCGGCGCAGGGGGAGGGCCCGCCCGTTCACACCCCTGTCACACAGGTCACGTGCACACCGGTCACGTGTCACACGGGCAGGGCGTGCAGCTTCTTGCCGTGCAGGGCGTAGACGCGCTTCCCGTCGGTGGCCACCAGCCAGGCGTGGTGGTCGCCGGTCTTGTCGTTGAACGTCCAGCGCAGGGCGCCCGTCTTCGGGTCGAAGGCGTGGACGCCGCCCTGCGGGTCGAGGTCGGTGGCCGCGTAGAGGGTGCCGCCCGCCTTGACGAACTGCCGGGGCACCTGCGCGCTCGCGTCCTTGAGGGCCGTGGACTGCCAGACCTTCTTCCCGGTGGCCGGCTGGAGGGCCCACAGCGTGCGACCGCTGTCCGCGATGTACAGCACGTCCTCCACGAGGCTCGGCTCGCGGAACAGGGAGAACTCCTCGGCCTCCACGGACCACTTCTCGGCCCCGTCGGACAGCGCGAAGGCCTGGAGCCGCTGACCCTGCGGGACGATCACCAGATCCTGGTGGACGACGAACGGCCCGTAGCTCGTCTTCGTCGTCTTCTGCGTCCACACCTGCCTGCCGGTGGCGGTGTCGCGGACCGTCAGGTTGTTCTTGAAGTCGGTGTAGACGAGATGGCGGCCCTGCACGGCGGCGTGGATGCCGTTCTGCTGGGTGCCGAGGTCCCGCTGTTCCTTCCAGGCGACCTTGCCCGTGGTGCTGTTCAGCGCGGCGATCACATTGGTGCGGGACGAGCCGTCGGCCTCCAGGATCTCGGCGATGACGTACACCTGCTCGCCGTCCACCGCGATCGGCCGGGGCTGCCGGTACTCCTTGCCGAGGTGGCTGCGCCAGGTCTCCTTGCCGGACCCCGGTACGTAGCCGATGACGTTGCCGTCGTACGTGCCGCTGGCCAGGTAGAGCGTGCCGTTGCCCAGCAGCAGCGGCGCACCGGGCACCGCACCGCCGGGCAGCGACCACCGCTCCTTGCCGCTCGCGCCGTCGAGCGCGGCCAGCGGATCACCGCTCGCGATCACCACGCCGTCCACGGTCACCAGCTCGTCGTTGTCCCCGTACGTCTGCGCCGGGACGGACTTCGTCCACAGCGGCGCGGGGGCCCCGCCGTCCGAGGGCGCCTTGCCGTTCTCGGGGGACTTGCTGCGCGGCGGCGGGATGCTGCCCTCGCCGCCGGTCTCGAGCTCGTCCTCGCAGCCGGTCAGGCCGGCTCCGAGCACCGCCATCGTGAGACCGCCCCCGGCCAGTCGCAGTATTCGCCGCCGGGAAGTTCTGCCGACCTTCGTGCCGAGTCCCTTGGACATTTCGCCTTACCCCCGAGGAGTTGTATGAGCGGAAAGATGAACGGACTGTCTTTGCAGAGTGTGTGCATCTGCGATGCGAGACGTTAGCGGTCGATGGGCTCCACCGGTCGGGCGAGGGCGTGACCGGGACGACACCGTGAACGAACCGGAACATTCGAGGGGCGGGGCACGTGGTCAGCCCGTGCCGGAGGAGGCCAGCAACTCCAGCTCCGTCGCCAGGTTGTGCCGGGCCCGCGCCTCCCATTCCGCCGCGCCGTACGGCGTACGGAACAACCGGGGCAGGTCGAGGAGTTGCCGCAGCACCGCCGCCCGGCCCGCCCGGAACGCCTCGTCCGGGACGAAGCCGTACTCCTCCCGGACCTGGGCCGCGTACGCCCCGTACTCCTGCGGGCCGCCCGCCAGGACCGCCAGGTCGGCGTCGCACAGCACCTCGCCGTTGCGGTCGCCCTCGGCCGGGTCGTGCGTGATGGTGAGCCGCACCAGCCGGGCGACCTCCTCCGTCACCGCGTCCGGCACACCCGCCTCGGGCAGCGCGCGTTCGGCGAGGGCGGCGCTGCGCTCCTCGTTCTCGCTCCGGTCGGGCCGGTACACCGCGTCGTGGAACCAGGCGGCGAGCCGTACCGCGTGCACGTCGTCGGCGTGACCGGCCAGCGTGTCCACGCGGTCCAGGACCGTGCTCAGGTGGGCGGTCGTGTGGTAGCGGCGCTGCGGTTCGGCCCAGCGGGCGAGGAGGTTCTCGGCGTACGGCAGCGGGTCGGGCCCTTCCGCCCCGGCGCGCGCGGCCACCAGCGTGTCGTGCCAGCGCTCCCGGAGACCGGCTTCGGCGTCGCCGCCGGAGCCGTCGGAGCTGTCCGAGCTGTCGGAACCGTGGGGCGGGTGGGGGCTGTGGTCCGTCATGGGGGCGACTCTAGGACGTACGTGGCCGGTTCATGGCGTACGGGGTCAGGGGAGAGGCGTCAGGGGTGCGGGGGTGTCAGGGGAGGAGCGTCAGGGGTGCGAGGGTTCCGCCCACCGGACCGGCCCTTGTCGCCCGGCCGGGACCCGCCCTACCGTGCGCGCGTGATGATCGATCTCAACGCCGACCTCGGCGAGGGCTTCGGCAACTGGACCCTGACCGACGACGACGCGCTCCTCGCCTGCGTCACGAGCGCCAACGTAGCCTGCGGCTTCCACGCGGGCGACGCCTCCGTGATGCGGCGGGTCTGCGACGCGGCGGCGGCCGGCGGCGTACGGATCGGGGCGCAGGTCTCCTACCGGGACCTGGCCGGGTTCGGGCGGCGGTCGATGGACGTGCCGCCCGCCGAGCTGACCGCCGAGATCGCCTACCAGATAGGAGCGTTGCGGGTCTTCGCCCAAGCCGCCGGATCCACCGTCAGTTACGTCAAACCGCACGGCGCGCTCTACAACCGGGCCGTCTGGGACGACGACCAGGCCGCCGCCGTCGTCGCGGGCGTCCGGCTCGCGGGCGGCGGCCTGGCCGTACTCGGACTGCCCGGATCCCGGCTGCTCGCCCACGCGGCGGAGGCCGGACTGCCCGCCGTGGAAGAGGCCTTCGCCGACCGCGCGTACACCCCGCAGGGCACCCTCGTACCCCGCGGCGAGCCGGGCGCGGTGGTGCACGACGCGGACGACGTCGTACGCCGGAGCGTCGGGATGGCCGTCGAGCGGGCGGTGACCGGGGCGGACGGCAGCCGCATCCCCGTCTCGGCGCGCTCGCTCTGCGTCCACGGGGACACCCCGGGCGCGGCGGCCCTCGCCCGCCGGGTGCGGACCGCCCTGGAGGAAGCGGGCGTCGCGGTACGGGCGTTCGCGTGAGCGGCTCCGGTGGTCCCGGTGGCCTGGGGGAGCTGCGCGTCCTGTCCGCCGGACCGCACGCGCTGGTCGTCGAGCTGGCCGACGGCGAGCACGCCGAGGCCTTCCACGCCGAACTGCTCCGGCGTCGCGAGCGCGGCGAACTCCCCGCCGTACGCGACATCGTCCCGGCCGCCCGCACCGTCCTGCTCGACGGGATCGCGGACCCCACGCCCGGGGCCAGGGGCCGGTTGGCCCGGGAGCTCGCCTCGTGGCGGGTGGAGCCGCTGCGCCGCGAGGGCGGCGAGCCGGTCGAGGTCCCCGTGATCTACGACGGCCCGGACCTCGACGAGGTCGCCGCGCTCTGGGGCGTCGGGGCCGACGAGGTGGCCGCCCTGCACTCCCGTACCGCGTTCCGGGTGGCGTTCTGCGGGTTCGCCCCCGGGTTCGGCTATCTCACCGGGCTGCCCGAGCGGCTGCACGTGCCCCGGCGCACGATCCCGCGCACCCGGGTCCCGGCCGGGGCGGTGGCCCTCGCCGGGCCCTACACGGGGGTGTACCCGCGCCCCTCTCCCGGCGGCTGGCAGCTCGTCGGGCGGATGCCGGACCCGGGGATCCTGTGGGATCCGGGCCGGGAACCGGCGGCGCTGCTGGTGCCGGGGACGCCGGTCAGGTTCGTACCGGTCGAGGCGGGGAAGGCGGCCGCGCTGCCCGCTCCCCGCGCGGGCGACCTCCAGGCTGACAGCCGGGCGGACGCATGATTCCGGTCGCGGGACGCCACCTCCACGTCGTACGTCCCGGAGCCCTGACCACCGTGCAGGACGCGGGCCGCCCCGGCCATGCGCACCTCGGGGTCGGGCGGGCCGGGGCACTGGACGCGCCCGCCGCCCGGCTGGCCAACCGCCTGGTGGGCAACCCGCCGGACGCCGCTGTCCTGGAGACCACCCTCACCGGGTGCGCGGTCCGCCCGGACCGGCCCGTCGTCGCCGTCGTCGGCGGGGCGGGCTGCCGGGTGACGGTCGACGGGCGGCCGGTGGCGTGGGGCGCGCCGGTCCGGGTGCCCGCGGGCGCGGTGCTGGACGCGGGTCCGGCCGGGACCGGGCTCCGGAGCTACCTGGCGTTCGCGGGCGGGCTCGTGCCGGACCCGGTGCTGGGCAGCCGTTCGGCGGACCTCCTCTCGGGGCTCGGGCCCGCCCCGCTGAGCGCGGGCGACGAACTCCCCCTGGGCGAACCGGCGTCGGGCGGCCCGCCGCCGTCCGCCGGCCCAGTGCCCTGGCCGGGCGCCCCCGCCGAACTGGTGCTCCCGGTCCATCCCGGGCCCCGCGACGACTGGTTCACCGAGGCCGCGCTCCGTACGCTCCTCACCGCCGCCTACCGGGTCTCGCCGCACAGCAACCGCATCGGCCTGCGCACGGAGGGCCCGCCGCTGGAGCGGTCCCGTACGGAGGAACTGCCCAGCGAGGGCATGGTGCTGGGCGCGATCCAGGTGCCGCCGGACGGCTGCCCCGTCGTCTTCCTCAACGACCATCCGACGACCGGCGGTTACCCGGTGGTCGGCGTCGTCCCCGAACGGGCCCTCGCCGCGGCGGCCCAGGCGGTGCCGGGGACCCGGCTGCGTTTCGTAGGCGCGTGAGCCGGGCGCGTACCCGTACACGCACAGCAGCGCGGCGGGACCGTGGGGTCCCGCCGCGCTCAGCCTCCAGGGCGGGGGCCTCACGCCCCCTTGAAGGTGCGCAGCCGCAGGGAGTTGCCGACCACGAAGACCGACGAGAAGGCCATCGCGGCCCCGGCGATCATCGGGTTGAGCAGCCCGGCGGCGGCCAGCGGGAGGGCGGCGACGTTGTAGGCGAAGGCCCAGAAGAGGTTGGTGCGGATGGTGGACAGCGTGCGGCGGGAGAGGCGGATCGCGTCGGCGGCGGCGTTGAGGTCGCCGCGGACGAGGGTCAGGTCCCCGGCCTCGATGGCGGCGTCGGTGCCGGTGCCCATCGCGAGCCCCAGATCGGCCTGGGCGAGGGCGGCGGCGTCGTTGACCCCGTCCCCGACCATCGCGACCGAACGGCCCTCGGCCTGAAGGCGCTTGACCACGTCGACCTTGTCCTGCGGCATGACCTCCGCGTACACCTCGTCGATGCCGACCTCGGCCGCGACCGACTCCGCCACGGCCCGGTTGTCGCCGGTGAGGAGGATCGGGGTCAGACCGAGGGCGCGGAGCCGGCGGACGGCCTCGGCGCTCGTGTCCTTCACCGCGTCGGCGACCTCCAGCACCGCCCGCGCCTCACCGTCCCAGGCGACGGCGATCGCCGTGCGCCCGGCGGCCTCCGCGGCCTTCTTCGCCTCGGCGAGAGGAGCGGGCAGACGGATCTCCCACTCGGCCAGGAGCTGTTCGCGCCCGACGAGGACGGCGTGGCCCTCGACGATGCCCTGGACGCCGAGGCCGGGGATGTTGGCGAAGTCCTCGGGGGTGGGGAGGGGGCCGGTGGCGTCGGTCGCGGCGGACGCCACCGCCTGGGCGATGGGGTGCTCGGAGGCGTTCTCCAACGCACCCGCCAGCCGCAGGACTTCGGCCTCGGTGGTGGTGTCGGTGGTGTGGGTGGTCTGGAGGGTCATGCGGCCCGTGGTGACCGTGCCGGTCTTGTCCAGGACGATGGTGTCGGCGCGGCGGGTGGTCTCCAGTACCTCGGGGCCCTTGATGAGGATGCCGAGTTGGGCGCCGCGTCCGGTGCCGACCATGAGGGCGGTGGGGGTGGCGAGGCCGAGGGCGCAGGGGCAGGCGATGATGAGGACGGCGACGGCCGCGGTGAAGGCGGCGGTGAGTCCGGCGCCGTTGCCGAGCCAGTAGCCGAGGGTGCCCAGGGCCAGGGCGATGACGATCGGGACGAAGACGGCGGAGATGCGGTCGGCGAGGCGCTGGGCGGAGGCCTTGCCGTTCTGGGCGTCCTCGACGAGTTTGGCCATGCGGGCGAGCTGGGTGTCGGCGCCGACACGGGTGGCTTCGACGACGAGGCGTCCGCCGGCGTTGAGGGTGGCGCCGGTGACGGTGTCGCCGACCGTGACCTCGACGGGCACGGACTCGCCCGTCAGCATCGAGGCGTCCACGGCGGAGGAGCCCTCGACCACGGTCCCGTCCGTCGCGATCTTCTCCCCGGGACGGACCAGGAAACGGTCCCCGACCTGCAACTCGGAGGTCGGGATCGTCGTCTCGACGCCGTCGCGCAGAACCGTGACCTCCTTCGCCCCCAGCTCCATCAGCGCCTTCAGCGCCGCCCCGGCCTTCCGCTTCGAGCGCGCCTCGAAGTAGCGCCCGGCGAGGATGAACGCCGTCACTCCGGCCGCGGCCTCCAGGTAGATGTTCCCGGCGCCGTCGCTGCGGGCGATGGTGAACTCGAAGGGGTGCGTCATGCCGACCATGCCCGCCGTCCCGAAGAACAGCGCCCACACCGACCACAGGAACGCGGCCGACGTGCCGACGGAGATCAGCGTGTCCATCGTCGCCGCGCCGTGCTTCGCGTTCGTCCAGGCGGCCCGGTGGAACGGCCAGGCGGCATAGGTGACGACCGGCGCGGCGAGCGTCAGGGAGAGCCACTGCCAGTAGTCGAACTGGAGCGCCGGGATCATCGCCATCGCGATCACCGGTACGGCGAGGAGGACGGCGGTGATCAGCCGCTGGCGCAGGGTGGTGAGCCCGTCGTCCTCGGCCGCGCCCTGTTCCGTGTCGCCGCTCCCCGGTGGCGGGGCGGCGGCTTCGGCGGGCGGTGCGGGCGGCCGGGCGGTGTAGCCGGTGGCCTCGACGGTCGCGATCAGATCCTCGACGGACACGTCGGCGCCCGCGAAGGTGACCTTCGCCTTCTCGGTGGCGTAGTTCACGGTGGCTTCGACGCCGTCCATCCGGTTGAGCTTCTTCTCGATACGGGCCGCGCACGAGGCGCAGGTCATCCCGCCGATCGCGAGCTCGACCGCGGTGGTACCGGCCTCGGCCCCGGGGGATCCGGCGGCGGTGGTTGCGGTGGTGGCGGAGTGCGCGGACACGGGGGTCCTCCCTGAAGCCGTCCCAGATACCCCCAGGGGGTATCTCTGTCTCTCCTCATGTATACCCCCCTCCCCTATGAAGTGCAAGGTGGGACGGGAGGGGTGCGTCACTCGTCTGCGGGGCCGGTTCGCGTACCGCCGGGTCCGTGCGTTCAGATAGAGGGCTGCGCCGCCCGCCGACCGCCCGTAGGCTGGCCATTGGACTAGACCTATAGCCGTGTAGGTCAGTAGCCGTGTATCGGACCTGTCGCTGTGTATCGGAGGAATGGGGACCCATGAGCAACCGTGCAGTCCTGGAGGTGATCGCTCTCGACGCGGAGGACGCGGTCGCCGCTCAGGCCGGTGGTGCAGACCGCCTGGAACTGGTCACCGACATGGCCGCCGACGGTCTCACCCCGTCCCGGGAGACCTTCGCGGCGATCAGGTCCGCCGTGGACATCCCGCTGCGCGTGATGCTCAGGACGGCGGACGGCTTCGCCGCCGGTGACATCGACGTCCTGGTCGGCCGGGCCCGCGAGCTGCGGGAGGCGGGGGCCGACGAGTTCGTGTTCGGCTTCCTCGACACGGAGGGCCACGCCGACCTCGTCGCCGTCGAGCGGCTCGTCGCCGAGCTGGACGGCTGCCGGTGGACGTTCCACCGGGCGATCGACCGGGCCACGGACCGGGACGCCCTGCGCAAGCAGCTCGCGGACCTGCCCGGCCTCGACACGTTCCTCACGGCGGGCTCCCCGGACGGGGTGGACGCCGGAATCCCGACCCTCCTGGCCGAGGCGGCCCGGAGCGGCGAGCCGGGATACCAGGCGCAGATCCTGGTCGGCGGCGGCCTCCACCTGCACCACCTGCCCCGGCTGCTGGCGGCGCGGATCGACGCCTTCCACATCGGCGGCGCGGCGCGGCCCGCGGGGTGGTCGGCCCCGGTCGACGCGGCGGCGGTACGGGAGTGGCGCAAGGCGCTGGACGCCTGAGGCCTGACGGGGTGCGGGACTCAGGGACCGGAGAGTCCCGCACCCGGCAGGCCCGCCCCCGGCAGTCCCGCACCCGAGGGCCCTACGCCTGAACCAACGCCTCCGGCAACGGGCCCGCGTGCAGCACGATCAGCCCCGACACCGCACGCGTCAGCGCCACGTACAGCCGCCGCAGCCCGGTCCGCTCGTCCGGCTCGCCGTCCACCACGGCCGCCGGCTCGTCCAGCACCACGTAGTCGTACTCCAGGCCCTTGGCGAGCGTCGCGGGCACCAGCGTCAGCCGGGACGCGGCGGTGGTCTCCTCACCGGGCGACAGGTACGCGTGCCCCGCCGCCTCCAGGGCCGCCCCCAGTACCGGGATCCGGGCGTCGGCGGCGATCAGCCCGATCGACCCCTCGTGCCGGAGCGACTCCTCGCAGGCGGCCACGACGGCCGCGTCCAGCGCCTCCGTCCCGCCCGCCACCTCCCGTACGGCCAACGACCCCGGCGACTCACGCACCGACTCCACCGCGGCCAGGCCCGGCGAGATCGCGGGCAGCAGCCGGGAGGCGTACGCGATGACCTCGCGCGGCACACGGAAACCGGCCGTCAGCTCCTCCACCACCGCGTCCGCCTTGCCCAGGTGGAACAGCGCCTCGCCCCAGCTCTCCGTGGACCACGGGGTCGTTCCCTGCGCGAGGTCGCCGAGGACGGTGGCCGAACCGGTCGAGCAGCGCCGCCCCACCGCCCGGTACTGCATCGGCGACAGGTCCTGCGCCTCGTCGAGGACGACATGGCCGAGCGAGTGCGTACGGGCGACGAGGTCACCGGCCTCGTCGATCAGCACGGCGTCGGCCGCCGACCACTTCGCGGACTTCACACTGCGGGCGGGCTTCGCCCACAGCAGCCGCTTCTGCTCATCCTCGGTCAGCAGCCCTTCCGCGTGCTGGGCCAGGAACTCCGCGTCGGACAGCAGCCGCAGCACGACCTTCGCCGGGTCCACGGCGGGCCAGACCGCCTTGACGGCCGCCTTCACGGCGGGGTTGCGGGCCACGGCGTTCTGCACCCGGTCGTCGGGGGCCTCCCCGGCCTCCTCCATCCGTACGAGGACGGCGTGGGCGATCCGCTGCGGCAGCGCCTCGTGCGCGGCCCCGTACCGCATGTCGCGGGCCAGCAGCTCGTCGACCATCTCCTGGATCTCGTACGCGGGCACCCGCCAGCGCCGGGAGCCGCGCACCACGACGACGGGCTCGACGGGAGCGGTCACATGGGAGCGGATGGCCCGCCGCAGCACCTCGGCCATGCGGGCGTCGCCCTTGACGACGGCGGTGGCCGCCTCGTCCTCGCCGCGGACCTCGACGCCGGTGCGCACCAGGTCGTCGACCGTGGCCTGCTTCACCTCCAGCTCGCCGAGGGCGGGCAGGACCTGCTCGATGTAGTGGAGGAAGGAACGGTTCGGCCCGATGACGAGGGTGCCGGTACGGGCGAGCCGCTCGCGGTGCGCGTACAGCAGGTACGCCACCCGGTGCAGGCCGACGGCGGTCTTCCCGGTGCCGGGCCCGCCCTGCACGCAGACGGTGCCGCCGAGGCCGCTGCGGACGATCTCGTCCTGCTCGGGCTGGATGGTGGCGACGATGTCGCGCATCGGGCCGACGCGGGGCCGCTCGATCTCCGCCTGGAGGAGCCGGCTGGTGTGCTCGGCCTCCGCCGGGTCGGTGAGGTGCTCGTCCTCGTACGCGGTCAGCTCGCCGCCGGTGTAGCCGAAGCGGCGGCGCAGCCCCACGTCCTGGGGGTTCGTGCGGGACGCCTGGTAGTACGGCTGCGAGACCGGCGCACGCCAGTCGATGACCATCGGGTCACCGGCGGCGTCGTGGACGTGCCGGCGGCCGATGTAGAACCGCTCGCCGTCCGCGCCCTCGGCCAGCTCGCCGCCGACGGCGTGCAGATAGTCGAGGCGGCCGAAGAACAGCGGGGTGTGCGAGAGATCGGCGAGCGCCTTGATGCGGTCGTCGATCTGGGACTGGAGCACGGCGGCGTTGACCCAGTTCGCGGTGACATCGCGGATGTCGAGGGCCTGGACGTTCTCGCGCATCCCGCGCAGTGCGGCGCGGGATGCGGCGAGATGGGCACGCTCGTGCGCCAGGGGGTCGGCGGGGTCGGTGGCGCCGGCGGGATCGGTGGTACCGGTGGGATCGGGGGTGGAATCGCTCTCTGCTACGTGCGCGGGCACGGTGTTGCCTCCGGCTCTTCAACGCAGGACGGCGGACCGCGCGCTGAGACCGGCTGAGGCCGGGGCAGGGCGGTCCGCTCGGAAGGTTCGATCGCGTAGGTGTCGGCCGGTTTCCGTCCGGTCGGCGGCGCTCCCGGGGCCGTGGACACGGCGCGGGAGGCGGGCAGACCGGCGATTGTAGCCACAGCTCCGGGCCGGGGCGAAACGGATTTCGGTGCTCCCGGAGGGGGAGAGGGCAGGGATACCCGTAGGGGATGCGCGCGGCCCCAGCGGTACCGGAGGGCTACGAGCCTGGAGTGCGGATTCCGTCTGCGGGCCGACGCGCCCGAACGGGTGACGGGAGCACCATGGATACATGAGCACAGCCACCCTGAACCCACGCACGACCGGCCCCGCGCACGGCGCGACCGCGGTGACCGGTGACCACCGACCCCACCGCGTCGGCGACGCGCTGCGCGCCGTGAAGGTGTTCGTGACCACAGCGTTCGGCGTCGTCGTCCTGGGGGAGTACGCGGAAGAGGCCGGGGTACGGCGGGCCCGCTGAGGCCCCGCCGTACCCGTCCCGTCCCGTCCCGTCCCCTTCCTCAGCTCTCCGCGAGCAGCTCGTCCGCGTCGACGATGCGGTACGCGTACCCCTGCTCGGCCAGGAAGCGCTGGCGGTGCGCCGCGAAGTCCTGGTCGATGGTGTCGCGGGCGACGACCGAGTAGAACCGGGCCTCGTGCCCGTCGGCCTTCGGCCGCAGGACGCGGCCGAGACGCTGCGCCTCCTCCTGGCGGGACCCGAAGGTGCCGGAGACCTGGATGGCGACGGTGGCTTCCGGCAGGTCGATGGAGAAGTTGGCGACCTTGGAGACGACGAGGACGCTGATCTCCCCGTTCCGGAACGCGTCGAAGAGCTTCTCGCGCTGGGCGTTGCTGGTCTCGCCCTTGATGACGGGCGCGTCCAGGTGTTCTCCCAGCTCGTCCAGCTGGTCGATGTACTGCCCGATGACGAGGGTCTGCTCGCCGCGGTGCTTGCGCACCAGCGCCTCGGTCACCTTCCGCTTGGTGGCGGTGGTGGCGCAGAACCGGTACTTCTCCTCCGTCTCGGCGGTCGCGTAGGCGAGCCGCTCGGAGTCGGTGAGGTTGACGCGGACCTCGACGCAGTCGGCGGGCGCGATGTAGCCCTGTGCCTCGATCTCCTTCCAGGGCGCGTCGAACCGCTTGGGCCCGATGAGCGAGAAGACGTCGGACTCCCGCCCGTCCTCCCGGACCAGCGTCGCGGTGAGACCCAGCCGCCGGCGGGCCTGGAGGTCGGCGGTGAACTTGAAGACGGGGGCGGGCAGCAGGTGCACCTCGTCGTAGACGACGAGTCCCCAGTCACGGGAGTCGAAGAGCTCCAGGTGCGGGTAGACGCCCTTCCGCCGGGTGGTCAGCACCTGGTAGGTGGCGATGGTGACCGGCCGGATCTCCTTCTTCGTACCGCTGTACTCGCCGATCTCGTCCTCGGTGAGGGAGGTCCGCTTCACCAGCTCGTGCTTCCACTGCCGGGCGGAGACGGTGTTGGTGACGAGGATCAGCGTGGTGGCCTTGGCCTCGGCCATGGCACCGGCGCCGACCAGGGTCTTCCCGGCCCCGCAGGGCAGCACCACAACGCCCGACCCGCCGTGCCAGAACCCCTCCACGGCCTGCTTCTGGTACGGCCGCAGGGCCCAGCCGTCCTCGGCCAGCTCGATGGGGTGGGCCTCGCCGTCGACGTACCCCGCGAGGTCTTCAGCCGGCCACCCGAGCTTGAGCAGCGTCTGCTTGACCTGCCCGCGCTCGGAGGGGTGCACGGCCACGGTGTCCGGGTCGATCCGGGCGCCGACCAGCGGCTGGACCTTCTTGGACCGGAGGATCTCCTCCAGCACGGGCCGGTCGGTGGTGGTGAGGACCAGCCCGTGCACGGGGTGCTTGGACAGGGTGAGCCGCCCGTACCGCGCCATCGTCTCGGCGATGTCGACCAGGAGCGCGTGCGGCACGGGATACCGGGAGTACTCGACGAGCGCGTCGACGACCTGCTCGGCGTCGTGCCCGGCGGCGCGGGCGTTCCACAGCCCGAGCGGGGTGACCCGGTAGGTGTGGATGTGCTCGGGCGCACGCTCCAGCTCCGCGAACGGCGCGATGGCACGACGGCAGGCCTCGGCCAGGTCGTGGTCGACTTCGAGGAGCAGCGTCTTGTCGCTCTGGACGATGAGGGGTCCGGTCACGCGCTTCGGCCCTTTCTGCGGGGTACGGCCACGGCTGCGGCCAAACGTCCAGTGTGCCGCATCCGGGGGCGGGGCGGGATGGGGCGGAGGTGCCGGGGCCCGGCTCACCTCAGGATGCGCCGCACAGGGCCCGGGTCAGCACCATCAGCCGCCGCCGGGCCTCGGTGTCGTACGCCTGCTCATGGGCCCGGGTGTCGGTGAACTGATCGAAGTAGCGGCCGGTGGTCGTCTCAAGATCCGGATCGAGGATCAGCCGCACCGTCGGCCGTACGCCCTCGTCGACCGTGGTCACCGGGGTCAGGCCGTAGGCGCGGACCCCGCTGGTGTCCATGAGATGGGCGGGGTGGAGCGCGTTGACCGTGACGCCGGTGCCGCCCAGTTCCTCGGCCAGGTCGAAGGTGGCCATGATCAGGGCGAGCTTGCTCCGGCAGTAGGCGCGCAGCCCCTCGTAGTCCCGCTCCAGCATGACGTCGTCGAAGTCGATCGCCTCCTGCCTCATCGAGGCGACGTTGACGATGCGGGCCGGCGCCGAGTCGGTCAGCAGCGGCAGCAGGCCGCGGGCGAGTGCGTAGGGGGCGAGGTGGTTGACCGCGAAGCGCAGTTCGTGTCCCTGCCGGCTGAACCGCCGCACCTGCGGATCGGGCCCGCCGCCGGCGACGGCGTTGTTCACCAGGGCGTCGAGCCGGGGCTCGGACTCACGGATGCGCGCCACGAGGGCGTGTACCTGGTCGAGGTCGGCGAGATCGGCGAGATACGTGCGTACGGTCGCCTCCGGCGCGGCGGCCCGCACCTGGGCCGCGACGGCCTCCAGCCGGGTCCGGTCGCGTCCGTGCAGCAGGACGGTCCGGCCGCGGGCGGCCAGGTCCAGGGCGATGCCGAGGCCCAGGCCTTGTGTGGCTCCGGTGACCAAGGTCGTGTGCTGGTTCATGGCGTTCAGCCTGGCAGCGCCGCACCGGAATACAGGGGAGTGTGCTGACCCTGGTGTTCCCACCACCAGGCAACGGGGCGGCCCCGGTGGATGGGGGGGCTGATGCGAAGAGGCGGCGTGCCGGCAGGGCGCCGGTGCGGGGTCACCGGGCCTCGGCCCCTTCAGGCCCGCGCCGCTGCGGCCCGAACCGCACCGGCACCCCGGGGGAGTACAGCACGCTCATCGGCTCCCCGACGGGCGCGGGCAGCCCTCCCGCCTCCACCAGGTCCTCGTCGCACTCCAGCAGCTCCGCCCGGTGGAGCGGCCACCGGGGATGGACGTTGGGGAGGTAGGCGGTCCGCCCGAAGAGCGAGGTGTGCAGGGCCCAACGGGCGGTCAGGAAGTGCTCCAGCGGGGTGGGTTCGGCGATCGCGTCACCGGGCCGGAGCACGATCCTGCTCCGCGCCCCACGCGGACCGGGCCACCGGCGTCTGCTCGTGTACGTGACGGTGTCGCCGGACCGCTCGATGCCCATCCGGGACCACACGTACGGCAACCGGACCGCGGCCCGCGCCACGAGGACCGGGACGAGCCGCGAGGCGTCCAGGGACCGGAAGACGACAGCGCGCCGCCCGCGTCCGTCCACGGAGTACAGCCGGACGTTGGTCTCGGGAAAGGTCCCCAGATACGGAATCCACGGCAGCCCGAGCACCCCCACCCGATACATCCGGAACGCCACGAGCCCCACGTACGTCGTCGTCCCGTCGAACGTGTCGGGCACCGTGCCCGGCGGCAGCAGCGGCGCCACGTCTGCCGGGTCGACCGCCCAGTGCAGGAACGCCAGATCCAGCCAGGACTGCGTGAGCAGCGGAGGCATCGGCGCGCCGGGCGGACCGGGCGACACGGGCTCGGGGTTCCGATCAGGGAGGGACATGCCCGCAGCATCGCAGACCGCGCGACGCGGACACCGACCGACGGCGGAACCGAATCCCACCGTTCGCGTGCGCGGCTCACGCCCGGCGCCCTACGACTCCAGGTACCTCAGCACCGCCAGGATCCGCCTGCTGTAACCGGTCGTGTGCGTCAGCTCCAGTTTGTGGAAGATCGTGTTGAGGTTCTTCTCCACCGAACTCAGCGAGATGTGGAGCTTGTTCCCGATCGCCGTGTTGGTGTGACCCTGGGCCAGGGCCTCCAGGACACTGCGTTCGCGGGGTGTGAGGCGGGTCAGCGGATCCCCGTGTGCCGAGCGGATGACCAGTTGGCGCACCACCTCGGGATCGATGGCCGCGCCGCCCGCGTGGATGCGTTCCAACGCGTCGAGGAACTCCTCGACCTGGGCGACACGGTCCTTGAGGAGGTAACCGACCCGTTCCGCGCCGGACGCCAGCAGCTGAGCCGCGTAGTTGCGCTCGATGTGCTGGGAGAGCAGCAGTACACCGACGTCCGGCCACCGTTCGCGGATTTCCAGCGCCGCCCGCAGCCCTTCGTCGGTGTGCGTCGGAGGCATCCGGATGTCGAGGACGGCGACGTCGGGCCGCCGCAGGGCCATCGCGTCCGTCAGAGGGCCCGCTTCACCGAACGCGCCCAGGACCTCGTGGCCCTCTTCGGCGAGGAGCCGGACCAGCCCCTCGCGCAGCAGGGTCGAGTCCTCGGCGATCATCAGGCGCATGGCAGCTCCGCGGTGATGGTGGTGGGTCCCCCTTCGGGGCTGTCGACGCGCAGGATGCCGTCCAGCGCGGCGACCCGGCCGTGCAGCCCGCTCAGCCCGCTGCCGGAAGGGTTCGCGCCGCCCCTGCCGTCGTCCCGCACCTGGAGCGAGAGCGTGCTGCCGCGTCGTACCACCCGCACGGAGACCACCGTGGCGCGGGAGTGCTTGGCCGCGTTGTTCACGGACTCCGACACGACGAAGTACGCGGCGGTCTCCACCGGTTGCGGCAGTTCGCCCTCGACGTCGAACTCCGTACGGACGGGGATGCCGCACCGCTCGGACACTCCGCCCAGGGCCTCTTCGAGTCCCAGGCTGTCCAGCGCCGAGGGATAGACACGCCAGGCGACTTCGCGCAGCTCCGCGAGGATGTCCTGGGATTCCTGGTGCGCCTGGCGGACCAGTGCCTCCGCGTGCTCGGGGGTTCCCCGGCCCCGGCGCGCCCTGCCGAGCAGCATGGCGAGTGCCACCACCCGCTGTTGGATCCCGTCGTGCAGATCCCGTTCGATGCGCCGCCGTTCGGCGTCCACGGCCCGGACGACCGCCGCCCTGCTGGCGGCCAGTTCGTGGACGCGCCGCCGCAGCAGCTCCTGTTCGGAGGGGCCGAAGCACTCACGGGCGATCCGGGCGTCCAGCGCGCCGAGCGCGTGCAGCCCCTGGAGGTCCAGGAAGAGCAGGGCTCCACCGAGCACCACCTGCCCGAGCGCCTCTGGCCAGCGGAGGCTTCCCCGGAGCATGCCCCACAGCAGCACACCCGCCAGCACGACGCCGAAGGCCAGCAGGGCGACGACGACACCGCACACCAGCCCCGTCGAGACGCGGAGCGTCAGGTAGCGCAGGATCTTCCGGCCGGACACCTCGTAGCGCCCGGGAAACCGGTCACCGAAGAACACGGACCGGCGGGCCCGCTCCAGCGCCGCCAGCCGGCGGGCTCCGGCCATGAGGACACCGCGAGCCCGGGACCTGGTGAGCGGCCACAGCAGAAGGGCGCCGAGTGCTGTGCCGGCAACGAGGAGGCAGAGGAAGCCGAGCAGGGCCGTGACGCAGCCGAGGAGCGTTCCGATGCTCCGACTCGGCCAGGAGGAGGGTCCGACGGGCGGCCCTTCGTCCTCACCGAGGCCGAACTGGCCGAGGCCGGCCTCGCCGAAGCCGGCCTTGCCCAGCAGACCGGGCAGGTGATGACTGCTGATGTCTGCCGCGTCCCCCCGCACGGGAACCGAGCGTAGTGAGCCTTCGTACGCGAAACAAGATCGCTCAGGTGGCACGGGAGGCGGAGCCGTCGTGGTGGAGAGCCGGTGTCGGGTCATGAAGTGCGGCGGTGCTGGGCCTGGTTGCGGCCGCGCAGCCGTACCGCGACGTACGCGGCGAGGGCGACGGCCACCAGGGCCACCACCGCCTTGGAGAGGAGCCCGACGTAGGTCTCCACGACCTCCCACTGATCCCCCAGCCAGTAACCGGCCAGCACCAGCACGGAGTTCCAGATCAGGCTGCCGAGTGTGGTCAGAAGGACGAACGTCGGCAGAGCCATGCGCTCCACCCCGGCGGGGACCGAGATGAGGCTGCGGAAGATCGGCACCATGCGGCCGAGGAAGACCGCCTTGGTGCCGTGCCTCGCGAACCACTGCTCCGTGCGCTCCAGGTCGGAGGCCTTCACCAGCGGCAACTTCGCCCAGATCGCGTGCATGCGGTCACGGCCGACGAGCATCCCGAGCCAGTACAGGACCACAGCCCCCACGACGGAGCCGAGCGTGGTCCAGAACAGCGCCGAGGCCAGGGTGAGCACCCCCTGCCCGGCGGCGAACCCGGTCAGGGGCAGGATCACCTCGCTCGGCAGCGGCGGGAAGAGGTTCTCCAGGGCGATGGCCAGGCCCGCTCCCGGGCCACCCAGGGTGTCGACGAGATCAGCGGCCCAGCCCGCGATGCCGTCGGCGGGTTCCTGTGCCAAGGACGTGAGGTGCATGTGATCTCCAGGCGCGGGTCGGTCGCCCGGGGCAGACGCCCCGGCCGCCCCTCCACGCTAGGAATCGCGGGCCGACGGAGACACGGGGATGGCCGTACGGTTCCGTGCGGTTCTCCGCGGTGGTCACCCTGCGGAAAACCGCACCTACCCCTCCCCCTCCTCCGCCAGTTCCGCCACCCCCGTGATCCGGTGCAGCGGGTACGTGCGGACCTCGTCGGCCGTGTGGTCGTAGGCCGTGACGAAGCCGCCCTCCACGCGGACCGGGGCGATCACGCGTTGGCTGGCCGCGCCGTCCGCGTTGACGTAGCCGATCCAGACCGTGGAGCCCGTCATCGCGGCCGCCTGGACCGTGGCCAGGGTCTCGGCGGGGGTGGTGCGGGGGAGCGTGCCGGAGGGGGCGGATCCCGTGGCGCCCTCCGGCGGTTCCTTGCGGGCCACCGTGGCGGCCGTGTCGCCCGCGCGGATCGCCCGGACCGCCGCGCCCAGGAGGGTGTCGTCCGGGGTCGGGGGGCCCTCGGGGACGGGGACGGGGGGCGTGCGGGGCGGGGTGCGGCGGGCGCCGGCACGGGTGATCAGGACGTCGCCCTCGGCGGATTCGGCGGCCGGTGCGTACCCCATGTCGCGCAACGCTTCCAGGAGGGAGCCGGGGTCGGCCTGGGCGGCCAGGACCGTGGGGGCCAGGCGGCGCAGGCGCAGGCCCGTGGAGCGGCGGTCGGCCAGGATCTCGTTGAGGACCGCCTCGTCGTCGCAGCGCACGTACGCGGAGGCCGCCCCGATCCGCAGGTGCCCGTGGCGGCGGGCCACGTCGTCGATGAGGTAGCTCAGTGGCTGCGGCACCGGCGTACGGCTGTGCGCGGCCAGGAACGCGTGCAGGTCCGATGCCGCCTGCCCGGCGTCCAGCGCGCGGCGGACGGAACCCGGCGTGAAGCGGTAGACCGTCGCCCCGCCCTTCGACTCCACGTCGGCCAGGACGGAGAGCATGTCCGCCAGCGGGCGTTCCAGCGGGCCCGGGGCCACCGCCGTCAGGTCGGCCTGGAGCAGGACGTGGTCCAGCGGTTCGGGGAGGAGGGGGGAGAGAAGGGCCGCCGCCGTGTCCTCGCCCTCGTCCAGGAGCGCGCGGGTATGTGCCGCCAGCGCGCCCCGGCCCGTGATGCCCAGCAGCTCCGCCTCGTTGATCGTCCACAGGGCCAGGCGGGAGCGGAGGTCCGAGCCCTCCGCCGTCGGTGCCGAACCGCGCAGCGGGCGTTCCCAGCGCAGCCGTCGCAGCAGCGTCTCGGCCTCCGGCGCGGTGCCCGGCGGGAGTTCGGCGAACAGGGCCAGCACCCGGCGGCGTACGTCGGGGGCGGCCGAGCGGTCCAGCTCCGGGCCGAGCGCGGACAGGGCCCGCCCCTTGGCGTCCTGGCCGCCGACCAGGCCCGGGGTCCGGGTGGCGGCGAGCCAGGCGGTGGCCAGGTGCGTCCAGCGGTCCTCGGCGGACAGGTCGAGCCACTCGTCGGACGCGGGCGTCGGAGCGTACCGCTCGTCGGTCTCCCCGTCGGAGGCCAGCAGTCCCGCGCCGTAGGCCAGTTCGATCCAGAACGCGGCGACCGGCTCGGTCACGTCCAGCGCCGCCGCCGCGCGCTTCAGCTCCCGTACGCTCAGGCCGCCCGCGCGCAGGATCGTCGGGCCGCCGCCGTCCCAGAGCTTCAGCAGCTCCTCGACCGTGGACAGCGCCATGAACGCCTGGCCCGCCGCCGCCCTGTCCACAGCCTGTGGATCGCGTTCGGCCGCCGCCGCGACGACCGGGGGGACCGGTTCCGGCAGCCGGTGCGCGCGCCCGGCGCGCAGGTGGAGCGCCGCCTCACGCGGCAGGACCACCGTCCGCGTGGACACCGGCAGGAGCAGTCCCCGGTCCCGCAGCCACTTCACGGGCGGGGTGGGGTTCGGGGTGACCTCCCCGTACGGCGGGCCCCACACCAGCCGGTCCAGCACCGACAGCGCCTCCACCGGGGCCGTGTCCAGCAGCTCCGCCATCCGCGTCCGGTCCGTGAACAGCGCGGACAGCGCGGCCACCGCCGAGACCGGGTCGTGCGTCGCCGGTAGGCCCGTCGCCGCCAGGATCTCCTGGAGGCGGCCCGGCGACATGCCCGCCGTCGCCTCTGCGACCGTGGGGCCCAGGCCCGTGGGGGAGGGGTGCTGCGGGGACGGGGCGAGCAGTTCGCGAGCCGTGCGCACCAGCCGCAGCCGGTCGTCCTCACCCCAGACCAGGGCCTGTTCACGCAGCGTCGCCAGCGCGCCCGGCAGCCCGGCGGTGATCGCCGCGCCCACGTCGTCGCGCTGCTCGCCGTCGTCGAGTCCGTCGCCGGTGAGGAGGGACAGCAGTGTGTCGTACGGGGCCGGGTCCGGCGCCACCGCCAGCGCCTCCGCGGTCTGCAGGGCGAACCGGTCCAGGTGCTCCAGCGCGCGGACGACGGACGCCCGGGTACCGGCCCGCGTGGCGAGCTGCGTGATGTCGTTGGGCACCGGATTGAGGAGGTCGGGGCGGGCACGCAACAGCCCGGCCAGCGATTCGTCGCCCCGGGCGCGCAGGGCTTCGGCGAGCGTGCGCGGTGGTGTGGTCGTCCCCATCCGTCCCACGGTAGCCGCTGGAACGCTACCGTCGGGGCAGGGCCGGGTAGAGGGGACGCACCGCGTGGGGATCGAGAGCGACCAGCTCGTGTACGACTACCTGAGCCGGGTCGGCGACCTGGCTCAGCAGCAACAGCTCTCGTCGGGCGCCCGGATGCGGCTCGTCTCGACGCTGCGGGGGGAGATCGACCGCCGCCGCACCACGGAGGGCGCGGACTCCCCGGCGGCCGTGCGGCGCATCATCGGCAGGCTCGGCAGCCCCGACGAACTGGTCGCCGCGGCGGCGCGGTCCGGCGACGGCACGGTCCCGCTGCCGTCCGCCGGGAGCGGTCCGGGCGGCGGCGAGCCGCAGCGGCGGGGGCTGCCCCGGCCCCGGAGCGGGCTGCTGCGCAAGGAGCCGAGGGAGGCCGGCCGAGCCGGTCCCCCCGCGGACGAGGGGCGGGAGGCCACGGGCCTCCGGAAGCCGAAAGCCGGATTCGGGCGGGGCGCGTCGCGCCGTGATCGCGATGCCGAGGACGTGCCGGAGGGACGGACAGGGGCCGCCGGTGGGGCTGCTGCCGCCGCCGTGCCCCGTCCCGGGCCCGCCCCCGACGACGCCCCCGACGAGGACGTACCGGTCCGGGCCTGGCCCGATCCGTCCGCCCCGCACATGCTCGGCCAGGACCAGCAGGGAGCCGCGGGGGACGCGACCGACTGGTGGCGCCTGGAGCCCGGGCCCTTCGACGAGGGGACCGCCGTCCCAGGGTTCTTCGGCGGCATCGAGGCCCCGGAGCTGCTCGGCAGGCGGCCGAGGCCCGTCGACATGGACAAGAAGGACACGGAGGAGGAAGGCGCCCCGGAGGGCGCGGGCGGCGCGAAGGCCGAGGCCGACGAGGCCGGAAGCGGCGAGAACGGCGCGAACACCGCCGCCCTTCGCCGCGCCCTGCGCCTCGTCAAGCTCCGCCGCCGCAAGCCCGCCCCCGTCGTCGCCGAGCCCGCGGTCGCCGCCCCCGGCCCTCGCGGCGGCTTCGCCCACCCGCTGCTGCTCCTGGCCGCCGTCCTGCTCGTCGCCGGCGTGGTCACCGGTTCCTGGCTGCCGCTGGCGGGCGGCTGGCTCATCGCGTACAGCTCGCGCACCCTCTCCCGTACGGAGGCGAAGTGGGCGGCGCTCGGCCTCCCCGGCGTGGTGGCGGCCGGAGCCCTCGTGTGGGTGTGGGGGCGGATGGAGGGGCGCTGGGGCGAACCGATCCGCGAGGGCGCGATGCGGGACGTCCTGCTGGAGGCCTGGCCGGTGGTCGTCCGCGTCGCCGCCGTCGCCTCCGCGCTCTACCTCGTGTGGCGGGCGCGGCGGCGGGCGTGACCCGCGTCGGAGCGGGCCCCGGGGCTCGTGCTCATGCCGTGCGGCGGACCCCGGCGAGCAGGGCGGCGACCATCCGACGGGCGTCCGTCCGGTCGTAGTCGGGGCCGGTGATGCACAGGTTCCCGATGGCCCGCATCAGCGTGTACGCGGTGACGTCGGGGTGGGTCTCGTCGGCCGCGGTGCAGGCGTCGAGCAGCGTCGCGCAGGCCGGGACCAGCGTGTCGAGCATCAGGCCGTGCAGGTTCTCCAGCCCCGGGTCGCCGGAGCCCAGGGCGGCGCCCAGGCCGTGCTTGGTGACCAGGAACTCCACGAACGCGTCCGCCCAGCGGGTCAGGGCGGTGTACGGGGACGCCGATTCCGCCAGCAGCCGGGGCGCGAGGGCGCTGCACGTGTCGATCTGGTGCCGGTAGACCGCGGTGACCAGGTCCGCCCGGGTCGGGAAGTGGCGGTAGACCGTTCCGACGCCGACACCGGCGCGTTCGGCGATGTCGCGGATCGGCGCCTGGACGCCCTGGTCCACGAAGACCGCGGCCGCGGCCGCCACCACGGCCTCGCGGGTGCGCTGTGCGCGGGCCTGGCGTACTCCGAGCGGTTCCGGCACGGGTCGGTCCTCCTGCACGGGTCCTCCTTCACGAGCTGAGCCCGACCTTACGAGCCGGACTTCACGAGTCCGGCTTCACGGACCCTTCATTGCTCGCGGAACATTGTTCCGCTAATTTGGCGGAACAGCGTTCCGCGAAAGTGTCGCGGCGCGCCCTCCAGAAGAAAGCGTGGCTCCCCCATGTCTGCTCAGCACCCCGGCCGACCGATCGTCGCGGTCAAGCCGATCACCGTCCCCGTCCCCGCCCCCGGTCGGAGCGTGGACCTCCAGGTGAAGGTCACCGCCCCGCTGACCGGCGGGAACCTCCCCGTCATCGTGTTCTCGCACGGCAACGCGTGGTCCATGGACGGCTACGAACCCCTCGTCGACCGGTGGGCCGCCGCAGGGTTCGTCGTCGTACAGCCCACCCACCTGGACTCCCGCCGCAACGGCATCGGGTGGGACGACCCGCGCTTCGCCACGATCTGGCGCGTCCGGATATCCGACCTCCACGCCGTTCTGGACGGCCTGGGCGACATACTCGCCCAGGCGCCCGGCCTGGCGGACCGCGCCGATCTGGACCGGGTCGCGGTCGTCGGCCACTCCTGGGGCGCCCAGACCGTCGGCACGCTCCTCGGCGCCCGGGTGCTCGACGCCGACGGGACACCGGGGGAGGACCTCGCGCACCCCGCGGTCTCGGCCGGTGCTCTGATCGCCGCGACCGGCACGGGCGACTCCCTCACCCCGTTCGCGGTCGAGCACCTTCCGTTCATGCGGCCGGAGTACTCGACGATGACCACGCCGGCCCTGGTCGTGGCGGGCGGCCGGGACCGGTCCCAGCTCTCCACCCGGGGGCCGGAGTGGTTCACCGACGCCTACCGGCTCAGCCCGTCCCCGAAGAGCCTGCTGGCCATCGACGAGGGCGAGCACACCCTGGGCGGTCTCGCCGGGGAGAAGGTCGCGGAGACCACCGACGAGGACCCGGCCCGCGTCGCCCTCGTCGCCGACGCCGTCTCCGCCTACCTCCTCGACGCCCTCGGGGTCGACGCCTCGGGGTGGGCGGCCTTCGAGAAGGCCGCCCGGGACGGCGCCGGCTGGGACGTCACCGGCAAGTGAGCCCGCCGGGGGCGTCCCACGCCCTCACTTCGTCAGGCTCTTGTGGAGTTCGCCGAGGATCTTGTCGGCCGCGGTGTAGCCGATGCCCTGGATCCACAGCTGGTCGTCGACCGCGAAGACCTTGCCGTTCTTCACCGCGTCCATGTTCTTCCACAGGCCGCTGCCGGTGGTCTCCGTCTCCTTGGCCTTCTTCGGGTCGCCGTACGTCGAGTGGAAGACCACGTCCGCGTCCGCGAGGTCGATCTTCTCGGGGCTGACGTCGTAGGAGAAACCGTCCTTGGCCTTGTCGGTGATCGCGGGGCGGCCCAGCCCCACATCGGCCAGGATGGTGGCGATGTAGTTCTTCTTGCCGTAGATGCGGATGTCCGCACCCTCGACGAAGCGGACCATGTTGACCTCGGTCGCGGCGACCTTCTCCTCGCCGCCGAGCGCCTTCGTCACGTCCGCCACATGGTCCGCGTAGCCGTCCGCGACCATCTTCGCCTCGGCCTGCTTGCCGAGGGCTTCGGCGTGGACCTGGAAGTTCTCCTTCCAGGGGTAGCCGGTGTTCTCCGTCATCACGGTCGGCGCGATCTTCGACAGCTCGTCGTACTTGTCGCCGTGCCGGATCTTGCTGGTGAGGATGAGGTCGGGCTTCAGGCCGGCGATGGCCTCCAGGTTCGGGGTCATCATCTGGCCGACGTCCTCGATGCCCGCGACCTGGTCCTTCGGCAAGTAGTTCAGGAAGCCCGACGTGACGTCCGCGTGGGTCGCGCCGACCGGCTTCACGCCGAGGGTGAGGGCCGAGTCGAGTTCGGCGGTGTCCAGGACGACCACCCGCTGGGGCGCCTTCTTCACCTTCACGTCGCCCATCGCCGTCTGCACCGTACGGGTGGCGTCGGAGGCGGGGGCGGAGTCGGAACCGGAGTCGTCGGACGAGCCGCAGGCGGCCAGGGTCAGCGCGGCGACGGTCGTCAGGGACACGGCGGCCAGGGCGCGGGGGCGGAAGCTGCGCAGGGTCATGGTCAGAGGACCTTTCCGGGAGTCGGAGCGGAGGCTGAGGCGGGGCCGGAAGGAGAAGGGGAGGGCGTCGGAGGGGTCCAGGGAGCGCCCGGGACGACGAGCGGCGATCCCGTCACCGGGTCCGGGACGATCACCGCCTCCAGGCCGAAGACCTCGTGGACGAGCTCGGCCGTGACGACGTCCCCGGGTGCGCCTTCCGCCACGATCCGGCCCTCCTTCATGGCGACCAGGCGGTCCGCGTACCGGGCCGCCTGGTTGAGGTCGTGCAGCACGGTGACGACCGTACGGCCCCGGGTGCCGTCCGCGGCAGGTGACGCCAACTGGCGTACCAGGTCCAGGACTTCCACCTGGTGCGCGATGTCCAGATACGTCGTCGGCTCGTCGAGCAGCAGCAGGTCCGTGTCCTGGGCCAGCGCCATCGCGATCCACACGCGCTGACGCTGACCGCCCGACAGCTCGTCCACCGGCCGGTCGGCCAGCGCCGTTACGTCCGTACGGGACATGGCGTCGGTCACCGCCCGCTCGTCCTCGTCCGACCACTGCTGCCACCAGCTCTGGTGCGGCTGGCGGCCCCGCGCGACGAGGTCGGAGACGGTGATCGCCTCGGGGGCCACCGGGGTCTGCGGGAGCAGTCCGATGGACCGGGCGATCTGCTTCGTCGGTATCCGCGCCAGCTCCGTACCGTCCAGCAGGACCGCCCCGCCGCGCGGCTTCAGCAGCCTGCCGAGCGCCCGCAGGGTGGTGGACTTGCCGCAGGCGTTCGGACCGACGATGACGGTGACCTGCCCGTCGGGCACGGTGAGGTCCAGCTCGTGGACCACGGTGCGGTCCTCGTACGCGAGGGCCAGGGAGCGCGCGGCAAGCCTGCCGCCGGTCGTCGGGCTCGGATCCGTGCTCGCGTTCGTGCTTCGGCTCGGGCTCATGCGGTGCCTCCACTGCGGCCACGGTGACCGCGGATGATCAGCCAGATCAGGTACGGGGCGCCGACCGCCGCCGTGAGGACGCCCACGGGCAGTTCGGTGGGCGAGAACAGCTTGCGGGCCAGCAGATCGCCGAGGACGACGATCACCGCGCCCAGCAGCGCCGAGGACAGCAGGGGGATCTGCGCCGTCCGGGTCATCCGGCGGGCGATCTGCGGGGCGAGCAGCGCCACGAAGTCCACCGGGCCCGCCGTGCCCGTCGCCACGGACGCCAGGACCACGCCGAGGGCGACGAGCCCGAGCCGTACGCGCCCCAGGCGTACGCCCAGGCCGGTCGCGGTGTCGTCGTCCATCGTGACGGTGCGCTGCGCGCGGGCCGCCCAGGCGATGGCGGGCAGCAGCACCAGCAGCGTCCAGCCGATCGGGGCGGCCTCCGGCCAGCCGCGCCCGTTCAGCGAACCGGTCATCCAGATCTGCGCCTGCTGGGCGACGAGGTAGTCGCCCTTGGTCAGGAACAGCGTGGTCACCGACCGCAGGGCGACGGCGAAGCCGATACCGATGAGGACGAAGCGGGTGGCGTGCAGGCCGCCGCGCCAGGCGAAGACGTAGACGAGGGCGGCGGCCGCGATGCCACCGATGACGGAGAGGTAGGGAAGGACGGTGTACGAGGTGATGCCGAAGGTCATCGCACCGACCGTGAGCGCGCTCGCGCCCTGGCTGATGCCGATGATGTCGGGGCTGGCCAGCGGGTTGCGGGCGACCGTCTGGATCAGCGCCCCGGCGATGCCGAACGCGGCGCCGACCAGCAGCCCGACGACCATGCGCGGCAGCCGGAGCGTGCCGACGACCAGCTCGGCCGAGGACGGCTGCCCGAGGATCACCTTCACGACCTCGCCGGGCGCGACGAAGCTCTCGCCGACGCAGAGGTAGGCGACGCAGACGGCGGCGAGGAGGACGAGCAGGGCGGCCGCGACGAGGGAGGCCCGCCGGTGCAACAGGAACCGTCCGCGCGGCCCGGCCTTCACGACGGAGTACCCGGCGGGCCGGACCCGTACGGACTTCACGGTCACAGGCGTTTCGCTCGTCATGCCGGCACCGCCTTCCGGCGCACCAGGGCGACCAGGAACGGCACCCCGATCAGCGCCGTCATCACGCCCGCCGGGACCTCGCTCGGCGGGAACACGATCCGGCCGACGACGTCCGAGACGAGCAGCATCACGGGCCCGATCAGCGCGGCCATGGGCAGGACCCAGCGGTGGTCGTTGCCGACGACCGCGCGGGCGATGTGCGGGACGGCGAGGCCGATGAACGCGATCGGCCCGGCGGCGGCGACCCCGACCCCGGTCAGCACGGTCGCCCCGATGCCGCCGACGATCCGGACCGCCGCGACGTTCTGCCCGAGCCCCTTCGCCACGTCCTCGCCGAGCGCGAGTGCGTCCAGGCCGCGGGCGACGGCGAGCACGAGCACCGTCCCGACGAGGAGGAACGGCCACACCTGCCAGGCGACGTCCGCCTCCCGGCCGGCGATCGAACCGACCTGCCAGAAGCGGAACTCGTCCAGCGCGGACGCCTTCGTGGTGAGGATCCCCATCGTCACCGACACCAGCAGCGCGTTGATCGCGGCCCCGCCGAGCGCCAGCTTCACGGGCGTCGCGCCACCGCGGCCCCTCGACGCGATGGCGTAGACGGCGACCGAGGCGACGGCGGCACCGGCGAAGGCGAACCACACGTACCCGGTGAGCGTGTGGACCCCCGCGAACGCGATGGCCATCACCACGGCCACCGACGCGCCCTGGCTGATGCCGAGGATGCCGGGGTCGGCGATGGGGTTACGGGTGATGCCCTGGAGCACCGTGCCCGCGAGGGCCAGCGCCGCGCCGACCATCAGCCCGATGAGCGTGCGCGGTACCCGCATGGTGCGGATCACCTCGGCGGCGTCCGAGTGCCCGCCGTGCAGCAGGGCGTCGAGCACCTCGCCCGGCGGGATGGAGCGCGCGCCCACGGCGAGGCTCAGCAGGACGGCCAGCAGCAGGGCGACGACGGCCGCGGCCGTCGCGGTCGCGCGTCGGGAGAGGCGGGGCGCACGGGGTGCGCGGGGCACACCGGGTGGCGCGGCGGCCCGCACGGGCGCTGACGCTGACATGGGAACCAATCGGGACGGACGCGGAAGCGGAAGGCGAGCGAGCGGTACGGACCTGGCCTGGCCTGTCCTGGCAGGACCGGGCCGGGCCTGGCAGGGCAGGGCCGGGCAGGCCCGGTAAGGCTTGGCTAAGTGCGCGCTTCAGTCTAGGCGGCGCGATTTCGCCGCCGAAGGGGGCCGGTCGGCAGAATGGCAGGCATGACTTCCACGGTTCAGCACCCCGTCCACCGCCCCGTCCAACGCCCCCTGACGGTCGGTTTCGACCTCGACATGACGCTCGTCGACTCCCGCCCCGGCATCGCCGCCGCCTTCCGGGTCCTGGTCGCGGAGACGGGGGTGCCCATCGACATCGACCTGGTGGTGAACCGCCTCGGCCCGCCGCTGGAGACGGAGCTGGCCCACTGGTTCCCGGCGGACGAGGTGCCCGCGGCCGCCGGCCTCTACCGGGCGGCCTACCCCGACCACGCGATAGCCCCGAGCACGGCGCTCGCCGGGGCGCGGGAGTCGGTGGCCGCGGTGCGGGCGCTCGGCGGCCGGGCGATCGTCGTCACGGCCAAGAACGAGGCGCACGCGAAGCTGCACCTGTCGCACCTCGGGATCGAGCCGGACACGGTGATCGGCTCGCTGTGGGCGGAGGCGAAGGGCGAGGCCCTGCGCGAGCAGGGCGCACAGGTGTACGTCGGCGACCACACCGGCGATGTGCGAGGGGCGCGGGTGGCCGGCGCACTGTCGCTCGGAGTGACGACGGGCCCGTGCGACGCGGCGGAGCTGCGGACGGCGGGCGCGGACGTGGTGCTGGCGGACCTGACAGGCTTCCCGGCCTGGCTGGCCGCGTTCGCCGAGGAACAGCCGGCGTAGGGGGAGGCCCGGGAACCTACGAGTTGGCGGCCCGCTTCGGCGAGTTCACCCACGCCGAGCGGACCACGCCCACCCCGGCGATCAGGAACCCGACGCCCATCAGCATGCAGACGCCGTACGCGACCGGAGGGAACGGGTCCGTACCGAGGAACAGGGGGGCGACGGTGACCAGTGTGGCCAGTGCGCCGACGAAAAAGACGATCGCGCCGACCTGAACGAGCCGGTCGCCTGCGCCTGAAGGAGTAGTACTCACGCGACCAGGGTAGTTCCCAGCCCGGAGGAACTCTCCGGCGACGTCTTGTCACCGGCCGGGGGCCCATTAGCCTGGGACCGGGCGGGTCACGGTGACCCGCTGTATTGCTATCCGGTGCTTTCCGGAGCCGTTTTCCGGCTCTCCCGCACACCGACGAGTACGAGGACGAGGACAGACGTGCCCACCGGCAAGGTCAAGTGGTTCAACAGCGAGAAGGGCTTCGGCTTTCTCTCCCGCGACGACGGCGGCGACGTCTTCGTCCACTCGTCGGTACTCCCTGCCGGAGTCGACGCACTCAAGCCCGGCCAGCGCGTGGAATTCGGCGTGGTCGCGGGCCAGCGCGGCGACCAGGCCCTTTCCGTGGTGGTCCTCGACCCCACCCCGTCCGTCGCGGCCGCCCAGCGCCGCAAGCCGGACGAGCTGGCGTCGATCGTGCAGGACCTGACGACGGTCCTGGAGAACATCACGCCGCAGCTGGAGCGGGGCCGCTACCCCGACAAGGCGGCGGGCGCGAAGATCGCGGGCCTGCTGAGAGCGGTCGCCGACCAGCTCGACGTGTAGGTCCTGTCGTACGGGTCAGGCCTGGCTCTCGGCGAGGAGCCGGGTCGACCGGCCCAGGGCCGCGCGCACCGCGCCGCCGCGGGTCAGCGGCGCGCGGTCGACCCCGGCGAAGAGCGTGACGAGCGCGATGTCGGCGGCCACGGCCCGGCCCGTCGTCCGCACGGCCAGCTTCCTGCCGCCGCCGAGCCCCGACTGCTTCGCCGTGAGCGAGACCCCGGGGTCCTCGTCGTCCGCCCGGCGGGTCAGGACGAACCGCTTCCGGCTCACCGCCCGCAGCCGGTAGTGGTCGCCGCCGTACCGGAAGTGCAGCGCGCGGGCCCGGAGCGTCAGGCCGAAGCGGTTGCGCCGCAGATGGACCATGGCGTCGCCGACCCGGAGCGTCGAACCGTTGAGCGTCGGCAGATCGGTGGCCTCGGTGTGGATGCCGCGGGTCTCGAACACCGCTGTGGGTATCGAGGGGCCGCGCACCTCCGAGACCACGCCGCCCGGGGTGTGCTTGAGGGGCAGCGGGGCGGTGAGGACGACCTCGCCGAAGCCCGGCACCGTGCCCCGGAGGCCGGACCGCCGCTCGTGGGTGCGGCCTTCCTTCCAGAACTCCAGGGTGAACGGGCCGATCGCGGTGTGCACAGGGAGAGTCCTTCTGGTTGCTTGCCTGCCCCTCAGGGAAACGCCAGCGCGTCCGGACCCAGGGGCGGGACGAGTCCCTCCGCCGCCGCACGCGTGAGCAGGCCGCGGACCGCCGCGTAGCCGTCCTCGCCGAGGTCGGCGGTGAACTCGTTCACGTACAGCCCGATGTGCTGGTCCGCGACGGCCGGGTCCATCTCCTGGGCGTGCTCCATGACGTACGGCCGGGAGACCTCCGGGTGGTCCCAGGCGAGGCGGACCGAGCTGCGGGCGGCGTCGGCCAGGCGGTGCAGGGTTTCCTCGCCGAGGGAGCGCTTCGCGATGATCGCGCCGAGCGGGATCGGGAGGCCGGTGGTGTCCTCCCAGTGCCGGCCCATGTCGGCCAGGTTGTGGAGCCCGAAGTTCCGGTACGTGAAGCGGGCCTCGTGGATGACCAGGCCGGCGTCCACCTTGCCGTCCCGTACGGCGGGCATGATCTCGTCGAACGGCATCACGACGACCTCGCCGACGCCGCCCGGGACCATTTCCGCCGCCCAGAGCCGGAACAGCAGGTACGCCGTCGAGCGCTCGCTCGGCACCGCGACGGTCCGGCCGGTCAGGTCGAGGCCCAGCTCCTTGCCGAGGACCAGCGGACCGCAGCCCCGGCCCAGCGCCCCGCCGCACGGCAGCAGCGCGTACTCGTCCAGGACCCAGGGCAGGACCGCGTACGACACCTTCAGGACGTCCAGCTCGCCGCGTTCGGCCATGCCGTTGGTGATGTCGATGTCGGCGAAGGTCACGTCCAGCTCGGGTGCGCCGGGGACCCGGCCGTGCGCCCAGGCGTCGAAGACGAAGGTGTCGTTCGGGCAGGGCGAGTAGGCGATCCGGATCGCGTCCCCGGCCGGGCTGCCGCCGACTGCGGTGCCGGTGTCGGTGCCGGTGTCGGATTCTTTGGTCATGCCGGTTCAACCTTCCAGGTTCTCGTGGCTGTTCCAGCCCTCCAGTACGGATGCCGCCGCCCCGAACGCGTCCGTGAGCGCGGCCAGCGCGTCCCCGATGCGCCAGGCGTCCCGGTCCCGGGGGCCGACGGCGTTCGAGACGGCCCGCACCTCCAGTACGGGCACACCGGCCCGGGCGGCGGCCTCCGCGACCCCGAAGCCCTCCATCGCCTCGGCCAGCGCCCCCGGGTGCGCGGCGAGCAGGGCGCCGGCGCGTTCGGCGGTGCCGGTCACGGTGGAGACGGTGAGCACGGAGCCGGTGGCCGCGCCGGTGACGGCCGCGACCTCCCGTACCAGCGCGGGCGGCGGGGCGAAGCGGTCCCGGCCGAAGCCGAGCGCGGTGACCGGCAGGAAGCCCTCGGCGGTCTCCGCCCCCAGATCGGCGGCGACGATGCCGTCCGCCACGACCAGCGAGCCGAGCGGGGTGACGGGGGTGAACGCCCCGCCGATCCCGGCCGAGACGACGAGTCCGTACGGAGATGACTCCGGTGCCCCGGACGCCAGGGCGAACGCGGTGGCCGCCGCCGCGGCGGCCGGGCCCGCCCCGCCCGCCAGGACGTCGAACGCACCGCGGCGGTGCAGCTCGGCCCCCGGCAGCGGCACGCGCTCCTCAACGCCCCCGAGAGAGTCCCCGAACGCACGCGTGACCGCGTCCCGTTCCACCGGGACCGCGGTCACGACGAGCACACGCACGGATGATCAGCCTCAAAGTCGAGGACGGGGAGCAGAGGGGGAGAGAGGACGAGGGGAAGAGAGGAAGTGGGGATCCCGGTGGATCCGGTCAGTCCTTGTCCCTGTTCTTGAACTCGAACTGCCAGACGCCCGTCAGCTTCTTGCCCTTGGTCTCCACGATGGAGACGGTCGTCTTCTCGGCGGTCTGGCCCGTCTGGCTGGCGAGGAACGCGTTGCCGGGGATCGTCCGGTACGTGTTCTTGTACGGCTCCTGCTCGGCCTGCTGGCCGTTGATGAAGAGCGTCCAGCCGTTCTCGGCGATCTCCGGGTCGACGCCGAAGCGGACCTTGTCGTCCATGGAGATCTCGACGACCTTGTCCGCCTTCTTGTTCAGGCAGCCCTGGATCAGCGATTCCTTGATCGCGTCGCCGTCGTTGTAGCAGGCGGCCTCGGTGTTCACCGAGTCGCTGCCGACCGTCACGGTCGCGAGCGGCGTCGGCTTGTCGCAGGCGGACAGGACAAGGAGTCCCGCGGACACGGCACCAAGAGCGACGCCGATTCGACGGCCCTTACCGGAGAAGAACGCAACGGTCATGGGCCGAAGGCTATCGGTCGCCTCCGCTCACGCCACGCGGGGGTGCGGCGTGCCGCGCCGCGCGGCCCCCAGGAGGCCCCGTACGGAGGCGGCCGCCCCGAGCGCCAGGATGCCCGCGGCGACCGACATACCGAGCACCGCGTTGAGCGGCAGGGCGATGCCGATACCGCCGCCGACCACCCAGGCCATCTGGAGCAACGTCTCCGACCGGGCGAACGCCGAGGTGCGGACCTCCTCGGGCACGTCCCGCTGGATCATCGCGTCGAGCGACAGCTTGGACAGGGCCTGGGTGAAGCCCGCGACCGCGCCGAGGGCCGCGACCAGCAGGGTGGAGAAGAACACCGCGGCGAGGACCGCGACGCTCAGCGCGAGCCCCAGCACCGTCGCGATGATCACCTCGGGGCCGCGCGCCCGGAGCCAGGAGCCCACCGCCGTACCGCAGGCGTTGCCGACCCCGGCCGCCACGCCGACGATGCCGAGCGAGACCGCCGCGCTCTGCCCCGCCAGCGGATGCTCGCGCAGCAGGAACGCCAGGAAGAAGATGAGGAAGCCGGAGAGGGCCCGGTGCGCGGCGTTGGCCTGGAGCCCGTGCAGGACGGACCCGCCGACGGACCGCAGACCCGGCGGCCGCTCCCTGGCCGGTTTCTCCCCGTTGCCGGCCTTGCCGCGGCCCCTGCGCAGCCCGGCCCGGGTACTGCCCGTCCGCCCCGACGTCCTGCCGGGGGCGGGCCGGGGGGCGGTCTCGTCGTGGTGCGGGACGATCAGCCGTGCCCGGCGCTCGCCCTTCGCGGAGTCGACCTTGTGCGGCAGGGTGAAGGCGAGGAAGGTCCCCGCCACGAAGATCGCGCAGGCCCCGTAGAGCGGCCAGGCGGAGCCGATCATCTGGAGGCCGGCCCCGATCGGGGCCGCGATCCCGGTGGCCAGCAGACCGGCCAGGGTGACCCGTGAGTTGGCCTTCACCAGGGAGAAATTCGGTGGCAGGAGCCGTGGCACGACCGCGCTGCGCACCACGCCGTACGCCTTCGACGACACCAGGACGCCCAGCGCGGCCGGATACAGCTCCAGACCCCCGGTGGCGACCGCGCCCGACATGGTCAGCGCCAGCAGCGCACGGGCCAGCATCGCGCCCGCCATCGCGGCCCGGCGGCCGTGCGGCAGCCGGTCCAGCAGCGGGCCGATCACCGGGGCGAGGAGGGTGAAGGGGGCCATGGTGATGGCGAGGTAGAGGGCGACGCGCCCGCGCGCCTCGTCGGTGGGCACGGAGAAGAAGACGGTGGAGGCGAGCGCCACCGTGATCATGACGTCGCCCGCGCCGTTGACGGCGTGCAGCTCGATCAGTTTGCCGAGGCCGGATTCCCCCGCGCCGTGGGCGTGCGTCGCCTTGCGGATGGAGCGTGCCGTGCCGGCGAACGGGGCGCGCAGGGCACGGCCCGTCGCCCGTCCCGCCCTGCGGAGCGGGCCGGGGCCGTCGTGCGACCTGGCGGCTGTCACCTCGTCATAGTGCCCCACCCCGGCCGGTTCGAACGGTGATCGGCCACGGACTCGCGCGCGAGGCGGGGGGTGACGCCCTGTCGGGCGAGCGGCGGCGGTGCCGTACGGGGACGTGTGCCGGGTGGCGGTCGCCGGCCGCCGCCGGAACGGATACGGCACGTTTGGGACGGGCAGGTGGGCGCGGGGCGGCGGAGAGGGTAGCGTGCGTAACGCGCCACCGGCGGTTGTTCTTGGCCGCGCGCCTCTCGGCGATCCCGCAGAATGGGTGGCAGAAGGCGCGCCCGAGGCAGGCACAACGGGTGTGGACGTCGACGCGGCCCCCAGGTCCGCTCCGCCCGCACCTGTCTGGCCGAAAACGGCAATCGTGCAGCAGCTGGCGCGCTCGTGAGACTGGCGTATGGAGAGAAGCGAAGACCTGTGAGTGCTGCGACGACCACGCGAAGCCGTACGACCCGTGCGACCCGTACCCCTGTTCCCGACCGCCTGTGCGCCGAGGCGGTCGACCTCGCTCGCTCGGCCGCCGAGGAGGCCGCCGCGCCCGGTGTGGTCGGTGAGCACGTCGGCGTGGTCTCCGAGGGGGACCGGGTCGTCACGCACTACTTCGAGGCCAAGGAGCCCGGCTACCGGGGCTGGCGCTGGGCGGTGACGGTGGCGCGGGCCTCCCGCGCGAAGAACGTCACCCTGGACGAAACGGTGCTGCTGCCGGGGGCGGACGCGCTCCTGGCCCCGGAGTGGGTGCCGTGGAGCGAGCGGCTGCGCCCCGGCGACATGGGCCCCGGGGACCTGCTGCCGACCGAGCCCGAGGACCTGCGCCTGGAGCCGGGCTGGACGGGCGAGGACGAGCCGCCGCCGAACTCCGTGGTCTCCGAGGAGCTGGCGGAGCTCGTCGACTCGGAGGACGCCGAGCTGACGGACCGGCCGGTGGCCGCCACCAGCCGGGGTTCCATCGCCGCGGTGGCCGAGGAGCTGGGTACGCGCCGGGCGCGGGTGCTGTCGCGGTACGGGCTGTACGAGGCGGCCGACCGCTGGGACGAGGCGTTCGGCCCGAAGACGCCGATGGCCCAGGCGGCCCCGGCGACGTGTGTCAGCTGTGCGTTCCTGATCCCGATGGCGGGCTCGCTGAAGCAGGCCTTCGGGGTGTGCGCGAACGAGTTCGGTCCGGCGGACGGGCATGTGGTGTCGCTGGCGTACGGGTGCGGTGGGCACTCGGAGGCCGCGGTGATGCCGAAGCCGGTGCGGCCGGCGGACCACGCGCTGGACACGATGCGGGTGGACGCGTACGCGTTGCGGCCGGAGCGGGGCGAGGGTTCGGTGCCGGCGGAGGCGGACGGCGCGTCGGAGGACCTGGGCCACTCCTGAGGCTCCCGCACGCGACTTCAGCCCGTCCGGCGTTTGAGGACGGAACCCTCGACGTGGTGCCGGGTGCCACCGCAGGGTCCTGCGCACCAAGTGCCTGTTTGGTGGCCGCCGCCCAGGCCAAGGGTTCCGTCCTCAAACGCCGGACGGGCTTGAAGGGCCAGCCGGACGGGCTTGAAAGCCCAGGGCCGCCGGACGGGCAAGGCAATGCCCCGGGACGCTGGTACGGCAGGGGCGGCGCGCGCGGTACCTTCGGGCGCACACTGGGCCGCACAGGCATACGCGGGCCACCCACAACGCGGACGGAGTCGAGAGCGTGAGCATGAAGGCGACCGAGGGGGCCGATCCGTTCGGGACGGCACGGCTGCGGCGCGGCGTGCTCGACGCGTGGGGCGCCGGGCCCGCCCGGTTCCGGGAGGACGCCAACGCCGAGGAGGACCTCGCGCTCGGCGGCTACCGCGACCGCCTCGTCGTCGAGCTGGCCCAGAACGCCGCCGACGCGGCCGCCCGCGCGAAGGTCCCCGGCCGGCTCCGCCTCACCCTGCACCCCGCCGCCCCCGGCGACCCGGACGCCCGCTGCGTGCTGGCCGCCGCCAACACCGGCGCGCCGCTCGACGCGACCGGCGTCGAGTCCCTGAGCACCCTGCGGGCCTCCGCCAAGCGCGAGGGCCACGAGTCCGCGGTGGGGCGCTTCGGCGTCGGGTTCGCCGCCGTGCTCGCGGTCAGCGACGAACCAGCGGTGCTCGGCCGGCACGGCGGCGTCCGCTGGTCGCTGGCCGAGGCGCGCGAGATGGCCCGCCAGGCGGCCGTCGGCTCCCCCGGCCTCGGGGACGAGCTGCGCCGCCGCGACGGGCACGTACCGCTGCTGCGCCTGCCGCTGCCCGCCGAGGGTTCCGCGCCCGAGGGGTACGACACCGTCGTCGTGCTGCCGCTGCGTGACGGCACCGCCGAGGACCTGGTGGCCCGGCTGCTGGCCGCCGTGGACGACGCGCTGCTGCTCACCCTGCCCGGCCTGGACGAGATCGTCATCGAGACCCCGGACGGCACCCGGACCCTGGGCCGGTCGCAGCACGGCCCGTACACGCACGTCGACGACTCCGCGCGCGGCCTGAACCGCTGGCGCACCGTCCTCCACCACGGGCCCATCGAGCCCGCCCTGCTCGCCGACCGGCCGGTCGAGGAGCGGCTGCGTCCGCACTGGTCGGTGACCTGGGCGGTCCCGGTCGACGAGTCCGGCGCCCCGCTCCACCCCCGTACGGCACCGGTCGTGCACGCCCCGACCCCCACCGACGAACCGCTCGGCATCCCCGCCCTGCTCATCGCCTCGCTCCCGCTGGACACCGCCCGCAGGCACCCCGCGCCGGGGCCGCTGACGGACTTCCTGGTGGAGCGGGCAGCCGACGCGTACGCGGAGTTGCTGGGCGACTGGCGGCCCGTGTCGACCGGGACGATCGACCTGGTGCCGGGCCAGCTCGGCAAGGGCGCGCTGGACGGGGCCCTGCGCGGGGCGATCCTGGCCCGGCTGCCGAGGATCGCGTTCCTGGAGCCCGCCGCGCCCCGGGACCCGGAGGCGGAGAACGGCTGGGCGGACGACTGGGACCGGGACCAGGACCGGGACCGGGACCGGGACCGTACGGAGAACACCGCCTCCGGCACCTCCGCCCTGCGGCCCGTCGAGGCCGAGGTCGTCGAGGGCGTCGGGGCCGAGACCGTACGGGTCCTCGCCGAGGTGCTGCCCTGTCTGCTGCCCGCCGGTCTGGAGCGCCGCACCGAACTGCGCACCCTCGGTGTCGCCCGGGTCCCGCTGACCGAGGCGATCGACCGGCTCGCCGGTCTGGAGCGCGACCCCGCCTGGTGGCACCGGCTCTACGACAGCCTCGCGGGCACCGACCCCGACCGGCTCACCGGCCTTCCCGTCCCGCTCGCGGGTGACCCGGAGGACGAGCAGGCCGGTCGCCCGCCGCGCACCACGATCGGCCCGCGCCAGATCCTGCTGCCCCTCCCGGACGCGCTGACCGGCCCGGTCCTCGGCCGCCTCTCCCGGCTCGGCCTGAAGGTCGCCCACCCGGACGCCGCCCACCCGCTGCTGGAGAAGCTGGGTGCGCTGCCCGCCACGCCCCGCGCCGTCCTGACGACCCCTCAAGTCCGCGCGGCCGTCGCCGGATCGCTCGACGCCGGCGAGATCTGGGACGAGGACGCGCTGGATGCCGACGAGCTGGCCGAGACCGTCCTCACCCTCGTGCGCGACGCCGAACTCGCCCCCGGCGACGAGCCCTGGCTCGGTGCGCTCGCGCTCCCCGACGAGGAGGGTGAGCCCGCCCCCGCCGGTGAACTGGTCCTCCCCGGAAGCCCGTTCGCGCAGATCATGCGGGAGGGGGAACTCGCCCTCGTCGACCAGGAGCTGGCCGACCGCTGGGGCGAGGGGCCGCTGACCGCCTGCGGCGTGCTCGCCACCTTCGCCCTCGTACGGGCCACCGACGTCGTCCTCGACCCCGACGAACTGGAGCCCCGCGACAGCGACTTCGCCGAACCCGACGACGCCGGGCTGCTGGACGCCGTCGACGTCTGGTGCGAGGACCTGCTCGACCAACTGCCCGAGACGCCCGTACCGCCGGTCGCCACCGAGATCGTCGCCGTACGGGATCTGGACCTGGTCGACGACGACGCCTGGCCGCAGGCGCTCGCGATGCTGGCCCAGCCGCCGTTGCGCGACGCGCTGACGCAGCCGGTGCGGGTGCTGCTCCCGGACGGCACGACGCAGTCCGTGCGCGCGTACACCGCGTGGTGGCTGCGCGACCACCCCGTGCTGGACGGCCGTCGACCCGCCGGACTCCGCTCGGCGGGCGGTGACCCGCTCCTGGCCGGGCTGTACGACGCGGTGGACGCGACCGGCTTCGACGACGCCCAGGTGCTGCGGGCCCTCGGCGTGCGCACCTCGGTGGCCGCCCTCCTGGACGAGCCCGGCGGCGCGGCCGAACTGCTGGGCCGCCTCGCCGACGAGGACCGCCCCGTCGCCCCCGTACAACTGCACGCGCTCTACACGGCGCTCGCCGAACTCGACCCGGACCAGGTGACGTTGCCGGACGAGCTGCGCGCGGTGGTGGACGGGGAGGTGGTCGTGGCCGACGCGGCGGACGCCGTGATCGCGGACGCCCCGGACGTGCTGCCGCTGACGGAGGGCCTGCCCCTGCTCCCGGTCGCCCCGTCCCGGGCCGCCGAGCTGGCCGACCTGCTCCAGGTGCGACGCCTGGGCGAGACGGTCGAGGCCGACGTCACCAGTGAGGGCGAGGAGCACCGCGTACCGGAGTCGGTCCGCGTCCTGCTCGGACCCGCCACCCCCGACACGTACATCGAGCACCCCGAACTCCGCGCGGGCGGCGTCGAACTGGACTGGCGCCGCGCCCCCGACGGGGTCGTCCACGCGGCCACCCTGGAGGGCGTGGCGGCGGGGCTCGCCTGGGCGGCGGGCCAGTGGCCGCGCCGCTTCGAGGTCGCGGCGCTGCTGGAGGACCCGTCACGTACGGAGGAGCTGGCGCGGGACCGCTGGTTCGACTGACCGCCCGTAGGGAGCGACGCACGGACCAGGCGCTTCACAGAAAAGTCACAGCATCGCACAACCGTTCATGTGATTCGCATGTCTGTTCCTGTGAGCCAACAGGTTCACAGGAACAGACGGGCCCCGCCGGGCCGGCGACGCAAGCGCGCCCCGGGGCCCCATTCTCCACTTGGGGACACATGCGTATTCGTGCCACCGTGGCCGCCGTTTCCGGCGCCCTGGCCCTTTCCGCTCTCGCAGTACCGGCCGCGCAGGCCGAGGACGACCGCTCCTGGTCGGCACCCCAGCCGTTCTCGGACTCCCAGCCCTCGAAGGCGGAGTCCGGCAAGGCGAAGAGCTCGTTCGGCGCCACCGCGAAGGCCGGCGCCGGGCAGATCACCACCGCCGTCCTCAACGGCGGCAAGCCCGCCGTCGCGGGCACCAAGACGCCGCAGACCTACAGCCTGTCGGTTACCGCCAGCGCCCCCTCCGGTGTCTCGGACATCTACGCCTTCGTCTGGAAGGGTTCGTCCATCGACGACCCTGACAGCGTCGGCATCGACCAGAACGAGGAAACCTCGAAGTGCACGGTGGTCAGCGCGACCACCACCACCTGCAAGATGACCGTCACCTTCGACCCGGCGGTCCTGTACAACGAGCTCGCGGGCTCCTGGACCATCGGCGCGGCCGCCCTCACCAACGACGTCGACGTCATCGAGAACTACGCCGTGGCCAAGACCTCGCTCCAGCGCTTCTCGAAGCTGACCGTGAACGCCGGTCCGGAGCCCGTGAAGAAGGGCGGCACCCTCACGGTCACCGGCAGCCTGACCCGAGCCCACTGGGACACCAACACGTACAAGGGCTACACCAACCAGCCCGTGAAGCTCCAGTTCCGGAAGAAGGGGGCCACGAGCTACACGACGGTCAAGACCGTCACCTCCAGCTCCACCGGCTCTCTGAAGACCACCGTCAAGGCGTCGTCCGACGGCTACTGGCGCTACAGCTTCGCCGGTACGTCGACCACCCCGGCCGTCTCGGCCGGCGGTGACTTCGTCGACGTGAAGTAGAACCCGCACACGGAAAGCCCCCGGGAGGATCACCGTCCTCCCGGGGGCTGCCCCATGTCCGCATGTCCGCTGTCCGCGGCCTACACCCCGAAGCGCCGCCCCACCCAGCGCCAGACGAACTCCAGCAGGGCCGCCGCCGCCACCGCGATGCCGACCGCCGTCCACGGCATCGTCGTGCCGACCAGCTTCAGCGCGAAGAAGTCCTGGAGCCACGGCACCACGAGCACGATCAGGAAGCCGAGCCCCATCGCCGCCACCAGGCCGATCCGCCACCAGGTGTACGGGCGGGCGATGATCGCCAGGACCCACATCGCGACCAGGAACAGCGTCAGCGTCGCCGCGCTCGTCTCCGCGTCCAGGGCGCCCTCGCCGGTGTAGTGGTGCCGTGCCACCAGGTACGTGGTGAAGGTGGCCGCAGCCGCGATGACGCCCGAGGGGATCGCGTACCGCATGACCCGGCGTACGAAGTGGGGCTGGGCCCGTTCCTTGTTGGGCGCGAGCGCCAGGAAGAACGCGGGGACGCCGATGGTCAGCGTGGCCAGCAGGGTCAGGTGCCGCGGCAGGAACGGGTACTCCACCTGGGTGCAGACCACCAGGATCGCCAGCAGCACCGAGTAGACCGTCTTGGTCAGGAAGAGCGTCGCGACCCGGGTGATGTTGCCGATCACCCGGCGGCCCTCCGCCACCACCGACGGCAGCGTCGCGAAGCTGTTGTTCAGCAGCACGATCTGCGCCACCGCGCGGGTCGCCTCCGACCCCGAACCCATCGAGACGCCGATGTCGGCGTCCTTGAGGGCCAGCACGTCGTTCACACCGTCGCCGGTCATCGCGACCGTGTGGCCGCGCGACTGGAGGGCCGCGACCATGTCCCGCTTCTGCTGCGGGGTGACCCGGCCGAAGACCGCGTTCTGTTCCATGGCCGTGGCCATCTCGTCCGGGTCGGTGGGCAGCCTGCGGGCGTCGAGGGTGTTCTCCGCGCCCGCCAGGCCCAGCTTCCCGGCGACCGCGCCGACCGAGACCGCGTTGTCGCCGGAGATGACCTTGGTGGCCACGTTCTGGTCGGCGAAGTAGGCGAGCGTGTCGCCCGCGTCCGGCCGCAGCCGCTGCTCCAGGACGACCAGGGCCGTGGGGGCGGCTCCGGCGGCCGCGCCGGGCGCGTCGAGGTCGTCGCCCTGCACCCGGGCCAGCAGCAGCACCCGCAGACCCTGCTCGTTGAGCTGCTCGATCTCGGCGAGGGTCGCGTCACCCTCGGACAGCAGGACGTCGGGCGCGCCGAGCAGCCAGGCGGAAGCCGTCCCGTCGGCCTCGGTGAACGCCGCGCCGCTGTACTTGCGGGCGGAGGAGAACGGCATCGCGTCGGTGACCGTCCAGGCGGCTTCCCCGTCCACCGGGTACGCGTCGATGATGGCCTGGAGGCTGGCGTTGGGCCGGGGGTCCGAGGCGCCGAACGTCCGCAGCACCTCCTCGACGTACGCCTCGTCGCTCCCGTTCAGCGGCCGGACCTCGGTGACGTCCATGCCGCCCTCGGTCAGCGTGCCCGTCTTGTCCAGGCAGACCACGTCGACCCGGGCCAGGCCCTCGATGGCCGGCAGCTCCTGCACCAGGCACTGCTTGCGGCCCAGGCGGACGACGCCGATGGCGAAGGCGACGGAGGTGAGGAGCACCAGGCCCTCGGGGATCATCGGGACGATGCCGCCCACGGTCCTGGCGACCGAGTCCTTGAAGTTGTTGTCCTTCACCACCAGCTGGCTGATGATCAGCCCGATCGCCGTCGGCACCATCATCCACGTGACGTACTTCAGGATCGTGCTGATGCCGCTGCGCAGCTCCGAGTGGACGAGCGTGAAGCGCGAGGCCTCCTCGGCGAGCTGCGCGGCGTACGCCTCGCGCCCCACCTTCGTCGCGGTGAACGCCCCGCCGCCCGCGACGACGAAGCTGCCCGACATCACCGGGTCACCGGCCCGCTTGAGCACCGGGTCGGCCTCCCCGGTCAGCAGCGACTCGTCGATCTCCAGGCTGTCGGCCTCGGCGACCGTGCCGTCCACGACCACCTTGTCCCCGGGGCCCAGCTCGACCAGGTCGCCGAGGACGATCTCGGAGGTGGAGATCTCGGCGGCGACCCCGTCGCGCCGCACGGTCGGCTTCGCCTCGCCGATCACTGCGAGGCTGTCCAGGGTCCTCTTGGCCCGCCACTCCTGGATGATGCCGATGCCGGTGTTGGCGACGATCACGAAGCCGAAGAGGCTGTCCTGGATCGGCGCGACGAACAGCATGATCACCCAGAGCACGCCGATGATCAGGTTGAACCGGGTGAGGACGTTGGCCCGGACGATCTCGGTGATCGAGCGCGAGGAGCGTACGGGTACGTCGTTGACCTCACCGCGTGCGACCCGTTCGGCGACCTCGGCGGTGCTCAGACCATCCGGGCGATGGGGCGGCGGCGGTGGCTCCATGGGGTGCACGGGATCGAGTTCCGCCCCCGCGTCGATCATGGCCGGCCGGGAGGGGCCGGGGGTCTGCTCCCCGGAGGAATCGAGTGCCCGCTGCGTCATGGGTCCGACGTTACGGGCGCGTGCGCCCAATCTCCCGCCGGGGGGTCGAAGATCCGACCAGGGGAGGACGAAGTCGGTCCCGTGGTTGTACGGAGGTGCCCGACGTGGGGCGCGTCAGGCGGTCGTGGGACGCGCCGACGGCAGCGGGACGCGTCAGGCGGTCCGGTCGGCGCGGTCCGGCCGGTCGCCGCTCAGCGCCTTGTCCGAGCTCAGCGCCTTGTCGGCCGCCTCGGCCCCCGTCGCCGCGTCCTTGCCCTCGGCCCGGGCCGCGTGGCGCTTGAGGGCGGCGTCGCGGCCGCGCACGTACCAGATGCCGATCAGGCCGAGTCCGGCGCCGGCCAGCGGGGTCCACACCCACCAGGTGTGGCCGTGGTCGGCGAACCAGCCGTAGAAGGGGAGCTGGGCGAGGAAGAGGACGAACCAGAGGATCGTGCCGCCGACGACGGTGGCGACGACGGGGCCCTCCAGGGGTTCGGGCGCCTCGTGCTTCGGTGTCCACTTCTCCATGTGTTCAGTGTATGGGGACGGGTCCGGACCACCCGGGCGGCGGGTGGCGGGGCGGTCGCCACACGGGTCTACGCGCGGAGATAGCGATCTTCGCTTGATGTATTCATACTGAATCTGCTTTGGGCTGGCTCGAATTGTTCGTCGGAACATCCAAATTCGATCACCTCTCGTCCTTTGCTCCGCCTCCCCTACGTACGACTGAGGTCACCCATGCCCCCCTCGGCCACCGCTCCGGTCGACTCCCCGCCCCCCGCGGCTCCGCAGCCCACGGGCAGCCTGGACCGGTTCTTCAAGATCTCCGAGCGGGGGTCGACCGTCGCCCGTGAGTTCCGCGGCGGGTTCGCCACGTTCTTCGCGATGGCGTACATCATCGTGCTCAACCCGATCATCCTGGGCAGCGCGAAGGACATGTACGGCCACCAGCTCGACAACGGTCAGCTGGTCACCGCCACCGTGCTCTCCGCCGCCTTCTCCACGCTGCTCATGGGCGTCATCGGCAACGTGCCGATCGCACTCGCCGCCGGCCTCGGCGTCAACACCGTCGTCGCGCTCCAGCTCGCCCCCCGGATGAGCTGGCCGGACGCGATGGGCATGGTCGTCCTCGCGGGTGTCGTGGTGATGCTGCTGGTCGCCACCGGGCTGCGGGAACGCGTGATGAACGCCGTGCCGAGGTCGCTCCGCAAGGGCATCGCGATCGGTATCGGCCTGTTCATCCTGCTGATCGGCCTGGTCGACTCCGGCTTCGTCTCGCGCATCCCGGACGCCGCCATGACCACCGTGCCGCTCCAGCTCGGCGGCGACGGTCACCTCAACGGCTGGCCGGTTCTCGTCTTCGTACTCGGCGCGCTGCTCACGCTCGCGCTGATCGTGCGCAAGGTGCCCGGCGCGATCCTGATCTCGATCGTCGCCATGACGGTCGTCGCCGTGGTCATCGACGCGGTGGCCGGTCTGCCCGACGGGGCGTGGGGTCTGACGACGCCCGCGTGGCCGGGCAATCCGGTCTCCGCGCCGGACTTCGGGCTGCTCGGTGAGGTCAGCCTGTTCGGAGGCTTCGAGAAGGTCGGCTATCTGACCGGCGTGCTGTTCGTCTTCACCGTGCTGCTCTCCTGCTTCTTCGACGCGATGGGCACCATCCTGGGCGTCGGTGACGAGGCGAAGCTGATGGACGAGAAGGGCAACTTCCCCGGCATCAACAAGGTGCTGTTCGTGGACGGCATCGCGGTCGCCTCGGGCGGGGCGACCTCCGCCTCCGCCACCACGTGCTTCGTGGAGTCCACCGCGGGCGTCGGCGAGGGCGCCCGCACCGGACTGGCGAGCGTGGTGACCGGTCTGCTCTTCTCGGTGGCGCTGTTCCTCACACCGCTGGCGACCATGGTCCCGTCGCAGGCGGCCACTCCCGCCCTGCTGGCGGTCGGCTTCCTGATCATCGCGGGCTCGGTGCGGGACATCGACTGGAGCGACTACACGCTCGCGATCCCCGCGTTCCTCGCGATGGTGATGATGCCGTTCACGTACTCGATCACCAACGGCATCGGCATCGGCTTCGTCGCCTTCTCCGTGCTGCGCCTGGCGGCGGGCCGGGGCCGTGAGGTGCCGATCGCGATGTACGTGGTGTCGGCGGTCTTCGTCTTCTACTACGCGATGCCGGCGCTCGGCCTCACGTGATCGGGTCCCTGGTCACCGCAGGGCCTGTCGGCCCGCAGAGCTTCTCCGTCTCTCCGTAGAACTTCTCCGTCTCCTCGACGGCCACCTTGAAGCGTTCGTCGAAGTCGTCGCGGATGAGCGTCCGGACCACGTAGTCCTGGACGCTCATTCCGCGTTTCGCGGCGTGCTGCCGGAGCCGGTCGAGCAGCTCACCGTCTATCCGCAGGCTGAGCACTGTCGATCCCATGTCCAGCAGGGTCGCCGCCCCGGAGCGCTCTTTGCGTCACTTTCCGCTTCCAACTCACTCGTTCGGGTGATCGGAATTTACGGGAGGTGTAACCGGGTGGTATTTAGATTGGGTAATGAGTTACGCTAACAAACATGCCTGACCTGATCCACGACGGCGACAGTGCCGCCGCCGTGAGCTCCCTCCGCTCCGCCGTGATGCTGCTGGGCCGACGCCTGAAGCACCAGCGTGTCGACGAGTCGCTGAGCCCCACCGAGATGTCGGTGCTCGGCACTCTCGCCCGCTGCGGCTCGGCCACCCCCGGTGAGCTGGCCCGCAAGGAGCACGTACAGCCGCCGTCGATGACCCGCATCGTCGCGCTGCTGGAGGCGAAGGGGCTGGTCAGGCTGGAACCGCACCCCGATGACCGTCGGCAGAAGAGGGTCAGCCAGACCGAGCAGGCCGAGGCCATGCTCGCGGAGAGCCGCACCAAGCGGAACGCCTGGCTGGCCCACCTCGCCGAGGGCCTGGACGAGGACGAGTGGGAGACGCTTCGGGCCGCCGCGCCCGTGTTGGAGAAGCTCGCCCACCTGTGACCCCACGGGCGCGCCGACGGTGATCCACCCGCCGGACCGTATCCCTGTATACGGCCGGACCGGACCGGATCACCGCCGGAGCGCCCGTCGTCACGTCCTCGTCGGACCGCACGCCGCAGACGTACGAGGAGATGAACCCTTTTGAGTACGGGACCCGGAGCAGACTCCGCCCCCGCACCGACTTCCACCCACGAGAGCACGACCGGCGGGACCTTCTCGTCGCTGAAGATCCGCAACTACCGCCTGTTCGCCACGGGCGCCGTGATCTCCAACACCGGTACCTGGATGTCCCGCATCACGCAGGACTGGCTCGTGCTGAGCCTGACGGGTTCCGCCACCGCCGTAGGCATCACCACGGCCCTGCAGTTCCTTCCGATGCTGCTCTTCGGCCTGTACGGCGGCGTCATCGCCGACCGCCTCCCGAAGCGGCAGATCCTGCTCGTCAGCCAGGCCATGCTCGGCCTGTGCGGTATCGCGCTGGCCGTCCTGACCCTGTCGGGGGTCGTCGAGGTCTGGCACGTCTACCTGGTGGCGTTCCTGCTCGGCATGGTGACCGTCGTCGACAACCCGGCGCGTCAGTCGTTCGTCTCCGAGATGGTCGGCCCCGCGCAGCTGCGCAACGCGGTCAGCCTGAACTCGGCGAACTTCCAGTCCGCCCGGCTCATCGGCCCCGCCGTCGCGGGTGTCCTGATCACCACGGTCGGCAGCGGCTGGGCGTTCCTGCTCAACGGGCTGTCCTTCCTGGCTCCGCTCGTCGGCCTGCTGATGATGCGCACGAACGAGCTGCACGCCTCGGTGACCGTGCCCCGCGCCAAGGGCCAGCTCCGTGAGGGCCTTGCTTACGTCCGGGGCCGCCCCGAGCTGATCTGGCCGATCGTCCTGGTCGGCTTCGTCGGCACGTTCGGCTTCAACTTCCCGATCTGGCTGACCGCCTTCGCCGACGAGATCTTCGACGGCGGCGCGGGCATGTACTCCTTCTTCAACATCCTGATGGCGGCCGGTTCGCTGGCCGGCGCACTGCTCTCGGCCCGCCGCCGCTCCTCGCGGCTGCGGATGCTGGTGGCGGCGGGTACGGCGTTCGGGCTGCTGGAGATCGCGGCTTCGCTCTCCCCGACGGTCTGGCTGTTCTCGATCCTCCTGGTCCCGATCGGCATGCTGGGCCTGACGACGAACATCACCGCGAACACGAGCGTCCAGATGGCCGCCGACCCGGAGATGCGGGGCCGGGTGATGAGCCTGTACATGATGGTCTTCGCCGGGGGTACGCCGGTGGGGGCCCCGATCGTCGGCTGGATCAGCGACACGTACGGCGCCCGCACCGGCTTCGCGGCCGGCGGCGCGATCTCGGTGATCGCCGCGCTGGCGGTCGGCTTCGCCCTGGCCCGCGTCGGCGGCCTCCGCCTGAAGGTCGACCTCCGCCCGGGCCGCCCGCACGTCCGCTTCGTCCCGCGCGAGCAGCTGGCGACGGCGGCGTGAGCCATGCGAAGGCGCCCTCCCCGGAGCGGGGAGGGCGCCTTTCGCATGCCGGGGCGCGGGGTCAGTCGCGGGGGAAGGCGTCGGTGGCGAGGGTGAGGCCGACGACGGTCGAGGTCAGGTCGACGGGGGTGCCGAAGTCGAGGCTCAGCACGCTGCGGTACTCGTCCTCCTTCGGGAGCGTGTGCAGATGCCAGGTCCCGGTGTACGGGTCGACGATGAGGTACACGGGGACACCGGCGGTGGCATAGACGGCCTTCTTGATGCCGTAGTCGTTCGCCGCGGTGGCCTTCGAGATCACCTCGGCGACGAACTCGATGTCCTGGTAGCGCCAGCGGCCGTCCTCGCCCTTGACGGCGTCGGGCGAGAGGGCGACGACGTCGGAGGCGAAGCCGTTGAGGTGGCCGGGGAGGTCGATGCGTACGTCGGTCTTCAACTGCCGGCGTTCGTACGTCGTGCGGAGCTGCTCCAAGATGTCAAAGGTGATCTCCCAGTGCGTGTCCCGCTGCGGCGACATGTAGACGGCCCCCTCGACGATCTCGACCTTGTATCCCTCGGGGGTGGGCTCAAGCCACTCGAACATCTCGTCCAGAGTGCGCTCGTCGCTGGTGTCGGCCATGTCGATCCTGTCGGTGTCTACGACGGTCATCGTGCCGCTCCTCCCCGCTGCCGCACGGGCGTGCGGGCAGCCGCGTAGTACAACGATAGGCCCGGTCCGTGGGACACGCCCGGACCTGCCAGACTCGCGCGCATGAGCAGCAGCGATCCCGGTCGTCCGGCCACCGTGCGCCTCTTCGCCGTCGTCCTGCCGCCCGAGGCGGCCGTGGCGGAGCTCCGTGCGGCTCTCGCGCCGCTGCACGCTCTGCCCGGGGCGCGGGACCTGCGCTGGACGGGCCCCGAGGGCTGGCACTTCACGCTGGCGTTCTACGGCGAGGTGCCCGAGGACGTGCGGCCGGAGCTGGAGGCACGCCTGGAGCGGGCCGCGCGCCGGACCGCGCCCTTCGCGCTCCGTGTGCACGGGGCCGGGCACTTCGGCGGGCGGGCGCTGTGGGCCGGGGCGGCAGGCGGGCTCGACACCCTGCGACTGCTCGCCGAGCGCGCCGAGGCCGCCGCCCGGCGGACCGGGCTGCCGATGGAGGAGCACCGCCGCTACACCCGGCACCTCACCCTGGCCCGGAGCCGGGGCGCGGCCGACCTGCGGCCCTTCGCCGCGGCGCTGGCGGGGTTCGAGGGGCGGCGCTGGGAGGCCGCCGAGCTCACGCTCGTACGAAGTCATCTGCCGGTGTCCGGGGTGCCGGGGGAGCGGCCGCGCTACACGGCGGTGCGGGCCTGGCCGCTGGGCGGGTGAGGTGCCGCCGTGACGCCCGGGGCGGCCCGGCGGCCGGGTCCGGTGAGTGGTGCCGTTACGCTCGAAGGGTGGACCCGAAGACCAGAAACCGCATCATGGCGGCCGTACTCGTGCTGATATTCGTCGTCGTCGCCGTGGGGGCCGCCCTCGGCGGCTGAGAACCGGCCCGGCGGGCCGCCGGGCGGTGTGACATGCCGCAGGGCGGCCCGGCGCGTCCCGGACCTGTCCGGGGTGCGTGCTTGCCTGGAGTGGACTCGAAGGAGTTGGCTTGGGCGCCATGAAGTACACACAGCTCGGACGTACGGGACTCAAGGTCAGCCGGCTCGTTCTCGGGACGATGAACTTCGGTCCGCAGACCAATGAGTCGGACAGTCACGCGATCATGGACTCCGCGCTCGGCGCGGGCCTGAACTTCTTCGACACGGCCAACGTCTACGGCTGGGGCGAGAACAAGGGGCGCACCGAGGAGATCCTCGGCACCTGGTTCGCCCAGGGCGGCGGCCGGCGCGACAAGGTGGTCCTGGCCACCAAGATGTACGGGAACATGGGCGCCGACGGCGAGGCCTGGCCGAACCACGACAAGCTCTCCGCCGTGAACATCCGGCGCGCGGTCGACGCCTCGCTCAAGCGCCTCCAGACCGACCACATCGACCTCTACCAGTTCCACCACGTCGACCGGAACACGCCCTTCGACGAGATCTGGCAGGCGATCGACGTCCTGGTCCAGCAGGGCAAGATCCTCTACGCCGGATCGTCCAACTTCTCCGGCTACAAGATCGCCCAGGCCAACGAGCAGGCCGCCCGGCGCGGTTCGCTCGGCCTGGTCAGCGAGCAGTGCATCTACAACCTGGTCGAGCGCCGCGCCGAGATGGAGGTCATCCCGGCCGCGCAGGAGTACGGCCTCGGGGTCATCCCCTGGTCCCCGTTGCACGGCGGCCTGCTGGGCGGCGTGATCAAGAAGACGACCGAGGGCGGCCGCCGCGCCTCGGGCCGCGCGGCCGACGCCCTGGCCGACCCCGCGACCCGTGCGCAGCTCCAGGCGTACGAGGACCTCCTCGACAAGCACGGCCTGGAGCCCGGCGAGGCGGCCCTGGCCTGGCTGCTGACCCGCCCCGGCATCACGGGCCCGATCGTCGGCCCGCGCACCGCCGAGCAGCTGGACAGCGCGCTGCGGGCACTGGAGCTGGACCTCCCGGAGGCGGTCCTCACCGGCCTGGACGAGATCTTCCCGGGCCCGGGCCCTTCGCCCGAGGCGTTCGCCTGGTAGGAGCCGCGCAGGCGTCGTGTGCGAGCCCGTCCCCGGGAGTGCTTCAGCCGGGGGCGGGCCTCACACCTTCCCCGCGAACCCGTCCAGCGCCGCCAGCACCGCCCGCCGGGTCTCCGTGCCGCCCATGTGGCCCGCGTTGTCGATGACCGTCAGTGTGGCGTCCGGCCAGGCACGGTCCAGTTCCCAGGCGGTGATCAGGGGGCCCGCGAGGTCGAAGCGGCCGTGGATCAGGGCGGCCGGGATGCCGGTCAGGCGGTGGGCGCGGGCCAGGAGCCGGCCCTCCTCCAGCCAGGCGCCGTGGGCGAAGTAGTGGGAGCAGATCCGGACGAGCGCCTGCTGGTCGCGGTCCGGGCGGCCGCTGTACGGGGCCGGGCCCGGGACCGCCTCCATCGAGACGACCGCGTCCTCCCAGGCGCACCAGTCCGTCGTCGCCTTCTCCCGTACGGCCGCGTCCTGGCTCTCCATCCGGCGGGCGTACGCGGCGACCAGGCCGGCCGGGTCGTCCGCCTCGGGGACGCCCGCGCGGAAGGCGGCCCAGGCCTCGGGGAAGAGCTGCCCGGCGCCCCGGTAGAGCCAGTCGATCTCGCTGCGGCGGGTCGTCGTCACCGCCTGGATCACCACCTCCGTGACCCGCTCCGGGTGCTCCTCGGCGTACGCCAGGATCAGCGTCGAGCCCCACGAGCCCCCGTACAGCAGCCACTCGTCGATGTTCAGGTGGTCCCGCAGGCGTTCCATGTCGGCGATCAGGTGGGCCGTCGTGTTGTGCCGCATGTCCGTCGCCGGGTCGCTCGCGTGCGGCGTCGAGCGGCCGCAGCCCCGCTGGTCGAAGAGGACCACCCGATAGCGGTCCGGGTCGAAGTACCGGCGGGAGCCGGGCGAGCAGCCGGACCCGGGGCCGCCGTGCACCACGAGGGCCGGCTTGCCGTCCGGGTTGCCGCACACCTCCCAGTACACGAGGTTGCCGTCCCCGACGTCCAGCATGCCGCTCTCGTACGGCTCGATCGGCGGATACCGCGTGTCGTCCCGTGCCCGGTCCATTCCCGTGCCCTCCCTCGTGAGTCGGCCGGACAGCCTACGGCAGCGGCGTAGCCTGGACGCCGTGAACGCTGCTCCCCGGGTCCTCGCCGTCATCGACGATCTGCTGTCCGCCGCCGCTCCCGGCGAGCGCGGTGCGCTGTGGCATCTGGCCGAGTCGGGGCGGGAGTTGGACGCCAATCTGGTGCGACTGCCGCCCGGCGCCGAGGTCGGTGAGCACCAGGAGGACGTGCTCGATGTGCTGCTGGTGGTGCTGGAGGGGGCGGGTCTCCTACGGGCGGGCGATGGTCAGGTCCTGGATTTCGCGCCCGGCACCGTCCTCTGGCTGCCCCGTACGTCCCGGCGCGCGCTTGCGGCGGGGCCGGACGGGCTCGCGTACCTCACCGTCCACCGCCGCCGCCCCGGCCTGGCGATCAAGCCGCCGAGCGGGGCGTACGAGGGTGGCGAGGGGCCCTGCATGCTGGACCGGGTCTGCCCGGAGTGCGGGAAGCTGTCGCAGGATCCCGCGCCGGTGTTCTGCAGCCGGTGCGGGGAGCGGTTCCCGGAACGGTGAGCCCGGGCGGGGCCGGGCGTGCCGCGGTGAGCCGGGGCCGGGCGTGCCGCGAAGCCGCCGTGCGCCCGGCCCCGGCCCCGGCCCCGCCGCGCTCTTCAGTACCCCTCGCACTCCGTCAACTCAGGGCGCCCCGGCGGGTTCTTGTCGCCCACCAGGCCCGACAGGTTCTCCTTGTACATGTCCTCCCAGACCCGGCCGGCCAGGATCGTCCGCAGCGCCGAGCACACCTCGCCCTTCAGGACACGCGACTTCGGCCGCATCGCCACGCCGTAGCCCTCCGCGCCCTGGATGTTCTCCAGCCGCCGGACCTTGCCCGGGTTGGCCTCGACGTACCCGGCGAGAATGATGTCGTCCGAGGCCACCGCGTACACGTCGGACTTCGGGTCCAGCAGTTTGTCCAGACAGTCCTGATAGGTGTTGGGCTGCGACTCGGCCATGGTGAAGCCCTGTTTCGGCAGCGCCTTCTCGTACGTCGACTCCCTCGCCGTGCACACCTCGACGCCCAGGTCCCGCAGATCGCTGGAGTCGTTGATCGTGTACTTCGCCGACTTCTCGCGGACCAGAAACCCCCGGCTGGCCTCGTAGTACGGGCCCGCGAAGTCGACGCTGTAGCCGTCGGGGCCGGCTGTCTTGCGGTCGTCGGTGATGCTGTAGGAGGCGATGACCAGGTCCACCTGCTTCGTCTTCAGCGCGGTGGACCGGTAGTCCGTGGCAACCGTGGTGAAGGCGACCTCGCCCTTGCCGTACCCCATGGACTCGGCGATCGCGTAGGCCAGGTCGATGTCGTAACCCCGGTACGTGCGCGTCTTCCTGTCGAACTTGCTCAGCCCGGGCTGGTCGTCCTTGACGCCGATCTCCAGGGTGGGGTGCGTGTCCTTCCACCGCTCCTGGCTGCCGCTGTTGCCCTGTCCCTCCGTCGATCCGGCCCGGTCGCCCTGTTCGCCGTCCTCGCCGTCGCCCTGTGCGACCAGCCAGCCCGCGCCGGCCAGCAGCGCCACGCTCACCACGGCCGCCGCGATCTGCCAACCGCGGTGTCGGGGGCGCCGCTTGCCCGCCGTCGGAGGACGCGGCGCGGAAGCGGTGACAGGGGCGGGCACGGCGGGCGCCGGGGGCGGAACGGCCGGGCGCAGCGCGGGCGTCGGGGGCGTCGAGGGGTTCGAGGTGGAGACCGCCGTGGGCGGATGCGTCGCCGCGCCCGCGTTCGGCGAGGCGGGGTCGGCGAGCACCTCCCGGAGCATCGCCTCCGCCGTGGCCGCGTCCAGCCGCTCCCGGGGATCGATGACCAACAGCCCCTGGACGACGGGTGCGAGGGGACCGGCGTACCGGAGGACGGGGTCGGGGGACTGCCGGATGTTCTCCTGGACCTCCCACACCTCCTGCCCGGCGAACGGCACGCGGCCCTCGACCGCCTCGTACAGCGTCACGCCGAGCGCCCACAGGTCGGAGGCGGGCGTGGGGCCGGGGGATGCGGGGGCGAAGAGTTCGGGGGCCAGGTAGGAGGGGGTGCCGATGACGCTGCCGGTCCGGGTCACCCGGTCCGCGCCCTCGAAGGTGGCGATGCCGAAGTCGACCAGGATCGCGAGGCCGTCGTCCCGGACGAGGACGTTGCCGGGCTTCACATCGCGGTGGACGACCGACGCCGCGTGGACCGCCCGCAGGCCCTGGAGCACCTGGAGGCCGATGTTCGCGGCCCGCGGCACGGCGAGGACCCCGTCACGGCTCAACAGGTCCGCGAGGGACCGTGCTTCGAGGAGCTTCATCACGATCCAGACCTGGTTGTCGGTCTCGACCTGGTCGTGGACCGTCACCACGTTCTGGTGCTCGATCTTGGCGATGGCCTCCGCCTCGCGCCGGGCGCGCTGCATCGCCGTCGCCTGTGTGCCCGCGGTCATGGCGTTCCGGTCGAGCAGGCCCTTCACGGCGACGAACCGGTTCAGCCGCCGGTCGTGGGCCTTCCAGACCTCGCCCATGCCGCCGCTGCCGATCCGCTCCAGCAGCTCGTAGCGGCCGTCGATCACGGTCCGGGGGGCTTCGTCGTCCGCCCGGCGGTCGGCGAAGCGCCCGCCCTGCCCGTCGTCCGCTCTCTGCCCGTCGCCCGCTCCGCCGGCCCGGTCTTCGCTGTGCATACAACCCCCTGTGCACTACATGGACCAGGTCAGACTAGACACCTTCTAGGCAGCCGCGCCGCCGTTGCTCTTCAGCAACTGTCCGTTGACCCACTGACCTTCGGGGGAGCAGAGGAAGTCCACCAGGTGGGCGGTGTCCCGCGGGGTGCCGAGCCGGCCGAGCGGGGTGCCCCGGACCAGGGACTCGCGCAGGTTGTCGGTCATCCATCCGGTGTCGATCGGGCCGGGGTTGACGACGTTCGCCGTCACTCCGAGGTGGGCCAGCTCGTGCGCTGCGGCGAGCGTGATGCGGTCGAGGGCCCCCTTGCTGGCGCCGTAGGGGAGGTTGCCCACGGTGTGGTCGCTGGTGAGTGCGACGATCCGGCCGGTGGGGGTGCGGGGCTCGGTGCCGGCCGCAGTGCTGCCGGGCGCGCCGCGAAAGCGGAGCCCGTACTCCCGGATCAGCAGCCAACTGGCCCGGGAGTTCACCGCGAAGTGCCGGTCGAACGCCTCCACGGTGGTGTCGAGCAGCCCCGAGTCCACCGACTCCGCGTGCGAGAGGACGAGCGCGGTCACCGGCCCGCCGAGGCGCTGTTCGGCCTCGTCGAAGATGCGGGCCGGTGCGTCGGGGCCGGTGAGGTCCGCCTCGATCGCCGCCGTACGGGCTCCGGCTTCCGCCAGCTCCTTCGCGATGGCCTCGGCGGCCCCGGCCTCGACGCCCCACTCCATCCGGCGGTCGTACGGCGTCCAGTAGGTGAAGGCGATGTCCCAGCCGGAGGCCGCCAGCCGCCGCGCGATGCCCGCGCCGATGCCGATGCTGCGGCCGACGCCGGTGATCAGGGCGACGGGGCGGGACGGGGCGGGATCGGAGTACGGGGAGGGGGAGGGGTGCGCGGTGATCGTCACGCGGTGATCCTTCGTGACCCGTAGGCGTACGTCAATGGCGTTTCCGGTCACCGCGGCGACCTGCGGCGACCTGTGCTGACCTGCGGTGACCCATCTTCCTGGTGGGGCGACGCGATCTTTCTGTTTCCCCTCGGCGGCCGCCGCTCCTAGCGTGGACATCGGAAACCGCAACGAACGGTACATATCGGAGAGGGGATCCGTCATGAGTGAGAAGCAGCAGCAGTCGCTGAAGGGCAGGACCGCCGTCGTCGCCGGGGGCGCGAAGAATCTCGGAGGCCTGATCAGTCGCTCGCTGGGCGAGGCCGGAGCGAACGTCGTCGTCCACTACCACGGCGAGAACACCGCGGCCGATGCCGAGAAGACTGCGGAGGCCGTACGGGGCACGGGTGCCCAGGCCGTCGTCGTCCGCGAGGACCTGACCCGCGTCGAGGGGGTCCGCAGCCTCTTCGACCAGGCGCTCGACGCCTTCGGCGGGGTGGACGTCGCCGTGAACACCACGGGCATGGTGCTGCGGAAGCCGATCGCCGAGACGACCGAGGAGGAGTACGACCGCATGTTCGCGATCAACTCCAAGGCGGCGTACTTCTTCCTCCAGGAGGCCGGTGCGCGCCTCAACGACGGCGGTCGCATCGTCAGCCTGGTGACGTCCCTGCTCGCAGCGTTCACGGACGGGTACTCCACCTACGCGGGCGCCAAGGCCCCGCTGGAGCACTTCACCCGGGCGGCGGCCAAGGAGTTCGCGCCGCGCGGGATCGCGGTGAACAATGTGGCCCCGGGGCCGATGGACACACCGTTCTTCTACCCGCAGGAGACGCCGGAGCGGGTGGAGTTCCACAAGTCCCAGGGGATGGGCGGCCGGCTGACGGAGATCGAGGACATCGCGCCGCTGGTGACGTTCCTCGTCACCGAGGGCGGCTGGATCACCGGTCAGACGATCTTCGCCAACGGCGGCTACACGGTCCGCTGATCCCCGTCGGCAGACGGCGTCCGGGAGGACCGCGTGAGTCTGGACCTGCGCAAGTTGGAGCATCTCGTCGCCGTCGCCGAGGAGGGCGGGTTCACCCGGGCGGCCGAACGGCTGCACCTGAGCCAGCAGGCGCTGAGCACCTCCATCCGCACCCTGGAGCGGCACGTCGGCGTCCGGCTCCTGGACCGGGGCCACCAGTACGTGACCCCGACCCCGGCCGGGCAGGCCCTCATCGACGACGCCCGGGCGCTCAGCGCCCAGGCGCTCGCCGCCCTGGACCGGGCCCGGCGCATCGGGCGCGGCCGGGCCGGGCATCTGCGGATCGGCCACACCCCGGCGGTCACGGCGGAGGAGGTCGTCGAGCTGCTGACCCGGGCGGGCGCGGAGGAGCAGGGCATACAGGCCCACGTCCGCCAGCTCTTCCCCGACGAACTGCGCGAGCAACTCCTCACCGGCGCATGCGACCTGGGCCTGACCCGTGCCATGCCCGCCGATACGGGGCTGACCCGGGCCCGGATCGCCGAACACCGCCTGCGGGTCGCCGTCCCCGCGGGTGACCCGCTCGCCGGCCGGCCCGCCGTGGCCCTGGCCGACCTGGGCGGCCGGCCGCTCACGGTGTGGGGCGAGGCGGGCTCGTCCGCGTACACGGACCTCCTGATCGGCCTGTGCCGTCAGGCGGGCGTCGAACCGGACGTCCGGCGCAACCCGGTCCAGGGCACGCCGCCCGTCACCGCCGTCACCGCGACCGGCCGCATCGCCTTCGTCACGACGTCCCCGGGCCCGGCGGCGGGCGGCGCGGCGTACGTCGTCGACCTGGACCCGCCCGTACACGTTCCGGTCCACGCGCTGTGGCCCGCGCACACGACGTGCCCGGGGCGGGATGTCTTCCTGGAGCGGACCGCGGGGAAGAGGGGGAGCGGCTTTCTCGCGGAGTGACGCGGGCGAGGTGGTGCGCACCTCGGCGGGCCCCCGTGGCGTCCGGCCGGGCCCCTGTCCGGGCGGTCACCGCGAAGGGGCGGCCGGCCCGCAGATCAACGTGTGGCCCAGCCGGGCGACCGCGAGCAGGTCCGCGCGGTCCGCGCCGAGATTGGCCCGCGCCGACAGCCCGTGCCAGATCGACTGGATGAGCCCGGTCAGGGCCGACGCGTCCGAGTCCGTCGGCAACTCAACCTCCTTGACGGCGCGTTCGACGCGTGCGCAGAGGATCCGTTCGTTGTGGCCCTGGAGTTCGGCGAAGTAGGCGCTGGTGTCGAGGGTGCTGGTGCTGTCGGCCATGGCGGCGCTGCTGAGCAGGCAGCCGGGGTGTTCGTCGTCGGGCCGGGTGAACTCGTGGACGGAGTCGATCAGGACGCGTTCGACGACAGTCCGGAACTCCGTTGCGGCGACGGCCTGTTCGTAGATCTCCCGGTAGCGCTCGGCGTAGGTCCGCACCGCCTCCTCGAACAGCTCGGCCTTGCTGCCGAAGGCTCCGTAGAGGCTGGAGGTGGAGAGGCCGAGCTGTGCGGTCAGGTCGCGGGTCGACGTGCCCGAGTAGCCGCGTCGCCAGAAGAGGCGGGCGGCGTCGAGGAGCGCGCGGTCGCGGTCGAAGGCTCGTGGGCGTCCACGTTTCGGCTGGGGCACCCTTGCATTGTAGAGCGATCGCACCATAATGGGTTTATGGAGCGAACGATTCAGAAAAGGTTTCCGGTCGGCGACGGCAGCTGGGTCACGGTCGACGTGTACGGGGAGCCGGACACCCCGGGCCTCGTCGTGGTCCCGGGCGCGATGAGCGACGCCCTCGGCTGGCGTACTGTCGCGACCGCCGTGGACGCGTGGCCGTCGGTGGCGGTCGTCAACCGCCGGGGCCGTGCGCCCTCGGGCCCGATGACCGCCGCCTACTCCCTGCGCACCGAGGTGGCGGACCTCGGGGTGGTCCTCGACCGGCTCGGCGGCGCCCGGACCCTCTTCGGCTGGAGCTACGGCGGCCTCATCGCCCTGCTGGCGGCGGACGAACGGCCACTGCGCCAGGTGATCGCGTACGAGCCGGTGATACGGCCGTTCGGCCTCGACGTGCTCCCGGACCTCAAGGCGGCCGACGAGGCGGCGGACCGGGACGCTGCCGTGGAGATCGTGCACCGGCGGATCGCCGGTCTCGACGAAGCGGTCGTCGACGCGCTGCGCGCCGACCCCGAGGTGTGGGAGGCACTGTGCCGACTGGCCGCGCCGATCTACGCCGAGACGGCCGCGCTGTACGGGGAGCCCGCGCCGGACTCCCTCGCCCGGCGGGCGGACCGCGTCGACCTGATCGTCGGCGGGGCCAATCGGGGCACGGCCCCCTACGGAACATCGTTCGACGACGTCGCCCGGCGCGTCCCCCGCGCCGGGGTCCACGAACTCCCCGGCCAGGGGCACATGGCCCACCTCCAGGCCCCGGCGGAGCTGGCCCGGCTGATGGAGGCGCTGGCCGTCACCGGGTGAGCGGGGTGGGGGCGCGTCCGACATGCGGCGGCGGGCCGACCGGCAGAGACTCGGTACGGATCTCCGGGGCCCGCCCCGGGCGCACCCCGCATCGAGGAGGAACACGATGGCCACGTCGATCAGCGACCCGGTGGTGGAGAAGTTCATCGCCGCGGTGAACGCGGGCGACAAGGACGCCTTCTTCGCCGACGTCCTCACCGAGGACGCCACCATGTCCGACGACGGCAGCGAACGGGACCTGGCCGCCTGGACGGAGAAGGAGATCTTCTCGCCGCAAGCCAACGGCCGCATGGAGGTCGTGGAGGCTTCCGGCGACGGCCGCGTCCTCGTCGTCGACTACACGAACGACACCTGGGGCACGATGCGGACCCGCTGGGTCTTCACGGTCACCGGCGACCGCGTCAGCCGCTTCGAAACGGGCCAGGCGCCGTCCTAGGTGCATGGACCCCGCGAGGTCCTGGCCGTTCCTTCACCGCCGGTCACAGCCGGCGGTAGGTGCGTCCGCCGCGCCGGGGGAGGGCCGCCGGGTCGTCGGGACCGGTCCGGGTGGCCCGTAGTGCGAGGTGGACCTCGGCGCGCACGGTGGCGTCGCCGAGGTTCTGGGCGAGGTGCTCCGCGCACTGGGTGAGCCAGTTGGACAGGGTGGTGCGGTGGACGTGCAGTTCGGCGGCCGCCGGTGCGGTCCTGGCGTGATGGTCCAGCCAGCAGGCCAGCGCGATCCTCAGATGCGGCTCCAGTCCGCCGACCAGGCCGTGGGCCCAGGCCCGGACCGCCTCGGTGTCCAGGATGCCGTCCGGCAGAGTCTCCAGACGGGCGGAGGCGGCCCCGGTCTCGCCCCCGGGGATCTCGGCGGAGGCGGGCGCGCGGAGGACGAGCAGCAGATGCGCCTGCACGGTGGCGTCCTCCAGGTCCGCGCGGAGCAGCCGGGACAGCTCGCGTATCCGGGCCCGTACCGTACCGGCGGACAGACCGAGCGCGGCGGCGGCCCGGGGTTTGGAGCCGGTGCGGAGCCACACCAGGAGCAGGTGCTGGTTGGCCGGGGTCAGCGGGCGCCGTACGGATCCCGCCCAGCGGGCGTACCGGGCGGTCGGCAGCAGGGGCGCGAGCCGGGAGGTGCCGACGGCGTCGGCGGGGACGATCCGGCGGTCGGGGGTGGCGCTGTGCCGGGCGGCCGCGGCGTCGCTGTGGGCGGCGGGCATCTCCGCCAGGGGCAGCGGCCCGGCCATGCCCGCGAGCAGCTGGTGGCGCTCGCTCACCCGGGAGACCAGGCGCAGGACCCGCCCGTCGTCACCGCCCCGGTGGAGTTCCGCGACGACGAGTTCGCCGTCCAGCCGGCCCAGCAGGGTGCAGGCGTCGGCGTGCGGGGCGAGTGAGGGACCCACGGCCCGCCACAGGACCTGGTGGGCGGTGGGGACGTCGGCCCCGGTGAGCCGGTAGACCGTGACATGGGTGAGCCGGCTCCCGCCCAGGGTGTCGGCGACGGCGGCGGTGTGCCCGGCCAGCAGCAGCCGGACGAGGGAGGTGTGCAGCCGCATCTGCTCGCCCCGCAACTCCGCCGCCCGCTGCCCGCGCACCTCCAGGAGGGCCGCGGTGGACGTGGCGACGCGGGCTGCCTGCTCCGGCGGGACGGTGGGCCCGGGGGCCAGGACGAGGACGGCTCCGGCCGCCGGGCGCTGGAGGCAGTGCGGGTGTTCGTACGGGTCGGCGGCCGCGTGCACCCCGTCGGCGGCCGCGGCGGCGGGGGTGCTGTAGACGGCCCCGGCGATCGGGTCTGCCAGCACCGCCCACCCCTGGACCAGCAGCGCGGCCTCGGCGATCAGATGCGCACCGGACCGGGTCGCCGCCCGCAGCAGCCGGTCCGTCGTCTCCTGCGCGTGCCGGGCGCCGCCCGGGCAGGCGGCCTCGTGGCCGGGCGTACCTGTGGTGGTGCTCATGAGGAGAGCCTCTGCGGGCCGTGCGTGCCGCGTACGGGAAACCCCGTACGCGACACGGCAGTTGGGCGGCGGGTCCGGGCGCGGATCAGGGAATGCGGGCGACCGCGCCCCATCCGGCGCGGGCCGTGGTGGTGCCGGTGTTCGCGTCGGGCCGCCAGTTCGGCCAGGACACCATCCCCGGCTCCACCATCTCCAGACCGTCGAAGAAGGCGACCGTGGTCTCCGGCTCCCGGAAGATGTACGGGATCGCGCCGCTCGCGTTGTACTCGTCCTGGACGGCCCGGTGGGCCTCGTCGGACGCGGTGGAGTGGCTCAGCGAGAGGTAGCTGCCGGAGGGCAGGCGCTCCACCAGCCGCCGTACCAGGGACAGCGCGTCGTCCCAGTCCACGATGTGCCCCAGGACGTCACTGATCACGAGGGCGACGGGCTGCGTCAGGTCCAGGGTCTTGGCCGCCCCGGTGAGGACGGTCTCGGTGTCGCGCATGTCCGCCTCGACGTAGGCGGTCGCACCCTCGGGGGCGCTGGTCAGCAGCGCGTGGACGTGCAGGAGCACCAGGGGGTCGTGGTCGACGTAGACGATCCGGGACTCCGGGGCTATCCGCTGGGCGACCTCGTGCGTGTTGTTCGCGGTCGGCAGCCCCGCCCCGACGTCGAGGAACTGCCGGATCCCGGCGTCCCGGGCGAGATAGGTGACGGTCCGGCGCAGGAAGTCCCGGGACTCCTTCGCGAACGTCTCGATCAGCGGGTACTTCCCCCGGTAGGCGTCGCCCGCCGCCCGGTCCGCCGGGAAGTTGTCCTTGCCGCCGAGCCAGTAGTTCCAGACACGTGCGGAGTGCGCGACGCTCGTGTCGATCTGCGCGGGCAGTTCAGGCCCATTTCCGGTCGTATTCATCCTGTAACACCTCTCTGGTTCGGGCCGGCCGTATCGCCATCACGCACGACACGTCCAGCATTCCCTGATACGTCTGCACGGGGTGGGGGCTGTCCCACACCTCCGCCGTGCCGGGCAACCCGCCCTCCCGCACCACGTGGTCCGCGATCTCCCGGATCTCCACCCGGTACAGGGAGAGGGCCGGGACACCGGTGAGGGGGTGCGGCGGTGCGTACTCGGGGTGCAACTGCATCGTCACATCCCCGCGTTCGGCCGTCCGTTGCAGCATCCCGAGCTGCTCGCGCATCACCTCGTCGTCGCCCACGCGGCAGCGAAGCGCGGTGACGGGCAGGACGGCCCAGAGCCGGGTCTGCTGTTCCTGGAGCCGCTTCTGACGCTCCACCAGGAAGTCCGCCCGCCTCCGCCGCTCGGCCGCGTCACGCTCCGGGAACATGACCTCGTCCACGGCCATCGCGTACGCCGGGGTCCGCAACAGCAGCGGGACCAGCGCCGGATGCCACGTGCGGACGACACTGGCGGCGGACTCCACGCTCATCAGGTCCATCAGCCAGGGGGCCATGGCGTCCCGCCAGGGATGCCACCAGCCGGGCATGTTGGCGGCGTTGAGCCGCCCCATGATGTCGTCCGTCTCCGCGGCACCGGCCCCGTAGAGCGCGAGCAGGGCGGACACCTGCCCCACGTCGAGGGAGGTCTGCGCCTGTTCCAGCCGTCGCAGTGTCGAGGGATGCCAGCCCAGCTGCGTCGCCGCCTGCGGTACGGACAGGCCGACGCCCTCCCGCAGGTGCCGCAGGCGGGCCACCAGGACCAGGTGCCGTGCCGTACGGCCCGACCGTTCGCGCGCCACGGTTCCCCCTTCCCGCTCCGGTCCCGCTCGGTTCCGCTCCGGCTCGATCTGTCCGACATTCCGCGCAGTCTGCGCACAGTGCACACAGCGCACCTTGCGACGCTCGCACGGCGCTCCCAAGGTAAGCATGTCCGACTCCATCACACGCCAACTCGGTAAGACCGGGCCGATCTTGCCCCATGCCCCTCCGTCCACCCGCTACGGGGACCCCGTACTCCGTGGCCGTACTCCCGCTCTGCCGTTCCGTGCACCGTCGTTCCGGCGGCCCGTTCTCTGGAGCCCACCGCATGAACCACTCGACCGGCCTGACCGATCCGACCCCGCTGCCCCGCCTGGCCGACGTGACCCCTCTGGTCCACCCGAAACTGCGGTCCGTCGTCGCGGCTCCCCGGCCCGCCCAGCCCCGCCCGCTCGACCTGCGCGTCCGCGCCCAGCGGATCCAGATCGACGAACTCGTCGTCGACGACCCACACCAGGTCCTCGCCCACGCCCGGCAGGCCGCCCTCGACGACCCCGAAACGGCGGAGCAGTTGGGGTACAGCGCCACGGAACCGCTGCCGCTCCCGGACGCGGCCGCGCTGCTGTGCGCGCTCTACGACACCGAGGCCCTCACGGACATGGGCCTGCGCCTCACCCGCCACACCACCCGCGTCTCCGCCTCCAACCAGCAGACGGAGCCGGTGTCGTTGGTGCGGTCGACCACACCGGACGGCCAGGAGGACTGACTCCGCCGGTCGCCCGTGCGAGGGCGGAGCCTCGCCTAGCCTGCTGCCATGCCCGACAACAGGCCCGACAACAGGCCCGACAGCCCGCCCGGCAGCAGCGCCGAGCCCGCGCGACGCGACGACAGTCCCGCAGAAGCCCGGCGGGTGCTTCTGAGCCGTACGTTCGACGACGACGCGGAGCTGTACGACCGGGCCAGGCCCGGATATCCGCCGGAGCTGTACGGCGACCTGGCGGACCTGGCGGGCGCGGTCCCCGGCAGCCGTGTCCTGGAGATCGGCTGCGGCACCGGCCAGGCCACGGTGCCGCTCGCCGGGCGGGGCTGTCGGATCACGGCGGTGGAGGCGGGCCCGCGCATGGCCGCGATCGCTCGCCGGAACCTTGCCGAGTCCCTGGCGGCGGAGGTGGTGACGGCGGAGTTCGAGAGCTGGCCGCTGCCCGCGGAGCCGTTCGACGTGGTGCTCGCGGCGACCGCGTTCCACTGGATCGACCCGGCGGTACGCGTGCCCCGGGCCGCCGAAGCGCTGCGTCCCGGAGGGGCGCTCGCCGTGGTGCGCAGCCAGCATGTGATGGGCGGTACCGAGGAGTTCTTCGTCGAGGTCCAGCGCTGCTACGAACGCTTCGACCCGGCGACGCCGCCCGGGCTGCGGCCCCCGGCGGCCGGCGAGGTCGGCAACTCCGAAGCGAGGACGGGAAGCGTTCCGGCGGCCCGCCCGGCACGTCACGCTGATTCGAGGACCAGTTCGCTCCACCGGACGCCGCCACGGCCGTGAAGATCGACACGTTCGCCCTGATACACCGCCGTCAGACCGTAGGCACGGCCCAGCAGGACCGTCTCGGCGGCCGACACGTCGAACATGCGGCGGCCCTCGGGAACGGGGCCATGGCGCAGATTGACGAAGAACCGGCCTCCCGTCCCCAGCAAGGAGGCGATTCTCGCCATCGCCGCACGGCGCTCTTCCGCGTCCAGGTGCATCCACACGGCCGTGGCGAAGACGGCGTCGAAGCGGCCGGGGTGCCGGGGCAGCGGAAGTTGGGGGAGGGCGTCGTCGACCCAGTCGACCGTACGGGCTCCATGGATCCGCTGTCCGTGCGCGCGGAGCTCGGCGGTGGGCTCCGCCGCCACGACCCGGTACCCGCGGGCCGCCAGCGCCGCCGCGTCCCGCCCGGTGCCCGCGCCCACGTCCAGGATGCGGGCGGGCGCGGAGGGGATCAGATGCAGCACTTCGCGGTGGACGTCCTCGAAGGTGACCTGCTCGTACTGGACGGCCAGCTCGTCGGCGGCTTCGGCGTACCCGGCGGTGCTGTCGGCCGGGAACGCTGTTGCACCGGCGACTACTTGATCACTCATGGTGGGAAAACCAGACTTTCCGGCGGATGCCGTACGCGGCGGCGCCGATGAGGAGGACGATGGCTCCGGTGAGCACGGAGGGCAGCGGCAGGGTGAAGGCCAGGACGAGGCAGCCGGCCAGGCCGACGGCAGGGATGATCCGGGCCGGGCGGCCTTCGGTCGAAGTCAGGTTCCATGCGGAGGCGTTGGCGATGGCGTAGTACGCGAGGACGCCGAAGGAGGAGAACCCGATCGCCCCGCGTACGTCCGTGGTCGCGGCGGCCACGGCGACGACGGCGCCGACGAGCAGTTCGGCCCGGTGGGGGACCTTGAAGCGCGGGTGGACGGCGGCCAGGGCGTGGGGGAGGTGGCGGTCGCGGGCCATGGCCAGGGTGGTGCGAGAGACGCCGAGGATGAGGGAGAGCAGGGAGCCGAGGGCGGCGACGGCCGCGCCCACGCGTACGACGGGGACGAGCCATTCGGCGTCGGCCGCCCGCGCAGCGTCCGTGAGCGGGGCCTTGGCGGAGGCGAGTTGGCCGGGCCCCAGGACGAGGAGGACGGAGACGGCGACGAGGGCGTAGACGACGAGGGCGATGCCGAGGGCGATCGGGATGGCGCGCGGAATGGTGCGGGCCGGATCGCGGGCCTCCTCGCCGAGGGTGGCGATGCGGGCGTAGCCGGCGAACGCGAAGAACAGCAGTCCCGCCGCCTGCAGCACACCGGCCACCGTGGCGTCGGCGCCGATCTCCAGGCGGGCCCCGTCCACCCCGCCGGACGTCAGGGAGGCGGTCGCGACGGCGGCGAGCACCGCCAGGACGACCGCCACGATGACGCGGGTGAGCAGGACGGACTTCTGGACGCCCGCGTAGTTGACCGAGGTCAGAGCCACCACGGCGGCCACCGCGACCGCGTGCGCCTGGCCCGGCCAGACGTAGGACCCGACGGTCAACGCCATCGCCGCACACGACGCGGTCTTGCCCACGACGAACGCCCACCCGGCCAGGTAACCCCAGAACGGGCCGAGCCGCTCCCGCCCGTAGACGTAGGTGCCGCCCGAGGCCGGGTAGAGGGCGGCGAGCCGGGCCGAGGAGGTGGCGTTGCAGTAGGCGACGACCGCGGCCAGCGCGAGTCCGAGCAGCAGGCCGGATCCGGCGGCGCGGGCGGCGGGGGCCAGTGAGGCGAAGATCCCGGCGCCGATCATCGACCCCAGGCCGATCATCACGGCGTCCCGTACGCCGATGTGCCGCTGGAGGCCGCCCGGGGGTGCGGATACGCCTCCGGGCGCGGCTCCGCGTGGGGGCTTGCTGTTCAAACCCGGTCTCCTCAAGGAAATGTTCGCGTGCCTGTGCCCCGACGAAACCCGCCTAGACCAGCCACTCCCCATCGCGCATCAGGGTACGTCCGGCCATCTCGGAGACCGTGCCCCACGCCTGAAGCACCTGCGGGGTGACGTGGAAGAAGACGTACGAGGGGTGGTCCTTGCGGGGGTCCCAGCCGTCCTTGGCGGCGCAGGCGTCGCCGACCTCGGCCGGAAGCTCCTCGCGGGTCAGCATGCGCGCGGTGCCGTGGACCAGGACCACGTCCCGGGTATGGCCGAAGCTGAGCCGGGCCCGGCCCGAGGAGCACAGGTTGCGTCCCGTCGGGTTGGTGTCACGGGTGGCCAGCCACACCGTCTCGCCGTCCCACCAGAGGCGAGCGGGGCGAGGCACGGTTCGCCGGTGGCGTCGGCCGTGGCGACCCATACGTCGTTGTCCCGCACGAGCCGTTCAAGCGCTTCGCGCTTCCGCTGCTCCGGGCTACGGGGACCGCTGAAGAGAAGTCAACTGGCGTCATGCGGCGAGGGTATGGCGTGCGGCGCGGTTGCCGAATCGGGCGGGGGACCTACGCCTTGCCCTGAGCGAGCGGGCAAACTCGTTTGACGGCGTGGGGAGAATTCCTGGCATGGGTACTGACATCAGCGGCTTCATCGAGTACCGGGCGTCGGGGGACGAGCAGGAGCCGACCTGGTACGGCGCACACGACCTCGGTCCCCTGAACGACTATGTCCGCAACTACGACGCGTTCGGCTGTCTCTTCGGGGTGCGCAACTTCGCGAACTTCCGTCCCCTGGCGGCAGGCAGGGGGTTCCCCTCCGATGCCTCGGCTGCGCTGGGCGCGCGGTTCGCGCAGCTGGCCGAGTGGTACGGCGAGGACGGCTTCCACAGCACCACGTGGATCACGTGGGCCGAGGTGAAGGCCGTCGACTGGGACGAGCCCGCGGAGAAGCCCGACAGTCGCCTCCACGCGTACCGAAAGACGCCGAGCGGACTCAGGATGACGGGCAAGGCCTCCTGGAGCGCGGAGTTCGCCGAGGCCGTCGGACTGGAGCGGGGCGACGTCCGGGAGTGGCCCGACGGCGCTGAGTGGCTCATCGGGGACACGCTCTACAAGTCGGTCACCGTCCGCCGCAGGGATGCCGTCACCGAGACCGGCGAGTGGCGGCCTGTCTGGGAAGCCATGAAGGAACTCGCGGAACAGCACGGTGACGACAACGTACGCCTTGTGGTGTGGTTCGACGACTGAGCACGGGGGAATGTCTCGCCTTCGGCCTGAGCATCGACGCGCTCGGCCCCGACTTCGGCCCCGAGGCCCTGATGGACACCCTGGCGGCATCGGCCTCCTTGGCCACCCTCGTGCGCACGGCGGGTCCGCGTACTCCGCAGGACGTGTGGGCGCCGGAGTGGGTGGAGACGGCCTGGACGATTCATTCCACATGATCAGTGGCGGTAGGCGATCAGTGATCGCGTGACGGGCCGGCTCTTCCTGTGGTTGTGCCGGTGCCGTCGCACGGGTGGTAGAGCTCTTGGGCGCGGGCGGAGTCGATGGACCCGTCCTGGGGCAGGGGCAGGAAGTAGTCCAGCTGCCACGCCTGCGCCATGCCGGCTTGGCGGTTGGTGGTGGTCACCCAGGGCGGGTAGACGCGGAAGGCTCGCTTGCCACCGGAACCGTTTGCCGACGTGACACCGTCGGCGTGCGCGAGGCCCGCAAGCTCGCCGGGCTCGCCGCCGAGTGGCTGCGGCGGGGGGTGAGCGCCGGGGACCTGCGGCTGGCGCTCAGCAGCGCGCTGCCGGCGGAAGGAGTGCGCACGGCCTTCGGGTTCCTGGCGCACCGGCTGGTGGAGAAGCTGCCCCCGCGTCCGGAGGAGGTGGCGGAGAGCACGTCTCCGCCACCGTCATCGCCCCTGCCGCTGCCCCTCGTCGCCTGCGACGGACCCGGTGAGGAGCACGTGTTCCGGCCGCACATGTCGTGGGTCACTACCTGCGGGCCCTGTCACCGTGCGCAGCAACGCGCCGAGGCGGAGCTGATGTTGGCCCGAGCCCAGGCCGACCCCGCGCCTCCGCCACCGTCCTGGCGGGAGCGTGTCGCCGCCGAGGCCCGCGCCGATGAGGTCGCTTCCGGCTACGGGACCCGGGCCACGGCCACGTAGATGCCGCTGAACTCCTGCGTGGGCGCGGGCGTTCCGTTGAACCACTCCGGGGCCTTCACCAGGCCCGGAGCGACGATCTCCAGGCCCTCGAAGAACCGGGAGAACTCCTCGCGGCTCCGCAGGGCCAGCTGGATGCCGCCCTTCTTGTACTCGTCCCCGGCCTGCTCCCCCTTCTCCTCGTTCACGTCGGACGCGCCGTGGGACAGGACGACGTAACTGCCGGGCGCCATCGCGTCGGTGAACGTACGGACGATGTCGATCGGCTTCTCGGCGTCGGGGAGGAAGTGGAGGAGGCCGAGCAGCGACAGGGCGATCGGGCGGTCGAAGTCCAGGGTCTCGCGGGCCGCGTCGAGGATGATCGCGGGCTCGCGGACATCCGCGTGGACATAGTCCGTCACGCCCTCGGGCCGGCTGACCAGCAGCGCTTCCGCGTGCCGCAGGACGATGGGGTCGTTGTCGCAGTAGACGACCCGGGCGGAGGGGCGGATCTCCTGGGCCGTCTGGTGCAGGTTCGGCTCGGTGGGGATGCCCGTCCCGATGTCCAGGAACTGCGTGACGCCCTCGCCCGCCAGCCAGGCCGTCGCCCGGTTCATGAAGGAACGCTGCTGCCGGGCGCCCACCTTCGCCTCGGCGGGCAGGAGCTCCGCCACCTGCTGGTCCACCGGGTAGTTGTCCTTGCCGCCGAGCAGCGCGTCGTAGACCCGGGCCGAGTGCGGCTTGCTGGTGTCGATCGGGGGGTGAGGCGCCTGTGCCGTCATACCGAACTCCAGATACACGTGGTGTGGACCATTCAGTCGACGCAGTCTGCCACAACGCCTACGGGGTGCCGGCGGCCACCCAGTGGCCCACGAGATCCGCGTAGAGCGGGCTCTCGCCCAGGAGTTGGGCGTGTGTGCCGATGGCCGTGCGCTCGCCGTCGAGCACCAGGACGCGCGGCGCGCGCAGCGCGGAGCTGATGCGGTGCGCCACCACGACGAGCGTGGTGCCCCGTGCCGCGAACGCCCGCTCGGCCCGCTCCTCGGCCGCCGGGTCGAGGTGGCAGCACGCCTCGTCCAGCAGCACGACCGACGCGGGTGACACATGGGCGCGGGCCAGCGCCACGAGTTGCCGTTCACCGGAGGAGAGCGGGGGGCCGTCCAGCCCGACGGGTGCGTCCAGGCCGCCGAGCCGGTCCACGAGGGCCCGCGCGCCCACGGCCTCCGCGGAGGCGAGGAGGTCGGCGTCCCGGGCCCGGGGGGTCAGGTAGCGGAGGTTGTCCCGCACGGTGCCGGTGAACACGTACGCCTCCTGCGGGATCAACGTCACCTCCCGGTGGAGCCAGGCCCGGTCGACCTCCGTCACCGGCACGCCGCCCAGGGTCAGCCGTCCGTCGTCCGGTGCGGCCAGCCCGGCCAGCAGGGTGGTCAGGGTCGACTTCCCCGCACCGCTCGGCCCGACGACCGTCAGATGGGAGCCGGCGGGAAGGTCGAGGGAGAGCCCGTCGATGACGGGTGCCGCGCCGGGCCCGTAGGCGTAGCCGACGTCCACCAGGGACAGGTCCGGGGAGCGCGGGGACCGTGCGAAGGCGTCCGGCCCCGGCGCCCGCGCGGGTACGCGCCGTGCGGGGATGTCCGGCCCCGGCGCCGGGCGGGGTGCGCGCCGTGCCGGAGCCGTCGACCGGCTCAACCGGCCCAGTACGGTCGCCAGCTGCACGCCCCACGAGCCGAGTACGGCGACGAGGGAGCGCAGGGCCGGAGCGACCCCGCTGATCAGATAGCTGGTCGCGCCCAGCAGTTCGCCCACCGACAGCGCCCCCCGGTCCAGGAGCCGCGGAGCCGCCAGGAGGAGCACCAGCAGCGGGAGGTGGCTGCCCAGTGACACCAGCAGGGTGTTGGCCGACGCGGTCCTGGCGACGGCCCGGACCGCATCGCGGTGGTCGGTGATCCGGGCGGACAGGTCGTCGGCCACCCGGTCCCGGGCGCCGCACGCGACGACGTCCCGGATGCCGTCGAAGGTCTCCCCCGCCGCCGCCGTGAGCGCCTCCTCGGCCCGCAGTTGGCGGCCCTGGCGGCGGGCGAGGACGCGGAGCCGGGGGACGCAGAGGAGCAGGGTGAGCAGGACCGGGGGCAGGGTGACCGCCGCCACCGGCGCGGACAGGGCGGCGAGGCCCACGAACGCCATCAGCAGGGAGACGCCGAGCTGCCGGGCCGAGCGCAGCAGGGCGGAGACCAGCGCCCGTACGGTCTCGACCTGGACCGTCAGCCGGGCCACGCCCGCGCCCGCCGTGTCCCGCGCTCCCGCCGCCGCGCGATGGACGGCCCCTGCGGCCACGGCTGTCACCAGTTCGTCCCGCAGCGGCTCCACGAGCCGTCCCAGCCAGGGGGTCAGGGTCCGGGTCATCAGGGCGCGGAAGACCATCGCGGCCCCGAGCAGGCCGATCCAGAGGAAGCCTTCGGCCGGGCGGCCCGCCAGGAAGCCCCGGTCCAGGGCGGCGGCCACGAGGAGCCCGGAGGCGAGTGCCGGAACGGCCTCCAGCAGCGACCATCCCGCCACCGCGACCGCCGCACCGCGGTGCTGCCGCAGGAACCCGGCGAACAGGTTCCGGTCGACGGGGCGCGGGGCGCTCTCGCTCATGCCGACTCCCGGGTGTGCGGATCCGTGCCGTGCCCGGGAACGCCTTCCGGTGCGGTGTCCGTCGCGAAGAGGGCCCGGTAGTCCCCGCGTTGCCACAGATCCGCGTGCGTGCCCAGGGCGCGGACCCGGCCGTCCTCCAGCCAGGCCACCAGATCGGCCCGCGCCGCGGTCGACACCCGGTGGGCGATCAGCACGCGCGTACGGCCCGACCAGGCCGAGGCCAGCGCGGAGCCGACCTGTGCCTCCGTGGCGGTGTCCAGGCTCGACAGCGCGTCGTCCAGGACGACCACCGCCGGATCGTGGACCAACGCGCGTGCCAGTCCGAGGCGTTGGACCTCTCCGCCGGACAGGGGCGCGTCCCTGAGAGGCGTGTCGTAGCCGTGCGGCAGGCGGGCGATGAAGTCGTCCGCCCGAGCGGCCCCGGCCGCCGCCGCCACCTCCTGGCGCGAGGCGTCCGGGCGGGCGAAGGCGATCGTCCCGGCCACCGTCGTCCCCAGCAGCGCGGGCCGCTCGAAGGCGTAGCCGACGGCGGCGCGCAGGGCTCGGGGAGTCAGTTCCCGCAGCGGCACGCCGTCGATGGCGACCATGCCCGCGTCGGGCTCCCGCAACCGCCCGACCAGCGCCGCCAGCGTGCTCTTGCCCGCCCCGGACCGCCCGACCACCGCGAGCGCCGTGCCCGCCGGGACGACGAGGTCCACGGCGTCCAGGACGAGCCGGGTCCCGGAACGTACCGTCACCCCCGACAGGGTCACCGTGCCGGGGCCGGCCGCCGGGCGGCCCCGGGTGCCGGGTGCCGGGACCGGCTGGTCGACGACCTCGGCGACCCGTCGCGCACCGGCGGCCGACATGCCGAGCGCGAAGAGGGCGTCGAGCTGGTCCAGCGCGGCCATCGCGAGCGCCGTGTACGCGACGACCGCGGCGAGTTCGCCCGCGCTGATGTCACCGTGGAGCAGGGCGAGCCCCCCGGCGCAGAGCACCAGCACCTCCACGGCCGGGATCAGCAGCCCCACCTGCCATCCGGTGTCCCGCTGGAGCGCCCAGACCCGGTGCCCGGTGCGGGACAGCTCCGGCAGGGGTTCCAGGACCCGGCGCGTCTCGGCCGCCGCCGTGCCGCTCGCACCGATGGTCCGGGCCCCGCCGAGCGCTTCCAGCAGCAGGGCGGAGATCCTGCCCTGGGCCTCCTGGTACCGGAGGAAGAGCCCCGATCCGCGGTTCATGAACCCGCGGGCGATGAGCACCAACGGCGGTACGCCCAGCGAGAAGCAGAGCCCGATCCGCCAGTCGAGCAGCCAGAGCGCGACCACCCCGCCGAGCGAGGTCAGCACCGCGGCCGAGGCCGTGACCAGCGTGACCCCCGCCGATCCGGCCTGCGCGCATCCGGCGGAGAGCCGCCCCGCGAGATCCCCGGCCGCGAAGTCGGCCGTCCCCGGCACCCCCGCGTCCAGGGCGCGCCGTGCCAGGGACCGGCGCAGGACGGCCACCGTGCCGGAGCCGTAACCCCCGTTGGCGAGGGTCTGGAGGGCCCCGGTGGTGACGACGAGGGCCAGGAGCGCGGCGCACACGAGGACGGGACCGGTGGCGGGCCGCCGGGCGACGACCGCGTCCAGGGCTCGCGCCATGGCCCAGGGGAACGCCAGCGTGCCGGCCGATCCCAGGACGGCGGTGGCGGAGGCGAGGGCGAACCAGCCACGCGTCCGGGCGGTCGCGTCCCACACCAGTCGCTGGGGAGACGTCATCGCGCTCCTTCCGGCCCTCCGTGGCTCCCGCGCGGGCGGCCGGGCACGGGTTGCGGTGAGTCGTGCGTACGGGGATCGAAGGGGTGCACGCGGCGGACACCGGCATGGGGCGTACGCGCGGACACGGCGTGCGCCGGACAGGCCCGCGGGGGGTCCGTCCGGCGCACGGCTGCTACTGCTGCTCGATGCTGGTGATGCTGCAGGTCCAGGTGCACGTACGGGTGCAGCCGGCCAGCGCGACGGACTCCTCGCCCTCCAGGGTCTGCAGCTCGTCGACGTCGACGGTCATGGTGTTGTCGATCATGATGGTGTCCTTTCGTCGTGCGTGATGTGCCCGAACACCGCCGAGGATGGGCGGTGCCGCACGGCCGCGTCGGCGACCGTGAGTCCAGGGGGAGCGGGGGAGCGGCGGCGGTCCGGGAATCCGGCCGTCAGGAAGCTCACCAGCCGGTCGGTGAGTTCGGCGCCGCCCCGCTCCTGGAGCGGGTGGTGGCCCGCTCCCGCGATGTCGAGGCAGTCGTGGGGTGCGCGTTCCGGGCCGCCCGCCGCCGTCAGCGCCCGGCGGAGCCTGTGTGTCTCGTCCACCGGCACGACGGGGTCGTCGCAGCCGTGCAGGGCGAGCACCGGTACGCGGATGCGGTGGGCGAGGCGTTCGACGTCCCGGGGGCCGAGGTCGTCGTCCGGCGGCTCGCCCAGGCCGTGCCGGTCGATCAGCGCGCGCACGGCGGGCGACGACCGCTCGCGCAGTCCGCGCGCCGACAGGAACGGGGCGATCACCGCGCAGCGTGCCCAGGTGTACGGGTCGGCGCACACGGCCAGCAGGGCGAGAAAGCCCCCGTAACTGGTGCCCAGCAGCACGGGTGGTTCGGCGCCAGGAGGGCGCTGCTCCGTGAGCGTACGGACCAGGACACGGATGTCCGCGAGGTCGGGCACGCCCCACGCGCCGTGGATCGCCTCCGCGTGGGCCCGGCCGTAGCCGGTGCTGCCGCGCTGGTTGGGGGCCACCACCGCGGCCCCGGCCTCCGACAGGCGCGCGAGCACCGGGTCGTGGCCGAGCGTCCAGTGGTCCTCCGGGCCGCCGTGCAGCGCCACGACGACGGTGGGTGCGGTGCGCCAGTCGCCCAGGCGGACCGCCTCGAACCGCCCGGACGGGGTGGCGAACCACTCGGTGGGGGCGTGCGGGGTCCCGGATGCGTCGGAGGGCGTCCCCAGGGTGCCGGAGGACGACCTCTGGGTGCCGGACCGGGCCTCGCGGGTGTCGGACGCGGGTTCGTACGCGGCGTCGTACCGGGCGGGGGGCGTGGCGGTGCCCGGGACGGTGACCAGGTCGGCGGGACGGTCCGGGGTCGCGTACACGACGCGCAGCCCGCCCGCGCTCCAGCCGGCGACGGGGTGGAACGCGCCCGGCGGCAGCTCTGCGGGCCGGGGTTGGTCCGCCCCCACGTCGTACAGGAAGAGGCGGGCCTGCGCGCCCCGGGAGACCCGCAGCGCCACCCGCTCACCCGCCGGGTCGGCGGCCAGCGGAAGGACCGCGCCGTCCAGGGAGTTGAGCCGGTCCGGGAAGTCGAGCCGGGGCCGCTCGCCGAGAGTGGCGTGGGCGATCCGCAGCCGCCCGTCGCCGGGATCGCCCGCCGTCAGCAGCAGCCCCGAGGCCGGTGCCGAGAGCAGCAGCCGGTGGACGCGGCCGTTCGCCGGGGACGGGAGGGCGTGCCACCGCCCGTCGCGCAGGTCGAGGGAGACGGGGCGGTGTCCGTCCGGCCCTTCGAGGTCCGTGGCGTAGCGGCAGCCCGTTCCGTCCAGCGGCAGGAGGGCGGTCACCCGGCCCGGCAGGGTCAGTGGATCGCTCAGCCGCAGTGGCGCGGGAAGGACCCGCCAGACGCGGGTACGGCCGTCGTGAGCGGTCTCCACCGCCAGCGCGAGCGTCCCGCGCGGGCCGCCGGGCACCAGGCGCAGGCCGCGCGCCCCGACGGGCAGGCGCTCGGCCGGGTCCTCGGCCGGGCCCCTGGCCGGGGGCTCGTCCGGGTCCTCGGCCGGGGACAGGGACTCGGCGGGCGACAGCAGGAGCAGATGGCGGCCGGAGCCCGCCGCGCCGCGCAGTCGCAGCAGCCCGCCGTCCTCGGTCGGCAGCACCTGGGTGGCGGTGGTCTCCGCCGGGGCGCCCTCCCGGTAGCGGGGCGTGCCACCGGAGTACGGGGGACGCGTGCCGTCGAGGTCCCACCACCCCGGGGCCGGCGCGCCGTCGGCGGTGGCCACCAGACAGGCGGCGAAACGGGACCGTGCCGAGAAGCGGAAGCTGATGCGCTGCGGGTGCCGGTTCATCGCGCTCCCACCGCCGTACGCGGGTGCCGCCCGGCGGGGGCGAAGAGGTCCGGGGTGTCCGGCATCCAGAGCCGCGGGCCCCCGTCCCGCAGGCGCAGCAGCATGCCGACCGTTCCGGCGGCACCGGTCTGGTAGCCGCCCGTGACCGCCTCCAGCGATTCGTCGGGCACCACCAGCAGGCCGTCGCGCCGGACGGCGCGGGTGTGGATGCACGCGGCCAGCTCCCCGGCCTGCTCGCGGTACCGGGGGTCGCCGAGCGCGGCGGACATGTCGAGCAGGAACTCCGCGTTCCCGGCGAGCCCGTGACAGGCGGCGGGCGAGGAGAGCCACATGGCATCCCGTACTCCGGCCGCCGCGCCCACGGCCGCCTCCCGGTACCGTTCGTCGCCCGTCCGCGCCCAGAGCCGGACCAGGAACGTGCCGATGCCCGAGGAGCCGCTGCACCAGTGAGTCTGCCCCACCGGCCCGTCGGCGTCCCGGTCCCCGGCCGGCCAGACCGCCCGGCCGTCCTCGATCCGGGCCAGCCTCACCAGGGTGTCGCCCACCGCACGGGCCCCCTGCAGGAGGCCCGCGTGATCCGCCGCCACCCCGGCCGCCAGCAGGAATGCGCCGATCCCCGCGATGCCGTGGGCGAACCCGTAGTGGCGGGCCCCGGCGAGGTTCGAGTCGAAGGCGGCCGGCACCGGCCAGATCACCCCGGACGGGTGGTCCTCGGCCGCCTCGACGATCGCCCCGGCGCAGGCGACCGCCCGGTCGCGGAAAGCCGGATCACCGGTCGTGCGCCAGAAGTGCAGCTGGGTCATCCCGGCCCCCGCCGCCCCGTGGCAGATGTCCCGGTTGGGCCAGTCGACGGGGACCGCGCGCGCCAGTGCGGACGCCTCGGCGGCGACGTCCTCGTCGCCCAGCAGCAGCGCCGCGTCGAGCAGTGCCCAGGCCGTGCCGGAGCGGCCGAAGTGCAGCCCGGGCAGGAGCGTTCCGTCGGGTGTCCGGCCGGTGGGAAGATCGGCGAGGCGCCGCCGTGTCCACTCCGTCAGCTCCGCCACCCCGTGCCGGACGTCGGGCCCCGCGCCCGCCGCCGCGGCCCGGGTGAGCACGGCCAGGACGCCGGCCGATCCGTACTGGACGTTCAGCGGGTCGGTGGTCGCGCCGAACGAGCTGACGTCCCAGAGGTGTCCGCCGCTGCCGGGGCGGGTGCGGAGCAGATACGCGAGGCCGTCGGCGATCAGCCGTTCGCGCTCCTCGTCGGCCAGGGCGGCAACGCCGCTCCCACCGCAGGCGCCCGGGCCCGTCACCCCGGTTCCGCCCGTGGGCCGGTGACCGGTTCCGGGCAGCTCCGCGAGAACCCTCCGTACCCGGGACAGCTCCCAACGTCTTTCGGGGAGCGGGGCGCAGAGGGCGAGCAGCAGAGGCAGAAGCGGGGCCGCCCAGGGGCGGTCGGCGATCGCCAGTGCGATCAGGGCCTCCGTACGGTCGCCCACCGGGCGGTCGTCGGGGACCAGGAGCATGTCGACACCCGTCGCCAGGTGGAGCAGCACCGCGCCGAGGCCGTAGAGGTCGCCCGCGTACGTGGGGGCCGTGAAGTCGTAGTCCCGCAGCGAGGACACCTCGGGGCCGACATAGCCGGGGGTGTACCCGCGGCGGACCGGGACGCCCTCGGGTGCCAGGTACTCGACGTCGATGAGCCGGACCCGGCCTTCCGGGGTGACCATGAGGTTGTTCGGTGAGAGGTCGCGCAGCACCCGCCCGGTGCCGTGGACGCCCGCCACGATGTCCACGATCTGCCGGCCGAGGTGCAGGAACTCCGCGAGGTCCCGCACCGGGCGCTTCACCAGCCGGTCGCGCAGCGTCCGCCCCGGCACGAACTCCTGGGCCAGGAAGAGGTTGCCGCCCTGCGCGAACAACTCGATCGCGGCAGGGGTGCAGCCCAGCGGGGCCAGCGCCTCCAGCATCTCGGCCTCGTGGCGCAGGGTGTCCTGGAGGTCGGTGCCGTCCATGCGGACGCCGACGTGCGCCCGCGCCTCCTTCACCACGACCTGCCGGCCGGTGGTCTCGTCGGTCGCGAGGTACACCCCGCCCTTGAAGGCGTGCCGGATCGCCTTGGCGACGACGTAACGGCCGTTGAGGCGAACGGATTTCCTCCCCGGTGTCCGCGTCGGCTTCCGCGGTCCGGTCTGCTCCAGCGGTCCGGTCTGCGCCCGCGACGGGTTCGACGTGGCCCCCGGGGGAGACGTCGGCTCCGGGAACGGGGGCGGTGCCCACGCGGGGGTGGTGACCCAGGCCTGACGCCGGTCCTTCTCCAGTTCACCGGCGGGGTTGCGCAGCCGTACGTCCGTGTCCCCGTCGTTCGTCGTCGTCCGCACCCCGCCGAACACCCCGTAGCGGTAGTGGACGAGGCTGCCCGGGGCGTACGGCTGGTCCGACAGGATGCGGGGTCCGCGCAGCCCCAGCGTCGCCGCGTGGAGCCGCCGGGCCAGTCGGCGGAACAGCTCCGGGTCGTCCGGGTAGACCGTGATGAACTTTCCGCCGCCCCCGCGGTCGGCACGCCCGCCGGTCAGCAGGGCGACCCGGTCCAGGGAGCCGGCGAACTTGAACGAGGCCCGTTCCCCGATGAGGACGTCGGCCGCCACCGCGAGCACCAGGGCCGCGGACAGCGGTGTGGCCGACAGGTGCAGTTTCCAGCCCTGTTCGCCGCTCCGATGGCCGCGGGGCCGGACCGAGCACCAGAACTCCCCCTGATCGACCGCCCACCCGGTGGCACCGCGCCGGTGCAGCACGCCGTCGACGATGCCGGGCAGCAGTCCGGTGTCCAGCGCGAAGAAGCTGCCGCTGTCGTGTTCGTCGCAGTCCGTGCTCACGGGCGATCCTTCCTGTGCGGTGCGGTGCGGTGCGGTGCGGTGCGGAGCCGGGCCATGCCGTGCGGTGCGGGTCTGTGCGCTGGGCGCTTCGGGTCCGCGTCGGGGGTTGGCAGCGGCCGAATCAGGTGATGATGCGTCACATCGCTTTTCAGCCAAGGCGGATCGAAAGATCTGCCGAGTTGTCCGGGAATCACGGGCCGACCTCGGCCGGGGTCCGCCTATCGTGGCCGCGAGCGATCCCCTGATCGCCACGGGTGACGTTAGCGGTGTGCCGAGGGGCCGGTGCACCACCCGTTCTGGGGGGTTGTGATCAAGGGGGGCCGCCGGATCGACAGAGCCGAAACCGGGCTGCAACGGGCCCGGAAGACGATGGTCATCGCCACCGCGCTGTACCGCGGCAGTCATCTGGTCGCGGGAGGTTCGGTGGTCACGCAGCATCAGCGCGACCGTCCGTTCCCGTGGCTGGCGCTGGTGGCCGCGATCGCGGCGACCGCTCTCATCTGGTTCATGGCGGCCCGCCACCGGCGGCTCGTCTCCTGGGCGGTGGGCCTCGACGTCCTGGTGATCGGCTGCCTGCTGCCCTTCGGCGCGTACGTCTGGGGAGGGGCCCGCACTCAGGAGTCGATCGCCTGGGTCATGCTCCTGGGCGGATCGGCCTCGGCCATGGCCGCTGTCGCCTTCGGAGCGCGCCTCCTCGTCGTCGCCGTGGTGCTCCTGGTGGCCACGCATCTCGCCGGGTATCTCCTGGTGGAGGCGGACGCCGCCGTGACCGGCGCCCATCTGAACGCCCTGGTCTTCTCCGCCGTCGTCTCCTGGGTGCTCACCTGGTACCTCTGCCGGCAAGGCGAGCAGGTCGACGCGGCCAACCGGCGTGCGCTGGACGCGGAGGCGCAGCGGGCCCGGTTCGCGGAGCGCGTCGCCCACCACAACGCCCTGCACGACACGGTCCTCGCCACGCTGACGGCCATCGCCCGCGGTGGCGTCGACGCCAACACCTCGATGATGCGCGAGCGGTGTGCGCGGGAGGCCGCCTACCTCCGGAGGCTGGTCGAGGAGGCGGACGACCGTGAGCACGCCTCCGAGGTGCGGGCCGCACTGGAGGAGTCCGTACGCGCGGCCGAAGCGCTCGGACTGCGGGTGACCGCCCGCTATCACGCGCTGCCCGCCGTGCCCGGCGAGATAGCGCTGACCATGGCACGGGCCGCGACCGAGGCGCTCAACAACGTGCGGTGCCACGCCGGTACGGGGCACGCCTTCCTGACCGCCGCCGGTGACTCCGGCCGGCTGGTCGTCACCGTGGTCGACCGGGGCCGGGGATTCGCCGTGGAAGGCGCCGGAAGGCAGGGAGCGAGCGGACCGGCGGGGGCGGGGGCGTCGGGCGGGTCGGTGGTGCGCGCCGCCTCCGTCCCACCGGCCACCGGCGGGATCGGGCTCGACCGTTGCGTGTACGCCCGGATGCGCGGCGTGGGCGGGCGGGCCCTGGTGGACAGCGCCCCCGGCGAGGGCGTGCGCGTGGAGCTGAGATGGCCGGGGTGATCAGCGTCGCCGTGGTGGACGACGACCGGATGCTGCGGGACGGCATCCGGTCCTGGTTCGCGGACGTCGAGGAGGTGGACCTCGTCGCCTGCGCCGCCACCGTCGACGAGCTGCTCGCCGGGCACGGGGAGCCGCCGGACGTCGTGCTGCTGGACCTCATGCTGCGTGACGACCGGACGTCCGCCGACAACATCCGCCGCCTGCGGACGGCCGGCAGCCGGGTGCTGATGATCAGCGTGGTGGCGGACCGCGACCGGATCGTCGCGGCCGTCACCGACGGCGCCGACGGCTTCCTCACGAAGGACCAGGAACTGTCCGTACTCGTCGAAGCCGTCCGCGAGATCGCGGCCGGGCGCACCGCCCACTCCCCGGAGCTGGCCTTCGCCCTGGCCTACGACCGGGGCCCGGCCCGCCCCCGGCTCTCTCCGCAGGAGCGCGAGGTGCTGGTGGGGTACGCCTCCGGGCTGACGCTGAAGGCCACGGCCCGCAGGACCGGGATCACGGTGAACACGGCGAAGTACTACCTGGACCGGGTGAAGGCCAAGTACCAGGAGGCGGGCCGGCCCACCTACACCAAGATCGACCTGGCGACCCGGGTCCGCGAGGACGGCTGGCGTTGACCCGTAGACGTACGGCATCCGAGGATCGCTCACGTGAGCCATCCTTCTGATCAGCCTTCGTCTTCTCCGTCGCCCTCGCCCTGGTCGCCGCCCTCGGGCGATGCGCCCCGCACGGACGGGCCGCCGCCCTCGCCCTGGGCCCCGCCGTCGTCGGCGGCCGAGCCGCCGCACCCGCCCGCAGCGGCCTGGCAGACCGGACAGGCGGGGCAGGCGTGGCCGGGCGGCCAGGGCTGGGACCGGCCCCCGCAGTGGAGCCGCCCGCCGACCGGGCCGGAGCGGGCTCCCTCCGGGTCCCGCTACGACGAGCAGGGGCGCAACGGGCGCGGCGGACGGTTCGGCTGGATCGGTGAGCTGTCGGCCGTCGTGGGGCTGGTCGTGGCGGGCGTCCTGGTCGTCGGCATCGGCGGGTTCGTCCTCGCGGAGCTGCTGGACGCGGGGCCCACGGACCCGGACAGCGACCTGTTCTTCGAGGACCCCGTCGCCGACCTGGTCGTCCAGCTCCTCGGCATCGCGATCGCCATACCCATCGTCCTGTGGGGCGCCCGCGTGATCGGCCGGCGGCCCGCCGGGACCGTGTCCTCCGTCGTCGGGCGGCTGCGCTGGGGCTGGCTCGCGCGGTGCGCCGCCGTGGGCTTCCCGCTGATGGTCGTGCAGATCGGCGTGCTCATCGCGTGGACCTGGAACGACGAGCCGGTCGGGGAGTCGGGGACCGGCTTCCCGGGGTGGTCCGTCTTCCTGCTGAGCCTGGCGGTGATCCTGGCGCTCGTCCCGTTCCAGGCCGCCGCCGAGGAGTACGTCTTCCGGGGCTGGCTGGTCCAGGTGATCGGCCGGGTCGCGCGTACGCCCTGGCCCGCCGTCGCCGTCGCGTCCCTGCTGTTCGCCCTGGCCCACGGGTTCGGTGAACTCTCCGGGTTCCTCCTGCTGCTGTACTCGGCCCTGTGGTGGGGCTGGCTCGTGATCCGTACCGGTGGACTCGAAGCCGTGATCGTCATGCACGTCGCCAACAACCTGCTGGCCTTCGGCCTCGCGGCCGGCTTCGGCGAACTCGCCAGCACCGAGACCGCCGCCGACGCCCCCTGGCAGGCCATGGTCGCCGAACTCGTCTTCGCCCCGCTGTACTGCCTCACCGTGGCCCGCATCGCCGACCGCCGCGGGATCGAGCGGGTGAGCCCCTGACCACCTGAGCCCCTGACGACCCGGGACCACAGCACGGCACCCCTCACGTCGCGTTCAGCGCCACCGTCGGGTGCAGGCGCGCCGCCCGGATCGCCGGGTAGAGGCCCGCGACCACGCCGATCAGCAGCGTCGCCGCCAGGCCGCCCGCCAGGGACCAGGGCGGGACCACCGCCGTCCACCCCTGCGCCCGCGCGAACCCGTACGTCGCCGCCGCGCCCAGCAGCGCCCCCGTGACCCCGCCCAGCGCGGACAGCAGCAGCGACTCGGTCAGGAACTGGAGCCGGATCGCGGTGCGCGTCGCCCCCAGGGAGCGGCGCAGCCCGATCTCCTGGCGGCGCTCCAGCACGGAGATGACCATCGTGTTGGCGACCCCCACCCCGCCCACCAGCAGGGCCACCGCGCCCAGCCCGAGCATCAGGGCCGTCAGCCCCTTGTCGGCCGCCGCCCGGGCCGCCAGCGCGTCCGAGGGGCGCGAGACCCGGACGGCGGCCTCGTTGCCGGGGCTGACCGTACGGGCCAGCACCTCCCGTACGTCCTCGACCGACGCGTCCGTGGACCGCTCGAAGACCGTGGTGGGGCGGCCGTCGAAGCCGAAGTACCGTTCGGCGGCCGGGAATCCGACCAGGGCCACCCGGTCCAGCGTCGGGACCAGTTCGACGGGTTCGAGGATGCCGACGACGGCGACCCGGAAGTCGTTCATCATGATCGTCTCGCCGGGGCGGGTGACGCCGAGCCGGTCCGCCGCCACCGCCCCAAGGACCGTCGTCGGCAGCCGCTCCCCGGCCGGGGTCAGCCAGGTGCCCCGGGCGACCTCGCCGCCGAGCGTGGCGAGCAGATCCGTCCGGGCCGCCTGCGTGGTGACCCCGGCGGTGCGCTCCTCGGGGACGACATCGCTGCGGCGGACACGGGCGTCGACCTCGGCCGTGGCCGTGGCGTGCAGCACCGGGCCGATCCGCTCGACCATCGCCACCGCGTTCTTCGGCAGCTCCACCGTGCCCCCGAGCGGGGTGTCGCCCGCCTCGGCGGTGAGGAGGTTGGTGCCGAGGCGGTCGAGGCGGGACATCAGGTCCGCGCGGCTCGACTCGGACAGGCCGACCACCGCGACCATCGTCGCGATGCCGATGGCGATCCCGAGCGCCGAGAGCACCACCCGGGCCCGGCGCGCCCGCAGGCCGACCGCACCGACGCGCAGGACGTCCCGGGGGGACAGGCGTGCGGGCTTCAGTGCGTGGGTCATGCGCCCGCCTCCGTTTCGTCCGTACGGGCCCCATCGACCGTCACGCCGAAATCGTCCGTACGGGCCCCATCGACCGTCACGCCGAATGCTGCCGTCGTGCTGCGGTCGTCCGACACGATCTCGCCGTCCCGGAACCGGACCCGGCGCGGCAGCGCGGCCGCGATCTGCTGGTCGTGCGTGATCACGCAGACCGTCGTGCCCGACGCGTTCAGCTCGTGCAGCAGCTCCATGACGATCGCCCCGGACGCGGTGTCCAGCGCCCCCGTCGGCTCGTCCGCCAGCAGCAGCCGGGGTTCGCCCACCAGGGCGCGGGCGATGGCCACGCGCTGCTTCTCGCCGCCGGATAGCTCGTTCGGGGTGTGCGAGGCCCGGTGGCCCAGGCGTACGCGGGCCAGCGCGTCGCGCGCCCGCTCGCGCCGCTCCCGGGAGCCGACGCCCGCGTACAGCAGCCCGTCGGCGACGTTGTCCACCGCGTCCCGGCCCGCGGCCAGGTGGAAGTGCTGGAACACGAAGCCGATGTGGCGGGCGCGCAGCGCGGAGAGGCGCGCGTCGGAGAGCGCGGACACGTCGTACCCGGCGACCCGGACCGTACCCGTGGTGGGCCTGTCCAGGGTCCCCATGACGTTCAGCATCGTGGACTTGCCGGAGCCGGACGGGCCGACCACCGCGAGGAGTTCGCCCTCGTGGACGGTGAGGTTCACGGCGCGCAGGGCGTGGACGCCGCCGGGGTAGGACTTGGTGGCGTTCCGGAGTTCGACGACGGGGGCGGGCGGGGGTGCGGTGGCGGCGGGGGCCGGCCGGGGCGGCGGGGGTGCGGTGACGGCGGGGGCCGGCCGGGGCGGTGGGGGTGTGCTCACGGCTTCGCCACCCCCACCTTCATGCCCGCGCGCAGCCCGGCCCCGCTGACCTCGATCCGCCCGTCCGCCGTCATGCCCGTCTCGACCCGGATCATCTCGGACGTCCCGCCCTTGACGACCTGGAGCCCGTACCCGCCGTTCTCGCCGCGCAGGGCGACGACCGCCTCGACCGGCACCGCGAGGACCCCCTCGCGGGCCTCGCTGACGAACGTGACGCTCGCCGCCGCCTCGGCGTCCTCGCCGGACGCGGCGCGGGAGCCGCCGTCGAGGACGACCTCGACGGTGATGCCCTCCTGGCCGCCGCCCTCGGTCCCGTCCTCCCCTTCCGGGCGTACCGTGCCGGCGACCTTCCCGGGCACGGTCTTCCCGCTCGGCAGCGTCACCTCCACCTTCGTGCCGCGTGCGGTGAGCGCGCCGTCCGTCTGCTCCAGGACGGCCCGGACGACCGGCCTGGTGGAGGCGATCGTCAGGACGGGTGCGTCCGGGCCGACCTGGTCGGCGAGGGCCGCGTCGGCGGAGACCACCTTGACCTCGCCGGGCTGGAAGACGACATCGCCCCGGCCGATCCGGCCGGTGGTCTCGCGGTTCAGGTGCTTCTGCCAGCGCTTGACGGCTGACTCGGTGTCCTCGCCGTACTCCGTGTCGACGTACAGCCCGGCTCCGTAACCCAGGTCCCGCAGGTTCCGCTCCAGTTGGAGCACGTCGCTGCCCCGGTGGCCCTTCTTCATCTCGCGGAACGCCGGGACCGGCCCGTAGAGGAGCGTGACCGGCTTGTCGTTCAGCTCGTACAGGGCTTCCCCGCGCCGTACGGTCCTTCCCTCGGCGGCCGCCACCGTGACCGTGCCCTCCACGGCGGCCTTCACGGCCCGGCGCTGGGCGAAGTCGATCCTGCCGTCGACGGTTCTGGCGAGGACGAGGTCGGTGCGGACGACGGTGGCGGTGGCGGGCGGCAGGCCGTCACCGCCCCGGCCCGGGCTTCCCGTTCCGTCGCCCGCGCCGAGGAACAGGACGCCCCCGGTGACGGCCGCCGTCACCGTGCCCAGCGCGAGGAGGGCGGTGGTGGAGCGCTTCACTGCATCCCGTCCAGTCCGTCGAGGAGCTTCTCCTTGCACGCCTCGCGGGCCTCCTTGTACGCGGGCGACTCGCGGTCGTAGACGGGGGAGCCCGGGTTCGGGTCGCCGCCCGGTATCGCGTTGCCGCCGGACATCACCGGGTTGGTGAACCGGCTGATGCCGTTGTCCCGCATGCACTGGGCGTGCGCGAGCATCGATTCGTAGGCCTTCTGCTGGTCGCGCTCGGGCTCGGCCGCCATGGCCGCCTGGAGCTCCGCCACGCAGACGCCGTTCTTCCCGGCCTTGATGCCTTCGTTGCGGCCGGGCTGGGACCCGATCTCGTTGATCTTCGTCCAGTCGAGATGGCCACTGAGCTTGGGGTCCGGGTAGTCCTTGTAGCCGCCCTTGGAGCGCATGCACTGGACGAACGCCACCTGGGCGTCGTAGAAGGCGCTCTTGCCGGCGGGCTTCGCGCTCGGGGAGGTCTGTTCCTTCACGTTCCCGTCCGTGGACGGCTCGGTCTTCGGGGACTGTACGTCGGCGATCGCGTCGTGGCTCCTGGTCCCGGTGGCGTCGTCGCTCCCGCCGCAGGCGACGGAGAGGGCGAGCACGGGCACGGCCACGAGGGCGGCCAGGCGGAGCCCGGCTGTGGTGGTGGGGAAGCTCATGGATCTCACGCTGGCCGCCGAGGATGATGGCCGGTCCATGGGCACATGATGGGAACGTAACAATGCCTCTGACCTGCGCCTGTGCCCCCGGGAGGGGGAGGCGGGGACGTTCCGGGCGTGCGCATAATCGGGCCCATGCCGCATGTGCTGCTCATCGAGGACGACACGTCCGTACGGGACGGGATGGAGCTTGTGCTGCGCCGGCACGGGTACGGCGTGGAGACGGCCGCCACCGGCGAGGAGGCCCTCGCGCTGCTCGCCGGGGAGCGGGGCGCCCGGGTCGAACTGGCCGTGCTGGACCTGATGCTGCCCGGCATGGACGGCTTCGAGGTGTGCCGCCGGATCCGGGCCCGTACGGCGGCCCTGCCCGTCATCATGCTGACCGCGCGCGGCGACGACCGGGACATCGTGGCCGGGCTTGAGGCGGGGGCAGACGACTATGTGGTCAAGCCGGTCACCGCGCCCGTCCTGGAGGCCCGCATCCGGGCGGCGCTGCGGCGCGCGGAACCGTCACTGCGGCGGGCCCGACGCCGACGTCACCGACCTCGCCGGGCTCGTGATCGACCGGGCCGGGCTGACCGTGACGAGGAACGGCACTCCGGTCCCGCTGCCGCCGACCGAACTGCGGCTGCTGCTGGAGCTGTCGGCCTCGCCGGGCCGGGTCTTCACCCGGGAGCAGCTGCTCGCGTCGGTGTGGGACCACACGTTCCTGGGCGACTCGCGGCTGGTGGACGCGGCGGTGGGGCGGCTGCGGGCGAAGATCGAGGAGGTGCCGGGCAGGCCCCGGTACGTGCAGACCGTGCGGGGCTTCGGCTACCGGTTCGGGCCGCTGTGACGGGGGGCTTCCCGGGCTTCCCGGGGCGTGGGGCCCTCCGGCGCGGAGCCCCTCGGCGTGAGGCGCCCCGGCGCGGGTCTCCCCGGAACGGGTCCGGGCGGCGTGAGGCCCTCCCGGGCGGGTCTCCCCGGCGCCGCTCCCTCCGGCTCGGGTCCCGGCGGCTCGTCGGCGGACTGCGGGTCAGGCTCGTCGTCACGTTCGTCCTGGTCGCCCTCCTCAGCGCGGTGACCGCGACCGCCCTCGCCTACCGGGACGCCCGCACCGCCGTCCTCCAGCGCACCCAGAACACCGCCGTGAACGACCTCCGCGAGCGGGTCGCGACGGTCGCGGCCGGGTTCGACCTGCCGCCCGACCAGCGCTCGCTGTCCCGGTTCGCCGCGCAGGTCTCCGAGGGTCTGGGCGCGCGCATCGTGGTCGCCCGCCACCAGGACCTGACCGCCGTCTCCGACGCGTACGCCGCCACGGAGGGCCGGATCACCGCCGAGCTGCGCGCGGCCGTACGGGCCGGGGACGGGGCCCGGTTCCAGCGGGTCCAGTGGCGGGGCGAGCCGTACCTCGTCGTCGGCATGCCGGTGACGTACGCCGACGGGGACCGGCGCACCTCGGGCCTGGAGGTGTTCGCGATCACCGATCTGCGGGCCGAACGCGACGACACGGCGGCCCTGCTGGACTCCGTGCGGGAGGGGACCGTGCCCGTCGTGGTGGCGGCCGCGCTGCTGGCGCTGCTGGCCGCCGGGACGGTCCTGCGTCCGGTACGGAAGCTGGGGCGGGCCACGCGTGAGCTGGCCGCCGGTGACCTCGGGAGCCGGGTCGCGGTCCGGGGGCACGACGAACTGGCTTATCTGGCAAGGACGTTCAACGAGACCGCCGACGCACTCCAGGCGTCCGACGCGGAGTTGCGGGCCCAGGAGGCGAAGGCGCGGCGGTTCGTGGCGGACGTGTCGCACGAACTGCGCACCCCGCTGGCGGCGATGACGATGGTGGCGACGGTCCTGGAGGAGGACGCCGACCAGCTGCCGCCGGACGCCGCCCGGGCCGCCCGTACCGTCGGCGCGGAGACGGCCAGGCTGTCCCGGCTGGTCGAGGACCTGATGGAGATCTCCCGCTTCGACGCCGGTGCGGTCCGGCTCAACGCCTTCGAGGCCGACCTCGCCGAGACCGTACGGGCGTCGCTGGCGCTGCGCGGCTGGACGGACCGGGTGACCGCCGAACTCCCGGAAGGCGTCAGGGCCGTGGTCGACCGGCGGCGCGTCGACGTGATCGTGGCGAACCTGGTGGGCAACGCGCTCCGGCACGGGGCGCCGCCGGTCACGGTGACCCTGACCGCGCCCGGGGACGACGAGGACCGGGTGGCGAGGCTGGAGGTCGCCGACCACGGTCCGGGGCTGCCGCCGGAGGCCCGGGAGCGGGTCTTCGACCGGTTCTACAAGGCGGACGAGGCACGTACACGGAACACCGCCACGGCCGGGAGCGGCGGGGAGGCCGACAGGGAGTCCGGCGGCCGGGGCAGCGGCCTCGGGATGGCCATCGCGCTGGAGAACGCCAGGCTGCACGGCGGCACGATCGAGGTGGGCGAACGGGCGGGCGTCGGTGCGGTGTTCACGCTGGTCCTGCCCCTGCGGCGTACCGATGCGGACGGCGAGGGAGACCGATGAGGTTCCGACGGGGCGTCGTCCTGACCACGCTGGCGTTCCTGCTAGTCGGCTGCGGGGTCGGGGTCCGGCCGACCGGGGTGATAGACGCGGGCGACCCCGCCTCCGGGCTGACGCGCGGGAAACGGCTCTACTACGCGTCGGACACGGGGCTGCGGGCGGTGCCCCTGCTCGACCGGGAGAACGACACCCTGGACGCGGTGATGAAGCTGCTGGCCCAGGGCCCGACGGCCGCCGAGCGCCGCGAGGGGCTGACCACCCTGGTCCACGCCCCGAGCGGATACACGGTGACCGGGGACGGACCGCACGTCACGGTGACGCTGGAGGGGCCGTACTGGGCGCGGCCCCGGGACCAGGCGACCGGGCAACTGGTCTGCACGCTGGCCAGCTTCCAGTCCGTAAGGGAGGCGGAGATCCGGGCGGACGACGTGGAGGTGACGATCAGCCCGGGGGAGGGCCCGGAGTTGGGGCCGCTGCGGTGCGCGGAGTTCCTCGACCGCTGAGGGGCGCTGAGGGGGCTGAGGGGGCTGAGGGGCACGAGAGGTACTGAGGGGTGGGGACGGGCGCGCGCCGGGTCCGTGGAATGCTGGCGCGACAGGATCGGCCGCGCGGACGGCCGGGGCCAGGGCCAGGACCGGAACCGGGGGAATCGTGGAGCGTAAGCGGCTGTGGAAGTCCTGCGTCCCGGTGGCGGTGAACCTGCTGCTCGGGATTCCGGCCATCGTGCCGGCCTTCCTGATCTGGTACGTGCTGTCCAACGGCCCCCTGGCGGAGCTGGGGTGGACCGATCGGGAACCGACCGAGAACGACGGCATGTGGCTGTGGCTGGTCTTCGTCGTCCCGGTGGTGGCCTGCTTCGGAGGCCTGTGGACCCTGCTCAACCTGTGGATGCGGCGCAGGCTGCCGGCTGCCGCGCCCCCCGGCCCGTACTGGACTCTGGCGGCGACGCTGACCCTCACCCCGTATCTGCTGGGCGTCGCCTTCGGCTGAGGAACGCGGCCATCGGACCGGTTCGGATTCAGAACTCCACGGTCAGCTGCGCCCGCACGTGCGCCCGCAGCACCCCCGCCATGTCCGTCGTGCAGTCGCTGATCAGCCACTGGATCTGGAGGCCGTCCATCAGCGCGATGAGCTGCTGACCGGCGGCCGACGGGTCGACGTCGTCGCGGAGTTCGCCCGCCTCCCGGGCCTGGAGGTAGGCGCGTTCGGTGTTGGCGACGGACGTACGGTAGCGGGCCTCGAAGTACGCGTGGGCCGGGTGGTCGGGGGCCGTGGCCTCCGCCGCGACGACCGAGAACAGTTCGACGATGCCGCGCCGCTTGGCGTTCAGCTCGGCGAGGTCCACCAGGCGGCGCAGATGGTCCACGCCCCGGGTGACACCGAGCGCCAGCCACTCGTCGTCCACGTCGTCGCGGCGCTGGAGGACCGCGAGGAGCAGCGCCTCCTTCGTCGGGAAGTGGTGCAGGAGCCCCGGGTGGGAGATGCCGCAGCGGGTGGCGATGACGCGCAGCGACGCACCCCGGTAGCCGGCCTCGCCGAACAGGGTCATCGCCTGGTCGAGGATCTCGGTCCGCTTGGCCCGGCCCTTGGCGTAGCCGCGTCGGGTTTCCGGGGTCACGCGTATGCACCCGCTGTCATCGCCACGCCTCTCTGCTTCCGCCCCAGATTCTCACAGGAGTGAATACTTACCATGCGGTCGGGATTGAGCGTACGGTACTGCGAGTGCCGCACCGCGAGTGCCGCACCGCGAGTGTGCCGTAGCCGTCGTGACCGTCGTGTCCGTCGTGTCCGTCGTGTCCGTCGTGAAAGGAAGTCCTGTGGGTCCCAAGCCGCCGTATCTCGACCCCGCGCTGCCCGTCGCGGAGCGGGTCGCCGACCTCCTGGGGCGCATGACGCTGCCCGAGAAGGTGGGCCAGATGCTCCAGCTCAACGCCAAGGAGGGCGTGCGGCACCTCGTCGAGGACCTGCACGCGGGCTCGATCCTGCACGCGTCCCCGGAGCGGGTGCGCGAGGCCGCCGCGCTCACCGCGAAGACCCGGCTGCGCATCCCGCTGCTCGTCGCGGAGGACTGCATCCACGGGCACTCGTTCTGGGAGGGGGCCACGATCTACCCGACGCAGCTCGGGATGGCCGCCACCTGGGACCCGGAGCTGGTGGAGCGGATCGCGCGGGCGACGGCGGTGGAGGTCGCGGCGACCGGGGTGCACTGGACGTTCTCGCCGGTGCTCTGCATCACCCGGGACCTGCGGTGGGGCCGGGTCAGCGAGACGTTCGGCGAGGACCCTTTCCTGATCGGCGAGCTGGCCTCGGCGATGGTGCGCGGCTACCAGGGCGAGGGCCTGGACGACCCGACCGCGATCCTGGCCTGCGCCAAGCACTTCGCCGGGTACTCCGAGACCCAGGGCGGCCGGGACGCCAGCGAGGCGGACATCTCGCGCCGCAAGCTGCGCTCCTGGTTCCTGCCGCCGTTCGAGCGGGTCGCGAAGGAGGGCTGCCGGACCTTCATGCTCGGCTACCAGTCGATGGACGGCGTGCCGATCACCGTCAACAACTGGCTGCTGAACGAGGTGTTGCGCGGTGAGTGGGGCTACACCGGGACGCTGGTCACCGACTGGGACAACGTCGGCCGCATGGTGTGGGAGCAGAAGGTCTACGCCGACTACGCGCAGGCTTCGGCGGCGGCGGTCCGCGCGGGCAACGACATGGTGATGACCACGTCGAACTTCTTCGAGGGCGCCCAGGAGGCGGTGGCGCAGGGCGCGTTGAAGGAGGCGGAGATCGACGCCGCCGTACGTCGCATCCTGACGCTCAAGTTCGAGCTCGGCCTCTTCGAGGACCCGCGCCACCCCGACGCCGGCCGGCAGGCCGAGGTCATCGGCAGCGAGGCGCACGCGGCGCTGAACCTGGAGGCGGCCCGCCGCTCGCTGGTGCTGCTGACGAACGACGGCACGCTGCCGTTCGCGGGCGGCCTGGAGGCGGGCGAGGAGGGGCGGGCCACCGGCCCCGGCCCTCGTACGGTGGCGGTCATCGGCCCCAACGCGGATGACGCACAGACCCAGTTGGGCGACTGGGCGGGCTCGTCCGGGCAGGCCGACTGGCTCCCGGACGGCCAGCCGCGCGCCATGATCCGTACGGTCCTCGACGGCTTCCGCGACCAGGTGCCCGCCGACTGGACCGTCTCGTACGCGCCCGGCGCCCGGATCCTGGATGTCGGGCCCGACCCGGAGGGGGAGTTCTTCCCCGACGGGCAGCCCCGCCCCGAGGTCGTCCACCCGGCCGCGCCCGACGCGGAGCTGATCGCCGAGGCCGTCGCCGCGGCGGAGGCCGCGGACCATGTGGTGGCCGTCGTCGGCGACCGGATCGAGCTGATCGGCGAGGGCAAGTCGACGGCGACCCTCGAACTGGTCGGTGATCAGGTCGCGTTGCTGGACGCGCTGGCCGCGACGGGGAAGCCGCTGGTGGTCGTCGTCATCAGCTCCAAGCCGCTGGTGCTGCCGCCGTCCGCGCTGGGTGCGGCGGCGATCGTGTACGCGGCCAACCCCGGCATGCTCGGCGGCCGGGCGATCGCCGAACTGCTCCTCGGGCTGATCGAGCCGACCGGGCGGCTGCCGCTGTCCTTCGCCCGGCACGCGGGCCAGCAGCCGACGTACTACAACCAGGTGCGCGGCCAGCACGGTACGCGCTACGCGGACCTCACCCAGCGCCCGGCGTTCGCGTTCGGCGAGGGGCTGAGCTATTCGACGGTCGCCTACGCGGACCTGGAGGTGCTGACGGCGGTGGTCGACGAGTCGGAGACCGTACGGGCCCGGGTCACGGTGACCAACACGGGGGCGCGGCCCGCGCTGGAGACGGTCCAGGTGTACGTGAGCGACACGGTGACGTCGGTGACCTGGGCGGAGAAGGAGCTGAAGGCCTACCGGCAGGTGGCGCTGGCTCCGGGGGAGTCGCGCGAGCTCCTCTTCGAGCTGCCGGTGGCCGACTGCACGCTCGTGGACGCGGAGGGCGTCCGCACGGTGGAGCCGGGCCGCTTCGAGCTGCTGGTGGGCCCGTCGTCCCGGGACGAGGCGCTGCTGCGAGGGGAGTTCACGGTCAAGGGCTGAGCCCTGGACGGTGGGCGGCGGCGCCCGCCGACGGAACCGCCCCGCGCGCGATCGCGGGAGCGGTCCCATCGGTGTGACCCGGGGGCCTGGAACCGCCGGCAGTCGTCAGCGGACCTCGAAGAAGTCCACGTTGTGCCGGTTGGCCTTGATGCCGACCTTGACGAACCCGCCGTTGCCCTCGTCGCCCGCGTGCTCGCCCCAGTACTGGCAGTGGAAGCCGGTCTCGGTCTCCTCGTCCACGGCCTTGGCCACCGGCAGCTCGTCGCAGGAGAGCTTGCTGATGTCGGTACGGCCCTTGTACGAGGCCCAGAGGCGGTCGTAGGCGGCCTTGGCGACCAGAACGCTCTGCTTCGGGGTGCTGTTGTAGAACGTCAGGAAGCTGCCCGGCTTGTACTTCTCGCTGATCTCGATCTCGTACGGGACGGTCGCGCCCTCGTAGGTCACGTTGCAGATGCTGACGGCACTGGCCTTCTGGGTCACCCCGTCCGGGCAGTTCGCGCTGGTCTTCCCCGGCACCTTGAGGCGGCGGAGCAGGTCTTCCTGGAGCTTGTGCTCGACCTTCTCGGTGAACGACGCGCCGTTGGCGGGCTTCGGGAGGACCTTGAGCTTCGGGTCCGAGCTGGAGGCGACGACGTCGGCCTGCGGGCCGGTCACCGGCACCGCGAGGTCCGCGCCCGGCTCCGGGGCCTTCGCCTCCTCGCTGGGGGCCTGGCCGGCGGAGCCCGCCGATCCGGTGGAGCGGGCGGAGTCGTCGCCCGAGGAGGAGCCGCAGCCGGCCACGAGAATGCCGACGGCGGCCAGCCCGATGAGGTTCTTCGAGATACGCATAAGCGGAGCCTAAGTTGCGCCTGTGACACCCCTGTGTGGCCGAACGGGCCCTCGTGACCCCGGGAGAGCGGGGTCAAAAGGTACATGTAGGGGGGAGACCGGGATATTCCAGTTTGCGTTCGTCACGTTCTGGGCGGGTGATGGTGGCTCAGTCGAGAAGGACTCGTACCGCGAATGTGACGGTCGGCTTCCGTCAGTTCCTGGAGTCGCCGGAGCGTCCGGAGTGACCGGAGTGGCCGTCCCCGCGGGCGCACTCCACGACGTCCCGTTCTGCGGCCCGGCCGGTCGCCCGGCGGTTCTCCGGCCCGGCCGTCCGGCCCCCGGTCCGGTCGGGCGTCCGTCGCGGCCGGGCGGTCTGCCGCCCGAGAAGGACGCCGCAGAGGGTGAGCAGCAGGCCGCAGATCTGCCGCCCGGACAGCGTCTCGTCGGCGATCAGGACGCCCAGCAGCACTCCTGTCACCGGGTTGAGCAGCCCGAGCAGACCGACCGTGCCCGCGGGCAGGTGGGCCAGGCCGGCGAACCAGACGGCGAAGGCGAACGCCGTCGCCACGACGGTGACGTAGGCGAAACCGAGGAGGGCCGGACCGTCGAGCGAGGGCGGTGCCCCTTCGGTGGTCAGGACCGCGAACGGCAGGAGCAGCAGCCCGCCGCCGGTGAGCTGCCAGCCGGTCGAGGCGAGCACGTCGACCTCGCCGCTCCACCGTTTGGCGAGCACGTACCCGAACGAGGAGACGCCCATCGCGGCCAGGGAGGCGAGGATGCCGAGGGGGTCCACGGAGCCGGTCGCCGTGAACACCATCAGGCAGACGCCCGCGATGCCGACACCGGCCCCCGCGAGATGCCGGGGTCCCGGGCGCTCGCCGACGAGTCCCCAGGCGAGCAGCATCATGGCCAGGGGCACCACGGCCATGATGATCGACGCCATGCTGGTCGGGAGGCGCTGGGCCGCCACGTACACGAGGGCGAAGAACCCGCTCATGTTCAGCGCGCCGAGGACCAGGGACTTCACCCACCAGATTCCGCGCGGCAGCTTCCGGCACACGGCGAGCAGGAGCAGCCCGGCGGGGAGAGCCCGGATCACCGCCCCGTACAGGGGATTTCCGGCGGGAAGGAACTCCCGGGTGACGAAGTAGGTCGCGCCCCAGGCGACCGGTGCCACGGCCGTGGTCAGCGCCCATCTCAGATTACCTTCCATGGAAGATATAATAACTTCCATGGAAGGTAATGAGCGGGGCAATCCCGGATCCGGCGCCGGAGCCGACATCGACGCAGAGGCGGAGGTCGCATCCGGGGCCGCCCCGGACCGCGTTGCGCGCATCCAGGCCGAGTGGGCGCGGGAGCGCCCCGACGTGGACGTCTCCCCGCAGGCGGTCATCGGCCGGCTGCACCGCCTGGGCCTGCTCCTGACCGGGCGCCTGAACCTCGTCTACCGCCGCTACGGCCTGTCCGAGGGGGAGTTCGACGTCCTGGCCACGCTGCGCCGGGCCGGGGAACCCTTCGAGCGCGCGCCGGGTGAGCTGGCCGCGCACACGATGGTCACCACGGGGGCGATGACCAAGCGGATCGACCGTCTGGAGTGCGACGGCCTGGTGGCGCGGCGCCGGTCGGCCGCCGACGGCCGGGGCCGGGTGGTCGCGCTCACGGAGGCCGGCCGGACGCTGATCGACCGGGCTTTCACGGACCACATGGAGAACGAGCGGGCCCTGCTGGACGCCCTGGAGCCGCGGGAGGCGGCGCAGTTGGAGCGGCTGCTGACGACGTGGCTGGCGAAGGTGGAGCCGGTGCGGGACGGTGAATGAGCGCCCGAAACCGTCAGGAACCCGCGTCCGCGTCCGTCCTCCGCAGCACGTACAGGTCCCCGGAGTCCGGGTCGCCGATGTACTGGTAGAGGGTCGGCCGGCTCGCCGTGCCGCCGACGTTCCAGACGTCGAAGTCGCATGAGTCGAGGGCGAGATCCACCTCCTGCGACCACGTGCCCCCGCCGGGTTCGTACGTCCAGGTGCCCTGCCCCGAACAGCGGGTGTCCCCGTCCTGCGGGCCGTCCGGATCCGTGGCGTCGTCCTCGTGACCCCAGCCGTCGAGGTCGTCGTCGACGTCCACGGCGGTGACGCGCCCGTCCGCCGTGAAGGTGACCGTTCCGCCCTGCCCGTCCGACCAGCGTCCGACGATGTCCGCCGAGATGAGCGCCGGTGGCCGGTACTCCTTCAGGACCCCCGTCGCCAGACCGACGCCGCCGAGGGCGGCGGTGAGCACGACGGCGGCCACGCCCCACAGGGTCACCGGCTTGAAGATCCGCTCCCGGCGTGAGCGCCAGAGCAGTGCCGGGACGGTGATGGCCACCGTGGTGAAGAACCACCCCGCAGCGGCGGTGGCGGGGTCCGCGCCGCCGTACGCCGCGACGACGGACCCGACGGGCACGAGGGAGACGGCCGCCGCAGCCGGCGGAACCCACCACCACGCCTCACGCCCGGCCAGCCGGCGCCCCAGTACGTCGCCGAGCCAGGCGGCCGGGAAGACGAGGGCCACGGACGCGGCGCCCGCGACCATGATCCCGAACACCGCGACCACGGGCAGGAACAGGATGAACATCGCCGAGCCGCCGCCCGCGTTCGGTGACTCCTGCGTGATGCCGTACACGACGGCCACGACGAGCGCGAGCATCCCTTCCAGGATCAGCACCAGCATCGAGAGCAGCAGCGACAACCCGAAGAGCCGCTTCTTCTCCGGTCTTCCTGACTTCTCCATCGTCAGTCCCCCTTGCGCACACCGATGTCTGTGCGGCACGCCCGCCGCGGGCGGCAGCTACGGACATCGTGTCAGAGCAGTTTGAACGCGTTCAATGCGGGGGTGCCGTGATGGAGGGGACGTATGTGCGGGCGCACTCGGGGCGCGCAAAGAAAAAGCGTTTCCGCGTACGGGTATTACCCCGTACGGGTGTGGCGCGGCCGTCCGGACGGCGGTGCGGCGAGCACAATGGGGCGGCGGTTCGTGCAGAGGCGCGCAGGCTCCTCTCCCGCACCTTGCGCTCAAGGAGGACCGGTGGCGGACAGCTGGACGGTTCAGCGGACCGGGCCCGGGGACGCCGCGCGCACGCAGGCGCGGGAACAACTTCTGGAAGCGGCCAGGGAGCTGTACGGCGTCAACGGATACCGGGCGACGGCCGAGCACGACGTGTGCGAGGCCGCCGGGGTGCCGGTCGAGGTGCTGCGCCAGGAGTACGGGTCACGGGAGGGGCTGCTCATCGCCCTCCACAACCGGGTCACGACGACCGGGCTGCGGGCGGCGGAGCGCGCCCTGCTGACCGAGGGCATCGACGACTGCTCGATCGAGGAACGGGTCCGGCTGCTCTTCGACGCGTACGTCGAGGCCGTCACCAGCGACCCGCGCGAGGCCCGCGTGACGTTCGTCGAAGTACTGGGCGTGAGCGCCGTGGTGGACGAGCACTGCAAGCTCTGGCGGGCACTGTGGACGGAGTTCCTGACGGGCGAGGCCGAGCGCGCGGTGGACCGGGGCGAGGCGGAGGACCGGGACCACCGGGTCGACGTGATGGTGATGGTCGGCACGGTCCACGAACTGATGGCCCACCACGCCCGCCGCTGCCGCCGCGCCCGCCCCGGCGAGGTCTCGGGCGAACTGACCCAGCTGGCCCTGACGATGCTGGGGTCGCAGCGGACCGGATGAGGCTCCGCCCGGGCGGGGGCGGGACGTTGCTTCGTATCCCCCTCCGGGCCACCGTTCGCTCAGCCCGGGCGGGGGCGGGACGCCCACGTGCTGCGGTCCCTGCGCGCCCTGGACGCTCCGCCCGGTCCGGCGGAGGCGGTATGCCGGAGACCGGGGACAACCGGCCGGCCGCGTTCGATCCGGCGCGGGTGTTCTTCGCGCACGACTCCTCGGTGTGGGAGCCGTGACGGCCGGGGCTCAGACCGTGGCGGAGGCCAGCGACTCCCGGGGCGAGGGACCGCCCCCGTACGGGCCGCCCAGCCCCCACGCCTGGTGCATCGCGTCCGCGAAGGCCGCCGCGAGGAGGTGTTCGCCGCTGGGGCCGGGGTGCGTGCCGTCGTACGTGTCCGTGTGGATGTCGTAGCCCGGCGGGCGCGAGACCAGAAGGAGCGGGGAGGCGGGGGTGTCGAGGTCCGCAACCGCCTTGGCCAGCAGTTCGTTGAAGCGGGCGCAGGACGCGGCGAACGGGGCGTCCGTCTCGGCCCGGATGTTCGGTATCACCGGGAGCAGGACCATGCGGATGTGCGGGTTCGCCGTCCGGGCGGCCTCGATGAACGCGCGGGCGTTCGCCGCCGTCTGCTCGGCGTCCGTGTAGAAGCCGAGGTCTATCAGGCCCAGCGAGACCAGCAGGACGTCCGCCTCCGTCTCACGTACCGCGTCCGCGATCACCGGGGCCATGTGCAGCCAGCCCTCGCCCCAGCCGGACAGATGGCGGCGGGCGGCGGGCGGGAAGGACGGGTCGGCGTACGTAGGGGAGAGCGGGGCGTCCGCCTCGGCGTCGTACAGCGTCGAGCGCGGGCCGACGATCTCGTACGCGAGACCGGGAAATGCCTCCAGGTGCTGCCACATCCGGTAACGCCAGGTGAAGTCGCCGGCGCGCCCGATGGTCATGGAATCGCCGACGAAGAGGAAACGCATGGCGTCATCATGGCCGATCACGGCTCCGGCCTGCGACGTGACGATGGACACTTGGGTCATGCGCCTGTATCCGACCGGGCCGGCGGGCACCCGTGCTGCCGCCCTCGCCGCTGCTCTTCTGCTGCTCGCCGGGGCCGGTCCCGCCGTGGCCGACGACGGGCGGCCCGACCGTGACTTCACGATCGAGGACCCCCGTGTCACCGAGTCCAGCGGCCTCGCCGCCAGCCGCGCCCACCCCGGCGTCTACTGGACGCACAACGACAGCGACGACGGCCCCTACGTCTTCGCCGTCGACTCCCGTACGGGCAAGACCCTCGCGACCATCACCATGCGGGGTGTGGGGGAGCCGCGCGATGTCGAGGCCATCTCCATCGGGCCCGACGGCGACATCTACGTCGGCGACATCGGCGACAACCTGGACGGCACGTGGAGCCACGTCTGGATCTACCGGTTCCCCGAGCCGGAGCAACTGCGCGACGCGACCGTCGACGCCGTCCAGTACGACGTGAAGTACGCCGACGGGGCCCGCAACGCGGAAGCGCTGATGGTCCACCCGAAGACCGGCCGCGTCTACATCGCCTCCAAGAACGAGGACGGCGGCGGCCTCTACGAAGGGCCGGCGAAGCTCACCGCCGGGGCCGTGAACACCTTCCGGCGGGTGGACGAGGTCCCGTGGGTCACGGACGGGGCCTTCTCGCCCGACGGGAAGCGCCTGGTGCTGCGCTCGTACTTCAGCGCCCGCGAGTACGCCTTCGAGAACGGCCGCCTCGGTGAGGACCGGTCGGTCGCCGCCCCGTTCCAGCGGCAGGCGGAGTCGGTGACGTACACGGCGGACGGCTCGGCCCTGATGTTCGGCTCGGAGGGGGCGCGGAGCGACGTCGTCCGGGTGGAGGTGGCGGGCGGCGGCTCCGGGGGCGATCAGGATCGGGGGAAGCCCTCGGGGAGCGGTGGCGCCGGTGGCGAAGCCGGTGACCAGGGCGACGGCGGCGGGGAGGACGGCGGCAAGGGCGGCGCCGGGCTCGGTGCGGCGATCGTCGTCGGGGCGGGCGTCCTGTGGTTCGCGCTCCGGCGGAAGCGGGGGTAGGGGTAGGACTGAGTCCCGCCTGATACTCGCCCTGGCCGGGCTGCGCGACGTGATGACCGTCCCGGCGCCCGCGTGGACGGCTCCCGAGCCCTGCCGGCCCGTCGAGCTCGGGACCAAGCCTCAGAGGGCCAAGGACCACGTGACTCCGTCCGGTTGGCCGTCGCCGCCCCTGCCGGTCCCGGCTTCTTCTGTGTTGCCGGTTCCCACAGGTCCCGACCGACGGGTCATGTCAGGAAGACGTTTTCGCTCCCGGGGTGAGGGCCGCATCAATCATGGCGCCGAGCTCCATGGCGGCGGGCATCGTCTCGAAGGTGCGGTCGTGGAGCCCCTCGGTGACGATGGCGTCGATGGCGCCGCCGGTGATGATGGCGAGTGTGCGGGAGTCGACCGCTGCGGTGCCGCGTGCCTGTGCCGCGGAGTCGATGAGCTGCGCCAGGGGCCCCCATCTGGCCTCGGGCTCGTACTCCAAGCCTCTCCGGTTGGCCGCTTCCACGATCATGCGTGTGTGCTGCGGATGCTCGTCGAAGTGACTCACCATCGAGCGGGCGTAGACGGCTGGTCTGTCCGCAGCCTCCGCGGTCAGGGTCTTCGCCGCCACCTCGTCGGTCATGACGCTGATGACGTAAGCGCACGCGGCGCCGATCAGGGAGTCCTTGGACTCGAAGTGGTAAAAGACGGCTGCCTTCGTGATGCCTGCCGCCCGGGCGATGCCGGCCAGTGTGGTGCCCGCATACCCGTTCTCCGCCACCTGCTCGATGGTGACGGCGATCAGCTGCGATCTGCGTGCCTGTTCCGTCAACGTCAGGCGGTGCCCCTCAGGGCGCTGTCTCGTTGCCATGCCGTTAATTCTACCGTACGGTCAAAATTCTGACCGACGGTAGAGAGGTGTTGGCGTGGGAGACACGACAGCGGGGAATCGAAGGGCTGAGCCGATCAGCGAACCGGGTGTCCGAGCCGCTTTGCCCTTGCATCGAACCGGCGCAACGACGTCTCGGCCCAGCCGATGGCGACGGCGTGTCGCGGCTGCCCTCACCCGCGTCTTCCGTTCGCCCTCCCCGGTCGGTCACTGGGACAGCGCCGAGGGCCAGGACCGGTTCCTCTCCACCTACGGTGCGGCTTTGCGTGACCTCCCGAAACCTGCGGTGGTGCTCGACATCCGGACCGACTACGGCCTGGTACGCGTCTACAGGTTCGACGGGAAGGCTGACGCCGGTGTCCCGTTCGTCCTGCTCCCCGGACGGGCCTCCGCTTCACCCGTGTGGGCGGACAATCTGCCGGGTCTCCTTGCGACGGGAGACGTCTACACGCTCGACCTCCTCGGCGAACCGGGAATGAGTATCCAGGGCCGCCCCATCAGCAGTGACGACGACCAGGCGGCATGGCTGAACCAAGTCCTTGAGGCGCTTCCGGAGAGGACTTTCCACCTTGTCGGACTCTCCATAGGCGGCTGGACCGCCGCCAATCTCGCCGTGCGCGAGCCGAACCAGATCGAGACTCTGATCTTGATCGACCCGGTGTACGTCGTCGATGGCATGCCCTGGAAAACCATTGCCCGGTCACTGCCCGCCTCACTGCCATGGCTGCCGAAATCCTGGCGGGACAGCTTCAGCTCCTATACCGCGGGCGGAGCACCCGTCGTGAACGTACCAGTGGCCCGTATGATCGAAGCAGGGATGAGGCACTACACACTGAGGTTGCCCCAACCGCAGCGCGTCAGCGAAGATCGCCTCGCCGCACTGCGCATGCCCGTTCTGACCATCATCGCCGGCCGGTCCGTCATGCACGATCCGCAGACCGCCGCCCGGACGGCCGAGTGCGCGATTCCAGCAGGCACTGTCCGCATCTACGAGGCCGCATCCCACGCGGTCAACGGCGAGTATCCCGAGAGAATCGCCGACGACATCGCCGCCTTCGTCACAGCACACCGAACAGAGACTCCAGCAGGCTGACCCTCGTGCACCACGACGAACGTTCTCCCCGCCATCCGGGCGCTGTTGCCGTGCGGGGTGCGGTCAGTCGCTTCCCCTGTGATCGGCCAGCCATCGGGTGGTGAAGTTGCGGGCCATGGTGAACGGATGGTGCGGGTCGACGAGGACGTGGCAGACGAACTCCGCCGTCTGGCAGTCGAAGGGTACGTCCTCACGGTCGAAGGACCGGACCAGGACGGACCAACGGTCGGGGTCGTCGCCGTCGGTCCTCCAGCAGTACAGGTCCTCGTGCTCAGTGCCTGCCCAGATGAGTAGACCGTCCTCGTCGAGAGCTGCCCACGGCTCCTGCATCAGGTTCAGGAGTCCGTCGAAAGAGCCTTCGCCGAACGTCTCGACCATGCGCTTGTAGTCGCTCGGCAGCACGGCGCCCAGACGCGACTCCACCCCCGCCCAGTCCACGTCCTTCGGCCGACCGGGGTGGCTCCAGCCGGTGATCCGTCCGAGCCGCTCCATCCAGTCGACATCCTCGTCCGGAGCGACCGCCAGAGGTTCGGGCATCTTTCTGTGAGCGACCACCAGCACCGGCCGCTCGTCACCCTCGGCGTCCCGGGCCGTTCCCGTGCCGACCCACTGATCTCCGTGAGCCCATGCCCGTATCGTCACGGCTCGGCCGTCGAAGGGGGCGAGGAGAGCCGCCCCCCTGGACTCGTCAACCGTCGGATCGCTGAAGCCGTCGAGGGCGAGGGTGCGCGGGGCAGCGCCGTATCGGCTGTCGAGCAGGTCGGTCAGGCCCTGCAGGTCTGTGTCGCCGGGCAGGTGCAGGTAGCCGTCCCGCGGGCCCAGCCCGGCCAGCAGGTCGTCGACGGCTGCTTGTGTGAGCTTCATGGAGGACAGTGAAGCTCACCGCACTGACGATGGGCACCGGCCGGCCTGACACTGCAGGTCGTGGGGGCCGGAGGGGGAGTGACAGCAGGTGTTCCGCGAGGGTGTGGTTCACCCACGTTGCTCTCTGGCACCGAGGGCACGGAGAACTGTCGTGTTCAGTGCGGTCCTTGCCTGGGAGTTCGTCATGCGGCCGGAATTGACCTCTTCACCGGCGGCATGCCCGAGGGCGATGGTGATGGTCACCAGCCAGGGGGGAGACGAGTCCGGGGTGAACTCCCCTGCTCGTTGGCCCCGTTCGATGAGGCCGCGCAGGCGGTCGGTGACTGATGCGTGACGCGCCTGGTCGTTCCCCTCCGCCGTGCCGATCGGCACGGCCTGAAAAAGCGGTGCATTGCCCTCGAAGGCATGCCAGGAGACGTCGAGGAATCGTGTCAACGCGGCCGTGGGCGGTCCTTCGTCGAGGCGGGCGGCGTCCATGGCGGCGACAGCACCCTCGGTGATCCGGTCGACGGTCGCCGTGAGGAGTGCCTCGCGCGACGGGAAGTGCGCGTAGACCGTCTGCCTCGTCACTCCCGCCTCGGTCGCGATGGCCTCCATGGCGGCGTCCGGGCGCTGCCGCAGTAGGCGGACCGCCGCGTCGAGGATGTCATTCCTGCTGCGCTCGGCGTCGGCGCGCCGTCGACGACGAGGTTCTCCAGAAGCAGTCATCTCTTACATCCTTGTCTAATTTACAGGACCCCTATATCTTACAGCGGAGTAAGAGATCGTAATCGGAAGTCATGGGGCGCGTCATGCCCGTCACGCGACTCCCGCTACCGCGCACCCGCCGATCGGAGTCTTATGAAGGCACTCGCCGACACCACTCCCGAGCAGTTCATCCAGGGCTTCTTCGAATCCCTCACCGCGCGCACGGTCCGGGGGGACGACCCGGAGTCGGTGATGGGCCGTCACTACACGGCCGACGTGGTCCAGGTCAGCGACGGAGTCCGGCTCGACCGTGACCGGCTCCTCGCGCACCTCCGCCCCGTACGCCGAAACGTGACCAGTTGGCGGTTCGACGTGCGAGAGGCCGTCGCGGACGGTGGCCGCATCGCGGCCCGTCTCACGGTTCACGCTCGGACGCGCAAAGGCGGCGAGACCACCATCGATGTCCATCTCTTCGCGGAGTTCACCGACGACGGGCGCATGCACCGATCGCACCAGCTCACCCGCGTCCTGTCGCCGACGCCCGCCGGCGCGACCGAGTCGGCCTGACACCCCACCCGCCCGTCCTGCTCCGCTGCGTGTGGAGCCGCCACGAAGAGGAACGGCATGCGCGTGCTCATCGTTCATGGGATCGCCCTGATGGCCACTGGTCTGCTCGCCGGTGCCTTCGGCTATGGTGCCGCCAATCTCGTCCCGACCTTCGACGCCGTGCCGGTCGCCATGAGGCTCGACTTCCACGCCGAGCTGATGAAGATCAACGGGATCACCGTGCAGGGGGCCATGGTGGCCTCCACCTTCGGCTCCCTCACCCTCGCCGCGCTGACACGCGGCCGGGCCCGAGCCCTCGCGGCCGCGGCGGGTCTCCTGACCTTCGCGTCCTTCCTGATCACTCGACTCGGGAACGTACCGATCAACGGCCGCATCAAACAGTGGGCCGCCACCAAGCCGCCGGCCGACCACGCCGAGATCCTGCACCGCTGGGAGCTGTTCCATCACGCCCGGACCCTTACGGCCGTTGCCGCCTTCGCCCTCCTGATCTTCCTCGCCTTCTTCGGGCCGTTCGGCGGCCGCAGGTTCGGGTCGGGGCGTTCGGGCTCCGAGCCCTCCGGGCCGCAGAGGACGATGACGCGGGCGCAGAGGCTCACCCGCGGTGCGGCCAAAGGCTCTCCGCTCGTTCCATGAAGGCAATCGTCCCCTCTCGTGGGCAGCTCCCGCACGCCCCTCAGCCCTCGTCCGTCACCGGCCACACCTCGTAGTGCAGCGTCCGGTCCCGCTTCAGCCGGTGCGCGAGCGGGACCAGCACGCCCTGCACCACCGGGTACTTGCGCGACAGCATCCGCGCCGCGTGCGTGTTCTCCTTCGTACCCGGCCGCAGCAGCCGCGCGTGCGCGCTGATCCGCGGTCCGGTCGGCGCGCCCCGCACCGTGCAGGGGGCGAGCTCCACCCGCGGGTGGTTGCGCATCCGCTCGACCTTCCACGCGGACGAGAACGTGCGGATGAACGCGTGGTCGCCCTCGACGGCGATGTTGACCGGTGTGCCGACGGAGGTCCCGTCCTGGCGTCGGGTGCTCAGCAGGACGGCGTACTGCTTGACGAAAGGAGCGAGCTCCCGGCTGGCGTCCATATATCCATTGGCGCACGGACCGGCCGCTCTGTCATGTGCGGGACGCCTCCCGCTCCCGGACCAGCGCGTCGAAACCGGCGATCAGGCGCTCCAGCCCGAACTCGAAGTGGTCGAACTCGGAGCTGAAGGTGTCCTCCGCCATGCCCGCCATCATCGGGTACGCGCCGCTGAGCATGGCCCGCTCCAGGAACGGGTGCTGGTGGTCCCAGAACGCCTCGTCGCTCAGCCCGGTCTGCGCCACGGCCTCCGCCGCGTCGGCCTGGGTGCGGGCGAGGCCCTCCACGAAGCTGTTCACCGCGACGATCACGCCGATCAGCTCGGGGTCCCGCAGGCCCATGCCGCGCAGGCCCGTGAGCGCGAGTTCCAGTCCGCGCAGGGCGCTGGGGCCGAGCACCGTACGGGCCTGGTTGATCTTCAGCAGCCAGGGGTGGCGGCGCAGCGTGTCCAGGTGCCCCCGGGCCATCCGGTCGACCGCCTCGCGCCAGTCGGCGGGGGGCTCGCCGGGGTGGTCGGCGAACGGTTCGCCGAGCACGCGGTCGAACATCAGGTCCAGCAGCTCGGATTTGCCGGGGACGTACCGGTAGAGCGACATCGTGCCCGTGCCCAGCTCGGTGGAGAGGCGGCGCATCGAGACGGCGGCCAGCCCCTCCGCGTCCGCGACGGCGACGGCGGCGGTGACGATCCGGTCCAGGGTCAGCCCCGGTTTCGGGCCGCGGCTGGGGCGCTCGCCGGTGCCCCACAGCAGCTCCAGGCTGCGCGCGATGTCGCCGCTCCCGGTGGCCGACCCGTCCGCCTTCGACGCTGCCCCGGCTGTCGTTCCGTCGTTCGTCATGGCCTCAGCGTAATGGGCCGCAAAGAAAGTGGGTACACCGTACTCATAATCGGGTACGGTGTACCCAGTTCATGCGGCCGAACGGCCGGGAATCTGGCGGAATCAGGGGGTTGTGCCATGTCCGCATCCGCATACGCGGTGCTCGCCGAGGGCGTCGTGAAGCGCTACAAGGGCAGGAAAGAGAAGGGCGGCGGCAAGCGGGCGCTCGACGGGTTCGACCTCGCCGTCCGCCCCGGCACCGTCCACGGCCTGCTCGGCCCGAACGGGGCCGGCAAGACCACCGCCGTGCGGGTCCTCGCCACCCTCCTGCGGTACGACGCGGGCCGGGCCGAGGTCGCCGGGATCGACGTGGCGCGCGAACCCCGCCGCGTACGGAGCCGGATCGGGCTCACCGGCCAGTACGCGGCCGTCGACGAAGGTCTCACCGGGCGGCAGAACCTGGAGATGTTCGGGCGCCTCTTCCACCTGGGCAACCGCCGGGCCCGGCAGCGCGCCGGGGAACTGCTGGACCGGTTCGACCTGACCGAGGCGGCCGACAAGGCCGCCAAGGAGTACAGCGGCGGCATGCGGCGCCGGCTCGACCTCGCCTCCTCGATGATCCTCCAGCCCGACGTGCTCTTCCTGGACGAGCCGACGACCGGGCTCGACCCGCGCGGCCGGGGCGAGGTCTGGGAGGCGGTCCGGGCGCTGGTGGCGGGCGGCACGACGGTGCTGCTGACCACGCAGTACCTCGACGAGGCGGACCGCCTCGCCTCGCACATCACCGTCATCGACCGGGGGCGGGCCATCGCCGACGACACCCCGGACGCCCTGAAGAACCGGGTCGGCGGCGACCGGATCGAGGTCGTCGCCGCCGACCCGGGGGACCTCGAAGCGGTGGCGTGGGCCGTCGACCGGGTGGCCGGGGGCGGGCTCGTCGTCACCGACACCCCCGCCCGCCGGGTCCACGCCCAGGTCGCCGACCGGGTGGCCGCGCTCACCGAGGTGGCCCGGAGCCTCCAGGGCGACGGCATCGCGGTGGAGGACATCGGGCTGCGCCGGCCGAGCCTGGACGACGTGTTCCTGCGGCTGACGGGCCACGGTACGACCGAGAACCACGACGCCCCGGAGGTGGCGGCATGACCACACTCGAACGGAATCCCGCGACGACCGGCGTACGCCGCCCCGGAAACGGTTCCGACCCCGGCCCCGGTCCCGACCGCGGCCACCGCCACGCCTACTGGGCCGTCGTCGACTGCTGGAACATCACCCGCCGCACCCTCACCCACTACCAGCGCCAGCCCGCCGCGATCCTCTGGCAGCTCGGCTTCCCGATCCTCTCCCTTCTGCTGTACGGCTATGTCTTCGGCAGCGCGATGATGGTGCCCGGGGGCGGGGACTACCGGGAGTTCCTGATGCCCGGCATGTTCGCCATGACCATGGCCATGGGCTTCATGAACACCGCCGTGGCCGTCGTCACCGACGCCTCGAAGGGGGTCGTCGACCGCTTCCGGTCCATGCCGATGGTCCCCTCCGCGTTCGCCTCCGGACGAGGGGCGGCCGACCTGGTGGTGTCCGCCGCCGAACTGACCATCCTGGCTGTCACGGCGCTGCTGATCGGCTGGCGCGCGGACGGCGGCCTGATGGGCGCGCTCGGGGCGTTCGGACTGCTCCTGCTGCTGCGGTTCAGCCTGATCTGGGTCGGCGTCTGGCTCGGCCTGCTGGTCCCCACCCCGGAGGCGGCGGGCGGGCTGTACGCGGTCGCCTTCCCCCTCACCATGATCTCCAGCACCTTCGTCTCACCGTCCCTGATGCCGGACTGGCTCGGCTTCGTGGCGGCCTGGAACCCGATCTCCTCGACCGCGACGGCGACACGCGAACTGTTCGGCAACCCGGTGGCGGGCGGCGGGACCTGGGTCGAGGAGCACGCGGTGCTGATGGCGGTGGTGTGGCCGCTGGTGATCACGCTGGTGTTCCTGCCGCTGGCGGTCCGCCGCTTCCAGCGCCTGAGCCGGTGAGCCTCTGAGCGCCTGAGCCGGTGAGGGGCTGAACGGCCACTGGCTCGCGGAGAAGGGCAGGAAGACGGGAAGGCGGAAGGGCGGAAGGGCGGAAAGGGGCGGTCGGGGTGGACGCGCGGCGCGTAGGGTCGGGCAGCGTGCCGACGACTCCCGCCCCGCCGCCCAGCACCCCGCCGTCCTTCACCACCGCCCGCCTCGACGCGCTTCCCCTCGAACCGGCGTACGCCGAGGAGATGGCGACCGTCCTCGCGGACCCGGCGCTGTACGGGTTCACCGGGGGCGAGCCGCCGGCCCCGGCCGCGCTGCGGGCCCGGTACGAGCGCCAGTGCGCCGGGTCGCCGGATCCGGGGGAGCGGTGGTGGAACTGGGTGCTCCGGGTCCGCGCGGCCCGCGACGGGGAGGCGGGCGGGGAGGCGGGCGGTGAACTCGTCGGATACGTCCAGGCGACCGTACGGGGGTCGCGCGCGGAGATCGCCTGGGTTCTCGGAACACCCTGGCAGGGCCGGGGTTACGCGAGCGAGGCGGCGCAGGGCCTGGTGGCGCACCTGGCCTCGGCCGGGGGCGTCCGGGAACTCGTCGCCCACATCCACCCCGACCACGCCGCGTCCGCCGCGGTGGCGCTGGCGGCGGGCCTCGGGCCGACCGAGGAGTGGGAGGACGGGGAGCGGCGGTGGGCCGCGAGCGTGACGCCTCCCCCGGCGCCGTAGAGGTGACCGGGGTCCGCCCCGGTCAGCTGACCCTGACCCCGGTCAGTCGGGCTGCTTCTCCAGGTGGGCGAGGACGCGGTTCGAGATCCGGGCCAGGGTGTCCAGCTCCTCCTGGGTGAGCGCGTCGATGAACAGCCGCCGGACGTGCTCGACGTGCACGGGCGCGGCCTCCTCGATCGCCTCGCGGCCCGCCGGTGTGGCGACGATGAACGACCCGCGACCGTCGTCGGGGCACTCCTCCTTGGCCACAAGACCGCGCTTGGCCATCCGTGCCACCTGGTGGGACATGCGGCTCTTCTCCCACTCCACCAGCTTGGTCAGGTCCATGAAGCGCATGCGCCCGCCGGCCTCGGTGAGTTTGGCCAGCACGATGTAGTCGGCGGGGGACATACGGGAATCTGCCTGGACCCGGCGTGAGAGCCGTCCGATGAGCTTCTCCTGCATGCGGATGAAGCCGTCCCAGGCGGCCTGCTGCTCCGGGTTCAGCCAGCGAGGCGTCGCGTTCATGCAAGGAGCGTAGCGAGGCCGCGCCGAGCGTCACCACCGGAGCCTCGGTGTTCGCGTCAAGTCTCCCGCGCAAGGGTGTAGTTGACTCGTCAACCGTCGCAGCCTAAGTTGGATGACACATCAACCAAATGGTGGAGGGGAATCCCATGAGCGCACCGAACAAGGCCGGACTCGACGCGCTGCTGACGCCCGAGGAGAGCGTCGTGGTGCTGATCGACCATCAGCCGTTCCAGTTCGCCAACCTGAACAGCCATGAGCCGACGATGATCGTGAACAACGTCGTCGGGCTCGCCAAGGTCGCCAAGGCGTACGGAGTCCCGACCATCCTGACGACGGTGCTGGCGGAGCGCGGCGGCCGGCTGATCCAGGGCGTCCAGGACGTGTTCCCGGACCAGGAGCCGATCGACCGGACGCTCATCAACACCTGGCAGGACGAGCGCGTCGTCGACGCCGTCAGGGCGACCGGTCGCAAGAAGCTGATCCTCGCCGGGCTCTGGACGGAGATATGCCTGGCGATGCCGGCCATCCAGGCCGCGGGCGAGGGGTTCGAGGTCTACGCCGTCACCGACGCGTCCGGAGGCGTGTCGGCCGAGGCCCACGACATGGCGGTGCGGCGCATGGTCCAGGCGGGCGTCGTGCCGATCACGTGGCTGGCCGTGATGGCCGAGTGGCAGCGCGACTGGGCCCGCGAGGACACGATCACGGGGGCCATCGAGGTGCAGGCCCAGCACGGCGGCGCCTCGGGCGTGGCCTTCGCCTGGGAGATGCAGCTCCTGGCCGGACGGGATGCCGCCTGACGCGATGTCGGCTGCGGAACGGGCCGGGTGACCGAACACCTCCACGGACTCGGCCGGGGACTGGACGTGTTCGGGATCGACCTCTCCCCGCAGATGGTCGCGGTGGCGCGGCAGGAGCATCCAGGGCTGCGCTTCGAGGTGGGCTCCATGCTCGCCCTCGAACTGCCGGTCGCGTCGCTGGGCGGGCTGCTCGCCTGGTACTCGACGATCCACGTCCCGGACAGGAACTGCCGTGCGCCTTCGCGGAGTTCCACCGCGTACTCGCCCCTGGCGGCTACGTACAGCTGGGCTTCCAGGTCGGCGACGAGCCGTTGCGGATGACGGAGGCGTGGGGCCTGGAGGTGTCCCTCGTCTTCCACCGGCGGCAGCCGGAGAGGATCGCCGAGCTGCTGCGGGAGGCGGGCCTGGAAGTGGTGTCCCGGGTGTGGCGGGAGCGCGAGACGGACGGGCCGTTCCCGGAGCGGGCGCCGCAGGGGTTCGTGCTGGCGCGCAGGCCCGTTGTCAGTGGTGGCTGTGAGGATGGGGACATCAGCACGACGGACTGACCGGCGCGGACCGGTCGGCACACGGATTGAGGGGGATCCCATGGGCGCCTGGGACATCGGCCACTTCGACAACGACACCGCCGCAGACTTCGGCGGCCGGGTCGACGACGCGGAGGCGGAGAAGAAGGCGGACGTGCTCCGGGACGTCCTGACCGCCGTCGCGGGCACGGGCCCCGAGGACTACGTGGACGGCGGGGAAGAGGCGGTGGCCGCCGCCGCGCTGGTCGCGGCCCAGTGCCCCGGCGGCGACCCCGTCACCACGCCGTACGGCCCGAAGAACCCCCTGCCGCCGCTCCCCGCGGATCTGCGCCCGCTGGCCGTCCGCGCACTGGACCGCCTCACCGCGAAGAACGCCGAGCCGCTGGACCTGTGGGCGGACGCCGGGGCGGACCAGAAGTGGCTGGCGGGGATAGCCGCGCTGCGGGCGGTGCTGGCAGCGGCGTGACCCCGCCGGCGCCTCAACGTTTCGGGCTGCCCGCCCGCACGATCTCGTCGACGTCCAGGGAGACTTCGGCGCCGATGGAGGCGGGCAGCGGGGCCTGCTGGCCGGGGGCGTAGACCTCGTGGCGGTCGTAGCCGGCGGGGAGCGGCTCGGTCAGGACGTGGACCCGGCCGTGCTTGCGGTCGACGATGACGTAGACCGGGATCTTGGCCTGGGCGTAGGCGGTGACCTTGTTGCGGAGATCGTTCTGGTAGTTCCCGGAGGTGACTTCCAGGACGAGTCGGAAGCAAGCGGGGTCGTAGCTGTTGTTCGCATGCAGGTGCTCGTCGAACTCTGCGTCGACGATTGCCAGATCGGGGATCGCGAAGTCCTGGGGGCCGCCGGGGAGCCAGAGGCCGACGCCTTGGAGGACTTCGCTCTCACCGTCATCGAGACCTGCGGAGATGAAGGGGCGCATGAGTTTGGTGAGCGCGCGTGCGTGCGGGCCGTCCGCGGGTGGGGCCACGGTGATGACGCCTCCGATGATCTCGACGCGATGCCCCGGAAGCTGCTCGGCGAGACGGTTGGCCGTTTCCAGCAGCGTTTCCGGCTCATCGTCACAGGGGTGCTCGACTGCTGCTGCAGACATTGCGGGCCTCCTGGAATGGGCTGGTGTCGAGAGCATCATCGTAGGGCGGGATTGCCCCAGATCGCGCTTCTGGCATATGCCACCCGGTCGAGTGATGCAGAAACGGCCCGGCACCCCACGTGGGTGCCGGGCCGTCTTCGTACAGCCGTACAGCCGTACAGCGGTACGGAACCGAAGGGCTAGAGCTTCTCGATCACGTAGTCGATGCACGCCGTCAGCGCCTGCACGTCCGCCGGGTCGATCGCCGGGAACATCGCCACGCGCAGCTGGTTGCGGCCCAGCTTGCGGTACGGCTCGGTGTCCACGATGCCGTTGGCGCGCAGCACCTTGGCGACGGCCGCCGCGTCGATCTCGTCCGCGAAGTCGATCGTGCCGATGACCTGCGAGCGCTTCGCCGGGTCCGTGACGAACGGGGTGGCGTACTTCGACTCGTCGGCCCAGCCGTAGAGGTGGCCCGAGGACGCCGCCGTGCGGCCCGTCGTGAAGTCCAGGCCGCCCTGGGTGTTCATCCACTTCAGCTGCTCGTTCAGCAGGAAGAGCGTGGACAGCGCCGGGGTGTTGTACGTCTGGTTCTTCAGCGAGTTGTCGATCGCCGTCGGCAGCGAGAAGAACTCCGGGACGTGCCGGCCCGAGGCGTGGATCCGGGCCGCGCGCTCCAGCGCCGCCGGGGAGAACACGCCGATCCACAGGCCGCCGTCGGAGGCGAAGGACTTCTGCGGGGCGAAGTAGTAGACGTCGGACTCGGTGATGTCGACCGGCAGGCCGCCCGCGCCCGAGGTGGCGTCCACCAGGACGAGCGCGCCCTCGTCGGCGCCCGCGACGCGCTTGACCGGCGCCGCGACACCCGTCGAGGTCTCGTTGTGGGTGAAGGCGTAGACGTCGACGCCCGCCTCGGCCTGCGGGTCCGGGTGGGTGCCCGGGTCGGAGGCGATGACGGTGGGGTCGGACAGCCAGGGCGCGAGCTTCGCGGCCTTGGCGAACTTCGACGAGAACTCGCCGAAGTTCAGGTGCTGGGACTTCGAGTCGATCAGACCGTGCGTCGCCACGTCCCAGAAGGCGGTGGAGCCGCCGTTGCCGAGGATGACCTCGTAACCCTCGGGCAGGGAGAAGAGCGCGCGCACACCGTCCCGTACCTCGCCGACCAGGTTCTTGACCGGGGCCTGGCGGTGGGACGTACCGAGGAGGGAGGTGCCGGTGGCGGCCAGCGCGTCGAGCGCCTCCGTCCGCACCTTGGAAGGACCGGCGCCGAAGCGTCCGTCGGCGGGCTTGGTGTCAGCGGGAATCTGGATGTCGGCCACGGGACGGAGCGTAGTCCCTCGGTGGCACGGCTCCGCAACCGTGTCCGTCCGATGAGACATGCGCTCCGGCCCGCGGCCCCGTGCGCGGCGGCCTACTTCTTGTCGCCGCCGAACGGGCAGCCCAGCTCCACCGGCAGCTCGTACAGGTCGTTCTGCGTCACGATCGGCTTGTTGCGCAGCTCGGACGCCGGGACCGCCAGGTCCAGTTCCGGGAACCGCTCGTAGAGGGCCGGGAGCGCGATACCCGCCTCCAGGCGGGACAGCGCCGCGCCCGGGCACACGTGCGGGCCGTGGCCGAAGGCGATGTGGCGGTTGGGGGTACGGGCGGCGTCGAACTCGCCCGCCGTCGGGCCGTACTGCTCCTCGTCCCGGCCCAGCGCGCCGAACGAGATGATCAGGCCCTCGCCCTTCGGCAGGACCCTGTCGCCGACCTCGATGTCCTCCGTCGCGAAGCGGATCAGGACGTGCGAGGTCGGGGTGTTCCAGCGCAGCGTCTCCTCGATCACGCCGTCCCAGCCGATCTCGCCGCTGAGGACCTTCTTGCGCTGCTCCGGGTGGGTCTGGAGCGCCTCGACCACGTTGACGATCAGGCTGATCGTGGTCTCGTGTCCGGCGGCGATGATCAGTTGCAGCGTGTTGACGATCTCCTCGTCGGTGAGGTGGTCACCGTTCTCGGAGGCCGCGATCAGGGCGCTGGTCAGGTCGTCGCCCGGGTTCGCCCGCTTGTCGTCGACGATCTTCGTGAAGAGGGTCCCGAGGTCCGCCATCATCTGCGGGACCTCCTCCGGCGGGGTCTGCGTCGAGAAGAACTTCTCGAACAGCTCCTTCAGCCGCGGGTGGTCCGCCGCGTCCACGCCCATCAGCTCGCTGACGACGTTCATGGGGAGGGGGTAGGCGAACTCGGCCTTGAGGTCGACCGGCTCTCCGGCGGGCAGCGCCGCCAGCTTCTCCAGGCTCGCGTTCGTGAGCGCCTCGATGCCCGCCCGCAGCCGCTCCACCCGCTTCACCGTGAGCGCCTGCGCCACCAGCGTACGGAGCCGGCGGTGGTCGGCCCCGTCGACCGTCAGCATCGAGCGGCCCGGGTTGGCCAGGCCGATCAGCGGCCAGTCCATCGGTATCTCGCCGCGCCGCCAGGCGTTCCAGACGTTGATGTCCTTGACCACCCGGCTGTCGGTGAGCAGCGCGCGGGCCTCCGCGTGGCGGGTGACCGCGTACACGTGTACACCGCCCGGCAGCTCCACCTCGGCCAGCGGGCCGGCGGCCCGCAGCGCGGCGCTCTCGCCGTCGAGGTCTCTGACGAAGGGGTCGAGCGCGATGCGGGTCATGCGGGGCCTCCGTGGCTTTCGGGTCGGCTTGGGGGTGTCTGACAATTCGGCGCGGATCAGCGGGCGGCGTCAGGTGCGGTGCATCGCAAGGCGCCGGAGAGTCCTCGTAGCGGAGCTACTAGGGCTTTTCGGCAACGCCGCGAGGTGCCGTGCCGGGCGTCGCCCGCCCGCGCGGAATTGTCAGACACCCCCGAGGGCAGGGGTGGGAGTGAAGAGCACCGGCAGGTCCGTCAGACCGCGCAGCCACGGCGACGGGCGGCGGGTGAGCTGCTCGGCGGGGACGGCGAGGTCCACGTCCGGCAGCCGGTCGAGCAGGACCTCGATACCGGTACGGGCGATGACCTCGGCGGTCTCCTGGGCCGGGAACGGGCAGCGGTGCTCGCCGTGGCCGAAGGAGAGGAAGGCGTTGTTGCCGCCGGTCAGGGCCGAGCCGTCGGTGCGCACCTGCGGGTCGCCGTTGGCGGCGGCGAGGCCCAGGAGCAGCAGGTCGCCGGCGCGGATGTGGCGGCCGCCGAGGTGGGTGTCGCGGGCGGCCCAGCGGCCGGCCACGTTCTGCGTCGGGGTGTCCTCCCAGAGGACCTCGTTCATGGCCTCGGCGACGCTGTGCCGGCCGCCGGAGAGCGAGGCGGCGAACCGGTCGTCGGTGAGCATCAGGCGCAGCGAGTTGCCCATCCAGTCGGCGGTCGGCTGGTGACCGGCCGCCATCATCACCATGAGGTCCTGGGCGACCTCCTCGTCGGTGAAGCCGCCGGTGTCGGCGATCATCCGGCTGGCGACGTCGTCGCCGGGCTCGGCGTGCTTGTCCGCCAGCAGCTGGAACATCGACGTGGCCAGGTGCTGCTGTCCGGCCAGCGCCCGCTCCCGGCCGTCGATCATGTCGTTGATCGCGCCGACCAGCGGGTGCGCCTCCTCGTCGGAGAAGCCGTAGATCCTGGCCAGGACCAGGGCGGGGAGCAGCTTGGCGTACTCCGCGATGATGTCGACCGAGCCCTTGGTGCAGAACCGGTCGATCAGCTCGTCGGCGAACTCCTCCGCGTACCGCTTCAGCGAGAACGGGTCGACGCCCTCCAGCGCGTTGCTGATCATCATCGCCCGGACGCTGTGGCGCTCGCCGACGGTGTAGAGGATCGAGTTCTGCTTGCGGCCGATCATCGGCAGCAGCGGCCAGTCGTCGGGGATGCGGTCCCACTGGTTCCACAGGTCGGAGTCCCGGCTGAAGAGGACCGGGTCGCCGGTGACCTGGTGCAGTTCGCGGTAGCCGAGGACGAGCCAGGCGGGGACGTCGCCGTCGAGGACGACCGGGGCGATCGCCCCGTGGTCGCGCCGCAGGTCCCGGTAGAGCTGGACGGGGTCGCTCTGGAAGCGGGGCCCGGACAGCGGGACGGAGGTGTGGGTGACGGGGCAGCCGGAGACAGTGGTCACGGGGCGGGCTCCGGGGTCGGGCCGGCCGCCGCCAGGGCCGCCGTGGGCGCGGCCGCCGCGGAGGCGGTCGTCCCGGCGGCCTGGAGGCGGGCGGCGGAGAGCGCGGCGAGATGCTCGACGAGCGTGATCAGCACGTACTTGCTGGAGGACCGGTCACGCGCGTCGCACTCCACCAGCGGTACGTCCTCGGAGAGGTCCAGGGCCTCCCGGATCTGCTGCTCGCTGTGGAGCGGGCCGCCGAAGTCGTTGCACGCCACGATGAACGGCGTGCCGTGGTGCTCCAGGCGGTCGATGGCGTACCAGGAGTCGGCGAGGCGGCGGGTGTCGACGAGGACGACCGCGCCGAGCGTGCCGGAGAACAGCCGGTCCCACAGGAACCAGAACCGCTCCTGTCCGGGCGCGCCGAAGAGGTACAGCACGGAGCGCTCGTCGAGCGTGATGCGGCCGAAGTCGAACGCCACCGTGGTGGACGTCTTGGCGTGGACGCCGTCGAGGTCGTCGACGGCCTCGCCCGCGCGGGTCATGGTCTCCTCCGTGTTGAGCGGACGGATCTCGCTCACGGATCGGACCATGGTGGTCTTGCCGACGCCGAAGCCGCCCACGACAACGATCTTGAGTCCGTTGTCGGCGGTGGAGCTCAGGGTGGCGCGGTCAGAGGTTGCGGAGTCCAACGAGCACCTGTTCCAGGATGTCGGGGTCGGGGAGCCGGTCCGCGACACGGGCTGTACGGGGGTGGCGGGCGCTGATCCGGCCGGTGTCGAGCAGGTCGCAGAGCAGGATGCGGACGATGCTGACCGGCAGGTTCAGGCTCGCGGCGATCTCGACGACGGCGGTGGGGCCCTGGCACATCCGCAGGATCGAGACGTGCTCGGACTGCATCCCCGGGGACGGGTCGCACTCGGCGACGACGAGCGTCACCAGGTCGAAGGCGGCGGAGTCGGACCGGCTGCGGCCCCCGGTGAGGGTGTACAGCCGGTCCGGATCGTCGTCGCGGCCCGGTCGGGGGCGGGGCGCCGTCGTCATACGGCCGGGACCTCGGCGGGTTCGCGCGGCGGCGCGACGAGGTGCTCGCCGAGCTGCTCGACGAGCTCGCTCATGTTGTGTCCGACGAGGCCCACGTCGGAGTCCTCGTCGGCGACGACGGCCAGGTGGGCCCCGGCCCCCGCCTCGACGATGAACAGCACGCCGCCGTAGAACTCGGCCATCGCGGACCGTACGCCGCCGGTGCCGTCGCCGAACTCGATGGACGCGCCGTGCGACAGGCTCTGGATCCCGGCGGAGATGGCGGCCAGCTGGTCGGCCTGGTCGACGGAGAGCTCGGGGGTGCGGCACAGCTTGAGGCCGTCGCGGGACAGGACGAGGGCGTGGCGGGTACCGGGGGTGCGGTCGAGCAGCCCCTCCAGCAGCCAGTTGAGCTTCTCGTCGGTGGTCGCGGTCATCGGGTGTTGCCTTCCGGGTGCGGGGAGTTGGCTCGTACCGCCTTGCTGAAGGTGCTGAAGCGCGCTGCCTGGACCTTCGGGTCGGTGGTACGGGCCCGGGGGGTGTCGGCTCCGCCGGGGGCGGCGTTGCCGGTACGGGCTTCGGCGGCGGCCAGCGTCCGGCCGCGGCGGCGCTTGGGCAGGCCGCTCTCGCCGAACTCGGGCACGCTGCCGGTGGACTCGGAGCCGGACTCGGGGACAGCCTCCGGCTCCGGCTCCGGCTCCGCCGCCGGGGTCAGGGGCGTGGAGGCGTCGTCCGCGTCGAGGGACCGGGCCGCGGGCACGGCATCGGCGGGGTCCGGTCCGGCGGCCGAGGAGTGCGAGGGCTCGGGCTCGGCGGGGAGTTCGACGGCGGGGGCGGTGTCCGCGGGGGCCGGTGTGGCTGCCGGGGCCGTCGGCGCGGTCGCTGCCACAGGTGCCGCCGGTGCAGCCGTCGCCGGTGCCGGGGCCGGTGCGACCGCGCGGGAGATCAGCTCCTGAGGGAGCATCATCAGCGCGCCCGTGCCGCCGCGTGCGGACGGCCGGAAGGAGACGGTGAGGCCGTGCTTACGGGCCAGCCGGCCGACGACCGCGAGTCCGAGGCGGGTGCCGGAGAGGTTGGTGAGGTTCTGGTGGTCGGCGGAGACCGCCCGCTCGGCGCGGCGCAGCTGCACCTCGCTCATGACGAGCCCGCTGTCCTCCACGGTGATGACGATGCCCGCCGGGACCTCCTCCACGTACACGTGCACCTCGGCGGTGGGCGGCGAGAAGTTCGCCGCGTTGTCGAGGAGTTCGGCGAGCGCGTGCATGACGCCCTCGGCCGCGTGACCGGCGATGGAGACATCGCTGGTGGAGTGGAGGCGCACCCGCTGGTAGCTGCCGATCCGGCCCATCGCGCCGCGCAGGATCGACTCCATGACGATCGGCTTCGCCCAGCGCCGGCCGGAACGGGCCCCGGTCAGCACGGCGATGGAGTCGGCGAGACGGCCCGCCTGGGCCGTGCGGTGGTCCAGGTGGAGCAGGTCCCCGAGCACGGACTCGTCGGTGTGCCGGTGCTCCATCTCGCGGAGGTCGGCCAGCATGCTGGTGGACAGGGCCTGCATCCGGCCCGCCGCGTTGGCGCAGGCGGCGACGGCCGCGGAGCGCTCGGTCTCGGCGCGGCTCGCACGGGCCGTCAGGCGGTCGATGCTGAGGTGGAGACGGGCCTGTTCGGCGGCGGCCGCCGCGACGATCCGCTCGTTCTCGGCGCGGGCCTCGGCGACGAGCCGGGAGGTCTCGGAGGCGGCGGCGCCCTTGATCCGGGCCGTCTCCGCCGTGAAGCGCTGGGCCTCGACGGCGGAGGCGGAGACCAGGCGCGAGGTCTCGGAGGTGAACCGCTGGGCGTCGGCGGCCCGCAGGGTGCGCAGCGTCCGCGCGGTCCCCAGGGTGTGGACGGTGACGGCCACGCAGACGCTCAGCAGCACGGCGGCCGCGCCCGCGCCCCAGGCCAGCGGGGTCCGTACCGTGTCAGGGGCGGCGGCGACGGCCCACAGGGTCAGCGTGCCGGTTGCGGCTGCCGATATCAGCAGGGCGAGAGCGGTGGGCCGGTGTGAGGGGCGCAATCGGAGTCCTCGGTGGCGGACGGTGCGGGGTGGCAGGGCGGTGGGGCAGTAGGGCGGTTCGGGCGGTGCTGGTGCGGCGAATTCAGGACACTTCGTCACGGGTGCGGGCGATCCTGCACAACTGGAACTGATAGTTCCTGCGCAAGTCTTGGTCACTATAGGAGACTTGACGGTCTGTTTGGGAAGATCTTGTGGGCTTTTTTGCGCGGCTTGTGCACTTTCATCCGTGCGCATCCCAAGAGTTCATCTGTACCGGCGGCATGCTGAAGCAATGGCCGAACAACATCGACCGCATACCGGACCGCCCGCAGGACCGTCTGCCACGGCGTCACGTGCTCCCGCGGCATCACGTGCTCCCGCGGCCTCCCCGGCTTTCGTCGCCGCGCTCCGCTCCGCCGTGCGCGGCACGAGCGACTTCGGGCCCGCCGCCCGGGCGTTGACGACGATGGACGCGTCCAACTACCGCCGCGTCCCCCTCGGTGTGCTCGCCCCGCGCGACGCCGACGACGTCGCGGCCGCGCTGATGGTCTGCCAGGAGTACGGGGTGCCGGTCGTCCCGCGCGGCGGCGGCACGTCCATCGCCGGACAGGCCACCGGCACCGGCCTCGTCCTCGACCTCACCCGCCATCTGCGGACGATCCTCGACCTGGACCCCGCCGCCCGCACGGCCGTCGTCCAGCCCGGCGTGATCCTGGACGATCTGCGGGCCGCCGCCGCACCCCACGGACTGACCTTCGGCCCCGACCCGTCCACCCACAGCCGCTGCACCCTCGGCGGGATGATCGGCAACAACTCCTGCGGCGCGCACTCGGTGGCCTGGGGCACGACGGCGGACAACGTGCGGGGGCTGTCGGTGGTCCGGTACGGGGGTGAGGCGCTGCGGCTGGAACAGGGGAGCGGCACGGGCCCGGCGAGCGCCGGCGCACGCGGGGCGGGGGCACCCCAAGGCCCCCCGGGCGTGAGCGAACTCGTCGCCTCCCACCTCGCCCTCCTGCGCACCGGCTACCCCGACCTCCCGCGCCGCATCTCCGGGTACGCCCTCGACGCGCTGCTCCCCGAACACCCCGGCGGCCCCGACCCGGTCCGGGCGTTCTGCGGCAGCGAGGGCACCCTCGGCGTCGTCACTGAGGCCACCGTGCGCCTGGTCGAAGCGCCGCGCGCCCGCGCCCTGGCCGTCCTCGGGTACGCCGACGAGTCCGCCGCCGCCGAGGCCGCCCCGGGCCTCCTCCCGTACGGCCCGCTCACCGTCGAGGGCATGGCCGCCGACCTCGTACGCGAACCGGCCGGGCTGCTGCCGCGCGGGGCCGCCTGGCTCTTCGTCGAGACCGGCGGGGCCACCGGGGCCGAGGCCCGCGCCCACGCCGAACGCGTCCTGCGGGCGGCCGACGCGGTGGACGGGACCGTCGTCACCGACCCGGCCGGGCAGCGGGCGCTGTGGCGGATCCGCGAGGACGCCGCCGGGACCGCGACCCGGATGCCCGACGAGGGGGGCACCTCCCGCGGGAGCGCAGCCGGACGTGGGGGAGAGGCCTGGCCCGGCTGGGAGGACTGCGCGGTCCCGCCCGCCCGGCTCGGCGCGTACCTCCGCGACTTCCGCGCGCTCCTCGCCGAACACGGCCTGCGGGGCACCCCGTACGGCCACTTCGGCGACGGCTGCATCCACGTCCGCATCGACTTCGACCTGATCACCGAGGCCGGGGTGGCCCGCTTCCGCCGGTTCTCCGAGGAGACGGCCGACCTCGTCGTCGCGCACGGCGGCTCCCTCAGCGGCGAGCACGGCGACGGGCAGGCGCGCGCGGAGCTGCTGCCCCGGATGTACGGGGACGAACTCGTCGCCCTCTTCGGCCGGTTCAAGGACCTGTGGGACCCGGACGGCGGCCTGAACCCGGGGATGCTGGCCCGCCCGGACCGCCTCGATACGAACCTGCGCTTCGCGGTCCTCCCGAAGGGCCCGGTCGACGTGGAGTTCGGCTATCCGCAGGACGGCGGGGACTTCGCGGGCGCGGTCCGCCGCTGCGTCGGCGTCGCCAAGTGCCGTACGGAGGAGGCGAGCGGCGCGGGCGTCATGTGCCCGTCCTTCCGTGCGACGGGGGAGGAGGCCCACTCGACCCGGGGCCGGGCCCGGCTCCTCCACGAGATGCTGGCGGGCGAGGTCATCACGGACGGCTGGCGCAGCACGGAGGTCCGGGACGCGCTCGACCTCTGCCTGTCCTGCAAGGGCTGCCGCAGCGACTGCCCGGTGGGCGTCGACATGGCCACGTACAAGGCGGAGTTCCTGCACCACCACTACAAGTCCAGGCTCAGGCCCGCCGCCCACTACGCGATGGGCCGCCTCCCGCAGTGGCTGCGCCTCGCGCGCCCCTTCGCCCGCCCGCTCAACGCCCTCGCCCGGCTGCGCCCGCTCGCCGCGCTCGCGAAGCGGCTGGCGGGGATCGCACCCGAGCGGACGATCCCGGTGCTGGCGACCGAGACGTACAGCCGGTGGCTGCGCCGGAGGCAGGGGCGCGGGACCCGGATCCTCTCGGCCAGCCGGGTGGTGCACCTCTGGGCGGACACCTTCACCGAGCACCTGTCCCCGCAGGTGGGCCGGGCGGCGGTGCGGGTCCTGGAGGAGGCGACGGGACGTACGGTGCTGCCGCCGCCCGTCCCCGGCCTGTGCTGCGGCCTCACCTACGTGTCGACGGGCCAGCTCGACGCGGCCCGCCGGGTGATGCGCCGCACCCTGGACCGGCTGGACCTCTTCCCCGGCGAGCCGCTCGTCGTCCTGGAGCCGAGCTGCGCCGCCACCCTCCGCACCGATCTGCCCGAACTCCTCCCCGGCGACCCGCGCGCCGCCGAACTTGCCTCGGCCGTGCGGACGTTCGCCCAGTACCTGGAGGAGTACGCCCCCGACTGGACGCCGCCGCGCCTGGACCGGCCGGCCGCCGGCCAGACGCACTGCCACCAGCACGCGGTCCTCGGCGACGCGGCGGAGCGGCGACTGCGTGAACGGCTGGGCCTGACCGGCGAACTCAGCGGCGGCTGCTGCGGACTCGCGGGCAACTTCGGCTTCGAGAAAGGCCATTGGGAGGTGTCCGTCGCCTGCGCGGAGGAGCGGCTGCTCCCCGCCGTACGGGAGGCGGAGCCCGGGACGGAACTCCTCGCGGACGGCTTCTCCTGCCGCACGCAGCTCGACCAGCTGGCCGGGCGGCGGGCCCGGCACCTGGCGGAGGTCATCGCGGAGGCTCTCCCGGAGCCCGCTCCGGGGGTCGGCGAGCCGGGTCCCGGGCGATGATCTCCCGGGCCAGCGAAACGAGTTGGGGGAGTTTCGGGTGCCCGGGGGCGTCCCGGCGGGCGAGCAGGACCGGGACGCCCGGGGCATCGTCGAGCGGGACGTAGGCGACCCCAGCGTGCGGGTGCAGCTCCGCGGTCGACGCGGTGGACACCCCGCTGCCGCGGCCGGCGGCGATGGCGGTGAGCCAGTCGTCGGTGTTGCCGACCGTGAGGGTGGCGGCCGGGCGGGCGTGCGGTGGCCACAGGTCCACGGTGGTGGTGCCGGAGACGGTGTTCAGGACGACGGGGCCGTCCACGAGATCGGCCAGTTCGAGCGAGGGGCGCGCGGCGAGCGGCCCGTCCGCGGTCACCGCCGCCACCCGCACCTCGGTGAACAGCACCTCGGCGACCAGCCCCGGCGCGTCCACAGGACCGCGCAGCAGCGCCGCGTCGACCTCGCCCCGGGTCAGCCCGGCGGTGCGGTCGTCGATCCGGAGCAGCTCCAGCGGGGTGCCCGGGAACCGCTCCTGCCAGGTCCGCAGCAGCGGTGTGGTGTACGGCCCGAACGCGGACCAGGCGTGCCCGAGCCGCAGTGGCCAGGTGCGCAGCCGCCCGGAGTCGAGTGCCTCGTCGAAGGCGGCGACCGCGGTGGCGGCCTTGTCGCGGAAGGCGACGCCGTCGGGGGTGAGGGCGAGGTGGTGGGTGGAACGGTCGACGAGCCGGACCCCGAGGTGCCGTTCCAGCGCGGCGAGGGTGCGGGACACGGCGGGCTGGGTCAGCCGGAGGCGGGCGGCGGCGCGCGTGATGTTGAGCTCGTCGGCGACCGCGAGGAAGGCCCGCAGATGCCGGAGTTCCACGGGGCGGCCGGGGGAGGGTTCCTCGTTCATGCGCGGGAAGCATAACGAGAGCGTGACGGGCATTTCACGGAACGCGCGGGCGTCCTTACCGTGAAGGGAAACCCGTGGCGGACAGGGTTTCTCATCCTGTACCGCCCAGTGCATTGCACTGTACCTACTCGCTTCTCCCGGAAGGCCCCCGTGAACGACCAGCGCAGCGCCGCCGAACCGGCCGCCGCAACCGTCGCCGTACCCGAAGCGGTGACGGCGCTCGAAGGCACCGGACGGTCCTGGGCCGACCGCCGGGCGGCGCTGGCGCCGATCGCCCTGGTGATCGCCGGTGGCCTGTCCGTCCAGTTCGGCTCGGCCGTCGCGGCGCTGCTGATGCCGAAGGCGGGCGCGCTGGGCGTCGTCACCCTGCGGCTGGCCGCCGCCGCGCTGATCCTGCTGGTGATCTGCCGCCCGAAGCTGCGCGGCCACTCGCGCGCCGACTGGGGCACGGTGCTGGCCTTCGGTGTCGCGATGGGCGGCATGAACACGCTCTTCTACCTGGCGCTGGACCGGATCCCGCTCGGTATCGCCGTCACCCTGGAGGTGCTCGGCCCGCTCGCCCTCTCGGTCTTCGCCTCCCGCCGCCTGATCAACGTCCTGTGGGCCGGGCTCGCCCTCGTCGGCGTGGTCCTGCTGGGCGGCGGCGGCTTCGACCGCCTCGACCCGCTCGGCGCGGCCTTCGCCCTGGCGGCCGGGGCGATGTGGGCGGCGTACATCGTCTTCAGCGCCCGCACCGGCCGCCGCTTCCCGCAGGCGGACGGGCTCGCGCTGGCGATGGTGGTCGCCGCGGTCCTCTCGCTGCCGCTCGGCATCATCGAGTCCGGGGCGAAGCTCACGGTCCCGTCCACGGTGGCGCTCGGCGCGGCGGTGGCGGTCCTCAGCTCGGTGCTCCCGTACACCCTGGAGCTGATGGCCCTGCGCCGGCTGCCCGCGCCCACGTTCGCCGTGATGATGAGCCTGGAGCCGGCCATCGCCGCCGGTGCGGGCTTCCTCATCCTCGACCAGGCCCTCTCCACGACGGACGCCCTCGCCATCGCCCTGGTCATCGGGGCGAGCATCGGCGCGGTGCGCAGCCGAACGGGCCGCCGCGAGACGTGAAGCCCGCGCGGCTCTGCCTTCAGGCGTCGGTGACGGTGATCAACGGCGTGCGGCCCGTTCCTTGATTCGCTCGCAGACGGCGTTGCCCATCTCGTCAGGCGTGCCGGAGCGTCCGCTGTCGAATCTACGCTTCTCGCCGGCCGCGAGGCCTGCCTCTCACCACCCGCACGCCGGCCCCAGCTCCGTGATGGAGTCGGCCAGCTCCGCCGGGCGCTCCGGCCACCCCGTCCGGTGCCAGTGCTCGATGCGCCAGGAGAGCCGCCGGGGCCACAGCGGGGTGGCGGGCAGGCGGTCCACCGGCACCCAGACCGGGGTGCCGCCGTAGTTGTCCAGCGTCTCGGGCGGGCCGACCTCGCCGGTCGCGGACACGAGGAAGTAGTGCTCGTGCCGGCCGTCCTTCCAGACCCGGGCGATCCGGGGGCCGACCGTTCCGCCGAGACCGGTCTCCTCGCCCAGTTCGCGCAGGGCGGCCTCTTCCGGCGTCTCGCCCTCCTCGACCCCGCCGCCCGGGATCTCGTAGAGCGGGCCGCCGTCCTCCTCGAAGCGGATCAGGAGCACGGCCCCCTCACGGATGACGACCGCCCCGGCCCGTACCCGTACCGGCGGAACCGCCGCCGGGTCGACCAGGGCCACCGGGCCCTGCGGCGCCGCGCCCTCCGCCCAGGTCCGCAGGACCGTCTCCGCCGTCCCGGCGGGCCGGATGCGGGCGTGCAGGGCCTCCTCCAGGGACAGCGCGACGCGCGGTGCGTCAGCGGCACCGGAGTGCGCGCCGGGAAAGGCGTGGTACGCGCCCTCCGCGTCGTGGTGCAGCTCCAGGATCAGCTTGTCGGCCTCGAACAGGACGGTTACCGGGCGGGTATCGGCAGTCATCGACGGAGGCTAACGCGCAGCACGGCCGGACCGCGCCCGGAATGAGGATCGGTGCGGGCAGAAAATCATGCAAGCGTGCTTGATTGTTTCCTGGTGCGCTGCCATGCTCCTGGGCACCACACCCGGTCCCGAGGGGAGCGCACGTGTCCGCTGTCGTAGCCGTGATCGACGATCTGCGCGAAGAGAGCGACGAACTCGACGAACTGGTAGGGGAGTTGGATGCCCCGGGCTGGCGCGGCCCGACCCCCGCAGACCGGTGGACCGTCGCCCACCAGATCGCCCATCTCAGCTGGACGGACGAGGTCGCGCTGCTGGCGGCCACCGAGCCGGACCGGTTCGGCGACGAGGTGACCAAGGCCCTGGCCGCCCCCGACTCCTTCGTCGACGAGGCGGCCGACGCCCTCGTCGACGCCCACGCCCCGGACGCCCTGCTCGCCCGCTGGCGCGAGGGCCGGCAGCGGCTCGACAAGGTCCTCCGCGACGCCCCGGACGGCACCCGGATCCCTTGGTACGGGCCGCCGATGAGCGTCGCGTCCATGGCGACCGCCCGGCTCATGGAGACCTGGGCCCACGGCCAGGACATCGCCGACGCCCTCGGCGTGACCCGGACCCCCACCGCCCGGCTCCGGCATGTGGCCCGGATCGGCGTACGGGCCCGGAACTACGCCTACGCGGTACGCGGGATCACCGCGCCCGAGGAGGAGTTCCGCGTCGAACTCCGCACGCCGGACGGTGAGGTGATCGCGTACGGGCCGGAGGAAGCCGCCCAGCGGATCACCGGCCCGCTCCTCGACTTCTGCCTCCTGGTCACCCAGCGCGCCCACCGCTCCGACCTCGCGGTCACCGCCGAGGGCCGCGACGCCGACCAGTGGCTCTCCATCGCCCAGGCCTTCGCCGGACCTCCCGGACCGGGCCGGCTGCCGCGCGCGGAACAGGGCGACCACCGATGAACACCGGCCCCGGCCCCGCCCCCGCCCCCGTCCTCCGCATCGGCAACGCCTCCGGCTTCTACGGCGACCGCTTCGACGCGCTGCGCGAGATGCTCACCGGCGGCCCCCTCGACGTCCTCACCGGTGACTACCTCGCCGAGCTGACCATGCTCATCCTCGGCCGCAGCCGCCTCAAGGACCCGCAGAAGGGCTACGCCACCACCTTCCTGCGCCAGTTGGAGGAAGGGCTCGGCCTCGCGCGCGAGCGCGGGGTGAAGATCGTCGCCAACGCGGGCGGCCTCAACCCGGCCGGACTCGCGGACTCGGTGAGGCAGTTGGCGGAGAGGGCCGGTGTGCCCGTCACCGTCGCGCACGTCGAGGGCGACAGCCTGCCCGTCCCGGACGGGTGCCTCACCGCCAACGCCTACCTCGGCGGCTCCGGGATCGCCGCCTGTCTGCGGGCCGGGGCGGATGTCGTCGTCACCGGCCGGGTCACCGACGCGGCCCTCGTCACCGGGCCCGCCGCCGCCCACTTCGGCTGGGGTCCGGACGACCTGGACGCGCTCGCGGGAGCCGTGGTCGCCGGGCACGTCCTGGAGTGCGGTACGCAGGCGACCGGCGGGAACCACGCCTTCTTCGGCGACCACGACCCCGCCCGCCTCCGCCGCCCCGGCTTCCCGCTCGCCGAGATCCGCGCCGACGGCTCGTCCGTCATCACCAAGCACGACGGTACGGGCGGGGTCGTCGACCTCTCCACCGTCACCGCCCAACTCCTCTACGAGACCGGGGGGGCCCGGTACGCGGGCCCCGACGTCACCGCCCGCCTCGACACCGTGCGCCTCACACCCGACGGACCGGACCGGGTCCGGATCGACGGCGTACGCGGCGAGGCCCCGCCGCCCACCCTCAAGGCTGGGCTCACCCGGCTCGGCGGCTGGCGCAACGAGGTCGTCTTCGTCCTCACCGGCCTCGACGTCGAGGCCAAGGCGGCGCTGGTGAAGGACCAGTTCGCCGACGCCCTGGAGCGCGGCGGCTCCCGCCCGCCCGCCGAGGTGCGCTGGGAGCTGTCCCGTACCGACCACGCCGACGCCGACACCGAGGAACGGGCCAGCGCCCTGCTCCGGCTCGTCGTCCGCGACCAGGACGCCGACGCGGTCGGCCGGTCCGTCTCCGGGGCCGCCATCGAGCTGGCCCTCGGCAGCTACCCGGGCTTCCATGTCACCGCCCCTCCCGGAAAGGGCGCGCCCTACGGGGTGTTCGAGGCCCGGCCCGTACCGGCGGCGGAGGTCGAGCACATCGCCGTCCTGCCGGACGGGACGCGGGAGGTGATGAAACCGTCCGCCCGCACAGAGGAGTTGGCCGAAGTCGAGGAACCGCCGCTCCCCGCCCCGTACCCCTCCGGTCCCACGCGCCGCGCCCCCCTCGGCCTGATCGCGGGCGCCCGCAGCGGCGACAAGGGCGGTGACGCCAACGTCGGCGTCTGGGTGCGCGACGACGACGCCTGGCGGTGGCTGGCGCACGAGCTGAGGGTCGAGCGGTTCAAGGAACTCCTGCCGGAGACAGCGGACTTGACAGTCGTCCGCCACGTCCTGCCCAACCTCCGCGCCCTGAACTTCACCGTCCACGGCCTCCTGGGCGAAGGCGTCGCAGCCCAAGCCCGGTTCGACCCGCAGGCGAAGGCGGTGGGGGAGTGGCTGCGGTCCCGCTGGCTGCCGATCCCCGTGGCCCTGCTCGAAGGCATCGATGTCCCGGAGGTGACCGTATGACCGTCCTGCCCACCGCGCTCGACTCCAACAGCCCGGATTACGCGGCGAATCGGGCCACCATGGTGGAGAAGCTCGCCGAGCTGGAGACCGAGCACGCCAAGGCGCTCGCGGGCGGCGGTGAGAAGTACGTGACCCGGCACCGGAAGCGCGGCAAGCTCCCGGCCCGGGAGCGGATCGAGCTGCTCGTCGACCCCGACACCCCGTTCCTGGAGCTGTCGCCGCTGGCCGCCTGGGGCAGCGACTACGCCGTGGGGGCCTCGCTCGTCACCGGGATCGGGGTGGTCGAGGGCGTCGAGTGCCTGATCACCGCCAACGACCCGACCGTACGCGGCGGGGCCTCGAACCCCTGGACGCTGAAGAAGGCCCTGCGCGCCAACGAGATCGCCTTCGCCAACCGGCTCCCGGTGATCAGCCTGGTGGAGTCGGGCGGGGCCGACCTGCCCTCCCAGAAGGAGATCTTCATCCCCGGAGGGGCGCTCTTCCGGGACCTCACCCGGCTCTCCGCCGCCGGAATCCCCACCGTGGCCGTGGTGTTCGGCAACTCCACCGCCGGAGGCGCGTACGTCCCCGGCATGTCCGACCACACCGTGATGATCAAGGAGCAGTCCAAGGTCTTCCTCGGCGGCCCCCCCCTGGTGAAGATGGCCACCGGCGAGGAGAGCGACGACGAGTCCCTCGGCGGGGCCGAGATGCACGCCCGTACGTCGGGGCTCGCCGACCACTTCGCCGTGGACGAGCACGATGCGATCCGGCAGGCCCGCCGCATCGTCGCCCGGCTCAACTGGCGCAAGGCCCAGCCCGATCCGGGCCCGGCCGCCCCGCCGAAGTACGACGAGGACGAGCTGCTCGGCATCGTGCCGGGCGACCTCAAGGCCCCGTTCGACCCGCGCGAGGTGATCGCCCGGCTGGTCGACGGCTCCGACTTCGACGCCTTCAAGCCGCTGTACGGGACGAGCCTGGTGACGGGCTGGGCGCGGCTGCACGGCTACCCGGTCGGCATCCTCGCCAACGCGCAGGGGGTGCTGTTCAGCGAGGAGTCGCAGAAGGCGGCGCAGTTCATCCAGCTCGCCAACCAGCGCGACATCCCGCTCCTCTTCCTCCACAACACCACCGGCTACATGGTCGGCAAGGAGTACGAGCAGGGCGGCATCATCAAGCACGGCGCGATGATGATCAACGCGGTCGCCAACTCCAAGGTCCCGCATCTGTCGGTCCTGATGGGCGCGTCCTACGGGGCCGGCCACTACGGCATGTGCGGCCGCGCCTACGACCCGCGGTTCCTTTTCGCCTGGCCCAGCAGCAAGTCCGCCGTCATGGGCCCGCAGCAGCTCGCGGGTGTGCTGTCGATCGTCGCCCGCGCCTCGGCCGCCGCGAAGGGGCAGCCGTACGACGACGAGGCGGACGCCGGGCTGCGCGCGATGGTGGAGCAGCAGATCGAGGCGGAGTCGCTGCCGATGTTCCTGTCCGGGCGGCTGTACGACGACGGGGTCATCGACCCGCGCGACACCCGGACGGTCCTCGGGATGTGCCTGTCCGCGATCCACACCGCACCGGTCGAGGGCGCCCGTGGCGGCTTCGGCGTCTTCCGAATGTGAGGCCCGGATGACCATCACGACTCTGCTCGTCGCCAACCGGGGCGAGATCGCCTGCCGGATCTTCCGCACCTGCCGCGACCTGGGCATCACCACGGTCGCCGTCTACTCCGACGCGGACGCCGACGCCCTGCACGTACGGGAGGCGGACCTCGCCGTACGGCTGCCGGGCGCGGCACCCGCCGACACCTATCTGCGCGGCGACCTCGTCGTGGCCGCAGCCCGGGCCGCCGGGGCGGACGCCGTGCACCCCGGCTACGGCTTCCTCTCCGAGAACGCCGCCTTTGCCGCCGCCGTGCAGGACGCGGGGCTCGTGTGGGTGGGCCCGCCGGTGAAGGCGATCGAGCTGATGGCCTCCAAGACCCGGGCCAAGGAGCTGATGGCGGGAGCCGGGGTGCCGCTGCTGGCTCCCGTGGACCCGGCGACGGCGAGCGAGGACGATCTGCCGCTGCTGCTGAAGGCGGCGGCGGGCGGCGGCGGGCGTGGGATGCGGATCGTCCGTGAACTCGATTCTCTGCCGGGCGAGTTGCTGGCCGCGGCTGCCGAGGCAGCGTCCGCCTTCGGGGACGGGGAGGTGTTCGCCGAGCCGTACGTGGAACGCGGCCGGCACGTCGAGGTCCAGGTGATGGCCGACGCGCACGACACCGTGTGGGCGCTCGGTACCCGGGACTGCTCGCTCCAGCGCCGCCACCAGAAGGTCATCGAGGAGGCCCCCGCGCCCGGGCTGGACGAGGCGCTGCGCACCAGGCTCCACGAGGCGGCGGTCGCGGCGGCCCGTGCCGTGGGCTACCGGGGCGCGGGCACCGTGGAATTCCTGGTCTCCGCCGAGGGCCGCCCGTACTTCCTGGAGATGAACACCCGCCTCCAGGTCGAACACCCGGTGACGGAAGCCGTGTTCGGGCTCGACCTCGTCGCCCTGCAACTACGGGTGGCGGAAGGCGAGCCGCTGCCGTCCCCCGAGCCCCCGCAGCCGTCCGGCCACGCGGTGGAGGCCCGGCTCTACGCCGAGGACCCGGCCCGCGACTGGCAGCCGCAGACCGGCGCACTGCTCACCCTGGAGGTGCCGGAGGGCCCGGGCCTGCGCCTGGACACCGGATACACCGGCGGCGACACGATCGGCGTGCACTACGACCCGATGATCGCCAAGGTGATCGCCCACGCCCCGACCCGAACCGAGGCCGTCCGGCTGCTGGCCCGCGCGCTGGAGAGGGCCCGCATCCACGGCCCGGTCACCAACCGCGAGTTGCTCGTACGGTCGCTGCGTCACCCGGACTTCGCGGCGGCCCGCCTGGACACCGGGTTCTACGACCGGCACCTGGCGGACCTGACCGCCCCGGGAGCCGGAGCCGGCGACCCTGCCACGGCCGCCCTCGCCGCGACCCTGGCGGAAGCCGTACGGGGAGCGGAAGCCGTACGGGGGCCGGAAGCCGTACGCGGCGCGGAAGCCGTACGCGGCGCGGAAGCCGTACGCGGCGCGGAAGGGGGGCGGGGCGCCCCGGTCGCAACCCCCGCCCCGGCCCGCTTCGGGGCCTGGCGCAACGTACCCTCGGGGCCCCAGCGCAAGCGCTACCGCAGCGAACCCGACGGCACCGAGCACGAGGTCGCCTACCACACCCCCCGCACCGGAGTCCCGGAACCGCACGAGACTCCCGGCACCCGGGTCCTGACAGCCACCCCCGACCACGTGACGCTCGAAGTGGGCGGCGTGACAAGGCACTTCGCGGTCACCGCGTACGCCGACCGGGTCCACGTGGACGCCACCGACGCCTCGTACACGTTCACCGCCCTGCCCCGCTTCACCGACCCCGCCACGCACACCGCCCCCGGCTCCCTGCTCGCCCCGATGCCCGGGACCGTCGTCCGCCTCGCGGAGGGCCTGGCGGCCGGGGTCACCGTCGAGGCCGGGCAGCCGCTGATCTGGCTGGAGGCGATGAAGATGGAGCACCGCATCCTCGCCCCCGCCTCCGGCACCCTTACCGCCCTGCACGCCGCCCCCGGCCACCAGGTCGAGGTCGGCGCACTGCTCGCCGTGGTCCAGGAGGACCCGGCCGCCACCACCCCCGTACCCCATCCCGTACCGGAGGAGACCGCATGAGCACCGCACGCACCGCCCTCGAAACCGAAGAGCACCAGGCCCTGCGCGCAGCCGTCGCCGCCCTCGGCAAGCGGTACGGGCGCGACTACATGACCACCGTCATCCGCGAGGGCAAGCACACCGACGAGCTGTGGGCGGAGGCCGCGAAGCTCGGCTATCTCGGAGTGAACCTCCCCGAGGAGTACGGCGGCGGGGGTGGCGGCATGGCCGAACTCTCCATCGTCCTGGAGGAGTTGGGTGCGGCCGGCTCGCCGCTCCTGATGATGATCGTGTCGCCCGCGATCTGCGGCATGGTCATCGCCCGCTTCGGTACGGAGGAGCAGAAGCGGACGTGGCTGCCGGGCCTTGCCGACGGCAGTCTCACCATGGCCTTCGGGATCACCGAGCCCGACGCCGGATCCAACTCCCACCGCATCACCACCACCGCCCGCCGCGACGGCGACGACTGGGTCCTCACAGGACGCAAGGTCTTCGTCTCGGGTGTCGACATAGCCGACGCCACGCTGATCGTGGGCCGGACCGAGGACGCCCGCTCCGGGAAGCTGAAGCCCTGCCTGTTCATCGTCCCGCGCGATGCCCCCGGGTTCGGGCGGAACCAGATCGACATGGAACTCCACGCCCCGGAGAAGCAGTTCGAGCTGGTCCTCGACGACGTACGGCTGCCGGCGGACGCCCTGGTCGGCGACGAGGACGCGGGTCTGCTCCAGCTCTTCGCCGGGCTGAACCCCGAGCGGATCATGACGGCCGCGTTCGGCATCGGGATGGGCCGGTTCGCCCTCTCCAGGGCCGTCGAGTACGCCCGTACCCGGCAGGTCTGGAAGGACCCCATCGGCGCCCACCAGGCCATCGCGCACCCGCTCGCCACCGCGCACATCGACCTGGAGCTGTCGCGCCTGATGATGCAGAAGGCGGCCCGGCTGTACGACGAGGGCGACGACGTCGGGGCGGGCGAGGCGGCGAACATGGCGAAGTACGCGGCCGGGGAGGCATGCGTGAAGGCCGTCGACCAGGCGGTGCACACGCTCGGCGGCAACGGCCTGACCCGGGAGTACGGCCTCGCGTCCCTGATCACCGCGTCACGGGTGGCCCGGATAGCCCCGGTCAGCCGCGAGATGATCCTGAACTACGTCTCGCACCAGTCGCTGGGCCTGCCGAAGTCGTACTAGTCCCTGTTCTCCCTGATCTGCTCCCGTCCGACCCCTCCCCATCCCTCCCCCACAGGGGTGATTCTGACCCTCCACACTCCACACCCGCACGGCGTCCCGCACCGCCACCCGGGCGGCGCGGGCGACCGCGAAGACAGGGGACCGCCATGGTGTTCCGCAGCGAGTACGCAGACGTAACGGCCCTCGACACACCCATCCACGACGCGGTTCTCGGCGAGGCCGCCGGGTTCGGTGACACCGTCGCCCTGATCGACGGGACGAACGGCATGTCCCTCACGTACGCCCAACTCGACGGCTTCCACCGGCGGATCGCCGCCGCGCTGGCCGAGGCGGGACTGAGGAAGGGCGACGTCCTCGCTCTGCACAGCCCGAACACCATCGCGTACCCCGCCGTCTTCTACGGGGCCACCCGCGCCGGAGCCTCGGTCACCACGGTCCACCCGCTGGCCACGCCCGAGGAGTTCGCCAAGCAGCTCGCGGACAGCGGGGCGAAGTGGATCGTGACGGTCTCCCCGCTGCTGCCGACCGCTCGCCGCGCGGCCGAACTGACAGGCGGGATAAGGGAGATCTACGTCTGCGACCAGGCGGAGGGCCACACCTCCGTCCTGGACATGCTGTCCTCGACTGCTCCCGAGCCGGAGGTCGCGATCGACCCGGGCGAGGACGTGGCGGCCCTCCCGTACAGCTCCGGCACGACGGGCACGCCCAAGGGCGTGATGCTGACGCACCGGTCGATCGCGACCAACCTGGAGCAGCTGAGACCGTTCATTCCCATGGGCGAGGGCGACCGCATCCTGGCGGTCCTCCCCTTCTTCCACATCTACGGCCTCACGGCGCTGATGAACGTACCCCTGCGCTGCGGCTCGACGGTCGTCGTGCTCCCGCGCTTCGACCTGGCACAGTTCCTGGAGGCCATCCAGACGCACCGCATCTCCGGCCTGTACGTGGCTCCGCCGATCGTGCTGGCGCTGGCGAAACACCCGCTGGTCGGGGAGTACGACCTGTCCTCGCTCCAGTACATCGTCAGCGCCGCCGCCCCGCTGGACGCCGAGCTGGCGGCGGCGTGCTCGGCCCGGCTGGGGGTGCCGCCGGTGCGGCAGGCGTACGGGATGACGGAGCTGTCGCCCGGTACGCACGTGGTGCCGCTCTCCGCCGAGCAGCCCCCGCCGGGCACGGTCGGCAAGCTGCTGCCGAACACCGAGATGCGGATCGTGTCGCTGGAGGACCCGGAGAAGGACGCGGAGGCCGGGGCGGACGGGGAGATCCTGATCCGGGGCCCCCAGGTGATGAAGGGCTACCTGGGCCGCGCGGACGCCACGGCCGCGATGATCGACGAGGACGGCTGGGTGCACACGGGCGATGTCGGCCGGGTGGACGAGGACGGCTGGCTGTACGTCGTCGACCGGGTGAAGGAGCTGATCAAGTACAAGGGCTACCAGGTGGCCCCCGCCGAGCTGGAGGCCCTGCTCCTCACCCACGAGGAGGTGGCGGACGCGGCGGTGATCGGGGTGTACGACGCGGAGGGCAACGAGGTCCCGAAGGCGTTCCTGGTCCGGGGACCCGGGGCGGACGGCCTGACCGAGGACGACGTCATGGCGTACGTCGCCGAGCGCGTCTCCCCGTACAAGAAGGTGCGGCAGGCCGAGTTCATCGAGGCGGTGCCGCGGGCGGCCTCGGGCAAGATCCTCCGGCGCGAGCTGCGCGACCGTGAGAAGACGGAGAAGACGACGGAGAGGACGGACGGCACGTGACCCTGATCGCCACATCCCGGGAGCGGGGCATCGCGACCCTGACGCTGGACTCCCCGGCCAACCGCAACGCGCTGTCGGCCGCGCTGGTCGGGGAGTTGCGCGACGCCCTGGCGGACTGTGCGGGCGACGACACCGTACGGGCGGTGGTGCTGACCCACACGGGTTCGACGTTCTGCGCCGGGGCGGACCTGACGGCACCGCCGGACCCGGAGGCGTTCGTGGGCCTGATGCGGGAGATCGTGGCGCTGCCGAAGCCGGTGGTGGCCCGGGTGACCGGCCATGTCCGGGCGGGCGGCCTGGGCCTGCTGGCGGCGTGCGACATCGCGGTGGCGGGCGGGGCGTCGTCGTTCGCCCTCACCGAGTCCCGCCTGGGCCTGGCCCCGGCGGTGATCTCCCTCACGCTGCTCCCGCGCGTGGACCGTACGGCGGCGAACCGCTACTACCTCACCGGGGAGCGGTTCGACGCGGCGGAGGCGGCGAGGATCGGCCTGGTGACGGTGGCCGCCGAGGACGTGGAGAAGGGCCTTGCCCCGGTCCTGGACGGGCTGCGCCGGGCCTCGCCCCAGGGGCTGGCCGCATCGAAGGAACTGGTCACGGCTACGGTGCTGAGGAGCTTCGACCAGTACGCCGAAGACCTCATCGCCCGATCCGCCGCGTTGTTCGCCTCCGACGAGGCGAGGGAGGGGATGACGGCCTTCCTCGAACGACGGGACCCGGCATGGGTGCGGTGACACCTTCCTTCTCTGCTTCCCGGGCCGCTCACGCTCCCAAGCAGGACCGCAGCCGGGCGACGCGGCAACGGCTCCTGGAGGCGGCGGTGGCCTGCCTGGCCGAACACGGCTGGGCGGGCTCCACCGTCTCCGTCGTCGCGGAACGGGCCGGCGTCTCGCGGGGCGCGGCCCAGCACCACTTCCCGACCCGCGAGGACCTGTTCACGGGCGCGGTGGAGTACGTGGCGGAGGAACGCTCCGCCGCCCTGCGCGCGCTCCCCGTCCAGGGCCGCGCCGAGGTGGTCGCGGCCCTGGTCGACCTCTACACGGGCCCCCTGTTCCGGGCGGCGCTCCAGCTCTGGGTGGCCGCCTCCAACGAGGCCCAGCTCCGGCCGCGCGTCACGGAACTGGAGGCGCGGGTGGGCCGCGAGACCCACCGCATCGCCGTCGAACTCCTGGGCGCGGACGAGTCCCGCCCGGGCACCCGGGAAACGGTCCAGGGCCTCCTGGACATGGCCCGCGGCCTGGGCCTCGCCAACCTCCTCACCGACGACACGGCCCGCCGGGAGCGGGTGGTGGCGCAGTGGGCGGCGCTGGTGGAGGAGGGGCTGGGCTGAGGCCGGGCGGGGGCCTTCAGGTCACTCGGCGGCGGCGGGGACGGGCGTGGCCTGGTGGTAGTACATCCGCCAGCCGGTCTCCCCGTCCCGCCTGCGCCACAGCGAACTGCGGCGGGCCCGGCGCCCGCCGAAGTCGGTCTCGTACGTGAGATGCACGATCCCTGGGGCCAGGACGACCCCGCCCATCCGGGAGGGCTCGAACCGCGGCCCGCCCCCGTCACTCTCTCCGCTCCCACCATCCAACTCGGGGAGGGCGTCGAGCATCTCCTCGTACGTCCACCGCCGCCCCGAAGCCCCGACCTCGACGAACTCCGGGTCGAGGAGGCGCGCGGCGAGCGCCCGTGACCCGCGCACGCGGGGGTCCAGGAGCTGGAGCTCGGCGTCGATGGCCGCGTTCACGTCGGCGGTTTGCTGGCTGATCTGGCTCATCGGGTCATGATCGCGTAAGGGCCGGAGGAGCACACGCCCGTATCCTCAGAAGGGTTCCGTGGGCGCCGTTCGGGGGAGCAGGGGCAGCAGAGATGTGTGTGATGGATGTGGCAGTCAAAGAGGCTGCTGTCGCACGGTTCCTGCACGCACATCCGGAGGTGGCGCAGGCCGCATGCGACCACCCTGCGTTGCTGGGCTGCGCCGATGCCGACTGGTCACGCATTCCGGGGTGCCCTGAGGGGGTTCCGGCCCTGCTCCGCGGTCTTTTGGACGAGGCGGCCGGCCCTGAGGCGATGCTCGTGCTGGAGAACGTCCTGATGAACAGCGTCTTCCACGTGAGCGCGGTGATGCCGACCGCTCTCCCGTTCCTGATCCGTCTGGCGGCCGTTCCCGACATCGCTGTGCGGCCCGACCTGGTGGGTCTCCTGGTCATCGCCGCGGAGCTGTCCTCACCGGTCGACGCCGACGACGAACGCCAGGTGCTGATGTTCGGCAAGGATTCCGATCACCCGGAACGCGCGTGGTGCAGGGACGTCCTCGCGGCACACGCGCCCGCCCTGCGCGCGTTGCTGGACGAAGGGCCCCCTCCGGGTGGGCTGATCGGCGCGGACGACCGCGACTGCCTGCTCAGAGCCCTGGAACCACAGCGAGGTCCTTCCTGATGGTGCAGGCTGCTCACGGAGCCTTGAGGAGGTCGCGGAGGTTGGCCATGTGGGCCTTGACTGCGGCGATTTCTGCGGGGTCGGGGGAAGTGGCCTGTCGGCTCTCGGAGTGGGCGGCGCGACAGGGGCGGCAGAGACCGTCGGGGAGAGCTTCCGGTTGGCCGGGGCGGCCGCAGTCGGTGCACTCCACCAGGAGGCGGCGGGCTCCGGACGGTGCCGGGGTGCTGGTTCCCGGCGAGGAGTGTCCGGCAGGGCGGTGGGGCGGGATCTTGTCCGCGAGGCGGCGGCGGACGAAGCGGGGCGGGCAGTCGACCTGGGCGGGGAGGCCTGCGGTGAGGGCGGCGATCAGGTACTCGGCGTCCACGCCACGGTCGAACCACGCTGCGGCCTGCGGTTCGAGGGCGGCGCAGTCGTCGGCGGACAGCGCCAGCCGGATGTCCTTGCGGCCGAGTTCGGCCAGGGCGAGGTAGGCGGGGGAGGGGGCTGCCGGCCGGGCTGTGAGGGCTGCGAGGTCTGTGAGGGCTGGCGGAGCCGCCGGAGCCGACGGAGCCGACGGAGCTGCCGGGCCTGCTGGGGCCGCCGGGGGAACTGCCGGAGCTTTCGCGGGTGTCGTGTCCGGGGCGGCCTCGGGCGGGGTGCGGAGCGGTACGGCGGTGGAGGCCGGGGCCTCCGCAGGCGCTGCGAGGCTGGGGGATGCGGGCGCTTCCGGCGGGGCGGTCGGGGCTGTGGCCCGGGTGGCGTCTTCGGTGGCGAGGTAGGTGTTCCACCACTCGTTGTCGTGGGCGGTGCGGGACCAGAAGGTGCGGAAGACCCAGCGGGTTTCGTCGCCTGCGCCGACGGAGCACCGGACGCGCCGAAGGTGTCCGGCGACGGAAAGGGCCTTCAGGGCGGTGCCGATGGCTTGCTGTCCGTAGAGGGGCAGCTCTTTGGCGAGCTGCTTGACGCTCATCGCGGCACCGTCGGGGAGGTGGTCGACGAACCCGGCGACGTAGCGCTCACGTGTCGGGAGCAGGGCGAAGTCGTCGCCGTTGCGTGGCTGTTGGCCGGGTGCGGAGCGCTTGCCGTAGCCGGGCTTGGCCATCGGGTAGGCGGCGGGAACTGCGGGGGCGGACAGGGCGGAGCTATGGTGCTGGGTAGCCACGGATCTTCCTTAGGTTCGGGATCTTGTGGTCAGACCCCGGCTGGTGCTCCAACACCGTGTCGGGGTCGTTCAGTTCTCGCACCGTAAGCGGCCGTTACGCTCCGCCGCAAGCTGTCACGATTAGTCATACTGGCTCGCCGTGACGGGGTAGGGAGGTGGGGAGGTTTTCCCTACCCCCCTCGTTTCCCGCCGGTTAAAGAAGGCGCTCGAATCCCGGGTCTCGCATCACGCAGCCCGAAGCTCGGGACACGAGCTTCGGGGCAGGGCCCGGTTTGCGCACCCACGAACGAGTGACGGCGGAGGCTCGAAGCTCGGGTCCCGGCGCTCGGGTCTTGGCGCTCGGGTCCCGGGTATCGGCTTGCTCGGACGCGGGGGTACTGTCCACGACGATGACCTCCATGAACCCCTCGAACGTCACGAGCGGCAATGATGAGCTGGAAGCTGCCGTCTCCTACTTGTGGCGGGAGCACCAACAAGCGCCGTTCCCCGCCGGACTGCGCGGCGCGGAGCGGGCGGACATCGATCTCGTGCTCCTCGATGCCGACATCGCCGGGTGCGTATCCACCTGGCTGAGCCGTGGCGGTTCTCTCGACGATCGGCGTCGCGGTGTCCTGCACAGGCGGATCACCGACCTGGACCGGATCCTTCCCGTGCTCGGCGCAACGGACGACGCCCCCTACTGGCAGCGCTTGTACCGGCTGTCGTGCCTGGTGTCCGGGGCGGACCCGCGACCCACCAAGTGATGCGCGTTCAGGTAGAAACGGTGCGGCGCGCCACCGACGGGACCGCGACAGCCCGGGCGCGCTCGGCGGCAGGACCGCTGTCGTCAGCGTCGACGGTCTCGGCGTAAACGGCTGCGAAATCTGTACGTGCGGAACTCGGGCTTCGCGGCAGTTTGGTCGGCGGTGAACTCCTGGGGGTCGCCGGCCGGGACGTACTTCTTCCCGAGGTGGTTCACAACCCCGGTCCGGCTCTCTCGCGTGTCGTGCCAGACAGCGAGGCGGATCGGTTACCGGATGCCTTCAGGCGTTGTGAGCCTGTGCCTGATGCGCCTCCGCGATCCGGTCGATCCGTGCGGCCAGCTCGAAGTCGGCCGCTGTGAGCCGGTGCCCGGCGTCGTGCGTCGTGATCCGGAAACGTACGTGGTCCCACCGCAGATCGATGTCCGCGTGGTGGCCGACGAGCCGCTCGGCGTCCGCGACATTGACGATCAGCGCGACGCCGCCGTGGTACCGGACGCTGAACGCCCGAGTGATCGTGTCCCCTTCACGTACCCATCCCGGCAATTCCGCCAGGTGCGCCGCAATCTCCTCGTCCGACAGCGGATCCTTGCCCATCGTCAGCTCCCCTCGATCACCGGTGCCAGGATCTCTGCGAGGTCCCGGCCGACCGGGGCATCGTGCCACGGCCGCATTGCCCGCTCCAGCGTGGCCAGTTCGCGGCACATGCGGGCCGAACGGGTCTCAAAGGCGATGGTGGCTAGAGTGTGGGCGATCTCCACCGCCTGGCCCGGCTCCCGTGCTGTGGCGGCGGCGGTGGCCTGCCGGGCCATGTACACCCCTCGGTCTCGGCGGGCGGCGAGGCGGCTGGCTAGCGCTGCGGCCGCAGAGGTGCGCCGGGGCAGCACCAGTTCGGTGCGCTACCAGCGCGCGATGGTGCTGCTGGCCTCGGCGGGCGGGAACCGGGCCCCTATGATCGCCCGGCCGGTGGGGGCCGGCGAGGACACGGTGAGGGGTGTGATCCGCGCCGGTTCGCCCCCGACTCATCGAAGGATTCAAAGGACACTCGTGAGCATCCGTACGACGCACCGCGCTCTGCTGAGCCGTCTGCTGCCCGACGACCATCCAGAGGAACTGACCCTGCGGCAGGGGCAATTCCACCTCGTGGTCATGGGTGCGGACCGCGTCGTATGCCTGCCCCGTACTCGGGCAGCGGCCGCCCGATTACCCCAGCGGGTGGCCGCACTGCACGCACTCGCCGGCCTCGACCTCGGCTTCCGCACACCCGAGCCGCTGCTCCAGGGTGGAGCCCACGGCACCGACGAGGTGCCGTTCCTGGTACTCAGCCGTATTCCCGGGGAACCGCTGGCGATCGACGCCCTCAACGATGCCGAGGTGGTCGACACCGTGGCGGCGCAGTACGCGAAGCTACTGTCCGCTCTCGCCCGTTCCGGTACCGGGGAAGCGGTACGAGCAGTTCTGCCCCACGCAGCAGAAGGCCAGTGGCGGCGGTTCGCGGAGAGCGTGCGCGCGGAGCTGTTCCCGCTCATGTCCGACAGTGGACGTCTACGGGCCGAGCGGGAACTCACAGCGCTCGACAGCCTTCCCCACCTCACCCGAGCAGTGGTCCATGGCGACCTCGGTGCCGAGAACGTCCTCTGGGAGTGGAGGCACGGCCTGCCCCACCTCTCCGGAGTGCTCGACTGGGACGACGTCACACTCGGCGACCCGGCCGAGGACCTCGCAGCCATCGGCGCCGGCTACGGCCATGAGCTCCTGGAGCTGGTGCTCATCCTGGGCGACCGGTCACACCACGGGCTCCACAGCCGCATCGCCGCGATCCGGAGCACATTCGCCCTACAGCAAGCCCTCTACGCCATCCGCGACCACGACGAAGAAGAACTCGCGGACGGCCTGGCCGACTACTGCTGAGGCACACCGCCACATCCTCTGCGCCGAACACCTCGCAGAGACAGCAACCCGGTGGACCCAGGGAGTCACAGCACTGGGCGGCACCGCCCGGGAAGACCCGCCCTTGACACTGACGGGTCTGCTCGGGGTTCCGGCTGTCGGCTCTGCTCGCCCTCACTCCTCCCGCAGGCTCGTCACCAGGTCGCGCGGCAGCCCATGCGTGTCGTGCAGGTAATGGAAGTCCTCCTCGGACAGCGGGCCTTGGAAGCCGGGGCGGGCGAGCACGCGGCGGCCGCGTTCCAGGAGGCGGGCGAAGCGCTGCTCCTCGTCGAGCAGGGTCCGGAGCACGTCGGCCGGGCGGGCGTCCTGGTGGAAGTGGTCCAGGGTGTGGCGGACCAGGTCTTCCGGCAGGTCCCCCAGGCTGCGTGAGGCGTCCTGCCGCCACAGCACCGTGAGCACCCGGCGGACGAGGCGGCGCAGTACGTAACCCCGGCCCGTGTTGGACGGGCGCACGCCGTCGCCGAGCACCACGACGGCCGAGCGCAGATGGTCGCTGACCAGGCGGAGTTCGGGTTCCTCCAGGGGCCACAGGGGCGGTACGAGGCGGCGCCACGGGTCGAAGACGTCGCAGGCGAAGACGGACTGCTTGCCCTGGAGCAGGGCGGCCAGGCGCTCCAGGCCGAGGCCGGTGTCGACGTTGCGCTGGGGGAGTGGCACCAGGGAGCCGTCTCCGTGTCGGCGGTGCGTCATCGTCACGTGGTTCCACACCTCCACCCAACGGTCGTCGCCGGTGGGCGTCGACTGCGGCGGGCCGTCGCCGCTCCAGAAGAAGATCTCCGAGTCGGGGCCGCACGGGCCGACGGGGCCGTCACCCCCGTCGTCGTCCACGCTCTTCGGCCACCAGTTGTCCTCCACCGTGCGTTCCACGGGGACGCCGAGGCCCTGCCACAGTTCGAGGGAATCCGTGTCCGGCCCTGTCCCTGTCCGGTCGTCGCCGGCGTAGACCGTGGCGTGCAGCAGGCCGGGGGCGATGCCCAGGCCCTCGGTGAGCAGCCCGTACCCCCAGTCGAGGCTGCGCGGGCCCCCGTAGTCGCCCAGCGACCAGGTGCCCAGCATCTCGAAGACCGTCAGGTGCGTGGCGTCACCGACCTCGTCCAGGTCCGTCGTACGCAGACAGCGCTGCACGTTGACCAGGCGCTTCCCCAGCGGGTGGGGTTGACCCTCCAGGTACGGGGTGAGCGGGTGCATGCCCGACGTCGTGAAGAGGACGGGGTCGCCGGGGGGTGGCAGCAGGGTCGAGCCCGTGATCCGGCGGTGGCCGCGTTCTTCGTAGTACTCGACGAACGTCCTGATGAGGTGGTCCGTACGCATGGGGGTGGCTCCTTCGCGTGGCAGCGGGGGAGGCACCGGAGAACGGAACCGTTCAGTCACCCGGCCGGGGCCAGAGGCTCCGCGGCACCACCGACGGACCGTTTCCGGTCGCCGGGGGGGGGGAAGTTGAAGTCAGGCGGCGGCAACCGGCGAGCTGGTCGCTCGCGCGGTCGCGGTGGTGCTTCGGCCGGTGACGTCCATACGGCAACCCTAGCGCGGGTCCGGTCGGTGGGGCATCCGCATATACGGCCGGTCAGACCGGTGGCATCAGGTCGCTCTCGCTGATGGTGTACGTCAGCGGGGGATAGGCGAAATCCGTCTCCTGGTTCTCGCGACGCCGCAGCCGGTAGAACTCGCCCTGCTGCTCGTCGTCGGCCAGGGCGAGCCGCGTGCCCTGCGGGAGGTAGGCGTGCCCGTCGTCACGGAATCGGACCGGGCTCTTCGACGTGCGGAACGTCAACCCCAGCCATTCGTTCTCCTCCGTCTGTCCGTGCGCGTCCAGGACGATCTTGTGCTTGAGGCGCCGATTCGACGCGACGGAGAAAGTGACCACGCTGTTGTGCGTGAGAGGGATCTCGAACGTCTCCCCCTCCATGTCCTTCGACGTGAAGACCAGCTTTCTCGGGGGGCCGGCTTCCGGGTTCCGGTAGCAGGAGAAGACGGCGATGTGCGACTCGTCGGCCAGATCCAGGGCCTGGTCGGAGTGCGCGCCCATGGTCCTGTACGCGTTCGTGTAGCTCTCGAACAGGGCGTTGTTGAAGCCGGTCGGGAGTCCCGCGCGTTCTTGGATCTGCTGCGCCAGGCGCTCGTGCACCGGGCGGAAGCGCTGCGCCGGGGTGCTGTATCGCGTGGTCGTACGCACGAGAGGCACGCCGCCCGTCGCGTCGACCCTGGTGAGCACAGCGCCCCGACGGCCCTTCCCCGCAGCCTCCAGAACGGCCGACGCCGACAGTTCCGCGAAGAGGTCGTTCGCGGTCTCCTCGGTCGGCAAGGCGTACGAGCGGACCTCGTCCGAGATCCTAGATTCCGGGGGCAACGTAATCTCCCGAGTTCATGCTGAAGCGGAAATCGTCGCCGTAATCGATGAAGGACGAGGTCCTGTTCTCCTCGGCGTACAGCTTGCGCAGGTCCTCCATGCCCTCCTGCGTGGGCGGCTCCAGCTTCACCAGGTCTCCGGCCACTTTGAGGAACGTCTGCCCGTCCTTGTGCACGGCCTCGGTGCTCGAACAGCGCACCACGTAGCCCAGGCGGGTCGGGAGCAGTTCGGCGTTCAGCCCCGAGGGCCGGATCTCGTGCGTGTACAGGCGGTTGGTGGACAGCGGCATGAAGAAGACCGAGCCGGGGTGGAGGGTGATGCTGAAGTGCTGGGGAAGGGAAGCCGCCCCATCCCGCTCCTCGGCCGTCTCCTTGAGGCGGAAGTGGAGGCGCGTGAGGCCGCTGGTCCCCTTCACGCCGTAGTCGAAGGCGTCGCCGGGCATCGGCCGCAGCTGGTCGAGCCCGTCGTAGAAGGTGCAGAAGGCCATGATGCCGTTGGCCGGCATGTCCTTGGTCTTGTCGGCGTGGGCCGAGATCTTCGCCTTGGCCTGCTTGCGTTCAGCCGTGGCGCGGGTGTTGCGGTAGATCTGGGCGAGGACGTGGTTCAGCGGAGCGTGGCCCCGGAAGACGGTGTCGGCCTCGCGGTTCAGCTCATCGACCACGCTCGTGTCGGTCGGGCGGAACGTCTCGGTCGGGCCCGAGAGGTTCGTGGAGCACCGGAGCAGCCGGAAGTGCCGTTCCTCGCCGTCCTGTGCGACGGGCGTCAGATAGATCCCGCTGCGGTGGGACGTTCCCGGCTTCGTCGACTCCGTCAGGGACTGGAACACGTGCTCCGAGCTGATCCGCCCGAAGTGGTCGGCATCGAGGTCGAAGTAGCGGCGGTAGTACACACCCGCCCCGTGCACCCGCAGGGGGACGCGGCCGAGGCCGATGGTCGTCCACGGCCGGCCGGCGTTCTCGTCGTCACCGTGCGACAGTTCCCGGATCACGAACACCCGGGCAGCGGAGCGTAGTTGGTCGTCGGGTATGGCGGACAGGTCGCCGCATACGTAGACGGTCCTCCCCGCGAGGTCGGGCGGGTCGGAGGCGAGTTCCTCCGGAGTGATCGTGGACCCGAAGAAGTCTCTGATCGCCTCGTCGCCCTGTACGTCCGAAGGCGCGACCAGGACGTTGCCCGCCTCGTCGATCCGGGCCTCCGCCGCCTCTGCTGCGTGCGTCACGACGCCGCCTCCCCCTTCGCGGACTTCAAACGCGGTCGTGCGAAGTCCGTGTTGTCCACCACCACGTCCATCCTCGGCAGCGGGTCCACCTCGTCGAGGTAGAGACGCTCCGCCACCAGGTACCGGTTTCGGTGGATCGCCTCCGCGTCCGAGCCCGCCCAGTTCTGGTCGCGTTCCGCGCCGCGGCGTACGGAGAGTTCGGCGTCCACGTCCAGCCAGATCCGGAAGTCCCAGTACGCGTCGATCTCCGGCCGGAACGCGAAGACACCGTCCACGATCAGGACCGCGTCCGGGGTGAGCGGGGTCGTTTCGGCCGCGTGGTTCTCCTGCGTCAGCGGGTCGATCGAGCAGAGGGCGCACGACTCCGCCTCCGGTGAGCGGGCCGGGTCCAGGAGGAGGCGCTTGGCCGCGTCGTAGTCGTACGCGTTGCGGTAGTACCCCTCGCCCGACTCCCGGTCGTACCGGTGTCGGTCCTTCCACGGGTTCTTGAAGTCGTCCAGCGTGGCCCGGAGCACCGGGCGGCCCGACTCGGCGATGTGAGCGGCCAGTTCGTGGCCGAAGCTCGTCTTCCCCGCCGCCGTGAAGCCGTCGATGCCGACCAGGAGCCGGCCCGGTCCTCGGTCCCGGATGCGTTCCGCGACGGCCTCCGTCAGCGCGCTGCGTTCGGCCGACGCCGGTGCGGGGTGCGGCTGTTGCCAGGTCGAGGATGAGTGGCTGACGGCTGCGGGCTCACGGGGTTCCATCCGCCGATCCTCGCACCGGCTCCTGGCGGGCCCTCAGGTGGGCCCGTTCGCCCTGGTGGCCGACATGTGTCCCTGGCGATCAGGTCCGTGTGACGGTGAACAGTAGTGACGACTGAATACCCAGATGGGCAGCCGAGTCGGCCACGGTCTCGGCCAGCCAGCCGATTGCATCACACGACCACTCCGCCAACTCGCCGGACAGCACGATGCCGTGAGTGGGCGGACCGTCCCAGAAACGGTCGTCGAACGGCGGAGTGGGGAAGCTGTCCAGGGGGATCTGATCGTCAGCCGCCCCTACGAACACGTCCTGTTCCAAGCGGCTGAGGTGGCGAGTGAGCTGCGAGGCGATCGCTGGGACGGACGGGGTGCGTCCGCTGTCGATGCGGATTCTCACCGACGCGCGCGACCGTGGATCGCACTCGCCGAACCACTCGGGCGTCTGCATGGACGGCACCACCGCATAGGCCGGGCGAGTCGATGCGTCGACCCCCTGAACCGGCAGGAGGACCTGCACCGCGTCGAGTTGCACGACACCGATCCGCTCTGTTGTGTCCTGCGCGCACCGCAGGAACGGCTGTACAGGGAGCGGCCTGTCACTGGCCACCTCACTGGCCTCGACCTGGAACCACGAGATCAGTTTCGACGCCGGAGCGGCTAGAGGGTGGCTCCACCCCGCGTCGTTCATGGCCCACAGCCCCGGAGCAACGATCGTGCGCCCCTCGGAGGCGGCTTCTTGTGCAGCGCTCGCCCGGTCGTCGAGCCAGCCCATGGCGAGCGAACGCTGGAGGAACAACTGGTAGGCGTCATGCTCGGACTCGGGATCGTGCCAGGCGTGCGGGGCGAACTCGCCGTAAAGGGCGGCAAACATGGTGCCTGCGGTGTGACAGGTTGTTGGTGCGATGCCCGGTCGTGCGGCGGCATTCTGCTCTGCCATGTGTCCTTCCCCGTACTCGGCTGCGGCACCCAGGGCTTGCCTCTGAGCGGCAGTGGGCGGTGCCCTCTCAGTACACTCGACAGTTGACTTCGGCCTGGTTCATCGGCTTCTCGCCGGTGTCGATCTCGCCGATCACGTCTACCTCCACGTGATTGCGCCACGATGTCCGCTGAGTACCGCGGCAGTCGCGGCGAGCCGCCGTTCGGTGCGTGCTTCCGCCGCCGGGCTTGAGCGTCTTGGTATCTGAACACGCCTTCTGCCGCCAGGTGTTGTCCGTAAACCACTCGTACAGGCAGTTGAACACCTTGGCGCGGTCGTTGCTGCAGTTCCCCTTCTTCCACCACCCGTGCCCGGACGCCGCTACTCCGGTACCCGACCGGTGAGGGTTGTCCCTCCCGCTCACTGGGGTACATCCGAGCGCCGTGGGTTGCCGAGCTGCACTTGCTTCCTCTGCCGCATCCATGTCCATTACCCGACCGGCGCTGTCCAGGTAGACCGCGGACGTGTCGGAGTCAGATGGTGCGACGCCAGGCGCCGCAGCGCCTGGCCGCGCGTCACCATCCCGGTCGGATGCTGTTGTCGGCGCAGCCGAAGCGCCCCCGATCGTCAGAGAGGCAAGTACAGCAATGGCGGTGAGGCGAAGCTTGCCTGTGAGCATGAAGGGTCCCTTCGCGAGTCCGTAGAACGCAACTGGCTAGATCAGTGATCGCCGCTTCCGGACCAGTTTGGAGCTTTTAGTCATGACTTGACCGGAGAATGGGGAAAACTTACGTCTATGGGATGACCCCAGATGCTGCTCCGGGGCAGCCCACCGCTCAGTTGTTGCCACGTAGGTTTCCGTCGCCCACCCCTCGCACCGGCTCCTGGCGGGCCCTCAGGTGGGCCCGTTCGCCCTGGTGGCCGAAGAGGACGAGCAGTTCCACGGTGCGGTCGTCGTCGGGGCCGAGCCAGTGCGGGACGTGCGTGTCGAACTCGGCCGCCTCGCCGGGCTTCAGGACGAGGGTCCGCTCGCCCAGGATCAGGCGGAGCCGGCCGGCCAGCACGTAGAGCCACTCGAAGCCCTCGTGGGTCCGCAGGGTCGGCTCCGTGCCCGCCGGACTCGGGCGGATCAGCAGTTTGTGGGCCTGGACCCCTCCCGGGCGGCTCAGCGGTACGTACGTGAGACCGTCCCTCGTCACCGGGCGGAGGTGGATGCGCGGGTCTCCCGTGCGGGGTGCGCCCACCAGTTCGTCCAGCGGGACCGCGTGGACCTCCGCCAGCGGCAGCAGCATCTCCAGCGTCGGCTTGCGCGTGCCGCCCTCCAGGCGGGACAGGGTGCTCTCGTTGATCCCGGTCCGCTCCGCCAGCTCGGCGAGCGTCATGCCGTGCCGGCGCCGCAGTTCGCGCAGGCGGGGGCCCACCGCCGCCAGGACGTCGTCCTTGCCGCCCTTGGGCGCGGGACCCGCTGTGTCTTCCGTGGCTGCCATGCCCCCAGGTTGCCGAAACGGCATGGAAGCTTGCAAGAGCGGCAGACTGCGGCGCACCTTCCTCCTCAAGGAGCAGCGAAACGAGAGGGACCAGTCATGAGCAGCGACACCACCCGTGCCACCGACACCACCGACTCCGCCGCGTTCTGGGAGAACCACTACGCCGGCGTCGACCCGCAGTGGGGCACCCGGCCCAACGCCGTCCTCGCCGAGGTCGTCACCGCCCTGGCCCCCGAGCCGGGCTCCGGTGGCGGCGGCCGTGCGCTCGACCTCGGCTGCGGGCACGGCGGCGACGCCCTCTGGCTCGCCTCGCTCGGCTGGGACGTCACCGCCGTCGACGTCTCGGCGACCGCCCTGGAGCGCGTCGCCGCCGGGGCTGACGCGGCCGGGCTGACCGACCGTGTCCACCCGACCCGGCACGACCTCGCCCGGTCCTTTCCCGACGGGGCGTACGGGCTCGTCACCGCCAGCTACTTCCACACCCCTGTGGAGATCCCCCGCGAGCAGGTCCTCCGACGCGCCGCCGAAGCCGTCGCCCCCGGCGGCCTCCTCGTCCTCGTCGAGCACGCCTCGCTCGCCCCCTGGTCCTGGCGCGACGGCCACGAGGACGTGACGTTCCCCGGCCCCGACGACGTACTCGCGTCCCTGCGGCTCGGTGACGGAGACGGATGGCTCACCGAGCGCTGCCACGCGCCCGAGCGGACCGCCACCGGGCCCGGCGGTGAGACGGCGACCGTCACCGACAACGTCATCGCGGTCCGCCGGGTCCGGCACGCCTGAACCCGCTTGCACACGCTTGCACCCGCCTGCACTGTCAGAGGCGGGTGGCAGAGTGGAGATCGTCGGAGCCAGAAGGCCCCGGAAGGCCGGAGGGGGAGCCGTGGGGGATTACTTCCAGACCGTCATCGACCGCGACGTCACCGAGGCGGACGCCGCCCCGCTCGCCGCGCGCGTCGTCGCCTGGCTCGTCGCCGAGGGTGTCATCGGGCCCGACCGCACCGAGCCCGTGCTCGGCCGCGACCCCGGATATCCGCCGGGGCCGCGTATCCGTGAGGTCGTCGACAGCAGCGGGTGGGGCGAGCCCTGGCAGGGCGGGGGGCTCGACGTCGCCGTCACCCGCACCGTGTTCGACGCCGGGCAGTATGCCGATCCGTCCTCGGCCCGATGCCCGCGCTGCGAGCGGGACGTCGCGTTCCAGGACAGGGCCCTCCTGGAGATACCGGGGGCCTGGGACCCCTTCTCCGAGGCGATCGAGGACTGGGAGGCGGGTGTCGATGCCCTCGTGCGGTGCGCGCACTGCGACGCGTCGTCCCCGCTCGTCGACTGGACGGGGATGGAGCACTGCTTCGCCTTCGGCGCCCTCGGCTTCACCTTCTGGGGGTGGCCCGACCTCACTCCGGCCTTCCTCGCGGAGTTCGACCGCCGGCTGGACGGCCACCGTACGGTCCTCGTCAGCGGGAAGATCTGAGACGGCGGGCAGGGCGCGGCACACCGGGGCGGGCAGGGCGCGCAGGGCCGCCCCGGAGAGCCCCGACCCCGCCCCGTAACCCCGCCCCGTACCCCGAACCCCGCCCCCGGCTCAGCCCGCGACGATGTCCTCGTACCCGCCGATCTCGCGCGGGTCGCGGCTCCCCGGGCCCACGTACGTCGCCGACGGGCGCACCAGGCGGCCCGTGCGCTTCTGCTCCAGGATGTGCGCCGACCAGCCCGCCGTGCGGGCGCACGTGAACATCGACGTGAACATGTGCGCCGGGACCTCCGCGAAGTCCAGCACGATCGCGGCCCAGAACTCCACGTTCGTCGCCAGGACCCGGTCCGGGCGGCGGTTGTGCAGCTCCTCCAGGGCCGCCTTCTCCAGTGCCTCCGCCACCTCGAAGCGCGGGGCGGCCAGCTCGCGGGCCGTGCGGCGCAGGACGCGGGCGCGCGGGTCCTCGGCGCGGTAGACGCGGTGGCCGAACCCCATCAGGCGCTCGCCCCGGTCCAGGGCCTGCTTCACGTACGCCGTCGCGTTGCCCGTACGCTCGATCTCCTCGATCATGCCGAGGACCCGGGACGGGGCCCCGCCGTGCAGCGGGCCCGACATCGCACCCACCGCGCCGGACAGCGCGGCCGCGACGTCCGCGCCCGTCGAGGCGATGACCCGGGCCGTGAACGTCGAGGCGTTCATGCCGTGCTCCGCCGCCGACGTCCAGTACGCGTCGACGGCCTTCACGTGCTTCGGATCCGGCTCGCCGCGCCAGCGGATCATGAAGCGTTCGACGACCGAGTGCGCCTTGTCGATCTCGCTCTGCGGCACCATGGGCAAGCCCTGGCCGCGCGCCGACTGGGCGACGTACGACAGGGCCATCACCGCGGCCCGTGCCAGGTCGTCGCGGGCGGTCGCCTCGTCGATGTCCAGCAGCGGCTTCAGGCCCCAGACCGGGGCGAGCATCGCCAGCGCGGACTGGACGTCGACCCGGATGTCACCGGAGTGCACGGGGATCGGGAACGGCTCGGCGGGCGGCAGACCGGGGTTGAACGCCCCGTCCACCAGCAGGCCCCACACGTTGCCGAAGGAGACGTGACCGACCAGGTCCTCGATGTCGACCCCGCGGTAGCGGAGCGAACCGCCTTCCTTGTCCGGTTCGGCGATCTCCGTTTCGAACGCGACGACTCCCTCAAGACCGGGTACGAAGTCGGACATCAGGCGGCTCCCTCAGTTCGGCGGGCGGCGTGCGGTGCGCGGCGTGCTGGGCTGTGCGGAAGCCACAGCGGCCTGCCCCAAGATATTGGCGGGTTCCTCCGATGCGGGGAAGCGTGACATCCGGCACAGGGCCCCCTTTCGACGGCGTGCGGTTACGGCCCCTCGGCGCCGGGCAGACTCGGCCCCTGCGGCAGGATGGGGCCCGTGCCCACACCAGAAGGTTCCACGGGACCCCTCCCGGACGATTTCACCACCGATCCCGCGGCCATGCGCGAGCAGTACCGCTCGGAGGACTTCGTCGAGCGCGACCTCGCCGCCGATCCGATGGAGCAGTTCGCCCGCTGGTTCCGCCAGGTCGCCGTCGGCGGCGTGCTGCACGAGCCCAACGCGATGATCGTCTCCACCGCCGACGCGGACGGCCGACCGTCCTCGCGCACGGTGCTGCTCAAGCAGTACGACGACCGGGGCTTCGTCTTCTTCACCAACTACGACTCCCGCAAGGGCCGCGAGCTGGCCGCGAACCCGTATGTCTCCCTGCTCTTCCCCTGGCACCCGATGGCCCGCCAGGTCATCGTCACCGGCACCGCCTCCCGCACCTCCCGCGAGGAGACCGTCGGCTACTTCCGCACCCGGCCGCACGGCTCCCAGCTCGGCGCGTGGGCCAGCGCCCAGTCCACCGTCGTCGGCTCCCGCGAGGAGCTGATCGCCCGGTACGAGGAGCTGGCCGCCCGCTACCCCGAGGGCGAGAAGGTCCCGGCCCCGCCGCACTGGGGCGGCTTCCGGGTGGTGCCCGAGACGATCGAGTTCTGGCAGGGACACGCGAACCGGCTGCACGACCGGCTGCGGTACGTCAGGGAGAGCGGTGAACCCGGCGGCCCGTGGAGGGTCGAGCGGCTCTGCCCGTAGGGCCGTCGCCCCGGCCCCGGGCAGGGGCCCGTACAGCGCGGAAACAGGGGCGCGTACAACGCAGAAACCCGCAGGCTCTGGTTCCTCCGTGCACAGAGGAGCCGGCCGGACTTACCGGCGAGCCTGCGGGTCGGTGACTGCTTGGGATTGGCCGGCGACCGGCCTGCACTGCAGAAAGAGTGCGACGACGGGCGTCAGCCCGCAGCCACCTCACGAGTCCGAAGAGAAATCACTTCCGGAACACCTCCTTTCCTGTGTGCTCCAGAGCCTACGAGCGCCCCGCATCGCGGTACAAGCGATTTATTCGCCGGTCCGGTCCAGAAGATTTGGGCGAAGTGGATGTGTGCTGGGTCACGTTCGAGTTGAATGGTCTGACGTGCAGCAATCCACGCGGCGACGCGTGGGACGACGGCCGACACGTTCTGCGGGGGGTGCGGAGTGGGTGTTCCCAGGAGCAGGGGGGCCACCGACGAGCTCGGACCGGACGAGGACTCCGGCGGCGCGCCACCGGGGTGCTCCGGGGACCCCGGGGTCCCGGTCGGCGAGGAGGCGGTCCCCGGTGCGCCGTCCGACGGGTCCGAGCTGCTGGCGGCGCTGCTCGACGGCATGGACGCGGCGCTCTGCGCGTTCGACGCGGCCGGCACGGTCACCCACTGGAACCGCGAGGCCGAACGCGTTCTCGGCTGGTCGGCGGAGGAGGCCGTCGGCCGCAGCGGCTTCGCGGGCTGGGCGGTGCGGCGGGCCGACGCCGACGAGGTGCGGGCCCGGCTGATGTCGGCCATGGAAGCGCCCGGGCGGCAGGTGCACGAGTTCGCGCTGCTGCGCAAGGACGGCGGCCGGGTGCTCGTGCGGACCCAGTCCGCCGGGGTGCGCGGCGCCGACGGGAAGCCGGCCGGGGTCTACTGCGCGTTCAGCGAGGTGCACGCCCAGATCGACCTGGAGCGGGCCATCGCCCTGAGCGAGGCGCTGCTGGAGGACGCGTCCTGGGGTGTCGTCCTCGTCGATGTCGACCTGCGCCCCACGGTCGTCAACGCGCACGCCGCCCGCGCGCTCGGCGGAAGCCGCACCGCCCTCCTCGGCCGCCCGCTCGGCGAACTGGTCGTCCAGGGGATCGAGGAGCTGGAGGCCGCCCTGCACCATGTGCTCGCCGACGGGGCCCCGAGCGCACCGGCCGAGCTGTGGGTCACGCTGCGGACGGCCGAGGGCGAGCGGCGGCGGTGCTGGCGCAGCGGTTTCCTGCGGCTGGCCTCACCGCTGACGGAGGAGCCGGTTCCGCTCGGGGTGGGGTGGCTGTTCCAGGACGTCACCGCCGCCCGGCTCGCGGAGCAGGAGGCCGACCGGCTGCGGTTCCGGACGAGCCAGCTGCACCGTGCCGCCCGTACGGCCTCCGAGTGCGAGGACCCGATGGAGGCGGCGACCTCCCTGCTGGACTTCGCGCTCGCCGGGTTCGCCGACCACGTCCTGGTCGACCTGGTGGCGGGCGAGCGCCTGGTGCGTACGGCCGCCACGCCGTTCGACGCGCCCGGCCCGTGCCTGCTGGTCGCCGGGGGCTCCATCCCCGCCCGGTACGCCCCCGGCCACCCGGCCCTCCAGTCCGTCGAGCGCACCGGGACGGTCCGTACGAGCGCGGGCGCCGGGGCCGCCGTGTCGCCGGCCTGGGCCGTGGAGCGCCGCTGGCCCCGGGACGCGGCGCACGCACTCTGCGCGGTCCTCCGGAGCCGGGGCCGGACGCTGGGCGTGCTGACGTTCCTCCGCGCGGCGAACCGGGCCGCCTTCGAACGCAGTGACGCGGCGTACGCGGAGACGGTCGCGGCCCGGGTCGCGGGAGCGGTCGACCTGGCCCGGCAACTCATCCGTGAGTAGCCGGGCTCACGGCGTCAGCCGTGCCTGCTCCCGGGATGTTCGCTGGACGCGGCCCGTAGCGGCGCCGGATCGGGCCAGGGGACCCTTCGGGCGCGGTGGAGGCCGATGGCGATGACGGTCAGGACCGCGGCGGTTCCGGCGAGCGTCATGACCATGGACGGGGAGGAACGGTCCACGACGATGCCTCCGGCCAGGGCCCCCGTGGAGATGGTGGCCTGGAAGGAAGCGGTGAAGAGGACGGACGAGGCTTCGGGGGAGTCGGGGCAGGCCCGGGCGAACCAGGTCTGGGAGCAGACCGGCACGGCGCCGTAGGCGACGCCCCACAGGACGAGAAGGACGACGGCTCCGATGCGGCTCGTGCCGGCCAGGGGGAGCAGGAGGGTGGCCGCGGCGATCATCGCGGCCGCCGCGGCGAAGGTGGCCCGCGGGTGGCGGACCACGGCGGACCCGCCCAGGAAGTTTCCGGCGATTCCGGCCGCCCCGTAGACGAGCAGGAAGACGGTGACGGCGCCGGCGTCCACGTGCGTCACCCCTTCCAGGAACGGGGTGACGTAGGTGTAGGCGCCGAAGTGCGCGAGGACGACCAGGAAGGTGATCACCAGCGCGTACTGGGTGTTGAAGCCCTTCAGCATGCCCGTGAGTACGTGCAGGCGGGTCGGCGCCCGGGCGGGCAGCGGCGGGACCACGAGGATCAGCAGGGTGAAGACGGCGAGCGACAGAACGCCCATGACGAGGAAGGCGGTGCGCCAGCCGGCCGCATCCCCGATGAAGGTGCCGAGGGGGACGCCGAGTACGGAGCCGAGGGGCACGGCGGCGAAGATGACCGCCGTGGCCCGGCCGGCGGACGGCGCGGGCACCAGTCGGCCTGCCAGCCCTGCCCCGATCGACCAGAACCCTCCGATGGCGACGCCGACCATCACACGGGAGGCCAGGACCAGCCAGTCGCTGGAGGCCGCAGCCGCGAGGAAGTTCGCCAGCGCGAGCAGGAGGATGAACGCTCCCAGCACGAACCGTCGGTCGACGCGCCCGGTCGCCACCGTGACCAGGGGCGCCGAGGCGGCGGCCAGGAAGCCCGGCATGGTCATCATCAGGCCGGCCATGCCGTCGGAGACGGTGAAACTCGACCCGATGGAGGTCAGGAGTCCGATCGGCAGGATCTCGGTGGTGACGATGGAGAAGATCCCCAGCATCACCGACACCACGGCCAGCCACGAGACGAGCGGCGATCGGGCGGGCAGTTCGGGGAAGTCAGGGGAGTCAGGGGAGTCGAGGGAGTCGGTGGAAGTGGTCGTTGTCGTGGGCACGAAACCGTCCTGGCCTGGGCGTCGCAAGCGGAAGTGATCGCTATTGCAACAGGGACGAGAGCGGCTTTCCGGCAGTTTTCCGACGTCAACAGGAGGGCCCTGGCCCGCACTTCGGGGCGGGGCCAGGGCCACGGGGTGTCCGGTGAGCCCCTACGCCGCGTGCAGCGCCAGCGTCGGGGAGAGGCGGGACGCCCGGACCGCCGGGTACAGGCCCGCCACCGTGCCGATCACCAGCGTCGCGCCGAAGCCGCCGGCCACCGCCCACAGCGGGACCACCCACGGCAGCCCGCCGGAGTGCGCGTACACCCCCGTCGCCGCCGCGCCCAGCGCCACGCCCGCCAGGCCGCCCAGGCCCGACAGCATCAGCGACTCCGTGACGAACTGGATCCGGATCTGGCCCCTCGTCGCGCCCAGCGAGCGGCGCAGGCCGATCTCGTACCGCCGTTCCAGGACCGAGATGATCATGGTGTTGGCCACCCCGACCCCGCCGACCAGCAGCGCGATGCCGCCCAGGCCCAGCAGCAGGCTGCTGAACGCCCCCTCGGTCGCCGCCTTCGCGCGGAGCGCCGACGACGGGTCGGTGACCTTCACGTTCTGCGGGTTCCGCGGGTCGACCGTCGCCGCCATCACCTTGCGTACGTCCTCGACCGCCGCGTCCGCCGAGCGCTCGTACACCGACGTCGGGTGGCCGTCGAAGTCCAGCAGGCGGTTCGCGCCCTCCCAGCCGACCAGGGCGGAACGTTCGATCTCCGGGGCGAGCGGGAGCGGGCCGAGGATTCCGACGACCGTGAAGTAGCGCTCGCCCAGCCACACTTGGCGGCCGGGTTCCATGATGCCCAGGCGCTCCGCCGCCACATGGCCGAGCACGACCGAGGGGTAGCGTCCGGTCGCCGTGTTCAGCCAGCCGCCGCTGCTGACCTCGCCGCGCAGGACGCGCAGCAGGTCGGCCGTCGTCGCCTTCACCGCGATCCCGCCGGTGTCGTCCTCGTCGACCTTCTCCGTGCGGCGTACGGTCGCGTTGAGATCGGCGGTCGCGCCCACGTCCTGGACGCCCTTGATCCGGCCCACCATCCCGACCGACTCCTCCGGCAGCTTCACCTCCTCCCCGGCGAACATCGACTCACCGGGCGAGGCGACGAGGAGATTGGTCCCCAACTTGTCCAGCTCGCGCAGGAGTTGGGCCTGGCTGGAGGCGGATATGCCGACCACCGAGATCATCGTGGCGATACCGATGGCGATGCCCAGCGCCGAGAGGACCACCCGCATCGGGCGGCTGCGCAGTCCGGACGAGCCGACGTGCGCCACGTCCCGGGGGCTCAGCCGGGCCGCCTTGAGTCGTTCCCGCCCCCGGTCGCCCGAAGTCCGCCCACCCGAAGTCCGGCCGCCCGCGCGCCCCTTCACAGCTCCGCTCCCGCCGTCGCCGCGAGCCCGTGGGTCACGTCCGCGACCACCTGGCCGTCCCGGATCCGCACCTCGCGCGGCAACTGCGCCGCGATCTCCGTGTCGTGCGTGATCACCGCGATCGTGGCCCCTTCCCGGTTCAGATCGCGCAGCAGCTCCATCACCGCCGCCCCCGACGCCGAATCGAGCGCCCCGGTCGGCTCGTCCGCCAGCAGCAGCGCCGGCTCGCCGACCACCGCCCGGGCGATCGCGACCCGCTGCTTCTGGCCGCCGGACAGCTGGTGAGGCTTGTGGTCGAGGCGGTCCGCGAGGCCGACCCGGGCCAGCGCGTCGGCGGCCTTGCGGCGGCGTACCGAGCGGGAGAGGCCGGAGTAGAGCAGGCCCTCCGCCACGTTGTCGCGGGCGCTGACGCCCGGCACCAGGTGGAACGCCTGGAAGACGAAGCCCACGTGCTGGGCCCGCAGCGCGGAGAGCCGGCGGTCGGAGAGCGCCGCCACGTCGTGGCCCGCGATGTGGACGGAGCCCGCGGTGGGGCGGTCCAGGGTGCCGATGATGTGCAGCAGCGTGGACTTGCCGGAGCCCGACGGGCCCACGATGCCGAGGAGTTCGCCCTCCTCGACGGTGAGGTCCACCCCGCGCAGCGCGGCGACCGGGCCCGGGTACTCCTTGGTGACGCCGGCGAGGGCGACGACCGTACGGGGGCGGGACGCCGGATCCGCGACAGTGCCGGTTCCGGTACCGGTGCTCATATCTTCGGCACCCCGACCTTCATGCCCTCGCGCAGACCGCCGCCGGACACCTCGACCCGGCCCTCCGCGAACATGCCCAGCTCGACCTTCACCTCGCGGGTCGTGCCGCCCCGGACCACCTGGAGGCCGAAGCCGCCGCCGGGCAGCGCGAGCAGCGCGTTCACCGGCACGGTCAGGACGTTCTCGCGGGTCTCGCCCGTCAGGTTCACCGTGACCGGCGACTGGTCGAAGCCGCCGACCTCGTCCGGGTCGTCGAAGGAGACGGTCAGCGTGACCTTGGGGCTGTCGTCCGCCGGGTCGTCGCCGGGCTTCGCGGTCCGGCCCACCGAGGAGACCTTCCCGGGCGCGGTCGTGCCGTCCGGCAGCTCCACGCTCACCTTCGTGCCCGCCTTCGCCAACTGGCTCTCGGCCACGTCCAGTCGAAACGTCACGATGCGTTCGGAACCGGTCGTCTCCAGGACCGGGGCGCCCGGCCGGGCCTGCTCGCCCACACCCGCCCCGACGCTCTTGATCCGGACCTTCCCCGGGGCGAACGTGACGTCCCCCGGCCCGACCTTCCCGGTCTGCTGCGCGTCGTGGGACTTCTGCCAGCGCTTGACGGCCGCCGCCGTCAGCTCGGTGTACTCCTGGTCCGGGGTGAAGCCCGTGTAGCCCAGCTCCGCGAGATTGCGCTCCAGCTGCTCCACGTCCCGGCCCTTGTCGCCCGGCTTCAGCGTCCGGTACATGGGCCCGGAGCCGTACATCAGCCGGACCGGCCGCCCGTCGACCTCGTACAGCCGCTCGTTCCGCTCCACGGTCGAGCCGGTGCGCGGGGTCCAGGTCACGGTGCCCGGCGTGCCCGCGTTGACCTTGCGCTCCTTGTCGTAGCCGAGCGTCCCGTCGGCCTGGGCGCTGTCACGCAGGTCCCCGCGCTCGACCGCGGCGGTGGCCGGGGGCAGCCCGGTGTTCTTCGCCCCGCCGGTGTCCTCCTCGCCGCCGAGTCGCGTGAGGGCGACCGAACCGGCCGTCACCGCGAGCACGGCCACCGCCACCGCCGCCGTCACGGCCCGTCCCCGCCTCATCGGCCGGCGCTTTCGCACGCCTTGTTGGCCTTCTCGAACTTCTTCATGTCCTTCGACTTCAGTGCGGGCGCCGCCTGCATCGCCCCGCCGTCGAACTTCGGGTCGGGCATGTCGAAGCCGTTCTTGCGCATGCACCGGGCGTAGGCGACCATCTTGTCCTTCTCCGCCTGCGACAGCTCCTTGGGTCCGCCGCCGACCGCCTTGTCCTCGCAGGCCTTGAACGCCTTCTCCATCTTCTCCTTGCTCATCGAGCCGCCGTCGATGGTCAGGCCCATGCCGTCCTGGCCCGGCTTCGGCTCGGGGATGTCCAGGCCCTGTTCACGCAGGCACTTGCGGTGCTCCAGCGCCTGGTCCTCCTTCGTCTTCTTGCCGCCGGACGCCGATCCGCCGTCCTTCGTCCCGCCGCCGTCGCCGGAGCACGCGGTGGCCGTCAGGGTGAGGGCGGCGGCCAGCGCACAGGCCGCGGCGAGGGACCGCCCGCGTGAGCGCGCGGCGGTCCGGCGGGGAAGGGTCTGGTTCATGGGGGCTCCTCGTCGCTTGCCGACAGGTCCGTACAGGTCGGTCCGTACAGGTCCGTGCAGGTCCGTGCAGGTCCGTGCAGGTCCGTACGGGGACGGCCCGAGCGTGCGCGAGGGCGCTGTTTCGTTTCTCTCAGCCCGGATGCTTACACCGGCGAAACATCGCTTTCGGGTACACAGGGCCCATGCGCGTGCTGGTGGTGGAGGACGAGGAATTCCTGGCGGAGATGATCGCCGAGGGGCTGCGCCGTGACGCCGTCGCCGTGGACATCGCGCCCGACGGCCGGGCGGCGCTGGAGCGGCTGCGGTTCGGCGCGTACGACGTGATGATCCTCGACCGCGATCTGCCGGGGCTGCACGGTGACGAGGTGTGCCGCCGGGTGGTCGGCCTGCGCCTGCTGACCCGGATCCTGATGCTGACCGCCGCGGGGACCGTACGGGACCGGGTGGCCGGTCTCGGGCTCGGCGCCGACGACTACCTGACCAAGCCGTTCGCGTACGACGAACTCCTCGCCCGGGTCCTCGCGCTCGGCCGCCGCGCCCGCCCCGCCCTGCCGCCCGTCCTGGAGCGGGCCGGGCTGACGCTCGACACCGCCCGCCGCCAGGTCTGCCGCGACGGCCGCTACCTCTCCCTGTCCCGCAAGGAGTTCGCCGTGCTGGAGACCCTGCTGCGGGCCGAGGGCGCCGTCGTCAGCGGCGAGGACCTGATCGAGGAGGTGTGGGAGGCGGACACCAGCTACCGCACCAACGCGGTCCGCGTCACCCTCTCCAAACTCCGTACGAAACTGGGGGCGCCGCCCGTGATCGAGACCGTGCCCGGAGCCGGATACCGCATCGGGGACGGCGACAGCCGTCAAGCCCCCGACGACTCCGGGAGCGGCACCCCGTGAACAGTGAACGCACCCGTCTCGCCGCGCTGTACGGCGGACTGCTGGTCATGGCCGGCGTCCTGCTCCTGGCCATCGTCTATGTGCTGGTCAGCGAGAACGTGTACGCCGGGATCGTCACGGCCGTCGCCCCGGCCGTCCCCGCCGCCCGGCTGGAGGCGGGGGTGGCCGCCCCCGCCCTGCCCACCTCGGACTGGGCGCAGACCGCCGTCATCGAACCCGGGCAGTACGCCGTCGCGCAGAAGGTCGGCACCGCGGCCGGGGACGCGGCCCTCAGCCAGCTGCTCACCGTCTCGGGGGTCTCCCTCGCCGTCTACTCCGCGCTCTCCGTGGCCCTCGCCTGGTGGATGGCGGGCCGGGTGCTGCGGCCGGTCGGCGTCATCACCGCCCGGGCCCGCCGGCTCTCCGGGTCCAACCTGCACGAACGGATCGCGCTGAAGGCCCCGCCCGGTGAGCTGAAGGAGCTGGCCGACACCTTCGACGGGATGCTCGACCGGATCCAGCAGCTCGTCGCCGCCCGGCAGCGGTTCGCCGCCAACGCCGCCCACGAGCTGCGCACCCCGCTCGCGGTGCAGCGGGCCGCCGCCGAGATCGGGCTCGCCGACGACCCGCCGCCCGAGAAGGTCGCCTGGATCCGGGACAAGCTCATCGACACCGCGGCCGACAGCGAGCGGCTCATCGAGGGGCTGCTGCTCCTCGCGGTCTCCGACGAGGGGCTGCGGCGGCGGGAGCGGGTCGCCCTGGACGAGACCGTCACCGCGGTCACCGGGGCGCTGGGCGCCGAGGCGGAGGAGCGGGACATCACCGTCGAGGTGACCGCCCGGCCGGTGACGGTCGAGGGCGACGCGGTCCTCCTCGACCACCTCGTGCACAACCTGGTCGCCAACGCCCTGCGCCACAACCACCCCGGCGGGACCGTGACCGTCCGGGTCGGCCCGGACGGGCTGGAGGTCGCCAACACCGGGCCCCGGGTGGACCCGGCGACCGTGCCGCTGCTGTTCGAACCGTTCCGGAGGGCACGGGCCCGCCGCCACGCGCCCGGCGAGGGCGCGGGCCTCGGGCTCTCCATCGTGGCGTCGGTGGCGCGGGCGCACGGCGGGGACGCCGGCGCGCGGGCCAACCCGGGCGGCGGGCTGACGGCCCGGGTCACCCTGCCCGTACGCGCCCCGGAAGCCGGGGCCCAGGACGCGCCCACGCGCCTTCCGGCGGTCCCGGCTCAGTGACGGTGGCGGGGTCCTCCGGTGGCGCGGGCTCAGTGACGGCGGCCGGGGCGGGCGGCGGCCCCGGCTCAGTGCCGGTAGAAGATCCGGTCCCGGTTCTCCGTCATGACCCGGCCGTTCCACTCGTGGCCGCCGTCCACGTTCCCCGAGCGCAGCATCGGCGGCTCGACGCCCCGGGCCACCAGCTGCTCCACGGCGGCCGCCAGCATCGACTGCATGATCGCGCTGGTCACCACGGTCGAGGCGGGGGCGAAGGGGGCCTCGACGCCGGGGACCGTCAGCTCCGCGTCGCCGATGGCGATCTTGCTGTCCAGGACGATGTCGCAGTGGTCCCGCAGGAAGCCGCCCGAGGCGTGCCGGGAGCGGGTGTTCTCCGCGTACGCGACCGAGGTGACGCCGATGACCTTCAGCCCGAGGGCCCGGGCGTTCTGCGCCATCTCGACCGGCAGGGCGTTGCGCCCGGAGAGCGAGACGATCACCAGGAGGTCCCCGGCGGTGGCGGGGCTGGAGTCCAGGACGGCCGAGGCCAGTCCGTCGACCCGCTCCAGTGCCGAGCCGAGCGGGGCGGGCATGACGTCCACGCCGACCACGCCGGGCACGGTGAGCAGGTTCATCAGCGCCAGGCCGCCCGCGCGGTAGACGACGTCCTGGGCGGCCAGCGATGAGTGGCCCGCGCCGAAGGCGAAGAGCCGGCCGCCCGACTCGACGGTGTCCGCGACGGCCGCGCCCGCGGCGGCGATGCTCTCCGCCTCCTCGTCCCGCACCCGCGTCAGCAGGCCGATCGCCGCATCGAAGAACTGACCGGCCAGCTTGCTGTCGCTCATGGGGGAGAGCCCTTTCGACGGGATGTTGAGGCGGGTGCGGTGCGGGCGTTCGGCGGCCCGGGAATGCCTGTGCCGCCGATCACGTTGCGGTCTGGACCAGTGGACTGTCAATACCGCCCGCCGCCCGCACGCGCACCCACTTCCACCGGTCTTCCACGGGGGCGGCACGGTTGTCGGCGCCATGCGTCAGAATTGGTGCAGGGCCATCGCACGACGTTTTCTAGTCACAGCATCGAGGGGCACGTATGTCCGGACTGATCGACACCACGGAGATGTATCTCCGCACCATCCTCGAACTGGAAGAGGAAGGCGTGGTCCCCATGCGCGCCCGGATCGCCGAACGGCTGGACCAGAGCGGTCCGACCGTCAGCCAGACGGTGGCCCGCATGGAGCGCGACGGACTGGTCCAGGTCGCGGGGGACCGCCATCTGGAGCTGACCGAGGAGGGCCGCCGCCTCGCCACCCGCGTCATGCGCAAGCACCGGCTCGCCGAGTGTCTGCTCGTGGACGTGATCGGCCTGGAGTGGGAGCAGGTCCACGCCGAGGCCTGTCGCTGGGAGCACGTGATGAGCGAAGCGGTGGAGCGGCGGGTGCTGGAGCTGCTGCGCCACCCGACGGAGTCGCCGTACGGGAACCCCATCCCGGGCCTGGAGGAGCTGGGCGAGAAGGCCGAGGCCGAGTCGTTCCTGGACGCCTCCATGGTGAGCCTGGCCGAGCTGGACCCGGGGGCCGAGGGCAAGACCGTGGTGGTGCGGCGGATCGGGGAGCCGATCCAGACCGACGCCCAGCTGATGTACACGCTGCGCAGGGCCGGGGTGCAGCCCGGGTCCGTCGTGAGCGTCACCGAGTCGCCCGGCGGGGTGCTGGTCGGCTCCAGCGGTGAGGCGGCCGAGCTGGACACCGAGGTCGCCTCGCACGTGTTCGTCGCCAAGCGCTGACCGCGCCGCCGCCCGGCGGCGGCGCTGTTGTCGCGCGGCAACACAACCGTGATGTGCGCTCGCCGGTTTCCGCCCGGAACGGCAGCGCCCGGACGCCGTCACATGCCAGGCTGATGCCAGGCAGAGGACCTGAGGGTGTCGGCCGGCTCCGGTCGGCACGGTCGGGGAGGGAGCAGGGAATGCGCCCGTCACAACGGCACGCGCACCGCACGGCTGCCATCGTTGTCGAGACCGCCGACGGCCGCCCCCGGACAGGGGGCGGCCCCGGCGTCCGAAGACGCCGGGGCCGTTCCTCCCCTGTGCTGACCCGGAGCCCCGAGCTCTCAAGGTCAGTTCCCGCGGGCCCCTGTCCCCGAGCGGCCCGCCTCCCGCTGAAGATCTCCCCAGGCCGGTCGGCATCAATCCTTGACCGGTGTCACTCGAACGTGGGGTGTTGGGTGGCGGAACCCCGTTTTCGAATATGAGTTCGATAGCCTGGCGGCGCGACCACACGGTGATCGAGGACCAGAAGGGGGTGCCAGGACTATGGTGCGGCGCATCGATGTGACCGGAACCGACGGCGTACGCCTCGCGGCATGGGAGTTCGCCGACCCGCCCAAGGAGCGCGCGGAAGGGGCCGGCGCTCCCGGGGTGTTACTGCTGCACGGGCTGATGGGCCGGGCCTCGCACTGGGCCCCGACCGCCCGCTGGCTCGCCGAACGGCACCGCGCGGTCGGCCTCGACCAGCGCGGCCACGGCCGCAGCGAGAAGCCCGCCGACGGCCCGTACACCCGCGACGCCTACGTCTCCGACGCCGAGGCGGCGATCGAACAGCTCGGGCTCGGCCCGGTCACCGTCGTCGGCCACGCCATGGGAGCGCTCACCGGCTGGCAGCTCGCCGCCAAACGCCCCGACCTCGTCCGCGCCGTCGTCATCTGCGACATGCGGGCCTCCGCCCTCGGCGCCGCCTCCCAGTGCGAGTGGAGCGACTGGTTCGACTCCTGGCCGCTGCCCTTCGCCACCCTCGCCGACGTACGGAAGTGGTTCGGCGAGGACGACCCCTGGGTGGAGCGGCCGAACCCCGCGCGCGGCGAGTTCTACGCCGAGGTGATGGCCGAGGGCGAGGACGGCTGGCGCCCCGTCTTCTCCCGCCACCAGATGCTGCGCTCCCGCGCCACCTGGGTCTTCGACGCCCACTGGGAGGAGCTGGCCCAGGTCCAGTGCCCCGCCCTGGTGCTGCGCGGCCTCGACGGGGAGCTGGGCAGGGCCGAGGCCCAGGAGATGGTCCGGGTGCTGCCCCGCGGCCAGTACGCGGAGGTGGCCGACGCCGGCCACCTCGTCCACTACGACCAGCCGGACGGCTGGCGGGCCGCCGTCGAACCCTTCCTGGAACAACTGGCCGAGGACAACCGCGACGACCGCGAACCGGTCTCGCCGTAGCCCTCGGCCCGCCCCCTTCCCGAGGGCGGCGGCTCAGCCCTTGCTGACCGCCGCCAGGATCTCCGGCAGCCGGTTCGCCGTGCGCCCGGCCGCGATCCGCAGCCCCGCCCACACGAGCAACGCCCCGTACGCGAGCCCGCCCGGCACCATCAGCCACAGCGCGTCGTGGTGGTCCGTGACATGCATCCAGATCGTCGGCACGATCACCGGCGCGGACAGCAGCCCGGCGGCCAGCATGCCCCCGAGGATCGAGATCCAGGCCAGACCGCCCTGCCCGGGCACCACGTTCTTGAACGCGCCCTCCTGCGGAATCGAGTACGGGAACAGCGCCGAGGCCACCGCTCCCGTCGCCAGCATCGAGCCCAGCAGCGCGAAGGACAGGCCGAGCGCCCCCGGCAGCGACCGCCAGTCACCGATCATCGCCGCCGTCACCCCGCACACGAGCAGCGTGAACGGCAGGGTGAGCAGCAGCAGGACCAGCGCCCGCGCCCGCAGTTCGACGTACGCGTCCCGGGGCGAGGAGATCGTCAGCGCCACCATCCAGAACGCCGAGGTGTCCTGGCCGAACTGGTTGTACATCTGCATGCCGAGCATCCCGGCGGCGAAGCACGCGAAGTAGACCGAGCCGGTGCCCTGGAGGGCGTTGAGCAGCGGCACGATCGCCCCGACCGCCAGCGCCGTCACCCAGGCCGCCTTGGTCTTCGGGTCCCGGGCCACGTACCGCAGACTGCGCTGCATCACCGTCGCCGTACGCCCCTCCGGCAGGAGCGCCGAGAGCCCGCCCCGGCCGGACGCCTTCTCCCGGGTCGGCTCCGCGGCCGCCAGCGTCGAACCGTCCGGCGCGGTCATCAGCTTCACCAGGCTCCGCTGCCACAGCCACATCAGGGCCACCAGGGCGCCGACCGTGATCAGGAGCTGGGCGACGGCGACCCCGTACGCACCGTCCGACGCCGCGTCCACCGACGCCACGGCCGAGGCGCCGGGCAGCCAGCGCACCACGCCCGCCGCCGGGTCCAGCGAGGACAGCCCGCCGGCCTGGCCGAGCCGCTGCGCGCCGAAGTTGACGAACTGGATGCCCACCGCGATCACCAGCCCGCTGAGCACCGCGAGGTCGCGGCCCTTGCGGGAGTTCAGCAGCTGGACGTTGGCCGTGGCCACCGCCCTCGACAGCGCCACGCACAGCAGCATCGTCAGCGGGACCGCGAGCACCGCGAACACCACGCCCGCCGCCCCGTGCGCCAGCGCGAGGACCGAGCCGACGACCAGGCACAGGGTGAACAGCGGGCCGATGCCGACCATCGAGGACACCAACAGGGCCCGGATCAGCGGCTCGGGGCGCAGCGGCAGCATCACCAGCCGGGTCGGGTCGAGCGTGTCGTCACCGCTCGGGAAGAACAGCGGCAGCACCGCCCAGCCGAGCGCCACGATTCCCGTGAGCAGCACCACGACGGTGCCCGCGTGCTCGTTGCCGCGCAGCAGGACCAGGCCGAGGACCTGGCCCGCGGCGAGCAGCAGGCTGAAGACGAGGGAGGCGATGAACGCCGCCCTGCGCCCGCCGGACTGCCGCAGCCCGTTGCGCAGCAGCGCCAGCTTGAGCCGTACGAAGACCGGGGTCAGGCCCGTCGTCGGCGCGGCCGGGGCGGCCGCGGAGACCGGGGCGTCCAGCACGCTCATCGGGAGCCGCCCAGCCAGTCGAGGGAGTCGCCGTTGTCCCGGCCGCCCGCGCCGACCAGTTCCAGGAAGGCGTTCTGCAGCGAGGGCGCGTCGCCGCGCACCTCGGCCAGCGTGCCCTGCGCCTTGATCCGGCCCGCCGCCATCACGGCGACCCAGTCGCACAGCGACTCGACCAGCTCCATCACATGGCTGGAGAAGACCACGGTCGCCCCGGACCGGGTGTAGCGCTCCAGCACCCCCCGGATGGTCTGCGCCGACACCGGGTCGACGCCCTCGAACGGCTCGTCCAGGAACAGCACTTCGGGGTTGTGGAGCAGGGCGGCGGCGAGCCCGATCTTCTTCCGCATCCCGGTCGAGTAGTCGACGACCAGCTTGTGCTGCGAGCCCGCGAGATCCAGCACGTCCAGCAGCTGGGTGGCCCGCTTGTCCACCTCGTCGCCCGGCAGCCCGCGCAACCGGCCGTTGTACGCCAGCAGTTCACGGCCCGACAGCCGCTCGAACAGCCGCAGCCCCTCCGGCAGCACACCGATCCGGGACTTCACCTCGACCGGGTCCGTCCACACGTCGTGGCCCGCGACCTCGATCTTCCCCATGTCGGGCCGCAGCAGCCCGGTGACCATCGAGAGCGTCGTCGTCTTGCCCGCCCCGTTGGGCCCCACCAGGCCGATGAACTTGCCCGCGGGCAGCTCCAGATCGATCCCCGCGACGGCGACCTGTTCCCCGAACCGCTTCCACAGCCCCTGTACGCGGACGGCGGGCCGCACGTCATGCGACCCGCCCGTCGTCGCGTCCGTCACCGCGCCCGCTGCCGCGTCTGTCTTCGTTCGCGCATCTGCCCGGTCCGGCATGGCACAGCCTTTCGATGTCCCCACGTGGTGAGGACACCCTACGAAAGGCCCCGGTGTCCTACGAGGTCCGGGCCCGGGCGGCGGCCGCCTCCCGGGCGCAGGCGTACGCCAGCGGGCTGATCAGCTCGTCCACATCGGGCAGCCAGCGGTTGGCGTTGGTGGGACCGCAGGCCCACTGCACGGCGCCCCGGCCGCCGACCCGGGTGGGCGGGGCGGCGATGTAGTGGCCCTCGCCGCGGCCGGACAGATCGATCGCCTCGGCGTTCCAGCCGAGCGTGCGCACCAGCTCGGCGGCCTTGGCCGCGCCGCCCGGCAGCACGAAGAACAGCATCCGGCGGTCGGGCGTGCAGGTGACCGGGCCGAGCGTCAGGTCCATCCGCTCCATCCGGGCCAGCGCCAGGAAGCCCGCCGCCTCGGGGACCTCCAGCGCGTCGAAGGCACGGCCGGTCGGCAGCAGCACCGAGGCGCGGGGCTGCCGGGACCACATGCGCCGGGCCGCGGCCCCGCTGCCGGTCGCCTGGCCCGCCCAGTCCGGCCGGTCCGCGTGGGCCCCGGGCAGGGCGCAGCCGGCGTCGCCGCAGGAGCACCGCTCCCCGCCGCCCACCGCCTCCAGCCAGGTGCCGGGGAACACGTCCCAGTGACGCTCTTCCGCATACCGCACCGCGGCGTCGAGCAGCAGCTCGCTCCGCTGCTGGGGGACCTGTGCGGCTTCCGTGACTCCGATGGGCTTCTCCACGCCCAGCACAACTCCCGCCGTCACCTGGGGTTACGGCCTCCCCTGAACCGGGGCCCGGCGCATCGATCCTGCACGCGGGGCGCATCGGTGCACGGGCGGGGGCGCGCGTGAGGCGTCGCACCGAAGGAGGGGTAACCACCTCCAGGACCGCCGCCAGGACCGATCCCGGCCCGCCGCGACGGTGCGACGCGCCATGTCCGTACCGAATGCCGATGGAATATGCGCATTTCTTGTGTATGTGCCGGGCAGTGATCCCTTTCACCGATCACTGCACATAACCGATGTTTCAGGGGGACATATGGCTGCAAGGCCTCTCGTAGCCCGCCAGCCCAACGAACGGCTCCAGACGCTCATCCAGGAGGCGGCCTGTTCCAACGCGGGCCTCGCGCGCCGGGTGAACATGGTCGGCGCCGAGCGCGGGCTCGATCTGCGCTACGACAAGACCTCCGTGGCCCGTTGGCTGCGGGGACAGCAGCCCCGGGGCCGGGCTCCGGGGATCATCGCCGAGGCGCTGGGCCGCAAGCTGGGACGTACGGTCACGATCGACGAGATCGGCATGGCCAACGGCAAGAACCTCTCCTCGGGCGTCGGCCTCCAGTACGCGCCGACCGTCGCCGGGGCCGTCGAGCAGGTCTGCGAGCTGTGGCGCGGCGACGTGGGCCGCCGGGACCTGCTCACCGGGTCGGCGGTCGCCGCGTCCGCGCTCGTCGAGCCCAGCCGGGACTGGCTGATCTCGGGCCCCGACGCCCAGGTCGAGCGGACGGCGGGGGCCCGGGTGGGGATGTCCGACGTGGAGGCGGTGCGGGCGATGACCGCCGCGCTCACCGACCTCGACCACCGGTTCGGCAGCGGCCATGTCCGCCCGGTGCTCGTGCACTACCTCAACAGCGTGGTCTCCGGGCTGCTTTCGGGGGCGTACCGCGAACAGGTGGGGCGCGAACTGTTCGCCGCGGTGGCCCGGCTCACCGAGCTCGGCGGCTACATGGCGGTCGACACCGGCCAGCCCGGCCTCGCCCAGCGCTACTACATCCAGGCGCTGCGGCTCGCGCAGGCGGCGGGCGACCGGGCGTACGGCGGCTATGTGCTGGCCGCCTCGATGAGCCATCTCGCCGCCCAGCTCGGCAACCCCCGCGAGATCGCCCAGCTCGCCCGCGCCGCCCAGGAAGGGGCCCGGGGCCAGGTCACCCCCCGCGCCCAGGCCATGTTCTGGGCGGCTGAGGCCCGGGGACACGCGCTCCTCGGGGACGCCCGGACCTGCCACGCGGTGTCGGGGCGGGCCGTCGCCGCGCTGGAGCAGGCCGATCCGGACACCGGCGACGACCCGGTCTGGATCCGGCACTTCGACACCGGCTACCTCGCGGACGAACTGGCCCACTGCCACCGCGATCTGGGGCAGCCGCACGAGGCGGCCCGGCGGGCCAAGGAGGCGCTGGCCGCGCTGCCGGAGACCCGGGCCCGGCGCCGGGGCATCGCGCTGGTGCTGCTGGCCTCGGCCCAGGTGCAGCAGCGGGAGGTCGAGCGGGCCTGCCACACGGGGACCCGGGCGATGGAGCTGCTGTCGACGGTGCGCTCCAGCCGGGGCGCCGAGTATCTCGACGACCTCCAGCAGCGGCTGACGCCCTTCGGGGAGGAGCCCGCGGTACGGGAGTTCGGCGAGCGGCTGGAGCTCCAGGCGGCGTGAGGAATCAGGTGGTCGTCCCGGGCGGCCCGGGCCGCCCGGGAGCCCGGCGCGGCGGTCCGGCCCTATAACAGCGTCGTCGGGACGCGGGATGTTACCCACCCTGTGAAGGGGTGGTGAGGGGCGCCACGCGCTTGGCGGAGGCGGGCGACCACCCGATAGCGTGAGCCGACGATTCCGTAGGTTCACACGTAGGAGTCCCGGTGACGCAGAGCGGACAGGGCGGACAGGGCGGCGAGCATCAGCTCCCCGCCGCACGACCCGCGCACGAGGGTGTCGTGCTGCCCGCCGACGGCGGAGCCCCCTGGACCCCGGGGGCGCCCCCGGCCGGGCAGGACGGGCAGGGAGCTCCCGCGGGCGGTGAGCCGTGGGGGCAGCTCTGGGGGCCGCCGGGCGCGCAGCCGGACCAGCAGGCGCAGGGGGGCTACGGCTACCCGCAGGCGCAGCCCCTGCCGCCCGCGCAGCAGGCGCCGGGCCCTGAGTCGTACCAGCAGCCCGGGGCGTACCAGCAGCCCCAGCAGCACGGTTCCTACGAGCAGCCGCAGCCGCAGCCGCAGCAGCCCGGGCCGTACCAGCCGCAGTACCAGCCCCAGCACGACCAGACCCAGCCCGCGTCCCAGCCGCTCCCCTACGCGCAGCCGCTGCCGCCGGAGGCCGGGCCGGGGGCGCCGGGCGGGGACGCGGACGCCACGCAGTACATCGCGCCCGTCCCGGGCGGCCCGGGGCCCGTGGGGCCGCAGCCGGGCGGCGGGGACGCCGACGCGACCCAGTACATACCCCCGGTGCCGGGCGGAGCCCCGTACGGGATCAGGCCGGGCGCGCCGGGGGACCGGCAGCCGCCCGCGGAGTTCGACAACCTGTTCCGCAGCGAGGAACCGGCGGGCGCCACGCAGCAGATGCCGCAGTTCGACGCGGGGCAGCAGCCCCCGTCCCCGTACCAGCAGCAGGGCTACCAGCCCCAGCCCCAGGACCCGTCCCAGGGCGGCCAGTTGCCGCCGCAGGCGCCCGGCGGCTATCAGTCGGGCCTCCAGGGCTTCCAGAGCCGCGCGGAGGACGACGGGCCGGTCGGGCACCAGAGCGGGGACGCCCCGCGCCGACGGTCCGCGCACATTCCGCTGATCGCCGCCGTCGTCGTCGGCTGCGCGGTCGTCGGACTCGGCGCGGGCGCACTGATGAGCGGCGGTGGCGACTCCGGAAAGGACGACAAGCAGCCGGTCGCCGCGCAGAGTTCACCGGCCGAGGCCGAGCCCACCGCGAAGGCGGCGGCCGACCCGGCGAAGCCGCAGGCCGAGGCGCTGGACAAGCTGCTGGCCGACAGCAACGACAGCCGGGCCGCGGTGATCAGCGCGGTCGAGAAGATCAAGTCCTGCAAGGACCTGGACCGGGCGGACGCCGACCTCAGGGGCGCCGCCCAGCAGCGCCGCGACCTGGTGACCCGGCTCGACGCCCTGACCGTGGACAAGCTCCCGCAGAACGCGAAGCTGACGGCCGCGCTGAACCGGGCCTGGAAGGCCTCGGCGGCGGCCGACGACCACTACGCCACCTGGGCGCGGCAGGCGAAGAAGAACAAGACCGTCTGCAAGGGCGGCCAGGCCCGGTCGACGAACGAGACGGCCAGGGGGAACAACCAGAGCGGGGTGGCCACCGCGGCCAAGCGCGAGGCGTCCACGCTCTGGAACGCGATCGCGGTGAAGTACGGCCTGACGAAGCACGCGTACACGGAGCTCTGAGCCGGGGGAGGCCGGGACCTAGCTGCGCGGGGCGTCCGTCAGGGCGTCCGCGACGTCCACGAAGCCCTTCTTCTGGGCGGTGAGGCGGCCCTCTCGGACCACCTGGAACGTCACCTTCGTGTTGACGATGCGCGGGTAGCTCAACGTCCCGACGAGGTCCTTGAAGCGCCAGCGGAGCGTCGGGGTCAGGCCACCGGTGTCGACCTCGACGCCCCCGTTGAGGGTGGCCACGACCCGGCCCGGGGTGACGTTCTCGTCGCCGATCGCCCGGACGGCCGCCCGCAGCGCGGTGTAGGCGATCCAGGTCGTCTGGACGGTGGTGTCGTCCGGGTCGATGCGGTTGTCCCCGAAGGCGTACTTCTCGATCACGTCGCGCATCTGCTGCCAGCGGGAGTTCTTCGCGTCCGGGTACCAGCCGGTGACGTAGGCGCCCTCGAAGGGGCTGTTCCGGCCGCCCGTGCGGTCGATGAGCGGCTGGTTGACGCTGCCCAGCACGGAGGAGATCCTGACCTGCTCGCCGTCCGGCTCCAGCCGGCGGAAGGAGTCGAAGAACGTCTCCGTACGGGCGCCGAGCACCGCCGTCACACAACCGCCGCCGGACCGCTCCAGGGCCTGCGTGGCCTGCTCGTCGTAGGACGTGGCGTCCAGGGGGGCCAGGATGTCGGTGGAGGCGGGCCGGTTCGCGGCCAGCAGCCCGTTGTTGAGGAGCGGTGGCATGCCGTCGCCGCCGATGGAGTCGGGCCGCACCAGCGAGACCCGTGTGCAGCTGCCGCCCAACTGCCGCCCGTGGCCCGCCAGCAGGGCCGACTGGCCGCCGTTGACCGGGTAGGAGAGGTAGCTGCTGAACTCCTCGGTGGAGGCGCCGTAACCGCCGATGTACGGGACGCCGCCCGCCTCCAGCGCGGGCATGAAGCTCTGCCCGTGGCGGCTGTACGAACCGACGACGGCGGCCACCTTCTTGTCGACGGCCTCCCGCGCGCACCGCTCGGCGCCGATCGAGGTGTCGCCCTCGTCGCAGACGATCACCCGCAGCTCGCGCCCGTCGATGCCGCCGGTGTCGTTGACCCAGCGGGCGTACGTCTGCGCCATCGCGGGCACCCCGGCCATCTTCACCGCGTTGATGTCCTCGGACCGGTCGGGGGCCCAGGTCATCACGGTGACGGGCTCCCTGGAACCCCCCGTGGCTCCAGGGAGCACGCCGCAGCCGGACAGCAGGAGCGCCCCCGCCGCCGCCGCGCTGATGACGCCCGGGAAGGGGCGGGGAAAGGTGGGGCGTCGCCGTCCGGTCATGGAAAAGGACCCTTCCGGGCCCGGGGTAACGGCGCGGTGTGCCGTGTTCAACGGTCGGTGACGTCCAGGTGAATTGCGGGGGCCCGTGCGGAGGCGCGGTGAAGGAACGTACGATCGAGAACCGTGCAGCAAGGTTCGGAGAACTCTTCCCGTCGCGGCCGTCGCTCCTCCACCATGGGCGGCATGCCGCTCACTGACATGCCGTGGTGGCGCTGGCGCACCAACGTGCGCTCGGCGCTGCACATGCTCTCCGACCCCGTCTTCCACCACGAGTGCTGGCTCGCCGGCCGGGAAGGGTACGGGGACGTCACCGACGCCGTGTACCGCCTGGTCGAGGACACCTGGCTCGACAACTGGTCCGCCGAGAAGTACGTCGGCACCATATTCAGGGACTCCGCCGAGGCCGCCGCCGTGGACGCCGCCGCCCTGCGGGTGCTGCGGATCATGCACCAGGTCGGCGCGGACGCCCCCGTCTCCGCCTATCTGGAGCACCACGGCTGGCCGGAGGCCGTCCACGCGGCCCGCGAGGCCCATGTGATGCTCGCCACCAACGACGCGGAGGATCCGGACATACCGCCCCGCTCGCTGGATGTCATCCGCATCATGACCAGGGCCGCCTAGCGGGCGGCGGGTGTGGCACGCTACAAGGATGACCGCGCCACAGCCCGCCTCCGCCGCCATCCCGGACGCCGCCGCGACCGAGCAGTACGTCCTCACGCTCTCCTGCCCCGACAAACAGGGCATCGTGCACGCCGTGTCGAGCTATCTCTTCATGACCGGCTGCAACATCGAGGACAGCCAGCAGTTCGGGGACCACGACACGGGTCTGTTCTTCATGCGCGTCCACTTCTCGGCGGACGCCACCGTGACCGTGGACAAGCTGCGCGCCAGCTTCGCCGCGATCGGCGAGGCCTTCCGGATGGAGTGGCAGATCCACCGGTCGGACGAGAAGATGCGGATCGTCCTGATGGTCAGCAAGTTCGGCCACTGCCTCAACGACCTGCTGTTCCGTTCCCGTACGGGCGCGCTGCCGGTCGAGATCGCGGCCGTCGTCTCCAACCACACGGACTTCGCCGAGCTCGTCGCCTCGTACGGCATCCCCTTCCGGCACCTCCCGGTGACCAAGGACAACAAGCCGGAGGCGGAGGCGGCGCTGCTGGAGCTGGTCCGCGAGGAGAGCGTCGAGCTGGTCGTCCTGGCCCGCTACATGCAGGTCCTCTCCGACGATCTCTGCAAGCAGCTCAGCGGCCGGATCATCAACATCCACCACTCGTTCCTGCCGAGCTTCAAGGGCGCCAAGCCCTACCACCAGGCGCACGCCCGGGGCGTGAAGCTGATCGGCGCGACCGCGCACTACGTCACCGCCGACCTCGACGAGGGCCCGATCATCGAGCAGGAGGTCGAGCGCGTCGGCCACGACGTGACCCCCGACCAGCTGGTGGCCATCGGCCGGGACGTGGAGTGCCAGGCGCTGGCGCGCGCGGTGAAGTGGCACGCGGAGCGGCGCATCCTGCTCAACGGCCGCCGCACGGTGGTCTTCGGGTAACCGTCGGGTTCGGGCTCAGAGCCGGCTGAGCGAGGCCGCCGCGAACAGCACGTCGCGGATGGCCTCGCGGTCGCCCTCCTGGCCCGCCGCCGCTTCCACCGGCGAGATGTGGCCCGCGACGAGCCGGCAGAACTCGACCCCGTCCAGCGCGACCTGCGCCACCGCGCGCTCGGGCGCGCCGACGGCGGCCGGGGAGTCCAGCGCGATGTACCAGTCGCCTCCGCCGTGGCCCTCGATCTCCAGATGGAGCGAGCGGCCCGGCGCCCCGGCCGGGACCAGGTCCTTCGCCGGCCCGGCCAGTCCGGCGCCGCGGCGGCCCGCGAGGGCGCCCGGCAGCATCCGGGCCGCCAGGTCGATCATCCGGTGCAGATGGGCCGCGGACGGGGCCGGGTAGGGGTAGTCGACGGCGTCGGCGATGTCCCCGCCGTGCACCCAGCACTCGAACGCCCGGTCCAGGGCGGCGTCCTGGAGCGGCAGGGCGAAGGCGCCGTAGGAGACGGACGTCTCGGCGACGTTCCGCCCCGCGAAGGACGCCGTACGGATCAGCTCGTGGCTCTGGGCGCGCCAGGGTTCACGGACGGCCCGGGTGGGCGGCCGGCGCGTCGCCGACCAGTACGTCTCGGTCCGCTCGGTGGGGTCCAGCGGCGCCTTGCCGCCGTCGAGCGGGTCGTCGAGCCCGAGCGCGGCGGACAGCAGCCCGTCGACGGCCATCAGATGCCCGATCACCCCGGCGACCGTGGTCCGGCGGCTGACCTGGCGCTCCTCCTCGAACCACTGGAGCCGCACCGGGGCGTGCCACTCCGAGTCCCCGATGTCGCGGAGCAGCGCGTCGAGCCGGGCGGTCTCGGCGTCGTACGGGGCGGCCCACTCCGGCACCGGTATCCGGGCCGGGCGGCGGCCGAAGCAGCCGTCCAGCACCCGCGTGCGGAGCGTCGGGTCGAGGTCCAGGGAGCCGTCGGTGTGCAGCAGCCCCACCGCGTCCCGCAGCCGCAGCGCCTCGTCCGCGCACGGGGCGCACCCCGTGAGGTGGTCCTCCACGGCGGCGGTCTCCTCCGCCGAGCAGGCGGACAGCGCCCAGGCGCCGAGGAGAGCCTTGAGGACCTGGTGGGGGAGGTCGACCGGGGCGGAACTCACGAAGAGCTCCGGGGGCCGGGCCTCCGGGCCGCCGTCGGCCGCCTCCGGGCCGGGGCCCTGAACGGGCTCAGCGCCGGACCCGGCCTCCGGACCGCCGTCGGCCGCCTCCGGGCCGGGGCCGGGCCCGGGAGCCGGTTCCGCCGCCGGAGGTTCCGGTTCGTCCCGCTCCGGCTTCGAGGTCGACTGTTCCGGTACGGCCTCGTCCGGGGCGGTTCCGCCGGGCGGCGGCAGGGGCGGCAGCGGGACGGACGCCAGGTCGAGGTCGTCCGCCGCCCCGCGCGGGCCCGGTATCCGGCGGGCGCCGCGCACCTCCTCCTCGCCGCCCTCGCTCTCGCGTCCGTCGCCGCTCACCGGGCCCGTCCGTAACCGGGTGGCGCGGACCCTTCGAGCGGGCGGGCGTTCGCCGTGGAGAGCAGTTGCAGCCCCAGCCGGAGCCGGCGGCGCGCCTCGTCCTCGGTGACCCCGAGATCGGCCGCGGTCTGCCGGTAGTCCCTCCGGTGGATGTACGCCAGCTCCATGGCCGCCCGCAGCGGTACGGGCATCGAGGCGACGATGTAGTCGGCGCGGGCGGCGGCCGTGGCGCTGCGCACCCGCCGTTCCAGCTCCTCCGGGTCGGGCACCGCGTCATCCCCGTGCTCCGCCGCGTACGAGGAAGCCGCCGCGCTGCGCAGCCGCTGGACGGACCGGCGGTGGGTGAGGCGGGCCACCCAGGAACGCATCGAGCCCTGCTTCGGGTCGTACGCCTCGGGGTTCTCCCAGACCTGGGCGAAGACCTCGCGGGTCACCAGGTCGGCGGCGTCCTCGTCGTCGAGCATCCGGTGCGCCTGGCTGTGGACGAGAGCCGCGAACCGGTCGTAGAGCTCGCCGAGGGCCGCCGCCTCGCCGCGGGCCAGCCTCTGCTGCATCCTGCGGTCCCAGCGGGGTGCTGTGTCCTTCGCCATGAACCCCCCAGCCCCCGGCTCTGTCCTGCGTTCTGCCCAGCTCCGTGATGCACCCTGTGCCCGTGAGGACCGAATGTAGTCCGCCCGGTGTGCGGTGCACGCGCCTTTGAAGCAACTCTCCTCCCGCGGCGCGTGGCCGACGACGGTAGTCGATTTTCGGCCCCGATGCCTCCCCGACCGTCCCGACCAGCGAAAACGGGCCGAACTGCGCCTTTACGCCGGAAATCTCCTGGGCCTTGTCGGGTACTTCGGTGTTTCATGGGGGTGCGGTTGGGCAGCCGCGAGGAGGAACGGAAACTTCCGGTATTGCCGGGAGCCCCGGAACGAGAGGTCCAGTCGTGACGCTCAAGGTGGACGAGGCGGAGCAGGGCTCCTGGGCCGTGCTGCGCATAAGCGGTGAACTCGATCTGGTGACCTCGCCCGTCGTGCGCCAGTCCGTCCACGACGCGGTCGCGGAGGGGCAGCACGATGTGGTGCTCGACCTGTCCGACGTCTTCTTCTGCGACTCCAGCGGCGTCGGCGTGCTGATCGCCTCCCGCCGCCTGATGAAGTCCTGCGGCGGCCGCCTGCGGCTGATCCTCCCGGCCCGGGGCGCGGAGGACGGCTCGCACGTCAACAAGGTGCTCGGCGCGCTCGGCGTGCGCCGGCTCTTCGACGTCTACCCCGACGCACTGTCGGCCACCGACGAGGAGTGCAGGCCGCTGAGCGCCTGAAGCGGCGCCCGCCGATGCGAGGTTGTCACACAGGAACAGCTTCGCGGTGACACGTGAACGCCTCCGGCGACGTACGCTCCCCGCATGGACAGCGCAGAGTACGAGCGAAAGATCGCGCACCGCTTCGCCGCCTTCGACCAGGACGGCAACGGCTACATCGATCGCGCCGATTTCAACGCCGCAGCCGCCCGTCTGCTCACCGAGTTCGGTACGACGGCCCGTTGCGACAAGGGGCAGGCCCTCTACACCGGGGCCGAGGCCTTCTGGCAGGGCATGGCGGGTATCGCCGATGTGGACGGGGACCAGCGGGTCACCCGTGAGGAGTTCGTGGGCGGGGCGGTGAAGCGGCTCCGGGACAATCCCGAGCGGTTCGCGGAGATCGCCCGGCCGTTCCTGCGGGCGGTCATCGCGGTCGCGGACGGCGGGAACGACGGCAGAGCGTCGGTGGCGAACGTGGAGCGGGCGCTCCGGGTTCTGGGCGCCAGCGCCGAGATCGCGGGTGTCGCCGCCCAGAGCCTGGACACCGACCGGGACGGGAAGGTCGCGGAGGGCGATGTGGTGGCGGCGCTCGCCGTGTACTTCACGGTGATCGAGCCCGACGCGTAGCCGTTCCGGCGTTACGGGGGCGGCGAGCCCGCCCCCGTAACGCCTCGCTCACCCGCCGAACCGCTCCCGCAGCTTGTACTTGAGCACCTTGCGCAGCGTCTCGTTGCGGGGCAGGGCGTCCAGCAGCTCCAGTTGCTCGGGGACCTTGTGGCGGGCGAGCCCCGCGTCGAGAAGGTGGGCCGCGAGCTCGGCCGGCGTCAACGGCGGGGCACCCGGCGGCTGTTCGATCACCGCGCAGACCCGTTCGCCGCGCTCCGGGTCGGGCAGGCCGATCACCGCCGCGTCGGCCACGCCCGGGTGCGTGTGGAGCAGGTCCTCGATCTCCTTGGCGGAGATGTTCTCCCCCTTGCGGATGATGATGTCCTTCAGCCGCCCGGTGAGTGTGAGGTGTCCGCTCTCCCGGAGGAGGCCCACGTCCCCGGTGATCAGGAACCCCTCGGCGTCGAAGGCGGACGCGGAGGCCCGCGCGTCGAGATAGCCCCGGCAGACCGCCTCCCCGCGCAGCCGCACCTCGCCCTCCACGCCGTACGGCAGCGGCTTGCCGTGCTCGTCGGTGATCCGGATCTCCATGCCCTCGGGAGGCCGGCCCTCCGTCGTGGCGAGGTTCTCCGCCGTGTCGTCCGGGGCGCCCATGGTGATCATCGGGACCTCGGTCATGCCGTACCCGTGGGTGAGCTGGACCCCCATCTCCCGCACCACCGCGTGGTAGACCTCCGGCGGCTTGGGCGCCCCGCCGCCCGCGAGGAGGCGGAGGGACGGGACGATCGGGCGGTCCGGGTCCTTGCGCTGCTCGGCCAGGAACATCGTGTAGAACGCCGTCGACCCGCCCGCCACGGTCACCCCGTGGAGCCGGTACTCCGCCAGCGTGTCCGGCAGCGCGAACTGCTCGAACATCACCGCCGGGAACCCGTACAGCAGCAGCATCACCGTGTAGTCGGGTCCGGCGACATGGGCGTACGGGAACGCCATCGAGCCCACGTCGTCCGCGCCGAGCCCCAGCGCGTGGGCGAGGCACGAGCCGCCCGCGATCAGCGAACGGTCGGTGTGCAGGACGCCCTTGGGGTCGGACGTGGTGCCCGAGGTCCAGTAGATCCAGCGGACCTCCTCGCCACAGGCCGGTTCCGGCGGGGGCGGCAGGACCGCCGGGTCGCCGTCGGGGAGGACGTCGTACGCCTCGAAGACGCGCGGCGGGTCCGGGAGTTCGCCGGCGATCCGCTCAGCCATCGCGGTGTGGTCGAAGCCCCGCCAGACGCCCGGCACGGCGAAGAACGCCGCCCCCGACTCCCTCAGCGCGAACCGCACTTCGCGGTCCCGGTAGAACGGGATGACCGGACTCTGCACCGCCCCGAGCCGGGTCAGGGCGAAGGAGAGCACGGCCGTCTCCAGGCGGGTCGGCAGCTGCCAGGCGACGACGGTGCCCGCCCGCACCCCCATCCCGTACAGCCCGGCGGCCACCCGCTCCGCGCGGTCCCGCAGCTCGCCGAAGGTCAGGGTCCTCTCCTCCTGGAGCAGCACCGGGCGGTCGGGGGTGAGGGCGGTGCGGGCCTCGATCAGCTCCCAGAAGGTGCGGGAGGCGCCCAGGGTGCGGGCGAGTGCGGTCACGTCGTTCACGGCGGTCACAGGGATCCCTCCGAACTGACGGCCAGTCAGATATTGCGCAGAGCGTAGGGCTCCGCGCCTTGTCGGTCCAGGGGGGCGGGGCTAGCCTGAAGGCCGCGACTGTATCTGACGGACCATCAGAAAGCGCCTGGGTGCGGGACGTCCGCCGGGTGCGCCGGAGGGGACGACACACCATGACGGACACGGAACTGCCTCGGATCGTCAGCGTCGACGACCATGTGATCGAGCCCGCGCACCTCTTCTCCACCTGGCTCCCCGCGAAGTACCGCGAGCGCGGCCCCCAGCCGCTCACGGCGGGCATCGGGGAGCTGGCGTACACGGGCGGGAAGTACGTCATCACGATGGACCCGGACGGGCCGCCCACCGACTGGTGGATCTACGAGGACCTGAAGTTCCCGTACAAGCGGAACATCGCCGCCGTCGGCTTCGACCGCGACGACATGACCCTGGAGGGCATCACCCGGGCCGAGATGCGCCCCGGCTGCTGGGACCCGGCCGAGCGCCTCAAGGACATGGACCTCAACCACGTCGAGGCCTCCCTCTGCTTCCCGACCTTCCCGCGCTTCTGCGGGCAGACCTTCGCCGAGGCCCACGACAAGGAGGTCGCCCTCGCCTGCGTGCGCGCCTACAACGACTGGATGGTCGAGGAGTGGTGCGGAGACAGCGGAGGCCGGCTGATCCCCCTCTGCATCATCCCGCTCTGGGACATCGACCTCGCGGTCGCCGAGATCAAGCGGAACGCGGCGAGGGGCGTCCGCGCGGTCACCTTCTCCGAGATCCCCACCTACCTCGGGCTCCCCTCCATCCACACCGGCTACTGGGACCCGTTCTTCGCCGTCTGCCAGGAGACCGGCACCGTCGTCAACATGCACATCGGCTCCAGCTCCCAGATGCCCGCCGCGTCCCCCGACGCCCCGCCCGCCGTGCAGGCCTCGCTCTCCTTCAACAACGCGATGGCCTCGATGATGGATTTCCTCTTCAGCGGAGTGCTGGTGAAGTTCCCGACGCTCAAACTGGCGTACAGCGAGGGGCAGATGGGGTGGATCCCGTACGCCCTGGAGCGCGCCGACGACGTGTGGGAGGAGCACCGGGCCTGGGGCGGGGTGCGCGACCTGATCCCCGAGCCGCCCTCCACGTACTACTACCGGCAGATGTTCTGCTGCTTCTTCCGCGACAAGCACGGCATCTCCGCGCTGGACGTCGTCGGCCGAGACAACGCCACCTTCGAGACCGACTACCCGCACGTGGACTCGACTTTCCCGCACACCAAGGAGGTCGCCCTCGACCACGTCAAGGGACTGGACGAGGAGACCGTCTACAAACTGATGCGCGGAAACGCGATCCGGATGCTCGGCCTGGACCTCGACAAGTAGGCGGCGGAACCGTGGATCTCGCGTACACGGAGGCCGAGGAGGAGTTCCGGCGGCGGCTGCGGGAGTGGCTGGCCGGCGTGCTCCCCGGCCTGCCCCCGAAGCCCTCGCCCGACGACTGGCCCGCGCGCCGGGCGTACGACACCACCTGGCAGCGGATGCTGTACGACGCCGGGTACGCGGGTCTGCACTGGCCGGTCGACGCGGGCGGACAGGGGGCCACCCCGACGCAGCACCTGATCTTCCTGGAGGAGACCGAGAGGGCCGGGGCCCCCTACGTCGGGGCGAACTTCGTCGGGCTGCTGCACGCCGGGCCGACGATCGCCGCCGAGGGCACGGCCGGGCAGCGCGCCCGCTGGCTGCCCCCGGTGCTGCGCGGCGACGAGATCTGGTGCCAGGGGTTCAGCGAGCCGGACGCGGGCTCCGACCTGGCCGCGCTGCGGACACGGGCGGTGCGCGACGGCGACGACTACGTGGTCACCGGGCAGAAGATCTGGACCTCGCACGCCGAGGTCGCCGACTGGTGCGAGCTGCTGGTGCGGACCGACCCGGACGCGCCGAAACACCGGGGCATCAGCTGGCTCGCGATGCCGATGGACGCCCCGGGGATCACGGTCCGGCCGCTGCGGACGCTCGCCGGGTCCACCGAGTTCGCCGAGGTCTTCCTCGACGAGGTCCGGGTGCCGGTACGCAACCGGGTCGGGGACGAGAACGACGGCTGGCGCGTCACCATGGTCACCCTCTCCTTCGAACGCGGCACCGCCTTCGTCGGCGAGGTCGTCGCCTGCCGCCGCACCCTGGACGCGCTCGCCGACGAGGCCCGGCGCAACGGGCGCTGGGACGACCCGGTGCTGAGGCGGCGGCTCGGGCGGCTGAACGCCGGGTTCCGGGCCCTGTGGCGGCTCACTCAGGCCAACGTGAGCGAGTCCGAGCACACGGGCGTGGTCCCCGGCGTCGGCGGCTCGGTCTTCAAGCTGCGCTACTCCGGGCTCCGCCAGGAACTGTACGAGGCGGCGGCGGAGGTGCTCGGGGGCGGCGACGCGTTCGACCTGGACCGGGAATGGGTCCTGGACCGGCTGTCCTCCCTCTCCTACACCATCGCCGCGGGCACCTCGCAGATCCAGCGCAACATCGTCGCCGAGCGCATCCTCGGCCTGCCGAAGGGGCGCTGAGGCCACCGTGGACTTCCAGCTCTCGGACGACCAGCGGGCCCTGCGGTCCGGTATGCGCGACCTGCTCGGCGCGGTCTTCGACCGGGACCGGCTGCGGGCCGCGGTGGAGCGGGGCGGGGCCCTGGACCGGTCGCTGTGGCGGGAGCTGGGCGCGGCCGGGTTCTTCGCGCTGCGGCTGCCGGAGGAGGCGGGCGGGGTGGGCCTCGGGCTGCCCGAAGCGGTGCTGCTCTTCGAGGAGGCGGGCCGGGCGCTGCTGCCTGGCCCGCTGGTCGCCACACACCTGGCGGCGGGCCTGGTGAAGGGGGCCGCCGAGGGTGAGGAGGTGGTGACGGCCGTGGCCGGGGACCTGGCGGTGGCGCACCTGGCGGAGGCGGACGCGGTGCTGGTGGTGGGGGCCGAGCCGCCGGCCGGGGAGGCGACGGGCGCGGAGTCGCTGACCGGGGAGGCGCTGCGCGCCTTCGTGGCCGCCGCCCGGCCCGTACGGTCGATGGACCCGCTCACCCCGCTGCACAGTGCGCGGGCGGTCGCGGAACGTGCCCCGGCCGCGACGGAGCGCACCCCGGCGCACGCCGGGCGGTTCCGCTTCGAGGCCGCGCTGCTCACCGCAGCCGAGCAGCTCGGCAGCGCCGCACGGACCACCGAGGCGGCCGTTCAACACGCCGGAAGCCGCGAGCAGTTCGGATCTCCCGTCGGAGCGTTCCAGGCGGTCAAACATCTCTGCGCCGACATGCTCGCCCGCACCGAACCGGCCCGCGCCGCCGTGTACGCGGCCGCCGTGACCGGGGACCCGGTGGAGATCGCGGCGGCCAAACTCCTCGCCGACGAGGCAGCCGTACGCAACGCCCGTGACTGCCTCCAGATCCACGGCGGGATGGGCTTCACCTGGGAGGCAGATGTTCACCTCCACCTGAAACGGGCCTGGCTCCGGGCCGCCTCCTGGCTCACCGGGGCGGGCACCGAGGAGCTGCTCGCCGCAGATCTGGGGGCGGCGGGGCGGCTTCCGCGCAGCTCGGCGGCGCCCGGACGGCCGGTCCGGGAAGCGGGGGGCGGAGGGTGACACAGCGCATCCGCCGGGTGTCGATACCGGGTTGTGTCCTTTGCGTGATTCGTCACCGGGTGGAGTCGGGGCCCGGCTCGGGTACGCTCCGTGGGATGCGAGTGGTTCTGGAACCGGGCGATCCGGGGGCGGCCTGTGCGGCGGCGCCGGTCCGGAGCGAGGGCTCTCGCCGGAGATGTGCCGGGCCTGCCCGAAGAGCGTTTCTCGCAGTCTCTGCGCGCTCCTGTTCGACTCCCCGCAGCGTGCGTCGCACAGTATGCACCACGCGTACTCCTTCGCGCTGGAATATGCCCGAAGCGCTTGTTGCGGTGACTGTACGTCAACCATGCTGTCGCGTAAGGGAATCACGTTCCGTGACCCTGAGGAGGCGCGAGGCGATGTGTCCGCCGGTTCGGATGGTGTGAGCGGTGCAGGTGCTTCAGGTTCAGCTGGAGGTCGGTCCGGATCCCGCAGAGGTCGGGCGGGCCCGTAGGTGGGCGCGGTCGCGCCTGGTCGGATCCGGGATAGGGGATGACGAGCCGCTCGCCGAGACGCTCATCCTGCTGATCTCGGAGCTGGTCACCAACGCCGTCGTCCACACGGGCTGCCCCGCCGTGCTGCGGATGCTCTTCGGCGGCGGCGGGGCCTCCGGCGGCGCCGGGACCGTCCGGGTCGAGGTCGCCGACGCCAGCGACTGCCCGCCGCTCCAGCGGCACGCGGCGGGCGAGGACACGGGCGGCCGGGGCCTGGAGCTGGTGGACGGGCTCGCCGACCGCTGGGGCTGGCTGCCGGAGGGCGCGGGCAAGCAGATCTGGTGCGAGGTCGACCGGAGCGCGCCGGTCCGGACCGCGGAGCCCACGGTGGTCGTCCAGGGCGGCGGCGAGGTGTGCGAACCGCCGTCCTGCGTCTTCACCGACAACCTGGCCTGAGGCCGCCCTACAGGATGGCCACCGGGGCGACCGGCGACCCGGTGGCCCCGGCGAACGGCTCCGGCGCGGCGGTGAGCAGGAAGGCGTGCCGGCCCTCCTCCGCGCAGGCGGTGGACAGGGCCTCCAGGTTCCAGTTCTGGCCCTGGAGCAGGCCCATCTCGACCAGGTGCAGCGCGTGCACGGGCAGCCACAGGTCCGCGATCTCCGGCGGGAAGATCTCGAAGGTCAGGGTGTCGTTGGCGACGGCCGCGACGTCCCGGGCGTGGAACCACTCGGGCGTGCGCACGGAGAGCCCCGGCGACGGGTAGCCGTAGGCGTCCCGGTCCCCGTCCAGTGCGAGGCGCATCTGCCCGGTCCGTACGAGCACGATGTCCCCGGCCCGTACGCGTACGCCCCCGAACTCCTCCGCCGCCGCCAGGTCCTCCGGAGTGACGGCGTGATCGCCCGGCAGCCGGTCCACGCCCCGGGCGCGGGCCACGTCCAGCAGCACCCCGCGCGAGACGAGGTGCGCCACGGCGGCGATGGACGAGAACCGGGCCCCGCCGTGGGCGGTGATCGTGTCCGCCGGGCGGCCGTTGTAGATCTTCCCGCTGTGCGAGACATGGGGCAGGGCGTCCCAGTGGGTGGCCGCCTGGAGGCCCATCGTGACGGCGTCGTCGCTGGTGGCGATCGTGCCGGGGCCGAAGATCTCCTGGTTGATCTGGACCATGGTGTGCAGCGGATTGACCCGGCCCGGGATGAGTCCGCTCTGTACGCCGTCCTGCCGGAGCGGCAGCGCGAGCGGTATCCGGCGGCCGGTGCGGACGGCTCCGACGGCCTCCCGTACGACGGCGTCGGTGATCAGGTTGAGCGTCCCGAGTTCGTCGGCCTCTCCCCAGCGGCCCCAGTTGTTGACGCGCCCCGCGATCTCGTGGAACTCGGCCGGCAGGGACATGGAGGCCTCCTGGGTCTTGTGCGCGACTGTCCGACTGCCCGTAAAATCTAACGGTCCGTCAGAAATCGCGGGAAGGGGCCGGGCATGGGGAACTTCTTGGCAGGCAGGGTGGTCGCCGTGACGGGGGCTGGCCGGGGCATCGGCCGGGCGGTCGCGCTCGCCGCGGCGGCGGAGGGGGCGCGGGTCGTCGTCAACGACTACGGCGTCTCCGTCGAGGGCTCCGAGCCGACCAGCGAGGTCGCCCGTTCCGTCGTCAAGGAGATCGAGGCGGTGGGCGGCACGGCGGTCGCGGTCGCGGACGACATCTCCACGATGGCGGGCGGGCAGCGGATCGTGGACACGGCGCTGGCGGAGTACGGCCGGCTCGACGGGGTGGTCTGCGTGGCCGGGATCCTGCGTGAGCGGATGCTGTTCAACATGTCCGAGGAGGAGTGGGACCCGGTCCTCGCCACGCACTTGAAAGGCACGTTCACCGTCTTCCGGGCCGCGTCGGCGGTGATGCGGAAGCAGGAGGGCGGGGGCACGCTGATCGGCTTCACCAGCGGCAACCACCAGGGCAGCGTCTCGCAGGCCAACTACAGCGCCGCGAAGGGCGGGATCATCTCGCTGGTCCGCAGCGCGGCGCTGGGTCTGCACCGCTACGGGGTCACGGCGAACGCGGTCGCGCCCGTCGCCCGGACCCGGATGTCGGCCGAGGTCCCGATGGAGCTGAAGGAGATCGGGGAGCCGGAGGACGTGGCGGCGCTGGTCGTCTACCTGCTGAGCGAGCGGGCGCGGGCGGAGGGGATCACCGGCCAGGTCTACACGATCGCGGGCCCGAAGATCGCGGTCTGGGCCCAGCCGAGGGAGTTGCGGGCGGGGTACGCGGAGGGGGCGGCCTGGACCCCGGAACGGATCGCGGACTTCCTGCCGGGGACGGTGGGGGTGGATCCGATGCCGATGCTGGAGCGGGTGGCGGAGATGGCGGCAGCGGCGAAGTCGGGGGACCGGCCGAACCGGTGACCGCCCTCGGGGGCTCCGCCCCCGAACCCCCGCTCCTCAATCGCCGGAGGGGCTTGAAAACCAAGCCCCCGCTCCTCAATCGCCGGAGGGGCTTGAAAACCAAGCCCCTGCGGCGTTTGAGCAGCGGGGGTCTGGGGGCGGAGCCCCCAGGGACAGGAGGCACGGATGGACTTTCGTACCGAGGTGCGCGCCTGGCTGGCGGACCGCCTCACCGACACCCCCACCCCCCACCCCCGCGCGTGGGAACGCGAGTTGGGCAAGGCCGGCTGGATCGGCATCGGCTGGCCGGGCGAGGACGGCGAGACGTACGGCAACCGCCGAGCCACCCTCCCCGAGCAGGTCGTCTGGGCCGAGGAGTACGCCCGGTCCGGAGCCCCCGCCCGGATGGGCCACATCGGGGAGAACCTCCTCGCCCCGACCCTCATCACATACGGCACCGAGGAACAGAAGCGCCGCCATCTGCCCCCCGTCGCCCGCGGCGAGACCCTCTGGTGCCAGGGGTACAGCGAGCCGGGCGCCGGCTCCGACCTCGCCGGGATACGGACCACCGCCACCCCGGACACCACCACCGGCGGCTACACCGTCACCGGCCAGAAGATCTGGACCTCGCTCGCCCTGGACGCCGACTTCTGCTTCGTCCTCGCCCGCACCGACCCCGGCTCCACCCGTCACCACGGACTGTCGTTCCTGCTGCTGGAGATGGATCAGCCGGGGCGGATCGAGGTGCGGCCGATCCGCCAGCTGACCGGGACCAGCGAGTTCAACGAGGTGTTCTTCGACGGGGCCCGGGCCACGGAGACCGTCGGCGGCGAGGGCAACGGCTGGCAGGTGGCCATGGGCCTGCTCGCCGTGGAACGCGGGGTCTCCACCCTCGCCCAGCAGATCGGCTTCGCCGAGGAGCTGGGCCGGGTCGTCGCCGCCGCCGTGGCGAGCGGGGCCGCAGAGGACCCGGTCATCAGGGCCCGGCTCGTACGCCAGTGGGCCGAGCTGGACACCATGCGCCGGCACGCCCTGCGCACCCTCGGCACCACCGGCGACCCGGGCGCGCCCAGCGTCGCGAAGCTGCTGTGGGGCGGCTGGCACCAGCGGCTGGGGGAGCTGGCGGTGGCGGTCGCGGGAGAGGCGGGGGCGGCCGGACCGGAGCCGTGGACGGCGGACCGGCCGTACGAGATCGACCCCGCGCAGCACCTGTTCCTCTTCAGCCGGGCCGACACCATCTACGGCGGCTCCGACGAGATCCAGCGGAACATCATCGCCGAGCGGGTGCTCGGCCTACCGAGGGAGCCCAGATGAGAGGCGTCGTCTTCGACGGCACACGGACCGAGGTCGTCGACGACCTGGAGATACGCGACCCGGGCCCCGGCGAGGTGCTGGTGGCGATCGCCGCCGCCGGGCTCTGCCACAGCGACCTGTCGGTCATCGACGGCACGATCCCCTTCCCCGTCCCCGTGGTGCTCGGCCACGAGGGCGCGGGCGTGGTGGAGGCGGTCGGACCCGGCGTCGTCCACGTACGGCCCGGTGACCATGTCGCGCTGTCCACCCTCGCCAACTGCGGGGCCTGCGCCCAGTGCGACCGGGGCAGGCCGACCATGTGCCGCAAGGCGATCGGGCGGCCCGGGCGGCCGTTCTCGCGGGGCGGGGAGCCGGTGTTCCAGTTCGCCTCCAACTCCGCCTTCGCGGAACGTACGGTGGTGCGCGCCGTCCAGGCCGTGAAGATCCCGGCCGATCTGCCCCTCACCTCCGCCGCCCTGATCGGCTGCGGGGTACTCACCGGCGTCGGGGCCGTCCTGAACCGGGCGCAGGTCGGCCTCGGCGACAGCGTCGTGGTCATCGGCACCGGCGGCATCGGCCTCAACGTGCTCCAGGGGGCCCGGCTGGCCGGTGCGCTCACCGTCGTCGCCGTCGACAGCAACCCGGCGAAGGAGGCGGTGGCCCGGCGGTTCGGCGCCACGCACTTCCTGACCTCGGCCGACGGGGTGCGCGACATCCTGCCCGACGGAGCCGACCACGCCTTCGAGTGCGTCGGCCGCACCGAGCTGATCCGCCAGGCGATCGACCTGCTGGACCGGCACGGCCAGGCGATCCTGCTCGGCGTCCCGGCGGCGAGCGCCGAGGCGTCGTTCGTCGTCTCCTCGATGTACCTGGACAAGTCGATCCTGGGCTGCCGCTACGGCTCCTCGCGGCCGCAGCGGGACATCGCCCTGTACGCGGACCTGTACCGGGAGGGCCGGCTGCTGCTGGACGAGCTGGTGACGGAGACGTACCCGGTGGAGGACTTCGCCAAGGCGGCCGACGACGCGCACCACGGGCGGGTGGCCCGGGGGGTGCTGGTGTTCTGAGCCTTCCCGGCCGGCACAGGGTTCCCTGATACCTTCTAACGAAATTTTCAGCAGGTAGCAGGCGAGCGAGCCGGGGAAGGTGGCCGTCCATGGCCGGGTCCGACGCGAAGACTCCGCGCGAGCGCTACCGCGCCCAGGTGCGCGCCGAGATCAAGCAGCACGCCTGGGAGCAGATCGCCACGGCCGGGGCCTCCGCGCTCTCCCTCAACGCGATCGCCAAGCGGATGGGCGTCAGCGGACCCGCGCTCTACCGCTACTTCGCCGGCCGGGACGAGCTGATCACCGAGCTCGTCCGGGACGCGTACCGCAGTCTCGCCGACGCCGTCCACACGGCGGCCGTCACCGGCGCCGACCCGGCCGCCCTCGCTCACGTCCTGCGCGACTGGGCCCTGGCGGACCCCCACCGGTACTTCCTCGTCTACGGCACCCCCGTCCCCGGCTACCACGCGCCCGACGAGATCACCGGCATCTCGCAGGAGATCATGGCCGACCTGCTGACCGCCTGGACGGCCTTCGAACCGGACCCGCCCGCCTCGCCGTTCGCCGCCCACCTGGCGGACCACCGCGACTGGGCCGGGGACCATCCGGCCCCGCCCGGGGTGCTGCGGCGGGCCCTGGCGTTCTGGACCCGGCTGCACGGGGTGCTGTCCCTGGAGCTGGCGGGCCACTTCACGGGCATGGGCTTCGACCCGGACCGGTTGTTCCGGGCCGAGCTGGACGACCTGGTGGGGCGCGCGGGCTGACGCTGATGGCGTCCGTCCTAGGCGTCCGCCGACGACCGGAACGTACGCCGGTAGACCGTCGGCGGCACGCCCAGGGCCGCCTGGAGGTGCTGGCGCAGCGAGGTCGCCGTGCCGAAGCCCGCGTCCCGGGCCACCTGGTCGATGGACAGGTCCGTCGACTCCAGCAGCTGGCGGGCCCGCTCCACCCGCTGCTGGGTGAGCCACTGGCCGGGGCTGATCCCGACCTCCTCGCGGAAGCGGCGCGTGAACGTCCGTACGCTCATGGCCTCCTGCTCCGCCATGTCCCGCAGCAGGATCGGCCGGTCGAGCCGGGCCAGCGCCCAGGCACGGGCGGCGGTCGTGGTCGCGAACTGCGGTTCGGGGAGCGGGCGGTGGATGTACTGGGCCTGCCCGCCGTCCCGGTACGGGGGCACCACCGTGCGGCGGGCGATCTCGTTCGCGACGGCCGCCCCGTGGTCGCGCCGCACCAGGTGCAGGCAGAGGTCGATCCCGGCCGCTACCCCGGCGGAGGTCAGGACGTCGCCGTCGTCGATGAACAGGACGTCCGGGTCGACGCGGACCTGCGGGAAGGTCCGCTGGAAGTGGTCGGCGGACGACCAGTGCGTGGTGGCGGGGCGGCCGTCGAGGTATCCGGCCGCCGCCAGGACGTAGCTGCCGGTGCAGATGGACACCATCCGGGTGCCGGGCCGGACCAGGGCGAGCGCGGCGGCCAGCTCCTCGGTGAGCCTGCCCTCGTCGAAGACCGGGCCCAGCTCGTAGGAGGCGGGGATGACCACGGTGTCGGCGGTGGCGAGCGCCTCCGGGCCGTGCTCCACGAGAACGGCGAAGTCCGCATCGGTCCGGACCGGGCCGGGCGGGCGGATCGAGCAGGTGACCACCTCGTACAGCTTCCGGTCCCGGCCGTCCGGCTCGGTGCCGAGGGAGCGGCCGAAGATCCGCTGGGGGATGCCCAGTTCGAAGGGGAGCGCTCCGTCGAGAGCCAGGACGACGACGCGGTGCGGCATGACGGCCTCCTCGGAGATCACCGGTGGAGCGGGTGGCTGGTATAGACCACGAGCTGATACAGGTTAGCGATGTGATGGAGAAGCCGACAGATCCCATGTCCATTCCCGACGCCGATCGTGACAGCCGTAGGCTCATGGCTCGCGGGGTTGCGGCGGTGGCGGCCCTCGGGACCGTCGCCGCGGGTCTCGCCGTGCGCGCCGGGGCGGACGGGGCCCTCGCCAAGTACGCCGGGAGCGCGCTCTACACAGTGCTGCTCTGCACGCTCGTCGCCTTCTGCGCACCTCGTGCCCGCCCTCTCGCGGTGGCTGCCACGGCACTGGGTCTGAGCTGGGCGGTGGAGTTCGCGCAGCTCACCGGCGTACCGGCGGAGCTGTCGGTACACAGCACGGCGGCCCGGCTGATCCTCGGTTCGACCTTCAACGCGCCGGATCTGTTCTGGTACGCGGTGGGTGCGGCGGCGGCCTGGTCCGTGCACGCGGGGGCCCGGAGGCGCGCCTAGGCAGGACCCGATCGCAGGATCCGATCGCATGAACCGATCCCGTGGCCCGATTCCTGCGAACCGTGTCTCTCCGGCCACTCGTGGGGAAAGCCGCAGGCCAGGAAGCTGGTCCATGTGACCGAGACCATCGAAAGCGCAGCCCAGGACGGTCGGCCGCAGCCGCCGCGCGAGGCGCACCGCCGCTCCCGCCCCCGCATTCACCGGGCCTGGCTCGTCGCCGCCGTCACCTTCGTGACGATCATCGGCGGTGCGGCCTTCAACTCCCTGCCCGGCCTGCTCATCGACCCGCTCCACACCGAGTTCGGCTGGTCGCGCGGTGAGATCGGGCTCGCGGTCTCCATCGACATGGCGCTGTACGGGCTGACCGCGCCGTTCGCCGCCGCCCTCATGGACCGCTTCGGCATCCGGCGGGTCGTGGCGATCGCGCTGACCATGGTGGCGGCCGGGGCCATCGCGAGCGTCTGGATGACGGCCTCCTGGCAACTGATGATCTACTGGGGCCTGTTGGTCGGCCTCGGCACGGGATCGATGGCGATGGCGTTCGCCGCGACCGTCACGAACCGCTGGTTCGTCGCCCGCCGGGGCCTGGTCACCGGCATCCTCACCGCTGCGGGGGCCTCCGGGCAGCTCGTCTTCCTCCCGCTCTGCGCCTGGATCGTCGACGAACACGGCTGGCGGCCCGCCTCGGTCACCGTCGGCCTGGCGTCCCTCGTCGTCGTCCCGTTCGTCTGGCTCCTGATGCGCGACCACCCGGCCGATGTGGGCCTCGCCCCGTACGGCGGTACGTACGTGGAGAAGCCCGCCCCCGCCCGGGGAGCCGCCCGCCGGGCGGTGCGCGTGCTGATCGACGCGGCCCGCACCGGGCCGTTCTGGCTGCTCGCGGGTGCCTTCGCGATCTGCGGGGCCTCCACCAACGGTCTGATCCGCACCCACTTCGTGCCCTCCGCCCACGACCACCACATGCCCATCACCGTGGCGGCCTCGCTGCTCGCCGTGATCGGGGTCTTCGACGTCATCGGCACGATCTTCTCCGGCTGGCTCACCGACCGCTTCGACGCCCGCCGGCTCCTCGCCGTCTACTACGCGCTGCGCGGCATCTCGCTGCTGTTCCTGCCGATGCTCATGGCCCCCGAAGTGCGCCCGCCGATGGTCTTCTTCATCGTGTTCTACGGGCTCGACTGGGTCGCCACCGTCCCGCCGACGCTCGCCCTCTGCCGTGAGCAGTACGGCGACGACAGCGCGATCGTCTTCGGCTGGGTGCTGGCCTCGCACCAGGTGGGCGCGGCGGTGGTCGCCTTCCTCGGCGGCGTCGCGCGGGACGTGTTCGGCAGCTACGACGTGGTCTGGTACGCGGCGGGGGCGCTGTGCGCGATGGCGGCACTGATGTCGCTGGTGATCCGCCGCGGACGCGTCGTGGACCAGGCCCTGGTCACGGACAGACCGGGCGGCTAGGCAGGCGTACGGGAATGCCGGCCCGTTCGTCGGCAGTGAACGTCCGGTTGCCGATGACCTTGCACAACGCGCGCCGCCACTCCGCCGGGTCGAGGCGCAAGGGCCCGCCGGTGTTGTCCGTGTTCTGGTAGATCACGGACTTGCCGTCCGGAGTCATGTCGCGGAAGACATAGGCGCCTTCGCCCAGCATGCTGCTGGAGGGCGCGCGGCCGAAGTCGTACGACTCCCGGTAGCTGCGGCCGCCGACCCCGTAGACGCGCACGGAGCTGTTGGCGGCCACGACGAAGCCGCCCTTCCTGTCGATGAAGCTGGCTACGTACGGCTTCATCGAGTCCTCGGCCAGGCTGCGCAGGGGCCCCAGCTCCTTGTGCAGCGGGTCGCGCTGCCAGAGCTCCACCATGCCTCCGCTGCGCAGGACCGCCAGGTAGCGTGCGCTGGGGTCGATCTGTACGGCGACGGCATCGGTGGGCACCTTCACGGTCGCCTCGGTGGTTCCCGTCGTGAGGTCGACGATCCGGAGCCGGGGGTCACCCCAGACGAGCACGGCCACCTGGTCGTCCTCGGGGTATCTGCTGACGTGCGTCGTCGGCGGATCGGCGTCCGCCCGGCCCCCGGACGTCAGGGTCTTGATGTCGAAGCGGGCGCGCTCCTCGCCGGTGCGTGTGTCCCACTGCTGCACCAGGGTTCCGGAGACGGTCACCAGACGCTTGTCACGGTCGAAGAAGTACCGGAGGTCGGCGGGGGACGGTGGTGCGGGAACGGTGATGCGGGCCGTCTCCCTCAAGGTGGACGTACTCCGGATGACGATGGTGTCCTTGGCGACCCAGTCGGCCAGCAGGGTCCGTTCCGTGTCGAGCACGAGCTGGTATCCGTCCTTGGGGAGCCAGTACGGTCGCGGGCGCTTCACCTCGGCCAGTGGCGGATCGACCGCCACGGCCGTCACGGAGTGGACCTGCAGGCTCGCGCCCTCGTCCACGAGGCTGATCTGCTTCGTGCCGTCCGCACTGAGTTTCTGCTCGCTCACTTTCAGGACGTTGGGCACGGTGGGCAGTTCGACGTAGTTGATCAAGGAGTCGCTGTTCCCGGCCACGAGGATTCTGCCTCGGTTGGTCACCAGGTCCTCCGACGATTCCGTGACGCCGTCGAGCTGCGTGGACTCGCTGATCAGCTCGGACCGGGACAGGTCGACCAGGGACAGGCTCCTGCCGTCGCCCGTGGCGACACGGTGTCCGGTCGGATCGATGCTCCGCATCGTGCAGGTGGCGTGGTCGCCGTGGGCGTACCGGCCGAGTTCGGCGCCGTCCGAGATCCGCCGCAGAGTGATCGTCATGCCCGACTTTCCGTTGAGGCAGCTCGCCGCCGTCTTCCGGTCTCCCGAGACCAGGATCTGGTCGGCGGCGCGGGTGACCGTACGCGTTTTCCCGGTGGCCCGGTCGACCTCGATCAGTCCGGCGTCCATCCGGTTCCTGTCGTAGGCGGAGGTCGCCACCAGCAGGGTCCGGTTGCCGGGGCCGATCCACAGCTTTCCGGCCGCCTCCGCCGGCAGGGGCACCCGGGCCCCGGCGGTGTCACGGTCCAGGTCCCACCACACCAGCTCGTCCTCGGTCCGGGCGGCGACCATCCGTCCGTCCAGGGACATGGCGAACCCGCTGCCGGGCGCATAGGGGTAGTGCAACAGGTCTTTCGCCGACGGGAGTTCGTGTACCGGGCCGATGATCCGGTCGGCGTCCGGCCGCACCTCGAACCAGCCGGCGGACCCGTCGTCGCCGATGAAGGCGGCGCGGCTGCCGTCGGCCGAGACCATCACCCTGGACACCGCCTTGCGGGAGAAGTGCTCGACGCGCATGCCGTCGGTGAGCGAGTTCACGAACAGCGTCGCGCGACCCAGGGTCGACCGGGCGAAGACGACGTCACCGTCCCGGCTCGTCCGGAACTGCCGGACCGTACCGAGCAGACCGGAGAGCACGCGGGTCGATCCCGAGAGGCCGAGGTGCTGCCGCAGCAACTGGCTGCGCGCCTCCTGGGTGGGCGCGGTGTCGTACGCCGCGAGCGCCAGCTTCACCGAGAGGGCGGGGTCGAACTCGGCCTGGTCCTGGGAGAACTGGGTGAGGGAGCGCGAGTCGGCGAGTGCCTGGCGTTCCTCGCTCTGCTGCCGCGTGTACGCGAACATCCCCCCGAACAGCACCGCGAGGACGATCAGGATGCCGAAGCCGGACCGGACAGCCCGCCGCCTGCGGCTCCGCGAACGGTGATGGGCGCTGCCGAGTTCGAGGAATTCGTGCTCGGCAGCGGCGATTTCGGCCCCGCGGGTGTCCAGCCATGGCTTGGCGCCCGCCAGGGCGTCCACGCTCGGCAGCAGGTCGGGTGGGCGTCCGGCGGCGGTCCAGCGGCGCATGTCGTGGCGCAGGGACTCACGCCAGACCAGGAAGGAACGGTCCTCCGCGGCCCAGTCCGCCAGCTTGCCCCAGGTGGAGATGAGTGCCTCGTGGGCCAGTTCGACGGTCTCGGTCCCCCCGGCGTCCCGGCCGGTGACGAGGAGACGGGTGACGGCGAGGCGCTGCGCGACGTCCCACGCCCCGGCGTCGAGTTCGGTACGGGTGACGACGCGCCGCGTGACGCCTCCCGACTCCAGGGGTACCCGGATGAGCTGGGTGAACAGCCGCCGTGCCGCCGCCTCGTCGGCCGCCGGGACATGGGCGGCCCAGACCTCGACGAGGTGGTCGTGCAGGGCGCCGGCGACGCCGCCGATGTTCTCGTACGCCTCATGGGTGAGCGTCCCGTGTGCCTCCTGCTGCTCCCGCCAGAGCTCGTCGAGGGCGAAGCCGAGCAGGGGCAGCGCGCCGGGTTCGGCGCCGGTGTCGGCGAGGATGCGGTCGACGAGGTGGGGTTCGTAGTGGACGCCGGGGACGGCCTCCACCGGAAGGGTGATGATGTCGCGCAGGCTGCCGGTGCTCATCGGGCCGAGGGCGTAGGCCCGCCGCCCGTCGAAGGCATGGCCGAGCCCCGGGTGGTCGAGGACCGTGCCCAGGAAGTCGGCCCGGAGCGTGGTCAGGATCCGGACCGTGTCCGGCAGGGCCTCGTCGAACAGCACCGCGGCCAGCTCGTCGACGGCCGTCGCCTCGCGCGCGAGCAGTTCCTCGAACTGGTCGATCACGATCAGCAGCCGACGGGTCCCCTGCCGGTCGAGCAGCAGGGGGACGACGTCGGCCAGGGGGCGCCGGCCGGTCAGCGCCCGGCCGAGCGCCGGGGCGCGGTCCAGCCGCTCGGTCCCGGACAGGCCGGGTTCCAGCAGCGCCAGCAGTTCCTGGGCCAGCCGGGCGACCGGGCTGCTGCCCGCCGAGGGCCGCAGCACGATCACCGACGTGCCGTCCCGCCGTAGTCTCGGCACGACTCCGGCGCGGGCCAGGGAGGACTTGCCGGAGCCGGAGGGGCCCACGATCGCGGTCCAGCGTTCGCGGGAGACCATGCGGGCGACCTGGTCGGACTCCGTCCGGCGGCCGTGGAAGAGGGCGGCGTCGCTCTCCTGGAACGCAGTCAGGGACCGGAACGGCGACGGCGGCAGCACCAGGGGGCGCAGCCCGGGCCAGGCGTCCAGCAGACCGGCCGTCGGGATCAGATAGCTCGCCGGGGGTTCGCCCTCCTCCGCCACCGCCATCATGCCGACGATGCCCCTGAGTTCGTCGTCCCACACCGGACTGCCGCTGAAGCCGCCGGACACCCGGTAGCCGCCCTCGGCCAGGTCTGCCTGAATCCATCCGTGCGCCTGTCGAGCACGCAGCAGGGCCGCGTGCCACACGCCCCCGGGGCGGCCCGCCGGGAACCCGAAGACCCGCGCGGGGTGCTTCCACACGTCCGGTTCGTCCACCAGCCGGATGGGCCGGCTGCCCCGCACCCTGGTTTCCAGGCGCAGTACGGCCACGTCGCCGGCGCCGGACGGCTGGGGCGGGACCCAGTGTTCGACGCTCGCCGTGATCGGCGGGGCGCTGTCCGGGACGCCGGGGGCTGGGGCCCGCAGCAGCGGAAGCGTGACGTCGATCCGGTCGTCGGCGGAGGGCTCGGTGCCGTGGCCCGTGCCGAGGGCGGCGCTGACGACATGGGCGCAGGTCAGGGCCAGCTCATCGGTGACCAGGAACCCCAGGCCGACCGGTTCTCCCCGCCGGTCGCGGATCTGGAGCACTCCCGCTTCGAGGGCGTCGGTGCGCGTACCGGCCGCTGTCACGCTGCCGCCCCGTCCCCGCCCGGGCCGCCGTCGGGATCCGCCGCCGGGCCGGCTGGGGGCGGGGCGGCGGGCGGATCGGCGGGAGGGCGGTTCCAGACGAGCGAAACCGTGAAGTTGGCCTGTGCCGAGGTACTGGAGATCACCACGTCGGCCTCGGCCGACAGGCTCAGGCCGAACTCGACGCTGATCTCGTCGGGTCCGTGGGCCGTGCCACGGAAGCCGTCGACGAAATTCTGGGCGACCGGCCTGACCGAGGCCACCATCTCGCCCAGCGAGCGCGTGGCCCGCGCAACGACCTGGCCCGGCCGGGCGACCCTCACCAGACCGTCGCCCTCGGCCTCGACACGTACCTTCACCACTTCCGTCCGCCCGTCGGTCCCACTGACCGGCAGTTCCACGAGATAGGTCACGGCCACCCTCTTCGTCCGCACCGGCACGGTGCCGGTTCTGCTGTCACACGACCTCTTCATCGCCAACTACCCTCGACGGCAGGGGCGTTACCGACTCCGGATGTGATGCTCCGGTGCCGTCGGCGCGGCTGCCCTCCGGTCCGGCATCCGGCGGACCGCTTGTGCGGGTTGTGCGAGGTCGACACCGAGACCCTGGCCGGGGGTGCTGCAATGCTGATGAAGTTTCGGTGATGTGCGGAGGCGGAGGCCGCGTGTACGGAAGAACTCCTCAGGGACGGACGGGGCTTCGGATCGCCCTGCTCGGCCCGCTCCGGGCCTGGCGGGACGGAACACTGCTGGATCTGGGGCCGGTTCGGCGGCAGTCCGTACTCGCCGCGCTCATGCTGCGCGCGGACAGCCGGGTGAGCCATGAGCAGTTGATCGACGACCTGTGGGACGGGCGGCCGCCGGGGACGGGCCACAAGGTGCTGCCGAGCCATATCCACCCGTTGCGCAAGGCACTCGATGTCGCGGGCGCCGGGCCTGCGGATTCGGTGATCCGCAGCGGCAAGGGCTGGTACGGCTTCGTCGGCCGCGCGGTCCGGCTCGATGTGAGCGACCTGGACGAACGGGCCGCGGAGGCGCAGACCGCGAAGGCATCCGGCGACGCAGACACCGCCGTGGAGCGGTACACCGAGGCGCTTGCCCTGTTCCGTGGCGAGCCGCTGACCGGTCTGCCGGGTCAGCGCGCCCGGATGGAGCGACTCCGCTTGGGGGAACGCCGACTCTCGCTCCGGCTGGAGAGGCTGGAGTGCCTGGTCCTGCTGGGCCGGTCCGCCGACACCCTGGACGAGCTCGCCGCCCTGTCCACGTCCGACCCGCTCGACGAGTCGGTACTGGCCCTGCGCATGCGCGCTCTGTACGCCGGCGGCCGCCAGGCGGAGGCCCTGAACGCCTACGAGCACATGCGCACGCGGTTGCGCGACGAGCTCGGCGTCGATCCCGGACCGTCCCTCCGCACGATGTACGAGGCGGTGCTGCGGCAGGACGACGAACGTCTCGTCGGTCCGGTGGCCGGCCGCCTGCACAATGGGAGTTCGGGCCCCGCCGGCCCGGCCGGGGCGCACTCCACCGCGCTCCGCCCGCGGTCACGGCCCCGCCGTCCCGTCAACGAACTGCCCGGCGACGGCGGCAGCCTTTTCGGGCGGGAGGACGAGCTGGCCCGGCTGACCGCGCCCGCCGCCCCCGGATCCGTGTCGATCGTGACGGTGGACGGTCCGGCCGGGGTCGGCAAGACCGCGCTCGTCGTACGCGCCGCACGTGAGCTCAGCGCCGACCATCCGGACGGCTGCCTGTACGTGGACCTGCGCGCGCACAGCACCCGGCGACGGCAGACGCCGGAACAGGCACTTCAACACCTGCTGCGGTCGCTCGGGACGGCTCGGGGCGAGCTGCCGAGCGATCTTGACGAACTCACGTCCGTCTGGCGCGCGGAGACCAGCCGGTTACGGCTGCTGCTCGTGCTGGACGACGCGCTGGACGCCGACCAGGTCCGGCCGCTGCTGCCCGCCGGTGCCGGCAGCAGGGTGCTGGTGGCCGGACGACGGCGACTGGCCGATGTGGACGCCGACCGGCGGGTGACCCTCGAACCCCTGGAGCCCGGGGACGCGGCTTCCCTGCTCACCAGCATCGTCGGGCACGAGCGGGCGGGCCGGGAGCCGGAGGCGACGCGTGAGCTGGCCGGGCTGTGCGACGGACTGCCGCTGGCCCTGCGCATCGCCGGGTCACGGCTCCAGAACCGGGGCGCCTGGACGGTGGAGTACCTGGTGGGCCGGATGACGGACGGCGAGCACCTGCTCAGCGAGCTGACCGCCGGGGACCGGAGTGTGGAGTCGGCCTTCCGGTTGTCGTACGACCAGCTGACGCCCGAGCAGCAGCGCGCCTTCCGCACCCTGGGGCTGACACCGACGGTCGAGTTCGACGTCCTGACCCCGCAAGCCATGCTCGACGGGCCGCGCCACGCCACCGAACGCGTCCTGGAGGATCTCGTCGACACCAGCCTCCTGCAGCAGCCGCGTCCGGGCCGCTACCGCCTGCACGACCTGGTCCGGGTGCACGCACGCCGCCTCGCGCGGGCCGCGCCCGCCGAGGCGGCCCCCGCGAGCTCGGCCGCACTCGGCCTCTACCTGAGCGTCGCCCGGCTCGCCAGTGACTGGGGACCCGGCGGGTTTCCCACGGGCCCTCCGTCCACCGCTGCGCCCTTCACCCGCTGGGAGGAGGCGGAGGCATGGCTGGACGCGGCGGGCGGTGAACTCGTCGACGTCGTCGGACACGCAGCCGCCCTCGGTGAAGCGGATCACGCCTGCTGGATCGCCGAGGCGCTCTGCGACTACTTCGTCCGTCAGGGCCGATACCACGAATGCCGGACCGCTCTGGAGATCGCCCTGGCGCATGTGGACGGGGCCGCCGACCGGCGGATGCCCGCCGCCCTGCGTAACTGCCTGGGCTACACCGCCCTGCACGAACGCCGGTACACCCAGGCGCGCGGCCTGCTGACCGAGGCACTGGACCTCAGCCGACGCCACGCCCACCCGCACGAGGAGGCCCGGACCCTCACCGGGTTCGGAGCCCTCGCACTGAGCGTGGGCGAGGGCGAACAGGCCATCGTCCACGCCACGGCGGCGGTGGACCAGGCCGAGCGGCTGCACAGCTACTGGATCGCCTCGATGGCAGGCGTCATTCTCGGTCTGGCCCACTACTTCGAGGGGTGCGACCAGGAGGCACTGACCTGCTTCGCGGGCGCCCTCACCCATGCGGAGAAGGACGGAAGGCCGCGCATGCTGGGCAGGCCCTTGAGCTGCGCCGCCGACGTCCACCTCCGCCGCGGCCGGTACCACGAGGCCAAGCTGCTGCTCCACCGAGCGGTCGACCTGGTCCAGCAGGGCGGGGACGCCTTCCTCTCCGTACGCAGCCTGACCCGGCTGGGAACCGCGGAAGAAGGAGTGGGAAACCCCGACGCCGCCATCGCCCTCCATGAACAGGCTCTTTTCCTCCAGCGCCAGTTGATGTCGCCTCTCACCGAACCCAGTTACGCGTGGCTGGAGATGGACATCCGCAGCCGCCTGGGCAGCGCCTGTCTGACAGCGGGCCGCATACGTGAAGCGCACGAGCAGTTCCGGACCGTGCTCGCCGTGCACAGCACCCGCGTGCGCCGTCACCGTCCGAGATGATTCAGCAAGGAATTCCGGTCGATCTCATAAGGATCCGAGGTTCCCGGGGATTTCGACGATCCCGCTCTCCGCAGCACTTTGTTCCATCCGGTTCCAGAGCTACCGTTTCCGTATGACGCGACAAGAAAAGGAAGTTCATCTGGCGCTCAGTGGCCGCATTGTGTTCGAACAGGACATCAGCGTGGCCCAAGGGGCGCTGGTCATCAGCACACTTCAATCCGGCCCGGGGGCCGATGCCCCGATCCCTGGCCCAGAGCCGCCCGCTCTTCCTCCGGCACCGGCCGGGTGGGCGGAAAGAGAGCCCCGAGAAGCGCCGGTCATCGAAGAAGGGCGGCGGCAGGGGCAGGTCGAAAGCCCGCGCCAGGCTCTGGAGCGTTCGGACGCGAAAACCATACCGGAGAAGATGACCGCCTTCGCGGCCTACCTGCTCCACGAGGAAGGGCGTGAGGAGTTCACCCAGAGTGATATCCGCAGGCTCTTCCAGCGATCCCGTGAGCGCATCCCCTCCCACTTCTCCCGCGAGTTCGACAAGGCCGTCCGCGCCGGGTGGATTCACGAGGGGGAGGAAAAGGGTCAGTGCTACGTTTCGGAGTCGGCCAAGAATGTCATCAACGAGGGTTTCAGCAGTCTTCGGGGAAGGTCGGCCCGCAAACGGGACGGCTCCGCTCCATCAGCCGGAAAGAGCGGTCGGAAGAAGGCGCGGACCGTGCCCGTGCCCGAGGTGTTCGCCGAGTTCGACAACATTCCTTCAGCGATCGACGGGGTCGCCCCCTACCATCGGGTCGGGCTGAAGCGCGACAAACTCCTCTGGGCGCTCCAGCTGGCCCGGAATCTCGGCCTCCCGGGACTGCAGAGCACGGAAGTCGCGTGGCTCACCGATCGGCTCGGTGACGCCATACCGACGCGGGACATGAACGGTCACTTCAAGGGACTGCAGCGCAGCGGATACGCCAACCGCTCCATGGTCGGCAACATCATGCGGATCACCGAAGCGGGCGAGGAATATCTCCGGACGCTGTGACTCCGGGATGTTCGAAGGGCTCGGCCGCTGAACCGCCCGAGTCCAGGCTCAGCCGCTGAACCGGCCGAACACCCCCCGGTGGAACAGCAGCGGCTCGCCCTCCTCCGCCGCGCCCAGCGCCTCGACCCGGCCCACCACGATGAGGTGGTCGCCGCCGGTGTGGACGGCGTGGATGCGGCAGTCGATCCAGGCGGGTACGGAGTCGAGCAGCGGCGAGCCGGTCGCGGGGGCCTCCCCGTACGCCACTCCCGCGAACTTGTCCGCCCCGCTCACCGCGAACCCCCGGCACAGCGCGCCCTGTTCGGCACCCAGGATGTTCACGCAGAACACCCCGGCGCGGGCGATGCGCGGCCAGGTCGTCGACGTACGGGCGACCATGAAGGACACCAGCGGCGGGTCCAGCGAGAGCGAGGCGAAGGACTGGCAGGCGAAGCCCGTCGGGCCGTCCGTGTCGCGGGCGGTGACCACGGTGACGCCGCTGGCGAAGTGGCCCAGCACGCGCCGGAATTCGGCCGGGGCGACCGGCGGGCGCTCGTCGTCCCGGACGGCCCTCAGGTCCGGGCGGGGCAGCGCCTGGGGCAGTGCCTCCGGCGGGGTCTGCGGTGCGGCTGTCGTGGCGGCGCCGGCGGACCTGAGGTACCGGACGGCGGTGGCGGCCATGCCTGCGTGTCCCATCACGCCGTCCATTAGAACTGACGATGCGTCAGATGTGAACCCGCGTGCGGGGCGGGCGGGTCCTGCCCCCGGGTCTCACGCCCCGGTGCGCCGGGCGTAGTGGCGCTGCGCCTTCGCGCGATTGCCGCACCCCGCCATGGAGCACCAGCGGCGCGTGCCGTTCTTGGACACGTCGTGGAAGTGCAGGACGCAGGCGTCGTTCGCGCAGTGGCGGATGCGGTCGGGGCGGTCCGCGACGAGCCGCAGCCAGTTCTCCGCCGCGTACCAGGCGGGCAGCCAGGACGGCTCGTCCACCTCCACCACGGAATCCGGCATCCCGTCGGGGCCCAGCGTGCGGCGGATCCGGCCGTGGGCGAGGACCTCGTTCAGCCGGGCGCTGTCCTCGGGGATGGCCGGATCGCGGCGTACGGCCGTGGCGGCCAGGGCGTCGAGCGCCGTACGTGCGGTGAGCAGCCGGTCCAGCGTCGCGCGGTCGGCGGTGGGGGAGGCGCCGGAAGTGAGGTGCTCGCGCACCGGAGGGCTGTCGAGCCAGACGGCCAGGCCCGACACCGTGTCCAGCAGGTCGTGCCGTCCGTCCCCGTCGATCCAGCGGGTGTTGAGCAGATCGATGGCGAGCGGCTCGCCGGTCAGCGGCCGGGGGTCGGGCCCGGGGGGCTGCGTCACGGTCGGGCTCCTTCCGTCGTGGGGGAGGGACGGGCAGGGGGGCGGCTGGTTCATCGATGATAACCGGCCAAATCAAGATCACCGGTTGCGCTCACCGTTTCTAACCAACAAAATGAATGACAACGGTTACGAGATCGCCTCGTGGCCCCGACCGAAGGCACGGGATCGACCATGAGCAAGGCCAGGAACCTCCGGACCGGCCACGTCGGCCTCAACGTCACCGACCTCGACCGCTCGACCGCGTTCTACCGGGAGGTCTTCGACTTCGACGTGCTGGCCGAGGGCAAGGAGGCCGACCGCCGCTGGGCCTTCCTCGGACGCGACTCCCGGCTTCTGGTGACCCTGTGGCAGCAGAGCGAGGGCACGTTCGCCACGGCTCTCCCCGGGCTCCACCACCTCTCGTTCGAGGTGGACTCGGTGGACGAGGTCCGGGCCGCCGAGGAGGTCCTGCGGGGGCTGGGCGCGGAGTTCGCCCACGAGGGCGTCGTTCCGCACGGCGAGAGCGGCACCTCGGGCGGCATCTTCTTCGCCGACCCCGACGGCATCCGCCTGGAGATCTACGCGCCCACCGGGGCCGACCCGGCGGACGCCCCGACCGCCGGTGCTCCCACCTGCGGATTCTTCTAGGCGCCGACGGAGGGCGCGAAAGGGCAAGGTGTCGACCATGGGCGGATATCACCGGGGCGAGCTCGCCGTGCAGGAGCGGGCGGGGCTGGCCCGGCGGGCGGCGAGTGCGGAACGGGCCATCCGTTCCGACATCCCCGAGGTGGCGGCGGAGTTCCTCGGCCGGCAGCCCTTCCTGGTGGTGGGCGGCGCGGACCGGCAGGGGCGGATCTGGGCGACCCAGCTCACCGGTGAACCGGGGTTCCTGGCCGTCCCCGCGCCGGACGTCCTGACCGTCGACGCGCTGCCGCCGTCCGACGATCCGCTGGCGGGTCTGCTCTCCGGTGCCGACGGGGGTGGCACCGGCGGGGCGGGACCCGCCCGAATCGGGATGATCGCCATCGAGCCCGCGACCCGCCGCCGGATGCGGATGAACGGCCGGGCGGTCCGCGACGGGCGCGGGCTCCGCGTCACCCTCGACCAGGCCGTCGCCAACTGCCCCAAGTACATCCAGGAGCGCCACCCCCACCGGATCGCACCGGGCGAGGCGGGCGGGCAGCGGCGCGGGGCCACCGACGGAGACTCCCTGAGCCCCGCACAGCAGGAGGCGCTGCGGACCGCCGACACCTTCTTCGTCGCCACAGCCTCCGACCGGGGCGACGCCGACGCCTCGCACCGGGGCGGCAACCCGGGCTTCGTCCAGGTGGTCACGCCCTGGCTGCTGCGCTGGCCCGACTATGCGGGCAACGGCATGTTCCTGACCTTGGGGAACCTCGAACTCAACCCCGCCGCAGGGCTGTTCGTGCCCGACTGGGGCACCGGCTCCGCCCTCCACCTGACCGGCTTCGCCCGCACGGTCTGGGACGCGGACGAGGTGGCCCGGGTCCCGGGGGCGGAGCGGCTCGTCGAGTTCGAGATCACCGCTGTACGGGAGGTCGCCGCCGCCTCCCCGCTGCGCTGGTCGGCCCCGGAGTTCCACCGCTTCAACCCGCCGGTGGCATCCTGAGGTTCGCCTCTCCGGCGCTCCGGACGCTTCGGTGTCCCGGTCAGTGCCCCCGGTACTCCGGCGTACGGCGCTCGACGAAGGCCGCCACGCCCTCGGCGGCGTCCCGCGTCGTCATGTTGATCTCCTGGGCCGCCGCCTCGGCCGCGAACGCGGCGGCCCGGTCGCCGTCCAGCGAGGCGTTCACCAGCTGCTTGGCCAGGGCGAGGGCCCGGGTCGGCCCGGCGGCGAGCCGGCCGGCCCACGCGGCGGCGAGGGCGGACAGCTCCCCTTCCGGCACGGTGCGATTGACGAGCCCCATCTGCTCGGCGTCCGCCGCCGACAGCGCGTCCCCGAAGAACATCAGCTCCTTCGCCCGCTGCGGCCCCACCAGCCGGGGCAGCAGATACGCGCCGCCGCCGTCCGGGACGAGCCCCCGGCGCACGAAGACCTCGATGAACTTCGCGGTGTCGGCCGCCAGGACCAGATCGCAGGCGAACGCCAGATGCGCCCCGATCCCGGCCGCCGTGCCGTTCACGGCGGCGATCACCGGCTTCTCGCAGTCCAGCACGGCGGCGATCAGCCGTTGCGCGCCGAGCCGGATGGTCCGGGACACGTCCCCGGGGACCCGTTCACGGGCCTGCGCCGGCGCGCCGCGCAGATCGGCGCCCGCGCAGAAGCCCCGGCCGGTGGCGGTGAGCACGACGGCCCGTACGGCGGGGTCGGCGGAGGCGTCGGTGAGGAGGGCGATGATCCGCTCGCGCTGGTCCCAGGTGACGGCGTTCATGGCCTCGGGTCGGTTGAGGGTGATCCACGAGACGCCGCCGTCGAGAGCGTGCAGGACGGTGGCGTCCCGGGGGGCGGCCTGTGCCGCCTCCCCGCTCACCGGCAGACCGCCAGCGCGTCCAGGGCCACCGCGCCCTGGCCGCGGCCCAGCACCACCAGCGGGTTGATGTCCAGCTCGGCCAGGTCGTCGCCCAGTTCCAGGGCCATGCGCTGGACCCGCAGCACCACTTCCACCAGGGCGTCCACATCGACGGGGGCCCCGCCACGCACCCCCTCCAGCAGCGCCCGGCCGCGCAGTTCGCCGAGCATGTCCCGGGCGTCCCGTTCGCCGAACGGCGGGACCCGGACCGCCGCGTCGTGCAGCACCTCCACCAGGACCCCGCCGAGCCCCACCGTGACCGTCGGGCCGAACAGGGCGTCGTGGGTGACCCCGACCATCATCTCGACGCCCCGGTCGATCATCTGGCAGACCAGGATGCCGTCCAGGTCCACCGATTCGTACCGGGCGATGTCGGTCAGCTCGCGGTAGGCGTCCCGGACCTGGCTGGCCGAGGTGAGGCCGACCTTCACCAGGCCCAGCTCCGTCTTGTGGGCGAGCCGGGGCCCGGAGGCCTTCATCACCACCGGGTAGCCGACCGGCCCGGCGGCCCGTACGGCACCGGCCGCGCTGGTCACCAGCTGCTCGCGCGGCACCCGGATCCCGTACGCCCGCAGGAGCTGCTTCGCCGCGTGCTCGCTGAGCTGCTGGCCCGGGCGCAGCAGGTTCTGCGCCTTGCGGAAGGACGGCGACGGGGTGCGCGGGGCGTCCTCGAAGGGGGAGCGGTAGCGGTCGGCGAAGCGGTGGTGGTCCAGGTAGGCCTTCACGGCGGTGACGCAGTTGCGTGCCGTACGGAAGGTGGCGAGGCGCGAGGAGCCCAGCAGGGTGGTGCGGTAGGCGTCCTCGGTGCCGACGGGGGAGCCCCAGACGACGCAGACCAGCTTGTCGGTGGCCTCCGCCGCGTCCGCCAGGTCCTGGGCGAGCCGGTCGCTCATCGGGGGGAACGGGCCGGTGATCGGACAGATCAGCACCCCGATCGACGGGTCTGCGAGGATCGCGTCGATGATCTTCCGGCCGCGCCAGTCGCCGACCGGGTGGCCGCCGTTGTCGATGGGGTTGGCGACGTTCAGGTACTCCGGTATCCAGGTGTGCAGTTCGGCCTGCTTCTCCGGTGACAGGGCGGGCAGGGTGAGCCCCGCCGCCGTGGCCAGGTCCGCGAAGTGCGCGCCGGTGCCGCCGGAGATGGAGTACACGGCCACCCCCTCGGCCTTCGGGGGGCGGGCCCGGGCCAACAGCGCTGCGGTGTCCTGGAGTTCGTCCAGGCCGTCCACCCGGACCACCCCGAACTGCCGCATCGCCGCGTCGACCACCTGGTCCGCCCCGGTCAGCTTCCCGGTGTGCGAGGCGGCGGCCTGGGTCCCGGCCCCGGTGCGGCCCACCTTCACGGCGACGACGGGCACCCTGGCGCGGGCGGCCCGGTCGGCGGCGAGCAGGAAGGAGCGGCCGTCCTTGAGCCCCTCGACGTAACAGGCGACCGCCCCGACCTCGGGGAGCTGGGCGAAGTACGCGAGGAAGTCGGCGGTCTCCAGATCGGCCTCGTTGCCCGTGGGGGCCCAGTGCGAGAGCCGGATGCCCAGCTCCTGGAGGGCGTGGAGCGGGCGGCCCTGGTGCCCGGACTGGGTGATCAGGGCGATGGCGGGGCCCTCCAGGTCGTCCCGGAACCGCTCGAAGGCGTTCAGGTTGGTGTTCGGCCCGAGCAGCCGCAGCCCGGACCGCTCCACGGCCGCCGCCAGCCGGGCCTGGGCGGCCGCGCCCGCCTCCCCGGTCTCGGCGAACCCGGAGGCGAACGCCACGGCGAAGGGCACCTTTGCCTCGCCCAGCTCCTCGATCACCGGCAGCGGGTCCGCGACCAACAGGACCGCCAGGTCGACCGGCTCGGGCAGCTCGGCGACCGATCCGGCACACTCCCGGCCGAACACGGTCGGCCGGGTCGGGTGCACCGGGTGCAGCCGGGCCCCGACCCGTTCGGCCCAGGCGATCAGCTGCCGGGTGATGCCGGTGTTGGGGCGGCCCTCGGCGTCGGAGGCCCCGACGACGGCCACCGAGCGGGGCCGGAAGAAGCGGTCCAGGTCGGGCACGTCCAGGTGCAGCGGACGCCCGCTGACGTCGAGGCCGCCCTGCCGTGTGGCGGTGGGCAGACTGACGACGGCGGCGTGCGGCTCCTCGCCGCAGGCCACCACCCGGGCACGGAAGTCGGTGGTGAGGGTGCCGTGAGTCGATCCAAGCATCGTTCCGCCCACTCCTGCTCGATGGCCCGCCGGGGAACGGGCGGGGCCGGCCAATAAACTGACGCTCTGTCAGGTTACTGAACTGACGCTGCGTCAGGAATGGGTGTGCAGGCAAAGGATCGCGCGGTCACGCGGGGCGAAGCCGTGGCTCAGGGCCGTGGTGGCGGTGGGCCCGGAGGTCCGCCCCCCCGGCGTCCGGCACCGGTCTCGCCGCCGCCGGACGCTCGGACATCCCTCCCGGACGCTGAGCCATGGGCGGGGACCGCCCCGCCGCGTGAGGCTGGTGCCATGACTCAGAATGACGCTTCCGCAGACGCGACCGCAGCAGCGGCCTCCGTGCAGGGACCCGTACTCGTGACCGGCGGCACCGGCAAGACCGGCCGCCGGGTGGTGGCCCGCCTCCGTGAGCTGGGGGTGGAGACCCGGGCGGCCTCGCGATCCGGGGAGACCCCGTTCGACTGGGCGGACCCCACCACCTGGCAGGCCGCCCTGGACGGTGTCACCGCCGTCTACATCACCCCGCTCGACGCCTCGCCCTCCCCGACCCCCGCCTTCGTCGAGCAGGCCGTCGCGAGCGGGGTGCGGCGGCTGGTGCTGCTCTCGGCTCGGGGTACGGACGTGCCCGGCTACTTCGGCCCCTCCTACGAGGACGGCGGACCGCACGGCGAGGGGGAGCGGGCCGTCCGGGCCTCCGGGGTGACCTGGACGATCCTGCGGCCCGGCTGGTTCTCCCAGAACTTCAGCGAGGGCGTCTTCCTCGACGGCGTACGGGACGGGGAACTGGCCCTGCCCACCGGGGACGGGAGGGCCGCGTTCATCGACGCGGACGACATCGCGGACGTGGCCGTGGCCGCGCTCACCGAGGACGGCCACGCGGGCGAGGAGTACGGACTCTCGGGCCCGCGCGCGCTCGGCATCGCCGACGTCCTGGACGAGATCGCGAAGGAGACCGGGAAGCGCGCCGCGTACGTCCCCGTCGACACCTCCGCCTTCCGGGCCGGACTCACCGCCCAGGGCTTCACGGACTGGGAGGCCGACCTCTGGACCGACGCGCTGGACCCGATCACGTCGAGCCGGGAGGCACCCGTCCTGGACGGCGTACGCCGGGCACTCGGCCGCGAGCCGCGCGACTTCGCGGACTTCGTGCGGGACGCGGCGGCGCGGGGGGTCTGGGGCTGAGACCCGGGGCGGGGCGGGTGCGAGGCTGAGGGCCGGACCGGGGCGGAGCCGAGGCTGGGAGCCGGAGCCGGGGGCGGGGCGGGGCCGAGGCAGGGAGCCGGGGGCGGGTCCCCTGCCGCAGGGGACCCGCCGCGCCCCCACCCTCAGCGCCGGCTCAGCCCGCCGGTGCCGCCGCCTCCACCGGCCCGGCCGCCAGGGCCTCCCGCCGGAACGCGCTCGGGCTCTCGCCCCGCACCCGCTTGAACGCCGCGCTGAACCCGAACGCGTCCGCGTAGCCGACCCGGCGGGCCACGGCCGCCACCGTCAGCTCGGGTCGGGTCAGCAGGTCGGCGGCGAGCGTCATCCGCCACTCGGTCAGATACGCCACGGGCCCGTCCCCGACGAGTTCGGTGAACCGCTTCGCCAGGGTCGTCCGCGACACCCCCGCCCGGCCCGCCAGCTCCGCCGTCGTCCAGGGGTGCGCCGGGTCCTCGTGCATCGCCCGCAGGGCCGGGCCCGCCACCGCGTCGCCGAGCGCCCCGTACCACCCCGGCGGGTTCGCCTCGGGCCGGTCGAACCAGTCCCGCAGCGTGCACACCAGCATCCAGTCCAGCAGCCGGTCGAGCACGATCTGGTCCCCGGGCCGGCCCCGGCCGAGCTGCGCCTCCAGGTAGTCGCGCAGGGGCGCGCAGTCCTCCTCGTCGGGCACCACGAGGGCCGGGGGGAGCGCCCGCAGGAGCCGCTGGGGAAGCTGCTCCTGTACGTCGTAGGCGGCGGCCAGCAGAACGGTGGCGCAGTCGAACTCGGGGACTGAGCCCGATGCGGCCCCGCTGTCCCGGACCTGGTCCCAGCGCACCTCCCGTACACCGCCGGCCCGCCCCGCGCCCGTAGCGTCCACCGGGTCGTCGGTGAAGACGAACGGGGCCGGGCCCCGCACGACCGCCGCCTCGCCGACCTCCACCCGCAGCGGCTCGCCGCCCTCCGGCACGATCCACCCCGCACCCCGCAGCGGCAGACACAGGGTCAGGTACGCCCCGTCCGTGAACCGCAGCGACCAGGGTGCGCACAGCACCGAACGGCCGAACACCGCGCCCCGGCCCCGCACGCCCCGCAACAGCTCGTCGAACACGTCCATGACGTCCACGATAAGCAGAGCCCCGACCGTCCCGGACGCTCACCTATGGGGTGTCAGCGGTGGCTCAGCACATTGACCACCCGGCCGTCGGGGTCCCGGACGAAGAACCTCCGCACGCCCCACTCCTCGTCCTGGAGCGGGTGGACGATCTCCGCGCCGCTCTCCCGTACGACGGCGTACACCGCGTCCACGTCGTCCACCTCGACGCTCAGATCGGGGACGACCGGGCCGGTCAGGTCGTGGGTCATGAAGCTGACCTGCTCCTGCGGGCCGGACGGTGAGGCGACCGTGGTGATCCAGCCGAGGTTCATGACCTCCTCGAAGCCGAGCAGGCCGTAGAAGTCGCGGTTCTCCTCGACCGCTTTCGTACGGAGGTTGGGCACGACACGGCGAACGGTCATCATCGACTCCTCGGAAGAAGGGCTTCCGTCAGGTTGACCCGGCCGTCGCGGACGCGGACTTCGAGAGCGTTCGGCTCCGGGTCCTCGCAGGCACGGTAGTGCCCCAGCCGTACTGTGCCGTCCTCCCGCCGCAGGGTGTCGTGCGCGTGCTCGGCGAGCCAGCGGAGCAGCGCCCCGACCTCCTCCGTCTCGTCCGGGTGGATCTCGGTCCGGGAGGTCAGAGCCCAGCCGCCACCGGGGAGGCCGTCGCGGGCGGCCAGCGCCGAGCAGAGCGCGCCCGTCGTCCGCCGGGCCGGTCCGCTGCCCGCCAGCAGCGGGCGGGGCTCGTTCTCGATCCGCGGGACCCCGTCGTCGTCGACCACCACGCACGGGAAGTCCGTCACGACGGTGAGGTGTCCGGGCTGCGGGCCGAGCCCCAGATGCCAGCGCAGCTCGGCCAGTTGCTGCTCCGGCAGCCCCTCGCGCAGGTCGACCGTCACGGTCAGTTCGTGGACATCGCTCATGCGGCGAACCCTAAGCGGGGGCTCGGACAGTCCGCCCCGTCAGGCCGCCCGAACGGTGGCCGCCGCGTCGCGGAGCAGCCCGGGGGCCAGGCGGCGGTGGACGGCGGACAACGGGGGCCACACGGCACGGGCCAACGGGTGGTCGTAGCGCAGGAACGTACCCAGCGACACCTGCCCGTCGGCCGCCCGGACGACGAGGTTGCCGGTCAGGAACCAGGATGCCGCTTCGAGCCGGATCCAGTCCTCGCCGCGTTCGGCGATCCGCCATCCGGCCACGGTGCCGGGCGACCGCCCCCGGCTGAGCCGGAGTCCGAGGAGGCACTGCCAGATCAGCCGCTCCACGGGATCGGGGACGTCGCCGAACAGGGCGCGCGCCCACTGCTCCGCCGTCGCGTGCGTGCCGACGTCCCCGGCGAGGGTGAACACATCGGCGTAGTCGACGCGGGACAGCGAGCCGAGAGCGCGGGTGGCCGCGGGAATGCTGTGGACCCCCACGGCACGCTTGACGGCGGCGCTGCACGGCTCGCGCTCGGCTTGGGGCCGGTCGGACAGTCCGGTCATCAGGCACACCACCTTCTGTACGGCACCGTATAGAAGTAGGATAGCTGCTTTATACGGTGCCGTACAGAAGGTGGGAGGCCGCGATGGCATGTGCCAGGACGCCCCGCACGGCGTGGGTCGAGGCCGGATTGCACGCGCTCGCGGCGGGAGGGCCGGACGCCGTGCGGATCGAGGTGCTGGCCAGGTCGCTCGGTGTGACCAAGGGCGGCTTCTACGGCTATTTCGCCGACCGCCGCGCGTTGCTGGAGGAGATGCTCGACGCCTGGGAGCGCGATGTCACCGACGCCATCATCGAGAGCGTCCGTGCCGGGGGCGGTGACGCGCGGGCTCGCCTGCGCCATCTGTTCCGCATCGCGGGAAGCCCGGAAGGCGTGACGGCCGAGATGAGTACGGAGCTGGCGATCCGGGAGTGGTCGCGGCGCGATCCCGATGTCGCGCATCGGCTGCGGCGCGTCGACCGCCGCAGGATGGACTATCTGCGGGAGCTGTTCCGGGAGTTCTGCCGCGACGAGGACGAGGTGGAGATTCGCTGCACCATCGTGACGTCGGTGTGGATGGCGGCCCACTTCATCGCTTTCGACCACGGGGAGCGGACGCACGACGAAATCGAGGGCCTGGTGTTGCGGCGCGTGCTCGACGAGCCACCGGGCGACGGCGCCCCGGGCGGCGCCGGCCCGGGCGGGGCGGCGCGGTCCTGAGGGCCCGGCGTCGACGGCCTTGACGGCCTTGACGGCCTTGTTCAGCCGCGCGCCGCGCGGTCAGCCCCGGCGCGCCCTCAACGCGGCGCCCGCGACACCCTCTTGGCGATCTTCTCCGCGTCCAGGGCCATCTCGCGCAGCATCCCGCTGATCGGGTTGGTGAAGCCGGTGAAGTACAGCCCGGGTGCTCCCTTCGGTGACCGGCCGCCGTGGGTCACCGGGCGGCCCCGCCCGTCCAGGACGTCCAGGTGGCCGAGCAGCGGCTCCAGGGCGCGGTCGTAGCCGGTGGCGGCGATGACGGCGTCCGGGGTGAGCCGGGTGCCGTCGGCGAGGACCACCGTGTCCTTGTCGAAGGAGGCGACCGTCGCCACGGGGGTGACCCGGCCGTTCTTCACCGCGTCGACGAGCCCCACGTCCTGGACCGGGATCGCCCCCTCGCGGACCCGGGAGTAGAGGCCGGTGGCGGGGCGCGGGAGGCCCCGGTCGGTCAGGTCGGGCACGGCGATCCGGGACATCACGGCCCCCGCGCGGTCGACGAGCCGTACCGGCAGGCGGCGGACCAGGATGCCCGTGGCCTGGGCCGGCCAGCCGGCGGTGGAGCGGCGGACGATGTGCGGGGCCGTCCGGACCGCGATGCGCACGGCGGACGCCCGGCCCTCCGCCAGGTCTGCCGCGATCTCCGCGCCCGTGTTGCCGATGCCGACGACCAGGACGTCCTTCTCCGCGTACGGGGCCGGGTTCCGGTACGCCGCCGCGTGCAGCAGCTCGCCCGTGAACGTGTCGCGGCCCGGCCAGTCCGGTATCCGCGGGGTGTGGTTGAAGCCGGTGGCGACGACGACCGCGCGGCCCCGCAGGACCCGGCCGCCCGTCGCGGTGAGCTGCCAGTCGCCGGAGCCGTCGGAGGCCGGGTCGACGCGGGTCACCTCGACGCCCGTCACCACTTCCAGCTCATGGTGCTCGGTGTACTTCTCCAGATACCGCACCACGTCGTCCCGGCCCACCCAACGCCCGAACTTCCGCGGCATCTTCAGCCCCGGCAGCGCCGACCAGCGGCGGGTGGTGTGCAGGTGCAGCCGGTCGTAGTGGCCGCGCCAGGACGCCCCGACCCGGTCCGACTTCTCCAGGACCACCGCCCGTACGCCCCGGGCGCGCAGCGCGGCCGCGGTGGCGAGTCCGCCGGGGCCGCCGCCGATGACGTACACGGGCCGGACCTCCGTACGGTCGGTGAGGGCGACGGCGTCGTGACGGGCTGCGGGGGACGGGCTGTTGGGCATGGTTCGGAGCGTAATCGCCCGCTCTGTTGATGGGTCTCGGTCAAGAGGGAAATCGATTGCGAATTGATCACGAGCGGTGCGGGGCGGTGACCGCGCGTGCACGGACACTCCGTCATGTGGATAAGGTAAGGCTAACCTTGCCTTGACTGATGCGGGGTGACCTCCGGGGGCAGCCGCGCGGCGCCGTGCCGTGCGCCCGTCCGGGGGTGAAGGGGTGGGACGTACATGAACGGCAGACAGCTGCGGGCTCGTTTCCGGGGGGTGGCGGTGGTCGCCGCCGGGCTCCTCGTGCTCACCGCCTGCGGTGGCGGCGACGGCGACGCGGGCGCCAAGGGTGACGGGAACGGCAAGGGCAAAGCGGCCGCCGCCCGCACCGTGAAGCACGACGCCGGGACCACCGAGAAAGTCCCCGCCGAGCCGAAGCGGATCGTCTCGGTCAGCGTCACCATGACCGGCCATCTGCTGGCCCTCGACGCCCCGGTCGTCGCCTCCCAGGCCACCCCGCCCTCCGTCATCACCGACAAGCAGGGCTTCTTCACCCAGTGGTCCGACGCCGCCGCGAAGAACAGCGTCAAGGTCGCCTACCAGGGCTTCGAGCCCGACGTGGAGAAAGTCCTCGCGCTGAAGCCCGACCTCATCGTGGGCGCCTCCTCCGGCGCGGAGAACGCCGAGAAGTTCTACGACAAGCTCTCCGCCGTCGCCCCGACCCTCCTCTACCGCCACGACGACGTCTCCTGGCAGGACCTGACCGCCCGCCTCGGCAAGGACCTCGGCCTGGAGAAGCGCGCGAGCGAGGTCGTCGCCGCCCACGACAAGCGGGTCGGCGAGGTCAAGGCCGCCATCACCGTGCCGAAGCAGTCCGCCGCGCTCGTCCGCGACAACCAGTCCGCGATGACCGTCTTCACCCCCGAGTCCGCCCAGGGGCGCCTCCTCACCTCCCTCGGCTTCACCGTCCTCGAACCGCCGGCCGGCAAGGGCCAGACGCAGGGCGGCCGTTCGGACTTCGCGGAGTTCAGCCAGGAGAAGGTCGCCGACACCGCGAAGGACAGCTCGCTCCTCTTCGTCAGCCACACCCCCGAGGAGATCACCGCCGCCACCGAGCGCCCGGTCTGGAAGGACCTGTCCGCCGTCAAGGACAAGCGGGTGTACGACCTCGGCCTCGACACCTTCCGGCTGGACTACTACAGCGCGGGCAACCTGATCGACAAGATCGAGAAGGCCTTCGGCTGAAGCCGTCCTCGAAGTGATCCGTAAACAACCCACCGCACGCGTGCGGTACGCCGCCGGGCTCACGGCGGGGCTGGTCCTCCTGGCCCTCGCCGTGGCCGGCGGCCTCGCCGTGGGCGCGCAGCCCGTGCCCCCGGCCGAGGTGTTCGCCGCGCTGCTCGACCCCGACGCCCCGCACGCCTCGATCGTCCGGGAGGTCCGGGTGCCGCGCACCCTCCTCGCCGTCACGGCCGGAGCCGCGCTCGGCCTCGCCGGTGCGGTGATGCAGGGGCTGACCCGTAACCCGCTCGCCGAACCCGGCCTCCTCGGCGTCAACACCGGGGCCGCCTGCGCGGTCGTCGCCGCGACCGTCCTGCTCGGTACGCGCTCGCTCCACGCCGTCGTCTGGTGGGCGCTGCTCGGGGCGGCCGTCGCGGTCGTCGTGGTGTATCTGCTCGGCGGCCGGGGTGCGGGCCGCGGCACCCCCGAAGGGCTCGTGCTCGCCGGGGTCGCCGTCACCGCCGTCCTCGGCGCGGTCGTCAGCGGGCTCGGGGTGCTGGACGCGGATGCGTACGGGACCCTGCGGATGTGGTCCGTCGGTACGCTGGCGGGCCGCGAACTCCCGGTACTGTGGGAGGTGTTGCCCTTCCTGCTGGTCGGGGCCGTGCTCGCGCTCACCGTGGCGCCCGCCCTCAACGCGTTCGCGCTCGGCGACGAGGCGGGGCGGGCGCTGGGCGTCGCCCCCGGGCGCGTACGCCTGCTCGGCACGCTCGCCACCGTGCTGCTCAGCGGCGCGGCCACCGCCGCGATCGGCCCGGTCGGCTTCATCGGCCTGGTCGCCCCGCACGTGGCCCACCTGCTGGCCGGGCCCGACCACCGCCGCCTCATGCCGTACGCGGTCCTCATCGGGGCGGGCCTGCTGCTCGTCGCGGACATCGTGGGCCGGGTCGTCGCCCGCCCCGCCGAGATCCAGGTGGGCATCGTGACGGCGTTCGTGGGCGCGCCCGTCCTGATCTGGCTGATCGGCCGCGCGCGGCACAACCGCCGGAGCGCTTCCCGGAAGGCGGTGGCGACGGCATGAGCGTCCTCGAAAAGCCGGAGGCCGAACGGAACCGGAGCCTCTCCGGCGGACCCGTGGCCGTACGGGGCCGGGGCCTCTCCCTCCGCGTCCGCCCCCGCCCCCTCGCCGTCGCCCTCCTCCTCACCCTCCTCGCGGCGGGCACCGGTGCGCTCGCGCTCACCCGGGACGGTCTCGTACCGCCCGCCGAGGTGCTGGGCGCGCTGTTCGGCGCGGGCTCCGAGCAGGCCGCGTTCGTCGTCCTGGAGCTGCGGCTGCCCCGCGTCGCCCTCGGGCTCACCGTCGGCGCGGCACTCGGCGCGGCCGGGGCGCTGTTCCAGCAGCTCTCCCGCAACCCGCTCGGCAGCCCGGACATCGTCGGCTTCAACTCCGGTGCGGCGACCGGTGCGTTGCTGGTCCTGCTGCACGGCGACCCGGCGTACGTGGCGGCCGGCGCGGCGGGCGGCGGACTGGCCACGGCGGTCATCGTCCAACTCCTCGCCCGACGCGGCTCGTTCCGGGGCAACCGGCTGATTCTCGCCGGGATCGCGGTCGGCTCCCTGCTCGCCTCGGTCAACGCCTACCTGCTCACCCGGGCCGCACTCGACCACGCCCAGTCCGCCCAGCTCTGGCTGATCGGCAGCCTCGGCAGCGCGGAACGCCACCAGGTCATGCCCGCCCTGCTCGGCCTCGGGGCCCTCCTGCTCGCCGCGCTCCCGGTTGTCCGCCGCCTGGACCTGCTGGAGATGGGCGACGAGGCGGCGGGCGGCCTCGGTGTGGACGCGGCCCGCACCCGGGTGTTCGTCCTCCTGATCGCGGTCGGGCTGAGCGCGGTGGCGGTCTCGGCGGCCGGACCGATCGTGTTCGTCGCCCTCTGCGCACCCCAACTGGCCCGGCGCATCGGCCGGGGCACGGGGACGGGCCTGCTGCCCGCCGCCGCGATGGGCGCACTGCTGCTCTCCGCCTCCGACCTGGTGGCGATCTCGCTGCCGACGGCGGGACCACTGCCGGTGGGCGTGGTCACGGGAGCGCTCGGCGGGGTCTATCTGGCCTGGCTGCTGGGGCGTGGCCGACGGCGCTGAAGCTGTGCGGGCTGTGCGGACCTCTTGCGCGGTCGGCTCTCGTCCGGTGAACTGACGTATCGTCAGAAAACTGTGAGTGGAGGGCCGATGCAGACGATCTGGCTCGGCGGAGCGGAATGGGTCGCCGTCCTGCGCATAGGCCTCGGCCTGTGGTGGCTGGAGAGCTGGCGCCACAAGGACCGCAAGGGCTGGTTCGAGCGCGGTACGGGGATCGCGTGGGCAGCGGACATCGCGGGCAAGCACCGCTGGAGGGCCGTCCGCACGGGCTTTCAGAAGGTCGTCGAACCCCGGCCGAAGCTGATCGCGTACGTCGTCGTCTACGCCGAACTCGCTCTGGGACTGGGACTGGTGACCGGATTCCTCACCCCGGTCGCGCTGGTGGCGGGCCTCCTGCTCAACCTCCTCTACCTGACCCTGATGATCCACGACTGGGCCGAGCAGGGGCAGAACGCGATGATGGCGCTGATCTCCCTCGTGGCCCTGTTCGCGATGGCGTGGCAGACCTGGTCGCTGGACGCGGCGTTCGGGCTGTTCCTGTGAGCGCCGAACGTGCCTCTGCGGGCCCGCGCTTCGACCTTCCCGAGCCGGACGCCTTCACCCGCCCGTACTGGGACGCGGCGGCGGAAGGACGGCTGCTGATCCGCCGCTGTGCCGGGTGCGGCCGGGCGCACCACTATCCGCGCGAGTTCTGCCCGTACTGCTGGAGCGAGGACGTGGGCTGGGAGGCGGCGAGCGGGGAGGCGACGCTCTACACCTGGTCCGTCGTCCACCGCAACGACCTGCCGCCCTTCGGTTCCCGCGTCCCGTACGTCGCGGCCGTCGTCGACCTCGCCGAGGGGCCGCGGATGATGACGGAGATCGTGGAGTGCGCGCACGAGGCCCTGCGCGTCGGGATGGGCCTGGCCGTCACCTTCCGGGAGGCGGGGGAGGAGGCCGTACCGGTGTTCCGGCCCCGGGGCTGAACGGGGCGCTTTTGTGGAAGGCTGACCACTGCCATGATCCAGAGGCGCTGGGGGGACGGCGTGCGACTGTCGGAGGACGTCACGGGGTGGGCCTTCCTGGCGGAGGTGGACGGGGCCCGGCATGCCGGACTGGCGGTGGGGCGGGCGGGGCTCGGCCCGTTCACCGGAGCCGGTCCGGGCGGAAGCCTGTTCACCCGGGCGTGCGGGCGGGGGCTGGCGGCGCTCGCTTCGCTGAACGAGCTGCCGTTCGCGGAACCCGTCGACGCGCGGTGGTGCGTCCACCGGGGCGAGGAGGGCGTCTTTTCCGTACTCGGCCCGGGTGGGCTGGAGTTGGCCTACGATCTCGACCTGGACCTGCCGGCCGACTGGCTGGAGACGGCGTCCGGGACGGGCTCGCTCGTGCTGGTCGTGTCCCATGTGCTGCCTACGGACGACGACATGGTTGCCGCGCTGGCCAACGAGACCCGGCAGGGGATGGTCTGTGCGGGCCGGGTGAGGTTCGGCCCACCCGGTCACGAGGCCGCCGGGCCGCCCACGCCCACCTACGTCCTCGACCCGGTCTCCGTCCTGCTGGGGCTGGTGCTTCACGCACGGGACCGAGTGCTGTCGCTCGACGCGGCCAAGCGGCGCGCGCGTGAGCTGGAGCGGGTGCGGCGGAGTCTGGAGGAGACGGAGGAGGTCCACGGGCTGTCCGCCGGGGCGCTACTGGAACTGCTCGTCGCGGATGCGGCCCGGAGCCGGGGAGGTGCGGCCGATCTCCTGTACCTCTACTGGCGGTTGGTGACCGAGGTCGCGGAGGAGTGCGGGGCCGACGCGGTCTGGCGGGAGGCGGCCCTGCGTACGGTCGAGAGCGCGGCGCCGGTCCTCGCGGAGCGGTGCGAGCGCCCGGTGTTCGAGGACGCCGACGAGCTGTCCGGCCGCCTGATCGAGCGGCTGGAGGGCTCCCCGGACGGCTCCCCGGACCTGGCGGCTGCGCTCCTGGCGGCCGCCCGGCTGCGGCTGGCGGTCCGGGGCCCGGAGGACCTGGGCGGCGATGCGTACGCCGGGGAGGAGGGGACCGTACGGGCCGCCCAGCACGCCGCGGACCTGTACCGATCGCCGCTGTACCGGCCGTGGTTCGGCGGCACGTGGCCGTTGCTGTTCGACGCGCGGTTACGGGGCGAGGCCCGGGACCTGCTGGTACGGGCCGCCGAGTCGGACGAACGCGCGAGCGGCCCGGGCAGTGCGCTGCGCCCCCGGATCCTGGCCGCGCTGGCCCAGGTGGCCCAGGTGGTCACGGAAGAGGAGGAGGGGGAGGGGGAGGGCGGCGGCGTGGACCGGGCGACCGCGCGGGCCGCGTTCGACGCCCTGTTCGCCGCCCGCGCCGCCGCGCCGCCGGATCTGGTGCTCTTCCTGCTCCGGTCGATGGGCGACGCGCCCGCGACGTACGTCGACACCGTACGGGAGAACGTGTTCGGCTCGGACGTGCCCGCCTTCCTTGCCGCGTACGGCGGAGTCGTCGCCGCCCGGACCGTGGAGCAGGGCATCGACCTCGCCCGGCAACGTGCCGACCGGCCGCTCCTGCGCGCGGTACTGGACTGGGCCGACCGCTCTCCCCTCGCCCAGAGCCCCGCGCAGCGCCGGCAACACGTCGAGGCCCGGTTGCACGCGCTGCCCGACGACCCCACCGACTGCCCCGGCCCCGACTCCGACCCCCTCAGCCCTTTCCCGGAGTCCTTTCCGGCAGGCTGGACCCCGGTCCAGCGCTCCGCCGCCCTCCTGCACGCGGCCGCCCACGCCCGCGACCGGGGGCGGCCCGCGCTGGGCGCAGCCCTCCTGCGGCAGGCGGAACCGGGGGACAGCACGGTCGTCAGACTGCTGACGGCGGACCTCTACCGCTTGGCGGTCGAGCGGGGCGAGCCGGTCTCCGACCGGGTGCCATTCCCGTGGGGCCACTCCACCTACGCGGCGCTCTCCTACGCCTCGCTGAACCAGCAGGACCTGGCCCAGGCATGCCTGCTGCCCGTCCTCCGGGACCTGCCGAACCTCAGCGGTGACGCCCTCAAGAACGCGGTGTACGCGATCATCGTCGACGTACCGAACTTCGACACCGGCGGCGCCCCCGCGCTCGGCGAGGTCCTCCGCGACCTCGTCCACGCCGCCGTCTGGCAGGTTACCCTCGGGATCGAGTCGTTGCCGGTGGCGCTGATGATCGGCCTCCACCAGGCGGGCAAGGGGCCGGAGGCCGGGGCCTGGCGGAGGATCGACGGCCCGGTCCCCCGCCCCGCGCACATCGTCAACTACCTGGCGAGACTCCGCTCCTTGGAAAGCCCCACCGCCGTCGGCGGCGCGACGGCGAACCTGCTGAACGTCCTCGACGCGGACCTCGGTGAGGAGAACCACGAGGACGACGACACGTTCGTACGCAACCTGCGCCGCCGGATCTCCTCCTTCATCGACGACGAACTCCGCGCCCGCTCGGCCGCCTTCGTGGACGACCAGTACCTGTGGGCGCGCACCGGCGAACTGCTCGACGAGCGCAGTGTGCTGCTCACCTGGTTCCTGCCGACCGCCGTGAACGGGGCCGCCGTGCTGCTCGCCGTCACGCGCGAAGGCAGCGCGATCACCGTGCAGTTGGGCGATCCGGACGGCGACGGACCCGAGAACGCCGCCGCCTACGCCGACCGGCATCCCGTCGCCGACCTGGTCGACGCGGTCCGCACCGAGGTCGAACGCGACCCGCTCTTCGGTGAGGTGACACCGGAGGGCCGCAGGCTGCTGACGGGGTACGAGCTGCCGCTCGTGATGGGCGACCGGTGGGCCGCATGGCGGGCCCAGGGCAAGGACCGCCTCCTGCTCTGGCCGCACGGTGCACTCCACTACCTGCCGGTCGCGCTCTGCTCCGTCGACGGCCGCCTGATCGCGGACGACTGGACGGTCACGACCATCGCGGGCCTCGAAGCGCTCGTCCCCGCCGACCTCTCCGCCGGCCTCCCCGTACGCCCTCGCCCGCGCCGTACCGCCGTCATCGCCTCGGCCACCGGCGGCGTCCCCTACGGACTGCCCGCCGAACCCGCGCTGGAGGAGCACGCCCGGGCCGTCGCCGAGGCGGTCGGCGCGGACGCGGTGACCGGCCCGGCCGCGACCCGGGCCGGGCTGCTCGCCGAACTCGCCACGGCCGACGTCGTCCACCTCGCCGTCCACGGCACCATGGATCAGGACGCCCCCTGGCTGCACTGCCTCCACCTCACCCCGGACGAGGACGACGACGGCCGGGTCTTCGCCCACGACTTCCTCGAACTCGACCTGAGCGGCATCCGGTTGGTCACCCTCGCCGCCTGCGAATCGGCGCTGGGGCGCTTCGACCGGGCGGACAACGTGCGCGGCGTCCCGGCAGCCCTGGTCACCGCCGGGGTCCAGGCCGTCGTCGGCTGCCTGTGGGCCGTCCGCCCCGAACCGGCCACGTACTTCTTCCACCGCCTGTACCAGCGGGCCGACCTCGCCGACGCCCCCGAGCGGGCGTTCCGCTCGGCACAGACCGCCACCCGGGCGCGGTACCCGCAGTACCGCGACTGGGGGGCCTTCACCTTCCTCCGAGGACGGAGCACGGGAGTCACCGCATGACCGAGATCCAGTTGCACGACATCGCCCTCGAACCGGAGCGCACGCTCGGCGCCCCGGCCGACGACGGACCCTTGCGCGGCCGTCTCACCTTCGGCTGGGACCTGCTGCCCGCCGACCACGCGAGCGCCCCCGCCGACTGGCACGCGCACGTCCGTTCCACGCCGGACCGGGACTACCGCCACCTGCTGCTGGTGTGCTCGTTCCGCCCGGAGACCCCACAGGCCCCGGGCACGTTCCGGCACGCCTCCCTGGCCCTCTCCCTCTCCACCCCCGACCCGTCCGCGCGGCCGGTGGCCCGCCTCATCGACCCGGGGGAGCGCACCCGCCCGACGGCGGCAGGCCCCGGCACCGGAGTCAGCTTCACGGTCAGCACCGGCGTCGTCGACCTGGGCGTGGAGCGACAGCAGCCGGAGCCGGGCCCCGCCCGGGAGGAGTGGATCGTCCGCGGCCACGGGGCGTCCCAGCCGGACCCGCAGTGGGAGTTCCGCGGCCTGCGCCGGCTGCCCCTGGTGGGCGACCACCCGGTGGCCGCCCTGGTGGAGCTGGTGCCCGGCCGGCCGAACACGGCGGACGTCCTGGTCGCCGCCGAACTGGAGCACCGCAGCTGGGGCATCCGCCGCTACCGGGCACGCCTGGGGCCCACGGTCCACGGCATCCCGCTGAACCCGCAGGAGGCCGGCGCCTGACCGTGAGGCGGCCCGCGCCGGGGTCACTCCTCGGCCGCCTCCGGGGCCGTCACCAGCCCGTGCAGCGGCTCCGGATCCTGGACGGCGTTCCTGGACCACGCGGTCGCCAACGGCTGATCACAGCCCCGGCGCGCCCCACACCGGGAACCACCGGGACAGGTCCTTCTCCACCCGGAGGTCGTCGCCGAGGGCGCCCCGGACCTGGAGTTCCAGCTGGTTGTCCCGCTTCTCGGCGTCGCCGGGGAGCGGGGCGAACGGGTAGAACGTGCCGCGCTTGTAGAGGTAGACCAGTGCCAGCGACCGGCCGTCGGTGGACTCCGTGTCCCGGAAGCCGATCAGCGAGCAGAGCAGGTGCGGGCCGAATCCGCCGTCCTGGAGCATCGTGTTGACCGCGTGCAGGTCGTTGACCAGGCCCGCCGTGTCGTCGGCCGGGTGGGTGGCCAGCAGCCAGGTGTAGCCGTACGTGTCCCGGCTGAACTCCACCGGGATGCCGCCGCGTTCCGTGTCCGCGTCCAGCAGTTCCCGTACGTCCTCCTGGAGCCGTGCGAAGCCGCCGCCCTCCACTCCCGCGAAGCAGACCGAGCCCCGGCCGGTCGGGGTGAAGCCGGTGGCGGCCTGGAGGGTGAGGGCGGCGGAGGGGACGGCGAAGAGCTGGTCGAGGTCGGGGCGGACCGGTTTGCTCCGGCCGAGGATCGCGTCGAGCAGGCCCACGGGCGTAACTCCTTGGAGACTCAGCGGGACAGGTCGGTGGAGATGCGGGACAGCTGGTCCAGACGCTGTTCCAGCGTCGGGTGCGAGGAGAACAGCCGGCCCATGCTCTCCTTCGCGGAGAACGCGGGCATGAAGTAGAACGCGTTGTACGGCTCCGCCTTCCGCAGGTCCTCCGTCGGGATGCGGGCCATCTGCCCGCTGACCTTGGTGAGGGCGGAGGCGAGCGCGGAGGGGCGGCCGGTGAGCAGGGCGGCGGCCCGGTCGGCGGACAGCTCGCGGTAGCGGGACAGCAGCCGGGTCAGCAGGAAGCTGATCGCGTACACGACGGCGCTGATCAGCGGGATCAGGAGCAGCAGGATGCCCGCCGGGTCGTTGCCGGGGCGGCTGCGCGCGAAGCCGCCCCACAGGGCGATCCGGGTGATGATCCCGGCCAGTACGCCGAGGAACGAGGCGATGGTCATGACGGCCACGTCCCGGTGCGCGACGTGCGACATCTCGTGGGCGAGGACCCCCTCCAGCTCCTCCGGCTCCAGTCGGCGCAGCAGGCCCGTCGTCGCGCAGACCAGGGCCGTCTTCTCGCTGCGGCCGGTGGCGAACGCGTTCGGTACGTCGCTCTCGGCGATGGCCACCTTCGGCTTCGGCATGTCCGCCAGCGCGCAGATGCGGTCGATGGCGCCGTGCAGCTCGGGGGCCTGTTCGGGGGTGACCTCGCGGGCCCCCATGCCGTACGCGGCGATGCGGTCGCTGAACCAGAACTGGGCGATGAACATGCCGCCCGTGATGACCAGGATGATCGGCCAGGAGCCCCTCAGGGCCGCGAGGAGCACGCCCACGAAGACGACGTAGAGCAGACCGATCAAGAACATGGTCGTGACCATGCGGCCGGTCAGGCCCCGGTCGGGGGCGTAACGGGAGCGGGCTCGCGGCATCGGTGCCTCCCAACAGCTCAGCTGTCTCCCATACTGCCCCTTAACGGTGAGAACCGGATAAACGTGCTGTGTGCAGCGGTCTGCACCGGATCAGGGCCAGAGCAGCTCCCGCGTCCAGTCGCCGCCGCTTCCCGTGCCCGCGTCGCGGCGGTAGCGCAGCCGGATGTGGCGGCGCCGGGCGTCGCCCTGGAAGAACTCGACCTCGGCCGGCTCGACGACGTACCGGGTCCAGGTCGGGGCCTCCGCGTCCGGCTCCGCCACCGCCCGGTCCCAGGCCGCGTCCGCCGTCCGGTGCAGCTCGGCCACCGAGCCGACGACCTCGCTCTGGGCCCCGGTGAGCGCGGCGGCGAGCGCCCCGGTGGACCGGGCGTGCAGGTCGGCGTGGCTCTCGGCCGGGGTGCAGCGGACGACCGGGCCCCGGACCCGTACCTGCCGGCCCTGCGCGGGCCAGTAGAAGCCGAGCGCGGCGTGCGGGCGGGCGGCGAGCTGGTGGCCCTTGGCGCTGGTGGCGTGGGAGGCGAAGTGCCAGCCCCGCTCGTCGGCGTCGTGCAGGAGCAGCGTGCGTACGTCGGGGAGCCCCTCGGCGTCGGCCGTGGCCAGCGACATCGCGTGCGGCTCGGGCTGCCCCGCCGCCACGGCCTCGGCGAACCAGGCGTGGAAGAGGGCGAGGGGCGCGGCCGGGGCCGCCTCCGGATCGAGGGCGGGCAGCTCGGTGTCCCAGACGCGCTGGGCGTGCAGAAGGTCGCGGAAGGGGCGCTGGGAGGTGTCGTCGGTCATGGGGCCATTGGACCGCATCGGGCGGTCCACCGGTGTAGCCCTGTGAGACACGGCGCGCTACCGTGAGGGCATGAAGACCATTACGCAGCGGGAGTTCCGGAACAACTCCGCCGAGGTCATGGACGCGGTGGAGGGCGGGGAGACCTTCCGCATCACCCGGAACGGCATAGAGGTCGCGGAACTGCGTCCGATCAGTCGCAAGAGGCAGCTCAGCGCCGAGGAGCTCGTGGCCCGGCACCGGCGGCTGCCCCGGGTCGACGGTGACCTGCTGCGCCGCGAGGCGGACGAGTTCTTCGGCGCGGAGGACCGGGTCGGCGACGAGGACGTGTGGGAGCGCAACGGTGGCTGAGCGGTACCGCACGGGGGTGCTCGACACCTGTACGTACATCGACCTCGACCTGCTGGAGCCGGAGCGGCTGCCCGTGCTGCCCGTCCTCACCGCCGTATCCCTGGCCGAACTCCAGCAAGGGGTGGCCATGGCGAAGGACCCGCTGGTGCGGGCCGCCCGGACGGAGAAGCTGGGGGCGGCCGTGGCGGACTTCGAGCCGCTGCCCTTCGACGGGGACGCCGCCGCGCGGTACGGGACCCTCGTCGCGCTCGTCCTCGCAGCCCGGCGTGATCCCCGACCGCGCCGCATGGACCTGATGATCGCGTCCATCGCATCGGTCCGGGGGCTGCCGCTCTTCACCCGCAACGCCGACGACTTCAAGGGGCTGGAGAGCATGGTCACTGTCGTCGGGCTGTGATGAGGACCGGGCCCCTCACCCCCGCCCCAGCACCACCGTCCCCGACGAGCAGAACCAGCCGCCCGTCCCCGACGCCACCGCCAGCTCCGGCAGCCCGCCCCCGGCCCTCACGACCTGCCGGGGCCCCGCCTCGCCGCGCAGCTGCCGTACCGCCTCCACCAGCAGGAACAGCCCGCGCATCCCGGGGTGGCAGGCGGACAGGCCGCCGCCGTCCGTGTTCACCGGGAGCTCGCCGCGCAGCCCGGTGCGGCCCTTCTCGACGAACGCGCCGCCCTCGCCCTTCGCGCAGAAACCCAGGTCCTCCAGCGTCACCAGCGTCATGTACGTGAACGCGTCGTAGATCTCGGCCAGGTCGATGTCGGCCGGCCGCACCCCGGCCCGTTCGAAGGCCAGGCGGCCGGAGACGGCGGCGGGGGAGACCGTGAAGTCCTCCCACTCGGACATCGAGGCGTGCGACGTGTGCTCCCCGGTGCCGAGGATCCACACCGGGGCCTTCGCCGTGTCCGGTACGTACTCCTCGGCGGCCAGCAGCACCGCGCAGCCCCCGTCGCTGCGGATACAGCAGTGCAGCTTGGTGAACGGGTCCGCGATCATCGGCCCCGACAGCACCTCGTCCACGGTGATCGGCTCCCGGAACATCGCCTCCGGGTTCGCCGCCGCGTTCGCCCGTGCCGTCACCGCCACCTCGGCGAGCTGCGCCGGCGTCGTGCCGTACGCGTGCATGTGGCGGCGGGCGGCCATCGCGTACTTGGCGATCAGGCTGTGCCCGTACGCCGCCTCGAACTGCGCCGGCCCCCGTGCCCCGAACGACAGGTTCGACGTGCGGCGGCCCGCCCTGATGTCGGCCCGGGCCGTCGACCCGTAGACCAGCAGCACCGCTCTCGCCCGGCCCGCCGCGATCGCGTCCGCCGCGTGGGCCGCCATCACCTCCCAGGTGGCGCCGCCCACCGCCGTCGAGTCGACCCAGGTGGGCCGCAGCCCCAGATACTCGGCGACCTCCACCGGGGCCAGCGCCCCGAGCCCCGCCGAGGCGAAGCCGTCGACGACCGACCGGTCGAGTCCGGAGTCGGCGAGGGCGCGGCGGGCGGCCTGGGCGTGCAGGGCGTACGGCGTGGCGTCGTCGACGCGCCCGCAGTCCGCGAGGGCGACACCGACGACAGCGACCTTGCGGGGACGGGAGGCAGACATGAATCTGACGGTACATCAGATGCGGGATGCCGCAACCGTGCCTGCGCGACACCTTCCTCGCCTCGCCCGCATGCGCGACTCTGGGAATTTCCGGCCCTCCTCCCTAATATGACGGATCGTCAGATCCGGGGTCGTCGGGTGCCCCGGGGTGGAAGGAGCCCGCCGATGGACACCGCCCTCACCACGGAACAGCACGAGATCCGCCGCGCCCTGCGCGACCTGCTCGCCCGGTACGGCGGACCCGGCGCGATCCCCGCCGCCGTGGGCACCGCCGAGGGCTACGACCCGGCCCTGTGGCGGCGGCTCGCCGGGGGCCTCGGGCTGCCGGGCCTCGCGCTCGCGGAGGAGTACGGCGGGGCCGGCTGCACGGCCGCCGAGCTGGCCCTGGCCTGCGAGGAGACCGGGCGGGCGCTGCTGCCCTCACCGCTCCTCGCCACCGCAGCCCTCGCCGCACCCCTGATCGCCGCTCTCGGCACCCCTGACCAGCGCGCCGCCCTTCTGCCCCGGATCGCCGACGGGACCCTGACCGCCGCCCTCGCCCTCCCCGGCGGCTCGCTCGCCACCGCCCTCGGCCTCACCGGCGACAACCGCGACGGGACCTGGGCGGGCGGCGGCCGGGCCGGCGGCATCCAGGCCCACGGGGAGGCGGGCGAGCGGCGGCTCTACGGCGAGGCCGGCCGGGTCCTGGACGGGCACAGCGCCGGGCTGCTCCTGGTCGCCGCCCACACCGGGGGATACCCGCGCAGCCGTACGCAGGTGTTCCTGGTCCCCGGCGACGCACCCGGGCTGACCCGCACCCGGCTCACCGCCCTCGACGAGACCCGCCCCCTGGCCCGCGTCGAACTGCGCGACACCCCCGCCGAGCCGCTCGGCGCGGACGGCACCGCCGACGCGGCCGCCGCCCTCGCCGCCGCCGGACGCACGGCCGCCGCGATCCTCGCCGCCGAAGCGGTCGGCACGGCGGCGGGCGCCCTGGAACGCACCGTGGAGTACGTGAAGACGCGCGAACAGTTCGGCAGGGCCGTCGGCTCGTTCCAGGCCGTCAAGCACCGCCTCGCCGACCTGTACGTACGGGTCGAGGCGGCCCGCTCCGCCGCGTACCACGCCGCCCGCGACCCCGAGTCCGGGCCGCTCGCGCTCGCCCAGGCCCTGGAGGCGGCCAGGATCACCACCGGCGAGGCCGTCCAGCTGCACGGCGGCATCGGCTTCACCTGGGAGCACGAGGCGCACCGCTACCTCAAACGGGCGGCGGGCGACGAACTGCTCTTCGGCCCGGTCCACCGGCTGCGCGACCACGCGGCGGAACGGGCCGGGCTCTTCGGACCCGCCACCGCCGCTTCCCGGGTCCCGCACGGGGCGGGCGTCCGGTGACCGGCACCCGGGGCGTGCGACTGGTCCAGCGGGTCTCCTCGACCCGGGCCTTCGCGCTGATCGCCCCGCACGTGGTTCCCGTCCTGGACCGGGCCGTGCACCGGCTCACCCGGGGCAGGGTGCTGCTCAGCGCCCGGATGCTGCCGGGGCTCGTCCTCACGGTGCCGGGGGCGCGCACGGGCCGGCCGAGGACCACCCCGCTGGCCTGTATGCCCGAGGGGGAGGTGGAGGGCGCCTGGATCCTGGTCGGCAGCAACTTCGGGCGCCCGGGGCACCCGGCCTGGACCGCGAACCTGCTGGCCCGCCCGGACGCGGCCGTCGTCAACTGGCGCGGCCGGGACATCCCCGTACGCGCGACCCTGCTGGAGGGCGAGGAGCGGGCCCGGGTGTGGGAGGCCGCGCTCGCGTTCTGGCCTCCGTACGCGGCGTACCAGCGGAGGGTGGAGCGGCAGATCCGGCTGTTCCGGCTGGAGCGGCGGTAGCCGGAGAGCGGCGGTCGCGGGCGTCGTCCGGGGTGGCTGGAGCGGCGGTCTTGCGCACCGTCCGGGGTGGCCGGAAACGGAGAGTGCGGGCATCGTCCGGGGACGCCGACGGCGGACCACCCGCGGGGGTGCGTGGGGTGGTCCGCCGTCGGGGAGACAGGACGGGGCGGGGGTGGGCCTACTTCGTCGGCTTCTTGCCGGTGATGCCGAGGTGGACCAACAGCGCCAGGTTCGGCCGCAGTTCGGCCTGCTTCACACCCCAGGTGGTGAACCCCTTCTGGTGCGAGGCGACCGCGGCCAGCATCGCCACCAGGGAGCCCGCCATCGCCGCCGGGCTGACGTCCTTGTCGACCTTGCCCTTGCTCTGGAGCTCCTTCACCGAATCCGTGAGGGAGTTGGTGACGGAGTTCAGGATCTTCATGCGGATCTTGTAGAACCGTTTGTCCCCCTCGGCCGCGCCGAGGTCGATCACGCGCAGAATCGCGTCGTTGTGCCGCCAGAAGTCGAGGAATCCCTCGACGAGTTGCTCGGAGGTGGTCCAGCCGGCCTTGCCGACCCAGGAGCGTCCGGCGACCAGTTCGGTCAGTCCGGCACCCTCCTTGGCGACTTCCTCGGCGATTTCGAGGACGGCGCCCTCCACGTCGGGGAAGTACTGGTAGAAAGTCGCGGGTGAAGTCCCGGCCTTCCGGGCGACGTCGATGACTTTGACGTCCCGGTACGGCGAGGAGCTGAGCATCTCGCTGAGGCAGTCGAGCAGCTTCTGCCGCGTCGCCTGACCGCGTCGACCGGCCACGCGGCCGTCGACGGTGCGTACTTGTCCTGTCATGCCGTCAGCTTACCGAGGGGTGACGGGGGCGCGATTCGGCCGACTGCAAATGGGGAACGGCGCAGGACCGGCGGGGTGGGCGGGGGCGGGGAGCGGCGGTTTTCGGCCGCGGTCAGGGAGGGTGACGCAGCCGCACGGGGAGGGCGGCGGAGCTGCGGGTGTTACGTACGGTAAATATTATCAACAGCCTGTGGATAACTTCGGTGGACAACTTTCGTCCACATGCTGGGCGGCCTCTTCATCAACCGGGCAAATGTTCTCTATAGGTGCATCCGCCAGGCGTTCGCCGTGCGTCGGGGCGCGCGGGGCCGGGGGCGACGTTACGTTGACTGTGACGGGCGTCACGATGCCGACGCCGCTGGTGGCGTCACTGCTACGGAAGGACCCGGTCCCATGGCCGCATTCGCGCATTCCGCGCCGTGCTGGGCGGACGTGCAGCTCTCCGACCTCGAAGCGGGCAAGCGCTTCTACGGCGGGCTCTTCGGCTGGACCTTCCGGGCGGGCGACGGCATGCCCTTCGCGGACGCGCTCAGCGGCGGCCGGCTGGTCGCCGCGCTCGCCGCCAAGAAGGACGGCCGGATGCCCACGGCCTGGGGCGTCTACTTCTCCACCGACGACATCCGGGCCACCGTCGCCTCTATCCGCGAGCACGGCGGCCAGATCATCACCGACCCCGTACGGGCGGGGCGCGCCGGGATCGTGGCGGAGGCGGCCGACCCCGGGGGCGCGGTCTTCGGGCTCTGGCAGCCGGAGGAGCGCGCGGGCTTCGAGAAGCAGAACGACCCCGGCTCCTTCTGCTGGACCGAGGTCTACACCCGGCAGCCGGACCGCGTGGACCCCTTCTACGAGAAGGTCTTCGGCTTCCACGGCACCGACCTGGACGAGGCGGGCCACGACGTCTCCGACGACGCCGAAGCGCTGGTCGACTTCCGGATGTGGTCCCCCGAGGGCGTCGAACCGGGCCCGGACACCGCCGTCGGCGGCCGCAGCGTCATCACGGACGCCTTCCCGGCCGAGATGCCGAGCTACTTCCTCATCTACTTCGCCGTCGCCGACTGCGACGCCGCCGCCGAACTCGCCGTACAGCTCGGCGGCCGGGTCGCCCAGCCGCCCTTCGACATCCCCTACGGCAGGATGGCCGTGCTCCACGACGACCAGGGGGCCGCCTTCGCCGTACTGCAGCCCAGCGAACTGCTTCCGTGACCGGTGCGGGTGAACCCGGTGTGGCCGGATACGGGATGAAGTGACATGGGACACCCCGATCCGCCCCCGGGTTCGCAACCGGGGCCCGGGCCAGGAAGAATCGGGGTGTGCGCAGGGCGGGATTCGACCGGGCGGTAATTCGCGGACTTCGTCGCCGAGGTCCGTACGGGGAGGTGGCAGGCAAGTGGTGGAGCAGCTGACGCAGCACGACCCGAGACGGATCGGCCCGTTCGAGGTGCTGGGACGGCTCGGGGCCGGCGGCATGGGGCTGGTCTATCTCGCCCGCTCGGCGTCCGGCCGGCGGGTGGCGATCAAGACGGTGCGGACCGAACTCGCCGAGGACCAGCTCTTCCGGGTCCGCTTCACACGTGAGGTCGAGGCCGCCCGTGCCGTCAGCGGGTTCTACACCGCCGCCGTGGTCGACGCCGACCCGCGCGCCGCCGTGCCCTGGCTCGCCACCGCCTATGTGCCCGCGCCCTCGCTCGAAGAGATAGTGAACGAGTGCGGTCCCATGCCGACGCAGGCCGTGCGCTGGCTGGCCGCCGGTATCGCCGAGGCTCTCCAGTCCATCCACGGCGCGGGCCTCGTCCACCGCGACCTGAAGCCGTCCAACGTCCTCGTCGTCGAGGACGGCCCCCGGGTGATCGACTTCGGCATCGCGTCCGGCGTCTCCAACACCCGCCTGACCATGACGAACGTCGCGGTCGGCACGCCCGCGTACATGTCGCCCGAGCAGGCCCGGGACTCCCGCAGCGTCACCGGGGCCAGCGACATCTTCTCGCTCGGCTCGACCCTCGTCTTCGCCGCCACCGGGCACGCCCCCTTCCACGGGGCCAACCCGGTCGAGACGGTGTTCATGCTGCTGCGCGAGGGCCCCGACCTGGAAGGGCTGCCCGACGACCTGCGGCCGCTGATCGAGTCCTGCATGCAGATGGACGCCACCCAGCGGCCCAGCCCCGCCGACCTCCAGGCCCAGCTCGCTCCGCACCTCTTCGCCTCCGGCGGCGACGACAGCGGTACGGCCTCGGCCTGGCTGCCGTCCCGGGCCACCGCGATGATCGAGGCCCGCCGGGGCGGCGGCCGGACCGCGCCGCCCGCGGCCCCGGTGTCGCCCCCGCCGCCTCCTCGGCAGCCTCCGAGGGCCCCGGGGTCGGACACCGCCTGGCGCAGCGGGGCCGATCTGCGCTCGCCCTCCCCGCTGGCCTCGCCCTCGCCGATGTCCGGCGGGCCCGCCCCTTCTGCGGGACCGTCCGCGGCTCCCGACAGCGGGCCCGTCCGGCTGCCCGGCGCGAAGGTGCCGATCGGGCCCGGCCCGCGTGCCGGGGACGGGCGCGGGGCGGCCGCCGCGCACCCGGCCCCGGCGACCGGCTGGGTCCGCCCGCCCGCCGGGGTGAACGGTTCACCGGCCGCGGCCCCCACCGCCGCCGTCCCGCCCCCGGGCCCCGCCCCGGAGGGCGCGGCCCCCGCCCCCGACCGCTGGCGGCCCTGGCGCTTCCGCATGTCCAACGACGTGTGGGGCACGCCCGTCGTCTCGGGCGATCTGCTGTACGTGACGTCCTTCGAGGTCCACGCGCTGGACGTGGGCAACGGCCGACGCCAGTTCAAGACCCGGGACGTGGCCTGGGCGATGGCCGTCGAGGGCGGCAGGATCCACGCCTCGGACGGCCCCTCGCTGTACGCCCTGGACGCCACGACCGGCGCCGAGCAGTGGCGCCTGTCGACCGACGCCTGGGTGTACGCGGTCAGGGCCGACCGGGGCACGGTCCTGACCGCGACCCGGGGCGGCGGCGTCCAGGGCTGGGAGGCGTCCAGCGGCGAGAAGCTGTGGGAAGTCACCGGCGCGCAGAGCGACTTCGAGACGGCGGAGGCCGGGCCGGTCATCCACGACGGCACGGTGTACGTCTGGCAGGACGCCCGGCTGCGCGCGCTGGACGCCCGTACGGGCCTGGAGCGCTGGTCGTACCCGATCGGCGACGCGGCCTCCTGCGGCGGCGTCCCGGTCCGGGTCACCCCGGCCACCGACGGCTACGTCTACGTCGCGGCGGGCACCCGCGTGCTGGCGGTGGAGACCGGATCCGGCCGGGTGCGCTGGCACTTCGAGGCCCCGGCGGTCTTCCTCTCCCCGCCCGCGTTCGCGCCGGGCCCGGCGGTGACCGGCGGCGGGGTGTACCTCGCTGACTACCTCGGCACGGTGTACGCACTGGACGCGACGACCGGCAAGGACCGCTGGCGGATCGCCACGGAGGCCCGCTCCTCCATCGAACCTGTGCTGGTCGCGGTGGGCAACGTGCACGTCGGCAGCGGCAGCGCGCTGTACACCCTGGACGCGGTCACGGGCACTCCGAAGTGGCGCTTCGCGGCGGGCGGCGACGTCGTGGGCGCGCCGGTGGTGGCGGACGGCCGGGTCCACTTCGGCTCGGCGGACCATGTGCTGTACACCCTGGACGCGGCGGGCGGCCAGCTCCGCTGGAAGCTGGCGACGGGCGGCGAGATCACGGGCTCGCCGGTGGCGCAGGGGGGCGTGGTGTACGCGTGCAGCAAGGACCGCTGTGTGTACGCGCTGGACGCGCTGAAGGGAACGGGCACGGGGAACCGGGCGCGGACCTGAGCGGGTTGCTTTTGTCCTCAATCGCCGGACGGGCTTGATTTCCCTGCCCGTCCGGCGATTGAGGACGGAACCCTTGCTCGGGAGGGCGGCGAGGCTGCGTGGTTCCAGGGTCAACCCTGTCGCGGGGGCGGCGGCGGGTGGGGAGGGTGCACCGGGTCCCGGGGGTCGTCCTCCGGATGCGGGACGGCCTGCGGATACGACCGCGTACGGGGATCACGGGGATCGGGCCCCGTGTACGGGTCCACCTCCGGCTCCGGCCACGGCGACGTCTGCACGGACATCCCCGGCTCCTGCGTGGGCGGCCACGTGTCCACCTGATCCGCCGTCGGCACGGCGAACGGCTCCACCGGCTTCCGCTCCCGCTCCCGCCGGCTCCGCCGGCCCGTCATCAGCAACGCCCCGATCAGCATCAGCACCCCACCCGCCAGCGCGTTCACCACCCCCACCTGCAACCCCTCCCCGTCCCCGCCCACCACCAGGGACCCCGCGGCCTGTCCCTGGCGGACCATCCACAGGATCGTGAAGCCCAGCACGACCAGGCCCGCGAGGGAGACCACGAGCCGCGAGCGGAGCACCACGCCCAGGACCACCAGCAGCGCCGCCCCCAGGAACGGCAGCAGGATCGAGACCAGCACCCCCGACTCGGTGGGGGTGATCCCCTCGAAGAGGTCCGCCACCCGGTAGTCGTGCCCGGCCCGCCCGCCGTACCAGTCGCGGAACGGGCTCAGCACGGCGGAGGCGGCCCCGGCCAGGGCCACGACGGAGCCGAGGATGTTGCGGATCATCGCCAGGCCTCCAGGGGCGTACGCGAACGGCCCCCGTCACCGACGCTACGCCGGGACGACCACCCCCGCCACGCAGACCATGACCGGACCGTGACAGGGTCATGACCTGAACAGGGAGTCCCGCACGGCATGCTGAGGGTCGCAACGCACGCCACCGGCTCCACATACGGCAACGAAACACAAAGGGGGGCTGCATCCATGATGCGGCAACAGATGAAGCTCGCGGCGGTCCTGGTCGTGGTGGTGCTCGCGCTCACCGGATTCTCGACCTCCAGCAGCGGCGGCAAGAGCGGCAAGAGCAAGAGCGGCAGTTCGAGCGGTGGCGGCTGCTCCAGCTCGAAGAAGAGCAACAACGGCTACCGCGACACGGACTACAACGACGACGACTACGACTACGGCGACAGCTCCTCGTCCTCCGGCTCGTCCGACTCCTATTCCACCCCGACGCCCACCGCGTCCGACGGCGCACCCGCCGTCCGGGTGATCCGCTGCGCCACGCCGCGCAAGGGCAAGCGCAAGGCGGTCACCTCGTCGCTGATCGAGGTCCAGTCGAACGACCGGTACGCGCAGGATTACGAGATCGACGTCCGGTTCGTCGACGCCCGCGGCAACACCGTGGACACGGCCGAGGCCACCACGACCCTCGACAGCGGCGACTCCAGCAGGCTCACCGTACGCATGGAGAGCCCCGGCAAGGTCTCCCGGGTCAAGCGCTGCGTAGTGACCGCCGAGGTGGTCTGACCGCACGGCACGCGCGCTCACCGCACCCGGGGCTCCCCGCTCGCTCCCCGCATCCCGAACAGCTCCGCCTGCCGGTCAGGGGGCAGGTTGCCGAGGGCGATCAGCGCCGGGGCCTGGGCCATCGCCTGGGTCCTGGCCGCCTCCTTCGCGGACCACACCGCCCGGACCGTGCCCTGTACCGCGTCCGTCGGGTGTCCGGCGATCACGGCCGCCGCTCGCAGCGCCGCCGCCACCGCGCCGCCCGGCTCCGTCACCTCGCTGACCAGGCCGACCGCGTGCGCCCGCTCTGCGCTCACCCGTTCCGCGGTGCCCATCAGGGACATCCGGGCGACCTCCCCGTACGGCATCCGCTGGGCCATCGCGATCGCCTCGTACGCCGAGACCATCCCGTACGTCGTGTGCGGGTCGAAGAACGTCGCCTCCCGGGACGCGACGACGAACTCCGCCTCGCCCAGCAGGTAGAACGCCCCGCCGCAGGCCATCCCCTCCACCGCCGCGATCACCGGCTTCCACAGGTCGTTCGCCTTGGGGCCGATGCGCAGGAGCGGGTCGTCGAGGGCGTACGGGGAGGGGGGCTGCGGGACCTCGACCGCCCGGTCGATCCCGGTACAGAAGGCGCGCGTCCCGGCCCCGGTGAGGACGGCGGCCCGGACACTCTCGTCGTACCGCAACTCCTGCCACATCGAAGCGAGTTCACCGGCGGTCTCCAGGTCGATCGCGTTGAGCTTCGCCGGCCGGTCGAGGGTGACGAGGACGACCCCGGCCGCGGCCTCCCGCTCGATGCGCAGCGCCACCGCTCACCGCTCCAGGAGCCAGCGGACGAGCGTGACCGAGCCGTCGGGCCCCGCCGGGCAGAAGGCGGCCCGCACCGGAGCCCCGATCCGCAGCCGTGCCGGATCGACGGAGTTCAGCGGTGCGTCGGGCGAGGCGACGACGTTCCCGGCGAGACGGATCCGTGGGGCATCCGCCAGCTCGACCAACACCGCGTTGTACGGGGCCTGTTCGGCGTAGGCGGGGAGGAGGGGCGGGTGCGGGACGACGTACGACCAGAGCCGCCCGCGCCCGCTCATCAGCCGCCATTCGCTCGCGAAGGACCCGCAGTGCGGGCAGCAGGGCCGGGGCGGGAAGCGGAGTTCGCCGCAGGCGGGGGAGGCGCAGGCCTGGACACGGAGTTCGCCCCGGGCGGCGTACTCCCAGAAGGGCGCGCCGTCCTCGTCGACGACGGGCAGCAGCAGGGCATCGGAACCGGAGTCGGGACCGGGACCGGAAGAGGACATGTTCATGGGGACCTCCTCAACTCCTCAACAGAACAGCGGATGTCGGCACACCCTCACCGGCGGTGACCAGGCAGGTGGCGGCGTCCGGCACCTGGGCGGTGGAGGTGCCGCGCAGTTGCTTGACGCCTTCGGTGATGAGGTTGAAGCCGTGGACGTACGCCTCGCTCAACCCGCCCCCGCCGGTGTTGACCGGCAGCCGTCCGCCGCTCTCCAGCGCCCCGCCCTCGGTGAACGCGCCGCCCTCGCCGCGCGCACAGAAGCCGTAGCCCTCCAGGGAGAGCGGGACGAGCGGGGTGAACGCGTCGTAGATCTGGGCGACATGGACGTCGTCCGGACCGAAGTCGGCCTGCTTCCACAGCTGTCGGGCCGCCGTCCAGGCCGGCCCGGTGAGCGGGTCGTCGTTCCAGTAGTTGACCATCCCGTGGTGCTGGGCGGGCAGCCCCTGGGCGACGGAGTGGAGGTAGACGGGCCTTCGCCGGCAGTCGCGGGCGCGCTCGGCGGAGACGATGACACAGGCCAACGCCCCGTCCGTCTCCAGGCAGTTGTCGAAGAGGCAGAGGGGTTCGCTGATCCAGCGGGAGGTCATGTACATCTCGCGGGTCAGCGGCCGGTCGTACATGATCGCGTCCGGGTTCTGGTTGGCCCGGTTGCGGCAGGCGAGGGCGACGTTGAAGAGGTGGTCGCGGGTGGCCCCGTACTCGTGCATGTAGCGCCGGGCGAGCATGCCGATCTCGTCGGCGGGGCGCAGCAGCCCGTAGGGCCGGGTCCACTGGGCGGGGGTGGGGAGCTGGACGGCGGTGTTCCTCCACGGCCGGGGTCCCGACCCGCGCTTCCGGGACCGCCAGGCGACCCCGACGCTCGCCTGCCCGGTGGCGATGGCGGCGGCGAGATGGCCGAGCGTGGCGCAGGAGCCCCCGCCTCCGTACCCCACCTTGGAGAAGAAGGTGACGTCCCCGGCCCCGATCGCCTTGGCGACCTCGACCTCGTCGGTCTCCTCCATGGTGTACGAGGCGAAGGCGTCGACCTCCGAGGGGGCGATGCCCGCGTCGTCGAGGGCGGCGAGGATCGCCCGGCAGGCGAGGGTCTTCTCGGACTCCGGGAGCCGTTTCGCGAACGCCGTCTGCCCTATCCCGGCTATCGCCGTCGCGTCCTTGAGCGTCGCCATCCGCTGACCTCCCGCACTGTCGCCCCTGCTGACAGCGGCAGAGGCTATCGCTAATCTGACGGATAGTCAGCTAGTGCGGCGGCGGAAGGCGGGCGCGTGATGCGGGGCGACGAGGAGTGGGGCAGCATCCCGGGGCTGGTCCGGGCGGCGGCGAGAAGGTACGGCCCGGCCGAGGCGGTGGCCGACGGCCGCACCCGGCTCTCGTACGCCGAACTCGGCGACCGGGTGGAGCGCGCGGCGGCCGCGTGCATGGCGGCCGGGGTGGAGCCGGGGGACCGGGTGGCGATCTGGGCCCCGAACACGACGGAGTGGATCGTCTCGGCGCTGGGTGCGGTGAGCGCGGGCGCGGTGCTGGTCCCCCTCAACACCCGCTTCAAGGGCACGGAGGCGGCGCACATCCTGCGGCGCAGCCGGGCGAGGCTGCTGTTCGTGACGGGTACGTTCCTGGGCACGTCGTACGTGGCGTCGTTGCGCCGGGCGGAGGTGAAACTGCCGGACCTGGAACGGGTGGTGGTGCTGGCGGACACGGCTCCCGAGGACTACACGAGCTGGCCGGACTTCCTGGCGGCGGGGGAGGGGGTGACCCCCTCGGCGGTACGGGACCGAGCGGCGGCGATCGCCCCCTCGTCCCCCTCCGACATCATCTACACCTCGGGCACGACGGGTGCGCCGAAGGGGGCGGTGATCACCCACGCCCAGACGCTGCGCGCGTACGAGATCTGGGGCGACCTGGCGGGCCTGCGCGAGGGCGACCGCTACCTCATCGTGAACCCGTTCTTCCACACCTTCGGCTACAAGGCCGGGATCATCGCCTGCCTGATGAGGGGGGCCACGATGGTGCCGCAGCCGGTGTTCAACGTGGACACGGTGCTGGCGAACATCGCGGCGGAACGGATCTCGGTCCTCCCCGGCCCGCCGACCCTCCACCAGTCCCTGCTGGACCACCCGGCACGCGCGGCGCACGACCTGGCGGCCCTGCGCCTGGTGGTGACGGGGGCGGCGGTGGTCCCGCTCCAGCTGGTGGAGCGCCTGCGCAACGAACTGGGCATCGCGACGGTCCTCACGGCGTACGGCCTCTCGGAGGCGAGCGGCATCGTCACGATGTGCCGCAGGGGCGACGCACCGGAGATCGTGGCGACGACCTCGGGCCGCGCGATTCCCGGCACCGAGATCCGCGTCCTGGCGGACCCGGGCGCTCCGGGCGAGATCCAGGTCCGCGGCTTCACCGTGATGACCGGCTACTTCGAGGACCCGGACACGACTGCCGCCACGATGACGGAGGACGGCTGGCTCCGCACCGGCGACGTGGGCGTCCTGGACCCGGCGGGCAACCTCAGGATCACGGACCGGATCAAGGACATGTTCATCGTGGGCGGCTTCAACGCCTACCCGGCCGAGATAGAGCAGCTCCTCGGCCTCCACCCGGACGTGGCCGACGTCGCGGTCATCGGCGTCCCGGACCCCCGCCTCGGCGAGGTCGGCAAGGCCTACGCGGTCCGCCGCCGGGGCGCGACGCTCACCGCGGACGACCTGATCGCCTGGTCCCGCCGCGAGATGGCGAACTTCAAGGTCCCGCGGACGGTGGAGTTCGTCCCGGAACTCCCGCGCAACGCGAGCGGCAAGGTGGTGAAGGGGGAGCTGCGGGGATCGCCGGATGGCAGGAAATGAGTGGGGCTGGCGAGTTTCCGGCGGCATGGTCGTGCGTATGGCAACCAAGAAGTACACCGTCACCCTGCCGGAGGGGCTGGCGGAGGAGATCCTGGCCGAGGTCGGCCCCGGAGGGTTGAGCGCGTACGTCACTCGGGTCGTCGAGCGCCGACGCGAGCAGGACCGGCTGGGGGAGCTGGTGGCATGGATACAGAAGGAGTACGGCCCGCTCACCGAGGAGGAGCAGGCCGCGTCCGCCGCCGAGCTGCGCGACATCGAGCGGTGGTTCGAGGAGCGGGGCCTGTAGCCGTAGCCTCGGACACGCGGAAGGGCGGGGCCTCAGATCTTCTCTGCTGTGACGCGAGGGTGGTCGGCCGTGAGGAGGCTGATGTCCTCCACATCGGACGTCAGGATCGTCACCCGGCCAGGGTGTGCCAGAGCGGTTGCGCAGAGCAATGAGTCGATCGCGTACTTGTGGCCGTGCAGTCCGGCGTTGCGAAGCAGGGACGCGGCGGTGTGCGCGAGGGTCTGGCTGACCGGTTCGACGCGGATGCGTGACAGCGTCCAGGAGAGTGCGGCGGGATTGATCCGTGGGTGGATCACCTCGACCAGGACCACTGCCGAGGTGATGACCGGGATGTCGGCGTCGCGAGCTGCCTCCAGCCATTCCTGAACCTCTCGGTTCCGCTGGACAGCCTGCGCGAGCCCTTCGCTGTCGAGGACCAGCGCACCGCTCACGCGGCTGCTCCGGCTTCGGGAGGGCTGCTCGTCAGCTTGGCGCGCTTGTCGGCCACGGCGTCGGGGTCGACGGGCCCGTTCGCCGTCTCGAAATCGGCGAGGAGCTCGTCCAGGCCGTCTCGCTCGATCTGTCGCTGCGCGGCCATTTCGAGGTAGGCGGAGACGCCGCGTTTGCCGACCCGCTCGCGGATCGCGTGCAGGGTGCCGGCGGTGAGGGAGACGGAGATGCCGCTGCTGGGGCCGTCTCCGGGGGGGAAGTCGGGGGTTTCGACCATGGGGCCACTTTAGCATTTTCTATGCCATACCACTGGTGTCGCCCGGACACGGGTGAGGGGCCCGAGCGTTTCCCCGTCTCGGGCCCCTCGCACATTCCCCCGTGCGGCGACCGCGGTGGCTCCCCCTCGGCGCCACCGCGGCTGCTTCCCCCTTGGGCCCCCGCTCAGCGCGGGTCCGGCCCCGTCATGTGGCTGTCCGTGGGCTTGATCGTGGGCTCGCCCGTCATGTGACTGTCCAAGGGCTTGATCGTGGGCTCGCCCGTCATGTGACTGTCCAAGGGCTTGATCGTGGGCTCGCCCGTCATGTGACTGTCCTCGGGCTTGACGTCGCCGGCGGTCCCGGGCTGAGCCTTGGGCGGCTTGATCTTCTTCGCTTCGCTCATGGGTGAACTCCGTTACTCGGTGCGTGGATGGTTGGCGAAGCCCGTCCGGCTGCTCCCCCGTGGGCTGCCGGACGGGCTATTCAGAGCCGTTCACCTTAGTGCTCGGTTCCACTGCCGAAACGTCTGCCCCCCGACGCGACGTGTCGACGGGAGCAAGACTGCACGCCGTCGATAAACGAACGATGAACGTGCTGTCAGCCCTCGCTGGGGGACCTCGTCGAGGAGAGCAGCAGGGAGACGGACTCGCCTTCAGGAGCCTTCAGTTGGTCGAAGACGGAGAGCGCCTCCCGCCAGCAGACCTGTGCCCGGTCAGCCTGTCCTATGCCATGCAGCGCCTGGCCCAGCACAGTGAGCACATTGGCGCGGCGCCACTCTCCGCCTATGTGGAGCAACACGGTGAGCGCCTGCTCTGCCAGGGCGGCCGCTTGTGCCGGTTGCTCTGCGGTGAGTTGTACCTCGGCCAGACGGAACAGCGTCATTCCCTCCCAGAGACGCTGACGGCTTTCCCGGAACACGGACAGGGCTTCGGTGAGCCGCCCCACCGCCTCTTCCGGCCGGTTCGCACGTGCCAGGGCCAGCCCCAAGGCGTAGCGGCCGTTCGCCAGCCGCAGAGTGAGGCCCATGCGGTTGTAGAGAGCCACGCCCTCCTCTGCCAGCTTCACCGCACTGTCGGTACGACCCATGGCGAGATGGACGCGGGAGAGGTTGCACAGAGCACTGGCCTCCCCAGCTTGGTTCCCGTCTGCGCGAAACGACGTGCATGCCTGCCTCAGCAGAGTCTCGGCCTCGACCTGCTGGTTTCGGTAACCGGCGATGATTCCCAGCTCGTTCGGCGCATTGCAGTGCGTCCACACGTCGTCCACCGACGGGGCCAGTGACATGGCTCTGCGAGCCTCGTCCTCCGCCTCGCCGAAACGACCGGCCATGCTGTGCACCTGCGCGAGCGTTGTCCGCGCCCGAGCCTCCGCGTACGGGTCGCCGACGTCCACAGCCGCGTCCCTGACGACGGTGGCCGCGGACTCGAACTGACGCGCGTTCGCACCGGACTCGGCGAGATCCTTCGAAGCCAGCAGAAGGCCCACAGCCCGCCGGACCGACGCTGCGTCACGGTTCTGCTGCACGCAGGCAAGCAGACAGCCCGCCTCCGCGTAGAGCCAGTCGAGGGCGCGCTTGTGATCAGTGAAGGACAATCCCTCGTACTCTGTCACTTCCAGGTGGTCCACGGTCCGGTCCCCCGGCCGCTCCAGCGCATACACCCCCGCCGCCGTAGCCAGATAGAAGTCCAGCAGCCGCGACAACGCCGACTCCCGCTCCACCGCCTCCTCGTCCCGCTCCGCGCACGCACGCGCGTAGAGGCGGACCAGGTCGTGGTAGCGGTAGCGGCCCGGGGCGGCGGACTCCACCAGGCTCGTGTCGACCAGGGCCTCCAGGAGGTCCTCCGCCTCGTGCGGGTCCAGGTTCAGCAGGGCGGCGGCCGCGGCCAGGGAGATGTCCGGGCCGTCCGCGAGGCCCAGGAGGCGGAAGGCGCGGGCCTGGGCCGGTTCCAGTTGGCCGTAGCCGAGTTCGAACGTGGCCTTCACCGCGAGGTCCCCCGCCTGGAGCTCGTCCAGTCGGCGCCGCTCGTCGGCGAGCTTCGCGGCGAGGACCGACACCGTCCACGTGCGGCGCGCCGCCAGGCGGGAGGCGGCGATGCGGATGGCCAGGGGCAGGAAGCCGCACGCGGCCACCACGTCGAGGGCCGCATCGCGCTCCGCGCCCACCCGCTCCGCGCCGACGATCCGGGTGAAGAGAGCCAGCGCCTCCTCCGGCGACATCACGTCCAGGTCCACCAGATGCGCCCCGGCCAGGTCCACCATCCGCACCCGGCTCGTCACCAGCGCCGCGCACCCCGGCGTACCGGGCAGCAACGGGCGGATCTGGGCCGCGTCATGGGCGTTGTCCAGGAGGATCAGGATGCGGCGGCCGTCCAGCGCCGAGCGGTACAGCGCCGCCCGCTCGTCCAGCGTGTCCGGGATCGCCGAGTCCGCCGTGCCCAGGGCGCGCAGGAACGAGCCGAGGACCGTCTCCGGCTCGGCCGCCCGCGCCCCCGCGCCCTGGAGGTCGACGTACAGCTGCCCGTCCGGGAAGTGCCGGCGGGCGTGGTGCGCGACGTGGACCGCCAGGGTGGTCTTGCCGACCCCGCCGATCCCCGCCACCGCGGAGACCGCCATGACCGAGCCCTCCGCCGTCGCCAGCCGGCTGCCCAGCTCCGACACGAACGCGGAGCGCCCGGTGAAGTCGGGCACGGTGGCCGGGAGCTGCGCCGGCTTCAACGGCGCCGGCGCGGGCGCCGGTTCGTCCGCCGGGCGGGCCAGCTCCTCGTCCGCGCGCAGGATCCGCTGCTGGAGCTGGGCCAGTTCGGGGCGCGGGTCCACGCCCAGTTCCTCCGCGAGGAGCCGCCGCGTGTCCGCGTACACCGCGAGCGCCTCCGCCTGCCGGCCGCTGCGGTACAGCGCCACCATCAGCAGCTCCCGCAGCCGCTCCCGCAGCGGGTGCGCCGCGGTCAGCGCGGTCAGCTCGGAGACCGCCTCCGCGTGGCAGCCGACCTCCAGGTCCAGATCGAGCCGCGTCTCGGTGAGCTGGAGCCGCCACTCTTCCAGTCGGGTCCGCTGGTTGTCCGCGTACGGGCCGGGCACGGAGGCCAGCGCCTCGCCGTCCCACAGGCCCAGCACCTTGTTGATCAGCGTCCGGGCCTGGCACCGGTCCCCGGCAGCCCGCGCCTTCTCCGCCTCGGCCGCCAGGTCCTGGGCCAGGGTCAGGTCCAGCGCGCCCCGGTCGGTCCGGATCGCGTATCCGCCGGACTCGCTCACCAACGTGTCCTGGCCGAGGATCTTGCGCAGCCGGGAGGCGTACGTCCGGATCGTGGCCAGCGCCTGCGAGGGCGGGTCCTCGCCCCAGAACGCGTCGATCAGCTCGCCCGCGGTGGCCGTCCGGCCCTCGCGCAGCAACAGCGCGGTCAGCAGGGCGCGCTGCTGGGGTGAGCCGGAGGAGAGCAGCTCCGAGCCCCGCCAGGCCCGTACGGGGCCCAGCACGGTGAACCTGAGAGCTTCCGCCGTACCCGGTTTCTCCGGAGCACGCTGCTCCGGTACGCGCATGCGTGGCCCGCTGTCACGGTCCATTGACGCCCCCTGTCCTGCTCGCCTGCCGGTCCCGCTCGTCTGCGGATCCTGCCGGCGGTGCCCACGCCCGGATGTCCGTCCTGCGCCGAAGTGCGGTGTGCATCCGGATGGCGCGGTACCGCTGGTATCGCGCTCAACAGTCTGCCTTGTCTCGGGCGGACTCGTCAGCAGTGGGTGACGCTCTGCACAAGCCCTCGACAACGATTCGGGAACCGTGCCCGTTCCCTGCCCGTCGCGAATGCCCGCACAGTAGCTGACGGTTCGTCAGATCGGCGCTACCGTGGAACGCATGGAGACCTTCCCGAAGATCATCTCGGTGGACGACCACACGGTGGAGCCCGCTCATGTCTGGCGGGACCGGCTCCCGTCCAAGTACGCCGACTCCGGCCCGCGCATCGTCCGCGCGCCCCTGAAGGAAATGACCTTCCTCGGGGGAAAGTTCGCGCCCGTCATGGGCGCCAGGGGCGACGACGGGCCGGTCGGCGACTGGTGGGTGTACGAGGACCTGCACCGGCCGCTCACCCGCCTGGACACGGCCGTCGGCTACGACAGGGACGAGATCAAGCTGGAGATCATCACCTACGAGCAGATGCGTCCCGGCTCCTTCTCGGTCCCGGACCGGCTCGCCGACATGGACGTCAACCACGTCCAGTCGGCGCTCTGTTTCCCGACCTTCCCGCGGTTCTGCGGACAGACCTTCACCGAGGCCAAGGACCGCGAGCTGGGGCTCCTCGGCGTGCGCGCGTACAACGACTGGATGGTCGAGGAGTGGTGCGGCCCCGAGGCGCACGGCCGCCTCATCCCGCTCACTCTCATCCCGCTGTGGGACGCGGAGCTCGCCGCCGCCGAGGTGCGGCGCAATGCCGCGCGGGGCGTGCGCGCCGTCGCGTTCTCCGAGATACCTCCCCATCTCGGGCTTCCGTCCATACATGCGGACGACTGGGATCCGCTCCTCGCGGCCTGCGACGAGACGGGCACCGTCATCGCCATGCACATCGGTTCCTCGTCGCGGATGCCGTCCACCTCCGCCGACGCCCCGCCCGCCGTCGGCTCCACCATCACCTTCGCCAACTGCTGCTTCTCGATGGTCGACTGGCTGATGAGCGGCAAGTTCGAACGCTTCCCCAACCTCAGGATCATGTACGCGGAGGGGCAGATCGGCTGGATCCCCTACATCCTGGAACGCGCCGACGTGGTCTGGGAGGAGAACCGCGCCTGGGGCGGCGTCGCCGACAAGGTTCACCGCCCGCCTTCCGAACTCTTCGCCGAGCACGTCTACGGCTGCTTCTTCGACGACGCCTTCGGGCTGAAGAACCTCGACGCGATCGGCGTCGGCAACGTCCTCTACGAGACGGACTACCCGCACTCCGACTCCACCTGGCCCCGCTCCCGCGAGGTCGGCGAGGAGCAGATGGGCCACCTCGCCCCGGACGTCATCGACCGGATCGTCCGCGGCAACGCTATTGAACTGCTGGGACTCACGGAGGACGGGCTCTGGGCGGGCCCTTGAGCCTGCGGCGGGTAACGGGGAGAGGGCCCGTGCCCCCGCCTGTACGGGGAGGAGGCCGTGCCCCCGCCCGTACGGGAAGGAGACCGCGCCCCCTCCCCGTACAGGCGGCCGCCTCAGACCTTCGCCACCGGCTCCTGGAGTTCCGTCACCCACCGCTCCCGGTCCGGCGGGCACTCCAGGTTGACCTCACGGGCGTACCCCGTGGAGCGGTAGCCGTTGGCCTCCAGCCAGCGGGCCAGGGTGTTGGCCGCCGGCAGCACGTCGTCCATCGCGCCCCGGTGCACGATCGTCGCCGCCTCGAACGGCGGCAGCTCCACCACCCGCACCCCCGTGTCCCCGACCGCGCCCACCGGGCCGGATACCGTCACCCCGGCGTGCACGACGATCCCGCCGCCACCCCCGGGCTCGTCCTCGTACCGGGCGATCCCGGGACCGGTGGGCCGGACGCCCGCGCCCTCCAGGAGCGGGAAGAGCCGCTCGTACAGCGGGCCGATCACCGGCCCGATGTCCTCGGGCTGATAGCTCGCGGCCGTCCCGGTCAGCTCGGCCACCCGGACCGCCGGAACGGTCTTGATCACGACGTCGTCGGCAGGCATGTGCCCCTCGCTCTCGATCGACCGGAGCCTCGCCTCGACCCGGGCCAGCCGCGCCGTCGCCGCTGCCGCGGCCTCGGCCAGCTCCGCCCGGCGCAGCCGCAGCATCCCGCGCAGCTCCTCCGGGCCCACCTGCTCGTCCAGGACCGCCCCCACCTGCTGGAGCGTGAAGCCGAGGTCCTTGAGCGCGATGATCCGGTTGAGCCGGGCGAGCTGGGCCGCGCCGTAGAGGCGGTAGCCGGTGGCGGGGTCGGTACGGTCCGGGCGCAGCAGTCCGATGGCGTCGTAATGACGCAGCATCCGCGGCGACACCCGTCCGTACCTGGCGAAGTCTCCGATGGTGAACATGATGGCTCCACTGCACCCCTTCACACGGGGTCAAGGTCAAGCGGTACCGGGGTGCGGGTCGTATACAGGCAGGAGCCCCGTTCCTCCGCCGAAGCGGGGGAGCGGGGCTCCTTGGGTACTGCTATGTGCGGCCGCGATCGACCGACCCGGGCAACTAGGCCGGGGTGACGTTCTCAGCCTGCGGACCCTTGGGTCCCTGAGTGACGTCGAAGTTCACGACCTGGTTCTCCTCGAGGGAGCGGAACCCGGACGCGTTGATCGCGGAGTAGTGAACGAAGACATCCGGGCCGCCGCCGTCCTGGGCGATGAAGCCGAAGCCCTTTTCAGCGTTGAACCACTTGACGGTTCCGGTAGCCATAAGCCCTCCTTGGGCCAAAGGGTTGCCCTGCTCCAGAACCTGCAAACAAGTCTGAAAACTACAAAAGCCTGCGGGTTACATGCTCCGCAGGCTCTGTACTGCAAGGGAAACCAAACTGCAACTTGCGGGCGAGCCTAGCACGCAGCCTCCGGAGAGCGGTAGAGGGAAAGATCACTTCACCCGAAGGTTTGATCGACCCGTCGGGCGACCGGCGAGAGGCCCGTGAAAAGGGGGGTGCGCGGGCCCCGGTGGTGCCCACGGCCGGATGCGGGTCTAGCCTCGCGATGTGGACAATTCAACCGTCTCCCCCCGCGAAGGCGACGACGACCGTCGCAGCCGGCCCCGCGTCGGCCACATCCAGTTCCTGAACTGCCTCCCCCTCTACTGGGGCCTGGCGCGGACGGGAACCCTGCTCGACCTGGAACTCTCCAAGGACACCCCGGAGCGGCTCAGCGAGCAGCTGATCAGGGGAGACCTGGACATCGGTCCGGTCACCCTCGTGGAGTACCTGCGCAACGCCGACGACCTGGTCGCCTTCCCCGACATCGCGGTCGGCTGCGACGGACCCGTCATGTCCTGTGTCATCGTCTCCCAGCTCCCGCTGGAGCAGCTCGACCGGGCCCGGGTGGCACTCGGCTCGACCTCGCGCACCTCGGTGCGGCTGGCCCAGCTGCTGCTGGCCGAGCACTACGGCGTCCGGCCCGACTACTACACCTGCCCGCCGGACCTGGGCCTGATGATGCAGGAGGCGGACGCCGCCGTGCTGATCGGCGACGCCGCGCTGCGCGCCAATCTGCACGACGCCCCCCGGCTCGGGCTCCAGGTCCACGACCTGGGCCAGATGTGGAAGGAGTGGACGGGGCTGCCGTTCGTCTTCGCCGTCTGGGCGGCCCGCAAGGACTTCCTCGCCGCGCACCCCGAGCAGGCGGCCCAGGTCCACGAGGCGTTCCTGGCCTCGCGGGACCTCTCGCTGGAGGAGGTCGCCAAGGTCGCGGAGCAGGCGGCCCGCTGGGAGGCCTTCGACGCGAAGGTGCTGGAGCAGTACTTCACGACGCTCGACTTCCGCTTTGGCCCGGACCAGCTGGCCGGCGTCCGCGAGTTCGCCCGCCGTACGGGCGCGGACACCGGCTACCCGGCGGACGTCCGGGTGGAGCTGCTCGGCGTCTGAAGCCGGCGGCCTGACCCGGGAAAGGGGGAATTCCCTTATCCCCTTCCCGGAACAGGTCTGCCGGATAGGCGCACGGGGCAGTGAATGGTGGGCCGCGGAACAACACATTCGCGCCTTTCCTCGGGGCGAAAAGATCCCCTCCTGACCGGAGAAGGGGGAATGGTCCGGCCGTTTCCCGGTGACCACGCCGGTGGCGCCCCCTAGGCTTCGGTCCGGGTCCGGACCGACCCCAGGGATTACCGTCCACGGTTTCACCGTCCGCAGGGATCATCCGCAGGGATCACAGGGTTCACAGGGGGAGTCCATATGCAGCCGCTGGAAGCGGGCGAACCGCACACCATCGGTGCCTACCGGCTGCTCGGCAGGCTCGGCGCGGGCGGTATGGGCCGGGTCTATCTCGGCCGCAGCGCGGGCGGACGTACGGTCGCGGTCAAGGTGGTCCACCCCCACTTCGCCCTCGACGAGCAGTTCCGCGCCCGGTTCCGGCGCGAGGTGGAGTCCGCCCGCCGCATCGGCGCCCAGTGGACGGCCCCGGTCCTGGACGCCGACCCGGACGCCCCGGTGCCGTGGGTGGCCACCGGTTACGTCGCGGGGCCCCCGCTCTCCCAGGCGATCACCGAGCACGGCCCGCTGCCCGAACACGCGGTACGCACCTTGGGCGCGGGCCTGGCCGAGGCGCTCGCCGTCGTCCACGGGCAGGGCATTGTCCACCGCGATGTGAAGCCCTCCAACGTGCTGCTCGCCCTGGACGGCCCCCGCCTCATCGACTTCGGGATCGCGCGGGCCCTCGGCGCGACCGTCTCGCTCACCTCCACCGGCGTCTCCGTCGGCTCGCCCGGCTACATGGCGCCCGAGCAGATCCGGGGCCGGGACGTCTCCGGCGCGGCCGACGTCTTCTCGCTGGGCGCGGTCCTGGCGTACGCGGCGACGGGCGCCGCCCCCTTCCCGGGCGACTCCTCCGCCGTACTCCTCTACAAGGTGGTCCACGAGGAACCCGAACTGGGCGATCTGGAGGGCGAGCTGCGCGACGTGGTCGCGGGCTGCCTCGCCAAGGACCCGGCGGCCCGGCCCGCCCCGGCCGACCTCGCCCGGGCGCTCGCTCCCGGCGGGGCGGCGGCGATGGTGGCGGGCGGCTGGCTGCCGGGCCGGCTGGTGCGCGAGGTGAGCCGGTCCGCGGTGGCGCTGCTGGACCTGGAGCCGCAGGACGCGCCGGTGCAGTCGGGGCCCGTGCCGTTCAGCAGCGCGTCGCTGGGGGCGGGGATGGGGCCGGGGCCCGGCCCCCGGTCCCGGCCGGAGGAGGCCGCACCGGGCAGGGCCGGGGAGTTCGGCCCGCCCGCCGTGAACCCGCAGGAAACGCCGTACGGGACGCCGCGTTCTCGGGAAGCCGCACAGGAGGCGCCGAACCGGACACCCCAACCGGCGGAAGCCCTGCGGGAAGCGCCCCGGGACGCGTCGCGGGACACCTCCCAGGAACCGCCCCGGGAATCGCCGCAGGACGTGCCGTTCCGGGCGCCGCATCCGCAGGACGACGCGTACGGGACTCCGCATCCGCAGGACGACGACGTCTACGGGACGCCGTCCCCTCCTCCGCCACCGGCGCCCCCGCGCGCGAAGCCCACCGCACCCCCGCCCCCCACGCACGCCGGGACCTACCGGCAGGACGGCGGCGGTGGGCACGGCGGCCACGGCGGCAGCGGGCTGCCGGGGCAGCGCGGCGCCGACCCCCGCCTCTCCCTCACCGTCAGCGCCGAGAACCGGCAGACCCCCGGCGAGCGGCGCGGCCGCCGCGTCAGCTGCACCGTCGCCCTGGCCGTGGCGGGCGCGCTCGCGGCCGTCACGATCGGCACCGGTCTGCTCGACGGCCTCTTCCCGGGCGGCGACGCCGACCGGGACCGGGGCAGCGACGCCGCCGCGACCCCGTCGAGGTCCGCCTCCCCGCCGGCCGGGGAGAAGCCGACGCCCACCGAATCCGGCGCTGACGCGAGCGAGCCCCCGGCCGCCGCCCTGCCGAAGGCGTACGTCGGCACCTGGAAGGGCCCCGTCACCGAGAGGACGACCGGTCAGCCCCACGGCACGCTCACCGCCGTCTTCACCGAGGGGAAGCGCGGGGAGCAGGTCGTCCGGATGAGCACGACCATCTCGCAGCTCGGCATCACCGTCACCTGCAACAGCGTCGGCACCCTCGCCTCCGGCACCGCGGAGGAGCTGAACATCCGCGAGGCCACCGACCCGGACCGCCCCAGCACCCCCGGCCTGTGCACCACCACCGAGGCCGACCTGGTCTTCCGCCTCGCCGAGGACGGCACCCTGGACTACCGCTCGAAGGAACGCGCCGCCGGTCTCCCGTACGGGAAGCTCACCCGGTCCGGCGACTGATCGCACAAGGGGCTGGCGTACGCTGGATCGGTCCGTGGATCCTCAGAAAACCGCCGAAAGGTGACAGCCCGGTGACCGAGAAGGCCGACCTTCAGCCCGTCCTCGACCGAGCCGCCGAAGGCGGTCGGATCACCCCGGAGGAGGCGCTCGACCTCTACCGGTCCGCGCCGCTGCACGCGCTGGGCGCCGCCGCCGACGCCGCCCGCCGCCGCCGCTACGCCGGTACGGAACACATCGCGACGTACATCATCGAGCGCAACATCAACTACACCAACGTGTGTGTGACGGCCTGCAAGTTCTGCGCCTTCTACGCCCCGCCCAAGGCCACCGACAAGGGCTGGACCCGCGACCTCGACGACATCCTGCGCCGCTGCGCGGAGACCGTGGAGCTGGGCGGCACCCAGATCATGTTCCAGGGCGGCCACCACCCGGACTTCGGCGTGGAGTACTACGAGGAGCACTTCTCCGCGATCAAGAAGGCCTACCCGCAGCTGGTCATCCACTCGCTCGGCGCCTCCGAGATCGAGCACATGGCCCGGATCTCGAAGGTCTCCGCCGAGGAGGCCATCAGCCGCATCCACGCCGCCGGGCTCGACTCCTTCGCCGGCGCGGGTGCCGAGCTGCTGCCCGCCCGGCCGCGCACCGCCATCGCCCCGCTCAAGGAGTCCGGCGAGCGCTGGCTGGAGATCATGGAGATCGCGCACGGCCTCGGGGTCGAGTCGACCTCCACCATGCTGATGGGCACCGGCGAGACCAACGCCGAGCGGATCGAGCACCTGCGGATGATCCGGGACGTCCAGGACCGTACGGGCGGCTTCCGCGCCTTCATCCCGTACACCTACCAGCCGGAGAACAACAAGCTGAAGGGCCGCACGCAGGCCACGCTCTTCGAGTACCTGCGGATGATCTCCATCGCCCGGCTCTTCCTCGACAACGTCGCCCACATCCAGGGCTCGTGGCTCACCACCGGCAAGGAGGTCGGCCAGCTGTCGCTGCACTACGGCGCCGACGACCTCGGCTCGATCATGCTGGAGGAGAACGTCGTCTCCTCGGCCGGTGCCAAGCACCGCTCCAACCGGCTGGAGATCATCGACCTGATCCGCAAGGCGGACCGGGTCCCCGCCCAGCGCGCCACGACGTACGAGCACCTCGTCGTGCACGACGACCCGGCGATGGACCCGGTCGACGAGCGCGTCGTCTCGCACATCTCGTCCACCGCGATCGAGGGCGGCACGGCGCACCCGGAGCTGAAGCTCCTCAACGCCAACTGACGTATCCGTGCTGACGATTCATGCCGCGCCCCTGGTCCTGCCGGTGGGCGCGGCGGCTGTCGTGGACGGGGCGGTCGCGGTGGACGGTGACCGGATCGCCGCCCTCGGGTCGTACGAGGAGGTCGCCGCCGCGCACCCGGCCGCCCGGGTCCGCCGCTGGCCCGGCCTCATCGCCCCCGGGCTGCGCCAGGACCGGGCCCGGGAGCTGCTCACCCGCTGCTACCACCCGGACCCCCGCGAGGCCGACGAACTGGGTGAACTCCCGCTGTGGGGCGAGGATTTCGAGCGGATCGCGGTGACGGCTGACGCGCCCCGGCGGGCGGGCAGCGTGCGGCGCGGGCTCCAGCGGATGCTGCGGCACGGCACCACGCATGTGGCGGGCCCGTTCGGTGCGGACGACCCGGCGCTGCGTACGGCCGTCGCCCGGTCGGGGCTGGTCGTCCAGGTCGCGCCGCCGCCTGTCCCGGTACGGGAAGGGGTGCCGGACCTGGATCCCTTCGCGGCGGGCGGCGATCTGGCCCGTACGGCGGGCGCCCCGCTGACCGTGGGCGGCCGGGCCGACCTCGCGGTCTTCGACGTGCCCGACGAGGCGGCGCTGTACGGGGACGGGCCCCGGCCCTGCGTGGCGACCGTGCTCGCGGGACGGCTCGTGCACCGCGCCCGCTGAGGCCCGGGGGCCCGGCCACCGCGCCCGCTGAGGCCGGGGACCGGCGGGTGTCACGGCACCTTCGGGCCGCCCAGGTAGCGTCCCTTCGCGTCGTACGGCCAGGCGTTGGCGACGCAGCCCTTCAGCCCGTCGATCTGCTGCATCATCGCGGGCGCGGGGCGCCCCTTCCCCGGGCAGGTCTCGTGGCCGCGCCCCAGCCAGTGGCCGACCTCGTGGTTCACGATCAGCGCCCGGTACTCGGAGACGGGCCCGTCGAACTGCGGTGAACCGAGCTGCCAGCGCTTCAGGTTGACCATCACCTTCTCGCCGCCCCGGCAGTTGACCTCGCCACGCGTGTTCAGGCCGTACTCCCCGCACATCCGGTCCGTGGTCGCCGGAGTCGCGATCCGGATCACCAGCCCGGCCGATCCGTCGGCGACCTGGCGGAACGAGCGCTCGCCGCCGTGGCTCCAGCCGCGCGGGTCGGCGAGGACGGCGGCGATGTCGGCGGCGGCCCGGTCGGGGTCGACGCCGATGCCGTCCTCCACCTCGACCCGGTACGCGCTGCCCCCGCCCGTGGACGCGACGCCCGCACGGGCCACGGTGAACGTGCCGGGGCCCGAGGCGGGGATGTCCTCGGGGCCGAGGGCGTCACCCTTCCGGGACGCGTCCGTGTCGGCCGAGGCGGACGGCGTCGGGGTCGGAGTCGGCGGCGGAGTGGGGTCGGGGGCGTCCTCCAGCGGCTTCGACGCGTTGTCCGGTCCGGTCTCCGGGGCCGTACGGGAGGGGCCGGGGGCCGCGTCGGCCGGGCCGCCCCCGTGGAGCCAGGGGCGGCCGACGAGGAACGCCGCACCCGCCACCACCGCCAGCACCAGCACGGCCAGCGAGAGAACCCGCCGCCGGCTCCGCTGCCGCCGCCGCACCCGCGACCGCGCCGCCGCCCGGGACCGGGGAGCGGGAGCCGGCCGGGACCGGGAGCCGGCCCGAGGGCCCGAACGGGGAGCGGGAGCCGGCCGGACCCGGGGCGGCGGCACGCGCAGCCGGAACGTGTCCTCGTCGCGGGCCGGTTCCCCGTACGCGGGCGGCAGCGTGCCGGTCGTGCGGCGGCGCGTCACGAGCGGCCCTCCGGGTGCCGCGTTTCCCCGGGGCCGGGCCCGGGCGGGACCGACAGGGAGGGCGTGGGCGGCCCGGGGGGTACGGGCGGCACGGCCGCGGACTCCGTCGGCACGGGGGTGGCGGTCGGGCTCGGCATGTCGGGGGGCTGCTCCGTACGTCGGGGGGACGGGGTGGGCGAGGCGGCGGGGGGCGGGGCGGGCCGGGAGACGGCCGGTACGGAGGGCGCGGCGGGACCCGTGTCCGGTCCCGGCAGCAGCCGGGGGCCGAGAGCGGCGAGCCCCAGGGTCAGCGCGGTGACCGCGACGAAGGCGCCCGCGACCGCGAACCCCCGGCTCCTGGACCGCCGCCGGTGGCCCTCCCGTACGGCGTCGGACACCAGATCGGGCTGGAGGGACAGGCCGCCGACGGTCCGGTGCAGGGCGTCCCGGAACAACTCCTCGTCCCGGACCGGATCCTCGTCACGCGTGCGGCGCGGCGGCAGGTGCTTGCGCGGTTCAGCGGTCATGACCGGGCCCTCAGCTTCCGGTGGAGTAGAGCTGGACGTCGCCCATCCGGGCGCGCAGGCGGACGAGCGAACGCGAGCACTGGCTCTTCACCGTGGACTCGCTGCACCGCAGCAGCGACGCCACGGTCTCCACGCTCAGGTCGTCCCAGTACCGGAGGACGACCATCGCCCTCGCCCGGGGCGGGAGTTCGGCGAGGAGAGCGAGCAGGGTGACCCGGAGGTCGGCGCCCGGCGCGGGATTGGGGTGGGGGCGGGGTGCGTTGCGGTTGTGGGCGAGCAGATCCCGTACGGAGCGGCGGCGTTCGGCGACGAAGGTGCGCACCAGCACGGTCTTGGCGTAGGCGTCGAGGTTGTCCGCCCGGCTCGCCCTGCGCCAGTGCTGGAACAGCTTGGCGAGCGTCGTCTGCGTCAGGTCCTGCGCTCCCTCGGTGTCTCCGCACAGCAGGTAGGCCGTCCGGTACAGCCGGCGCTGCCCGGTCCTGGCGTACGCCTCGAACGCGGCGCGCTCGCCGTCCGCCATGGCGGGCTGAGCCCCTGCCGGCATCCGCCCTCCCCTCTCTCTCCTCGACCCCCACCCGTTACAGAGCACCCGTGTGCCGAAAAGGTTGAAGAGGAGTGAAGATCAGTTCGAGACGGTGTGTGCGCCCGACCGTCGGTGGTTCGGCGCGTCCTGTTGCTGCCGGAGGCGGCATCCACCGCCGGGTCGCGGAGCGCGTGGCCGGCGCGGGCTACCGCCCTCACTGATCCCGGCGGTGCGGCTGCTTGAATGGAAGGGTGACCCGAGCCTCCCTGGAAAAGCAGCCGCACGAAGTCGCCTCGATGTTCGACGGTGTGGCGGCCAACTACGACCTGACCAACGACGTGATCTCGCTCGGCCAGGCCCGGCTGTGGCGCAAGGCGGTCGCGGCGGCGGTCGACGCCCGCCCCGCGCAGAAGATCCTCGACCTGGCGGCCGGTACGGCGACCTCCTCGCAGCCCTTCGTCAAGGCGGGCGCCTACGTCGTGCCCTGTGACTTCTCGCTCGGCATGCTCAAGGTCGGCAAGGAACGCCACCCGTGGATGCCGTTCACGGCGGGCGACGGGATGAAGCTGCCGTTCAAGGACGAGACGTTCGACACCGTCACGATCTCCTTCGGGCTGCGCAACATCCAGGACACCGAGGTCGCGCTGCGCGAGCTGTACCGGGTGACGAAGCCCGGCGGCCGGGTCGTGATCTGCGAGTTCTCCCAGCCGACGTGGACCCCGTTCCGCACGGTCTACACGGAGTACCTGATGCGGGCCATCCCGCCGGCCGCCCGCGCGGTGTCGTCCAACCCGGACGCGTACGTCTACCTCGCCGAGTCCATCCGCGACTGGCCCGACCAGCCCGCCCTCGCCGCACTGCTCCAGAAGGCGGGCTGGTCGAACGTCGCGTGGCGCAACCTGACCGGCGGCGTGGTGGCCCTGCACCGGGCCACCCGCGCCTGATCCACGCTCCGGCTCACAGCTCCAGCCGGAAGCAGACGGCCTCCGCGCCGCGCGGGGTCTCGTACGACTCGGCCCGCCGCATCCCGAGCCGGTCCGCGACCGCCATCGACCGGGCGTTACGGGAGTGGATCATCGCGACCACCTCGTCCACCCCGGCCGCCCGCACCCGCTCCAACCCGGCGCGGGCGGCGGCGGTGGCGTACCCGCGCCCCCATGCCGTACGCCCCAGGCGCCAGCCGATCTCGATCGCGCCGACCGGGCCGTAATGCGTGTGCGGCCAGGGCTGCGCCCCGGTGAAGCCGAGCACGGTGTCCGCTTCGTCCGTGAGCGTCCACAGGCAGTAGCCGAGCTCCGCGTCGTGGCGGCGCTGGCGGGCGGTGAGCTCCTCGTACACGGAGAAGTCGGCCCGTCGGCCCCCGAAGAACTCCATCACCTCGGGGTCGTCGAAGACCCGGTACCAGGTCAGGGCGTCTTCGTCGGTCGGAACACGGAGGCGTACGGCGGGGGCCGAAGCGTGGGGCGTGGCAGGCGCGATCGACATGAGGGAGCCCTTCGGAGGGTTGTTTCGCAGGCCCCCATAGACTGCACGGGACATGTGCCGCGCGGCACGCGAATTCGAGTCTTCGGGAGATCCGACCGTGACCGAGCCCCTCTCCGAGCACAGCGCGGATGTCATCGTCGTCGGAGCGGGCCCAGCCGGCTCGACGACCGCGTACTACCTCGCCAAGGCCGGACTCGACGTCCTGCTGCTGGAGAAGACCGCCTTCCCCCGCGAGAAGGTCTGCGGCGACGGGCTCACGCCCCGCGCCACGAAACAGCTCGTCGCCATGGGCATCGACATCTCCGAAGAGGCGGGCTGGCTGCGCAACAAGGGCCTGCGCATCATCGGCGGCGGCGTCCGCCTCCAGCTCGACTGGCCGGACCTCGCCTCCTACCCGGACTACGGGCTGGTCCGTAAGCGCGACGACTTCGACGAGCAGCTGGCCCGACAGGCGCAGAAGGCCGGCGCCCGCCTCTACGAGCGCTGCAACGTCGGCGCCCCCATCCGCGACGAGCGCACCGGCCGCATCACCGGCGTCGAGGCGAAGATCGGCGAGGAGAAGACCCCGGTCACCTTCCACGCCCCGCTCGTCGTCGCCGCCGACGGCAACTCCACCCGCCTCTCCCTGGCGATGGGCCTGCACCGCCGCGACGACCGCCCGATGGGCGTCGCCGTCCGGACGTACTTCACCTCGCCCCGCCACGACGACGACTACCTGGAGTCCTGGCTGGAGCTGTGGGACCGGCGGGGCGCCGAGGACCGGCTGCTGCCCGGCTACGGCTGGATCTTCGGCATGGGCGACGGCACCTCCAACGTCGGCCTCGGCATCCTCAACTCCTCGTCCGCCTTCAAGGAGCTGGACTGGCGCGAGGTCCTCAAGGCCTGGTGCGCCTCGATGCCGGAGGACTGGGGCTACACCCCCGAGAACATGACGATGCCCATCCGTGGCGCCGCTCTCCCCATGGCCTTCAACCGCCAGCCGCACTACACCAAGGGCCTCCTCCTCGTCGGCGACGCGGGCGGCATGGTCAACCCGTTCAACGGCGAGGGCATCGCGTACGCCATGGAGTCGGGCCAGATCGCGGCCGACGTCATCGTCCAGGCGCACGCCCGCTCCACCCCCGCCCAGCGCGAACTGGCCCTGAACAACTACCCGAAGGTGCTCAAGGAGACCTACGGCGGCTACTACACGATGGGCCGCGCCTTCGTGAAGCTGATCGGCAACCCGAAGGTCATGAAGGTCGCCACCCAGCGCGGCCTGACCCACCCGCTGCTGATGAAGTTCACGCTCAAGATGCTCGCCAACCTCACCGACCCGCAGGGCGGCGACGCGATGGACCGCATCATCAACGGCCTGTCGAAGGTGGCCCCGAAGGCCTGAGGGGGGCACTCACCACGGCGGCCGACCGGCTGTACGAGTCGGCCGGGTCCGAGGAGGCGGACCACTTGTGGTCCTGCACGCTGTCGCCGGGGCCGCCGCCACTCGTCGCCGCGCGCACCCGCTCGTAGTGCCGGGCCACCCGCGCCCGGTTGCCGCAGGACGGCTTGCACCACTCCTGGCGGCCGTGGCTCTTGACGAAGTACCGGACGCAGCGCGGTGCGTGGCAGGCGCGCAGGTGCTCGCGCTGCGGCCCGCTCAGGAAGTCGACGGCGTCGCGCGCCAGCGCCGCTACCAGCCGTACGCCCGGGTCGTCCTCGGCCGAGAACAGGCCTGCCGTGGGCGGCCCCTCGGCGGGCCAGCGCAGTTGGGGAGCCACGGGCTCCCGGGCCGCCGCCGCGTTGAGCAGCCTCAGGGCCTCCTCGACGGGCAGCAGGCGGTGGGCGTCGGCCGGGCTGGGCGGGGCCGGGCTGACCACCCGCGCGAACAGGGCCCGGACGGCCCGCCGTACATCGACGACCGCCTGCCTGAGCTCCTCGTCGACGACCAGGTCCCCGGGGACGGTGGCGGTGGCCGGCAGGCCGGACCGCTGCTGGAGCCAGCGGGTCGTTCCCCGGACCGTGTCCAGGTCGTCGAGGACCCCGCCGTCCCCGTCGTGCCGGACGGTGCTCACCAGCTCCATCACGGGCCGCTGTGCCACTGCTCGTTCCCTCCCCGCCTCTTGTGCGCCGTCTCTTGAACGCCCGTGCCTCCCACTCTAGAGTCCTAACGGAAGAAGGAAAATAGGCGTTAGACGGGGGAGTGCTGCTCATGTTGCTTGCTCAGATCAGCGATCTGCACCTGGACGGCAGTGACCGCGCCAGAATCCGGACGAGCCGCGTCATGGACCATCTGCGATCCCTGCCCTGCCCGGTCGACGCGTTGCTGGTCACCGGGGACATCGCCGACCACGCGGCGGAGGCCGAGTACGAGGAGGCCGTACGCCTGCTGGACGCGCCGTTCCCCGTCCTCGCGTGCCCCGGAAACCACGACGCCCGCCCCGCCTACCGCAAGGCGTTCCTCGGCGAGGCCCCGGCCACCGCGCCCGTCAACCGGGTCCACCACATCGCCGGAACCGCCATCCTGATGTGTGACGCGACCATCCCCGGCCGTGACGAAGGGCGCCTCGACGCGGAGACGCTCGCCTGGATCGACGCCACGCTCGGCGCGCTCCCGGACGGTGTCCCCGCACTGATCGCCTTCCACCAGCCGCCCGTCGAACTCCACCACCCGCTGGCGGACGCCACGATGCTCCAGGAGCCCGAGCGGCTCGCCGCCCTGCTCGACGCCCACCCGCGGGTCGTCGCCGTCCTCACCGGGCACGCCCACACGGCCGCCGCCTCGACCTTCGCGGGCCGCCCCCTGATCGTCGGCCCCGCCGTCACCTGGACCCTGCGCCTGCCCTGGGAGGGCGACCGGCCCGCCGACCGGGACCAGCCGCCCGGCCTGGCGTTTCACGTCCTGGGCGAGGACCGGCGGCTGACCACCCACTTCCGTGTCGTCCTCTGATCCGGACCACGGGATTTAATCCTCGGCCCCCCAGGTGATCGTGTGCGATGATTTGCGCGCCTGCCGGGCCCCGTCGGTGACCCGGGCCGGCCCACGCCCGCCCCCGCCCGTCCGTGGCGGCACGCGGTGCGTGCCAATCTCTTTGACGCACCCTCATATCGCATCCTCTTATCGAACGCAGGCCTGCGGGGCACGGAACAAGCCGCTACAGCGCTGCTCGACCCCGAAGGACAGTCAGCCATGACCACCGCTTCCCTGCCGCAGCACCAGGACCTCTTCCTGGAGCCCCGCTTCGCCGTGGACCTGACCGTGCCGGACGACGACGAGGACTTCGACGCCGCGTACGACGCGCTCCCCGCGCCCACCACCTCCGCCCGGGAACAGGAACGCCCGAACCGCCGCCCGCGCCGCCGGTAGGATCTCGCCCATGACGAGCCCCGAGTCGGACAGACTCCGGCCACCGGTGCGCCGGTGGCCGTGTCCGTGCTGAGCTCCGCCGGCTGACCCCTCCCGGGTCACCGGTCCCTCCGTCACGGTTCCACGCCCGCCGGATCACCGCGGGTACGGGCCGTTCCCCCTCGCGTACGTGCTGAAGCACCGCCGTACGCGGTATTCGTGCCACCGGCCGATCAGCGCCGGGCACTTCTTCGCGCCGCCCGCCGGACCTCCGGCGCGGCTGTCCGCGCGGCCCGTATCCCCGCACCCGGTCTGTCTGTCCACCCGACGGTTCCGTCCAAGGGGCTACTCACCCATGCCATTCGCCGTCTACGTCCTCGGGCTCGCGGTCTTCGCCCAGGGCACCTCCGAGTTCATGCTGTCCGGACTTCTCTCCGGCATCGCCGCCGACCTCGGCGTCTCCCTCTCCGCCGCAGGCCTCCTCACCTCCGCGTTCGCCGTCGGCATGGTCGTCGGCGCACCCCTCATGGCGCTGTTCAGCCGCGCCTGGCCGCGCCGCAGCGCGCTGCTCCTCTTCCTCGCGGTGTTCGTCGCCGTCCATGTGGTCGGCGCTCTCACCCCCGGTTACGGGGTGCTCCTCGCGACCCGTTTCGTCGGGGCGCTCGCCAACGCGGGGTTCTGGGCGGTCGCGCTGAGCACCGCCGTCGCGATGGTCCCCGACCGGCTGAAGGGCCGGGCCGCCGCCGTGGTGGTCGGGGGCGTGACGATCGCCTGCGTGGTGGGCGTCCCGGCCGGTGCGGTGCTGGGGGAGAGCTGGGGGTGGCGGTCGGCGTTCTGGGCGGTCGCGATCGTCTCGCTGCCCGCCTTCGTCGCGGTCCTGCGCACCGTCCCGGGTACGGACGTGGGTGCCGATCCCGTACCCGTACGGGACGAACTGCGCGTTCTGACCGGTCCCCGGCTGCGGCCGGTCCTGCTCACGATGGCGCTCGTGCAGGGGGCGACCTTCTGCGCGTTCTCCTACCTGGAGCCGCTCCTCACCCGGGAGACGGGCCTGGGCGCGGGGTGGGTGCCGGTGTCCCTGGCGCTCTTCGGGGCGGGGGCGTTCGCCGGGGTCACGGTGGCCGGCCGGTTCGCCGACGACCACCCGGTCGCCGTCGTCGCCACGGGCCTGGCCGCTCTCACGGCCGGCTGGTCGGCGCTGGCGTTGACGGCGGGCAGCCCGGTGCTCACCCTCGCCCTGATCCCGCTGCTCGGCCTGCTCGCCTTCGGTACCGGCACCGCCCTGATCACCCGGGTCCTGGGCCTCGCCCCCGGCGCCCCGACGCTGGCCGGCGCCTTCTCGACGACCGCGTTCAACCTGGGGGCGGCGGTGGGCCCGTGGGCGGGCGGCCTGGCCCTGGACGCGGGGTTCGGCTACCGGGCGCCGGTCGGGGTCAGCGCCGCGCTGATGGTCCTGGCGCTGCTCGTCGCCGCGACGACGGCGAAGAGCCGCCGCCCCCGAGCGGGGGAGCGGCGGCTCTCAGCGGTGAACCGGTGCGCCCGAGGGCGCCGCGGATCGCCGGGCGAACGCCCGGGGACCCGCTTGTGAATCAGAGAACGCGGACCGCGCCGGTCGGCCGGTCGTAGTCCAGGGAGCGCTGCACCGTGCCGGTGCTGGAGTTCTGCGCACCGACGAACTCGCCGCCACCGACGTAGATCGCCACGTGGTACGCGCTGCCCGCGCCGCCCCAGTACAGGATGTCGCCGGGCTGGAGGTTGTCCAGGGAGACCTGGGTGCCGGCGGTCGACTGGGACTGCGAGACGCGCGGCAGGTCGATGCCCGCCGTGCGGTAGGCGGCCTGGACGAGGCCCGAGCAGTCCCACGCGTTCGGGCCGGTGCCGCCGGAGACGTACGCGTCGCCGACCTGGGCCTTGGCGAACGCCACGATGGAGGCGGCGGAACCGCTCACGTTCGAGGAGGAGGACGGGGCGGAGGCGGAGCTGCCGGAGTCCGAGGAGCCGGAGGAGGCGCTGAGCGTCGTGCGCTCGGCGGTCCGGGAGGCGCGCTCGGCGCGCTCCTCGGCCTCCGCCTTCGCCTTGGCCTTCGCGGCGGCTTCGGCCTTCTTCTTGGCCTCGGCCTCGCGAACGGCCTCGGCGTAGGCCTTCTTGGCCGTCTTCGCGGCCTTCTCGGCGGCGGCGTCCTCGCTGGCACGCGTCTCCAGGTCGAGGGCGACCTGCTGCGTGGCCTGGGCGGAGGCGGCGACCGCGGTGGAGAGGCCGTCCGTGATCGTGGGCATCTCGATCGTCTGGGTCACCGGCTCGGCCTGGGCCGGACCGGCGGCACCCGCGACCGCGATGGTGCTGAGGAAGCCACCGGCAACTCCGGCCCGCAGTGCCGACTTCGAGGCGCGCTGACGGGGCTTCCGGTGGCTGGGTATGTGAGCGGTGTGGGACATGGGTACTAGCGCTATCAGGGCTGTAGGGGTCCCATCAAGAAACGTGTGTTGCGACACAGTTACGTTCGGAATCTGTGAATCCGCTTTCTGGGCGCCTTTATTGACGCCGTAACGGGCAAAACGGGCAGTCGTGATCAGGCCCGTGATCACCGTCTTTCAGCAATACGCCCGAATTGCCCGTCGCTTACCACCCGTTCACACCGATGGCCAAGCCCGGCTTTCTGGCGCGGTGGGGCGAGTGGCGCAGGTCACAGTGTGGGTGTGCGGGGGCAGGCAACCCTCGCGGGCGCGATGCGCGTGGGCCGGGTCGAGTGGCGGGCACTCCCGGGCCCCTCTTCGGGGGTGCGTGAAGCCCCTTCCGGAAGTTCGTGAATGCGCGCACATGTCCCCTTCGGTCCCGGTCGCCCCTCGTCCGGGTGAGTACCGAAGTCGGCCGCCTCCCTTATCACCTCCGGGCGGTCCACCGCCAATTTGCTTGTACTGGCTTTCTATTGATAGCGCTGCACGTCTTTGACCAGCGGTAACACCATCGAATGTCACGTCTCGTGATCACTCGGCCGCTTCGCGTACGAAGATCACCGCTCATACGACTTCATGATCCTTCGTCAGGTGGTGGAGATCACAAAGTCGTTGTCGTACCCCGTGTCGCAGATCACAGGGGACCGGGCATAGGATGCGGGGCAGTCGGGCTTGTGAACTGCCTCACATGTGCACGATCTTGATGAGGTGGCGAGCCGGTCGCCCGATGCGGTCCAAAGGTCAAGGACGACTGGAAGGAGCGAGGAGCGTGAATGCCTACGCGCCCATCCTCGTGCTCGGCGCCCTCGGGGCAGGGTTTGCGATCTTCTCCGTGGTCATGGCCACGCTTATCGGCCCCAAGCGCTACAACCGGGCAAAGCTCGAAGCGTACGAGTGCGGTATCGAACCCACCCCGACTCCGGCCGGTGGCGGCCGCTTTCCCATCAAGTACTACCTGACGGCGATGCTTTTCATCGTCTTCGACATCGAGATCGTCTTCCTCTATCCCTGGGCGGTCTCCTTCGACGCCCTGGGGATCTTCGGGCTCGTGGAGATGCTGCTCTTCGTGCTCACCGTCTTCGTCGCCTACGCGTATGTGTGGCGTCGCGGCGGCCTGGAATGGGACTGAGGGGCTGAGGGGCACACCATGGGACTCGAAGAGAAACTGCCGAGCGGCTTCGTTCTGACCACGGTCGAGCAGGCCGCGGGCTGGGTGCGGAAGGCCTCCGTCTTCCCGGCCACGTTCGGACTGGCCTGCTGCGCCATCGAGATGATGACGACCGGTGCGGGCCGCTACGACCTGGCGCGGTTCGGAATGGAGGTCTTCCGCGGATCGCCGCGCCAGGCGGACCTGATGATCGTCGCGGGCCGGGTGAGCCAGAAGATGGCGCCCGTCCTGCGGCAGGTCTACGACCAGATGCCGAATCCCAAGTGGGTCATCTCCATGGGGGTTTGCGCGTCATCTGGCGGTATGTTCAACAATTACGCCATTGTGCAGGGTGTTGATCACATTGTTCCGGTAGATATCTATTTGCCGGGTTGTCCGCCCCGTCCCGAGATGCTGCTGGACGCCATCCTCAAGCTCCACCAGAAGATCCAGGACGGCAAACTCGGGGTCAACGCGGAGGAGGCCGCCCGCGAGGCCGAGGAAGCGGCCCTCAAGGCACTGCCCCTGATCGAGATGAAGGGGCTGCTGCGGTGAGCGACCACACCCACGGCGAGGGACAGAACGGCAACGCCGTACCCGCCCCGCGCGACACCGGCGGCGAGGTCATCCGCGTCCGCAAGGGCATGTTCGGCGCTAACAACGGCGGCGACACCTCCGGCTACGGCGGCCTCATCCGCACCGTCACCCTGCCGGGAGCCGCCTCCCGGCCCTACGGCGGCTGGTTCGACGAGGTGGCCGACGAGCTCGAAGGGGCCCTGGAGGAACAGGACCTGCTCCCCGAGAACGCCATCGAGAAGACCGTCGTCGACCGCGACGAGCTGACCTTCCACATCGCCCGCGAGCACCTGCTCCAGGTCGCCCGCACCCTGCGCGACGACCCCGCCCTGCGCTTCGAACTCTGTACGGGCGTGAGCGGCGTCCACTTCCCGGGCGACAAGGGCCGCGAGCTGCACGCCGTCTACCACCTGCGCTCGCTCACCCACGGCCGGATCATCCGGCTGGAGGTGTCCGCCCCGGACAGCGACCCGCACATCCCGTCGCTCGTCGAGGTCTACCCGACGAACGACTGGCACGAGCGCGAGGCGTACGACTTCTTCGGGCTCGTCTTCGACGGGCACCCGGCCCTGACCCGGATCATGATGCCGGACGACTGGCAGGGCTTCCCGCAGCGCAAGGACTACCCGCTCGGCGGCATCGCCGTCGAGTACAAGGGCGCCCAGATCCCGGCTCCGGACCAGCGGAGGTCGTACTCCTGATGACCACTCCCCACGCGACACCCCGAGCGACTACCGAGGGGACCGTATATACGGTCACCGGCGGCGACTGGGACGAGGTCGTCGAATCCGCGGTGAAGTCCGACGACGAACGCATCATCGTCAACATGGGCCCCCAGCACCCGTCCACGCACGGCGTGCTCCGCCTCATCCTGGAGATCGACGGCGAGACCGTCACCGAGGCCCGCTGCGGCATCGGCTATCTCCACACCGGCATCGAGAAGAACCTCGAATTCCGCAACTGGACACAGGGCACCACCTTCGTCACGCGCATGGACTACCTGACGCCGTTCTTCAACGAGACGGCGTACTGCCTGGGCGTCGAGAAGCTCCTCGGCATCGAGGACCAGATCCCCGACCGGGCCACCGTCATCCGCGTGCTGCTGATGGAGCTCAACCGGCTCTCCTCGCACCTGGTCTGCATCGCCACCGGCGGCATGGAGCTCGGCGCGACCACGATCATGATCTACGGCTTCCGCGATCGTGAACTGGTTCTCGACCTCTTCGAGCTCTTCACCGGACTGCGCATGAACCACGCGTTCGTCCGCCCCGGCGGCCTCGCCCAGGACCTGCCCCCGGGCGCGGTCGACCAGCTGCGCGAGTTCATCAAGACCATGAAGAAGAACCTGCCGGAGTACGACAAGCTCGCCACCGGCAATCCGATCTTCAAGGCCCGTATGCAGGGCGTCGGCCACCTCGACCTCACCGGCTGCATGGCGCTCGGCGCCACCGGCCCGGTGCTGCGCTCCGCCGGCCTCCCGCAGGACCTGCGCAAGTCCGACCCGTACTGCGGCTACGAGACCTACGACTTCGAGGTCCCCACCGCCGACACCTGCGACTCCTACGGACGCTTCCTCATCCGGCTGGAGGAGATGCGCCAGTCGCTGCGGATCATCGAGCAGTGCATCGAGCGCCTGGAGCCCGGGCCGGTCATGGTCGCCGACAAGAAGATCGCCTGGCCCGCCCAGCTCGCGCTCGGCCCCGACGGTCTCGGCAACTCCCTCGACCACATCCGCAACATCATGGGCACCTCCATGGAAGCCCTGATCCACCACTTCAAGCTGGTGACCGAGGGATTCCGGGTCCCAGCCGGACAGACGTACACCGCCGTCGAGTCCCCCAAGGGCGAACTCGGCGTGCACGTCGTCTCCGACGGCGGCACCCGCCCCTACCGGGTCCACTTCCGCGACCCGTCCTTCACCAACCTGCAGGCCATGGCGGCGATGTGCGAAGGCGGCCAGGTCGCCGACGTCATCGTCGCCGTCGCGTCCATCGACCCCGTGATGGGAGGCGTCGACCGGTGACCACCTCACGCCAAGACGTCAGTCTGGGGATGCCGCAGCTCCCCGCCACCCCCTACCCGGCCGAGGTACGCGCCCGGCTCGACGCGGACGCCAAGGAGGTGCTCGCCCGCTACCCGGGCAGCCGCTCCGCCCTGCTGCCGCTGCTGCACCTCGTGCAGTCCGAGGAGGGATACGTCTCCCGTACGGGCATCGCCTTCTGCGCCGAGACGCTCGACCTCACCACCGCCGAGGTCACCGCCGTCTCCACCTTCTACTCCATGTACCGGCGCAGGCCGAGCGGCGACTACCAGGTCGGCGTCTGCACCAACACCCTGTGCGCGGTCATGGGCGGCGACGCCATCTTCGACACGCTCAAGGAGCACCTCGGAGTCGGCAACAACGAGACCACCGAGGACGGCAAGGTCACCCTCGAACACATCGAGTGCAACGCCGCCTGCGACTTCGCGCCCGTCGTGATGGTCAACTGGGAGTTCTTCGACAACCAGACGCCCGAGAGCGCCACGCAGCTCGTCGACGACCTGATCGCCGGCCGGACCGTCGAGCCCACCCGCGGCGCCCCCCTCTGCTCGTACAAGGACACCGCCCGCATCCTGGCCGGCTTCCCCGACGAGCGCCCCGGCGCCGTCGAGGCGACCGGCGGCGCGGGCCCCGCCTCCCTGATCGGGCTGAAGCTCGCCAAGGGCGAGGCGCTTCCCAAGGCGCGCGTGGTCTCCCCGCGCGCCGGGCAGCCCGAGGGCGAGAGGCCCGAGGACGCGCGGCCCCAGGACGGGCAGCCGCACGACCCGCAGGTCCACGATCCGTCGCCGGCCGAGCGCCTCAGCTCGCACGACGCACCGCAGCAGACCTCGGCCTCCGACCCGGAGCACCCGGCCGGGCCCGCAGCCGAGGAGGGGGAGTGATGACCTTGGCCGCCGAGATCGACCACAACGGGACGAGCCCCGAGAAGCTGCTCGCGCCCGTCCTCTCCTCCTTCTGGGACCAGCCCGAGTCCTGGACGCTGGACACCTACCGCCGCCACGAGGGCTACGAAGGGCTGCGCAAAGCGCTGGCCATGGCGCCCGATGATCTCATCGCGTACGTCAAGGACTCCGGTCTGCGCGGCCGCGGTGGCGCGGGCTTCCCCACCGGGATGAAGTGGCAGTTCATCCCGCAGGGCGATGGCAAACCGCACTATCTGGTGGTCAACGCCGACGAGTCGGAGCCGGGGACCTGCAAGGACATCCCGCTCCTCTTCGCGAACCCACACAGCCTCATCGAGGGCATTGTGATCGCCTGTTACGCGATCCGTTCGTCGCATGCGTTCATCTACCTGCGCGGTGAGGTCGTCCCCGTGCTGCGAAGGCTGCACGAGGCCGTACGAGAGGCGTACGAGGCGGGTTATCTGGGGACGAACATCCTGGGTTCAGGACTCGATCTGGAACTCACGGTGCACGCGGGCGCCGGCGCGTACATCTGTGGTGAGGAAACCGCGCTGCTCGACTCTCTCGAAGGACGGCGCGGCCAGCCCCGGCTGCGGCCCCCCTTCCCTGCGGTCGCCGGTCTGTACGCCTGTCCCACTGTGGTGAACAACGTCGAGTCCATCGCGTCGGTTCCCGCGATCCTGAACAAGGGCAAGGACTGGTTCAAGTCGATGGGCAGCGAGAAGTCCCCGGGCTTCACGCTCTACTCGCTCAGCGGCCATGTCACCAGCCCCGGCCAGTACGAGGCCCCGCTCGGCATCACGCTCCGCCAGCTCCTCGACATGAGCGGCGGCATGCGGGCCGGCCACCGCCTGAAGTTCTGGACTCCGGGTGGCTCCTCCACCCCGATGTTCACCGAGGAGCACCTCGACGTCCCCCTCGACTACGAGGGCGTCGGCGCCGCCGGATCCATGCTCGGCACCAAGGCGCTCCAGTGCTTCGACGAGACGACCTGCGTGGTGCGGGCTGTCACCCGCTGGACCGAGTTCTACGCCCACGAGTCCTGCGGCAAGTGCACGCCCTGCCGCGAAGGGACGTACTGGCTGGTCCAGTTGCTCCGCGACATCGAGGCCGGCAAGGGCGAGATGGCCGACCTCGACAAGCTCAACGACATCGCCGACAACATCAACGGCAAGTCGTTCTGCGCGCTCGGCGACGGCGCGGCCTCGCCGATCTTCTCCTCGCTCAAGTACTTCCGCGAGGAGTACGAGCAGCACATCACCGGCAAGGGCTGCCCCTTCGACCCCGCCCGGTCCACGGCCTGGGCCGACGACAAGAACACCGACGGCAAGAACGCTCACCGGGGGGTGAACGCATGACAGTCACCACGAGTGCGCCCTCCGGGGGCGGCGAGGCGGCGGTTCCGCCCGAGGACCTGGTCACGCTGACCATCGACGGCATCGAGATCAGCGTCCCCAAGGGGACCCTGGTCATCCGGGCCGCCGAACTCCTCGGCATCGAGATCCCGCGCTTCTGCGACCACCCGCTCCTCGACCCGGCCGGCGCCTGCCGCCAGTGCATCGTCGAGGTCGAGGGCCAGCGCAAGCCGATGGCCTCCTGCACCATCACCTGCACCGACGGCATGGTCGTCAAGTCGCAGATCACCTCTCCTGTCGCCGAGAAGGCGCAGAAGGGCGTGATGGAGCTGCTGCTGATCAACCACCCGCTGGACTGCCCCGTCTGCGACAAGGGCGGCGAGTGTCCGCTCCAGAACCAGGCGATGTCGCACGGCGGCGCCGACTCCCGGTTCGAGGGGAGGAAGCGGACCTTCGAGAAGCCCGTCCCGATCTCCACCCAGGTGCTGCTGGACCGCGAACGGTGCGTGCTCTGCGCGCGCTGCACCCGGTTCTCCAACCAGGTGGCGGGCGACCCGATGATCGAGCTGATCGAGCGCGGCGCGCTCCAGCAGGTCGGCACCGGCGAGGGCGACCCCTTCGAGTCGTACTTCTCCGGCAACACCATCCAGATCTGCCCGGTCGGCGCGCTGACCTCGGCGGCGTACCGGTTCCGCTCCCGCCCCTTCGACCTGGTTTCCACCCCCTCGGTGTGCGAGCAGTGCTCGGGGGGCTGCTCGACCCGGACCGACCACCGGCGCGGCAAGGTCATGCGGCGTCTCGCGGCCAACGAGCCCGAGGTCAACGAGGAGTGGATCTGCGACAAGGGGAGGTTCGGCTTCCGCTACGCCCAGCAGCGCGACCGCCTCACCACCCCCCTCGTCCGCAACGCCGACGGCGAACTGGAACCGGCGAGCTGGCCCGAGGCGCTGGAAGCCGCGGCGGCCGGACTCCTCGCCGCCCGCGGCCGCACCGGCGTCCTGACCGGCGGCCGGCTGACCTTCGAGGACTCCTACGCGTACAGCAAGTTCGCCCGGGTCGCCCTCGACACCAACGACATCGACTTCCGATCCCGCGTCCACAGCGCCGAGGAGGCCGACTTCCTGGCCGCCCGCGTCGCCGGACGCGGTCGGGACCTCGACGGCGAAGGCGTCACGTACACCGCGCTGGAGAAGGCCCCCGCGGTCCTCCTCGTCGGGTTCGAGTCCGAGGAGGAGGCGCCCGGCGTCTTCCTCAGGCTGCGCAAGGCCCACCGCAAGGGCGGCCAGAAGACGTTCGCGCTCGCCACGCACGCCACCCGGGGTCTGGAGAAGGCGGGCGGCACGCTGCTGCCCGCCGCCCCCGGCACCGAGACCGAATGGCTCGACGCGCTCGCGGGCGGCGTCGGCCTGGAGGCCGAAGGGGCCGCGGCGGCCGAGGCGTTGCGCGGTGAGCACGCGCTGATCATCGTCGGCGAACGGCTCGCGGGCGTACCCGGCGCACTGTCCGCCGCGATCCGCACCGCCACCGCAACCGGCGCACGCCTGGTGTGGATTCCGCGCCGGGCGGGCGACCGGGGCGCGATCGAGGCGGGCGCGCTCCCCTCGCTGCTGCCCGGCGGCCGTCCTGCCACCGACCCGCGCGCCCGTGACGAGGTCGCGGAGCTGTGGCGGGTGGCCGAACTGCCCTCCCGCCACGGCCGCGACACCGGCCAGATCGTCGAGGCCGCGGCCACCGGCGAACTGGGCGCGCTGCTCGTCGCCGGGGTCGGCGTCGAGGACCTGCCCGACCCGAACCGCGCCATCCAGGCGCTGAACGAGGTCGGCTTCCTGGTCTCCCTGGAGCTGCGGCCGAGCGCGGTCACCGCCCGCGCGGACGTGGTCTTCCCGGTCGCCGCCGTCGCCGAGAAGTCCGGCACCTTCCTCAACTGGGAGGGCCGGGTCCGGATGTTCCAGGCCGCGCTGAAGCCCGAGCAGATGCCCCGGACGCTCGCGCCGACCGACTCCCGGGTGCTGCACATGCTGGCCGACGCCATGGACGTGCACTTCGCGCTCCCGGACCTGACCGCCGCCCGCCGCGAGCTGGACCGGCTCGGCGGCTGGGAGGGCGGCCACGCGGACGACCCGCGCGAGGGTGCGCAGCCGCTGCCCCGGCCCGGCGACGGCGAGGCCGTCCTCGCGGGCCACCGCATGCTGCTCGACCTCGGCCGGCTCCAGGAGGGCGACACCGCCCTCGCCGGAACCCGGCACGCGGCCGTCGCCCGGCTCTCGGCGGTCACCGCCGCCGAGACCGGTGTCAAGGACGGCGACCTGCTCGCCGTCACCGGACCCGCCGGCACCGTCGAACTGCCCCTGACGGTCACCGACATGCCGGACCGGGTGGTCTGGGTGCCGCTGAACTCGGTGGGACGCGGCATCCCCGCCGATACCGGAGTGAACCCGGGCGGCCTGGTGCGGATCGGCCCCGCCGCCGCACCGGGAGCTCCCGTCGAATCATCGGAGGTACGAGCGTGACTGGCCTCGCCGCACTCACGACGGCGCCCGAGCGCGTCGTCCTCGCCGCCGAGGATCTCTCGATGTTCGGCACCGACCCCTGGTGGCTCGTCGCCGTCAAGGCGGTCTTCTGCTTCGCGTTCCTGATGCTGATCGTGCTCTTCTCGATCGTCTGGGAGCGCAAGGTCGTCGCCTGGATGCAGCTGCGCATCGGCCCCAACCGGCACGGCCCCTGGGGGCTTCTCCAGTCGCTCGCCGACGGCGTCAAGCTGATGCTGAAGGAGGACGTGGTCGTCAAGGGCTCGGACAAGGCGGTCTACATCCTCGCCCCGATCCTCGCGGCGATCCCCGCCTTCATGGCGATCGCGGTCATCCCGTTCGGGCCCGCGGGCAACGAGATCTCCATCTTCGGCACCCGTACCACGATGCAGCTGACCGACCTGCCGATCGCCGCGCTGTACATCCTCGCGGTCGGCTCGGTCGGCGTGTACGGATTCGTCCTCGGCGGCTGGTCGTCGGGGTCGACGTACCCGCTGCTCGGCGGAATCCGCAGCTGTGCCCAGATGATCAGCTACGAGATCGCGATGGGCGCCGCCTTCGCCTCGGTCTTCCTCTACTCCGGGTCGATGTCGACCTCGACGATCGTGGAGGCGCAGGCGGACCGCTGGTACATCATCCTGCTCCCGGTCTCCTTCCTCATCTACATGGTGACCATGGTCGGTGAGGCCAGCCGGGCGCCGTTCGACATGCCGGAGTCCGAGGGCGACCTGGTCGGCGGCTTCAACACCGAGTACAGCTCGATCAAGTTCGCGATGTTCATGCTCGCCGAGTACATCCACATGGTGACCGTGTCGATGATCGCGGTGACGCTGTTCCTCGGCGGCTGGCGCGCTCCGTTCCCGGTCTCCGCGTTCTGGGAGGGGGCGAACCACGGCTGGTGGCCGATGCTCTGGTTCTTCCTCAAGCTCCAGGCGCTGATCTTCTTCTTCATCTGGCTGCGCGGCACCCTGCCCCGGGTCCGCTACGACCAGCTGATGAAGCTCGGCTGGAAGGTCCTCATCCCGGTCTCCGTGGTCTGGCTGATGCTCGTCGCCACCGTCCGCGCGCTGCGCAACGAGGGCTACGACTTCTCCCGGATCGTGCTGTACGTCGGCGCGGCCGTGCTCGCGATCCTGCTGATCTCGTTCGTCGTCGACATCTTCCGCGACCGGCGGAGGCGGGCCGAGACGGAAGCGGCCGGACCCGAGCCCGCCTTCGACCCGATGGCGGGCGGCTACCCGGTGCCGCCGCTGCCCGGTCAGACCCTGCCACCGGTGCCCCGGCGCAGGCCACGGCGGGAGCGGGAGCTCGTTGTCAGTGGCGGGCCGGATACTCAGAGTGACGGAAACGCGAGTGACGGAAAGGAGGCCGGCGGTGTCTGAGAAACCAGAACTCACGGGCTCATCGGGATCCGCTGGGTCCTCGGGCGAACCGGGAGCGGCGGGGGAGAAGTTCCAGAACCCCGTGGCCGGCTTCGGCGTGACCTTCAAGGCCATGTTCAAGAAGCGGCTCACCGAGCAGTACCCGGAGACGCCGAAGACGACGGCGCCGCGCTTCCACGGCCGCCACCAGCTCAACCGCCACCCGGACGGCCTGGAGAAGTGCGTCGGCTGCGAGCTGTGCGCCTGGGCGTGTCCCGCCGACGCGATCTACGTGGAGGGCGCGGACAACACCGAGGAGGAGCGGTACTCCCCGGGCGAGCGCTACGGCCGCGTCTACCAGATCAATTACGCGCGCTGCATCCTGTGCGGACTCTGCATCGAGGCGTGCCCCACCCGGGCGCTGACGATGACGAACGAGTTCGAACTGGCCAACACCACCCGCGAGAGCCTCATCTACACCAAGGACGAGCTGCTCGCCGGGCTCCAGGAGGGCATGGTCGACAGCCCGCACGCTATCTACCCCGGCATGGACGAACAGGACTACTACCGGGGCGTGGTCACCGAGGCCGCCCCCGGCACCGTCCGGCAGACGGCCGTGTCCAAGGGCGAGAACGACAAGCCCGACGAGGACCCCATCGAGTCCGCCCGGGCCGCCGACGCCCCGCAGGACAAGGGGGTGGACGCGTGAACGCGCTGGCCGCAGCCACCACCACCTCCACCGGCGAGGCCATCCAGTTCTGGATCCTGGGCACCGTCGCCGTGATCGGCGCGCTCTCCACGGTCCTGATGAAGAAGGCCGTGCACAGCGCGCTCTCCCTCGCCGGGACCATGATCATCCTCGCGGTGTTCTACCTCGCCAACGGGGCCTATTTCCTCGGCATCGTCCAGATCATCGTCTACACCGGCGCGATCATGATGCTGTTCCTCTTCGTCGTCATGCTCGTCGGGGTCACCGCGGCGGACTCCCTCAAGGAGACCCTCAAGGGGCAGCGCTGGCTGGCCGCCGGATGCGCCCTCGGCTTCGGCATCCTGCTGATCGCGGGCATCGGCAACGCCTCCCTCTCCACGTTCAACGGGCTCGGCGCGGCCAACTCCCGGCACGGCGGCAACGTCGAGGGACTCGCCAACCTCATCTTCACCAAGTACGTCTTCGCCTTCGAGATCACCGGCGCCCTGCTGATCACGGCGACGGTCGGCGCGATGGTGCTCACGCACCGCGAACGCACCGAACGGGCCAGGACCCAGCGGGAGCTGGCCGAGCAGCGCGTGCGCGAGGGCAAGCACCTCCCGCCGCTCCCCGCCCCCGGCGTCTACGCCCGGCACAACGCGGTGGACATCCCCGGTCTGCTCCCCGACGGCACGCCGTCCGAGCTCACCGTCATGCAGACGCTGCGGAAGCGCGGTCAGATCCGGGACGTCTCGCAGGAGTCCCTCGCCGATCTCAAGGCCCTGGAGCAGCGTTCCGGGGAGCGGCTCGGACGTGAGGACGCGGACGCCGTGACACGCGGGGCAGGTCCCGCGTCCGCGGCGGAGAATTCGGAGGCCGCCCAGTGAACCCGGTCAACTACCTCTACCTCGCGGCCCTGCTGTTCGCGATCGGCGCCTCCGGGGTGCTGGTCCGGCGGAACGCGATCGTGGTGTTCATGTGTGTCGAGCTGATGCTCAACGCCTGCAATCTGGCGCTCGTCACGTTCTCCCGGATGCACGGCAACCTCGACGGGCAGATCGTCGCGTTCTTCACGATGGTCGTCGCCGCCGCGGAAGTCGTCGTCGGACTCGCGATCATCGTGTCGTTGTTCCGCTCCCGCCACTCGGCCTCGGTCGACGACGCCAGCCTGATGAAGCTGTAAGGGGTCGGAAACGTGGAGAACCTGATTGCGCTGCTCGTTGCGGCGCCCCTGCTCGGAGCGGCGGTCCTGCTCTGCGGCGGCCGTCGGCTCGACAAGACGGGCCACTGGCTCGGTACGGCGCTCGCCGCCGCCTCGTTCGTCGTCGGACTGATCCTCTTCACCGACATGCTGGGGAAGGGCGCCGAGGACCGGGCCCTGCACCAGCACCTGTTCAGCTGGATCCCGGTGGAAGGCTTCCAGGCCGACATCGCCTTCCAGCTCGACCAGTTGTCGATGACGTTCGTCCTGCTCATCACCGGTGTGGGCACGCTGATCCACATCTACTCCATCGGCTACATGGAGCACGACGAGCGCAGGCGCCGCTTCTTCGGCTATCTCAACCTGTTCCTCGCGGCGATGCTCATCCTGGTCATCGCCGACAACTACCTGCTGCTGTACGTCGGGTGGGAGGGCGTCGGCCTGGCGTCGTTCCTGCTCATCGGCTTCTGGCAGCACAAGCCCACCGCGGCCACCGCCGCGAAGAAGGCCTTCCTGGTCAACCGGGTCGGCGACATGGGCCTCTCGATCGCCATCATGCTGATGTTCACCACCTTCGGCACCTTCGCCTTCGGGCCGGTGCTGGAGTCGGCGGGCGAGACGAGCCAGGGCAAGCTGACGGCCATCGGTCTGATGCTGCTGCTGGCCGCCTGCGGCAAGTCGGCCCAGGTGCCGCTGCAGTCCTGGCTCGGTGACGCGATGGAGGGCCCGACCCCGGTCTCCGCCCTCATCCACGCCGCGACCATGGTCACCGCCGGTGTCTATCTGATCGTCCGCTCCGGCGCGATCTTCAACGCCGCCCCGGACGCCCAGCTGGTCGTCGTCATCGTCGGTGCGGTCACGCTGATCTTCGGTGCGATCGTCGGTTGCGCCAAGGACGACGTCAAGAAGGCGCTCGCCGGCTCCACGATGTCGCAGATCGGGTACATGATCCTCGCCGCGGGCCTCGGCCCCATCGGCTACATCTTCGCGATCATGCACCTGGTGACGCACGGCTTCTTCAAGGCCGGGCTCTTCCTCGGCGCGGGCTCCGTCATGCACGGCATGAACGACGAGGTCGACATGCGCAAGTACGGCGGCCTGCGGAAGTACATGCCGGTCACCTTCATCACCTTCGGGCTCGGCTATCTGGCCATCATCGGCTTCCCCGGCCTGTCCGGCTTCTTCTCCAAGGACAAGATCATCGAGGCGGCCTTCGCCAAGGGCGGCACCGAGGGCTGGATCCTCGGCTCGGTCGCCCTGCTGGGCGCAGCGATCACCGCGTTCTACATGACGCGCGTGATGCTGATGACCTTCTTCGGCGAGAAGCGCTGGCAGCCGGACGCGGAAGGCCACGAGCCGCACCCGCACGAGTCCCCGAAGTCGATGACCATCCCGATGATCGTGCTGGCCTTCGGCTCGGTCTTCGCGGGCGGGTTCTTCGCGATCGGCGACCGGTTCGTCAACTGGCTGGAGCCGGTCACCGGTTACGACCACGGGCACTCCCCGCTGAGCGCGGCCACGGTCACCGGAGCCACCGTGGTGGCCCTGGTCATCGGCGTCGGCATCGCCTGGGCGATGTACGGCCGCAAGCCGGTCCCGGTGGTCGCCCCGCGCGGCTCGGTCCTCACCCGGGCCGCCCGCCGCGATCTCCTCCAGGACGACTTCAACCACGTGGTCCTGGTCCGCGGCGGCGAGCACCTCACCCGCTCGCTGGTCTACGTGGACCACTCCCTGGTCGACGGCGTCGTCAACGGCACGGCCGCTTCGGTCGGCGGGCTCTCCGGCCGGATGCGCAAGCTCCAGAACGGCTACGCCCGCACCTACGCGGTCTCGATGTTCGGCGGTACGGCGGTCGTCATCGCCGCGACCCTGCTGATGAGGGCGGTCTGATCACATGTCCTTTCCCCTCCTGACCGCGACGGCGGCGCTCCCGGCGATCGGTGCGATCGCCACGGCCGCCGTCCCCGCGGCGCGGCGCACCGCGGCCAAATGGCTCGCGCTGCTCTTCTCGCTCGGCACGCTCGTCCTGGCGGCGGTCGTCTTCCTCCGCTTCGAACCGGGCGGCGACCGCTACCAGCTCACCGAGTCCCGGGCCTGGATCGCCGACTTCGGCGTCCGGTACGAACTGGGCGTCGACGGCATCGGGGTGGCGCTCCTCGGCCTCACCGCGCTGCTGATCCCGTTCGTCATCGTCGCCGCCTGGCACGACGCGGATCCCCTGGAGACGAAGTCCACGCGCTGGCGTCCGACGCAGGGCTTCTTCGCCCTGATCCTCATGGTCGAGGCCATGGTGATCCTGTCGTTCGTCGCGACGGACGTCTTCCTCTTCTACATCCTGTTCGAAGCCATGCTCATCCCGATGTACTTCCTCATCGGCGGCTTCGGCGACCGGGCCCACGCGGGCACCGACGAGAGCGCCGCGACCCAGCGCTCGTACGCGGCGGTCAAGTTCCTCCTCTACAACCTGGCCGGCGGGCTGATCATGCTGGCCGCGGTCATCGGCCTCTACGTGGTCGCGGGCAGCTTCTCGCTCTCCGAGATCGCCGAGGCCCGCGCCAACGGCTCCCTGGAGATGGCGACCAGCACCGAGCGGTGGCTGTTCCTCGGGTTCTTCTTCGCCTTCGCGGTGAAGGCCCCGCTGTGGCCGCTGCACACCTGGCTGCCCAACGCGATGGGCGAGGCGACCGCCCCGGTCGCCGTGCTGATCACCGCGATCGTCGACAAGGTCGGCACCTTCGCGATGCTCCGCTTCTGCCTGGGGCTCTTCCCGGAGGCCAGCAAGTGGGCGACGCCGGTGGTCATCACCCTGGCGCTGATCTCCATCGTGTACGGGGCGCTCCTCGCGGTCGGCCAGCGCGACATCAAGCGGCTCATCGCCTACGCCTCGATCTCGCACTTCGGCTTCATCATCCTGGGCATCTTCGCCATGACGAGCCAGGGCCAGTCGGGCGCCACGCTCTACATGGTCAACCACGGCATCTCCACGGCGGCGCTGCTGCTGGTCGCCGGCTTCCTCATCACCCGGCGCGGCTCGCGGCTCATCGCGGACTACGGCGGGGTGCAGAAGGTCGCCCCCGTGCTGGCCGGGACGTTCCTCATCGGCGGGCTCGCCACCCTGTCGCTGCCCGGACTCGCCCCGTTCGTCAGTGAGTTCCTGGTCCTGGTCGGGACGTTCAGCGCGTATCCGGTGGCCGGCATCATCGCCACCTCCGGCATCGTGCTCGCCGCGCTCTACGTCCTGGTCCTCTACCAGCGCACGATGACCGGCCCGGTGCAGGAATCGGTCCGCTCCATGCCGGACCTCCGGGCCCGTGAGCTGGCGGTCGCGGTTCCGCTGATCGCCGTGCTGATCTTCCTGGGCGTCTTCCCGAAGCCGCTCACCGAGGTCGTCAACCCGGCGGTGGAGCACACCATGTCCGACGTACAGAAGAAGGACCCCCAGCCCGAGGTGGAGGCCGCCAAGTGAGCGCAACAGCTGTCCACAGCCTGTGGGCGACGGCGAGCGGGGTGACCGCGGCGGCGCCGGGCGACTCGTTCACGGCGCCGAAGATCGAGTACACCCAGCTGATGCCGGTCCTGGTCATCGTGGTCGCGGCCGTCCTCGGCATCCTGGTCGAGGCCTTCGTGCCGCGCCGGGCCCGCTACCACACCCAGCTCTTCCTGACCGTGGTCGCGGTGGCCGCCTCGTTCGCCGCGATCGTCGGCCTCGCCGCCGGGGGGTACGGCACCACGAAGGCCCGGATCGCGGCCATGGGGGCCATCGCGATCGACGGCCCCACCCTGTTCCTGCAAGGCACCATTCTCCTGGTCGCCATGGTGGCGGTGTTCACCTTCGCCGAGCGCCGGCTCGACCCCGGCAGCCACGGCAACCGCGTCGACTCGTTCGCCGCCCAGCCCGGGGCCGTACCGGGCGGCGAGGGCGAGAAGGCCGCGGTCCGGGCCGGGTTCACCACCACCGAGGTCTTCCCGCTGCTGCTCTTCTCGGTGGCGGGGCTGCTGGTCTTTCCGGCCGCCAACGACCTGCTGACCCTCTTCGTCGCGCTGGAAGTCTTCTCGCTCCCGCTCTACCTCCTGTGCGCCGTCGCCCGCCGCAAGCGGCTGATGTCGCAGGAGGCGGCCGTGAAGTACTTCCTGCTCGGCGCGTTCTCCTCGGCGTTCCTGCTCTTCGGGATCGCCCTCCTCTACGGCTACGCGGGCTCCCTGTCGTACGCCGAGATCGCCAACGTCGTCGACGGCTCGGTCCTGGAGATCGACCCCGCCCTCGCCGACACCATGGGCAACGACGCGCTGCTGCTCATCGGCGGTGCGATGCTCCTGACCGGCCTGCTCTTCAAGGTCGGCGCGGTCCCGTTCCACATGTGGACCCCGGACGTCTACCAGGGCGCCCCGACCCCGGTCACCGGCTTCATGGCCGCGGCCACGAAGGTCGCCGCGTTCGGCGCGCTGCTGCGCCTGCTGTACGTGGCACTGCCGGGCCTCACCTGGGACCTGCGGCCGGTCATGTGGGCGGTGGCCATCGTCACGATGCTGGGCGGGGCGATCGTCGCGATCACTCAGACCGACATCAAGCGTCTCCTCGCCTACTCCTCGATCGCGCACGCGGGCTTCATCCTCGCGGGCGTCATCGCGGCCAACCCGGAGGGCATCTCCTCGGTCCTCTTCTACCTGCTCGCCTACTCCTTCGTGACGGTCGGCGCGTTCGCCGTGGTCACGCTGGTGCGGGACGCGGGCGGCGAGGCCACCCACCTGTCGAAGTGGGCCGGGCTCGGCCGCCGCTCGCCGCTGGTCGCGGCGGTCTTCGCGGTGTTCCTGCTGGCCTTCGCCGGGATTCCGCTGACCTCCGGGTTCTCCGGCAAGTTCGCGGTGTTCAAGGCGGCGGCGGAGGGCGGGGCCGGGGCGCTGGTCGTCGTCGGGGTGCTCTCCTCGGCCGTCGCGGCGTTCTTCTACATCCGCGTGATCGTCCTGATGTTCTTCAGCGAGCCGAAGGCGGACGGCCCCACGGTCGCCGTCCCGTCCCCGCTGACCATGACGACGATCGCGGTCGGCGTCGCCGTGACCCTGGTGCTGGGCCTGGCCCCGCAGTACTTCCTGGATCTGGCGAGCCAGGCGGGGGTCTTCGTGCGGTAGCGGCAGCCCGCGCGGGAAGCACCCGCGGTATGAGCGACAGCAGCGCCGGACGGTCGGTTATCCACAGACCGTCCGGCGTTGTCGTTCCCTCCGCCTATCGTGGACGGGGACGAGAGCAGAACGGGACAGGGCCGGGCGAGCGGACCCTCGGCGGACCCTCGGGGGACAGAGCATTGGGCGTGAGCATGGACGAGACCACCGGGACGGTGACCGGGACCGGCGCCGACACGGGCGGCGAGAGCGAGGCGCGCCGGACACTGCACCGCGTCTTCGGGTACGAGTCGTTCCGCGGCGAGCAGGGCGCGATCATCGAGCATGTCGTGGCGGGCGGCGACGCGGTCGTCCTCATGCCCACCGGCGGCGGAAAGTCCCTCTGCTACCAGATCCCGTCCCTGGTCCGGCGGGGCACCGGCGTCGTCGTCTCCCCCCTGATCGCCCTCATGCAGGACCAGGTCGACGCCCTGCGGGCCCTCGGCGTCCGGGCCGGCTTCATGAACTCCACGCAGGACTTCGACGAGCGCCGCTCGATGGAGGCGCAGTTCCTCGCGGGCGAGCTCGACATCCTCTACCTGGCGCCCGAGCGGCTGCGGCTGGACTCCACGCTCTCCCTGCTGGCCCGGGGCGAGGTCTCCGTATTCGCGATCGACGAGGCGCACTGCGTCGCCCAGTGGGGCCACGACTTCCGCCCCGACTATCTGGCGCTGTCCGTGCTCGGCGAGCGCTGGCCGGACGTGCCGCGCATCGCGCTGACGGCGACCGCGACGAACACCACGCACGAGGAGATCACCCGCCGGCTCGGTATGCCGGACGCGAAGCACTTCGTCGCGAGCTTCGACCGGCCGAACATCCAGTACCGGATCGTGCCGAAGACCGAGCCCAAGAAGCAGCTCCTCTCCTTCCTCAAGGAGGAGCACGCGGGGGACGCGGGCATCGTCTACTGCCTCTCGCGCAACTCCACGGAGAAGATCGCGGAGTATCTGAGCCGCAACGGCGTGGAGGCCGTGCCGTACCACGCGGGCCTGGACGCCTCCACGCGCGCCGCCCACCAGGCGCGGTTCCTCCGCGTGGAGGGGCTCGTCGTCGTCGCGACGATCGCGTTCGGCATGGGCATCGACAAGCCGGACGTCCGCTTCGTCGCCCACGTCGACCTGCCCAAGTCCGTCGAGGGGTATTACCAGGAGACCGGCCGCGCGGGCCGGGACGGGGAGCCGTCCACGGCCTGGATGGCGTACGGACTCCAGGACGTCGTCCAGCAGCGCAAGCTCATCCAGGGCGGCGAGGGCGACGAGGCGTTCCGCCGCCGGGCCGCCTCCCACCTCGACTCGATGCTGGCCCTGTGCGAGACGGTCCAGTGCCGCCGGGCCCAGCTGCTGACCTACTTCGGCCAGGAGCCCACGGCCCCCGCCTGCGGCAACTGCGACACCTGCCTCACCCCGCCGGAGACCTGGGACGGCACGATCGTCGCGCAGAAGCTGCTCTCCACGGTGGTTCGGCTGAAGCGCGAGCGGAACCAGAAGTTCGGCGCGGGCCAGATCATCGACATCCTGCTGGGCCGCAAGACCGCCAAGGTCATCCAGTTCGACCACGACCAGCTCTCCGTCTTCGGCATCGGCGAGGAGCTGGCCGAGGCGGAGTGGCGCGGCGTGGTCCGCCAGCTGCTGGCCCAGGGCCTGCTGGCGGTCGAGGGGGAGTACGGCACGCTGGTCCTGACCGACGAGAGCGCCACGGTCCTCGGCCGGGAGCGGGACGTCCTGCTCCGCAAGGAGCCGAAGAGGCCGACGTCCCGGTCTTCGTCGTCCTCGTCCGGCGGCGGCAGGGGCGCCAAGGCCAAGGCGGCCCCCGCCGACCTCCCCGAGTCCGCCGTCCCGGTCTTCGAGGCGCTGCGCGCCTGGCGCGGGGCGCAGGCCAAGGAGCAGGGCGTCCCGGCGTATGTGATCTTCCACGACGCGACGCTGCGGGAGATCGCGACGGTCCACCCGACGACGATCGGGGAGCTGGGAGGCATCAGCGGCCTCGGCGAGAAGAAGCTCGCGACGTACGGCGAGGGCGTCCTGGAGGTCCTGGCCGAGACGTCCCCGGGAGCGGCCCCGGAGGCACCGGCGGCCCCGTCCCCCGCACCACGCACGGCCCCGGCCCGCGCCGCGGCCCCGCAGCACAGCGACCCCGAGTTCGGCTGGGACGAGGAACCGCCCGAGTACGAGTGAGGCGCGGACCGGGCGGCGGCGCGAGGGGCGGTGTGACCTACTGCGGGTCCGCCGCCCGGCTGCGGCGGGCCGTGATCGCCGTGAGGTCCAGGTCTACGGCGAACGGCACCGACACCTTCATCCGGTCGTGGAAGATCCCTGTCGAGGTGTACGCGCCGGTGGCCGGCTCCCGCTCGAAGACGTACACCACGGCTCGCCCGTCGTGGTTCTCCACCCGCCAGTAGTGGGGGATGGTCGCGCGGGCGTACTTCACGGGCTTGGTCTCCCGGTCGCGGGTCACTGAATCCCCGGAGACGACCTCGATGGTCAGCAGCACGGAATCGGCGGGCAGCCGTGTCTGGTCCATGCTCTGGATGACCCTTTCGGGCACGACGATCACATCGGGTTCGGGACGGTTGTGCCGATCGATGTCGATGGTGAAGCGGCTGATCGTGTGTGTACCGGGCAGGGCTGCGGCGCGCAGATGTTCCCCGAAGAAGCTGATGGCGCGCGAGTGGAAGAGCGTCTGCGGGCAGGGGAACACCAGGCTCCCGTCGATCAGCTCCGTGTGGGACGGCAGATTCGGGAGTGTGTCCAGGTCATCGGCGGTCCAGCCGCCCTCGGGTGGGACTGCCCACTGAGGCTCGGAGGTCTGGTCGTCCTCGTTCATCCGTGCTCCATGCGAGGAGTCTCGCGATCCCGACCAGCGTATCCGCCGGGAACCGGATCCGGATGGCCCGAACGTGTGAACGCCTCTCGTCAGGGTGACGGGCCGAGCGGCGGGGGGCGAGAAGGCGGCGGGCCTAATCCGGGTCCGTCAGTCGGCCCAGGCGGCGGGTGTTGCTGCGGCCGCAGGCCAGGCACACCAGCCAGTCCAGCCGCTCGCCGTCCCGTTCGAAGGGTTCGCTCACGACGTTCTCCTCTTCCCAGCCGCAGAACACACAGTCCGCCCCGTCGCCCTGGAGCCGCCGCATGGTCTGCAGACGGCCGCTGTGGGTGTTCAGCACGCCCACCCAGCGGCAGGCGCGGCATTCCCACCACCGCTGGTGTGGGGGACGCAAACGCGGCCCGTCGAGGATCCGTTCCGGAGGGTTTCCGCAGGCCGGGCACGCCGACAGCTCGTCGGCCGGTTCCCCGTCGGTGCCGGTCTCGGGTACGTCCATCAGTCCCCGCCCCCGCCGCAGCCGCCGCCCCCGCCCCCGTCGCTCCAGCCGCCGCTGTCGCTGCTCCCGCCGCTGGACTGGTTCTGGCGGACGTTGTGGTGGACCGCCGAGGCGAACCACAGGGCGCGGCGTACGGTCTTCATCGCGGAGCGGCCCTCGCGGCCGGCGGTGGTGAGGGTGCCGGCCAGGCCCGTCGCCGAGACGAGGCCGGCCAGGGCGCGGCTGCGCCGGTCCGGGAAGCCCCGGGACTCCGCCTGGCCGAAGCGCCACCGGGTCGCGCCCGTCAGGTCGGGGTCGCCCGGGAAGTGGCGCTGGTAGGGGAAGAGGCCCAGGAAGCGGCGGGTCTCGCGGCGCAGGATGCCGCGTTCGATCAGGTGGTCCAGGTGGCGTTCCTCGGCGTTGCGGCCGTACATCCGGATCCACGCCTTGGCGCTGGTCCCCGGGCGGAAGCGCTTCTTCTTGCCGGACGGCGGGTCGAGCGTGGTCAGCAGCGAGGCGAGCAGCGGGTGGGCCGGGTCCAGGGGATTGACCACCTGGACCCGGCCGCGCTCCTCACGTATCCGGCCCTGGAGCTCCAGCTCCGCGAGGACCGCGCCCGCCGTGCCGTACCGCAGATGTGTGCGGTCGCAGAGCGGTTTGCCGCGCTCCGGGTCCAGCGTCAGCAGGAGCAGTTCCTCGGGCAGGGTCAGGTCGGAGGCGTCGCGCGTCATGGAGCGGTGACGATCCTTCCGGTGACGTCGCCGAGGCCGACGCGGGTGCCGTGCGGGCCGGGGGCCCAGGCGGTCAGCGTGACCGTGTCGCCGTCCTCCAGGAACGTCCGCTTGCCCTCGGCCAGTTCGAGCGCGTCGCGGCCGTTCCAGGTGAGCTCCAGGAGCGAGCCGCGCTGGTGCGTGTCGGGGCCGCTGACCGTGCCGGAGCCGTACAGGTCGCCGGTGCGCAGCGACGCGCCGTTCACCGTCATGTGCGCGAGCTGCTGGGCCGCGGTCCAGTACATCGAGGCGAACGGCGGCTCGGCGACGACCTGGCCGTTGATCTCGACGGTGATCCGGATGTCGAAGCCGCCCGGCTCCTCGTCCTCTGCGTCGTCGAGGTAGGGCAGGAGCGGGAAGTCCCGGGCGGGCGGGGCGGTGCGGGCGGCGTCCAGGGCCTCCAGCGGGGTGACCCACGCGGAGACGGAGGTGGCGAAGGACTTGCCGAGGAACGGGCCGAGCGGCACGTACTCCCAGGCCTGGAGGTCGCGCGCGGACCAGTCGTTGAGGAGGGACAGCCCGAAGACGTGCTCGCGGAAGTCGGCCAGCGGGACCGGGGTGCCGTGCGCGGAGGGGACGCCGACGACGAAGCCGACCTCGGCCTCGATGTCGAGCTTCACCGAGGGCCCGAAGACGGGGGCCGGGTCGGTGGGGGCCTTGCGCTGGCCGCTGGGGCGTACGACGTCGGTGCCGGAGACCACGACGGTGCCGGAGCGGCCGTGGTAACCGATCGGCAGGTGCTTCCAGTTGGGGGTGAGCGCGTCGCCGTCCGGCCGGAAGATCCTTCCGACGTTGGTGGCGTGGTGCTCGCTGGCGTAGAAGTCGACGTAGTCCGCCACCTCGTACGGCAGGTGCAGGGTCACCGCGTCCACCGGGTGCAGCAGCGGTTCGATGTCCGCGCGGTGGGCGGGGACGGTCAGCCAGGCGGTGAGCGCGCGGCGCACGTCGCGCCAGGCGGTGCGGCCCGCCGAGAGCAGCGGCGTCAGGCTCGGCTGTGCCAGCAGCCCCGCGTACGGGGAGCCCAGCGCGTGGGCGGCGGCGCCGGCGTCCAGGACGTGGTTGCCGATGCGGACGCCGACCCGGCGCACGTCGGGGTGGTCGGGGGTGGAGAACACACCGTACGGAAGGTTGTGCGGGCCGAAGGGGTCGCCCTCGGCCAGATCGAGCGGGCTGCTCTGCTCGGGCATGTGGTGCTGCCTCGCTTTCCAGGTCGCGTTGGGGACACGTTACGTCGGGGCTCCTACCCAGCGGCAGTGCCCTGACCATCCCCAACTGTGCGTATTGCCCGGAAAGTTCGCTGGTTACCGTCGGTTCTCCCCGGAAATCCGGGGGATCCGCGCCGGAAACGGATCAGCCCGCGGTGCGCGGGATGCGCTTCTCCCAGGTGCGGTGGAAGACGACCTCCTCGCCGTCCTTGCAGATCACCTCGTCGGAGGTGATGAAGTCGTGCTCGTCGGCCGCGATCTCGGAGTGGGTCTCGACGCGGACGTCCCAGGACATCTCCGGCCGGTGCAGCCGGATCGCCCAGTCGCTGCGGGTGCGTGCGGAGAGCGGGTCGTCCTGCTGGATCGTGTACGTCTCCAGGGCGTCCTCGGTGAATTCGAGGCCGTCGGGGTAGACCCGCGTACCGCCGTAGCGGGGGTCGACCTCCAGGCGCCATTCGCCCTTGGCGACATCGCGGACGACGAGGCGTTCGGGGCGCGGCTCCTCCAAGGTGACCGGGTAGACCACGCCGAGCGGTTCGGACTGCTCCGGTTCGCCGAAGCTGATTCCCGGGTCCTCGGTGTGGCGGCGCACCGGCAGTTCGACGAAGCTCCCGTCGGCGTCGAGCGTGAAGCCCGCCGAGCCGGCCTGCGGCCAGATCCAGGGCCAGTACGCGGAGGAGATCGCGATCCGGATGCGGTGGCCGGGCGGGAAGGTGTGCCCGATGCCGTTGAGGTCGAAGACGACGTCCTCACTCTCGCCGGGCGTCCAGTCGTCGGTTCGGTCGCGGCCGTGGCGGGCGGCGAGGTTGAGGACGCCCCGGGTGACGAGCGTCGATGCGCCGTCGGGGGCGACGTCGCAGAGCCGGGCGATGGCCTGGCCGCGGGTCGCGTCCATCCGGATGCGGAGCTTCACCCGGGGGCGGCCGAGGATCTCGATCGGCGCGTCGGTGACGGGAAACTCGAAGGACACCGACTTGGCGTCCTCGTCCCGCTGGTCCGGCGGCAGGTCCGCCTCGTTGCCGAACGGGAAGAAGCGGCCCGCGTCCAGGCCGGTCTGCTGCGGCGAGGCGACGATCCGCTCGCCGCCCTGGAGGGCGTACGCCATCGGGTTCACGTTCTCCGAGGGCCAGGAGGCGTCCCCGACCCAGCGTCCCGGCAGCGTCTCGTACACCGTGGCGGGCGGGTGTGAGCCGCTGATCCAGGACCGCAGCAGCGGCTCCCGCATCACGCCCGTCTCCTTGCCCTTGAGGTGCTGGTCCCACCAGCGCAGCGTCTCCTGGAGGAAGCCGATCGCGGGCCCCGGCGGCAGCCCCCGGTCGGGGTACTGGTGCGACCACGGGCCGATGATCCCGCGCACCTGCCCGGGGTCCAGGTGCTCGACGAGCCTGAGGACGGTGTCGCGGTACGGGTCGTGCCAGCCGCCGACCGCGAGGACGTTCGCCTTGATCGCGCCGTAGTCCTCGCAGACGCTGCCGTGCTTCCAGTAGGCGTCGCGGCTCTGGTGGGCGAGCCAGGTGTGACTGAAGGGTTCGACGGCCTCCAGCCGCTTCAGCCACATCTCCTTCCAGTCGTCGCCGGCCTGCGCCGGGTCGGGCGGGCGGCAGACGAAGGCGAGCATGGTGGCCGCCCAGGCGTGCATGTCCACGGCGAGGACCGATCCGCCCATGTAGTGCACGTCGTTGTCGTAGCGGTCGTCGGCCGAGCAGACGGTGACGATCGCCTTCAGCGGCTCGGGGGCGAGCGCGGCGATCTGGAGCGAGTTGAAGCCGCCCCAGGAGATCCCGAACATCCCGACCCGGCCGGAGCACCACTCCTGCTGGGCCAGCCAGTGGATGACGGCGACCCCGTCCTCCAGTTCCTGCGCGTCGTACTCGTCGCCCGGCAGCCCCTCGCTGTTGCCGTGCCCCCGGACATCGACCCGTACGGAGGCGTAGCCGTGGCCCGCGTACCAGGGGTGGCGCTGCCAGTCGCGCGGCGCGGTCCAGTCGCTGAGCCGGTAGGGCAGGTACTCCAGCAGGGCGGGGACCGGTTCGTCGGTCAGCGGCCGCCAGATCCGGGCGTAGAGCAGGGTGCCGTCGGACAGCGGGATCCGGACGTCCTCGTGGGTGGTCTCGTACGGGAACTCGGTCGTGATGTTCATGGGGACCACCTCGGTGGGGGACGGGGTGCTTTCGAGCGGGCGTACGGGTCGGTCGGGGGGATGCGTGGGGCGTACGGGTCAGTGGACGGGGTGCATCGTGCGTTTCAGCCAGGGCGCGGCCAGGATCATCGCCACACCGGCCGCCACGGCGATCGCCCCGTTGACGCCGAAGTACGCGGGGTTGGAGACCTCGCCGTACAGCTTCACGATCTGGGCCTGGATGCCGTTGGCCAGGGCGAGGGAGAGGAACCACAGGGCCATCGTCTGGCTGGCGAACGCCTTCGGGGCGAGCTTGGTGGTGGCGGACATGCCGGAGGTCTCCAGCAGGATGTCGCCGAGCCCGAGCAGCAGGTACGAGCCGACGATCCACCAGGCCGCCATGCGGTACGTGTCGTCGGCGTGCCCGGAGGTCGGCAGGACCATCAGGATGAAGGAGAGCCCGCCGAGGATCACCCCGAACGCGATCTTGTTGGAGGCGTGCGGCTGGCGGGTGCCCATCCGGGCCCAGACGGCGGCGACGACCGGGGCGAGCGCGACCTCGAAGGCGCCGAGCGCGGAGGCGTACCAGCTGGCCGGGAAGGTGAAGCCGAGGATCTCGGTACGGGCGTTGGTCGACGCGAGCAGCATCATCGTCGAGTACGCCTGGAAGAGGATGAAGTTGAAGACGACGGACCCGAGGAAGAGGACGACGTACGGGCGGAGCCTGCCGCGTTCCTCGGCGGTGACCCGCGGGGAGCGGAACATCACCACGAAGTAGACGACCGGGGCGATCACCGAGATGACGGTGAGCACGTCGACGAACCGGTCCATCGTCAGCCAGCCCGCCAGGGCCAGCGCGGTGGCGGCGAGGGCGACCACGACCGCCCCGCCGACGATCATGAGGACCGCGCGGCGCATCGCGTCGGGGGCCAGCGCGAATTCGGCGGCGTGCTTACGCCCGGCCAGGTGACGGCGGCCCGCGACGTACTGGATCAGGCCGAAGGTCATGCCGATCGCGGCGGCAGAGAAGCCCCAGTGCCAGCTCCAGTGCTCGCCGAGCCAGCCGGTGATCAGCGGTCCGGCGAACGCGCCGATGTTGATGCCCATGTAGTAGAGGGCGAAGCCGGCGTCGCGCCGTTCGTCGTCGGTGCGGTAGAGCTTGCCGACCATGGAGGCCACATTGGGCTTGAGCAGGCCCGTTCCGGCGCTGATCAGGCCGAGGCCCACCCAGGTCATGGCGTCGGTGGGGACGGCCATGGAGTAGTGGCCGCAGGCGATGAGGATGCCGCCGTACAGCACGGCCCGGTACGAGCCGAGGATCCGGTCGGCCAGCCAGCCGCCCGCCACGGAGACCAGATAGACCAACGTGCCGTAGGCGGCGGCGACGGAGGCGGCGGTGCCGGGGTCCATGGCCATGCCGCCGTTCGCCACGGTGTCGGCGAAGAACAGCACCAGGATGGCCTGCATGCCCAGGAACGAGAACCGCTCCCAGACCTCCAGGCCGGACAGGGTCATCAGCCCCCGCGGCTGCCCGAAGAAGGCGTGGTCGTCCTCGGGCGGGGGCTGGGCCGGCTCGGTGGCAGCGCTGCTGTGGGACAAAGCGGAGACTCCTGATCGTATGAGCTGATCCCGAACATACCGGCGGTCATGGGAAGCCGCCCACGGTGATCCATAGCGGACCGGATACGCTGAAGTTGCCAGGAGAGACAGCGACACATCGACATTGAGTGTGATCGTCAGCAGACAGGAGATGCCCCCGTGACCGTCGTCGGGTCGTTCGGACTGCACGTGCGGGACCAGGCTCTTGAGGCCGATGTCCAGTCGGGGCTGGCCGCTGTCGAGGCAGGGCTGCTCGAAGCCACCAAGAGCGATGTCCCCTTCATCACGGACGCCGCCCAGCACCTGTTGCGTGCGGGGGGCAAGAGGTTCCGTCCCTTGCTGGTCATGCTCGCGTCACAGTTCGGGGATCCCGACGCGCCGGGAGTCGTCCCCTCGGCCGTCGTCGTCGAGCTGACCCACCTGGCCACGCTGTACCACGACGACGTGATGGACGAGGGCGACGTGCGGCGCGGGGTGCCCAGCGCCAACACCCGCTGGGGCAACTCGGTCGCCGTCCTCACCGGCGACTTCCTCTTCGCCCGCGCCTCCCACATCCTGGCCGACCTCGGCCCCGAGGCCGTCCGCATCCAGGCCGAGGCCTTCGAGCGGCTCGTCACCGGCCAGATCCTGGAGACCGCGGGCCCGCGCGACGGCCGCGACCCGGTCGACCACTACCTGGACGTGCTCAGCGGCAAGACCGGTTCGCTGGTCGCCGTCTCCGGCCGGTTCGGGGCGATGATGTCCGGCGCCGACGAGCGGACCGTGGACGTCCTCACCCAGTACGGGGAACGGCTCGGCATCGCCTTCCAGCTCGCCGACGACGTCCTCGACATCGCCTCCGACTCCCACGAGTCCGGCAAGACCCCCGGCACCGACCTGCGCGAGGGCATCCCGACGCTCCCGGTCCTGCGGCTGCGCGCCCAGGCGGCGGCCGACGGCAAGCCCGACGACCTGGAGCTCGTCGAGCTGCTCGACGGGGACCTGAGCAGCGACGACGCGCTGGCCGAGGTGCTGCGCCGGCTGCGCGCCCACCCGGCGCTGGAGCAGGCCCGCCAGGACTCCGTGCGCTACGCCCAGGAGGCGCGCGCCACGCTGGCGCCGCTGCCCGAGGGGTACGCGAAGGCCGCGCTGGAGGAGCTGTGCGACGCGGTGGTGCACCGCGCGGGCTGAGGCGGTGTCTGCCGTTGGCTGACGCGGTGTCACGGGGTGGCCCTCCCCTACGGGATGGCGTACGGGCCCCCTCCGGTTGTCATACCGGAGCAGTACGCGGAGTTGATTCCCCGGGCTGACGCTTCGAACCGTCCGATTTGGTCAGATGGTTATCAACGGAAGCCGCCGACCACGGAGGTAGGGCACACCATGGCACCCAACGACAGCGCAGAGACCACCGGAGAGGCCGCGGACACTGTCGTGGGCCGCCGGAAGGCGGCGCGCTACATCGTCCCCGTCGCGGTCGCGGGGGTGGCGGCCGCGACCATCGGACTCGTCCCGGCGCTCGCGAACTCGGGCGATCCGGACCTGCCGAAGATCAGCGCACAGGAACTCATCGAGAAGATCGCCGCTTCCGACGAGGAGCAGCTCTCCGGCACGTTCAAGATCAGCACGGACCTGGGCCTGCCCCTGGACGGCCTCGCGGGCTCGCTCGTACCGGGCGGCGAGGGCCGGGGCGGCGACAAGGACGCCGGCGCGGCGGCCCCGCAGGACAAGCTCATGGAGCTGACGTCCGGCACGCACACGCTGCGGGTGGCCGCCGACGGCCCGGAGCGGCAGAAGCTCTCCATCCTCGGGGACGCGTCCGAGTACAGCCTCATCCACAACCAGGGCGAGGTCTGGGCGTACGACAGCAAGTCCGACGAGGTCTACCACGCCGAGGCGCCCGAGGGCCGGGACGGCGGCGGCCACGCGGAGAAGGCCCCGAAGGCCCCCGAGGGTGCTCCGGCCACCCCGAAGGACTTCGCCGAGCAGGCGCTCGCGGCGGCCGGGGAGACCACCTCGGTGACCGTCGACGGCACGGCGCAGGTCGCCGGGCGGGACGCGTACCAGCTGCTGATCAAGCCGAAGCAGTCCGGCTCGACGATCGGCTCGGTCCGGATCGCCGTGGACGCCGAGAACGGCGTACCGCTGAAGTTCACCCTGTCCGCGGCGAGCGGTGGCAAGGCCGTCGTCGACGCCGGGTTCACCAAGGTCGACTTCGCGAAGCCCGCCGCGTCCACGTTCGCCTTCACGCCGCCCAAGGGCGCCAAGGTGACCGAGGCCGACGAGCTGGAGACCGGCAAGGACGAGCGCGGCGCGATGCAGAAGGCGCTGCCCGGACAGCTGGCCGAGCTGGACGGCCTCGCGGGCGAGGGCGGCTTCAACGTCATCGGGGAGGGCTGGACCTCGATCGCCGAGATCAGGTCCCCCGGCGGCAAGGGGCTGCCCGAGGCCGGCTCGGGCGACATCCCGGCCGAGGCGCAGGGCTTCCTCGACGCGCTCGGCGACAAGGTCACCGGGAAGTTCGGCTCGGGCACGGTCTTCAAGACGCGCCTGGTCAACGCCCTGCTGACGGACGACGGATCGGTGTACGTCGGAGCGGTGACGAAGGACGCGCTGGTGCGTGCGGCGGACGCCGCCGCGAAGTAGAACGTTTCCAGGGGCACCCCCGACACCCGGGCACCCGGGCACCCGGGCACCCGGGCACCCGGGCACCCGGGCACCTGGACAACAGGTCACCCGGACACCCGGCCGCAGTGGCCTCCGCGCATCCGCGTGGGGGCCGCGGCGGCCCAGCGCTCGACGACCCGCGCTCACGGAGAGGTGCGACCGCCATGACGGACACAGCGGCCGAGGCCGAGGACGCGCCGGAGGGGCGTGCGGCGGCCACGGGTGCGGCGCCGGGGAACCCCGCACCGGTCGCGGCCACCGGGGCCCCCGTCATCCGCACCCGTGGCCTGACCAAGCGTTACCGGGGCGGTCAGCTCGCCGTGGACGGCCTCGATCTGACCGTGCCCGCCGGCAGCGTCTTCGGCTTCCTCGGCCCCAACGGCTCCGGGAAGACCACCACGATCCGGATGCTGATGGGCCTCATCGACCCGACGTCCGGCACCGCCGAGGTGCTCGGCCGCCCGATGCCGGAGGCCGCCCGTACGGTGCTGCCGGAGGTAGGCGCGCTGATCGAGGGGCCCGCGCTGTACGGCTTCCTGAACGGCCGGGACAACCTCCTGCGGTACGACCGGGCCGACCCCACCGCCGACCCGCGCACCCGGCGGGCCCGCGTGGACGAAGCCCTGGCCCGGGTCGGGCTCGCCGCCGCCTCCGGCAAGAAGGCCAAGGCGTACTCGCTCGGCATGAAGCAGCGCCTCGGCCTGGCCGCCGCCCTGCTCCGGCCGCGCCGGCTGCTGGTCCTGGACGAGCCGACCAACGGCCTCGACCCGCAGGGCATGCGCGAGATCCGTCTCCTGGTGCGGGAGCTGGCGGCCGAGGGCACCACGGTGTTCCTCTCCTCCCACCTCCTGGACGAGATCGAGCAGGTCTGCACGCACGCGGCGGTGATGGCCCGGGGCCGGCTGATCGTCCAGGGCCCGGTCGCCGACCTCGCCGCGAGCGCCCGGGGCCGGCTCGCCGTCACCACCCCCGACCCCGGGGCCGCCGCCCGCATCCTCAAGGAGCACGGGCTCACCGGCCTGAGCACCGACGGCGACCGGCTGACCGCCGACGCCCCGCCCGCCGCCGTGGACCTCGCCGACCTCAACGCGTCGCTGGTGGGCGGCGGGGTGCGGGTGCGGTTCTTCGGCGTCGAGCGGGGTTCGCTGGAGGACGCCTTCGTCGCACTCACGGGAGAGGGATTCGATGTCGCGGGCTGAGAAGTCGCAGGCTGAACGGGCGCGTCCCGGTGACCCGCGGGGCATTCGCCATCCGCTGTGGACCCTGGGTCTCCTCCGCTCCGAGATCACCACGCTGCTGCGCCGCCACCGCACCTACGCCCTGCTCGCCGTCCTCGCCGCCGTCCCCGTCCTCATCGGGATCGCGGTCCGGATCGAGACGGGCGGCGGCGGAGGCGGCGGGGAGGGCGGTCCGGACGGCGGGGCGGGCCCGGCCTTCCTCGCCCAGGTCACCAACAACGGCTTCTTCCTGGTCTTCGCCGCCCTCGCCGCGACGCTGCCGGTCTTCCTGCCGATGGCCGTCGGTGTCGTCGCGGGCGACGCGATCGCGGGCGAGGCGAACAGCGGCACCCTGCGCTATCTGCTGGTCGCCCCGGCGGGCCGGACCCGGCTGCTGCTCGTGAAGTACGCCTCCGTCCTCGTCTTCTGCCTGGTCGCGACCCTCGTCGTGGCGGTGTCGGCGCTGGCGGTGGGCGCGCTGCTGTTTCCGGTGGGGGACGTCACCACGATCTCGGGGACCCGGATCGGCTTCGGCGAGGGGCTGGTGCGGGCGGCGCTGACCGCGCTGGTCGTGGCGGTGTCCCTGGCCGGGTTCGCCGCGATCGGGCTGTTCGTCTCGACGCTGACCGGCAGCGGGATCGGGGCGATGGCGGCCACGGTCGGACTGCTGATCACGGTGCAGATCCTGGACAGCATTCCGCAGCTGAGCGGCGTGCACCCGTATCTGTTCGCGCACTATTGGATGTCGTTCGCCGACGTTCTGCGCGAGCCGGTCTACTGGGACGACCTGAGCAAGAACTTCCAGTTGCAGGGGCTGTACGTCGCGGTGTTCGGCTCGGCGGCCTGGGCGCGCTTCACGGCCAAGGACATCACGGCGTAGGAACATCACGGCGTAGGGGACACCCCGGGGGCGGGGCGCAAGGCGGCCTGGCCGGATCGGATCGGCGGGGTCCGCACGCGCCGTCGGCCGGGCGAGCCGTCCCCCGATCGGCTCGTCGCGGCACGAACGGCACGAACGGTGCGGACAACGGGAACGACACGACACGGTACGTTCCGTTTCCGCCTGCGTATTGTTCGGTCTTTGGCGACGAGATGTCAACAAGAGATTGGCTGGAACCCCCCTATGCTCACCGAATGATCACATCGCCGAGCAGTGTGCGACGCAGCGAACGATCACGCCGCGCGATCCTGCGGTCCGCCCTCGACCTCTGTGCGGAGCGGGGGTACGGGCACGTCACGATAGAGGCCATCGCGGCCGACGCAGGGGTCAGCAAGAAGACGATCTACCGCTGGTGGCCTTCGAAGGGCGCGGTGTTGCTGGAGGCGTTCACGGACGCCCTGATCGACGCCACCCCGTTCGTCGACACCGGCGACATCGGCGCCGACCTGCGCACCCACGTCGCCGGTGCGGTGAAGCTGCTCTCGGTCCCGCCCTTCGGCCCCGCCTACGCGGGCATCCTCTCCGAACTGCACCACGACGACCGCCTGGCCCAGCAGCTGAGGGAGCAGCTGGTCGACCCGCGCGTCGAGGAGGCGATCGGCCGGCTCCGCAGCGCCCAGGACCAGGGCCAGATCCCGCCCGGCGCGGACCTCCCGCTGGCCGTGGAGATGCTGTACGGCCCCGTCTACTACCGCCATGTGCTGCGCAAGCCGGTCCAGGACGAGGAGACGATCGCCACACTGGTGGACCACGTCCTGCGGTCGCTGCGCGCGCCGGGGTACTGAGGCCGTTCCGGAAGGAGCGGGGCACTCGCCCGCGCGGGGGAGAGGGATCGGTCCGGCGGTCGATGTCACCGGTCGCGGTCGATGCGACGTTCAGTGCATGAGTACCCGTGACATGAACACCCGTGCTGAGCAACGGACGATGACGGCCACGCTGGTGTGGGGGGTGGCGTACGCTGGGTTCGGCCTGGCGTGCGTGTTGAGCGGGACCTCCTTGTCCCACTTCGGGGGTGAGGCGGAGGGCATGGGGTGGGCGGTTGTGGCGGTGGGCGTTCCGGCGGCCCTGGCCGCCGGGGCCGTGGTGCGGTACGGGATGCGGCCGGCGCTGCGGGTGCTGCTCCTGTCGGCCTGCGTGCTCACCGGGGTCATGGCGTTCAGCCTGCTGATGGACGTGATCACGCTGATGTTCGGTCAGGGAGTGGACAGCCCGGCGTCCACCGCGAACAAGGCCCTGGCGGCGGTGGGAGCCGTCCTGCTCGCGGCCACCTCACGCTCCGACCGCTCCGACCGCTCCGACCACCTGCCCGTCGTGCCCGACGGCACCGCCGTACCCAAGCCGTCCGCCGCGCCCCGGTCCGTCCAACTCGCCGCCTGGGTAGGCACGCTGGCGTTTCTCCCGTACGCGGCGATGAAGACGTACTGGGCGTCCGGCGGCACGTTCGCGGGGGTGGCCGGCGAGGAGATGCTCGCCGTCTCGGAGCGTAACGGCGCATCGGGGATCTTCCTCGCCCTGGAGTCCTGGGGCCTGGACCCGACCGCCCTGCTGGCCCTGCTCGGCGTGTTCCTGCTGTGGGGCCTGGTCCGCCCCTGGGGGCAGGTCTTCCCGCGCTGGACGCCGTTCCTCCGCGGCCGCCGCGTACCGCGCTCGCTCCCGCTCGCCCCGGCACTGCTCGGCGCCGCCACGCTGGCCCCGTACGGCGTCGTCGGGATCGGCTACCTGGCCCTGGTCACGGGCGGCGCGGTGACGATGGGGCGCGGCGACTTCCCTTCCGAGGGCGACGCGCTGCTGGTCGCCTGGATCGGGATCACCGCCTTTGCGGTCCACGGCGTCGCCCTGGTCGTCGCGGCCCGCTCGTACTGGCTACGGACGCGTCCCGTCCGGCTGCCCATGGCTACAGGAAGCACTCCAGGATCAGCGGCAGGTCCTGCAGCCACTCCTGGAGGCGGGACTTCCTGCGGGCGGCGATGACGCACGGGTGGGCCGTGCCGTGGTGCAGGTGGACGACGACCCCGAGGTGCTTGGGGCCCTCTGCCGCGTACGCCACGGTGCGGATCTCGGCCCAGGTGTACTGCGTCTCCGCGCCCTCCGGGCCCAGCGTGACGCCATCGGCGTCGATCAGGAGGGAGCTTCCGGGCCCGACCGCCACGAACGAGAGGTCGGCGCCGTCGTCCGGTGCGCCGCCCGCCGCCACCGGCCGGGTCGGGGCCGCGTACGGCAGCGGGCTGTTGGGCGGGATCGGGTACTGGTACTGGTGCTGGTGGTACTGCTGCTGGTGCGGTGGCTGGAAGGCGTTGTCCGGGGCGTACGACGGTGGCGGCGGCGCAACCACCGCGACGGTGGGGGCGTACGCCGCGGCGGGCGGGGAAGGCACCGCGTCCGGGACGAACAGGTCCAGCAGGCCCGCCGGTGTCGGCCGCTCCTCCGGGGCCTTGGCCAGGCATGCCGCGAGGACCGGACGCAGCCCCTCCGGCACGGCGGCCAGGTCCGGCGGCTCGTGCACCGACCGGTACATCAGGCCCATCGGCGTACCCGCCCCGAACGCGCTGCCGCCCGCCGCCGCGACGAGCACCGCGCCCAGCGCGAACACGTCGGCGGCCCCGTCGACCTCCTGCCCCTGGGCCTGCTCCGGTGCCAGGAACCCCGGGGTGCCGAAGGCCGTACCGGTCGCGGTCAGCCGGGTCGACTCCAGCGCCCGCGCGATCCCGAAGTCCAGGACCCGGGGGCCGTCCGACGCCATGATGATGTTGCCGGGCTTCAGATCGCGGTGGACGAGACCGCAGCCGTGGATCGCCGCCAGCGCCTCGGCGAGCGCCGCGCCCAGCCCGCGCAGCCGCGCCTCGTCCATCGGCCCCTCGGCCTCCAGGAGCGCGGAGAGGGTGGGCCCGGGAATGTACGCCGTGGCCAGCCAGGGCGCCGCCGCGTCCGGGTCCGCGTCCACCACGGGGGCCGTGTGGAAGCCGCCCACGCTGCGGGCGGCGGCGACCTCGGCGCGGAACCGCTCCCGGAAGTGCGGGTCACCCGCGAGCTCCGGGCGGGCCACCTTCACGGCCACCGACCGCCCGCCGCGGGAGCGCGCCAGATAGACGGTTCCCATCCCGCCGGAGCCCAACTCCCGCTCCACGATGTAGCCACCGATACGTTCCGGCAGATTCACGCCGCCCCCCTGTGCTCCGGCGGATCAGTATGACGCAGGCCCGGGGGCCGCAGGGGGGAGGCCCCGAGGAGGCCGCCGGGGGAGCCCTGGGAGGCCCGGCGGAAGTCTTTGCCGAACGGTCGACCAACCGCCTCCCCGCCCCGGATAGCGTCCTCGCATCCCTTCCCTTCAGAGGCGCGGGCCCTTCCGGCACACCCGGTGGAGCCCGCCGAGAGGTGTGTGCGATGAGCGTGATCAAGGTGTCGGAAGCGGCGTCCGCCCTTCCCCGGGCGTGGAGTTCGACGGCTCTCGCCCGGGTGGGGACGGCCTCGGTGCGGGTCCTGCGCATGGACGCGCTGCCGGTCGAGGAGGAGCGGCACGACGAGGCCGAGGTCCTGCTGGTGCTCGACGGCCGCCTCGAACTGTCCGTGGACGGGCACGAGGTGACGGTCGGGCCGGGTGAGATGTACGTGGTGGGCGCGGGTGCCGGCCACGCGGTACGGCCCGGCAGCCGGGGCACCCTGGTCATCCTGGAACGGGGCTGACCCCCGCTGCCCCGGCACCTGTGCCGTCGCACCGCTGTCCCCGGCACCACCACCGTCACACCCCTGCCCCCGGCACCACCACCGTCACACCCCTGCCGCCCACCGGTGGCCGGGTCCCGTGCGGCGAGTGATGCTGGTCCGGTGCGGGCCGGAACCGATCCTCCGGCGCGCCGGAGCCGGAGGGCGGGTGGATCCGTGGCGGACAGCGAGACCCCGGCCGGGCCCGGGCGGGCCGCGAGGAAGGACGGCGGGTTCGACGAGGCGCTGCTCGCGGCCCTGTTCTCCCAGTCCGCCGTCGGCCTCGCCGTCCTCGACCCCCAGCTCAGACTCGTTCGTGCCAACTCCCTCGTCGAGGGCGTGGACACCGGGGAGTACGCCGGCCTCCCGGTCAACGAGGTCTTCCGGCTCGACGACCCGGACGGCACCGAGCAGCTCATGAAGCGGGTGCTGGCCGGTGAGGGCCCGGTGCGCGACCACCTCGTGCGGGGCCGGCTGCGACGGATCCCCGGCGACCGGCAGTTCCTGACCTCCCTGTACCGCCTGCACGGCCCGGGCGGCCACGACGCCCCCGCCCTCGGGCTCATGGTCGCGGTGGAGGATGTCACCGAGCGGGAACGGGCCCGGGCGAGGGAGGCCGCGCTCGCCGCCGTGCGGGACGCGGTCGGCGGGTCCCTCGACACCGCCACCACCTGCCGTGACTTCGCCGACGCCCTGACACCCGGATTCGCCGACCTCGCCGTGGTGGAGGTGGTGGACGACGTCCTGCGCGGCGCCGAGCCGCCGGTGGGCCCGATGCCGCCCGGAACCCCGTTACGCCGTGCCGCGAGCGGCCGGTGCGACTCCGTCCGGGAGGCGGTGGAGGGCGGGAGCGGCGCCCGGGGACGGGCGGCGGGCAGCACCCGTCACCTCCCCGTCCGTACGCCCTACGCGCTCGCCGCCGCCGACCTGCGGGCCCGGCTCGTCCCGCTCGGGCCCGACACCCCGTGGCTCGGCACCGACCCGGACGGGGCGCGCGCCGTCGCGGAGACCGGCGCGCACTCCCTGATCGTCGTGCCTCTCACGCTGCGGGGAGCCGTCCTCGGGCTGGTCAGCCTCTACCGTTGCCGGGCGTCCGAACCCTTCGACGAGAACGACGTCTCCCTTGCCGTCACGGCGGCCACCCGCGCCGCCCTCGCCATCGACAACGCCCGCCGCTACGAGCGCGAGCACGTCATCGCCTCCACCGTCCAGCGGAGGCTGCTCCCGCAGGCCGAGCGTCGGCAGGCCGCCGTCGACACCGCGCACGTCCTGCTGCCCGGCCGGGACAGCGGCTGCTGGTTCGACACCATCGCCCTGTCCGGCGCCCGTACCGCGCTCGTCGTCGGCGGCGTCGCGGGCGAGGGCCTCCAGTCGGCCATCGCCATGGGCCAGTTGCGTACGGTCATCCAGGCGCTGGCGGGCCTCGACCTGGAGCCGGAGGAAGTCCTCGCCCGGCTCAAGGACACCGCCGACCGCCTCGCCCACGAACGCGCCTCCCTGCCGCCCGCCGACGGCCTCCACGGCGAACCCCTCAGCGCGGGCTGCGTCTACGGCGTGTACGACCCGTTCACCCGCACCTGCACCGTCGCCCGCGCCGGGCACCCCGCGCCGCTGATCGTCGGCCCCGACGGACGGGCGGTCGCCCTCGACGTACCGGAGGGGCCCGGGCTGTTCTCCACCGACAGCGCCCTCTTCGCCCCGGCCACCGTCACCCTGGAGGAGGGCAGCCTCCTCGCGTTCTGCACGGCCGAACTGCTCTCCGGCGACCGCGCCCCCGAACGCATCACGCGGGCCCTCGCCCGGACGGACCGCAGCCTCCAGCAGCTCGGCGACGACATCGTGTACGCGCTGCCGGACGACACCCGGGCCGCCGGCGCCGCCCTGCTCCTGGCCCGTACGAGTACGGTCTCCGACCACCTCGTCGCCACCTGGGACCTCGCCGACGAGGCCACGACGCCCGCCACCGCCAGGGTCCTCGTCCGCGACCGGCTCCAGGGCTGGGGCCTGGACGAGGACACCGTGGACGCGACCGAGCTGATCGTCAGCGAGCTCGTCACCAACGCGGTCCGCTACGGCACCCCGCCGCTGCGGCTGCGCCTCCTGCTGGACTCCACGCTCACCTGCGAGGTCCACGACGGCTCCACGGCCGCCCCGCACCTGCGGCACGCCCGGACGGTCGACGAGGGCGGCCGGGGCCTGTTCATCGTCTCCCGCCTCGCCTCCCACTGGGGAGCGCGCCACGGACCGGACGGCAAGGTGCTGTGGACCGAGCAGGAGCTGCCGGACGATCCGGCGGCCTCGGCGGCCTCGGCGGCCTCGGCGACCTCGGCGGCTCCGGCGGCTCCTGCGGGGTGAATCGCGCCACCGCGCCCGCCCCGCCCGCCGATCGCGCAGCATGGTCCTCATGACGACCCCCGCGGAACTGCTCCGCTCCTTCGCCCGCACCCGCGCCTCCCTCGACGGTGAGGAGGTCACGTACTGGTGGTCCGGAGACGTCTACTCCTGGGCCCCCGACGAGCCCTACCAGCGGATCTTCGGCTTCGAGGGCCTCAACGTCGCCCGCCTCGTCGAGGACGCGGACGCCGGGCCGGACGCGTACCAACTGCTCACCCGTGAAGCCGCGTTCTATTTGGATCCCGTCAGCCGGGAGATCCTGGAGACCTGGCAGGACCTGCCGGTGGTGCACGTCTGGAACGACCCGGCCAACCAGAAGTGGCGTCCCTTCCCGATCCCGACGACCGACCTCGGGGAGCAGGTCTGCTTCAGCCTGGAGATCCCGCTCGCCTACCCGTCGCCGCTACCGGTGGCCCAGTACCCCGAGCACTCGGCTGGGGACACCTACAAGGCCCTGGAGCTCTTCCAGTTCTTCGCGGACCGCGCCGACCTGGCGGGCCCGGCCCCCAGCGTTCCGGCCACGATGTCGCGGAGCCGGATGTCCCCGTGGCTGCCGTGGATGGCCCGGGGGCAGCGGCCCGGGGGTCTCACCTTCCACTGCCGGGGCCGCAAGCTCGGCGCGTACACCGAGGTCCCCGAACGCACCCGGGCCTACATCGCCGAACGCCACCCGGAGTTCGCGCACGCCCCGGAGCGGTGGAGCGAGCCGAACGAGACGAGCTGGACCTACTTCCGCAAGCTCCACCCGCCGCAGGGGTAGGGGCTGCCCCCGGGGCTGCCCCCGGGGCTGCCCCCGGGGCCGCTCCTGGGGCTGCTCCGTGGGCCGCTTCTGGGCCTGCTCAGGGGAGCGTGATGTTCCGGCCCGGGCCGCCCTCGACCGTGTCCTTCCCGGAGCCGCCGACGATCACGTCGTCGCCCGCCTCACCGTGCAGCATGTCGTCGCCGGAGCCGCCGAGGAGGATGTCGTTGCCGTCCCCGCCCATGACGTGGTCGTCGCCCGGGCCCGCGTACACGACGTCCTTGCCGTCGTACGCCTCGATCATGTCGTCGCCCCGGCCGCCCCACAGGAACTGGTCGCCGTCGACGGCCATCAGGTGGTCCATGCCGTCGCCGCCGTCGAGGACGACGCGCCCCATGACCATGTCGTCGCCCGCGTCGCCCCGCACGGTGTGCGCGGTGTGGGCGTGCAGCATGTCGTCGCCGGGGCCGCCGCTGACGGTGGCGACACCGGGGTCGCTGGTGGCGATCTCGTCGTCGCCGTCGCCGAGGAAGACGTCGATCCGGTCAGGCCGGGCGCTGTCGGTGGGCAGTTCGCAGACGACGTACGTCTCCACGCCCGGCTCCAGGTACGTGCAGTGGTCGCCGGGCTGGAGGGGAACCGACTCCCGGAAGCCGATCCGCCGGACCCCGTCGCCCTGGTCCATCGGGACCACGTGGAGGTCGTTGAGCTGCCCCGGGGCGGCGGTGAAGGTGATCGACTGCTTCGCCCAGTCGGCGCCGACGCGGGCCTTGCCCTCGGCGGCGGTGGGGGCCGCGACGGCCGGGGACACGGCGAGGCCGGTGGCGAGCAGGGTCACGACGGCCGACATCCTCTTGCGCTTCACGACAACTCCTCGGTGGGTCCGTGGGGCCCGCCCGCCTGCCTTTACGGAAGAGGAGGAGGGCAGGGGCATGTCAAGCGCCGCGCGTGGCGGTGGGGTCGCCACGCGGGCGAACGCAGCCTACCCGCCTTGGTCTAGACCAAACCAGGGTCCGGGGCGGGGTCTAGACGTGGCTGGCGCCGAACAGCCGCTCCAGGACCACCGCGACGCCGTCCCCCGCGTTCGTCAGGGTCACCTCGTCGGCTGCCGCGCGCAGCTCCGGATGGGCGTTGCCCATGGCCACCCGGAGGCCCGAACCGGCGAACATGGGCAGGTCGTTGGGCATGTCGCCGAACGCGACGGTCCGCTCGGCGCCGATGCCGAGCAGCTCGGCGGCCGCCGCGAGACCCGTGCCCTTGTCCACCCCGCGCGGAGCCAGCTCCACCGTGCCGGGCCCCGCCATGGTCACCGTGGCCAGATCGCCCACGGCCCCGCGCGCGGCCGCGGCCAACGCGTCGTCGCCCAGATCCGGGTGGCGTATCAGCACCTTGATCACGGGCCGCTCCCACAACTCCTGGCGCGAGCCGACGCGTTGGGCGGGCAGTGTCTGATTCGGCATCCGGTAGCCGGCCTCGATCAGGGTCACCCCGGCCGCGCCGTCCTGGTCCACGGCGGCGAACACGCTCCCGACCTCGGCCTCGATCTTGCCGAGCGCCGTGTCGGCGGCCTCGCGGTCCAGGGTGACGGAGCGCAGCAGCTGCCCGGCGTCCGCGTCGTAGAGCTGGGTGCCCTGCCCGCAGACGACGAGCCCGGTGTACGCAAGGTCCGCGAGCAGCGCCCGTATCCCGGGGACGGGGCGCCCGGTCACGATCAGATGCCGGGCGCCCGCGGCGGCGGCGAGACCGAGCGCGGCACGGGACCGGGGGCTGACGGTGTCGTCGGGGCGCAGCAGGGTGCCGTCCAGATCCGTGGCGACGAGGGTGTATGCGGGGGGCGTGGGCATGGCCCCAGCCTAGAAGGCCCCGAACGGCCGCTTGCCCGCGAGGGGGACCGGATACAGGGGCTCTCAGGCGGCGGTCCCGCCGGCGTTACGCACCAGCTGCCGCAGCACCTTCACGGTGGTGACGTAGTCCGCGTCGGGGATCCCCTCGTGGAGCGCGGCACGGATCGCGGGGGAGTTGCGCTTGAGGTCGAGGCGCGCCTGCTCCCCCTCCTCCGTGATCCACAGCCGGTGGTCCGCGTCCCGCCGCAGCCGGCCCTTTCGTACGAGCGCCTCGGCCTCGACCGCGAGGTCGTCCTCGGGCCGGAGGTACGAGGCCATGGCCCGCTGAAGCTCGGGGAGGGTCATCCCCGAGCCGTCGGGTGAGATGTCGGCGGCCGACAGATTGCGCAGCAGCCAGAACTGGGGCTGGGTGTACCCCTTCTCGGCCTGCCGCTCCCGGGTGTACGCGATCAGCGCCTCGTAGGCGACCCCGGTCCAGTAGGCGGCGGGCTGCGCGGCGAGTTCGGCGTCGCTGAGCTGCTGATCGGGCATGACGGATGCTCCCTCGGTGGCGTGACGGCCGGGACGTGATGGCCGGGGTGGCCTTACGGGCCTTACGGGCCTTACGGCGACCGTAGGACCTCAAGCTCGGTTGAGGGCAAGCGAGAGGGCTGGGGTGAGGCGGGCGAGGGGCGCGTCTTCGAATTTCCTGATCCAGCGTTGAGAGGCCCGGATGCCTCGGCAAGGGTGGCGGCGAGAGGATTGTCCGTAAACAGATGGGATGAGAACGTGCGTAAATTCGCTTCAGGGATTGCCGCGGTGGCCCTGGCGGGCACGGCCGTGCTCGGCGTCGGCCAGGCCCATGCGGCCGGTGCCCCCGCACCGGCCGCCCCCGCGTTAGCGGCGGCCCCCGCGCCGAGTTGTGTCGAGGGGGCCGGGGCGGTCGTCTTCTTCCGGTACGTGACCGTCTGGATGACCAACAACTGCGCGACCACGCAGCGGGTCACGCCGACCTGGAACCTCGAGATGGACCCGGCGCCCGGCTGTTACGAGCTCCAGCCCGGCGAGAAGGCGGAGTTCTCCAGGGACAAGCCGATCATGGGGACTAGCTGGAAGTTCCAGGGCCTTGTCACCTGCTGATCGGATTCCGTCTGTCCTTGATCGGTAACTGCTGATCGGTTCCCGCCCCTGATCAGTGACCTTGTTCCGACGGTTCCCTGTCCGCCTCCGGGCGGGCGGGGCGCCGTCGTCCCCGCGGGATTCGAACAGCGTGTCGGAGGGAGCAGTCCGTCATGCCGAACACGGCCACCGAAACGCCTGCCGGTGACGGCTCCCCGGAGACTGTGCCCCGCCGTCGGCGCTGGTGGTCCCGGTGGCCTGACCTGGCCGTGCGTCTGGCGGTCGTGTGGTCGGTGCTCTACGGGACCGCGGCGCTGTACTGGGCCCTCGGCGGCGACGGTTACCCCTTCGGGCGGGTTCACGAGGACCGTTCGTCGGGGTCGATCCTGGAGCCGAGCCGGGCCGAGGCGGTTGCCCCGGCGCTGGCCGCGTTCTGTGCCCTCGGCGTGGTCGCCGGGGTGATGATGCTGAAGCGGCTCGGTACCGGCCGGGTCCGCGAAGTCCTGCTCGGCTACGGGTGGGTGGCGGGCATCTCCCTGGCCCTCCTGATCCCCGACTACTCGCTGCTCGGCCTGCTGGCGTTCTCGCCGGTACTGCTCGTGTTCGCCTTCACCGGGGTGCCGGGGCCTCAGGACATGGGCGACATCCTGTACTGGCATCGCGGGAACCTGATGATCGTCTTCGTCGGCGGGCTGCTGTGGGTCGCCGCGACGCTCGCGTACCAGCGGCGCACCAGCGGGCGGTGCGTCCACTGCGGCCGGGCCCCGCGCGGATCGGGGCGGCGGACGGACCCTGTCAGGCTGCGCGTCTGGGGGCGCCGGGCGGTCTGGCTGGCCGTGCTGTCGACCCTCCCGTACGACATCACCCGCATCGCCTGGTACTTCGACGTGCCGCTCGGCATCACGGACGCGTTCCTGAAGGAGATGCGGGACACGCCGAACATGCTGGAGATCGGGCTCGCGCTGGGGGTGGTGTCGACCCTGGGCAGCCTGCTGACGCACGGGCTGATCGCCGGGTGGGGCGAGGTGTGGCCGCGCTGGGTGTGGTGGAAGAAGGGGCGGACGATCCATCCGGCGACCGCCGTCGTCCCGGCCGGGCTGGTGGCGGCGGTGCTCATTCCGGGCGGTCTGATGGCGGTGCGCGGCTTCGAGGCCGCCTCGTGGGGTATCACGGGGCCCGCGATCCTCTGGGTGGTGTGGGGCGCCGCGCTGGGTGCCGCCACCTATCTGTACTACCTGCGCCGCCGCGGCGTCTGCCGCAGCTGCGAGCAGGGGTGACCGGGGGCTGCGCCGGTAGTTCGGCGACGGCCCCCGGGGTTCAGTTGAGACAGAACTCGTTGCCCTCCGGGTCCGTCATGACGATCCAGCTCCCGCCCTGCTCGTCGACCGTGCGCAGCGCCCGCGCGCCCAGCGCCGTCAGCCGTTCCGCCTCCGCGTCGCGCCGGCCCGGGGCGGAGTGCACGTCGATGTGGAGCCGGTTCTTCACCGTCTTCGGCTCCGGCACCCGCTGGAACAGTAGCCGCCGCCCCTGCCCCGTACCGCTGACCTCGTCGTACGGATCGTCCGGGTGTCGGGCCGCCGCCAGGTCGAGCCAGGCGCGGCGGCCGTGGGCGTGGGTCGTGATGGCCTCGGGCACGGCTCCGGCCGTGAGCAGCTGTTCGACCAGCGGGCTGTTGTCCTCGACGACGTACCCCAGGGCCTGTGCCCAGAATCCGGCCTGCGCGTGCGGGTCGGCGCTGTCGATCACGAGCTTCCAGGACAGTGGCTGTGCAGGTGTCTCCGTCATGGAAACCGTTTATAGTGGTTACATGAGCGGAAGGGCAACCAACACGCCGGGGCTGTTGCTGCGGCACCCGGGCGGCAGTTCGTTCCGGTTCGATCCGGGCGCGCTCTGCCTGGAGCTGCTGCCGACCGGTGGACCCGGCCCGCTGTCGTACTTCGAAGTGCTGCACGAGCCGGCCGACCTGGTGCGCTGGGCGGAGGAGAGCCGGTTGCCGGGCGGGCTCGGGGCCGGCTCCGGCGAGGGGCTCGTCGTGAGCGCGGCGGAGGTGGCGGACGCGCGGGCGCTGCGGGATGCGCTCTGGCGGATCGCGGAGAGCCGGGTGCGGGAAGAGCCTCCGGCCCCGGACGACCTCGCCATCCTCAACGGCGCGGCGGCCAGGCCCTCGTTGACGTCCCGGCTGACCGTGGGCGGTGAGCGCTCATGGGCGCCGGGCGGGACCGGGACCGGGCTGCTGTCCACCGTCGCCCGCGATGCGATCGACCTGTTCACCGGGGCGTACGCCCACCGGATCCGCACCTGCGGCGCGCACGACTGCCGTCTGTTGTTCGTGGACACCTCCCGCCCCGGCAAACGCCGCTGGTGCTCGATGGAGCGCTGCGGCAACCGGCACAAGGTCCGCGCCCACCGCGCCCGGCTCACCGGCTCCGACGCGGAAGCACCAACAACCGACCAGCGCTGAGAGACGCACCGACAGACGAAGGGGTATCCGCCATGCCGACCGGACTCACACAGGACGCGGGCTGGGAGATCGGCGTCTCCCGGACCATCCACCGACCGCTGACCGCCGTCTGGGACTTCGTCGCCGGCCCGGAGGGCTCCGCGCTCTGGCTCGGCCTCGACGGCCCGCTGCCCACCGAGAAGGGCGCCCCGTACCGGACGGCGGACGGCGTCGAGGGCGAGATCCGCAGCTACCGCCCCGGCGACCGGGTCCGCCTCACCCACGGGACCTCCACCGTCCAGGTGGCCGTGACGCCCGGCAGCTCCGAGGACCGGACCGTGCTGCGCTTCCACCAGGAGCGCCTGGCGAGCGCCGAGGAGCGCGAGGAGCGCCGTACGCACTGGAAGAACGTGATGGACCGGATCGAGGCCGAGCTGACCTGAGGCCCGGACCCGGCTAGGCCCGGTCCGGGGGAGGGGCGGGGCAGGCGGGGCACGTGTGCCCGTCGATCGCGGCCAGCAGACGCGTCGCCGCCGCGCGTACGGTCCGATGGGGCGAGGTGGCCGTATCGGCCGCGGCCAGCCGGACAGCCGTGCCGCGCCCCTCCGCCACGGCGTCGTGCGCGGCGCGCGTCCACGCCGGGTGCTCGGGGTTCCCGGCGGCCAGGATCGTGGACAGCAGGTCCAGCACGCCCGCCCGGTCCCGGACCGTGTCCGTCGCCGCCAGCTCCCAGAGGAACGGCACCGTCGCCGCGGTCGAGTCGAAGACGGGCGGGGTGCCGATCCACCGCTCCAGATCGTTCAGCGCCTCGTCCGAGGACGGCGCGTCGCCCCAGGCGATCCGCGACAGCACTCCGGGAACCTGGGACGCGGAGCCGTACGCATGCTGCAGCTCGTGCCACCGCACGTTCCTCATGGCCCCCAGGACAGTCCCCATCCGGGCACTCAATCAGCCTTTACGGGCGGCGTCCACCAATGCCGGAGAACCGTTCCGCGGACGGCCTGCTCCGTGGAGCCGGCGCAGATACGCGTGTACCGAGCCGGCGTCGTCCGCCGGGGCGGACAGGCCCAGGTGGTGGTCGGGGCGGACGACGATGACGGTGCCCGTGTGGGTATTGCTGAAGGCCTCCGTTCCGTACGCGGCGGCGGCGTGACCCTCGTCGTCGACGACCGCCGTTCCCGGGCCGGACCGCGCCCCGCCCTCGTACGGCGCGTACACGCGGCAGGTCCGTACCCCGGTGTCGCCGTACGCGGCCGCCACCTCGCGCAGGACCGCCGCGCTGCCCGGTCCGAAGCCGAGGACGGTGGTGCGGGGACCCGCGAGGACGCGGTGCAGCCGGGTGCGGGCCCCGGTGGCGGAGTCCACGCACGGGGCGTCCGGGGCCCGGTCCCCGGGCTGCGGGGGGCCCGGCAAGCCGTCCCCGGGCCGCGGGGCCCCGTCGGGCCGCGGGGCCTCGTCGGGCCGCGGGGCCTCGTCGGGCCGCGGGGCCTCGTCGGGCCGCGGGGCCTCGTCGGGCCGCGGGGCCTCGTCGGGCCGCGAAGTCTCGTAGGGGCGTGAGGCCTCGTCGTGCACCAGGGCCAGGGAACTCCAGCGGTACCCGACGCCCAGGCCGGTCGTGTCCGGGGTGATCGCCGCGTCCAGGCCGCCACCGGGCCGGCGGATCGCCTCCAGCGTGGCCCGCAACCGCTCCGAGGTGAGGTCCAGGGTCCGGGCCGCCACCGGAAGCCGCTCCTCCTCGTACGTGTCCAGCAGCTCCGCCCCCGCGTGGCCGGCGAGCACCAGACCCAGCTTCCAGCCCAGGTTGAACGCGTCCTGGATGCCCGTGTTCATGCCGAGGCCGCCCGCGACGGCGTGGACGTGCACCGCGTCGCCCGCGAGGAAGACCCGTCCGGCGCGGAAACGGTCCGCCATCCGCACGTTGACCCGGTACGTCGACAGCAGCTCCGCCCGCGTCAGGGCCCGGTCGGGCGGTGCGGTGTGGCGGGCGAGCAGCCGCCGGAACCCGTCGGCGGTGGGCGCGAGGGGGCGGCCCCGCCCGTCCCGCTCCGGCCCGGCCTGGAACCACCAGCCCGTCCGCGTACCGGGGATCGGGCAGAGCATGACCGCGCCGTCCTCGTCGAACCACTGATGCCAGCGCGTACGGTCCAGGGCGCCCTCGGCCAGGTCGACATCGCCGCAGACCATCACCTGGTCCTCGGCGGTGGTCCCCTCGAACCCGATCCCGAGCAGCTTCCGCACGGAGCTGTGGGCGCCGTCGCACCCGACGACGTACCGGACGCGTTCCGTCCGGCCCTCCGCGAACGTCACGTCGACGTGCCGCCCGTCGGCCGCCTCCGTCAGACCCGCGACCTCGCGGCCCAGCTCGACGCGGACGCCGTACCCGGCCAGCCGTTCGCGGAGGATCTCCTCCAGCCGCCACTGGGCGATCAGCCGGCCCCGGTCGTAGGGGGCGTCCGGGGACGGCGCGGAGTCCGCCCACGGATCGGTCTCCGCGACCGGGAGGCGGTCGCGGTACTTGAGCATCGGCAGCGGGTCCGAACCTGCGGCGAGTACCTCATCGGCCACCCCGAGGTCGTCCAGGATCTCCAGGGACCGGGCGTTGGGGCCCTTGGCGCGTGAGGTGCGCGGGGGCGCGGGGGCGCGGGGGACCGGTCCACGATCCGTACGGCGGCCCCGCGCCGGGCCAGATCGCAGGCCAGCACCAGCCCGGTGGGTCCCGCTCCCACGACGAGTACGTCGGCGAGTTCGTTGCCCATGCCCATGCCCATGCCCATGCCCATGCCCATGCCCTTCCTTCGGTCACGCTTCCGGTCGTCTGCGACCAGGAAAACGTAACTGAGTAAGAAAAGCAACTAGGTAATCTTTTGTTGTGCGGCGTCCGGGACGGTGTCCGGGACGGTGTCCGGGGCGGTGTCCGGGGCGGCGTCCGGGACGGCGGTCGCGGCGGCACCCGGGGCGGCCGCCGCCGTCGCCAGCAGCTCCGCCGCCAGCACCCGGTTGCGCCGTGCGGTACGCAGGGCGTCCCAGGTCAGCAGTGACAGGGCCAGCCAGACAAGGGCGAACCCGGCCCACCGCTCGGGCGGCATCGCCTCGTGGAAGTAGAGGACGCCGAGACCGAACTGGAAGACCGGAGCCAGATACTGGAGGAGTCCCAATGTGGACAGCGGCACCCGGATCGCCGCCGCGCCGAAGCAGATCAGCGGGAGCGCGGTGACGATGCCCGTCGCGGCCAGCAGGAACCCGTGCCCCGCGCCCCCGGCCGTGAACGTCGAACCGCCGGTGGCTGCCAGCCAGAGCAGGAAGCCGAGCGCGGGCACGAAGAGCACGGCGGTCTCGGCGGCCAGGGACTCCAGGCCGCCCATGTTCACCTTCTTCTTCACCAGGCCGTACGTGGCGAACGAGAACGCCAGCACCAGCGAGACCCAGGGCGGCTTGCCGTACCCGATCGCCAGAACGAGGACGGCGGCCACGCTGATGGCCACCGCGGCCCACTGGGCGGGCCGCAGCCGTTCGCCCAGCAGCAGGACGCCCAGGGCGATGGTGACCAGCGGATTGATGAAGTAGCCGAGCGACGCCTCGACGACGTGCCCGTTGTTCACGGCCCAGATGTAGAGGCCCCAGTTGACGGAGATCGTCGCCGCCGCCACCGATATCAGCCCCAGCTTGCGCCGGTCGTGGACCAGTTCGCCGATCCAGGCCCAGCGGCGGACGAACATCAGGGCGACGGCGACGACGCCCAGCGACCAGACCATCCGGTGGGCGAGGATCTCGATCGCCCCGGACGGTTCGAGCAGCGGCCAGAACAGCGGGACCAGGCCCCACATCCCGTACGCGCCGATTCCGTACAGCAGGCCCGCCCGCTGCTCGTTCTTGCCCTCCATGTGTGCCCTCCCGGCCTGCCCGCGCGCGACGGCCGTATCCGGCCGACGGCACGACGGTAGCGCCGCAAGGGCTTCGTGTCATAGCCGTCTCACGGAAACACTCATGACAGTGCCGGGCCCCGAGGGGCGGGGCTCGTGGCTCAGGCGGCGGGCAAGGCGGACAGGGCGGCGCGCACGGTCTCGGTGAGGGGCGTCGTCGGGCGGCCGATGAGCCGGGCGAGGTCGCCGCTCGTCCCCGCGAGCCGGCCGCGCTCGATCGCCTCGTCCACGTCGACGAGGATCGCCGCGAAGGCCTCGGGCAGCCCCGCGCCGACGAGGATCTCCTGGTGCGCGGCGGCCGGGACGTTGTTGTACGCGATCGTCTCGCCGGTCAGCCCGGAGATCACCGCGGCGTACTCGGCGAGCGACCAGGCGGTGTCGCCGCTCAGCTCGTAGGCGGTGTTCAGGTGGCCGTCGCCGGTGAGCACGGCGGCCGCGGCGGCGGCGTAGTCGGCCCGGCCGGCGGAGGCGATGCGGCCCTCGCCCGCGTTGGCGACGACCGCGCGGTGCTCCAGGACCGGGGTCAGGTTGGCGGTGTAGTTCTCCGTGTACCAGCCGTTGCGCAGGAAGGTGTACGGCAGCCCGGAGTCGAGGATCAGCTGCTCGGTGGCCTTGTGCTCGTCGGCCAGCGTGAAGTCCGCGTCCGGTCCGCCGAGGATGCCGGTGTACGCGAGCTGGGCGACGCCCGCCGCCTTGGCCGCGTCGATGACCGCGGCGTGCTGCGCCACGCGCCGGCCCACCTCGCTGCCGGAGATCAGCAGCACCCGGTCGCCGGACCGGAAGGCTCCGGTGAGGGTCTCGGGGGCGCTGTAGTCCGCGATGCGCAGCTCCACGCCCCGGGCGGCCAGGGCGGCGGCCTTCTCCTTGTCGCGCACGACCGCGACGATCTCGCCTGCCGGGACCTCGGCCAGCAGGGCGTCGACGACGAGGCGGCCGAGTGCGCCAGTGGCTCCGGTGACAACGATGCTCATGGGGGCTCCGATTTCGATCAGCTGATGCGTCTGCGTGCTTCGAACACCACCCTAAGGGAAGCGCTAACTTTTAGAAAGTGTACTTTGCGTTCTGGGAACCGCACGCGGGGCGTAAGGCTGCGCGAGGCATACGACGAGGCCCGGGCCTGATCCTTGCGGAGATCGGGCCCGGGCCTCGGATGACGAGCCGGTGTGCCGGTGGACGTACGGAACTCGCCTCGCCTCAGCCGATGACCGTCCAGGTGTCGTTGCCCGTGAGGAGCGAGGCGAGGTCGCCCTTGCCGTCGCGTTCGACGGCGGCATCGAGCTGGTCCGACATCAGCGTGTCGTAGACGGGCCGCTCCACACTCCGCAGCACCCCGATCGGGGTGTGATGCAGGGTGTCCGCGTCGGCGAGCCGGGACAGTGCGAACGCCGTCGTGGGCGATTCCGCGTGGGCGTCGTGGACGAGGACCTGCGAGCGGTTCTCCTCCGTGACGGCCACGACCCGGAGATCGCCGGTGGCCGGATCGCGGACGACACCCTTCGGCTCCTGGGAGCCGAAGAGGATCGGCTGTCCGTGTTCGAGGCGGATGACGGCCTCGGCGGCCTGCTCCTTGTCCTTCAGGACCTCGAAAGCGCCGTCGTTGAAGATGTTGCAGTTCTGGTAGATCTCCACCAGTGCCGTGCCCGAGTGCTCGGCGGCCGCGCGCAGCACGCTCGTGAGGTGCTTGCGGTCGGAGTCGACCGTCCGCGCCACGAACGTCGCCTCCGCGCCGATCGCCAGCGACACCGGGTTGAAGGGCGCGTCGAGCGAACCCATCGGCGTCGACTTGGTGATCTTGCCCAGCTCGGAGGTGGGACTGTACTGGCCCTTCGTCAGCCCGTAGATCCGGTTGTTGAACAGCAGGATCTTGAGGTTGACGTTGCGGCGCAGGGCGTGGATGAGGTGGTTGCCGCCGATGGAGAGCGCGTCGCCGTCACCGGTGACCACCCACACCGAGAGGTCCCGGCGGGAGGTGGCGAGCCCGGTCGCGATGGACGGGGCCCGGCCGTGGATGGAGTGCATCCCGTAGGTGTTCATGTAGTACGGGAAACGGGAGGAGCAGCCGATGCCGGAGACGAAGGCGATGTTCTCCTTCGCCAGCCCCAGCTCGGGCATGAAGCCCTGGACGGCGGCGAGGACCGCGTAGTCGCCGCAGCCGGGGCACCAGCGCACTTCCTGGTCCGACTTGAAGTCCTTCATGGACTGCTTCGCCTCGGCCTTCGGCACCAGCTGCAGCAGTTCGTTGTGCCGCAGTTCGTCGGTGTCAGGCATCGATGGCCTCCTTGAGAGCCGTGGCGAGCTGCTCGGCCTTGAACGGCATTCCGTTGACCTGGTTGTAGCTGTGGGCGTCCACCAGGTACTTCGCCCGCAGCAGCATCGCGAGCTGGCCGAGGTTCATCTCCGGCACGACGACCTTGTCGTAGCGCTTCAGTACCTCGCCGAGATTCTTCGGGAAGGGGTTGAGATGGCGCAGATGAGCCTGGGCGATGGGAGCCCCCGCGGCGCGCAGACGGCGTACGGCGGCGGTGATCGGCCCGTACGTCGACCCCCAGCCGAGCACCAGCGTCGCCGCCCCGGCCGGATCGTCGACCTCGATGTCGGGAACCTCGATGCCGTCGATCTTGGCCTGGCGCGTGCGGACCATGAAGTCGTGATTGGCCGGGTCGTAGGAGATGTTGCCGGTGCCGTCCTGCTTCTCGATCCCGCCGATGCGGTGCTCCAGGCCCGCCGTCCCGGGGACCGCCCAGGGGCGGGCCAGGGTCTGCGGGTCGCGCTTGTAGGGCCAGAAGACCTCGGTGCCGTCGGCCAGGGTGTGGTTCGGCCCGGTGGCGAACGGCGTCTTGAGGTCGGGCAGCGCGTCCGTTTCCGGGATGCGCCAGGGCTCGGAACCGTTGGCCAGATAGCCGTCGGAGAGCAGGAAGACCGGCGTCCGGTACGTCAGGGCGATCCGGGCCGCGTCGATCGCGGCGTCGAAGCAGTCCGCCGGGGTCCGCGGGGCCACGATCGGAACCGGGGCCTCGCCGTTCCTGCCGTACATCGCCTGGAGCAGGTCGGCCTGCTCCGTCTTGGTCGGCAGCCCGGTCGACGGGCCGCCGCGCTGGATGTCGATGATCAGCAGCGGCAGCTCCAGGGAGACCGCGAGTCCGATGGTCTCCGACTTCAGCGCCACACCGGGCCCCGACGTCGTGGTCACGCCCAGCGCCCCGCCGAACGCGGCTCCCAGCGCCGCCCCGATCCCGGCGATCTCGTCCTCGGCCTGGAAGGTCCGCACACCGAAGTTCTTGTGCCGGGACAGCTCGTGCAGGATGTCCGAGGCCGGGGTGATCGGATACGAGCCCAGGTAGAGCGGCAGATCCGCCAGCTGCCCGGCGGCGATCAGGCCGTAGGACAGAGCGAGGTTTCCCGAGATGTTGCGGTAGGTGCCGGTGGGGAAGGCCTGCGACGCGGGGGCGACCTCGTAGGAGACCGCGAAGTCCTCGGTCGTCTCGCCGAAATTCCACCCGGCCCGGAAGGCCGCCACATTCGCCTCGGCGATCTCCGGTTTCTTCGCGAATTTCGCCCGCAGGAACGCCTCCGTCCCCTCGGTCGGCCGGTGGTACATCCACGACAGCAGCCCGAGCGCGAACATGTTCTTGGACCGCTCGGCCTCCTTGCGGGGGAGCCCGAACTCCTTCAGCGCCTCCAGCGTCAACGTCGTCAGCGGCACCGGATGGACGTTGTAGGCCTCCAGCGAACCGTCCTCCAGCGGACTGGTCGCATACCCCACCTTCGCCATCGGCCGCTTCGTGAACTCATCGGTGTTCACAATGATTTCCGCGCCACGCGGTACGTCGTCGATGTTCGCCTTCAACGCGGCGGGATTCATCGCGACCAGGACGTTGGGGGCATCGCCCGGAGTCAGAATGTCATGATCGGCAAAGTGGAGCTGAAAGGAAGAGACCCCCGGCAGAGTGCCTGCGGGGGCGCGGATCTCCGCCGGGAAGTTCGGCAGGGTGGAGAGATCGTTGCCGAAGGAAGCGGTCTCCGAGGTGAACCGGTCACCCGTGAGCTGCATACCGTCACCCGAGTCGCCCGCGAAACGGATGATCACCCGGTCCAGGCGGCGGACTTCCTTCCCGTCGCCGCCCGGGGTTCCCGTCGTACCTGACAGGGGGGCTCGCTGGCCCCCGAGGACGGCGTCGTTGGCCTCATCGGCCTTCTCTGCCGCGCTACTGACCTGGCTCGTCACTGAACTGGACCTCCCTTGGGGCGGCGGTTCGGAACCGTCCGGCGGCCGGCGGATCCCAGAGGCCACCCTACGTCTGCGTAGGTCGCCTTCCAGGGACCGATCATATGGTGGACCTTGTTTTGAGACACCCTTTTAGTAAGGCTTGTCACGTTTCGCCAGCCCCCCGATCATGGGATGGAAATCCCTGCCCCCTGGGTCTTTCGCCCTAGGTCCTCTTCGGTCAGAGGTGCCCGTCAGATGCCCGCAGGACACCCCGGATCGGGCGGCGCCCCGAGGCGTTCCGGGGTGTCCTGGCGCACTCCTTCGAGTGCACCGAGTGCAGCGAGTTCCTTCGAGTGCATCGAGTTCCTTGGACCTCGACACCTGACAGAGTGTCAGAGTCCTAGGAGTTCAGGTAGGTCAGTACGGCGAGGACGCGCCGGTGGTCGCCGTCGCTGGGGGAGAGCCCCAGCTTCAGGAAGATGTTGCTGACGTGCTTCTCGACCGCCCCGTCGCTCACCACGAGCTGCCGCGCGATGGCGGAGTTCGTCCGGCCCTCGGCCATCAGACCGAGGACCTCCCGCTCGCGCGGCGTCAGCCCGGCCAGCACGTCCTGCTTTCGGCTGCGGCCCAGCAGCTGCGCCACCACTTCCGGGTCAAGTGCCGTCCCGCCCTGCGCCACCCGGACGACCGCATCCACGAACTCGCGGACCTCGGCAACCCGGTCCTTCAGCAGATAGCCCACCCCGCGGCTGCTTCCCGCCAGCAGCTCCGTGGCGTACTGCTCCTCCACGTACTGAGAGAGGACCAGCACCCCGATGCCCGGGTAGTCCTTCCGCAACCGCACCGCCGCGCGCACCCCCTCGTCGGTGTGCGTCGGCGGCATCCGCACGTCGGCGACCACCACATCGGGAAGCGCCTGCTCGCTGTCGAGCTCCGCCACGGTCTTGAGCAGTGCCTCCGCGTCCCCGACCCCCGCGACCACGTCGTGCCCGAGATCGGTGAGCAGCCGGGTGAGCCCCTCCCGCAGCAGGACCGAATCCTCGGCGATGACCACGCGCACCCTGTTCTCCACGTTCTCCACGACTGCGAGTCCCCCACTTTTCGAATATGCCGCGTTCCCCGCGACCCCGCACGCCCCGCGCCCGACCACTGCGCGCCACGCCCCGACCGTTCCAGCATCCCAGGACCCGGACACCGATGGGGGACCTGTGGATAACCCGCCCGAATCGGGGAGGGGAGGGCGGAGGCGAGGGATAGGCGGAGGCGAGAGATAGGCGGAGGGGCGGGAAGGCAGCAGAAGGCCGGAGGCCGGGGGATGAGGCCGGGGGCCGGGGGCCGGGGGAGGAGAGGAGAGAGACGGGACGGAGGGAGGGGCGGCCCCGGTGGGCAGCGAGGCCGGCCCCCGATGAGGAGCCGGGGGGAGAGCGTGAGGTTCGTGCTCAGCCCCGCCCGCCAGACCGGCCGGCGGGGGAGGACGAGGTCCGTCCGTGCTCAGCCCCGCCAGGGCAGCTCGGCCGTTATCGTCGTCGGGCCGCTGGTCGGGGAGTCGACCACCAGAACCCCGTCCACAGCGTCCAGTCGCTCCGCCAGTCCGGCCAGGCCGCCGCCCACGGCCGACGACGCTCCGCCTTGGCCGTTGTCCGTGACCTGGAGCATCAGCCGGTCCCCCGCCCGCCACACATCGACCGTGGCCCGGGTCGCTCGGGCGTGCTTGCTGATGTTCTGGAGCAGCTCCGAGACGGTGAAATACGCGATCCCCTCGATCGCCTGCGCCGGACGCGAGACCAGGTCCACCTCGACGGTCACGGGCACCGTGCAGCGGGAGGCTATCGCGGAGAGTGCGGCGTCCAGACCCCGGTCGGTGAGGACGGCGGGGTGGATTCCGCGGGCCAGGTCGCGCAGCTCCTGAAGGGCCACCTTCACCTCGCCGTGCGCCTCGTCGACCATGCGGGCCGCGGCCTCGGGGTCGTCGGTGAGCTTCTCCTTCGCCAGCCCCAGATCCATGGCCAGGGCGACCAGGCGGGCCTGGGCGCCGTCGTGCAGGTCCCGTTCGATCCGGCGCAGGTCGGCGGCGGCGGTGTCCACCACCACGCCCCGGTCCGACTCCAGCTCGGAGACCCGGGTGGCCAGCCGGGACGGCCCCAGCAGACCGGTGACCATCAGCCGGTCCACCGTCAGCAGCCCCCGCACGATCCAGGGCGCCGCCATCACCAGCACCAGGCCCACCGCCCCGGTCGCCGCCAGTTCGAGGGGCGAGTTCAGATACTCCTCGTGGTTGCGGTCCCCGTACACCTGGATCCCGTCCTGCCCGGCGAACATCGGGAAGAGCCAGAACCACAGCGGGTACGTCAGCGCCATCAGACCGTACGTCCAGAACGAGATCGCGACGACGAACGTGAACGTGGCCCAGGGGAAATGCAGCAGCGTGTACAGCAGGTGCCGCCAGGACGCCCCGCTCTTGAGGACCGCGCCCATCCAGGACATCGGGCCGCCGGTCTTCCCCCGTACCCGCTCCGGATCCGCCACCTCCACCCGCAGCAGGGCCCGCGCCCGGTGCCGCTCCAGTGTCCCGAAGCCCCTGCACGCGGCGAGGCCGACGGCGAGGACCGGTATCCCGATGAAGGTGACCATCAGGCCCGCGCTCAACGACGTCATGGTGACCGCGAACACGAACATCACCGTGCTGAGCGGGAAGCTCAGCAGCGCGTAGAGGAGCTCGCTCCAGGCACGGGCCTCCAGCGGCGCACGCAGCGGCGCGGGGAGGAAATGCTTTGTCCGGGTCTTCCCCCCGAAGCCGGGGGCGGAACCCTCGTGCTCCCGGTCCCGCGTGTCCGGTCCGTATGCCGTGGCCATGAGTCCCGTCCGTTCCGTCTCTGTCTCAGTCTCTCAGTGGGCTGCGCTCGTGGGCTGTGCTTGTGAGCTGTGCTCGTGGTCTGTGCTTCTTGGGTGTGCCCGTGGTGGGCTGTGCGCGCGGCGGGCGCCGCCGTGGCGCCGGAGGCCGGCCCGTCGCCACGGCCCGTTCTTCTTCCGTTCTCCCTCCAGAGTGCTGGCCTGCGCCCTTCCGCACCATGAGGGCTCTCTCCGTATCCGACCGGGGGTTTTCCCTACCTCCGTTCGTTCGGACCGTCATGCCGTTCGTGTGGGCATGGCCGTCCGGTCGCGCCAGGGCAGCTCGGCGGTGACGGTCGTCGGCCCGCCCTCCGGTGAGTCCAGGACGAGCACCCCGTCGACCGCGTCGAGCCGCTCGGCGAGCCCCGCCAGCCCTGAGCCGCCGTCCAACCGGGCCCCGCCCCCGCCGTCGTCCGTGACCTGGAGCATCAGCCGGTCCCCCGAACGCCACACGTCGACGGAGGCCGACCGCGCACCGCTGTGCTTGCTGATGTTCTGGAGCAGCTCCGAGACGGTGAAATACGCGATCCCCTCGATCGCCTCGGCCGGACGCCCCCGAAGCCCCACCGACACCTTGACCGGGACCGTGCAGCGGGAGGCGATGGCGGAGAGCGCGGCGTCCAGGCCCCGGTCGGTCAGGACCGCAGGGTGGATTCCGCGGGCCAGGTCGCGCAGCTCCTGAAGGGCCACCTTGATCTCGCCGTGTGCCTCGTCGACCATGCGGGCCGCGGCCTCGGGGTCGTCGGTGAGCTTCTCCTTCGCCAGGCCGAGCCCCATGGCGAGGGCGACCAGGCGGGCCTGGGCGCCGTCGTGCAGGTCGCGTTCGATGCGGCGCAGGTCGGCGGCGGCGGTGTCCACCACCACACCCCGGTCCGACTCCAGCTCGGCGATGCGCCGCTCCAACTCGTCCGACGGAGACAGCAGCCCGCGCACCATCGCCCGGTCCACCGCCGTCAACCCCCGTGCGATGAACGGCAGCACCGGCCACAGGACGAACAGGCTCACCAGCGTCACCGCGAACGTCAGCACCCCCCACGGCAGCCGGATGAAGCCGTACAGCAACGCCCGCCAGCCCACCGGATCCTTCAGCCCCGCCCACAGCCCGGCGAAGAACCCCTGGTCCCGGTGGCCGCGCCCCAGCGGACTCGGCTCCTCCACCCGCACGCCGAGCATCCATCGCGCCCGCCGCCGCTCCAGCCTGCCCAGCAGCCGGGCGCCCTGGAGCCCGCCGACCAGCAGCGGCAGGCCGATCACGGTGACGGACAGCCCGGCGCCCACGCTGGTCACAACGACCGTGTAGACGAACCCGACGACGGCCACCGGCAGATTGGCGAGCAGATACGCGATCTCCCGCCAGGTCCACCGGTCGAGGGCGAATCGGGCGGGCGGCAGCCGGTCGGGGTCCGGCAGGGAAGGGCTCATGGTCATACCCACAGCCTGCCGGTCCGCACGCACGCACACCATGGGGCTCGTGGGTGGGGCGAAGTAGGGATAACCCCACCCGATGTCCGACGCGGCTGCTTACGCTCCGTTTAGCAGGCCCTAGACTCCCGTGCGTACAGAACCCGTGTGTACAGAACGGGCACGCGGGACAGAGGCGGACAACGAGGGAGCGGGGGCGGACGTGGCCGACGTTACGGACGTGACCGGCGTGGCGGGCACGACACTCGCCTCCGAGTACTTTGAGAGCTATTCGGTCATCGGCCTGCTCGCCCTGGTCGGCGTCCTGTTCGTCGCCGTGGCCTTCGCGGCCGGGCGGCTTCTGCGCCCCGTCGTGCCCACCCCGGAGAAGCTGCTCACCTACGAATGCGGCGTCGACCCGGTCGGCGAGGGCTGGGCGCACACCCAGGTGCGTTACTACGTCTACGCGTTCCTGTACGTGATCTTCGCGGTCGACTCCATCTTCCTGTTCCCGTGGGCCACGGTGTTCGCGGCGCCGGGATACGGCGCTACGACCCTGGTCGAAATGTTCATCTTCCTCGGCTTCCTGGCCGTGGGACTGCTCTACGCATGGAAGAAGGGCGTCCTCGCATGGGCCTGACGAGCCGGCCGACCCTCGCGTCGCAGCAGCCCCCGCCCGCCGCCGACCCGGTCCTCCTGCCCGAGCCCAAGCGCCTCGGCGTGCTCTCCCGGCTCGCACCGGAGCCGATGAAGGTCGTCCTCAACTGGGGCCGCCGCTACAGCCTCTGGGTCTTCAACTTCGGACTTGCCTGCTGTGCCATCGAGTTCATCGCCGCCTCCATGGCACGCCACGACTTCATCCGGCTCGGCGTGATCCCGTTCGCCCCCGGACCCCGTCAGGCCGACCTCATGATCGTGTCCGGCACGGTGACGGACAAGATGGCCCCGGCCGTGAAGCGGCTGTACGAGCAGATGCCCGAACCGAAGTACGTCATCTCCTTCGGCGCCTGCTCCAACTGCGGCGGCCCCTACTGGGACTCGTACTCGGTGACCAAGGGCGTCGACCAGATCATCCCCGTCGATGTGTACGTACCCGGCTGCCCGCCCAGGCCCGAGGCGCTGCTCCAGGGCATCCTCAAGCTCCAGGAGAAGATCGCGCGCGAATCCCTCGCCGAGCGGTACGCCTCCGGGGGGACGGGCGGCGGTCCGTCGACCGAGGCCCTGCGCAGCGGCCTCGTCGCCGCGCCGGCAGCGGCCCCGGCAGCCGCTTCCCGACCCGACGAGGAGGGGCGGCGATGAGCGATCGCGACCACCACACGGAATCCGGGGCCGCGGCCGGGGCCGAGGTCTACGACCGGCTGCCGGACGCGGTCACCGACGTGTTCGGCGACGGGGCCGCGGCGGAGTCGGCGTACGACCTGCTGACCGTCGACGTCCCCGCCGCCGACTGGCTCACCGCGCTGCGGACCGCCCGCGACGAACTCGGCTGCACCTACTTCGACTGGCTCAGCGCCGTGGACGAACCGGGCGTCGGCTTCCGCGTCTGCGCCCATGTCGCGGCCCTGGGCACGGGTACGGTGCGGCGGCTGATGGTCCGCACGACCGTGCCGCACGACGCGGCGGTGCTGCCCAGCGCCATCGATGTGTACGCGGGCGCGGCCTGGCACGAGCGCGAGACGCACGAGATGTTCGGCGTCGCGTTCGACGGCCACCCCCATCTCGTACCGCTCCTCCTGCCGGAAGGCTTCGAAGGCCATCCGCTGCGCAAGGACTTCGTCCTGGCCGCACGCGTCGCGAAGGCCTGGCCCGGGGCGAAGGAACCGGGGGAGCCGGCGGAGGGCCACACCGGTCCCAAGCGACGCGCGATGCTGCCGCCCGGGGTCCCCGACCCGAACGAATGGGGCCCCCTGAAGGGCCAACTCCCTCCGGCCGCCGCACGTCCGGCCCGGGCCGCCCGCCCCGCGGCCGACCGACCGCCCCGCCGGACCCGCACGGCGGGCGAGGGCTCGGCGGCCCAACGCGCCACGGCGTCGGCCCCCGGTGCGGAAGCTGTGGAAGCTCCCGCGCCGACCGGAACGGAAGCCCCCACGGCGGCCGGTACGCGGCCCTCCGCCCCCGCGACACCGGAGACCCCCGCGACACCGGAGGCGTCCACGTCCCCTGAGGCGCCCAGGGCGCCGGAGACACCTGCGGCGGCCCGCCCGCGCCGTTCCCGGTCGGCGTCACAGGGTTCCGCCAGCCAGCAGCCGGGGGCCGATGGTCCTGCGGAGACCCCGTCCGCCCCGGCGCGCCGTTCCCGCTCGGCATCGCAGGGTTCCGCCAGTCAGCGCCCGGAGCCGGACGGGCCGGGGACCACCCCCGCTCGGCCGGCTCGCCGTTCCCGGTCCGCCTCCGAGGGCTCGGCCAGTCAGCGTCCCGAGCCGAGCGAGTCGCCCGAGGGCCCGGCAACGTCGGACGCGCCCGTGCGTCCGCCCCGGGTGCGCAGCACTGACGCCCCGTGGCACGACGCCCAACCGGCGTTCGACGAACCCGAGGGCCGGGAGTCCGAGTCCCCGCACGCGCCTTCCCCGGACGAGCAACCCCCCGCCCCAGACGACCCCACCCCAGACAACCCCACCCCAGACCACCCCGCCGGAGGCGATCCCGAGTGAACGACGTTCTCGACGTCGCCCTCCGCCTGGCCATCGTCTTCGTCGTGTTCCTGGTCGCCCCCCTCCTCGTGGGCCAGACGGAACACAAGGTCATGGCCCACATGCAGGGCCGCCTGGGCCCCATGTACGCAGGCGGCTTCCACGGCTGGGCCCAGCTCGTCGCGGACGGCGTGAAGTTCGCGCAGAAGGAGGACGTGGTCCCGGCCGCCGCCGACCGCCGCGTCTTCCAGCTCGCCCCCGCCGTCGCCCTCCTCCCGTACCTCCTCGTCCTCGCCGTCATCCCCCTCGGCCCCGGCGACGGCGCGGTCGGCCAGCTCGTCGACGCGGGCATCTTCTTCGTGCTCGCCGTCATGGGCATCGGCGTCCTCGGCTCGCTCATGGCGGGCTGGGCGTCCGCCAACAAGTTCTCCCTGCTCGGCGGCCTCCGTACCGCCGCGCAGCTCCTCTCCTACGAGCTGCCGATGCTGCTGGCCGCCGCCTCCGTGGCCATGGCGGCCGGTACGGTCTCGCTCACCGGCATCCTCGACGCCTTCGCGTGGTGGTGGCTGCCCTGGCAGATCGTCGGCGCCCTGGTCTTCTTCGTGGCCGGCCTCGCCGAACTCCAGCGACCGCCGTTCGACATGCCGGTGGCCGACTCCGAGATCATCTTCGGCGCGTACACCGAGTACACCGGTCTGCGCTTCGCCCTTTTCCTCCTCGCCGAGTACGCGGGCATCGTCATCCTGTGCGCCCTGACCACCGTCCTCTTCCTCGGCGGCTGGCACGGCCCGTTCGGCGCCGACGGACTCGGCTGGCTCTGGACCCTCCTCAAGACCGCCCTCCTCGCGTTCGTCGTCATCTGGCTGCGCGTCAGCTACCCGCGCCTGCGTGAGGACCAGTTGCAGAAGCTCGCCTGGACCACCCTCGTCCCGCTCGCCCTCGCGCAGATCGCGCTCACCGGCATCGTGAAGGTGGCGATCAGCTGATGCCCCCGATCCCCGGATCCGGCCTGGCCAAGGGTCTTGCCGTCACCCTGCGCACGATGACGAAGAAGACCGTCACCGCGCAGTACCCGGACACCCAGCCCGAACTCCCGCCCCGCTCCCGCGGCGTCATCGGGCTGTTCGAGGAGAACTGCACGGTCTGCATGCTCTGCGCCCGTGAGTGCCCCGACTGGTGCATCTACATCGACTCCCACAAGGAGACGTCGCCGCCCGCCGCCCCCGGCGGCCGTGAGCGCAGCCGGAACGTCCTCGACCGCTTCGCCATCGACTTCTCCCTCTGCATGTACTGCGGTATCTGCATCGAGGTGTGCCCCTTCGACGCGCTGTTCTGGTCACCCGAGTTCGAGTACGCGGAGACGGACATCCACGAACTCACCCACGAGCGCGACAAGCTCCGCGAGTGGATGTGGACCGTGCCGGAGCCGCCCGCCCTCGACCCCGCCGCCGAGGAGCCGAAGGAGATCGCCGCAGCCCGCAAGGCCGCGGACAAGCTCGCCGCCCAGCGCGCCAAGGAGCAGCAGGAACAACAGCAACAAGAGAAGGAGCAGCAGGAACAGCAGGGCGAGAAGGGAGGAAACCCGTGATGCTGCACGCAGCCCCGTCCCTGGTCGCCTCCGCCGCAGGCGACCACCCCGGCTTCCTCTCCCCGTCCGGCGTCGAGATCGCGTTCCTCCTCGTCGGCCTCGCCACTCTGGGCGCCGCCGTCATCACCGTCACCACCAGGCAACTGGTGCACGCCGCGCTCTGGCTCGTCGTCGCGCTCGGCGGGCTGGCCGTCGAGTACCTCCTGCTCACCGCGGAGTTCATCGCCTGGGTCCAGGTACTGATCTATGTCGGTTCCATCGTCGTTCTCCTTCTCTTCGGCCTGATGCTCACCCGGGCCCCCATCGGCCGCTCCCCGGACGCCGACTCGGGCAACCGGTGGGTGGCCCTCGGCGTGGCCCTCGCCTCGGCCGCCGCCCTCGTCTGGGTCGTCGTGGACGCCTTCCGTACGACCTGGATCGACCTCGACGGGCCGGCCCAGGGCTCCACCCGAGTCACCGGCGCCTTCCTGTTCCGGAACTGGGTCCTCCCCTTCGAGGCGCTCTCCGTCCTCCTCCTCGCCGCCCTCGTCGGCGCCATCGTCCTGTCCCGCAAGCGAGACACGGAAACAGGAACGGGCACAGGCAAGAACACAGGCACAGGCAAGGACACGGGCACCGACGTGGGCACCACGAGCCGCACCGGCCCGTCCGGCGCACCCGGCAAGGGGGAGAAGCGCTGATGCACCTCGCCTATCCCGCCGTACTCGCCGCCCTCCTCTTCTGCGTCGGCCTCTACGGCGTCCTCGCCCGGCGCAACGCGATCCTCGTCCTGATGTCCGTCGAGCTGATGCTCAACGCCGTAAACCTCAACCTCGTCGCCTTCGACGTCTGGCTCCGCGACACCCTCCACTCCGGCCAGGCCCTCACGCTCTTCACCATCGCCATCGCCGCCGCCGAGATCGGCATCGGCCTCGCGATCGTCCTGGCCGTCTACCGCAACCGGGGCACCTCCGACATCGACCGGCTCCGCGACACCGCCGAGACGGACGAGGCCGAAGGGAACGAGTCCCCGGGGAAGACCAAGAAGGCAGAGGCCACCACGTGACCACCACGACCCTCGCCGCCCTCGTCCCCCTCCTCCCGTTCCTCGGCGCCCTCGCCGGGCTCGCCGTCGGCCGTACCGCCCCCGGCTTCGTCCGCCCGCTGGCGATCCTCCCGACCCTCACCGCCGCCGTCCTCGCCGTACTCGTCGCCGTCCGTCAGGGCGGCGGCCGGGCCATCGACGCCGCGACCCAACTGACGCCCACCGGCTCGGTCCCGATCGACCTGGCGCTGCATCTTGACGGCTTCGCGGTCCTGGTCGCCGTCCTCGTCACCGTCGTCGCCACCTGCGTCCAGCTCTACTCCACGGCCTACCTCCGCGACGACGCCCGCTACCCCTCCTACGCGGCCCTCGTCTCCCTCTTCACCTCCGCGATGCTCCTGGTCGTCTACTCCGGCGATCTGATGGTGCTCCTGGTCGGCTGGGAGATCATGGGCATCTGCTCGTACTTCCTCGTCGGCCACTACTGGGAGACTCCCGAGGCCCGGGCCGCCTCCCTCAAGGCCTTCCTGGTCACCAAGCTCGGCGATGTCCCCTTCCTGATCGGCCTGTTCGCGCTCGCCGCCGACACCGGCAGCTTCCGGATCACCAAGATCCTCGCCGCAGTCGCCAACGGCGGTCTTGAACACCCCACGCTCATCGCCCTGCTGCTCCTCGCGGGCGTCGCGGGCAAGTCGGCGCAGTTCCCCCTGCACACCTGGCTGCCCGACGCGATGGCCGGCCCCACCCCCGTCTCCGCGCTCATCCACGCCGCGACGATGGTCGCCGCCGGCATCTACTTCGTGGCCCGCCTGCTGCCCGTCTTCGCGGCCTCCGGCGCGGCGCTCGTCGTCCTCGCCGTGATGGCCGCCGTCACGATGCTCGGGTCCGGGCTCGCCGCCCTCGCCCAGGACGACATCAAACGCGTCCTCGCCTACTCGACGATCGGTCAGCTCGGCTACATGTCGGGCGCCCTCGCCGTCGGCGACCGGGGCGCGGCCGTCTTCCACCTCATCTCGCACGGTGCGTTCAAAGCCGTCCTCTTCCTCGCCGCGGGCGTCGTCATCCACGCCGCGGGCACCAACTCGCTCGCCGCCATGTCCCGGATGAGCGGCCTCGCCCGCCGCATCCCGGACGCCTACTGGACGATGACCGTCGCGCTCCTCGCGCTGGCCGCCATCCCGCCGTTCGCCGGCTTCTTCTCCAAGGAAGCCGTCCTCGTCGCCGCCGAGCACACCGCGCTGGGGGACCGGACCGTCGCCCCGGCCGCCGCGGGCTGGACGATCCTGATCGCCGGGCTCCTCGCCGCCGTCCTGACCGCCTCCTACGCCGTACGCCTCTGGCTCCTCGCCTTCCGCGGCCGCGGGGCCGAAGTCCCCGACCACGGCAGGCAGCCCCTCGCCATGACCTCCGTCCTGTGGATCCTGACCGTCCCCACCATCGGCTTCGGTCTCACCGCCGGCATGCTCGGCGACTGGTTCGACGGGCACGGCCTCACGCCGTCCCTCACCACCGCCGTCCTCTCCACCGGCGTCACCCTCGTCGGCGGCCTCGTCACCTACGGCGCCTGGCGGCACACCACCGCACTCGCCGCCCGCACCCCCATCGGAGCCGTGGCCGCCCACCCGGGCGCCGAACCCGCGCTCGTCGAAGCCGAGGCCATGACGTCCCACACCGCCGTCTACGGCACCGTCGCGGACGCCCCCGACCCGGCCGACCCCGGCAGGCTCCTCCTGGGCCCGCTGCACCGCCACGCGGTCACAGGCTTCCACCTCGACGCCCTGTACACGGCGCTGTTCGTCCGGCCCGTCCGGGCAGCCGCCCGCCTCGTCCGCTTCCTGGACCGCGAGGTCGTCGACACCTACGCCAACGGGACGGGCTCCGTCACCCGGCTCCTCGGTACCGCCGTCCGCCGGGCCCAGACCGGCAACGTGCAGACCTACGTCAGCGCCCTGCTCGCCGGGTCCCTCGCCCTGGCGATCGCCGCCGTCGTCTTCGCCAACGTCAACGCGGGGTCGTGACCGTGATCGATATCAGCCCGTCCGTGATGCAGTTCCTTCTTGCGTTCATCGTCGTCGCCCCGCTCCTCGGCGCCCTCGCGGCCCTGCTCCCCGCCCCGCCCGGGCTCAGAGGACGGAACCCCGACCAGGCCGTGCTCCGCCACGGCGTGACCGTCACCGGCGCCGTCCTCGTCGCCGCGATCGTCCTGGCCGCGGGCTTCGACCACGACCACCCCGCCACGATGCAGGCGACCACCGACATCAGCTGGATCCCGGCGCTCGACGTCCGCATCCACCTCGGCATCGACGGCATCTCGCTCCCCCTCCTGGTCCTGACCGCGCTGCTGACCTTCCTCTGCGCGCTGTACAGCTACTTCAAGCTGCCCGCGGGCCCCTCACCGAAGGCGTTCGTCGCCCTCGTGCTCGTCCTGGAGTCCGGCACCCTCGCCACCTTCGCCGTCCTCGACCTGCTGCTCTTCTTCCTCGCCTTCGAGATGGTCCTCATCCCGATGTACTTCCTCATCGCCCGCTGGGGCGGCGACCAACGGCAGGCCGCCGCCTGGAAGTTCATCCTCTACACACTGCTCGGCTCGGTCGTCATGCTGCTCGGCCTCCTCCTCATCGGGCTGAAGAGCGGCACCTTCGACATGGTGGCACTCGCCACTGACAACGGCCGAGGCCTCACCACATCCGTGCAGGTCATCGCCGTACTCGCGATCGGTCTCGGCCTCGCCGTGAAGACCCCGATGTGGCCCCTGCACAGCTGGCTGCCCGACGCCCACACCGCCGCCCCGACCGTCGGATCCGTCCTCCTCGCGGGCGTCCTGCTGAAGATGGGAACGTACGGGTTCGTCCGGATCCTGCTCCCCGTCGCGCCGGACGGCATGCGCACCTTCGCGCCCTACCTCGCCGCGTTCGCCGTCGTCGGCATCGTCTACGGGTCCCTCGCCTGCCTGGCCCTGGCCCGTACCGGCGCCAAGGGCGACCTCAAGCGGCTCATCGCGTACTCGTCCGTCGGCCACATGGGCTTCGTCCTGCTCGGCATCGCCACCATGACCCCCACCGGAGTCAACGGCGCGCTCTTCGCCAACATCGCCCACGGCCTCATCACCGGCCTCCTGTTCTTCCTGGTCGGCGCGGTCAAGGACCGCTACGGCACCGCCGACCTCGACACCCTCGCCGGAGCGACCGGAGCCGCCCTCTACGGCCGAGCCCCCCGCCTCGGCGCGCTGCTCGCCTTCGCCGCCGTCGCCTCGCTCGGTCTGCCCGGACTCGCCGGATTCTGGGGCGAGATGCTCACCCTGTTCGGCGCGTACAGCCCCGCCGAAGGCCTCAGCCGCCCGGCGTTCCGCACCTTCATGGCCATCGGGGCGTTCGGCACGCTGCTCACGGCCGCGTACATGCTCATCGTCGTCCGCCGCGTCTGCATGGGCGAGCACGCGCCCCACTCCCGGCTGTCGTCCGACGAGCAGCCCCAGCAGGCCCCGCGAACGGCGGACGGACCCCAGCCGTCCGGAGCCGCCGGTTCCCAGCCGTCCGGAGCCGCCGGTTCCCCGCCGTTGGAAACCGCCGGTCCCCGGACGGCCACCACCCCGCAGCTCGCCGACATCCACCCGTACGAAGCCGCCGCCTGGACCCCGCTCGTCGCGCTCACCGTCCTCGCCGGCCTCTGGCCCGCCGTCCTCCTCGGCCTCACCGACCCCGCCGTGCAGCAGCTTCTCGCAGGAGGCAAGTCGTGACCGCGGACCTCAGCACCACCGCCGGAAGCCTCGTCGCGCAGGCCCCGGCCGCGACGGCACCCGGCACCGGAGGCGCCGCCGGAAGCCTCCTCGCGGCCGATGTCCCCAGCGTCGTCCAGTCCATCGACTGGCTCGCCATCGCGCCGCCCACCCTCACCGCGCTGGCCGCCCTGGTCGTCCTCGTGGCCGACCTGTTCCTGCCCGCCCACCGCAAACGGCTCCTCGGGTACGCCACCCTCACCGCGCTCGCCGCCGCCCTGGCGTTCCTGATCCCGCTGCGCTCCGGGGACCGGTCCACCTTCTGCGTCACCACCGGCGCCCAGGCGTGCAGCTACACCGCCGACCACTTCACCGTCGTCATCCAGGCCCTCGTCCTCGGCGGCGCGTTCCTCACCGTCCTGCTCTCGCTCGACGACACCCGCAAGCTGCCGGCGGGGGAGTACTGGTTCCTTCTCCTGGCCTCCGCCTCGGGAGCGGCCCTGCTGCCCGCCTCCCGTGACCTCGCCACCCTCGTCGTCGCCCTCGAAGTCGCCTCGCTGCCCGCGTTCGCCCTCGTCGGCATCAAGCGCGGAGACCGGGGCTCCTCCGAGGCTGCGCTGAAGTTCTTCCTCTCCTCCGTCGTCGCCACCGCCGTCATGCTGCTCGGCGTCAGCTTCGTGTACGCGACCACCGGCACCCTGCACCTCACCGAGATCGCCGCCCGCCTGGACGACGTGGCTCCGGTCCTCGACACCCTCGCCAAGACCGGCGTGGCCCTCACGCTCGTCGGCTTCGCCTTCAAGACGGCCGCCGCGCCCTTCCACTTCTGGGTCCCCGACACCTACGTCGGCGCGCCCCTCCCGATCGCCGCCTATCTCTCCGTGGTGGGGAAGGCCGTAGGGTTTTCGGGCCTCATTCTGGTGACCGTCATCGCGTTCCCCTCCTATGCGGACGTCTGGGGGCCCGCCCTCGCCGTCCTCGCCGCGCTCACCATGACCGTCGGCAACGTCGCGGCCCTCCGCCAGAACGCCGCCCGGGCCCGCAGCGCCGTCCGCCTCCTCGCCTGGTCCTCCGTCGCCCAGGCCGGCTACCTCCTGGTCCCGATCGCCGCCGCCGCGTACTCCAGCGACGAACAGATCGGCTCCACCGTGGCGTACGCCCTCATGTACGCCGTCGTGAACCTGGGCGCGTTCGCGGTCGCCGCCCTCGTCGCCCGTACGCACCCCGGCAACCGGCTCTCCGACTACCGGGGCCTGTACGCCACCCGGCCCCTCGCCGCCCTGGCCCTCGGGTTCTTCCTGCTCTGCCTGGCCGGACTGCCGCCCGGCATCATCGGGCTCTTCGCGAAGGTGACCGTCTTCTCGGCGGCGGTCGACGCGGGCCTCGGCTGGCTCGCCGTCGTCATGGCCGTCAACGTCGTGATCGCTCTCTACTACTACCTTCAGTGGACCGCGATCCTCTTCCGCGCACCGGACGGAGCCCCGGAAACGGCCGGACCGGACACCGGATCCCCGGCCTCCGCCACACCCCGCCGATTCCGCGTGCCCACCCCGCTCACCACGGCGATCGTCCTCACATCCGCCGCCGGAATCCTGCTTTCCGGGGTTCCGCAGACCGTCCTGCGCTTCGCCGCCGTCAGCCTCTTCTGAGGGCGTCCGACCCCGCAAGATCGGTTTGCCCGCGGCGCACGCCGCAGGGCATGGTCTTGGCTGCATACGTCATGTATTCGGCGTGGACACGTCGGGAAAACGAGGAGAGAGAGCAGTGCTGAACGGGTTCAAGGACTTCATCCTGCGCGGGAACGTCATCTCGATGGCGATCGGTCTGGCCGTCGGTGCCGCCTTCACCGCCGTCGTCACCGGCTTCAGCAACGCCTTCATCACCCCGCTGATCGGCCTCGCCACCCGCGGCACCGGCGACTTCAGCAAGGCCCACTACACGGTCGACGGAGTCGACTTCCCCTACGGCCTCTTCATCAGCGCCGCCATCGCCTTCATCATCACCGCCGCGGTCCTCTACTTCTGCGTCGTGGTCCCCATGGCGAAGGTCCAGAACCGCTTTGCGAAGGAAGAGGCCGTCGACATCAAGGCCGCCCTCCGCGACTGCCCGCGCTGCTTCAGCGAGATCCCCGCCGTCGCCTCCCGCTGCGGCCACTGCACCAGCGAGGTCGAGCCCGATCCCGAGGCCCTCTCCCTCGCCAAGCTCCCCGCACAGCAGCACTGACCGCACAGCGGTACCGCACCTCCGAGTCACCCCGCCCCCCTCCGCATCACCCCGCACGACCGGGACGGCCCGCCGCCACCCGTACGGCCCAGCGTCACTCCGTACGGGGCCGGGGGCCCGACCGGCGCGAACACGCGGCACAGCCCCCGCCCTCCGGCCGCACGCACAAGGGAACTAGCTCCTCTCGCCTGGCGTTGACCAGTACAGGAGGCTCCACTGGGGAGTGGAGCACCACCATGCAAAGGGTTCCCCTGCTGCACCACTTGGAGGGCGTACCGTGCACCGCCGGCACAACGGGCTCAAGACCGCCGTACTCCTCGGGGGACTGTCCGCACTCATCATCGTCATCGGCAGCTTCTTCGGACGTACGGGACTGATCGTCGCGCTCCTGGTCGCCGTCGGCACCAACGCGTACGCGTACTGGAACAGCGACAAGCTGGCCCTGCGGGCCATGCGCGCCCGCCCGGTCAGCGAATTCGAGGCGCCCCAGCTCTACCGCATCGTGCGTGAGCTCTCCACGGCCGCCCGCCAGCCCATGCCACGTCTCTACATCTCCCCGACCCAGGCGCCCAACGCCTTCGCCACCGGGCGCAACCCGCGCAACGCCGCCGTCTGCTGCACCGAGGGCATCCTCCAGATCCTCGACGAACGCGAGCTGCGCGGCGTCCTCGGCCACGAGCTCAGCCATGTCTACAACCGGGACATCCTCATCTCGTCCGTTGCCGGAGCCCTCGCCTCCGTCGTGATGTTCCTGGTCAACTTCGCCTGGCTCATCCCGGTGGGCCGCTCCAACGACGACGAGGGGCCCGGCCTCCTCGGCATGCTCCTGATCATGATCCTGGGGCCGCTCGCCGCCTCCGTCATCCAGCTCGCCGTGAGCCGCTCCCGTGAGTACGAGGCCGACGCCTCCGGGGCCCAGCTCACCGGGGACCCGCTGGCCCTCGCCAGCGCCCTGCGCAAGCTCGACGCCGGGACGAAGCAGCTCCCGCTGCCGCCCGAGCCCAGGATCGAGACGGCGAGCCACATGATGATCGCGAATCCCTTCAGGCCCGGTCAGGGGATGGCGAAAATGTTCTCGACGCACCCGCCGATGGCGGAGCGCATCGCCCGACTCGAAAAGATGGCAGGTCATCGCCCGTGAAAACCATCCTGAACGTCATCTGGCTGATCCTCTGCGGATTCTGGATGTTCCTCGGCTACCTGCTCGCGGGCGTCCTGCTCTGCATCACCATCATCGGCATCCCCTTCGGCGTGGCCGCCTTCCGGATCGGCGTCTACGCCCTCTGGCCGTTCGGCCACACCGTCGTCGACCGCCGGGACGCGGGTTCGCCCTCCTGCGTGGGCAACGTCCTCTGGCTGGTCCTCGCCGGCTGGTGGCTCGCCCTCGGCCACATCACCACCGGCATCGCGCTGTGCATCACCATCATCGGAATCCCCCTGGGCATCGCCAACTTCAAGCTGATCCCCGTCTCCCTCATGCCCTTCGGCAAGGAGATCGTCCCCACGAACCAGCCCTTCGCCACCCGCTAGCCCGCCCGGACACCGGCCCCGGGCCGGGACGGGACGGGAGCGCCGGGCCGGGACGGGAGCGCGGGAATCCGGCTGACGACCCGGGAGCGACCGCGTAGCGTCCACCGCCGTGGACACCGAACGCACGACGCGTCAGCTCCGGCTGATCACCGAGACGGTACGGATCGCCGACGCGCTCGGCGTGCCGCTCTGGCTCCGGGGCGGCTGGGCCATGGACTTCTACCTCGGCGAGCCGACCCGCGACCACACGGACATCGACTGGTTCGTCCGGCAGCGGGACGCCGAGGTGCTCACGCACGCACTGCTGCGGTCGGGCTGGGAACGGCTCCCCGGCCCGCCCGCCGACCAGCAGCTCGACTTCACCGAGCAGGGTGAGGAGTCGAGTTTTGCCCTGCTCGACGAGGACCCCTGCGGCCATGTCGTCGTGGCGGGCGGTCCTTGGGCCGGGGAACGCTGGCCGGAAGGCATGCTCGACGGCACCGTCGGCCGTATCGGCGCGACGGTCTGCCCGGTCATCAGCCCGGCCGCCCAGGTCGAGATCAAGCGGATGATGCCGGTCTGGGTCCCGGGACGACCGCGTCGGCCCAAGGACGCCCAGGACATCCGAGTCCTGGAGGCCGCCCTGCGAACGGCCGCCCGGCGAAGGCCCCGCGCAACCGAACACCTGCCCGCCGCGTCTTGGATTTCAGGACGAAGCAAGGGGTAGGTGCAGCGACATGGGCATCATCAGTTGGATCATTCTCGGCCTGCTCGCCGGACTCATAGCCAAGATCCTCCTCCCGGGACGTGACCCGGGCGGCATCATCGGCACCACCCTCATCGGCATCGCCGGGGCCTTCGTCGGCGGCTGGCTCTCCAGCCAGTTCCTCGACCGCCCCATCAGCAACGACTTCTACGACACCGCGACCTGGATCGCCGCCATCGCCGGCTCCCTGGTCCTGCTGATCGCCTACCGGCTGCTGTTCGGCCACTCCCGCGACCGCCGCTGACCCGGTCGGCGCCCCGCCCGCTCTTCTACGCGTCCGGTGAAGCCATCCCGGTCTCCCGCAACGTCAGGTTCAACCGGCCGGCCCGCAGCCCCGCTGCCGGGTCGGCCGTTCCCGCGTACACCTTCGGCACTCCGTGGTACGCGAACCGCGACGGCCCGCCGAAGACGAACAGATCCCCGGACGCCAACTCCACATCCGTGTACGGCCGACCGCGTCCCTCCGTGTTCCCGAAGCGGAACACACACCTCGCCCCGATGCTCAACGACACCACAGGAGCGCCCGACCGCTCCTCCTTGTCCTGATGCATCCCCATGCGCGCGGTGTCGTCGTAGAAATTGATCAGCGCGGTGTCCGGAGCGAACCCCCGTGCGGCTTCCTCGTCCCCGTACGCCTCCGCCAACGCCGCCCGCCCCAGGTCGCCCAGCCAGTCGGGGAACGCGGCCACCCGCGCTCCGTTCACATCGTCGGCCGTACGCGCGTACCGGTACGGCTGCCAGTGCCATCCCAGGCACACGGTCCGCACCGACATCACCCCGCCGCTCGGCAGCACCGTGTGCCGGAACGGAACCGGCCCCCGCGCCCACTGACGGCACGCCACCACCAACTCCGCCCGCTGCTGCACCGAAAGCCACTCCGGCACATGAACGGCCCCCGGCGCCACGACCGTACGCGGCCGCCGGAACAGACCGTCGGAGGAGAGGGAAGGGCCGTCCGAGGAGGAACCCCTGGAGGGCGAAGGCGGCGCGGGTGTCACGGCTCGGACCGCTCCGCCCCGCCTTCGAGCCCCAGCAGCAGCTTCTTCCGCTCCAGCCCGCCCGCGTACCCCCGCAGGGCCCCGTCCGCCCCGATCACCCGGTGGCACGGCCGCACGACCAGCAGCGGATTGCGGCCGATCGCCGTGCCCACCGCCCGCACCCCGGCCCCCGAGGCGCCGACCTGTGCCGCGACCTCCCCGTACGACACCGTGCTCCCGTACGGGATCGACTCCAGCACCGCCCAGACCCGCCGCTGGAACTCCGTGCCCAGGCCCTCGGCCACCGGCACGTCGAACCGCGTCGAACGCCCCGCGAAGTACGCGTCCAACTGCCGGGCGACCTCCGTGAACGCCTCGGGGGCGCACCGCCAGCCGTCCTCGACGACCGCGCCGCCCTTCTGGCCGGGCACGGACAACGAACGCAGCCGGACGCCTCCGGCCCGCTTCCCCACGTCCGCCGCCGACTCCTCGCCGACCAGCAGCAACTCACCCAGCGGGCTCTCCACCCGCGCGTACACCGTCGTCGTCATGCCTTCTCACTTCCCCGGTCCGTACGGCCAGTCTGCGCCCGCCCGCCCACCACCACCGGCGGTATTCGGACATCGCATCCGCACGCTCCGCATGCCCCGCACATCCCGCGCGGACCGAAACGCGAAGAGGCACGCCGTCGAGGTCGGCCTCGGCGGTGTGCCCCCGTCACGTGCGGCAGTCGGCTGACTGCCGTGACTACCGGTAGTTCACGAACTGGATCGCGAACTCGAAGTCCTTGCCCTTCAGCAGCGCCTGAACGGCCTGGAGGTCGTCCCGGCTCTTCGAGCTGACGCGCAGCTCGTCACCCTGGACCTGCGCCTTGACGCCCTTCGGGCCCTCGTCGCGGATCGTCTTCGCCACCTTCTTGGCGTTCTCCTGCGAGATGCCTTCCTCGATCGTGGCGAAGATCTTGTACTCCTTGCCGGAGAGCTGCGGCTCACCGGCGTCCAGCGACTTCAGCGAGATGCCGCGCTTGATCAGCTTGGACTGGAAGATGTCGAGGATGGCCTTGACGCGCTCCTCGCCGTTCGCCTCCATCAGGATCTTCTCGCCCGACCACGAGATCGAGGCGCCCGTGCCCTTGAAGTCGTAGCGCTGGGAGATCTCCTTGGCGGCCTGGTTGAGGGCGTTGTCGACCTCCTGCCGCTCGACCTTCGAGACGATGTCGAAACTGGAGTCGGCCATGACGTGTGGCTCCTTGCGTCGAATGTGCGTGGGGATACAGGCCAAAGCCTAGCCACCGCCGCACCCTCCGGGCGCTGATCAATGAGGTGGCGGAGCACCCCTGGCCATCGGGTATTGTTTACGTCGTCGCCAAGGAGCTCACCACGAGATCCAACGCGTCGTTCGAGGCGGTGTGCCCGAGTGGCCAAAGGGAGCAGACTGTAAATCTGCCGGCTCAGCCTACCCAGGTTCGAACCCTGGCGCCGCCACGCGAACGAAGCCCCCGACCGGTTCTCCGGTCGGGGGCTTTCTCGTTGTCCAGGAATCGGTTCAGCCACCCGCCGGACGCCTCAGTTGCCCGCGACGTCCTTCACGGCCACCGCCACCGGCACGTTCCCGGAGATCGCCTCCAGGGTGAGGCCCGCCGTCGCCGGGGTGTCCAGCAGCTCCAGCAGCGTGGCCGCCACGTCGTCGCGGGGGATCGGGCCACGGCCCGTCGAGGCGGCCAGAAGGACCTGGCCGGTGCCCGCGTCGTTGGTCAGCATGCCGGGGCGCAGGATCGTCCAGTCCAGTGCGGTGCGGGAGCGTACGGCCGCGTCGGCGGCGCCCTTGGCCCGCAGATACACGTCGAAGACCTCGTCGCCGGGGTGGTCGGGGTCGGCGCCCATCGAGGAGACGACGAGGCAGCGGCGGACGCCCGCCGCCTCGGCCGCGTCGGCGAACAGCACGGCGGCGTCGCGGTCGACGGTGTCCTTGCGGGCGGTACCGCTGTTCGGCCCGGCGCCCGCCGCGAAGACGACCGCGTCCGCGCCGCGCAGCACCTCGGCGGTCTGCTCCACGGTGGCCGATTCGAGGTCCAGCACGACGGGTTCGGCGCCGGCGTCGGCCAGGTCCTGACTCTGTTGGGGGTTGCGAATGATCCCTACGGCTTCATCCCCGCGTGCGGCGAGCAGCCGCTCCAGCCGCAGTGCGATCTGTCCGTGTCCACCTGCGATGACAATGCGCATACCCCCGACCGTACGCCCGGGGGCGGTCCCGCGCTCAGTTCCTCGGCCCGGCGCCGGGGTCGGGCCGGCCCTGGCGGGGAAGTCCGCCGAGGCCCGCGGCGGCATCGGAGTCGGAGTCGCAGTACTCGCGTACGGCGCTGGTACGGGCCACGATCCGGCCGCGGTGGATGACGATGCGGCTGTACGCGAGGGAGAGCGCCGCGGAGAGCCGTTCGCCGCGTACGGCGAGGAGTTCGGCCGGGAAGCCCGCCTCGACGCGCACATCGGGCAGGCCGAGGGCCGCGCGGGCGCCCGTGGAGACCAGGGCGTACGCCTGCTCGGCGCGCAGCCCCGTCTGCGAGGCGAGGAGGTAGGCGGCTTCGAGCGGATCGCCGCGGCCGACCGGATTGGCCGTGTCCCGCAGCGCGCCGCTGCCCGCCGTGACGCGCACGCCGGCGGAGCGCAGAAGGCGTACGGGGGCGGTCGTACGGCGCTCGGAGCCGGCGCAGCCGCCCTGGGGCAGGCAGACCACGGTGATCCCGGCGGCGGCGAGCCGGTCGGCGGCGCGGGCCGCGGCGTCCAGGGGCAGGTGGGCCAGGCCCGCGCAGGGGCCGAGGGCGACGCCGGGCCGCAGCCCCGCGGCCATCGCGGCGAGCCGGGCGAGGCGTGCGGGGTCGTCGGCGTCGGTGTGCAGGTCCACCGGCAGGCCGTGCTCGGCGGCGATCTCCAGGACGGCCTCGGTGTACCCCGTGGGGTCGGGGTCCAGGTCGGGGCAGCCGCCGACGACGGCCGCGCCCATCTTCACCGCGTCCCTGAGCATCGCGAGGCTGTCCGCTCCGGCGATGCCCGTGAGGAGCCGGGGGACCGCGACCGGCATCACGTCGGCGAGGCCGCGCAGGGCCCGCCGGGTCTGGAGGACGGCTTCGAGCGGGGCGAGGCCCTGGACGTCGCCGACGCGGACATGGGTGCGCAGGGCGGTGGCGCCGTGGCCGAGCTGGAGGAGGGCCGCCTCCGTGGCGCGGCGCTGGATGTCCTCGGCACGGTGGGACGCGGGGCCCGGACTGTCGGGGCCCAGGCTGTCCGCAGTGAGGGCGGTGTCGCCGTGGGCGTGGGGTTCGGCCGGGGCGGGGAGCAGCAGATAGCCGCGGAGGTCGATCCGGGCACCGCGGGCGGTGAGGCTGCCCGCGGTGCCGACGGCCTCGATCCGGCTGCCGCTCAGGCGTACGTCCACGGCCCGGCCGTCGGCGAGGCGGGCGCCACCGAGGACGAGGGCGGGGGACTCGGCGGTGGTGGCTGCGTCGGCGCTGTCGGGCGCGTTGTCGTCGGGCCGCCGTGGCTGGCTGTCAGGCATCGCGCTCCTGGGAGGGGTGCAAGATCACACGGAGTGACCACACCCTAGGGGCGCCCGGAGGCGGCTTCCGGGAGGAGCGGAATAGTCGTACCGGTGCGCCTGCGCGAGCTGCCGACCGGGCCCGGTCCCGATGCGGGCGAGTCCTGGATCAAGGCCTGATCAGGGGGTGTGGGAGGCCCCGGTCGGGGGGCCGGAGGATGCGGGACAAACGGATTTGGGCAACCGGCCGGGGACCGTGTAATGTCTTCCTCGCTCGCCCCAATAGCTCAGTCGGTAGAGCGTCTCCATGGTAAGGAGAAGGTCTGCGGTTCGATTCCGCATTGGGGCTCTGGTGATCGGGAAACCCCGCTTCGGCGGGGGGACTCATCATCAAAGCGGTGTAGCTCAGTCGGTAGAGCAAGCGGCTCATAATCGCTGTGTCACCGGTTCAAGTCCGGTCACCGCTACTAACGGTAGCCGATTGTTGGGTCGGTCCTTCGATCGGCTACCCTTTTATGCGTTCATCCGTCCAACGTCCGTCCAAGGAGCACTCACGTGGCTGCCACCGACGTCCGCCCGAAGATCACGCTGGCCTGCGTGGAGTGCAAGGAGCGGAACTACATCACCAAGAAGAACCGGCGTAACAACCCGGACCGTCTTGAGATGAAGAAGCACTGCCCGCGCTGCAACTCGCACACCGCGCACCGCGAAACGCGCTGAATCAGGCTCGTACACGAGGCCGCCCCCTCTGGGGGCGGCCTCGTGTCGTTGTACGGGGTTCGTTGTACGGGGCCGCTCCCCGCACGGGGAGCGTGCCCTCCTTTTCGTCCTTCACCAGGTTTCTCAGGAGGTAGCGAGCTCATGGCGCTCGACCAGTCCTTCGTGGGGCGGACCTATCCGCCCACTCCGGCGTACGAGGTCGGCCGGGAGAAGATCCGCGAGTTCGCCGAGGCTGTGGGTGACACCCATCCGGCGTACGTCGACCAGGAGGCCGCCCGTGCGCTCGGTCACGCCGATGTGATCGCGCCGCCCACGTTCGTCTTCTCGATCACCTACCGGGCCGCCGGGGTGGTGGTGCAGGACCCGCAGCTGGGCCTGGACTACAGCCGCGTGGTCCACGGTGACCAGAAGTTCAGTTACGTGCGTCCGGTGCGGGCGGGGGACCGGCTGACGGTCACGTCGACGATCGAGAGCATCAAGTCCCTGGCGGGCAACGACGTTCTCGACATTCGCGGGGATGTGCACGACGAGGCCGGCGAGCTGGTGGTCACGGCGGTCACGAAGCTGGTGGCGCGCGCCGCCGAGGAGGCGTGATGACGGCGAAGGTCTCTTACGGTTCGGTCGAGGTCGGCACCGAGCTGCCGGCGCAGTCGTTCCCGGTGACGCGGGCCACGCTCGTGCAGTACGCGGGCGCCTCGGGCGACTTCAACCCGATCCACTGGAACGAGAAGTTCGCGCGCGAGGTCGGACTGCCGGACGTGATCGCGCACGGCATGTTCACGATGGCCGAGGCGGTCCGGGTCGTCACGGACTGGGCCGGCGACCCGGGCGCGGTCGTCGACTACGGGGTGCGGTTCACCAAGCCCGTCGTCGTGCCCAATGACGACAAGGGTGCGCTGATCGAGGTCAGCGGCAAGGTCGCGGCGAAGCTGGACGACAACCTGGTCCGGGTGGACCTGGTCGCGATGTGCGACGGCAAGAAGGTGCTGGGGATGTCCCGGGCCGTGGTCCGGCTGGTCTGAGGCTCACCGGCACGGTGGTCGGAGTCGAGGGGCGTTCCTCCCGTGGAGGAGCGCCCCTCGCTCGTGTCCGTTCGCACCGGGCCCTTGCCAAAGAGGTTATTGAGCAATAACTTACTTCCATGGTCAGGATGAGTGCGGAAGAGCGGCGCGAGAGCGTCGTCCGGGCGGCGATCACCGAGTTCGCCCGTGGTGGCTACAACGCGACGTCCACCGAGGTGATCGCCCGGCGGGTCGGTGTCTCGCAGCCGTATCTCTTCCGGCTCTTCCCGAACAAGCAGGCCATCTTCCTCGCCGCCGCCGAGCGCTGCCTGGAGGAGACCCGGCGGGTCTTCGCGGCGGCTTCGGAGGGGCTGGAGGGGGAGGAGGCGCTGAGCGCCATGGCCGAGGCGTACCAGCGGCTGATCGTCGAGGACGGCGAGAAGCTGATGATGCAGATGCAGACGTACGCGGCCGTCGCCGCGGCCGAGGCCTCGGGTGACCGCGCGTTCGGGGAGCCCTTGCGGGCGGTGTGGGAGCGGATGTGGGGCGACGTTCACATCGCGCTCGGCGCCGACGAGAACGAGACGACGTCCTTCCTGGCGTACGGGATGCTCATCAACACGCTGGCCTCGCTCGGCTTTCCGGCCGATCACCGCGTCTGGTCGGGGTTCCACATCTCGTCCAGACCCGCCGAGTGAACCGGGCGTCTCGGACCCGCCGAGTGAACCGGGCGTCCCGGACCCGCCGAGTGAACCGGGCGTCCCGGACCCGCCGAGTGAACCGGGTGTCCCGGGGTTGCCCGGTTTGCTGTCCGTAGAAGTTAGTGGTCAATAACTAATTTGCAGGGGAAGACATGCCAGCAGGGGGAGACATGCACGAACAGCACGGCACGGCAGACCGCGGAGGAGCGGTCTGGGCCCTCGTCATCACCAGCGTCGCCGGATTCATGGCGGCCCTCGACAACCTCGTCGTCACCACCGCCCTCCCTTCCATCCGCGAGAGCCTCGGCGGCGGCCTGGAGGATCTGGAGTGGACGGTGAACGCGTACACCCTGACGTTCGCCGTCCTGCTGATGCTCGGGGCCGCGCTCGGCGACCGGTACGGCAGGCGGCGGCTGTTCATGGCCGGCCTCGCCGTCTTCACGGTCGCCTCCGCCGCGGCGGCCCTCTCTCCGGGCATCGAGGAGCTCATCGCGTTCCGGGCGGTCCAGGGCGTGGGGGCGGCGATCATGATGCCGCTGACGCTCACCCTGATCGGCCACGCCGTGCCGCCCGAGCGGCGAGGGGCGGCCCTCGGCGTCTTCGGCGCGGTGACCGGGGTGGCGGTCGCCAGCGGCCCGCTGATCGGCGGCGCGCTGACCGAGCACATCTCCTGGGAGTGGATCTTCTGGTTGAACGTGCCGATCGGCCTGGTGCTGCTCCCGCTGGCCCGGCTGCGGCTCACGGAGTCGTACGCCCCGAAGGCACCCCTGGACATCCGGGGCACGGTCCTGGTCAGCGCCGGTCTCTTCGGGATCGTCTACGCCCTGGTCAACACCGCGAGCCACGGGTGGACCAGCCCTGCCGTCCTGACCGGGCTGATCGCCGGCACGGCCCTTCTCGGGCTGTTCGTGCGCCACGGACTGCGGGCGGAGAACCCGATGCTGCCGATGCGGCTGTTCCGCGGCCGGGCCTTCCTCGGGATCAACGCCGCGAGCCTGCTCATGTTCCTCGGGATGTTCGGATCGATCTTCCTGCTCAGCCAGTTCCTCCAGAACGGCCTCGGCCACTCGCCCACCGAGGCCGGACTGCGGATGCTGCCCTGGACCGGGATGCCGATCCTCGTGGCGCCCCTGGCCGGATATCTCTCCGACCGCTTCGGGGGCCGTCCGGTCGTGGTGACCGGGCTCACGCTCCAGGCCGTCGGGCTCGCCCTGTTCGCCCTGATCATCGACCCCGGGGTCAGCTACCTCGCCCAGCTCCCCGCCCTGATCATCGGAGGCGTCGGCATGGCGATGTACTTCGCGCCCGCCGCGAGCCTGGTGCTCTCCAGCGTCCGGCCCGCCGAGCAAGGCATCGCCTCCGGCACCAACAACGCGCTGCGGGAGGTCGGCGGGGCGCTCGGCGTCTCCGTCCTCGCCGCCGTCTTCGCCGCGCGGGGCGGCTACGGCTCACCCCGGCTGTTCGTGGACGGGACGATGCCCGCCCTCTGGATCGGGGCCGGTGCGGTCGCCCTGGGCGCGCTCGTCGCGCTCCTGATCCCGGGCCGCCGCAGCGGCGGCCACCCCACGCCGGAACCCGCCGCACCCGGCCCGGTGGAGCCGGAGCAGGGCAAGCCGGGTCAGGAGTCGCGGCCGGTGGCCGTCTGAGCCGCCCGACTCCGGCGTACGGTCCGCGGCCCCGCACGAGCGGCGGGGCCGCGGACCGTACTCTTGTCCCCGTGCAGGAACTTCACGACGCCCCTCTCGCCCCCCTGACCACCTTCCGGCTCGGCGGCCCCGCCGCCCGGCTGCTGACCGCCATGACCGACGCCGAGGTGATCGCCGCCGTCCGAGAGGCCGACGCGAGCGGCACCCCGCTGCTGGTCATCGGCGGCGGCTCCAACCTGGTCATCGGGGACAAGGGCTTCGACGGCACCGCGCTGCGCATCGCCACGAAGGGCTTCGAGCTCTCGGGGACGTCGCTGGAGCTGGCGGCCGGAGAGGTGTGGACCGACGCCGTCGCCCGGACCGTCGAGGCGGGCCTCGCGGGCATCGAGTGCCTGGCGGGCATCCCCGGATCCGCGGGCGCGACACCCATTCAGAACGTCGGTGCGTACGGACAGGAGGTGTCCTCCACCATCACGGAGGTCGTCGCCTACGACCGGCGCACCCGGGAGACCGTGACCATTCCGAACACGGAGTGCGCGTTCTCGTACCGGCACAGCCGCTTCAAGGCCGAACCCGACCGGTTCGTGGTGCTGCGTGTCCGATTCGAGCTGGAAGAGGCGAACGGGCTCTCCGCGCCCCTCAAGTACCCCGAAACGGCCAGGGCCATGGGCGTCGAGCAGGGTGACCGCGTCCCGCTGTCCGCCGCCCGCGAGACCGTGCTGGGGCTGCGCGCGGGCAAGGGCATGGTGCTGGACCCGGAGGACCACGACACCTGGTCGGCGGGGTCCTTCTTCACCAACCCGATCCTCGACCCGGCCGCCTTCCAGGACTTCCTCGGCCGGGTCCACGACCGCCTCGGGCCGGACGTGACGCCCCCTGCGTTCCCCGCCGAGGACGGCCGCACCAAGACCTCGGCGGCCTGGCTGATCGACCGCGCCGGATTCACCAAGGGCTACGGCAGCGGCCCCGCCCGGATCTCCACCAAGCACACCCTCGCCCTCACCAACCGGGGCGCGGCCACCACCGAGGACCTCCTCGCCCTGGCCCGCGAGGTCGTCGCCGGGGTGCACGCGGCCTTCGGCGTCACCCTGGTCAACGAGCCGGTGACGGTGGGCGTCAGCCTGTAGACGGCGTACGCGGGGCGTGCGCGCTCAGTACGCGATGCCCACGCCCTGCTTCACGGCCGCCGGGTCGTCGATCAGCGCGAGCATCGCGTGCGCCACGTCGGCCCGGGAGACGGTCCGGCTGCTGCGCGGCGTGCCGCCCACGACCTTCCGGTAGACACCCGTACGCGGCCCGTCCGTCAGCCTCGGCGGGCGCACCGCGGTCCAGTCCGTCGCGCTGTCGGCCAGCACCGCCTCCATCCGGGCGAGATCGGCGTACAGCTCCGCCAGGACCGCCCCGATCGCCCGGCGCATGAGCCGGTCCACCAGCGGATCGTCCGCCGGCTCCGGCCCGACCGGCACCGCGCTCACCACCAGCAGCCGCCGGGCGCCCTCCGCTTCCATCGCCGACACGATTCGGCCGGTCAGCCGCTCGGCGACCCCGTTCGCCTTCCGGCCGCGCGAGCCCAGCCCCGAGAGCACCGCGTCCCGCCCCGCGACGGCCGCCCGCACCGCCGCCTCGTCGTCCAGCCGGACGACACCGTGCGGCCCCGCGCCCTCCAGCGGCCCCGGAAGCCGGTCCGGGTCCCGGACCACCGCCGTCACCTCGTGACCCGCCGCGAGCGCCTGGCCCACGATCTCCTGACCGACGCCGCCGGTCGCCCCGAACACGGTGATCCTGATGATGCGCCCCCTGGTGGGTGAGTGTTCACTAACCTCTAGGGTGGGTGATCTCCCGCCCGGCCGTCAAGATGCCCGGGTCACGGCCTGTTGGAGCGCCCATGGACCAGAAGCCCGCCCGCGTCCGGATCGTCGACGCGGCGCACGAGCTGATGCTCTCCATCGGCCTCGCCCGGACCACCACCAAGGAAATCGCCAGGGCGGCCGGCTGCTCGGAGGCGGCGCTGTACAAGTACTTCTCCGGCAAGGAGGACCTGTTCGTCACCGTCCTCGCGGAGCGGCTGCCCAGGCTCGGCGGCCTCCTCGCCGAACTGACCGCCGGAGAGGGCACCGTCGAGGGCAACCTCACCGAGATCGCCCGACAGGCCGCCCTGTTCTACGAGCAGACCTTCCCCATGGCCGCGTCCCTGTACGCCGAACCCCAGCTCAAGCGCCGCCACGAACAGGGCGTGGGAGGGCTGGAAGCCGGGCCACACCTGCCGATCCAGCAGCTCGACGCCTATCTGCGCGCCGAACAGGGCGCGGGCCGCCTCCGGGCCGACGCGGACACCTACGCCGCCGCCTCACTGCTGCTGGGCGCCTGCGCCCAGCGGGCCTTCGCCTACGCGGCGCTCCCCGGCGGCCGACCCCCGCAGTCCCTGGACGACTTCGCCGCCTCCCTCGCCCGTACGCTCCTGGGCGGGATCAGCTAGCCAGCCAGTCGTCGATCCCGGACAGCAGCTTCTCCCGTACGTCCACGGGGGCCGCCGATCCGCGCACCGACTGGCGGGCCAGCTCGGCCAGCTCCTCGTCGGTGAAGCCGTGGTGGCGGCGCACCAGGTCGTACTGGGCGGCCAGCCGCGAACCGAACAGCAGCGGATCGTCCGCTCCCAGCGCCATCGGCACGCCCGCGTCGAACAGGGTGCGCAGGGGGACATCGGCGGGCTTCTCGTAGACGCCGAGCGCCACGTTGGACGACGGGCACACCTCGCAGGTGATCTGCCGCTCGGCGAGCCTGCGCAGCAGCCGGGGATCCTCGGCCGCCCGGACGCCGTGGCCGATCCGCGAGGCGTCCAGGTCGTCGAGGCAGTCGCGCACGCTGGCGGGCCCCGACAGCTCCCCGCCGTGCGGAGCCGCCAGCAGACCGCCGTCCCGGGCGATGGCGAAGGCCCGGTCGAAGTCGCGGGCCATCCCGCGCCGCTCGTCGTTGGAGAGCCCGAAGCCGACGACGCCCCGGTCCGCGTACCGCACGGCGAGCCGCGCCAGCGTGCGGGCGTCCAGCGGATGCTTCATCCGGTTCGCGGCGATCACCACGCGCATGTCCAGGCCGGTGTCCCGGGAGGCGCTGTCCACGGCGTCCAGGATGATCTCGATGGCCGGGATCAGCCCGCCGAGAAGCGGGGCGTACGAGGTGGGGTCGACCTGGATCTCCAGCCAGCCGGAGCCGTCCGCGACGTCCTCCTGGGCGCTCTCCAGCACCAGGCGCTGGATGTCCTCGGGGGACCGCAGGCAGGACCGGGCGATGTCGTAGAGCCGCTGGAAACGGAACCAGCCGCGCTCGTCGGTCGCCCGCAGTTTCGGTGGCTCCCCGCCGGTCAGGGCGTCGGGGAGATGGACCCCGTACTTGTCGGCGAGTTCGAGCAGGGTGGTGGGCCGCATCGACCCGGTGAAGTGCAGGTGCAGGTGGGCCTTGGGCAACAGACGTACATCACGCTCCATTGGAAGATCCTGCCGCACGGGCGGGCCGGAGCGGTAGCCGCTTTCCCCTTCCGGGGGCTGCTCGAACAAAAAAGTGCCCCCGGCCGGAAGGGGTTCCGGCGGCCGGGGGCGCTTCTCGTCAGCGGTCGGCGCGGGCCTCTCAGGCCTTGGCCTCGCCCAGCAGCTTCTGGATCCGCGAGACGCCCTCGATCAGGTCGTTGTCGCCCAGCGCGTAGGAAAGGCGCAGGTAGCCGGGGGTGCCGAAGGCCTCTCCGGGTACGACGGCGACCTCCGCCTCGTCCAGGATCAGGGCGGCCAGCTCGACCGTGGTGGCCGGGCGCTTGCCGCGGATCTCCTTGCCGAGCAGGTCCTTCACCGCCGGGTAGGCGTAGAACGCGCCCTCGGGCTCCGGGCAGAACACGCCGTCGATCTCGTTGAGCATCCGCACGATGAGGTTGCGGCGGCGGTCGAAGGCGGTGCGCATCTCGGCGACGGCGTCCAGCGGGCCGGAGACGGCCGCGAGCGCGGCGACCTGGGCGACGTTGGAGACGTTGGAGGTGGCGTGCGACTGGAGGTTGGTCGCGGCCGTGACGACGTCCTTGGGGCCGATGATCCACCCCACCCGCCAGCCGGTCATCGCGTACGTCTTGGCGACGCCGTTGACGACGATGCACTTGTCGCGCAGCTCGGGGACGATCGCCGGGAGCGAGGTGAACGTCGCGTCGCCGTAGACGAGGTGCTCGTAGATCTCGTCGGTCAGGACCCACAGGCCGTGCTCGACGGCCCAGCGGCCGATCGCCTCGGCGTCGGCCTCGCTGTAGACCGCGCCGGTCGGGTTGGACGGCGAGACGAACAGGACGACCTTGGTCTTCTCGGTGCGCGCGGCCTCCAGCTGCTCGACGGAGACCCGGTAGCCGGTGGTCTCGTCGGCGACGACCTCGACCGGGACACCGCCGGCGAGCCGGATCGACTCGGGGTAGGTGGTCCAGTACGGGGCGGGGACGATGACCTCGTCGCCCGGGTCGAGGATCGCGGCGAAGGCCTCGTAGATGGCCTGCTTGCCGCCGTTGGTCACCAGGATCTGGCTGGCGTCGACCTCGTAGCCGGAGTCGCGGAGGGTCTTCTCCGCGATGGCGGCCTTGAGCTCGGGCAGCCCGCCTGCGGGGGTGTAGCGGTGGTACTTCGGGTTGCGGCAGGCCTCGACAGCGGCGTCGACGATGTAGTCGGGCGTCGGGAAGTCGGGTTCGCCGGCGCCGAAGCCGATCACCGGACGCCCGGCGGCCTTGAGGGCCTTGGCCTTGGCGTCGACGGCGAGGGTCGCGGACTCGGAGATCGCGCCGATGCGGGCGGAAACCCGGCGCTCGGACGGTGAAGTTGCAGCGCTCATGGCCCCATGTTTGCAGACCGCGAAAGCCGTCGGCGCAGCGGTTTCATGGACCGGACAGGACCCGGACAGCATCCGGACAGGACCGGTCGGTAGTTGTCTGTTCGACGCAGCGGCCCTGAGCACGTACACTCACCTGTCGTTGGCCTTCACCAGCCACACCGTTTCCGCACCCGGTCACCGGGGAAGATGCGGTAGGTTGGTGGAAACCACCAAGGGTCGTAGCTCAATTGGTAGAGCACTGGTCTCCAAAACCAGCGGTTGGGGGTTCAAGTCCCTCCGGCCCTGCTACACACTCCTTCGCCAGGATGTGTGCGCATGTACGTACTTCATTGCACAGCCGTGCGGCTCCACCGGGCGCGGCACGGCCACGACCCGGAATCAGGTGAGTAGCGTGACGGACGCCGTGGGCTCCATCGACATGCCTGATGCCGATGATGAAGCTCCCGAGTCGAAGAAGAAGACTCGGAAGGGCGGCAAGCGCGGCAAGAAGGGCCCTCTGGGTCGGCTCGCGCTGTTCTACCGCCAGATCGTCGCAGAACTCCGTAAGGTTGTCTGGCCGACGCGTAGCCAGCTCACGACGTACACCTCCGTGGTGATCGTGTTCGTCGTCGTCATGATCGGTCTTGTTACCGTTCTCGACATGGGCTTCGCCCGGGTCGTCAAGTACGTCTTCGGCTGATCACGCGGAAGGCGTCGGACCCCGGCGCCCCTTTCGCACGTTCCACCCTTTGTATCCAGGAAGAAGCAGCCATCGTGTCTGACCCGAACCTGAACGACGCCGTCGAGCCCGAGGCCGGCGCCTCAGAGTCCGCCAAGGACGAGCTCGACATCGTTGAGGCTGCTGACTCCGTGGACCCGGACCAGGCCGAGGCCGCCGATCTCGCCGCGGGCGAGCCCGCCGAGCAGGCCGCTGTGAACGTCGAGTCCGACGAGTCCGCCGAGGGCGAGGACGCGGCAGCCGCCGAGTCCGTCGAGGAAGAGGCCGCCGAGGTCACCGACGAGGAGGAGGCCGCTCCCGTCGACCCCATCGCCGCCCTGCGCGACGAGCTCCGCACCCTCCCCGGCGAGTGGTACGTCATCCACACGTACGCCGGTTACGAGAAGCGCGTGAAGGCCAACCTGGAGCAGCGCGCCGTCTCGCTGAACGTGGAGGAGTTCATCTATCAGGCCGAGGTGCCTGAAGAGGAAATCGTCCAGATCAAGAACGGCGAGCGCAAGAACGTCCGGCAGAACAAGCTCCCCGGCTACGTGCTGGTGCGCATGGACCTGACGAACGAGTCCTGGGGCGTCGTGCGGAACACGCCGGGCGTCACCGGCTTCGTGGGCAACGCCTACGACCCGTACCCGCTGACCCTGGACGAGATCGTCAAGATGCTCGCCCCGGAGGCCGAGGAGAAGGCCGCCCGCGAGGCCGCCGAGGCCGAGGGCAAGCCGGCTCCGGCCCGCAAGGTCGAGGTCCAGGTGCTGGACTTCGAGGTCGGCGACTCGGTCACCGTCACCGACGGCCCGTTCGCCACGCTGCAGGCCACGATCAACGAGATCAACGCCGACTCGAAGAAGGTCAAGGGCCTCGTCGAGATCTTCGGCCGCGAGACCCCGGTCGAGCTGAGCTTCGACCAGATCCAGAAGAACTAGGCGCTTCCCGCCGGTTTCTGGACACATGCCTACCCAGCAGGTCAGAGGGGCTTCGCAGCCGCTCTGACCTGCTGGGTTTTTGGTCGCACAGCTATACCCGTTATCGTTGTGCGGTATGCCTCCATCCGGATGACCGGATTGGCGGCGAAACACTCTCACTAGGACCCGGAGAGAGCAATGCCTCCCAAGAAGAAGAAGGTCACGGGGCTTATCAAGCTCCAGATCAACGCCGGTGCGGCGAACCCGGCCCCGCCGGTCGGCCCCGCGCTCGGTCAGCACGGCGTCAACATCATGGAGTTCTGCAAGGCCTACAACGCCGCGACCGAGTCGCAGCGTGGCATGGTCGTGCCGGTGGAGATCACGGTCTACGAAGACCGCTCCTTCACCTTCGTCACGAAGACTCCGCCGGCCGCCAAGCTGATCCTCAAGGCCGCGGGTGTGGAGAAGGGCTCCGGCGAGCCGCACAAGACCAAGGTCGCCAAGCTGACGGCTGCCCAGGTCCGCGAGATCGCCACGACGAAGCTCCCCGACCTGAACGCCAATGACCTCGACGCCGCGTCGAAGATCATCGCCGGCACCGCCCGTTCCATGGGCATCACGGTCGAAGGCTGAGTCAGCCCCGTAACCCCCAGTGGTAGGGCCAAGCGCTGGTCCGCACCACGACTCCACACTCTGAAACCACAGGAGCAGAAGTGAAGCGCAGCAAGAACCTCCGCGCTGCGGACGCCAAGATCGACCGGGAGCGTCTGTACGCCCCCCTCGAGGCCGTCCGTCTCGCCAAGGACACCGCCACCACGAAGTTCGACGGCACCGTCGAGGTCGCCTTCCGCCTGGGTGTTGACCCGCGCAAGGCCGACCAGATGGTCCGCGGCACCGTGAACCTCCCGCACGGCACCGGCAAGACCGCCCGGGTCCTGGTCTTCGCGACCGGTGACCGTGCTGCGGCCGCGGAAGCCGCCGGAGCCGACATCGTCGGCGCCGACGAGCTGATCGACGAGGTGGCCAAGGGTCGTCTGGACTTCGACGCCGTCGTCGCCACCCCGGACCTCATGGGCAAGGTCGGCCGCCTGGGCCGCGTGCTCGGTCCGCGTGGTCTGATGCCGAACCCGAAGACCGGCACCGTCACCCCCGATGTCGTCAAGGCTGTCAACGACATCAAGGGCGGAAAGATCGAGTTCCGCGTCGACAAGCACTCCAACCTGCACTTCATCATCGGCAAGGTCTCGTTCGACGAGACCAAGCTGGTGGAGAACTACGCAGCGGCGCTGGAGGAAGTCCTCCGTCTGAAGCCGTCCGCCGCCAAGGGCCGCTACATCAAGAAGGCCGCTCTGACGACCACGATGGGCCCCGGCATCCCGCTGGACGCCAACCGCACCCGCAACCTCCTCGTCGAGGAGGACCCGGCCGCCGTCTGAGCCCTCGTGCTCACCCGGTAGCCGCGTCGTACGCGTGCACTGTGTGAACGGGCCCCGCAACCTTTCGAGGTGCGGGGCCCGTCCTCGTATCCGTAAGGCCCCACGCCTGTCAGTGCCCTGTGCCACTGTGGGCTGCTGGGGACGACGGACGATACGAGGGGTGGACCGACACCATGAGGACGAGCACGGCACGACGCATGGGTACGGCTGTCGCCGCCGCGGCGGCACTGACGTCGATGGCGGCCTGCAGTGGCTCCGACAGCGCCGGCGGCTCCGGGAAGGGCAAGGCGGACGCCGTCGCCAAGGCGAGCCCCGTGGCCGCGCTGAAGCAGGTGCAGCAGAAGACCGGCGGCGCCCAGTCCGCGAAGGTCGAGGGCACCACCGAGATGGGCAGCACGATGTCCATGAAGCAGTCCGGGGTCATCGGCTGGGCCGACGGTCTCTCGGGCGCGATCACCGTCACGTACACGGGCGGCACCATGGGCGAGGCCCTCAAGAAGGCCGGCGGCGACGGATCGGTCGAGGCGCGCTACTTCAAGGACGAGTACTACGCCAACGCGGGCGCCGGCATGGCGGCCAACACCGGCGGCAAGAACTGGATCCGCTATTCCTACAAGGACCTCGCCGAACTGGGCGGGGCCTCCGGCGACGTCATGCAGGACCAGATCCAGAACAGCACGCCCGAGGAGGGTGTGAAGGCGCTTCTGGCCTCCGGCGACGTCAAGAAGGTCGGCCAGGAGGACGTCCGCGGGGTCTCCGCGACGCACTACTCCGGCACGGTCGACGTGGCCGAGCTGACCGCGAAGAACAGCAGCCTGGACGCGAAGCAGCTGGCTGCCTTCAAGGAGCAGCTTGCGCTGGCCGGGGTGACCACCCAGACCGTCGACATCTGGGTCGACGAGAACGACCTGCTGGTGAAGAAGACCGAGCGCGCCGAGATGAAGACCGGCACGCTCAACTCGACGCTCTTCTACAGCGACTACGGCACCGAGGTCCCCTCGGAGAAGCCGGAGGCCTCGGACACCGTGGACTTCAAGGAGCTGCTGAAGCAGGGCGCTACCCCGGGTGGCGCCTCCTGACACCTGTTCCACGGGACGAACAGGGACGGATTTGCCCGTCGCCCGTCCGGTCGCGTACTCTCACCAGGAAGCCAAAGACCGCTGGTCGTCGCTGTGTCTCGAAAGAGGACGGTGACCGAAGGTTCCGCTAGATCGGACGACCTGCGCAGGTGACTGTGGAATCGCTCCCGGACTCTGTTCGGTCGAGCTGCGCCCTGGCACTTGTGCTGGGGCGTTTCGTCTTTCCCGGCCCCTTCTGAGCGGTCCTCATCACCCGGAAGGAGGCCGACGCTCATGGCAAGGCCCGACAAGGCTGCCGCGGTAGCCGAGCTGACGGACCAGTTCCGCAGCTCGAACGCCGCCGTGCTGACCGAGTACCGGGGTCTCACCGTGGCACAGCTCAAGGAGCTGCGCCGTTCGCTCGGTGAGAACGCCCAGTACGCCGTGGTGAAGAACACGCTGACCAAGATTGCGGCCAACGAGGCCGGGATCGACGCGCTGGACGACCTGTTCTCGGGTCCGACGGCGGTTGCCTTCGTCACCGGTGACCCGGTGGAGTCGGCGAAGGGTCTTCGTGACTTCGCCAAGGACAACCCCAACCTCATCATCAAGGGCGGTGTCCTTGACGGTAAGGCGCTGTCCGCCGATGAGATCAAGAAGCTCGCGGACCTCGAGTCCCGCGAGGTTCTGCTCTCCAAGCTGGCCGGTGCTTTCAAGGGCAAGCAGACGCAGGCGGCGCAGGTCTTCCAGGCCCTGCCCTCCAAGTTCGTCCGCACCGCGGAAGCTCTTCGCGCCAAGAAGGAAGAGCAGGGCGGTGCCGGTACTCCGGCTCCCGCCGAGGCCGCCGAGTAATCACGCTCAGCGGTCCAGCGGGCTCCACGTACGCCCGCCGACATATACATCCGGCACCTGCCGAATAGTGGAAGGACGCCTGTCATGGCGAAGCTGTCCCAGGACGACCTGCTCGCGCAGTTCGAAGAGATGACCCTCATCGAGCTCTCCGAGTTCGTGAAGGCCTTCGAGGAGAAGTTCGACGTCACCGCCGCTGCGGCCGTCGCCGTCGCCGGTCCGGCCGGCCCGGGCGCCGCTGCCGAGGCCGTCGAGGAGAAGGACGAGTTCGACGTCATCCTCACCGGCGCCGGCGAGAAGAAGATCCAGGTCATCAAGGTCGTGCGTGAGCTGACCTCGCTGGGTCTGAAGGAGGCCAAGGACCTCGTCGACGGCACCCCGAAGCCGGTCCTCGAGAAGGTCGCCAAGGAGGCCGCGGACAAGGCTGCCGAGTCCCTCAAGGCCGCCGGCGCTTCCGTCGAGGTCAAGTAACACCTCGGGAGTCCTCGGGACTCCCTGGGCACGTCAGGTGCCCGCGCCAAGGGCGATCACCCATCCGGGTGGTCGCCCTTCGGCGTGCCCGGGGCGGGTGCCTTGCTCTTCCGCCGACGACGAGTAGGGTGATCTTCGCCGTGCGCCTCCCGCAGACCCCTCCGGGGCGTCCCGCGGGGTTCCCGGGGGTGGCCGGTGAAGGCTCCTGGCGGGTCCGATCGGACCGGCGGGCCTTGACGAACCGGACGCGGCGCGCAATTCTCAGGACGCGTCATCACTTCGATCCGTATCCGAGGCATGGATCGAGAGTGAAGAGGGAAGTAAAGAAGCGCGCACCCCGCGCGAGGGCAAGACATAGGTGTTGAGAACAGCTGTTGCGAGCAACGTGGGTCTCTGAGAACCCCGACTGGACATCAGTGTGCCACTTGGCTACACTGACCCTTTGCGCTGCCTGTTAGCTGCCTCCTGCCCGTCACCAGGGGCATGCCCACGCTGAAGCACCGATGACCGACCCCCTCCGACCTGGTCGTTTACGACCGATTCGGAACGGCCTGTCTTTGTGTCCAGAGTGGGACCGGTACGCGCGTAGTGAGTCCGAGCCCTCGGAAGGACCCCCTCTTGGCCGCCTCGCGCAACGCCTCGACCGCGAATACGAACAACGGTGCCAGCACCGCCCCGCTGCGCATCTCTTTTGCAAAGATCAAGGAGCCCCTCGAGGTTCCGAACCTCCTCGCGCTGCAGACCGAGAGCTTTGACTGGCTCCTCGGCAACGCCGCCTGGAAGGCTCGCGTCGAGGCTGCTCTGGACAGTGGACAAGACGTCCCCACCAAGTCCGGCCTCGAGGAGATCTTCGAGGAGATCTCTCCGATCGAGGACTTCTCCGGGTCGATGTCGCTTACGTTCCGCGACCACCGCTTCGAGCCCCCGAAGAACTCGATCGACGAGTGCAAGGAGCGCGACTTCACGTTCGCCGCGCCGCTCTTCGTCACGGCCGAGTTCACCAACAACGAGACCGGCGAGATCAAGTCCCAGACGGTCTTCATGGGCGACTTCCCGCTCATGACCAACAAGGGCACCTTCGTCATCAACGGCACCGAGCGTGTCGTCGTGTCGCAGCTGGTCCGCTCGCCGGGTGTCTACTTCGACTCCTCCATCGACAAGACGTCCGACAAGGACATCTTCTCCGCCAAGATCATCCCCTCCCGGGGTGCCTGGCTGGAGATGGAGATCGACAAGCGCGACATGGTCGGTGTCCGTATCGACCGCAAGCGCAAGCAGTCCGTCACCGTCCTCCTGAAGGCTCTCGGCTGGACCACCGAGCAGATCCTCGAGGAGTTCGGCGAGTACGAGTCCATGCGCGCCACCCTGGAGAAGGACCACACCCAGGGCCAGGACGACGCACTGCTCGACATCTACCGCAAGCTGCGTCCGGGCGAGCCGCCGACCCGCGAGGCCGCTCAGACGCTGCTCGAGAACCTCTACTTCAACCCGAAGCGCTACGACCTCGCGAAGGTCGGCCGCTACAAGGTGAACAAGAAGCTCGGCGCCGATGAGCCGCTGGACGCCGGGGTGCTCACCACCGACGACGTCATCGCGACCATCAAGTACCTGGTCAAGCTGCACGCCGGTGAGACCGAGACGATCGGCGAGTCCGGCCGGGAGATCGTCGTTGAGACCGACGACATCGACCACTTCGGCAACCGTCGTCTGCGCAACGTCGGCGAGCTCATCCAGAACCAGGTCCGTACGGGCCTGGCGCGGATGGAGCGCGTCGTGCGCGAGCGCATGACCACCCAGGACGTCGAGGCGATCACGCCGCAGACCCTGATCAACATCCGGCCGGTCGTCGCCTCCATCAAGGAGTTCTTCGGCACCAGCCAGCTGTCGCAGTTCATGGACCAGAACAACCCGCTGTCGGGTCTCACCCACAAGCGCCGTCTGTCGGCTCTTGGCCCGGGTGGTCTCTCCCGTGAGCGGGCCGGCTTCGAGGTCCGAGACGTGCACCCGTCCCACTACGGACGCATGTGCCCGATCGAGACCCCCGAAGGCCCGAACATCGGTCTGATCGGTTCGCTCGCCTCGTACGGCCGCGTCAACGCGTTCGGCTTCATCGAGACGCCGTACCGCAAGGTCGTCGACGGCCAGGTCACCGACGACGTCGACTACATCACCGCCGACGAGGAGGACCGCTTCGTCATCGCCCAGGCGAACGCGACCCTCAACGACGAGCTGCGCTTCACCGAGCCGCGCGTCCTGGTCCGCCGCCGCGGGGGAGAGGTCGACTACGTCCCCGCGTCCGAGGTCGACTACATGGACGTCTCGCCGCGCCAGATGGTGTCCGTCGCCACCGCGATGATCCCCTTCCTGGAGCACGACGACGCCAACCGTGCCCTCATGGGCGCGAACATGATGCGTCAGGCGGTGCCGCTGATTAAGTCGGAGGCCCCGCTCGTCGGCACCGGCATGGAGTACCGCTGCGCCACCGACGCCGGCGACGTCCTCAAGGCCGAGAAGGACGGTGTGGTCCAGGAGGTCTCCGCGGACTACATCACCGTCACGAACGACGACGGTACGTACACCACGTACCGCATCGCCAAGTTCATGCGCTCCAACCAGGGCACCTCGGTCAACCAGAAGGTCGTCGTCTCCGAGGGCGACCGGATCATCGCCGACCAGGTGCTCGCCGACGGACCGGCCACCGAGAACGGTGAGATGGCCCTCGGCAAGAACCTGCTCGTGGCGTTCATGCCGTGGGAGGGTCACAACTACGAGGACGCGATCATCCTGTCGCAGCGCCTCGTGCAGGACGACGTCCTCTCCTCGATCCACATCGAGGAGCACGAGGTCGACGCCCGTGACACCAAGCTCGGCCCCGAGGAGATCACCCGGGACATCCCGAACGTCTCCGAAGAGGTCCTCGCCGACCTCGACGAGCGCGGCATCATCCGGATCGGTGCCGAGGTCGTCGCCGGTGACATCCTCGTCGGCAAGGTCACGCCCAAGGGTGAGACCGAGCTGACCCCCGAGGAGCGCCTGCTCCGCGCGATCTTCGGTGAGAAGGCGCGCGAGGTGCGCGACACCTCGCTGAAGGTGCCGCACGGTGAGATCGGCAAGGTCATCGGCGTCCGCGTCTTCGACCGCGAAGAGGGCGACGAGCTGCCGCCGGGCGTGAACCAGCTGGTCCGCGTCTACGTCGCGCAGAAGCGCAAGATCACCGACGGTGACAAGCTCGCCGGCCGTCACGGCAACAAGGGCGTCATCTCCAAGATCCTGCCGATCGAGGACATGCCGTTCCTGGAGGACGGCACCCCGGTCGACATCATCCTCAACCCGCTGGGTGTCCCGTCCCGAATGAACCCGGGACAGGTCCTGGAGATCCACCTCGGCTGGCTCGCCAGCCGCGGCTGGGACGTCTCCGGCCTCGGTGACGAGTGGGCCAAGCGCCTGCAGGCCATCGGCGCCGACCAGGTCGCCCCCGGCACCAACGTCGCCACGCCCGTCTTCGACGGTGCGCGCGAGGACGAGATCTCCGGTCTCTTCGAGGCCACGATCCCCAACCGCGACGGCGACCGCCTGGTTCAGCCCTCCGGCAAGGCCCAGCTGTTCGACGGCCGCTCCGGCGAGCCGTTCCCGGACCCGGTCTCGGTCGGGTTCATGTACATCCTCAAGCTGCACCACCTGGTCGACGACAAGCTCCACGCGCGTTCGACCGGCCCGTACTCCATGATCACGCAGCAGCCGCTGGGTGGTAAGGCGCAGTTCGGTGGTCAGCGCTTCGGTGAGATGGAGGTGTGGGCCCTTGAGGCTTACGGCGCCGCGTACGCCCTCCAGGAGCTCCTGACGATCAAGTCCGACGACGTGACCGGCCGCGTGAAGGTCTACGAGGCCATCGTCAAGGGCGAGAACATCCCCGAGCCCGGCATTCCCGAGTCCTTCAAGGTGCTCATCAAGGAAATGCAGTCGCTCTGCCTCAACGTGGAGGTGCTGTCCTCGGACGGCATGTCCATCGAGATGCGCGACACGGACGAGGACGTCTTCCGCGCGGCGGAGGAACTCGGTATCGACCTGTCCCGGCGCGAGCCGAGCAGCGTCGAAGAGGTCTGACGGGCCGGCCGGCCGCCTCACCCCGAGGCGGCCGGCCCTCCCCGGACCCGTTCAGACCATTGATTGAGACGAGACCCCGAAAGAGGGATTGACGACAAGTGCTCGACGTCAACTTCTTCGACGAGCTGCGGATCGGCCTTGCCACCGCGGACGACATCCGGACCTGGTCGCACGGCGAAGTCAAGAAGCCGGAGACCATCAACTACCGCACGCTCAAGCCCGAAAAGGACGGACTCTTCTGCGAGAAGATCTTCGGTCCGACCCGGGACTGGGAGTGCTACTGCGGCAAGTACAAGCGTGTCCGCTTCAAGGGCATCATCTGTGAGCGCTGCGGCGTCGAGGTCACTCGCGCCAAGGTGCGTCGTGAGCGGATGGGCCACATCGAGCTTGCCGCTCCCGTCACCCACATCTGGTACTTCAAGGGCGTTCCCTCGCGCCTCGGATACCTGCTGGACCTCGCGCCGAAGGACCTGGAAAAGGTCATCTACTTCGCCGCGTACATGATCACGTTCGTGGACGAGGAGCGTCGTACCCGCGACCTGCCGTCCCTGGAGGCGCACGTCTCCGTCGAGCGTCAGCAGACCGAGAACCGCCGTGACGCCGACCTGGAGGCCCGGGCCAAGAAGCTCGAGACCGACCTGGCCGAGCTGGAGGCCGAGGGCGCCAAGGCCGACGTGCGCCGCAAGGTGCGCGAAGGCGCCGAGCGTGAGATGAAGCAGCTGCGCGACCGTGCGCAGCGCGAGATCGACCGCCTCGACGAGGTGTGGAGCCGCTTCAAGAACCTCAAGGTCCAGGACCTGGAGGGCGACGAGCTGCTCTACCGCGAGCTGCGAGACCGCTTCGGCACGTACTTCGACGGCTGCATGGGCGCCGCCGCGCTGCAGAAGCGCCTGGAGTCCTTCGACCTCGACGAGGAGGCCGAGCGCCTCCGCGAGATCATCCGTACCGGCAAGGGCCAGAAGAAGACCCGTGCGCTCAAGCGCCTCAAGGTCGTCTCCGCGTTCCTGCAGACCAGCAACAAGCCCAAGGGCATGGTGCTCGACTGCGTGCCGGTCATCCCGCCGGACCTGCGTCCGATGGTGCAGCTGGACGGTGGCCGCTTCGCGACCTCCGACCTGAACGACCTGTACCGCCGTGTGATCAACCGCAACAACCGCCTGAAGCGCCTTCTCGACCTCGGTGCGCCCGAGATCATCGTGAACAACGAGAAGCGCATGCTCCAGGAGGCCGTCGACGCGCTGTTCGACAACGGCCGTCGTGGCCGTCCGGTCACCGGTCCCGGCAACCGCCCCCTGAAGTCCCTGAGCGACATGCTCAAGGGCAAGCAGGGCCGTTTCCGTCAGAACCTCCTCGGCAAGCGCGTGGACTACTCCGCGCGTTCCGTGATCGTCGTCGGTCCGCAGCTCAAGCTGCACCAGTGCGGTCTGCCGAAGGCGATGGCGCTGGAGCTCTTCAAGCCGTTCGTGATGAAGCGCCTGGTGGACCTGAACCACGCGCAGAACATCAAGTCGGCCAAGCGCATGGTCGAGCGTGGCCGCACCGTCGTGTACGACGTCCTCGAAGAGGTCATCGCCGAGCACCCGGTGCTGCTGAACCGTGCGCCCACCCTGCACCGCCTGGGCATCCAGGCCTTCGAGCCGCAGCTGGTCGAGGGCAAGGCCATCCAGATCCACCCGCTCGTCTGCACCGCGTTCAACGCGGACTTCGACGGTGACCAGATGGCCGTGCACCTGCCGCTCTCCGCGGAGGCGCAGGCCGAGGCCCGCATCCTGATGCTGTCCTCGAACAACATCCTGAAGCCGGCCGACGGCCGTCCCGTCACCATGCCGACCCAGGACATGGTGCTGGGCCTCTTCTTCCTCACCACGGACGACGAGGGCCGCGACGTCAAGGGCGCGGACCGCGCGTTCGGCTCCACGGCCGAGGCCACCATGGCCTTCGACGCCCGCGAGCTCTCGCTCCAGGCGAAGGTCGACATCCGCTTCCCGGTCGGCACCATGCCGCCGCGTGGCTGGGTGCCGCCGGTCGCCGAGGAGGGCGAGCCGGAGTACCAGCCCGGTGACACCTTCCGGCTGCGGACCACCCTGGGCCGTGCGCTCTTCAACGAGCTGCTGCCCGAGGACTACCCGTTCGTCGACTACTCGGTGGGCAAGAAGCAGCTCTCCGAGATCGTCAACGACCTGGCCGAGCGCTACCCCAAGGTCATCGTGGCGGCGACGCTCGACAACCTGAAGGCGGCGGGCTTCCACTGGGCGACCCGTTCGGGCGTCACCGTGGCCATCTCCGACGTCGTCGTGCCCGAGGCCAAGAAGGCCATCGTCAAGGGCTACGAGGAGCAGGACGAGAAGGTCCAGAAGCAGTACGAGCGCGGTCTGATCACCAAGGACGAGCGCACGCAGGAGCTCATCGCGATCTGGACCAAGGCGACCAACGAGGTCGCCGAGGCGATGAACGCGAACTTCCCGAAGACGAACCCCATCTTCATGATGGTCGACTCGGGTGCCCGAGGAAACATGATGCAGATGCGTCAGATCGCGGGTATGCGTGGTCTGGTGTCGAACGCCAAGAACGAGACGATCCCGCGTCCCATCAAGGCGTCCTTCCGCGAGGGCCTCACCGTTCTGGAGTACTTCATCTCCACGCACGGTGCCCGTAAGGGTCTGGCGGACACCGCCCTGCGTACCGCCGACTCGGGTTACCTGACCCGTCGTCTGGTGGACGTCTCGCAGGACGTGATCATCCGCGAGGAGGACTGCGGCACCGACCGCGGCCTGAAGCTGAAGATCGCGGTCAAGGGCGCCGACGGCGTGCTCCGCAAGACGGACGACGTCGAGACCTCGGTCTACGCCCGCATGCTCGCCGAGGACGTCGTGGTGGACGGCAAGGTCATCGCGCCTGCCAACGTCGACCTCGGTGACGTCCTGATCGACGCCCTGGTGGGCGCCGGCGTCGAGGAGGTCAAGACCCGCTCGGTCCTGACCTGTGAGTCCGCGGTCGGCACCTGTGCCTTCTGCTACGGACGCTCGCTCGCCACCGGCAAGCTGGTCGACATCGGTGAGGCGGTCGGCATCATCGCCGCCCAGTCCATCGGTGAGCCCGGTACCCAGCTGACGATGCGTACCTTCCACACCGGTGGTGTGGCCGGTGACGACATCACCCAGGGTCTGCCCCGTGTCGTCGAGCTCTTCGAGGCCCGTACGCCGAAGGGTGTCGCCCCGATCTCCGAGGCCAAGGGCCGCGTGCGGATCGAGGAGACCGAGAAGACCAAGAAGCTCGTCGTCACCCCGGACGACGGCAGCGACGAGACGGCGTTCCCGATCTCGAAGCGTGCCCGTCTCCTGGTCGGCGAGGGCGACGCGGTCGAGGTGGGTCAGAAGCTCACCGTCGGTGCGACCAACCCGCACGACGTGCTGCGCATCCTCGGCCAGCGTGCCGTCCAGGTCCACCTGGTCGGCGAAGTCCAGAAGGTCTACAACTCGCAGGGCGTGTCGATCCACGACAAGCACATCGAGATCATCATCCGGCAGATGCTCCGCCGTGTGACGATCATCGAGTCCGGCGACGCGGAGCTGCTTCCGGGCGAGCTGGTCGAGCGGTCGAAGTTCGAGACCGAGAACCGTCGTGTGGTCACCGAGGGCGGTCACCCCGCCTCCGGCCGTCCGCAGCTGATGGGTATCACCAAGGCCTCGCTCGCCACCGAGTCGTGGCTGTCGGCGGCGTCCTTCCAGGAGACGACCAGGGTCCTGACCGACGCGGCGATCAACGCCAAGTCGGACTCCCTGATCGGCCTCAAGGAGAACGTCATCATCGGTAAGCTCATCCCGGCCGGTACGGGCCTGTCCCGCTACCGCAACATCCGGGTCGAGCCGACCGAGGAGGCCAAGGCCGCGATGTACTCGGCCGTCGGCTACGACGACATCGACTACTCGCCGTTCGGCACGGGCTCCGGCCAGGCCGTTCCGCTGGAGGACTACGACTACGGTCCGTACAACCAGTAAGCGAGCGGTTGCCGCTTGAACGCCGGAGGGCGGTCACCCCGTACGTATCGGGGTGGCCGCCCTCCGGCGTTGTGCCGTGCCCGGGCTCCGGGGCGTTCTCTACCGGCCCAGCAGGGCGTGGTGGACCCGGAGCAGGGCCCGGGTGCCCACGGCCAGCAGAGGGGGCACGTCGGGCAGCGGGACCCGGCGGGCGAGGGCCAGGACGTCCACGACGATCGCGTAGTCGTCGACGACGGACTGCGGCAGGCCGGGGGTGCTCATGGCCGGGGCGTAGGCGGAAGCGGCGTCACCGTATTCGATGACGGCCAGGCTGACGTCGGTGTCGAGTGCGCTCGGTGCCGGGGATACGGGGTCACGGTGGTCGGCTGTCACGTGGGACCTCCTGGGGCCGGGCCGGTCGCCGGGACCGGTCGGTCTGGTCGGCTGACCGCATTGTCCGGCAGAGTGGGGCAGGGCGGTCAGGGCGCAAAGACGCTGTGTTCGCGCCGCCGGGTTGCCGGGATCCGGCAACCGCCTGGACGGCCGGCGGCCAGGCGTTCCGGTCCGTCGCCGGTGGTCGGCGGCCCCGCCCCGCGGGCGTGGACAGCATTTGTTTTGACCCAGCTCCGTGAGGTAGGTACGCTCAAGCCTTGTGCCTGGGGTGTGCCTGGGCTCGTGTGCGTGTCCTCAGCCGTACTGCGAGTCCGTCACAGTGGCCACCGCAATCTGCGCCCCTTCTGCCCCCAGGGCGGGAGTCCGCAGTATTCGACACACCCGACCGCGTGGGTCGGCGATGTTCCAGGTTAGTTTCACGAACGGCACACAGAAACCGGAGAAGTAGTGCCTACGATCCAGCAGCTGGTCCGGAAGGGCCGGCAGGACAAGGTCGAGAAGAACAAGACGCCCGCGCTCGAGGGTTCGCCCCAGCGTCGCGGTGTCTGCACGCGTGTGTTCACGACCACCCCGAAGAAGCCGAACTCGGCCCTCCGTAAGGTCGCGCGTGTGCGTCTGACCTCCGGCATCGAGGTCACGGCCTACATCCCGGGTGAGGGACACAACCTGCAGGAGCACTCCATCGTGCTCGTGCGTGGTGGCCGTGTGAAGGACCTGCCGGGTGTTCGTTACAAGATCATCCGCGGTTCGCTCGACACCCAGGGTGTCAAGAACCGCAAGCAGGCCCGCAGCCGCTACGGCGCCAAGAAGGAGAAGTAAGAATGCCTCGTAAGGGCCCCGCCCCGAAGCGCCCGGTCATCATCGACCCGGTCTACAGCTCTCCTCTTGTCACCTCGCTGATCAACAAGATCCTGCTCGACGGCAAGCGTTCCACCGCCGAGCGGATCGTGTACGGCGCCATGGAAGGCCTCCGCGAGAAGACCGGCAACGACCCGGTCATCACGCTGAAGCGCGCGCTTGAGAACGTCAAGCCCTCGCTCGAGGTCAAGTCCCGCCGTGTCGGTGGCGCCACCTACCAGGTGCCGATCGAGGTCAAGCCCGGTCGCGCCTCCACCCTCGCTCTGCGCTGGCTCGTCGGTTACTCCCGCGCCCGCCGCGAGAAGACCATGACCGAGCGCCTCATGAACGAACTGCTCGACGCCTCCAACGGCCTCGGCGCTTCGGTCAAGAAGCGTGAGGACACCCACAAGATGGCCGAGTCCAACAAGGCCTTCGCGCACTACCGCTGGTAGTCGCTACCCCCATCGAGACCGAGAGAAGACTGAGCCTTATGGCCACCACTTCGCTTGACCTGGCCAAGGTCCGCAACATTGGGATCATGGCCCACATCGACGCGGGCAAGACGACCACCACTGAGCGGATCCTCTTCTACACCGGTGTGAGCTACAAGATCGGTGAAGTCCACGACGGCGCTGCCACGATGGACTGGATGGAGCAGGAGCAGGAGCGCGGCATCACGATCACGTCCGCCGCGACGACCTGCCACTGGCCGCTCAACAATGTTGACCACACCATCAACATCATCGACACCCCGGGTCACGTCGACTTCACCGTCGAGGTGGAGCGTTCGCTCCGCGTCCTCGACGGCGCCGTCACCGTGTTCGACGGTGTCGCGGGCGTCGAGCCGCAGTCCGAGACTGTCTGGCGTCAGGCGGACCGCTACGGCGTGCCGCGTATCTGCTTCGTCAACAAGCTCGACCGCACCGGTGCGGACTTCTTCCGCTGCGTCGAGATGATCGTGGACCGCCTCGGCGCGACCCCGATCGTCATGCAGCTCCCCATCGGCGCCGAAGCGGACTTCACGGGCGTTGTCGACCTCGTGTCGATGAAGGCCTTCGTGTACCCCGAAGAGGCCGCCAAGGGCGAGATGTACAACGTCGTCGAGATCCCGGACAACCTCAAGGAGTCCGCCGCCGAGTGGCGCGGCAAGCTCCTCGAGGCCGTGGCCGAGAACGACGACGCCATGATGGAGCTGTACCTGGAGGGCAACGAGCCCACCCAGGAGCAGCTGCACGAGGCGATCCGCCGCATCACCCTGGCGTCGAAGGGTGGCGCCGACTCCGTCACCGTCACCCCCGTGTTCTGTGGCACCGCGTTCAAGAACAAGGGCGTCCAGCCCCTGCTCGACGCGGTCGTGCGCTACCTGCCCTCCCCCCTGGACGTCGAGGCCATCGAGGGCCACGACGTCAAGGACCCGGAGCTGGTCATCAAGCGCAAGCCCTCGGACGACGAGCCGTTCTCCGGCCTGGCGTTCAAGATCGCGAGCGACCCGCACCTCGGCAAGCTCACCTTCGTCCGGATCTACTCCGGTCGCCTGGAGGCCGGCACCGCGGTGCTGAACTCCGTCAAGGGCAAGAAGGAGCGCATCGGCAAGATCTACCGCATGCACGCGAACAAGCGTGAGGAGATCCAGTCGGTGGGCGCGGGCGACATCATCGCCGTCATGGGCCTCAAGCAGACCACCACCGGTGAGACGCTGTGTGACGACAAGAACCCGGTCATCCTGGAGTCCATGGACTTCCCGGCGCCGGTCATTCAGGTCGCCATCGAGCCGAAGTCCAAGGGTGACCAGGAGAAGCTGGGTGTCGCCATCCAGCGCCTCTCGGAGGAGGACCCCTCCTTCCAGGTGCACTCCGACGAGGAGACCGGCCAGACCATCATCGGTGGTATGGGCGAGCTTCACCTCGAGGTGCTCGTCGACCGCATGAAGCGCGAGTTCCGCGTCGAGGCGAACGTCGGCAAGCCGCAGGTCGCCTACCGCGAGACGATCCGCAAGGCCGTCGAGCGCATCGACTTCACGCACAAGAAGCAGACTGGTGGTACCGGCCAGTTCGCGAAGGTGCAGATCGCCATCGAGCCCATCGAGGGCGGCGACGCGTCGTACGAGTTCGTCAACAAGGTCACCGGTGGCCGCATCCCCCGTGAGTACATTCCCTCGGTGGACGCGGGTGCTCAGGAAGCCATGCAGTTCGGCATCCTGGCCGGTTACGAGATGGTCGGCGTCCGCGTCACCCTTCTCGACGGTGGTTACCACGAGGTCGACTCCTCGGAGCTCGCCTTCAAGATCGCCGGTTCGCAGGCGTTCAAGGAGGGTGCCCGCAAGGCCTCTCCCGTGCTCCTCGAGCCGATGATGGCCGTCGAGGTCACCACGCCCGAGGACTACATGGGCGATGTCATCGGCGACCTCAACTCCCGCCGTGGCCAGATCCAGGCCATGGAGGAGCGCAGCGGCGCTCGCGTCGTGAAGGGCCTCGTGCCCCTCTCGGAGATGTTCGGCTACGTCGGAGACCTCCGCAGCAAGACCTCGGGTCGCGCAAGCTACTCGATGCAGTTCGACTCCTACGCCGAGGTTCCGCGGAACGTCGCCGAGGAGATCATCGCGAAGGCCAAGGGCGAGTAACTCTCCCGAGCTCACGCTTTAGGCTTGTCACCGGAGCCCGGTGGGCACGCGGCACAGCGCGTCAGCACTGTGCCGCGTCCCCCGGCCCCGGCACCCCAGCAAAGATCACCCTGGCGCCGATGAAGCAAGGCGTACAGAACCACTCAGGAGGACCCCAGTGGCGAAGGCAAAGTTCGAGCGGACTAAGCCCCACGTCAACATCGGCACCATCGGTCACATCGACCACGGTAAGACGACCCTCACGGCCGCCATTACCAAGGTGCTGCACGACGCGTACCCGGACCTGAACGAGGCCTCGGCCTTCGACCAGATCGACAAGGCTCCCGAAGAGCGCCAGCGCGGTATCACCATCTCCATCGCGCACGTCGAGTACCAGACGGAGTCGCGTCACTACGCGCACGTCGACTGCCCGGGTCACGCGGACTACATCAAGAACATGATCACGGGTGCCGCGCAGATGGACGGCGCCATCCTCGTGGTCGCCGCCACCGACGGCCCGATGCCGCAGACCAAGGAGCACGTGCTCCTGGCCCGCCAGGTCGGCGTCCCCTACATCGTCGTCGCCCTGAACAAGGCCGACATGGTGGACGACGAGGAGATCCTGGAGCTCGTCGAGCTCGAGGTCCGTGAGCTCCTCTCCGAGTACGAGTTCCCGGGCGACGACGTTCCGGTCGTCAAGGTCTCGGCGCTCAAGGCGCTCGAGGGCGACAAGGAGTGGGGCGAGTCCGTCCTCAACCTGATGAAGGCTGTCGACGAGGCCATCCCGCAGCCCGAGCGTGACGTCGAGAAGCCGTTCCTCATGCCGATCGAGGACGTCTTCACGATCACCGGTCGCGGTACGGTCGTCACCGGCCGCATCGAGCGTGGTGTCCTGAAGGTCAACGAGACCGTCGACATCGTCGGTATCAAGACCGAGAAGACCACCACCACGGTCACCGGCATCGAGATGTTCCGCAAGCTGCTCGACGAGGGCCAGGCCGGTGAGAACGTCGGTCTGCTCCTCCGTGGCATCAAGCGCGAGGACGTCGAGCGCGGCCAGGTCATCATCAAGCCCGGCTCGGTCACCCCGCACACCGAGTTCCAGGCGCAGTCCTACATCCTGTCGAAGGACGAGGGTGGCCGTCACACCCCGTTCTTCAACAACTACCGCCCGCAGTTCTACTTCCGTACCACGGACGTGACGGGCGTTGTGACCCTTCCCGAGGGCACCGAGATGGTCATGCCGGGTGACAACACCCTCATGGACGTCGCGCTGATCCAGCCGGTCGCCATGGAAGAGGGCCTGAAGTTCGCCATCCGTGAGGGTGGCCGGACCGTGGGCGCCGGCCAGGTCACCAAGATCATCAAGTAGTTTCTGCTTGGTCCTTGGACCTGGTGGCTCACTGAGCTGCAAGAAGGGCCCCGCACCTCGGAAGAGGTGCGGGGCCCTTCGGCGTACGGACGGGTTCCCCGGCAGAGCATGGCTGTAGGGCCCCGGTACCTCGGGCGGTGAGGTACGGGGGCCCTACGGTTTCAGGGGGACGGCGGACCGGTCAGGTGCCCGTCGTCCCGGGTGGGGCGTTCAGGCCGTGTCCGGCTCAGACGCCCGCGATCGACTGGATCCAGGACCGGTACGCGGTGACGTTCGTGTACGCGGTCGTGGTCTGGCGGTCGCTGGTGGAGGCGACGCCGACCTGGATGCCGTTGGCGGTCATCGGGCCGCCGGAGTCGCCGCCGGCGGTGATGCCGTTGCCGCGGCGGGCGCAGATCGCCGAGCCGCCGTACGCGTCACCGCAGCCGCCGCTGACCGTCACGTTGGCGACCTTCAGGTAGCGCGACTGGCAGTTCGCCTCCGAGCCGCACTGCGAGGTCGCGCCCCAGCCCCAGACCTGGACGCTCTGGCCGACGCTCACCGAGCCGGGCGAGCCGAGGCGGGAGTAGGTGGCCTGCACGGAACGGTCCAGACGCACCAGCGCCAGGTCCGAGCTGTGGGTGTAGGTCTGGACGCCGTTCGCGACGACGCCGCCGCTGTGCTGGTCGAGGCTGCCGATGCGGAACGACAGGCCGCCGCCCGTGACGCAGTGCTTGGCGGTGAGGATCCAGGTCGGCGCGATGATCGTCGCCGAACAGGTCTCTCTGCCGTTCGAGAAGAGCCGGGCGGCCCAGGGCGCGTTCTGGGCGTAGCCGCCGCCGATGATCTGGGTGGTGGGCGGCGGGGCGTCCTGGAGCGGCGGCGCGGGTGCGGCCGTCGCGGACGGTGCGAAGAGCGAGAGGACGCAGGCCGCTGCTGCGGCGACAGCGGGCATGAGCCGGGATATGCGCATGATGCCTCGTTTCGCGCGACACGCTGGGTAGGCGTGTCCGTGGGGGATGGTGGGCAACAGGGTGCCGGAGCGCGACGAGGGCGGGGTACTAACGTTTGGCCATAACGCGGCGTTATGGGGCGGGAGTTGGGGCACGCGGTCCCTTCTACGGCCGCCAGGCCCAGGGAGCCGCGTCCGGGCCGAAGCCCACGACGACGGGCCGGCCGTCCGCCGCGCCCAGGTGGAGGGCGGCGCCGTCCAGGGCGACGGGCCCCCGGGACCGTACGGCGGCCTTCTCGGCGGTACGCACCTGGATCCGGCCCTCCGCGGACCGGCCGAGCAGCACCGGGCCGCCCGGCGACGCGGCGGCGGTCACCGGACCGTACCCCCCGAAACGGGGAACGGGGGTGGCGTCTGCGCGTACGGCCACGAGCTGTTCACGGGCGGCGGGCCGGTAGTACAGCTCCACGGACCCGTCGCGCGCGGGGAGTGCGCCGGGCGCGTGCGCGGGGACGGGGGAGCCGGTGAGCTGGGTACGGGCGGTGAGGTCGGTGTCCGGGGCGTCCTGGGTCCAGTGGTGCACGGCATGGTGCCCGGCCGCGTACACATGGACGCGCCCCGCCGTGTCCACGACCGCGGTCAGCCCGTCCTGGATCTCGCCGCCGCCCATGTCCCGCCAGCCGCTCCAGCGGCCGGTGACCGCGTCGCGCACCCGGGTGCTCAGCCCCTTCTCCGCGTTCCGTACGAAGAGGTGGACGCGGCCGTCCGCGGTGACGGCGACGGGGGTTCCGATGCGACGGCCGTGGTCGGGGCCCGTCGCGGGGTTGCCGAGACCCTGCCAGGCGCGGAAGGGGCCGCCGGGGGAGCGCTGCTCCAGAAGCACGATCTCGCGTTCGTTGTCCGAGCCGTGCCCGCCGAGCGCCGCGAACCGCAGCCCGAACAGCAACTGCCGGCCGTCCGCCGTCACCGCGGCGCCCAGCACCGGGGCGAGCGGGCCGCCGCCGAGGTCGTCCGGCGCGTCCCAGACACCGCTGCCGGGCGCGCTCTCGCGCCACCGGACCGCGCGCAGCCCGAGCACCCCGTAGGCGGTGAGCCGGCCGTCCGCCCCGGCGGCGACCTGGGCCCGGGGGCCCGGGTAGCGGTGGTGGGTGGAGCGCACCCAGCCCTTGCGGTTGGTGAGCGGCCGGTCGCCGCCCACGTTGTAGTCGCCGCAGCCGGAGGGGTTGCCGCACTCCCAGTCGGGGTCGCCGCCGTACGGGACGAGGTGGGCGGCCTTCCGCTCCAGCACGGCGGGCGGCAGGTTCTTGGGCCAGTGCCGGTTGTAGTACCCCCGGAACGAGGCGACGACGAACCCGGGCACCGGCTCCCCGCGTCCGGTAGCCCGCGCGACCCAGCGGATCAGGGCGGCCCAGGCGAAGCACCCGGCCGCGGTGTGGTCGGCGTGGTCGGAGTACCCGCGCTGCTCGCTGTCCCGGCGGCGTTCGTACTCGCTGCTGTACTGGAGGTCCGGGTCCGGGTCGAGGGTGTGCACGACGGTCGGCCGGTACTGCTCCAGCAGCCCGGTGAGGACGTCGATCAGCGACTCGTACGTGTACGAACCGGCGCGCTCCAGAGGGGAGTTGTCGGCGACGACGGTACGCAGCACGAGTCGGCGGTCCCGCCAGAGGCTGGGCAGCCCGGGGCGGCCGCGCCCGGTGTGCATCGCGGTGTTGAGGAAGACCAGCTCGACCCGGCGCACGCCGTCCGTAAGGACGTTGACCTCGGCCCGGTGGCCGCCGTGCAGGGCCGCCACCGACTTCTGCCAGGGCGTGAACCGGTCGAGCCCGAGCAGCTCGGCGTACGCCTGGCGCAGGCCCTGATGGCGGGAGGAGGAGTACGCGGCACGGTCGGGGGCCGGGCGGGGAGCGCTGGGGATCTTGTTGACGCCGTCCGCCTCGCCCGCGGTGAGATACACGCAGACCAGCGGGGTCCCGGCGTCCAGGGCCTCCCGGGTGTCCGGGTTCATGAAGTACAGATCGTCGTCCGGGTGGGCCAGCAGCTGCAGCACCAGGGCCCGCCGGGTGCTCGCTATGGCCAGACCGGGCGCCGGGTCCGCCACCGGCCCGCGCCGCCGGGGAGCCGGCACGGCACACCCGGCGGTGGCGGCGGCACCGGCCGCTCCGGCCGCGAGGAGCAGGGCGCGCCGGGGCATCCGTATCCGGCCCGGGACAGATCGATCCACCACGCCGCGCACTCCGTCCGCTCCCGCTTCCCCCGCAGCGGGCGAACGGCCGCCCTGTCCTGCGTCACTCCTGATACTCCGCGCAGGTCAGCGGCGGTCGGGCCGCGCCTGCGGGAGAGTAGACGGAGGGACGGGCGGCCGGGTTGCCCGGTCAGGGTGTGGGGTTGCGCACCAGGAAGACGTCGACGGCGTCCTCCCGCTCCAGCGTGAAGCCGTGCCGTTCGTAGAGGCGCCGGGCGGGGCTCCCCTGGAGGACGTCCAGGCGTACGGGCTGCCGCTCGGCGTCCGCGCGGTCCAGGACTCCCCGCAGGACGGCCGAGCCGATGCCCCGGCCCTGGAGCGCGGGGGAGAGGTAGAAGTGCTCCAGCCACCAGCCGTCCTCCGCCGGGCGCCGGGCCACGCAGCCCGCGAAGGATCCGGCGGCCTCGATGACCGAGGTGTGCTCGGGGGCGTAGGCGTCCCGCAGCCGCTGCCGCACGCGGTGCTCGTCGTAGCGGCCGAGCCGCTCCAGGTCCGGTCGCATCACGACGGCGCGCAGTTGGGCGATGGGCTCGACATCCTCGGGGAGGGCCTGGCGCAGGGTCCAGGGCGGCAGCGTGTTCGTCGGCATGGCGGGATCTTCCCAGAGGCCCTCCCGGGGCCCGCGACAGGTCCCGTGCCGCCGGATGCGCATCCGCGTTTGAGTACGCGCCCGCTCGGGGTAGGATTCCCGACTCGATTGGCCAGGCCCGCGCCCCGTATGGCACACTGACCAGGTTGCTCGGTTGAGTGTCAATGCTGCGCGCCTCCCGCCGGGAGGACCGGAAGCGAGTCCCACAGTACTCGTCGGCCCTGTAGGGCCGGACGTACGGGAATCTTCCGGGAAGCAATGCAGGGCGCCGGCCAGGCACCCGGTGGGTGTTCCGCCCCCGGTTCCGCGGTCCTCGGGCCCGCACCCCCTTGGTTGGGATCTCCCTGGTGGGAGATTTTCGTAGAGGGGATGCGACACGCCCGACCGCGTGGGTCGGAGGGGGAGTCCAGAGAACCCCCGGGTTCCAGAGCGTTAAACAGAGAGACAGGACTACTAGTAGCCATGGCGGGACAGAAGATCCGCATCCGGCTCAAGGCCTACGACCACGAGGTCATCGACTCCTCGGCGAAGAAGATCGTCGAGACGGTGACCCGCACTGGTGCGTCGGTCGCGGGCCCGGTGCCGCTGCCCACTGAGAAGAACGTGTACTGCGTCATCAAGTCGCCGCACAAGTACAAGGACTCTCGCGAGCACTTCGAGATGCGCACCCACAAGCGCCTCATCGACATCCTCGACCCCACGCCGAAGACGGTTGACTCGCTGATGCGTCTCGACCTGCCGGCCGGCGTCGACATCGAGATCAAGCTCTGAGGGGACGGGCCGAGATGAGCAAGAACATCAAGGGCGTCCTGGGCGAGAAGCTCGGCATGACCCAGGTCTGGGACGAGAACAACCGGGTTGTCCCGGTGACCGTCGTCAAGGCCGGTCCGTGCGTCGTGACGCAGGTTCGCACCAACGACAGCGACGGCTACGAAGCGGTCCAGATCGCCTTCGGCGAGATCGACCCGCGCAAGGTGAACAAGCCCCTCAAGGGTCACTTCGCCAAGGCCGACGTCACCCCGCGCCGCCACCTGGTCGAGCTCCGCACCCCTGACGCCAGCGAGTACACGCTGGGCCAGGAGGTCACCGCCGCTGTGTTCGAGTCCGGCGTCAAGGTTGACGTCACGGGCAAGAGCAAGGGCAAGGGCTTCGCCGGTGTCATGAAGCGTCACAACTTCAAGGGCCTCGGCGCCGGGCACGGCACCCAGCGCAAGCACCGTTCCCCCGGTTCCATCGGTGGCTGCGCCACCCCTGGGCGTGTCTTCAAGGGCATGCGCATGGCGGGCCGCATGGGTAACGAGCGCGTCACCACCCAGAACCTGACCATCCACGCGGTTGACGCGGAGAAGGGTCTGCTCCTCATCAAGGGCGCGGTCCCCGGTCCGAACGGCGGCCTCGTCCTGGTCCGTACCGCGGCCAAGGGGGCTTGAGGTAATGAGCACCATTGACATCCTTTCGCCGGCAGGCGACAAGGCCGGTACCGTCGAGCTCCCCGCGGAGATCTTCGACGCGAAGACCAGCGTTCCGCTGATCCACCAGGTCGTTGTCGCTCAGCTGGCGGCTGCCCGTCAGGGCACGCACAAGACCAAGCGCCGCGGTGAAGTCCGCGGTGGTGGTAAGAAGCCTTACCGCCAGAAGGGCACCGGCCGCGCCCGTCAGGGTTCGACCCGCGCCCCGCAGTTCGCCGGCGGTGGCGTCGTCCACGGCCCGCAGCCGCGTGACTACTCGCAGCGGACCCCGAAGAAGATGAAGGCCGCCGCCCTGCGCGGTGCCCTCTCGGACCGGGCCCGTCACTCCCGTATCCACGTCGTCACCGGCGTGGTCGAGGGTGCCGCCTCCACGAAGGCCGCCAAGTCGCTGCTCGGCAAGATCTCGGAGCGCCAGAACCTGCTCCTGGTCGTCGACCGTGCCGACGAGGCCTCGTGGCTGTCCGCGCGCAACCTGCCCCAGGTGCACATCCTGGAGCCGGGCCAGCTCAACACGTACGACGTGATCGTCTCTGACGACGTGGTCTTCACCCAGGCCGCTTTCGAGTCCTTCGTGTCTGGCCCCCAGACCGCTGAGACCGAAGGGAGCGACGCCTGATGAGCGAGGCGACCGTTACCAGCAAGACGTACTCGGACCCGCGTGACGTTCTCGTCAAGCCCGTGGTCTCCGAGAAGAGCTACGCGCTGCTCGACGAGAACAAGTACACGTTCATCGTCGCGCCCGGCTCCAACAAGACCCAGATCAAGCAGGCCGTCGAGGCGGTCTTCTCGGTCAAGGTCACCGGGGTCAACACGATCAACCGGCAGGGCAAGCGCAAGCGCACCCGCACCGGTTTCGGCAAGCGCGCCGACACGAAGCGCGCCATCGTGACCCTCGCCGAGGGCGACCGTATCGACATCTTCGGCGGCCCGACCTCCTAGTGAGGTCGAGTCGTCCGGAATCGGACGAGGACTGAGAAATGGGTATCCGCAAGTACAAGCCGACGACCCCGGGCCGTCGTGGCTCCAGCGTCGCCGACTTTGTCGAGATCACGCGGTCCACGCCGGAGAAGTCGCTGGTCCGCCCCCTGCACAGCAAGGGCGGCCGTAACAACGCCGGTCGTGTGACCGTTCGCCACCAGGGTGGTGGCCACAAGCGCGCCTACCGCGTGATCGACTTCCGTCGTCACGACAAGGACGGCGTGCCGGCCAAGGTCGCGCACATCGAGTACGACCCGAACCGCACCGCGCGCATCGCGCTGCTGCACTACGCGGACGGCGAGAAGCGTTACATCGTCGCTCCCCGTGGCCTGTCGCAGGGTGACCGTGTCGAGAACGGTCCGACCGCCGACATCAAGCCCGGTAACAACCTGGCGCTGCGCAACATCCCGGTCGGTACGACCATCCACGCCATCGAGCTGCGGCCCGGCGGCGGCGCGAAGTTCGCCCGTTCCGCGGGTGCCTCCGTGCAGCTGCTGGCGAAGGAGGGCACCATGGCCCACCTTCGTATGCCGTCGGGTGAGATCCGCCTGGTCGACGCGCGCTGCCGCGCGACGATCGGTGAGGTCGGCAACGCCGAGCAGTCGAACATCAACTGGGGCAAGGCCGGCCGCATGCGCTGGAAGGGCGTTCGCCCGACCGTCCGCGGTGTCGCGATGAACCCGGTTGACCACCCGCACGGTGGTGGTGAAGGCAAGACCTCCGGTGGTCGTCACCCGGTCTCGCCGTGGGGTCAGAAGGAGGGTCGTACTCGTGCTCCCAAGAAGGCGAGCAACAAGTACATCGTCCGCCGCCGCAAGACGAACAAGAAGCGCTAGGAGCGGGTTTAGATGCCGCGCAGTCTCAAGAAGGGGCCCTTCGTCGACGGACACCTCATCAAGAAGGTGGACGTACAGAACGAGGCAGGCACCAAGAACGTCATCAAGACCTGGTCCCGTCGCTCGATGATCGTCCCGGCCATGCTGGGTCACACCATCGCGGTGCACAACGGCAAGATCCACGTCCCGGTGTTCGTCACCGAGTCGATGGTCGGCCACAAGCTCGGCGAGTTCTCGCCGACTCGCACCTTCCGCGGCCACGTCAAGGACGACCGGAAGTCGAAGCGCCGCTAAGCGCGGGGTGGAAACGACTATGACTTACACCGAAGGGACAACCATGGAAGCCAGGGCCCAGGCGCGGTACATCCGCGTCACGCCCATGAAGGCCCGCCGCGTGGTGGACCTCATCCGTGGCATGGATGCCACGGAGGCTCAGGCGGTCCTGCGTTTCGCCCCGCAGGCCGCGAGCGTGCCGGTTGGCAAGGTGCTGGACAGCGCCATCGCCAACGCTGCACACAACTACGACCACACCGACGCCTCTTCGCTGGTCATCAGCGAGGCGTACGTGGACGAGGGCCCGACCCTGAAGCGGTTCCGTCCGCGTGCTCAGGGCCGTGCCTACCGGATCCGTAAGCGGACCAGCCACATCACCGTGGTCGTCAGCAGCAAGGAAGGAACCCGGTAATGGGCCAGAAGGTAAACCCGCACGGGTTCCGGCTCGGCATCACCACGGACTTCAAGTCCCGCTGGTACGCCGACAAGCTGTACAAGGACTACGTCAAGGAAGACGTCGCCATTCGTCGCATGATGACGAAGGGCATGGAGCGGGCCGGCATCTCGAAGGTCGAGATCGAGCGCACCCGCGACCGCGTCCGCGTTGACATCCACACCGCCCGCCCGGGCATCGTCATCGGTCGCCGTGGCGCCGAGGCCGATCGCATCCGCGGCGAGCTGGAGAAGCTGACCGGCAAGCAGGTCCAGCTGAACATCCTCGAGGTCAAGAACCCCGAGGTGGACGCTCAGCTGGTGGCCCAGGCCGTCGCCGAGCAGCTCTCCTCCCGCGTCTCCTTCCGTCGGGCCATGCGCAAGAGCATGCAGTCCTCGATGAAGGCCGGCGCCAAGGGCATCAAGATCCAGTGCGGCGGTCGCCTCGGCGGCGCCGAGATGTCCCGCTCGGAGTTCTACCGCGAGGGCCGTGTGCCCCTGCACACGCTCCGCGCGAACGTCGACTACGGCTTCTTCGAGGCCAAGACGACCTTCGGCCGCATCGGCGTGAAGGTCTGGATCTACAAGGGCGACGTCAAGAACATCGCCGAGGTTCGCGCCGAGAACGCCGCGGCCCGCGCCGGTAACCGTCCGGCTCGTGGCGGCGCTGACCGCCCGGCCGGCCGCGGTGGCCGTGGTGGCGAGCGTGGCGGTCGCGGCCGTAAGCCGCAGCAGTCGCCGGCAGCCGAGGCCCCCAAGGCCGACGCCGCCGCTGCTCCGGCTGCTGAGAGCACCGGAACGGAGGCCTGACCGAAATGCTGATCCCCCGTAGGGTCAAGCACCGCAAGCAGCACCACCCGAAGCGCAGCGGTATGTCCAAGGGTGGCACGCAGGTTGCGTTCGGCGAGTACGGCATCCAGGCGCTGACCCCGGCGTACGTGACGAACCGTCAGATCGAGTCCGCTCGTATCGCGATGACCCGTCACATCAAGCGTGGCGGCAAGGTCTGGATCAACATCTACCCGGACCGTCCCCTGACGAAGAAGCCGGCCGAGACCCGCATGGGTTCCGGTAAGGGTTCTCCCGAGTGGTGGATCGCGAACGTCAAGCCCGGTCGGGTGATGTTCGAGCTGTCCTACCCGAACGAGAAGATTGCTCGTGAGGCGCTCACCCGCGCTGCTCACAAGCTTCCGATGAAGTGCCGGATCGTTCGGCGCGAGGCAGGTGAGTCGTGATGTCGGCCGGTACCAAGGCGTCCGAGCTGCGCGAGCTGGGCGACGAGGAGCTCCTCAACAAGCTCCGCGAAGCCAAGGAAGAGCTGTTCAACCTCCGCTTCCAGGCGGCGACGGGCCAGCTCGAGAACCACGGCCGGCTCAAGTCCGTCCGTAAGGACATCGCCCGGATCTACACCCTGATGCGTGAGCGCGAGCTGGGCATCGAGACGGTGGAGAGCGCCTGATGAGCGAGAAGACTGTGACTGAGACGAACACCGAGCGCGGTTTCCGCAAGACCCGTGAGGGTCTGGTCGTCAGCGACAAGATGGACAAGACCGTCGTCGTCGCTGTCGAGGACCGCGTCAAGCACGCGCTGTACGGCAAGGTCATCCGCCGTACGAACAAGCTCAAGGCCCACGACGAGCAGAACTCCGCCGGCGTCGGCGACCGCGTCCTCATCATGGAGACGCGTCCGCTGTCCGCCTCGAAGCGCTGGCGCATCGTCGAGATCCTCGAGAAGGCCAAGTAATTCCTGAGGGGTTTCCCTCAGGTCAGTTCCGCCAGGCTCGGTGAGGGAGCCGCGTGAGTCACTTACGCGGCTCCCCGCCGGGAACCGGCAGACGATCAGGAGATAGACGTGATCCAGCAGGAGTCGCGACTGCGCGTCGCCGACAACACGGGTGCGAAGGAAATTCTCACCATTCGTGTTCTCGGTGGCTCGGGTCGCCGCTACGCGGGTATCGGTGACGTCATCGTCGCCACCGTCAAGGACGCGATCCCCGGTGGCAACGTGAAGAAGGGTGACGTCGTCAAGGCCGTCATCGTTCGCACCGTCAAGGAGCGTCGTCGTCAGGATGGCTCGTACATCCGCTTCGACGAGAACGCCGCCGTCATTCTGAAGAACGACGGCGACCCCCGCGGCACCCGCATCTTCGGCCCCGTGGGCCGGGAGCTGCGCGAGAAGAAGTTCATGAAGATCATCTCGCTCGCGCCGGAGGTGCTGTAAGCATGAAGATCAAGAAGGGCGACCTGGTCCAGGTCATCACCGGTAAGGACAAGGGCAAGCAGGGCAAGGTCATCGTGGCCTACCCCGCTCAGGACCGCGTCCTCGTCGAGGGTGTCAACCGGGTCAAGAAGCACACCAAGGCCGGTCAGACGGCTCGCGGTTCGCAGACGGGTGGCATTGTGACCACCGAGGCCCCGATCCACGTCAGCAACGTTCAGCTTGTTGTGGAGAAGGACGGCAACAAGGTTGTCACCCGCGTCGGCTACCGCTTTGACGACGAGGGCAACAAGATCCGCGTTGCCAAGCGGACCGGTGAGGACATCTGATGACTGCCACCACTGCGCCGCGTCTCAAGACGCGCTACCGCGAGGAAATCGCCGGCAAGCTGCGTGAGGAGTTCTCGTACGAGAACGTCATGCAGGTTCCCGGTCTGGTCAAGATCGTGGTCAACATGGGTGTGGGCGACGCCGCCCGCGACTCCAAGCTGATCGACGGGGCCGTCCGCGACCTCACCACGATCACCGGCCAGAAGCCGGCCGTCACGAAGGCCCGCAAGTCCATCGCGCAGTTCAAGCTGCGCGAGGGCCAGCCGATCGGCTGCCACGTCACCCTCCGCGGTGACCGGATGTGGGAGTTCCTGGACCGTACGCTGTCGCTCGCGCTTCCGCGTATCCGTGACTTCCGTGGCCTGTCGCCGAAGCAGTTCGACGGCCGTGGCAACTACACCTTCGGTCTCACGGAGCAGGTCATGTTCCACGAGATCGACCAGGACAAGATCGACCGGGTCCGGGGCATGGACATCACCGTGGTCACCACGGCGACCAACGACGACGAGGGTCGTGCCCTGCTTCGTCACCTCGGCTTCCCGTTCAAGGAGAACTGACCGTGGCGAAGAAGGCTCTGATCGCTAAGGCCGCCCGTAAGCCGAAGTTCGGCGTCCGCGGGTACACCCGCTGCCAGCGCTGCGGCCGGCCCCACTCCGTCTACCGCAAGTTCGGCCTGTGCCGCGTGTGCCTTCGTGAGATGGCTCACCGTGGCGAGCTGCCGGGCGTGACCAAGAGCTCCTGGTAACTCTCCTTCGCCCCCTGGGCGTTGGAAGTTCCCGGAGACTCTCGGTAAGCATCTGGTCGGCAGGAGCCCCGCCTTTCATGCCGTAGGCTTGAAGGGTTGGGCGCCTGCCGCCCAAGACCGACTTACTACGCCGTAGGTCCCCGCGCCGCACCCGTCCCGCCAGTGAGTGGGGAGAGGGATGGTGCATACAGGAAACCCCGGCGAGAGAGGCCGAAGGCCAATTCATGACCATGACTGATCCCATCGCAGACATGCTCACGCGTCTGCGTAACGCGAACTCGGCGTACCACGACTCCGTCGTGATGCCGCACAGCAAGATCAAGTCGCACATCGCGGAGATCCTCCAGCAGGAGGGCTTCATCACCGGCTGGAAGGTCGAGGACGCCGAGGTCGGCAAGAACCTCGTCCTGGAGCTGAAGTTCGGCCCGAACCGCGAGCGTTCGATCGCCGGCATCAAGCGCATCTCGAAGCCGGGTCTGCGTGTTTACGCAAAGTCCACCAACCTGCCGAAGGTCCTCGGCGGCCTGGGCGTGGCGATCATCTCCACGTCCCACGGTCTCCTGACCGGCCAGCAGGCAGGCAAGAAGGGCGTAGGTGGGGAAGTCCTCGCCTACGTCTGGTAGTCGGGAAAGGAAGGAAAGCTCATGTCGCGAATCGGCAAGCTCCCCATCCAGGTTCCCGCCGGTGTGGACGTCACCATCGATGGCCGTACGGTCGCGGTGAAGGGCCCCAAGGGTTCCCTCACGCACACCGTCGCCGCGCCGATCGAGGTCTCCAAGGGTGAGGACGGCGTTCTGAACGTCACCCGCCCGAACGACGAGCGTCAGAACAAGGCCCTCCACGGCCTGTCCCGCACGCTGGTGGCGAACATGATCACCGGCGTGACCGCGGGTTACTCCAAGGCGCTCGAGATCAGCGGTGTCGGTTACCGCGTCCAGGCGAAGGGCTCCAACCTGGAGTTCGCCCTGGGCTACAGCCACCCGATCCTCATCGAGGCGCCGGAAGGCATCACCTTCAAGGTCGAGTCGCCCACGAAGCTCAGCGTCGAGGGCATCGACAAGCAGAAGGTCGGCGAGGTGGCCGCCAACATCCGCAAGCTGCGGAAGCCCGACCCGTACAAGGCCAAGGGCGTCAAGTACGCGGGCGAGGTCATCCGCCGCAAGGTCGGAAAGGCTGGTAAGTAGCCATGGCATACGGTGTGAAGATCGCCAAGGGCGACGCGTACAAGCGCGCTGCTCGCAAGCGGCGCCACATCCGCGTCCGCAAGCACCTGTCGGGTTCGCCGGAGCGGCCCCGTCTGGTCGTGACGCGTTCCAACCGCCACATCGTGGCCCAGGTCATCGACGACATCGCGGGCCACACGCTCGCCTCGGCGTCGACCCTGGACACCTCGATCCGTGGTGGCGAGGGCGACAAGAGCGCCCAGGCCAAGCAGGTCGGCGCCCTGGTCGCCGAGCGTGCCAAGGCTGCAGGCGTCGAGGCCGTCGTGTTTGACCGCGGTGGTAACCAGTACGCCGGGCGGATTGCCGCTCTGGCTGACGCCGCCCGTGAAGCCGGGCTGAAGTTCTAAGCCCCGGTTCCTACGCACAGCGGACGTAACAGAGAGAGGTAATTCCCATGGCTGGACCCCAGCGCCGCGGCAGCGGTGCCGGTGGCGGCGAGCGGCGGGACCGGAAGGGCCGTGACGGTGGCGCAGCCGCCGAGAAGACCGCGTACGTCGAGCGCGTCGTCGCGATCAACCGCGTCGCCAAGGTTGTGAAGGGTGGTCGTCGCTTCAGCTTTACCGCGCTGGTCGTGGTGGGCGACGGTGACGGCACGGTCGGTGTCGGATACGGCAAGGCCAAGGAAGTTCCCGCGGCCATCGCCAAGGGTGTCGAAGAGGCCAAGAAGAACTTCTTCAAGGTCCCCCGCATCCAGGGCACCATCCCTCACCCGATCACGGGCGAGAAGGCAGCGGGCGTCGTCCTGCTCAAGCCGGCTTCCCCCGGTACCGGTGTTATCGCCGGTGGCCCGGTGCGTGCCGTGCTCGAGTGCGCCGGCGTTCACGACATCCTGTCGAAGTCGCTTGGCTCGTCCAACGCGATCAACATTGTGCACGCGACCGTGGAGGCCCTGAAGGGCCTGCAGCGTCCCGAGGAGATCGCGGCCCGCCGCGGTCTGCCCCTCGAGGACGTCGCCCCCGCGGCTCTGCTTCGTGCGCGTGCGGGAGCGGGTGCGTAATGGCTCGCCTCAAGATCACGCAGACGAAGTCGTACATCGGCAGCAAGCAGAACCACCGCGACACCCTGCGTTCGCTCGGGCTCAAGCGCCTGAACGACTCGGTTGTCAAGGAGGACCGCCCCGAGTTCCGCGGCATGGTGCAGACCGTCCGCCACCTCGTGACGGTTGAGGAGGTTGACTGACATGGCGGAGAACAGCCCGCTGAAGGCCCACAACCTCCGGCCTGCCCCGGGCGCCAAGACCGCCAAGACCCGTGTGGGTCGTGGTGAGGCGTCCAAGGGTAAGACCGCAGGCCGTGGTACCAAGGGCACGAAGGCCCGTTACCAGGTTCCGGAGCGCTTCGAGGGTGGCCAGATGCCCCTCCACATGCGTCTCCCGAAGCTCAAGGGCTTCAAGAACCCGTTCCGCACGGAGTACCAGGTCGTGAACCTGGACAAGCTCGCGACGCTCTACCCCGAGGGTGGAGAGGTCACGGTGGCCGACCTGGTCGCCAAGGGTGCCGTGCGCAACAACCACCTCGTCAAGGTCCTCGGACAGGGCGAGATCTCCGTGGCACTGCAGGTTTCGGTTGACGCCGTCTCCGGCTCCGCCAAGGAGAAGATCACCGCCGCCGGCGGTACGGTCACCGAGCTCGTCTGAGCCGCGGGACAGAACTGAGCCCGGCCGGCTGCCTCTTCGGAGGTGGCCGGCCGGGCTTTTTTTCGTGCCCGGGACCATTTCGGTGCGATGTACGGGAACCGTAAAGGCTCGGGAAAGGTTGAACGAGTGTCCACCGCACCGGCGGTGGGGGAGCGGAGGGGCGTTCACGTCCCAAATGGTGTGGCTTGGCCGGTCTTCCGCGGCGCGGGCCGGGGAGCGGGCCGTGCACCGGTGTGCGGTGCGTGTTTCCTGCTCAGTCCCGGGCCGGGTAGGGTAGCGCCGTTCATCTTTTGTGGCCTCCTTACGATGTAGGGCTGCCTTGTATCCGATCCCGTCCAGTCCCATCCAGACCCGTCGCCTCTGACGCACAGCGCGGGGGTCGCAGGAGGCACCGTGTTCACCGCGTTCGCCCGAGCGTTCAAGACGCCCGACCTGCGCAAGAAGCTGCTCTTCACGCTCGGCATCATCGTGATCTACCGGCTCGGGGCGCACATCCCTGCCCCCGGTGTCGACTACACGAAGGTGCAGCAGTGCATCGACCAGGCCGACTCGGGTGGTCTCCTCGGTCTGATGCAGATGTTCAGCGGTGGCGCCCTGCTGCAGATCACCATCTTCGCGCTCGGCATCATGCCGTACATCACGGCCAGCATCATTCTCCAGCTGCTGACCGTCGTGATCCCGCGCCTGGAAGCCCTGAAGAAGGAGGGGCAGTCCGGCACGGCGAAGATCACGCAGTACACGCGTTATCTGACGGTCGCGCTGGCCGTCCTCCAGGGCACCGGCCTCGTCGCCACCGCCCGTAGCGGCGCGCTCTTCCAGAACTGCTCCGTGGGCGACCAGATCGTCGCGGACAAGTCGGTCTTCACCACGATCATCATGGTCATCACGATGACCGCCGGTACGGCCGCCGTCATGTGGCTCGGTGAGCTGATCACCGACCGCGGCATCGGCAACGGCATGTCGATCCTGATGTTCATCTCGATCGCCGCCACGTTCCCCGGCGCCCTGTGGGCCATCAAGGAGAGCGGCAAGCTGGCCGACGGCTGGATCGAGTTCGGCACCGTCATCCTCATCGGCTTCGTGATGGTCGGCCTCGTCGTCTTCGTCGAGCAGGCCCAGCGCCGCATCCCGGTGCAGTACGCGAAGCGCATGATCGGACGCCGCTCCTACGGCGGTACGTCCACGTACATCCCGCTCAAGGTGAACCAGGCGGGTGTGATTCCGGTCATCTTCGCGTCGTCGCTGCTCTACATCCCGGCGCTGATCGTCCAGTTCTCCGGCTCCAACGCGGGCTGGGCGACCTGGATCACGGACAACTTCGTGCAGCAGAACGCCCCGTACTACATGGTGGCGTACTTCCTGCTGATCGTCTTCTTCGCCTTCTTCTATGTGGCCATCTCGTTCAACCCCGACGAGGTCGCCGACAACATGAAGAAGTATGGTGGCTTCATCCCGGGTATCCGGGCAGGTCGTCCTACTGCCGAATACCTGAGCTACGTGCTCAACCGGATCACTTGGCCAGGCTCGCTGTACCTGGCCCTGATCGCTCTTGTGCCGACGATGGCGTTGGCGGGCTTCGGCGGTGCGAACGCGAACTTCCCGTTCGGCGGGACGAGCATCCTCATCATCGTGGGTGTTGGTCTGGAAACCGTGAAGCAGATCGAGAGTCAGCTCCAGCAGCGCAATTACGAAGGGTTCCTCCGCTGATGCGAATCGTCCTCGTCGGGCCTCCGGGTGCCGGCAAGGGAACGCAGGCTGCGTACCTTGCCGAGAACCTGTCGATTCCGCACATCTCCACGGGTGACCTCTTCCGCGCCAACATGAGCCAGGGCACCGACCTTGGCAAGCAGGCTCGCGCCTACATCGACGCGGGCCAGCTGGTGCCGGACGAAGTCACCATCGGGATGGCCAAGGACCGCATGTCCCAGTCGGACGCCGTGAACGGCTTCCTGCTGGACGGCTTCCCGCGGAACGTGGGCCAGGCCGAAGCCCTTGACGTGATGCTCAAGGACGAGGGCGTGAAGCTCGACGCGGTCCTCGACCTGGAGGTCCCCGAGGACGAGGTCGTGAAGCGGATCGCGGGCCGCCGCGTCTGCCGCAAGGACAGCGCGCACGTCTTCCACCTGTCGTACAGCCCGCCGAAGACCGAGGGCGTCTGCGACGTCTGCGGCGGCGAGCTGTACCAGCGCCACGACGACAGCGAGGAGACGGTCCGTACCCGGCTGGAGGTCTACCACACGCAGACCGAGCCGATCATCGACTACTACCGGGCCCAGGGCCTGGTGGTGACCATCTCCGCGCTCGGCGAGGTCGCGGACGTGACCGCCCGCGCCATGGACGCGCTGAAGCCCTCCGACGAGGGCTGAGCGACACCCCGCACCACCCGCTGTGCAAGCCGGCCGCGGCGCCTCTGGGCGCCGCGGCCGACTGCTTGCCCCCGTATCGTTGAACACGCCGAGCCGTACCCGTCACCGTCGATGCAGAGAGGCGCCGAGCAATGGTGCAGATCAAGACCCCCGAGCAGATCGCGAAGATGCGCGAGGCGGGCCTGGTGGTCGCTGCCATTCACGCCGCCACCCGTGAGGCGGCCGTGCCCGGGGCCACCACGCACGACCTGGACCAGGTCGCCCGCAAGGTGATCGCCGACCACGGCGCGAAGTCGAACTTCCTCGGGTACGGCGGGTTCCCCGCGACCATCTGCACCTCGGTCAACGAGGTCGTCGTCCACGGCATCCCGGACGAGAAGACGGTCCTGAAGGACGGCGACATCATCTCGATCGACGCCGGCGCGATCGTGGACGGCTGGCACGGTGACGCGGCCTATACCGCCTTCGTGGGATCCGGTCACGCTCCGGAGCTGGTCGAGCTCTCCCGGGTCACCGAGGAGTCCATGTGGGCCGGGATCGCCGCGATGAAGGTGAACAACCGCCTCGTCGACATCTCCCGGGCCATCGAGACGTACATCCGCCGCCAGCCCCGCCCGGCGACCGGGAAGTACGGGATCATCGAGGACTTCGGCGGCCACGGCATCGGCACCGAGATGCACATGGACCCGCATCTGCTGAACTACGTCTCCCGCAAGCGCGGCAAGGGCATCAAGCTGGTCCCGGGCGTCTGCCTGGCGATCGAGCCCATGGTCTCGCTCGGCACGGCGCGGACGGAGACCCTCGCCGACGACTGGACGGTCATCACGACGGACGGCACCTGGTCCTCGCACTGGGAGCACTCCATCGCCCTGACCGAGCAGGGCCCGCTGGTCCTGACCTCACCGGACTGCGGGAAGGCGAAGCTCGCGGAGTACGGGATCGAGGCGGCGCCGGACCCGCTGGGATGACCTGATCCGGCGGACGGAGTCCGGCGCAGCGGCCCGACGCAGGTGAGGCGCCCCGGCGCCGAGCCCGCGAGGGCTGCGTGGGGGAGGGGCCGGGATCGAGGCCGCGCCCGACCCTCTCGGGTGATGTGACCCCTCCGGCAGGTCTAAGGATCACCCCGGCTGGGCAAACTTGACGGATTCGTCTTTTGGAGTCCGCTGACGTAGACTGACTCGTCGGCTCTGGTGCATCCGTGTGTCCACATGCAATCGCATGGCGGGCACGGGATCGCGGGAGCCGATCAAGGTAGCCGATTCGAAAGGCGAAGCGTGGCCAAGAAGCAAGGTGCCATCGAGATTGAGGGCACCGTGATCGAGTCCCTCCCGAACGCAATGTTCAAGGTGGAGCTCCAGAACGGTCACAAGGTCCTGGCGCACATCAGCGGCAAGATGCGGATGCACTACATCCGTATCCTCCCCGATGACCGGGTTGTGGTGGAGCTCTCTCCGTACGACCTCACGCGTGGCCGGATCGTCTACCGCTACAAGTAGATTTTGCCCCCACCCCGTTTCGGCGGGTGATGGCACTGACCCGGAGAACCTGACATCCCATGAAGGTCAAGCCGAGCGTCAAGAAGATCTGCGACAAGTGCAAGGTGATCCGCCGTCACGGTCGGGTCATGGTCATCTGCGACAACCTGCGCCACAAGCAGCGCCAGGGCTGACGCACGACCGCCTGCATCTCGCAGTTCTTCGCGCGACGCACGTAATACGTACATACGCAGTACCCGTCCAAGCCACGGCTGACGACACCTCCGGCGGGGGCCGGGGACCCGGACGTACCACTGCTCCTCGGGAGCGGTCGGCGGTCGGGAGTGGTACTGCGGAAGACCCCCGATCTAACAACTGGAGCCATTGAATGGCACGCGTTTCAGGTGTTGACATCCCGCGCGAAAAGCGCGTGGAGGTCGCCCTCACCTACGTCTTCGGTATCGGGCGCACCCGGTCCAAGGAGATCCTCGCCGCCACCGGCGTGAACCCGAACACCCGCGTTCGTGACCTGGCCGAGGAAGACCTCGTCAAGATCCGCGAGCACGTGGACGCCAACCTCCGCACCGAGGGTGACCTCCGCCGTGAGGTCCAGGCGAACATCCGCCGCAAGGTCGAGATCGGCTGCTACCAGGGCATCCGCCACCGTCGTGGCCTGCCCGTCCACGGTCAGCGCACCAGCACGAACGCGCGTACCCGCAAGGGCCCGCGTCGCGCCATCGCCGGTAAGAAGAAGCCGGGCAAGAAGTAGTCCTCAGCGGACGCACTGCGGACCTCCGGTCTCCCGGAACCCGCAGCAACCAGCGGTCTTCGCTGTAGGACCGATCACCTCCCCTCTCCATCTGGAGTCAAGACATGCCCCCCAAGGGTCGTCAGGGCGCAGCCAAGAAGGTGCGTCGCAAGGAAAAGAAGAACGTCGCTCACGGCCACGCGCACATCAAGAGCACGTTCAACAACACCATCGTCTCGATCACGGACCCCTCGGGCAACGTGATCTCCTGGGCCTCCGCCGGCCACGTCGGCTTCAAGGGCTCGCGCAAGTCCACCCCCTTCGCCGCGCAGATGGCCGCCGAGTCGGCCGCCCGCCGCGCGCAGGAGCACGGCATGCGCAAGGTCGACGTCTTCGTCAAGGGTCCCGGCTCCGGCCGTGAGACCGCGATCCGCTCCCTCCAGGCCACCGGCCTCGAGGTCGGTTCGATCCAGGACGTCACCCCGACGCCGCACAACGGCTGCCGTCCGCCGAAGCGTCGTCGCGTCTGACCCGCTACGGCCGGTGACGGCCGTGCGTCAGTAGCGCCGGGTCCGGGCGGTACACCTCTTACGGGGCGTACCGCCCGTACCCTTGTTACATCTGTCGGGCATCAAATAGTGGGTGCCCACGACTGAAGGATCACCGCATGCTTATCGCTCAGCGTCCGTCGCTGACCGAAGAGGTCGTCGACGAATTCCGCTCCCGGTTCGTGATCGAGCCGCTGGAGCCGGGCTTCGGCTACACCCTCGGCAACTCCCTCCGCCGCACCCTCCTCTCCTCGATCCCCGGTGCCGCTGTCACCAGCATCCGGATCGACGGTGTCCTGCACGAGTTCACCACCGTGCCGGGCGTCAAGGAGGACGTCACCGACCTCATCCTCAACATCAAGCAACTGGTCGTCTCCTCGGAGCACGACGAGCCGGTCGTGATGTACCTGCGCAAGCAGGGCCCGGGTCTGGTCACCGCCGCCGACATCGCGCCCCCGGCCGGTGTCGAGGTGCACAACCCCGACCTCGTTCTCGCCACGCTGAACGGCAAGGGCAAGCTGGAGATGGAGCTGACCGTCGAGCGCGGTCGCGGCTACGTCTCCGCCGTCCAGAACAAGCAGGTCGGCCAGGAGATCGGCCGGATCCCGGTCGACTCCATCTACTCGCCGGTGCTCAAGGTCACGTACAAGGTCGAGGCGACCCGTGTCGAGCAGCGCACCGACTTCGACAAGCTGATCGTCGACGTCGAGACCAAGCAGGCCATGCGTCCCCGTGACGCCATGGCATCGGCCGGTAAGACCCTGGTCGAGCTGTTCGGTCTGGCGCGCGAGCTCAACATCGACGCCGAGGGCATCGACATGGGCCCGTCCCCGACGGACGCCGCTCTCGCCGCCGATCTGGCTCTGCCGATCGAGGAGCTGGAGCTCACGGTCCGTTCGTACAACTGCCTCAAGCGCGAGGGCATCCACTCCGTGGGTGAGCTCGTGGCCCGTTCCGAGGCGGACCTGCTCGACATCCGCAACTTCGGTGCGAAGTCGATCGACGAGGTCAAGGCGAAGCTGGCCGGTATGGGCCTCGCGCTGAAGGACTCGCCTCCCGGCTTCGACCCGACCGCCGCCGCTGACGCCTTCGGCGCCGACGACGACGCGGACGCGGGTTTCGTGGAGACCGAGCAGTACTGATCGCCTCCGGCGGGGGGTGCCCGGGTTTCCTGGGTGCCCCGTGCCGGGCTGAGGCTTTGTCCTCAATCGCCGGACGGGCTTGATTTTGGCTGATGTCCGGCGTGGACGTCGGGCGGGCTTGAACGCCGTCCGGCAGCTATGACTTCCGTGGGGCGTCCGCCGCACGGGAACTGACACCGGTACCTGATACGGCCGGTGCAGCACACAAGGAGAAACACCATGCCGCGTCCCACCAAGGGAGCCCGTTTCGGCGGTAGCGCCGCTCACGAGAAGCTGCTTCTCGCGAACCTGGCGAAGTCGCTGTTCGAGCACGGCCGCATCACGACGACCGAGGCCAAGGCCCGCCGCCTGCGCCCCGTCGCCGAGCGCCTCGTCACCAAGGCGAAGAAGGGCGACATCCACAACCGTCGCCTGGTGCTCCAGACGATCACGGACAAGAGCGTCGTCCACACGCTCTTCACCGAGATCGCTCCCCGGTACGAGAACCGCCCCGGTGGTTACACCCGTATCACCAAGATCGGCAACCGTCGTGGCGACAACGCCCCGATGGCGGTCATCGAGCTGGTCGAGGCGCTGACCGTGGCCCAGCAGGCCACCGGTGAGGCCGAGGCCGCCACAAAGCGTGCGGTCAAGGAAGACGCCCTCAAGAAGGACGAGGCCCCCGCGGCCGAGACCGTCGAGGACGCCAAGCCGGCCGACGACGCCGAGTCCAAGGACGCCTGAGCGTTCTGAGACGGACCACGGGACGGGCCCGCATCACCCTTCGGGGCGGTGCGGGCCCGTTTCGCTGACCAGGGTGTGGAGAGGGAGACGCGGTGAGTGACCAGGCCGAGCCCGGTTTCGTACGGGTACGACTGGACCTGTCCTACGACGGCAAGGACTTCTCCGGCTGGGCGAAGCAGACCAGCCGGCGCACGGTGCAGGGCGAGATCGAGGACGCGCTGCGGACCGTGACCCGCTCGTCGGTGACGTACGACCTGACGGTGGCGGGCCGCACGGACGCCGGCGTGCACGCGCGCGGCCAGGTGGCCCATGTGGATCTGCCGGAGGCGGTCTGGGCGGAGCATGAAGAGAAGCTGCTGCGCCGGCTGGCGGGGCGGCTGCCGCTGGACGTACGGGTCTGGCGCGCGGCCCCCGCCCCGCCGGGGTTCAACGCCCGGTTCTCCGCGCTGTGGCGGCGATACGCCTACCGCGTCGGCGACCGGCCCGGCGGGGTCGACCCACTGACGCGCGGTCATGTGCTCTGGCACGACCGGCCGTTGGACCTGGACGCGATGAACGAGGCGGCCGCGCTGATGGTCGGCGAGCACGACTTCGCCGCCTACTGCAAGAAGCGCGAGGGCGCGACGACCATCCGGACGCTCCAGAAGCTGAGCTGGGTACGGGATGAGGAGTCCGGCGTCCTCACCGCGACCGTGCAGGCGGACGCGTTCTGCCACAACATGGTGCGGGCGCTGATCGGGGCGGCGCTGTTCGTCGGCGACGGGCGGCGGCCGGCCTCCTGGCCCGCCGAGGTGCTGGCCGCGAAGGTGCGCGATCCCGGGGTGCACGTGGTGCGCCCGCACGGGCTGACGCTGGAGGAAGTGGCGTACCCGGCGGACGACTTGCTGGCGGCGCGGGCCGAAGAGGCCCGGAACGTAAGGACGTTGCCGGGGGCGGGCTGCTGCTGATCCCCGACCCCGGGGGTCGGGTCAGCCGTTGGGGTCGGCGGCGGCCTGTGAGGCCTGGATCTGGCCTCTGCGGTGGATCTGACGGAAGGTGAAGTTCGTCAGGTCCTTGTTGACCGCGTAGACGTTCTCGTCGGCGGTGGTGACCCGCTTGCCGTTGAGGAAGCCGCCGATGGTGAAGTAGGCGTAGCGACCGTAGGAGTTGGAGGTGCGGAGGCAGACCGTGCCGCCCCGGCAGAAGGTGTCGACGCCTCCGCCGCTCAGCGAGGCGAGACCGCCCGAGGCCTGGTCGACGGCCTTCTTCGCACGGGCCTCCGTGTCGAAGACGGCGACGCCGACCGTGACGGCGACCCCGTCCTTGCGGTAGGTGGCCCGGATGAGCTGCTTGCAGCCGTTGTTCGTGAGGACGGAGCCGAGGGCGCCCTGGGTGCCCGTGGCGCACTTCGCGGAGCTGCTCGTCGCTCCCTTGAGGTGGACGCGGTCGCCCATGGTGAGCTTCTTGCCGGGGAAGAACCCGTCGACGGTGACCGGCGCCTTGTCCTTGTCGGCGCTGGATATGTAGTCCTTGGGGTCCGGCGGGGGCGGCGGGGCGACCGAGGAGAACGAGGGCTGGGGCGCGGAGGTGTCCTCGGGTAGCTCGGCGGGGGCGGGCAGTTGGCCGGCGTTCTTGTCGCCCTTGCCGGTGTCGCCGCCGTTCGACGTGACCACGGCGGTGGTCACGATCGCGCCGATCGCGACGGTGGCCAGCGCCCCGCCGCCGATCATCAGCAGTCTCTTGCGGCGGGCCCGCGCGGCGGACTGATCCGCCAGCGCCGCCCAGTCCGGTGTCCCGTCGCCCCCGGGCCCCCAGGAGGCCCCCCCTTGCCCAAAGCTCATGCGCGCAGTTTAGGGGGTGCGGTAAACCGGTTGGGCCTGGAGTTCGCGGACCGTGACAATGCTCGGTATGGGACATCTCGAAGCGGGCCACCTTGAGTACTACCTTCCGGACGGGCGGGTGCTGCTCGGCGATGCCTCGTTCCGGGTGGCCGACGGAGCGGTCGTCGCGCTCGTCGGGGCGAACGGGGCGGGCAAGACGACCCTGCTGCGGCTGCTCGCCGGTGAGCTCCAGCCGCACGGCGGCACGGTGTCGGTGAGCGGCGGGCTCGGCGTGATGCCGCAGTTCGTGGGCTCGGTGCGGGACGAGCGGACCGTACGGGACCTGCTGGTGTCGGTGGCCCAGCCCCGGATCAGGGAGGCCGCGAAGGCCGTCGACGCGGCCGAGGAACGCATCCTCACCGTCGATGACGAGGCCGCGCAGATGGCGTACGCGCAGGCGCTCAGCGACTGGGCGGAGGCGCGCGGGTACGAGGCCGAGACGGTCTGGGGCATGTGCACGACGGCCGCGCTGGGCGTCCCGTACGACAAGGCGCAGTGGCGCGAGGTGCGCACGCTCAGCGGCGGCGAGCAGAAACGGCTGGTGCTGGAGGCGCTGCTGCGCGGGCCCGACGAGGTGCTGCTGCTGGACGAGCCGGACAACTATCTGGACGTGCCGGGGAAGCGGTGGCTGGAGGAGAAGCTGAAGGAGACCCGTAAGACGGTCCTCTTCGTCTCCCACGACCGGGAGCTGCTGTCCCGGGCCGCCGAGAAGATCGTCAGCGTCGAGCCGAGCCCGGCGGGCAGCGATGTGTGGGTGCACGGTGGCGGCTTCGCCACGTACCACGAGGCGCGCAAGGAGCGGTTCGCGCGGTTCGAGGAACTGTTGCGGCGCTGGCAGGAGGAGCACGCCCGGCTGAAGGCGCTCGTCCTGCGCCTGCGGCAGCAGGCGGCGAACAGCCCCGACATGGCCTCGCGCTACCGGGCGATGCAGACCCGCTTCAAGAAGTTCGAGGAGGCCGGGCCGCCGCCGGAGCCGCCGCGCGAGCAGGACATCAAGATGCGGCTGCGCGGCGGGCGGACCGGGGTGCGGGCGGTGACCTGCAAGGACCTGGAGCTGACCGGGCTGATGAAACCGTTCGACCTGGAGATCTATTACGGGGAGCGCGTCGCGGTCCTCGGCTCCAACGGGTCCGGCAAGTCGCACTTCCTGCGGCTGCTGGCGGGGGAGCCGGTGGCGCACACGGGGGAGTGGAAGCTCGGGGCACGGGTCGTGCCCGGGCACTTCGCGCAGACGCACGCGCATCCGGAGCTGCTGGGCGAGACGCTGGTGGACATCCTCTGGTCCGAGCACGCGAAGGACCGGGGCGGGGCGATGTCGGTGCTGCGGCGGTACGAGCTGGAGCGGCAGGGTGACCAGGCCTTCGAGAAGCTGTCCGGCGGGCAGCAGGCGCGGTTCCAGATCCTGCTGCTGGAGCTGGCGGGGACCACGGCGCTGCTCCTGGACGAGCCGACGGACAACCTGGACCTGGAGTCGGCGGAGGCGTTGCAGGACGGGCTGGAGTCGTACGACGGGACGGTGATGGCCGTCACGCACGACCGGTGGTTCGCGAAGTCCTTCGACCGGTATCTGGTGTTCGGGGCGGATGGGGTGGTGCGGGAGAGCGGGGAGCCGGTGTGGGACGAGCGGAGGGTTGAGCGGTCGCGGTGAGCGTGCGGCGCCGTTGCGGGGGCGCTGCCCCCGGGCCCCCGCGCCTCAAACGCCGGCGGGGCTGAATTTGTGCGGCGGGGCTGACTCTGCGGGGGCGTTTTGACCCCTGTGGGGGGCGACGGTAGGCTTCACCTTTGTTATGCGTATCGGCCGCGCCCTCGTGGCGCTCAGGGCCCCTACGTAGGTTCTCTGGAGCAGTTACCAGTGGCTCGCATACGGGCATCGTCCCGGCGCTGTGAGCCCCAGCTGCATGATCGCTTCAGGGGTGCCATGTGTTGTCTGGACCTCATCCACTAAGAAGCGAAGGCTACGAAGTGCGTACGTACAGCCCCAAGCCCGGCGATGTCACTCGCCAGTGGCACATCATCGACGCTCAGGACATCGTCCTGGGCCGTCTCGCCACCACGGCTGCGAACCTCCTCCGGGGTAAGCACAAGGCGATCTACGCCCCCCACATGGACATGGGCGACTTCGTCATCATCATCAACGCCGACAAGGTGCACCTGTCCGGCAACAAGAAGACCCAGAAGATGGCGTACCGCCACTCGGGCTTCCCGGGCGGTCTCCGTTCGGTGCGCTACGACGAGCTGCTGGCGAAGAACCCCGAGAAGGCCGTCGAGAAGGCCATCAAGGGCATGATCCCCAAGAACACCCTGGGCCGTCAGGTGCTCTCGAAGCTCAAGGTCTACGCGGGCGACCAGCACCCGCACGCTGCTCAGCAGCCGGTCCCGTTCGAGATCACCCAGGTCGCGCAGTAGTTCCGGCCACCCCCTAAGACGTACAGAAAGATCTGAGGAGAATCGTGGCCGAGACCACTGTTGAGAACCCCGTCGAGGGCACCGAGGGCGAGGAGACCTTCGCCGAGGTGACCACCTTCGAGTCCGAGGTTCCCGTCGAGGGCGAGTACACCAGCGAGTCCCTCGCGGGCCGCTTCGGTGACCCGCAGCCCGCCGCCGGCCTGGGCCGTCGCAAGAACGCCATCGCCCGCGTCCGGATCGTTCCGGGCACCGGCAAGTGGAAGATCAACGGTCGCACCCTTGAGGACTACTTCCCCAACAAGGTGCACCAGCAGGAAGTCAACGAGCCCTTCAAGGTGCTCGAGCTCGACGGCCGCTACGACGTCATCGCCCGCATCTCGGGTGGCGGCGTCTCCGGTCAGGCCGGCGCCCTGCGCCTCGGCGTGGCCCGCGCGCTGAACGAGGCGGACGTGGACAACAACCGCGCCACGCTGAAGAAGGCCGGCTTCCTCTCCCGCGACGACCGTGCGGTCGAGCGCAAGAAGGCCGGTCTCAAGAAGGCCCGTAAGGCCCCGCAGTACAGCAAGCGCTAAATATCGCCTGCTCGACTGTCACGTTCGCCCCGGCGGCACACACCGTGCTGCCGGGGCGTTCGTTTATCGACGCTCGCGGGCGTATAACGGCATGAGACGTTCATCGGCCCGGTACGCCGTGCGTGTGCCCCGCCTGCGCCATGTGGGCGCAGGCCTGAGCGATGACGCCCGGCGTTCCTATTTTGTCGTTTTTTCGCCGCTTTCGTTGTTTGGTTTCTCAGTTCGTTTGCTGTGCAGTAGTGGTTTGTGGTTTCGGAGCACTTCGGAGGACACCAGTGGGACGACTCTTCGGTACGGATGGGGTACGGGGTGTCGCCAACGCCGATCTGACGGCCGAGCTGGCGCTCGGTCTCTCGGTCGCGGCGGCGCACGTACTCGCCGAGGCAGGTACCTTCGCGGGCCATCGCCCGACCGCCGTGGTCGGACGTGACCCACGGGCGTCCGGAGAGTTCCTGGAGGCCGCCGTCGTGGCGGGCCTGGCCAGTGCCGGGGTGGACGTTCTGCGCGTCGGCGTGCTGCCGACGCCCGCGGTCGCCCACCTCACCGGGGTGCTCGACGCCGACCTCGGCGTGATGCTCTCCGCCAGCCACAACGCGATGCCCGACAACGGCATCAAGTTCTTCGCCCGCGGCGGCCACAAGCTCGCCGACGAGCTGGAGGACCGGATCGAGACGGTCTACGAGCAGCACCGCACCGGTGAGCCGTGGGACCGCCCGACCGGCGCCGGCGTGGGCCGGGTCACCGAGTACACGGAGGGCTTCGACCGTTACGTCGCCCACCTCGTCGGCGTCCTCCCCAACCGGCTCGACGGTCTGAAGGTCGTCCTGGACGAGGCGCACGGCGCCGCCGCCCGGGTCTCGCCGGCCGCGTTCGCGCGGGCCGGCGCCCAGGTCGTCACCATCGGGGCCGACCCGGACGGCCTCAACATCAACGACGGCTGCGGCTCCACCCACCTGGAGCTGCTGCGCGCCGCCGTCGTCGAGCACGGAGCCGACCTCGGCATCGCGCACGACGGCGACGCCGACCGCTGCCTGGCCGTGGACGCGGCGGGCGAGGAGGTCGACGGCGACCAGATCCTCGCCGTGCTGGCCCTCGCCATGCGGGAGGCCGGGCAGCTGCGCAAGGACACCGTGGTCGGCACGGTCATGTCGAACCTCGGTTTCAAGCTGGCCATGGAGCGCGAGGGCATCCGGCTCGTCCAGACGGCGGTCGGCGACCGGTACGTCCTGGAGTCGATGAAGGCCGAGGGCTTCGCGCTGGGCGGCGAGCAGTCCGGTCACGTCATCGTCCTGGACCACGCCACGACCGGCGACGGCACGCTGACCGGCCTGATGCTGGCGGCCCGCGTCGCCGCCACCGGCCGGAGCCTCGCCGAGCTGGCCGGGGTCATGCAGCGCCTGCCCCAGGTCCTGATCAACGTCCCCGACGTCGACAAGACCCGGGTGAACACCTCGGCCGAGCTGGCCGCGGCGGTCATCGAGGCGGAGGCCGAGCTCGGCGAGAGCGGGCGCGTACTGCTGCGCCAGTCGGGTACGGAGCCGCTGGTACGGGTCATGGTCGAGGCCGCCGACATCGAGCAGGCGCGGGCCGTCGCGGGCCGGCTGGCCGATGTGGTGAAGTCCGCGCTGGGGTGATGCCCCGGCCCCGAGCCGTACGCGTACCGGCTTGAGCCGTGCGTACGCGTACGCGTACGGCTGCGCGGAGCCCTCGGGCCCGGGGCGGAGTTCTGCGCTCACGTCCCGGGCAGTGCGGGGCGTTGCACGCCGATCATGGCGGCGTCGTCGTTCAGGGGTCCGCCGACGTACCGCAGGAGGTCGTGCCTGAGGCGGTGGAGGAAGGCGTCGGGACTGCTCTCGTCCCATCCGGTGATGCGATCGGTGAGCGGGTAGAAGGCGCCGGATGCGTCGCGCGCCTCGGTGACCCCGTCCGTGTACAGCAGCAGGAGGTCCCCCGGTTCGAACGGGAAGCTGTCGATCTCGTAGCGGGGGTGTGCCAGGTCGCCCAGGCCCAGCGGGGGCGCCGGGTGCCTGGCGTGCATCGTCGTCGGGCGTCCGTCGCGCAGGACGATGGGCGGCGGGTGTCCGCAGGAGATCATCCGGACCGGGCCGTTCTGGTCGGGGATGTCCATGATGGCGGCCGTGATGAACGTTTCGCCGAGGCGGCCCGTCTCGCCCGGTTCCATCAGGTCCCAGCACACGCTGCGGTCCAGGTAGGCCACCAGCTCGCTCAGGCCCGCCTCGCGGTGGGCGGCGACCCGAAAGGCTCCGAGCAGCAGGGCGGCGTCGCTGACCGCGGTCAGCCCCTTGCCCCGGACGTCGCCGACGATCAGCCGGGTGCCGGACGTGGTGCGTGCCGCCGCGTACAGGTCCCCGCCGATCCGGGCCTCGGCCTCCGCGGCGAGGTAGAGAGCCGAGGCCCGCAGGGGCCCGAGCTTGCCGGGCAGCGGGGGCAGGACCACGCGCTGGGCGGCTTCGGACACATGGCGGACCTGCGACAGTTCCTTCGCGCGGCGCTCCCGGACGACGCAGAAGACCACCAGACTCACGCCGACCAGCATCAGGGCGATGATCTGCGCCTCGTGGTTGGCCGAGAGCAGGTCATCGGGGTCGCGGATGACTCCGATGAGGGTCTGAGCGACCACCGCGAGTGCTGCGACCGCGCCCACGGTCCTCGGCCCGCCGAACGACGGCGTGATGGCCGGGGCCGCGACGAGCAGCGGGCCGAGGTGGATGTCCGGCGGCGCGAGCACGTCGACCACGGTCACCGCGACGATCCACAGGATCGGGATGGCGACCAGCCCCCACCGAGGGCCGGGTCCTTCGGGGCGCTGCGGCATGCCTCCTCCTTACACCGCCCTCACCTGGTTCGCACCGGCTGTGGGCGCCCGTGCCTTCCGGGAGGGCCGTCCTCCGCCCGGTCACGCCCCCACGGAGGCCCCCGGCGTGCTCGCCGGGGGCTTTTGCGCACGCCCGATCCTCCACAGGCCCTTCTGGAGCAGCAGGGTCAGCGTGCCCGCGAGGACGATCCCGCCGAGGTTGGCGAGGAGCTGCTGACCCGATCCGATCGTCTGCTGGTAGTCGGAGTAGCTGAACGCGACGGCCGCGTTGGCGGCGGCCGGGACCGTCGTCACGGAGATGGCCACGCCGATCAGGGCCCCGGACTTCGCCGAGGTGAGGGAGAGTGTCCCGGCGATGCCGGCCAGGAACGCCACGACGAACGACATCCAGTCCGGGTGCCAGATGAAGCCGGTGTTCGGCCGGGGCCTGTCGATCATGTCGGGGGTGAACAGGCCGAACGCGTCCATCAGCCAGGCGAAACCGGCCGTGAGAACCATCGCCAGCGCGAAGCCGCCGATCAGGGCCCACAGCGAGCGGACCACCAGGCGCGGTGCGCGCTGCACGACGGCCGTGGAGATCCCGGCCAGCGGGCCGAACTCCGGCCCGACCGCCATCGCGCCCACGATCAGCACCGCGTTGTCGAGCATCACACCGCAGGCGGCGAGCATCGTGGCGAGGGCGAGGAAGGAGACGTAGGTGACGGAGAACGTCGACTCCTCGTGCGTCGCCTCCGTCAGCTCCTCCCACAGGACCGCGTCGGCGCTGTCGCCCGGGGCCTCGTGCTCGGCCTTGTCGGCGTGCGTGGAGAGGGTGAGGTCGAGGTTCTCGACGCTGATCGCCCCGGTCCTGTCGATGCCGAGTCGGCGCAGCGCTCCGATCAGCTCGTCGCCGGCCTCGCGCGCCACGTCGCACATCACCACGTCGCCGGCGGGGGAGCGGGCGGCGCCCGGCAGGACCACGAGGTGGGCGGTGCCGACGGTGGACCCGAGCAGGGCGACGACCTCGTCCGTGGTGTCGGCGGGCACGATCAGACGCAGGTGCAGCACGCGGCACGCCCTCCGGGGCCGAGGTGTCAGAGCTTGCGCAGGGACAGCTTCTGGACCTTGTGGTCCGGACCCTTGCGGAGCACCAGGGTGGCACGGCCGCGCGTCGGAGCCACGTTCTCCAGGAGGTTCGGCTTGTTGATGGTCCGCCACATGGTGCGCGCGTAGTCCAGCGCCTCCTCCTCGGAGACCTGGGTGTACTTGCGGAAGTACGAGGACGGGTCCTGGAACGCCGTGGCGCGCAGCTTGCGGAAGCGGTTCAGATACCAGGTCTCGATGTCCTCGGCGCGCGCGTCCACGTACACGCTGAAGTCGAAGTAGTCGGCGAGCCCGACCCTCGTCCGGCCGTCGCTGCCGGGCAGGGCGGGCTGGAGGACGTTGAGGCCCTCGACGATGAGGATGTCGGGGCGGCGCACGGTGAGCCGCTCGCCGGGGACGATGTCGTAGATCAGGTGCGAGTAGACGGGCGCGGTCACCTCGTCCTTGCCCGCCTTGATGTCCGCGACGAACCGGGTCAGCGCCCGCCGGTCGTACGACTCCGGGAACCCTTTGCGCGAGGTCAGCCCGCGCGCCTGGAGTTCCTTCATCGGCAGCAGGAACCCGTCCGTGGTCACCAGCTCCACCCTCGGGTGCTCGGGCCAGCGGGCCAGGAGCGCCTGGAGGATACGGGCGCTGGTGGACTTGCCGACGGCGACACTGCCGGCGACCCCTATGACGAACGGGGTCCCGCGCTGCGCCCCGTGCCCGTTCCCGGCGTCCCCGAGGAAGGTGTTCAGCGCGCCGCGCAGCCCGGAGGTGGCCTGGACGTACAGGTTGAGCAGCCGGGACAGCGGCAGATAGACGTCCCGCACCTCGTCCAGGTCGATGACGTCCCCGAGCCCCCGCAGCCGCTCCACCTCGTCGGCGGTCAGCGGCAGCGGCGTCTTGTCCCGCAGCGCGCTCCACTCGCCGCGCGAGAGGTCGACGTACGGGGTCGGCGCATGCTCGGTGCGGCGCTGGGGGCTCCGTGCGGGCGAAGTGATCACCCTTCATTGTTGCGGGAGTTTCAACGGAGTGGGGGGTGGGGTCGGTCACGTGGGTGGCGGGGTCCCCCGCAACGGACGTGGGCCCGGTGTCCGCTCCCCTGTGCCGGACACCGGGCCCACGCCCGGGTTTCGTGTGAGACGTACGGTCAGGGCTTCTGGCCCTTGGCGTCGACCACGGCCGCCCTGGTCCTCGCGACGTCCATCAGCAGGTCGCCGCGCTTGTAGACCGTGGGGGGTGTGCCGTCGCCCCCGGAGAACTCATACGTTCTGGTGACGACGTCCCGCTGGCCCGCGTAGCTGTAGTCCACCGGGTCCAGCAGGATCTCGCTCCGGGTGTTCGCGTCGTACGCGCGGGTCACGGCGATGACCTGGCGGCCGCTGGCGTCCCGGATCAGGTGGTCGGTCACGCCGATGCCCTTGACCGTGGCCATCGCCCGGTAGATCCGGGCCAGCGCGTCAGGTGGGAGCGGGTACGACTGCAGGAGGACGGTCAGCGCGCGGAAGCTGTGGGCGTCCTTGTCCTCCCGAGGGCCGTTGGACCCGTCGCCGGTGGGGAAGACCTTCCGCAGCTCCGCGAGGAGCGCCTCCGGGTCTTCCGGCAGTCCGGCGGCGATCCGGTAGGACTCGCGGGCGGTCCGGTAGTCCGTGTCGGACTCGTCGTTCTCCGCGGCCTTGTCGTCGTACGGGATCCAGGAGTCGGGGCTGTAGGACATGGACATTTCCTCCCGGATCTCGGCGGGCACCTCCTTCCACTGCTTCTCCTGGTCCGGGTTCTCCTCCCGGAGATAGATCCACTGGTCGTTCCGCGGCTCCGGAGGCACCTCCTGCCGCTCCAGGAAGTCGGCGGCCTCCCCCAGGGCGGCGGCCGGGCTCGACAGGTCGAGGTCGCCCGCCACCGTCGCCGGACCCGACTGCCGGGGGCCCGAGGTGTCGACGATCTGCGTCACGAAGAGCGCCGCCGCGGTGATCGCCACCACCGCGCCGAGCGAGGCGATGCGCCAGTCGGCCCGCAGCCGGAGCGTGCGGCGGCTCCTGCCCTCGATGGCCTCGGTCAGCCGCTTGCGGCCGGGGGCCAGCGTGGCCCGGTCGGGTACGGGGGCGTCGGCGCGCAGCTCCCGCAGCCGGGTCATTTCGTCCATGACGGGCTCAGCTCCTGTCCGGCCGTGGCAGGCGATGCGTCGAGCGCCGAGTCGAGCGCCGACGTGAACGCGGGGTCGGTGCTCAGGGCCGCGCGGACCTTGCGGCGGGCCCGGTTCAGCCGGGACCTCACCGTGCCCAGCGGTATCCGCAGCGCCTCGGCCACCTCCTGGTAGCCGAGGTCCGCCCACGCGACCAGCAGCAGGACGTGCCGGTCACCGGGCGACAGCGCCGCCAGCGCGCCCGCGAGCGGGGCCTGCACGGCGATCCGGTCGTCGGAGCGGTCGCTCCACGACGCGGCGACCGGGTCGTGCCCCGTCCGGGCCAGCGCCTTCAGCGCGCGGACCTCGGTGCGGCGGTGCTTGCCGATCAGATTGGCCGCGATGCCGTACAGCCAGGGCCGGGCCAGCCGGTGGGCCGTGTCGTAGCGGGCCCGGGTGCGGAACGCGATGAGGAACGTCTCCGCCGTGATGTCGTCCGCCGCGCCCTCCCCGAGGCGGCGGGCGGCGTAGCGGTGGATGTCCGGGGCGTGCCGGTCGTAGAGCCCGGCGAACAGTTCGGGCTCGTCGAGCGACTGGGCGATGACGTCGGCGTCGTCCCTGCCGTCGTCTCTGCCGGGCCCCACGGTGCCCGGCCGGGCCGGAGGTGGTCCGGTCACTGCGCCTCCAGGGTGCGTCGGTCGGTGTGTCTGTCACCCCTGTTGTCCGCAGCGGGCGGAAAGGTTCACGGGTTCCGGGAGGTTCACGGGTTCCGGAAGGGTTCACGGCTTCCGGTGTGGTTCAGGGGTGCCTCTGGAGCAGCGAGAAGGCCGGGCCGCTGCCGGGCCCGGCCGGCCCCGCCCTCCAGCCGCGTCCCGGTCGCGAACCCTCGGCCGCGTCCTGGCCCCAAACCCTCGGCCGCCTCCCGGCCCCAGTCCCTCAGCCGCGTCCTGGCGCCCCAGTCCCTCAGCCGCGTCCCGGGCGCAGCGAGCGCAGCATCCCCAGGGCCCGGCCCTTCAGCCCGCCGCGTCGCGCGGCCGGCTGCGGGATCTCGTCGGGGTCGCGCTCCGGCATCGGGACGACGGCGGCGGCCGGGACCGCCGCGTCGATGGGCGCCATCCGGTCCGGGGTGAGCTTGGCGTACAGCGTCGGCTCCACCTCCACCACGAACGCGTCGAAGCCGATGAGGTGCCGGGCTCCGTCCGGGAAGACGCGCATCGCGGCGCACGCGTCGTACCGTACGGCGATCCGCCCGCGGGGGGTGGACAGGGTGACGGCCTCCCGTCCGACGGCCAGGCTCACGGCGTCGCTCGCCCGGGACCGGTGCACGGTGCCGAGCGGTTCGGGGCCGAACGACGGGCCCGACCACTGGGGCGCCTCGGTGAAGCCCGCCCAGTCCACCCCCCGCCCCGGCACCTGGATCAGCGCGGAGTCGTACAGTTCGCGGGCCACGTCGCGCAGGTCCTCGACGGTGACAGCGGCCAGCTGCGCCCGGTGCTCGTCCGGGGTGAGGTTCTCGTGCCCCATGAGCATGTTCAGCGCGTACGAGGGCAGCGAGGCCGCGCCGATGTCCGGGATCTCGTACTGCTTGAGGAACTTCGTCCGCGCCGAGTCCAGTTCGGCCTGGTCGATGGTCCCGGCCCGCAGCCGGGCCAGTACGTCGATGAAGCCGCCGACCACCGCGTCCTGCTTCTGCGGCAGCGCGTCCGCGTAGGCGGTGATGGTCGCGTGGTCGGTGTCGCGTGGGTGGTAGCCGCAGTCGGCGGTGTAGGAGTAACCGCCCTTCTGCCGCAGGTCGGTGAAGAGCGCCCGGCCCAGCACCTCCGCGAAGAGGGCGGCCGCCGTGCTGCGCCGCACGATGCCGTCCAGGACCACTCCGCCGCTGCCGCCCGTGAGGTAGGCGGGGGTGACGGGCAGGGCCGAGGTGGGCGCGGGCAGCGGCTGCCGCCGTCCGGCGGGCAGGGTCAGGTCCAGGCCCTCCGGCACGGTGTCGCCGGTCATCCACAGGACCGCGTTGTCCCGGGTGAACCAGGTCGCGGCCCAGTCGCGGACCGCGTCGGCCGTCAGATGCAGGGTGCCGTACTCCGGGTAGCTGGCGAGGCCGTAGCCGCGTGCCCCGTAACGCCACAGCGGCAGTTGGTGGTTGGGGCCCCGGCCGCGGCCCGCCTGCTCGGTGCGCAGGATCTCCCGCTCGGTGGCGAGGCGTTCGACCGGCAGGTCCCGCAGGGAGGCGCAGACGCCGTTGAGGTAGGCGACGACCTCCTCCGGGGTGCCGGAGACCACGAAGTGGGTGTGGGTGGCGGCGGTGGACCCGTTGTAGTGCAGGTCCGAGACGCCGTGCCGGTGCAGTGCCAGGTGTTCCACGAGGTGGGTGAGGCCGGCCGTGGCCAGCGTCTCGTCGGCGGCACCGACCCGGAAGTACAGCCCCGCGGTGACTGGGCCGCCCCCGGACGTGGGCGCCAGCAGGGTCGGGATGCGGTCGACCTCGGTGCTGGTGATGAACCCGGACCCGGTGGATGCACCGTCCACGGTCGGCATGCCTTCCGGCGTCGTGGTGGCGGCGGGGCCGTCGGTCTGCTGCGTCATCGTCGGTTCAGCCCTTCGCCATCGCGCGTCTGCGGTGCTTGAGGAATTGCACTTCCCGGTCGCCGTAGTAGGCCCAGGGGTACTCGGTGGCCTTGTCCCCGAGCGTGCGGAAGAACGGGGCGGCCTCCCGGTAGTGACCGCCCAGACTCAGCGCACCCGCGAAGTCGTTGTGGTCGCCCACCCAGTGGAAGCCCGGCCGGTAGTCCGGGTGCCGTACGGAACGGTCGGCCGCGGCCAGGACGTCGTCGCGCACCTCGTTCGCGCGCAGGTAGTCGCTGGGCCGGTCGTCACTGTCGTCCAGCCAGCGTTCCAGGTGCACCTGTACGACCAGCCGGCCCGCATGACTCCCGGCGGGCGCCGCGTCCAGGCACGCCCGGGCGAACCCGAACGCCTCCTCCCAGCTCCCTCCCCACTTGGGGCACAGCTGCTGGAGCAGCAGGATCTGCGCCTGGATGTGGTGCGGGTGGTGCTCGGCCAGCCGGTCGTACCGCCGCCGCGCCTCGCTCGCCCCGAGCTCCAGACCCCGGGCGGTCGTCAGCCGGTACGACCAGGCGAGGGCGTACGCGGGTTCGTCGGCACACACGCCGATCAGCAACTGCTCGGCCCGCCGCAGCCAGCCGTGGAACTGCTGGAACTGCTCGCGCGACACGTGCTCCGCCGTGTACGAGCTGCGGATGTCCCAGCCGACGTCGATGTAGCGGGCGGCGAGCAGGGTGCGGGCCAGCGGTGACCCATGGGCGGCGACCTGGTGCTCCAGGAAGCGCTCGGAGGAGCTGAGGTCGGCGACGAGGCCCGCGGCCACGGCCCGTTCGTCCTCGTCCTCCAGGAAGTCGAAGTAGGCCTGCACGGTGTCCCAGTCGTTGCCGCGTACGGCGGTACGGAGGTCCACGAGGGAGGGGATCTGGCGGCAGCGGTCGAACTCCGCGCGGATCAGGTCGGGTGCGGTCGGAGACACGTCGGTCCTCGGATACGGGCTGCGGACGCGACCGGTGGGGGGCCGGGCGCGGGGAGCGCGCGGCGTGTCGACGAACGGGCAGGTGACGGCAGGGGGATGACAGGGAGACAGCAGGGGGGGCGGCAGAGCGAGTGGGCGGGGCGGGGCCGGAGGGATGGGCGATGTGATGATCGGAACGGGAGGCTAGCACCCCGGGTGCGGTGTACGCCGGGGAGTTTCGGGGGCTGCGGAACATCGGTACCCGCCCCGTTCCGCCTGCCTACGCGAGGGGCCCGAGGTCTCCCTCCAGGACGGTCTGGATGATCCGGGGCCGGTCCCAGAGAGCCAGGATCTCGTTGGCGATGGCCACGACGGTCAAGGGGTCCTGGTCGCCGTACGCCGTGATGGACGCGGCCGACAGGCTCCGGGGGACGGCTCCGGCGTCCAGGAGGACGCGCCAGTCCTGCGGGCAGAGTTGCAGGAACTCCAGGCCGGTGAGCTCGGCGATCTCCAGCGGGTCGGCGAGCGTACCCGCGTACGCGCACAGGGTACGCAGGCGGGGCAGTCCGATGACCGGGGCGAGGCTGAACGGTGCGCCGTCCCACACTCCGATCGAGAGGACCTCCAAACCGGGGTGGGCGGCTTCCCGCACGCTCTTGATGCTCGCGTGGTTGACGTGGGCCACGCGTGGTGGCTCCTCGCCGCGGTGCCGGTGCCCGCGCCTCTCCCGGTCCAGGATCCAGTCGGTGAGCGAGTCGGCCAACAACTCGGCGCCGACGCTCTCCTCGTGGCTGATCAGGATGATCTGCCCGGCGTGTCCACGCGGGCCGGGCGTCAGGTCGACCGCCAGTTGGTCTCCGCCGCCGTTCTCGCCGAAGACGATCCACCCGGGTGACCCGACGAGGCCCTGCACCGCGGCGTCGGGGCGCGTGACGACCGCCTCCATGGCAGCGTGCTCCCAGTGGCAGTGGCGGGTCGAAGCCTCGGCGATGTACAGCTCGTCCACGGGGGAGAGTTCGCAGCGCGCCGCTTCGAAGACACCGACCGCGGTCTCGTAGTCGTCGCCCCAGTCCTCCCAGCGCGCCCGGGTCACCCGGTAGAGCGCCTTGAGTTCCTCGGGCAGGCGGACGCCCAGGCGTGCCTCGGCGGCGGCGATCTCCTCCTCCGTCGCGCCGATGGCGTCGGGCAGCCGTTCCCGCAGCGTCCGCTCCAGCGACTCCGGGTCCGCCGAGGAGGCGGGCCCCGCTTCGTGCGCCGCGTCGGGGAGGCGGCGCCAGGGCTCGGGAAGAGCGCCTTCGACGAGGATGAGCGCACCGGGATGAGCGGTTCCGATTCCGGGTTCCACCGCCGGGCTGGGGCCGAGCAGACGAAGTACGGCCGTCCCGGCCGGGTCGATCTTCGCCGAGAACGAGACGTCGTCGACACCGGCCTCCGCCAGCGCCGTCTGCACCCGCTCCACCGCGTCGATCTCGTCCTGTATGTCCTCGGACCGGGCAGCCCGACCGCGCGGTGGCACCGGGCGAGGGAGGCCCAGACTCCAACCGCCGTGTCCGATGCGACCTGACACACGGACGGGATCTGCACCCGCCTTGGCCGCTTTGCCCGCCTTGGCGGCCCGCAGGAGCCCCAGCACGGGGTGCCAGGTCGCGAAATCATCTATCGAACGTCGAGGGGGTCTCTGAGTAGCCACGCCCAGACCGTACGGGGGGCGGCACGAGCGTGGGAGAGCGGGGCGACGAAGTCCGCCCAGGCGGCCGGGGTGAAGCCGAGGTGGCGCTCACCGGATCGTGACAGCCGCGACGTGGTGGTCCACGACGTGGCGGGCCGCGACGTGGTGACCCACGACGTAAAAGCTTTTGATTACCCGTCTTTGATCACTGGAGAAATAACCCAACCCAACCCCCCCGGGTTGACCTCTGCGGGTCCCGGTCAGCTCGGGGGAGGCGCGATCACTCACATGGGTGAAGTGTGCTAACCGAGCTGGATTTTGGCCCTGTTGGCGGGCATATGCTCACGCTGACCACCACACCAGACATGAGACGGCCCCCGGCCGGGACTGGCATCCCGACCGAAGGCCTCACCACCAAGGAAGAGACCACTTCCCGATGGATACCCAGCAGGTTAGCGCTCCCTCGCGCGCCCCGTCCGCCGGAGTCGTACACATCAACATCCGGCTCACCGACGGCTACACGATCATCTCCAACCGGCTCTCCCAGCACCGGGGCATGTCCCTGCTGGCGATCGGCGTTGGCACCCACATCCAGTCGCTGCCCGACGGGCGACGCGTCGGCGTCAAGGCGCTCGCCGAGCGCTTCCCCGAGAGCGAGGTCCGTATCGCCGCCGCGCTGCGGGAGCTGGAGGAGCACGGGTTCCTGCGCCGCACCCGGGTGCGGGCCGGGGGCGGGAAGCTCGCCACGCGTACGGAGTCGTACAACCACCCGGAGGCGGCGGCCCGGGGGCGCGTGCGTGCGGCTGTGGCTGCGCCCGTGGTTCCCGCTGTGGCTGCGGCTGCTCCTGTGGCTGCCGCTGAGCCTGTGCCTGTGCCGGTGGCTGTCCCTGAGCCTGTGCCCGTGGCTGCCGCTGAGCCGGTACGCGTACCTGTGCCGGAGCCTGAGCCCGTACGCGTAGCCGTACCCGTGCTGGAGCCGGCGCCCGCACGCGTAGCCGCACCTGAGCCGGTGCCCGTGCCCGTGCCTGTTGACCCCGTCCCCGGTCCCCGCCTCGTGCCGACCCCCACCGCTCCCCGTAAGCCCCGCCTGCCGCTGCCCGCTCCGCAGCAGCCCACCGAAGCCCTGTACGCGGCTGCGGCCGATCTGCTCGCCGGGCTCCCCAAGACCGCGCCCCTGTTCCTCCTCTCCGAGGAGGACGTACGCGGGCTCGTTCCCGGGGTCGCCGCCTGGCTGGAGCGCGGAGCGCGGCCGGATGCCGTACGGGCGGCGATCACGGATGATCCGCCCGCTCCCCTCCGGCATCCCGCCAAACTGCTGCGGCACCGGCTCGCCACGCTGCTCCCGCCGCCCCTGCCCGCCGCCGTGCCCGTCGTCCCGCTCCAGAACTGCGACGACTGCGACCGGGCCTTCCGGTCGTCCGTGCCGGGGTGCTGCCGAGGGTGCCGCGACGCGCGTGCGTACGCCGACGAGCCCGGCCTGATCAGCGCGTGAGGCGGCCGGTCAGTCGTCCGGGCCGGCCGTCTGCTCCGGGGCCTCGCAGAGCTGGGCCAGCAGGGCCGCGCGGGCCCATGCCTCCCAGGCTTCCGGGGACCAGCCCCGGTCGCGGGTGAAGATCAGGTACAGCTCGGGGCTGAGCAGCCCGTACAGCAGGTCGGCGGCGCGGGCGGTGCCGACGTCGGGGCGGGCGTCGGGCTTGGAGGTCAGCACCTCCGCCGCGGCGTGCTGAACCGTGTAGCGCGGGTCGGGGTCGGCCGGCCACTGCGCGGCGATCTCCGGGTCCGTGGCCGCCGCGGCCGCGATCAGCGGGATGACCGGGGCGACCCGGCCGAGGATGTCGCGCACGCCCCGCACGTGGGCGCGCAGTTGTCCGGCCGCGGTCGGCTCGGCGCACGCCGCGCGGAACCAGTCGCGGTCCATCGTGGCGACCGGTTCGACGTCGCCCGCGATCGCCGTGTCGACGACGTCCTTGAACAGCGTGCGCTTGTTCCGGAACACGAAGTACACGGTCTGGACGGCCACACCCGCGCGATCCGCGACCTCCTGAAGGCTGGTCGCCCCGTACCCCTGCGCCACGAACAGCTCCAGCGCCGCCGCGACGATCTTCTCGCGGGTGCGCCGCGAGCGCTCGTCCCTCTTGCCGGGGCGTTTGGCGTGCTGTCCGTCGGAACCCTTGACCGCGTCCATTGCGGGAGTCTATCTATAGAGTCAGACACTAGAGTCGAACTCTAATCTTTTGGAGGGTCGCGATGAGTGAGCACGGGACTGCTGCCGAGATCGAGCAAGAGGCCTTCGTCCGAGGTGTGCTGGAGGGCTTCTACCGGGACGGCAAGCCGCCGTGGGACAGTGGCGTCACGCCGCCCGAGCTGGTGGCCCTGGTGGAGGGGCCCGGCTCTCCGGCGCCGGGTCGGGCCCTCGAACTCGGCTGCGGCACCGGCACCAACGCGGTGTACCTGGCACGGCACGGCTGGCGGGTGGCCGCCGTCGACCTGGTCGAACTCGCGGTCCGGCAGGCCCGGGAGAAGGCCGACGCGGCCGGAGCGGACGTCACTGTGCTGTGCGGGGACGCCACCCGGCTCGACGAGCTGGGCGTGCCCGGCCCGTACGACCTGTTCTTCGACCTGAGCTGCTACTGCGGGATCCCGCCGCACCGCCGTGACGCCTACGCGTCCGGCCTCACCAGGCGTGCCGCGCCCGGTGCGCGCTTGCTGATGTTCGGGTACGGGCCCGGCGCGTTCGACGACGCGTGGTCCGGCGTGACGGCGGACGAGCTCCGCGCGAGGTTCACCGGGTGGGAACTGGCCGACGTGACACCCGGGACGAACCCGGTCCCCACCTTCTGGTTCACGCTGGTGCGCGAGTCCGCCCTCGCGTGAGCGCCCGGCGAGCGGGCGGAAAAGATTCCGGTGGCGTGTCGATCGCGGCCTGTCCCGTTCGTCGTCATGGTGTAAGCAGCCCCGAGGGCTGGGACCACAGGGGACCGGACAAGGGTTCCGACAGGCGACAGGAGCCGATCATGAAGTACATGCTGCTGATCCACAGCGGGGCCGTCGACGAGCAGGGCGGCGCGCCCCAGTGCACCGTCGAGGACTGGATGGCCTACGACAAGGCCGTCCGCGATGCCGGGATCCACGTCTCCGGGGAGTCGCTGGCCGACCTGGTCACCGCGACCACCGTGCGGGTCTCGCCCACGGGGGAGCGGACCGTGACGGACGGGCCGTTCGCCGAGACACGGGAGCTGCTGGGCGGGTTCCTCGTGATCGACGTACCCGACCTCGACGCCGCCCTCGACTGGGCCGCACGCTGTCCCGGCTCGCGCGACGGCGGCGCGGTCGTCGTCCGGCCGGTCGCGGACTTCGGGGCCTGAGAGCCGTGGCGGGCGAGGACGTCCCGCCGGCCGGCGAGGGCGACTCGGCGGGGGAGGGCCTTCCGGCGGCCGGGGAGGGCGCTGCGCTCGGCGAGGGCGCTGCCGCCGGGGAGGCCGTGGGCGCCGTCGAGGCGGTGTTCCGGGAGGAGCGCGGGCTGCTGCTCGCCTCCCTCGTCCGCCGGTTCGGGGACCTCGACCTGGCCGAGGAGGTGACGTCCGAGGCGATCGAGGCGGCCCTGCGCCACTGGCCCGCCGAGGGTGTCCCCGCCCGCCCCGGGGCCTGGCTGCTGACGACCGCGCGGCGCAGGGCCGTGGACCGGCTGCGGCGCGACCGGGCGTACGCGGCCCGGCTCGCCGTCCTCCGGGCCGACGCGGAACGGGAGGAGACCGTCGCGCCCGCGGCGGACAGCGCCGGGGCCGCTGAACTGCCCGACGAACGGCTTCAGTTGTTCTTCACCTGCGCCCACCCGGCCCTCGCCGCCGAGGACCGTACCGCCATCACCCTGCGCTGCCTCGCCGGGCTCACCACACCGGAGGTGGCCCGCGCCTTCCTCGTGCCGACGGCGACCATGGCCCAGCGCATCGTGCGGGCGAAGAGGAAGATCCGTGAGGCCCGGATCCCGTTCCGGGTGCCCGGACCCGACGAGCTGCCGGAGCGGCTGCCCGGGGTGCTCCAGGTCGTCTACTCGGTGTTCACCGAGGGGTACGCGGCCAGCTCCGGCCCCCGTCTCCAGCGGCTCGACCTGGCGGGAGAGGCGATCCGCCTCGCCCGGATACTGCGCCGCCTGCTGCCCGCCGAACGAGAGGCCGCCGGACTCCTCGCTCTGCTGCTCCTCGTCCACGCCCGGCGCGACGCGCGGACGGGGCCGGAGGGCGAGCCGGTGCTCCTGGAGGAGCAGGACCGGGGGCGCTGGGACCGGGCGATGATCGAGGAGGGCCGTGACCTGGTGGTCCGGGCGCTGACCGGCGGACCGGCCGGGCCCTACGGGGTGCAGGCGGCCATCGCCGCCCTCCACGACGAGGCGGCGGACGTGGAGTCCACGGACTGGGTGCAGATCGTGGCCCTGTACGACGTCCTGCTCACCCTCACCCCGTCCCCCGTGGTGGCGGTGAACCGCGCCGTGGCCGTGGCGATGCGGGACGGGCCGGGGGCCGGGCTCGCGCTGCTGGACGCGTTGTCGGGGGAGCCGAGGCTGCGCGCGTACCCGCCGTACGCGGTGGCCCGGGGGGATCTGCTGACCCGGCTGGGGCGGGCGGGGGAGGCGGCGGCCGCGTACCGGTCGGCGCTGGAGTCGGCGGGCACCGAGCCGGAGCGTGCGGCGCTGCGGCGGAAGCTGGGGGAGTAGGGGCTCTGTATCAGTCGATCCGGGCGCAGAGGCTGTCCGTCCTGACCGCCGGACCGGCCACCGTCTTGGTGCCGGTGGGGCTGATGCCGATCGTGTACGCCCCGTCGACGACGTACAGGCCCCGGGCCAGGCTGCCCTCGCCCACACCGACCAGGACCGGGCCGAGCACCCGCCAGAACTGGGCCCCGGAGGCGTACACGTCGACCAGCGCGGTGCCGCTCACGTCGGCGTCGTAGTGGGCTCCGGTCTCCTTGTTCGTCACCCGGATCACGAGGTCGCCCTTGTAGGCGGTCCGGGTCACGCCCTCGGCGGGCGGGGGCAGTTCGCGGCGGACCACCTCGTCGACGATCGGTTCACCGTGGACCGGGAACGCGCACCGTTCGCCCGCCGGGACGTCCCAGGGTGCGGAGGGGGCCGGCTCCCAGCCGGAACCCTGGGTGGTCGCGGACGGGGCCGCCGTCGCGGGGGCCGTGCCGAGTGCGAGTGCCAGCACGGTCACGCACGCCGTACCGAAAGCCGTACCGGCCGTACCAGCCGTGCCGAGAACGTTTTTACGCATGAGAACTCCCCGATCGTCCGTCCGGCAGGCCGTGACCCCGGCCTGCCGGACGATGATCCGCCGGGGCGCTCACCAAACGCTCACCACGGGGGTGTCGCTCGCCGGTGAGGTCAGCCCGGCCTGCTGGCCGGCGAGAACGTCCGTGGCGGAAGTCGGAGGTGGCGGGGAACCCGCTCAAAGAGTCCCGGGCGGCAGGAGTCCTCTGGTGAGCGAGAACGCGGATGTCGCGGTCTCCAGGAGCGCGTTGACGCGGCTGAGGATGCGGTCGACCCGGGCCGGGTTCTCTTCCTGGACCGCCTCCGCCAGATCGTCGGCGTATTCCTGAGCCCGTACGCCCTCCGAGGGTTCCGCGGCGCGGGCGTCGGTGCGGAGGGCTTCGACCAAGTGCTGGTGGGAGACGTCGTGCCGGTCCGCCCGGTGACCGTAGCCCGACTGCGCCACCCCATGGGCACTGTTGATGTTCGCCGCCACGAATCCGCCGGGTGACGCCGTAATGCTCACCGAGTCCGCCATCATGAACCTCCTCCGGTACTCGTTCCAGCCCCTGCGCGTGGGGAAGTACACGGCACGGCTCCAACCACGCACGCTGATCAGCTTGTGCTTGAGCGGCTCCGCAAGGATGAGCGTGGCGTCGCCCCGGTTCCACCCCTGCTCATCGAAGTGTCCCTGCATGTCCACGTCGGATCCGGGGCCCTTCGCCCTACGGCAGATCTCCCGGAACACCGCCTTCTCCAAGTGCTCGACCTGAGCCGGACGGATGGTCGGAGGCGGCAGCCGCCAGTTGCGGAATCCGTTGCGTGCCGCCCGGAGACATGCGTAGGGAACGAGCACGAGGAGGACGAGCACGACCAAGAACGCGAAGTCCTCCACCAGCTCCACTCCCTCACCTGGACAGCAGTGCCCAAACCTCATAAATATTAGGTGAGTTGAGGGTAGGTGGGAACGGGTCGGATCCTCAGGCCGAATCCGGTCGAGCTGGAGGCGCGCCCTGCAGCCCCCTGGGGGTGGCCCCGCGGGCGGGTGCGGCCGGATGCTTTCCCGATGGAATTCCAGTTGCTCGGACCGTTCGCCGGCCTTCACCGTGGCCGCCCCGTGCTCACCGGTCTCCGGCGTCAGGAACGGTGTCTGCTGGCGGTCCTCGCCCTGGAAGCGGGCCGGGCCGTGCCGACCGGGCGGCTCATCGACCTGCTCTGGAACGGCGAGGCTCCGCCCGGGGCCCGGTCCACCGTGCACACCTACATCGGCCGGCTGCGGGCCGCCCTCGGGCCCGACGGCGTACACGTGGAGACGCGGAACGACGGGTACCTCCTCCGCCCCGACGGGCACGTGATCGACGCCCGGGCCTTCGAGGACGGCGTACGGGAGGCCGCGGCGGCCGTGGGTGACGAGGAGCGGGTGCGTCACTACGACCGGGCGTTGGCGCTGTGGCGGGGCGAACTGCTCGCGGACGTCGCGGACGTGGCCCTGCGCGACCGGATCGGCCAACGGCTCGCCGCGCTGCGGCTGTCGGCGGCGGAGGAACGCGCCCGGCTCCTGCTCACGCTGGGGCGGCACGAGCAGGTCGCCGCCGAGCTTCCCGCGCTCGCCGAGGAGCACCCCGAACGCGAGCGCCTCGTCGCGGACAGCATGCTCGCCCTGCACCGCAGCGGGCGGTCCGCCGACGCGCTGCGCCTCTACCGGTCCGTGTCCGGCACCCTGCGGTCGGCCTTCGACGCCGAGCCGGGGCGGGACCTGCGGACCCTGTACGACCGGGTACGCCGGGACGACCCGGCGCTGCGGCGGGCCGAGGCGCCCACGTACGCCGTGCGGGTGCGGGGGGAGTGGCTGCCACTGAACACCGGCGGGGACCCCGCCCTGGAGTTCTGCAACACCTACGCCGGGTGGGGCGGCGAGCGGCTGCCCGGTTCGGAGTGGCTGCGCGGCTACCGCACGCTCGCGGTCTGGGCCGGGCACCTGGACCTCCTCGACGACCGTACGGTCACCCGGCTGCTGCGGAGGGCGCAGGAGCGGCCGGAGGAGGCGAGCGGGGTGCTGGCGGGGGCGCGGGAGTTCCGGAGCGCGTTGTACGGGTGCCTCGTGGACGAGCCGGGAGCGGGTGAGAGCCGTGACGGGGGCGGCGGGGCCGAGGGGCGTGCCTCGGGCTGTGGCGGGAGCGGCGGCCGGGGCCGTGACACGGCCTTCGCCCGGGTCGCCGAGGTGGTCCAGGAGGCCATGCGCCACGCCGCCTTCGTGCGGGGCGACGACGGCCTCGCGCGCTGGAACCCGCACCCGGATTCCGGGCTCCGGATGCCGCTGCACGCCGTGGCCCAGCGCGCCGCCGACCTCCTCGCCGACCCCCGCCGCCTGACCGTCCGCGCCTGCCCGGGGAAGGGCTGCGGGTGGCTCTTCCTCGACACGGCCGGCCGGCGGCGCTGGTGCAGCTTGGGGGTGTGCGGGAGGGCCGGGTGAGTGAGGGGCGAGGGGCGGCCGGGTGAATCATGGCCGGAACCCCATTCTTGACCGGCTCATGACATGGCTCCATTCTGTGCCCGTCGCACAGCTCCACCCCCCACCCCGACGGACCCAGGAGATGCCAGCATGCGACTCGTCACCCCACGGACCTCCCGGCCGAGAACCCGGCCGGCGAGGACCCGCCGCAACGCCGCCCTAGCCGTTCTGCTCGCCCTCGGCCTCGCGGCCCCCGCGACCGCCGTCGCCACCGCCGAGCCCTCCGCCCCGAACGCGGCCGTCGCCGCCGACGAGCGGGTGCTCCAGTACGAGATCGCCGGGCGCACCACCCCCGCCGCCCGCACCGACATCGCCCGCGCGGGCGTCTCGATCGACGAGGTGCACGACCACGGCGTCGTGATCACCGCGGACGCCGCCCAGGCCAAGAAGCTGCGGGCGCGCGGGCACACCCTGGAGGCCCTGCCCGCGCCCGACGCCCATGCGCACGCGCACGGGGCGGAGGATGCCGGCGTCCAGGACTTCCCGCCCGCCGACTCCCGCTACCACAACTACGCCGAGATGACGGCGGCGATCGACGCCCGCATCGCCGCGAACCCCTCGATCATGAGCAAGCGGGTCATCGGCAAGACGTACCAGGGCCGGGACATCATCGCGGTCAAGGTCAGCGACAACGTCGGCACCGACGAGGCCGAACCCGAGGTGCTGTTCACCGCCCACCAGCACGCGCGCGAGCACCTGACCGTCGAGATGTCGCTCTACCTGCTCCGCGAGTTCGCCGCCGGCTACGGCACCGACTCCCGGATCACGCAGGCGGTCAACGGCCGCGAGCTGTGGATCGTGCCGGACATGAACCCGGACGGCGGCGAGTACGACATCGCCTCCGGCTCGTACCGCAGCTGGCGCAAGAACCGGCAGCCCAACTCCGGCTCCAGCGCGATCGGCACCGACCTCAACCGCAACTGGGCCTACAAGTGGGGCTGCTGCGGCGGCTCCTCCTCCAGCCCGTCGTCGGACACCTACCGCGGCCGGGCGGCCGAGTCCGCGCCCGAGACGAAGGTCGTGGCGGACTTCGTGCGCAGCCGGGTGGTCGGCGGGAAGCAGCAGATCACGGCGGCCATCGACTTCCACACGTACAGCGAACTGGTGCTGTGGCCCTTCGGCTACACGTACAACGACACCGCCCCCGGCATGACCGCCGACGACCGCAACGCGTTCGCGGCCGTGGGGCAGAAGATGGCGGCGAGCAACGGCTACACCGCCGAGCAGTCCAGCGACCTGTACATCACCGACGGGTCGATCGACGACTGGCTGTGGGGCTCGCAGAAGATCTTCGGCTACACCTTCGAGATGTACCCGAGCTCGTCCTGGGGCGGCGGCTTCTACCCGCCCGACGAGGTCATCGAGCGCGAGACCTCCCGCAACCGGGACGCGGTGCTGCAACTGATCGAGAACGCGGACTGCATGTACCGGTCGATCGGCAAGGAGGCGCAGTACTGCTCCTAGACCCGCGAGGGCCAAGGACCGGAACAGTGGGCCCGCGCCCGGCGGTGTGACATGCCGTCGGGCGCGGCCCGCCCTGCCGTGGAGCCGCTTCCGGCCTTATGGTGCCGCTATGTGCGGAATCGTGGGTTATGTCGGTATGCAGTCGGCGCAGGACGTCGTCGTCGCGGGACTCAAGCGCCTCGAATACCGGGGCTACGACTCGGCGGGTGTCGCCGTTCTCGCGGACGGCGGGCTCGCCGCCGCGAAGAAGGCGGGCAAGCTCGTCAATCTGGAGAAGGAGCTGGGCGACCGGCCGCTGCCGGCCGGGCGGACCGGGATCGGGCACACCCGGTGGGCGACGCACGGGGCCCCCACCGACGCCAACGCCCATCCGCATCTGGACAACGCGGGCCGGGTCGCCGTCGTGCACAACGGGATCATCGAGAACTTCGCGGCCCTGCGGCGCGAGCTGACCGGGCGCGGGCACGCCCTGGAGTCGGAGACGGACACCGAGGTCGTCGGGCATCTGCTGGCCGAGGCGTTCTCGGCGGGCGGGGACCTCGCGGACGCCATGCGGCAGGTGTGCCGGCGGCTGGAGGGGGCCTTCACCCTCGTCGCCGTCCACGCGGACCAGCCGGACGTCGTCGTCGGCGCGCGGCGCAACTCACCGCTCGTCGTGGGCGTCGGGCAGGACGAGTGGTTCCTCGCCTCCGACGTCGCCGCCTTCATCGCGCACACCCGCTCCGCGATCGAGCTGGGCCAGGACCAGGTCGTCGAGCTGAGCCCCGAGGGCGTCACCGTCACCGGGTTCGACGGGGAGCCCGCCGACGTACGGGAGTACCACGTCGACTGGGACGCCTCCGCCGCCGAGAAGGGCGGCTACGCCTCCTTCATGCTCAAGGAGATCGCCGACCAGCCCCAGGCCGTCGCCGACACCCTCCTCGGCCGGGTCGACGGCGAAGGCGCGCTCCACCTCGACGAGGTCCGCATCCCGGACGTCGAGCTGCGCGAGGTCGACAAGGTCGTCATCGTCGCCTGCGGCACCGCGTTCCACGCCGGGATGATCGCCAAGTACGCCATCGAGCACTGGACCCGGCTGCCCTGCGAGACCGAACTCGCCAGCGAGTTCCGCTACCGGGACCCGATCCTCGACCAGCGCACCCTCGTCGTCGCCATCTCCCAGTCCGGCGAGACCATGGACACCCTGATGGCCCTGCGGCACGCCCGCGAACAGGGCGCCAAGGTGCTCGCGATCTGCAACACCAACGGCTCGACGATCCCGCGCGAATCCGACGCCGTGCTCTACACGCACGCCGGACCCGAAGTCGCCGTCGCCTCCACCAAGGCCTTCCTCACCCAGCTCGTCGCCTGCTACCTCGTCGCCCTCTACCTCGGCCAGGTGCGCGGCACGAAGTGGGGCGACGAGATCCGTACGGTCGTGCGTCAGCTCTCCGCGATCTCCGCCGAGGTCGAACGCGTCCTCGCCACCATGGAGCCCGTCCGCGAACTGGCCCGCTCCCTCGCCCACCACGACACCGTCCTCTTCGTCGGCCGGCACGTCGGCTATCCGGTCGCCCTGGAAGGCGCGCTCAAGCTCAAGGAACTCGCCTACATGCACGCCGAGGGGTTCGCGGCGGGCGAGCTCAAGCACGGGCCCATCGCGCTCATCGAGGAGGGCCTCCCGGTCGTCGTCATCGTCCCCTCACCGCGCGGGCGTTCCGTCCTCCACGACAAGATCGTCTCCAACATCCAGGAAATCCGGGCCCGGGGCGCGCTCACGATCGTCGTCGCCGAGGAGGGTGACGACGCCGTCGTCCCGTACGCCGACCACCTCATCACCGTCCCCGCAACGCCTACGCTGCTTCAGCCGCTGGTCGCCACCGTGCCGCTCCAGGTCTTCGCCTGCGAGCTCGCGACGGCCCGCGGCAACGAAGTGGACCAGCCGCGCAATCTGGCGAAGTCCGTGACCGTGGAGTGAGCGAGTGAGCAAGTGAGCGAACGAGGGTGGGGGCCGTGATCATTGGGGTCGGCATCGACGTGGCCGAGATCGAGCGGTTCGGCGCCGCGCTGGAGCGTACGCCCCAGCTGGCCGACCGGCTCTTCGTCGGGAGCGAGCTGACGCTGCCGAGCGGCGAGCGGCGCGGGATCGCCTCGCTCGCCGCCCGGTTCGCCGCGAAGGAGGCCCTGGCCAAGGCGCTCGGCGCACCGGGCGGGCTGCTCTGGAGCGACGCGGAGGTCTGGGTCGAGGAGAGCGGGCAGCCCCGGCTGCGGGTCAGCGGCACGGTCGCGGCCCGCGCCGCCGAACTGGGCGTACGGGGCTGGCACGTCTCGCTCAGCCATGACGCGGGGGTGGCCTCGGCGGTGGTGATCGCGGAGGGGTGAAGCCTCCCTCCCGGATCGGCCCGCCACGCCCGGCCACGCTGGCGTCCCGCCCCCCGATCGCGGAGGGTTGGACCCATGCGACGTGCCTACAGCGTGGAGACCGTACGGGCCGCCGAGGCCGCCCTCATGCAACGCCTGCCCGAGGGCGCCCTGATGCAGCGCGCCGCCGCCGGGCTCGCCGCCGCCTGCGGCGATCTGCTGCGGCGCAACGGGCGGGTGTACGGGTCCCGGGTCCTGCTCCTCGTCGGCAGCGGCGACAACGGCGGCGACGCGCTGTACGCGGGCGCCCGCCTCGCCCGCCGGGGCGCGGGCGTGCGCGCCCTGCTGCTCGCCCCCGACCGGGCCCACCCCGGCGGGCTCGCCGCGTTCCGTGCGGCTGGGGGACAGGTCGTCGACGGGCCGGACGGGCTCGGCGTGCTCGACCTCGTCGTGGACGGCATCACCGGGATCGGCGGGCGCGGCGGGCTGCGCGAGGACGCCACCGAGCTGGTGCACACGGTGACCCGGGACCGTACGCCGGTGATCTCCGTCGACCTGCCGAGCGGGGTCGAGGCCGACACCGGGGAGGTGCACGGCGAGGCCGTCCGCGCGGATGCCACCGTCACCTTCGGGACGTACAAGCCGGGCCTCCTGATCGACCCGGCCGCCGAACACGCGGGCGCCCTGCGGCTGGTGGACATCGGGCTCGGGCCGGAACTGCCCGAGCCGCCGGACCTGGAGGCGCTCCAGTACGCGGACGTGGCCGCGCTGCTGCCGGTGCCGGGCGCGGAGAGCGACAAGTACCGGCGCGGCGTCGTCGGTGTCGTCGCCGGGTCCGAGCGCTACCCGGGCGCCGCCGTCCTCGCCGTCGCGGGCGCGCTGCGCGGCGGGGCCGGGGCCGTGCGGTACGTCGGACCGGGCGCGGACGCGGTGATCGCCCGGTTCCCCGAGGCGCTGGTGCACGCCGGGCCGCCGTCGAAGGCCGGGCGGGTGCAGGCCTGGGTGGTCGGACCCGGGCTGGGGGACGGGCGGGCAGCGGAGGCCGCCGTCGCCGATGTGCTCGCCGCCGATGTGCCGGTGCTCGTCGACGCGGACGGGCTGCGGCTGCTGGACGCCGAGACCGTACGGACCCGGACCGCCCCGACCGTCCTCACCCCGCACGCGGGGGAGGCCGCCGCGCTGCTCGGCACGGCCCGCGAGGAGGTCGAGTCCGGGCGGCTCACCGCGGTGCGCGAACTGGCCGCCCGCTACCGCGCCACCGTGCTCCTCAAGGGCTCCACCACCCTGATCGCCGAGGCCCGCGACACCCCCGTCCGGGTCAACCCGACCGGCACGGCCTACCTCGCCACGGCGGGCAGCGGCGACGTCCTCTCCGGGCTCACCGGCTCCCTGCTCGCGGCCGGGCTCGCTCCGCGCGACGCCGCGTCGGTGGGCGCGTATCTGCACGGGCTCGCCGCCCGGCACGGCTCGGACGGGGCCCCGGTCTCCGCGCAGGACGTCGCCGACGGCATCCCGGCGGCCTGGCGCGACGTGCGGGCGGGGTGAGCCGGGGAGATGGTGGAGAGCGTGAGCGAATCCGTACGCGTACGCAGGGCCTACGACCCGGTCGAGGACGCCGACGGCACCCGGGTGCTGGTCGACCGGCTCTGGCCCCGGGGCGTCTCCAAGGAGCGGGCCGCCATCGACGTATGGCTCAAGGACGTCACGCCCTCGGACGAGCTGCGCTCCTGGTACCACCACCACCGTGCGGACCGGCACGAGGAGTTCGTCGAGCGCTACCGCACCGAGCTGGACGACACCGCGCACACGGAGGCGGTCGAACGGCTGGTGGGGCTCGTGCGGGGCGGCGGGCCCGTCACCCTGGTCACCGCCGCCAAGGACGTCGCCGACAGCCATGTGCCCGTGCTGGTCGACCACCTCCGGCATGTGATGAAACGTACATAAGTCCGGATACCGGCGTGCGCTGCCGGGGACGCGGCCGGGGCCTCTGAGACACTGGGCGCGATGAACGAGACAGCGTCCCTGAGAGCCCGTGCCGAGATCGACCTCGCCGCGCTGCGCGCCAATGTGCGCGTCCTGCGCGAGCGGGCTGCCGGTGCGCAGCTCATGGCCGTCGTGAAGTCCGACGGGTACGGGCACGGCGCGGTGCCCTGCGCGCGGGCCGCGCGGGCCGCCGGGGCGACCTGGCTCGGCACCGCGACCCCGCACGAGGCGCTCGCGCTGCGGGCGGCCGGACTCGACGGCCGGATCATGTGCTGGCTGTGGACGCCCGGCGGGCCCTGGCGCGAGGCGATCGAGGCCGACATCGACGTATCGGCCGGCGGCATGTGGGCGCTGCGCGAGATCGTCGCCGCCGCCGAGGCCGCCGGCCGCCCGGCCCGCGTCCAGCTCAAGGCCGACACCGGCCTCGGCCGGGGCGGCTGCCAGCCCGCCGACTGGCCCGAACTGGTCGGCGCGGCCCGCGACGCCGAACGGGCCGGACACCTCCGGATCACCGGACTCTGGTCCCACTTCGCCTGCGCCGACGAGCCCGGCCACCCCTCGATCGCCGCCCAGCTCGCCGTCTACCGCGACCTGGTGGCGTACGCCGAGAAGGAGGGCGTGGATCCCGAGGTGCGGCACCTGGCCAACTCCGCGGCCACGCTCACGATTCCCGAGGCGCACTTCGACCTCGTCCGGACCGGCATCGCGATGTACGGCATCTCGCCCGCCCCCGAGCTGGGCACATCGGCCGAGCTCGGGCTGCGCCCGGTGATGACGCTCGCCGCGGCCGTCGCCCTGGTCAAGGACGCCCCGGCCGGACACGGCGTCAGCTACGGCCACCACTACACGACTCCCGCCGACACGACCCTCGGCCTGATCCCTGTCGGCTACGCGGACGGCGTCCCGCGCCACGCCTCCGGCAGCGGGCCCGTCCTGGTCGGCGGGAAGGTACGCACGGTCGCGGGCCGCGTCGCCATGGACCAGTTCGTCGTCGACCTCGAAGGCGACCGGCCCGAGGCGGGCGCGGAGGCGGTGCTGTTCGGGCCGGGGGACCGGGGTGAGCCGACCGCGCAGGACTGGGCGGAGGCCGCCGGCACCATCGCGTACGAGATCGTCACCCGCATCGGCGCCCGGGTGCCCCGCGTGTACGTGAACGAGACGGCCGACGAGGTGACCGGGGGCGTGCCGCGGTGAGCGAGAGCAGCGCGGAGGCCGTGGTGGCCGCGGCCGCGAACGCGGCGGGAGCGGCCGGTGCGGCGAACTGGCGGCGGGCCGGGATCGCCGGCGCCGCGATAGGGGTGCTCGCCGCCGGTGCGGCGGCCGGGGTCGCCGTCGAGCGGCTCACCGTCGGACGCGGCATGCGCAAGAAGGCCCGCCTCGCGCTGGACGCGACCGGGCCCTACGGCTCGCTGCGCGGCACCCCGGGCCGGGCCGTCGCGGACGACGGGACCGAGCTGTACTACGAGGTCGACGAGGTGGAGGCCACGCCGGCGACGGCCGACGAGAGCGCCTCCTCCGGCACGCGTCGCCGCCGGCTCTTCGGGCGCAAGGCCCCCGCCCCGGTCACCGTCGTCTTCAGCCACGGCTACTGCCTCGGCCAGGACTCCTGGCACTTCCAGCGGGCCGCCCTGCGCGGCCTGGTCCGTGCCGTCTACTGGGACCAGCGCAGCCACGGCCGCTCCGGGCGAGGCCGGTCCCAGGCGGACGGGGTGCCGGTCGGCATCGACCAGCTCGGCCGCGATCTGAAGGCGGTCATCGACGCGGCGGCGCCCGAGGGCCCGCTGGTGCTGGCCGGGCACTCCATGGGCGGCATGACGATGATGGCGCTGGCCGACCAGTACCCGGCGCTGATCCGGGACCGGGTCGCCGCCGTCGCCCTGATCGGCACCTCCAGCGGCAAGCTCGGCGAGGTGAACTTCGGGCTGCCGACGGCGGGCGTGAACGCGGTGCGCCGGGTGCTGCCCGGCGTGCTGAAGGCGCTGGGGTCGCAGGCGGAGCTGGTGGAGAAGGGGCGGCGGGCCACCGCGGACCTCTTCGCCGGGCTGATCAAGCGGTATTCGTTCGGGTCCCGGGACGTCGACCCGGCGGTCGCCCGGTTCGCGGAGCGGCTGATCGAGGCCACCCCGATCGACGTGGTCGCCGAGTTCTACCCGGCGTTCACCGAGCACGACAAGAGCGGCGCGCTGCCCGGGTTCCGGGAGGTGCCCGTGCTGATCCTGGCCGGGGACAAGGACCTGGTGACGCCCAGCTCGCACAGCGAGGCCATCGCGGACGTCCTGCCCGACGCCGAGCTGGTGATCGTGCCGGACGCCGGGCACCTGGTGATGCTGGAGCACCCGGAGACCGTCACGGACCGGCTGGCCGACCTGCTCGTACGCAGCGGCACGGTGCCGGCCGCTAACGTTGGCGGACATGGAAGCACCGCACAACAGCCCGGCCGCTGAGACCGTTCCCGAGCCTGCCGGGGCGACCGATCCCGACGCCGTCGGGGCCGTGCCCGAGGCCGTCACCGTGACGCTCACCGTCACCTCCCCCGAACAGATGCAGGACCTCGGCCGCCGCCTGGCCGGGGTGATGGCCCCCGGCGACCTGGTGATGCTCACGGGCGAGCTGGGCGCCGGGAAGACCACCCTGACCCGCGGCCTCGGTGAAGGCCTCGGCGTGCGCGGCGCGGTCACCTCGCCCACCTTCGTCATCGCCCGCGTCCACCCCTCGCTGGTCCAGGGCCCGGCTCTGGTCCACGTCGACGCGTACCGCCTGGGCGGCGGGCTCGACGAGATGGAGGACCTGGACCTGGACGTGTCGCTGCCCGAGTCGGTGGTGGTCGTGGAGTGGGGCGACGGCAAGGTCGAGGAGCTCTCGGAGGACCGGCTGCGGGTCCTCATCGACCGCGCGACCGGCGACACCGACGACGAGCGGCGCGAGGTGACCCTGGTGGGCATCGGGGCGCGCTGGGCGGGGCTGCGGGAGGCGCTGGCGTAACGCCTCGGGGGTGGCCTTCCCGACAGGGTGTCGGTAAATTGTTGCGCGGGAGACCGTGGTCATGGTCACATGGGCACGAGGTGTGGTTAGGCTTACCTAACCGCGCCCTCCACCGGAGCCCCCAGGAGGCATCCATGCCGACGCCCGAGCGCGCAGCGCGACCGCAGCCGCGAACGACTCCGTCCGCCCCGTCCGTCCTGTCGATGAAAGACCTGCTGGCCTCGTGCGCCGCGGCCACCGCGGTCTCCACCCCGCCGAGCGACACCACGGGGGCCTGTGAAGCCTCCGGCGCGCCGGACCGGGACGGGGGCGGCGGCCACCCGGACGCCGTCCGGCCCCACGCGGCCTGAGCGAAGCGCGAGCCCGACGGCTACGGGACGACGACGACCTTCGCGCCGATCGTCGCGAAGGTCCACATCGCGTCGCCGTCCGCGCGCTTCATCCGCACGCCGCCGGTCTTCGACGTCGGGTCCGGGCTGGCCATCGAGCCGTCCTGCGCGGCGCTGAAGCCGATCGCCACGTTGTCCACGTTCGCGAAGCGGACCACGTGCTCGATCGGGACGCCGTCCGAGCCCTGGACCGTGCCGGAGCGCGAGGTGACCTTGTGGACCCCGGGCGGCGGGCTGACGGGGCTCGGCATGACCGTGAAGGTCCGGATCGACCTGTTGTCCTCGTTGACCAGCCACACCCGGCGGTCCTTCAGCGCGTACACGACGCGCTCGCCCTTGCCGGACGCCGCCGGGACGGCCAGCGGATCGGCCGGCTCCGGCTTGGCGGAGGGCTTGGCCGGGGCCGTCGCGGAGGTCTTCGGGCCCGGCGAGGAGGCCACCGAGTCGGGGGCGTTGGCCGAGGCCTGGTAAGCGAGGAAGGCGACCGCGGCGACCGCCGCGGCGGTGAGCCCGGCCACGATTCCCGAGCTGCTCCTTGCCACCTGAACTCCCCTTTCGGCGGCCGTCTGCCGCATGTCGTACAAGCGTTTACGTCGTACCCGCGGATACCCGGTGACGGTAGCAGCAGCGCGGGTGCGGGCCGGGACGCCGTACGGGCGCCGTAACGCCGTCGGCGGAGCCGTAGGCTGTTTGTGTGCTCTTGCTCGCCATGGATACCGCCACCCCCGCCGTCACCGTCGCCCTGCACGACGGCACGTCCGTCATCGCCTCCTCCGGACAGGTCGACGCCCGCAGGCACGGGGAGCTGCTGCTGCCCGCCGTCGACCGGGTCCTCGCCGAGGCCGGGACGAAGCTCGACGCCGTGACGGGCGTGGTCGTCGGCGTCGGCCCCGGCCCGTACACCGGTCTGCGCGTCGGCCTGGTCACCGCCGCCACCTTCGGCTCCGCCCTCTCCGTACCGGTCCACGGCGTGTGCACCCTCGACGGGATCGCGTACGCCGCGGGGCGGGACGGCCTGGAAGGGCCCTTCGTCGTGGCGACGGACGCCCGCCGCAAAGAGGTGTACTGGGCGCGGTACGAGGACGCCCGCACCCGTACGGGCGAACCCGCCGTCGACCGGCCCGCCGACATCGCCGAGGCCGTCGCCGGGCTCCCCGTCGTCGGCGCGGGCGCGAGGCTCTACCCGGAGTCCTTCCCGGACGCGCGCGGCCCCGAGCACGTGGCCGCCGGGGCGCTCGCCGCGCTCGCCGCCGAACGGCTCGCCGCCGGGCAGGAGCTGCTGGAGCCGCAGCCGCTCTATCTGCGCCGGCCCGACGCCCAGGTCCCGAAGAACTACAAGGTGGTCACCCCCAAGTGAGCGCCGCCGCCACCGCCGTCCTGCGCCGGATGCGCTGGTGGGACATCGAACCGGTGCTGGAGCTCGAACACGCGCTGTTCCCGGACGACGCCTGGTCGCCCGGCATGTTCTGGTCCGAGCTGGCCCACGCCCGCGGCCCCGGCGCCACCCGCCACTACGTCGTCGCCGAGGAGCCCGCCACCGGGCGTATCGTCGGATACGCGGGGCTCGCCGCCCTCGGCGACCTCTCCGACGTCCAGACCATCGCGGTCAGCCGCGAGGCCTGGGGCACCGGCCTCGGCTCCGAACTCCTCACCGACCTGCTGAAGGCCGCGACCGCCTTCGAGTGCGCCACCGTGCTGCTGGAGGTCCGGGTCGACAACACCCGGGCGCAGAAGCTGTACGAGCGCTTCGGCTTCGAGCCGATCGGCTTCCGGCGCGGCTACTACCAGCCGGGGAACATCGACGCCCTGGTCATGCGCCTCACCCTGCACGAACACGCGACCGACAACGCACCAGAGACCGGGACTGAATGATGGCTGCCGACGAACCCCTCGTACTCGGCATCGAGACCTCCTGCGACGAGACCGGCGTGGGCATCGTGCGCGGCACGACCCTGCTCGCCGACGCCGTCGCCTCCAGCGTCGACACCCACGCCCGCTTCGGCGGCGTCGTCCCGGAGATCGCCTCCCGCGCCCACCTGGAGGCGATGGTCCCCACCATCGAGCGCGCCCTGAAGGAGGCGGGCGTCAGCGCCCGCGACCTCGACGGGATCGCCGTCACCTCAGGACCCGGGCTCGCCGGAGCCCTCCTCGTCGGCGTCTCGGCCGCGAAGGCGTACGCGTACGCCCTCGGCAAGCCGCTCTACGGGGTCAACCACCTCGCCTCGCACATCTGCGTCGACCAGCTGGAGCACGGCCCGCTGCCCGAGCCGACGATGGCCCTGCTGGTCAGCGGCGGCCACTCCTCCCTGCTCCTGGCCCCCGACATCACCGCCGACGTCCGCCCGCTCGGCGCGACGATCGACGACGCGGCGGGCGAGGCCTTCGACAAGATCGCCCGCGTCCTGGACCTCGGCTTCCCCGGCGGCCCGGTCATCGACCGGCTGGCCCGCGAGGGCGACCCGAAGGCCATCGCGTTCCCGCGCGGTCTGACCGGGCCGCGCGACGCCCCGTACGACTTCTCCTTCTCCGGGCTGAAGACGTCCGTGGCGCGCTGGATCGAGGCGAAGCGCGCGGCGGGCGAGGAGGTGCCCGTCCGGGATGTGGCGGCGTCCTTCCAGGAGGCCGTGGTGGACGTGCTCACCCGAAAGGCGGTCCGGGCCTGCAAGGACGAGGGCGTCGACCACCTGATGATCGGCGGTGGCGTCGCGGCCAACTCCCGGCTGCGGGCCCTGGCCCAGGAGCGGTGCGAGCGGGCCGGGATCCGGCTGCGGGTGCCCCGCCCGAAGCTCTGCACCGACAACGGCGCGATGGTCGCGGCGCTCGGCGCGGAGATGGTCGCCCGCAACCGGCTCCCCTCCGACCTGGAGCTGTCGGCGGACTCCTCGCTGCCGGTGACGGAGCCGCACGTGCCGGGGGCCGCGCACGCCCACGCCCACTCGCGCGCACACGACCACGATCACGTGCACGAGATCAGCAAGGACAACCTGTACTCATGAGCGGCCCGGCCATCGTCCTGATGTGGGAGGCCCGCGCCACCGAGGGCCGGGGCGGCGAACTCCTGGAGTGGGCCCGCGCCCGCTCCGCCGAGCTGCCCGGCGAGCCCGCCCGCCGCGAACTGCTGCGCGCCCCGCAGGACCGGGTGCTCGTGATGACCTGGTGGCCGGACGCCTCGTACGGTGACGACCTCCCCGAACTCCCCGAGCCCGACGCCGACCTGATCACCCGGGCCGTGCACCGGTGGCGGTTCGAAGCGGTGGAGTGAGGCGCGGGATTCCCTCGCGTGTCCGATGAGTTCCGGCGGCGGGCCCGGTCTACCTTCCACGACGTCCGGACCGCCCGGCCCGGACGTGTGGACGGCCCGAAGAGGTGAAGGTCATGCAGAAGATCACCCCGTGTCTCTGGTTCGACGGTCAGGCCGAGGAGGCGGCCGAGCACTACGTCGCGATCTTCGGCGGTGACTCCCGGATCCTGGACACCACCTACTACGGCGACGAGGCACCCGGCCGGACGGGCTCGGTGCTCACGGTCGCCTTCCGGCTCGCGGGGCAGGACTACACGGGGCTCAACGGCGGACCGCAGTTCCCCTTCACCGAGGCGATCTCGCTCTCCGTCGACTGCGCGGACCAGGCCGAGGTGGACCGGTTCTGGGACGCGCTCTCCGAGGGCGGCGAGGAGGGCCAGTGCGGCTGGCTCAAGGACAAGTTCGGGGTGTCCTGGCAGATCGTGCCGAACGAGCTGCCGCGCCTGCTGGCCGACCCGGACCCGGCCAAGGCGGGCCGGGCGATGAAGGCGATGCTCGGCATGCGGAAGCTGGACATCCAGGCCCTGCGCGACGCCTGACCGAGGGCCCCGGGGCCGGATCGGTAGTGTTCTGCGCATGCCACGCCGTGCCCCGCTCCCGCCTCCCCCTCCGCCCGTCGAGATCCGGTCCTGGCCCGACCGCGAGGCGATGCTCGCCGACCGGGCCGTGGTCCTGGGCGAGCTGGTGAAGATGCACGTGGGGCCGGGGCGGCTCGGGCTGCTCTGGATGTGGGCGGCGCTCGCCGCGACCGGCTGGAGCGTGGTGGGCTCGGGGATCGTCTTCATCGAGCAGGGGTCCGACTTCTTCAGCGGCATCGCCGGAGTCGTCAGTCTGGTCGTCGGCGCGGCGGTCCTGATTCCGGCCGTCGTCTTCGCCTGCCTGGGCATCTCCCGGGACCGCGAGGTCCGTTCGCTCCTCGACGCGTGGGGCGCGCTCGACCGCGACCCCGAGCGCGACCGGCGGCTGCGGATGCCCGGGACGAGCCTCACCTGGCTGCTGCTGTCGTTCGTCCTGGGCGCTACGGGGCTCGCTCTCTGCGTCATCGGGCCCGCGAGCGCACGGCCGGGCCGCGAGACGTACGGGCTGGTCGCCCTGATGATGGGCGTCGGCATGGTCGCCTGGCTGACCGCGCTGGTCGGCGGGGTGACCGCCCTGGCCCACCGCCGCTGGGTGGTGCGCGTGCTCATGCTCGGCGGCAGCGGTACGGGCACGGGGGCCGGGTCCGTACCGGTCAGCCCAGCGGATGGCCGATCAGCATCGTCGGGGCACCCGCGACCCGCGTCAGGAACACCGTCGCCGCGTTCGGACCACTCAGCTTCATCCGCCGTCGCAGCTCCTCCGGTTCGACCGCCGAACCCCGCTTCTTGACGGTCAGCACGCCGACCTGACGCTCCCGCAGCAGCGCCTTCAGCCGCTTCATGCTGAACGGCAGCTCGTCGGTGATCCGGTACCCGGCGGCGTACGGCGAGGAGAACGGCTCGTCGCTCGTGATGTACGCGATCGTCTCGTCCACCAGCCGCCCGCCGCACCGCTCCACGAGGTCCGCGACCAGATGGGCCCGGATCACCGCGCCGTCCGGCTCGTACAGATAGCGCCCGACCGGGCCCACCGGCGGCGCCGGCAGCGGTGCCGGGGCGCTCAGGGTCGCCCCGGACGGCAGCAGGGTGGCCCGGAACGAACCGGGTGCGATGCCCTCGCCGTACCAGAGCACGGCCTCCTTCACGTCCCCGCCGTCCGAGATCCACTCGGCCTCCGCCTCCGGGCCGATCGCCTCGTGCGGGATGCCCGGGGCGATCTTCAGCGCCGCCCTGGGGGCCTTCAGCGCGGCGGCCGTGGCCCAGGACAGCGGCGGTGAGTACGCCTCCGGGTCGAAAATCCGCCCGCCCGTCGCCCGGCCACCGCCCCTGCCCGACGCGCTGCGCGCGGCCCCTCCTCTTGCGCCGCGCCGGGCCGGGTCCACGAAGACCGCGTCGTACGGGGCCGTGTCGATCTCCGTGACGTCGGCGCACCGCACCTCGATCAGCTCCCCGAGCCCCAGCGCTTCCGCGTTGGCGCGGGCCACCTCGGCGGTCAGCGGGTCGCGGTCCACGGCGAGCACGGAGATCCCGGCGCGGGCCAGGGCGATCGCGTCGCCGCCGATCCCGCAGCACAGGTCGGCCACGCTCCGCACGCCGAGTCCGGCGAACCGGGCGGCGCGGTGGGCGGCGACCGAGGTGCGGGTGGCCTGCTCGACCCCGTTGGGCGTGAAGTACATCCGGTACGCGTCCTCGGCCCCGAACTTGGCGACCGCCCGCTGCCGCAACCGGGCCTGGCCCAGGGCCGCCGACACCAGCTCCGCCGGGTGCGCCCGGCGCAGCCGGGTCGCGGTGGCCAGCTCGTCGGCCGGGTCGTGGTCGCGCAGCTCGGCCAGCAGCTGTTCGCCCTCGGGGGTGCGCAGCGCGGCGAAGGCGGCGCGGGCGGGGTCGTCGGCCGAGGAAGCGGAGGAGGCGGAGGGGGTCGTTGCGTTCACCCGGTCCATTGTGGGCCAGGCCGGGCGCCCGGGGTCCCTGTGGGCCGCCCGGGGGACGGCGCCGGTCCGCTCGCGGTGTCGGAAAGGGCGCACGGGCGGCGGCTGGCAGGATGCGGCGCCATGCAGCTAGTACGACAAAACGAAAAATCAGCCGGAAAACGTCACAGGTCGGGCGTCGTCGTGCTGGCGGCCCTGCTGGCCGCCGCCGTCGTCTCCGGATGCGCGGCGGAGACGGGTGATGGCGGCGCGGGGGCTCCCGGTGCACCCGCCAAGACCGTCGCCGGCCGGTCGGGCGACGCGTCCCCGCAGGCCGGGCCCGCCCGGGCCCCGGACACGTACGCCGAGAAGGTCAGGAAGAAGCAGGCCGCGCGAGCCGTCGCGGCGAAGAAGTGGAGGCTCGCCAAGACCCCGCTCGCCGCCCCCGAGCCGCCGAAGGCGAAGCCGTCCATCACCACCCGCAAGGGCTTCGAGGTCCGGAACGACAAGGGGCTGCCGCCGGTCTTCACCACCGTCCCGACCAAAGAGAAGATCGTCTTCCTGACGATGGACGACGGGGCGGAGAAGGACCCCGAGCTGCTGCGGATGATGACCGAACTGGATATCCCGTACAGCGCGTTCGTCAGCGACTACGTCATCAACGACGACTACGGCTACTTCAAGAAGATGCAGCAGCGCGGGGTGACCATCAGCAACCACACCCTCAACCACCGCTACCTGCCCGGCCTCTCCTACGCCGAGCAGAAGCGGGAGATCTGCGGCCAGCAGGAGAAGATCCTCAAGAACTACGGCAAGCGCCCCACCCTCTTCCGCCCGCCCTACGGCAACTACAACCGCGACACCCTCGTCGTCGCCAAGTCCTGCGGGATCACCGCCGTACCCCTGTGGTCCGCCGAGGCCTTCCCCGACCGCATGGAATGGCGGGAGTGGGACCAGGACCTGCACCCCGGCGACATCGTCCTCACCCACTTCCGGGGCAAGGAGGACTGGAAGGGCTCCATGCCCGACATGATCCGCCGCGTCATGAAGACCATCACGGACAAGGGCTACGCGGTGGCGAAGCTGGAGGACTACGTCTGACCCGTGCCGGTCGTACGGACGGCCCCGAATGCGCGCTCAGCGCCCGCTGCGCGCGCATTCGTCGCTGTCGCCCCCGCTGCGGCAGGGCGGGGAGGCGTAGGTGGGGGCCGGAGCCGGGGTCGGTTCCGGAGCCTCCCGGACGCTTTCCTCCACGGCGGTCGCCAGAACCATGACGCCCAGCGCCACCGCGACGACCACCTGTGTCCCGCCGGACCAGTACCACCCGCTGCGCAGCAACTCCGCGGCGACGCAAGCGACCAGGAGGGCGAGGACGGCGAACACGATGACCGGCGTCCAGTCCATGCCCGGGTCCGCGGGCGGTGGCGCGGAGACCTTGCCCCCGGTCGCCTCGTGCGACCGTGCCAGGCCCCGCATCATCAGCCAGATCGCCAGCAGCGCCCCGGCCGCCGCCTCCGCGACCACCAGGACCACGGCCACCAGCGGATCCGCGCAGCCGCCGGGGGCGGACGACGACCGCGCGGCGCTCGCCCGCTCGTCGGGTCGTCCCGGCAGTCGGCTCTCGGGGTGCGTCATCTCCGTACCGTCGTACGGAACGTGAAGCTCCGCCCCGACGTTGTCCTGATGGTGATCCGACGGAGCCCCGATCGAGACGGCGCGAGGGTGGTGAATTGGCACTCCGCTTGACCGAGTGCTAATCGCGGTCATAGTCTCGGGTCTGGCACTCCCCCCTGGAGAGTGCCAGCATCACTCTGCGCGACAGGGACAGGTCCGGCACCCGCGACGACGGATCGGTTCGGTCGCCACCCACAGACTGTTAAACCCCGTGAGATCTCCGAAGGGGGAGACCGGATCGTGTCGACCACCAGCTCCAAGGTTGCGATCAAGCCGCTCGAGGACCGCATTGTGGTCCAGCCGCTCGACGCCGAGCAGACCACGGCTTCCGGCCTGGTCATTCCGGACACCGCGAAGGAGAAGCCCCAGGAGGGCGTCGTCCTCGCCGTGGGCCCGGGCCGCTTCGAGAACGGCGAGCGGCTTCCGCTCGACGTCAAGACCGGCGACGTCGTGCTGTACAGCAAGTACGGCGGCACCGAGGTGAAGTACAACGGCGAGGAGTACCTCGTCCTCTCGGCCCGCGACGTCCTCGCGATCGTCGAGAAGTAATTCACCCACGTTTGCTTGTGTTCTGCGCCCCTGGCCCCCTGCGTAACAACTAGCCGGGCGGCGAGGGGCGCAGTTCATTTTGAGAGGGATACAGCCCATGGCGAAGATTCTGAAGTTCGACGAGGACGCCCGTCGCGCCCTTGAGCGCGGCGTCAACAAGCTTGCCGACACGGTCAAGGTGACGATCGGCCCCAAGGGCCGCAACGTCGTCATCGACAAGAAGTTCGGTGCCCCCACCATCACCAACGACGGTGTCACCATCGCGCGCGAGGTCGAGCTCGACGACCCGTACGAGAACCTCGGTGCCCAGCTCGTCAAGGAGGTGGCGACCAAGACCAACGACGTAGCGGGTGACGGCACCACCACCGCGACCGTCCTGGCTCAGGCGCTCGTCCGCGAGGGTCTGCGCAACGTCGCCGCCGGCGCCTCCCCGGCCGCCCTGAAGAAGGGCATCGACGCCGCCGTCAAGGCCGTCTCCGAGGAGCTCCTCGCGACCGCCCGCCCGATCGACGACAAGGCCGACATCGCCGCCGTCGCCGCGCTCTCCGCGCAGGACCCGCAGGTCGGCGAGCTCATCGCGGACGCGATGGACAAGGTCGGCAAGGACGGTGTCATCACCGTCGAGGAGTCCAACACCTTCGGTCTGGACCTGGAGTTCACCGAGGGCATGGCCTTCGACAAGGGCTACCTGTCCCCGTACATGGTGACCGACCAGGAGCGTATGGAGGCCGTCCTCGACGACCCGTACATCCTGATCCACCAGGGCAAGATCGGCTCCATCCAGGAGCTGCTCCCGCTCCTGGAGAAGGTCATCCAGTCCGGTGGCTCCAAGCCGCTCCTCATCATCGCCGAGGACGTCGAGGGCGAGGCGCTCTCCACCCTCGTCGTCAACAAGATCCGCGGCACCTTCAACGCCGTCGCGGTGAAGGCCCCGGGCTTCGGCGACCGCCGCAAGGCCATGCTCGGCGACATCGCCACCCTCACCGGTGCGACCGTCATCGCCGAGGAGGTCGGCCTCAAGCTCGACCAGGCCGGTCTGGACGTGCTCGGCACCGCCCGCCGCGTCACCGTCTCCAAGGACGACACGACCATCGTCGACGGCGGTGGCAACACCGAGGACGTCAAGGGCCGCGTCAACCAGATCAAGGCCGAGATCGAGTCCACGGACTCCGACTGGGACCGCGAGAAGCTCCAGGAGCGCCTCGCGAAGCTGGCCGGCGGCGTGTGCGTGATCCGTGTCGGCGCCGCCACCGAGGTGGAGCTGAAGGAGAAGAAGCACCGCCTCGAGGACGCCATCTCCGCCACCCGCGCCGCGGTCGAGGAGGGCATCGTCTCCGGCGGTGGCTCCGCCATCGTCCACGCCGTGAAGGTCCTGGAGGGCAACCTCGGCAAGACCGGCGACGAGGCCACCGGTGTCGCGGTCGTCCGCCGCGCCGCCGTCGAGCCGCTGCGCTGGATCGCCGAGAACGCCGGCCTGGAGGGTTACGTCATCACCTCCAAGGTCGCCGACCTCGACAAGGGCCAGGGCTTCAACGCCGCCACCGGCGAGTACGGCGACCTGGTCAAGGCCGGCGTCATCGACCCGGTCAAGGTCACCCGCTCCGCCCTGGAGAACGCCGCGTCCATCGCGTCGCTGCTGCTCACGACCGAGACCCTGGTCGTCGAGAAGCCGGCCGAGGAAGAGGCCGACGCCGGTCACGGCGGCCACGGCCACTCCCACTAGTACCTTCCGGTACGTCGCCGAGGCCCGGTGCCCCCGTCGCGGGGGCACCGGGCCTCGGCCCGTTCTCGCACGGAGACAGCCTGCTGGAGCAGAAATGATCGAACCCTGAGCAACGGGCGACCATTCGATCACAGGGCGGCCGGACGCGGGAGGGGGCGAGCAACTCCCGTACCGCGTATCGCGACCCGAGGCGCGACAGGCCGTCCACCGGGGCACGACGACCCCGAGGCGGACAGACCGCCTACTGCGGACCGTACTTGCGCCCCGTCCGCGAGGTGACCCCGCCGAGCAGCCCCCGCGGCGCGACCTTGACCAGCCCCATCAGCGCCTTGTAGCGCGGGTCGGGGATCGACACCGTCTTCCCCCGGTTCAGATCCGCCAGCGCCGAGGCCACCAGCTTGTCCGCGTCGAGCCACATCCAGTTCGGGATGTTGTCCGTGCCCATCCCGGCCCGCTCGTGGAACTCCGTCCGCACGAACCCGGGGCACAGCGCCATCAGCCGCACCCCCGACCCGGCCAGGTCCCGCGCCGCGCCCTGGGTGAACTGCACGACCCACGACTTCGACGCCCCGTACGTACCGCGCGGCACGAACGCCGCGACGGACGCCACGTTGACGACCCCGCCCCGGCCCCGTTCCCGCATCCCGGCGACCGCCGCCGAGGTCAGCCGCAGGACCGCCTCGCAGTGCACCTTCAGCATCGTCAGCTCATCGGCCATGGACACCTCCAGGAAGCGCCCCTTGTTGCCGAACCCGGCGTTGTTGACCAGCAGATCGATCGGGTGCGTGCGGTCCGCCAGCCGCTTCTCGACCGCCTCGATACCGCCGTCCGTGGACAGATCGGCGCGCAGCACCTCGGCCTCGATGCCGTGCCGGTCGTGCAGCTCCGTGGCCTGCTCGCGCAGCCGCGCGGTGTCCCGGGCCACCAGCACCAGGTTGTGGCCCTGGGCCGCGAGCCGCCGTGCGAACGCGGCTCCGATGCCCGCCGTCGCGCCTGTGATCAGTGCAGTCGTCATACGCGGCACGTTAGGGCATGTCCGGTGGATCTTGACCGGGGCCCCGGCGTCGGTCCTGATCCACCGGACACGCCCCAATGCCCCGCGTGGTCCGGCACCTCACCCGCCCGCTGCCCCTTCTCCACCACCACGAACTGGCCCATCATCCCGTCGTCCTCGTGGGACAGCAGATGGCAGTGGTACATGTACGGGACATCCGGATCGGAGGGGCCGTCGAACCGCAGGGCGATCCGCACGGTCGCGCCCATCGGCACCGCCACCGTGTCCTTACGCCCCCGCAACGCCGGTTCCGGCCGCTTCCCGTTCACGTCCAGCACCCGGAACTGCACGTCGTGCACATGGAAGTTGTGCGTCATGTCGCCGCCGTTGCGCAGCGTCCACACCTCCGTCGTGCCCCGGGTGACCGTCTCGTCGATCCGGTCCATCGCCATGGGCTGCCCGTTGATCCCCGACCTGCGCAGCTCGAAGTGGCGGCTGCGCACCGCGTCGTCGGCGTCCGGCAGCTCAAGACTCCGGTCCGCGGCCGGCCTGCCCGGTACCTCGGGGGAGGGGCGCAGCCGCTCGGCCGCCCGCAACTGGAGTACGTCGAAGGAGTCGTCGCCGCCGTTGAACCGCCGCTCCCAGCCGTTCCCGTCGCGCCACGGGTAGCTGCGCAGCACCGTCCGCTCGCCCGGCCGCATCGTCACGACGACCTCCGCCCGCTCACCCGGCGAGAGCTGCACCCGGTTCATCGACGCGGGCGCCGCCAGCAGCCCGCCGTCCGTCCCCACGAGGTCGAAGGCGCGGTCGTCGTCGAAGCCGAAGGTGTAGATCCGGGCGGTCGACGCGTTCAGCAGACGCAGCCGTACGCGCTCGTCGCCGACCTCGGCGTACGGGTCGAGCGTGCCGTTCACCATCGTCCGCTCGCCCAGGAAGCCGGTGTTGGCCAGGAACCGGTGGCCGTGGTCGAACTTCGCGCCGTCGAAGGTGACGTCCTGCACCATGACCGGCAGATCGTCCACCCCGTACGTCTTCGGCAGCGCGAGCCGCGCGGAGTTCTCGTCGTCGAGCAGGAACATCCCGGCGAGGCCCCGCTGCACGTGCTTCTCCGTCGCCCCGTGCGGATGCGGGTGGTACCAGAGCGTCGAGGCCGGCTGATCGACCTTCCAGTGCGGGGTCCAGGTGGATCCCGCACCGACCATCTGGTGCGGTCCGCCGTCCATCCGGGCGGGCAGGTGCATTCCGTGCCAGTGCACGCTGGACGCCTCGTCGAGGGTGTTGCGCACCCGCACCTTCACCCGCTCGCCGCGCTCGGCCCGCAGGGTCGGGCCCAGATGGTCCCCGTTGAACCCCCACGTCGGCGTCGCCGTCCCGTCCCGGAACTCCGTGCTCCCCGCCTGCATCCGCAGATCGAAGACGCGCGTGCCGTCCTTGTCCACCGTCGAGGGCGCGAGCGGCGGCACCGCCAGCTCGTTGCCGAAGCGGACCTTGCCCACCGTGCTCAGATCGGCGCTCGTCCACAGCCACGCGAACGAGCCGCCGATCCCCGCCGCGAGCACCCCCATCACGACCGTCAGCGTGATCAGAACCCGCTTCAGCCGTCGTCGCCCCCTGGTCTTCTCCATGCTCATCAGCATTCCGAGCCGACCGGCCCCCGGGCATGGGGCAGAGCCCTGAACCGCCCCCGACCGGGCCCCCTACGGCGCGACCGGGGGAGATCCCTCAGTACGGGTCGGGGTGACGGTTCAGGGTGAGGCGGCGAAGGACAGCATGCGGGCCTCGCGGACGGGCTTCTTGTTCTCGTCGCCGCTCATGATCGTCGACGTCAGGACGAGCCGTCCGTCGACGTAGGCCGTGTGCCCCATGAACATCTCGTACTCCCACCGGGCGGTCGCCGCCGGGTGCTTCACGACCTCGGTCTCCGTGCCGGCGCCGCGCGGGCCCATGAGGAAGGTCCGGCCGGGCTCACGCGAGGTCGCCGCCTCGTAGATGCGCATCGACCTGCCGTCCTCGGCGCGCAGCGCGTACAGGTGGCGAAGGTCGTCGGACTTGACGCCCCACAGGAACTTCCCGGTCTTCACGTCGTACGCGCCGACCTGGTCGGTGCCGCCCAGCATGATGAGGCCCTTGTCGACGGAGGCGCCCCGGCAGGGCTGGATGTCGTCCCCGCCCCCGCTTCCGGCACAGTGCTCGAACCCCTTGTCCCGGGCGTCGAAGGTGACGCGGTGCTTGCCCTGGGGGTCCAGGACCGTGATCCGCCAGTCCTTCGCGCTGTCCTCGTTGTTGTAGGTGGTGAAGACGACCGGATCCATGGAGATCAGAGCGCCGAAGCTCCAGCCGGTTTCCGTCCGGTAGCGCCACAGGAGCTTGCCGGTCCGGGGATCGAACTCGCGTAGCCGGCCGTAGTTCCTGCTCCGGTCCATGGAGACCATGCAGTCGGAACTCACCAGCAGCCGGGCGGCGCCGCCCGCCACACCGGTGGGGAAACAGGCCCCCTTCTGCTCGGAGGGAATCTCGTGGAGCCTGCTCCCGTCGTCCATCCGGTAGGTGGTGGCCCGTTGGCCCCGGGCGACGGAGAGGACGTCGCCGCTGATGGCGCTGTAGACGAGGAACGTGTCGTCCTCGTCACCGGGCTCGTCGAGCTTCTTGTGCCACCCCTGCTTCCCGGTCTTCAGATCGATCATCTGCATCTGGTTGCAGAGATTGCTCCGCTCGTTGTCGGGCCTCTCCTTCCGGAAGACCACGACCTTGCCGTCGGGCGTGGGGTTGGCCGGGGTCTCGCACACGGCGGAGGGGAGCGTCACGCTCCAGACCTCGGCGCCGTCCGAGAGCCGGTAGGCCGTCACCTTCCGGTACAGCGCCTGGACGGCGGTGTCGCCGACGATCCACAGGTCGTGGACCTTGTTGATCTGCTTGGGGATGTCGGTCCTGTCGTCGGCGATCCACGCCGACGCCTCGCCCGGCTTCCGCGCCGCCGCGACTTCCTTCGTCGTCGGAATGTGGCTCAACTCCGGGCCGCCCGCCCCTGGCGTACCGGACGGGGACGCCGATCCGGAGGGGCCGGGCGACTCCTTCGCCACGGGCTTCGCGGGCTCGTCCCGTCCCCGGTCGGTGAGGCCGTACACCCCGCCCGCCACGACCACGAGCACCAGCGCGACGACCGCGGCGACGACCGGACCCCGGCCGAAGCGGCGACGCGGGGGTGGCGGCGGTGGCGGTCCCGGAGCCCCGAACCCCTGGTTCCCGAAGCCCTGTCGCGCGCCGCCCCCCGAGGCGTACGGGTTACCGGGAACGGGCTGCTGCGGCGGGCCCGGGGTGTACCAGGGCTGCTGCGGATCGGGCATGGTCTTCCCCCTGAGACGTGCCACTCGGCTCGACGTCTGATTCTCGGGTGCGGGTCACTGGTGGTGGACGCGGGGTCGGCCGATCCAGTTCCCGGCCGACGCCCGTGCTGGACGGCTCGGGTGACACGGCGTCACGCGCCGCCCCCTCCGCGGTCTCCCTGCCCGGCCCTCAGCCCTGCCGTGCCACGTACTCCCGTGCCTTGCGCAGCGCCTCGGGGTGCAGCGCCTCCCCGGCGGCCAGCAGGGAGGGCAGCAGAGTGCGTTCCGTCGTCGACGCCCGGAACTGCAGGGCGGCGGTGATCTCGTGGTCGGGCCGGTGCACGATCTCGACGGGGTCCCCGGCGCGGACCGCGCCCGGTTCGACGACCCGCAGATACGCGCCGGTCACGCCCTCCTGGGTGAACCGCCGCACCCACCCCTTCTCCCCGAGATGCTCGGCGAAGGTCCGGCACGGGATCCGCCCCGAGGTCACCTCCAGCACCAGGTCCGCCCCCACCCGCCAGCGCTCGCCGATCAGCGCACCGCTGACGTCGACGCCCAGCGTCGTGAAGTTCTCGCCGAACGCCCCGTCGGCCAGCTTCCGGCCGCCCAGCTTCCGCTCCCAGGCGTCCAGATCCTCCCGGGCGAAGGCGTACACGGCCTGGTCGCTGCCGCCGTGATGGCGCAGGTCGCACACCGCGTCCCCGGCCAGCCCGCTGCCGCCGACGCCCTTGGGCCCGGGGTCGCGCACCTCCACGGGGCCCTCCACCGGGCGCTTGTCGATGCCGGAGAGGCCGCCCGGGCCTTCGGTCTGTGCGTTGGGCCGGGGACGGCCGATGTTCACGGTCAGCAGCTTCATGCGGTTACGCTAACCGCCCCGCCCCCAAAGAAGCGCATCATTAATTCGCCCCACCTCCAAGAGTTCCTTATGCTGGAGGGGTGATCGAAGCTCGCCACCTCCGTGTCCTGCGCGCCGTGTCCGCCACCGGCTCGTTCTCCGCCGCAGCCCGCGAACTCGGCTGCACCCAGCCCGCCGTCAGCCAGCAGATGAAGGCCCTGGAGGCCTCCGCCGGCACCACGCTGCTGATCCGGACCGGACGCGAGATGCGCCTCACCCAGGCCGGCGAGGCGCTGGTGCGGCACGCCTCCGGAATTCTCGCGGGGCTGACCGCCGCCGAGGAGGAGGTCGCCGCCATCGCCGGACTGCGGGCCGGCCGGGTCCGGCTGGTCTCCTTCCCCAGCGGCAGCTCCACCCTGGTCCCGGGCGCGCTGGCCGCCCTGCGCGCCGAACACCCCGGCACCCGCGTCTCGCTCGTCGAGGCCGAGCCGCCGCGCTCGGTGGACCTGCTGCGCGAGGGCGACTGCGACATCGCGCTGGCGTTCCGTTACGGGGCGGCTGGCGGCGAATGGGACGACCTGGTGGTCCGGCCGCTGCTCACCGACCGGCTGATCGGCCTCCTCCCGGAGGGGCACCGGCTGGCGGGGGCGCCGAGCGTGTCCATCGGCGAGCTGGCCGAGGAGTCCTGGATCGCGGGCTGCCCGCGCTGCCGCCGCCAGCTCGTCGAGGTCTGCGAGGAGTCCGGTTTCGCCCCGCGCATCGACTTCGCCACCGACGACTACCCGGCGGTGATGGGGCTCGTCGGGGCCGGGCTCGGCGTGGCGGTGCTGCCGGAGCTGGCCGTCGAGTCGGTACGCCCCAAGGGGGCCAGGGCCGTGCCGGTCGAGCCCGCCATCGAGCGGGAGATCGTCGCGCTGACCCTGCCGGACCTGGCCCGGGTCCCGGCGGTGGCGGCCACCCTGGACCAGCTGGCGCGGACGGCCGCCCGCTGAGACCGCGCGGGCCGCGACGCCCACCCGGAAGCCCGCCGCGGCCGGTCGCGGGCCGGATGGCTGAAGGTGCCGCAGAAACGTTTCTGCGTGGCTTCGGGGCGTACGGGTGTCAGGTGGCGCCGGAGCCCGGCCCCGCGGCGGGGACCCCCGAGGGCGCCGCGCTGATCAGCCGGGTTCTGGCCCGGCCCATCAGCTCCTCGCGCTCGTCCTCCGTCAGGCCGCCCCACACGCCGTAGGGCTCCCGTACGGCCAGGGCGTGGGCCGCGCACTCGGCCCGCACCGGGCAGCGCATGCACACCTCCTTCGCGGAGGTCTCGCGGGCGCTCCGCGCCGCGCCGCGCTCACCCTCCGGGTGGAAGAACAGGGAGCTGTCCACGCCTCGGCAGGCGGCGAGCAGCTGCCAGTCCCACAGGTCTGCGTTGGGTCCGGGAAGGCGGGAGAAATCTGCCATTGCTTGTCCCCTCGGAGCTGTGCTGCGTCGGAAGCGGCATCCTCGACCGTCCGTGATCGACGGCCTGCTGTGTTCGGACCGTCTCTGATCGGTGTGACCGAAGTCTCGACCGTACATCTACGGTGCTAGTAGATGTAAATATGACTGATTGCGAATCTAGCCACAGACACCCTCGAAAGTGAAGAAAAGCTGCCAAATAGGGCACGCCAGGGAGTGAAGATCCGGTTGACGGGTGAATCACCCGCGCCGTTCTCCTCCGTATCCGGGCCTTCACGTAGAGTGCCGAACCCGGTCGCACGACCCGTAACTCTTTCGAGTGACCGTCGTTAAGGGAACGGATGCGGTTGACGGATATCCGGCTCGGGCGCATGTCCGAGGGGGTCAACCGCACAGGTGACGACTTGTACCAGCCTGGAGGCTCAAGGTGACGCGCATCAGCTGCGGAGGACGGTCATGACATCCGTCCTCGTCTGCGACGACTCCCCGCTTGCCCGAGAAGCGCTCCGTCGCGCGGTGGCCACCGTGCCCGGCGTCGAGCGTGTGACGACGGCGGCCAACGGCGAGGAAGTCCTCCGCCGCTGGGGCGCCGATCGTTCGGATCTGATTCTGATGGACGTACGCATGCCCGGTCTGGGGGGTGTGGAGACCGTCCGGCGACTGCTCTCCGCCGACCCCGGGGCCCGGATCATCATGCTGACCGTCGCCGAGGACCTGGACGGTGTCGCGCTCGCGGTCGCCGCCGGGGCCCGCGGCTATCTGCACAAGGACGCCTCGCGCGCCGAACTGCGGGCCACCGTCACCCAGGCGCTGGCCGACCCGACGTGGCGGCTCGCCCCGCGCCGGCTGCGGTCCGCCGAGATGGGGGCGGCCCCCACGCTCACCGCGCGGGAGATCCAGGTGCTCGAAGGCATGAGCCACGGCCGCTCCAACGCGGAGATCGGCCGTGAACTGTTCCTCTCCGAGGACACGGTCAAGACCCACGCCCGTCGCCTGTTCAAGAAGCTCGGGGCCTCGGACCGTGCCCACGCGGTCGCCCTCGGATTCCGCTGGGGCCTGGTCCGCTGACGACACGGCCCGGGCCGCGCCCCGTCCGCAGACCGGCGGGCGGGGACACGGAGCGGGCCACCGGCTCCACACCCCGTATCCGGGCGCCCGCCCAGCGGTGCCATGTGACGCTTCCCGGCCGATGACGCATCCTTGAGTCGTGGAGTTCCTCGGGAACGATTCGGTCGAGCGGAAGGGGAGGGCGCAGGACATGACATCCGGCGCACCCGCTCATAACGCTTCGGTGCACAACTCCGGAGGCGGTGCAGCGGACCGAGTGGCATCAGGGCACCATGGTTCGATGCGCGATGACGAGACCACGGTGATCGGTGCCCTCGTGCACCGCGCCGTCGACGGAGACGCGCAGGCCACCCACGATCTGCTGGCCCACGTCCACCCCCTCGCCCTGCGCTACTGCCGCTCCCGGCTGAACCGCCTTCCGGGTGATGCTCGCCACTTCGTGGAGGACCTGGCACAGGAGGTCTGCGTCGCGGTGCTGATGGCGCTGCCGCGCTACAAGGACACCGGCAGGCCCTTCGAGGCCTTCGTCTTCGCCATCGCCGGACACAAGGTCGCCGACCTCCAGCGCGCCGCGATGCGCCACCCGGGGTCGACCGCCGTCCCCTCCGACGAGATGCCCGAGCGGCCCGACGACTCCCTCGGCCCGGAGGAGCGCGCCCTGCTCAGCAGCGATGCCGCCTGGGCCAAGAAGCTCCTCGCCAACCTCCCGGAGAGCCAGCGCGAGCTGCTGGTCCTGCGGGTCGCGGTCGGGCTGACCGCCGAGGAGACCGGCCGGATGCTCGGGATGTCGCCGGGCGCGGTCCGGGTCGCCCAGCACCGCGCGCTCAGCAGGCTCCGGGCGCTCGCCGAGCAGTAGCGGCACGGAGGGGCCCGCCGCCGACCGTTTCGTGCGAAGCTCCAGAACAGCTAAGTGATCTTGATCGTGGAATGAGACACCTCTCGGGGCCGTTAGCATGGACATCCGCACCGATCAAGGCCATTTGGGGAAGGTGTCATGACTGCAAACGTCGACGGAGTGCCCGAGAAATTCGCGACGCTCGGGTTGACCTACGACGACGTGCTGCTGCTGCCCGGCGCGTCCGAGGTCCTGCCCAACGCGGTCGACACCTCGACCCTCATCTCGCGCAACGTCCGGGTGAACATCCCCCTGCTGTCGGCCGCCATGGACAAGGTGACCGAGGCGCGCATGGCCATCGCCATGGCCCGTCAGGGCGGCGTCGGCGTGCTGCACCGCAACCTCTCCATCGAGGACCAGGTGAACCAGGTCGACCTGGTCAAGCGGTCCGAGTCCGGCATGGTCACCGACCCGATCACCGTGCACCCCGACGCCACGCTCGCCGAGGCGGACGCGCTCTGCGCGAAGTTCCGCATCAGCGGTGTGCCGGTCACCGACGGCGCGGGCAAGCTGCTCGGCATCGTCACCAACCGCGACATGGCCTTCGAGTCGGACCGTACGCGCCAGGTGCGCGAGGTCATGACGCCGATGCCGCTCGTCACCGGCAAGGTCGGCATCTCCGGCGTCGAGGCCATGGAGCTGCTGCGCCGCCACAAGATCGAGAAGCTGCCGCTGGTCGACGAGGCGGGCCTCCTCAAGGGCCTCATCACGGTCAAGGACTTCAAGAAGGCCGAGCAGTACCCGAACGCCGCCAAGGACGCCGAGGGCCGCCTGCTGGTCGGCGCTGCCGTCGGCGCCAGCCCCGAGGCGCTGGAGCGCGCGCAGGCCCTCGCCTCCGCCGGGGTCGACTTCCTCATCGTCGACACCTCGCACGGCCACAACAGCAACGCCCTCGCCTGGATGGCGAAGATCAAGTCGAGCGTCGGCGTCGATGTCATCGGCGGCAACGTCGCCACCCGCGACGGCGCCCAGGCCCTGATCGACGCCGGTGTCGACGGCGTCAAGGTCGGCGTCGGCCCCGGCTCGATCTGTACGACCCGCGTGGTCGCCGGTATCGGCGTCCCGCAGGTCACCGCGATCTACGAGGCCGCGCTCGCCGCCCGTGCCGCCGGTGTTCCGGTGATCGGCGACGGCGGCCTCCAGTACAGCGGCGACATCGGAAAGGCGCTCGCCGCGGGCGCTGACAGCGTGATGCTGGGCAGCCTGCTCGCGGGTTGCGAGGAGTCCCCGGGCGAGCTGATGTTCATCAACGGCAAGCAGTTCAAGTCGTACCGCGGCATGGGCTCGCTGGGCGCCATGCAGTCCCGTGGCCAGGGCCGGTCCTACTCCAAGGACCGCTACTTCCAGGCCGAGGTCTCCTCGGACGACAAGCTGGTCCCCGAGGGCATCGAGGGCCAGGTGCCCTACCGCGGCCCGCTGGCCAACGTCCTCCACCAGCTCGTCGGCGGCCTCCGTCAGACCATGGGCTACGTCGGGGCCGCGTCCGTCGACCAGATGGAGAGCAAGGGCCGCTTCGTCCGGATCACCTCGGCGGGCCTCAAGGAGAGCCACCCGCACGACATCCAGATGACGGTGGAAGCACCGAACTACAGCCGTAAGTAACGCAGGAAGTAACGCATCACCGCAGGTGAGGGGCGGACCGGAGTTCCCGGTACCGCCCCTCAGGCACGTGTCGGGGATACTGGTCAGCGCAGACGTAGAGGGAAAGGCCACACATCGTGACTGAGATCGAGATCGGGCGCGGCAAGCGCGGCCGCCGGGCTTACGCATTCGACGACATCGCTGTCGTTCCGAGCCGCCGCACCCGGGACCCGAAGGAGGTCTCGATCGCCTGGCAGATCGACGCCTACCGCTTCGAGTTGCCGTTCCTGGCCGCTCCCATGGACTCCGTGGTCTCCCCGCAGACCGCCATCCGGATCGGCGAGATGGGCGGCCTGGGCGTCCTCAACCTGGAAGGGCTCTGGACCCGGCACGCCGACCCGCAGCCGCTGCTCGACGAGATCGCCGAGATGCCCGTCGAGTCCGCGACCCGCCGGCTCCAGGAGATCTACTCCGCGCCGATCCAGGAGGAGCTGATCGGGCAGCGCATCAAGGAGGTGCGCGACTCCGGTGTCGTCACCGCCGCCGCGCTCTCCCCGCAGCGCACCGCCCAGTTCTCCAAGGCGGTCGTGGACGCGGGCGTCGACATCTTCGTCATCCGCGGTACGACGGTCTCCGCCGAGCACGTCTCCGGCGCGGCCGAGCCGCTGAACCTGAAGCAGTTCATCTACGAGCTGGACGTCCCGGTCATCGTCGGCGGCTGCGCCACGTACACCGCCGCCCTGCACCTGATGCGGACCGGCGCGGCCGGTGTCCTCGTCGGCTTCGGCGGAGGCGCCGCGCACACCACGCGCAACGTCTTCGGCATCCAGGTCCCGATGGCCACCGCCGTCGCGGACGTCGCCGGCGCCCGCCGCGACTACATGGACGAGTCCGGCGGCCGGTACGTGCACGTCATCGCCGACGGCGGTGTCGGCTGGTCCGGCGACCTGCCGAAGGCCATCGCCTGTGGCGCCGACGCCGTGATGATGGGCTCCCCGCTGGCTCGTGCCACCGACGCGCCGGGTCGCGGCCGCCACTGGGGCATGGAGGCCGTCCACGAGGACGTGCCGCGCGGCAAGCTGGTCGACCTCGGCTCGGTCGGGACGACGGAGGAGGTCCTCACGGGCCCCTCGCACACCCCGGACGGCTCGATGAACATCTTCGGCGCCCTGCGTCGCGCGATGGCCACCACCGGCTACAGCGACCTCAAGGAGTTCCAGCGCGTCGAGGTGACGGTGGCGGACTCGCAGCACCGCCGCTGACACCCCCCCCGTACCGGAAGGGCCCGGACCGCTCAGCGGTCCGGGCCCTTCCGTATGTCCTGATGTCCTGCCGGGTGTCAGCCGGCCTTCTTCGCCCCACCGACGGCGGCGACCGCGCCGAGGCCGAGGAAGAGGTATGTCATGAAGTCGGCCTCTTCCGACCATGCCTTCGTCACGGTGTCGAAGTGGTCGCCGACGACCTCGGAGAACGGGATCTGCGCCAGGTCGGAGAGGATCATCGAGATGCCGATGAGCTGGCCGAGGTAGACCCCGCCGATCGAGAAGACGGCGGAGGCGGCGATGACCGCCGGGTTGGAGCCGCCGACCTTGCTCGCCGCGAAGCCGACCAGGAAGCCCACGCCGACCGCCGCGTAGCCCACCTCGCGCTCGATGGAGCCCGCGATCACGCCGTACAGGATGCCCGCGACGATCGCCGCGCCGAGCGCGACCGCCACCCCGAGCAGGAGGTTGTCACGGGCCGGGGGAGCCGGGGCGAAGGGCGCGCCGCCGCCGAACGGGGCGCCCTGGCCGGGCTGCTGGCCCGCGAACGGGTTGCCGGTCGGGGCCGGGGGCTGCTGGCCGTACGGGTTGCCGGTCGGGGCGGCGGGGACGGGCTGACCCGGCTGGCCGGCGTAGGGGTTGCCTTCGACGGGCTGACCGCCGAAGGGCTGCTGGGGCTGGTTCGGCGGCTGCACGGGCTGGCTCACGGTGGGACTCCCCCTGGGGCGGCTGCGCACTACTGCGCGGAATACGCACGTGTGTGCGCTCTGTGACGCCGCAGAGTAGCAGCACCCCTTGCTTTCGGTCACTGACTATCTTTCGACGGTCCGTCACCTGGTGAGCCTGCGCGTTCAGAGCCGGTGCGCGGCCCCCGCCGGAGTGGCCCCCCGGGTGTCCAGGAGCAGTTGGGCTTTGACCGCGAGACCCTGGAGGTCGTAGGTGCGGTGCTGCTGGAGCAGTACGGTCAGATCGGCGGCGGCCGCCGCTTCGTACAGCGAGTCGGCGCGCGGGACGGGGCGTTCGCGGACCCGCCAGTCCAGGACGTGCGGGTCGTGGTAGCCGATCTGGGCGCCCATGTCCATCAGCCGGGTGGCGATCTCCCGGGCGGGCGCGGCCTCTTGGTCCGCCGTGTCCGGTTTGTAGGTCACGCCGAGCAGCAGGACGCGTGCGCCCCGGACGGACTTGCCGTGCTCGTTCAGGAGGGTGGCGCAGCGCTGGATGACGTAACGGGGCATCCGGTCGTTGATCTCCTGCGCCAGCGAGACCATCCGCAGCGGGGATCCCGAGGTGCGGCCGCCGTGGGGCGGGCCGCCCGGGTCGACCGGGACACCGTGCCCGCCGACGCCGGGTCCCGGGCGGAAGGGCTGGAAGCCGAACGGCTTGGTCTCGGCGCACCGGATGACGTCCCAGAAGTCGACGCCGAGGTCGTGGCAGAGCACCGCCATCTCGTTGACCAGCGCGATGTTGACGTGCCGGAAGTTGGTCTCCAGGACCTTCGTCATCTCCGCCTCGCGCGGTCCGCGGGCCCGTACGACCTTGTCGGTGAGCCGTCCGTAGAAGGCGGCGGCCGACTCGGTGCAGGCGGGGGTGAGGCCGCCGATGACCTTGGGCGTGTTGGCCAGGGTGCGGGTGCGGTTGCCGGGGTCGAGCCGGCCGGGGGAGCAGGCGAGGTGGAAGTCGCGTCCGGCGACGAGTCCGGAGCCCTCTTCGAGCAGGGGGCGCAGGAAGGTCTCGGTGGTGCCCGGCGGTACGGCGGACTCCAGCAGCACGGTGGTGTGCGGGCGCAGCCGGGAGGCCAGGGCGCGGGCGGCGTCGCCGAGCGCGGTGAGGTCGACGGTGCGGTCGGGGCCGAGCGGGGTGGGGGAGCAGATCACGGCGGTGCGGACCCGGCCCAGCTCGGCGGCGTCGGTGGTGGGCCGGAAGCCGCCCGAGAGCATGCGGCGGACCTCGGAGGCGGTGAGGGCGCCCTCGACAGGGCTCCGGCCGGCTCTCAGCTCCGCGTACGGGCGGGGATCGGGGTCGTAGCCGACGGTGTCGATTCCGGCGGTCACGGCGGCCTGGGCGAGCGGCAGGCCGAGGTGAGCGAGTCCGATGACGGCGAGGTCTGCGGGCATACGGGAAGACCCCCTTAAGTGCGGAGAGCGAAGATCGCAACTGCTGTGGACAGCGCAATGTCAGACTAGGCGTAAATATGACCTATATGTCGCATTGTGCCGCTCCGGTCACGGGGGTGTTGTCCACAGGCGGTGGCTGAACTCGGGGAGCGCGGACAGAATCGAGAGGTGGACACGGGCGGCCGGCCCCTCGGCCGGGTGGCACTCCCGTGTCCGACCACCCCGATCCACCGGGAGGCAGCAGTGAGGACAGCGACACTGGGACCCGCCGAGCGCACCCTCGCGCTCGCCGCCATGGCCGAGCGCGAACTGGACGTGCTGGTCGTGGGGGCGGGCGTGGTCGGCGCGGGCACGGCGCTGGACGCCGCCACCAGAGGCCTGACGACCGGCCTGGTCGAGGCGCGCGACTGGGCGTCCGGCACATCGAGCAGGTCGAGCAAACTGATCCACGGCGGCCTGCGCTATCTGGAGATGCTCGACTTCGCCCTGGTCCGCGAGGCGCTCAAGGAGCGCGGGCTGCTCCTGGAACGGCTCGCCCCGCACCTGGTGAAGCCCGTGCCCTTCCTCTACCCCTTGCAGCACAAGGGCTGGGAGCGGCTCTACGCCGGCTCCGGCGTCGCGCTGTACGACGCCATGTCGGTCTCCTCCGGCCACGGACGCGGCCTCCCCGTCCACCGCCACCTCTCCCGCAAGCACGCCCTGCGGGTCGCCCCCGCGCTGAAGAAGGACGCCCTGGTCGGCGCCCTCCAGTACTACGACGCCCAGATGGACGACGCCCGTTTCGTCACCGACCTGGTGCGCACCGCCGCGTCCTACGGCGCCCACGTGGCCAACCAGGCCCGGGTCGTCGGCTTCCTCCGCGAGGGCGAGCGGGTCGTCGGCGCGCTCGTCCGGGACGTCGAGAGCGGCACGGAGTACGAGGTCCGGGCCAAGCAGGTGGTCAACGCCACCGGCGTGTGGACCGACGACACCCAAGGGCTCATCGGCGAGCGCGGGCAGTTCCACGTCCGGGCCTCCAAGGGCATCCACCTGGTCGTCCCCAAGGACCGCATCCACTCCTCCACCGGCCTCATCCTGCGCACCGAGAAGTCCGTCCTCTTCGTCATCCCCTGGGGCCGGCACTGGATCATCGGCACCACCGACACCGACTGGGACCTGGACAAGGCCCACCCGGCCGCCTCCAGCGCCGATATCGACTACCTCCTCCAGCACGTCAACTCCGTCCTGAACACCCCGCTGACCAGGGACGACGTCCAGGGCGTCTACGCCGGGCTGCGCCCGCTGCTGGCCGGCGAGTCGGACGCCACCAGCAAGCTGTCCCGCGAGCACACGGTCGCCCACCCCGCCCCCGGCCTGGTCGTCGTGGCGGGCGGCAAGTACACGACGTACCGGGTCATGGCCAAGGACGCCGTGGACGAGGCGGTGCACGGCCTCGACCAGCGGGTCGCCGCCTGCGTCACCGAGGACACCCCGCTGCTGGGCGCCGAGGGGTACAAGGCCCTGTGGAACGCGCGCGCCCGGATCGCGGCCCGGACCGGACTCCATGTCGCCCGGGTGGAGCATCTGCTCAACCGGTACGGCTCAATGACCGAGGAAATTCTGGAACTCATCCTCGCCGACCCCACCCTGGGCGAACCGCTGCCCGCCGCCGACGACTATCTGCGCGCCGAGATCGTCTACGCCGCCTCCCACGAGGGCGCCCGCCATCTGGACGACGTGCTGACCCGGCGCACCCGGATCTCCATCGAGACGTTCGACCGGGGCACCCGCAGCGCCCGGCTCTGCGCCGAGATGATCGCGCCGGTGCTGGGCTGGGACCAGGGGCGGATCGACCGGGAGGTCGAGCACTACGAGAAGCGGGTGGAGGCCGAGCGGGAGTCGCAGCGGCAGCCGGACGACCTCACGGCGGACGCGGCCCGGCTGGGCGCGCCGGACATCGTGCCGATCTGAGGGGGTGCCGATCCGAGGGGTGCCGATCCGAGGGGTGCCGATCCCGTTCGTGCCGATCCGAGGGGTGGGTGCCCGCCCCGCCGGCTGCCTGCCCCGCAGAGTCCCGGACGGCGGCCATCCCCTGTTGCCTCCGGGGCAGTTGAGGCCCGCCTGCCCCCTGGGGCGGGGCGGTGGGCCGGACCGGCCTGGACGGGGAGGACCCGTTGGTAGGAGGCTGTGGGGGATTCCCTCTTCGGGCCGCGGGCGCGGCGGACCCGGACCCGGCACCAGGACCGGTCCCGGGGTGAGGGACAATGAACGCTCTGCCAGGGCGGGTTGATCGCAGAGGGGACGCATGTCGGAGGCGGAGCAGGCACGGGAGCCCCAACGGGACAAGAACGGTCGTCTCCTCGCGGGGCGATACCGGCTCGGTGAGGTGCTCGGCCGGGGCGGCATGGGTACGGTCTGGCGCGCCGACGACGAGACGCTCGGCCGCACGGTCGCGGTGAAGGAACTGCGGTTCCCCTCGGCGATCGACGAGGACGAGAAGCGCCGGCTGATCACGCGCACCCTGCGTGAGGCCAAGGCGATCGCACGGATCCGCAACAACAGCGCGGTGACCGTCTACGACGTGGTCGACGAGGACGACCGCCCGTGGATCGTCATGGAGCTGATCGAGGGCAAGTCGCTCGCCGAGGCGATCCGCGAGGACGGCACGCTGACGCCGAAGCGGGCCGCCGAGGTCGGGCTCGCCATCCTCGACGTGCTGCGCTCGGCACACCGCGAAGGCATCCTGCACCGCGACGTGAAGCCGTCCAACGTGCTGATCGCCGAGGACGGACGCGTGGTGCTCACCGACTTCGGCATCGCCCAGGTCGAGGGCGACCCGTCGGTCACCTCCACCGGCATGCTCGTCGGCGCCCCCTCGTACATCTCGCCGGAGCGGGCCCGCGGGCACAAGCCGGGCCCGCCCGCCGACCTGTGGTCGCTCGGCGGACTGCTGTACGCGAGCGTCGAGGGCTGCCCGCCGTACGACAAGGGCTCGGCCATCGCCACGCTCACGGCCGTGATGACCGAACCGCTCGACCCGCCGAAGAACGCCGGACCGCTCACCGAGGTCATCTACGGGCTGCTCGCCCGGGACCCCGAACAGCGTCTCGACGACGCCGGGGCACGGGCGTTGCTCAACGACGTCATCAACGCCCCCGACGTGCCCGCGCCCGCCCCCGCGGACTCGACGCAGATCATGGCCATCCCGCCGGCCCCCGCCGCCGACCCCCTCGTCAAGCGGGCGCCGAAGCAGCCCAAGGCCCCGAAGCCGCCGAAGCAGTCCACCGGAACGGGCGAGTCCGGCGAAGGCGCCCGCGACCGGCTGCGCGGCGCTCTGCGGTCCGTTCGCAACGCGAAGACCCCGGCGGTGGCCGCCGGAGCCGCCGCGGGTGTTGCGGCGGCGTCCACGGGCTCTCAGGCCGCCGCGGCCACGGGCTCGCCCGTCGCCCCGCCCAAGCCGCCGTCCCCGCCCGGGACTCCGGCCCCGGCCGCGAAGTCCGCGGCGGCGTCCGGGTCCGCCCCGGCGGGCGCGCGGGGAACCGTCGCGGCCCCCGCCGGAGCCGCGAAGTCCGCAGTGGCGGCGAACGCTTCCGTGCCTGGGCAGCGCCCGCCGTCCTCGACCGCCTCCACGCGTGCCTCGATCACCGACGTGGTGCCCCGCCGCACCCTCGCGATCATCGCGGCCGTCGTCGCGCTGGCCATCCTCGGCACGATCCTCGCGATCGCCCTCGGCGGCGACGACGCGGACAAGGGCGGCAAGGGCGACACCGCCGCGTCCGCCGGAGCCTCGACGGGCGGCGCCGACGACAAGGGCGAGGACACCGGCGGCGGTTCGTCCGGCGGGAAGGGCGACGGCCAGAAAGAGGGCCAGGGCCAGGAGGACGGCCGGGCCTCCGAGGGCCCGTCCGGCGAAGGCTCCGACGCCCCGAAGGGCGACGACTCCGAGGGCGACGAGGGCGACGGCGGTGACAAGCCGGGCGGCTCCCTGCCCGCCGGCTACAAGAAGGTCACCGACGCCCGGTTCCACTTCACCATGGCCATGCCCGAGAACTTCCGGCGCACCGCCATCGCGGGCACCAACTCCGGAGGCATCTACAACGCCGGACAGGGCAGCTTCCCCCGGGTCCAGGTCGACTTCAACAGCTCGCCCAAGGACGATGCCGCGGCCGCCTGGCGCGGGGCCGTCGCCAGCGCCAAGGTTCTCAGCGACGGCTACAAGCACGGCAGCATAAAGAAGGTCGAGTACAACGGCTATCCGACCGTCGCCGACTGGACGTTCGAACGCAGCCACAGCGGAGTCCGGGTCAAGGTGCTCAGCCGCGGCTTCAAGGTGGACGCCAAGCGCGGCTACTCGATCATGATCAGCTGCAAGGTGGACGAGTGGGACGGCGACGAGTGCCGGACGCTGCGCGAAACGGCGTTCGCCACCTTCACGCCCACGGACTGACCGCACGCCCACGGACTGACCGCACGCCCACGGACCGACCGCACGCCCACGGACCGGGCCGCCGGGCGCGCCCGATCCGGGCCGGTGTGAAACGTTTGTGCGGGCCGGGTTGGTGCGACCCGGCCCGTCGGCGCGTGATGCCACGTATCGTAAGAGGCCGGAGACCGTACGCAGCCGGAACGGCGGGTCAATTGCCTGTCGGACGACCGTAACTGACGGAGTCGTGCAGCTCTGATGGCCGGGGGAACAGCGCGCTCTGGGGAGGCGTCGTGGACGACTACGCGGGTCGGGTGCTTGCCGACCGCTACCGCCTTCCGCTGCCCCCGTCCGACGGGTACGAACTGGCCGAGACCCGGGCGTTCGACACCTACAGCGGCCAGGAAGTCCTCGTCCGCCAGGTGCCGTTGCCGGAGATCGTGGACGCCGAGGTACTCGACGCCGACGGGCGGGCCCCGGTGTCCGGGCGGTCCGGCGGGCGGGCGGTCCGGCGCAGTACGGACCCCGCGGTCCGGCGGGCGATAGAGGCCGCGCAGGTCGCCGCCCAGGTGCCCGACCACCCCCGCCTCGACCAGGTCTTCGACGTGTTCGCCGAGGCGGATTCGCTCTGGATAGTCAGCGAGCTCGTCGCGGCCCGGCCGCTCGCCGCGCTCCTCGCCGAGCGCCCCCTCACCCCCTACCGCGCCGCCGAGATCGGCTCCGACGTGCTCACCGCCCTGCGGGTGCTGCACGCCCACGGCTGGACCCACCGCAACATCACCGTGCGCACGGTCCTGGTGTGCGACGACGGCCGCGTCATGCTCACCGGCCTCGCGGCGGGCGCCGCCGAGGAGGCCCTCTGCGGGTACGCCCCCGCACCGCTGCCCGACGCCGATCCGGTGGCCGGTCCGACGGTGGCCGGTCCGACGACGTCCGGCATCCCGGCCCTCGCTCCCACCCCGCCGAGTGAGTTCGGCGGCGGCTACGCGCTCCCGCCGGCCAGGAGCGACGCGGGCGTTCCGGAGTACGCGGGCGCTCAGTACGCAGACGTCCAGGAGTACACGGGCGCTCAGGAGTACGCGGACGTCCAGGAGTTCGCCGATCACGGCAGCCGCGACGGGGACGGCAGCCGGGAGGTCCACGGCAGCCGGGAGGTCCACGGCAGCCGGGAGCGCCGCGAGGGCCGGGAGCTGCCCGTTCCGCCGCTGCCGCAGGGATACACGTCGGCCCGTGAGGACGACGGGCGCGACTCGCACGACCCGTACGACCTGCCGTCGGGCCGCGACGACGCCGACCCCGTCCCGGGGCCGTGGGCCGACGGGCAGGAGATCGTCCCGCGACCCGCCGCCCCCGCCGTCCCCTACACCGCCGTACGGCCCCCCGCCGAGCCGGGCGCCGCGAGCGCAGCCCAGCTGCGGGCCGCCCGCGCCGGGGCGATCGCCGCCTACCGCGCGGGCGCGCGGGCAGCCGCCCGGGTCAACGAGGACCGCCAGCAGGCCGACCGCGCGCCGGCCGACCTCACGAAGCCGCCGCGGGACGGACGCGAAGCCGCCCCGGAAGCCGGAGCCACAGGCGACACCGGAGCCGCCGGAGCCGGTGACGCGACGGACTCGGGCACCCCCGGGACCGACCCCGCCACCGGCACCCCCGAGGCCCACCCCCTCCCGTTCCAGCGGCCCGCCCCCGGCGTTCCCGGTACTCCTGCCGCCCCCCGGCTGACCGCCCCCTGGGGCAGCCCCGCCGAGGACCCCTACGACGACGAGGACGACGAGGACGACGAAGAGGGCCCCCGGCCGCCGGGCCGGCGCGTCCACCTCGCCGGGACCTGGGACGACGGACCCGGCGCCGGGCGGCCCGTCCCCGCCGGAGGTTCCGGCGCGGACGCCCTGCGCGCCGACTCCCGGCGGCCCGGCGTATCGGGCGTACCGGGCTCCGCCTCGCAGGAGCCGGCCCGCACCGCGCCGCTCCCGGTCGCGCGGGCCGCCACCCGGGCCTGGGAGGACGCCGTCGCGGGCGGCGGCGAACCGGCCGTCTACCGCGGCCCCGCCACCCCGCTCGCCGCCGAACGCGCCCGCCAGGCCCGGATCGCCGTCGTCGGGGCCGTCACCGAGCGCTGGGCCCCCGAGCAGGCGGGTCCGGTCCACGAGAACTGGCAGCTCGCGCCGCCGATCGGCCCCTCCACCGACCTGTGGGCGCTCGGCGCGCTGCTCTACCGCGCCGTCCAGGGCCACGCCCCCTACCCCGAGGAGAACGCGGCCGAGCTGGTCCAGATGGTGTGCGGCGAGCCGCCCGCCTTCGCGGAGGAGTGCGGTCCGCTGCGGCCCGTCGTCGAGTCGCTGCTGCGCCAGGACCCCACCGAGCGGCCGGACTTCGAGGAGCTGCGCGGCTGGCTGCGCTCGCTGGTGCGCTCCGCGCCGGAGCCGGAGGCGGGCGCCGACGTCGTACCGCTGCCCGCGCCCGACGCGACCCGGCTCCCCGTCGTACGCCGTCGGGGCGAGCTGGTCCGGCGGCGGCGGGGCCGGTTCGGCGGCGGCGGGGCCGGCCGGCACCGGCAGGGGAAGCGTCAGCAGCCGCCGAAGCAGCGCGGCGGCAGGCAGCACGACCGCAACGAGTCGCTGCTGCCGCCCGACCGGCCCGTGCGCAGGCCCGTGGAGTCCTGGGAGGACGAGCGCCCCGCCCGCGTGCCGCGTGCGCCCAAGGGCCCCCGGGTGCTGCGGGAACCCCCGCGCCGGGGCGAGGGGTCCCCGCGCAAGCTGGGCCGGCTGCTGCTCGTCCTGATCCTGCTGCTGATGGCCGCCGCCATCGCGTACGCCGTGATGTTCATGCCGAAGGCCGACCAGGGCCAGGACAACGGGGCGCCCGCGCCCACCGGTTCCGCCGCACCGCCCGCCGCCTCGGGCGAGCCCGAGCCCTCGGGCTCGACGGACGGATCCGACGGGCCCGGCTCCCAGCAGCCGCAGACCAGCAGGTCCGCCGCGGCCCTCGCCCCCGGCTACACGCTCCGCAAGGACGCGGAGGGCTTCGAGGTCGGCGTACCGAAGGACTGGCAGCGCAGCCCGGCCAACGCGGACCGTCAGATCCGTTACGGGAGCGACGGGTTCACCCTGCTCGTGGTGCCCGGCCGGGACACCGTGAAGTCGGCCGGCAGCGATCCGCTGGACTACCAGCGGGACAAGGAGCCCGAGCTCCAGCCGTTCCGGGACTCCAGCTGGTCCTCCTCGTCCGGCCTGCGCCGGGTCGACGTCGGCCGGCAGGCCATGGCCGAGGGGCAGTTCACCTGGCAGGAGAGCGGCGGGCGTGAGGTGTTCGTCCGCAACCTCGCCATGATCGTCGACGGTCGGTACCACGTCATCCAGGTCATCGGCCCCGAGAACGACCGCGACAGGGTCACCGAGATCTACGAACAGGCCATCGCCTCGTACCGGGTCGCCGGCTGACCTGACGTCATCGGCACCGGCCCACCACGTGCGTTGTCCGGTGCCGACAACCATCACAGTGCGGTCTCGTGGGCGATCCCCCGTATCCGCGCCGCGCCCCGCCTCCGTAATCTGGCCATCCGAGGAACGGGGCGGGGACATCACGTGGATCGATCACAGGGCACGGAAGCCGGACTGGTGCTGGCGGGGCGCTACCGGCTGGGCGACGTCCTCGGCCGGGGCGGCATGGGCAAGGTCTGGCGCGCCCACGACGAAGTGCTGCACCGCACGGTCGCCGTCAAGGAGTTGACCGCCGGGCTGTACGTCGCCGAGGCCGACCGGCTCGTCCTGCACGCCCGGACGCAGAAGGAGGCCCGGGCGGCGGCGCGCATCACGCACCCCGGCGTCGTCACCGTCCACGACGTGATCGAGTACGACAACCGCCCCTGGATCGTCATGCAGTACGTCGACGGGCCCTCGCTCGCCGACGAGGCCAAGGAGAAGGGCGACATCGCCCCGCGCGAGGCGGCCCGGATCGGACTGCACGTCCTGAGCGCCCTGCGCGCCGCCCACGGCGCCGGGGTCCTCCACCGGGACGTCAAGCCGGGCAACGTCCTGCTGGCCCGCGACGGGCAGGTGCTCCTGACCGACTTCGGGATCGCCGCGATCGAGGGCGACTCCACCATCACCCGGACCGGCGAACTGGTCGGCTCCATCGACTACCTGGCCCCCGAGCGGGTACGCGGCGGCGACCCGGGACCGGCCTCCGACCTCTGGTCGCTGGGCGCGACGCTGTACACGGCGGTCGAGGGGACCTCCCCGTTCCGCCGTACGTCCCCGATCTCCACCATGCAGGCCGTCGTCACCGAGGAGCCGCCCGCACCGGTCAACGCCGGTCCGCTCGGGGCCGTCATCACCGCACTGCTCCGCAAGGATCCGGCCGAGCGGCCCACAGCCGCGCAGACCGAGCAGATGCTGCTGGACGCCATGGAGGGCCGCGAGCCCCGGGCCGCCCAGGCGCACGTGCCGACCCAGCGCTTCCCCGAGGACGCCCGCTACGGCTACCGGGACGGCAGCGGCTCCGGCACTCCGGCCGGCCCGCCCGGCTCCGACGGCGCCACCGCCCGGCTGCCCGGAGCGGCCACCTCCGCCGCCGCGACCGCCCCGGCCGGCCAGGACCGCACCGCCCCGGCCCCCGGCCCCGCCTCCGCCCCGGTGACCCGGCGCGCCGGATCCCGGTGGCGCACGGTGCTCGTCGTGGTCGTCGCCGCGGCCGTGCTCGGCGGCGCGGCCGGGCTGCTCGCGATGAAGTACGGGGAGGGCTCGGGCTCCCCGGCGGGTGGGCGAGGCGGTCCGGCCGCCGGAAGCACGCCGTCCGCGCCCGGGACCACCCCGGAGCCCACCAGCCCCGCATCGGAGATACCCGACGGCTGGCACCGGGTCGACGACCCCGCCGGCTTCAGCCTCGTCGTGCCCGAGGGGTGGGAGCGCCAGGTGAACGAGGGCCAGATCGACTACACGCCGGACAACGGGGCCCACCGGATACGTATCAGCGTCGACCCGGACCCGGACTTCGACCATCCGTATCTGCACATGGAGAACATGGAGGAGCAGCTCTCCACGCGGCTGCCGGGCTACCAGCGGGTCGGGATGGAGAAGAACACCTTCCGCGACCGGCCGGGCGCCCTCTGGGAGTTCACCTGGAACGAGACCAAGGACCACCCGGGACCCCGGCACGGGATCGACCAGATGTACTACGGCGGCACCGGCGGCCCCGAGTACGCGCTGTATCTGACCGCCCCGCAGGAGGGCTGGGAGGCCAGCCGGGAGAAGTTCGACATCATGCTGCGCAGCTGGCGCGCGCCCAAGGCACAGCAGTGAGGGCGGGCGGTTCGGCGGAGACCGGGCGTCACGACCGGATGCCCCGCGCGAGCTGCCGTACGGTCACGGTTGCACCGAGGTGACCGAGGGGCTGGAAATTCACGCTTCCTGAGGACCGCGGGCCGACCGTCGCCGGGCGGTCGGCCGTAACGCCACTGATCAGCGGTTATGTCGCCAGCGATCACTGGCTCGTTCGAGGAGGGCGTCGAACGGCGGTGGCGGGTCCTGTGAAAAACTGTTACCGACGGGTACCCAAAGGCTCCGGCTGGACATACTCTCGGCCTCATGACGGACTCGCAGGCCCCTGACGCCCCTCTCGGTACGAACCCCGTGGCGGTCGCCCCCGCCGGGGTGCGCACGGCCGCCGACGTGGTCACCCCCGAGGTCATCGCCCAGCTGACCCGCGGAGTCGTCGGGTCGGGCCGCACCGCCAACCACACCCCCTTCACCGGGGAGAAGCTGGCCGACCTGCCCGAGTCCACTCCCGAGGACGTCGCCACCGCCTTCGAGCGGGCCCGCGCCGCCCAGCCCGTCTGGGCCGCCGTCCCCGTACGGCAGCGTGCCGCCGTCCTGCTCCGCTTCCACGACCTCGTCCTGAGCCGCCAGGCGGAGGTCCTCGACCTCATCCAGCTGGAGACCGGCAAGGCCCGGCTGCACGCCCACGAGGAGGTGCAGGCCGTCGCCGTCGCCGCCCGCCACTACGGGCGCAGGGCCGCCTCCTACCTCAAGCCCCGCCGCCACACCGGCGTCGTCCCGACCCTCACCAAGGTCACCGAACTGCGCCAGCCGCGCGGTGTCGTCGGCCAGATCGCCCCCTGGAACTACCCGCTCGAACTCTCCGTGGGCGACGCGCTGCCCGCGTTCGTCTCGGGCAACGCCGTCGTGATGAAGCCCGACACCGAGACCGCGCTCACCGCCCTGTGGGCCCGCGACCTGCTGATCGAGGCCGGACTGCCCGCCGAGGTCTTCCAGGTCGTCCTCGGCGAGGGCCCGGTCGTCGGCCCCGAGGTCGTCAGCCGCGCCGACTACGTCTCCTTCACCGGCTCCACCCGCACCGGCCGCGAGGTCGCCGTGGGCGCCGCCTCCCGCCTGGTGGGCGTCTCCCTGGAGCTCGGCGGCAAGAACGCCATGCTCGTCCTCAAGGACGCCGACGTCGAGAAGGCCGCCGCGGGCGCCGTCCGCGCCTGCTTCTCCTCCGCCGGACAGCTCTGCATCTCCATCGAGCGGCTGTACGTCCACGAGTCGATCGCCGACGACTTCGTACAGCGCTTCGCCACCCGGACCAAGGCCATGCGGCTCGGCAGCTCCCTGGCGTACGGGGCCGACATGGGCTCCCTCGTCGGCGAACGCCAGCTGGAGACCGTAGCGCGCCATGTCGACGAGGCCGTCGAGAAGGGCGCGACCCTCGTCGCCGGCGGCGTCGCCCGCCCCGACATCGGCCCGCTGTTCTACGAGCCGACCATCCTCGACGGTGTCGAGGCCCCGATGGCCGTCTGCGGCGAGGAGACCTTCGGGCCGGTCGTCGCCATCTACCGCTTCAGCGACGAGGACGAGGTGATCGCGCAGGCCAACGCCACCCCGTACGGTCTCAACTCCAGCGTCTGGACCACCGACTCCCGGCGCGGCCACGAGGTCGCCGCCCGGCTGCGCACCGGCACCGTCAACATCAACGAGGGGTACGCCCCCGCCTACGGCAGCGTCCAGTCCCCGATGGGCGGCATGAAGGAGTCCGGCCTCGGCCGGCGGCACGGCTCCGAGGGCATCCTCAAGTACACCGAGGCCCAGACCGTCGCCCAGCAGCGGCTGATCCCGCTCGCGCCCGCCTTCGGGATGGACGACGAGAAGTACGCCGCGTTCATGACGACCAGCCTCAAGGTGATGAAGGCGTTCCGGCTGCGCTGAGACGCCGCCGCCGACTTCGAGGCCGACGCCGAGGCCGTAGCGGCTTCCGCCCTTTTCGTACCGATTCCGTTCCGAGGAGTGCCATGTCCCAGGACAGCCCTGCCCAGAAACAGGCCGTGAGCCATGTCCCGGCCGAGGACGACGCCGCGTACGACTACGACGTCCTGGTCGTCGGCTCGGGCTTCGGCGGCGCGGTGTCGGCGCTCCGGCTCACCGAGAAGGGCTACCGCGTCGGCGTCCTGGAGGCGGGCCGCCGCTTCACCCCCGGCACGCTCCCCAAGACCTCCTGGGACCTGAAGAACTACCTCTGGGCCCCCGCCCTCGGCCTCTTCGGCCTCCAGCGCATCCACCTCCTCGGCAACGTCATGGTGCTCGCCGGGGCCGGCGTCGGCGGCGGGTCGCTCAACTACGCCAACACCCTGTACGTGCCGCCCGCCCCGTTCTTCGAGGACCGCCAGTGGGCCTCGATCACCGACTGGCAGGACGAGCTGAAGCCGTACTACGACCAGGCCCGCCGGATGCTCGGGGTCCGCCTCAACCCGACCATGACCCCGTCCGACATCCACCTCAAGGCCGTCGCCGAGACCATGGGCGTCGGCGACACCTTCCACATGACCCCGGTCGGCGTCTTCTTCGGCGACGGCAAGGACGCCGACGGCACCGCGAGGGCCAAGGCCGGCGGCACCGTCCCCGACCCGTACTTCGGCGGCGCGGGCCCCGACCGCAAGGCCTGCACCGAGTGCGGCGAGTGCATGACGGGCTGCCGCCACGGCGCGAAGAACACCCTCAACGAGAACTACCTCCACCTCGCCGAGCAGGCCGGAGCGGTCATCCACCCGATGACCTCCGTCGTCGCCGTCACCGAGGACCCCGAGGGCGGCTACCGCGTGCTGACCGTCCCCACCGACCGCCGCCGCCGCGCGAAGCCCACGAGGCTGCGCGCCCGCAAGGTCGTCATCGCCGCCGGGACGTACGGCACCCAGACCCTCCTGCACACCATGAAGGACCGGGGGCTGCTGCCCCGGCTCTCCGCGAAGCTCGGCGAGCTGACCCGTACCAACTCCGAGGGCCTGGTGGGCGCCCAGACCAGCGACCGCCGCTACCGCAAGAAGCACGGCACAGCCAAGGCCGACTTCACCCGGGGCGTCGCGATCACCTCGTCGATCCACCCCGACGACAACACCCACATCGAGCCCGTCCGCTACGGCCGGGGCTCCAACGCCATGGGCGCGCTGACGGTCCTCCAGGTCCCCTACGGGGCCCACCGGGTACGCCGCTGGATCGCCAACATGATCAAGCACCCCACCCTCGCCGCCCGTTCGCTCTCCAACCGCCGCTGGTCCGAGCGCACCATCATCGGCCTGGTCATGCAGTCCCTGGACAACTCCCTGACCACGTACCGCAAACCGGGCGGCATCGGGAAGGGTCTGCTCACCGCCCGCCAGGGGCACGGCGCCCCCAACCCGACGCAGATCCCGGAGGCGACCCTCGGCGCGAGCCTGCTCGCCGAGGAGATCAACGGCTTCGCGGGGTCCAACGTCGGCGAGCTGATGGGCACCCCGCTCACCGCCCACTTCCTCGGCGGCTGCCCGATCGGCGCGAGCGCCGAGGAAGGGGTCATCGACCCGTACCACCGCCTCTACGGCCACCCCGGCATCAGCGTCGTCGACGGCTCCGCCGTCTCCGCCAACCTCGGCGTCAATCCCTCGCTGACCATCACCGCCCAGGCCGAGCGCGCGATGTCGCTGTGGCCCAACAAGGGCGAGGCGGACCCGCGCCCGGAGCAGGACGCGGCCTACGAGCGGCTCGCCCCGGTCGCCCCGCGCACGCCCGCCGTGCCGAAGGAGGCGTTCGGCGCGCTGAAGCTGCCGTTCCTGGGCATCCCCGTGGTGCCGCCGAAGGGCACGGCGGAGGCCGGGGCGGACGTGGAGGGCGTGGGGAACACCCCGGTACCGAACCCGTGACCGTGCTCCACCACCCGTGACCGTACCCAATCCGTGATCTTGGGGAGGGCAACTGTTCGGGAAGCTGCGCGGTCCAACCCGTACCGCGACACCCGTCACAGCAGCCCCACAGCTTCCGCCGAGCCCCCGAGGTCCCCGATGACACGTTCCACCCCGAGAACCGTGCTGCACCGCGCAGCCGGCTCGCTCGCCGCCGCAGGCCTGCTGGCCGCCGCCTCGCTCGCCGGGGCGGCCGCCCCGGCACAGGCCGCGGACACGCCGGTGTTCACGCTCGGCGGCCCGGCCGAGACGGCCCTGCACCCGTACCCGGAGAGCGGCAAGCCGAAGTCCTCCACGGTCGGGATCAGCCTGAACAACCCGTCCGAGGACGAGGAGAACGGCGGCTTCGGCGGCTACTTCACCCTCACCTTCGACCTCAGCGGCGTCGCGGGCGTCGCCGACGTGGAGTTCGAGGGGGAGGGGAACCCGGACTGCGAGGTCACCGGCACGAAGGCCGTCTGCGAGGACTGGGGCATCTGGCCCGGCCTCCAGGACGCGGTCGACCTCGTCGTCACCGCCGCCGACGGCAGCGAGAACGGTGACACCGGCACGATCAAGGTGACCGGCGAGGCGGACGGCGCCACCTTCACGCCGTTCACCACCCGGCTCACGGTCGGCGGCCCCGACCTGGTGATGGAGCGGCTGCCGTTCAAGACGGAGCTGACCCCGGGGGAGAAGCAGCAGGCCCCGATCACCTTCGCCAACCGCGGCACGCGGGACGCCGACGGCGTCCTGCTCACCCTGCGGTACTCGCGCGGCCTCGACATCCCGCAGCGCTACTCCAACTGCGAGTACACCGTGGACGACCCGGGCGAGCCGGACTTCGGCTCGACCACGGCGCTCTGCTCCGTCGAGGGGGCCTTCGAAGCGGGCGCGACGTACACGCTGGCGACCCCGCTGACGCTGGAGGCCACCGAGCGCGCCTACTACGACACCTTCCTCTACCGCATCGAGGAGGACAGCGCCGCCCAGCGCACCGCCCAGCGCGCTGGCGCCGCCTTCGAGCGGGGCACCGGCGGCGTGCTGAAGGCCGTCCCGGCGAAGAAGGGCCCCGCGGCCCGGAGCGCCGACCTCGATCCGTACGACAACCAGCAGGACGTCGACTTCCGTACGAAGAACACGGCCGACTTCGTCGCGTACGGCGACGACGTGGCCGGGGCCGAGGGCTCCTTCGTCAAGGCCGACATCGGCTTCCGCAACGAGGGCCCGGCGTGGATCGGCCACATCCGCTCCGGCGAGGACGTCGCCACCGTCGACTTCACCGTCCCCCGGGGCGCCTCGGTCACGTCGAAGCCGGAGCGCTGCCGCGCGGTGACGGCCGACGGCAAGTACCGCGAGGACCAGACGAGCCCCGCGCCGCGTTACGTCTGCAACACCTCGATGACCGTGCGGGACGGGTCGGGCCTCGACCTGCCCTTCGAGCTGCGGGTCGACAAGGCCATGGTCGGCGCGAGCGGCGCGGTGACCGTACGCAACACCTGGCTGCAGAACCCGAAGCTCCCGTTCGACCCGAAGCCCGGCAACAACACGGCCTACCTGGTCCTGAACGGTGAGGGCGACGGCGACGGCTCCGACTCCGGCGGTGCGACCGAGGGCGGCGACGGCGGCTCCGGCGAGCCGTCCACCCCGCCGACCTCGTCCCCGGACCCGGAGGAGAGCGAGTCCGGCACCTCCGGCTCCACCACGTCCGGCGGTTCCTCGGCGGGCACGGCCGGGGGCTCCGGCGACGGCGGCGGCCTCGCCTCGACGGGATCGATCGCGCTGATCGCCTCGGGCACGGCGGCCGCGGCGCTGGCGGCGGGCCTGGTGCTGTTCACGGCGGCACGGCGGCGGGCCGCGCGCCACAGCTGAGAAGCCGAGAACGGAGGGCGGCGGAGGAGGGAGCGGGCCTCCGCCCGGATGCGTATCCGATGCGGCCGACCCGGGCGTCCCCGGGATCGGCCGCATATGGGGTGACCGGGCTGCTGTCCCCTGCGGACCGGTCACATACGCCGGGTCGTGGTCCCACGACGCACCTGCAGTACGTCACACTCCCCGGCGGAGCCACGCGTGGTTTCCTACCGATGCCGCCCCTGGTTGGCACGGACATCAGGACCAACGAAGGCACCGCGCTCCTGGTCACGCGCCGTACGGGTGAGACGGGCCCCGAACGCAGATACGGCCCGTGCGGCGCGGGCGGAGAACCGTTCCGGCCGCGCGCCGCCCACCGGGCCTCAGACCCGCCCGCGGCACAGCTCCAGCAGCGTCATCGCCAGCGCGGTGCCCGGCTTGCCCAGCGCGTCCCTGTAGTGGCCGAGCACGGCCGTCTCGCGGGCGAGGTTGACCCGGCGGCCGCCCGAGGTGATCCGGGCCTCCTGGATCACCGCCGAGACGGCCATCCGTTCCTGGACGAGACCGATGATCCGGTCGTCGAGGGCGTCGATGCGCTCCCGGGCCCCGCCGATCAGCGCGGCGGCCTCGTCGGTGTGCGCGCCGGTGGCGGTGGTGGTGTCCTTCGTGCTGATGCCGATGCTGCTCATGATGGTGACTCCTGATGGTCGGAGGCCACCCGGGGCGAACGGGCCCGGATACGAGAGACGCCCCGGGCCTGCTGGCCCGGGGCGCCTGGAACGTTGCTCGTCAGTAGCTCAAGCAGCACGACCATGGCAGCCGGCGGGCCGGATGCCATAGGTAAAGACGAAGGTCGTGTGCTGACGCATGGCGCACAGTATGGCCCCGTTTCCGTCGCCCCGACAAAACGGGGCCCGGATCGTGAGACGTGGGCCCTCGTGGCCGGCCCGGCGGAGGGTCCGGCCACGGCCGGTAGAATCGGAAGAACCGACCCTCATCACCACCGCCGGAAGGCCGCCCCGTGCCAGCAGCACCCCCCGCCGCCCCCGACGCCACGGCCGACGTGGTCCTCGTCGTCGACTTCGGCGCGCAGTACGCCCAGCTCATCGCCCGCCGCGTCCGTGAGGCCCGGGTCTACAGCGAGATCGTCCCGTCCACCATGCCGGTGGCGGAGATGCTGGCCAAGAACCCCCGCGCGATCATCCTCTCCGGCGGTCCTTCGTCGGTGTACGCGGAGGGCGCGCCGTCCCTGGACCGCTCGCTGTTCGAGGCCGGGGTCCCGGTCTTCGGCATGTGCTACGGCTTCCAGCTGATGGCGACGACGCTCGGCGGCACGGTCGACGACAACGGGGCCCGTGAGTACGGCCGTACCCCGCTGCACGTCACCAAGGCGGGCTCGACGCTCTTCGAGGGCACGCCCACCGAGCAGCCGGTGTGGATGTCGCACGGCGACGCCTGCTCGGCCGCCCCCGAGGGCTTCACGGTCACCGCCTCCACCGACGTGGTCCCGGTCGCCGCCTTCGAGAACGACGAGAAGAAGCTGTACGGCGTCCAGTACCACCCGGAGGTCCTGCACTCGACCCACGGCCAGCAGGTCCTGGAGCACTTCCTCTACCGCGGCGCGGGCATCGAGCCGAACTGGACCACCACCAACGTGGTCGAGGAGCAGGTCGCCCTCATCCGCGAACAGGTCGGCGACAAGCGCGCCATCTGCGGCCTCTCCGGCGGCGTGGACTCCGCGGTGGCGGCGGCCCTGGTCCAGAAGGCCATCGGCTCCCAGCTCACCTGCGTCTACGTCGACCACGGCCTGATGCGCAAGGGCGAGACCGAGCAGGTCGAGAAGGACTTCGTCGCCGCGACCGGCGCGAAGCTGAAGGTCGTCGACGCGGAGAAGCGCTTCCTCGACGCCCTGGCCGGGGTCTCCGACCCCGAGGAGAAGCGCAAGATCATCGGGCGCGAGTTCATCCGCGTCTTCGAGCAGGCCCAGCTGGAGATCCTCCAGGAGGAGGGCCCCGAGGTCGCCTTCCTCGTCCAGGGCACGCTCTACCCGGACGTGGTGGAGTCCGGCGGCGGCACCGGCACCGCCAACATCAAGTCCCACCACAACGTCGGCGGCCTCCCCGACGACATCGAGTTCCAGCTCGTCGAGCCGCTGCGCCAGCTGTTCAAGGACGAGGTCCGCATGGTCGGCCAGGAGCTGGGTCTCCCCGAGGAGATCGTCCAGCGCCAGCCGTTCCCCGGCCCCGGCCTCGGCATCCGCATCGTCGGCGAGGTCACCAAGGACCGCCTGGACCTGCTCCGCGAGGCCGACGCCATCGCCCGCGAGGAGCTGACGGCGGCCGGCCTGGACCGCGACATCTGGCAGTGCCCGGTGGTCCTCCTCGCCGACGTCCGCTCGGTGGGCGTCCAGGGCGACGGCCGCACCTACGGCCACCCGATCGTGCTGCGTCCGGTCTCCTCCGAGGACGCGATGACGGCCGACTGGTCGCGCCTGCCGTACGAGACGCTGGCGAAGATCTCCACCCGCATCACCAACGAGGTCGCCGACGTCAACCGCGTCGTCCTCGACGTGACGAGCAAGCCGCCGGGGACGATCGAGTGGGAGTGACCGCTCCCGCCCTCTGAGGGCCCAGGAGGCCCCAGGCCAACGCCGATGCCGTCGCTCATTCGTCTGGGCGGCGGCATTGTCGTATCGGATGGGTACGCTGAGTGAAGAGACGAGACTTCGGCGTATGGGAGTAACTATGAGCGCCGCACCCGAGGACAGGCTTGAGCAGGAGCCGAACCGGTGGCCGGTTCCGCCCGAGGGCGGCTGGACGGCGGACGACCTCGACCGGATTCCGGGCCTCCCGCCCCACACCGAGCTGATCGACGGGAGTCTCGTCTTCATGAGTCCGCAGCGGAAGTTCCACACGCGAGCCATGTGGCTGCTGGAATCCGCCCTTCTCGCCCACGTTCCCGCGGATCTGGACGTCGACCGGGAGATGACCATCAGGCTGGACACCAGCAACCGCCCGGAGCCCGACCTGCTGGTGTACCGCGCGGAGGCGGACACCGGGCCGGACCAGACCTGGTACGCGCCGGAGGACGTCGTCCTCGCCGTCGAGGTCGTGTCCCCCGATTCCCTGGAGCGCGACCGGGGCGTCAAACCGCGCAAGTACGCCGAGGCCGGGGTCAAGCACTTCTGGCGGGTCGAGCAGGGCGACGACGATCTGCCCGTCGTGTACGTCTACGAGCTCGACCCGGCGACGCACACCTACACGCCCACCGGAATCCACCACCAGAAGATGAACCTTTCCGTTCCCTTCCCGATCGACGTGGACCTCAGCGAGATCCACCGCCGGGGCCGCCGGTAATTCCCTGGCACGGGCCTCCCCGCCCGTGCCAGGCTCCTCCACCATGTCCGCCGAAGAAGTCCGCGCCATCATGTCCGCCGCCGGCAACGACCGCCTCATCTGGAACACCCCGCTCTCCGAGGACCACGCGGCCCGGCTGATCGCCGCCTGCGAGCCCGCCCCCGGTTCCCGGATCGTCGATCTCGGCTCCGGCTGGGGCGAACTGCTCATGCGGCTCGTCGAGTCCGCGCCGCGGGCCACCGGGGACGGCGTCGAGACCGACCCGGACGCCGTGGCGCGCGGGCGGAGGCTCGCCGGGGAGCGGGGGCTCGCGGACCGGGTGCGGTTCCACCCGACGCCCGCGGCCGAGTGGGCCGGGGGCGGCTACGACCTCGCCGTCTCCATCGGCTCCTCGCACGCCTGGCCCGGTGCCACCGCCCGGGAGTCGACCGGAAACGCCCTCCACGCCCTCGCCGCCGCCGTACGCCCCGCCGGGCGGGTGCTGTTCGGCGAGGGGATCTGGCAGCGGGAGCCGACGCCCGCCGCGCTGGAGGGGCTGGGCGCCGCACCGGGAGACTACGGCTCGCTGCTGGAGCTGATCCGGCTCGCCGAGTCCGCCGGGCTGCGTGCTCTCCAGGTCACCGTCGCCGACGAGCGCGAATGGGACCTCTTCGAGTCCGAGGGCCCGATCGGACGCGGCCAGCGCTGGGCCCTGGCCAACCCGGACCATCCGCTCCACGCCGCGGTGACCGCCGAGATCGACGCCCGTCGCACCGGCTACTACGGCGGCTACCGCTCCTCCTTCACCCTCGCCTATCTGGTGCTGAGCGCCTGACCCGGGCTCCACCCCTTCTCACCGACCCCACCCGGCGGTAACTTCCGATCCTGTACGCCTCTGGGAACGTGAGGAGCCGCCATGTCCGAGCAGATCGCCGTGTCCGACCCCGTCCCGGTCCCCGTCGAGCAGCTCCAGTTCGCGATGCCGCCCGTGCACGCCTCGCCGGCCGAGGAACGCACGTACCGCAGGGAACGGCTGGCGGGCGCGTTGCGGCTGTTCGGACAGCTCGGGTACGAGGACGGGGTCTCCGGGCACATCAGCGCCCGCGACCCCGAGCTGGCGGACTGCTTCTGGGTCAACCCGTTCGGCGCGCCCTTCGCCGACATCACCCCGCAGGACCTGATCCTCGTCAACGGCGACGGCCAGGTCGTCCAGGGCCGCTTCCACGTCAACCAGGCCGCGTTCGCCGTGCACGCGGCGGTGCACCGGGCCCGCCCCGACACCGTTGCCGTCGCGCACACCCACTCCACGCACGGGCGGGCGCTCGCCGCGCTCGGGGAGCCGATCGAGCCGATCACCCAGGAATCCTGCGCGTTCTACGAGGACCACGCGCTGTACGACCACTACTCCGGGGTCGTCGTGGACGAGGACGAGGGCCGACGGATCGCCGCCGCACTCGGGACGTACAAGGCGGTGATCCTGCGCAACCACGGGCTGCTGACCGTGGGGGACTCGGTGGACGCGGCCGCCTGGTGGTTCCTCACGCTGGAACGCGCCTGCCAGGTGCAGCTGCTGGCGCGGGCCGCCGGGAAGCCCGTCCTCATCTCGCACCGGGACGCCCTCACCACCCGCGACCACCTCGGCAGCGACCTGGTGGCCTGGATCAACTACCAGCCCCTGTGGCAGCGGATCAGTCGAACGTTCTGACGACACCCGCCCCGGCCCGCCCCGATGCGAGGGCCGCCCGCCCGGTACGGCACAATTCGTCGATATCGCAAGTGAGTTGGCTTTACCGGGGCGGGAAAGGGCGTAATCCTCCGTGGCGTTGGACGAAACCAGGACGAGCGGCACGTCCGACGGCGGCTGTACCTGCGGCGACTGCCCGCACGGGGCGCGTCGCGGGCACCGGCACGCGGTCGCCGCGTTCCTCGCCAAGCGGGACGAACTCGCGGCGGGCAACGGGCTGCCCGCCGGGGTCGCCCAGTCCGCATCCGCCTCCCGGCAGTGGGTCTCCGACGAGCTGACCGGGTCCGCCCGAGCCGTCGCCGAACGGGCCCGGGAGGCCGGGGACGCCTGGCTGTACCAGGTCTGGCGGTCCACCCTGCTCACCGTCTGGGGTGCGGCCGGGGTGCTCCTCGTCGGGGTCTGCGTCACCGCGATCGGGGCCGGCTGGTCCACGGCCCGCACCGCCGCCCTGCTCGCCGCCGCCGTCACGGCCGGGCTGCTCACCGCCGCCGCCCGCCTCCACCGTGCCCGGGGCGGCCTCCTCGCCCCGCTGATCGGTGAGGACAACCGGCTCTCCACCTCCCGGACGGTCGCCGCCTCCTGGGTGCTGCTCGCGGTCTTCGCCGTGCTCGTCCTCGCCCTGCAACTGGCCGGGGCCTCCGACCCGGAGGCGCGGGACGCGCTGATCGAGGGGCTCGACCTCGTGCGCTCCGCCGGGGTCGTCGCCGTGCTGGCGCTGGTGTGCGCGGTCGCCGTCGTCGTGCGCCGCGTCGTGACCGTACGGGTGCTGGGCCAGCGGCTCCAGAAGCTGCGCGCGGACCGGCCGCGCGCAGCCGACCTGCTCACCGACGACTCCGGGCGCGGGTCGTTCACCGATGTGCAGTACGTGCTGGTCAGCGCCGTCGCCGTACTGTTCGCCGGGGTCCGCCTCGCCCGCCGCCCCGAGCAGCTGCCCGATCTGCCGTGGGGGCTCGCACTGCTGGTGGCCGTCTCGGCGGCGACCTACTTCGCCGGGAAGTACGCGGAGGGCGGCCGGCCCGTCGTGCTGTCCGTCGTACGGGCCCGGGAGGCCGGGGACCTGGACGGCGCGATCCGGACCGGCGACGACATCGAGATCCGGGGCGCGGGCTTCGTACCGCCCGGCGCGGGCACTCCCGACCGGCTGGCCCGGCTCGTCGTCCGGATAGGGACCGTCCACGTCCACGTCCCGCTGGTCCCGGTCGCCGGAGGCTTCGCCAACCCCACCGACACCGTCCTCACCGTGCCCGTCCCGGTCGAGGTCGAGCCGGGAACCGTGGACGTCCAGGTCGTCACCGCCGCCGGGGTGGAGACCGACCGGATCCCGATCGACGTCACCGACTGACCGCCGCCCGCTTTCACCGATCTGCCCCGCAACCCTGGTGAGCGGCGCGCCGAAGGCGTACGTATGGTCGAAGTGACGGGACATCGGGAAGTGGGGCAGCGGTCATGAACGGTTACGGCGAGCGGGGTTCGTACGGGCTGGGCGAGCGCAGGACGCTGAGGGACCAGGCGAGCACGTACGCCCTGCTGCCGCTGCGGATCTTCCTCGGTGTCACCTTCGTCTACGCGGGCCTCGACAAGCTCACCGACAGCGCGTTCCTGTCCGCGACCGGCAACGGGTCCATCGGCGAGATGATGCGCGGCGTGCGCGACTCCTCCGCGATCCCCGCCCTCGTCGACCTGGCCCTGAAGAGCCCCGAGGGCTTCGGTTACGCCATCGCGACCGGCGAACTCCTCGTCGGCCTCGGCACCCTCGTCGGCCTCTGGGCCCGGCTCGCGGCGCTCGGCGGCGCGCTGATCTCGCTGAGCCTCTGGCTGACCGTGAGCTGGCAGGCCACCCCGTACTACTACGGCAACGACCTGCCCTACCTGATGGCGTGGCTGCCGCTCGTGCTCGCCGGCGCCCCGCTGTTCTCCGCCGACGCCTTCCTCGCCGCGCGTCGCCGCCGCAGCATGTAGGCGGCCCAGGTCACCGTCGCGGCCAGCCACAGCCCGCCGAAGAACAGCGGCAGGAAGAACGTCCACGGGACCTCCCAGGCCCCGGCCGCGTCCGCCGCGTACCCGGCGGCCAGGCCCAGCATCACCAGACCGGCGACGGCCCTGCCGGGCCGGAATTCATGACGCAGCACGGGTGACCTCCACCTGTCCGATGCCGACTTCCACGTCCAGTTCGACCGTCCCGGCGGGCTTCGTGCCCTTCGGCGGCGGCAGCGTGCGCTCGGTCGACTCGCCGTTGTTGATCCGGACCTGGACCCGCTGCCCCTCCTCCAGACGGACCTCTCCGAGGCCCACCTCGGCGCGCACCTTCACCGTCACGTCCGCCGGGACGACGACGGCCGCCCGCCCCGCCGCCACGTCGAACTCCGTGCGCACGGTCTCGCCCTTGGGCACCTTCAGGCCGGACAGGTCCAGCCGGGCGTCGCCCGTGCTCAGCTCGTAGCGCGGCTGGACGGCGGTCACCGACGCGGGCCGCCACTCCTGGCGGGCCCACGAGGTGTCGATGTCCTCCGGCAGCGCCGTCGCGCCCGCCAGCAGACCCGCCGTGACCATCGCCATGAAGACCGTGCCGAAGCCGGTCCGCCCCAGCAGCGACGCGATCAGCAGGCCGAGTCCGAAGACGGCGAGAGCCGCGACCAGACCGATCTGGAGGGCGGTTCCCAGCGGCTGGTGCTCCCAGCTCAGCCCGGTCCCCAGACCACCCGCCACCAGCGCCGTCAGGAAGACCGGGCCGCCGATGGAGCGCGGTCCGCGCGGCTCGGGCGAGGGCTGCGGCGTCCGGAACGGGGCGTCCGGAGTGGGCCGCCCGGCCTTCGCCCCGGCCCGCGCCGCGTCCGCGTCGGTGTCCGGCGGCCCCCACAGATAGCCGGAGCCGACCGGTCCGGTGGTGCCGTCCTTGACGATCGGGTCCCGCCACCACGACGGACTGCCCGGCGTCGGCGGGGCCTTCACCTCCGGCGGGGGCGTGCCGAGCCCGCCGGTGTGCGCCGGGCCCGGAGGGGCGGCCGGGGTGCCGGGCGGGGCCGCCGGGTCCTCCGGGGCCGCCGTCCGCCGGGACTGCGTCCACACGGCGAAGCCGACGACGGCCACCGTCAGCAGCGCGGCGAACGACAGCATGCCCCGGTTGTGCAGCATCGACAGGAAGAGGCCGCAGCCGATCAGCGCCAGCAGCAGCGCCACCAGGGACGCCCCGTCGACCCGCCCCGACAGCAGCTTGCGCGCCTCGTTCTCGTCCTCGCCGTCGGCGGGCAGCAGCAGCCAGGCGAAGCCGTAGAAGATCAGCCCGATGCCCCCGGTCACCGACAGCACGCCGACCACGATCCGGAAGATCACCGGGTCCACGTCGCAGTACCGGCCGAGCCCGCCGCACACCCCGGCGACGACCTTCTGCCGTGGGGTGCGCCGCAGCGTCGGCTTCGGCGCTTCGGGGGGCGCGACGCCGGGATCGGCGTTGGAGGGAGCGGTCATGCCTCCATGGTGACGGGCCGGACCGCCCGCCGGGACCCGCCCCGACCCTGGACGGTCCCTGATATTGCCCGCGTACGTCCCTGAAGGGCGGGGCGGCCGACCGGATACGGCCGCGACGGGGCCGACCGGACTCCGCGCCCCGGCTGCCACCCGGGTGCGCCGCCCGAGCGCGGGGGCGCACACGCCGGGCGGAGGGGCAGAGGTGCCGGCACCGGGCCGCACCCGGGGGACAGCATCAGGGTCACTTCGGGGGCTGACCCTGATGCCGCCCCGCGTCCGCGCGTGTGACGATCGGGGTATGCCAGCCGCCACCGCCCGAGCCGCCAGCTCCCTCGCCGCCGACCCGGAGGAGCCGCCGGTGCGCAAGCTCTACCGCAGCGCCGACGGCCGGCTGCTCGGCGGCGTCGCGCGCGGGCTCGCCGGACACCTCGGACTGCCGGTCGCCTGGGTGCGGTTCCTCTTCCTCGGGCTGTTCTTCACCGACGGCCTCGGCGCGGTGCTGTACGCGGTGTTCTGGATCGTCGTCCCGCTCGGTGTCGGCGGTGTCGACGCCCCGCGCTCCGTGTTCGAGGTCTCCGCGGACGGCCGCCGCAAGCTCCGCAAGCCGGACAAGGGCCAGTTCGTCGCCCTGGTCGCCCTGCTCGTCGGGGCCGTCGTGTTCGTCGCCAACGTCGACATGGGCAGCGAGGCCGACCGCTACATCTGGCCCACCCTGCTCATCGGCGCCGGCTCCGTCCTGGTCTGGCGGCAGGCGGACAACGCGCGCCGCGCCCGCTGGATGGAGGTCAGCCGCAACCGCAGGCTGCTCCACGTGGCCCGCGGCCTCGCCGGAGTCGCCCTCGTCGGCCTCGGCCTCGCGGTCTTCCTCGTCGTCCGGGGCTCCGCCGCCCAGTTCGGCAACGTCCTCACCGCAGCCATCGCCGTGCTGACCGGTATCGCCCTGCTCGCCGGCCCCTACCTCGTGCGGATGACCCAGGACCTCTCCGAGGAGCGCCTGATGCGCATCCGGGCCCAGGAGCGGGCCGAGGTCGCCGCCCACGTCCACGACTCCGTGCTCCACACCCTCACCCTGATCCAGCGCAACGCGGACGACGCGGGCGAGGTCAGACGCCTCGCCCGCGCCCAGGAACGCGAGCTGCGCAACTGGCTCTACAACCCCGAGGGCACCGGCAAGGACGAGGACGACGAACCGGAGACCCTGGCCGAGGCGGTCAAACGGGCCGCCGCCGAGGTCGAGGACAAGCACGGCGTGCCCCTGGAAGTCGTCGTGGTCGGCGACTGCCCCCTCGACGAGAAGCTGTCCGCGCAGATGCAGGCCGCGCGCGAGGCGATGGTGAACGCCGCCAAGTACGGTGGCGAGGGCGGGGCGGTCCAGGTCTTCGCGGAGGTCGAGGGCCGTACGGTCTTCGTGTCCGTACGGGACCGGGGTCCGGGTTTCGACCTGGACGAGGTTCCCGGGGACCGCATGGGCGTACGAGAATCAATCATCGGCCGGATGCAGCGCAACGGCGGGACCGCCCGGCTGCGTTCGGTGCCCGGCGGGGGCACCGAGGTCGAGTTGGAGATGGAGAGGGCGAGCGAATGACCGAGAACACCGAAGCCACCGGGGGCCCGGAGCGACGGGTACGGGTCGTGCTCGTCGACGACCACCGGATGTTCCGCACCGGGGTGCAGGCCGAGATCGGCCGCACCGAGGAGACCGGCGTCGAGGTGGTCGGCGAGGCCGCCGACGTCGACCAGGCGGTCACCGTCATCACCGCGACCCGCCCCGAGGTCGTCCTCCTCGACGTCCACCTCCCGGGCGGCGGCGGCGTCGAGGTGCTCCGCCGTTGCGCCCCTCTGATGGGCACGGCGGAGAACCCCGTCCGCTTCCTCGCGCTCTCCGTGTCGGACGCCGCGGAGGACGTCATCGGCGTGATCCGGGGCGGTGCGCGCGGCTACGTCACCAAGACGATCACCGGCACCGACCTCGTCGACTCCGTCTTCCGGGTCCAGGAGGGCGACGCGGTCTTCTCGCCCCGCCTGGCCGGCTTCGTCCTCGACGCCTTCGCCTCCACGGACGCCCCGCCGGTCGACGAGGACCTGGACCGCCTCACCCAGCGCGAGCGCGAGGTGCTGCGGCTGATCGCCCGCGGTTACGCGTACAAGGAGATCGCCAAGCAGCTGTTCATCTCGGTGAAGACGGTCGAGTCGCACGTCTCGGCGGTGCTGCGGAAGCTCCAGCTCTCCAACCGGCACGAACTGACCCGCTGGGCGACGGCGCGACGGCTGGTCTGAGGCCCGGGGGCGACGGCTGGTCTGAGGCCGGGTGCGGTGCCGGTGCCGGGGGCCCGAGGTCACGCCACCCGGGTCGCGCCCGCGAACGGCATCTGGTCGATCGGCGCGATGCGCACCGGTGCTCCGGGGCGCGGGGCGTGGATCATCTGGCCGCCGCCGATGTAGAGGCCGACATGGCTGATCCCGGAGTAGAAGAACACCAGGTCGCCGGGGGCCAGTTGGGAGCGCGGGACGCGTTGTCCGGCGTTGATCTGGGTGTAGGTGGTGCGGGGCAGGCTCACGCCCGCCGCCTTCCAGGCCGCCTGGGTGAGGCCGGAGCAGTCGAAGGCGTTCGGGCCGGTCGCGCCCCAGACGTACGGCTTGCCGATCGCGCCGTGGGCGAAGGCGATGGCCTGCCCGGCGCGGGAGTCGGTCGCCGACACCTGGCCGCCGCGGGCGGTGGAGCGGTCGGCACGGTCCGGGCCGCCGCCGTGCCGGGCGTCGGCGGAGCGTTCGAAGTCGGCGCGCTCGGCGGCGGTCAGGGTGTCCAGCAGCTTCCGGGCGTCGGCCAGCTTGGCGCGGATCGCGGTGCGGTGTTCGCGCAGCTCGGCACGGCGGGCGGTGAGGCGGTCGGTCTCCTCGTCGGCGAGGGCCTTGACCTGGGCGATCCGGGAGACCTGCCGTTTGATGTTCCGCAGCAGCCCGGTCTGCCGGTCGCCCGCCCGGTCGAGGTAGGAGGCGCGTTGCAGATAGGCGTCGGGGTCGGAGGAGAGCGCCAGTTGCAGGGTCGGATCCAGGGTGCCGGAACGGTACTGCGCGGTGGCCAGCGAACCGAGCGCGTGCCGGGCCGTGTTGAGGCGGTCGGTGCGGCGGGCGGCCTCGTCGGTCAGGGCGTCGAGGTTGCGGGTGGCGGCATCCGCCTTCTCCTTCGCCCCGTTGTACTTCTCGGTGGCGACCTCGGCGTCGTGGTACAGCCGGTCGACCTTCGCCTTGACCTGTGCCGCGGTGGGGGCCGGTTCGGCCGGGGCCGCGCCCGCCCCGGTGACGGAGCCGGCGGTGGCGGCCCCGGCGAGCGCCAGGGTGGCGGCGGTGCGGGCAGCAGGGCCGGTGAGCGGGCGCTGCTTGGGTTTTCGATGAGCTGACCTGCGGTGCGCTGCCACGGGGGCGGCTTCCTTCCTCTCGGCTGCCCGCCGGGGGTGGCGGCGGGGTCCGGGATGGACGCTAATCCCGGCGCGGAGAAAAGGGTCGCCATGACAGCTATTGCCCTGATGTGACGTTTCGCCGGTCACGGATGATCAAAGCGATCGAGGAAGGCTTGCCTCACTGAAAGGTAAAGATCTGGCCATGGCTAGGCTCCCGAGCCATGGACGTACTCATCAATGTCTTCGTCGCCCTGCACATCATCGGCATCGCCTCCCTGCTGGGCGGCTTCCTGACGCAGATGAAGGCCATGGGGTCGGGGACCGCCCGGTTCACCCCCGCGATGCTGCACGGCGCGCTGACCATGCTGGTCACCGGCGTGGCCCTGGTCGGCCTCAACCAGGCCGACGACCAGGCCGTGAACAACGTCAAGATCGGCATCAAGCTGGCCCTGCTGGTCGTGATCCTCGCCCTGGTCTACGTCAAGCGCGACGAGGAGAAGGTCGACAAGGGTGCGTTCATCACCGTCGGCGCCCTGACGACCGTCAACATCTTCCTCGCCACGGTCTGGACCTGAGGCCGGACCCGGTCTTCGGGGCCCGGACCGTCTCCGGCCGCCCCCGCCCCGTCTCACGCCGGGCGGACGCTCCCGTAGATCGGCATGTAGTAGATCGACTCCTCGCGCACGTTCGCACCGGGCTTCGGGGCGTGGATCATCATCCCGTCGCCCTTGTAGATGCCGACGTGGCTGATGTCGTCGTAGAAGAAGACCAGGTCCCCGGGCTGGAGGTCGGACGTGGCGACCCGCGTGCCGACCTCGACCTGGTCCCAGGTGGTCCGCGGCAGGGTCACGCCCGCCTCCCGCCAGGCCGCCTGCGTCAGCCCCGAGCAGTCGTAGCTGGAGGGGCCCGTCGCCCCCCCACACGTACGGCTTCCCGATCTGGGCGCGGGCGAAGGCCAGCACCTTCTCCGCCTTGGCGGCGTAGCTGCTGCCCGTACCGGAGCCGGACCCGGAACCCGTTCCCGTACCGCCGCCCGATCCCGACCCCGAACCGCCGCCGGACTCCTTCGCGGCCTCCTCGCGGGCCTTCTCCTCGGCCTCGGCCTTCGCCTTCGCCTCGGCGGCCTGGCGGGCGGCCAGCTTCGCCGCCTTCTCCTTCGCCTCGGCCTCCTTCTTGCGCTCCAGCTCCGCCAGCCGCGCCTTCTCCTCGGCGGTAAGGCGGGACAGCAGCCCCCGCGCCTCGGTCAGCTTGGCCTGGACGTCCTTCTTGCTGGAGGCGAGCGTGGCCTGCGTCTCGGTCAGGGTCTCCAGGCTCTTCACGGCCTCCGCGCGCTTCTTCGCCGCCGAGGCCTGCTGCGTACGGAAGTCGTTCACGGCCTTCTGCTGCCGTTCCGTCGCCCGGTCCATCAGCCGGCTCTGGTCGAAGTACCCCTGCGGGTCGTCCGCGAAGAAGAACGTCGCTGTGGGCGCGATACCGCCGCTGCGGTACTGGGCCGCCGCGTAGGAGCCCAGCGCGCGGCGCGCCTCGTTGATCTTCTCGGTCCGCTTCGCCACGTCCGCGAGCAGGCCGTCGACCTTCTTCTGCTGCGACGTGGAGGCGGACTTGGCCCGGTTGTACTCCTGGGTCGCCGTGCCCGCCTGCCGGTACAGGGCGTCGACCTTCTTCTGTACGTCCTCGATGGCGGGCTTCGGCTCCGCGGGCGCGGCCGTGGCGCTCTGCGTGGAGAGCAACGTCACGGAGGCCAGCGCGGCCGTCGTCAGCCCGACGGCGGGGGTGGTCGTGCGCACCTTCGTGCGCGGCTTGCGATGCGATGCCAAGACCGGCATCTCCTTCCGTGGACCGCCTACCGGGTTAGCTGTCGGGTTCGGACGGAACGGAAGGCTGTCCTACGGTCCGCATGCGAGGGCACGGGCCGATTCACCCCGGTTCTGCGTGTGGGTCCCCGGTTCCGAACTGCCGGGACGGCAGGCCGGATTCGGCAGAGGTGTCCGTTAGGCGCGGTTCGCCTCAGGGAGGTACGGATCACCTGACCGAGCACGCTAGCCAACCGGTGGCGCCACTGGGAAGGACGATGAGCGATATGCCCGATACATTTTCGTGACCTTTCCGGATCGGGGGTCCGACACCCCCTCCGACCGGGCGCTCCTTCACGGAACGTGGACGTCCGCTCTCCGTGCGTACGGGTGGGAACCGTCCCTTCCGGCCTTCGGCCGAACGTTGTCAGTCCGGCCGCCTAGACTCGGGAGGCGATGAGCAGCCTCTTTGACGACAACTTCCTGACCGGCCTCCAGCCCGCGGAGGACGGCCCCCCGCCGCCCCCCGAGGACCACGCGCCCGAAGCGGTGCCGGAGGGACTCTTCGAGGGCGTCTACGACGCGCCCCCGCCGCCCCGGGACGGGTACTACCGGGACGGTCACCCGCGCCCGGCGATCGACTCCGCCGCGCTGCTCGACGGGCTCAACACCGAGCAGCGCGCCGCCGTCGTGCACGCCGGGTCCCCGCTGCTCATCGTCGCCGGGGCCGGCTCCGGCAAGACCCGGGTGCTCACCCACCGCATCGCCCACCTGCTGGCCGAGCGAGGCACGCACCCCGGGCAGATCCTCGCGATCACCTTCACCAACAAGGCCGCCGGCGAGATGAAGGAGCGCGTCGAGCAACTCGTGGGCCCGCGTGCCAACGCCATGTGGGTCATGACCTTCCACAGCGCGTGCGTCCGCATCCTGCGCCGCGAGTCGAAGAAGCTCGGCTTCACCTCGTCGTTCTCGATCTACGACGCCGCCGACTCCAAGCGCCTGATGGCCCTGGTCTGCCGCGATCTGGACCTCGACCCCAAGCGCTACCCGCCGAAGTCCTTCACCGCCAAGGTCTCCAACCTCAAGAACGAGCTCATCGACGAGGAGACCTTCGCCGGACAGGCAGCCGATGGCTTCGAGAAGACCCTGGCCCAGGCGTACGCGCTCTACCAGGCCCGCCTCCGCGAGGCCAACGCCCTGGACTTCGACGACATCATCATGACGACGGTCCACCTCCTCCAGGCCTTCCCGGACGTCGCCGAGCACTACCGCCGCCGCTTCCGCCACGTCCTGGTCGACGAGTACCAGGACACCAACCACGCCCAGTACACGCTGGTCCGTGAGCTGGTCGGCCCGGCCGGGGAGAACGACGCCCCCGCCGAGCTGTGCGTGGTCGGTGACGCGGACCAGTCGATCTACGCCTTCCGGGGCGCGACCATCCGCAACATCCTCCAGTTCGAGGAGGACTACCCGAGCGCGACGACGATCCTGCTGGAGCAGAACTACCGCTCCACGCAGACGATCCTCTCCGCCGCCAACGCCGTCATCGAGCGCAACGAGAGCCGCCGCCCGAAGAACCTGTGGACCAACGCCGGATCCGGTGCCCGCATCACGGGCTATGTCGCCGACACCGAGCACGACGAGGCGCAGTTCGTCGCCGACGAGATTGACCGGCTGACGGACAAGGGCGACGCCAAGGCGGGCGACGTCGCCGTCTTCTACCGCACCAACGCCCAGTCCCGTGTCTTCGAAGAGATCTTCATCCGCGTGGGCCTGCCCTACAAGGTCGTCGGCGGTGTGCGCTTCTACGAGCGCAAGGAGGTCCGGGACGTCCTGGCGTACCTGAGGGTCCTCGCCAACCCCGAGGACACCGTTCCGCTCCGCCGCATCCTCAACGTCCCCAAGCGCGGCATCGGCGACCGCGCCGAAGCGATGATCGACGCCCTGTCGATGCGCGAGAAGATCTCCTTCCCGCAGGCGCTGCGCCGCGTCGACGAGGCGTACGGCATGGCCGCCCGCTCCTCCAACGCCGTCAAGCGCTTCAACACGCTGATGGAGGAGCTGCGCACGATCGTCGAGTCCGGCGCCGGACCCGCCGTCGTGCTGGAAGCCGTCCTGGAGCGCACGGGCTATCTCGCCGAGCTCCAGGCCTCCACCGACCCGCAGGACGAGACCCGCATCGAGAACCTCCAGGAGCTCGCCGCCGTCGCCCTCGAATTCGAGCAGGAGCGCGGCGAGGAGGAGGGCGCGGGCACGCTCGCGGAGTTCCTGGAGAAGGTCGCGCTCGTCGCCGACTCCGACCAGATCCCCGACGAGGACGAGGACGGCTCCGGCGTCATCACGCTCATGACCCTGCACACGGCGAAGGGCCTGGAGTTCCCGGTCGTCTTCCTCACCGGCCTGGAGGACGGCGTCTTCCCGCACATGCGGGCCCTCGGCCAGACCAAGGAGCTGGAGGAGGAGCGCCGCCTCGCGTACGTCGGCATCACCCGCGCCCGCGAACGGCTCTATCTGACCCGGGCCGCCATGCGCAGCGCCTGGGGCCAGCCCTCGTACAACCCGCCGTCGCGGTTCCTGGAGGAGATCCCGGAAGCGCACCTGGAGTGGAAGCGGAAGGGCCCGATGGCCGCCCCCGCCGGGCCCACCTCCGGCATCACGTCCTCCCTGTCCTCCTCCCGGTCCCGCTCCGGCCCCTCGGGCTTCGCGACCCGGCGCTCCTCGGACAAGCCGACGGTGTCCCTGGCCGTCGGGGACCGGGTCACGCACGACCAGTTCGGCCTGGGCACGGTGACGGCCGTCGAGGGCCACGGCGACCAGGCCAAGGCGACGGTCGACTTCGGCGACGAGCGCCCGAAGAAGCTGCTCCTGCGGTACGCGCCGGTCGAGAAGCTGTAGGACACGAGTGAGGGGGAGGGCTCCCGGGCCCTCCCCCTCACTCGTGTACGCGCTCTTGTGCCGTTCCGTCAGGCCGGGTTGAGACCCTTGCTGCGCAGCCACACCAGCGGGTCGATCGCCGCGCCGCCACCGGGCCGGACCTCGAAGTGCAGGTGCGGGCCGGTGGAGTTGCCCGAGTTCCCGGAGTACGCGATGACGTCGCCTGCCTTCACCGGGCCCGAGCGGATCTTGGTGCTGCTGAGGTGGCAGTACCAGGTCTCGGTGCCGTCGGCGGCCGTCACGATCGCCATGACCCCGTAGGCGCTGTTCAGCTGGGTGCGTACGGTGCCGTCGGTCGCGGCCATCACCGGAGTGCCGTACGAGACGGGGAAGTCGATGCCCGAGTGCACGGACATCCAGTTGACGCCCGCCTGGCCGTAGTAGGCGGAGAGCCCGTGCTGCTTGACCGGCAGGACGAACTTGGGGCGCAGCGCCTCACGGCGTGCGGCCTCCTCCTCGCGCTTCTTCTTCTCCGCCGCCTGCCGCTCCCGCAGGTCGATGCGCTCCTGGGTGCGGCTCGCGCGCTCGCGGAAGTCGTCGCTGCCCTCGGAGAGCTGTTCGAGCTGGTTGTTGAGCTTGTCGTTGACGGCGACCGGCTTGACCGTGCTGGGGTCGGCGACCGCCAGCGAGGCGGTCGTCTCCTCCGGCTTCTCCTCGCCGCCGGGCATCCCGACCGAGGCGGCCGCGATGCCCGCGACGCTCATCACGCAGGCGGAGGGCACCGCGACGGTCAGCAGGGCGGAACGCTTGGCGGGGTTGCGGCGGCGGGCCCGGTTGCGCGGGGCGGGGGGACGGACCGCGGTGCGGTTCACGGAGTGCGGGGCGGGGACACCGTCCCCGCCGTCCTGCCGCGGTTCGCCTTCCGGCTCCGGCGTGGCATCCGGCGCGGTGTCCTGTGCGAAGTCGTGGGTGAGGGCGGCGAACTCGGAGGTGGAGGACGCGTCGGCCGCCGGGTCACCGGCCGTGTGGTCCGGCTCGGCCGGCCCCTCGTGCGCCGTCGCGTCGGCCGGCTGCTGTTCGTACAGTGAGTGCGACGTCTGTTCGGGTTCGTACGCGGCGTCCCCGGGCGTGGCGCCGGAGTTCCAGGCGGTCGCGTCGTAGGCACCGCTGTCGTACGCGACCGTGCCGTACGCGCCGGTCTCGTAGGTCCCGGTCCCGTACGCCCCGGTGTCGTAGGCGCCGGTGGTGAAGGCGGTGGTGGCGTACGCCCCGGTCTCGTAGGCGTCCGTCCCCGTCCCGTAGGCGTCCGCCGCGTGGGCGCCGCCGGTTCCGTACGCGGTGTCCGCGGGGTACGTACCGGTCTCTTGGGCGGCCGTCTCGTAGGCCCCGGTGCCGTACGCCCCGGTGTCGTAAGCCCCCGTGTCGTACGGGTCCGCCCCGTACGCGGTCTCCGTGCCGTACGGGGCGGAGGGGAAGCCTGTGGTGGGGAACGCGCCGGTGCCGGTGGTCGCCCACTGGCCGGTCAGGTCCTGGTCGTCGACCTGCTGCCAGGCCCCGGAGGTGTCCCACTGCTGCGTGGCCTGGGCCTGGGCGGCCTGCTGGGCGTGTTCCTGGCCCTGGTCCTGAGCGGCGTAGCCGTCGTGGGTGAGCGTCTGCTGGGCTCCGGTGTTCCACGCGGAGGCGTTGTACTGGCCGCTGTGGTCGGGCTGTCCGGTCGCGTACGTGGTGGCGAATCCGGCGCCGTAGGTGCCCTGGCCGTAGGTGGCGTCGCCGTATCCGGCGGCGGGGTGACCGACGTCGTAGCCGGTGTCGTGGCCGCCGGGGAGCGAGCCGAAGAGCGGGTCGGTGTCGAAGCTGCCGGTCGATCGGTCGTCGTACCCGACGTGCCCGGCGTGGGGGTGCTGGTCGTTCACCAACGTCTCTCTCGCCTCGGCAGCAGGACTGTTCTGGGTCCCGGTCAGGGGTGTCCCAGGGGGAAGCAGTGGCCGCGACTGTACCCGGCGGTATGTGAGGACGACAATCTTCGACAGGTTTTGGGCCCGCAGGAAACGGGCAATCGGCCGTCTTTCGGTGGACGGCAGGCACAGCCTTGGCCCTATGTTCGAGTGATGTTCTATTTTCAGGCCGCGGACGTCGTCCCGGTGGAGGTGGCGTCGTCCTCTCCGGCCTCCGGTGCCTCAAGAGCCTCACGGACCGCGGCGGCCACCGTGGGGTGCACGGGCAGCGCGAGGTGTCCGATACCGGTGACGCGTACGTTCACCGCGTCGAGGTCGGGGTGGTCGACGCACGCCGTCCCGACGGGGACCATCACCTGGTCCAGCTCGCTCCAGAAGCCCACGAACCGGGTCCGGCAGCCGGGAGCGGGACCGCGCAGTTCCTCGATCACGGAGGAACCGCCGCGCATCTGCCGCACGATGGGGTGAACGCCCGCCCCGGGGGCGACGGCGGTGCCCCCGTGCGGGGTGCCGAGCGTCACCAGGGTGCGCACGCGCCGGTCACCGCCGAGCCGCTGTACGTAGTAGCGGGCGATCAGGCCGCCGAGGCTGTGCCCGACGATGTCGACCCGGCTGTGCCCGGTGCGCGCGCAGATCTCCTCCACATGCCGGCCGAGCAGCCCGGCGGCGGTACGGACGTCACGGGTCAGCGGCGAGTAGTTGAGGGATTCCGGGCGGCGGCCGTGGCGGGCCAGCGTGCGGCGCAGGACGACGAACGCGGAGCGGTTGTCGATGAAGCCGTGCAGCAGAACGACGGGCGGCGCGGCGGACGGCACGACGGGCGGCACGGTGGTGGCCGGGGCCGGGGGGTCGGTGATCGCGGGGGGCCCGGCTTCGGCGGGCGCGGTCCCGCCCCGTTCGGGGGCGAGCCCGAAGGGGTAGACGGCCAGGCGCCCGGCGAGGACGAACAGCTCCAGCGCGGTGGCGCCGAGCAGCGCGGACGACAGCCGGGGCCCCGGAGGCCGGGGCAGGCGGGTGCGGCGGGCCAGGTGGGTGAGGTGGGTCAGCGGTGAGAGGGGTGGGGGGAACTTCACGGCCGGCCTCCTGCACCGGCGTACGGGGAGGCGGCTCCCGTCCCCGTACGCCCTTGTGGGTGGCGGGACGAGGAGTGCTGCCGACCCGGCCGGGCGGCCGTGACCGGGTGCGTGGGGCCGTACCACCGTGCCGTGCGGCTGGCGGCGCGGTGGTACGGCGACCTCGTAGCGGCTCCCCTGGGAGGCGTCTTGCCGATCAGGCCCGGCGCGCGGGCCTGATCGGCAAGACACCCCCTGGCGCCGAGGCCCCGCGCGGCCGGAACTCCGCGTGATGCCGGGACGACGCCTGGCGAACATGTCCCACGTGTGATTTCCCCCTCCCCGCCTGCCGCGAAACTGTGGCTTGCGGGATGCTGTGGATAACGTTCGTTCACATCCCCGTCCCTTCAGACGCGGGAGACCAGGTGGAGGCAGTGATGGGTGTGACCGGTCCGATCCGTGTGGTGGTGGCCAAGCCGGGCCTCGACGGCCACGACCGCGGGGCCAAAGTCATCGCGCGGGCGTTGCGGGACGCCGGCATGGAGGTGATCTACACCGGGCTCCACCAGACGCCCGAGCAGATCGTCGACACGGCGATCCAGGAGGACGCCGACGCCATCGGCCTCTCGATCCTCTCCGGGGCGCACAACACGCTGTTCGCCAAGGTGATCGAGCTGCTGAAGGCCCGCGAGGCGGAGGACATCAAGGTGTTCGGCGGCGGGATCATCCCGGAGGACGACATCGCCCCGCTGAAGAAGCTGGGCGTCGCGGAGCTCTTCACCCCGGGGGCGACGACGACCGAGATCGTCACGTGGGTCAACGCCAACGTCCGCCAGGCCGCCCAGACCTGAACGCCGCACCCGGGACGGGCCCGCCGTACACGGGCCCGTCTCCGTCCCGGGCCGGAGGCGGCCCCTCCGTCACCGTCAGGCCATCAGCTCGGCCTCCATCGCGGCGCGCAGCCGCAGAGTGGAGACCAGGCGCTGGAAGGCCTCCGACCAATAGCCGCCCGCCCCCGGCGATGCCCCCTCCTGTTCGTCCTGCGCGGCCGTCAGGACCTCAAGCCGGTCGGCCTCGGCCGGATCGAGACAGCGCTCCGCGAGGCCCATCACCCCGCTGAAGCTCCACGGATAACTTCCGCCGTCCCGCGCGATGTCGAGCGCGTCGACCACCGCACGCCCGAGCGGCCCGGCCCAGGGGACCGTGCACACCCCGAGCAGCTGGAAGGCCTCCGACAGGCCGTGCGCCGCGATGAACCCGGCCACCCAGGAAGCACGTTCCCCGGCGTCCAGAATCGCGAGGAGCTTCGAGCGCTCGGCGATCGAGGCGGTCCCGGGGCCGCTCGCCACCGGCGCCGACGGGCGCCCGAGCAGGGCCCGGGCCCACCGTGGATCGCGCTGCCGGACCGCCGCCCGGCACCAGGCGGTGTGCAGCTCGTCGGCCCAGTCGTCGGCGACGGGCAGGGCCACGACCTCTTCGGCCGGACGCCCGCCGAACCGCTCCTCCCAGACACCGAGCGGGGTGGCCTCCACCAACTGCCCCAGCCACCACGAGCGTTCGCCCCGGCCCGTCGGCGGGACGGCCATGACACCGTCGCGCTGCATGCCCGCGTCGCACTCGTGCGGCGCCTCCACGGCGATGGCGGCGACGTCCCCCGTACGGTCCGGGTGCACGCAGGACATCGCGCGGGCCGCCATCCGTCCGGCGAGTGCCGATCCTGGCAGGGCGGAGAGCAGTTCGGCGGCGGTTGCGCGGACATTGCGGCTGCGGTCGGACAGGGCCTGCTCCAGGAACGGCTCGTCGGCGTCGCCGAGCCCCGACCGCAGGGAATCCAGGAACATCAGCCGGTCCTCGGCCCGTTCGGCGGACCACGTGGTGGCGAGCAGGGCGAGTCCGGCGGGCGGATCCTGCGCCCGTACGGCGTCGAGCAGCGCGACCCTTTCCGCGAACAGCCCCTCCTCCCACAGCCGGGCCACCGCGTCCGGGTCCGTGGTGTCGGTCGGCGGCGCACCGCTCGCGGAGCCCCGCAGGGCGAACTTCCAGTCGGGATTCAGCCCGGCCAGCCATCTGCCGCGCGGCCCGGCGAACGCGAGCGCCTGCGGGCGCAGGTCCGTACGCGCACGGGCGGCGTCCAGCAGCGGGGGCAGCAGAGCCGCCGGGGCGCGGAAGCCCCTCCGGTTGGCGATGGCCAGCCACTGGGGGATGAGCTCGGTGAGGTCGGGTGCGGTCCCGCGCCGCCCGCCGCCCGAGGGCGCGGAACGGTCCGCCAGCAGGTGGGCGAGCCGGTGCCGGGCGGCTTCGGGGAGCGCCGGGCGCGGATCCGGGGCGGCGGGCTCGGGCCGGGCCTCCGGCACGGCGGGGAGCAGCCCGGCCCGCCGCCGCACGGTGTGCAGGGCGGCGGCGTCCAGCAGGGCCGCGGGAGCATCGGCCGGCACGGGGCCGCCGCGCGATGCCGGAGGGCGGCGGTCGGTGCCCAGGAGAGCCGAGGTGACCAGGTCCTCCCAGGGGAGGGCGTCGACGGACGCGGACGCGGACGTGGACGTGGACGTGGAAGCGGGGGTGGTGGAGGCGTCGGCGGTGGTGGTTGCGGTGGGGCCGGTCGTGTGAGGCATCTCTTTCCCCTCCCGTGGCAGGGATGCGCGGATGTCGGACAGGGGGAGCGGACAAGGACGTAGGGCAGTGGACCGTGGCGGCGGGCAGGGGCGGTGGGCAGTGCGGTGAGGAATGTGCGTGTGTGGGCGCGGGCGCCGGTGCGCAGGCCCCGGTCGGTCTGCCCCGCCGGTCGGTCCGCCCCCGGTCGGTCCGCCCGTCCGGGTCAGACCAGTTGGACGAGCGACCCGCCCGTCGTGCCCCCGCCCTCCTCCCGCTCGCCCGGGTCCCAGGCCGCGAACGGGTCGAAGCCGCGGTGGCCCAGCTCGCCGAACACGGTGACCGGGCCGCCGCCGGACAGGGCGACGAGCTTCCACAGGCCCGGCCGGGACAGCGCGGCCGGGGCGATCGGCAGCGCGGATCCGGTGCGGGCGTCGGCCGGGCCGTCAGCGGGTTCGTCCGCGGTGCTGTCGGCGTGGGCACCGGCGGGAGCACCGGGTTGGGCACCGGCGTGGGCGTCGGCCAGCTGCCAGCCGTCCTTCGACGGCACGGGTATGACGTCGCGCAGGGTGACCGGCCAGGCCTCCAGCCAGGGGTCCTCCCGCAGGGCGTTCCCGTACACGGCCGGTGCCGCCGCTGCGGCGATCCCCGGCGGGGGACCGGCCGAGGCCGTGGTCCCGAACTGCTCGCTCGGCTCCGCCCGGAGCTGCCCGCCGCCCGGATACGGCGTCAGCTCGGCGTCGATCGTCGCCCCCACCGGCAGTGCCCGGTCCGGGGACCGGCCCGCCGCGCCGAACGAGAGCAGCAGAGCGGTGCGGCCCGACCCCCGCCCGTACAGCCAGATCCGGCGGGTGACGATCTTGCCGTCCGGGGTGTCGTACTGCGCGAGGACCAGCCAGTGGTCACGGACCGGGGGCCCTTCGGCGGACATGGGCAGCCCCACTCTCGTCCGCACGGTCGCGGCCAGCGGATCCGGCAGCCGGTCCCGGCCGAGCCAGGCCGTGTCCAGCAGATGGAGCAGCGCGCACTCCTCCAGCAACCGGACCGGCCAGCCCGCCCCGGACCCGGTGATCGCGCCCAACTCCCGCACCCGGGCGGCGAGACCGGGGGCCTGGGCGTCGACCATGCGCGCCGCGGTCTCCTCCCACAGGCCGTACCCCGAGCGGTCGGTCGCGGCCAGGCCACCGCGCAGCAGGTCGCCCAGGCGCTGTTCCAGCTCCTGGGCACCGCCCGTGACCCGCTCCGCGCGGCGCTCCGCCCGCTTTCTGGCGGCGTCCGTGTCGACGGGGCCCCGCGCGCCGTCGCCGCCCGCCGCGGAGCTGCCACCCGTCTGTGCCGCGCGTGCGCGCCGGCCCGCGAGCCATGTTGCGACCCAGTCGGCCGGCTCGGCGGGCCGGAACGCGGCATCGTCGGACGCCCGGAGCAGCAACAGCCCCAGCGCGTGCTTGCACGGGAACTTCCGGCTCGGGCAACTGCACGCGTAGGCAGGCCCCGTGGTGTCGACCACCGTCCGATAGGGCGTGCTTCCGCTTCCCTTGCACAGGCCCCACACCGCACCCGTCGCGTCGCTCCCCGTGCCGGACCACGGACCGGCCGCGCCGAGCCGCGTGCCCGCCTTGCGTGACGCCGCGTCAGGAGCCAGTGCCAGCACCTGCTCCACCGACCAGCGCGCCACCGGGGCACCGGTGGGCGAGGTCTCTCCCCCGTGAGATAGCTGCATGTCTCCGACGGTAGGGGGCGCCACTGACAATCCCCCCGACTTGCTCTCCGACCTGCTCGCCGACCTGCTCCGACCTGCGAAGCAGCGGGTCGACGGCAGATTTGACTTTGCCCTGCCTTTGCGTTTCTCTGCGGTCTCCGCGTACGGAACGGATCCGTGCCCGGGCCGATCCAGGGGGGATCCCAGATGAACCGCACCACCCGCACCACCCGCGCCCTCGCGGTCGCCGTTCTCGTGCTCGGACTCGGGGCCTGCTCGGCCGAGTCCGTGGACAAGGCGGTCGGCAAGGCGGTCGACACCACCGTGGACGAGACCTACGAGGTCACGTACGAGGTCACCGGCACGGGCGTCGACGAGATCATGTTCCACGGGGGCGGCGGCGAGGCCATGGAGCCCGAGCTGGAGACCGTCACCAAGCCGGCCCTGCCGTGGAAGAAGACCGTCACGTTGCGCGGCATCATGCCGCCCGCCGTCACCCCGGTCGCCCTGGAAGCGGGCGGTGCCGACGTCACCTGCTCCATCACCTACAAGGGCGAGGTCATCAAGGAGGCGAAGGGCGAGGGCATGCTCACGGCGGGCGGCTGCGTCGCCGTGTCGCCGGTCGTCGGCTGACGGGACCGGGCCGGACCGGGGCCGGGTCGGGGCCGGGCCGACGGGCTTCCGGGGGAGGGGCCCACACGCTCGCCAACGGGCTCTGACCTGCGGTCAGGGCCCGTTGTCAGTGGCATGGTGCACGGTGGTAACCAGATCAGGACGACCGATCTGGAGGGGGAGCCATGACCGTGTCCAACACCACCGCGGCCGTCGAGCCGGAGGCCGGCGCGCAGGTGCTGCGCCCGCACGCGGAGGACGCGTTCGCCGACGAGCTGAAAGCGCTCGCGGCGGCCGACGACCGTCCCAGGCCCGCCCGTTGGCGGCTGTCTCCGTGGGCCGTCGCCACCTATCTGCAGGGCGGGACCCTGCCCGACGGGACGGTGATCACGCCGAAGTACGTGGGCCCGCGCCGCCTGGTCGAGGTGGCCGTGACCACGCTCGCCACCGACCGGGCGCTGCTCCTGCTCGGCGTCCCCGGCACGGCCAAGACCTGGGTGTCCGAGCACCTCGCCGCCGCCGTCAGCGGCGACTCGACGCTGCTCGTGCAGGGCACCGCGGGCACGCCCGAGGAAGCCGTCCGCTACGGGTGGAACTACGCGCAACTGCTGGCCCACGGCCCCAGCCGCGACGCCCTGGTGCCCAGTCCGCTGATGCGGGCCATGTCCGAGGGCATGACCGCCCGGGTCGAGGAGCTGACCCGCATCCCCGCCGATGTGCAGGACTCGCTCATCACGATCCTGTCCGAGAAGACGCTCCCCGTCCCCGAGCTGGGGCAGGAGGTCCAGGCCGTCCGAGGGTTCAACCTCATCGCCACGGCCAACGACCGGGACCGCGGCGTCAACGAGCTGTCCAGCGCCCTGCGCCGCCGCTTCAACACCGTGGTGCTGCCCCTGCCCGGGACTCCGGACGCCGAGGTCGACATCGTGTCCCGGCGCGTCGACCAGATCGGCCGCTCGCTCGACCTGCCCGCGTCCCCGGAGGGCCTGACCGAGATCCGGCGCGTGGTGACGGTCTTCCGTGAACTGCGCGACGGAGTGACCACCGACGGGCGCACGAAGCTCAAGTCCCCCTCCGGCACGCTCTCCACGGCCGAGGCGATCTCCGTCGTCACGAACGGCCTCGCGCTCGCCGCCCACTTCGGCGACGGCGTCCTGCGCCCCGGCGACGTCGCGGCCGGCATCCTCGGCGCGGTCGTCCGGGACCCCGCGGCGGACCGGGTGGTCTGGCAGGAGTATCTGGAGACCGTGGTCCGCGAGCGGGACGGCTGGAAGGACTTCTACCGCGCCTGCCGCGAGGTGTCCGCATGAGCGGCGCGGCGGTGGCCGCCGCCGCGCCGCCGGGCCGCACCACGACCGGGTCGGCCGCCCGGCCGGTCGTCGGGCCCTGGCTGCTGGGCGTGCGGCACCACGGCCCCGGATCGGCCCGCGCGGTCCTCGCCGCGCTCCGGGCGGCCTGCCCGGCCGCCGTCCTCATCGAGGGGCCGCCCGAGGGCGACGCGCTGCTGCCTCTGGCCGCCGACCCGCGGATGCGTCCCCCCGTCGCGCTGCTCGCACACGCCGTGGACGATCCGGGGCGGGCCTCCTTCTGGCCGATGGCCGCGTTCTCGCCGGAGTGGGTGGCCATCCGCTGGGCCCTCGACCACGGCGTCCCGGTCCGCTTCATCGACCTGCCCGCCGCCCACTCCCTCGCGCTCAAGGAGCCCGCGCCCAAGGAGCCCGGGGAGGGGCCCGAGCGGGCCGAGCATGCCCAGGAGGAAGAGGTCACGCCGGTCGTCGACCCGATCCGGGTGCTCGCCGAGACCGCCGGATACGACGATCCCGAGCGCTGGTGGGAGGACGTCGTCGAACACCGCTCACCCACCGGGGAGCGCGATGACGGTGGCATGCGCCTTGAGGGCGCCACCCCCGAGGGCGCGGACCCCGATGACGCGCCCGGCGACGTCCTCGCCCCGTTCGTCGCGCTGGCCGAGGCCATGAGCGCGCTCCGCGAGGCGTACGGGGACGGCGGGCAGCCGCGTGACGCGGTGCGCGAGGCGTACATGCGGATCCAGCTCCGCACCGCGCGCAAGGAGTTCGGGGACCAAGTCGCCGTCGTCTGCGGCGCCTGGCACGTGCCCGCACTCGCCGCTCGCACCACCCTCGCCGCCGACCGCGCCCTGCTCAAGGGCCTGCCGAAGGTCAGAACGGATCTGACCTGGGTGCCGTGGACCCACCGCCGCCTCGCCCGGCAGAGCGGATACGGGGCCGGGATCGACTCGCCCGGCTGGTACGGGCACCTCTTCGAGGCGGCCGACCGGCCGATCGAGCGCTGGATGACCAAGGTCGCCGGACTGCTGCGCGGCGAGGACCGGTTCGTCTCCACCGCCCATGTCATCGAGGCCGTCCGGCTCGCCGAGACCCTCGCCGCCCTCCGGGGCCGCCCGCTGGCCGGCCTGGGCGAGACGACCGATGCCGTGCGGGCCGTCATGTGCGAGGGGTCCGACGTCCCGCTCGCCCTCGTCCGGGACCGGCTGATCGTCGGCGAGAGCCTCGGCGAGGTCCCGGACACCGCCCCGGCCGTCCCGCTGCAGAGGGACCTGACCCGCAGTCAGCGCACCCTCCGGCTCAAGCCGGAGGCATCGGAACGCGAGCTGGACCTCGACCTGCGCAAGGAGACCGACGCCGCCCGCAGCCGCCTGCTCCACCGGCTTCGCCTCCTCGACGTCGGCTGGGGCGACCCGGTCGCCGGGCGGGGCAGCACCGGAACCTTCCGGGAGAGCTGGCGGCTGAGCTGGGAGCCGGAACTGCACGTCCGGGTCGCGGAGGCCGGTGTGTGGGGCACGACCGTGCTCACCGCCGCCACCGCGAAGGCCGCGTCGCAGGCCGTGGCGGCGACGGCACTGGCCGATGTCACCGCACTCGCCGAACACTGCCTCCTGGCAGGACTGCCCGACGCACTGCCCGTCGTGATGAAAGCCCTCGCCGACCGGGCCGCACTCGACGCCGACGTCGGCCACCTCGCGGACGCGCTGCCCGCCCTGGCCCGCTCCCTGCGGTACGGGGACGTGCGCTCCACGGACACGGCGGCGCTGGCGGAGGTCGCAGCCGGACTCGCCGAGCGTATCTGCGTCGGCCTGCCGCCCGCCTGCACCGGCCTCGACCCGGACGGCGCCGAGACGCTGCGCGGTCGGGTGGAGGCCGTGCACGGGGCGATCGGCCTGCTGGACACCGGGGCGGAGCCCGGCACGGGGCTGCGTGAACGGTGGGACGCCGTGCTGCACAAGCTGGCGGCCCGGGACACGATCGCCGGAATCATCAGGGGCCGGGCGACCCGGCTGCTCCTGGACGAGGGCCGGCTGCCGGAGGACGAGGCGGCCCGGCTGATGGGCCTGGCGCTCTCGCCCGGAACCCCGCCCGCCGACGCCGCTGCCTGGATCGAGGGGTTCGTCGGCGGAGCGTCGGGCGGCGGCATGCTGTTGGTCCACGACGAGCGGCTGCTCGGCCTCGTCGACGCCTGGCTGACAGGTGTCCCCGCCGACCAGTTCACCGATGTGCTGCCGCTGCTGCGCCGCACGTTCTCCGCATACGAACCGGGCGTGCGGCGCACCCTCGGCGAGCTGGTCCGGCGCGGCCCCGTCCCCGAGGGCGCCCGGCGGGACGACGCCGCCCCGGCGACCGGAGGCTTCGGACCCGGTCTCGACCCGGCCAGGGCCGACGCGGTCGAACCGGTGCTGCGCCTGCTGCTCGGCCGCCCGCCCGAGCCCGCGGAGGCGGCCGTATGACGACGACCAGGACGACCACGAGGACGACCACGAGGACGGACCCGATGAGCCAGACGCCGGGGGAGACCACGGAACGGACGACCACGGCCTCGCACGCCCCGCCCGACGCCGAACGGCTGCGGCGCTGGCGGATGGTGCTCGGCGCGGACAGTGCCGACAGCACGGGCCGTGCCCTCACCGGCCAGGACGCGGCGATGGACAGTGCGTTGAACGCCCTGTACGGCGGGGGCGGGGGTAAGAAGCCCAGAGACAGGGGCACCGGCGGCCGTTCGGCGGGACTCGGTGCGTCGGCGCCCTCCGTCGCCCGCTGGCTCGGCGACATCCGGACCTACTTTCCCAGCTCCGTGGTCCAGGTCATGCAGCGCGACGCGATCGACCGGCTCGGCCTGGCGACCCTCCTCCTGGAGCCGGAGATGCTGGAGGCGGTCGAGCCGGACGTCCATCTCGTCGGCACCCTGCTGTCCCTCGGCAAGGCGATGCCCGAGACGACGAAGGAGACCGCCCGCGCTGTCGTCCGCAAGGTCGTCGAGGACCTGGAGGCGCGGCTGGAGAGCCGCACCAGGACCACCCTGACCGGGGCTCTGGACCGCTCGGCGCGGATCAGCCGGCCGCGCCACCGGGACATCGACTGGGACCGCACCATCCGGGCGAACCTCAAGAACTACCTGACGCTCCCGGCACCGGAGACCGCGACGACGGCGGAGACGACAGGAACGGCGACGACGGGCACGGTCGTGCCGGAACGCCTCATCGGTTACGGCCGCTCCTCCCGGTCCGCCAAGAAGGACATCGTCCTGTGCGTCGACCAGTCGGGCTCGATGGCCGCTTCCGTCGTCCACGCCTCGGTCTTCGGCGCGGTGCTCGCCTCCATGCGCACTCTCTCGACCCGGCTCGTCGTCTTCGACACGGCGGTCGTCGACCTCACGGACCAGCTCGACGACCCGGTCGACGTCCTCTTCGGCACCCAGCTCGGCGGCGGCACCGACATCAACCGGGCGCTCGCCTACTGCCAGTCGAGGATCACCCGCCCCGCCGACACCGTCGTCGTGCTCATCAGCGATCTCTACGAGGGCGGCCTACGCGACGAGATGCTCAAGCGGGTCGCCGCGATGAAGGCGTCCGGCGTGCAGTTCGTGACGCTGCTCGCCCTCTCCGACGAGGGAGCACCGGCGTACGACCACGAGCACGCGGCGGCACTCGGAGCGCTGGGCGCACCCGCGTTCGCCTGTACGCCGGACCTCTTCCCGGACGTCATGGCGGCGGCGATCAAGAAGAGACCACTGCCCATACCGGACAAGGAGCACCAACCGTAGCCAGGGACTTGCGTGACCCCCACGGGCTCGTGCAAGCATCGACACCGTCGTTCGCGGAGGGGCGCATTCCGCCGCCCTCCGCCCCCACCCGCCCGCGTATCAGGAGTTCACCCGAGGTGACCGCAACCGCCGCTGCCCGCGCAGCCGTCGACCCGCGCCCGGCGCGCGGGACGGCGGGGCGTCGCGCGGTACAGGTGGTGCTGTTCCTCGGCGGGCTGCTGGCCCTGGGCCTCCTCGCGGGCGGCCGCGCGGAAGCGCAGGAGCGTCCGGACCCGGGCGGGCTCACGGCCTCCGTGGCGGACGCCGTGCCGGGTGCCGACCAGGTCGTGGGGCCGGTGGCCGAACCGGTCGTGGAGCCGGTGGCGGACCAGGTTGTGGAGCCGGTGGCGGACCGGGCCGTGGAGCCGGTGGCCGCATCGGTCGTCGAGCCGGTCGACCGGGCCGTACGCCATCAGGCCGCGCAGCACCGAGCCGCGCAGCCCGGGCCCGTACGGAACGCGACTGCGGCACCGGCCACGAAGCCGGTCACCGAGCCCGTTGGCTCGGTCGCCTCCGCCGACCCCGGGGCTTCCGCCGGTCCCGTCGCCTCCGCCGACCCCGGGGCTTCCGCCGGTCCCGTCGCCTCCACACCCGTTCGCGTGCGTGATGCCCGCGATGCCGTGGTCGGGGGAGCGGGCGAGGCCGTCGACCGGATCGCCGGAGAGGCGCGGCCGCTGGTGGCGTCCCTGCCGGGGCTCCCTCCGCTGCTCTCCGCGCTGCCGGAGCTGCCCGTGCCCGGCGATGCCCCGGACTCACCGGGGGCGCCGGGTGCTCCGTCACCGTCGGCTCCGGACACCGGCCGTGGTGCCGAGGGTCCCACCACGCCGGGCGACACCGACGCGGACGCCCCGGCCGAGCGCGCGGCCGGTGGCCATGACCGGAGCATCGGGGCACCGGGCTTCACCTCCGCCGGGCCGGACCGGTCCGGCACGCCGGGCGCCGGGCACGCGCAACTCACCGCGCCCACGCCGACGTTCCCGCCCACGCAGGACCGGGCGCCGTTCGCCCCCTGCGGCGACCTCGCGCGCACGGCGGTGGCCGATGCCCAGGGGCCGCGCGGCGGCGACCTGCACGCGGCACCCGTCCCGGGCGGCCCGTACGCCGCGCTCGTCCGGGGAGCCGGGCTCCCCGCGACCGCCGCACCGATCACCGACAGATCCGGCGAGATCCTCGAATTCCCCGGCTAGGGCAGGCCGTTCCCCCGCCTCGACCTGCCGCGCGGGGGCGGAACAGGTCTGCCCGCGTCCGGACGAATCCTCCGGACAGCCGAACATCTTCGAAGGATCTGACACACCCATGCACAAGAACATGCGCCGATCCATAGCCGTCGCCGCCACCGCCACCGGTATGTGGGCGCTCGGCACCGCCGCTGCGAGCGCGGCCGAGCTGCCCGTGTCCGTACCGCTGTCCACCCCGGACCTGGGGGCCGAGACCCCCGACGTGGCGGAGGCAGTCGAGGACGTCACCGACGCCAAGGTGGTCAAGCACGCCAAGGCCGTCACCGACACCAAGGCCCTCGACCGTGCCGGCGACGCCAAGGACACGCTGACGGCGGCCGGGAACAAGGCCGGCGAGGCCGCCGAGGCGGTCGAGGGCGCCGGTGCGGCCGACGTGCGGGACGGCCTCCCGTCGCAGGTGCGCGCGCCGCAGGCCCCGGAGCTCCCGCAGACCCCGGAGTTCCCGCAGGCCGCCGAGGTCCCGCAGCTCGGTGACGTACAGCACCAGCAGGTGCCCGGAGCAGGCCACATCCCCGACGCGGGCATCCCCGACGCGCAGTTCCCCGATGCAGGCATCCCCGACGCCCGGTTCCCCGACGCGGGCATCCCCGACGCCCGGTTCCCCGACGCGGGCATCCCCGACGCCCGGTTCCCCGACGCGCAGATCCCGGCCGCGCCGGTCGACGAGATCGACTACCTCTTCGGGCCGATCGAGCAGATCCCCGGCTACGCGCAGAGCCAGGTGCCGTCTGCCGTCCAGGGTGGTCTGGCCGAGGCCGGGCCCGTCGTCGAGCAGACGTCCGACTCCGTGCTGCCGCCGCTCGCCGCGGGTGCGGTCGGCGTCGCCGTCCCGGTCGTCGGGCAGGCGGTCGGCGACGTCGGCACGCTCGCGCAGGGCGTCGTCGGCGAGGTCGGGCCGTTCGCCCAGGGAGTCGTCGGCGACGCCGCCACACCCTTCGTGCAGGGCGTCACGACCGAGGTCCAGCCGCTGGCGTACGGCGTCACCGGTGCGGCCGTGCCGTTCGCCGAGGGCGTCGTGTCCGAGGTCCAGCCGCTCGCGCAGGGGCTGACCGGGGACGCCGTCGCGCCGTTCGCCCAGGGGGTCACCGCCCAGGTGCAGCCGCTGGCCGAGGGCGTCGGGGCGCAGGCCCGGCCGTTCGCAGGCGGTCTGACGGACACGGTCCGCGAGGACGCCCGTCCCGCCGTCGCCGACGCGGTCACCGGCGCTCAGGGCCTCACCTCGGTCACCCCGTCCTTCGTGACGGACGCGGTGCCCGGGCGGTAGCCGGACGAGCGGGGCGCACACGGCGCACGCGCCGTAGCGATTCACTGCACCGGAGTACCCGGCCCCAGGGGACCCGGGCCGGGTGTTCCGGTGCCCCCACAGCCCTTCCCGACCTCCGGCGAGCCCCGTCCGGGGGCCGGGCGGGGCCACCGTCTGTGACCGTTATCACCGCTCAGGTGTGATCTGCGATTTAGGGTCACGCGGAGCGCGGGGATAACCTGCCGGATGGACATGCCGCGTACGCGGACACCGTGTATGCCTCCCTTGTGACAGCGCAGTCACGTTGCCCTTCGCGGCACGCCCACGCAGAAGAACGAACCGCGAGACCACTAAAAGGGACGGACGCGCGTGGACCTGTTCGAGTACCAGGCGAGGGACCTCTTCGCCAAGCACGGTGTACCGGTGCTGGCCGGTGAAGTCATCGACACGCCTGAGGCAGCCCGCGAGGCGACCGAGAAGCTGGGCGGCAAGTCTGTCGTCAAGGCGCAGGTGAAGGTCGGCGGCCGCGGCAAGGCCGGCGGCGTCAAGCTGGCCGCCGACGCCGACGAGGCGGTCGCCCGGGCGACCGACATCCTCGGCATGGACATCAAGGGCCACACGGTCCACAAGGTGATGATCGCCGAGCTGTCCCCGGAGATCGAGGCGGAGTACTACGTCTCGTACCTCCTCGACCGCACCAACCGCACCTTCCTGGCCATGGCCTCGGTGCAGGGCGGCATGGACATCGAGGAGGTCGCGGAGAAGACCCCCGAGGCCCTCGCGAAGGTCCCGGTCGACTCCAACTCCGGCGTGGACATCGCCAAGGCCCGCGAGATCGTGGCCCAGGCGAAGTTCCCGGCCGACGTGGCCGAGGGTGTCGCCGAGGCCCTGGTGACCCTGTGGGAGACCTTCGTCGCCGAGGACGCGCTCCTCGTCGAGGTCAACCCGCTGGTGAAGACCAAGGACGGCCGCATCCTGGCCCTGGACGGCAAGGTCTCGCTCGACGAGAACGCCGACTTCCGCCAGCCGGAGCACGAGGCCCTCGAGGACAAGGACGCAGCCAACCCGCTCGAGGCTGCCGCCAAGGCCAAGAACCTCAACTACGTCAAGCTCGACGGCGAGGTCGGCATCATCGGCAACGGCGCCGGCCTGGTCATGTCGACCCTGGACGTCGTCGCGTACGCCGGTGAGAACCACGGCAACGTGAAGCCCGCCAACTTCCTCGACATCGGTGGCGGCGCCTCCGCCGAGGTCATGGCCAACGGCCTGGAGATCATCCTCGGCGACCCGGACGTCAAGTCCGTCTTCGTCAACGTCTTCGGTGGCATCACCGCCTGCGACGAGGTCGCCAACGGCATCGTGCAGGCGCTCGCGCTCCTGGAGTCCAAGGGCGAGAAGGTCGAGAAGCCGCTGGTCGTGCGTCTCGACGGCAACAACGCGGAGCTGGGTCGCAAGATCCTCTCCGACGCCAACCACCCGCTCGTTCAGCGCGTGGACACCATGGACGGCGCGGCCGACAAGGCCGCCGAGCTCGCCGCGGCTGCGAAGTAAGGGACGAGGGACTCCAACACCATGGCTATCTTCCTCACCAAGGACAGCAAGGTCATCGTCCAGGGGATGACCGGCGCCACGGGCATGAAGCACACCAAGCTCATGCTGGGTGACGGCACCAACATCGTCGGTGGCGTCAACCCGCGCAAGGCCGGTACGTCCGTCGACTTCGACGGCACCGAGGTTCCGGTCTTCGGCTCCGTCAAGGAAGCGATGGAGAAGACCGGCGCGAACGTGTCCGTCCTCTTCGTCCCGCCGGCCTTCTCCAAGGCCGCCGTCGTCGAGGCGATCGACGCCGAGATCCCGCTCGCGGTCGTCATCACCGAGGGCATCGCCGTTCACGACTCCGCCGCCTTCTGGGCGTACGCGAACGAGAAGGGCAACAAGACCCGGATCATCGGCCCGAACTGCCCCGGTCTCATCACCCCGGGCCAGTCCAACGCCGGCATCATCCCGGGCGACATCACCAAGCCCGGCCGCATCGGTCTCGTGTCCAAGTCCGGTACGCTGACCTACCAGATGATGTACGAGCTCCGTGACATCGGCTTCTCGTCCGCCGTCGGCATCGGTGGCGACCCGGTCATCGGCACGACGCACATCGACGCCCTCGCGGCGTTCGAGGCGGACCCCGACACCGACCTCATCGTGATGATCGGCGAGATCGGCGGCGACGCCGAGGAGCGTGCCGCCGACTTCATCAAGGCGAACGTCACCAAGCCGGTCGTCGGCTACGTCGCGGGCTTCACCGCCCCGGAGGGCAAGACCATGGGCCACGCCGGCGCCATCGTCTCCGGCTCCTCGGGCACCGCACAGGCGAAGAAGGAGGCCCTGGAGGCCGCCGGCGTCAAGGTCGGCAAGACGCCGACCGAGACCGCCAAGCTGGCGCGCGAGATCCTCGGCGCCTGACGCAGGCCGCAGGGACACGCGTACACGGCGCGGGCCCGCACCCCTTGTCCATCAGGGGTGCGGGCCCGCGCCGTTCGCGTACGTCATCGGCCACCGGTCTCAGCGGAGTTCCGGCACCAGCCGTTCCGGGCCGTGTGCCAACTGCTCGCCCAGCGACTTCTGCAGCTTCAGATCCTGCGCCGTGAGCTTCTGCGGACCACCGCGCGGCGGTACGCCCCCGACCCGTTCCGGGGGCGAGATCGGCTGCTCGTAGTGGGTGGGCGCGGTGTGCAGGGTCAGCCCGGTCACCGCGATGAGCAGCGCGACGCCCGCGACGGCGGCCCGGGTCCACAGCCTGGCCTTGTTCTCGCTGCCGGTGCGCACGGCACGGGCCGGCCGCGGTACGGGTACGTGCTCGGCGCGGGCGAGGCCGCCGAGCCGGTCGTGCAGCAGGGCCGACTGCTCGGCGGGCGAGTCGGCCTCGGCCAGCTCGGGCAGCCGCTCGGCGACGGCGGCGCGGGCGGTCATCAGACGGCCCGCCGCCGCCAGGGTGCTGGCCTCCGTCTCGGCTGCGGTCTCCGGCAGGTCCAGGCCGACCCCGTCGTACAGGAGCAGCGTGCGCCGGTAGGCCGGGGGCAGGTCGAGCAGCGCGTCGAACAGCGCCCGCTTGCCCGGCTCCGTGGGCGGGGCGTCGGGGTGCCGGTGCGTGCGGCGCAGCCGGTGCCAGGGCGACATCGCGTACTCGTACGCCGCCGCGCGCACCCAGCCGGCCGGATCCCGGTCGACGGCCACCTCGGGCCAGCGCTGCCAGGCCAGTTCGAAGGCGCGCTCGACGGATTCGCGGGCCAGGGCGCGTCGGCCGCTCAGCAGGTAGGTCTGCCGGACGAGGCCGGGGGCGGTGCGGGCGTACAGCTCGTCGAACGCCTCGGCGGGGGAGGTGCGCCGCTCACCGAACGCCTCGGCGGGGGAGGTGCGCCGTTCACCGGGCGCCTCCGCCGCGCCGCTCGGCCGGCCGGGAGCCTCCGGCGCGCGGCTCGGCCCGTCGGCCGTCCCGGCACCGGCGCCCGGGTCCGAAGGCGGGGGCGGGGCCTCAGCCAGGGGCGGGGCCTCGGGCGGGTCGGTCGCCGCCGGGGCTGCCGCCGGGGCTGCCGCCGGCTCGGCGGTGGGGCGGTCCGCCGCAGGGCGCGCCCCGGCCGTTGCCGCCTTCGCGGTCACCACGGTGGGCTTCGCCGTGGGCTTCGCAGTGGGCTTCACCGCCGGTTCGGGGGCGATGAGTTTGGCGTACAGCGCGCGCTTGCGTCCGCGCGGGCTTGTGCGCCCCGTCTCCCAGGAGCGCACGGTGGCGCGCGTGACGCCGACCGCCGCCGCCACCTCATCCTCGCTCAACGATTTCGCCTTGCGCAGTCTGCGGCGCTCCTTGGGGGAGGGCAGCGGCGGCACGGCGGCCTCGTCGGTCGTGCTCCGGGTCATGGACGACCCCCGGCAGCACCGCGCTGGGTGAAAAAGTACATAAACGTATATTGAGCGACACGGCGGCTCTTCGCGCGTTACGCGAAATAAGCGCGTGTCGTTGGCAGCATGAGCCGTGTGACCCAAATGACGCAACGCAGCCCGCAGGTGACGGTGCGGCGGAACCGCACCCTCGCCCTGGCCTCCGCCCTGGTGAAGGGTGCCGTCGCCGCCGGGCTCGGCCTCGGGTCGCTGACGGTGCTGGTCATGGTGGTGTGGATCAGCTCCCCGTACCCGGACAGCGGACCGGGCGGGGCGCTGCGCGCGGCGGCCGGGGTCTGGCTGCTCGCGCACGGCGCCGGACTCGTGCGGCCCGACACTCTGAGCGGCGTCCCCGCGCCCGTCGGCATGGTTCCGTTGCTGCTCGTGCTGGGCCCGGTCTGGCTGGCCCACCGCGCGGCGCGTGACGCGGCGGAGTCGCAGGAGCCGCAGGAAGGGGCACGGGACGAGGCGCGGGCGGAGTGGCGGGAGAGGTCGGGCGGGCCCTCGCGGGTGGGCGCGTTCTGTGCGGTGACCGCCGGATATCTGCTGGTCGTCGCGGGTGCGGCGGCCTGTGCGCGGGGCGGCCCGCTCCACGCGGACCCGGACACGCTGGCGTTCCCGGTGGCGCTGGTCGTGGCCGGTGCGGCGGCCGCCGGGGTGTGGACGGCGGCCGGGCGGCCGTTCGGGCCCGCGCCGTCCTGGTCGCCCCTGGTGGTCCAGGAGGCCGTCGCGCGGACGCTCTTCCGGCAGCGGACCGAGGCGACGTTCCGGTCGGCGGCGGCGGGCCTGACGGTGCTGCTCGGCGGCGGCGCGCTGCTGGTCGCGGTCGCGCTCGGCCGGAACGCGGGGGCGGCCCAGGACGCGTTCCTCGGGCTCGCGGGCGACTGGACGGGGCGCATCGCCGTACTCCTGCTGGCCGCCGCGCTCGCGCCGAACGCCGCGCTGTGGGGGGCGGCGTACGGGCTCGGGCCGGGCTTCTCGCTCGGTACGGGGGCCACCGCCACCCCGCTGGGCCTCGACGGAACCCCCGCGCTGCCCCGCTTCCCCCTGCTGGCGGCGGTGCCGGACCAGGGGCCGGGCGCCCTGCCGAACTGGGCGGCCCTCGCGGTGCCGGTGGCGGCCGCGCTGGCGGTCGCCTGGTTCACCGCGCGCAGGGCCGCGCCCGCCGACGCTCCCCGCGCCCGGGCCTGGAGCCCGCGCGAGACGGTACTGGTGACCCTGCTCGCCGCGCTCGGGTGCGGCGCGGGAACGGCGCTGCTCACGGCGGTGGCCGGCGGGCCGATCGGGACCGGGGCGCTGAGAGTGTTCGGCCCGGTGTGGTGGCTGACCGGCCCGGCGGCACTGGTGTGGACGGCCGCCATCGGCGTACCGGCCGCCCTGCTGCTGCGCCTGTGGCGGCTGCGTACGCCTGGCTGGGCCTGGCGCAGGGACGTACCGGAAGCGGACGAGCCCCCGGAGCCCGAGGCGGAGGAAGCGGCGGAGGAGGACGGTGCTGTTCCCGGGCGTACGCGCCGGTGGTGGGCACCCTGGCGTGCGCGGCGCGCGACGGCGGGCGAGGACGGCGAAGCGGAGCCGGCCGGCCCCGCGTCCCCGGCCGCTTCCTCCGTACCGGCCCCCGACCCGGCACCCGAAGCGACCCCCGGCTTCGAGCCGTACGACTTCCTGCCGACCGACCCCTGGCACGGGAAAGCGAACAGGGAGGCCCGTTGGGCCTCCCTGAAGCAGGGCTCCGGCGGACTCATGGCCGACTTCCCCGCCGACCGCACGGCCGGTCGAGCCGATCGGACCGAGTCCGCCGATCCGGGCGGTCCGGCTGCTACTCCTTGACGCCGAAGAACGGCTCCAGCGGCTTCGGCAGCTTGTCGTTGCAGGCCACCGAGGCGGACTTGGTCAGGGCGTCGTTCACGCACGTGTAGTAGTCGCGGTAGACCAGTTGCACGGTGAACGACGTGCCCACGATGAGCAGCGCCAGCAGCGCGGTCACCAGACCGCCGACCGCCGTCGTGGTGTGATGCCTGCTGCTGACTGTCGAAGGTGAGGCGGGCGACGCGGGCGCAGCGGGGTCGGCGGGCGTACCCGCCGAGCCGCTGTCCACCGCCGTACGGTCCGCGGCGGAGGCGTTCTTCAGCGGAGTGCGGAGCGCGCTGATCGCCCAGTACGTCGCGAGCGCGCCCAGCAGCAGGGCGATCTCCGGGAAGTCGAAGAGGGCGAAGAAGAAGGCCCACATGCCGCCGAGCGCCGCGTAGCGGGCGCGCCGCTGTGCCGGGTCGGTCGGGTCCCAGCGCAGTCCGCCCGGGCCGCGGTCGTTCCCGCCCTTGCCGCCCGGGCCGCCCGCGCCGTTCCCGGGGCGGCCGCCGAAGCCGCCGCTGCCCCGGCCGGGCTGCCGGTCGCTCCACTGGCTGCCCCAGGCCGGGCGGTCGCCGGAACCGGAACCGGAGCCGCTGTCGTCCTGCTCGTCCGACCCCCGGTCGGGGGACGCGGAGGGGCGGCGCGGCTGCCACGGCTGGTCCGGCCGGTCCGCGGGCGGCGCGGCGAAGGGGTTCTCCTCCTGCGGCTTCCCGGCGGAACCGGAGTCCGGCGACGAGGACTGGCGTTCCCGCATCAGCAGAGCGGACCGCTCCGGGAGGGGGAAGCGGAAGGCGGTGCGACGGCGTCGGTCCGGCATGTGGTGAACGTCTTCCCCATCTCGTCATGTCCGCCCGCGAGGGCGGTTCTTCCGCCCGCAGGGACGGATTCGTCCGCCCGAAGGACGATTCGGTCCGCCCGGTGGACGGATCGCTGCCCCCTGACGCTACCTCCCGGTCACGCCCCCGTCCCGTGGGGGCCGTCGGGTGTGCCGGTATCGTTGCTGACGGTCGGCCCGTTCGTAGGGTTCCCCGTATCGGGCGAGGCGATTGCTTCGTACGACCCTACAAAGAGCATGCCGCACCTGCGTCACCACGCGGTCATCACGTGAGAAAGGGCCCCGACGTGGCCTCCCCGCCCACCCCCGCCTCTCCCGCCCGGCTGGTCGTGCTGGTCTCCGGATCCGGTACGAATCTCCAGGCGCTCCTGGACGCCATCGGCGACGACCCCGAGGGGTACGGGGCGCGGATCGTCGCGGTCGGCGCCGACCGCTTCGGGACCGGTGGCGCGGAGCGTGCGGAGCGGGCCGGAATCCCCACGTTCGTGTGCCGGGTCAAGGACCACGCGACCCGCGCCGAGTGGGACGAGGCGCTCGCCGCAGAGGTCGCCGCGCACCGTCCCGACCTCGTCGTCTCCGCCGGTTTCATGAAGATCGTCGGTCCGGCGTTCCTCGCCGCCTTCGGTGGCCGGACCGTCAACACCCACCCCGCCCTGCTGCCCAGCTTCCCCGGCGCCCACGGGGTGCGTGACGCACTCGCGTACGGCGTCAAGGTCACGGGCTGCACCGTCCACTTCGTCGACGACGGTGTCGACACCGGTCCGATCATCGCGCAGGGCGTGGTCGAGGTGACCGAGGAGGACACCCCGGAGGGCGAAGCCGCCCTCCACGAACGCATCAAGGAAGTCGAGCGCTCGCTGCTCGTCGAGGCCGTGGGGCGGATCGCCCGTGACGGCCATCGCATTGAGGGACGAAAGGTTCATCTCGGTCATGTCGGTGAATAAGCCCATCCGCCGCGCCCTGGTCAGTGTCTACGACAAGACGGGGCTCGAAGACCTCGCCCGCGGTCTGCACGAGGCGGGCGTCGAACTCGTCTCCACCGGCTCCACCGCCGGGAAGATCGCCGCCGCCGGAGTCCCGGTCACCAAGGTCGAGGAGCTCACCGGCTTCCCCGAGTGCCTGGACGGCCGCGTCAAGACGCTGCACCCCCGTGTCCACGCGGGCATCCTCGCCGACCTCCGGCTGGACGCCCACCGCGAGCAGCTCGCCGAGCTGGGCGTCGAGCCCTTCGACCTGGTCGTGGTGAACCTCTACCCGTTCAAGGCGACGGTCGCCTCGGGCGCCTCCGACGACGAGTGCGTCGAGCAGATCGACATCGGCGGCCCCTCGATGGTCCGCGCCGCCGCCAAGAACCACCCGTCCGTGGCCGTGGTCACGAGCCCCGAGCGGTACGCGGACGTCCTCGCGGCCGTGCAGGCCGGCGGCTTCGACCTGACCGCCCGCAAGCGGCTCGCCGCCGAGGCGTTCCAGCACACCGCCGCCTACGACGTGGCCGTCGCCTCCTGGTTCGCGGCCGACTACGCCGCCGACGGCGACTCGGGCCTCCCCGAGTTCCTCGGCGACACGTACACGCGCAAGAGCGTCCTGCGCTACGGCGAGAACCCCCACCAGCCCGCCGCGCTCTACACCTCCGGTGACGGCGGCCTCGCCGAGGCCGAGCAGCTGCACGGCAAGGAGATGTCCTACAACAACTACACGGACACCGACGCCGCCCGCCGCGCCGCCCACGACCACGCCGAGCCCTGCGTCGCGATCATCAAGCACGCCAACCCGTGCGGGATCGCGATCGGCGCCGACGTCGCCGAGGCGCACCGCAAGGCGCACGCCTGCGACCCGCTCTCCGCGTTCGGCGGCGTCATCGCCGTCAACCGCCCGGTGACGGTCGAGCTGGCCGAGCAGGTCGCGGAGATCTTCACCGAGGTCATCGTCGCCCCGGCCTACGAGGACGGCGCCGTCGAGGTGCTGGCCCGCAAGAAGAACATCCGGGTGCTGCGCGCCCCCGAGGCGCCCACCGCCGCGTTCGAGGTCAAGCCGATCGACGGCGGCGCCCTGCTCCAGGTCGCCGACCGCCTCCAGGCCGACGGCGACGACCCGGCCAACTGGACGCTCGCCACCGGCGAGGCGCTGACCGAGGCCGAGCTGAAGGAGCTGGCCTTCGCCTGGAAGGCGAGCCGCGCGGTCAAGTCCAACGCGATCCTGCTCGCCAAGGACGGCGCGTCGGTCGGCGTCGGCATGGGCCAGGTCAACCGGGTCGACTCCGCCAAGCTCGCCGTCGAGCGGGCGGGCGAGGAGCGGGCCGCCGGTTCCTACGCCGCGTCCGACGCGTTCTTCCCGTTCCCCGACGGCCTGGAGATCCTCACGGCCGCCGGTATCAAGGCCGTCGTCCAGCCCGGCGGATCCGTCCGCGACGAGCTGGTCGTCGAGGCCGCGAAGAAGGCGGGCGTGACCATGTACTTCACGGGCACGCGCCACTTCTTCCACTGATCTCCAAGGCGTCCGACGGCGGCCGCACCCCTTCCCGGGGGTGCGCCCGCCGTCGTGTCCGTCGTACGGAATCCGCTCGCCGCTCTGTTCTAATGACACGGCCGTAGCAATCCCCAGCAGGGACAGTCACCGTGCTTGAGCTGAACAAGAGTGGAACGGACCGGTCGGAGCCGGGGCGCCTGCCCGCCCAGGGCCCGGGGCCCGACGCCGCCCCGGACACCCGCCCGGCAGGCACATCCCCGAGCACGGGCCCGGACGCCCCCGCCGGCCGCGTACCCCTGCGCCCGTACCTCATCGCCGGCGCGATCCTGTGCGCGCTCTACTTCCTCTACTCCTACTTCCAGTACGCCCGCTTCGGCTCGCCCTCCTGGGACCTGGGGATCTTCGAGCAGGAGGTCCGGGCGTACGCGGGGTTCGACGCGCCGGTCGTCGACATCAAGGGCCCCGGCTATCTGATCCTCGGGGACCACTTCTCCCCGATCGTGGCGCTGCTCGCCCCGCTGTACTGGATCTGGCCGTCCGCCGAGTCCCTGCTGTTCGCCCAGGCCGCGCTGTTCGCCCTGGGCGCGGTCATCGTCGGCCGCACCACCCAGCAGATCCTCGGCGGGCGCTCCGGCCTCTGCGTCACCGTCGCGTACGGACTCTCCTGGGGCATCCAGGAAGCGGTGAAGGCCGACTTCCACGAGATCGCGTTCGCCGTACCGCTGCTGGCCCTCGTCTGCCGGGCCCTGCTCCTGAAGCGGTACACGGCCGCCCTGCTCTGGTCGCTCCCGCTCGTCCTGGTCAAGGAGGACCTCGGCGCGACCGTCGCCGTCGTCGGCTTCCTGCTCTTCGTGTACGGCCGCCGCCTCCAGGGCGCGCTGCTCGCCGCCTTCGGGGTCGCCGCCTTCGTCGTCACCCTCGTCGTCCTCATCCCGGCGGCCAGCAGCGCCGGCCGCTACGACTACTGGACGAAGATCGACAAGAACGGCGAGCAGGACGTCTCGATGCTGGACTCCGTCCTCGGCGTCCTCAACTCCTCCGTCAAGATCGAGATGCTGGTCTTCCTGATCGGCATCACCGCGTTCATGGCGCTGCGTTCACCGCTGACGCTGCTGATCGTCCCGACGCTCGGCTGGCGGCTGCTCTCGCAGGACAGCAACCACTGGGGCATGGTCTGGCACTACAGCGCGATCCTCATGCCGGTGCTCTTCCTCGCGCTGGCCGACGGCGTCCGCCGCAGCCGCGGATCGCACCGCCCCTGGCTCGCCTCGTACGCCAAGGTCGCCGTACCCGTCGCCGCGGCGATCGCCGTTGCGATGACCCAGCACCTGCCGCTGCGCGATCTGCTGCGCCCGGAGACCTACCGCACCGACGACGCCCGCAGCCAGGCGGCCCGGGCAGCGCTGGACGCCATCCCGGCCGGGTCGCGGGTCGAGACGGACATCACGCTGATGGCCCACCTCACCTCCGACCGCACCGTCTACTGGGTCGGCGGAGCCCCCGGCACCGCCCCCGACATCGTCGCCATCAACCTGGACTTCGGCTGGTCCCGCCCGATCCAGGACCCGGTGGCGTACGCCGAGCAGCTGCACCCGGAGGCGCGCTACCGGCTCAAGCACCGGGGCGGCAGCTTCGTGGTGATGGAGCGCACGACACCGGAGCCGGACAGGATCCCCGGCGTGCGCGACGGCTGAGCGGAGCCCCTCGACATGCCGCGAGGGCCGCACCCCGTGATCGGGTGCGGCCCTCGCGGCATGTCCGGAAGAGTCCGGCAAGGAGCTTCAGTTGGCCTTGACGACCACGGACGAGCAGACCTTGTCCGCGAACGTCTGCTTCTTCTCGTCCCACAGCGGCCAGAGCCAGCCGATGTAGCAGGCGAGGCTGTCCAGGAAGTGGGCCAGGCGGCGGACGAAGGCCATGCCGAAGCCGAGCGGACGGCCGTCGGCCTCGCGCAGCAGGCGGATGCCCACGGCCTTCTTGCCGATCGTCTGGCCGGTGGTGCCCTCCTGGTACAGCTGCCAGATGGCGAGACCGATCATCAGCAGGACGCCGAGCAGCGCGATGAAGCCGCCCGCCGCGTCACCCATGGCGCCGCCGATGCCGACGAGGATGCCGTACGGGAGGCCGATGACGAGGCCGTCGATGATCAGCCCGCCCGCCCGCAGACCCCAGTGGGCCAGCTCCGGCATGCCGCCGCCGTAACCGGGCTGCTGGCCGCCGTAACCCGGCTGCTGCGGGTACGCGCCGTACGGCTGGCCGGGCTGCTGCTGGGGATAGCCGGGCTGCTGCTGCGGGTAGCCGTAGCCCTGCGGCGGGACACCCTGCGGAGCCTGCTGCGGGTAGCCGTAACCGGGCTGTCCCTGCGGCGGGCCCTGGGGAGGCTGGCCGGGCTGCTGCCCGTACGGGTTGTTCGGGTCGCCGAAGCTCATAAGGGGTGTTCCTTCAACAGACGTGTGGGGACGAGATGGCCACACGGAGGAAGGACATCGATCAGCGGCCCGCCCCCCGTACAACCGCGGCCTTCATCGTTATAAGCGGAACCCTCGTTTGTCCAGTCCGGGGCCCCGGACGTTGTGCAAGTGCAATGTCCTGTACGGGCGTGGCGCCGGCAATTGGTATGCGGGCGGGGTCATCCGCGAGGATGGGCCCATGACTGCCCAGATTCTCGATGGCAAGGCCACCGCTGCCGCGATCAAATCCGATCTGACCGTCCGTGTGGCGGCCCTCAAGGCCCAGGGGATCACTCCCGGCCTCGGAACCCTGCTCGTCGGGGACGACCCGGGCAGCCGGTGGTACGTCAACGGCAAGCACCGTGACTGCGCCCAGGTCGGCATCGGCTCCATCCAGCGCGAACTCCCCGACACCGCCACCCAGGAGGAGATCGAGGACGTCGTCCGGGAGCTGAACGCCAACCCGGAGTGCACCGGCTACATCGTCCAGCTGCCGCTGCCCAAGGGCATCGACACCAACCGGGTCCTGGAGCTGATGGACCCGGCGAAGGACGCCGACGGCCTGCACCCGATGAGCCTCGGCCGCCTCGTGCTCAACGAGACCGGCCCGCTGCCCTGCACCCCGCAGGGCGTCGTCCAGCTGCTGCGCGCGCACGGTGTCGAGATCAACGGGGCGCACGTCGTGGTCGTCGGACGCGGCGTCACCATCGGCCGGTCCATCCCGCTGCTGCTGACCCGTAAGTCGGAGAACGCCACGGTGACCCAGTGCCACACCGGCACCCGGGACCTCTCCTCCCACCTGCGCCAGGCCGACATCATCGTCGCCGCCGCGGGTGTGCAGCACCTGATCAAGCCGGAGGACGTGAAGCCGGGCGCGGCCGTGCTCGACGTCGGCGTCAGCCGGGACGCGGACGGCAAGATCGTCGGCGATGTGCACCCGGGGGTCCGTGAGGTGGCCGCCTGGGTCGCCCCGAACCCCGGGGGTGTCGGCCCGATGACCCGGGCGCAGCTGCTGGTCAACGTCGTCGAGGCGGCCGAGCGGGCCGCCGCCGAGGCCGCCGACGCCGCCGCCGCGGGCTGACGGCCGGATCCGGAGGGAACCCCATGGGTGCTGGCAGGAGCCCGGCCGACCCCGCCCCGGCGGACCGGACGACGGACGAGCCGGACGGGCCGGACCGGGCCGAGACCGACGGGCGGAGGGGCCGCGACGAGGGCGCTTCCGAAGCCCCCGCGTCCGAACCCCCCGCGTCCGAAGCCTCCGCGTCCGAAGCCCCCGCTCCCGGCGAGGCCGCCGACGGGCAGGGCGGTCGCGACGAGGCCGCCGACGGGCAGGGCGGATCCGGCGGCTCGGGTGGCTCCGGCGAATCCGCCGGGCAGAGCGACGCCGCGCCGGCCGACGGCCCCGCGCCGGCCGCGCGGCCCCGCCGGTCGCGGCGGTTCCCGCGGTTCACCCGGGACACGGCCCGGCCCGAGGGCGGTGGCCGGGCGGCGCCCGGCGACGCGCCCGCCCCGGCCCGGCAGTGGCCGCTGCTCACCGTGCTCTGCGCGGCGGGCCTCGGCCTGTTGATCGTGGCCCTGGACCCGTTCGACCAGGCGTTCCGCTTCGGCACCATCCTGATCGGCGGCGCGCTGATCGCCGGTGCCGTGCTGCGCTGGGTGGTGCCCTCGGTCGGGATGCTGGCGGTACGGTCCCGCTTCACCGACCTCGTCACCTACGGGGTGATGGGCACCCTGATCGTGCTGCTCGCCCTGGTCGCCCAGCCCGCACCGTGGCTCGACGTCCCGATCCTGGAGGACGCGGTCCGCTTCACGATCCGCTAGGGCCTCGCATGCTCAGGGCCTCAGGGCCCCAGAGCGTGCCCGTGGTGGCCGTCCCCACCCCCGAGGGGGGACGGACACCACGGTGGAACGGGGTCACCGGGCAAGAAGCCCCGGTATGTGGCGAGATGGGCGACCTTGCCCCCGTCCTGAATCCAGCGTCATGGACATGAAAGACGGGAACAAGCGCTCACTGTGGCCTGTGGCACGGAAGTGACCATTCCGGCACGGTGTGATCGCCGCGCAACGATGGCAGACTGTCACGGCACACCGAGCGGCACGGAGCAGGCAGAGCAGTGGCCGGGCAAGGACCGGCGCAGTGTTCGAGGCGCGTGAAGATGCGTACCCCGTCCCGAATGCTCCCGTGCGCCCCCTCGGCAGGAACTGACACCCTGGCTTCGCGCATCCTCGTGGGTAGTCCACTCGACGGTCCGGAACGGACCGACGGCGGACGGACCGGAAGAAGTGCGGGCCGGAGCACCGGTCGCAGCGGGGTACAGCAAGCACGTCCGGGGGACATGAGGGGGGAAGGGAAACGCCATGCCTCGTTGGAAGGCACTGCCCGAAGAGCTCGACCCGCAGATCAGGGAGTTCGCCAGCCAGCTGCGCCGACTCGTCGACCGCAGCGGTCTGAACATCAACGCCGTGGCCGACCGCACGGGTTACAGCAAGACGTCCTGGGAGCGGTATCTCAACGGGCGGCTGCTCGCCCCGCGCGGCGCCGTCGTGGCGCTCGCCGAGGTGACGGGCACCCCGCAGCACCACCTCACGACCATGTGGGAGCTGGCGGAGCGGGCCTGGAGCCGGGCCGAGATGCGCCACGACATGACCATGGAGGCCATCCGCATCACGCAGGCCCGTGCCGCGCTCGGCGAGCTCGGCACGACCGCCCCGCCCCGCGACACCCGGAGCAAGTCCCCGGGCGTCGGCGGGGCCTACGAGCCCGGCGACGACGACACGCGCCAGCTCATCGTCCCCGCCCAGCGCGGCAGCGCACCGGGCCCCGCCCGCCGGCAGGACCGTCCGCACGACGGCGTGCCGCAGCAGGGCGGGCGGCGGCAGGAGCGGAACGCGGCGGCGGGCGCCGACAGCGGCTCCGGCAGGAGCGCGCGTGGCACCGGCTCCGGCAAGACCCCCGGAGGGCGCGGGAAGGGCGTCATGCTCGCCGTCGGGGCCGTCGGCGCGCTGATCGTCGTGGTCGGCGCGGTGCTGCTCGCGCCGGGCGGTGACGACACCGCCAAGGCGACGCCGTCCCCGAAGGCGACCCCCACCACGGAGGCCCCCGAGCTGCCCGTGGGCGTCGAGTGCAGCGGTGCGGACTGCGCCGGGCAGGACCCCGAGGCGATGGGCTGCGGCGGCGAGTTCGCCCGTACGGTGGCCAGCGCCGTGGTCGGCGGCGCAAAGGTCGAGGTCCGCTACAGCAAGGTCTGCTCCGCCGCCTGGGCCCGCCTCACCGAGGCGGCGATCGGCGACACCGTGCAGATCACCGGGGGTGCGGACCCCCAGGGCGGCGAGGTCATGGGGGACACCGACGCGTACACCCCGATGGTCGCGGTGAAGAAGGCGTCCGACGCGAAGGCCTGCGCCACGCTCACCTCCGGCACGAAGGGCTGCACCGGCCCGGGCGAGTGACGCGGGCCCGGGCCGCCGCCGCACGGACGCGAGCACGTACGCACCGCGAGCGCGCACGCACCGCACACGCGTGCGGTGCGTGACCGGTTGTGTGCGGTGCCACAGGGGGGCGGGCGGTCCGGCCCGGCCGGGTCCGATAGCCTGACCGCTGGAAATCTCTTCACGTCAAGATTGGTCGTCAGGCCGGGCCGGGCGGAAGAGGTGTCCAGCACCAGGGTCCGGCACCAGGGACGACAGGTCCTGGGGGCCGGGACCCCCACCGCCAGCTGTCTAACGGAGACCGCCATGACCCGCACTCCCGTGAATGTCACCGTGACCGGCGCAGCCGGCCAGATCGGCTACGCGCTGCTCTTCCGCATCGCCTCCGGCCACCTGCTCGGCCCGGACGTGCCGGTCAACCTGCGCCTCCTGGAGATCCCACAGGGCCTCAAGGCCGCCGAGGGCACCGCCATGGAGCTCGACGACTGCGCCTTCCCGCTGCTGCGCGGCATCGAGATCACCGACGACCCGAACGTCGGCTTCGCCGGTGCGAACGTCGCCCTGCTGGTCGGTGCCCGCCCGCGCACCAAGGGCATGGAGCGCGGCGACCTGCTCGCGGCCAACGGCGGCATCTTCAAGCCGCAGGGCAAGGCCATCAACGACCACGCCGCGGACGACATCAAGGTCCTCGTCGTCGGCAACCCGGCCAACACCAACGCGCTCATCGCTCAGGCCGCCGCCCCGGACGTACCGGCCGAGCGCTTCACCGCGATGACCCGCCTGGACCACAACCGCGCGATCTCGCAGCTGGCCGCCAAGACCGGCGCCGCCGTCTCCGACATCAAGAAGCTGACGATCTGGGGCAACCACTCGGCCACCCAGTACCCGGACATCTTCCACGCGGAGATCGCCGGCAAGAACGCCGCCGAGGTCGTCAACGACGAGGTGTGGCTGGCCGACACCTTCATCCCGACCGTCGCCAAGCGCGGCGCCGCGATCATCGAGGCCCGTGGCGCGTCCTCCGCCGCCTCGGCCGCCAACGCCGCCATCGACCACGTCCACACCTGGGTCAACGGCACCGCCGAGGGCGACTGGACCTCGATGGGTATCCCGTCGGACGGCTCCTACGGCGTCCCCGAGGGCATCATCTCGTCCTTCCCGGTCACCACGAAGGACGGCAAGTACGAGATCGTCCAGGGCCTGGACATCAACGAGTTCTCCCGCGCGCGCATCGACGCGTCGGTCAAGGAGCTCACCGAGGAGCGCGACGCGGTCCGCGAGCTCGGCCTCATCTGAGCCGCGGCAGCACCCGCACCCGTAGTACGTCGAGCGCCCCCGGCAGCAGCTGCTGCCGGGGGCGCTCGCGCGTGGTCAGCTCTTGAAGTCGCCCGGCGTGTAGTGGCCGGGGGTCAGCCGGCCGGTGACGCCGAACCGGTTCCAGGCGTTGATCACGGTGATCGCCGCGATCAGCTGGGCCAGCTCGGTCTCCTCGAAGTGCTTGGAGGCCTCCGCGTACACCTCGTCCGGGACGAAGCCGTCGGTGAGCACGGTGACCGCCTCGGTCAGCGCGAGCGCCGCCAGCTCCTTCTCCGTGTAGAAGTGCCGTGACTCCCGCCAGGCGCTCAGCTGCACGATCCGCTCGGCGGACTCGCCCGCCGCGAGCGCGTCCTTGCTGTGCATGTCCAGGCAGAACGCGCACTGGTTGAGCTGCGAGGCGCGGATCTTCACCAGCTCGACCAGGACGGGGTCCAGCCCCTGGCGGGCGGCGATGTCGAGCCGGACCATCGCCTTGTAGACGTCCGGGAGCAGCTGGGAGACGGAGATCCGCTGCGGCTCCTCGGGGGCGAGGTCGGCGGGGGCGTGGTGGTGTGCGTGCGTGGTGGTCATGAGGACGACGTTACGGCCCCGATGGCCCGCCGGTATGGTCCATTGGTATGACGGATTCCTGGGCCACTTTCGGCGCGGACCTGCATCTGGAGCCGGTCGGGCAGGGGCTGCGCAGCGGGCTGATGGAGGCGCTGCGGGAGGCGGTGCGCACCGGCCGCCTCGCCCCCGGCACCCGGCTGCCGTCCTCCCGGGCGCTCGCCGCCGACCTGGGCGTCGCCCGCAACACGGTCGCCGACGCCTACGCCGAACTGGTCGCCGAGGGCTGGCTCACCGCCCGCCAGGGCTCGGGCACCCGGGTCGCCCAGCGGTCCGCGCCGCGCCGCACCGACCCGGCGGCGGCCCCCGCCCGGCCGGCCAGGACCGGCGCCGGGTACGACCTGAAGCCCGGCACGCCCGATCTGTCCGGCTTCCCGCGCACCGCCTGGCTCAAGGCCGCCCGCAAGGCGCTCACCGCCGCGCCCGACGAGGTCTTCGGCTACGGCGACCCGCAGGGCCGTGCCGAACTGCGCACCGTGCTGGCCGAGTATCTGGCGCGGGCCCGGGGGGTGTACGCCGACCCGGAGCGCATCGTGATCTGCGCCGGCTTCGCGCACGGCCTCGCGCTGCTGGGCCGGGTGCTGCGCGGCCGCCGGGTCCGGGAGGTCGCCGTCGAGTCGTACGGGCTCGACCTCCATACGAACCTCCTCGCCGACGCCGGGCTGCGCATCCCGTGCCTGCCGCTGGACGAGCACGGCTCCCGGACCGGCGACCTGGCCGGGCTGCGCGGCGCGGGGGCGGTCCTGCTGACCCCGGCGCACCAGTTCCCCACCGGCGTACCGCTGCACCCGGACCGGCGGGCCGCCGCCGTCGACTGGGCCCGGTCCACCGGCGGGCTGATCCTGGAGGACGACTACGACGGGGAGTTCCGCTACGACCGGCAGCCGGTGGGGGCGCTCCAGGGCCTCGACCCGGAACGGGTGGTCTATCTCGGCACCGCCAGCAAGTCGCTGGCCCCGGGGCTCCGGCTGGGCTGGATGGTGCTGCCCCGGCACCTGGTCGGCGAGGTGGTGGCGGCGAAGGGCCTGGCCGACCGGGTCTCCGGCTCGCCCGACCAGCTGACCCTCGCGGAGTTCATCGCCTCGGGGGCGTACGACCGGCATGTGCGCTCCATGCGGCTGCGCTACCGCCGCCGCCGCGACCAGCTCGTCGCGGCGCTCGCCGACCGGGCTCCCGGCATCGAGGTCAGCGGGATCGCGGCCGGGCTGCACGCGGTCCTCGAACTCCCCGCGGGAGCCGAGCGTTCGGTGATCCAGGCGGCGGCCTTCCAGGGCCTGGCACTGGAGGGCCTCGCCCGCTACCGCCACCCGGACGCCCCGGCCACCCGCGACGCCCTGGTGATCGGCTACGGCTCGCCCTCCGAGAGCGCATGGGCGGGCTCGCTGGACGTCCTGTGCCGGGTGCTGCCGTAGGGCCTGTCGCAGGACCGTGCCCGTACGCGGGTTTCGAACCGGCCGTACGTCGAACTATTCTGACAAGAGATCCGGTTGCACCCAGCACGTACGAGAGAGCCGGATCCGAACGCGTACCACGGGGGAGAAACCGAACATGGCCGGACGAAGGCTGAGGTCGAGCACGGTCGTGCTCGGCGGCATGGGGCTGCTCGCCCTGACGATCACATCCTGCGGCTCGGAGCCGGACAAGCGCTGCGCCGACCGCACGACCCGCGAGCCGCTGCCCAGCTCCGAGTGCCGCGGCGGCGGCAGCGGTGGCTCGGGCGGTTCCGGCGGCGGCCGGGGCTCGTACTACTACGGCGGCAGCACCAGCAGCTACGACGGCAAGGTGCAGGGCGGCAGCTTCGACAAGTCCGCCGTCGACCGGGGCGGCTTCGGCTGCTCGAAGTCCGGCGGGGGCTGAGCCGCGATGGAGCGCCGCACGATCGAGCCGCGCCCCGGCTGGCAGGAGACCGTGGAGTCGCAGGGCGTCGTCTACCCGCTCACCCGCTACCCGGACGACTCGCTGCGCCCGTACTGGGACGAGAGCGCCTACTACGTCTTCTCACTGCCCGAGGTCGAGGCGCTGGAGGAGGTCGTCGAGGAACTGCACGCGATGAGCCTGGCCGCCGCCGCGCACATCGTCGAGCACGACCGGTTCGCCGCCCTCGGCATCACCGACCCCCGGCTGGCCGCGCTCGTCGCCGAGTCCTGGCGCCGACGCGCCGAACTGCCCTCCGTGTACGGGCGGTTCGACCTGCGGTACGACGGGAGCGGCCCGGCGAAGATGCTGGAGTACAACGCCGACACCCCCACCTCGCTGGTGGAGGCGGCCAGTGCCCAGTGGTTCTGGATGGAGGACCGGTTCCCCGGCGCCGACCAGTGGAACTCCCTGCACGAGCGGCTGGTCGACGCCTGGAAGCGGCAGGCGCCCCTGCTGCCGCCGGGCCCGCTGCACTTCGTCCACTCCGACGGCGACGAGCTCGGCGAGGACCTGATGACGGTCGCGTATCTCCGCGAGACCGCCGACCAGGCCGGTCTGGAGACACACGCGCTCTCCGTCGAGGAGATCGGCTGGGAGCGGCTCTCGGGCCGGTTCGTCGACGACCGGCTGCGCTTCATCCGCAGCTGCTTCAAGCTCTACCCCTGGGAGTGGCTGGCCACCGACCGCTTCGGTCCGCAGGTCCTGGACACCCTCGACAACGGGGGCGGCTCCGGCACCACCTGCTGGATCGAGCCCGCCTGGAAGATGCTGCTCTCCAACAAGGCGCTGCTGGCGATCCTCTGGGAGCTGTACCCCGGCCACCCGAACCTGCTGCCCGCCTACCTCGACGGACCGCGCGAGCTGGCCGGACCCGGCGGGGCGGGGTACGTCTCCAAGCCGCTGCTCGGCCGCGAGGGCGCCGGGGTCGACCTGCACGGCCCCGGCTCCCCGGCCGTCCCGCGCGACGAGCCGTGCTGCTACCAGGAGCTGGCCCCGCTGCCCGAGGTCGACGGCAACCGGGTGGTGCTCGGCGCGTGGACCGTCGAGGACGAGGCGGCGGGGCTCGGCATCCGGGAGTCGGCGGGGCCGGTCACGGACGAGTACGCCCGCTTCCTGCCCCACGTCATCCTCTGAGGACCGGCGCTTTCTACCGGGCGCTCAGCACCGTACGCAGCCGGTCCAGGCCCCAGTCCAGGTCCTCCTTGGAGATCACCAGAGGCGGGGCGATCCGGATCGTCGAGCCGTGGGTGTCCTTCACCAGCACCCCCTCCTCCATCAGCTTCTCCGAGATCTCCCGGCCGGTGCCCAGCGCCGGGGCGATGTCCACGCCCGCCCACAGTCCCCGGCCGCGCACCGCCTCCACCGCGCCGCCGCCGGTCAACAGGCCCAGCTCCCGGTGCAGATGGTCGCCCAGCTCGGCCGCCCGCTGCTGGTACTCGCCGGTCCGCAGCATCGCGACCACCTCCAGCGCCACCGCGCACGCGAGCGGGTTCCCGCCGAACGTGGAGCCGTGCTCACCGGGCCGGAACACCCCCAGCACATCCGCCGACGAGACCACCGCGGAGACCGGCACCACCCCGCCGCCCAGCGCCTTGCCGAGCACGTACATGTCCGGCACCACACCCTCGTGGTCCAGCGCGAACGTCTTCCCGGTCCGGCCCAGACCCGACTGGATCTCGTCCGCGACGAACAGCACGTTCCGCTCGCGGGTCAGCTCCCGTACGCCGGGGAGGTAGCCGGCCGGCGGCACCAGCACCCCCGCCTCGCCCTGGATCGGCTCGATCAGCACCGCCACGGTGTTCTCGGTCATCGCCTCCCGCATCGCGGTGAGATCCCCGTACGGCACGATCTCGAAGCCCGGGGTGTACGGGCCGAAGTCGGCTCGCGCCTCCGGGTCGGTGGAGAAGCTGACGATCGTCGTCGTACGCCCGTGGAAGTTGTCCGAGGCCACGATGATCTTGGCCATGCCGTCCGGTACGCCCTTGACCCGGTAGCCCCACTTGCGGGCGGTCTTCACCGCCGTCTCCACCGCCTCCGCCCCGGTGTTCATCGGCAGCACCGTCTCCATGCCGCACAGCGCCGCCAGCTCCGTACAGAACTCGGCGAACCGGTCGTGGTAGAAGGCCCGGGACGTCAGCGTGACGCGGTCCAGCTGGGCCTTGGCCGCGTCGATGAGCCGGCGGTTGCCATGGCCGAAATTGAGCGCCGAGTAACCGGCGAGCATGTCGAGGTAGCGACGGCCCTCGACATCGGTCATCCAGGCGCCCTCGGCCGAGGCCACGACGACCGGCAGCGGGTGGTAGTTGTGCGCGCTGTGCGCCTCGGCGGAGGCGATGGCGGTTTCCGTGGTCGACACGGGATCTCCGTTCGTCGTGCGGCTGGGCGGCGGGTGGTGCCCACTTTGTATCGTCGGCCGCACCTCGCGCCGGGAAACCTTCGTCCGGCGGCGCGCCCGCCGTCGTACGCGGGGCGCGCCGGAATGTGGGGTTCGTCTCAGCCGTGCGCTCCCGTGCTCCGGGACCGTGCGGTGACGCGCCCTTCCCGCCCCGCACCGGCTGCCGGAGATGCCCCGGGCACCTGAGACAATGGGGCCATGGCCTCTGATCGCCCTTCGCTCCCCACCGACCAGCCGCAGACGGGCCGCACCGGTGCGGCCGCCCGTCCGCGCGTGCTCTCCGGGATCCAGCCCACCGCAGGCTCGTTCCACCTCGGCAACTACCTGGGCGCGGTGCGCCAGTGGGTGGCGCTGCAGGAGAGCCACGACGCCTTCTACATGGTCGTCGACCTCCACGCGATCACGGTCCCGCAGGACCCCGCCGAGCTGCGGGCCAACACCCGGCTCGCGGTGGCGCAGCTGCTGGCGGCCGGCCTGGACCCCGAGCGTTGCACGCTCTTCGTCCAGAGCCATGTGCCCGAGCACGCCCAGCTCGGCTGGGTGATGAACTGCCTCACCGGCTTCGGCGAGGCCTCCCGCATGACGCAGTTCAAGGACAAGTCCGCCAAGCAGGGCGCCGACCGGGCCACCGTCGGCCTCTTCACCTACCCGGTGCTCCAGGTCGCCGACATCCTGCTCTACCAGGCGAACCAGGTCCCGGTGGGCGAGGACCAGCGCCAGCACATCGAGCTGACCCGCGACCTCGCCGAGCGGTTCAACGGCCGGTACGGCCAGACGTTCACCGTCCCCGCGCCGTACATCCTCAAGGAGACGGCGAAGATCTTCGACCTCCAGGACCCGGCGGTGAAGATGAGCAAGTCGGCCTCCACGCCGAAGGGCCTCATCAACCTCCTCGACGACCCGAAGGCCACCGCCAAGAAGGTGAAGAGCGCCGTCACCGACACGGACACGGTGATCCGCTTCGACGAGGAGAAGAAGCCGGGCGTCAGCAACCTGCTCACGATCCTCTCCACCCTCTCGGGCAGTCCGGTGGACGATCTGGAACGCAGTTACGAGGGCAAGGGGTACGGCGCGCTCAAGACCGACCTGGCCGAAGCCATGGTGGAATTCGTCACTCCCTTCCGGGCTCGCACCCAGGAATATCTGGACGACCCGGAGACGCTGGACTCCATCCTGGCCAAGGGAGCGGAGAAGGCCAGGGCGGTCGCCGCGGAGACGCTGGCACAGACGTACGACCGGATGGGCTTCCTGCCCGCGAAGCACTGAGTCCAAGGACCCTGGCGAGATCATGGCCGCAGGGGTCACACTTGCGGCGGAACGCGCGGGCCGGACACCCGGCCCGCGCGGCCTGACCGAAAACCGACCATCGACGACGGAGGAGAACGACGTGGGGACCGTAACGCTCGGCGTTTCGATCGCGGTCCCGGAGCCCTACGGCAGCCTGCTCCAGGAACGCCGCGCGAGCTTCGGGGACCCTGCCGCCTACGGCATTCCCACCCACGTCACCCTGCTCCCGCCGACGGAGGCGGACGCGGCGGACCTGCCCGCGATCGAGGCGCACCTGGAGACGATCGCCACGGCCGGCCGGCCGTTCCCGATGCGGCTCTCCGGCACCGGCACCTTCCGCCCGCTCTCGCCGGTCGTCTTCGTCCAGGTCGTCGCGGGCGCCTCGGCCTGCTCCTGGCTCCAGAAGAGGGTCCGGGACGCCTCCGGGCCCCTGGTCCGCGAGCTCCAGTTCCCGTACCACCCGCACGTCACCGTGGCCCACGGCATCGCCGAGGAGGCCATGGACCGGGCGTACGAGGAACTCGCCGACTACGAGGCCGCCTGGACCTGCGGTTCCTTCGCGCTGTACGAGCAGGGCCCGGACGCCGTCTGGCGCAAGCTCCGCGACTTCCCGTTCGGCGGAGGCGGCGGCGCGCCCGCCGTCCCCGCCCAGGGCGGCTACACCATCGAGGCGTCGTCCTCGGCCCCGTCGCTGCGGCCCTGAGAACCCGGGGTCGGGCGCCCTAGACGGGCAGGCGGCGGAACAGCGGGCGCGGCACATGCCGCAGCGCCGCCATCACCACCCGCAGCGAACCGGGCACCCACACGGTCTCCGAGCGCCGCCGCAGCCCCGTCACGATCGCCTCCGCGACCTCCTCGGGCCCGGTCGCGAGAGGCTGCTCCGGCAGCCCCGCCGTGGCCCGGGTCCGGACGAACCCCGGCCGCACCACCATCACCTGCACCCCGGTCCCCTGGAGCGCGTCACCGAGCCCCTGGGCGAACGCGTCGAGCCCCGCCTTGCTGGAGCCGTAGATGAAGTCCGCGCGCCGGGCGCGCTCCCCGGCCACCGAGGACAGCACCACCAGCGAACCGTGCCCCTGCGCCTGCAGTGCGCCGGCGCACACCAGCCCGGCGGAGACCGCCCCCGTGTAGTTGGTCTGGGCGACCCGGACCGCGGCCATCGGCTCCTCCTCGTCCCGCGCCTGATCGCCGAGGACCCCGAACGCCATCAGCACCACGTCGATGTCGCCCTCCGCGAAGACCTTGCCGAGGGCGGCCTCGTGGGAGGCGGAGTCCAGCGCGTCGAAGTCGACGGTGTGCACCTCGGCCCCGCGCCCGCGCAGTTCGGCGGCGGCCGCGTCCAGGGCGGGGGAGGGGCGCCCGGCCAGCCAGACCCGGCGGGTGCGCAGGGCGATCAGCCGGCGCGCGGTGGCCAGGGCGATCTCGGAGGTGCCGCCGAGGACGAGCAGGGACTGCGGGGCGCCGAAGGCATCCTTCACGGAGAGCTCCTGGTCAGATGGGGTGGGATTCTTCTTGAGGCGAGTCGGGGGCGAGTCGGGGGTGGGTCGCAGGCGGGTCGGGGGCGGGTCAGAGCCCGAGCCGACGCGACAGGTCCGAGCGGAACGCCCCCGCCGGGTCGAGACCCGCCCGCAGCTCCCGGAACTCCGCCAGCCGCGGGTACATCGCGGCCACCGTCTCCGGCCGCATCCGGGAGTCCTTCGCCAGGCAGACCCGGCCCCCGGCGGCGGCCACCTCCTCGTCGACCCCGTCCAGGAGGCGGGCCAGACCGGGCAGGGCCGCGGGCAGATCCAGCTCCAGGGACCAGCCGGGCGCGGCGAACGACATCAGGCCCGGGTCCGCCGCCCCGAACCGCTGGAGGACGGCCCGCACGGCCGGGCTCCGGTGCGCCGCGATCCGGCGCACCACCCGGTGCAGGGTCTCCTCCTGGCCGTATCCGACGGTGAACCGGTAGCGCACGAGCCCGCCCCGGCCGTAGAGCGGGCGTACGTCGGGGAGGGCGTCCGAGGCGTGGAAGAAGGTGGCGACCGGGCGCAGCTCACCGGTCCGCGCGCGGACCGAGCCCCGGTAGCGGACCTCGTTGCACAGGGCGGCGGCCGTGGCCGCCGGGCCGAGCAGCCCGCCCGGCAGCGGCGGGAGACCGGGGAGGAGGGACCACCCCGGCGCTGCTCCGGAGCGTTTCGGGAGTCGAGTGCGCCCCGCGTGCGCCGGGCGCATATCAGGGGTCGCGTGCTCCCCCCGGGTGAGGATCCCGCGCCCGGTCGCCCGGCCCCGGGCCATCAGGTCGACCCAGGCGGAGGCGTACGGCAGCCGGTCGCCGCCCGCGGTGAAACGGGCCAGCAGATCGTCCAGGTCCCCGGCGCGCTCGGCGGAGACCGACATCAGCCCCGTCGTGACGCGCCGGAGGCGGAGCGTGGCGCCCAGGATCACCCCGGTCAGCCCGAGGCCCCCGGCGGTCGCGTCGAAGAGGGCGGTGCCCGGCAGCACCGTACGCACCTCGCCGTCGGCGGTGAGCAGCTCCAGGGAGCTCACATGCCGGGCGAACGAACCCGCCCGCCGGTGGTCGAGCCCGGGCAGATCGGAGCCGATCGCCCCGCCGACCGTCACCCTGCCGGTCCCCGGCAGGACCGGCGGCAGCCAGCCCAGCGGCAGCAGGACCCGCAGCAGCCGCTCCAGGCTCACCCCCGCGTCGCAGCGCACCACGCCGGCGGCGGCGTCCACCCCGCCGATGCGGGCCAGGCCCGACAGGTCGAGCACTGAGCCGCCCGCGTTCTGCGCCGCGTCCCCGGGCGACCGCCCCAGCCCGCGCGCGATGACGCCCCGGGGCCCGCGCCCCCGGACGACGGCGGCCGCCTCCTCGTGACTGCGGGGGCGGAACCGCACGGCGGTCGTCGGGGCGGTGCGGCCCCAGCCGGTCAAGGACACCGTGTCGACGGACATGAGGGTGACCGTATCGCCCCAGAAATCCGCTTTGCGGCATTGGTGAATTCGCTCACCGGAACGGGTGATGGAGTGAGTGTCAGCGCATGGTGCCGGAGATCCGCAGGGCGCGTCCGGGAGAGTCCTGGGCGGGCCGCTGGTGTTCCGGGCTCAGGAGGGTACGCGTGACGTCATGGACTGGCTGAAGAAACTCCCGGTGATCGGGCCCCTGGTCGCCCGGCTGATGGAGACGCACGCCTGGCGTTCCTACGAGCGGTTGGAACGGGTCCACTGGGCCAGGCTGGCGGCGGCGATCACCTTCATCAGCTTCCTGGCCCTCTTCCCGCTGATCGCGGTCGGCGCGGCGATCGCCGCCGCCCTGCTGAGCGACAAGCAGCTCGACACCATCAAGGACAAGCTCGCCGACCAGGTGCCCGGCATCTCCGACCAGCTCGGCATCGACGGGCTGGTCGCCAACGCGGGCACGGTCGGCCTGGTGGCCGGTGCGCTGCTGCTGTTCACCGGCGTCGGCTGGGTCGGCTCGATGCGCGAGTGCCTGCGCGCGGTCTGGGAACTGGACGACGTCCAGGAGGCCAACCCCGTCGTCGCCAAGGTGAAGGACGCGGTGCTGCTGGTCGGCCTCGGCGGTGCGGTGATCGCCACCGTGGCGGTCTCCAGCATCGGTTCGGTGGCGGTCGGCCGGACCGCCGACCTGATCGGCATTCCCGAGGGCGGGGCCGGCGGCGTGCTGCTGCGGGTGGCCGCACTGGTGGTCGCGGTCGCCGCCGACTTCCTGCTGCTGCTCTATCTGCTGACGCTGCTGCCCGGCGTGGAGCCGCCCCGGCGGCGGCTGGTGGTCGCGGCGCTGCTCGGGGCGGTCGGCTTCGAACTGCTCAAGCTGCTGCTCGGCAGCTATATGAGGGACGTGGCGGGCAAGAGCATGTACGGCGCGTTCGGCGTACCGATCGCGCTGCTCCTGTGGATCAACTTCACCGCGAAGCTGCTGCTGTTCTGCGCCGCCTGGACGGCGACCGGGAGCAAGAAGGAGGAAGGCGTGGGGGAGGAGAAGGAGGGGGCAGCGGACTCCGGAGGGGGCGGAGACGGAGGAGCCGCCGGGGCCGAGGCGCCCGGCGGCTCCACCCGCGCCGACAAGGCCTAAGCCTTGTCCGCGGGCTTTCCGGCGCTCTCGCCGGCGGAGGCGGTCGGCTCGGCGGCCTCCGCCGGGTCCGCCGCCTCGCCCGCGTCCTTCGTCTCGGGCGCGCTGCGGCCCCCCAGACCCGCCAGCGGCCAGCGGCGGTTGACCAGGAACACCGCGGCGGCCACGACCACCAGCAGGCCGCCGATGATCGCCAGGGCGACCCCGACCCCGCTGGAACCCTTCGAGGCCGCCGACGCGTGCGCGGCCTCCGCCTGGCCCCCCGTGCCCTGGTCCGCACCGGCGGCGGGCGCCGCGCCCTTGCCGCCGGTCGAGGTGCCGGTACCGGTGTCCACGGACTTCGGCGGCACCAGCTCACCGACCGGGGTCACCTTGCCGCTCGCGGCGAAGCCCCAGTCGAGCAGCTTGGCGGCCTCCTTGTAGACGGCGTGGCTCTCCTCCGCCGACGGGTTCATGACCGTGACCAGGAGGACCTTGCCGTTGCGCTCGGCGACGCCGGTGAAGGTGTTGCCCGCGTGGGTCGTGTAGCCGTTCTTGACGCCCGCGATGCCCTTGTACGGGTCCACGCCGATGTCCCCGGTGATCAGCCGGTTGGTGTTCTGGATCTCGAAGGAGTCGCGCTTCTTCCCCTTCTTCTTCTCGCCGGGGAAGTCGGCCGACGCGGTCGCCGCGTACTCGCGGAAGTCCTTCTTCTGCATCCCGCTGCGGGCGATCAGCGTCAGGTCGTAGGCGCTGGAGACCTGGCGCGGCGCGTCGTACCCGTCCGGCGAGACCACCACGGTGTCCAGGGCCTGGAGCTCCTCCGCGTGCTTCTGCATCGCGGCCACCGTCTGCGGGATACCGCCGTACATCTCGGAGAGCACGTGCACCGCGTCGTTGCCCGACCGCAGGAACACCCCGAGCCACAGGTCGTGGACCGTGTAGGTGTGGTCCTCCTTGATCCCGACGAGGCTGCTCCCCTCGCCGACCCCGGCCAGCTCGCTCTCCGTCACCTTGTGGGTCTGGGTGGGCTGGAGCGCGGGCAGCACGGTGTCCGCGAAGAGCATCTTCAGGGTGGAGGCGGGCGGCAGCCGCCAGTGCGAGTTGTGCGCCGCCAGGACGTCGCCGTTCTCCGCGTCCGCCACGATCCACGACCGGCCGGTCAGCCCCTTGGGCAGCACCGGAACCCCCGGCCCCAGGTTGACCTGGCTGCCGGACATGCTGAGCCGCTCCCCGCCGAGGCTGGACATGACGGCCGGCGGCTTGGGCTGCTTGTCGTCGCTCTTGTCCTTGTCGGCCGCCACGGCCGGAGTGAGGGTGAAACCGGACAGAAGGGCGGCGGATGTGACCGTGAGGGCGATCTTTTTCAGAACAGGCACGGTCGGAAACGTACAGGGCGAAGATGTGGATGAGGACCCGGACCGGCTGACCCGCCGCAGGGAACGCCAGGACGGCCCCGTTCGGACGCCACCCCGGGCGAGGGGCCCGGGGGACGACGGCGATACTGGACCCATGAAGCTCAGCCGCCGCGTGTCCTGGTTCCTGCTCGCGTTCGGGGTGTGGAGCTGGTTCATCTGGATCACTTTCGTCAAGAACCTGTGGCAGGACGGCAGCGGGCTCGCCTTCGACGACGCGGGCGAACCGACCGGGTACTTCTGGGTGCACCTGCTGCTCGCCATCACGTCCTTTCTTCTGGGGACGGCGGTCGGCGTGATCGGGTTGCGCGGAGTCCGGGCTTTGCGCGGCACACGCGCATGACGACGGGAACATGGGGAAGCTCGGATGGCTGCAGTGGTCTTCGCCCTGGTGGCACTCGTGGTGCTGGCGCTGCTCGGCGCCGTGCACCGGTATGTGTGGCGGCGCTTCGTCGGTGACACGACGGCGCCCGGCAGCCGACTGCGCCGGGCGGGCACCGTCGCGGCCTTCGTACTGCCCCTGCTGAGCGTCGGCGCCATGACGTCGGGCCGGGTGGGCGCTCCCTTCTGGCTCCAGCAGGTGCTGGCCTGGCCGGGCTTCCTGTGGCTGGCCTGCCTGCTCTATCTGACGCTGGCGCTGCTCGTGGGCGAGGTCGTACGCCCGGTTCTGCTGCGGATCCTCGCCCGGCGGGACGCGGTGCGGGCCGGGGCAGAAAGCGGAACGTCTTCCGGAACCCCTGCGGAGACTTCCGGCACCCCCACGGAGGTCCCGGGTGAGACCCGTCCCCGTACCGAAGAGCTGGTGAAGTCTGGTTCCGGCGGGGTCTCCGCTCCCTCGGACGCGGTGGCGCGTACCGCATCCGACGCTCCCGGCCCTGTCGTGGAACCGGAAGCGGAACCCGCATCCAGCACCTCCGCCCCGGCTCCCGCCCTCCACCCCTCCCGCCGGCTCTTCGTCTCCCGGGTCGTCGGCGGCGCGGCGGCGGCCGCCGGGCTCGCCACCGTCGGGTACGGCGCGTACGGCGTGCTGCGCGGGCCGAGCGTCCGGCGGATCACCGTCCCGCTGGCCAAACTGCCCCGCGCCGCCCACGGCTTCCGGATCGCCGTGGTCAGCGACATCCACATCGGCCCGATCCTCGGCCGCGCCCACACCCGCCGGATCGTCGACACGATCAACGCGACCTCGCCCGACCTGGTCGCCGTCGTCGGCGACCTCGTCGACGGGTCCGTCGCGGACCTCGGCTCCGCCGCCGAACCGCTGGCCGCCCTCCGCGCCCGGCACGGCAGCTACTTCGTCACCGGCAACCACGAGTACTTCTCCGGCGCCGAGCAGTGGATCGATCACGTCCGCGAACTCGGTCTGGTCCCGCTGGAGAACGCCCGGGTCGAGATCGCGGGCTTCGACCTCGCCGGGGTCAACGACATCGCGGGCGAGACCGAGGGGCAGGGCCCCGACTTCGGCTCCGCGCTGGGCGACCGGGACCGGGGCCGCGCCGCCGTCCTGATGGCGCACCAGCCGGTCGTCATCCACGACGCCGTCGAGCACGGCGTCGACCTGCAGCTCTCCGGCCACACCCACGGCGGGCAGCTCTGGCCCGGCAACCTCCTCGCCGAGCTGGCCAACCCCACCGTCGCCGGCCTCGAACGCTACGGCGACACCCAGCTCTTCGTCTCGCGCGGCGCGGGCGCCTGGGGTCCGCCCGTCCGGGTGGGTGCCCCGTCCGACATCACCGTCGTGGAGCTGGCCTCCCGTCAGGCGTAGTCGCGTTGCGGATGCGACGGTCCGCAGCGCCCCGGGCCGCCATCATGAAATCCACACCGAAGGGTCACCGTCAGCTACGGAAACCCGCAGGTAGGAGACGCGAAACAGCCTTTTCGGACAGAGTCTCCCGCGCGTGTCCAATAAAAGGCTGTGAGTGCCCCATTTACTCTTCCAGATGTGAAAATCGTGTGATTGGGTAAGCGCGAACATGCGGCGACGTGCGCGTCACAAACGCGACCGCCGTGGTGGGGCTGTTAAGGGAGAGCACGGCAATGCGGTCGGTCCGGGTACGGATTCTCGCGATTCTCGCGGTATTGGTCATAGCGGGCGTCGGTGCCTGGCAACTGCTCCCGTCGGGGGAGGCGAAGTCCGACGCGATCACGGTCGGCACGTCGGATGTCGTCACGTCGCTCGACCCGGCCGGCGCCTACGACGCGGGCTCCTGGGCGATCTACAGCAACATCTACCAGTCGCTGATGACCTTCAAGCCCAACGCCGTCACGCCGGAACCGGACGCCGCCGAGAGCTGTGGGTTCGTCGGGCAGAAGCTCCAGACGTACCAGTGCAAGCTCCGTGACGACCTGACCTTCTCCAACGGCCGCAAGATCACCGCCGAGGACGTCAAGTACTCCTTCGACCGGATCTTCCGGATCAAGTCGGAGGTCGGTCCCGCGGGTCTCTTCCCGACCCTCAAGTCGGTGAAGACCGAGGGCCGCACGATCACGTTCAACCTGTCCGGCCGGGACGCGACCTTCCCGCAGAAGATCGCCACCGGCGCCGCGGCGATCGTCGACCGCACCCAGTACCCCGAGGACAAGCTCCGTGCGGGCAACCAGGTCGACGGTTCCGGCCCGTACGTCCTCAAGTCGTACGAGTCGGGGAACCGCGCCGAGCTGGTGCCGAACCTGAAGTACAAGGGCGCGCTCAAGAAGACCGGCGAAGCGGTCAACATCCGCTACTTCAAGACCTCCGAGGAACTGCAGACGTCCTGGGACAACGACGAGGTGGACATCGCCCACCGTCAGCTGCCGTCCGAGACGCTCGCCAACCTGAACGTCAACGACCCGGACGTGCGGGTGACCGAGGCGGCCAGCGCCGAGATCCGCAACATCATCTTCAACTCCCGGGCGGACTCGCCCTTCGGGGAGAAGAAGGTCCGCCAGGCCGTCGCCGCGCTCCTCGACCGCGGCCCGCTGGTCCGGAAGGTCTACCAGGGCACGGTCGACCCGCTGTACTCGCTGATCCCCACCGGCTACATCGGGCACAGCACCCCGTTCTTCGACGCCTACCCCTCCTCCGACCCGGCGCGCGCCAAGCAGCTGCTGGAGCAGGCAGGGGTGCAGACGCCGGTCGCCGTCAACTTCGCGTACCGCGAGGGCGACATGTACACCAAGGAGACCGCCGAGCTGCGCCGTCAGCTGGAGAAGGACGGGCTCTTCAAGGTCTCGGTGCAGGCCGTGGAGTGGACGAAGTACCAGAAGGAGTACGCGGCCGGTAAGTACGACATGTACACCGTCGGCTGGTTCCCCGACTTCCCGGACCCCGACACCTTCAGCCAGCCGCTCGTCGGCACCGGGAACGTCCTGCACAGCGGCTACTCCAGCAAGAAGATGGACCAGCTGATCGCCGCCACGCAGCAGTTCAGCGACCGCAGCCGCACCTCCAACGACTTCAAGGAGATGCAGGCGCTCGTCGGCGAGGACGTCCCGCTGCTGCCGCTGTGGCAGAAGAAGGACTACGTCGTCGCCAAGTCCGAGGTCGCCGGCTCCCAGTACCTCTCCGACGGCACCGGCACCTGGCGCCTGTGGGAACTGGCCTGGATCTGACGGTCCGCCCCCGGCCGACGGCCGGGGGCACCGCTTCAGTCCGACGTCGGTCCGACGTCACTCCGACGGCCGGGGCCCCGCCCCGGCCGTCGCCGTACCCGAACCCGTGCCGGCCCCCGGCAGGAACTCCACCAGCAGCCCGTGGACCTGTCGCACCAGCGGGCGCAGCACCCGGAACCGGGAGAGCGCGATGGCCCGGGCGGCGATCGGCGCAGTGCGCTCGACGAGCCGGCGGCTGCGCTCGGCGCCCTCGCTGCGGTCGTACACCCAGAAGAGCACCAGGCCCATCTGCATCAGCCACATCAACTGTGGCAGCAGCGGGGCCAGTTCCGGATCGCTCTTGACGTCCGCTCCGGCGATGCAGCGCTCGTGGATGGAGATCGCCGCGTCGCGGGCGGCGGCCGAGTCCTCGGAGAACGGGGAGAGCGGGCTGTCCGGATCGGCCGCGTTCTTGAAGAACTGGGCGGCGAAGCGGTGGTACGGCTCCGCCACGTCCAGCCAGCCGAGCAGCACGCCCCTGATGCGTACGGTCAGATCGCCGTCGCCCTCCAGCACGGGCCGGACCGCCGTCGCGTGTTCGCCGGCGATCCGGTCGTAGAAGCCCTGGACCAGGTGCTCCTTGGAGGAGAAGTAGTAGTAGGCGTTGCCGACCGAGACGCCCGCCTCCTGGGCGATGGCCCGCATGGTCGTCCGGTCGTAGCCGCGCTCGGCGAAGAGCCGGAGCGCCGTTTCGAGAATCAGCGTGCGGGTCTGCTCGCTCTTCGTGGCCTTGGCCGGCCTCTTATCCTGCACGTTCTTCTCTTCCTTCACCACGGGCCCAAGGTTATCGGGGAGCCCACGCGCCGCCGGGCGGGGCGGCGCACTCACGCGCCCCGGGCGCGCAGGGCGGGACGGCCATCGAGCGGTAGCGGGCGGCGGCCAGCACCGTGCCCCGGGCGAAGGGCCGTCCGGCCGGCGTGGTCAGCCAGTGGGCGCGGGCGCGGTACTTGGCGAGCGCCCACAGGCAGACGATCCAGGCGGCCGTCTCCCGGTAGACCTGGCCCAGGTCGCCGACCACGGTGATCTCCCGGAGCGTCGCCGCGTGGTCCAGCTCCGGGAACCGCCGCCGCGCTTCGGCCGATCCGGCCGGGACGAGATCCAGCGGTACGAGCTGCCGCTGCCGCTGGAGCCACCCCCGCAGATGGACGCAGAGCGGGCACTGGGCGTCGTAGAGCACGGTGAGCCGCCGTACGGGGCCGGGCCAGGGAGCCCCCGCGGGCGCGGGCGCTTCCCCGGCCGCGGGAGCCTTCCCGGGCACGTGGCCCGCCGCCCCGGTGGGCGCTGCCTCGGTCACCGGACTCACCGGCCGGCCGCGGGGGCGGTCCACGGGCCCTGGGCCGCCGGCGGGGTCCAGCCCTGCGGCGGGACCGGCGGGGTCTGCTCGCGCTCCAGCGCGCTGCGGCGGCGGATCCGGCTGAGCACCCACACATTGCCCAGGTGCATCAGGCCGAGCACCAGCAGCACGACGCCGACCTTCACCGAGAGGGCCTCGAACAGCTCGCGGGCGTCGGCCACCCCGTCGGTGTTCTTCAGATACAGCGTGACGAACCCGAGGTTCACCAGATAGAAGCCGACCACCAGCAGGTGGTTCACGGCGTCGGCGAGCTTCTCGTTCCCGTGCAGCACGTCGGCGAGGAAGATCCGCCCGTTGCGGCTGAGCGTGCGGGCGACCCAGACGGTGAGCGCCACACTGATCAGCAGGTAGACGACGTAGGCGACAACAGTGAGGTCCATGCCCCACCCTCCCTTGAACGCGTTCAAAACTGCTCTTGGGCATGACTGTAGACCCCTTCTTGAACATGTTCAAGAAGGGGTCCGTGAGGGGTCTCAGGGGTGCCGCAGCGGGGTGGTCAGAGGGTGGTGGCCCCATCCGGGTTCACCAGCGCGTCCGCGATCTCCGCGCGCAACGCCTCGCCGTGCAACGGCGTCAGCCCCGCGAGCGCCGTGTTCCACTCCCCGGCCGCGCTCTCCGCCGCCTCCCGCAGGCCCCGCTCCACCGGGCCCCGGGCGAAGAACAGGACCACCGCGCCCACCGGCCGCAGCAGCCACCGCCCGCGCATGCTCAGCACGACGGTGATCCGCCAGGAACCGCCCTCGGCCGGGCGCGGGGTGAGGGTGAGACGGGCTTCGGCCAGCCGGTGCACCGCCCGCCCGGAGACCGGGGCCCGGGCGGCCGGGGGAGCGGACGGGAGCCGGTCCACCGCCGCCCACCAGGCGGCCAGATCGGCCTTGCCGCGCCCCGAGAAGCGGTACAGCGAGCCGCCCCCGGGCTTGTGCCCCGAGAGGGAGAGCTCCACCGCGCGGGGCCGGCGGGGCTCGCTCAGCCGGAGCCCCACCTTCAGGGACATGCCGTCCTCCTCGACGAGGCTCTCCGCCTCGACGGAGTGCGACGGCCGCCAGGTGCGCAGGACGACGGCCTGGGGCGCATCGGGGGAGTCGCCCGCCTCGGCACCCGCATGCTCCACCGGAACCTCCCCGGCCCCCTCGGGCACCGCCGGGAACTCCCCGTACCGCGCCCCCGGCCGCAGATGACGCCCTTTCAGCAGCCGCAGGCCCTCCACCGGGCGCCCGTCGGCCAGCACGACCGATCCGCCCGGGCCCTCCCGGGAGGCGTCGAGGAGGTCCACCAGCGTGCCGGCGGCCTCCTCGAACCAGCCCCGGTCCAGGGCCGCGACGGTGACCGTGTGCGCGAAACGTGCCATCAGCGGGACCCGTGGATCAGACGCTCATGGAGCGGGCCTGGTTGAGCTGGCCCATGATCGCCGGGAAGGTGTGGGGGCCCATCGCCGGGATCATCGTGGAGTGGTGCCGGCCGCCGCTGGTGACCGTGACCTGCACGAAGCCGGTGGTCCGCTTCTCCTTCATCAGCAGGAACAGCAGCCCGATCAGGCAGAACAGCGCGAAGATGATCGCCAGCACGATCGCGTGCGCCGGGATCTTCTCCTCCGTGCGCGACATGTCCGTGGCCGTCCACACCGCGCCCTTGAGCGGCATCGACCCGGACGGGGTGACGATCGCGTCGTTCATGACGGTGATGTCGCCGATCGACAGCACCGGCACACCGCCCCCCTGGCCCGGCCCGCCCTGCGGCACCGGGAGGTACTGGCCGGGCATCGTCGGCTGACCGTGCTGCGGGTACCCGTAACCCGGCCCCGGCTGGGTCGCGGACTCGGGCAGCGGCTGCGGATAGCCGTACGCCGGAGCGGCCCCCGGGTTCGGGTAGCCGTACGCCTGGCCGTCCGCGACGGTGGGCTGGTGACCCGGCTGCTGGGGCGGGCCCCACTTGTACGCGTCGTCCGCGTACGGATTCGGCTCGCTCACGACGATCCCCGTTCCTTCTCGGTCTTCAGCTCCGCTGAACCGTACCGCCCACGCGGCCCCGGTGCAGCAACAGGCCCCGCCCCCGGCAGCGGTGAGGCTGCGGGGGCGGGGCCCGTCGGCGTAACAGGAGTTACGGGAAGGTCAGAAGCGACGCGTGATGAGCGCGCGCTTCACCTCCTGGATCGCCTTGGTGACCTCGATGCCACGCGGGCAGGCGTCCGTGCAGTTGAACGTGGTGCGGCAACGCCACACGCCGTCACGGTCGTTGAGGATCTCCAGGCGCTGCTCGCCGGCCTCGTCGCGCGAGTCGAAGATGAAGCGGTGCGCGTTGACGATCGCCGCCGGGCCGAAGTACTGGCCGTCGTTCCAGAACACCGGGCACGAGGACGTGCACGCGGCGCACAGGATGCACTTGGTGGTGTCGTCGAACCGCTCGCGGTCCTCGGGGGACTGCAGACGCTCACGGGTCGGCTCGTTCCCCTTGGTGATGAGGAAGGGCATGACATCGTGGTACGCCTGGAAGAACGGGTCCATGTCGACCACGAGGTCCTTGAGGACCGTGAGGCCCTTGATGGCCTCCACCATGATCGGCTTGTCCGGGTTGATGTCCTTGATCAGCGTCTTGCAGGCGAGCCTGTTCTTGCCGTTGATCCGCATCGCGTCGGAACCACAGATGCCGTGGGCGCAGGAACGGCGGAACGTCAGGGTTCCGTCGAGCTCCCACTTGATCTTGTGAAGGGCGTCGAGGACACGCTCCTTCGGGTCGATCTCGATCTGGAAGTCCTGCCACTGGACCTCGTCCGACACCTCGGGGTTGAAGCGGCGGATCCGGAACGTGGCCGTGATGAACGGCGAGTCGGCGAAGCCGGCCTCGGCGTTGTCGGTCTTGTCCAGGGTGGGAGTAGCCATCAGTACTTACGCTCCATCGGCTGGTAGCGGGTCGTGACGACCGGCTTGTAGTCGAGCCGGACCGACTCGGAGCCGTCATCCGCGACCTCGCGGTACGCCATGGTGTGGCGCATGAAGTTGACGTCGTCGCGGTTGGGGTAGTCCTCGCGGTAGTGACCGCCGCGGGACTCCTTGCGGGCGAGCGCGGAGGTCGCCATGACCTCGGCCAGGTCGAGCAGGTTGCCCAGCTCGATGGCCTCCAGGAGGTCGGTGTTGAACCGCTTGCCCTTGTCCTGGATGGACACGTTGAGGTAGCGCTCGCGCAGCTCGGCGATCTTGGCGACCGCCGTCTTGATGGTCTGCTCGGTGCGGAACACCATCACGTTGGCGTCCATGCACTCCTGCAGCTCCGTGCGGAGTTCGGCGACCCGCTCGGTGCCCGTCGAGTTGCGCAGCCGCTCGACCTGGTCCTGGACCAGCTGGGCCGGGTTCTCGGGAAGCTCGACGAAGTCGCTCTTCGCCGCGTACTCGGCGGCCGCGATGCCGGAGCGCTTGCCGAAGACGTTGATGTCGAGCAGCGAGTTGGTGCCGAGGCGGTTGGCGCCGTGCACCGAGACACAGGCGACCTCGCCGGCGGCGTACAGGCCCGGGACGACGGTGGTGTTGTCGGCCAGCACCTCGCCCTCGACGTTGGTCGGGATGCCGCCCATGGCGTAGTGCGCGGTCGGCTGGATCGGGATCGGGTCCGTGTAGGGCTCGATGCCGAGGTACGTCCGCGCGAACTCCGTGATGTCCGGGAGCTTGGCGTCCAGCTGCTCCGGCGGCAGGTGCGTCAGGTCCAGGTACACGTGGTCACCGGCGGGACCGCAGCCGCGGCCCTCACGGATCTCCGTGTAGATGGAGCGGGAGACGACGTCACGGGACGCGAGGTCCTTCATGACCGGCGCGTACTTCTCCATGAAGCGCTCGCCGTCCTTGTTGCGGAGGATGCCGCCCTCACCGCGGGCGCCCTCCGTCAGCAGGATGCCCATGCGCCAGATGCCCGTCGGGTGGAACTGGAAGAACTCCATGTCCTCCAGCGGCAGACCGCGCCGGTAGCAGGCGGCCTGGCCGTCACCGGTCAGGGTGTGCGCGTTGGACGTCACCTTGAAGAACTTGCCGGTGCCGCCCGAGGCGTAGATGACCGACTTCGCCTGGAAGACGTGGATCTCGCCGGTCGCCAGCTCGTACGCGACGACGCCGGCGGACTTCTTGACCCCGTCGACCTCGGTGATCAGCTGGTCCAGGACGTAGAACTCGTTGAAGAACTCCACGCCCTCCTTGACGCAGTTCTGGTACAGCGTCTGGAGGATCATGTGGCCGGTGCGGTCGCCCGAGTAGCAGGCACGGCGGACCGGGGCCTCGCCATGGCTGCGGGTGTGACCGCCGAAGCGGCGCTGGTCGATCCTGCCCTCGGGCGTGCGGCCGAACGGCAGGCCCATCTTCTCCAGGTCGAGGACGGCGTCGATGGCCTCCTTCGCCAGGATCTCGGCGGCGTCCTGGTCGACCAGGTAGTCACCGCCCTTGACCGTGTCGAAGGTGTGCCACTCCCAGTTGTCCTCCTCCACGTTGGCGAGCGCGGCGGCCATGCCGCCCTGCGCCGCGCCCGTGTGGGAGCGGGTGGGGTAGAGCTTCGTGAGCACGGCGGTACGGCTGCGCTTGGTGGCCTCGATGGCCGCGCGCATGCCGGCGCCGCCGGCGCCGACGATGACGGTGTCGTACTTGTGGATCTGCATGGTTTTCCTCTGGTCCCTCTGTCCCGGCGCCTAGCGGATGTTCGGGTCGAAGGTGAAGATCACCAGCGTGCCCAGCAGGACGGTGAACACCGTGGCGGTGTACAGGAGCATCTTCAGCCAGAAGCGGGTGTTGTCCCGTTCGGCGTAGTCGTTGATGACCGTGCGCAGGCCGTTGCCGCCGTGGAGCATGGCGAGCCACAGCATGATCAGGTCCCAGGCCTGCCAGAACGGCGAGGCCCAGCGGCCCGCCACGAAGGCGAAGCCGATCTTGGAGACGCCGCCGTCGAGCACCAGCTGGATCAGCAGGTGGCCGATGACGAGGACGGTCAGGAGGATGCCCGACAGGCGCATGAAGAGCCAGGCGTACATCTCGAAGTTGCCGCGCGAAGCCTTGGGCGTCTTGGCCGTCCGCTTGCGCGGCGGCTCGATCACGGGCGCCGGGTTGTCGACGTCGTAGAGGCTCACGCCCTCGACGTCGCCGATCGCGGCCGCGGAAGAAGTCTCGCTGGACATGGGCCTCAGCTCCCGAAGACGTCGCGTACGGCGTGACCGAGGACGGGGTACAGGGCCCCGACCATCAGCACGATCCAGATGCCCAGCACGGTCCAGAGCATCTGCTTCTGGAGGCGCGGGCCCTTGGCCCAGAAGTCCACGGCGATGATCCGGAGACCGTTCAGCGCGTGGAAGAGAATCGCGGCCACCAGGCCGTATTCGAGGAGCGCGACGATCGGCGTCTTGTACGTGGCCACGACGTCGTCGTAGGCCTCGGGGGAGACGCGGACGAGAGCGGTGTCCAGGACATGTACGAACAGGAAGAAGAAAATGAGGACACCGGTGACTCGATGAGCCACCCAGGACCACATGCCTTCCCGGCCGCGGTACAGCGTTCCAGCCGGCACGGAAGAACCCTCCGGGAGCGGGGATTGGGGTCGGCCGGCTTGACTGTCGGTCTGACCCGGCCGGGTACGGTCCACCGGCCCCGGCCATCGTAGCGACGCTTTGTCGGTTCGTTCGCGCCGGGGCCTCTGGTGTGATCAAAGTGGCAATCAAAGGGGCACGTACGGGCTAGAGCGCACCTTCTCGGTCAGGCCCCGGAGGGAGCCGCTCACCCCTCCTGCCCGGGGCCCGCGGTCATCAGCTCGACGATCCGGCTCCGGGCGAGTCGGCGCAGCTCCTCGGCGGTCACCGCCCGCTCCTCGTCCACCTCGTGCTCCATCCGGACCCGGATCCCGGCCAGCACCTGGTCCACGTGCTGGCCGGGCCCGTAGGCGTCCAGGCAGATCACGAAGGTGTGGCCGAACCTGCTCTCGTACGCCGCGTGCGCGGCCCGCAGCGCCAGGTGGGCGGCGCGGGGCGCGTCGTGGTGCAGGCAGGGCGCGGGTTCCGCGGCCAGGGCCTCGGCGATGTCGCTCGGCGAGAGGTCGTAGCCCGCCTCATCGGATGCGGCCAGTAGAGCGCCGAGATCCGGGTAGGGGCGGTGGGCGGCCATCCGGTGGGCCCAGCGGAGACTGCCGCAGCACTCCAGGAAGGCGGCCTCGGCGGCGGAGAAGGGGAGGCTGTTGAAGTGGGCCAGGCCGACGGCATGATCGACCGCCGCCCCGTCGGCGGGCGGCGCGGGGGCATCGGCCGGGACCGGCGCATCGGCCGGGGCCGGTTGGCGCGGCTGCACGGGCACGGCCGACCGGCCGGCTGGGGGCGCGGATCGCTTCGGCAGGCCGGCGGGGGACTCGCTGGACCTGGACAGCGTGGACTCCTCGTATCAATGACAGCTGTGACCCGGTGGGTCCCTGCGATCCCGCGAAGGGCCCGCAGGGGTACGCGAAGGTCTTCCGTCCCTGAAAGACAGGCGGGAGCGCAAGGAGGTTGCGCGGGGTGGGAGTGAAGAGGGAGACGAATGTGCCGCAACGCTAACGAGACCGGTCGGCGGCCGTCCGGCGGACCGCAGAAGAATCACCCGAACGGGAGAGTTTCGGAACGTGTGATGGACGTCTGACCTGCGTCGGCCGGGGGTCCGTCCGGTCGCCCGCCGTCCTCGATGGGCGAGGCCGCGGCAAAAATGCCAGCCTTGCACCCTATTCACTCGTTTCACTTGCCCTTGACCCCTCAACGGAGGAATCCGCCCGATGTCGCCCACGCGTGGTGCCCTTGTCACCGGCGCGGCTGTCACGGCCGCAGCCGCCGTCGTCCTCACCGTCGTCGTCTGGCCGGACGGATCCGGCAGCGGACCGTCCGGTGACACGGCGTCGCCCTCCGGAACCTCCGCCGAGGCCGCCGCCCCGTCGCCCTCCCGCAGCTATCCGATGTCCAGCACCCCGAGCGCGATCCCCGCGGTGCGCGAGCACACCGCGGCCCGGGGGCCCGGCTGGCAGCCGGGCGAGGACAGCACCGTCGTCATCGCCAAGGGCAGCCAGGTGCTCGCCGACGAGGCGGAGCTGCTCGCCAAGGAGCTGAAGATCCGCTACCGGGGCGCCGAGCCGGCCCGTACGGGCGACGTCGAGCTGGCGCTCGGCGCCAAGGACGCGGGCCCCGCCGAGTCGTACACGCTCACCGTGCGCGACCGGAAGGTGAAGATCACCGGCCCCGACGAGTCGGGCGTCTTCTACGGCACCCGCACGCTCAAGCAGTCGCTCAAGGCGGACGGCACGTTCCCCGAGGGCGTCGTCAACGACCGGCCGGACCGGCCGCAGCGCGGGCTGAACCTCGACATCGCGCGCAAGCACTACAGCGCGGGGTGGATAGAGGACCGCATACGCGAGATGGGCGACCTCAAGCTCAACCAGCTCGGCCTGCACTTCTCCGACGACCAGGCCTTCCGGATCGAGTCGAAGTCCCACCCCGAGGTGGTCTCCGACCAGGCCCTCACCCAGGACGAGGTCCGCCGCATCGTCGGCCTCGCCAACAGCCGGCACATCGAGGTCGTCCCCGAGATCGACTCGCCCGGACACCTCGGCGCGGTGCTGGCCGCCCACCCCGACCTCCAGCTGCGCAACACCGCGGGCGTCGAGTCCAAGGGCTCCATCGACATCTCCAAGCCGGCCGCGGCCAAGCTCATCGACGAGCTCCTGGAGGAGTACACCGAGCTGTTCCCGGGCCGCTTCTGGCACCTCGGCGCGGACGAGTACCAGGCGCTGACCGTCCAGAACCCCGCCGCCTCCTACCCCCAGCTCCAGCGGGCCGCCGAGGAGCGGCACGGCGCGGACGCCACCATCGAGGACCTGGCCACCAGCTGGCTGAACGACCGCGCGGACGTCGTCGTCCCCAAGGGCCGGACCGCGAAGGCCTGGAACGACGGGCTCTTCCGGGGCACGAAGGTCAAGGCCGACGAGAACATCGAGATCGAGTACTGGACCGGCAAGGAGATCGGCGCCCGCCCGCCGCAGGAGTACCTCGCCGAGGGCTACAAGATGCTGAACCTCAACGACGAGTTCCTCTACTACGTGCTCGGCGAGCCCAACGAGTTCGTCTACCCGACCGGCGAGCGGATCTACGAGCAGTGGACCCCGCTGGTCCTGCGCGGCACCGAACCCGTGGCCGAGCGCTACTCGAAGCAGATCCTCGGCGGCCGGTTCGCCGTCTGGGGCGACCTGCCGAACGCGCAGACCACCGAGCAGGTGGCCGACGGCATCAGGATGCCGCTCGTGGCGACCTCGCAGAAGCTGTGGGACCCGAGGAAGCCCGCGCTCAGCTGGGCGCAGTTCCAGGAACTGGCGAAGCGGACCGGCAGCGCGGGGTGAGGGCGGGCCGCCGCTGAAAGGGCTGTCTCTCCCCGCCCCCACCTGCGAAGATGCGGGACGGACAGCCCGGCAGCCGCCGGCCTGCGCAGCGTCGGCCGCGCGCTCCTGGGGAGGGACGCGCGGCCGTGCACCACACCGCGTCCCGGGGGGACTTCTCCATGCTCTGTACCCGTTGCCGTATCAGAACGGCCGTCACCGACGACGGCCTGTGCACCTTCTGCTCGGGCACCCGGCCCCCGCTGCCGGACGGGCTGATGGCCCCGGTCGCCGGTCCCGGGGGCTGGGGGGTCGCCGCCTGGCCGCGTTCGCCCGTCGGTCTCGCCCGGGCGGTGACGGCGCTGCTCGGCCTGGTGATCGCCGCCGACCTGTTCGCCATCGGCACCGGGCTGCGGCTGCGCGCCCTCTGGCAGGGGCTGGTGACGGACGGCTCCCTGGACATCTACGGCAGGGACGGCGACACGGCCGAGCGGCTGTACGGCATCGCGGCCCTCGCCCAGGGCGTGACGCTGCTGGCCACCGGCGTCGTCTTCATCATCTGGTTCCACCGGACCCGCCGGAACGCCGAGGTGTTCGACCCCTCCGTGCAGCGCATGGGCCCGGGCTGGGCGGTGGGCGGCTGGTTCGTTCCGATCGCCAACTTCTGGTTCCCCTACCGCGTCGCGAGCGGGGTGTGGGAGGCGAGTGCGCAGACCCGCCCGGACGGGGGATGGCGCACGGTTCCCCGGACCCCGCTCAACCTGTGGTGGGGCGCGTGGGTCGCGAGTCTCCTCTTCACCCGGGTCGCCGAGCGCATGTGGGACCGGGCGGAGGACCCGGAGGGGATCGTGCAGGCCGGGGGCCTGGTGGCGGCCTCCGACGCGGTGGACATCGTCGCCGCAGTCCTCGCCATCCTCTACGTACGCGCCGTGACCGGGATGCAGGTCGAACGGGCCCTGCACGGGAGGGCGCCCGGCGTCCCGGCGGCGGGTCCGGCCCCGGGAGCCCACAGGTGACACCCGCGCCAAAGTGACGATTTTCGGCCATTCGGCGCAGTATCCGGTAGACCGAGGGAGACGTCGATGAGTCTGCTGGAACTGATCGGACGGGCCGACGAGCGCGCGCTGGCCGCCGGTGCCGTGGCCTGCCTGGAACGCTGTCTGCCGCTGCTCGCGGGGCCGGAGGCGGAGCCCTTGCGCCCGCTCTGGGCGAGCTGCGAGAACGGGCAGGAATGGGCCATCCGTCTGGCGGCGGTGCGTACGGAGATGGAGCAGGCGTCGGTCTCCGACGGCCCGGCCGCGCTCGTCCGGGCCATGCTCGGTGCGGCCCCCTCCGACTTCGCCGCCGCGCCGCTGCGGGAGTGGGCCGACGCCTGCTCGCTGGTCGCGCTCAGGGTCCACGGCCGGTTCGACGCCCCGGACGGGGACGTGCCGGCGGACGAGGAGGACCTGCTCAAGGCGGCCCGCAGCGGTGAACCCGCCGCCGTGGGCCCGCTGGTCGCGGGGGAGCTGGAGCGGCAGGTCCGGATCCTGGAGATCCTCGCGGAGACCACCGGCACGGCGGGCAGCGGGGCCGGCCTCCGCAAGGCGCTGGACCTGTCCACGGAGGGCCGCCGGGTGCTGCGCGCGGTGATGTCGCGGCGGGCGCGCGGACGGAGCTGAGGGCCGGGCCCGACGGCAGCAGGTCTCCCGCCCCGGTACGGGGGTCGCGGACGAGCCCGTCCACGACCCCCGTACGCACCGACCGGGCGCTACTTCGCCGCGTCCAGCGCCGCCAGGGCCTGCGCCCACCCGACGTACTTCAGTGCGGCGAGATCGGCGACGGTCACCACGCCGAACGCCTCCTTGAGCAGGTCACCCTGACGGTCCGAGACACCCTTGAGGGCGGACACCGGCGCCGCCAGCACCTCGGGCACGCTCTTGTCCGCCCACGCCTTGTCCAGCACCTTGTCCAGGTCGATCGAAGCCACGCGCGTTCCCCTTTTCCCAGTAGATCTACAGGCGTGTAGAGCTTAGGAGGGGAGGAGCGCCGCCTGCCGGGCACCGTCGGGAAAACACCTGCGAAAGTCCGAAAGACACCGGGTCACCGCCGCCCCGCCCCGACCGTCCACCCGGCGGCGTCAGGGGCGCGTCAAGCGGACGTCAGGCAGCCGTCAAGGGGGGCGTCGCATTCATATGGACCCCGTCAAGGCGGCTTATCCCCGGGGTGGAGCCGAGGTTTGCTCGTATCGGCCGAACGGCTGATCCGTTTCCTCGCATCCTCAGGAGTTCACGATGGCCGACCTGGCCTTCGTCGCCACCACGATCGCGGTATTCGCGCTGGTGGCTCTCATCGCCCGGGCGGTGACCAGACCATGACCGCCGAAAACATCGTCGGGCTCGTCGTGGCCGTGTCCCTGCTCGGATATCTCGTTCTGGCTCTCCTGTATCCGGAGAGGTTCTGAGCACCGACATGAGTCCCCAGGCAGCTGGACTTCTCCAGCTCACAGCACTGATAGTCGCCCTCGCCCTGGCCTACCGCCCGCTGGGCGACCACATGGCCAAGGTCTACTCCTCCGAGAAGCACTACGCACCGGAGAAGTGGATATACAAGGTCATCGGCGCCAACCCGGCCGCCGAAATGCGCTGGCCCGCCTATCTGCGCGGAGTCCTCGCCTTTTCGGCGGTGAGCGTCCTCTTCCTCTATCTGCTGCAACGGATGCAGGGTTCGCTGCCCGGATCGCTCGGCTTTTCCTCGATCGACCCGGACCAGGCGTTCAACACCGCCGCTTCCTTCGTCGCCAACACCAACTGGCAGTCGTACTCCGGCGAACAGGCCATGGGCCACGTCGTGCAGACCGGCGGCCTCGCGGTGCAGAACTTCCTGTCCGCGGCGGTCGGCATGGCCGTGGCGGTGGCCCTCGTACGGGGCTTCGCCCGCTCCCGTACCGGTGAACTCGGCAACTTCTGGGCCGACCTCGTGCGCGGCACCGTCCGCATCCTGCTCCCGATCTCGGTGATCGGCGCGCTCGTCCTGGTCGCCTGCGGGGCGATCCAGAACTTCTCGGGCATCCACCAGGTCGGCCAGTTCATGGGCGGCACGCAGGAGTGGAACGGCGGCGCGGTCGCCTCCCAGGAGGCCATCAAGGAGCTGGGCACCAACGGAGGCGGCTACTTCAACGCCAACTCCGCCCACCCCTTCGAGAACCCGAACCCCCTCTCCAACCTCTTCGAGATCTTCCTCATCCTGCTGATCCCCTTCGCACTGACGCGGACCTTCGGCCGGATGGTCGGCTCCCTGAAGCAGGGGTACGCGATCCTCGGCGCGATGGCCGTCATCTGGATCGGCTTCACCGCCCTGATGATGTGGACCGAGTTCGCCCACCGGGGCCCGGCGTTCGAGATCGCCGGCGGGGCCATGGAGGGCAAGGAGACCCGCTTCGGGATCGCCGGATCGTCGATCTTCGCCGTCGCCACGACGCTGACCTCGACCGGCGCGGTGAACTCCTTCCACTCCTCGTACACCGGCTTCGGCGGCGGCATCACCCTGCTCGGCATGCAGCTCGGCGAGATCGCTCCCGGCGGTGTCGGCTCCGGCCTCTACGGCATGCTGATCATGGCGGTCATCGCGGTGTTCATCGCCGGTCTGATGGTCGGCCGCACCCCGGAGTACCTCGGCAAGAAGATCGGCACCCGCCAGATCAAGCTCGCCGCCTGCTACATCCTCGTGACCCCGGTGCTCGTGCTCGGCTTCACCGCGGTCGCCATGGCCCTGCCGACCCCCGCCGACTCGATGACGAACTCCGGCGCGCACGGCTTCTCCGAGATCCTGTACGCCTACACCTCCGGCGCCAACAACAACGGCTCCGCCTTCGCCGGGCTGGGCGCCGACACCCAGTGGTTCAACACGACCATCGGCATCGCGATGCTGCTCGGCCGGTTCGTACCGATGGTGTTCGTCCTCGCCCTGGCGGGCTCACTCGCCGAGCAGAAGCCCGTACCCGAGACCGCGGGCACGCTGCGCACCGACAAACCCCTCTACGCGGGGCTGCTCGTCGGCACGATCCTCATCATCACCGGACTCACCTACTTCCCGGCCCTGGCGCTGGGTCCGCTCGCCGAAGGGCTCGCCTCATGAGCACCGTCACCCCCACCAGAACCTCGCACGAAGCCGTTCCGACGGCCGACGGCCACGGGACCGCCGACCGGGTCGGCAGTGGTCTTTTCGACCCCCGGCAACTGCTGGAGTCGTTCCCGGACGCGCTCCGCAAGCTCGATCCGCGCGTGATGGTCAAGTCCCCGGTGATGTTCGTCGTGCTGGTCGGCTCGGTGGTCACCACGGTCCTCGCGCTCGCCGACCCGACCGACTGGTTCGGCTGGGCGATCACCGGCTGGCTCTGGCTGACCACGGTCTTCGCCAACCTCGCCGAGGCGGTCGCCGAGGGGCGTGGCAAAGCACAGGCCGACACGTTGCGCCGGGCCAGGACCGACACCGTCGCCCGCCGGATCATCGGCCCCAACGAGGAACGCGTCGCGGGTACGGACCTGCGCATCGGAGACCTGGTGGTCTGCGAGGCCGGTGACGTCATCCCCGGCGACGGGGACGTGGTCGAAGGCGTCGCCTCCGTGGACGAGTCCGCGATCACCGGCGAATCGGCTCCGGTCATCCGGGAGTCCGGCGGCGACCGCTCGGCCGTCACCGGCGGTACGAAGGTGCTGTCCGACCGCGTCGTCATCAGGATCACCACCAGACCCGGCGAGACCTTCATCGACCGGATGATCAACCTGGTCGAGGGCGCCGCCCGGCAGAAGACGCCCAACGAGATCGCCCTGAACATCCTGCTGGCGTCCCTCACGATCGTCTTCCTGCTGGCCGTGGTCACCCTGAAGCCGTTCGCGATCTACGCGGGCGCCGACGACCAGACCTCGCTGATCGTCCTCACCGCCCTGTTGGTCTGCCTGATACCCACCACGATCGGGGCGCTGCTGTCCGCGATCGGGATCGCCGGGATGGACCGGCTGGTCCAGCGCAACGTCCTGGCCATGTCGGGCCGCGCGGTCGAGGCGGCGGGCGACGTCTCCACCCTGCTCCTCGACAAGACCGGCACCATCACCCTCGGCAACCGCCAGGCGGCCGCGTTCGTCCCGGTCGAGGGCGTGACGGAAGCGGACCTCGCCGATGCCGCCCAGCTCTCCTCGCTCGCCGACGAGACCCCGGAAGGCCGGTCGATCGTGGTGCTCGCCAAGGAGACGTACGGGCTGCGGGAACGGAACCAGGGCGAGCTGACGGGTGCCGCGTGGGTGGAGTTCACCGCGCAGACCCGGATGTCGGGCGTCGACCTGGACGGCCGCAAGGTCCGCAAGGGCGCGACCGGGTCCGTCCTCGCCTGGGTGAAGGACCGGGGCGGCCGGGCCCCCGGGGACGCGGCGGCGCTCACGGACGAGATCGCCCAGGCCGGAGGCACACCGCTGCTGGTGGCCGTGGAGGACGCCGAGGGCGCCCGGGTCCTCGGGGTGATCCACCTCAAGGACGTGGTGAAGGAGGGCATGCGGGAGCGGTTCGGGGAACTGCGCCGGATGGGCATCCGTACGGTCATGATCACGGGCGACAACCCGCTGACGGCGAAGGCGATCGCCGAGGAGGCCGGGGTCGACGACTTCCTGGCCGAGGCGACCCCCGAGGACAAGATGGCCCTCATCAAGCGGGAACAGGCCGGCGGCAAGCTCGTCGCGATGACCGGCGACGGCACCAACGACGCCCCCGCCCTGGCCCAGGCCGACGTCGGCGTCGCGATGAACACCGGAACCTCGGCCGCCAAGGAGGCCGGGAACATGGTGGACCTCGACTCCAACCCCACCAAACTCATCGAGATCGTCGAGATCGGCAAACAGCTCCTCATCACCCGAGGAGCCCTCACGACCTTCTCCATCGCCAACGACGTCGCGAAGTACTTCGCGATCATCCCCGCCATGTTCGCCGTGGCGTACCCGTCGCTGGACAAGCTGAACATCATGGGCCTGGCCTCGCCCGAGTCCGCGATCCTCTCCGCCGTCATCTTCAACGCGCTGATCATCGTCGCGCTGGTACCGCTCGCCCTCAAGGGCGTGCGCTACCGCCCCGCGAGCGCCGACCGGATGCTGCGCCGCAACCTCGGCCTGTACGGACTCGGCGGCCTCGTCGCCCCGTTCATCGGCATCAAGCTCATCGACCTGCTCCTGACCCTCATCCCCGGAATCGGCTGATCCACCATGACCAACAACACCGTCAGCAGCACCGGGCGCGTGCTCGGCGCGGGCCTGCGCGCCCTGCTCGTCCTCACGCTGGTCTGCGGGGTCCTCTACCCCCTGGCCGTCACCGGCGCCGCCCAGGCCCTGTTCAGCGACCGGGCCAACGGCTCCGAGATCAAGGACGCGAACGGGCGGGTCGTGGGCTCTTCCCTGATCGGCCAGCGCTACGACCTCCCGCTGAAGGAGGGGGAGGAGTCACCCGCCCCGGACCTGAAGTGGTTCCAGCCCCGCCCCTCCAACGGCCTCGGCACCAACAGCGTCAACACCCAGCCCTCCCTGCTCGTCTCCGGCGCCACCAACCGCTCCGGCGACAACGAGGAACTGATCCGGTGGGTGAAGGACGCCAAGGCCGCCGTGGTGAAGGACAACTCGACCGCCACGTACCGGGTGAACCCCACCGACATCCCGCCGGACGCGGTCACGTCCTCCGCCTCGGGCCTGGACCCGCACATCTCACCGGCGTACGCCGGACTCCAGGTCCACCGGGTCGCCGAGAAGAACGGCCTCGACGTGAAGAAGGTCGAGGACCTCGTCAAGGACCACACCACCGGCCGCCTGCTCGGCTTCATGGGCGAGCCCCGGGTGAACGTCCTCGAACTGAACACGGCGCTCAGGGATCTGACCGGGAAGTGAGGGTCTCTCCGGGGCGCCGGGGACGACGCACGCGCGACGGACCCCGGCCGCCGGCCTGACACCACCCCGCCCCGCCTCGTCCCCGGCTCCTACGATGCCCGGATGAAGTATCGAATCAAAGTGGACGAATGGGACCAGCGCACACGGACCCCGCTGCTGCTCCTCGCCGCGTGCTTCGCCCTCGCCTACGCGGTTCCCGTCCTCGCCCCGGACGCGCCTGCGTGGATCCACACGGCCTGCCGGGCCGTGGAGTGGGCGGTGTGGGCGGCCTTCGCCGGAGACTACGCGACGCGATTGCTGCTCACGCCGGACAGGTGGGCCTTCGTCCGCCGCCATCCACTGGACCTGCTGGCCGTCGCCCTGCCGCTCATCCAGCCGCTGCGGCTGCTGCGGCTGGTCTCGACGCTGCTGCTGCTGGGCCGCCGGGCCCGCAACGCTCCCCAGATCACGCTGACCGTCTACGTCGCCGGCGCCGTCGTGGGCCTCCTGATGTTCGGGTCCCTCGCGGTGCTCCAGGTGGAACGGGACGCGCCGGACGGCAACATCCGCACGATCGGAGACGCGGTGTGGTGGTCCTTCACCACCATGACGACGGTGGGGTACGGGGACCTCGCTCCGACGACCGGGCTCGGTCGGCTGCTCGCCGTGGGGCTGATGCTCTCCGGCATCGCTCTGCTCGGTGTCGTGACGGCGAACATCGCCGCGTGGTTCATCTCCCGCTTCGAGCGGGACAACGCCGAGGAGATGAGGCAGACAGCGCTCCTTGAGGCCCTGACTTCCCGACGGTGTCCCCATCGGGCCGCGATGCTCGTACCGGGCACGATCGGGTCCGTCCGCCGTCCGTAGGCTTCAGGCCCCGTACATGGACGTACAGCGTCCTGGACCCCCCGACGGCCGAACCGATCGCGGCGAACAGAAAGCCCGCCCGGGTGGCCCGCTGCTCGCGTGGCTGCTCTGTCATATGCGGTCCTCAAGTCTCCTCGTGGCTCATTGCTCCAAACTGACGGCACGTTAGCGCGCGGGCCGCTCCCGAGCCGTTCGACGGGGCGCGGCGAATGGGCCACATGGGCCGTTGACACCCACCGGCAGGGCGTAGCGCACTGCGGGCCGCGCCGAAACGGGGAGGCTGCGGATCCGACGAAGGCCGTGAGGCCCGCGGAGCAGTCCGGGGAGGTCCGGCCGGCCGGGCGGAATCCGTGCGGTGTCGGTCACACCGTCGGCCGCGCGGGGGGCCGTGCGCAGGGGCCGGCCCTGTTCAGGGCGCAGCTGAGGAGGAGCGACGACCGGGGCCGCCACCCCCCACAGGAGAGGCCCCGGCCGTCTTCCACGGGGTCGCAGCACGACCCCGTACTCATCTCAGCGCCATGACTGCGTTTTCTGTCACACCGGAAGCGCGGCCGTCGAATTGTTGCGAGTTGTACAAGTCATGGACGTGGCCCCCACCGCTCACGTAGCGTGCTGGTTCGCGCAGGGTTGCGCAGCAGTTGACCAGCTGCGATTCAGGACGGCAGGGCGGGTTGAGGGAGTGCTGGGGGACGACGCGGAGCTGACTGCCGCGGTGCTCGCGGCACAGGACGGGGACGAGGACGCCTTCCGTGCTGTGTACCGCGCGGTGCACCCACGGTTGTTGGGCTACATACGGACGCTGGTCGGAGAGCCGGACGCCGAGGACGTGGCGTCCGAGGCGTGGCTGCAGATAGCGCGCGACCTCGACCGGTTCAGTGGTGACGCCGACCGGTTCCGGGGCTGGGCCGCGCGGATCGCGCGCAACCGTTCTCTGGACCATCTGCGGATGCGCAGCCGCCGTCCCGCTATCGGCGGCGACGAGACCGAGCTGACCACGCGCGCGGCCGATTCCGACACCGCGGGCGACGCGATCGAGGCCCTGGACACCGACCGCACCATGTCCCTCATCGCCCAGCTGCCGCAGGACCAGGCCGAGGCCGTCGTCCTGCGGGTCGTCGTCGGGCTCGACGCGAAGAGCGCGGCGCAGACCCTGGGCAAGCGGCCCGGAGCCGTGCGTACCGCCGCCCACCGCGGCCTCAAGCGGCTGGCCGAACTCCTCGGCGCCGACGCGCAGCTCCCGGCGTCCCGGGCCGACGGCGACGGGGCGTTCGACCCGGACGGCACCGCGGAGCGGCCCCCGGCCCAGGACGACGGGAGCGACGCCGGCGGCGGCACCGGGCTCGGGGCCGTGCCCTCCCAGCGGCCCGGCCGAGGCGGTCCGGCGGCACCCGCCGTGGTCACTCCCGGTGTGACGCATTCGCGACCGTGGACGCAGAAGGACATGTGATGGCCGACGAGCACTACGAGTGGCTTGACAAGGACGCGGCGGAGAGACTTCTCCGCGGCGAACCGGTCGTCCCCGTCGGCGACGATGCCCGGACCGATGCCTTCCGCCTCGCCGAAGCGCTCGGCGCGGCGCGCGCGGGGCTGCGGGCCCCGGCAGGCGAACTCCCCGGCGAGGACGCCGTCCTCGCCGCGTTCCGGCAGGCCGGCTACGGCAGCGGTGCGGACCGGCTCGCCGGCCGCGCCGCCGGTGCCGCAGTCCCCGGCAGCCCCGGCCGGCTGCACACCATCCACCTCGGCTCCGCCCCCGCCGCCCCGGCCCGCCGCCCGCGCTGGAGCCGACCGGTCCGCTTCGGCCTGGTCGCCTCGCTCGCCGGCTGTGCGCTCGGCGGGGTCGCGGTCGCCGCCGGTACGGGCGTGTTCACCGGAACCTTCGGCGGGCAGGGCTCGCCCACGCCGGCCAGCTCCGTATCGGCCGCCGTGACCCCGGGCCCGCTGATCTCCAGCGACTCCGTCGACGACCCGTCGGCCCCGGCGGACCCGTCCTCGCCCGCCGAGCCGGATACCTCCTCCTCGCCCACGGCCCGCGAGTCCGGCGGCCCCGAGGAGCCCGACGGCGCGCGGACCGGCGGCACCGGCCGGGGGTCGGGCACGGACACCCCGGACACCCCGGACCAGCCGGGCGACGACGGCCGGGAGGAGACAACCGGCGGCGGCACCGGGCAGGACGACCGCCCCGGTGGTTCCGGCGGCGACACGGACTCGGGCAACTGGTACGAGAAGTCCGTCAAGGCCTGCAAGGCCTTCCGCGCGGGCACGCTGGACGACCGGAGCCGCCGCCAGCTGATCGAGTTCGCCAAGGGCGAGAAGAACCTGGAGCGCTTCTGCGACCGCCTCCTCGGCGGGAACGGCGGCGGTGGGAACGGTGGAAGCGGCGGCTCCGGTGGCGGGGACGGCGACGACGATGACGACGACGGCGGTCAGAACGGACCGGGGGACGGCGGCTCGCTGCCGCCCGTCTCCTTCCACCCCGTACCGCGCGCCGCAGCGGCCCCGGAGGACGCTGCCGGCGCCGGGGCGGACGCCGAGGTTCCGCCCCTCCCCATGAGCAGTGGTGCGGCCACCGTACTGACCCGCTGACCTGCCCTTTCGGGGCTCGGCCGACCGTCCGTGCGACCAGGTGTGACGTTTTTCGGAGGCCGGGCGCAGTACAGAGTGGGCCGACTGGTCATCGGCCGCGCGACGAGCCGGGGTTCCCCCCGTACCTTCGGCTCAGCGCATCGGCGCGGGCGGGACACGTTCCCCCGGTCCCGCCCGCGCCCTCTCTCCGTCCGTACCGGCCGAGCAGCCGGTCACCAGTAGACGACGACCTTGTCGCCGGTCCTCACCTGGTCGAACAGCGCCGCGACCTTCTTCTTGTCCCGCACGTTGACGCAGCCGTGCGAGGCGCCGCCGTAGCCGTTGGCCGCGAAGTCGGCCGAGTAGTGCACCGCCTGGCCGCCGCTGAAGAACAGGGCGTACGGCATCGGGGTGTCGTAGAGCGTCGACACATGGTCCCGGGACTTCCAGAACACCTCGAACACCCCCTCGCGGGTGGGCGTGTACTCGGAGCCGAAACGCACGTCCATCGCCGAGACGACCTTGCCGTCGATCATCCACGCCAGGGTCCGGCTGTTCTTGCTGATGCACAGGACCCGGCCCTTCAGGCACCGTTCGTCCGGCGCGGCCACCGGCCGCTCGGTCGGCGGGCGCAGTTCGGCGGCCGTCGGCACCCGGGTCATCGCCAGCAGCCGCTGCCAGGTCACCTCGTCGGTGGAGCCGGTGACCGGCAGGCTCCGTTTGGCCTGGAAGGACCGCACGGAGTCGGCGGTGACGGAGCCGTAGTAGCCGGTGGGGTTGCGCCCGAAGTGGCCGATCTGGCGGAGCCGGGCCTGGAGTTCACGCACCCGGTCGCTCTCGGACCCGGTCCGCATCAGGACGCGCGGCGGCGGTGCGGTGCTCGGTTCCGGGGCGGGCCGGGCGGTCGTCACGTCCGGGGTCGGGGCCGGTGCGGCGGTGGACGCCGACGGGCTGGGCGGTGGCGCGGTGCGCGGTTTCGCGTCCCCGGTCACGGGAGCGGTGCGGGCGGGGGAGGGGGCCGAGGCCTGCGTGGGCCGCGCCGACGGCGGCGCCTCCTGCGCCCCCGTCGCGGCGCCCGGTTCGCACCCCGTCGCGAGGGCGGCCAGCGCGACGAGGGACACGGCGGCGACCCGACGGCCCGGTATCGGTTCGGCCGGACGCGCTCCGCCCGTGTTCCTCGTCACGCGCGAGCCTCTCCCGCCCCGGCCGTCCCACCCGCTGTCCGTGTCCACCATGTTCGATCCCCCTGGGTCACCTGTCGGCCCGGTGCCTCCTGTACGGATGCCGTACGGATTCCCGTCCGGCCCGGTCAGCGAATCCTCCGCCGGACGGCGGCCGCGCGTCCAGACCCCCGAGGTCACCCCCGGCCGATCATGGCCGGGTCCGGGCCGTCGGGACCGGCCCTCGTCCGCGCACCGCCCGAGGGTCCATACCGCCAGGTGAAACCCCCTGGACGGCGACCCGTACCGGCGTGCGACACTCCGTTCATGCTGGGTGTCACCGATCTTCCGACCTATCTCGCCGGCCTGGCGCTGATCGTCCTTCTGCCGGGTCCGAACTCGCTCTACGTGCTCTCCGTCGCCGCCCGGCGCGGCGTACGCACCGGGTACAAAGCCGCCGCGGGCGTCTGGACCGGGGACACCGTCCTGATGACGCTCGCCGCACTGGGCGCCGCGTCCCTACTGACGACCACCCCTCTCCTCTTCGCGATCGTCAAGTACGCGGGCGCTGCCTATCTGACCTGGATGGCCATCGGGATGCTGCGGGCCGCCGTGGCCCTGTGGCGCGAGCGGCACCGGCGTACCGCCGAACTCGTCGGGACGGTCGAGGCGGAGGAGAGGGCCGGGGCTTCCGGGGCGGCGGCGGGGCCCGTGGAGCGGCCCTACCGCCGGGCGCTCGTGGTCAGCCTGATCAACCCGAAGGCGATCCTGTTCCTGATCTCCTTCTTCGTCCAGTTCGTCGACCCCGGCTACGCCTACCCGGCGCTGTCGTTCCTGGTGCTCGGCACCCTGCTCCAGCTCGCCAGCTTCGCCTACCTCTCGGTGCTGATCTTCGGCGGCACCCGGCTGGCCGCCGTCTTCCGCCGCCGCAAGCGACTGTCGGCGGGGGCCACTTCGGCGGCCGGGGTCCTGTTCCTCGGGTTCGCCGCGAAGCTCTCGCTCAGCAGCGTCTAGTCCGGGGGACGGCCCGCCCGGCCGTTCTCACTGGTGCCAGGCCTCATTGGTGCCAGGCCTTCCCCCCGACGTTGCGGATCATCCGCTGCAGCACCTTGAGCGCGGCGACGAACTCCTCGTCGTCGATGCCCTCGTGGATCTCCGCCCTCGCCCGGGCGACCCGGGCGTACGTCCTCTCGCGCAGCGCCCGCCCCTCGGGCGTCAGCCGGAGCCGGGACCCGGAGTCCTCCGTGGCCAGGCCCTGCCGGAGGAGGCCGTCGACGGCCTCCTCCATGCCGTCGGTCCCGGTGTCGAGGTAGCCGCTGAGCATGGTGATCAGCTCGGCCCGGTCCCGTCCCTCCTCGTCCGCCCCGTCCAGTTGGTTGAGCACCCACCAGGGCGGCTGCGTGAGCCCGTTCTCGGCCAGCGCCGACCTGATGTGGGTGACCGTCGCCTCGTGGGCGGCCCAGCTCCAGTAGCCGATCGGCTGGAGGGCGAGTCCTGCGTCGTCGTGTGAGTAGTCCATGCCTGGAACATAGAACCTCAAGTGAAGTTGAGGTCAAGCCTCGTGGGACGTACTCCGGCGCGCGTACCCGGCCATCCGGCGGACGCGCAGAGTTCACCCGCTGTCGTGGCGGGTGTCACCCGATCCTTCCGCGGTCTCACTACGTTGTCGGGACCATGATCGAAGGTGAGGGCGCGCGTGCCGAAACTGTCCGTTGTCGTACCGCTCCACAATGTCGCGGCCTACGCCCCGACCACGCTGGGCAGTCTGGCCCGCAACGCGGACCCGGACATCGAGTTCCTGCTGGTCGATGACGCGTCCACCGACGGCACACAGGAGATCGTCGACCACTGGGCCGAGCGGCTGCCGCGCGCCCGGGTGATCAGACACGGTACGAACGTCGGCATCGCGGCCGCCCGCAACAGCGGCATCGACGCCGCCGAGGGCGACTACCTCACCTTCCTCGACGGCGACGACTGGTACGCCCCCGGCCATCTCGGCCGGCTCGTGCGCGCCGCCGAGGACCTGGACTGCGACTTCGCCCGCACCGACCACGTCCAGTCCACCGGCACCACCCGCGTCGTACGGCGCGCCCCCGCCCCGCTCCGGGACACCCTGCTCGACCCCCGCGACGGCATCGGCGCTCCCGAGCGCGAGACCATGGTCGACTACCCGTTCGTCTGGGCCGGGATCTACCACCGGCGGCTCTTCGCGGACGGCGCCCAGCGCTTCGCCACCGAACTGCGCACCGCCGAGGACCGGCTGTGGATCTGGCAGCTCCATCTGCGCGCCCGCACCTACGCGGCGCTCGGTCTGTACGGCATCTTCTACCGGCGCGGGGTCACCACCTCCCTGACCCAGATCAAGGACGCCCGCCAGCTCGACTTCTTCGCCTCCTACGACACGCTGCTCGACCAGCTGCGCGCCGACCGGGACGCGGACGCCCTGCTGCCGAAGGCCGTCCGTACCTACTGCGCGATGATCGCCTTCCACAACGAGAAGGCCGACGACTACGAGCCCGCCACCGCCCGGAAGCTGCGCGCCGAGTCCACCGCCGCGCTGGGCCGGATGCCGCAGGACGTGCTCGACCGCACCCTGACGATGATCGACGACAAGCGCGGCACGCTGCTCAGCCGTCTGCGCACCAAGCAGAAGGCCGCCTGACCCGATGACCGCCACCCCCGCAGCCACTCCCGTACGTACGCCCCCGCGCACCCAGATCTTCCAGGTCTCCACCCTGTACGGCGCGGCCACCCTCGCCGCCGCGCTCGACGCCGGACAGTTCGGCCGGGCCACCGACAGCCACCGCATCCTGCTGGTCTCCAACAACGCGGCCGTCCCCGAGACCGCCCTGCGCCTGGAGGAGATGCGCGGTTACGGATCCCTCGCCGCCCGCTTCGACGCCGTCGTCGACTGGAACGAGGCCATCAGCCCGCACCACCCCAGCGGCTGGGGCCCCCGCTCCGAGGAGACCGTCCTGTGGCAGCGGGCCTTCCGCCTCGCCTGGGACATCGCCCCCGACGCCCCCGTCGACCTCGCCGTCGAGTCCATCCAGGTCAACCCGGCCCGCGCGCTCGCCGCGATCTTCTCCGAGAGCGCCGTCCACGTCTACGCCGACGGCCTGATGAGCTACGGCCCCACCCGCAACCGGATGCCCCAGTCCATCGCCTGCCGCATCCGGCGCGTCCTCCACCTCGACCTGGTCACCTGGCTCCGCCCGCTCCTCCTCGCCGAGGCCGGCGTCGAACCCGAACTCGTCCCCGACGACGCCTTCCGCGCGGTCCTCTCCGAGATCGCCGCGGCGGCCGAGGGCGACCGGGGGCTCGCCGCCGCCGAGGCCGCCGCCCCCACCGCGATGCTGCTGGGCCAGTACCTCGCCGCCCTCACCATCCTCACCCCGGAGGAGGAAGAGGAGCTGCACATCCGGATGCTGCGCGGAGCCGCCCGCGCCGGGCACACCTCCATCCTCTTCAAGCCGCACCCCACCGCCCCGGCCCGCTACTCCCGCGCCCTGGACGAGGCCGCCGCCGAACTCGGCGTACGGCTCACCACGCTGGACAGCCCGCTGCTCGCCGAGACGCTGTACGAGCGGTGCGCGCCGACCCTCGTCGTCGGCTGCTTCTCCACCGCGATGTTCACCGCCGCCGCCTACTACGGCATCCCCGTCGCCCGCGTCGGCACCCGGCTGGTCCTCGACCGGATCACCCCGTACGAGAACAGCAACCGCATCCCGCTGACGATCACCGACCACCTCGTGCCCGACCTGGACGCGCGGGGAGGTCCGGATGCGCAGGGAGGCCCGGATGCGCAGGGTGCCGGGGAGATTCCCCGCCTGCCGCGCAACGCGCCCGACACCCTCGCCCCGCTGGTGCGGACCGTCGGCTACTGCATGCAGGCCAAGCTCAACCCCGGGCTGCGCCCCGAGGCCGAGGCCTGGCTGCGGGAACACCTCGACCCCACCACCCAGCACTACTTCAAGCGCCGCCGCCTCCAGAGCCTCACCCTGCCCGGCGGCGGCCCCCGGGGCGCGGCGGTCCGGCTGCGCCGCACCGTACGGCGCACCCGCAGCACCCTGGGCCTCTGACCCGGGGCCGGACCGGGGCCCGAAAACCCCCCGGTGCCGGCGTCCGACTCACAGAACGGCGGAACGAGCATGGGCCAGACCCTCACCGGGCTGCTCACGTCAGTACGTGCGATAGCGGGACGGCCGGGCACGCAGACCCGGGCCCGCCCCGGCGACGGACCGGACCCGGGGCTCCTGGCCGCCCTGCGGCACTGCGGCGACCACCTCGCCGCCCTCGCCGCGTCCGGCCCCCTCACCGACGCCCGCCGCACCCGGCTCATCGCGTCGATCGGCGCCCTGACAACCGCGTGCTCCACCCCGGGCGCCGACGCCTTCGACGCGCTGCTGCGGACCGGGCAGCAGGCCCTGGACAGCGGCGGCGACGCCGGGGCCCGGCTCGCCCTGGCCCTCGCCGACGAGGCGACCGCCCTGCGCGCCCGCTCCAAGGGCGCCTGGCGGCTGCGCGGCAACGCCCTGGACGCGCTCGGCCGGAGCGAGGAGGCGATCACCGCGTACGAACGCCACCTCGCGCTCCAGCAGAACACCGCCGCCTCCCGTGACGTCGAACGCCGCATCGCCACCCTCCGCGCGGCGGGCGACCGCATCGACGAGGCGCTGGCGCTGGTCGGGAACGGGGAAGAGGCCCGGGACGGGAAAGAGGACAGGGGCGGGGGCGGTGGGGGTGCGGCCGGGGCCGGGGCCGTCCGGCTCTCCCGCCGGCTCCCCGCCGCCGAGGCCCGCGCCGCCTTCACCGAACTCGTCCGGCTCCGCACCACCGAACGCGGCGCCGCCGACCCGGCCGTACGCCGGCTCGCCGCCCTCTACGCCGAGCACCGCCGGCTCTCGGACCGCGACCTGATGGCCGACCCGCTGCTCGGCGGGGCCGAACCCATCGGCGTACCGGGGCTGCGCCGGTTCCTCGCGGACCGGACCGTGTGCCTGGTCGCCGACACACCGCACACCGCCGAGCAGGAACAGCGGCCCGGCAGTTCCCTGGCCGCCCTCATCGAGGGCTACGACCTCGTCGTGCGCTGCGACGCCGTACGCCACGCCGCCCCCACCGCCCGAACCGATCTGCACGCCGTCACCCTGCGCGGCGACTCCCCGTGGAAGGGCCCCCGGTGGGACCGCAGGGCCACCGCCCGGCTGGTCTTCGGCGACCCGCTCCCGCACTGGCGGCTCGCCCTGCGCAGCCGCCTCGTTCCCGGCGCCCAGGACCGCATCGGCGACGCCACGCTGCGCCGCCCGCTGCACGATCCGGCCCTGCTCGCGGAGGCGGCGGACGCGGACGGGCCCGCGAGCACCGCGTACACCGTGCTGCGGCTCCTCGACTTCCTGGGCACCGCCGCCCGGGTGGACCTCATCGGGTTCGAAGGACCGGCTGCCCTGCCCCCGCGCGAGCGGGAGTGGATCGGGGCGCGGACCGGGACCACGGACGACACCGCAGTGAGGATCACCCTGAGATGACGACCCCCAAGCCCCGGACGAGCCCTGCGGTCCCGGCCGACCCCGCCGACGACCGCCGCGCCGTCACCGGGAAGCGCCGCATCGCCTTCGCCGTGTACGTCGCCGACGCGGGCCAACTGCCCGGGCTCCAGGCCCTCCTGCGCAGCCTCGTGCTGACCGGCCCCGCTCTCTGCGAGGACGTCGTCGTCCTGCACCCCGGCCTCCCGGACGCCTCCTTCGACGCCGCCCACCGGCTGCACCCCCGGCTGATCCCGCGCACGGCCGACGGACGCCACGACGTCTTCCGCCTCGACGGCTACGACACCGTCATCGCCCTCGCCCCCTCCCTGATCGTCCTCGGCAGCCTCGACCCGCTGCTGCGACTCCGCACGGGCGTGGCCGCCGTGCCGCGCCCCGGTCCGGACGGTGTCCCCGACCCGCGCAACGGCGTCCCCGACGACGGACTCCTGGTGATCCAGGCCCAGGACGCCGACCACTCCGTACCCGCCGCCGCCGCCCCGCGGGACATCCCGGAGAGCCTCCTCGTACCCCTGGACTCCCGGTACGACTTCCGTGCCCTGCGGCTCGGCGACGACCTGGCGGTCCCCGAGGATGTCGTCGTCCTGAACTTCGCCGACGCGCCCACGGTGCGCGGCGGCCCCGCCCACGCCGCCCGCGCGCGCTTCGACCTGGACGACGAGGCGTTCCGCGCCGCCTACCTCGCCCTCCCCGGCGCGAAACACCCCGACCTGCTGCTGCACCTCGCGCTCCCGTTCCCCGACGGGCCCCGGCCGCCGATCGACCTGGTCCGGCAGCTCGCCGAGATCCACCGGGGGCGCGGACACCACGACCGGGCCGTCGCCCTGCTGGGGGAGGCCGTCGCGGGCCGCCCCGACCTGCCGCGCTGCCACGAGACGCTCGGGGTCTGCCTGATGGCGCTGTCGCGGTACGAGGAGGCCGAGACGCACCTCCTCCTGGCGACCGCGTCCCCGGACTTCGCCCCGCGCGCGTACGGCCAACTCGCCCGGCTGGCCTGGCTGCTGGGCCGCACGTCGGACGCCCGGGGGTACGCGCTCGCCGGTCTGGAGACCGATCCGACCGATGCCAACTGCCGCGCCTGGTACGCCCGTACGTCGGAGATGGTCACGGCCGGCGCCACCTCGCCCGACATCCCGGCAGGCGAACAGCTCGCCCACGTGGCCCTGTTCGCGGACGGGGAGGAGAACGCGGGCGACAAGGTGCTGCCCGAAGCGGTCCGCAGCTGCTTCACCGCCGACACCGGCCCCGACAGCTGGCACCAGCAGCACGCACACCTGCTCGTCGACGAGGCCGGCCTCGAACGCCTCAACGCCCGGCGGGCCGTGATCGTCGGCGGTGGCGGGCTCTTCCTCCCCGACACCGCGCCCAACGGCAACAGCGGCTGGCAGTGGAACATCCCCGACGACGTGCTCGCCCGGATCACCGCCCCCCTGGCGGTCTTCGCCGTCGGCTACAACGTCTTCGACGGCCAGCGCTACCGGCGCGAGCGGTTCGCGGCCTCCCTGCAAGCCCTGGTCGAGCGGTCCGCGTTCTTCGGGCTGCGCAACCACGGCTCCGTCGCCCGGGTCCGCGAACTGCTGCCCGCCTCCCTCCGCGAGAAGGTGCGCTACCAGCCCTGCCCCACCACGGTCGCCCGCCACCTCGACCCCCGCCTCGCCGAACCGGCGGTACGCGAGGACACCGTGCTCCTCAACTGCGCCTACGACCGGGCCGGACTCCGCTTCGGCCACGACTACGGGCACTTCCTCGCGGAGATGGCGGCAGCGATCCGGGCCATGTCGGCCGCTGCTGAAGTCCGTTACGCCGCCCACATGCCCGCCGACGAACGCTTCGTCGACGATCTGCGCCGCGAGCACGGACTCACCCTCCCCGTGGAGCCGCTGTACCTGCTCTCCAACGACGCCATCCGCGACCTCTACCGGCGCGCCCGGCTGGTGATCGGGATGCGCGGGCACGCCGGGATGATCCCCTTCGGTTGCGGCACCCCGATCATCAGCCTGGTCTCGCACCCCAAACTGGCCTACTTCCTCGCCGACATCGACCGGCCCGACTGGGGCGTCTCCGTCCACGAACGGGCCCTCGGCGCCCGGCTCGCGGAGCGGGCCCTCGCGGTGCTGGCCGACCATCCGGCGGCGGTGGCCGACGTCCACGACCGGCAGCGGACGCTGTGGTCCGTGACCCGGGACAACCTCGCGGGCTTGCGTGAACTCACCGGTCTGCCCGACCCGTTCGGCGAACCGGGACCGGTCGCCGGCCCCGTGGTCCCCGCGCCCCGGTCCGCCACCGGCGAGGACCGCCCCGCCCCCTCCCTCCGCACCACCCCGCCCACCCCCTGAGGACCATGTCCACCACACCCCCCGCCTCGGCCGCCGCACCCGCACCCGCTCCCGCCGCGACGGCCCCGGAGACACCGCGCCCCGGCCGGGCCGGGCACCGCTACGACATCGACCTCGTCCGGCTGCTCTGCTCGGTCGCCGTCATCGGCCTCCACACCGGCTCGGCGTTCGTGAACACCGTGGGCCGTACGGCGGCGGAGGGGCCCGGCACCTACTGGGCGGGGCTGACCGCCGACTCCGCCGGGCGCTTCGCCGTGCCGCTCTTCTTCGCCATCGCCGGCTGGGTGGTCCTGGTCGGGGCCCCGCCCAAGGACGGCGCACGGCTGCGGCGGCGCATCGTGCGGATCGTGGTGCCGCTCGCCGTCTGGACCGCGCTCTACCTCGCGTGGGGCAAGCTCCGTGACACCAACGACGACCCGGTCCGCGGGCTCGCCCTGGACTCCCTGTTCGCCTCGGTCCGCCCGGCTTACCACCTCTGGTACCTGTACGCCTACCTCCCCGTGATCATGGTCCTGGGGCTGGTCGTCCTGGTCCGGGCGGGCAAGCGGCCGTGGGGCCTCGGTGCGGTCCTGCTCGTGCTGGCGTCCGCCCCGTCGTTCCTTGGCGATCTGGCGGAGGCGACCGGCCGCGAACTGCCGCGTTTCGGCTGGGCGTTCGCCCCGTACCAGCTGATCTACGCGGTGCTCGGGGCGCTGCTCCTCGCCGCCCCGGCCGGGGCGTTCGGCAGGCGGCGGTGGCCCTGGCTGCTGCTCACGGCGGGCGGACTCGCCGGGGTGATCGCGTACCAGCACGAGGTGCACTACGCGATCCCGTACGCGCACGTCCTGGTGGCCCTGTTCAGCTGCGGGGTCCTCGTGTCGCTGCACGGCGTGCGGGTCCCGGAGCGGATGCGGCCCGCGCTGGCCCGGCTGTCCGAGGCGTCGTTCGGGGCCTACCTGGTGCACGTCCTCGTGCTCGGAGTCCTCACCGACGCCTTCGTCCGGGCGGACCTGGGCGGCCCGGCCGCCGTGGCGCTCGTGGTCGGGATCACGGCGGCCACGACGGCCCTGTCGTTCGGTGCGGCCCTGCTGTGGGGGCGGGCGGGGGCGAGCAAGGTCCTGGGCTGAGCGCCCCGCTCCCCCGGCCGAGGCGTGACCCCCCGCGCGCCCCGGCCCGGGCGTGAGCGCCGCGCGCCCCGGCCCGAGCGTGAGCCCTCCCGCGCCCCGGCCGACGCGAACGCCGACCAGGGCTTCAGCCCCTCCCGCCCCGCAGTGCTCGCGCCCGCCGGACCACCCGGCGCAGCGCCGGGTTCGAGCGCAGGAACGCCAGCCGGGCCGGGACCACTCCGGGCAGCGCGAGCGAGGCCAGGCGGCGGCGCTTGAAGTAGCGCCAGGTGCGGCTGTCCAGATGCGCGGCGAGGTAGCGCTCGGCGGCCGGGCGCAGATCGGAGCGCACCTTCGGCCGCATCGCGAAGGCGACGGCGGCCAGCAGACCGTCCAGCTCCGCCGCCGGCTTCTCGTCCGGCGCCGCCTCCCCATCGCCCACCCCGGGCAGCACCGCATCCGCCAGCGTTGCCGCCGTCCGCTGCGGGTTCTCGTACGGGGTCAGGCGCTCCAGCAGCAGCCCCGTGCCGACCGCCGCCACCGGCAGGCCGTGGAACCGGGCCGCCCCGAACAGTGCCGCCGAGGTGCAGCCCACGACCAGCGCGGGCCGCAGCCGGTGCACCAGCACCTCGGCCGGGACCGGCAACGGGCCGTCCAGGACCGTCAGTTCGACGCCCAGCCGGTCCGCCTCCGCGCGCACCGGCGCCGGGCTCTCCCAGGGGGCGTACGGATCCGGCGCGTACACCAGCCGGGTGTGACCGAGTGCCACCGCCCCGCGCACCATCTCCCGCCGGAGCTCCGCCTCGTCGGCCGCCGGTATCAGCCCGGCCCCGGCGAGATCCTGCCCGAGCAGCAGCGCGGCCTCCTCGACGGCGGGCAACGCCACATCCGCGTCCGCGAGTTCGGCGACGACCTTGGTGATCGCCTCGGCCGGGACGGTGCGCGGCTCGACGCCGTACTCGCCGAGCAGCAGCGGGCGCACCCCGGCGACCAGGTCCGGATGGAGCAGCCGCCGCACCCGGATCCCGGTCAGCGGGGGGATCTTCTCCCCGGTCGGGCCGTACGCGCCGGGCCCCTCCGCGTACACATCGACCGGGGTGCCCGCGAACACCTGGGTCAGGGCCCGGGCGGGGCCGGCGTGCGGGGAGCCGACGACGAGCTCCAGCTCCTCCTCGCCGAGCCCCCAGGCCCGCCGGAAGTGGCGTTCCCACAGCGGCGCGTCGTCCGCCCGTGGGTTCCAGCCGTCCGGGTGGAAGGGGGTGATCGCGTCGTTCCACGAGAGCACCGCGTCGAACCGGGTGCGCAGCCGCTCGAACCCGGCGGACTCCGAGACGTCGGCGACGGCCTCCGGGGCGGGACCGGTCCGGGACAGCAGCAGGATCCGGCGGTCGGGCTCGGTGAAGCAGCCCGCGTCTATGGCCGCGGCGAGCAGCACCGCCGCCCCGGGCGAGGAGGCGTGGAAGATCCGGATGGTCATGCGGCCGAGGCCTCCTTCGTGGCGGCCGGGCGGCGGCGCAGCCTGCGCACCCGGGTCGCCCGTGTCACGTCCATGGCGTCCAGCGCCTCGTCCAGCAGCCGCTGCGGCAGACGGCCCAGGGCCGCGGCGCCGCGCGCTTTCAGTTCACGGGCGACGGCCGGTTCGAATTTGTCCAGGTCACCCAGATGGTGGGCGATGATCGCGCAGTACGTCCGTACGGCCTTCGGCAGAAACACCTCCGCCTCGCGGTCGGCGGCGGTCTCCGCGATCACCTGGTCGAATGCGCGCAGGAAATCGAGCTGGCGCACATCGCCGATCCGGGTGAGGGAAGTCGCCACCCCGCGCCGGTAGAAATGGCTGAGCAGCCCCACGGAGGCGAAGGATTCCGCCTCCCGGTGCAGTCGCCAGATCCAGGGCCGGTCCTCCGCCGTGCGCAGCCCGTCGGTGAAGTGCAGCAGCCCCCGGTCCAGCAGCCGCCGGTGGTAGAGGCCCGCCCAGGCGAACGCGTAGTCCACCGACGTGGTGCGGTGGGCGGGCAGGATCGCGGCCCGGGGATCGCTCACCACACCGTGCGGCCCGTGCGGAACCCGGTGTACGGTGCGCGCCCTGCCGTTCACCTGCACGTGGTCCGTGCGCACGAAGTCGCAGCCGAGCGCCTCGGTCCTGCCCACCAGCCGCTCGTAGTGGCCGGGGGCCAGCCAGTCGTCGCCGTCCAGGAAGGCGATGTACTCGCCGCGGGCGGCGTCCAGACCGGTGTTGCGCGCGGCCGCCAGACCGCCGTTCACCTCGTGTCGCAGCAGGACGGCCCCGGGGATCCCGTCCGCTGCCCGGCGCAGCAGCGGAAGCGTTCCGTCGGTCGAACAGTCGTCGACGAGCAGGAACTCGAAGTCCTCGCGGGCGTTGGCCCGCAGACTTCTCAGGGTGTCGGGCGCGTAGGTCTGCACGTTGAAGAACGGCACGATGACGGAGAGCTTAACCACGCGCATCACGTTAGGTGCGGCCCTGGCCCATTCCTTTTCCGCAATGCGCCCAGTAGGTGAACAACGGCCGACGCTCAGGTGAATCACCTTTTCCCGGACGGAAATTGAGGGTCTTTTCGGGGCGGTCCCCCAATCGTCGGCTCGCTGTTAACCATCTGTTGCCATCGCGTTGGGCCGCTCATCGAAATGCCTTCCTAACTTCTTCGACGTGCCCCCACGTACCAGCCATGAGGCCGAACCGGCCGAGACCCCCGCCGCCCGACCGGCGCTCCGGGTCGCCGTCCTCGCCGACTCCGACACCCGGTGGAAATGGGGTGCGCTCACCGCGCGCCGCCTGACCGCCGAGGCCGCCGGGGACGGACAGGACGCGCGCCCCGTCGAGGTCAGCGGGCTGCTGCTGCGCGGCCGGGCCACCCCGACACCCCGCCAGCTCGCGGAGGTCGGCGAGGTCGGCATCGACGCCACACGGGTCCGTGAAGTCACCGCCGTCGAGTTCCTGCACGCCGTGCGCGACGAAGGCTTCGACCTCGTCGTCCTCGCCCTCGTCGGCGGCGGCGTCCAGGCCGTGCTGCACGGCATCGCCGCGCTGGACCTCCCGCGCCGGCCCGTCGTCGTCACCGGATACGTCGGCGTCGTCTACGAGAAGCTCGCCGACGGCCTCCTGCTGCGCCACGGGGCGGACGTCGTCCTCGCCAACTCGGCCCACGACGCGGAACGTTTCCGCGCGGTGTACGAGGGGGTGGGCGCGGACGCGTCGGCCGTCACCGAGGCCGCCCTGCCCTTCCTGGGCGGAGCCCCGTACAGCCCCGAAGAGGGCCGCGACACCGTGGTGTTCGCCGCCCAGCCCTCCGTACCGGCCTCCCGTGCCGACCGGACGTACCTGCTCCGCCGGCTCGTCGAGCACGCCCGGCTGCACCCGCGCCGCGAAGTGCTGCTGAAGCTGCGCTCCAAGCCCGGCGAGCACACCACCCACATCGAGGAACTGCCCTACCAGAAGCTCGCGCAGCGGCTGCCCGGCGGCCTTCCGCCCAACTTCCGCCTGGTGTACGGGCACATGGGCGAGGTGCTGGACCGCACCGACCTCCTGGTCACGGTCTCCTCGACCGCCGCGCTGGAGTCCCTGCACCGCCGCATCCCGACCGCGATCCTCACCGACCTCGGCGTCCGCGAGGCGCTCGGCAACCACCACTTCGTCGGCTCCGGGCTCCTCACCTCCTGGGACCGGCTCGACGGCGGGACCCGGCCCCGGCCGGACGCGGAGTGGGTGGCGGGCCAGGGCGTCGCCGCCGACGGCTCGTACGGCACCGCCTACGACACCGCCCGCGCCAAGGTCACGGCCCTCCTCGACAAGGGCCAACTCCCGCCGCTCGCCCCGTACTACACGCCCGCCACCGCGCCCGGCTACCTCCCGGGCATCCTCGGCCGCCACCACCTGGCGCCCGACGGCACGCCCCTGCCCGGCGCGGCCGCCCCGCAGGAGACCGGCCGGGTCCGGGGCGCGGTCCGCGAGACCGTCCGCAACGCGGCCCGCGGCGCCTACCGCCACGGCGTCCAGCGCGTCGCCCCGGTGATCCGCCGGATGGGGGACCTGTGACCACGCCGGCGGCCTCGACCACCTCAGGAACCGCCACCACACCAGGAGCAGCGATGCAGCCGCCCCCGACCCCGACCGTCCTCGCCGTGATCCCCGCCCGCGGCGGGTCCAAGGGCGTCCCCGCCAAGAACCTCGCCGAGGTCGGCGGCATCCCCCTGGTCGCCCGCGCCGTCCGCGCCGCGCTCGGCGCCCCCGAGGTCACCGACGTCGTCGTCACCACCGACGACGGGGCGATCGCCGAGGCCGCCCGCACCGCCGCCGCCGACCTGCGCGCCGCCCACCGGCTGCACTGCGTGGAGCGCCCCGCCGCCATCGCGGGCGACACCGCGACCAGCGAAGCGGCCGTCCTGCACGCCCTGGACGTCTACGAGGCCGAGCGGGCCCGCACCGTCGACGTGGTCCTCCTCGTCCAGTGCACCAGCCCGTTCGTCTCCCGCGAGGACATCGACGGTGTGGCCCGGGCGGTCGCCCACGAGGACGCGGACACGGCCGTCACGGTCGCCCCGTTCCACGGCTTCGTCTGGCGCGACGGGCACGCGGTCGAGGAGAGCACGTACGGCGTCAACCACGACAAGTCCGTACGCCCCCGCCGCCAGGACCGCCCCCAGGACTACCTGGAGACCGGCGCCGCCTACGCGATGGACGCGGCGGGCTTCCGTACCCACCGCCACCGCTTCTTCGGCCACACCGCCCTGGTCCCCACCGACCCGGCGCGGGTGCTGGAGATCGACGACCCGCACGACCTGGCCCGCGCCCGCGCGCTCGCCCCGCTCCTGGACCCCTCCCCGCTGCCCTCCCTCGCGGACGTGGACGCGGTCGTCCTGGACTTCGACGGCACCCAGACCGACGACCGGGTCATGGTCGACTCCGAGGGCCGCGAGACGGTCGCCGTCCACCGCGGTGACGGCCTGGGCATCGCGGCCCTGCGCAAGGCGGGGGTCCCCCTCCTGATCCTCTCCACCGAGCAGAACCCGGTCGTCGCGGCCCGCGCCCGCAAGCTCCGGATCCCCGTCCTGCACGGCATCGACCGCAAGGACGAGGCGCTGAAGCGCTGGTGCGACGAGCACTCCATCGCACCCGACCGGGTCCTCTACGTCGGCAACGACGTCAACGACCTGCCCTGCTTCGCCCTCGCCGGCTGGCCCGTCGCGGTCGCCAGCGCCCATGACTCGGTACGCGCCGCCGCGCGCGCCGTCACGACCACCCCCGGGGGCTACGGCGCCATCCGCGAGATCGCGGCCTGGCTGCTCGGCCCCACCCTCACCAACACCCCTGCTGTCCCCACCAAGTAAGGAAGCACCACCATGAGCACCTCCCGCCTGCGCACCTTCGGCACCCGTACCGCCGGCCCCGGCAACCCCGTCTACATCACGGGTGAGATCGGCATCAACCACAACGGCGACCTCGACAACGCCATCGCGCTGATCGACGCCGCCGCCGAAGCCGGCTGCGACGCCGTCAAGTTCCAGAAGCGCACCCCGGAGATCTGCACGCCGCGCGACCAGTGGGACATCGAGCGCGACACCCCCTGGGGCCGGATGACGTACATCGACTACCGCCACCGCGTCGAGTTCGGCGAGGCCGAGTACACCGCCATCGCCGAGCACTGCGCCAAGCGCGGCATCGACTGGTTCGCCTCCCCGTGGGACACCGAGGCCGTCGCCTTCCTGGAGAAGTTCGACGTCCCCGCCCACAAGGTGGCCTCCGCCTCCCTCACCGACGACGAGCTGCTGCGCGCCCTGCGCGCCACCGGCCGCACGATCATCCTCTCCACGGGCATGTCCACCCCGAAGCAGATCCGCCACGCGGTCGAGGTCCTCGGCTCGGACAACATCCTGCTCTGCCACGCCACCTCCACCTACCCGGCGAAGGCCGAGGAGCTGAACCTCCGGGTCATCAACACCCTCCAGCAGGAGTACCCGAACGTCCCGATCGGCTACTCCGGCCACGAGACCGGCCTCCAGACCACGCTGGCCGCCGTCGCACTCGGCGCCACCTTCGTCGAGCGCCACATCACCCTCGACCGCGCCATGTGGGGCTCCGACCAGGCCGCCTCCGTCGAGCCGCAGGGCCTGACCCGCCTGGTCCGCGACATCCGCACCATCGAGCAGTCGCTCGGCGACGGCGTCAAGAAGGTGTACGAGTCCGAGCTCGGCCCGATGAAGAAGCTCCGCCGCGTCGCGGGCGTCGTCGCCGAGACCGAGAACGCGCCGGCCCCCGAGCCGGTCGCGGTCTGAGCGCCGACCGGTGAACCTCGCCTTCGTCGAGAGCCCGGTCCAGCTCCTGAACGTCCTGGAGTGGGTTCACACCCAGGGGGGAGACGATCCGGCCGCCACCACGGTCGTCGTCCTCCCCCCGGTCGACCCGATGTCGCGCGGTCAGCTGCGCCGGATGGCGGAGCTGGCCCGCGACGAGGGCATCACGGTCCGCTGGCAGGAGGCGCGCGGCGAGTCCGGCGCCCCCCTGAAGGCCCTGCGCGCCCTGGCCGGCCTGGTCAGACGCGCGGACCACATAGTGATCGGCGACCCGTTCTCCCGTTACGTCCAGCTCCTGCTGACCCTGGTCCGCGCCGACCGCCTCACGGTGGTCGACGACGGCACGGCCACCATGGAGTTCGTCGCCCAGCTGGCCCGCGGCGAACGGCTGACCCGCTGGCACCGCCGGGGCCGTACGGGACCGCGCGAACTGGTCCTGGCCCCGGTCACCGCCACCGCCCGCCGCCGCTTCACCCCGACGGCCCGCCACACGGTCGAGGTGTTCACCGCGATGCCGGTCGAGGCTCCGCCCGGCATCACGGTCACCCCGAACACCTTCGCCTGGACCCGGGCCCGCTTCGGCCCGCCCACCATCGGCAAGGGCGCCGACCTGGTCGGCACCTCCCTCGTCGAGACGGGCGTCGTCGACCCCGTCCCGTACCAGGAGGCGGTGGCCTCCCTGGCCCGCACCCACGGCGCCACCCGCTACTTCGCCCACCGCCGCGAGTCCGCCGAGAAACTCCACGCCCTGGAAGCCGCCACCGGCCTGGAGATAGTCCGCCCGGACCTCCCCCTGGAACTGATCGCCCGCCGCGGCCCCATCGGCCGCACGATCGTCAGCTTCCCCTCCACGGTCGTCCACACCCTCCCGCTGGCCCTGGCCGGCACGGGCGTGAACGTCGCGGTCTGCGACATCGCCCCGGAATGGCTCCGCGCCACGGCCTCGCCGCGCGCCCAGGGCTTCCTGAGCGGGGTCACGGAGACGGCGCGGGGGGTGCAGCGGCTGACGTCGGTGGTGACGTGAGACGGCTGTCACCTCCGGTGGGGCCCCGGATACGATCGGCACCATGACGACTTCGCAGAATCCGGCAGCGCTTGAGGTCAAGGAGGAACACTTCCTGGACGCCCCGACCGGCGTCGAGGCGGAGACCGAGGACGAGGACGTCCCCGAGATCGAGCGGCCGTGGAACCCTGAGCAGATCAGGGTGAATACCAAGCAGTTCTCGTTGCGCAACGTCCTGGACATGATCGACGATGACTCGCTCGAACTCGCTCCAGACTTTCAGCGCGGCCGGGTATGGAAGCACGTACAGAAGTCCCGTCTCATCGAATCCGTGCTTCTGCAGATTCCGTTGCCGGCGTTCTATTTCGCAGAGGACGCCGACGGGTACATGCGGGTTGTCGACGGACTCCAGCGACTTTCCACGATCCATGACTTCGTTCGGGGAGGCGACGAGAGGGGGTTCGTCCTCAAGGGCCTTGAGTACCTGAAGGGGACCGTGGAGGGGAAGCGGTTCGACGACTTGCCGGCCCCCTGGAAGCGGCGTATCAACAACGCGCAGATCATGGCCCACGTCATCGACCCGACTACTCCCCCCGATGTCATGTACGACATCTTCAAGCGGATCAACACCGGTGGCACACCGCTGAACGCGCAAGAGATCCGGCATTGCATGAGCAAGGACCGTAGCCGTTCGATCCTCAAGGCGATGACCTCCACGGTTGAGTTCAACGAGGCCACCAACGGCCTCGGAGGCCACACCCGCATGAATGACCGCGAGATGGCTCTGCGCTTCGCGGCCTTCTGGCTCCATGGGGCGGAGGGCTATCTCAAATTTGGAACGATGGACTCCTTCCTCCAGCGCACTACCACCATGCTCGACGACGTGAGCGAGGTGGACGACACTGCAGTGGAGCGGCTGACGGATGCTTTCCGGCGGGCGATGGAGAACGCCCGGGACGTGTTCGGCGACCAAGCGTTCCGTAAATGGCCGCAGGGACCTGAGGCAGGGAAATACCCGATCAACCGAGCGCTCTTCGAAGCGTGGGCGATCACGATGTGCGATTACGATCCGGGAGACCTGACCCGCAGGACCCCGGCTATCGTCGCTGCGGCACGTGAGTTGATGTCCGTTGACTACCGGTACTTGGACTCGATCACGTCCTCCACCGGGGACTCCCGTCGTGTGATGTACCGCTTCGAGGCCACGGAGAGGGCAGCGGAGGCCGGTCGGTGATCACCTCATTGGCCATCAGTCACTTCAAACGCTTCGCCCACGCCTCCTTCGCCATGCGGCCCCTGACCGTGCTGACCGGGCTCAATGGGACAGGGAAGAGCACGGTCGTCCAGACGCTTCTCCTCGCCCGCCAATTCGCCGATGCTCCCGTCCGCAAGGTGGTTCAGCTGAACGGACCGTACGGCTTGGCGCTCGGAGAGGCCCACGAGGTTCTGCACCCCGACGCGCCGGACTCGGTCATTGGTGTGCGCCTGGAGTGCGACGGCGGCCGGAACGTTTGCGACATGCGTTTCACCGTGCCGGACGAACAGGCGCTCTACCTGGACACATCGCTCACGCACGATGATCCGCCGGCCGAACTGAGCGGGGACGGCAGTACGTTCACCTACCTGTGCGCCGAGCGACTCGGCCCCCGGGACCAGCTCGACGTTTCGGCGGAGCATCCGGACCTTCTCGGGGTCGGGGTGCGAGGGGAGTACACCGCCCAAGTACTGGCCTTGCACGAGAGCAGGCCGGTGCGCGAGGAACTGCAGCATCCGGACACGGCAGCCACTCACGGTGTGACCGTTGTCCGTACGCAGGTCGAGATGTGGGCTTCCGACATCATCCGCCCGATCGAGATCAGCGCACAGTGGCCGCCGGGCATCACGGCAAGCACGATCCGGTTCCGGGAACCGGGACTGTTGAGCGAGGCGATCCGGCCCACCAACATGGGGTTCGGATTCTCGTACGCCCTGCCTGTCATCGTGGCGGGACTACTCTCCCGGCCCGGTGATCTGCTCATCGTCGAGAATCCGGAGGCGCATCTGCATCCAGGTGGGCAGTCCCAGCTGGGACGCTTCCTGGCGCGCGTCGCGGGTGTGGGAGCCCAGGTGATCCTGGAGACGCACAGCGACCACGTGCTCAACGGCATCCGTCTCGCCGTGGCCGAGGACCGTGTGGTCGCTCCGGACGCCACGCTGATCCACTACTTCGGTGCGCGGGAGGCAGGGGCTGTCCCCCTTGAACTCACCGCCAGGGGCGAACTGACCGACTGGCCGGAGGGCTTTTTCGACCAGATCGAACGGGACCTGGGGAGGCTGGCGCGTGCCAGGCGCAGGGGCAGGTGAGCAGGGCCGATTCGTGGTCGACGAGTCATCTTTCGACTTCCGCGGCCTCAGCGAAGAACGTCTGACAGATCTGCTCGACGAGTTCACCGACGAACTGACCGAACTGACCGAGACCCACACGGTCGCGGTCTCACCTTGGTGGGCCGAAGCGGAGTGTGCCCCCGGAAAGGAGCTGTACGACGTCCTGTACGAGGGAGGGACGCCTCGGGCAGGCCGTGACGCACGGCTGAGGATGGTCCGGACGATGGACCGCTGCCCGCAGTGGGACACGGAGACGGCAGGGCTGCCCGATGAGGTGGAGCTGGCGGACAAGGGGCCCGTCTTCGCGCTCTCCGTCGGCTATGCCTGGCTCCACGCCACACGGGGACATCACATCGGTTGTCTCGTGTTTCCCACGGCCGATCGCGATGGCTGGCACCCGGTCGTCGTGAGAGGAGCAGCCGCGTCGCCCGAGATCAAGAAGGACGTGTACTTCCTGACCGGCGTGTCTTCCCTCTCCAACTTCTGGCGCGAGCTCTTCAGCCGGGAAGACGTTGACGAGCAGGACTTCTTCGAGCGGGCGCGTGAGGCGTTTCCGGGGCTCGTCCTCGCTGACTCCTTGTCCTTCCGTAGGTTCGACGGCACCTACGGCGAGATGCGCGACTGGGTCGTCAGCGTGCTCTCCGTGGTCCACGATCACTTCGGAAACGCACTGGCGAAGCATGCGGGACAACCTGCAGACGTCAAGGCTGAGCTGGGACACCATGGTCTCAATCTGTCTCCGGAGAGCCCCAGCACGCGTTCCAAGCCCAAGATCATGAAGCAGCGGGACGTCAGGCACGGCGACGAGGACTACCGATGTGAGTGGCACGCCAAGAAGGAGCGCCACCGTAATCGCGTCCACTTCAGCCTGCCGGACCAGCGCCTGGGCGGTCGGATCTTGGTGGGGGTGTTCGTCGACCACTTGCCCACCTGAGGAGTGAACGGGTATACCCGCAACCACCCTCCGTCACACATCCTCACCCGAACTTTGTTCGCCTGCACGGCTGAAATTTCCTAGATCCATGGCCAGTTGGGGGGCCGAGGGGCCTACGCTTCATAAGGTGAACCAGTTGAAGTCCCGCGCCTCCCGCCCCCACAGCCTGGCCGACCAGCCCGGAGGGGGTGCGCTGCCCGGCCGGCTCGGTGACGAACTCCGTGAGGAGCTGATCGCCTTCCGCCGGGATCTGCACATGCACCCCGAGCTCGGCAACCAGGAGTTCCGGACCACCGCCGCCATCAAGGACCGGCTGGAGAAGGCCGGACTGAAGCCGCAGGTCCTCGCCGTGGGGACCGGGCTCATGTGTGACGTGGGGGAGTGGGACGGGGTCACGCCCATGCTGGCCCTGCGGGCGGACATCGACGCGCTGCCGATCCCGGACACCAAGGCCGGTGTGCCCTACCGGTCCACCGTGCCCGACCGGGCGCACGCCTGCGGGCACGACGTCCACACCACCACCGTCCTCGGCGCGGGCCTCGTGCTCGCCGGTCTCGACCGGCAGGGGCTGCTGCCCAACGCCGTGCGGCTGATCTTCCAGCCCGCCGAGGAGGTCCTGCCCGGCGGCGCCGTCGACGCGATCGAGTCCGGGGTGCTGGAGGGCGTCGGCCGGATCATCGGCGTCCACTGCGACCCGAAGGTCGACGTCGGGCGGATCGGGCTGCGGATCGGGGCCATCACCTCGGCCTGCGACCGGCTGGAGATCACCCTCGACGGGCCCGGCGGCCACACCGCCCGCCCCCACCTGACCACCGACCTGGTCACCGCGGCTGCCCGGATCGCCGTCGACGTGCCCGCGCTGCTGGCCCGCCGCGTCGACGCCCGCGCCGGGCTCGCCCTGACCTGGGGCCGCCTGGAGACCGGGCACGCCCCCAATGTCATCCCGCAGCACGCCGAGCTGTCCGGCACCGTCCGCTGCCTGAATCTGGACGCCTGGCGCGAGGCCCCCGACCTGGTGCACGCCGCCGTGGACGAGGTGGCCGGAATGCATCGGGCCAAGACCGTCATCAACTACGTGCGCGGCGTGCCGCCCGTGGTGAACGACGCCGAGTCCATCGGCCTGCTGGACGCCGCGATGACCGAGCGCCGCGGATCGTATGCGATCGAGGACACCGAGCAGAGCCTCGGCGGCGAGGACTTCTCCTGGTACCTGGAGCAGGTGCCCGGCGCGATGGCCCGCCTCGGCGTCCGGACCCCGGGCGACACGCGCGGGCTCGACCTGCACCGCGGCAACTTCGACGTGGACGAAGAGGCCATCACCGTGGGGGTCGAGCTGTTCACGGCGGCCGCCCTGCTCGACGGCGGCCGTTCGTGAAGCGTTGACACGCTCTTCGTAGTCCGTTCGTGGACTCCTGTGCCGCCTTGTGGGTGGCTTCTGTTCGCGACGATCCGATAACGGCTTCCGTACGTGCTCTTATCTGACATCTACGCGCGTTACGATCGCGGCGAAACCAGCGCCGGAAGAGGCGCTTCGGTCAGGTTTGAAGGAGCCTCCCCTTGCGCCGGATCACCAGGATCACCACCGTGGGCATCGCGTCCGCGGCGCTCGCTCTCAGCGTCACCGCGTGTGGCGGAAACTCGTCGGACTCCGGTTCCGGCTCCGACGGCGACAAGGCCGCCATCGCGTACGACATCGGCGGCCGCGGCGACCAGTCGTTCAACGACGCCGCCTACGCCGGACTCGAGAAGGCCGAGAAGGACCTCGACGTCCAGGGCTCCGAGGCCGAGCCCTCCGACGGTGAGGGCGACGCGGACAAGGTCCAGCGCCTCACCGAGCTGGCCCGCTCCGGCAACAACCCGGTCATCGGCGTCGGCTTCGCCTACGCTCCCGCCATCAAGAAGGTCGCGCCGAAGTTCCCGAAGACCACCTTCGGCATCATCGACGACGCCTCGGTGACCGGCGAGAACATCGCCAACATCGTCTTCAACGAGGAGCAGGGCTCCTACCTCGCCGGCGTCGCCGCCGCCAAGGTCACCAAGTCGAAGACGGTCGGCTTCATCGGCGGTGTCGAGACCCCGCTGATCAAGAAGTTCGAGGCGGGCTTCGTCCAGGGCGTCAAGGACACCGACGCCTCCGTGAACGTGCTTCCGCAGTACCTGACGCAGCCGCCGGACTTCGGTGGCTTCTCCAAGCCCGACCTCGGCAAGGCCGCCGCCCAGGGCCAGCTCGACAAGAAGGCCGACGTGATCTACTCGGCCGCCGGTCTGGCCGGCTCCGGTGCCATTGAGGCCGTCTCCAAGGCGGGCAAGTGGAACATCGGCGTCGACTCCGACCAGTACCAGCAGAAGGGTCTCGCGCCCTACAAGGCGTCCATCCTGACCTCGGTCACGAAGGACATCGAGGACGCGGTGTTCAACCTGATCAAGTCGGTCCAGGACGGCAAGCCGCAGACCGGTGAGATCCGCTACGGCCTGGACAAGAACGGTGTCGCCCTGTCGATGTCCAACCCGGCCTTCGCCGACATGAAGGACGTCATCGCGGCCGTCGACAAGGCCAAGCAGGACATCATCGACGGCAAGATCACCGTCAAGACCGCTCCGTAAGGACGGTCCTGAGTCCGACGGCCCCACCCGGGCCGTCGGGCCCCGTCGGCCCCCGTGCCGTCGGCCCCGGCTGGTTTCCCAGGCCCTGTCCGTACGCCGCGTGGCTCTCGCCGCCGGTGACGGGCAGGGCCGCGGACCAGCCGCCGAGCCGCACACACTGGGGCTTCACCGAAGACCCGCGGCACCGGCGGCCCGCAGCCCGCGGTCCGTAGTCCGCAGCCTGCGGCACCGGCGGTCCGCAGTCCGCGGCACCGGCGGTCCGCAGCCCGCGGTCCGCAACCCTCAGTACGACCCGAAGAAGATCCGCCTCTCGCAGTGCTCTCCCGCCCGGTCCGGACCCCGTGTCCGGGCCATGACGTGCACCCGTGTTTCACGATTCGGCAGCGCTACGCGTGTAGACAGCCCTCCGGCGCGATAACTTCACCCCCGCCCCCCAGGGCCCCCGAGCCCCCCGAGCCCCTCCGCCCCCGCTCCTGTCCGGCCAAGGAGAGTGCGTCATCAACGCGTCCAGCAGTCCCCCTGCCGTAGAACTGCACGGCATCACCAAGCGCTTCCCCGGCGTCGTCGCCAACCACGACATCGACATCACCATCGGCAAGGGCACCGTGCACGCCCTCGTCGGTGAGAACGGCGCCGGTAAGTCCACCCTGATGAAGATCCTCTACGGCATGCAGAAGCCGGACGAGGGCACCATCGCGATCGACGGCGAGCAGGTCTCGTTCGCCAACCCGGGTGACGCCATCGAGCGCGGCATCGGCATGGTGCACCAGCACTTCATGCTCGCCGACAACTTCACCGTCCTGGAGAACGTCGTCCTCGGCGGCGAGAAGCTGTACGGCATCGGCTCCGGCGCCCGGAAGAAGATCATGGAGATCTCCGACGCGTACGGGCTCGGCATCCGGCCCGACGCGCTCGTGGAGGACCTCGGGGTCGCCGACCGGCAGCGCGTGGAGATCCTCAAGGTGCTCTACCGGGGCGCCCGCATCCTGATCCTGGACGAGCCGACCGCGGTCCTCGTGCCGCAGGAGGTCGACGCGCTCTTCGCCAACCTGCGGGAGCTCAAGGCCGAGGGCCTGACCGTCATCTTCATCTCGCACAAGCTGGGCGAGGTCCTCTCGGTCGCCGACGACATCACCGTCATCCGCCGCGGTACGACCGTGGGCACCGCCGACCCGGCCTCCACCACGACCAAGCAGCTCGCCGAGCTGATGGTCGGCAGCGAGCTGCCCTCGCCGGAGACCCGCGAGTCCACCGTCACCGACGTCCCCATGCTGCGGGTCCAGGACCTGAAGCTCACCGTCACCGACCCCGACGGCACCGTCCGCGACGTGCTCGCCGGCATCGACTTCACCATCCACCAGGGCGAGGTCCTGGGAATCGCGGGCGTCGAGGGCAACGGCCAGACCGAGCTCATCGAGGCCCTCATGGGCATGCGCGACCCGGACGCCGGAGTGATCACCCTCGGCTCCGACGACATCTCGCACGCCCCGACCCGCAAGCGCCGCGAGTCCGGCATCGGCTACATCCCCGAGGACCGCCACCGCCACGGCGTCCTGCTGGACGCCCCGCTGTGGGAGAACCGCATCCTCGGCCACGTCACCGAGAAGCCCAACAGCCGCGGCTGGCTGCTGGACAACAAGGCGGCCCGTACCGACACCGAGCGCATCGTGCGCGAGTACGACGTCCGCACCCCCGGCATCGACGTCACCGCGGCCTCCCTCTCCGGCGGCAACCAGCAGAAGCTGATCGTCGGCCGCGAGATGAGCCACGCGCCCAAGTTCCTGATCGCCGCCCACCCCACCCGCGGGGTGGACGTCGGCGCACAGGCCCAGATCTGGGACCAGATCCGCGAGGCCCGCCGCGAAGGGCTCGCCGTGCTGCTGATCTCGGCCGACCTGGACGAGCTGATCGGGCTCTCCGACACCCTGCGCGTCATGTACCGCGGCCGGCTGGTCGCCGACGCCGACCCGGCCACCATCACCCCGGAGGAACTGGGCTCGGCCATGACCGGCGCCGCCACCGGTCACCTCGAAGGCTCGGAGGACGAGGCCCGATGAAGAAATTCGACAAGGACCGGCTGATCCTGGGCTTCGCCGGCCCGGTGCTCGCCCTGGTCGTCGCCCTCGCGCTGACGACCGTGGTGCTGCTCGCCTCCGGGCAGAACCCGTTCGAGCCGTACCGGATCATGTTCGAATCGGCCTCCTACGCCGACGTGCAGGTCCTGATCATCAACCAGGCCGGTACGTACTACCTCGCCGCACTCGCGGTGGCCGTCGGCTTCCGGATGAACCTCTTCAACATCGGGGTCGACGGGCAGTACCGCCTCGCCGCGATGATGGCCGCGCTGGTCGGCGCGAGCGTCGAGCTGCCGGGACCGCTGCACATCGCGCTGATCGTGATCGTCGCGATGCTCGTGGGCGCGTTCTGGTCCGGCATCGCGGGCTTCCTCAAGACCACTCGCGGGGTGAGCGAGGTCGTCTCGACGATCATGCTCAACTCGATCGCCACCGCGCTCGTCGCCTGGATGATCCTGCCGAAGAACTTCGGCGAGCAGCCTCCCGGCTCCAACAACCTCACCACCGGCGAGATCGCGGAGTCCGGCTGGTTCCCGGGGCTGCCGATGGGCGACATGGCCGGGGAGATCTACGGCTTCACCTTCGTCGCCGCCGGCTGCGGTGTCCTCTACTGGTTCGTCCTGAACCGCACCCGGTTCGGCTTCGACCTGCGCGCCACCGGCGCCAGCGAGACCGCGGCCCAGGCCTCCGGCGTGGACGCCAAGAAGATGATCCTCACCTCGATGCTGATCTCCGGCGCCGTCGCGGGCCTGGCCGGAATGCCGACCCTGCTCGGCGACACCCACACCTACAGCCTCGACTTCCCCACGGGCATCGGGTTCACCGGCATCACCATCGCGCTGCTGGGCCGGAACAACCCGCTCGGCATCGCCCTCAGCGCCCTGCTGATCGCATTCCTGGACAAGTCCTCGGCCTCGCTCGACCAGTACGGGTACGAGAAGGAGATCGCCACGATCATGCAGGGCCTGATCGTGATCTCGGTCGTCGTCTCCTACGAGCTGGTCCGCCGTTACGGCATCCGCCGCCAGCAGCAGAAGGTCGGCGAGGAGCTCGCCGCCGGACACGCCCTCACGACCGAGAAGGAGGCGGCCCTGTGAGCACCAGCAAAACCATCGCCGCACGCCCCGCCCCCAAGAAGGGCAACGGCCGCCGCAAGCTCTCCCTGCCCGTCGTCCTGCTGATCATCGCGGGCGGTCTCGCCCTGGTCTCGCTGGTCCGCATCATCAGCGGCGCCAACGACATCACCTCCGTCGGCCAGGTCCGCGGCGCCCTGGCACTCGCCGTTCCGATCGGCCTCGCCGGACTCGGCGGTCTGTGGGCCGAGCGTGCGGGCGTCATCAACATCGGCCTCGAAGGCATGATGATCCTCGGCACCTGGTTCGGCGCGTGGGCCGGATTCCAGTGGGGCCCGTGGGTGGGTGTCCTCTTCGGTGTCCTCGGCGGCTGCCTCGGCGGTCTGCTCCACGCCGTCATCACCGTCACCTTCGGTGTGAACCACATCGTCTCCGGTGTGGCCATCAACATCCTCGCCGTCGGCGTCACCCGCTACCTCTCCAACTTCGCCTTCGACGGCGTCCAGGGCGGCTCCTCGAAGCAGTCCCCGCGCGTCGATCCCATCGACCGGATCACTGTTCCGGGGCTCTCGGACTGGATGCAGGACCTGCAACAACAACACTGGTTCCTGATCTCCGACCTGGCCGGCATCATCGGCGGGCTCGTCACCGGCCTGTCCCTGCTCACCGTCGTCGCCCTGCTGCTGATCCCCGCCACCTGGTGGATCCTGTGGCGCACCCCGTTCGGGCTGCGGCTGCGCTCCTGCGGCGAGTCCCCGGTGGCCGCCGAGACCCTCGGCGTCAACGTCTACAAGTACAAGTACATCGCCGTCACGATCTCCGGCGGTCTGGCGGGCCTCGGTGGCGCGTTCCTCGCGATCGTCTCCACCGGCATCTACCAGGAGGGCCAGACCGGCGGCCGCGGCTACATCGGTCTCGCCGCGATGATCTTCGGCAACTGGATGCCGGGCGGTATGGCGCTGGGCGCCGGCCTCTTCGGCTTCACCGACAGCCTCAAGCTGCGCGGCGGCGCCGAGAACGTCCACGCGATGCTGCTCCTGCTGGCGATCCTGCTGGTCATCGCGGTGTTCTGGCAGCTGTACAAGAAGAAGTACGTCTCCGCGGCGATCGCGGCGGTCGTCTCCGCGCTGCTGTTCACCTGGTACTTCCTGACCGACCAGGTGCCGAGCCAGTTCGTCGACGCCGCGCCGTACGTCACCACGCTGCTGGTCCTCTCGCTCTCCGCGCAACGCCTGCGGATGCCGAAGGCCAACGGGATGCCGTACCGCAAGGGCGAGGGCAAGTGACACCCCCGCCCGCCCCGGCCTTCGGCGAGGCCGACTGGGACGCCCTGCGGGAGGCCGCCCGGGACGCCATGTCCCGGGCGTACGCCCCTTACTCGGGCTTCCCGGTCGGTGTCGCCGCCCGGGTGGACGACGGCCGCACCATCACCGGCTGCAACGTGGAGAACGCCAGCTACGGCCTCTCGCTCTGCGCCGAGTGCGGCCTGGTCTCCACGCTCCACGCCACCGGCGGCGGCCGGCTGACCCACTTCACCTGCGTGGACGGCACCGGGGCGATCCTGGTGCCGTGCGGCCGGTGCCGGCAGCTCCTGTACGAGTTCGGCGGCCCGGAGCTCCTCCTGGAGACCCCGGACGGCTTCCGTACGCTCGACGCGATGCTGCCGCAGTCGTTCGGCCCGCAGCACCTCGGCTGAAGCCCGCAGCACCTCGGCTGAAGCCCGCAGCACCTGGGCTGAAGCCCGCGGCACCTCGGCTGCACCCCGTATCTCCCGGCGGTGGCCCTTCCCTCCCGGAAGGGCCACCGCCCTTTCCCCTCTCTATGCGCGTAGAGTCAACGAGGACTCTTGCGTACGCACCCGGCCGGAAGGATTCCCATGGACGCCATCTCCGTCATCCGCACCAAGCGGGACCGAGGCGAACTGACCCCCGAGCAGATCGACTGGGTCATCGACGCCTACACCCGCGGCGAGGTCGCCGACGAGCAGATGTCCGCCCTCGCCATGGCGATCCTGCTCAACGGCATGAACCGCACCGAGATCGCCCGCTGGACCGCCGCGATGATCGCCTCCGGCGAGCGGATGAACTTCGACGCGCTGTCCCGCCCCACCACCGACAAGCACTCCACCGGCGGCGTCGGCGACAAGATCACCCTGCCGCTCGCCCCGCTGGTCGCCGCCTGCGGCGCGGCCGTGCCGCAGCTCAGCGGTCGCGGTCTCGGCCACACCGGCGGCACCCTGGACAAGCTGGAGTCCATCCCCGGCTGGCGGGCCCACCTCACCAATGCGGAGATGCTGAACGTCCTCGACACCACCGGCGCGGTCATCTGCGCCGCCGGTGACGGCCTCGCCCCCGCCGACAAGAAGCTGTACGCGCTGCGCGATGTCACCGGCACCGTCGAGGCGATCCCGCTGATCGCCAGCTCGATCATGTCCAAGAAGATCGCCGAGGGCACCGGCGCGCTCGTCCTGGACGTCAAGGTCGGCTCCGGCGCCTTCATGAAGACCATCGAGGACGCCCGCGAACTGGCCTCCACCATGGTCGCCCTCGGCACCGACAGCGGGGTGCGCACGGTCGCCCTGCTCACCGACATGTCGACCCCGCTCGGCCTCACCGCGGGCAACGCCCTGGAGGTCCGCGAGTCTGTCGAGGTCCTCGCCGGCGGCGGACCGAGGGACGTCATCGACCTGACCCTCGCCCTCGCCCGCGAGATGCTGGACGCGGCGGGCCTCAAGGACGCCGACCCCGAGAAGGCCCTCTCCGACGGCTCCGCGATGGACGTCTGGCGCCGCATGATCTCCGCCCAGGGCGGCGACCCGGACGCCACGCTCCCCACCGCCCGCGAACAGCACGTGGTCACCGCCCCCGCCTCCGGCGTCCTGACCCGCCTGGACGCCTACGACGTCGGCGTCGCCGCCTGGCGCCTCGGCGCGGGCCGCGCCCGCAAGGAGGACCCGGTGCAGGCGGGCGCGGGCGTCGAACTCCACGCCAAGCCCGGCGACACGGTCACTGAGGGCCAGCCGCTGATGACGCTGCACACGGACACCCCGGAGAAGTTCGACTACGCCCTGAAGGCCCTGCCGGAGTCGTACGACATCGCCCCGGCCGGCACGTCGTTCTCGCCGCTGCCGGTGGTGCGGGAACGTATCGCCTGACCTGCGGTTTCCTCGTACGGGTGAACGGGATCGGTGGACTGCCGCCGGTCCCGTTCGGCATGCTGGACTCGGTGACGTACCGATAGAGGAGACCGCCATGAGCGCACTCACCGTCGACCCCGCGCCGGGCCCTGGCCAGGACTGGGACGACCTCGTCCGGATCTGGGAGGAGACGGACGCACCCGAGGGCTGCAAGGTGGAGATCATCGAGGAGATCGTCACCGTGTCGCCGCCGCCGTCCAAGGACCACAACACCACTGCTGAGCTGCTCCAGCGCAGGCTTTACACCGTCATCCCGGAGGAGTGGGGGATCTACCAGACCCTCGGCCTCTCCCTCCCGGGGCGGGGCGGGATCTACATCCCCGACCTCGTCGTCGTGGACCGCGCCTCCGCCACCGGGCCGGGCAACACCGTCCCCGCCGAAGAAGCCCGCCTCGTCGTCGAGATCACCTCCCGCGCCAACGCCAACCACGACCGCGTCAGCAAGGTCAACGGCTATGCCAAGGCCGGAGTGGAGCTGTTCCTGCTCCTCGACCCCTGGCACTCCGGCCGCCCGACCGCGACGCTCTACGGCGAGCCGGAGGGCGGTACGTACCGGGTGCTGGAGACCGTCGAGTACGGGCGGGAGCTGCCCCTCCCCGAGCCGTTCGGGCTGGTGCTGGACACCGGTGTCCTCCCCATCAGCTGACAGACAGGCGGCCCGCCGCACGGATCCTCTCCGCGCGGCGGCCCGCCGTCGTGCGTGGGGTGAACTACCCGCGAGCGCCTGTCACTTGCCCAGGTACGCGCTGTAGATCTTCACCGACGAGGTGTTGCCCTTCTTGTCGGTGACCTTGGCGGCGAAGGAGATCGCCTTGTTCTTCGCCGGGTTCTTGACGGTGATCTTCCCCTTCTTCACCGTGACCTTCTTCCAGGTCTTGCCGCCGTTGTAACTGACGTACGTCTTCAGCGACTTCAGGTTCTTGCCCGCGGCCGCGCCGTGCACCTTCACCGGTACCGAGACGGTCTTGCCCGCCTTGGCCCGGCCGTCGGCGCCGAGGGCCGGGGTGAACCGGACCGTGGAGACCGGGAGCATCGTGAACGCGGTCTTCTTCGACGAGAACGTCCAGGAGGCGTCCACCCGGGTGGAGAGCGGGTTGACCTTCGCGCTGTGCTTGACCGAGGTCGACAGCTTGTAGGTGGCGGATCCGGCCGGGACCTTGAAGGGCTCGTAGCCGCTCACCGGGTCGTTGTTCTGGCCGACCTTCTTGCCGTTGCGGTACAGGACGGTCTTGGCCGACGTGTACTCGATGCCGCCCGCGTTGCCCGCGCCGTCCGCCAGCAGCGGGAGCATGCCGAAGATCTCGTTGCCCTCACGGACCACGCCGTAGTCCTTGCCCACCAGCGGGCCGAACACCCCGGTGTTCACGGACTTGTTGTAGGTCCTGCCCGCCTTGAACCTTGCTTCGTCGCTGATCTGGTAGTCGGCCTCGTACGTCGGCCAGCCGTCCTGGTCGACCGGGCCCAGCTGGCTGAACTCCAAGCCCCAGCCCACCTTGTCGGCGGTGGACAGGTACAGCGTGCGGGTGCCGGGCAGCTTCTGCTCGACCGCCGTGGACCAGCCGCCGCTCGACGTGGGCAGGAGGCCCAGGGCGGAGACCGAGCCCTTCTTCTTCGGTGCGGCCGAGCCCATGGCGATCTTCACCTTGGCCAGCTGCGCCGAGGTGAACTTCCGGTCGAAGCCGGTGGCGAGCTGCTTGACCGTGCCGCCGACCGCGATGTCGTACTGGGTCGACGCGCCCTTGGTCCAGGTGCCCGACCAGTGCTGGGCGAGCGAACCGTCAGTGATCTTCGGGCCGACGTGGAGCGTACGGATGCCGGCCGGCGAATCCATCACCCAGCCGAAGGAGACCGCGTCGTTCGCCGCCTCCACCACGTAGTCCGGGGAGAACAGCTCACCCTTCGCCTTCGCGTCCGGCAGCGTGACCTTCACCGGCTTCGCCTTGCGGGCGTCGAACGTCAGCGAGGTGTTCTTGGTGACCGCGACCTTGGGCTGCGCGATCCAGTCGGCGCCCTTGGTGACGTCGTCCGGGTCCTCGTACACCGTGGAGTTGGCCACGTACGTGCCCTTGGGCACCCGGATCTTCGCCGTGCCGTCGACGACCTGCGGGCTGAGGAACGGGTTGCCGGACTCCGCGCCGAAGCGGAAGAGCGTGCTGTCCACGTGAGCGGCCGGACGGCCGTCCCGCCCGAGGTGCTTGATGGAGACGTCGTAGCTCTCCACCTCGCGCTCGACCGCGGCGGCCGTGCGCACGGTCTGCCCGCCGCCGGTGGCCACCAGGTAGGCGGAGTACGTGCCGTCGACGGTGCCGCCGAGCCGGGTGTCGGCGGTCAGCGTGACCTCCGCCGTGCCGCCCGCCGGAACGGTCACCTTGTCCGCGCCGAGTGTGAAGAAGCCGGCCGGAGCGGGCTTGCCCGTCGGGTTGGTGCCCGTCGCCTTCAGATCGAGGGTGACATCGCTCGTGCCGAGGTTGCGGTAGGTGACCTTCTCGGTGGCGGGCTTGTCGTCGGCGTGCGGCCACTGCTGCACGCCGAAGCTCACCGAGACCGGCTCCGTCACGACGCTCTGGCCGATTGCGCGGTCCACCTGGATCCGGCCGGAGCCCTGCTGGAACGGGTTGTACGCCCCGGGCTTCGTGGACGCGGTCAGCGCGCCCTTCAGTTCGGCGAACTTCCAGTCGGGGTGCTGCTGCTTGAGCAGCGCGGCCGCGCCCGCGACATGCGGGGTGGCCATCGACGTACCCGAGATGGTGGCGTAACCGGCGGGCTTCTCGCCCACCTCCTGGGCGATCAGCGAACCCGGCGGGATGGCCGCCGTGGTGTCCACGCCGGGAGCCGTCACATCCGGCTTGATCGCACCGTCGCCGATCCGCGGTCCGCGGCTGGAGAACTCCGCCAGCTTGTCCTCGTCGTCGACCGCGCCCACGGTCAGCGCGGCGTCCGCGCTGCCCGGCGAGCCGACCGTACCCGCGCCGTCGCCCTCGTTGCCCGCGGCGATGGCGAACAGCACGCCCTTCTCGGCCGACAGCTTGTCGACCGCCGCCTCCAGCGGGTCCACCTCGGGGGTGTCGGGCCCGCCGAGGCTCAGGTTGACGATGTCGGCGCCCTGGGCGACCGCCCACTCCATACCGGCCAGGATGCCGGAGTCCTCGCCGTAGCCCTCGTCGTCCAGCACCTTGCCCGAGAGCAGCTTGGCGTCGGGGGCCACGCCCTTGAGCTTGCCGCCCGACTTCGCACCGGTGCCCGCCGCGATCGAGGCGACGTGCGTACCGTGGCCGACCCGGTCCTTCGTGTCCTTCGCGGCGCTGAAGTTCTTCTCCGCGAGGATCTGGCCCTTGAGGTCCGGGTGGGTGGAGTCCGTCCCGGTGTCCAGGACGGCGATCTTGACACCCTTGCCGGTGAACCCGGCCTTCCAGGCCGCCGGGGCGCCGATCTGCGGGACGCTCTTGTCGAGGCTCGCCTTCCGCACGCCGTCCAGCCAGACCCGGTCGATTCCGGCGGCGGTCGTCACCCGGTCGCCCCCGGCGCGACGCTCGGTGAGCGCCTTCCAGATCTCCGGCGCGTCGGTCGTCGGCGTCGTCACCGACTCGGCGTTCAGCGACGTCAGGCTCCGGCCGACCTCGGTGCCGCCCGCGTCACGGACCTGCGCCTTCGCGGTGGAGGCCTGCTTGCCCCGGTAGCCGACGATCAGCTTCAGACCGTCCCGCTGGGCCCGCAGGTTCTCCGGACGGCTCAGCTCGGTGACGTCGAACAGCCGGCGGTCGAGCTTGCCGGAGACGATCAGCCGGTGGGCGTCGGCCGGAATGACGAAGGTGTGTCCCTGGTGGCTCATCCGCTGGACCGGGATGTGCTCCCGCCCCTTCGCGGGCCGGAAGGCGACCGGCTTGCCCTGGGCGTCCACGGTGACCCGGTCGCCGGTGACGAGGGTCAGCTGACGTGTCTCCCGGTCCTGGGCCTGCGCCCGGGTGCCGGCCGCCCCCCTCGGGTCGGGCTGGGCGACGGCGGGGCTGACCATGCCGGCCGCCAGCGCCACTGCGGCCGCAGTGGCGACCGCGGGTATGCACGCGTTTCTCACGTGTCTGCGCAACTCTCCCCCTGGAGAACTCGATGGTTCTTCACGCCGTCGGCCCGCAGACGCGCAGAGATGACGGCTGCGGCCGTCGGTTCACCGAACTAGAGGGAAAGCCGAGCAGGTTGGTTCACAGGATCCGCACAGAGAGCCGGAGATGACGCAAAAGAGCCCCCGCGCGAGAGGCTCGCCGGGGGCGGGCCGATGAATTTCGCCCGCCGGTGCGGTCTGCCTGGTGTGGATGCCGAGAATCCGATCGCCCTGACCGTGACCGGCCGGGTCAGCCGTGCCGTCGTACCCGACCTCTGCGCCGAGCTGGAGCGCGCCCTCGCCGGTCCGCGCGGCGCCGCCCTCGCCCCCGGCGCGGCGGTGGACTGCGATGTGGGCGGGGTGATCCGGCCGGATCTGGCCGCCGTCGAGGCGGTGGCCCGGCTGGGACTCGTGGCTCGCCGGGCCGGCCACACCCTGCGGCTGCGCCGCGTGCCACCCGAACTCCGGGCGCTGCTGGACCTGGTGGGGCTGGCCGATGTGGTGGCCCTGGAGGAGGGGCCGGAGGAACGCGTGCCGGGACTGTACTGACGTACGCGGGTGGGGAGACAGACCAGACGTACGCGGGTGGGGAGACAGACCAGACGTACGCGGGTGGGGAGGCAGGCGCCGTACGCGCCTGCCTCCCCACGCGTCCGCCTACGCCCTACGCCCCCTGCGCGTCCGCCGGGAGCCGGTCCGGCAGACCGAACAGCGGGAACCAGCGCGGGACGTCCAGGAAGCAGTGCATCCCGCTGATCGCCCCGTCCTGGATGTCGATGACCTGGATCGCCCACGGCACGAACCCGGATCCGTCCTCGGCGGGCTTGTAGTGCGCGAAGCCGGGGGAGCCGTTGGCCGAGACGGGCACCAGCCTGGAGCCCGCGCACGCCGCGCCGATGGAGGTCATGAAGCCCGTGATGTCCCCGGTGCCCCGCAGCCACAGGTCGAACGGCGGCATGGTCATCACCGCGTCCTCGTGGAGCAGCGCGGTCAGGGCGGCCATGTCATACCCCTCGAACGCCTTCACATAGCGCTCCAGGAGCTTCTGCTGTTCCTCGTCGAGCGGGTCCGCCGCATCGCCCGCCCGGCCCTCCGTCTCGGTCAGTGTGGCGCGGGCCCGCTGGAGGGCGCTGTTGACCGAGGCGACGGAGGTCTCCAGCAGCTCCGCGACCTCGGCGGCCTTCCAGGCGAGCACCTCGCGCAGGATCAGCACGGCCCGCTGCTTCGGCGGCAGGTGCTGGAGGGCGGCGACGAACGCCAGGCGCACCGACTCGCGCGCCACGGCCGCCTCCGCCGGGTCCTGTACCGAGGGCAGGACGCGCCCGTCGGGCATCGGCTCCAGCCAGACGTTCTCCGGGCGGGGGCTCAGCGCGGCCTGGGCGAGCGGGGTCGGGCCGGTCAGATCGACCGGGCGGGCCCGCTTGTTGCCCGCGTTCAGCATGTCCAGGCAGACGTTGGTGGCGATCCGGTATAGCCAGGACCGCAGCGAGGAGCGGCCCTCGAACTTGTCGAAGTTGCGCCAGGCCCGGACCAGGGTGTCCTGCACCGCGTCCTCGGCCTCGAAGGCGGATCCGAGCATCCGGTAGCAGTAGCCAGTCAGCTCGACCCGGTGTCCTTCCAGGCGGCTGTCGATCCCGGCCGCATCCGGCTTCTCGGCGTCCGCCGCCGCTCCCGCGGCCGTCGTCGTGGTCAGATCGCTCATCGCTCCACCCCTGTCGCGCGCCCTCGCGCTGTGGCATCCGTCACCCGGTACGTCGGAAGCTACCGCAGGCCACTGACAGTCGGGGCGGAAAAGAGGACAAGGGGTGCCGGAGGACGTGGCTCCGGCCACGACCGCCCGGCACCCCTAGGGATGCGCTCAGCGCCTCGCTCAGGTCCCGGGCTTGCGCCCGTACACGTACACGTCGTCGCCGTTCTTCAGCAGTTTCCAGTATGCCTTCGCGTCGGCGGGCCGCATGTTGACGCAGCCGCCGGAGCCCGGCGGGTTGTACATGGACTTGGTGACCGAGTGGAACGCCTGGCCGCCGTCGAAGAACTGGGAGTGCGGCATCCAGACCTTGTAGATGGTCGACCAGTGCTTGATGTTGCGCCAGTAGATCTTCTTGGCCCCGGTCCGGGTCTCCGCGCCGTCCCGCCCGGTCCGCACCGGCACGGGACCGTACTTCAGCTTCTTGCCGTCCTGGATCCAGCTGAGCTGCCGGGTCAGGTCGACACAGGCGATGCGCCCCTTGTTGGTGGGGCACTTCCCGGCCTTGTTGGGGTTCTTCCCGGCCGCTTTCTGGGCGAGCATCGTGTTCATCGTGCGCCAGGTCAGCGGACCGGCGTAGCCGATGGTCGGGGTGATCCCGTGGGCCTTCTGGAACTTCTGGATCGCCTTGCAGTCGGCCGTCGACTGCTTGCCGTCCACGGGCCGCTCGAGGAACTTCTCGACCTGCTTCTGGTGGGGGCCCACCGACTTCGTGCAGGACGCCGCGTGGGCGGCGGTGCCGCTGCCCAGGACCAGGGCCGGAGCGGCCACCAGCCCGGCGACGGACAGCGCCACCCCGCGTCGCAGCCGTCTGCCGGATGTCTTCGCCATGTCTCCCATGCGGCAACTCCCCTTCGCCCACAGTGGTTTTGTGGTTACGCCTGGTAGACGTACGAAGGGGAGCGGTGGTTGCGCGGGGGAGGTCTCGGTTGCGTCCCGGTCCGGCAGCGCGGGGATGACGACGTCCGGTTCAGCGGGTCGCCGGACCGAGGCGGACCCGTGCGCTCAGCGGGTGGCCGTCGCCGGAACCAGCGCCCGCCGCTCCGCCCGCGCCACCCGGGTCCCGTACAGGGTGATCGAGACGACGCCGAGCACCGCCAGCAGGCCCAGCGCCACCGTCGCCGCCCAGCCCCCGGCGTGGAAGGCGACCGCGCCCAGCGTGCCGCCCGCGCTGGAGCCCAGGTAGTACGCCGACTGGTAGAGCGCCGACGCCTGCGCCCGGCCCTCCGTCGCGGTCCGGCTCACCGAGGACGAGGCGACCGCGTGCCCGGCGAAGAAGCCGGCCGTGATCAGCACCAGGCCCAGCAGCACGGCGGCCAGCGAGTCCGCCAGCGAGAGCAGCAGCCCGGCGGCGGTCGTGGAGACCGCCAGGTAGAGCGCGCCCCGGCGGCCGAGGCGGGCCACCAGACGTCCGGCGGCCGCGGAGGAGACCGTACCCACCAGGTAGACGAGGAAGATCGAGCCGATGACGCCCTGCGGCAGGCTGAACGGCTCCTCGACCAGCCGGTAGCCGATCACCGTGTAGACCGCGCCGAACACCGTCATGAACAGGGCGCCGATCGCGTACAGCCGGACCAGCAGCGGGTTGCCCAGGTGGGTGGCGACGCTCTTCGCCAGGGCCTTCGGGTTCAGCGAGCCGGGGCGGAAGTTACGGGCCTTGGGGATCAGGAAGTGGAAGACCACCGCGCACGCCAGCGCGAGCAGCCCGACCGCCGCGAGCGCGGCGCGCCAGCCCCAGGCCTGGGCGACCCAGCCGGTGAGGATGCGGCCGCTCATCCCGCCGATGCTGTTGCCCGCGACGAACAGCCCGATCGCGGCGATCAGCGCCTTGGGCCGCACCTCCTCCGCGAGATACGCCATCGCGGAGGCCGGCAGCCCGGCCAGCGCCGCACCCTGGACGGCGCGCAGCGCGATCAGCGCGGCCATCGACGGGGCGAGGGGCACCAGCAGCCCGACCAGTACCGCGATTGCCAGCGACGCCGTCATCATCTGCCGCCGCCCGAACCGCTCCGAGAGCGCGCTCAGCGGGAGGACGAACAGGGCCAGTGCCCCGGTCGCCGCCGAGACGGTCCAGCTCGCCTGTGCGGCGGTGGCGTCGAACGAGGCGGAGACGGCGGGCAGCAGGGCCTGGGTGGAGTAGAGGAGGGCGAACGCCGCGACACCGGCGGCGAAGAGGGCGAAGCTCATCCGGCGGTAGCCGGGGCGGCCGGGCTCCAGGCGCTCATGGGTGGCGGCGGCCGGCGCGGCAGTGGTGGTGACGGGGGACGACGGGGCAGAGGCACCCACCACGACGGTGGATGCCCCGGTATCGGCGGGAGGCATACGTCGAAAGTAGACCCGCGGGTTTCATGCGTCCAATGCACGAAACTGCGATAATCAATCCCATGGCGCATGAACGCAGCTCAGGGCCTCGGCTGTCACCGAGTAGTTACGAAGAAGACATCCGGGCCGTGCTCGCGCCCCGCCTGGCGTACTTCGAGGCGGTCGCCCGGCACGAGCATGTGACCCGCGCCGCACATGAGCTGGGCGTCCCGCAGTCCACGCTCTCCCGGGCCATGGTCCGGCTCGAAGCGGACCTGGGCGTCGCCCTGTTCGCCCGCAAGGGCCGCACCGTCTCGCTCACCCCGGCGGGCCGCACCTTCCTCGGCTCGGCCGAACGCGCCCTGGCCGAGGTGGAGAAGGCCGCCGACTCGGTCCGGGCGGACGCCGACCCGACGGCGGGCCGGGTCTCCTTCGGCTTCCTGCACACGATGGGCTCCGAGACCGTGCCCGCCCTGATCCGCGCGTTCCGGGCCGACCACCCGAGGGTCCGCTTCCAGCTCGTGCAGAACTACGGCGAGGCCATGATCGAACGGCTCCGCGCGGGCGGCCTCGACCTCTGCCTCACCTCACCCGTGCCCGACGCCCCCGACCTGGTCACGCGCCGCCTCGACGAACAGCGGCTGCGCCTCGTGGTCCCCGACGACCACCGCCTCGCTGCCCGCCGCCGGATCCGCCTCGCGGAGGCCGCCGACGAGACGTTCGTGACGCTGGAGCCCGGTTACGGGCTGCGCCGGATCACCGACGACCTCTGCGCCGAGGCGGGCTTCACCCCGCGCGTAGCCTTCGAGGGCGAGGAGGCGGAGACCCTGCGCGGGCTGGTCGCCGCCGGACTCGGGGTGGCGCTGCTGCCGCCGCCCGCCGTCGCCCGCCCCGGGGTCGTCGAGCTGACGGTGACGGCCCCGCGCGCGGCCCGCGAGATCGGCGTCGCCTGGCTGGACGGACACCCCGACACCCCGCCGGTCGCCGCCTTCAAGCGCTTCCTGCTCTCGCGGCGGGGAAACCTGCTGCCGGACTGAGGGGACTGGACGGGGCCGGGGGCCAGGCGGGCTCTGACGGGAACAGGTGAGCGAGAATGGCGCGGTGAACCGTCCCGCTTCTTCCCGGCCGTACCCGCAGCCGCCCGGGCTCCCGGGCCTGCAGGGCGTCATCTTCGCGTCCGTCGTCGGCTCGGTGCTGGTGCTGGCGGCGGCCATCCTGTTCGCGCTGCTGCCCGGCGCCCTCTCCGAGGCCGCCGACTTCCGGGCGGCGCGGCCGTGCTCGGAGGCCGCCGCGCCCGAGAACGGCGACTGCCTCGCCGAGTGGCCCGCCACCGTCGTCTCCACCGAGACCGGCCGTTCGAACAAGGCCGTCACCCACTGGGTCACGCTCGACGGCGGGGCCGCGGAACCGCCGTTCCGGGTGCGGATGCGGGGCGACGGGCCCCTCTGGGAGAAGCTGGCACCCGGGGACCGGGTCACCGTGCTGTCCTGGCGCGACGTGGTGTGGGCGGTGGAAGCGGGCGAGCTGCGCCAGGACACGACCGCCAGGCCGGGCCACGACTCGACCGTCCAACTGGCCCTCGGGCTCACCCTGCTGGTCGTCGGGGCCGTATTCCTGCGGGGGGCGGGGTGGCTGCACCGCCGCCGCGCCACCCGCGCCACGGACACCCCCACGGCACAGGTCGTCGTGGTGATGGCGGCGACCCTGCTGGCGTCCGGCATCGCCGCCACCGCCGCCACCGTCACGGACACCGTCTGGCTCGTCCTGCTGGTCGCCGCCGCGGGATGCGCGACCGTATGGGCGGCCACGGCGCTGCTGCTACGGGGACTCGCGCGGCGCCGGACGGCCTGACGCCGGACCGGACCGGCCCGGCGGTGGCAGCCCGCGCCGGGGGCTCGGACGGCGGCACGCTCACCGTCCCGGTACCCACCCCGGTCCGGCGCCCCGCCCATCAGTGCCGCAACGACCGCCCGAACCCGGCGGCCAGCGGCATCCGCAGCCCCAGTGGCGGCGGTGCGGCGAGCGCGTCCGCGACCGGGCGGGCGTAGGACCGGGCGAAGAGCGAGCCGCGGACGAAGTCGGCTGCCAGCGCCACCACTTCGGAGCGGTGCTGGCGCAACGCGTGCCCGTCGGAGTGGACTTCGAAGCGGCAGGTGTCCCGGTTGGCCTTCTTCGCCCGCTCGGCCAGCCGGTAGGACAACTCCGGGTCCGTGCGCTCGTCGTTCGTGCCGTGCACGATCAGCACCCGCCGCCCCATCAGCTGCTTCACCGGCTCGGGTTCGGCCGCCGTCCGCTCCGGCAGCCACGGCGCCATCGCCAGGACCGAGGTGACCGCACCGTGCCCGGCGGCCCGCAACGCGGCCCGTCCGCCCATCCCGTGGCCGACCAGGCAGACCGGGACGTCGCCGTAGTGCCGCTGGACCTCGTCGGCCGCCCACGCGGCGTCCTCGGCCGGATGCGCGTCGTCCGCGTTCCAGCCCCGGCAGCGGTAGCGCAGCACGTGCACCGCGAGCCCGTCGCCCTCCCCGGCGCGGGCCAGGGCGCGGGCGAACGGCAGTTGTATGGCGTACGAGAGGGTGGAGGGACGGCGGCGCGAGTCGGCCTCGCCGTCCGGGAGCAGCAGAACCACGCCGCTGACCTCGTCGGTTGCTCCGGCCGTCTGTACGGCCCGTCCCAGCCTGGCTGCGGGCAGGGGGAGTGCGCGCTGTCCCATGACAGAACAGTCTCAGAAGAGCAGGTGTACTCCACCCGACTTTCCGGTCACTGTTACGCATCGACAACCGGCGCTCTACGCGCGTAGGCGCTAGAGTGCCAAGATGACGAGCCAGACCCCGAATGTCCCTGATTCCGACCAGATCCGGCGCGCCCCCAAGGTGCTGCTCCACGACCACCTCGACGGCGGCCTGCGGCCGGGCACCATCGTCGAGCTCGCCCGCGCGCAGGGTTACGACTCCCTCCCCGAGACCGAGCCCGACAAGCTCGGCATCTGGTTCCGCGAGGCCGCCGACTCCGGCTCGCTGCCCCGGTATCTGGAGACCTTCGCCCACACCTGCGCCGTCATGCAGACCCGTGACGCGCTGTTCCGGGTGGCCGCCGAGTGTGCCGAGGACCTCGCCGAGGACGGTGTCGTCTACGCCGAGATCCGCTACGCCCCCGAGCAGCACCTGGAGGGCGGGCTGACCCTCGAAGAGGTCGTCGAGGCCGTCAACGAGGGCTTCCGCGAGGGCGAGCGCATCGCCCGCGCCAACGGCCACCGCATCCGCGTCGGCGCCCTCCTCACCGCGATGCGGCACGCCGCCCGCGCCCTGGAGATCGCCGAGCTGGCCAACAGCTACCGCGACCAGGGCGTCGTCGGCTTCGACATCGCGGGCGCCGAGGCCGGCTTCCCGCCCACCCGGCACCTCGACGCGTTCGAGTACCTCAAGCGCGAGAACAACCACTTCACCATCCACGCGGGCGAGGCCTTCGGCCTGCCGTCGATCTGGCAGGCCCTCCAGTGGTGCGGCGCCGACCGGCTCGGCCACGGGGTACGGATCATCGACGACATCGAGGTCGCCGAGGACGGCTCGGTCTCGCTCGGCCGCCTCGCCTCCTACGTACGCGACAAGCGCATCCCGCTGGAGATGTGCCCGACCTCCAACCTCCAGACCGGCGCCGCGGACTCGTACGCCGGGCACCCGATCGGGCTGCTGCGCAAGCTGCACTTCCGCATCACGGTGAACACGGACAACCGGCTGATGAGCGGGACCAGCATGAGCCAGGAATTCGAGCACCTGACTGAGGCTTTCGGATACACGCTCGACGACATGCAGTGGTTCACAGTCAATGCGATGAAATCAGCTTTCATTCCTTTCGACGAACGTCTCGCGATGATCAGTGACGTCATCAAGCCCGGATACGCCGAGCTGAAGTCGGAGTGGCTTTTCCGTCAGACCGCTGTGACCAGCAGTTCTACGGTCTCCGCAGGCTGAGGGGCGCCTGAGGTGAAAGGGCCGGGAAGCGGATTCCCGGCCCTTTTCCGCGTGTCGGGATGTTTGCGGACCGGGCGGCGGGATGGCTAGTTTGCAGAGCCGCTCACATCCCCTTCCCCAAGGATGAATTCTCCATGAAGAAGTCTGCCAAGACTCTCGGTGTCGCCGCTCTCGGTGCCGCTTTCGCCGCTGCCGCCGCCGGCAGCGCCTCGGCCGCCCCCGCGCTGCCGCTGGACGCCGCGGCCGGGGCGCTCCCCGTCTCGACGATGGCGCTGGACACCGTCGCGCAGTCGGTCCAGAACGCGCCGGTCCAGGACACCGTCGGCAAGGTCCTCGGCGGCCAGGCCACCGACGCGGCCGCCCCGGTCACCGGCCTGCTCGGCGGACTGCCCACCCAGGGCCTCACCGCCAACGGGATCCCGCTCGGCGGCTGACCCGCCACCCGCGCGCCGGGATTCCGGCGCGCACCCGCACATGTCGGTGGGGCGCACACCCTGGACCAGGGTGTGCGCCCCACCGCGCGTTCTCCTCCGCCTGCTCGCTCCCCGTGGCCCGGCGCGTCACCAGGCCGTCGCGGAAGAGGCGGACTTCTCCGAGGGCAGCAGCAGCCACAGCGCCAGGTAGAGCAGGAACTGCGGGCCGGGCAGCAGACAGGAGACGACGAAGATCACGCGCATCGTGCTCGCCGACGTACCGAAGCGCCGGGCGAGGCCTGCGCACACTCCGCCGATCATGCGGCCTTCGCGGGGGCGGACAAGTGCGGCCATGGTGGGCTCCTTCGCGAACCGTTGCGGCAGGAGCAGCTTTCTCTGCTCCCCGATGTATCCATGGTGCCGCCGCGAAGGGGGACAAAGCATCGCTCTACGGGGCGAGGCCGACCCCGGTAATCGTCGGGGTCGATCCCTGAGGGGCCTCGTCCCTGAGTCGGGTCTCGTGACGGAAGTACGGCAGGTCCCGGACCCCCGGCAGCCCCCGGCGGCGCAGCCGCGCCCGGCACAGCGGGACGACCAGCAGATGGGCGAGCACCACCCCGGTGGTGTTCAGCAGCAGCGAGTCGATGTCGACGACCTGCCCCGGAACCCCGGTCTGCCCCAGCTCGATGGCCAGCGAGATCAGCGCCCCGGCGGCGACCGTACGCAGCAGCGAGATCCAGGGGGAGACGAAGATCCGGCCCCCGGCCATCGGCAGCAGCACCCCGAGCGGGGCCAGCAGCACCAGCGCCCCGCCGATCCGGCGGGCCGCCTCGGCCGGTCCCAGCGCGAGGTCCGCCCTGATCCCGGCGAGCGGCTCGAAATTGGCCGCCGTGATCCAGGGGACGTCCAGCGGGCGCAGCGTCAGCCACCCGACGAACAGAAGGTGTGAGATCAGGAGAGTGATGCCCGCCGCGCGGAAGTGGATGACGGTCTGGCCGTCCGAACTGTGACGCACGCCCACCAAGACGCCACGACCGGCAGGATCGGTTCCGTACGGCCGGGGCCGACTGCGTACAACCGGCTCTCCCGGCTCTCCCGGCTCTCCCCGACCCCGCCCCGGCCCTCCTGCCGCCCCCTCCCGACCTCGCCCCGGCCCCTCCCGGCCCGCGTCAGTCCAGTCGGAGGGCGTCCGGCGTGGCCAGGTCCCCCGGCCGGGCCTTCGTCTGCGAGGTGCACAGATAGCCGCGCGGCGGGTAGTCCCCGGGCCCGCCGAGGACCACCGAGCCGTCCCGGACCAGCGCATCGCTCTCCGTGTACGTGCACACCAGCTGGGCCAGCGCCTCCTCCGACAGGTCCTCCGGCTGGCTGCTCAGCCGCAGGGTGCCCGCCGGATCGCCGTCCCGGGGCGGATCCACCCGCAGCCCCGCCGGAACCGCCGTGGTGAACCCGGCCCGCCGCTCGCCCGCGGACGGAGCCCGTTGGACCTCGCTCAGCAGCGCGCGGGCCACCTCCACCGGCTCGGCCCCGACCGCGTCGGCCGGCACCGGACGTTCCACGGTGACCAGCTGCGAGGCGCAGACCAGATACACCTCGGCGCTCACACCGTCCGGCGACGGTGTGGCGACGTCCGACGCGGCGAGCCGGCACGGCACCCGGGAGGGAGCGGCCCCCGCGTCCACCGGCACCGAGGTCGTCCGGATCCCGCACCCGGAGACCAGCGCCGTGAGCGTCAGCAGGCCGACGAGGGAGACGGCCGACCGCCCACGCGACCGCAGCGCGCTCCGCCTCCGGTACGTGACATCGCCGCGCTTCACGTCGCCCCGTCCTCGCCCGGGGCGTCCGCGCCCGGTTCGTCGTTCCGTACGATCCGCTCGGCGTCACGCAGCAGCCGCAGGGTGAACACGGCACCGCCGTCCGGGGAGTTGGCCGCCGAGATGTCACCGCCGTGGATGTGCGCGTTCTCCACGGCGATGGAGAGGCCGAGCCCGCTGCCCTCCGACCGCGGTCGGGAGGCGCTCGCCTTGTAGAACCGGTCGAAGACGTGCGGCAGCACGTCCTCGGGGATCCCCGGACCGTGGTCCCGTACCTCGATGACCAGCTCCTCGCCCTCGGTCCGCACCCGCACGCCCACCGGCGAACCGCCGTGCTTGAGGGCGTTGCCGATCAGATTGGCCAGGATCACGTCCAGCCGGCGCGGATCGAGCCGGGCCATCGTGCCGCGCTCCGCGTCCAGGTGCACCGCGTCCAGCCAGGCCCGCGCGTCGATGCACGCGGTCACCTGGTCGGCCACGTCGACGTCGTCCAGGACGAGCCGGGCCGTGCCCGCGTCGAAGCGGGTCACCTCCATCAGGTTCTCCACCAGGTCGTTCAGCCGCCGGGTCTCGCTGACCACCAGGTGCACGGCGGGCGCGATCATCGGATCGAGGGTGTCCGCCTCGTCCTCCAGCACCTCGGCCACCGCGGTGATCGCGGTCAGCGGCGTACGCAGCTCGTGCGACATGTCGGCGACGAACCGGCGGCTCGCCTCCTCCCGCGCGCTCATGTCCGCGACCTTCTTCTCCAGCGAGCTCGCCGTCCGGTTGAACGTACGGGAGAGATCGGCGAGTTCGTCCGTGCCGGAGACCACGAGCCGGGTGTCGAGCTTGCCCTCGCCGAGCTTGCGGGCCGCGTCGCCGAGCCGCTGCACCGGGCGCAGCACCGTCGTCGCGGCCGCCTGCGCGAGCAGCGCCGAGCCGACCAGAGCGAGCGCGGTGGCGATCCCCAGCGACCAGGCCAGCGAGTTGAGGTCCTGCCGCTCCTGGTCGAGGGACTTGAGCATGTAACCGGTCGGGCCGCCGCCGATGATCCGCGTACCGGCGACGAGATACGGGGTGCCCGCGATGCTCGTACGCTGCCAGAACAGGTGGTACTCGTGCTCGTTGCTCGACGACAGCGGCTGCTTGCGGGCCACCTGCTCCTGCAGCGAGTCCGGCACGTGGGCGCGGGTGAAGCCGTCCAGGTCGGAGTAGCCCACGATCGGCTTGCCGCGCTCTCGCTCCGCCTCCAGCAGCACGTTGTAGCCGGGGCCGCTGGACGCCATCTTCCCGGCCGCGCGCTGGAGATCGTCCTTGGTGGGCCGCGCCGGCAGCGCCGCCGCCGTCTCCTGCATCTGCCGCCGGAAGTCGCCGAGCGCGGTGTCCTGCGTCCGGGTCAGCACGGCCTCGCGGTTGAGCCAGTACGCGATCCCCGAGGCGGACACCGCGGCGACCAGAGCCACCAGCGCGAACACCACGACGAGCCGCAGGCGCAGACTGGTCCAGCGCAGCCCCGCACGCAGGGACCGCTTGACGGTCTCGGTCACTGAGGCGAGTCCAGCCGGTAACCCACGCCCCGCACCGTACGGATGAGGGTCGGCGAGGACGGCACGTCCTCCACCTTCGCGCGCAGCCGCTGCACACAGGCGTCCACCAGCCGGGAGTCGCCCAGGTAGTCGTGCTCCCACACCAGACGCAGCAACTGCTGCCGGGACAGGGCCTGCCCGGGCCGGCGGCTCAGCTCCAGCAGGAGCCGCAGCTCGGTCGGCGTGAGCTGCAGATCCTCCCCGTCCTTGGTGACGGTCATGGCGGAGCGGTCGATCACCACGTTGCCGAAGGTCGCCGAGTCGGTCGACTCGCGCTCCCCGCGGCGCAGCACCGCCCGGATCCGGGCGTCCAGCACCCGGCCCTGGACGGGTTTCACCACGTAGTCGTCCGCGCCGGACTCCAGTCCCACCACGACGTCGATGTCGTCGCTGCGCGCGGTCAGCAGAATGATCGGCAGCTGGTCGGTGCGGCGGATCCGCCGGCACACCTCGAAACCGTCGATCCCGGGCAGCATCACATCCAGCACGACCAGGTCGGGCCGCTGCTCGCGCAGCAGCTCCAGGCCGTCCTCTCCCGTCGCCGCGGTGGCCACACGGTGGCCCTGGCGTGACAGCGAGAGTTCGAGGGCCGTGCGGATGGCGTCGTCGTCCTCGATCAGCAACAGGAAAGGCACGAGCGTCATTCTGGCCCATGGTGGCGCTTCAGTTCGACCTGTGGTCCCGTCCGATTGTCCGGGCACGGCCGCGACCGCCCCTGTGACAGGCCTGTGACAGTCGGGGGACAGCGCCATGAAACTGCCCCGGCAAGCTCATGGTCAGCAAGGAACGAACGGACTCCACCGATAGGGGGCGCGAGATGAACGCACTGCACAGCACCAGCTCAAGCGCAGTTGTCACGCGCCTCCACGACATCGGCCGGAGCAGCGAGAAGTCCGGTGTGACGAACATGCGGGGGTGTGTTCGAAGCGCCGGGCGTCAGCATCTGCCGTCGCAGCCGACCGCGGAGCAGCCGCGTTCGACGTACATGACGGTGGTTGACGCACCCACGGGGGATGTGGGGGGCAACGGGGGAAACGCGTACGGGAAGGCCACGGGGGATCGCACCACGGGGGCGGAGAACGCGGACGCCGAAGCGGCGTTCACGGCCTACGTCCAGGAGCGACGGGCCTCCCTGTACGCGACCGCCTACCACCTGACCGGTGACCGCTTCGAGGCCGAGGACCTGCTCCAGAGCGCCCTGTTCTCGACGTACCGGGCCTGGGACCGGATCAGCGACAAGGCGGCGGTCGGCGGCTATCTGCGCCGCACCATGACCAACCTGCACATCAGCGCCTGGCGCAGGCGCAAGCTCAACGAATACCCGACCGAGGAGCTGCCGGAGACGGTGGGCGACACGGACGCGATGCGCGGCACGGAGCTGCGGGCGGTGCTGTGGCAGGCGCTCGCCCGGCTGCCCGAACTCCAGCGCACGATGCTGGTCCTGCGGTACTACGAGGGCCGCACCGACCCGGAGATCGCGTCCATCCTCGACATCAGTGTCGGCACGGTGAAGTCGAGCATTTGGCGCTCCCTGCGCCGGCTGCGCGAGGACGAGGTCCTCAGCTTCGGACGTGACGAGCAGGAGTCCTTCGGCGAGCTGGTGGCCTGAGGCAGGGCCCTCCGCTTCGGGGGAGGCGGGGGCCACGGGGGAGTACGGGGAAACACGGGGGAGCAGTAAAACGGGGACCGAGGGGACCCGGGGGAAACAGGGGGGAACGGCTCGTCGCTTCGGGGGAGGCGCGGGCCACGGGGGAGTACGGGGGAAATCAGCGGGGTCGTACGGGCCGGGGGGTCCTGTACGGCCCCGCTTTCTTTCAGCGCCCCCGGCGTTTGAGGAGCGGGGTCCGGGGCGGAGCCCCGGTGACGGGAAGGGGCGGGGAGAAAGCCCGCCGCAGGCACCCGCCGCCCGCGGGCTACACCGCCCGCCCCGCCGGCGCCCCACGGTGGCACCGCCCCGCCGCTGCGGCGGCGAACCGTCCCAGCGCCTCCTCCTTGCCGCACGGATACGCCCCCAGCGCCGTCTGACGGGCCACGATGCGCCGTTCGGCACGCATCAGGCGCCAGCCGCGCCGCAGCAGGAACGGGACCGACTTACGGCCCTCGCGCAGATCGCGCACCAGGCGTCGGCGGAACGTGGTCGACGGCCGGCCGCGCAGGCAGAGCGCGTCGGCCAGCAGGCCCAGCCCCTGGCAGCGCTCCACGATGTCCGCAGCGAAGATGCCCTCCGCCACGAACAGCGGTGAGCGCTCGATGTGGAAGGTCTCGTGACCCGTACGGGAGCTGGTGGCGATGTCGTACACCGGAACGTCCGTACGGCCTCGCCGGCACAGCTCGGCGATCGCGGCCACCGCCGCGTCCGCGTCCCAGGACCCGGCGGAGTCCCAGTCGATGTCCGTGGAGCCGGGGACCCGGGGCAGCGTCGGGTCGTCGTACTCCTTGTAGAAGTCGTCCAGGCGCAGCACCGGGAGGCCGGTGCGGGCGGCCAGGACGGACTTGCCGGAGCCGGAGGGGCCCGCGAGCAGCACGACGCGGGTCGGGATCGGTTGGGAACTCACAGAACAGAAGTGTGAGGCATTGACCCGCGTAGGCGACCCCTCGGGTCTCCTGTTGGTATCCAGCATCACACCTCAACTACTCTGCGCGTACGGACGATTACCCGACCAGGCTCGATCAGGTGGAAAACATGGCACTTCATGCACGTAAGCCCGAACGTCGCGTCCTGCTGCGCGCCGGTCTGACCTTCACCGCGCTGGGGGCCGCGCTGGGGGCCGGTGCGGGCTCCGCACAGGCCGTCTCGCTGCCGTCGGCGGCCGAGGTCCCGGAACAGGGCGTCTCCGCCCTCCAGGCGGTCGGCGAGACGGCCGCGCCCGCCGTGACCAGCGCGCTCGGGACTTCGCTGGCCAGCAGCGTCGCCCCGATCACCGACCTTCAGCTGGACCCGCTGGCGGGGACCGGCGTGGACCCGCTGGACAACGCCGTCGGCACCCAGATCGCCGACTTCAAGCCGGTGACCACCGCCATCCTCACCGACCCGATCACCAGCGGCGGTTCGCTGAGCGATCTGCCCGTGGTGGGTTCGGTGACCAAGCTCGTCACCGGCTGAAGCGCGGACACGGGCACGGACACGGGCACGGCGAACGGGGCCGCCCCGGGGTGGTGGGGCGGCCCCGTTCGCGTGCGTGAGGCGTGGTTCGTCCTCAGTACGAGGAGCCCGCGGCTCCAAGCGCGCCCGTCGGGTGCCAGACCGTCTTGGTCTCCAGGAACGCCGTCAGGCGGTCCGTGCCGGGGGAGGCCTGCCAGTCCTCGGAGTCGGACGAGCCGTCCGCGTCCACAGGCTGTGGACGGCGTACGCGCTTCAGATTGTCCGCCGCCGCGATCTCCAGCTCCTTCGCCAGCTCGGCGTCCGCGCCGGTCAGGTCGATCGCGTTGACGTCCTGGTGCGCCGCGAGCGGTGCGGCGATCTCCGCCGTGACGCCCGTCAGGATGTTGACCACACCGCCGGGAACGTCGGAGGTGGCCAGCACCTCGCCCAGCGACAGCGCGGGCAGCGGCGCGTCCGCCGAGGCGATGACGACCGCCGTGTTGCCGGTCGCGATCACCGGGGCGATCACCGAGACCAGGCCGAGGAGCGACGACTTCCGCGGTGCGAGGACCGCGACGACGCCCGTCGGCTCGGGGGTGGAGAGGTTGAAGAACGGCCCCGCGACCGGGTTGGCCCCGCCCGCGATCTGGCCGATCTTGTCGGTCCAGCCCGCGTACCAGACCCAGCGGTCGATCGCCGCGTCGACGACGGCCGCCGCCTTGGACTTCGACAGTCCCTCGGAGGCGGCCACCTCACGGACGAACTGCTCCTTGCGGCCCTCCAGCATCTCCGCGACACGGTAGAGGACCTGGCCCCGGTTGTACGCGGTCGCGCCCGACCAGCCGCCGAACGCCTTGCGCGCCGCCACGACCGCGTCCCGCGCGTCCTTGCGCGATGACTTCGGCGCGTTGGCCAGCCACTGGCCCTTGGAGTCCGCCACCTCGTACACCCGGCCGCTCTCGGAGCGGGGGAACTTGCCCCCGACGTACAGCTTGTAGGTCTTGAAGACGCCAAGTCGGTTGTTCTCAGACATCGAGGTACGCCTCCAGGCCGTGGCGGCCGCCCTCGCGGCCGAAGCCCGACTCCTTGTAGCCGCCGAACGGCGACGTCGGGTCGAACTTGTTGAACGTGTTGGCCCAGACGACGCCCGCGCGGAGCTTGTTGGCGACCGCGAGGATGCGGGAGCCCTTCTCCGTCCAGATGCCGGCCGAGAGGCCGTACTGACTGTTGTTGGCCTTGGCGACCGCCTCGTCCGGGGTACGGAACGAGAGCACGGAGAGGACCGGGCCGAAGATCTCGTCCCGGGCCACCGTGTGCGCCTGGGTGACGTTCGTGAAGAGCGTCGGGGCGAACCAGTAGCCGGAGGAGGGCAGTTCGCAGGGAGCGCTCCAGCGCTCCGCGCCCTCCGCCTCGCCCGTCTCGACCAGGGCCGTGATCCGGGCGAGCTGCTCGGCGGAGTTGATCGCGCCGATGTCGGTGTTCTTGTCCAGCGGGTCGCCGAGCCGGAGGGTCGAGAGCCGGCGCTTGAGCGCGTCCAGCACCTCGTCCTGCACCGACTCCTGGACCAGCAGCCGGGAGCCCGCGCAGCAGACCTGGCCCTGGTTGAAGAAGATCCCGGTGACGATGCCCTCGACGGCCTGGTCGATCGGGGCGTCGTCGAACACGATGTTCGCGCCCTTGCCGCCCAGTTCGAGGGTGACCTTCTTGTCCGTACCGGCGACGGAGCGGGCGATGGCCTTGCCCACGGCCGTCGAACCGGTGAAGGCGACCTTGTTGACGTCCGGGTGCGTGACGAGGGCCTCGCCCGCGTCGCCGTAGCCGGTGAGGATGTTGACGACGCCCTTGGGGAGTCCCGCCTGGCGGCAGATGTCCGCGAAGAAGAGCGCGCTCAGCGGCGTCGTCTCGGCGGGCTTCAGGACCACCGTGTTGCCCGTGGCGAGCGCCGGGGCGATCTTCCACGCGAGCATCAGCAGCGGGAAGTTCCACGGGATGACCTGGCCCGCCACACCCAGCGGGCGCGGGTTCGGGCCGTAGCCCGCGTGGTCCAGCTTGTCGGCCCAGCCCGCGTAGTAGAAGAAGTGCGCGGCGACCAGCGGGAGGTCCGCGTCGCGGGTCTCCTTGATCGGCTTGCCGTTGTCGAGGGTTTCGAGAACGGCCAGTTCGCGGCTGCGCTCCTGGATGATCCGGGCGATCCGGAACAGGTACTTGGCGCGTTCGGAGCCGGGCAGCCCCGACCACTTGTCGAACGCCTTCCGCGCCGCCTTCACGGCCCGGTCCACGTCCGCCGCGCCCGCCTGCGCGACCTCGGAGAGAACCTCCTCGCTGCTCGGCGAGACGGTCTTGAAGACCTTGCCGTCGGAGGCCTCGGTGAACTCGCCGTCGATGAAAAGCCCGTACGACGGGGCGATGTCGACGACGGAGCGGGACTCCGGCGCCGGTGCGTAATCGAATGCGGATGCCATGGCTATCAGTCCACCGTCACGTAATCGGGGCCGGAGTAACGGCCGGTGCTGAGCTTCTGGCGCTGCATCAGCAGATCGTTGAGCAGGCTGGAGGCGCCGAACCGGAACCAGTGCGGGTCCAGCCAGTCCTCGCCCGCGGTCTCGTTCACCAGGACCAGGAACTTCACCGCGTCCTTGGTGGTGCGGATGCCGCCGGCCGGCTTCACACCGATCTGTACGCCGGTGGCCGCCCGGAAGTCCCGGACCGCCTCCAGCATCAGGAGGGTGTTGGCGGGGGTGGCGTTGGTGGCCACCTTGCCGGTCGAGGTCTTGATGAAGTCCGCGCCCGCCAGCATCCCGATCCAGGACGCCCGGCGGATGTTGTCGTACGTGGACAGCTCGCCGGTCTCGAAGATCACCTTGAGGCGGGCGGGGCCGCACTCCGCCTTCACAGCGAGGATCTCCTCGTACACCTTCAGGAACCGGCCGGAGAGGAACGCCCCCCGGTCGATCACCATGTCGATCTCGTCGGCCCCGGCCGCCACGGCGTCGCGGACGTCCGCGAGCTTGACGTCCAGCGCGGCACGGCCCGCCGGGAAGGCGGTCGCCACGGATGCCACCCTCACACCGGAACCGGCCAGCGCGGCGGCGGCGGTGGAGGCCATGTCGGGGTAGACGCAGACGGCCGCGGTGCGCGGGGTCGTGCGGTCGGTCGGGTCGGGGTTGACGGCCTTGGCGGCGAGAGCCCGGACCTTGCCCGGGGTGTCCGCGCCTTCCAGCGTCGTCAGGTCGATCATCGAGATGGCGAGATCGATGGCGTACGCCTTGGCCGTCGTCTTGATCGAACGGGTTCCGAGGGAGGCGGCGCGCGCTTCGAGGCCGACGGCGTCGACGCCGGGCAACCCGAACAGGAAGCGGCGCAGCGCACTGTCGGACGCGGTCGCGTCGGCGAATGCGGGGGCAGTGGTGGGCATGGTCACCAGAGGAGCATATCTACGCGCGTAGCGACCTGTACAGGGGGCCGGGCCATCCGTGCGATCCGCCTCGGGGGCGCAAGCGCGGGCGGGCGCTCCTCCCGGGCGGACGCCCGTCAGGCAGAATCGGCCCCATGACGAGCCCCACACCTCCCGCAGAGCCGCCCCACGCCGACCGGACCTACCGTTCCGTGGCCGCGCTGGTCTGCGGGTCCCTGCTGCTCCTGCTGATCGCCTGGATGGCCGGGGACGCCATGATCCGGGGCGAGGGGCGGACGCCGTGGCTCGCGCTGGCCGCGCTGCTCCTCGTGGTGCCGCTGGTGGTGGCGTTCACCCTGCGGCCCGCCGTCTTCGCGAACGACGAGCGCATCCGGGTCCGCAACCCGTTCCGGACGATCCAGCTCCCCTGGACGGAGGTCGCCGACGTACGGGCCTCGTACTCCTCCGAGCTGCTCGCCCGGGACGGCACGAAGTACCAGCTGTGGGCCATCCCCGTCTCCCTGCGCGCCCGCAAGCGCGCGGCGCGCACGGCGGCCCGCGCGGCGCACGACGACCCCTACGGCCGTACGTCGGTCAGCGCCGACGTCCGTGACTCCGCCGGGCGCACCGCCTCCGCCGACCAGACCGTCCGCGATCTGCGGGACATCGCCGAGCGGGCCGGTGACACGACCCCCGAGGGCGCGGACAGGGGCTCGGTGCGCTGGGCGTACGAGGTGATCGCCCCGGCCGTCGCGGGGGTCGTGCTGCTGGTGGTGCTGGTGGCGGTGGGCTGAGGCCGACGCGACGGAACGCCGAAGGGCCGGTACCCGGGTGGGTGCCGGCCCTTCGGCGTGCGGGGAAGTGGTCCGTCAGATGCCCGCTGCCGTCGCCAGGTCCCGCTTGATCCCGGCGAGCAGCTCCGCGCCCCGGGCCCGCGCCGCGGGCAGCCCGGCCGCGTCCGCCACCGGGACGACGACCTCCAGGTAGCACTTCAGCTTCGGCTCGGTGCCGCTCGGGCGGACGATCACCCGGGCCCCCTCCAGGTGGTAGCGCAGCCCGTCGGTGGGCGGCAGCCGGTCCGTGCCCCGCGACAGGTCCTCGGCCGAGGTGACCGCGAGGCCGGCCAGGGCGGTCGGGGGCTGCTCGCGGAGCCGGGCCATGGCGTCCGAGATGACCGACAGGTCCTCCACCCGCACCGAGAGCTGGTCGGTGGCGTGCAGGCCGTGGGCGAGCGCCAGATCGTCCAGCAGGTCCAGGAGCGTACGGCCCTGCTCCTTGAGTACGGAGGCGAGCTCGGCGACGAGCAGGGCGGCGGTGATGCCGTCCTTGTCGCGGACGCCCTCGGGGTCGACGCAGTAGCCGAGCGCCTCCTCGTAGCCGTACCGCAGGCCGTCCACCCGGGCGATCCACTTGAAGCCCGTCAGCGTCTCCTCGTACCCGAGGCCCGCCTTCTCGGCGATCCGGCCCAGCAGCGACGACGACACGATCGACTCCGCGAACACGCCGCTCGCGCCCCGCTCCACCAGGTGCGCGGCGAGCAGCGCGCCCACCTCGTCGCCGCGCAGCATCCGCCAGCCGCCCTCGGCGGAGGTGTCGGGCACGGCGACGGCGCAGCGGTCCGCGTCCGGGTCGTTGGCGATGATCAGGTCCGGGGCCGCCCGGCGCGCGGTGGCGAACGCGAGATCCATCGCGCCGGGCTCTTCCGGGTTGGGGAAGGCGACGGTGGGGAACGCGGGGTCGGGCTCGGCCTGCTCGGTGACGAGCACCGGCTCCGGGAAGCCGGCCCGCGCGAACGCGGCCGTCAGCACGGACGTGCCGACGCCGTGCATCGCCGTGTAGACCGTGCGCGCGGTGCGGGGGCTGCCGGAGGCCAGGACCGCGTCCGTACGGGCGAGATAGGCGGCCAGGACCTCCTCGCCGAGGGTCTCCCAGCCGTCCTCGGGGCGTACGACGCCCGCCAGCGGGCCGACCGCGGCGATGGCGGCCGCGATCTCGCCGTCGGCGGGGGGCACGATCTGCGAGCCGTCGCCGAGGTAGACCTTGTAGCCGTTGTCGCGCGGCGGGTTGTGGCTGGCGGTGACCTCGACGCCCGCGACGGCGCCCAGGTGCCTTATGGCGTACGCCAGGACGGGGGTGGGGAGCGGGCGGGGCAGCACGGCGGCGCGCAGCCCGGCGCCGGTCATCACGGCGGCGGTGTCGCGCGCGAAGTCCGCCGACTTGTAGCGGGCGTCGTAGCCGATGACGACGAGGCCGCCCTCCTGGCCCTGGGCCTTCAGATAGGCGGCGAGGCCCGCCGCCGCCCGGATCACCACGGACCGGTTCATCCGCATCGGGCCGGCCCCGAGCTCGCCGCGCAGTCCGGCGGTGCCGAACTGGAGCGTGCCCGCGAAGCGGGCGGCGAGCTCGTCGGTGTCGCCCGCGTCGATGAGGGCGGCCAGCTCGTCGCGGGTCTCGGGGTCGGGGTCCTCGGCCAGCCAGGTCCTGGCCTGTGCGATGAGGTCGTGCTGCACGGGGGCCGCCTTTCGGGGTGTGCGGGTGGTGGTGGGGCGGTGCGGGTGGGTGGACGCCGGGGCTCCGCCCCGGACCCCGCTCCTCGAACGCCGGAGGGGCTGAGAACTAGATGCGCTCCAGCACCCTCGCCAGCAGCGCGCCCATCCGGGTCGCCGAGTCGCGGCCCGCCTGGAGGACCTCCTCGTGGTTGAGGGGTTCGCCGGAGAGGCCCGCCGCCAGGTTGGTGACCAGGGAGAGGCCGAGCACCTCGGCGCCCGCCTCGCGGGCCGCGATGGCCTCCAGGACCGTGGACATGCCCACCAGGTCGCCGCCCATGACCCGGACCATGTTGATCTCGGCCGGGGTCTCGTAGTGCGGGCCGGGGAACTGGACGTACACGCCCTCTTCGAGGGTGTCGTCGATCTCCTTGCACAGCGCGCGCAGCCGCGGGGAGTACAGGTCGGTCAGGTCGACGAAGTTGGCGCCGATGATCGGCGATGCGGCCGTCAGGTTGATGTGGTCGCTGATCAGGACCGGCTGACCCGGGCGCATGCCCTCGCGCAGACCGCCGCAGCCGTTCGTCAGGACGACGGTCTTGCAGCCCGCGGCCACCGCCGTACGGACCCCGTGGGCGACGGCGGCGACGCCCCGGCCCTCGTAGAAGTGCGTGCGGCCGAGGAAGACCAGCGCGCGCTTCTCGCCGATCCTGTACGAGCGGACCGTGCCGCCGTGGCCCTCGACGGCGGGCGCGGGGAAGCCGGGCAGCTCGGTCACGGGGAACTCGGCCTCCGGGACGCCGAGTGCCTCGCCCGCGGGCGCCCAGCCGGAGCCCATGACCAGGGCGACGTCATGGGTCTCGGCGCCGGTCAGCTCGCGCAGGCGGGCGGCGGCCCCGGCGGCGGCTGCCTGCGGGTCGCCCTGGATGTTGTCCGGAATAACAGATGCGTTCACGCGGATGAGCGTAACCGCTGAATCCCTACGCGCGTAGATGCACTGGCGCAAAGAGGCGCACGTGGTGTTTGTGTTTTTGTACGAAGAGGAGCGGTTCGGGGGTGCGTTCGCCCTGGTCAGCAGGGGCGCTTGCGGAGTTCCATCACATAGTCGTGCGGGGCGCCCGCGGACTCGGCCGCGTCCGCGATCTCGCCCAGATAGCGCGCCGAGGGCAGCCCGCCCTCGTACCCGTTCAGCACGTAGATCCAGGCCGGCTCCTCGCCGTCCAGGGTGTGCACCCGGATGCGCATGCGGCGGTAGATGTCGAGCCCGACGCCCTCCCAGCGGTCCATGGAGTCCTCGTCCATCGGCGCCAGGTCGTACAGCGCGACGAAGACCTGGGAGCGCGGCGCCTCCACCACGGTGGCGAGCGCCCCCTCCCAGCCCATCTGCTCCCCGCCGAAGGTCAGCCGCCAGCCGTTGAGCCAGCCGGTGCTGCGCATCGGGGAATGCGGGGCGCGGCGGGTCATCAGCCGCGCGTCGAGGTTGCCGGCGTACGCGGCGTAGAGCGACATGGGTCCGAGGGTACGGGAGGTGGCGGCGGGAGCGGCGGTTCCTGTGACGAAGGCCCCGGTCGGGGGAGCGGCAAGCCTCCTCGTTCCCGTGCGGTGGACGGGTCCGTTCCGGGGCTCGTTCCCGTATGGAGGGCCCCGGGGCGAAGCACCTTGGCGCGTGCGGGACAATGGAGTACGTACTGCATTCCCCCGGGGCGATCCCCCGGACCCCCGGCCGGGACGGCAGGCGGCCGCGGGTTACACAACGCGAGGCGGACTTTTCGTGACCCGGATCGTGATCATCGGCGGCGGCCCCGGCGGCTACGAGGCGGCCCTTGTGGGTGCCCAGCTCGGCGCGGAGGTGACCGTCGTCGACTGCGACGGCCTCGGCGGAGCTTCGGTCCTCACCGACTGCGTGCCCTCGAAGACCCTGATCGCGACGGCCGAGGTGATGACCACCTTCGACTCCTCGTACGAGGAACTGGGCATCATCGTCGCCGACGACACCCCGCACATCGAGCAGGCCGCCCGGGTCGTCGGCGTGGACCTCGGCAAGGTCAACCGCCGGGTCAAGCGCCTCGCGCTCGCCCAGTCCCACGACATCACCGCCTCCGTCACCCGGGCCGGCGCCCGGGTGATGCGCGGCCGGGGCCGGCTGGACGGGCTCCAGGCCGCCGACGGCTCCCGGCAGGTCGTCGTCACCGCCGCCGACGGCACCGAGGAGCGGCTGACCGCCGACGCCGTGCTGATAGCGACCGGCGGCCACCCCCGGGAGATCCCGGACGCACAGCCCGACGGCGAGCGCATCCTGAACTGGACCCAGGTCTACGACCTCGACGAGCTGCCCGAGGAGCTCATCGTCGTCGGATCCGGTGTCACCGGCGCCGAGTTCGCCGGGGCGTACCAGGCGCTCGGCTCCCGCGTCACCCTCGTCTCCTCCCGCGACCGGGTGCTGCCGGGTGAGGACCCGGACGCCGCCGCCGTGCTGGAGGACGTCTTCCGCCGCCGCGGGATGAACGTCATGGCCCGCTCCCGCGCCCAGTCCGCCAAGCGGGTCGGCGACCGGGTCGAGGTGACACTCGCGGACGGCCGGGTCATCACCGGCTCGCACTGCCTGATGGCGGTCGGCGCGATCCCGAACACCGCGAACATGGGCCTGGAGGAGGCCGGCGTACGGCTCAAGGAGTCCGGGCACGTCCTCACCGACCGGGTCTCGCGCACCAGCGCCCCCGGTGTCTACGCGGCCGGTGACGTCACCGGGATCTTCGCGCTGGCCTCGGTGGCCGCGATGCAGGGACGGATCGCGATGTACCACTTCCTCGGCGACGCGGTCGCCCCGCTGAACCTCAAGGCCGTCTCCGCCAACGTCTTCACCGACCCGGAGATCGCCACCGTCGGCTACAGCCAGGCCGACGTCGACGCGGGGAAGATCGAGGCCCGGGTCGTCAAGCTGCCGCTGCTGCGCAACCCGCGCGCGAAGATGCAGGGCATCCGCGACGGCTTCGTCAAGATCTTCTGCCGCCCCGGTACGGGGATCGTGGTCGGCGGCTGCGTGGTCGCGCCGCGCGCCAGCGAGCTGATCCACCCGATCTCGATCGCGGTCGACAACAACCTGACGGTGGAACAGATCGCAAACGCTTTCACCGTGTACCCGTCCCTGTCCGGATCGATCGCCGAAGTGGCCCGGCAGTTGCACACCCGCAAGCTCACGGGCGAGGGCTGAGGGTCCGGAAGTCCGGGCAACTCACGTCAGACCCCGGCGAATCGGGCGGCGCTCCGGCCGCCTCGCGATCGTCCCTGAGTGATGAAGGGGCCTCCTATACCACTTGGAGGCCCCTTTGAAGTACAACTTCTGTTATTCGGCGCAAACTGCTGAAAACTCACCGGCGGCCAGGTTACTGTCAGTTTCGTGTTCGCTGCAGAACGTCGTCAATTGATCCTCGAAATGGTGCGCGCCAACGGGGCGGTATCGCTCCGTGAGCTCGCCCGCGTCGTCCAGACCTCCGAAGTGACCGTACGGCGGGACGTGCGGGCGCTGGAGGCAGAAGGACTCCTCGACCGCCGGCACGGCGGTGCGGTCTTGCCGGGCGGTTTTACGCGGGAGTCCGGCTTTCCGCAGAAATCCCATCTCTCCACCGCGGAGAAGACGGCCATTGCCGACCTGGCGGCAGGGCTCGTCGGCGAGGGCGAGGCCATCGTGGTCGGCGCCGGTACGACCACGCAGGAGCTGGCCCGCCGGCTCGCGCGGGTCCCCGGTCTGACCGTCGTCACCAACTCCCTGCTGGTGGCGCAGGCGTTGGCCCATGCCAACCGGGTCGAAGTCGTCATGACCGGCGGCACCCTGCGCGGGAGCAACTACGCGCTGGTGGGCAGCGGGGCCGAGCAGTCCCTCCAGGGGCTGCGGGTCTCCCGGGCCTTCCTCTCCGGGAGCGGCCTCACGGCGGAGCGTGGCCTGTCCACCTCCAACATGCTCTCGGCCAGCGTCGATCGCGCTCTCGTGCACGCCGCCGCGGAGGTGGTCGTCCTGGCGGACCACACCAAGCTCGGCGCGGACACCATGTTCCAGACGGTGCCCACCGAACTGATCACCCGTCTGGTGACCGACGAGCCCCCGCTCCACGACGAGCGGGCCGCCGCCGAGCTCCAGTCCCTGGCCGACCAGGGGGTGGAGGTCACCGTGGCCGGTCCGGACGCGGACGCGCCGGGCGGGGACGGGCCCCCTGCGGGGGCCCGTCCCCGGAGGGACATGCCCCTGCCCGGCCAGCGACGCACCCAGAACGGCGGCCTCGGGCCGCAGTTGCGCAGCGCTTCCGCCCTGACGGACGTCTCGGGCGAGCAGCGGGCGAGGGTGGCGGACCTGCGGCGGCGGTAGGTCCGTGTCGGGGGCGCCGCCCCCGAACCTCCGCTCCTCAAACGCCGGAGAGGCTGGATTCGCGGAACCCCGACAAGGTTTCGGCTACTTCAGCCCCCGCAGCGTCAGCCGCAGCAGCCGGTCCGCCAACTCCGGGTCGTCCGGCGACTGTTCGGCGGCCAGGGCGATCGCGTTCGTGAGCTGGAGCAGGTCGTCGATGGAGACGTCGTCCCGTACGGAGCCGCTCTCCTGGGCCCGCCGCAGCAGACCCGCGCCCGCCTCCCGGAGCGGCAGGTGGCACTGGACCAGGGCCGACGTCTCGTCGCGCGAGGCGGACATCAGGGAGTGGGCCAGGCCGCGGTACTCACCCGCATGAGTGACGATCGCGCCCAGCCAGTCCACCAGCGCCCGGCACGGGGCCTCCGCCGCCGCCAGTTCGCGGGAGCGGTCCAGGAGTGAGCACAGGGCGTCCTGGAAGACCGCGTTCATCAGGGCGTCCCGGTTCGGGAAGTGCCGGTAGAGGGTGCCGATGCCCACGCCCGCCCGCCGGGCGATGTCCTCCAGCGAGGCGTCCGTACCGTGCTCGGCGAAGGACCTGCGCGCCTCGCCGATGAGCCGGTCGTGGTTCCGGCGCGCGTCCGCGCGCATCGGCCGGGCCGACGGCTGTTCCGTGCTCGTGTCCATCGGGATCGCCCCTGCCATGGCTCCGCCCCTCCCTCGGTCCTCGGGACCTTCGTGGGTTCCAGGATGCCACTGCGACGAGGGGGCCCGGTCCACGTCGCGAAGACGTGGGCCGGGCCCCCTCGGAGCGTTCCGGGCGGTCAGTCCTTGATCTCGCAGATCAGGGCGCCGGAGGAGACGGAGGCGCCCACCTCGGCGGCGAGGCCCTTGATGGTGCCGGAGCGGTGCGCGTTGAGCGGCTGCTCCATCTTCATGGCCTCCAGGACGACGACGAGGTCGCCCTCCTTGACCTCCTGGCCCTCCTCCACCGCGATCTTGACGATGGTGCCCTGCATGGGCGAGGCGAGGGAGTCGCCGGAAGCGGCGGAGCCGGCCTTCTTGGCCGCGCGGCGCTTCGGCTTGGCGCCGGCCGCGAGGCCCGTACGCGCCAGGCTCATGCCCAGCGAGGACGGCAGCGAGACCTCCAGGCGCTTGCCGCCGACCTCGACGACGACGGTCTCGCGACCGGCCTCGTCCTCCGCGTCCGCTTCGGCGGGCGCGGCGAAGGGCTTGATGTCGTTGACGAACTCGGTCTCGATCCACCGGGTGTGCACGGTGAACGGGTCCGCGGTGAAGGCGGGGTCGGCGACGACGGCCCGGTGGAACGGGATCGCGGTGGCCATGCCCTCGACCTGGAACTCCGCCAGCGCGCGGGCGGCCCGCTGGAGCGCCTGCTCGCGGGTGGCGCCGGTGACGACCAGCTTGGCGAGGAGGGAGTCCCACGCCGGGCCGATCACCGAGCCGGACTCGACGCCCGCGTCCAGGCGGACGCCGGGGCCGGTCGGCGGGGCGAACAGCGTCACCGTCCCGGGGGCGGGGAGGAAGCCCCGGCCCGGGTCCTCGCCGTTGATCCGGAACTCGAAGGAGTGGCCGCGCACCGCCGGGTCGTCGTAGCCGAGCTCCTCGCCGTCGGCGATGCGGAACATCTCGCGTACGAGGTCGATGCCGGTGACCTCTTCGGTGACCGGGTGCTCGACCTGGAGGCGGGTGTTGACCTCCAGGAAGGAGATCGTGCCGTCGAGGCCGACCAGGAACTCGACCGTGCCCGCGCCGACGTAGCCGGCTTCCTTCAGGATCGCTTTCGACGCCGCGTACAGCTCGTCGTTCTGCGCCTGGGTCAGGAAGGGCGCCGGGGCCTCCTCCACCAGCTTCTGGTGGCGGCGCTGGAGCGAGCAGTCACGGGTGGAGACGACGACCACGTTGCCGTGCTGGTCGGCCAGGCACTGGGTCTCCACGTGGCGCGGCTTGTCGAGGTAGCGCTCGACGAAGCACTCGCCCCGGCCGAACGCCGCGACCGCCTCGCGGACCGCGGAGTCGTACAGCTCGGGGATCTCCTCCAGCGTGCGGGCCACCTTCAGGCCGCGCCCGCCACCGCCGAAGGCGGCCTTGATCGCGATCGGGAGGCCGTTCTGCTCGGCGAACGCGACGACCTCGTCGGAGCCGGAGACCGGGTCCGGGGTGCCCGCCACGAGCGGGGCGCCCGCGCGCTGGGCGATGTGCCGGGCGGCGACCTTGTCGCCGAGGTCGCGGATGGCGGCCGGCGGCGGGCCGATCCAGGTCAGCCCGGCGTCCAGGACGGCCTGGGCGAACTCCGCGTTCTCCGACAGGAATCCGTACCCCGGGTGGATCGCGTCCGCCCCGGAGTCCGCGGCGGCCTGCAGCACCTTGGCCATGTCGAGATAGCTGGCGGCCGGGGTGTCACCGCCCAGGGCGAACGCCTCGTCAGCGGCCCGGACATGCAACGCGTCCCGGTCCGGCTCGGCGTAGACCGCGACACTCGCGATCCCCGCGTCCCGGCACGCCCGAGCAACGCGGACAGCGATTTCGCCACGGTTGGCGATGAGCACCTTGCGCACGATGACTCCCTCCTCGAATCAAGCTGAGTTTAGGGACTACCGACACGGCCGTGCGACCTGTCCCCAATGGTGAGCTTGCCCACACGGAGTGTGATCCGAGGCTTGCCCCAGTAGTGAAATCCCTTGTGGCACCACGGTACGCCGGGATCCTCAACCGCACAGTAACCACCCGGTGTGGTCCAGGTCTCTGTCATGGCAGTTAAGTCCTTACGGCGATTCTTTGTGGACTCCCTACGAACGGCCGGTGGATTCTTTGCCCGTCGCCAGAGCCCGTCCAACCCCTTGTCCGGAGGAATACCCACGAGTAGCGTCCGCGCTACGCACGTACCAGAGGTAACAGGGGTGGGACGCTGATGCGCAGACCGGTGGCGATCGTGACCGCGCTCGTGCTGTTCGGGGAGGCGGTGGGCATCGTGCTCATCAACGCCGTCCTGGCCACGGTCGCCGAGAACCAGAACATGTCGCTCGCCGGAATGGACCCGGCCGCCATGTCCGCCGGGACCTGGGCGATGGGCGGCGTCTCCGGACTGCTGCTGGTCCTCTGCGGGCTGATAGCCCTGATCGCCGGGATACGCGACCGCGCCCCCGGACGCGCCGGACGGATCGTCCTGATCGGCTGCGCGGTCGTGCACGGCGTCCTCGGCGCGGTCACCGTCGGCCTGGTCGGCTGGTCCGCCTTCGCGTTCATGATGGTGGTGCTGGCCCTGCTGGTGCTCACCCTGGTCTCGTACGGGCCCGAGAGCCGCGCCGATGACGCGGTGGGCGGCGACAAGGCGGCCCCGGCGGCCGTCTGAGCCGCCCGGGACCCGGAATCAGGCCCAGCGGCGGCCCGAACTCACACCCACAGCTCCGTGACCGACACGTCCAGCTCGCCCAGCAGCCGGCGCAGCAGCGGCAGCGACAGGCCGATGACATTGCCGTGGTCGCCCTCGATCGCGTCGACGAACGGGGCCGACCTGCCGTCCAGCGTGAACGCACCCGCCACGTGCAGCGGTTCGCCCGAGGCCACGTAGGCCGCGACCTCGGCGTCGCTCGGCTCGCCGAACCGTACGACCGTGGACGCCGTCGCCGACGCCGTACGGCCGGAGGCGGTGTCGATCAGGCTGTGCCCGGTCTGCAGGATGCCCGCCCGGCCGCGCATCGACTTCCAGCGGGCGGTGGCCTCCTCGGCGTCGGCGGGCTTGCCGAGCGCCTCGCCGTCCAGCTCCAGCACCGAGTCGCAGCCGATGACCAGGGCGCCCGCCGCCTCGGGGCGCTCGGCGACGGCCGCCGCCTTGGCCCGGGCCAGGACGAGCGCCAGCTCGGCGGGGGTCGGGGCGCTCAGCGCGTCCTCGTCCACCCCGCTGACGATCACCTCGGGAGCGAAACCGGCCTGGCGCAGCAGACCGAGACGGGCGGGGGAGGCGGAGGCGAGCACGAGACGGCGCTGATCAGTCATGCACGCCATCGTAGAAGGGCCGCCGGGCCCTGCGGCAGCGGACGCCGGGGCCGGGGATCCAGGGATGCCGGGTCAGCGGATGCCGAGCACGAACATCGCCAGCAGCATCGCCAGCGCCAGCAGCACGCCGGCTCTGCGCATCATCGCCTGGGCGTCACGCAGTTCCTTCGGCGGCTTGTTCTCGGGGTCGGACCACAGCATGCTTCCGATCCTGCTGCGCCGGGTGCCGCCGCGCCTGAGTACGGGTACTCAAGAGGCGGCGGCACCCGGTTCCGGCCTCAGACCCTCCGGCGGAGGGTCTCAGGCCGGCCAGTACGTCCGGGCCCAGGCCCGGGGGCCCGGACGCGGGCGGCCGGTGCGGGCGATACGGCCCGGGTCGGACCACTGCTCGGGCGGCAGCGGCGCGCCGGAGGACACGGCGGCGGCGGCCGCGGCACGCGCCTGGACCACCGCCACGGCGGCGGCCAGCTCCTCCGGTGTGGGGTTGCCCCGTACGACCTTGATCATGGGCAGACCTCTCTGTGAGCGGGCGAGCGGATGGGCCGATGGCTACAGCGGGATGTTGCCGTGCTTCTTCGGAGGCAGGGATTCCCGCTTCGTACGGAGCTGACGCAGCCCCTTGACGATGTGGGCCCGGGTGTCGGAGGGCATGATCACCGCGTCGACGTAGCCGCGCTCGGCCGCCACGTACGGGTTGAGCAGCGCGTCCTCGTAGTCCGCCATCAGCTCGGCGCGGGTCGCGTCCGGGTCCTCGGCGGCGGCGATGGTGCGCCGGTGCAGGATGTTCACCGCGCCCTGCGCGCCCATGACGGCGACCTGCGCGGTCGGCCAGGCCAGGTTCAGGTCGGCGCCCAGGTGCTTGGAGCCCATCACGTCGTACGCACCGCCGAAGGCCTTGCGGGTGATGACGGTGATCAGCGGGACCGTGGCCTCCGCGTAGGCGTAGATCAGCTTCGCGCCGCGCCGGATGATGCCGCCGTACTCCTGGTCCACGCCCGGGAGGAAGCCCGGCACGTCCACGAAGGTGAGGACGGGCACGTTGAACGCGTCGCAGGTGCGGACGAAGCGGGCCGCCTTCTCGCTCGCGTCGATGTCCAGGCAACCGGCGAACTGCATCGGCTGGTTGGCGACGATCCCGACCGGGTGGCCCTCGACGCGGCCGAAGCCGGTGATGATGTTCGGCGCGAACAGGGCCTGGGTCTCCAGGAATTCGGCGTCGTCCAGGACGTGCTCGATCGCGGTGTGCATGTCGTAGGGCTGGTTCGCCGAGTCCGGGATCAGCGTGTCCAGCTCGCGGTCCTCGTCGGTGGTGGCGAGGTCCGCCTCCTCCGGGAAGGCCGGGGCCTCGGAGAGGTTGTTCGAAGGCAGGTAGGACAGCAGGGACTTGACGTACTCGATGGCGTCCTTCTCGTCGCCCGCCATGTGGTGCGCCACCCCGGAGGTGGTGTTGTGCGTACGGGCGCCGCCCAGCTCCTCGAAGCCGACGTCCTCGCCGGTGACCGTCTTGATGACGTCGGGCCCGGTGATGAACATGTGCGAGGTCTGGTCGACCATCACCGTGAAGTCGGTGATCGCGGGGGAGTAGACCGCACCGCCCGCGCACGGGCCGACGATCAGCGAGATCTGCGGGATCACCCCGGAGGCGTGCACGTTGCGGCGGAAGATCTCGGCGAACAGGCCGAGGGCGACCACACCTTCCTGGATGCGCGCGCCGCCGCCGTCGTTGATGCCGATGACCGGGCAGCCGGTCTTCAGCGCGAAGTCCATCACCTTGACGATCTTCTCGCCGTAGACCTCGCCGAGCGAGCCGCCGAAGATCGTGAAGTCCTGCGAGTACACGCAGACCGGGCGGCCGTCGACCGTGCCGTAACCGGTGACGACCCCGTCCCCGTACGGGCGGTTCTTCTCGATGCCGAAATTGGTGGAGCGGTGCCGGGCGAACTCGTCGAGCTCCACGAAGGAGCCCTCGTCCAGCAGCAGCTCGACCCGCTCACGGGCCGTCAGCTTGCCCTTGGCGTGCTGCTTCTCGACCGCGCGGGCCGAACCGGCGTGCGTCGCTTCGTCGATGCGGCGTGTCAGGTCCGCGAGCTTGCCGGCGGTGGTGTGGATGTCGCTTTGCGGCTCGGACATCGGGGGAGGCTCCCTGCCTGGTCACGGGGACGACGACCGGATGGTGGTCACGGGGGGACCGGCGGTCGTCCGTCCGGCTCTGCGGCTACTGGCTCGTCACGCGGATCAGCGGATCACTGGATGCTGCTCCGGCGCTGTGTTTCGTCACTCTGCGGTTACTGCCTCGTAGGGTATCGGCGCGCCTCCGGAAAGGCAGTGCGTCCTTTGCCACACCTAGGCTGGGTTGCATGACACCACCGGATGCGTCACACAACCGCTGGTCGGACCTCGACCGGCCCCCTCTCAACGCGACCGCGCTGCGCCGCGGGCTGCTGCGGCCGGACACGCTGTGGGCGTCGCTGGAGGTCGTGGAGTCCACCGGGTCCACCAACACCGACCTCGCCGAGCGGGCCCGTGCCGGGGCGGCGGCCGAGGGCACGGTGCTGGTCGCCGAGGAGCAGACCGCGGGGCGCGGACGGCTGGAGCGGAACTGGACCGCACCGCCCCGCTCCGGGCTGTTCTTCTCGGTCTACCTGGAGCCGGGCGACATCCCGGTGGAGCGGTGGGGGTGGGTGCCGCTGCTGGCCGGAGTCGCCGCCGCGACCGGGCTCGCCAAGTCGGCCGGTGTCGACATGTCGCTGAAGTGGCCCAACGACCTGCTGGTCACGGTGGAAGGGGAGGAGCGCAAGACCGGCGGCATCCTCGGCGAGTTCGCCGGCGACGGCATCGTCGTGGGCCTCGGCATCAACGTCTCCCTGCGCGCCGACGAACTGCCCGCCCCCACCGCGGGCTCCCTCGCCCTCGCCGGGGCGGTCTCCACCGACCGCGAGACCCTGCTGCGCGCCGTCCTGCGCTCGATGGAGCACTGGTACGGCGCGTGGAGGGCGGCCGACGGCGACGCGGCCGCGAGCGGGCTCCAGGCCGCCTACGCGGCGGGCTGCGCGACGCTGGACCGGACGGTGCGGGCCGAGCTGCCGGGGGGCGCGTCCCTGGTCGGCGAGGCGGTCGCGATCGACGGGGACGGCCGCCTGATCGTCTCCACCGAGGACGGGCTCCAGCAGCCGGTGTCGGCCGGGGACATCGTCCACCTGCGGGGCGCGGCGGGCGGCCTGACCTGAGGCGGCCCCCGGCCCCCGACGGCGTACGGACCCGTGGGGGCCGCCGCCCCCTACGGCGTACGGACGTGAGAGCGCTCCCGCCGCGGATGTCACGCGCGACGCACCGAGGTCGGACGACCAAGGACGTGAGCCAGAGCACACCTGCCGTATTGTTGAGGCGATCCAGCGACAGATCACTGTTGGGGCGATCAGCGACAGATCGGCAGGCAGTGCGCAGGGAACGGGCAGGAGGCGGCTGGTGACCGTCGGCGACACGTCGTCCGGCGCGGGTGAGGAGCCCGGGGCGGACTCCTCGGTCCACGCCACACCCCACCACGAGGTCGACCACACGGTGGAACCGACCGACGACCCCCTCGCCATCCGCCTCGAAGCGCTGATCCTGGGGGCGGACCGGCGCTACACGCCCTTCCAGGCGGCCCGCACCGCCGGGGTCTCGATGGATCTGGCCTCCCGGTTCTGGAGGGCCATGGGCTTCGCCGACATCGGCCAGGCCAAGGCGCTCACCGAGGCCGACGTCCTCGCCCTGCGACGGCTCGCCGGTCTCGTCGAGGCGGGCCTGCTCAGCGAGCCGATGGCGATCCAGGTCGCCCGCTCCACCGGGCAGACCACCGCCCGGCTGGCCGAATGGCAGATCGACTCGTTCCTGGAGGGGCTGACCGAGCCGCCCGAGCCCGGCATGACCCGCACCGAGGTCACGTATCCGCTGGTCGAGCTGTTGCTCCCGGAGCTCCAGGAGTTCCTCGTCTACGTGTGGCGGCGCCAGCTGGCCGCCGCCACCGGCCGGGTCGTGCAGGCGGCGGACGACGAGGAGATGGTCGACCGGCGGCTCGCGGTCGGCTTCGCGGACCTGGTCGGCTTCACCCGGCTTACCCGGCGCCTGGAGGAGGAGGAGCTCGGCGAGCTGGTCGAGTCCTTCGAGACGACCGCCGCCGACCTGGTCGCCGCGCACGGCGGCCGGCTCATCAAGACCCTCGGCGACGAGGTCCTCTTCGCCGCCGACGACGCGGGCACGGCAGCCGAGATAGCGCTCCGGCTGATCGAGGCGATGTCCCAGGACGAGACGATGCCCGCCCTGCGCGTCGGCATCGCCTTCGGCACGGTCACCACCCGGATGGGCGATGTCTTCGGCACCACGGTGAACCTCGCCAGCCGGCTGACCTCGATAGCTCCGAAGGACGCCGTCCTGGTCGACGGGGCGTTCGCCAAGGAGCTCGTCCGCCACGGCGACGCCCCCGAGTCCGAGGCCCAGGCCGCCGAAGCCGTCGCGGCCGCCGCCGAACGGGCCCGGCTCGCCGAGAAGGAGGGCCGCGAGCCCGACGACGAGCCGCCGCTGCCGACGTACCGCTTCGGGCTCCAGCCGATGTGGCAGCGCCCGGTGCGCGGGCTCGGCGTGGTGGAGCCGTGGCTGCTGGCCCGGCGGGGGAAGACCGGTTCCTGAGCGGTTACGGATTCGCCCTGTCGGCGGTCCGGCCGTCCTGTCTAGGATTCCTGCCGGATAACGCTCGTTAACGGGCGCCCGTCCCACGGCTGTCGTCAACCGACAGCGCCGTCAACCGACAGGGGTGCAGCCATGACCGTCACGTCCGAGCAGCGGTACGGGGAGTTCGTCGTCGTACGGCGGCACGAGGGGCAGGACCACGTCGCCGAGCTGGTCCTCGACCGCCCCAAGGCCATGAACGCCGTCTCCACCGACATGGCCCGGTCGATCGCCACCGCCTGCGACGCGCTCGGCGCCGACCGGGACGTCCGGGCCACCGTCCTGACCTCCAGCCACGAGCGGGCCTTCTGCGTGGGCGCGGACCTCAAGGAGCGCAACTCCTTCTCCGACGCCGACCTCGTCCGCCAGCGGCCCACCGCCCGCGCCGCCTACACCGGGGTCCTGGAGCTGCCGATGCCGGTGATCGCCGCCGTGCACGGCTTCGCCCTCGGCGGCGGCTTCGAACTCGCCCTCGCCTGCGATGTGATCGTCGCCGACACCACCGCGCTCGTCGGGCTGCCCGAGGTGTCCGTGGGCGTCATCCCGGGCGGCGGCGGTACGCAGTTGCTGCCGCGCCGGGTGGGCGCGGCCCGCGCCGCCGAGCTGGTGTTCAGCGCCCGCCGCGTCGAGGCCGCCGAGGCGCGCGAACTGGGGCTGGTGGACGAGCTGGTCGAGGCGGGCCGGGACCGCGAGGAGGCCCTCGCGCTGGGCGCCCGGATCGCCGCCAACTCGCCGGTCGGGCTGCGCGCGGCCAAGAAGGCGCTCCGGCTGGGGCAGGGGCTCGATCTGCGGGCGGGTCTGGAGGTCGAGGACGCGGCCTGGCGGTCGGTGGCCTTCTCCGGCGACCGGGCGGAGGGCGTGGCCGCGTTCAACGAGAAGCGGCGCCCGGACTGGCCCGGCGAGTGACGACGCGCGTGCGTGACACAGGGTGATCTCCCGGCGCGAAATAGTTGAAATTAGTGACGCACCAAACTGATCAAAAGGGGACAAATCTACATAGGCTGTAGAAATGGGTGGTGACGACGAACGGCTGCGGGCCGTGGTTTCGCTGGCGCAGACCATGGCCGCGGCCTACACGCCGCGCGAATCGTGGCGGGCGGCGGCGCTGGGCGCCTGCGAGGCGTTGAGCGGCAGTTTCGCCGCGCTCTCCGTGTGGGAGCGGGACCGGGGCAGGCTGCGGGTGCTGGTGAACGCGGGGCAACGGGCCGAAGGGGAGGAGGAGTTCCCCGAGGAGGAGGCCTATCCGGTCCACGAGTTCCCGGAGATCACCGAGTTCCTGCACGAGCGCTGGGCCGGTGGCGGCGAACCCGACGCCTGGGTGGAGACCGCCGACGGGCTGGCCGGAGCGGGCGGCCCGGCGCGCGGCGCCCGCCCGTACTGCCATCAGCGGGTCGCCGCGCTGCGACGGCGCGGCCGGGGCTGCTGCGTGGTCGCGCCGATCGTGCTGCACGGCCGGGCGTGGGGCGAGCTGTATGTGGCGCGGCCGGCCGGGCAGCCCGTCTTCGGCCGCGCCGACGCCGACTTCGCGACCGTGCTCGCCGCCGTCGTGGCCTCCGGGATCGCCCAGACCGAACGCCTGGAGGAGGTCCGCAAGCTGGCCTTCACCGACCCGCTGACCGGCCTCGCCAACCGCCGCGCGGTCGACATCCAGCTCGACGAGGCCGTCGAGCGGCACCGGGTCGACGACACGGTCGTCAGCCTCGTCGTCTGCGACCTGAACGGCCTCAAGGCGGTGAACGACACCCACGGCCACGCCGTCGGGGACCGTCTGCTGGAACGTTTCGGCTCGGTGCTGTCGCTGTGCGGGGCGATGCTGCCCGAGGCGCTCGCGGCCCGGCTCGGCGGTGATGAGTTCTGCCTGCTCGCGGCAGGGCCGCCGGCCGACGCGGTGGTCGGCGTCGCCACCGAGCTCTGCGACCGGGCGGCGGTGATCGAGCTGGGCGACGGGGTCGCCTGCGGGGTCGCGTCGACCGGTGATCCGATCGGCCCCGTGCACTCGGCCCGGCGGCTGTTCCGGCTCGCGGACGCCGCCCAGTACCGGGCCAAGGCCGCCCGCTCCAAGGGGCCGGTGGTGGCCGGGCGGGACGGCGAGGTCATCCGGCTCGCGGACTCCCCGCCGAAGTCCGCGCACGACCGGCGCAGGCTGCGCGGCAACCGGCCGTGAGCCCGGCCGCTGCCGTAAGGGGCCCTGTACGGCAGCACTAGTGACATGAAGGGTTTCAGTCCGTACGCTGCTGAATATGGATATGCACACTGTCGTGGTGGGGACGTCCGGAACCACCGCCGAGGACGTCGTCGCCGTGGCCCGCCACGGCGCCCGGGTCGAGCTCTCCGCCGCCGCCGTGGACGCGCTCGCCGCCGCCCGTCTCATCGTGGACGCGCTCGCCGCCAAGCCCGAACCGGTCTACGGCGTCTCCACCGGCTTCGGCGCCCTCGCCAGCCGCCACATCAGCCACGAGCTGCGGGCCCAGCTCCAGCGCAACATCGTCCGCTCGCACGCGGCCGGCATGGGCCCGCGCGTCGAGCGCGAGGTCGTCCGCGCGCTGATGTTCCTCCGGCTGAAGACGGTCGCCTCCGGTCACACCGGCGTACGCCCCGAGGTCGCTCAGACCATGGCGGACCTGCTGAACGCGGGCATCACGCCCGTCGTCCACGAATACGGCTCCCTCGGCTGCTCCGGCGACCTCGCGCCCCTCTCGCACTGCGCGCTCACCCTGATGGGCGAGGGCGACGCGGAGGGCCCCGACGGCACGGTCCGCCCGGCCGGCGAACTGCTCGCCGCCCACGGCATCGCGCCGGTGGAGCTGGCCGAGAAGGAGGGCCTCGCCCTCCTCAACGGCACTGACGGCATGCTCGGCATGCTGGTCATGGCCCTCGCAGACCTGAAGAACCTCTACACCTCCGCCGACATCACCGCCGCCCTCTCCCTGGAGGCGCTGCTCGGCACGGACAAGGTGCTCGCCCCCGAACTGCACGCCATCCGCCCGCACCCCGGACAGGGCGTCAGCGCGGACAACATGCTGCGGGTGCTGGCCGGTTCGGGCTTGACGGGCCATCACCAGGATGATGCACCCCGGGTCCAGGACGCCTACTCGGTGCGCTGCGCACCCCAGGTCAACGGCGCGGGCCGCGACACCCTCGACTACGCCGCCGTCGTCGCGGGCCGCGAACTGGCCTCCTCCGTCGACAACCCGGTGGTCCTCCCCGACGGCCGGGTCGAGTCCAACGGCAACTTCCACGGCGCGCCCGTCGCGTACGTCCTGGACTTCCTCGCGATCGTCGCCGCCGACCTCGGCTCCATCTGCGAACGCCGCACCGACCGGCTGCTCGACAAGAACCGCTCGCACGGCCTGCCGCCGTTCCTCGCGGACGACGCCGGGGTCGACTCGGGTCTGATGATCGCCCAGTACACCCAGGCCGCCCTGGTCAGCGAGATGAAGCGGCTCGCGGTCCCCGCCTCCGCCGACTCGATCCCCTCCTCCGCGATGCAGGAGGACCACGTCTCCATGGGCTGGTCCGCCGCGCGCAAGCTCCGTACCGCCGTGGACAACCTGGCCCGGATCGTCGCCGTCGAGCTGTACGCGGCGACCCGCGCCGTCGAACTCCGCGCCGCCGAGGGCCTCGTCCCCGCCCCCGCCTCGCAGGCCGCCGTGGCCGCGCTGCGGGCCGCGGGAGCCGAGGGCCCGGGTCCGGACCGCTTCCTCGCGCCGGACCTGGCCGCCGCCGACACGTTCGTACGGGAAGGGCGGCTGGTCGCCGCCGTGGAGCCGGTGACCGGGCCGCTGGCCTGAGGAAGCCGGACCCGTACGGGTACGGAGGAGGGTCCCGGCGCCGGGGGGCGCGGGGACCCTCTTCGTATGCGTACGCGTACCGGATCAGCAGGCCGAGTGCGTCCCGGACCGGCGTACCGAGTACGTGACGAAGCCTGCGCCGATGCCCAACAGGGCGGTGCCGCCGATGAGATACGGGGTGGTGTCCAGGCCGGGACCGGTGTCGGCGAGGCGCGCCCCGGAGGCGTCGTCGGCCTGGCCGGCGGTCCGGTCGGACGTGGCGGCCGGGCCGCCCTGCTGCCGGGCGTTCTCACCGGTCGCGTTGGCCGACGGGACGAACCAGAGAGCGGCCAGCAGCGTGCCTGCAGCGGTGGCGGTCAGCAGCGTGCGACGAGCGACGGACACAGATTCGATCCCCTTGCGACAAGCATGAGTTAGCCCCGTGGGCCGATGCTAAGCAAAGCAGCGGGTCGGTGGAAAGTCGCGGCCTCGCCGGGCCGTACGCTCCGGCCATGAGCACAGATGAGACATCCAGGTTTGTTCGACTTCGCGTCGAGATGGTGCTGGAGGTCACCGACCTCGACGCCCTGACCGGCACCGCCCTCGAATCGATCGCCGCCGAGTACGGGGAGCCCGTCGCGGGCGTCGGCGGCGGCGAGAGCGCCGAGGAGCGGATGCATGCCGAGGCCACGGTCCGGGCAGACGGTGCAGAGGCCCTCGCCTCGCTGGTCGACCCCTTCGACCTGGTCAGCGAGGTGCCCGGGGTCGAGCTCGCCCAGGCCTCCTGGAGCAGCGAGTCCATCGAGTACGACCCCGACGCGGAGGGCTGGGACGACGCGGACGACGGCGAGGAGGGTCTCTTCCTGCCGCGGGACGGGGACGACGAGGAGGGGTACGGCGACACGGTCGCGCACAATGGGAAGAACGACGGCTAGGACGGTGACCCCGCGCAGCGGGTGTGACGTGTGAGAACACCGGCCCCGGCCCTGCTCACCAGCGGACCGGGGCCGCGCCGTGCGGCGACGGAAACCGGGGCCCGGCAACGGGAACCATGACCGCCGGGGCGGCGTCGATGAGTGGTGTTCCCCACATCTGTCGAGGATGCGGAACGGACCGCCCTTTCCGGGTGTTCTTGGAACATTGACGGGGAATGGCCGCCTGGCGGTCCCGTCCGGGGATTTTGGGGAAATCGGCAACGATGGAGAAGCGTGTGATGACGGACAGCAAGCGGCGCAAGGGCCTCGTGGCCGTGTCCGCACTGCTCGGCGGCGTGCTGGTGCTTTCGGCCTGTACCGACGACGGCGACAAGGGCGGAAAGACGAGCGCCGGGAGTTCGGAGTCGTCGCAGCAGGAAGTGGACAAGGCGGCAGCCGCAGACGCCTCCGAGGCGCAGATAGCGATCAAGCCGAAGAACGGCGCGACCAACGCCAGCATCAACAACGCGGCGCAGGTCACCGTCACCAAGGGCAAGCTGACCAAGGTCGTCATGACGACCGCGGACGGCACCCCGGTCGAGGGCACGCTGGCGGCCGACGGCTCCAGCTGGAAGCCCACGGACCAGCTGGAGCGCTCCACCACGTACAAGATCGACGCCACGGCGGCCGACTCGAAGGGCCGCGAGGCCCACGAGAACAGCTCCTTCACCACCGTCTCGCCCGACAACAGCTTCATCGGGAACTTCACCCCCGAGGACGGCTCCACGGTCGGCGTCGGGATGCCCGTCTCGATCAACTTCAACAAGGAGATCACGGACAAGAAGGCCGTCCAGGACGGCATCACCGTGAGCTCCAGCAGCGGCCAGGAGGTCGTGGGCCACTGGTTCAACGGCCAGCGCCTGGACTTCCGCCCGGAGGACTACTGGAAGGGCGGCTCCACCGTCACCCTGAAGCTGGCCCTCGACGGGGTCGAGGGCGCGGACGGCGTCTTCGGCGTCCAGCAGAAGACCGTCACCTTCAAGATCGGCCGTAACCAGGTCTCCACCGTCGACGCGAAGACCAAGCAGATGACGGTCACCCGCGACGGCAAGACGATCAAGACGATCCCGATCTCCGCGGGCTCCCCCGAGAACCCCACGTACAACGGTCAGATGGTGATCTCCGAGAAGCACAAGGAGACCCGGATGAACGGCGCCACCGTCGGCTTCACCGATGACGACGGCAAGGGCGAGTACGACATCAAGGACGTGCCGCACGCCATGCGCCTGTCCACGTCGGGCACCTTCATCCACGGCAACTACTGGGGCAAGGGCATCTTCGGCAACGCCAACACCAGCCACGGCTGCGTGGGCCTCGCCGACGTGAAGGGCGCGAACGACCCCAACGCCCCCGGCGCCTGGTTCTACGACAACTCGCTCATCGGCGACGTGGTCATCGTCAAGAACTCCCCGGACAAGACGATCACCCCGGACAACGGCCTCAACGGCTGGAACATGAGCTGGGCGGAGTGGACGGCCGGTTCCCAGGCCTGATCCACCCACCGGCTTCCCCTCCGGGGTGCCGGTTCCCCTTCTCCGCGCCACCCCGTCCCCGCCCGAAGGCGGCGGCCCCGGACCCCCGGGACCGCCGCCTTCGGCGTGTCCGGGCCCGGTCGGCCCGCCCCGCACGACCTCCGCATGACCTCCGGGGTAATCGACGGCCGCCGCCTCGCCAGGCAGCATCGTGGGTGTCGAAACAGAGCACCGACCCGATCGCACGGAGGACCGGACCATGACCGCGTACGCCATCGCCCACCTGCGCCCCGCCGACGGCCCCGTCCAGGACGAGGTGCTGAACTACATCGAGCGGATCCAGGCCACCTTCCAGCCCTACGGAGGCCGCTTCCTGGTGCACGGAGGCGAGGTGGAGGTGGTGGAGGGGACCTGGCCGGGCGCGCTGGTCATGGTGGGCTTTCCCGGAGTGGCGGAGGCCCGTGCCTGGTACGCGTCCCCGGCCTACCAGGAGATCCTGCCGCTGCGCACCCGGCATCTGGACGGTGACGTGGTGATCGTTCCCGGCGTCGGCCCGGAGTACGACGCGCCGGCCACGGCGGCGGCGATGCGGGCGGCGCGGGACCGTACGGCGCAGGAGGTCTAGGGCCTCTCGTCCGGACCAGGCCGGATCAGGGACCGGGCTCGGCCCGTGCGCTCGCTCCTGGGCTGCCCACCCAGGTCGCGAGGGGGACAATGGAGCAGCCGGGAGATGGATGTCGGCACAGGGACCGCACCGGCGGACGACAGCCGGAGCCGGGGGCCGGGAGGAGTCTGGGTCATGGGTGCCACCGAACGTTTCCAGGGCGACCCCGGCTCCTCGGCTGTGGCGCCGTCGGGACCCGGTGGCCTCCTGGATGTGCTGAACGTGGCCGCTGTCCTCCTGAACGCCGATGGCAGGATCGATCTCTGGAGCCCCCAGGCCGAGATCCTCTTCGGCTACAGCGCCGAGGAGGCCCTGGGCGAGTACGCGGGCCATCTGCTGATCGACGAGGAACACCTCGACAAGGTGCTGGGGCTGTTCGCCCAGGTCATGGACGACGGCGAGAGCTGGGCAGGAGTCTTTCCCGTCCGGCGCAAGGACGGCAGCACGCGGATGGTGGAGTTCCGCAACATGCGGCTCCAGGACGACCAGCGCGAGTACTGGGCCCTGGGACTGGCCACCGACCAGACGACGCTGCGGCGGGTCGAGCGGAACCTGGCCCTGTCCGCCCAGCTGGTGTCCCAGGCGCCGATCGGGCTGGCCATGCTGGACACCGACCTCCGGTACATCTCCGTCAACCCCGCGGAGGAGCGGATGAACGGTGTGCCTGCAGCCGAGCATGTCGGCCGGCACGTCAGCGAGGTGCTGCCCCTGATCGACGCGGCCTTCGAAGGCGCCATGCGCGAGGTCCTGGCCTCCGGGACACCGATCGTGGACCAGTACACCGTGGGCCGCACGCCGGCCGACCCGGACCATGACCACGCCTGGTCGATCTCGTTCTACCGGCTCGAATCCTCCGACGGGAGGGTCCTGGGAGTGGCCACCTCCAGCGTCGATGTCACCGATCGGCATCGCGCCGTGGAAGAACAGCGCCGGACCGCCCTCACCCTCCAGCGCAGCCTGCTGCCCCACCCGCCCGCACAGCGGCCGGGGCTGGAGGTCGCCTTCCGCTACCGCCCCGCCCAGGCGACGATCGAGATCGGCGGGGACTGGTTCGACGTCATTCCCCTGGCCGGCGACAAGACCGCCCTCGTCGTCGGCGACGTCATGGGCAGCGGTGTGACAGCCGCGGCCACCATGGGACAGCTGCGCACCGCCACGAGAACCCTGGCCGATCTCGATCTGCCCCCCGCCCGGGTCCTGCACCACCTCGACCACATCACGGACGGCCTCGACACCATCGCCACCTGCGTCTACGCCGTCTTCGATCCCCGCACCGAGCGATGCGACCTGTCCGTCGCCGGGCACCTGCCGCCCGTCCTCCTGCGTCCGGACGGCACACGCGAGCTGCTCGACCTGCCCACCGGCGCGCCCTTGGGAGGCTGCGGCATCTCCTTCGAATCGACCTCCATCGACTTCGAGCGGGGAGACCAGCTCGTCCTCTACACCGACGGCCTCGTCGAGACCCGCGACCAGCCGATCGACGCACGCCTGAAGGCTCTCCTCGACGTTCTCGACGACCCCCGCCGTTCGCTGGACGCCACCTGCGACCTGCTTCTGCACACCCTGCGGCACAGCGGAGAGCGCGACGACGTGGCCCTGCTCATCGCCCGGGCCGGTGCCGGCCCGCGGGGGAGGCCATGACGGACTGTTGTCTCCGAGCTCAGTCCGTACGCTCCCGCACCGCCGCCCGGTAGGACCGCAGGTCGCTGCGGCGCACCTGGCGTACCCCCGCGAGGTCCTCGTGCGGCTCGGCGGGGCGGCCGGCGGGGTGCTCGGGGCCGCGGGCCGTCGCCGGGCCGCGGAGCCTGCGCCAGGGCTGGAGCGGCAGCCAGAGGAGCCCGTACAGCCAGCGCAGCACCAGCCTGCGGAAGCCCGGCCGGCCCGCGTCGGGCAGCCGGATCACCCGGACGCCCATGATCAGCTTTCCGGCGCTCGCCCGGACGGCCATCGTCAGCAGCACCTGATTGGCGAACGACAGCACGGTCAGCTGGACGACCAGCAGGGCGATCGCGCGCCCCGTCCCGCCGGAGTCCAGGCAGGAGCGCACCAGCAGCCCGACGGACAGCAGGCACAGATAGGCGTCGAGCCCGACCGCCAGATACCGCCGCATGTCACCCGTGCCCTTGGGGACGCGCGGCTGCCTGGGGGGCCCCGGGGCGGGGTAGGCCGAGAGGCGGGCGTACGCCGGATACTCCGCCCGCGCGGGCGCCCGTACGGGCGGCGGCGGGGTCGGGGCCGGGCGGGACCGGGCGGGGCCGTTCGCGGCCCGGTGCGCCCCGCGCGACGCCCGTAACGCGTCAGGAGGCAGCCCTCTCCGACGCCCCCGTGGCTTGGTCATGGGGGCATCATGACTGATCGTCAGGCGAGGTGTCCCCGTTCCTGACGGGTAACAACGGAGCCGGGCCCCTGTTTCGCCGGGCCCGCCCGGCCGGCGCGCAGGCACCTCTGTACGGGCACGGGGCCGGAGTGGGGGAAAACGCCCGATCATGGTCAGTATGTGGATGGTCCTCGAAGATCATCGGCCCGCACGGGAGAATCGGACCGGTGGCGTCCTCCGGGACGGGGGCGCCGACGCGCACGAGCCGACCACGGAAGGTCAGAATCAGATGCCGGTCATCCCCGACTCGCCCGACTCCGCCCGCACCCAGGACGCCGCGGCCCGTGTCATCGAGCCGCTCTACGCCGAGATCCTGCGCCGCAACCAGGGCGAGCAGGAGTTCCACCAGGCGGTCCGCGAGGTCCTGGAGACACTCGGGCCGGTACTGACCCAGCGCCCGGAGTTCGTCGACGCCCGCATCATCGAGCGCATATGCGAGCCCGAGCGCCAGCTGATCTTCCGGGTGCCGTGGTCGGACGACTCCGGCGACATCCACGTCAACCGCGGCTTCCGGGTGGAGTTCTCCAGCTCGCTCGGCCCCTACAAGGGCGGCCTGCGCTTCCACCCCTCGGTCAACCTCGGCATCGTGAAGTTCCTCGGCTTCGAGCAGATCTTCAAGAACGCCCTCACCGGCATGCCCATCGGCGGCGGCAAGGGCGGCGCGGACTTCGACCCCAAGGGCCGGTCCGACGCCGAGATCATGCGGTTCTGCCAGTCGTTCATGACCGAACTCCACCGCCACCTGGGCGAGTACACGGACGTGCCCGCCGGGGACATCGGCGTCGGCGGCCGCGAGATCGGCTACCTCTTCGGCCAGTACAAGCGGATCACCAACCGCTACGAGTCCGGCGTCCTCACCGGCAAGGGCCTCGGCTGGGGCGGCGCACAGGCCCGTACGGAGGCCACCGGCTACGGCACGGTCCTGTTCACCGCCGAGATGCTGCGCAGCCGCGGCGAGTCCCTGGAGGGCCAGACCCTCGCGGTCTCCGGGTCCGGCAACGTGGCCATCTACGCCATCGAGAAGGCCCAGCAGCTCGGCGCGACCGTCATCACCTGCTCGGACTCCGGCGGATACGTCGTCGACGAGAAGGGCATCGACCTCGCTCTCCTGAAGGAGATCAAGGAGGCCGGCCGGGGCCGCGTCTCCGAGTACGCCGAACGACGCGGCTCCCACGCCCGGTTCGTACCCGGTACGGGCGTGTGGTCGGTCCCCGCCGACGTGGCCCTGCCCTGCGCCACGCAGAACGAACTCCACGAGGCCGACGCGTTGAACCTCGTACGCAACGGGGTCAAGGCGGTCGCGGAGGGCGCCAACATGCCCACCACGCCGGAGGCCGTACGGGTCCTCCAGGAGGCGGGCGTCGCCTTCGCCCCGGGCAAGGCGGCCAACGCGGGCGGGGTCGCGACGAGCGCGCTGGAGATGCAGCAGAACGCGTCCCGGGACTCGTGGACCTTCGCCCACACCGAGGAGCGCCTCGCCGAGATCATGCGGCACATCCACGACTCCTGCTACACGACGGCCGAGCGCTACGGCAGCCCCGGCAACTACGTGGTCGGCGCGAACATCGCGGGCTTCGAACTGGTCGCGGACGCGATGCTGGCGCAGGGGCTGATCTGACGGAGGCCGGGGCGATGCGGGTCGGGGAGGGCTACGCCTCCCCGGCGACCGCTGGCCCGCACGGCTGAGACCGGCGCGTACGGCCTCCCCCGCGCGGGGGAGCGGCCCGGCACGCGCGGGGGATCCGCCGTCGGGCCCGCCCCGCGAGGGTGGAGCCATGACACCGAAGCTCTTCCACCGCCCCCCCGCCCGCGGGGGACACCGAGCGGCCCGTTCCGCGCTGGGCGACGCGCCTGGCCCACGCGTTGCCCCTGTTGCTGCTGCCGGCGTGCCTGTGGCGGCTGCCCTTCGCCGTGCACTTCGAGATGGGGCAGGTGCAGACGGGCGGCATGCCCGCCTACTGGCTGAGCGTTCCGTACGTCCTCGGGCTCAGCGTGCTGACGGAAGTGATCGCGATCCTGACCGTCGGGCTGGTCCGGGGCTGGGGCGAGGCGGCGCCCGCCTGGATACCGCTCATCGGCGGCAGGCGCGTCCGGCCTCTGGCCGCCTTCGTCCCGGCGGTCCTCGGCGGCCTGATCCTCACTGTCCTCTTCACCGCTGTCCCTCTCGGCGACGACCGCAGCCTCACCCTGTACGGAGTCGTCGACAACGTCGGATACAGCAGCGACGCCTGGGAGTTGTTGGCGACGGTGTGCGTCGCCCCCATCGCCGCCTGGGGGCCGGTCACCATCGCCCTCGCGATCGCCTACTACCGCCGCCGGACCGCCCGTCCTGCGAACACAGCCGTCTGTCACGGAACTTCGCCGACAGCAGATCCGCCCGGAGCGCAACGCCGACCCCGTGCCGAGGGGGTGCCGCGCTCCTAGTCTGGGACGGTGACCATCCGAACGACGAACCAGGCCGACGTGATCCCCCTGCGCCCGCTCCCGACGGCGGCGGACCCGGCACCCCGGGACCTGTCCCAGGACCTGCCCCGGGAGCCGCTCTGGCGCGACCTCGTCGGGGAGGTGCTGCGCCGCGAACGACGGGCGCAGGGAAGGACGTTGAAGGACGTGTCCGAGGCGTCCCGGATCTCCATGGCGTATCTGTCCGAGGTGGAGCGCGGCCGCAAGGAGGCCTCCTCGGAGGTGCTGGCCGCCGCGGCCCAGGCGCTGGGTCTCAGCCTTGCCGACGTCCTGGCGCTGGCGGGGGAGCGGCTGGTGAGCCTCGCGGCCGCCCGCACCCGGAGCCGGTCCCGGTCGCTGGGGGCGGCGGGCGGTCACCGGTCGGTACGAACGACAGGACCGGTCGGCGCGACCGGCCCTGCGGGTCCGATGGGCGGCGTGCTGCTGGCGGCCTGAGCGTCGGGCGGCGGCGTGCCGCCGGAGGTCCCGCCCCGACGCCGGGCGACGACGCGAGGCCCTGGCTCAGCCCTCGGCCGGGGCCACGCCGATCGGGCAGGAGACGCCCGTGCCGCCGATGCCGCAGTAGCCGCCCGGGTTCTTGTCCAGGTACTGCTGGTGATACGCCTCCGCAGGCCAGAACGGGCGGCCCTCGGCCGGGAGGATCTCCGTGGTGATCTCCTTGTGGCCCGAGGCCGTCAGGACCTTCTGGTACGCCTCACGGGAGGCGTCGGCCGCCGCTGCCTGGGCGGGGGAGTGGGTGTAGATCGCGGAGCGGTACTGAGTGCCCACGTCGTTGCCCTGGCGGAAGCCCTGGGTCGGGTTGTGCGACTCCCAGAACAGCTTCAGCAGCTCCTCGTACGACACGACGGCCGGGTCGAAGACGACGCGTACCGCCTCCGTGTGGCCGGTCAGGCCCGAACAGGCCTCCTCGTACGTCGGGTTCTCCGTGTAGCCGCCCTGGTAGCCGACCAGCGTCGTCCACACGCCCTCCGTCTGCCAGAACTTCCGCTCGGCGCCCCAGAAACAGCCCAGCGCGAAGTCCGCCACCTCCAGGCCCTCCGGGTACGGGCCCACCAGCGGATTGCCGAGGACCGTGTGGCGGGAGGGGACGGTGAACTCGGGGACGGGGCGGCCGCGCAGGGCCTGCTCCGGGGTGGGGAGCACGGGGGTGCGGTGGTTCAGGAACATGCGGGGCTCCTCCGGGGGTCGGTGTTCGGTACGTACAACACGGGAGAGGCCGCCGGGATTCCGGGCACCGGCGCTCACCTCGTGGCCCCGGTGACGTCCGCCAGGGCCCGGGCGAAGCCCCGCGTCCGGGCCGTCTCCTGGTTCCGGTGCCACACCAGCGCGAGGGAGGACTCCGGGAGGCCGGTCACCGGGACGAAGGCCACCGCGTGGCTGCCGTGGTAGTCGGCCGTCGGGTCGCACAGCAGCATCCCGCCCAGGTCCGCCCGCACCAGGGCGAGGCCCTCCTGGAGGCTGCTCACCGCGGGCCCCGCCGGGATCGCGCGGCCACCGGGCGTGACCACCGGGGCCTGGGCGAGGCGCCAGTACTCCGGGGCCGCTCCCGCAACGCCGATGAGCGGGCAGCCCGCCAGGTCCTCGGCGTCGATGCCGGGGCGGCGCGCGTACGGGTGCCGGTCGGAGACGGCCAGGGTCAGCGGCCGGGCGGAGAACACCGGGCCGAGCACCAGCGCGTCGTCCCGGACCGGCATCAGCACCACCGCCGCGTCCACCTCGCCCCGGTGCACCGCGCCGAACGGATCGGCGAGCGGGATCTCCACGATCTCGGCGGCGCAGTCGGGATGCCCGTCCCGGAACGCCGTGACCGCCCGCATGAACGGGTCGTTCGCCGTCCCCTGGAAGCCGACGCGGAACACCCCGCCGACGCCGCGCGCCGCCTCCCGGACCCCGTCGATCGTCTCCACGATCGCGTCGAAGGCGGGCCGCAGCCCCGCGTGCAGCTGCTCGCCGAGCGGGGTGAGCCGGACCCGGCGGCTCGTACGGTCGACCAGCCGTCCGCCGATCCTGCTCTCCAACGCCCGCAGCAGCTGGCTGATCCGGCTCTGCGAGAGGTAGAGGCGCTCCCCGGCCCGGCCGAAGTGCAGCTCGTCGGCCAGGGCGAGGAAGGCCTCCAGCTCCCGGATCTCCGGATTGCTCATGTGCCCCCGCCTCCCTGGTCCGGATCGATGAGTCCAGCTCATAGAAGGATGAGGACTCGGCCGTTGTTCCCGGTCTCCGGCCCCGATTGGCTGGGGGCATGACGCAGGTTCAGGAATCATCGGGCGCCCGGGCCGCCCGCCCGGCACCCTCGCGCAGCGGCTGGCCCGGCGTGGCGGCCCTCGCGCTCGGCACGTTCACCGTGGTCACCTCCGAGATGCTGCCCGTCGGGCTGCTCACCCCGATGGGCCGCTCGCTCGGCGTCCCCGAGGGCGTCGCCGGACTGACGCTGACCATCACCGGCCTCGTCGCGGCGCTCTCCGCCCCCGCCCTCGTCCCGCTGCTCGGCCGCGCGGACCGGCGTACGGCCCTGTGCGTGCTGGTCGCCGTGCTGGTCGTCGGCAACCTCGGTGCGGCCTGGGCGCCCGACTTCGCGACCATGGTCGTCGCCCGCGTCCTGGTCGGCGTCGGCATGGGCGGCGTCTGGGCCGTCGCGGCCGGACTCGCGGTCCGCCTGGTCCCGGCGAAGTCCGCGGGCACGGCCACGTCCCTCGTCTTCAGCGGTATCGCCGTCGCGTCCGTGCTGGGCGTCCCGGCCGGAACGTACCTCGGGGACCTCGCCGGCTGGCGCGCCGCGTTCCTGGCGGCCGCCGGGCTCGGGGCCGTGGTGCTGGTCGCCGCCACGCTCCTGCTGCCCCGGCTCCCGGCGGAGCGCACCGTCCCGTTCGGCGGTGCGCTGCGGCTGACCCGCGACCCCCGGCTGCGTACCGGGCTCCTCGTCGTCGGCTTCCTCGTCACCGGGCACTTCGCCGCGTACACGTACATCAGGCCGGTCCTGGAGGACGTCTCCGGCGTCGGCGCGGGCACGATCGGCGTCCTGCTCCTCGTGTACGGGATCGCCGGCGTGGCCGGGAACTTCCTCGCCGGGGCCGGGGCGGCCCGCTCGCCGCGCACCACGCTGCTGGTGATCGGCACGGTCCTGGCGGCCACCGTCGCCGCGCTGCCGTGGCTGGGCGGTTCCCCCGCCCTCGCGGCCGTCCTGATGGTGCTCTGGGGCCTCGGCTACGGCGGTGTCTCGGTGAGCACGCAGACCTGGGTGCTGCTCGCCGCCCCCGACGCCCGCGAGGCCGCCTCCTCGCTGTTCGTCGGGGTGTTCAACGGGGCCATCGCGCTCGGGGCGCTGGCCGGCGGGCTGGTGGCGGACGGCATCGGGGTCACGGCCGTCACGGTGACCGGCGCGACGCTGGTGGCGGGTGCCGTGGTGACCACGGCGGTCGGCCGGGCCCCTGTGCCGGAGGCACCCGTCGTACCCGGGAAGACCTGACCCCGCCGCGACGGCCCCCGCCCCCGCCAGGCCATGAAGCCGTACGGAGCCGGAGCCGGAGCCGACCCGGCCCCCGCCCCGCCAGACCATGAAGCCGTACGGAGATCAGTGCGGCAGCGTCGCCGGGCTGCCGCCGTTCGCCTCGTACCCCGCCACCGCCAGCGCCCGGTAGACCGTGTACTGCGCGGCCGGGTCCGCCTCCGCCGTCCAGGGCAGCGCGCCCACATGGCCGTCGATGCGGACCAGCTGGTGCATCGCCTCCGACCAGCGCTCCATGTGCACCAGGAACAGCACCAGCAGGTGGCGGACGTGGGCGAGCATCGGGTCGTCCTGGCGTGCCGCGTGCACCGCGAACATCGCCCCCTCGACCGCCTTCGTCACCACCTGGCTGCGGTAGAAGCCCTGCACCAGATTGACCTCCGGCAGGTGCTCGTACACCGCGAACAGCGGCAGCGCCGCCAGCAGCGAACCCTGCGGGGCGCGGGCCGCGGCGGCCGTGGCGAAGGCCTCGGCGTCCTTGCGCGAACCGTGCCACCGCTCGGAGTGGAAGTGCAGCGCCGCGATGTGCGCGCCCATGTGCGCCGGGGCCCGGTCGATGATCTTCGCCCACAGCTGGTCGAACTGCTCGGGGGTGTAGCCCAGGCCCCGGGCCACCGCCAGCTCCACGATGTAAGGCACGGGGTCGCCCGGGGCGAGCAGGGCCGCCTCGCCGCAGACCGTACGGGCCTCCTCCAGGATGATCCGGAAGTCGTCGCTGCCCGCGGCCGAGGACCGCCACGCCTGCTGCACCAGGAACTCCGCGTGCACCGCAGCGCCGCCCGCGTCCTTCGGGGACTCCGCGCGCCAGGCCCGCAGCCACGACCCGCCCTTCCCCGGCTGCTGCGCCAGCTCCAGCGAGGCCGCCCCCGCGAAGGCCTGGATCCGCTGCCAGCGCACCTCGCCCTCCTTCGGCGTCCCGGCCAGCAGCTGGGAGGCCGCCTGCCACCGCTGAGTGCCCTGGACCACGTCGAGCACGTCCAGGAGGTCCTGGTCCGGGCCCGGCATCCGGACGTCCAGCTCCTCCTGACGCGCGAAGCCGTACGTGTCCGGGTCGGCGGCGTCCGGCGAACCGGGGGCGACCTGGCGGATACCTCCCCGGCGGCGCATCACCCAGGGGCCGATGACCGCCGCGAGCATGCACATCGCGAGCAGGAACAACAGAATCTCCATGGACCCATTGTCCCCGGAGCGGCAAGTGGCCGGTAAGGGCCTCCGCCAGGAACTACGCTCGGCCCCATGAGCGACCAGCACAGCTTCGAAACCCTCGCCATCCACGCGGGGAACACCGCCGACCCCCTCACCGGCGCCGTGGTTCCGCCGATCTACCAGGTCTCCACGTACAAGCAGGACGGCGTGGGCGGACTGCGCGGCGGATACGAGTACAGCCGCAGCGCCAACCCGACCCGCACCGCGCTGGAGGAGAACCTCGCGGCCCTCGAAGGCGGCCGCCGCGGTCTCGCCTTCGCCTCCGGCCTCGCCGCCGAGGACTGCCTCCTGCGTACGCTGCTGACCCCCGGCGACCACGTGGTCATCCCGAACGACGCCTACGGCGGCACGTTCCGGCTGTTCGCGAAGGTCGTCTCGCGGTGGGGCGTGGAGTTCTCCGTGGCCGACACCTCGGACGTGGCCGCCGTACGGGCCGCGATCACCCCGCGCACCAAGGCGGTCTGGGTGGAGACCCCGTCCAACCCGCTGCTCGGCATCACCGACATCGCCGCAGTCGCCCAGGTCGCGCACCAGGCCGGGGCCCGCCTCGTCGTCGACAACACCTTCGCCTCGCCCTACCTCCAGCAGCCGCTGGCACTCGGCGCGGACGTCGTCGTCCACTCCACCACTAAGTACATGGGCGGCCACTCCGACGTCGTCGGCGGCGCGCTCGTCGTCAGCGACCCGGAGCTCGCCGAGGAACTTGCGTACCACCAGAACGCCATGGGCGCGGTCGCCGGTCCCTTCGACGCCTGGCTCGTGCTGCGCGGCATCAAGACCCTCGCCGTCCGCATGGACCGGCACACCGAGAACGCCACCAAGGTCGCCGACCTGCTGACCCGGCACCCCAAGGTCTCCCAGGTCCTCTACCCGGGCCTGCCCGAGCACCCCGGCCACGAGGTCGCCGCCAAGCAGATGAGGGCCTTCGGCGGCATGGTGTCCTTCCGTGTCGCGGCCGGCGAGGAGGCGGCGGTCGAGGTCTGCAACCGGGCGAAGCTGTTCACGCTCGGCGAGTCCCTCGGCGGTGTCGAATCGCTGATCGAGCACCCGGGGCGGATGACGCACGCCTCCGCCGCCGGCTCCCCGCTGGAGGTCCCCGCCGACCTGGTCCGTATCTCCGTCGGCATCGAGAACGGCGACGACCTGATCGCCGACCTCACGCAGGCGCTGGGCTGACCCGGCACCCGTCATCACAGGGGCGCCCGCCGGTCACCGGCGGGCGCCCCTCGCGTTCATGCCGTTCAGGCGCTCACCTTCTCGTTCGCGTCCTCCAGCATGCCCCTGATCTGCTCGCGCAGTTCGGGGGTGTTCTCGTGTCCGTGGACCGACGCCGCGTGCTCGCTCGCGGCCCGGACGACCTCGTCCTCCTCACCGGTGAGCGTGAGGGTGCAGTTCATCTCGCTCGGATACTTGCGGCAGTCCGCGGTCTTCCTCGTCATCACGGCCTCCTCGGCTCGTACGACAGCCGCTCTCTCCAGCGTAGGCCTCTCCCGCCGGGGGCCCAACGGCTCACCAGCCCTCCAGCGGCGGAGTGACCTGTGCGGGCTCGGTCGCCCACGGCTGCTCGACGCCGGCCCAGACCAGGAACGCGACGAGCACCACCGCCAGCAGCCAGCCCGCCGTCCGGTTCGCGGCCCGGCGCAGCCGCAGGCGCCGTCCGCCGTGCCGGACCGCCCGCGCGGCCAGATCGGGCGGCACAACCGGATGCGGGCCGTCCAGCATCCGCCGGACCTGCTCCTCGCGCGGGTCCGGGTCCCGCCGCCCGGCGCTCACGGCGTCCCCCGGCCACCGGGCGCGGAGGCCGGTCCGGCAGCGGAGGCCCGCCCGGACCCGCCGGGGCCGTGCCCGGCTCCTGCCGCCCCACGCCCCACTCCGGCCGCCCCGCGCCGGGGCCCGGCCGTCCGCAGCGTCGCCACCGCCCGCGCGCACACCGCGCGGATCCGGTCGGCCGGCAGCCCGAGCAACGCCGCCGTCTGCTCCTCGCCGACCTCCTCGTACATCCGCAGGACCAGCACCAGCCGCTCCATCGGGGTCAGCCGGTCCAGCAGACCGCCGCGCGGCCGCTGATGGCGCCGGGCCTCCCGGGCGAAGCGGAGCGCCAGCTCCCGGCGGGCCCGGTCGTAGGGGTCGCCGCCGTGGAGCCTGTCCCAGTCGGCGTACGTACGGGCGAGCGCCACGCGCAGCAGCGCCTCGGCCCGCACATACGCACCCGGCGGCTGCGACGGTTCACCGGTGAGCAGCGTCGCCGTGTGCAGCAGGCGTCCGCCCGCGCCCGCCACGAAGGCCTCGAACTCCAGGGCGCGGAGCCGGTCCCGGTGGGTCGCCCGCTCTGCCATGCACCACATACGAGCCCCGGTGCACCGCCCCGGTCAAGACTCCGGACACGACAGGACCTAGGGGCCGCCGTCAGTCGGGCTGCGGCGGCTGGTACGCGGCCTGCCGGGCCGCCAACGACCCGTTGAAGCGAGTGAGCAGGGCGCAGAACGTGTCCCGCTCCTCCTCCGTCCACCCGTCCGTCACCTGCGACATCAGCTCGCGCCGCGAGGCGCGCACCTCCTCCAGGCGGGCCTGGCCGCGCGGGGAGAGCTGAAGCACGACCGCCCGGCCGTCCTCCGGGTGCGAGGTGCGCTTGACCAGACCGGTGTCGACGAGCGGCGCGACCTGCCGCGTCACCGTCGACGAGTCGATCCCCATCCCGGCCGCCAGCGCCTTGACGCCCATCGGCCCTTCCTTGTCCAGCCGGTTCAGCAGCAGGTACGCCGCCCGGTCCATCGAGTTGCGGACCTGGCCGACACCGCCGAGGCGGGTCTGCTCGGCACGGCGGGCGAAGACCGCCACCTGGTGCTGGAGCGCGTCCAGCAGGCGGTCGGGGCCCGGGTGTTCGGGGGCGGCGCCCCCGGAAGGAGACGCAGCAGTCGTCATGTCCTGAGGGGGCATGGCCGGTGACTCTCTTCGTGCGGTGTCGGATGAGTGGGGGACAGAGTACGCGGCCCCGGGGCAACGTGTACCAGTGCCGCACAAACCTGCGGACACCACCGCAGGCCGCCATGGGCAAGTCTGCCGCGCCCCGTCCGAGCTGCAAGACTTGCGGGCATGAACTTCCGCGCGACCCCCCACCACCCGGCCCTGATCCTCGACGACGTCCGGGGCGCGCAGAAAATGCTGGACGGCGTGGCCCGGGTGACCGCACTGGAGGGAAGCCGCCATCTCACCGAGCTGGTCGGCGCCCCGGTCCACCTCAAGTGCGAGAACCTCCAGCGCACCGGCTCCTTCAAACTGCGCGGCGCCTACGTCCGGATCTCCGGCCTCACCCCCGTGGAGCGGGCGGCCGGGGTGGTCGCCGCCAGCGCCGGGAACCACGCCCAGGGCGTCGCGCTCGCCTCGTCCCTCCTCGGCGTACGCTCCACGGTCTTCATGCCCGTCGGCGCACCCCTGCCCAAGGTCGCCGCGACCCGGGAGTACGGGGCCGAGGTGCGGCTGCACGGCCAGGTCGTCGACGAGACCCTCGCCGCCGCCCAGCGGTACGCGGAGGAGACCGGCGCGGTCTTCATCCACCCCTTCGACCACCCCGACATCATCGCGGGCCAGGGCACCGTCGGCCTGGAGATCCTGGAACAGTGCCCGGAGGTCCGCACGATCGTCCTCGGTATCGGTGGCGGCGGGTTCGCCGCGGGCGTCGCCGTCGCGGTGAAGGCCCTGCGCCCCGACATCCGGATCGTCGGCGTCCAGGCCGAGGGCGCCGCCTGCTACCCGCCCTCCCTCGCCGCCGGCTACCCCGTCTCGCTGGACGCCCCGGCCACGATGGCCGACGGCATCAAGGTGGGCCGCCCCGGCGACGTACCGTTCGCCCTGGTCGAGGAGCTGGTCGACGAGGTCCGCACGGTCACCGAGGACGAACTGTCCAGCGCGCTGCTGCTCTGCCTGGAACGGGCCAAGCTGGTCGTCGAGCCCGCCGGGGCCAGTCCGGTGGCCGCGCTGCTCAGCGACCCGAAGGCGTTCCGCGGGCCGGTGGTCGCCGTGCTGTCCGGCGGCAACGTCGACCCGCTCCTGATGCAGCGCATCCTGCGGCACGGGATGTCCGCGGCGGGCCGCTACCTCAGCCTGCGGCTGCGGCTCACCGACCGCCCGGGGGCGCTCGCGGCCCTGCTGGCCACGCTGACCGTGGCCGACGCCAACGTCCTCGACATCAGCCATGTGCGCACCGACCCGCGCCTCGGACTGACCGAGGCGGAGGTCGACCTGTATCTGGAGACGAAGGGCCCGAGGCACTGCGCGGACGTCGAGGAGGCGCTGCGGGCGGAGGGCTACCGGGTCATAGGCTGACCGTGCGATTCGCGCCGACTGGCCGGATCCCGCTATTCACCGCGCGATGCGGCCCTCCGAATCCTAGGATCGCCGAGTAGGCCCGCACGGCCACCGGCTCCCCACCGGCACCGGTTCCGTACGGGCACAGTCGTCCACAAGTGACGGGGGAGTCCCTCCATGCCAGGTGCGATCCACGCCGAGGGTCTGGTGAAGACCTTCGGTGACGTCCGGGCCCTGGGCGGTGTCGATCTCGACGTCCCCGAGGGCACCGTCCTCGGACTGCTCGGGCCCAACGGCGCGGGCAAGACCACCGCCGTGCGGGTGCTGACCACACTGCTGCGCCCGGACAGCGGCACGGCGACCGTGGCCGGGATCGACGTACTGAAGAAGCCCAACGAGGTTCGCCGCTCGATCGGGCTCTCCGGGCAGTTCGCCGCCGTCGACGAGTATCTGACCGGCCGGGAGAACCTCCAGATGGTCGGGCAGCTCTACCAGCTGAGCGCCCGGGACGCGAAGGCCCGCGCGACCGTCCTGCTCGACCGGTTCAACCTCGGCGACGCCGCCGACCGCACCGCCAAGACGTACTCCGGCGGTATGCGCCGCCGCCTCGACCTCGCGGCGGCGCTCGTCGTGTCGCCGCCCGTGATGTTCATGGACGAGCCGACGACCGGCCTCGACCCGCGCAACCGGCAGCAGCTCTGGGACGTGATCGAGGACCTGGTGGCGGGCGGTACGACCCTGCTGCTGACCACGCAGTACCTGGAGGAGGCCGACCGCCTCGCGAACGACATCTGCGTCATCGACCACGGCAAGGTCATCGCCCGCGGCACCTCCGACGAGCTCAAGGCCCGCACCGGCGGCGAGCGCGTCGAGGTCGTCGTGCACCGCCCCGACGAGATCGAGCGCGCCCGGTCCGTCCTGGCCTCCGTCGGCAAGGGCGAGGTCAGCGTCGTCCAGCTCTCCCGCAAGCTGACCGTCCCCGTGAGCGGCGGGGCCAAGCTGCTCGCCGAGATCATCCGCGAGCTGGACGGCAGCGGCGTGGAGATCGACGACATCGCCCTGCGCAGGCCCACCCTCGACGACGTCTTCCTCTCCCTCACTGGCCACGCGGCAGAGGCGAACCGGAACGAGGAAGAGGACTCCCGGAGCAAGGAGGACACCCGGTGAGTGCGATCGCCAAGGATGCCCCCACGTTGGTGCCCCGCCCCTCCGGAGGCGTCACGCAGTCCGTGAAGGACTCTCTCGTCGTCGCCAAACGGAATTTGATCCGAATGGCCCGGATCCCCGAGATGCTGATCTTCGGGCTGATCCAGCCGGTCATGTTCGTGGTGCTCTTCACCTATGTCTTCGGCGGCTCCATCAGCATCGGCGGCTCCACCGACCCGCAGCTGTACAAGGAGTTCCTGATGGCGGGCATCTTCGCCCAGACCGTCACCTTCGCCACCGCGGGCGCCGGCGCGGGCATCGCCGACGACATGCACAAGGGGCTCATCGACCGCTTCCGGTCGCTGCCCATGGCCCGGGGCGCGGTCCTCACCGGACGGACGCTCGCCGACCTCGTCCAGACCACCCTGACCCTCGTCGTCCTCGCGGGGGTCGCCCTGCTGGTGGGCTGGCGCACCCACGAGAACTTCGGCAAGGTCATCTGCGGCTTCCTGCTGCTGCTCCTGCTCGGCTACGCGTTCTCCTGGATCGGCGCGCTGATCGGCCTGTCCGTCCGCACCCCGGAGGCGGCGACCTCCGGCGGGCTGATCTGGCTGTTCCCGCTGACGTTCATCTCGAACGCCTTCGTGCCGGTCACCGGTATGCCGACGTTCCTCCAGCACGTCGCCGAGTGGAATCCGTTCAGCGCCACCGTGGCGGGGGCCCGCGAGCTGTTCGGCAACACGATGCCGGGCGTGCCGAAGTCCGTCACCGGGGCCTGGCCGATGGAGCACCCGATCATCGCCTCGATCATCTGGTCGGTGCTGATCATCGTGGTCTTCCGGACCCTCGCGGTCCGCAAGTACCGCTCGGCCGCCACCTGAGCGACCGGGGACCGGCCCACGACGCGGGAGCCCCGGCCTTCATCGAGAAGGCCGGGGCTCCCGCGTCGTCGTATGCGTCGTGGCGGGCCGGACGTCAGCCCGTGTACGGCTTCGCCGCCAGGATCTTCACCGAGGCGGTCCTGCCGTTCGGCAGCTCGTAGTCCGCGTCGTCGCCCGTCCGCTTGCCGTTCACACCGAGGCCGAGCGGGGACTGCGGGGAGTACGTCTCGATCTCCGTGCTGGCGTATTCACGGGAGGCGAGCAGGAAGGTCAGCGTGTCGTCCTCGTCGCCGTCGAAGGCGATCGTGACGACCATGCCGGGCTCGACCACGCCGTCGTCGGCCGGCGCCTCGCCGACCTTCGCGTGCTCCAGGAGCTGGGTCAGCTGGCGGACCCGCAGCTCCATCTTGCCCTGCTCCTCCTTGGCCGCGTGGTACCCGCCGTTCTCCCGGAGGTCACCCTCCTCACGGGCCGCCGCGATCTTGACGGCGATCTCCGTGCGCGCGGGACCAGACAGGTACTCCAGCTCGGCCTTGAGCTGGTTGTACGCCTCCTGCGTGAGCCAGGTGACGTTTTCGCTGGTCTGAGTCACAGGTGCTCCTCGTCGGTACTGGGAAGTGCTGGGAATACAAAGCATCGCCCTACCCAGAAGCATGTGCCTCTGCGGGTGGGCGAAACCACGAGCCTAACAATTCCCCAGGAAAAGGGGGAGAAGGTAAACCGTCACACGCCCGGACCGGCCGCCGCGCCGGGTATCGCCGCAGGTCAGGGGTGGTCTGTCCGGATCAGCCGCGCGGGCCGTCGTCGGCCGTGCAGCCCATCGGCTCGACCGCGGTCGCCCGGGACCGGGTCACCACGGTGACGAGCTCGTCGATCCGGTCCTCGGCCCGGTCGAACCGGACCTCCTTGCGGCCCACCTCGGAGCCGTCCTCGCTGAGCGCCCGCACCACGCAGTAGCCGTGGCCCTCGCGGTCCTTGCGGACCTCCAGATGGACGTCGGCCCGGGTGTCGGAGACGACCTTGAACTTGATCATCTCGCCGCTGATGCCCTGGTTGCCCACGTAGTCGTAGCCGATCCACCCGATCACACCGAGCAGGGCGACGCCCAGGACCGATCCGACGATCTTCAGCTTGCGGTCCGCACGCTGGTCCTCGGTCCGGCCGTACCGCCCCTCGGGCGCAGCCTCGCGAACCGTCGTCATGATCGTTCCCTCCGGACCGGGCATCGAGGAATTTTCCGGCCCCTCGTTCAGTCACTATAGAAGCCGCCCGCCCGTCACCCGATCGCGCCCCACGCCGACCGGATGGACCAGAGCGACCGATGATCGACCAGAGCGACCAATGACTGAGGATCGAGCTTTGACTGAGCAGCTGCGACTGATGGCCGTTCACGCCCACCCCGACGACGAGTCGAGCAAGGGCGCGGCCACCATGGCCAAGTACGTGTCCGAGGGGGTGGACGTGCTGGTCGTGACCTGCACGGGGGGCGAGCGCGGCTCCATCCTCAATCCGAAGCTCCAGGGCGACGCGTACATCGAGAAGAACATCCACGAGGTCCGCAAGAAGGAGATGGACGAGGCCCGGGAGATCCTGGGCGTCCAGCAGGAGTGGCTCGGCTTCGTCGACTCGGGGCTGCCCGAGGGCGACCCGCTGCCGCCGCTGCCCGAGGGCTGCTTCGCCCTGGAGGACCCGGAGCTCGCCGCGGGGCGTCTGGTGGCGAAGATCCGCGCGTTCCGGCCGCAGGTCATCACCACGTACGACGAGAACGGCGGCTACCCGCACCCCGACCACATCATGACGCACACGATCTCGATGATCGCGTTCGACGGTGCGGCCGACGCGGAACGCTTCCCCGAGGACGAGTTCGGTCCGGTCTGGACGCCGCGGAAGCTCTACTACAACCAGGGCTTCAACCGGCCGCGCACCGTCGCGCTGCACGAGGCGCTGCTCGCCCGGGGCCTGGAGTCCCCGTACGGCGAGTGGCTGGAGCGGTGGAAGGAGTTCGAGCGCGTCGAGCGCACGCTGACCACGCACATTCCCTGCGACGAGTTCTTCGAGATCCGCGACAAGGCGCTGATCGCGCACGCCACGCAGATCGACCCCGAGGGCGGCTGGTTCCGGGTTCCGATGGACATCCAGCGCGAGGTCTGGCCGACCGAGGAGTACGAGCTGGCGAAGTCTCTGGTCGATACCTCCCTCCCCGAGAGCGACCTCTTCGCGGGCATCCGCGACAATGCCTGATATGTACGCGACCCAGGCACTGACGCACCTCGTCCCGCTCGCCGCCGAAGAGCTCGACAAGAACAAGGTCACCCCCGGCGTCCTCGGCTTCCTCGTCTTCGCCGCGCTCGCCGTCGGCGTGTGGGCCCTGATGAAGTCGATGAACCGCCACATGGGCCGGGTGAACTTCGAGGAGGCCCCCGACCCTGACGCGGTGGCGGCCGAGCCCGCGGGGGGCTCGGGCAAGGCGGCCTCGCCCGCCAAGTAGCGCGCCGAACCCCGCGCGTACGGAGACGACCTCGTGCGTACGGAGACAACCTCGCGCGTACGGAGACGGGAAGGCGTCCGGCCGGGTGGCCGGACGCCTCGCTCCCGTTTCTCCGCCCCGTACGGTCAGGCTCCCCGCCCGTACGGTCGTGGGCGCGCGGCCCCCTCGCCGCTCACCCGGTCACGGACTCGCCGGCTCCACCGCCACGCCCATGATCTGGCCGGCGCCACGGGTCGGGGTCAGCCCCAGCCGCCACGCCTGCCAGCCGTCCTCCAGGTCGACGCCCCGTTCCAGCGCCACCGCGAACGCCGCCGCCGACTGCTCCAGCTTGGCGTCCCGCGCCGGATGCCGGGCCGCGACCAGCTCGGCCAGCTCCTGCTGGGCGACCACCGTGCCCACCTCGCTGCCCCCGGGTGAGGCGTACGGCAGAAGCGTGCAGCGCAGGAACCGGGCCCAGTCGCCGCCCCGCGCGTCCCCGTACGAGTCGAACAGCTCCGCCGCCTCGCCGCACAGCTCCAGCGCCTGCGGGGCCCGCCCGTTGCCCGCGTCGATCAACGCCAGCTCCAGGCACGCCCACGCCTCCCCGTACGGCACCTTGATCCGCCGGAAGTCGGCCCGGGCGTCCATCAGCAGCTGCCGGGCGAACCCCGAATTGCGGAGGTTGCCCGTCTGCGCGGCCCGCTGGTCCCGGGTCACCCGGCCCGAGTGGTGCCGGGCGCAGGCCAGCCCGTACACGTCCCGCATCCGGGAGAACATCGTGCGGGCCCGCTCCAGCTCGCGCACCGCCTGATCGGTGTCGCCGTCCTCCTCCAGTGCCTGGCCCAGGTAGTACAGGGTCCACGCCTCACCGCGCGCGTCCTCGTTGTCCCGGTGCCGGGCCAGGGCGTCCCGCAGCTGCTCCAGTGCGGCGGCCGGGTCCCCGTCCAGCAGCCGGGCCCGGGCCAGCTGGGTGATCGCCCACGCCTCACCGCGCCCGTCACGCGTGCGCCCGTACAGCTCAAGGGCGGTGCTCAGGGCCTCCTCGGCGGCCGCCACCTCGCCCGTGCGCAGCCGGACCTGGCCCAGCTGGAACTGCGTCCACGCCTCGCCGTGCAGGGACTCGCCCTCCCGGTGCAGCCGCAGCGCGTCGGCCAGCAGCGCCAGCGCCCTCGGCAGATCGCCCCGGTCGCGCTCCACGGCCGCGAGCGCGTGCAGCGTCCACGCACGGTCCTCGGCCTGCGCCCCGGACGACTGGAGCGCCAGCGCCTCCTCCAGCCGGGCCGCCGCCTCGGTCAGATTGCCCTGGTGGTGCAGGGTGATGCCGAGCGAGCACAGCGCCAGCGCCTCGCCCGCGTCGTTCTGCGCCTCGTGGTAGAGACCGACGACGGAGGACAGGGTGGTGCGGGCCTTGTCCAGCTCGCCGAGCTGCCGGGCCGCGATGCCCGTACGCCACTGCACCGAGCGCTCCAGCAGCCCCTGGTCCACCGCCTGCGTGAGCTCGCTGATCTCACCCAGGCGGTACAGGTCGCCGCGCAGCAGGCAGTAGTCGCACAGCGCGCCCAGCAGATGCAGCACCGTGGCCTGGTCGACGCCCTCCGCGTGCCGCAGCGCGGAGGTGATGAAGCTCGACTCGTCGTCCAGCCAGCGCAGCGCCGAGTCCAGCGAACCGAAGCCGTGCGAGCCGAACTGTCCGGCGCGGGTCGACATCTTCCCGTCGACCATCCGGATCACCGCGTCGGCCAGCTCCGCGTAGTTCGTCAGCAGCCGCTCCTGGGCCGCCGTCCGCTCGGCCTGCTCCTCCTCGTCCAGCAGCCGGGCCAGCGCGAAGGCCCGCACCAGGTCGTGCAGCCGGTAGCGCGATCCCCGTACGCGGGTGAGCAGCCCGGCCCGCGCCAGCACGGTGAGCAGCCGGTCCGCCTCCTGCTCGTCGGCGGAGAGCAGCGCTGCCGCCGCTGCCGCGCCGAGGCTCGCCCGGCCCGCCAGCGCGAGCCGCCGCAGCAGCCGGCGGGCCTGGTCGCCCTGGTCGGTGTAGCGCAGCCACAGGGCCCGCTCGACCGGGTCCACAGGACCGTACGCGCCCAGGTCCTCCGCGAGCGTGTGGCGGCTACGGGCCCCGAGCGCGGAACCGGCCACCCGCAGCGCCAGCGGCAGCCCACCGCACAGCTCCACGATCGCGTCCGTCGACGGGTAGTCGTACGGTCCGGTCTCCTCCTCCTCGGCGACCTCCCGCAGCAGCTCCTCCGCGCCCGCCGCGTCCAGTGCGCCGACCGGCAGCTGGCGCACCCAGGCCGCCAGGTCCTCCGGCAGCTCCAGCGGCTCCCGGGCGGTCACGATCACCAGGCTGTCGGAGCGCTCCGGCACGAGGGCGCGCACCTGACCGGCGTCCGTCGCGTCGTCGAGCACGATGGTGACCGGCGTCCCCGTGAGGTGCTGGTGGTACAGCTCGGAGAGCCGTCGCACCTGCTGCTCCGCCGACGCGCCCTCGCGGAACAGCAGTTGCTCGCGAGGGGCGCCCAGACGGTTCAGGAGGTGCAGCAGGGCGTCCCGGGTCGGCAGCGGGTTCTCCCCGGCGACCTGGCCGCGGAGATCGACCACGCAGGCGCCCCGGAACTGGTCCTTGAGGGTGTGGGCCGCCCGCACCGCGAGCGCGGTCCGCCCCGAGCCCGGGGCGCCGTGCAGCACGACGACGGTCGGCCGGGTCTGCGTGGAGGCGCGGGCCGCGTGCACCCACCGGGCGATCTGCGCCAGCTCGGTTCGCCGCCCGCTGAACGGCCCGTCCGCCTGCGGGAGATGGCCGAACGACTGCTCCAGCACCACCCGGGTGCGGGCCGCCGCGCTGCGGTCGCCGCCGCGCAACTGCTGGACCACCGGGGTGGTCTGCTTCTTCGGCGTGCGCTTGGCGGGGTTGAGCATCCGCTGCTGGTCCAGGTACGGGCGGATGCCCCGCACCTCCAGGGCGGTCAGCCACTGGAGCCGCAACTGCTCGGCCCCGCCCGGCTGTCCGGCGGCCGCGGCCCGGCGGTGGGCGGCGGGCCAGTGCGAGGCGGTGACCTTCGCCATGGTCGTCGCCGTGCCGGCCACCGCGACGGCCGCGCCCGCGCCGAACGCCAGGCCGGTGTTCGCGCCGAGCGCCAGATCGGCGCCGAACGCGGCGGCCGCGGCAACTCCCGTCACCAGCAGGGGCGTTCCGAGTGTCGCTCTGCTGAAGCGCTCCGCCGGCGGGCGGTCGCCCGCCGCCGAGTCCAGCGCCCGCGTGTAGGCGGCGTACTCCTCGTCCGCGCTGGCGGCGATGGTGTCGAGCGCGGCCCGTGCCCGCGACATCAGCGCACCCGCGTCGGTCCGCCCGCCGCTGCGCCGCGCCTCTTCCTCCACGGCCCGCACCAACAGCCTCTCGGCTTCCGCCCGATGGCTGTCCCGCATATGTGTCCCCCTCCGAGAGCTGCGTTCCGGATCCCGGGTTCCGGAGCGTCGGATATCAGGCGCCGGATGTCGACGTCGGGGTCAAGTGTCCTGCGTGGCGCGCTCCGGCGCGAGGGGCGCAGGGCAAGGGAGGGTCAAGGCACGGGCGGAGAACTCACCGCCCGGGAGGCTCCTCCTCGGTCACCTCGAAGCCGATGCTGCTCTCGATCCGGTCGAGGCTCGCGTCCACCTCGGCTCCCGAAGCCCCTTCGACCACGACGAAGCCGTGCCGGTCGGCGGACCAGGTGACGGGCCCGATCCGGTCGCCGGGACCCACCAGCAGGCCCGAAGCGACGCACTGGTCGACAGACACCGCCTCGTCCCAGCCGGAGACCGAGGCGAGCCGCCCGGGAGGCCGGACGATCAGGTGGCGCATGCCCGCGCTGCGGGTGGTGGGCGGAAGGGCCTGCGCCGGCCGCCCCAGCACGTCGTCGAGGTACAGCCCGTACATCTCCAGCCCGGGGCGCGCGTACTCGGCCATCGTCGGGATGAACGCGCCGCCCGGCCTGGCGTGGATCTCGCCGAGCACGACCCCGGTGCCGTTCGTCCAGAACTCGACGTGGAAGGGGCCCCGGGTGAGGCCCACGGCGGGCAGCGCCACCTTCATCTGGGCGTCCACCAGGGCGGTCTGCGCGTCGGAGAGATCGGCGGGAATGCGATGTCCGGTCTCCACGAACGAAGGACCCGTGGACTTCTGGGCCAGTGCGGTGATGACGGGAACACCGCCCACCACGACACCGTCGGCGGAGAACTCCGGGCCGGGAACGAACTCCTCGATGAGGGCGGGGGATCCCTGCGGGCGGCCGTCGAACGCCTGCTCCAGATCGGCCGCCGAGCGGACCAGAGCGACCTGGGCGCTTCCCATGCCGTCGCGGGGCTTGATGATCCAAGGACCCGGAGGTGTGGCGTCGAGGAACTCCCGGGCTTCCGCCACGTCCCGGACGAGGGCTGCGGCGGGCTGCGGCAGACCGGCCTCCCGCAGACGGTCCCGGCTGAGGTCCTTGTTCCGGGTGGTCCTGGCCGCCGCCGGGCTGATCGCCGCTATCCCCAGCGTCCGGGCCACCTCCGCGAGAGGTTCCACGCACAGGTCGCGGAAGGCCAGCACCCCGGCGAAATCCGCGTCCACCGATTTCATCGTGGCCGCCGCCGCGGCCGAGTCCTCCACCTCGCACGGAACGAGTGCGGAGAACCTCGACGCGTCGGCGAACGACAGGTTCGCGGGTTTCTCCGCCCCGATCAGGTCCAGCCCTCTGCGCCGCGCCTGCTCGTGCAGGAGCCGTATCTGGTCACGTCCATGTCCTGACCGCAGACCACAGCCCATGACGAGAACCGCTGTCGGCATGTTCCACTCCCCACTTCCACTCGCCGGATCTCCCTGCCCGTACGCCGCTCACCACTCGACGGGAACCCGTGCGAGTCCTCCCATCATCATGTCCGTCCGCCGGGTGAGTTCCTGGTGCGGAACGGAGAGACGGAGCGCGGGGAAGCGTTCGAACAGCATGCTCAGCGCCGCGGCGATCTCGACGCGGGCGAGCGTGGTGCCGATGCAGAGCCGGGGCCCGTGTCCGAAGGACAGGTGCGGATTGGGATCCCGGGAGATGTCGAACGCGTCCGGTTCCGGGAACACCGACGGGTCGCGGTTGGCGACGAGCGTGGACAGCAGCACGGCCTCGCCGGCCCGCACGGTCGTGCCGGAGATGACCAGGTCCTCGCGGGCGTACCGCAGGAGCGGGTGGTCCGGCGACGACAACCGCAGGACCTCCTCCACGGCGGTCTCGGCGAGCGCGGGATCGGCCCGCAGGGCTGCCCGCTGGCCCTCGTCGGCGAGCAGGAGCACCGCACCGTAATCGATCTTGATGGCGGTGGTCCGGTATCCGGCGAAGAGGAGGGAGGCGGCCACGTAGGAGAGGTCGTCCAGGACAGCTTCGCTCCCCGGCGCGGGGGAGGCGAGGGTCATGTCCCCCGAACCGACCAGATCGCTGATGAGGTCCTCGCCGGGGCGGTCGCGCTTGCGTTCCGCCAGCGCCGCCATGTACGCGCCCATGGCCTGCCGCGCTTCCGAGGACTTCTGGAGGTCCGCCATGCCGGCCAGGCCTTCGAACCAGGACCGGAAGAGGTCGTGGTCCTCGTAGGGAACCCCCAGGAGCCGGCAGATGACGTGCAGCGAGACGGGCATCGAGAAGGCCTGGTGGAGATCGACGGGAGGCGTGAGCCCGGACATCGTGTCCAGCGTCTCCCGGATGACCTCCTCGGTGCTGTCCCGCAGCAGCCGCATGCGCTTCGCCGAGAACGCCGGAGTGAGCCTGCGCCGGTAGCGGGCGTGGTCCTCCTGCTCCGACGCGTAGCTCCCGACCGGACCCGCCGTGCTCAGCGCCGAGTTGCCGAGGCGTGCCGCGTCACGCGGCGCCGGATGGGAGCGGCCGAGACGGGCGTCCGCGAGCAGGCTCCGTACGTCCTCGTAGCGCGTGACGAGCCACGCCTCGTCCCCCGCCGCGGTGAGCACCCTGACCAGGTCCCCACCGCTCTGCATCGCGCGGAGTTCATGTGGAACGTCGAATATGCCGCGCCGCTGGAAGGGAAGCCTGGGCAGAACGGATTCCATGTCGTCCTCTGTTTCGTCACCGGTGGTTTCGGGTCGCGGGCAGTCCCTCCGGATCACGGCTTCTGGTACACCGCGACGTATCCCCCCGAGGCGTCGTAGCCGGAACCGCTCCAGTCGCCCGTGCGGGAGGCCGGACCCAGCCCGGCCAGCCTCGCCATCAGGTCCAGTTCGGAGGGCCAGACGTAGCGGTAGCGCAGCGGGTGGAACCGGTTGCCCCCGCCGTCGAACACGATGTTCTGCACGTCGACCCGCTGTTCCGCGCGGTTGTGCCGGCGAGCGGTGACGACCGCGCTTGCCTCGTCCACGTGACGGGTGTGGGTGCTCTCCTTCTTGCAGAAGAGCCCGTGCTGCGGAACAGTGGCCTGGACCACGAACCGGCCCCCGCTCGTCAGCCGTTCCGCCACATTGCGTACACAGGCGATCTGGCTCTCCTGGGTCGGGAGGAGGAAGAAGGTCTCGCTGATGCAGTAGACGAGGTCGAAGGTCTGGTCGACGCCCACGTCGGCGAAGTCCCCGACGACCACGTCGATGCTCTCGTCGGTGATCTTCCGCTTCAGCTGGTCCACCATCGAGGAGGAGCCTTCGATGCCGGTCACCGAGACCCCGTGACGCGCCAGCGGCAGAGCCACGCGGCCGGTGCCGATCCCGAGCTCCAGGGCCTTGCCGTCCGTCGCGAGGCCGGCGAGGAAGGCGCTCGCCTCGGCTTCGTCCTGCCGGAGCTCCCACAGCATCGCGTCGTAGTCAGGCCGCTTGTCCCCGTACGCGGCGATGTCGTAACCCATCACGTCTCCCTGTTCTGCTGGTGCTTGCCGAGTTGTGCGGCCGGTGCGGCCTCGGGCGGGTCCGGAGGTGGTGCCATCGGCCGTATCCACGTCATACCGAGCGCGAGGCCCAGGATGAGGAACGCCGACAGGAAGACGGCCCCACGGCCGCCGAGCGCGTGGACCAGCGGGCCCGAGGCCAGCAGGCCGATGGGCGCGGCCAGCGTGGAGACCGTGGACCAGAGGGTCAGGACGGGCTGCTCGTCCCTTTCCGAGAGGAAGGTGTGCAGGTAGGAGTACGCCACCGGCGTGAACGGCGCGTAGACCACGCCCCCGATGAAGAAGGCGACGGCCGCCGACGTGACGTTCTGACTGAGCGCCAGCCCCACCGTGGTGGCCCCCCACGCGGCGATGATGCCCATCATCAGGGGAACCTGGGGTACGGACCGCAGAAAGTTCGTCGCCAGGGCGCCCAGCAGGGCGCCGATCCCGAAGAGGGTCCAGACCGCCCCGAGGGCCTTGCCGTCGCCGCTCAGCGGGCCGTTGACCAGCAGGGGCAACGCGATTTCCACCGGCATGTACAGCAGGTTGAAGAAGAAGACGACGACGAGCAGGCGCCAGGCGACGGGGAGCCTGCGCATCACCTTCAGCCCGGACTCGTTCTCCTTCGCCTCCTTGCGCGTAGAGCGGGAACGAGGAACCACCAGAAGGGTGGCGAGCAGCAGCGGCAGGAATGTGGCGCCGTCGACCACCAGAGCCCACTCCGGGCTGGCGAAGCCCGCGATCAGGCCGCCGATGGCGGGTCCCACCACGTACAGGGTGAACTGTCTGACCGTGGCCAGCAGTCCGTTGACGGCGAACCGGCCGTGACTCGGGGCCATACCGAGCGCGGCGAGCCTCGTCGCGGGCGTCCCCACGGAGCGCAGGCAGGACCCGACGAACAAGGCGGCGATGAGCGCGAAGACGGTCAGGGACTCGCTGACGGCAGCCAGCCCGGCGGCGACGAGCGCGGCCCCCCGCAGCAGGCAGTCGGAGACCAGGCCGGCCCGCACCGGAAAGCGCCGGGTGCCGAGGCTGAAGGGGAGGGCGACGAGGGTGGAGGAGACGAAGGGCGCGGCTGCCGCGAGTGACACGGCGATGGCCACCGGCAGGTCGCCGTGGATCTTGATGGCCAGCAGGGGGATGGCGGCGATGAGCATGCCGTCGCCGATACCGGAGAAGGCCACACCGCCCAGGAAGAGAGCCAGCCGGGGGTTCTTCAGCGCCTGGACGTAGGACCACTCCGGCGTGGCAGGCTGCGACATCTTGCATGTCCCTTGCGTGTAGCGGCTCCGCTGCGGGCGGCAGTCACGGGTGGTCGATCGAGGGGCGGAAGGACTGGTCGGAGACCCAGAGCGTGTCCGGGGTCAGCCGTATCCACCAGATGTCCTCGACCGTGCCCCCGATGGCGAACCGGTCGTCCCACAGGCTTTCGTCGGGTCCCAGGTAGCGGGTGAGTTTGCGGCGGCCGCGTTCGGTGTCGAACGGCACGACCGAGCCTTCCCCGCGGCCGATGACCTGGAGCACCTTTCCGGTGTGCGGGTCACAGGTGTCGACGGCGAGTTCGAATCCCGGGTCGGCGCGGAGTCGTTTCGCCATGCGGGACCACGCGCCGCTGAAGACCCAGAAGGACTCGTCCTCCCACAGATACCAGGTCGGCCGCACCACCAGATTTCCCGTGGCGATGCGCGCGACCAGCGGCTGGAGGAGGAACGCGTCCACATCGAACGGTGCTCCGGTCAATTCTCCGAAACCGTCCTGGCGGCGCTTGAATTTCACGGTCGGCACGGAATGAAGCCCTTCGTCGCAGCCACGGCTGTCAGGTCGGATACACGCAACGGAACCCGATTTCGTTGTGCCTGTCGGTGAGGAGGTCTTTTCCTCGGTAGTACGTCGTCAGGCAGACTGCGGGAGACGTCCACGTTCCGCCGCGCAGAGCGTAGAAGGCGTCCCTTCTGTTCATGAACTCGATCGGTTTCCGCCCCTTGAAGAAAGGATCCATTTCCTCTCCGGTGTAGAAATTCGTGGAAGTCATCTCCCAGACGTTACCGGAGAGGTTGAGCGCTCCGTAGGGGCTTGCGCTGCCCGGCAGGGAGTCCGCGGGGAGCACGGGGGTCTTCGGGTAGCCCGCGTGTGCCGACTCCAGCAGGCGTTCGAGATCGAGGCGGCCCTCGGGCTCAACGCCGAAAGACCGGGAGACGTCGTTGGCGTTCGCCGCGTCCCACTCGTTCCCCCAGGGGAAGATCCTCGCGTCCGTCCCGCGCGCGGCCTTCTCCCACTCGTCCTCGCTGGGAAGCCGGCCGCCGGCCCAGGAGGCGAAGGCCCAGGCGTCGTACCAGTCGACGCCCACGACGGGCAGGTCGGGACCGTTGAAGCGGGCGTCGTGCCAGTGGGCCGGCGTGTGGTCGTGACCGACCGGCTGATCAGGGTGGTCGAACCGGTCCGTGCCGTTCGCCTCGGCGAGGAAGGCCGCGTAGCGCCGGTTCGTCACGGCGGTGCGGTCGATGGTGAACGACGGGAGTTCGACGACGCGCAGGCGGTTGTCCTGGTCGTTCATCTGGAAGGAGCCGACCTGCTGGTGCACCCGGTCGATGTGCTCCTGCGACGCGCCGGCGATGAAGGGGCCGCCGGGCACGAGCACCACGTCGTCATGGTTCCGCTGACGCGTCTCGGCCGCCACTTTCCGGCGCAGGCCCGCGAAGTGCTCGTCCTCCAGGCGGCGCAGCGTGTCCGGATCGTCCGACCCGAAGATGGAGAGCAGCGCCCTCTTCGTGTAGGCGGCGCCGAAACCCACCGGCTTGCTGGTGTGCTCACGGGTGATCTGGCTGGGCCATCCGGCGATCCCGATCAGGTCGCGTATCGCGGTGTCGACGCGCCGTTCGCCCGCGGTGCGGATCGCTGTGAACGCCACCTGGTCCACCGGGTCGTGCGTTCCGTAGGCGATGGCTTCCTTGGCTTCCTCGACGTCGGAGAAGTGTTCCCCCAGCAGCTCGACGCATGCGGCGCGGACGGGCCAGTCGCGATGGTCGCGCGCCATGGCGCACAGGGCGTGCACCTGTCCGCTCACGGCGATCTCGCGAGCTTGGGAGATCCCTTTTTCCACCCGTACGTCGAAGGCGTCGGAATTCAAGGCGGCGGTCCTATCTGGTCAAAAAGGATGATCGGGGATTCGGGTGCCGGGAAGCTCTTTCGCGAAGGCCTTGAAGGGTGGTGCCGCCGCCCGGATATCACTGGGCGGCGGCACTCGGTGGGGTCCTGTGATCAGGCCTCCCACTTGGTCGTTGCCTTCTTCTCGTCGCGCGAAGCGATGAAGTCCTTGTCCGACATGGCGAACACCTCCCTCCTCGAATCGGTGAACGCAAATCAACGTAGATACGCGCCACCGGCGGGGTCAATTGTTGAACTTTGTGAACTGGGTCACCCTGGGGCCGTAAACATGTCGTCAGATCTTGGCTGAAATTGGCCACCATATGCGGAGGGTTGAATTCATCCCCCCAGGGGTGTGGCCCACGCCGGCCCGGCACTTTTCCCCGTCCTTCGATGGCTGTGCCAACTATTTGCCTGATCCGGTTGAGTGAACACATTGGTCCGGGTTTCGGGCACGGGGGCGGGTTTGCGCCGGGCCACTATCAAGCCGTGCAATCCGTGATCCGCGCGGGGCCGCCGACCCTGTGCGGCCAGGCGGCCGGGCCGGGGGCCGGCCTTGCGCGGCGGAACGGGACGTCGGAGGCGTCGGGGGTGCGGGTGATTCCTCGTTGCGTACAGCGCCCCGAGGCCGACCGTGGCAGGGAACGGCGCGGTGGCCTTCACAGCGCTGGTGAACACCTCGCCTTACCTGCTTCAGCACGCTGACAATCCGGTCGACTGGTGGCCGTGGGGACCGGAGGCGTTCGTGGAGGCGGAGCGGCGTGAGGTGCCGGCGCTGCTGAGTGCGAGTTCACGGCCATCGGACGTTCAGCCCCGCCGTCCGGCCGACTGTGTGTCAGGTCACATCAACTTGCCTCTGGTGACGGGAACATCAGCCCTCCCATGAGTCGTTCCAGTTACTGGTTCCCGCTGGTGCTCCGATGGGAACCGGTCTTCCTGTTTGGTCTGAGGCACCGGTACAGGTCTGTATGCGGGCGATGACACAGGCAGCCAAGCCGTACTGAGCGCGATCACCAGCAGCGCCCGGATGGATCAACCTGTCGTCAACGGCAGGGTGGTCGGGCTGGGCTGCCGCCATGGCATCGGTCTGACTCCCTGTGGGGAGGAACCCGGTGCAGTTCAAGATCATGACCGTCATCATCGTCCTGCTCATCGCGCTCGTCATCGCGCTGGCCGCGATTCTGTACAGCCTGATTGGCGGCGGCTCGCGCCAGGCGGCGATGAGGACGGGCGGCGTCGCCTTCGTCTCGGTAGCGGGACTCGGCATGGTGATCACCGCCTATCTGAACCCTGCCTGAACCGAGGCGGCCGTGTGGGACGGCTCGCTGCCGTCCCACACGGCCAGGATCGCCACGTGAGCTTCTGTACTTGACTCGGCGGGGGATCGACCTGGCCTCTCCGGGTCCCATGTCTCGCCGCCGACGCAGCGCCGCGGTTCCCGGTCTGTCCGGGCACGGCTGCGTGACGCTAACGGCCAGATGTCGAAAGCGGAGACTTCTCCGGCCCCCGCATATCCCCAAGATCGACCGTGATGGAGAAGGGGGCGGCGGCCTTCACTGTGCCGGTGAACATCTCGCCGTCCCTGTAAGCCTTGGTGGCGGGGTCGAGGACGTACGTATAGACGATCGGGACACCGGTGGCCGCCTGCTCGACCCGCCAGTAGAAGGGGATGCCCGCCTTGGCGTACTGGTCCACCTTCACGATCCGGTCGGTGGTCTCCGAACCGGGAGCCACGACCTCGACAACCAGGAGTACGTGCTCGGGGCGGGTGGGTGTGAGGTCGATGGTCTCCGCCCGGTACACGATGACGTCCGGGCGGCGGTTGGTGAGCGGAACGTCCTGCAGGCGGACGTCGAAGTCCGTGTCGGCGTTCCAGTCCGGGCCTGCGGCGGCGTCCAGGGCATTGGCCAGGATGCGGGCCAGCCGGCTGTGGTGCTTCGAGACCCTTGGGCTGACGACGGTCATCCCGTCCACGATCTCGATGCCGGCACACTGCTCCTCGGACCAGGAGTCGTACTGTTCCGCCCTGATCTGCGTGTGCATCCACGCGGGCACCACCATTTTGGTGGTCACGGTGTGCCTCCTTCAGGTGCTCCCACAGCTTACGGTCCGGGGATGCCGCGCCGCCCGGTATCCGCAGCGCCCACCCTTCCCACCTGCCCCTTCCCACCCCGCCCCGTGGCGCGCGAGTGTCCTGGAGGCGGGTGCGCGAGGATTGGGGGCATGGCCAACCGACTTGCGCAGACCACCTCCCCGTACCTCCTCCAGCATGCCGACAATCCCGTCGACTGGTGGCCCTGGTCGCCCGAGGCGTTCGAGGAGGCCCGGAAGCGGGATGTGCCCGTGCTGCTCAGCGTCGGGTACGCCAGCTGTCACTGGTGTCACGTCATGGCCCACGAATCGTTCGAGGACGAGACCGTGGCCGGCTACCTCAACGCGCACTTCGTGCCCGTGAAGGTCGACCGGGAGGAGCGGCCCGACGTCGACGCCGTGTACATGGAGGCCGTTCAGGCGGCCACCGGGCACGGTGGGTGGCCGATGACCGTGTTCCTCACGCCGGACGCCGAACCCTTCTACTTCGGGACCTACTTCCCGCCCGAGCCCCGGCACGGCTCGCCCTCCTTCCAGCAGGTTCTGGAAGGGGTCACAGCCGCCTGGACCGACCGGCGCGATGAGGTCGCCGAGGTCGCCGGGCGGATCGTCGCCGATCTCGCGGGGCGGTCGCTGGTCCACGGCGGGGACGGGGTGCCGGGGGAGTCCGAGGTGGCGCAGGCCCTGCTCGGGCTGACCCGGGAGTACGACGAGCAGCACGGCGGGTTCGGGGGCGCGCCCAAGTTCCCACCGGCCATGGTCGTGGAGTTCCTGCTGCGGCATTACGCGCGGACCGGGGCCGAGGGCGCCCTTCAGATGGCCGCCGACACCTGTACGGCAATGGCTCGCGGCGGGATCTACGACCAGCTCGGCGGCGGGTTCGCGCGGTACTCCGTGGACCGGGAGTGGATCGTCCCGCACTTCGAGAAGATGCTCTACGACAACGCCCTGCTCTGTCGGGTGTACGCCCATCTCTGGCGGACCACCGGGTCGGACGAGGCCCGCCGGATCGCGCTGGAGACCGCCGACTTCATGGTGCGGGAGCTGCGGACCGCCGAGGGCGGGTTCGCCTCCGCGCTGGACGCCGACAGCGAGGACGCGGACGGTAAGCATGTCGAGGGCGCCTATTACGTGTGGACGCCCGAGCAGTTGCGTGACGTGCTCGGGGAGGACGACGCGGCTTTTGCCGCCGCCTACTTCGGGGTGACTGAGGACGGGACCTTCGAGGAAGGCGCCTCCGTGCTCCGGCTGCCGGGGGACGCGGGGCCCGTGGACGCCGCCCGCGTCGCCGGCGTACGGGCCCGGCTGCTGGCCGCCCGTGACGAGCGGCCGCACCCCGGGCGGGACGACAAGGTCGTCGCCGCCTGGAACGGGCTCGCCATCGCCGCCCTCGCCGAGACGGGCGCCTACTTCGACCGGCCCGACCTCGTGGAACGGGCCACCGAGGCCGCCGATCTGCTCGTCCGGGTGCATCTGGGCGAGGTGGCGCGGCTGACCCGTACCTCCAAGGACGGGCTGGCCGGGGACAACGCCGGGGTGCTGGAGGACTACGGCGATGTCGCCGAGGGCTTCCTCGCGCTGGCGGCGGTGACCGGGGAGGGCGCCTGGCTGGAGTTCGCCGGGTTCCTGCTGGACATCGTGCTGGAGCAGTTCACGGGGGAGGGCGGCCAGTTGTACGACACCGCCCACGACGCCGAGCAGCTCATCCGGCGTCCCCAGGATCCGACCGACAGCGCCACCCCGTCCGGGTGGACGGCCGCCGCCGGGGCGCTTCTCTCGTACGCCGCGTACACCGGGTCCGAGGCCCACCGCACCGCCGCCGAGGGCGCGCTCGGCGTGGTGAGGGCGCTGGGCCCGCGCGTCCCCCGGTTCGTCGGCTGGGGCCTCGCCGTGGCCGAGGCGCTGCTCGACGGGCCCCGGGAGGTCGCCGTCGCGGGACCGGTCGGCGGTGAGCTGCACCGTACGGCGCTGCTGGGGCGGGCTCCGGGCGCGGTGGTCGCGGCCGGGGAGGGACCGGGGGCGGGGGCCGAGTTCCCGCTGCTGGTGGACCGGCCGCTGCTGGGCGGCGAGCCGACCGCGTACGTCTGCCGGCACTTCGTCTGCGACGCGCCGACCACGGAAGCGGGGGAGCTGGCCGCCAAGCTGGGCGGGTGAGAGACCCTCAGCACGAGTGACGCAGGGAGGGCCGGTCGTCTGAAGGCGACCGGCCCTCCCTGCGTCACCCGAGGCGTCTACCCGTGCTGGTACGCCACCAGCGAGATGCCCACGTAGTGCGCGATGAACGCCGCCAGCGTCAGCGAGTGGAAGACCTCGTGGAAGCCGAACCAGCGCGGCGACGGGTTCGGCTTCTTGAGGCCGTAGATCACGCCGCCCACGCTGTAGAGCAGCCCGCCGACGACGACGAGGACCAGGACCGCGATGCCGCCCGTCCGCATGAAGTCCGGCAGGAAGAAGACCGCCGCCCACCCCATGGCGATGTAGCACGGGGTGTAGAGCCAGCGCGGCGCGCCGACCCAGAGGACGCGGAACGCGATACCCGCCGCGGCGGCCGCCCAGACCGCCCACAGCAGCGGCCGCGCCGTCGACTCGGGGAGCAGGAGCAGCGTCAGCGGGGTGTAGGTGCCCGCGATGATCAGGAAGATGTTCGCGTGGTCGAGGCGGCGCAGCACCGCCTCGCCGCGCGGTCCCCAGGTGCCGCGGTGGTAGACCGCGCTCACACCGAACAGCAGGCAGGCGCTGAGGATGTAGACGGCGCAGGCGATCCGGCCCGTCGTGCTGTCGGTCAGCGCGATCAGGGTTATGCCGGCGATCAGCACCGCCGGGAACATGCCGGCGTGCAGCCAGCCGCGCATCCGCGGTTTGACGGGGGCGGGGTCGAGTACGACGGGGCCCGGGGTCGCAGCGGCAGCGGCGGCGTCAGTCATGACTCGCATGCTACCTACGCCCCCGTAGGTAGCGGATACAGGGCGCAAATGAGTGGCGATGCTCACGTGTGAGGCCCCCTGGACATATGGGCGGATCGGTCGGATGATCAAATGAGTGCAGTCGGCACCGGATGAGCGCCAGGGGATTTCGAAGGGTACGAAGCATCCGGGTCGCAGCCCCCACGGGGCCTACAGACAACTGACACCCTCAACGTAGGAGCGATCGTGGCGCGCGACATCGCGGCTCCCCTCACTGTCCCCACCCACCACCAGGAGCTGATCTCCTGGGTCGACGAGATCGCAGCCATCACCCAGCCGGACCGGGTGGTCTGGTGCGACGGCTCCGAGGCCGAGTACGAGCGCCTGTGCGGGGAGCTCGTCGCCAAGGGCACGTTCACCAAGCTGGACGAGATCAAGCGGCCCAACTCGTACTACGCCGCCTCCGACCCCACCGACGTCGCCCGCGTCGAGGACCGTACGTTCATCTGCTCCAAGGAGGAGAAGGACGCCGGTCCGACGAACCACTGGAAGGACCCCGCCGAGATGCGGGAGATCTTCACCGGTGAGAACGGTGTCTTCCGCGGTTCCATGCGCGGGCGCACCATGTACGTCGTGCCCTTCTGCATGGGGCCCGTCGGCTCGCCGCTCTCCGCGATCGGCGTCGAGATCACCGACTCCGCGTACGTCGCCGTCGCCATGCGCACCATGACCCGCATGGGCCAGGCCGTCCTGGACGAGCTGGGCACCGACGGCTTCTTCGTGAAGGCCGTCCACACCCTCGGCGCGCCGCTGGAGGAGGGCCAGGAGGACGTCCCGTGGCCCTGTAACTCCACCAAGTACATCTCGCACTTCCCCGAGGACCGCGAGATCTGGTCGTACGGCTCCGGCTACGGCGGCAACGCCCTGCTCGGCAAGAAGTGCTACGCCCTGCGCATCGCCTCCGTCATGGCCCGCGACGAGGGCTGGCTCGCCGAGCACATGCTCATCCTGAAGCTCACGCCGCCGCGCGGTGAGGCCAAGTACGTGGCCGCCGCGTTCCCGTCCGCCTGCGGCAAGACCAACCTGGCCATGCTGGAGCCGACCATCCCCGGCTGGACCGTGGAGACCATCGGCGACGACATCGCCTGGATGCGGTTCGGCGAGGACGGCCGTCTCTACGCGATCAACCCCGAGGCCGGCTTCTTCGGCGTCGCGCCCGGCACCGGCGAGCACACCAACGCCAACGCCATGAAGACCATGTGGGGCAACTCCGTCTTCACCAACGTGGCGCTCACCGACGACGGCGACGTGTGGTGGGAGGGCATGACCGAGGAGGCGCCCGCGCACCTCACCGACTGGAAGGGCAACGACTGGACCCCCGAGTCCGGCACGCCCGCCGCCCACCCCAACGCCCGCTTCACCGTCCCCGCCGGACAGTGCCCGATCATCGCGCCCGAGTGGGAGGACCCCAAGGGCGTGCCGATCTCCGCGATCCTCTTCGGCGGCCGCCGCGCCTCCGCCGTCCCGCTGGTCACCGAGTCCTTCGACTGGCAGCACGGCGTCTTCCTCGGGGCCAACGTGGCCTCCGAGAAGACCGCCGCAGCCGAGGGCAAGGTCGGCGAGCTGCGCCGCGACCCGTTCGCCATGCTGCCGTTCTGCGGCTACAACATGGGCGACTACATGAACCACTGGGTCAAGGTCGGCGCCGACAAGGACCAGGCCAAGCTGCCGAAGATCTACTACGTGAACTGGTTCCGCAAGAACGACGCGGGCAAGTTCGTGTGGCCCGGCTTCGGCGAGAACAGCCGCGTCCTGAAGTGGATCGTGGAGCGCCTGGAGGGCACGGCCGAGGGCGTCGAGTCCCCGATCGGCATCCTGCCGGCCAAGGGCGCGCTGGACACCGAGGGCCTGGACCTCTCCGAGGCCGACCTCGACTTCCTCCTCACGGTCGACAAGAAGGTCTGGCGCGAGGAGGCCTCCCTGGTCCCCGAGCACCTGAACACCTTCGGCGACCACACGCCCAAGGAGCTGTGGGACGAGTACCACGCGCTCGTCGAGCGCCTGGGCTGATCCCGGCACTCCTCACGGACCCCGCGGCCGGGTCCATCGGACATCCGCCCTGACCTGTGGGGCCGAACGATCCGCCGCGGTACGGGGCCTGTCGTCGCGTCAGTCGTCGCCGGCAGCCCCCGGAGGGCCTGTCCCCGACCAAGGACGCCCCTCCCGGCCCCCGGAACCCCCTCACGGTTCCGGGGGCCGCCCCATTCGCGCAGAACGTCCATGCATCGCCGTATGCTTGCACACGAGATCTTCACTCTTGTTGACTCGGCCTTCACAAGGCGGCCCGCTCGTCGGAGGGCCGCGAACAGTTCGTGGGGGGAACGCAGTTGAAGATTTCTTGGCAGCGCATACGTACGGTGGCGGCCCTGACCGTGCTGGCACTCGGCACCGCGGGCCTGACCGCCGTCTCCGCTCCGGCGGCGGTGGCGGCGACGGGGGAGCAGGTGGCCAAGCTTCCGGTCCCCTCCTACTCGGCCCTCGTCGTCGACTCCGTCAACCAGCGCGTCTACGTCACCGACGACAACCGCTCCCGCAACGCGGGACGGGTCCTCGTCTACAACTTCCAGGGTGAGTACACCGGTTCGCTCGCCACCGACACCTCGCCCTCGGGGATGGCGCTCAGCACGGACGCCTCCAGGCTCTACGTGTCGCAGTCGAACGGCATCCTCTCCTTCGACACGCAGACGCAGACCCGCACCGGCCAGGCGTACGCCGCCTACGTCGTGGAATGCCCGCGCGACGTGGCCTTCGCCGGCGGGAAGCAGTGGTACACCGAGGTCGCGGGCATGACCGACTGCGACACGCGGAACAGCCGGCTGTACACGGCCGAGGGCACGGGAGTCGGCTACACCGGCTGGAACGACTCCGGGCGGCTTCGCCTGTGGAGCGGCCCCGAGGTCCCCGGCCGCCTCGTCATGGGCCAGTCGCGCACCGCGGGGGTGACCGATCCCTTCCTCACCACCTTCGACGCGACCGGCAGCACGCTCGTACGCGGACCGGAGCGCCGGTTCGCGGGCAGCGACGGCAAGGGCGCGCTCGACCTGAAGGACGTGGCGCAGTCCTTCGACGGTACGCGGATCGCCGTCGCCGACGCCGCCGCGGGCACCCGGCTGCTGGACGCCGCCGACCTGTCCGACGCCCCGGTGCAGTACCAGCCGCTGCCGGACGGGGCCACGGCTTCGGCCGTCGCCTTCAGCGGCGACGGGAGGTACCTCGCGCGGGGGGCCTCCGCCGCCGGGGGCACCGCCGACCTGCTGGTGCAGGCGGCCGACCCGGCGGACCGCACGGCGCCGCTGGAGTTCGCCTTCGAAGGGGCGCTGGAGGGCAACAGGGTCGCCCCGCGCGGCCTCGGCTGGTCGGCGGACGGTTCGCGCCTCTTCGCCGTCACCACCAACACGTACGGCACCGAGTACTGGCTGCACGTCATCCAGCCCCCGGCCGTCCAGCACGACTCCCGCTTCACCGGGGCGCTCAGTACCGCTCCGGGGCAGCCGGTCGTCGGTGAACCCCTCGGTATCCGGGGGCGGCTGGAGCTCGACGGCCCCGCTCCCGCCGAGCCGGTGAAGGTCTCCGCGGTGCGCAGTGACGCGAACGGCGACCGCAGGCTCGCCGCCGTCGAGGTCGACGCGGACGGCTCGTTCACGGTCCTGGACGTGCCCGCGCTCGTCGGCGAGGCCACGTACACCGTCTCCTTCACCGGAGACCTGACCCACCGACCGGCCCAGGACGTCATCCTCGCCGTCTCCGTCGCCAAGGCGCCGACCGCGCTCACGCTGAACGCTCCGGCCGAGGGTGTGAAGGGCCAGGGCCTGGAGATCACCGGCAGGCTGACCTGGCAGGGCCGCGCCCTCCCGGCCGGGGTCACGCTGTCCGTGGAGCGCGCCGACAAGAAGGGGACCGGTGTCCTGACGTCGGCGGCGATCGCGGCCGACGGCACGTTCCGGATCAACGACATGCCGCGGGTGAACGGCCCGGTCACGTACACGGTCGGCTACGCGGGCGACGAGCTGCACAGCGGCTCGACGGCGTCGGCGACCGTGCGGGTGCGCAAGGCCGGCTGACCCGGGCTTCCGCCGGGCGGCGGACGGTCGGACGGCGGAGTGCCGCGCTTCGCCCGTGACACCGTTCGCCGCCCGAAGGTGAGCGTGGCGCCCGGTCCGCACGCCTCCGAGGCGCGCGGACCGGGGCCGTCAGTGGGCGCCGACCAGCTGCCCGGAGGAGGCGGGGTCGGCGAGGGCGGCGAGGGCCGCGGTGTGGGCGTCCATCCGCTCGGCGGAGAGGATGGCGGCGGTCGTGTCGGCGCGGGACGCCGCCACCAGCAGGGCGCGGCCCGCGAGGGCGTGGGCGCGGCGGTGGAGGTCGGCGGGGGTGGCGGCGGTCAGCCCGGCGTGCCGGGCGGGCGGGGCGCCGCGCAGCCGGGCCACCTGCTCGGCGATACGGTCGCCCGCCGCGCCCAGGCCCAGCTCGTCGGTGACCGCGAGGAGGGCGGCCAGGTGCCCGGCGAGCTGGATGTCCAGCTCCTCCTCGCGGCTGCGGTGCGGAAAGTCCGCGTCGTCGGCCGGGCTGTGGACCGAGGGGCTGCGGATCGGCTCGTACATGGATGGCCTCCCGAGGGTGCGTACGGCCATCCTACATTGGAACGAGTCTAAAGTTGTCTACGATCCGGAAGCGTGACCGGTCTACGGCTGTCCGTAACCGTCCAGGAAGGTGCCGATCCGGGTCACCGCGTCGGCCAGGTCCTCGACCGCGGGCAGCGTGACGATCCGGAAGTGATCGGGCTCGGGCCAGTTGAACCCGGTGCCCTGCACGACCATGATCTTCTCGGCCCGCAGCAGGTCCAGCACCATCTGCCGGTCGTCCTTGATCTTGTAGACCTTGGGGTCGAGCCGGGGGAAGAGATACAGCGCCCCCTTCGGCTTCACGCAGGTCACCCCGGGGATCGACGTCAGCAGGTCGTACGCCGTGTTCCGCTGCTCCAGGATCCGGCCGCCCGGCAGCACCAGGTCCTCGATCGACTGCCGCCCGCCGAGCGCGGTGGCCACCGCGTGCTGCGCGGGCATGTTGGCGCAGAGCCGCATGTTGGCGAGGATCGTCAGCCCCTCGATGTACGAGGTGGCGTGCGCCTTCGGGCCGCAGACGGCCATCCAGCCGGAGCGGTAGCCGGCCACCCGGTAGTTCTTGGAGAGCCCGTTGAAGGTCAGCACCATGAGGTCCGGGGCCAGGGCCGCCGTCGGGGTGTGGGTGGCGCCGTCGTAGAGGATCCGGTCGTAGATCTCGTCGGAGCAGACGATCAGGTTGTGCCGGCGGGCGATCTCGGTCAGGCCGCGCAGCATCTCGTCGTCGTACACCGCACCGGTCGGGTTGTTCGGATTGATGATCACCAGGGCCTTGGTGCGGTCGGTGATCTTCCGCTCGATGTCCGCGAGGTCCGGCATCCAGTCGGCCTGCTCGTCGCACCGGTAGTGCACGGCCGTCCCGCCCGCCAGCGAGACCGAGGCGGTCCACAGCGGATAGTCGGGAGCCGGTACGAGCACCTCGTCGCCGTCGTCCAGCAGCGCCTGCATCGACATCTGGATCAGCTCGGAGACGCCGTTGCCCAGATAGATGTCCTCGACGTCGAGCTCGATGCCCTTGGTCTGGTAGTGCTGCATCACCGCACGGCGCGCGGACAGCAGGCCCTTCGCGTCGCCGTAGCCGTGCGCGCCCGCGACGTTGCGCAGGATGTCCTCGAGGATCTCCGGCGGGCATTCGAACCCGAACGCGGCAGGGTTGCCCGTGTTCAGCTTGAGGATGCGCTGACCGGCCGCTTCCAGCCGCATCGCCTCCTCCAGCACGGGGCCCCGGATCTCGTAACAGACGTTGGCGAGCTTCGTCGACTGGATGACCTGCATGTCCGCGAGCTTACGGCGGCGTTTCGCGGGGTGCGCGGGGATTGCTCCCGGCGTACTCCCTCCGGGGCGCGCCCCGCCCCCGCCCCGTCTTCCATCGCCATGCCCGCCGCCGCCCCGGACCGTGGGATCGCCCGGTCGGGGCGGGGTCGCGGCTTGGAAAGGAGGCGTGGACGGCCGGGACGGGTGAGATGCGCCACGCGGGGGTTCCGGCCGGCCGGAACCGTCACTCCGGCAGCCGGGTGCCCTCCGGGAGCCGGATGCCGAAATCGTCCGCCAGGACCCGCAGCGCCTCTTCGCCGTCCTTCAGCGTCCGCTCCGTGACCGTGCCGTCGTCGGCCGTCTCCACCAGGTCCAGCCCGGCCAGCAGCAGGTGCGAGCCGGGCCGGGTGCGCTGCGCGTACACCGCCTGCCGGAACGGCGAGCGCGGGTGCGTCGCGATGTGCCAGTTGATGACCTCGTAGTCCGGCGCCTCGAACGGCTCCAGGGTGAACGCGTACTGCGGCTCCCACGCGCCGCCCTTCTCCGCCTGGAACTCCCACATCGGCAGCGGGCCGTCGTGCGCGACGTGGACGAGCCGGTGGTGGCGCGGGCCGTCGAACAGCTCGGCGCCCTCCACCAGCGCGATCGGCTCCACCAGCGCGCCGGTCGCCCCGTAACCGACGTCCGCCACATACGGGTGCGGCTCCCCCTCCACGTCGACCTTCAACAGCATGTGCGTACGCGGCCGGATGTCGCCCGGCGCCGCACCCAGCACCACGCGGGCCACCAGCAGCGTCACGGGGAAGCCGAGCTGCCGCAGGACGGCGGAGAAGAGGGTGTTGTGCTCGTAGCAGTAGCCGCCGCGCTCGCTGCGCACGAGCTTCGCCTCCAGGTCGCCGAGCGCCAGCGACGGGGCTGAGCCGAGAACGGCGTCCAGGTTCTCGAACGGGATGCCGGACAGGTGCGCCCGGTGCAGGGACCGCAGCACCTTCAGGGTGGGGCGGGGCTCCCCGGTCCAGCCGATGCGGGCGAAGTAGGCGTCGAGGTCGAGTGTCATACGCCGACCGTACGCAGCCGGGGGACGGGCGCGCCTCCGGCTGCGGACCGAAGTGCGTGACCGGTGGGCCTCGGTCGCTGGACCGAGGCCCACCCGAGGCGGGCGGGGCAACGTGGGCCCGGCCCCGGCGGCGGCTCAGATCTTGCTCAACTCCGGTGAGAGCCGGGCCGGCCCGGGTAGCAGTGGATCATGAGTCTGTTCCGGAAGCCCCAGCCCCTCGCCGTACTCGTCGTCCGCGACACCCCCGATGTCGTCGCCGGCCTCCGGCGCGCGCTGGAGACCGCCCCGGACGCCGAGCGCCCCGGACTGGAGCGGGCCCTCGCCATGGCCGAGGAGTCCGCCGGGCGCTCGGACGCGGAGCTACGCGGCCGGTGGGTGCGCCAGCGGCTGGACGCCGTCGGGTACGAGGGCCCGGCGGACTCCGTCGAGGCCATCAAGAACCTGCGACAGGCCGAGCCGGGACTGTCGCTGCGCCAGGCGGTGACGTACGCCAAGGAGACCGCGGCGACGGAGGCCTGACGCGGAAGCGCCCGAGGCGTGAGGGCGGGCCGGGGCGGCGCGTGCCCCGGTCCGCCCCGTTGCACGACGCGGACCGTCACACGCCGTTCATCGCGCCCGCCGACGCGACCAGCAGCGCCGTGCCGACGCCCTGCTCCTCCGCCGTACGGAGCAGCGCCGCGTCCCCCGCCTCCGCCACGGCCGCGCTGGTCGGGTCCTCGGGCGCGGGTCCGCCCGCGTACACCGCCGTCGCCGGAGCCATCGCCGTGAGCCAGTCCGCGACCAGGGTGCCGAACTCCTCCTGGTCGATCCCTGCGTCCGCCACCAGCGCGGCCGCGTGCCGGGCCCCGGCGAACATGGCGGTCATCGCGCTGAGCAGCGCCACGTCGTGGAGCGCGGCGAAACCGGGGTCGGCGCCGACGTACCGGGTGGCGGCGGGCACGGCCAGCGTCTCGCGGTGGGCGTCGAAGACCTCGCGGGAGCCGCTGTAGAAGACATAGCCCCCGGCCTCCGGCACCCCGATCATCGGCGGTACGGCCATGATCCCGCCGTCCAGGAAGCGGGCGCCGCGCTCGTCCGCCCAGGCCGCGCGGGTCCGCGACTCGGCGGGGGTGGAGGTGGTGAGGTCGACCAGGTCCCTGCCCGTGAGGTCCGCCTCCGCCAGCGCCTCGCGGACCGAGGCGTCGTCCAGCAGGCAGGTCACGACGAGCGGGCTCGCGGCCACCGCCTCGGCCGCCGTCGCCGCCACCCGCACGCCGGCGGCGGCGAGTTCGGCGGTTCTGCCGGGGCTGCGGTTCCAGACGGTCAGGGGGTGCCCGGCGGCGAGCCAGGTACGGGCGAGCGCGGCGCCCATCGCGCCGAGGCCGAGCAGGGTGAGAGGGGTGGGCGAGGCGGAGGCAACGGTGTTGTCGGACATGGCGATTAGGCTGGTCGAAGGCTCCGACGGCGACAAGTACGCACTTTGGAGTGGGTGGTTACCTCGTTGACAGTGACCAGATGGGGAGGGGTGGACGGGCGATGACGGGCGGACGGGAGACGGCAGGGGGACGGGCGATGACGCGGATCGTGCGGAGACCGGGGGCGTTCGTCTGCGGGATCGACGCGGCGATGGATGTCATCGGCGGCAAGTGGAAGGTGCTCATCCTGTGGGCGCTGAACGAGAAGACCTGCCGCTTCGGTGAGTTGCGCCGGGCCGTGCCCGGGGTGACCGAGAAGGTGCTCAGCTCCCACCTCAAGGAGCTGGAGGACGACGGCATCGTGCACCGCGAGGTGTATGCCGAGGTGCCGCCGCGCGTGGAGTATTCGCTCACCCCGCTGGGTCTCTCGCTGAACGCGGCGCTGGAGCCGCTGGGGGCATGGGGTCGTGACCACATCTACCGGAGCGCGGAGGAGCCCGGCGCGGAGGCCGCCGCCGAGTCCGGCGTGGAGGCCGCCGCCGAGCCCGTGGCGGGACCGGGACGGCGGTAGCCGTGGCCGCGGCCGGAATTGACCTCTTGTGATGGCCTGACATCTGCGCAAACATGCGCATGTCAAAAGCCGGAAGATCTCCGGCCCTTGGCATCACTGGAGGTACCCCCCCCACATGAACAAGCCTCTCGTCGGTGCGTTTCTCGCTGCCCTGCTCATGGGAGCGGGCGTCGCGCCCGCCGTCGCAGCCGAACCCGCACAGCAGGCACAGGAAGCCGCGCCCAAGGCCGGCCCCGAGGCGAAGGCCGTGACCTTCGCCGGGACCGTCGCGCTCAGCAACTGTTCGGGATCCGTGGTCCGCACCCCCGACGCCGCCCCCACCGACCCCGCCCTCGTGCTCTCCAACGGGCACTGCCTGGAATCCGGCTTCCCGGGTCCCGGCGAGGTCATCGTCGACCAGCCGTCCTCCCGGACGTTCACCCTGCTCAACGCCTCGGGCAGCGGTGTCGGCACGCTGAAGGCGAGCAAGATCGCGTACGGCACCATGACCGACACCGATCTCTCGCTCTACGAAACCACCTCCACCTACCAGCAGATCGAGGACAGCTACGGCATCCAGGCGCTGGAGCTGGAGACCGCCCACCCGACGGCGGGCACCGCTATCACGGTCGCCTCCGGCTACTGGAAGCGCACCTACAGCTGCGACATCGACGGCTTCGTCCACCAGCTGAAGGAAGGCCGGTGGACCTGGAAGGACTCGGTCCGCTACACCCCGGAGTGCCGGACCATCGGCGGTACGTCCGGTTCGCCGGTGATCGACGACGCCACCGGCAAGGTGGTCGCCGTCAACAACACCGGCAACGAGAGCGGCCAGGAGTGCACGGACAACAACCCGTGCGAGGTCGACGAGAACGGCAACGTCACCGTCCGCGAGGGCATCAACTACGCCCAGCAGACGTACAACATGGTCCCGTGCATCGGGGCCGGCAGCAAGATCGACCTCGACCGTGAGGGCTGCGGGCTCCCCAAGCCGTAGTCGCCTGAAGTCTCATGGGTGCGTCGGCCGGACCCGGCCCCGGTCAGGTCCGGCCGACGCGTGCCGCCTCGATCCCGTCCAGCAGCACCCCGAGCCCCACCCGGAACGTCTCGCGTGCCTCACGCTCCGGATACGGCACCCCCTCGGCCCCCTCGGCCCCCTCACCCGGACACGGCTCCGCCGGCCCCTCCGCCTCCAGGCCGCTCACCGCCGGGAAGCGCTCCGCGAAGTCGGGGACCAGCTCCAGCAGGGCCGCCGAGCGCGCCGCCCACCACTCCTCGTCGGAGCTCCCGGTCGCCGCGGCGGCGAGCCTCGCGTCGGCCACTGCCTGCGCCGAACCCCGTAGATACGGGAACAGGGTCCCCACCAGCCGCCGCACCACCCCGGTCGGCAGCCCCGTCGCCCGCAACAGGGTCACCAGCGTGTCCAGGCCCGCGTACTCGTGCGGCCCCAGTACCGGACGCGCCTGCGAGACCTGGAGAACCCAGGGATGGCGGACGTAGAACTCCAGGACCTCCCCGGCCCAGGCCGTCAGCGCCGCCCGCCAGTCGCCTGATTCCGACTCCGGGTACGCGGTGGGCAGTTCGGCGTGCACCGCGTCGTACATCAGGTCCAGCAGCTCGCTCTTGCCGGGGACATAGGTGTAGAGCGCCATCGCCGTGCGCCCGAGCCGGTCGCCGACCGCGCGCATCGACAGGGCCGTCATTCCCTCCTCGTCCGCGAGCGCCACGGCCGCCGCCACGATCGCGTCCACGCTCAGCCGGGGCTTGGGTCCCGGGCCGCCGCGGGCCGGCGGCGGGGCGTCCGCACGCCACAGGAGGGAGAGGGAACGACGCGGATCGCCCTGCCCGGCGAAGACCACCACGTGCGACTCCTTACGGCGTAACGTAACGTCCGGCGGGGGATTCATTACGCCGTAAGGTATCAAGCTCCACGGGAGAGGGGTCGGATCGCGATGGGCCAGGCGCCCGGGCGGCCGAGCGCGCGGCGGACGCTTTGCAGGGACCCTGGGGCGGCGGACGCTTCGTAGGCGGGGCCTCGCGCGGCGGGCGGGCTTCCCGTGGGCCGTCAGGCGGCCCCGGCCCCCCTGACGGCCTTGCCCGTCAGGACCGACGTCCGCTTGCCGTCCTCGATGACGAACCGGCCGTCGATCAGGACGTGCGGGATGCCCACCGGCAGCGTGCGCGGCTCCTCGAACGTGGAGCCCGCCGCCACCGTCTCCGGATCGAACAGCACCAGGTCCGCTCGGTAGCCCTCGCGCACCAGGCCCCGGTCCGCGAGCCGCAGCCGGGCGGCCGGACGCGAGGTCAGATGGGCGACGCACTCCTCCAGCGAGAGAATCCCCAACTCCCTTGCGTACCGGCCCAGATACTGCGGGAACGTGCCGTACGCCCGGGGGTGCGGCTTGTCGCCCTGGAGGATGCCGTCGCTGCCACCGGTGTGCACGGCGTGGCGCATGATCTGCTGGACGTTCTCCTCGTGGCCCACATGCTGGAGGATCGTCGTCCCGAGCCGGTCCTCGGTGAGCAGCCGCCGCGCGGTCACCCAGGGCTCCTCGCCCCGCGCCGCCGCCGACTCCTCGACCGTACGGCCCACGTACTCCGCCAGGTGCGGCGCGCTCACGCCACTGATCTCGATGGTGTCCCACTCGATCGGTACCCCGTGGCAGCCGTCCGAGCCCAGCACCTCCAGATGGTGCCGGATCCTCTCCGCGCTCGCCGGGTCCGCGAGCCGGTTCAGGACCGACTCCGGGCCTCCCTCGCTCGCCCAGCTCGGCAGCATCGCCACGAGGGTGGTGCAGCCGGGGGTGTACGGGTACGTGTCGAGCGAGATGTCGGACCCGGCGGCCAGCGCGCCGTCCAGGAGGGCCAGCAGGTCGGGCGCCTTGCCCTTGTTCACGCCGAAGTTCATGGTGGCGTGGGCGAGATGGAGGGCGCAGCCGGCGGTGTGGGTCAGCTGCACCATCTCCTCGTACGCCTCCAGCGCGCCCGCTCCGTAACTGCGGTGGTGCGGGCAGTAGTAGCCGCCGTGGCGGGCCACCACCCGGCAGAGATCGGTGAGTTCGGCGTCGTCCGCGTACATCCCGGGGGTGTACGTCAGCCCGGACGACATGCCCACCGCGCCCTCGCGCATGCCCTGGTCCACCAGCTCCCGCATCCGGGTCAGTTCGGCGTCGGTGGCGGGCCGGTCGTCCCACCCGACCGCGTACATCCGGACCGTGCCCTGCGGGATCAGATAGGCGGCGTTGACCGCGATGCCCTGGCCGCCGAAGTTGCGGTCCAGGCGGTCCAGATAGCCGCCGACCGTGCGCCAGTCGAAGTCGATGTCGCTTCCGTCGCCGTTCCAGCCGGTGATGGAACGACGCACCTCGGCGAGCGTACGGTCGTCGACGGGCGCGTACGACAGGCCGTCCTGGCCCAGCACTTCGAGCGTGACGCCCTGCGCCGCCTTCGCGCTGTGGTCCGGGTCGCGCAGCAGCGCCAGATCGCTGTGGGCGTGCATGTCGATGAAGCCGGGGGCGAGCGCGAGGCCGTCCGCGTCCACGGTCCGGGCGGCGGTGGGGCGGGGGCCGGGGGAGCCCTCGGGGTGGATCTCGGCTATGCGGCCGCCGTCGAGGGCCACATCGGCGCGGTAGGAGGGCTCGCCGGTGCCGTCGACGACGAGCGCGTCACGCAGGACCAGATCCATGGGTGGCCTTTCGGGGCGGGAGGGCGGGAGGTCAGGAGAGGGGCGGCTGCTCAGAAGAAGGTGCGGATGTAGTCCGTGACCGTGCCGTCCGCCTCGACCAGCGGGATCAGCTGCCACTTGTCGAAGCTGGTGCAGGGGTGCGAGAGGCCCATGCCGACCCAGTCACCCACCTCCAGCTCGGCCCCGCCCTCCGTGCGCACCCAGGTGTGCTGGTCGGAGAGGCCGGTGACCGTGACCCCGGTGGCGGGCCGCACCGAGCCGTCCCGGCCGGAGCGGACCACCTGCGCCTCGGGCAGATCGAGGTCGTACGCCGCGTCCCGCTTGCCCGCGTTCAGGAACGCCTGCTCGCCGGTCGGACGGGAGACGACCTGCGCCCAGAGCCGAAAGGCGGGCTCCAGGGCCCCCTCCTCGGGGACGCGGTTGAAGGGGGTGAGGTGCTTGTAGTGGCCGTCGTCGTGCGAGACGTACGCACCGGAGCGCAGCAACTTCAGCACCGGCAGGCTCAGTTCGGGGATCCCGCCGAAGACGTCCGCGACCGCGTCGAACCAGGCGCTGCCGCCCGCGCTGATCACGATCTCCTCGGCCCCGGCGAACCGCTTCTCGCCGTCGAAGACGGCCGCGAGCGCGACGAGCCGCCGCAGCCACGCCCGTACCCGTTCGGGGTCGGCGTCCGGCACCTCGCCCTCGTATCCGGCGACGCCCACCAGGCGCAGCGACCCGGCCGCCGCCACCGCGTCGGCCACGGCCGCGCAGTCGGCCTCCGTACGGGCCCCGGTGCGCGCACCCTCGCCCGCGCCCAGCTCGACGACCACGTCGACCGGGCGGGTGGCGCCGGCGGCGCTCAGGGCCTCGTCCATCAGCTCGACGCCGCGCACGGAGTCGACGTAGCAGACGAAGCGGAACGCCGGGTCGGCCGTCATCTCGCCGGCCAGCCAGCGCAGGGCGACCGGGTCGACCAGCTCGTTGGCGAGGAAGATCCGGCCGATCCCGTACGCCCGGTAGACCCGCGCCTGGTGCGGCACGGCGGCCGTGATGCCCCACGCGCCGCGCTCCAGCTGGTCCACGAAGAGCTGGGGGGACATGGACGTCTTGCCGTGCGGGGCGAACGCGAGGCCGTGGCGCTCGGCGTACGTCTCCAGGAGGTCGAGGTTGTGGGCCACCGACTCGGCGGAGAGCGCGAGGACGGGGGTGGTGAACCCGCCGGTGAAGAGGTTGCGGCGCTCGGCGGCCAGCGCCCCGACGGTCAGGCCCTCCGCGTCCGGCGGCAGAGCTTTGAACCGGTGGTCGACGCGCTCGTCGGCGAGGGAGGCCGTGAGGGACGCCGCGGGGGATTCCCCGGGGGACGCGGTGCGGTCGGTGGGGCTTTCGGCTGCCAAGGGGAGCTCCTCGAAGTTCGTTGCAACATATGCAACACCCATTGCGTATATCGCTCAACGCTGTCTAACATCCGAGCCGATGCCCGGTCAATGGTGACCACCGGCCCGCACGCCGATCAGCGAGGAGCCCTCAGTGTCCGGACCCGCAGCAGGGACGGCCGTCGCCGCCACGACCACCGATGTCGTCTGTCTCGGTGAGTCCATGGTGACGTTCCTTCCCTCGCAGCCCGGCCGCCTCGCCGACGTGCCCTCCTTCGGGCGCGGGATCGGCGGGGCCGAGTCCAATGTGGCCTGCGCTCTCGCCGCCGCCGGGCACCGGGCGGCCTGGGTCGGCCGGGTCGGCGCGGACGGGTTCGGCGACCACCTCGTCGAGACGATCGCGTCGTACGGGGTCGACACGTCGGCGGTCCGCCGCGATCCGGTCCGGCCGACCGGCATCTACTTCCGCACGGCCACGGACCGGGCGACCGACACGCACGAGGTCGCGTACTACCGGGCGGGGTCGGCGGCGTCCGCGATGTCGCCGGCGAACGTGCCGTACGAGGAGCTGTTCGCGGGGCGCGTCCTGCATCTGTCCGGGATCACGGCGGCGCTGTCCGGCGACTGCCTGGCGCTGCTGCGGGAGCTGACGGCCGCGCGGCCGGGGCGCCCGCTGGTGTCGTTCGACGTGAACCACCGGCCGCATCTGTGGCGGGGCGGCGACGCGGACGCGTCCGTGCTCCTGGAGCTGGCGCGCCGGTCCGACCTGGTGTTCGTGGGGGAGGACGAGGCGGAGGAGGCGTGGGGGATCGTGGGCGCGGAGGCGATCCGGGCGGCGGTTCCGGAGCCGGCCGTGCTCGTGGTGAAGCGGGGGAGCGCGGGCGCCACGGTGTTCGCCTCGGGGCTCCGCCCCGGACCCCGCTCCTCAATCGCCGGAGGGGCTGAAAGCGCCGGAGCCCGCTCGTCGAGTGCGGGAGGGGCTGAACTCGCCGACACCGTCACCCACGTCCCCGCCCTCCACGTCGACATCGTCGCCGCCGTCGGCGCCGGGGACGCCTTCGCCGCCGGGTTCCTCTCCGCCACCCTGCGCGGGCTGCCCGTCCGTGACCGCGCCCGGCACGGGCACCTCATGGCCGCCGCCGTCCTCACCGTCCCCGGCGACCTCACCGAACCGCCCGCCCGCGACCACGCCGACCGCCTCGTCGCCCTCGACGACGACGCCTGGGGGAGACTTCGTCTCGGCCCCGGCTGGACCGCAGCCGACCGGGCCTCCGAGGAGGTACGCATACCATGAGCCAGACCGTCGACCGGGCACTGAGCATCCTGCCGCTGCTCGCCCAGGGACCCGCCGACCTCGGGCAGGTCGCCGAGCGGCTCGGCGTCCACAAGTCCACGGCGCTGCGCCTGCTGCGTACGCTCCACGAGCACGGCCTCGTCTACCGCCAGGAGGACCAGCGCTACCGACTCGGCGCCCGGCTCTTCGCGCTGGCGCAGGAGGCCGTCGAGAACCTCGACGTGCGCGAGATCGCCCACCCCCACCTGGTCGCGCTCAACGACCGGTGCGGGCACACCGTCCACCTCGCCGTGTACGAGGAGCAGGAAGTCCTCTACATCGACAAGGTCGAGAGCCGCTACCCGGTCCGGATGTACTCCCGGATCGGGAAGCCCGTCGCGATCACCGTCGCGGCCGTCGCCAAGCTCCTGCTGGCCGACCTCACCGAGCCCGAGCGGCGCGCGATCGCCGAGAAGCTCGACTACCCCATGTACACGTCCCGTTCGACGCCCGACGCGGCCGGCTTCCTCAAGGAGCTGGCCGTCGTGCGCGAACAGGGCTGGGCCACCGACCTCGGTGGCCACGAGGAGTCCATCAACTGCATCGGCGCCCCCATCCGCGGCGCGGACGGGCGGGTCGTCGCGGCCATGTCGGTGTCCGCACCCAATGTGGTCGTCACGGCCGAGGAACTCCTCACCCTGCTCCCGCTGGTCCGGCGCACCGCCGAGACCATCAGCCGGGAGTACTCCGGCACCAACCGACCCAAGAAAGCCTGATCAGCCATGACCGAGAAGACCGCCCTCACCCCCTCCACCCACACCACGCCGCCCGCGAAGTTCTCGCACGGCGTGAAGAAGGGGAACATCCTCCAGGTCGCCGGCCAGGTCGGCTTCCTCCCCGCCGTGGAGGGCCAGGCCCCCACCCCGGCCGGCCCCACCCTGCGCGAGCAGACCCTCCAGACCTTCGCCAACGTCAAGGCGATCCTGGAGGAGGGCGGCGCGAGCTGGGACGACGTGATGATGATGCGCGTCTACCTCACCGACGTGGACCACTTCGCGGAGATGAACGAGATCTACAACGCCTACTTCGCCGAGCAGAACCTGAAGGAGGCCCCCTCCGCCCGCACGACGGTCTACGTGGGCCTGCCCAAGGGACTGCTCATCGAGATCGACGCGCTCGCGGTGCTCGGCTGACGGTCACGGCCCCTGAACGGCTCGCATCCCCTCTGATCCCTGACCCCTGATCCTCTGATCCTTTGCTCCACACGCAGAACCCCTCCCGCAGTACGCCGTACGGCACGGCGCCCCGCTCCCCGGGGGCGCCGTGCCGCGCTCCCCCCTGCCCTCCAGCACCATCGGAGTCCCCATGCTGCTCGCCGCAACCCCCGCGCCGGCCGAGACACCACCGCACACCGGTGGACTGCTCCTCCTGATCGACGGCACGGCCGGTCTGCTGACCGTCGCCGCGCTCGGTATCGCCCTCCTGCTCTTCCTGATCATCAAGGTCAGGCTCCAGCCGTTCGTCGCCCTGCTCGCGGTCTCCATAGCCGTCGGCCTCGGCGCCGGGCTCTCGGTCACCGAACTCTTCGGCACCGTGCAGAAATCCGCCGCCGTCTCGGTCATCGAATCCGGCATGGGCGGCATCCTCGGCCATGTCGCGATCATCATCGGGCTCGGCACCATGCTCGGCGCGATCCTCGAAGTGTCGGGCGGGGCCGAGGTGTTGAGCGCCCGCCTGCTGAACGCCTTCGGCGAGAAGCGCGCCCCGCTCGCCATGGGTATGACGGGTCTCGTCTTCGGTATCCCGGTCTTCTTCGACGTCGGCATCTTCGTCCTCGCGCCGATCGTGTACGCCGCGGCCAAGCGCTCCGGAAAATCGATCCTGCTCTACGCCATGCCGCTGCTGGCGGGCCTGTCGATGACCCACGCGTTCCTGCCCCCGCACCCCGGTCCGGTGGCCGCCGCGGGACTCTTCAACGTGTCGCTGGGCTGGGTCATCCTGATGGGCGTCGTCGTCGGCATCCCGTCCGTCATCGCCGCCTGGGGCTACTCCGCCTGGATCGGCAAGCGGGTCTTCGTCGACGTACCGCAGGACATGGTGGAGGCCGCCGAGGAGGCCAAGGCCGCCGTCGCCGCCGAACAGCGCGCCGCGGGCGTCACCCCGCACGAGAAGCCGGTGCCGCTCGCCACGGTCCTCGCGATCATCGGCACCCCGCTGATCCTGATCCTGGCTGCGACGTTCTCCTCGATCGCGCTGGACCCCTCGACGCCGCGTTCGGTGATCGAGTTCTTCGGCAACCCGTTCGTCGCCCTGACGATCGCCCTGTTCCTCGCGTACTACCTCCTGGGCATCCGGCGCGGCTGGTCCCGCAAGTCCCTGGAGTCCGTCTCCACGTCCTCGCTCAAGCCCGTCGGCAACATCCTGCTGGTGGTCGGCGCGGGCGGCATCTTCGGCGCGGTCCTCAAGGGCAGCGGTATCGCGGACGCGCTGGCCGACACCTTCAACGACGTCGGGCTCCCCGTCATCCTGCTCGCCTGGCTGATCTCGGTCGTCCTGCGCGTCGCCCAGGGCTCGGCGACGGTGGCGATCGTCACGACCGCGGGCATCGTGGTCCCGCTGGTCGAGGGCCAGGACCTCTCCCAGGCCCACCTCGCGCTGATCATCATGGCGATCTCGGCGGGCTCGATCTTCGCCTCGCACGTCAACGACGGCGGCTTCTGGATGGTGTCGAAGTACTTCGGCATCAGCGAGCGCGACACCCTGAAGTCCTGGACGGTCCTGGAGACGGTGCTCTCGGTCGCGGGCTTCGTGGTCGCGGCGCTGCTCAGCCTGGTGATCTAGGGGTACGGGGGCGGGCTCGGCGCGGACAGCACCGCGCCCGCCCCCTCTGCGGCCCCTCCCTCAACTCCCCTTGCGGGCCACGTAGTACACGTTCAGGATGTCGCCCTCCACCTCGCGCACCTCCACCTCCCCGAAGCCCGCCTCCTTCAGCATGCGCAACGCGGTCTGCCTGCCCCATACGGTCCCCAGGCCCGCCCCGCCCTCGCCGAGCGAGACCGTCATGCAGTAGAAGACCGAGAAGGTGTAGAGCGTGGGGCCCAGCGGGAGATCGAGGTTCTCCTCCAGCTTGCTGGAGGCCGCGATGTCGCCCATCAGGAACACCCCGTCGTCCCGCAGCGCACCCGCGACGGCCGCCAGGGCCTCCGCCGGGCGGGCCAGGTCGTGGATCACGTCGAAGGCGGTGATCAGGTCGTACGGGCCGGTCACCGCGGCCGCGTCCGCCAGCTCGAAGTGCGCGTTCCGCAGGCCCAGCCGCTCCGCCGCCTCCCGGGCCGCCGCGATACCGCCCTCCGACATGTCCACCCCGGTGAACCGGCTGGCCGGGAACGCCCGCGCCAGCAGATTCACCGCGTGCCCCTGCCCCGTACCGACGTCGAGCACGTCCAGACAGTCACCCGAGTCCAGCCGCTCCGGCAGCCCCGGCACCAGCGGGATGATCGCGTCCACCAGCGCCGCGTCGTACACCCGGGCCGTCTCCTCGGCCTGGAGCTCCTGGAACTTCGGGTACGAGGAGTAGGGCACCCCGCCCCCGTCCCGGAACGCCGCGACCACCTCGTCCTCGACCAGCCCGAACAGCGCGAGGTCCTGGAGGAAGGAGGCCACGTTGTCCGGCCCGGCGTCGCGGCACAGGGAGGCGGCGTGCTCGGGCGGCAGCCGGTACGTCCCGTCCGCCGGGTCGTACGCGACGATCCCGCCCACGGTCACCCCGCCCAGCCACTCGCGCACATAGCGTTCGTTCAGCCCGGCGGCCCCGGCGATCTCCTCGCTGGTCGACGGCGGCAGCTGCGCCATCACGTCGAAGAGCCGTGTCCGGTGTCCGATGCTGCACAGATACCCCAGGCAGGAATCGTTGAGCACCTGGAGCATCCGCCCGGCGAACTCCTCCTGCCGGACCGGATCCGCTGTCCGTTCGATCGTGTGCGCCATGGCGCACCTCCTTCGGCATGCCCGCAGCGCCCCACCGGAACCGCACCCGCTCCACCCCGCGGACGCCCGCTTCGCCCCCGTATCCGCCGCTCGCTGCCGGCCGATGGGTCCCCTCAAGATTTTACTGCCGTGCACACCCCTTGTGCCGCCCCGCCGATTGCGCTTCCTTGATCGGCATGTCCGAGACGAGCGCAACCACAGAGACAGGGGAGCCGGCCTCCCGACCACGTAAGTCCAGCTGGAAGTACATCGGCCCCGGCATCGTCGTCGCGGCGACCGGGGTCGGTGCCGGGGATCTGGTCGCGACGCTGATCGCGGGCAGCAAGTTCGGCTACACCCTGATGTGGGCGGCGGTGATCGGCTGCGTCGTCAAGATCTCGCTCGCCGAGGCCGCCGGCCGCTGGCATCTGGCGACCGGCCGCACGCTCTTCGACGGCTGGCGCAGCCTGGGGCCGTGGACCACCGTCTACTTCGCGATCTACGTCGTGGTCTGGGGCTTCATCTACGGGGCGACGGCCATGTCGTCCAGCGCCCTGCCCATCGTGGCGCTGTTCCCCGACGGGCCGGGGCTGAAGTTCTGGGCGATCGCGACCGGACTGATCGGACTGGTCTTCGTCTGGTTCAACCGGTACGCCGTCTTCGAGAAGGTCATGACGGTCCTGATCGGCATCATGTTCGTGGTGGTCATGTACGTGGCGATCCGGGCCGTCCCGGACGTCGGGGCCTCGTTCGCCGGGCTGCTGCCCGTGCTCCCGGACGGCTCGCTCCTCTACACCCTCGGGCTGATCGGCGGCGTCGGCGGCACGATCACCATGGCCGCCTACGGGTACTGGGTCAACGCCAAGGGCTGGAGCAACTCCTCCTGGATGAAGGTGATGCGGCTCGACAACCGGGTCGCCTACATCACCACCGGGCTGTTCGTCGTGGCGATGCTCATCGTCGGCGCCGAGCTGCTGCACGCCTCGCAGACCGCCCTCACCTCCGGCGACCGCGGACTGATCGACCTGGGCAAGGTGCTGGAGGACCGCTTCGGCGCGGGCACCGCCAAGCTCTTCCTCATCGGCTTCTTCGCCACGTCGTTCTCGTCGCTGATCGGCGTCTGGCACGGGGTGAGCCTGATGTTCGCCGACTTCGTGGAGCGGCTCCGGGCCCCGGCGGCCGGGACGCAGCAGGTGGAGGAGCACGCCGGCCCGGCCGTCACCGAGCGGCAGCAGCGCTCGCTGCCCTTCCGCGCCTACCTCCTCTGGCTGACCTTCCCGCCGATGACGCTGCTCTGGCTGGACCAGCCCTTCGGCCTCGTCATCGCGTACGGGGTGCTCGGCGCGTTCTTCATGCCGTTCCTGGCCCTGACCCTGATCTGGCTGCTCAACTCCTCCCGTACGCCGGGAGAGTGGCGTAACGGATGGGTCAGCAACGGGATGCTGGCCCTCTCCGGGCTGCTGTTCATCGTGCTGTGCGTCCAGCAGGTGCGCGACCTGCCCTGGTGACGGGCGGGTGCCGACAAAACGCCGCAGCGCCGCCGGGGGAGCGGCGGCGCTGCAGGTTCCGGGATGCGTCGGTGTTACGGGATACGGGATACGGGTTACGGCAGGCTGCGGACGTGCGGGCCGACCGCCTTCGACCAGGCGAACCCGGCCGTCGCGTCCCAGTTCGTCGACCAGGTCATCGCGCCGCGCAGCGACGGGTAGGTCTTCGACGGCTTGAACGAGCCGCAGCTGGTGCCCTTGGTCAGGCAGTCCAGCGCCGCGTTCACGATCGACGGGGCGACGTAGCCGCTGCCCGCACCCCGGGTGGAGGCGGGGACGCCGATGCCGACCTGGGACGGGTCGAGGCCGCCCTCCAGCTGGATGCAGGCGAGCGCGGTGAGGAAGTCCACCGAACCCTGCGAGTAGACCTTGCCGTCACAGCCGAGCATCGAACCGCTGTTGTAGTACTGCATGTTGACGACGGTCAGAATGTCCTTGATGTTGAGCGCCGTCTTGAAGTACTCACCCGACGTCGACTGCATGTCGATCGTCTGCGGAGCCATCGTGATGACCAGTCCGCTGCCCGCCTTCGCCGACAGCTGGCGCAGCGCCTTCGTCATGTAGGTGGCGTTGAGACCGTTCTCCAGGTCGATGTCGACCCCGTTGAAGCCGTAGTCCTGCATCAGCGCGTACACCGAGTTGGCGAACGCGGTGGCGGAGGCGTCGTTGTCGACCCGGACCGTGCCCAGCTCGCCGCCGATCGAGATGATGACGTTCTTGCCCTGGGCCTGCTTGGTCTTGATGTCGGCCCGGAACTGGGCGTCGGTGTAGCCGTTCAGTCCGGCCGTGTCCAGGTTGAAGGTGACCTGGCCCGGCGTCGGCGTGGCGTCCGCGAAGGACACCGCGATGATGTCGTAGTCGGCCGGGACGTCGGTGAGCTTCTGGACGGCCGCACCGTTGTTGAAGTTCTGCCAGTAGCCGGTGACCGCGTGCTTGGGCACCGCGGGGCCGGGGCCGGGGCCCGTGCCCTCCTTCGCCGTACGGGCGCTGATGGCCGCCGACTTGACCGACTCGCCGGCCGCGTTGGTGGCGCTCACCGAGAACTCGTAGGCGGTGTCCGCGGTCAGGCCCGTGACGGTCGCCGAGGTCCCGGTGGAGGTGGTCGCCTGCGCGCCGTTCCGGTACACCTTGTAACCCGTGGCGCCGGAGACCGCGTTCCAGGACAGGGCGACCGACGACGTGGTCGTGGCACCCGCCGTGAGACCGGCCGGAGCCGCCGGGACGACCGGTCCGGGCTCCTCGCCGCCTCCGCCGTCGGGGCCCGTCACCTCGATGTCGTCGGCGAAGTAGGCGGCCTGCCCGTACCAGCCGTGGGTGTAGACGGTCACCGACGTGGTGTTCGCGCCGGTCGTGAAGCTGGTCGACAGCTTGGTCCAGGAGGAGGAGCCCGGCGTCCAGGTGGAGACGTCGGTGGTCCCGGTGCCGCTCGCGCCGAGGTAGGCGTAACCGCCCTGCACCCAGGAGCTGAGTGTGTACGTCGAGTTGGGCTTGACCTTGACCGACTGCGAACACTTGGCGTTGTCCTGGCCGGCCGGGGTGGCCTTCAGCGCCGACGTACCGCTGCGCACGGGGGAGGAGACGGCGGCGCCGCTGCCCCCGGAACAGGTCCAGTTGGCGAGGCCCGACTCGAAGCCCGCGTTCTTGGCGTTGTTGACGTCGGCCGCCTGGGCGGTGCTGACGAGCCCGGTGACGGTCAGGGCGGCGGCCGTGGCGACGGCCAGGGTGCCGCCGAGTACGGACCGGGAGCGGCGGCGTCTTCTGCGACTGCGGCCTGCGGAGCGTTCCACTGGTGCCTCCGGGAGGAGTTGGGGGGTGCCGGGGATGGGCGGTGCGGTGCAGTGCGCATAAACTGGTCCAGACCAATCAAGTTGTCAAGACCTCTGGCAGTGAAAGGCCGTCCGGGTGGGTGGCCGCGAGGGGCAGCGGCCACCCCCGTGCGGGGGTGCCGGACGGCGGATTCCCGGCCCGGGAGCGCCGCCGCGACCGCACTCGGCCCCCCGCACGAGTGATCTTGCGGGAGATCTTCGTGCCGTCACGGAAACGCCCTTACGAAAAGGGAGCAGGTCGCCCCGAAAGCCGGGGTGACGTGCGTGAATGGATACCTGATCGAAAAGCGGACGCGGGGTTCGGTAACGCTCCGCAGTGAACGCCGAGTTGGACGGAATCGATTTCATCCCGTTTAGCACCCGGCCGCCGTTGGAACGGTGTTCGCATGGTGCCGTACTGGTCTCCGATAACTGTTCTCTGCCTGGTGAGACGTGGCTAAAGTGCTGGGGCAGGAGCACGGAGCAGGAGCGATTGCGGTCGGCGTCCCCACGTCGACCGGAGCCGAAACGGGGAGAGCGTGCCGACCGCGATAGCAGTGACGAGCGCAGACCTGGTGCTGCCGCCCACCGACCAGCAGACACCGACCGCCGCTCTGCTCCAGGCCCCCGAGGCCCAGGTGCTGGAGCTGGCGATCGGCGACATGCACCTGCTGCTGGAACAGCACGGTTATGTGATCGCCCTGTACCCCTCGGGCATCCGGCCCGAGCACGAACGCCGCCTCCACTCCATCCGCTCGGTGCTGGAGAGCGACCGGATCGCCCTGGTCAAGGTGGACCTCCCGCCCCTCGGCGTCGCCGTACTGGTGCGCCAGCTGCGGCAGTTGTCCATCTGCGACTTCAGCCCCGGGGTGGTCGCCTCCGCCGCCCGGCTGCTGTCGCACTACATCTACGCGGGCGCCCTCCTCAACTCCGTCGCCCGGCTCGACCGGGTCCCGGTCAGCCTGAAGAGCCACGCCAAGTCCTGGGTGCCCGGCTCCCAGTTCGCCGTGCTCGCCGGCCCCGAGCCGCAGCTGGTGAAAGTGGGCCCGGCGGCCGAACCGCTGACCGGACCGGATTTCGGCACGCATCTTCTGGTGGCCAAAGGGAATCTGCAGTCGGAGTGGGTACAGGAGACCCTTGCGCCCGCCTGGAAGGTCCAGGCCATTCACGACACCTCGGTCCCGGCCGACTCGCCGCGCTGGTGGGGCACGGGAAAGCTGGTGGAGTTCGCCGCCCATCTCCCGGACCTCTCCGTCCTCTACCAGCTGGTTTCCTCCGTACGCCGGGAAAAGTGTCACTGGTGCGCCATGGAACTCATCGGCGACCGCTGCGCATTCTGTTCCGCACCTCTTCCGGTTTCGGAGAACCGCGCGCTGCCCGCCGGTGTCCAACACCTTGGGGCCGACGAATCACCGGGCCCCTGACGCGACCGCTCCCCGCCCACCGTCCCCGCTCCCCGTTCACCGTCCCCGCCGGCCGCCTCCTCCCGGCCGCGGTGGACGCAGGCGCAGATGTAAGCGCGTAACCGATCAGCAGCACGAACCGCTCCACCCGCACCTACCGGTTTCCACCGAACGTCCCCGATCCACTGCACGTCCCCGCTCCACCGAAACGTCCCCGTTCCGCAGCACCGCTCACTCTCTGTCAGCTGTCCGTTCCACGCATCCGATTCGAACGAGGTTGTCCGGACCATGAACTCCCGCCAGCGCCGCGGCGTGATACTCCTGCTCCTGTCGGTCCTGTGTGCCTTCGCGGCCTTCGCCGGCGTGCTCTCGGTGATCAGTGACGTCAACTCGAAGGTCGGACCCGAGGTGACGGCGTACCAGCTGAAGACCAACGTGGCTCCGTACACCGCCCTGAACAGCGGCCAGTTCGAGAAGATCAAGATGCCCAAACGGTGGCTCTCGGAGAACGCCGTGACCGACCTGCGGGAGGTCGAGTCGAAGATCGCGGTGACCGAACTGCGCCAGGGCTCCCTGCTCCAGTCGGACATGATGGTCCGCAAGCCCGAACTCCGGGCCGGCGAACAGGAGATCGCCATCATGATCGACGCCTCCACCGGCGTCGCGGGCAAGATCACACCGGGCGCCACGGTCAACATCTACGCCACCTTCGCCGGTGAGCAGCAGGGCGACCCGGCCCAGTCCAAGGTCATCGTCTCCAACGCCAAGGTGCTGGACGTCGGCGAGCTCACCGCCCTCGACCCGAGCGCGGACGACCGCGGAACCCGGGCCACCGAGGCCGTGCCGATCACCTTCGCCCTGAACACGCTCGACACCCAACGCGTCGCCTACGCCGAGTCGTTCGCGGAGCACGTGCGCCTCGCGCTCGTCGCGCCCGGCAGCGACGGCACCATCCGTCCGGGGGACCGCACCTACACGCTCGACAAGGACAAGTGAGGATGGGATGACCACCAGAATCCTCCCGGCCGTCGGCGACCTCGACGCGGCCCGCTCCGTCACCACCCTGCTCAGCCAGCTGCCCGACGCCGAACCGGCGACCCCCGTCGGCGACTCCACCCAGCTCATCGACACCCTGGCCCGCCTCGCGGGCGAGGCGCTCGACGAGCTGCCCGAGGTGGTGCTGGTCCACGAGCGGATCGGCCCGGTGCCGGCCCTGGAGCTGATCCGGGAGGTGTCGCTGCGGTTCCCGTCCGTCGGCGTCGTCCTGATCACCGCGGACGCCAGCCCGAACCTCTTCGCCAACGCGATGGACTCCGGCGCCCGCGGCCTGGTCACCCTCCCGCTGAGCTACGAGGAACTCGCCAACCGCGTCCAGGCGGCCGCCCAGTGGTCCGCCGGCGTACGCCGCCACCTCACCTCCGGCAACGAGGTCTTCACCGGCCCCGGCGGCACCGTCGTCACCGTCACCGGCGCCAAGGGCGGCGTCGGCGCGACCGTCACCGCCATCCAACTCGCCCTGGCCGCTCAGGCGTCCGGCAACACGGTGGCACTGGTGGACATGGACCTCCAGACCGGGGACATCGCCTCGTTCCTCGACGTACAGTTCCGCCGCTCGCTGGTCGACCTCGCCATGATCACGGACATATCGCCCCGGGTCCTGTCCGACGCGGTGTTCTCCCACTCCACCGGCCTCGCCCTGCTCCTCGCCCCCGGCGAGGGCGAACGCGGCGAGGAGGTCAGCGACCGCTCGGCCCGCCAGATCGTCAGCGCGCTCCGCACCCGCTACGAGATCGTCGTCATCGACTGCGGCAGCCAGATGAACGGGGCCAACGCGGCCGCCGTCGAGATGGCGGACGTGGCCCTGCTGGTCACGACCCCTGACGTGGTCGCGGTGCGCGGCGCGAAACGCGTCGTACGGATGTGGGAACGGCTCCAGATCCGCAAGGCGGAGGAGACGATCACCCTCGTCAACCGCTTCACCCGCAACACCGAGATCCAGCCACCGCTGATCCAGAAGATCACCGGCACCCGGGTCGCCTCCGCGGCGGTCCCCGCGAACTTCAAGGAACTCCAGGCGTCCATCGACTCCGGACGCCTGCACGAACTGGACGCCAAGAGCACGGTCAAGCAGGCGCTCTGGGGCCTGGCGGGAGAGCTGGGCATGGTGAAGGAGAGCGCGACAGGCAAGAAGAGCGGCGGCGCCCTGGCCAGACGGAACAGCGGCGCCCTCAAGAACGACCGGGGCTCGATCGGACGCCCGCGCCGCCGGCGCGACGGTTCCGGCCGCGGCCCCGGCGACTCCGAGGGGACACGTTGAGCGATGACCACCACGAGAACAGCTCGCAGCGGCATACGGGGGCGGATCACCGCCCTACGTGACCGCGGGGGCCGGGACCGCGGCCAGACGGCCGTCGAGTTCCTGGGCATGACCCCCTTCATCATCCTGATCATGCTGGTGCTCTGGGAGTGCGCCCTGATCGGCTACACGTTCAGCCTCGCGGGCAACGCGGCGGACGTGGGGGCGCGCAAGGGCAGCGGGGCGGAGTTCGCGCCCGGGACGGCGTGCCGGGAGGGGGCGCTGAGAGACCTGCCCGACGCGTGGTCGGAGAGCGCCGTCGTCGAATGCGGCGGGACCAACAACCGGCTGTACGAGGCCACGGTGAAGCTGAAGGTCCCGGTGCTGGTGCCGGGCCTGTTCGACCTCGACACCGAGATCAAGGGCACGGCCGGATCGCCGAGGGAGGAGCAGTCATGGTGGTGACGACACAGCCGCACCGGGAGAACGGTCGCGACCGGGGCCAGGTGGCCATGGAGTACCTCGGCTTCCTCCCCCTGCTGCTCCTCGTGGCGGTGGCGGCCATCCAGCTCGGCGTCGCCGCGTACGCCGCGAGCCAGGCGGGCACGGCCGCCCGCGCCGGAGCCCGTACGGAAGCCAGCGTGGACGCCCGGGGCAGCGGCGAGAGCAACGCCCGCGACGCGGTGAGCGACTGGGTGGAGGACGGCGGATTCGAGTACCGCAGGACCGGCGGCCGGGACATCACGGTCACGGTCGAGGTGAAGGTGCCCTCCATCGTGCCGGGACTGGACGACTGGACGGCCAAGCGGAGCGCGACGATGCCCAACGAGCACGTCGGCTCCGGCTTCTGAGCCCGGCCCGCCCGAGAACCCGAACGCGACCCGAAGACCGGACGACCCGACCATCCGACGAGGAGAGTTACGCACATGAGCCTGCGGGCACGCATGACCGCTCCGGAGGAGCAGGGCGGGGCACGGGAGGACGGCCACATGGTGGCCACCTACCGGGCCAAGCTGCTGGAGGAGATCGACCTCGCGGAGATGTCCTCGCTGGCCGCCGCCGACCGGCGGGCCCGGCTGGAACGCGTCCTCGGCCACATCATCAGCCGCGAGGGCCCGGTCCTCTCCACGGTCGAGCGCTCGCAGCTCATCCGCCGCGTCGTCGACGAGGCGCTCGGCCTCGGCATCCTGGAACCGCTCCTGGAGGACGCGTCCATCACCGAGATCATGGTCAACGGCCCCGACCAGATCTTCGTCGAACGCAACGGCAGGGTCGAACAGCTCCCGATGCGCTTCGGCTCCCACGAGCAGCTGATGCAGACCATCGAGCGGATCGTGTCGACCGTCAACCGGCGCGTCGACGAGTCCAACCCGATGGTCGACGCCCGCCTTCCCAGCGGCGAACGTGTCAACGTGATCATCCCGCCGCTGTCGCTGACCGGCGCCACGCTCACCATCCGCCGCTTCCCGCGCTCCTTCACGCTCCAGGAGATGATCGGCTTCGGCTCGCTGGACGAGCAGATGCTGGTGCTGCTCGCCGGGCTCGTCCAGGCCAAGCTCAACATCATCGTCTCGGGGGCCACCGGCACCGGCAAGACGACCCTCCTCAACGCGCTCTCCGGACTCATCCCGAACACCGAGCGCATCGTCACCATCGAGGACTCCGCCGAACTCCAGCTCCAGCAGAGCCATGTGATCCGGCTGGAGTCCCGCCCGGCCAACGTCGAGGGCAAGGGCCAGATCACCATCCGCGACCTGGTCCGCAACTCGCTGCGTATGCGCCCCGACCGGATCGTCGTCGGTGAGGTCCGAGGCGGCGAGTCCCTCGACATGCTCCAGGCGATGTCCACCGGTCACGACGGATCGCTGGCCACCGTCCACGCCAACAGCGCCGAGGACGCGCTGATGAGGCTCCAGACCCTCGCCTCGATGTCGGAGGTCGAGATCCCCTTCGAGGCGCTGCACGACCAGATCAACAGCGCCGTCGACGTGATCGTCCAGCTCACCCGGCACGCCGACGGCGCCAGGAAGATCACCGAGATCGCCGTCCTGGACAGCCACGGCCGCGACCCGTACCGCATCGTCACGGTCGCCCGCTTCGACGCGCAGCCGATGTCGGCGGACGGCCGCATCCACGGCGACTTCCAGTACCTCCCGCTGCCCCGGAGGCTCGCCGAGCGCCTCTACCTGGCCAGTCAGCCCATCCCGCAGGCGTTCGGCGTCGCCCAGTCCGCCGAACAGCTCGCCACCCGAGAGGCCAACTAGGTACCGCGCCATGGACAACGTCAACCTCCCCCTGGTCACCATCGGCGTCACGCTGCTGTGCTGCGTGCTCGGCGTGATGGGCCTGTACGCCTACTCCGGCGGCAAGGCCGACCGCGACGCCCTCGTCGAGCGGCTCTCGCACGTCGGGCAGATCCCCGAGGCGGGGCGCGTCCGCCGCTTCAAGGGGCTCGACCGCAGGCTGCGCGGCACCGTGCTCGGCCGGAAGCTGGAGCTGAAGCTCGCCGCGACCGGCCTGGACATCACGCCCGGTGAGTTCCTCGTCTACGCGGTCGTCGCGATGGCGGGGCTCTGGATGATCGCCTCCTCCATGCTCGCCGCGTTCTTCGGCCCGGTGGCCGCGCTGATCGGACTCTGGGGCACCAACGCGTTCCTCAACTGGCAGCGGATCAAGCGCACCGAGCGCTTCATCAACCAGCTCCCCGAGCTCTCCCGCATCCTCGCCAACGCCACCCAGGCGGGCCTGGCCCTGCGCACCTCGCTGTCCATGGCGGCGGAGGAGCTGGAGAACCCGGCGGGGGAGGAACTGGCCCGGGTGGCACGCCGCCTGGCCGTCGGCGAACCCCTGGAGGACGCGCTGAGCGAGCTGACCGACCGCCTCCCCTCCCGCGAACTGGTCGTCCTGGTCACCACTTTGGTCCTCTCCAACCGGGCCGGCGGTACGGTCGTCAGCTCGCTGCGCAACCTCACCGAGACGCTGGAGGAGCGCAAGGAGACCCGCCGCGAGGTCAAGACGCAGCTCTCCCAGGTCACCGTCACCGCCTACGCGGTCCCCATCTTCGGCATCGGCGCGATGCTGCTGATGAACGCGGTCATGCCCGGTGCGCTGGACCGGATGACGGGTGCCTTCATCGGCCAGGCGGCGGTGGTCGTGGCGATCGTCCTGTACGCGATCGGGTTCGTCGTGATCCGCCGCCTGTCTCGTATCGACGTCTGACGAGCTGACGAGCTGAGAGGAAGAACCGCCATGGACCTGCTGCTGGCTCTCGTCGTCGGACTCGCCGTGTACGGGGCGATCCACGGCATCCGGATGTACCGGGCCGACGCCAAACTCCCCGGCGACCTGGCCGTCGCCCTCGAATCCGGTGCCACCCGCACGAGCGCGGTCGGCTCCGGCATCGACCGCCTCGGTATCCGCTGGGCCCCCGCGGTCCTGCGGATGATGGGCCCCAAGGCCGTCAACAAGAAGCGCCGCCAGATCGACCTGGCGGGCAACCCCGGCGGCCTCACCATCGACCGTTACGCCGCCCGTCGCGCGGTCTACGGCGCGCTGGGGATCCTGGGCGCGTTCTCCATGCTCCTGCGCGGCCAGCTCTTCCTGGCCCTCCTGATGGTCGCCTTCGGCCTGTTCTGGGTGGAGGCGGGCATCTGGTCGGCGATCCGGGTACGCCGCGACCACATCGAACGCACCCTGCCGGACTTCCTCGACGTCCTGGCCGTCGTGGTCTCCGCCGGACTCGGCTTCCGGCAGGCGCTGGACCGGGTCGCGGAGAAGTACGAGGGCCCGTGGTCCGACGAACTGCGCATCACACTGCGCCAGATGGACATGGGCGTCAGCCGCCGCCAGGCCTTCGAGGAACTGCGCCGACGCAACGACTCCGAACAGGTCGCCATGTTCGTCACGACGCTCCAGCAGGGGGAGGAACTGGGCGCGCCGATCGTCGAGACGCTGATCCAGATCGCCAACGACATGCGCCGCACCGACGCCCAGAACGCCCGCCGCAAGGCGGCCAAGGCGGTGCCGAAGGCGACGTTCGCGGTGACCACGTTCCTCCTGCCCGGCACGCTCCTGCTGCTCACGGTCGGATTCGTGTACGGAGCCGACGTCGACTTCGGGGCACTCACGGGCGGGTGACATGAACGACGGGCGGGATGGGGACGGGAACGGAGACGGGGACGGGAACGGAGACGGGAACGGGAACGGAGACGGAGACGGAGACGCAGGAGTCGTCGTACGGGACACCGGACGGACGGGACACACGACGGAGGTGACAGGCACATGGCATACCAGCTCGGCAGCGCGCACCCCGGACTGACCGCGGAACTCACCCGCGCCCACTCCGGCACCCCGGCCCGCCCGGCGTTCGCCATCCAGGTCAACGCGCTCCAGGCGATGTGCCGCCAGGTCTTCGGTTTCCGCCTGGCGATGATCGCGATAGCGACTCCGTACGCCATCGGCCGCACCGCCCCCGGCCTGCCCACCTGGTTCATCGGCTCGGCGATCCTGGTCACCTTCATGGGCTCGTACCTGCTGTTCCGGGACTGGGAACGCTTCGGCCCGGTCCTCCTGCGCCACCCGTGGCTGCTGGCCGTCGACGTGTTCTTCGGCGCGCTGCTGCTGATCACGGCGACCCCCGAGTCGACCCTCGCGTACGTCACCGTCTGCACCCCGCTGCTGGCGGGCCTGGTCCACGGCTGGCGCGGCGCGGCGGTCTTCGCGGTGCTCCAGGTGCTGATCGTCTTCGGCGTCTACGCGAGCGTCCCGAAGCTGGAGGGGGACGGCGCGACACGGCTCCTCCTCCCCGGCTTCTGCGTGATCGCGGGCGCGGTCGGCGTCACCCTGCGCAACCTGCTCCTGCGTTTCGGGACGGCCACCCAGGCGCTCACCGAGACCCGGGCGCGGCTGGCGGTGAACGAGGCGGTGGAGGGCGAACGCACCCGCCTGGCGCGGGAGATGCACGACTCGGTCGCCAAGACCCTGCACGGCCTGGCGCTGGCCGCCGACGGCCTCGCCGGCTCGGCGGACCGCATGGACCCGCCCACCGTGAAACTCCAGGCGGAACTGGTCGCCCGGGCCGCCCGCAGGGCCGCCGCCGAGTCCCGGGAACTGCTCACGGACCTGCGCCGCGAACAGGGCCTGGCGGGCGGTGTCGACCTGATGGCCGAACTGGCGGCCCAGGCACAGGACTTCACCGCCCGCCACCCGATCACGGCCACCTTCCGCCGCCTCTCCGAGGAGACCCCGGTCCCCCCGGTCCCGCAGGCGGTGGCCCGCCAACTGCTCACGGTCGCCTCGGAGGCCATGGAGAACGCCCACCGACACGCGTCCCCGACGTACCTGATCGTCCTCGCGGGCGTGAAGGGCGACATGCTCCGCGTCACCGTGTACGACGACGGCCGCGGCCTGCCCGCCGGAACGACGCTGGAAACGCTGCGCCGGGCGGGCCACTTCGGCCTGGTCGGCATGGTGGAGCGGGCCGCGTCGATCGGGGCCCGGATCAGGATCGGCCGGGGGAAGGCGGAGAAGGGGACGGAGGTACGGGTGGAACTGCCGCTGGCGGCGCTGGCGGGCGGGCCCGGGACCACCCCGCAGCCCCCCGAGCAGGCGCCGGCACACGTACCCGCACCGATGTCCGTACCAGAGACGGCCACGCCACTCACCCACAACCCTCAACCCTGAGAGGAGGTCGCAGCATGCCGGACGATGTCTCCCCAGCGCCGAACCACTACGGGCCGGCGGCCCACCGCCACGCCCCCCAGCACCCGTCGCCGCCCATCCCCAGGCCCTCTGCGATCCCGTCCCCGCCCCCGTCCCCCTTCGCCCCGGGCCCCGCCGCTCCCGCTCCCGAACGCCTCCGGGTGGTGGTCGCGGACGACAATCCGGTGGTCCGGGCCGGCCTGGGCGTCCTGCTGTCCGGCCGGGCGGACATCCAGGTGGTCGCGGAGGCGGCGGACGGCCGGGAAGCGTACGAGAAGACCCTCGAACACCGCCCCGACGTGGTCCTGCTGGACGTCCGCATGCCCGGCGTGGACGGCATCTCGGCCCTGCCGCACCTGGTCGGCATCGCACCCGTGCTGATGCTGACGTACAGCCGCGAGAGCGAGATCGTCCACGAAGCGCTGCGCCTGGGCGCGGGCGGCTATCTGGTGCACGGCGAGTTCACGGCGAACCAGTTGGTCCAGGCGGTACGCGACACGAAGCACGGCCGCGCCAACTTCACCGTCACCGCCGCGGACGCCCTCCTGGCCCATATGCGCCACGGCACCCCGCCCCAGCGGGGCCCGCTCCCCGAGGGCCTCGGCTCGGCACTGGCGACGGCGCCGGCCCCACCGCCCCCGCACACCGCCGAACCTTCGGAAAGTCTTTCGCAACTGCAACCAGTTGTGGGACAGTCTTCTGTATCCGGGGGGTCGGTACCCACCCCCAACAGGCAGCAGTACGGGCTGAGTTCGAGGGAGGTGGAGGTCATGGACCTGATTGCGTCCGGAATGAGTAATCAGCAGATCGCCGCCACCTGCTTCATCAGTGAGAAGACGGTCAAGAACCACATCAACCGCATCTTCACGAAGCTCCACAGCGCCACCCGCAGCGAGGCGATCGCCCACTGGCTCGGCACAGCGCCCCGAAACCCCGGGCGGCAGCCGTGACCATGACCGAGCGATTCCGCAACGCGGAGACCCAGAAGGACCTTTGGGCCCGGGAATGGGCCCACGGACCCTCTGCGGGAGTGCGGGTCCCCGCTTATGTTTCTCATGTCGCCAGCGGCACCGGCCAGGAGGAAGCCGGTAACGGGGGCGGCACCGCAGAAACGCGCGAGTCGGCCGGCAACCGGTCGGCCGAACCCGGAGGGGAACACCATGTCGGACATCACCCTGAAGACCGCCGTCCGCGTCAACGGCTGGGCCAACACCGCCGTCAGCGCCATCCAGAAGCGCTACGCGGCGAAGGACCGGGGGCAGACGGCGTTCGAGTACCTGGGGATCATTCTGGTGGTCGTGGCGATCATCGGGGCGATCGTGGCCACGGGTATCGGTGGCGCGATCTCGGAGCGCATCAGCGGCCTGGTGGATTCCATCACGGCTCAGTGATGATCGGTCGTTCTCGCAACGACGGAGGGCAGGCCTTCCCCATCTACATCATGATGGTGGCGGGCCTGCTCTTCCTTGCGTTGGCCTTCTTCGCTGTGGGTAAGGCGTCGGCTCTGCGCAACGGTTCCCAGGGCGCGGCGGACGCCGCCGCGCTCGCCGCTGCCCAGAAGGCGCGAGACAACTTCGGAACGGGCTTCTACGCCTCGCTTCCCACCAACATGTTGGACGTGTTCCTCAACACGCCTTTCGCTGCGCCTTGTTACGAGGCAAGTCGCCTGGCGGCGGCCAATGACGCCAGAAGGACTTCGTGCTACGCGACTCCTGGATATCTGCGCGACCGGATCACGGTCGGGGTCAGGGGCAACAAGCCGGTGGACTCACCTGTACTCCCTGGTTCGGAGAACAAGAAGGCCAAGGCCAAGGCCACCGCACTCATCGAGTTCCGCTGCCCCAACCCGAAGGCTGTGGACTTCAACAGTGACGGAGTCCAGGACCTGTTCATCTTCACGTGCCGAAACGGCAAGATCCTCGAGATCGCGCCCGCCAGCCCCCCACCATGGGAGAGCGTGAGCAGAACTCTCTTTGACGTGCGGTTGGTCGACCAGTGACAGCGAAGCGAACGACGAGTAGAGGAATCGGACCATGAGCATGCGGCGGACCACGACGACCAGAAGGGCCATGGCGGCTGTCAGTATGACGGCTGCTCTGGCCTTTGCTCTCGCCGGCTGTGGCGACGACGGAGGCGAGAAGCCCGGCAACGAGGGCTCCAGTGCGCCGTCCGCCCCGGCCAGCCCCTCCGCGGAGGACAAGGGCGAGTCGCAGCAGGAGGACACGGCTGCGGGCGAGAACGTGGACCCGAATGCCAAACTTGCGGAGATCCGTGGTGACGGCCTGGTGATGACCATTCACCAGGCCAAGCGCGACTCCGGTGGATTCATCACGCTGCAGGCGTCGATCAAGAATGAGGGCACGCAGTCGAAGAACACGACCGCGTGGGCAGGCACGGAGACGGCACTTCTGGCGAAGAACCCCAACTCGGTCGCCGGCGCGACTCTTGTCGACAAGGTCGGCAAGAAGCGCTACTACATCCTGCGTGACACTGAGAATCGTTGCCTGTGCACGACCGGTATTCCGCCCTTGCTGGCAGGGAAGACCACATCCGTGTTCATGCAGTTCCCGGCACCGCCGGAGACGACGACGGAGGTCGACTTCACGCTGCCGACGTTCGCGACCACGTCGGTGAAGATTTCCGGGTGACGGCAGAGATGACACACACACGCACCCGGAAGAAGCCAGTAGGACTGTCGGCCGCCTCGTTCCTGGTCGTCGCGAGCTTCACGCTGTTCGGGGCGACGCCCGCCCTGGCAGACGACGGCCCGAGCGTCCCCCCGGGAACCGAGGCGCAGTCGGTCCCCCCGGTTCAGGTTGACCCCAACGACCCGGACCTGAAGATGCCCGACGGCGGCACCCTCGGCCCGTCCAAGGTCCTCGACATCGTCCAGGTAGTCGAAGACCTCGGCGGCGAGGAGCGCCGCGAGGACAGCAACGCCGACATCAAGTTCGCGCTCCAGGCGGAAGTCCTCTTCGGCAAGGACAGCGCGAAGCTCTCCTCGGCGGCCAACGCCCGTATCGCCGCCATCGCCGAGGAGATCAAGAAGCAGAACGCGACCAAGGTCCGCGTCTTCGGCTTCACCGACAATCTCGGTTCCTCGGCCCACGGAGACGTCCTGTCCAAGCAGCGGGCCGACGCCGTGCACGGGGTGCTGTCGAAGGAGCTCGGCCCCACGGTCACCTACGAGATCCGGGGCTACGGCGAGCAGTACCCGATCGCCAGCAACAGCAACGAAGAGGGCCGGAAGAAGAACCGCCGCGTGGAGGTCTCCTTCCCGCGCGGAGAGGGGTCCTGACCTCTCCCCACCCCCTCCGGGGCCGCCCACCTCGAAACCCGCGCCCGCCGTCGTTCTTCCAACGACGGCGGGCGCGGGCGCGTCTTCCGAGGCCACGCCGCCAGGGCACGAATCCGGCCACATCCTCGCCGAGCCCGTCACCCGAACGGCGGACCGTCGTTTGTGTTGTGGGCCCGCATCCGGACTGCCCGGCGTAGCAGACTGTGACACGCCGCGCGCCGCTGACACCACGCACAGGCCGGTGGGTGCCGCGGTGCACATACGAACAGTCGTCGAGGAAGGTGTGATGGGTGTGGAGGCCCACGCGACGAACGAACGCGTGACGGGACGCAGGTGGACGGTGCGGCTGGATCCGGTCGGCCGTGGGCGTGCGGACGTGCGTGTCTCGTGCAGCCGCCCGGCCTGCGCCGCGCAGGTGCTGCCGTCCGCCGCCGCCGGTCGTACGGCGGCGATCGGCCACCTCAAGGCCCACCTGCGTGCCGGCCCGGCCCCCCGACCCTCGGCGCAGTGCGCCTGTCGGGCCGAGGAGTGCCACACGCACATCCGCCCCGCCGGACCGCGTGAGCGACCCGTTCCCTGGCGGTGCGGGGGAGCGGTCGTCCTGGCCGTCATCACGGACCGGGAAGGGCGCTGGTGGCAGGTCATGGAGTGCTGCTCGCGCTGCGCCGCCGCCCACCCCACCGCGAAGGTCGTCGCCACTGCTCCGGCCGTCGAGGCACCGGCACGGAGCGACGGGTTCCGGGCCGATGCCGCAGCCCCCACGACCCCCGCCGGCATCGCGCCCCCCGGTGGCCCCGCAGCCACCACGCCGACCTTCTCGGCGGCCGGCCCGCACTTCTCCCACAGCGCCACCGCCACCGCCGCCGGCACCGCCGTCCCCCAGCAGACGTCGGCGCCCCGGTCCGACCACAGGTCCGACCCCCACTCCGCCCCCCGGTCCGCGAGGCCGCCGCGGAGGCGCCCCCCGCGAGGGAGGATCGCCCAGCGCCTCGTCCCCCACGATCTGCGGCCCGTCGCACTGCGGGACGAACTCACCGAGCTGGGCGAGCTCTTCCGCGCCTACCAGGCCCGCACCGAACCCGACCTCGCGATGCTCGCCGACCTCCACGCCCGCAAGGCGGAGGCCTTCCACGCCTGGGCCGAAGCCACCGCCGACACCGGTCTGCGGCTCGACGCCCGGCGGGCCGAACAGGCCGCCGCCACCGCCCGCCTCCAGCATCTGCACCGCATCGGCCAGGCCCCGGACGGCGAAGGGCCCGCCGTGGCGCGGCTGCTGACCGCCCCCGCGCAGTGGAACCACGCCCGATCCGTCCTCGCACACGTGGCCGAGACCGCCCCCCTGCCCGGAGCCGAGGCCCGCCTGCTGGTGGTGATGGTGACGCTGCGCACCGCACAGTCCGGGGTCGGCAACCTCGTCGGGCAGGACATCAAGGGGCTGCCCCTGTCGGATCCCGAGCAGTTGGTGGGGCAGTTGGTGGAGTCCGGCTGGCTCGGCATCTCCGGGACCGTCGAGGAGCTGATCGCCTCCCGCCCGGAGAACCCCACTCAGATCACCGTGCCGTCCCTGACTCCTGACGAGGACGACCCGGGTCCGTTCACGTTCGGGCGGAAGCTGCGTCCCAAGCTCAGCGGATGGGCCCAGCGGGTCGTCGGGGAGAAGAAGCTCCGCAAGGGCAAGACCGAGGCCGGCGTCCGGCTCCTCGCCCTCGCCCTGGCCACCGGCTCCGACGGAGAGGGACGACTGGGGCCCGGAGGGGAGGGCATCGGCGTGGACACCCTGTCCTCCTGGTGCGCCGTCGACCCCGGTGACCTGCCGGCCCTTGTGGACCGGCTGACCGCTGCGGACTGGCTGGCGGAGGCCGACATCACCGGCACCCACCTCACCGGCAAGCTCACCGAACGGGTCCTTCCGCTCGGCTGCCCGCTGACCTGAGAAGCACAACGCGTCCCCAGGGCCCTGGGCAGCGCGCAGCATGCCTCGGTGTCCCCCGGCCCCCCGCCCGCAGGCCTCAGGACACCCCGAGCTGATCCGCCAGGTCCGCCAGGTCCTCGGCGTACAGGTCGAAGCGGTCCGAGGACGTGGGCGGGTCGCCGACCGGACGGGCCACATACGCCGTGCGCAGGCCCAGCGCCTGCGCGCCGCGCAGGTCCCAGGCGTGGGCGGCGACCATCAGCAGGCGTTCCGGTGGCAGCCCGGCGACGGTGACGGCCAGCCGGTAGACCTCCGGATCCGGCTTGTAGGTACGGGCGTCCTCGGCGGACAGGGCCTGGTGCCAGCGCAGCCCGGCGTGGGCGTTCAGCTCCAGCAGTGCCGTCCGGCTCGCGTTGGAGAGGCCGATCAGCGGGAAGCGCTCGGCGAGGCGGGCGAGTCCTGCCACGGTGTCGGGCCACGGCGGGAGGCGACGGGCCGCCCGGGCCAGCGACGCCACGGCGTCCGGGTCCGCCCTCGCCGCCGGGTCCTCCGCTCGGGCCGCCCGCGCCACGATCTCGGCGGCCTCCCGGTCCAGGGCGTCGCTCGGGAGGTAGGGGCGGTCGCCGTCGACGATGCGGCCCTGCTCACGTTCGATGTGCCGTTGCCACAGCAGCAGAAGCCGTTCGGTCCCGGAGTCGTCCAGGGACAGGGACGTGGACGGGGACGGGGGCGGTGGCGGGGACGCGGACGGTGGCGGGGACGCGGACGGGGTCAGCACGCGGATGCCCGCGCGCAGTCCTGCGGGTTCGTCGACAAGCGTGCCCAGCACATCGAACACGACGGCGTCGATCGTCAGCTCTGCCATGGCGAGGTCTCCTCCAGAAGGTGGCCGGCAGAGGGAACAACATCCCAACCGTTCCTCTCCATGCCCTACTTCACCGAAATCGACCCCACGAACGCGTCCAGGTCCTCCGCGTCCACCGCGTCCTTCACCGCGTTCAGGCGCACCACGAACGGAACGCCCTTCGAGTCCACCCCCGCGACCAGGACCCCGGTCATCGGCGTCCCCCGGTTCGGCGTGTCCTCCTGGCCGTCCGACGTGAAGTCGTAGTCGATCCGGCGTGCTTCGCGGGCCTCGCCGGCGTCCTCCGGGCCCGCGAGGCGTACGTCGTCCGTCGCCTTGCGGGTGGAGTTGAGGCCGATGCCCGCGCCCGCCGCTGCCGCCGCCCCGGCCGCGTCGTGCACGCCCGTGGCGAAGTCCAGCTGGACCGAGACCATGCCGGTCCGGATGCCGTCCTCCTCCTTGAGCGCGACGGCCGCGTTGGCCTTGGCCCGCTCGGCCGCGGGCTGCTCCGCGTACCCCTCGCCCTTCGGGTAGCCGACGCTCAGGCTGCCGGTCTCCAGCGTGCCCCAGCCCTCGGGCACGGAGGCCTTGTCCGCGTCGCCGCCGCAGCCGGTCAGCAGCACGGCCGCTGCCGCGACCGCCGCCGTGACCGCTGCCCCGGTGGTCGTCCGCCGCCGTCGGGGCCTTCGCGCGCCCCACGTCCTGGTACTCATCGCTTCTGTCACCGCCCGTTCAGTTCGCGCAGTAGCTGTACGGAAGATACGTGCGCGCGTCGCCCCGTGGCGCCCCGAGGAACTGTGCGTCCGTCAGTGTCTCCTTCTTCTCCTCCGTGGAGAGGGAGAACCCGAGGCTCATCCCGAGCGAGATCTCGAAGCCGAACTCCTGGGCGTCGCTCTCGCCCGTGTACCGCATGGTGCTGGACAGCCCGTCCTCGAACATCAGCTGCTGGAACGGGTCGTTGCCGTCGGGGCGGTTCTCCATGCCGTGGTCCCCGAAGAGGTACTCGAAGGGGGCCGTGTTGTTGCCGGAACCGTCCAGCCACTGTTCCGCGATGCCCCGCTTGGCCTCGGTCGCCGCGTCCGTGTCCTTGCCGAAGACGATCGAGTTCGTCACGACGTCGATGCCGGTCTCGCCCGAGGAGTCCGAGGCGCTGCCCTTGCCGCCCCGCTTGTCCTGGCCGCTCTCGCCGTTGTCGCCGCCGACCTCGACCTTGCCGGACGTCGAGCCGCTCTCCACCGTCTGCGTCATGTCGATGCGGACGATCTTCCCGGTCTTCTGGTCACGGGTGACGGTGATGGCGCCGGTACGGTTCTGCTTGCCGCCCACCGTGCCCTTGACCGGGCCCACGTTCCCGCCGGCCTTGCCCTCCAGTTCGAGCTTCGCGGTGTACGTGTACGACTCGTTGCCGTTCACGTCGTCCTTGGTGATCGTCACCTCGGGGGAGAACTTCGCCTTGCCGCCGAGTTTCGCGCCCAGTTCGTCCTCGTCGCCGCCCTTGACGGAAAGGCCGCCGTCCGCATAGGCGTTGAGGCCGACGGTCGAGTAGGAGATCTTCTTGTCGCCGATCTTCCTCTCGATGTCCTCCTTCTTCTCCGCCCACTTCATCGCGGAGTACCAGCCGCCGCCGTAGCCGCCGCTGTGCTTGGTGGAGGTCTCCCACATCTTCATTTCCTCGATGTCGTCCCGCATCTGCTGAGCCTCCTCCTCGCTCGCGAAGATCCAGGTGTCACCGTTGGTGATCTTGATGCCACCGCCGATGTCGACATCCGCCTTGCCCAGGCTGCCGAGCTTGACGCCCGGCGTGCTGGCGGTCGCCCCGGCGGACGCGGCGTCGGTGAACGTCATCGAGACGACCTTGTCGTCGCCGTCGACCTTCCCGTCGCCGTTCACATCGGTGCTCGCCTGCGAGACCTTCTGCTGGAAGCCGTACTCCTCGCCCCACTCGAACCAGCCGATCTTGACCTTGCCGCCCGCCGTGTCCGAGATGCTGGAGATCTGGCACATCTTCGGTTCGTAGTCCGCGTCCGTCTTCGGCTGTGCCTCGGGGTCCCGGCCGCCGGACGAACAGGAGCCGCCGCCACCCGCCATCGAGCTGATCGCACACCGCAGCCGCTCCCCGATCTGCCCGCCGACCCCGGCCATCGCCATCGCGCCGATCAGCATCGTGACGAGGACGACGAGCCCCAGGTACTCCGTCGCCGTCGCGCCGCCGTCGCGCCAGTTGTACGAGTAGCGGGGCGGCTCCGGGGTCCGGGTGGCGCGCTCCTCCAGCAGCCGGTCGACGGCCACCCCCGACGCCGCGCCCGCCGCCAGCGACACGGCGGGCATGAGGACGCCCTCGATCCCGACGACGTCCCCCGCGACGGCGAAGCCGTACAGCAGCCCGGCCAGCGGTACGGCCAGGGCCGCGAGCAGATACACCGTGCGGGAGGACTCGCGGTGCTCCTCGGGCAGGACGCGGGTCGCCGCCAGGACCGTCAGCAGCGTCACGACGAGGGCGGGCAGGTGGAGCAGGGCCAGCCGCCAGCCGAACGTCTCCAGCCGCTCCTCGGTGGCCAGCAGATCGACCAGGACCCGGCTCATGACGAACCCGAGGGCGAGATAGACCAAGCCGCCGATTACCCAGCTCCGGGTCAACGCGAAGAATCGGCTGCCCTGTTGGGGCGGGTACGGGACGCCGGAGCCGGCGGTGCCGTGGCGTCCCAGCGGTATGTGGCCCGCGCTCCGGTCTCCCCGGGCCCGGCCCCGGCCTCCGCCCCCGTCACCGCTCACGGTGCACCCTCTCCTCGACCCGCGCGTGTTGCCGTCGGCCGAGAGCGTACGGCCGAAGAGCCGCCACGGCCCGGGCCCCCGGTCCCAAAGCCGGGCCCAAGTCCGGTGCAGGTCATGTGTGTTGTGCCGGGGTTCGGTGGCCGTTCCGCTTGGGGCCGGCCGTGGGTCCGTGGGCCCACGCACCCCCGACCGCCGCTCAGTACGCTCGGGGTGCCGGGGGTCGCCGACCACGACGCCGCGCGAAGGAACAAGAACGATGGGGGTGGGCGTCCATGAGTGCCGGATTCTTCTACTCGTACCACCTCGGCTGGACCCGGCTGGACGCCCGCACCCTGCTGGGCGACCTGGAGGCCGAGGGGCTCCGCCCGGTGCACCCGGTGACCGGCCGGACGGTGCTCGTCAACCTCGACGCCGCCTCCCTCGGGGCCCGTTCGCCCGTCACCCGCGAGCAGTTGCTCTCCCTCGCCGGCCTCCAGCGGCTGCCCGAGGTCGGATTCCGGTTGTGGACCGACAGCGGCCTCGACCTCCTGGTGCGCATCCGGCGGGCCCGGGCCGGTGTCGTCGCCGTCGAGTTCTCCGTGGGGGAGCTGCCCGAGCCGGAGCGGGAGCACGCGGTGGGCGCCATCCGGCGGACCGTCGGACGGGCCTCCGTGCTCTGCATCGGCTTCGTCGTCGACCGGGCCGGCGCGACGGCCTCCACCGACTGGGACGGCGTCGTCATCGAGGGCGCCGCCCCCCTCGACGCCTGGCCGGACACCGTCGCCGTACGGGACGAGACGGCGGCCCGGCACCCGCAGCTGGCGGTGGTGGACGCGGTGGAGATGTCACCGTGGAAGGTGTTCGGGAACGAGGTGCTCGACGGCGTCTGAGAGCTGGGTGGCCCCCGGCCGGTACGGGGGGCCTGGGGCCGCCCGCACCTCTGCCGGACACCCGCCGGCCCTCCCACGCGCACCTGTGCCGGACGCCCGCCGGGACGCTCGTCGGCCCCCGCCCGTACGTCTGCGGCCTCCCGTCCGTACGTCTGCGTCCCCCCCGTACCTCTGCGGACCCTCGGCCCTCCCGCTGCCCGTGGCACGGCGTGTCCGCCGCCGACGTCATAATCGGCCGTATGTCCGATCACCAGCTCCGCACCCGGACGCCCGCCGGCCCGGCCCCGGCCCCCCGCACTTCCGGCGGGTCCCGGGCCGCCGCCGCGTTCCGGGCCGCCGCGCCCGCGCTCGCGGTCTACGCCGCCGCCCGGGCCCTGGGGCTCCTGGTCTTCTGGGCGGCCGCCTCCGCCGCCGGGAAGGACCCCCTGGGACCGCTCAGCGGACGCTGGGACTCCGTCTGGTACCAGCGCATCGCCGAGCACGGCTACCGCTACACCGTCACCCTCCCGGACGGCTCCGTCCACTCCGATCTGGCGTTCTTCCCGCTGCTCCCGGCCCTGGAACGCGCCGTCTCCGCGGTGACTCCGCTCACCCTCGGCGGCGCCGGGCTCCTGATCGCCTGGACCGCCGGGCTGCTCGCCGCCTGGGGCATCTTCGCCGTCGGCGCCCAGCTGCACGGACGGCGTACGGGGGTGGTGCTGGCCGCACTGTGGGGCGTGTACCCGACGGCGTTCGTCCAGTCGATGGCGTACACCGAGGCGCTGTTCACCGCGCTCGCAGCCTGGGCGCTGTACGCCGTACTCAAGGGCCGCTGGATCGTCGCGGGCGCCCTGTGCGTCCTCGCGGGTCTCACCCGGCCCTCGGCGGCCGCCCTCATCGCCGCCCTGGCGATCACCGCCGCCGTCACCCTCGTACGGGAGTACCGCGACGAGCGCCGTGCCGGCCCGGGGCTCCGCCGCAACGCCCGGATGATCGCGGGCGTGGCGCTCGCACCGCTGGGCTGGCTGGCGTACGTGGTGTTCGTGGCCGTACGCGAGGGCAGCCCGGTCGCCTACTTCGACGTCCAGGCGCAGTGGGGCAACAACATCGACGGCGGCCGCGCGCTCGCCGGCTTCATCGCCGGGCTGCCGTGGCCCGCCGCCCTCGGCCTGTGCGCGGCGCTCGGGCTGCTGGGGTGGCTGGTCGTCCTGTGCGTACGGCAGCGGCAACCGCTCCCCGTCCTCGTGTACGCGATCACGATCGTCGTCATCTCGTTGATCGGCGCCGGATACTTCGGCTCCCGGCCGCGGCTGATGATGCCCGCCTTCCCGCTGCTGCTCCCGCCCGCCGTCGCCCTGCTGCGGCTGCGCACCACGGGCCGCACGGCCGCCGTGCTCGCCGTCCTCGCCTGCGCGTCAGCGGCCTACGGGGCCTGGACCCTGCTGGGCGCGGGCCCGCCGTAGCGGGTGTCCCGCGCACGGACTACGCCTCCGGGGCCGCCTTCAGCTCCAGCCGCACGCCCGGACGCACCCCCCACCGCTCCATCGCCCCGGCCTCCGCCTCCACCACGTGCCGGGCCCGCAGCCGGGGCAGCCCGAGGCGGCCCGGTTTCATCGTGGTGACCGCCAGGACCGTGAACTTCCGGTCGAGGTACGCCACATCGATGGGGAACCGCATCCGGAAGGTGTGCACACTCCCGCAGGGGGTGAGCATCATCGCCCCCTCGATCCCGTCGCGCCCGAGCAGCCCCTTGGTACGGGCCCGGTACGAGGCGGCGATCCGCAGCGGTACCGCCTGCCCCTCCGGCCCGGCCCCGGAGTCCGTGCCGATCGTCAGCGTCCCGTCGCCATCGCGCCATGTCCTCATGGGCCCCGACCGTAGCCCCCGGCGGACGCGCCCGGACCCCGAACGGTGACGCTTGGGTCCCGGCCGGACGTGTTGGGCCCCCGGACCCAAGACCCCTGCTCCCGAACCCGGTTAGGGTCGCCCCGTGGACGCCGTGCTGCTCGCCCTCGCCGCGGTCTGGGGTGCCGCCACCGGACTGCTGATCCCGCGTGCCGCCTACCGGTTCGCCGTCGAGCCCGAGGAGCCCTGGCGCACGGCGTGCCCCGCCGGCCACCCGCTCACCGGGCCGGCCCGCGGCTGGCTCGGCCCGGCCCGCTGCGCCGCTTGCGCCACCCATGCCGACCCGGCCGCCCAGGTCGCCCCGGTCCCGGAAACGCCCGCCCCGGAACCGCAGGCCTCGGCCGCCCCTGAGGCTCCTGCCCCGGAACCGCAGGCCTTGCCCGCCCCAGCGGCCCCCGCCCAGGAACCGCAGGCTTCACCCGCCCCGCCACCCCCCGTAACGACCGCACCCCCCGCCTACGCCCCGGGCGCCCTTGCCCCCCTCGTCACCGTCCTCGTCTGTGTCGCGCTCGCCGCCGCCACCGGGGCCAGGCCCGAGCTCGTCGGGTGGCTGGTGCTGGCCCCCGGCGCCGTGCTCCTCGCCGTCGTCGACCGGCGGGTCCACCGGCTGCCCGACGTGCTGACCCTGCCGCTGGCGGCCGCGGCCGTCCTGCTGCTCGGCGGGGCCGCGCTGCTCCCCGGGCACGCCGGATCCTGGACCTCCGGGCTGCTGGGCGGCCTGGCTCTCGGCGGCTTCTACCTCCTGCTCTTCCTGATCAACCCGAACGGCATGGGCTTCGGCGACGTGAAGCTCGCCCTCGCTCTGGGCGTGGCCCTCGGCTGGTACGGCTGGACCGTGCTGTTCCTGGGCGGGTTCGCCGGGTTCCTGTTCGGGGCGGCGTACGGGCTCGCCCTCGTGCTCCTGCGCCGGGCGGGGCGCAGGACCGGCATCCCGTTCGGCCCGTTCATGGCCGCCGGGGCGCTGACCGGAGTGCTGCTGGGGGCGCTGGCCGGGTGAGCCGGGGCCGCCCTTCCCCGGGCGGCCCGCGCGGAATCCGTTCGCGCGCCCCGGGGCTGTTTGACACGATTCAGGTATGCCCGAACACGCCACCCCCGACTCCGCCCCTCCCGCCGGGCTCGACTTCGACTCCGCGGCCTCCCGCGACCGGTTCGAGGCCCTCGTGGCCGAGGCCGACGCCGCGTCCGTGGACGGGTGGGACTTCTCCTGGCTCGACGGCCGCGCCACCGAGGAACGTCCCTCCTGGGGGTACGCCCGCGCGATGGCCGACCGGCTCGGCCGGGCCCACGCCGCGCTCGACCTCCAGACCGGGGGCGGCGAGGTGCTGGCCTCCGCCCCGAAGCTGCCGCCGGTCACCGTGGCCACGGAGGCCTGGCCGCCCAACATCGCCCGCGCCACCGCCCTGCTGCACCCGCTCGGGGCGGTCGTCGTCGCCGACGAGGACGAGCCGCCGCTGCCCTTCGGGGACGCCGCCTTCGACCTCGTGGTCAGTCGCCATCCGGTCACCACGTGGTGGGAGGAGATCGCGCGCGTGCTCGCACCCGGCGGCACGTACTTCTCCCAACAGGTCGGACCCGCCAGCGTCTTCGAACTCGTGGAGTACTTCCTCGGCCCGCAGCCGCCCGATGTCCGTCGCGCCCGGCACCCGGAGGACGCGCGGGCCGCCGCGACGGCGGCCGGTCTGGAGGTGGTCGACCTGCGCTCGGAGACCCTGCGCACCGAGTTCCGCGACATCGGCGCCGTGGTCTACTTCCTCCGCAAGGTGATCTGGATGGTGCCCGGCTTCACTGTCGAGCAGTACCGTCCCCAACTGGCCGCTCTGCACCGGAAGATCGAGACGGAGGGGCCGTTCCTCGCCCGTACGGCCCGCTTCCTGATCGAAGCCCGCAAGCCCCGGTGACAGTGTCCGGATCCCATACCGCCGGTCAACCCTCTTACCTCGTACGCCAGTTCAGCCTTGCCTCGGAGGCAACGGGATCGTGCGGGCCACCGTCCTACCCTTCGAGGGCACGCACAGTGAAGGAGTGGGAGCGGGCATGACCGTGGACAGGGAAGACTGTGCGGGGCCCGCCGGGCGCGCGCGGCCCGGCAACGCCGACTGGCTCACGGGAGCCAGGATCACCGCCGTCCTCGGCGTCTACTACCGGCCCGAGGGCCGGGCGGGCGAGCCGGAAGCCGTCGAGTTCGTCCTCGCGGAGGACCAGTCCGTCCTGCTGACCTGCACCTCCGACCGGACGCTGCGCGTCACCCCGGGCAGCTGGCCGCGGTTACCCGACTGGTGTGTACCGGCGAGCCAGTGGCACCACGCGCCGCCCGCACTCCTGCCGCCGGCGCCGTACGGGGGAGCGTGGACGGTCGTGGGCACCCAGGAGCTCAGGGACGACGACGGCGAGGTGCTCCGGGCCGTCATCCGGTGTGAGGAAGGGGACTTCGTGGTGGTCGCCGGAGACACGATGGCGATCCGCTTCGACCCGCGCTCCTGAAGGCGCACACGCCACGCCTCCCCCGGGCCCCTACGCGTGCGGCCCCGCCGTCACCGGCCCTACGCACGCGGCACACCGTCACCGCCCCTACGCGTGCGGCCCCACCGTCACCGGCCCCACCGTCAGCTCCGCCGTCCCCTCCATGATCGCGGCGACCCGCTCCACCTGCTCCGCCAGGTCCCGCAGCCGCGCCCCGGACAGCGGCTTCAGCGGTTCCACCGTCACCGCGATCCGGCGGCCCGAGCGGCGCTGGTGCCAGACGCCCGCCACCACGCCGTCCACCAGCAGCACCGGGAAGTTCCCCGCCTGCCCGCCCCCGAGAGCCCGCTCCCACGCCGCCCCCCGGAACAGCCGCTCGCGGGGCCACGAGGCGATGGCGAACGCGTCGAAGTAGGGGAGCAGGCGCACACCCCGCACCGGCGCGTCCGGGAAGTCCGTGTCACCCGCGACCACCCACGCCGGCCCGTCCTCCTCGAACGCCACCTCCTCGATCGCCCCCGAGGCGGCCAGGGCGGCGAACCGCTCGGCCGCCCAGCGCTTCGGCGCCGCGAGCCACCGGGCGAAGTGCGCGGGGGTCGCCGGCCCGTACGCGTAGAGGTACCGCTCGATCAGGGCGGCCAAGGCCCCGGGGCCCGGCAGCGGGGTGCAGCCGGGGTTCGTGTACGTCGCCTTCCGGCCGCGGTTCGGGGCGTAGGCGAGGGCGCCCCGGTGGCCCGCCAGATGCAGGACCTGCCGCCAGCGCGGCCACATCGCCTGGAACCCGGGCATCACCAGGTCCCCGGCCCACGGCCCGGTCCGCGCGACGACCTCGTCGGAGAGCTCGTCGATCGTGAGCTCCGCCCCGGTCAGCGCGTCCCCGACCGCCGCGACGACCGCCTCCACCTGGTCCGGGGTCATCCGGGCGTCCTTGGGAAAGGGGTTCGGGCCCGTCGGTACGGCGGAGAGGGCCCCGGTCCACAGCGGCAGATCCGCCGCGGGCAGCAGATGGACCGTGCCGCGCGGGCCGAACGTCTTGACCAGGGTCCGGTCGGTCCACAGCGCCGTACGGACGTCCGTGCGGGTCAGCCCGTCCCCGCGCAGCCCCACGGACAGCTCGGCCGCCGACAGCACCTGGGCGTGCGCGCCCAGCATCGCGGCCACCGCCTCGCCGGGGCCGGAGAAGGGCGACGCGGTGGCGGCGGCATCCGGGTGGAGATGCTGGCGGGCCAGCCGCCGGGCGTTCGCCCCGGCCCAGGCCACGGTCACGGCCGCGGATGCGGTCGCGGGGGATCGTGTCGTCATGCCCCGAACCTAGAGCCGGCAGAGGTCAACCTCTGTCCTCTTCCGTGCCCCGGCGGCGTCAAGGCCGTGGCGCCCGGCGACCCCTCGATACGGAGGTCGATAACGGCCGCGCACGGGCTCCGGCGCGGGCCCGTGGACGGGGCGGATCCTGCTCGGAACGGAGTCCGGCATATTCGGAGAGTAATTGTGGAGTGGCGTGGCACGCGTCGGCACTTACGAAGGGTTATGGTGGAAACCCCCCCTCGGGCCGGTCCGTATCCCCCCCCACGGACCGGCCCGTTTTTCATGGGCCGGCACCGGCGCCCCCGTGCGGTCGGGCACCGCCGCTTCCGCGCGGCCCGGGAGCGGCCCCCGGACCGCTCCCGTTTTTCTCCCTCCGCGCGGGCCCGGTTGAGCCGGTGTCAGCCGCGACCGGCCCAGATGTTCGTGCCGGCCGTGTCCACGGCGAAGGTGTCGATCTCCTTCAGCTCCTCGGCGGTGAGCGCCGGACCCGCGAGGGCCGCGACGTTCTCCTCCAGCTGCTTCACGCTCGACGCGCCGATCAGTGCCGAGGTCATGCGACTGTCGCGCAGCACCCACGCGATGGCGAGCTGGGCGAGCGACTGGCCCCGGCCCTGCGCGATGTCGTCGAGGCCGCGCAGCCGGCGCAGGACCTCGTCCGAGAGCAGGCCCGGGTCGAGGGACTTGCCCTGGGTGGCGCGCGAGCCCTCCGGGATGCCCTTCAGGTACTTGTTCGTGAGCAGGCCCTGGGCGAGGGGCACGAAGGAGATGCAGCCCATTCCGGCCGCCTCCAGGGTGTCGAGCAGCCCGTCGTCCTCGATCCAGCGGTTGATCATGGAGTAGGACGGCTGGTGGATCAGGGCCGGGACGCCCATCTCCTTGAGCAGCCGGGCCGCCTCGGCGGTCTGCTCCGCGTTGTAGGAGGAGACACCCACGTACAGCGCCTTGCCCTGCTGGACGGCGGAGGCGAGGGCGCCCATCGTCTCCTCCAGCGGGGTGTGCGGGTCGAAGCGGTGCGAGTAGAAGATGTCGACGTAGTCCACACCCATCCGCTTCAGGGAGGCATCGAGCGAGGACAGCAGGTACTTCCGGGAGCCCCACTCGCCGTACGGGCCGGGGTGCATCAGATAACCGGCCTTGGTCGAAAGGACCAGTTCATCACGGTACGGGGCGAAATCCTGGGCGAAGAGCTTGCCGAAGTTCAGCTCGGCCGAGCCGGGCGGCGGGCCGTAGTTGTTGGCCAGATCGAAGTGGGTCACCCCGAGGTCGAAGGCGCGGCGCAGGATCGCCCGCTGAGAGTTCAGCGTCCGGTCGTCGCCGAAGTTGTGCCACAGGCCCAGCGAGAGGGCGGGCAGCTTGAGGCCGCTGCGCCCGGTCCGGCGGTACTCCATGGAGTCGTAGCGCGAGGGGGCGGCACGGTAATACAGGTCGGGGGAGAGGTAATCAGTCACGTTTCTCTGCTTATCACGGAGTTGTGACAGACCGGGTTGGGCCCCTGTGACCCGGTCGCAGTAATGTGGCGGCTTCGGGGAATGCCGATGTGCGGCGCGGCGAAGGCCCGCGCGGCCCGTGCCGGTGACAGGGGCGCGGACCGCCGAGGGATGGCGCGAGCGGCGCAGGTCGTGCGGCGATCCCCCGCGGGGGATGTCCCCCGTACCCCCGGCGACGGGGAGGGCGGGCCCCGGCCCGTACGGAACCGAGAGGGTGAACACAGTGAACTTCCGCGACCTGGTGTACAGGCTCTACGCGCGCCGGGTGGAAGGCCGCCTGGACCACGACCAGGTGCCGAAGCACATCGGGGTCATCCTCGACGGCAACCGGCGGTGGGCCAAGGCCTCCGGCGGGTCCGCCGTACAGGGGCACCAGGCCGGTGCGGACAAGATCTCCGAGCTGCTCGGCTGGTGCGACGAGACCGATGTCGAGGTCGTCACCCTCTGGATGCTCTCCACGGACAACTTCGACCGGCCCGAGCACGAGCTGAAGCCGCTGCTCGGCATCATCGAGAACACCGTGCGCAACCTCGCCGCGGACGGGCGCTGGCGCGTCCACCACGTCGGCACGCTCGACCTCCTCCCGCCGGAGACGCAGGCCGTCCTCAAGGAGGCCGAGGAGGCGACGTCTCACATCGCTGGGATAATCGTCAATGTCGCCGTGGGCTACGGCGGCCGTCAGGAGATCGCCGACGCGGTGCGCTCGCTGCTCCTGGAGCACGCGGAGAAGGGCACCAGCTTCGAGGACCTGGCCGAGGTCGTCTCCACCGACCTGATCTCCGAGCACCTCTACACCCGCGGCCAGCCCGACCCCGACCTGGTGATCCGGACGAGCGGCGAGCAGCGCCTGTCGGGCTTCATGCTCTGGCAGAGCGCCCATTCGGAGTACTACTTCTGCGAGGTCTTCTGGCCGGCCTTCCGCAAGGTCGACTTCCTGCGGGCCCTGCGCGACTACGCCGCCCGCCACCGGCGCTACGGGGCCTGAGCCGCGCGGGCGTCACCGCGCGTCCACCGGGACTTCTCCACACCGTGTCATATGCAGCGGCATGGCTTCGGTTCGATAAGGGAATACCCCTGACAGGTCGACATCCGGTCATCAACCAGGCGGATGTCGTCACCAAGTGAGCGGCACCCAGTCCGCTCGCCCGGGAGGCCCTTTGCACACGAAGGACCGTACGCAGCGTGCGGCCGACGCGGTGGCCGTGGTCCGGCCCGCGCACGAGGGCCCGATCCCGGTCCGTCCTCTCCCTTCGGGAAGCTCCGCGACCGTCCGTCGCACTCCCCGACCTCGTCCGAGGGGGTACGTCCTTCCGTGGTGAACAGCAGCAAGCGCCGCATGCCCGACCGGCGCACATACGTTCTCGACACCAGCGTCCTGCTGGCCGATCCCGGAGCCATGGCCCGCTTCGACGAGCACGAAGTCGTGCTGCCGATCGTGGTGGTCACGGAGCTGGAGGCCAAACGGCACCATCCCGAGCTCGGCTACTTCGCCCGCCAGGCCCTGCGCCTGCTGGACGACTTCCGGGTCCGGTACGGCCGGCTGGACGCCCCGATCCCGCTCGGGGACCTGGGCGGGACGCTCCGTGTCGAACTCAACCACTCCGATCCCGGCGTCCTGCCCGCCGGCTACCGGTTGGGGGACAACGACTCACGGATCCTCGCGGTCGCACGCAACCTCCAGGCCGAGGGGTACGACGTCACGGTCGTCTCCAAGGACCTGCCCCTCCGTATCAAGGCGTCCTCCGTCGGCCTCCTCGCCGAGGAGTACCGCGCCGAGCTCGCCATCACGGACTCCGGCTGGACCGGTATGAGCGAACTGTCCCTCGCCGGGGAACAGATCGACCTGCTGTTCAGTGAGGAGACGCTGTACGTCCCCGAGGCCGCCGAGCTGCCCGTCCACACCGGCCTGGTCCTCCAGTCCGAGCGGGGCAAGGCGCTCGGCCGGGTGACGGCCGAGGGGAACGTCCGCCTCGTGCGGGGCGACCGGGAGGCCTTCGGCATCCACGGGCGCAGCGCCGAGCAGCGGATCGCGCTCGACCTCCTCCTCGACAGCGACGTCGGCATCGTGTCGCTCGGCGGACGTGCGGGCACCGGCAAGTCGGCGCTGGCCCTCTGCGCGGGCCTGGAGGCGGTGCTGGAGCGGCAGCAGCACAAGAAGGTGATGGTCTTCCGCCCGCTGTACGCGGTGGGCGGGCAGGAGCTCGGCTATCTCCCCGGCAGCGAGGCCGAGAAGATGAGCCCCTGGGCGCAGGCGGTCTTCGACACGCTCTCGGCGGTCGCCGGGCGCGAGGTCATCGAGGAGGTGCTCGGGCGCGGGATGCTGGAGGTCCTGCCGCTCACCCACATCCGCGGCCGCTCGCTGCACGACGCGTTCGTGATCGTCGACGAGGCGCAGTCGCTCGAACGGAACGTCCTGCTGACCGTGTTGTCCCGAATCGGCGCGAATTCGCGTGTCGTGCTCACCCATGACGTGGCCCAGCGGGACAACCTCCGGGTCGGCCGGTACGACGGAGTCGTCGCCGTCGTCGAGAAGCTGAAGGGGCATCCGCTGTTCGCGCACGTCACGCTCACGCGGTCGGAGCGTTCACAGATCGCCGCGCTGGTGACCGAAATGCTGGAGGAAGGGCACATCTGACCCGCATGTCACATTCATGCCGCCCGGCGAGCCAAGGAGCTTAGCCGGGCGGCATTGTGCTGCGCCGTCATTTCCGCGAAACCGGTGGACCAAACGGGGTGTGACCTTTCCCACGCAACACAGAATTGCCTCCATGCGTCCCCGTCCGGCAGAGTCTTGCTTCCGTCAGGCCCCGCATACGGCACTTGGGCACCTCCAGAGGCGCCACGCACCACACAACTCAACACGAGACGCCCGTATGCCGCCCGCGAGCACCACGCGGCAGCCTCCTCACCGGGGTTGCCCACCGGGCCCGTGCCTCCCGTGACCCACGCAGTAGGGAGGCCAGTGCCAGGGGCACGAACGCGCCCGCGAGGTCACCTAAGCGGGCGATGCTGGAAGGACACCATGTGAGCCGGATCTCGGTCCGGGGGTTCGCTGTGGCATCCGCCACCGCGGTCACCACCGTAGGCGCCGTCGTAGGCGTTGCTGCGGGCGGCACACCTGCCGCCGACGACAACAACTTCGAGGCGGCCGCAGCCGACACCACGCTGCTCGCAGACATCCCCGCGGGCCAGCAGGCCCAGGTCCAGACCGCTTCGCTGACGCAGCAGGCCGACGCCCAGGCGTCCGCGGCCGACGCCGCCGCGAAGAAGTCGGCCGAGGAATCCGCCCGCATCCAGGCCGCCAAGGACGCCAAGTCCAAGAAGCAGGCGGCCGAGGACCGGATCGAGGCCGAGCGCCTGGCGGAGAAGAAGAAGAAGGAAGAGGCCGAGCGCGCCAGCCGCTCTTCCGTCCGCGACGCCTCCTCGTTCGCGGCCCAGGGCTCGTACACCGTGGCCCAGGTCCAGGCGATGGCCCGTCAGATGGTCCCCGCCGACCAGTTCCAGTGCTTCAGCAACATCGTGAACCACGAGTCGACCTGGAACTACCGTGCGACCAACCCGTCCTCCGGGGCGTACGGTCTGATGCAGGCGCTCCCGGGCCACAAGATGTCGTCCGCCGGCGCCGACTGGCAGACCAACCCGGCCACCCAGATCAAGTGGGGCCTCAGCTACATGGACGGCCGCTACGGTTCCCCGTGCGGCGCCTGGTCCTTCTGGCAGGCCAACAACTGGTACTAGGCCGGCAACCGGCAGCAGAGGGAGCGGGCGGAAGTTCACCGTTCGCCCTCTCAACCTCGCAAGGCCCCTCACCGTCCAGACGGTGGGGGGCCTCGCGCGTGTACGGTCGCATCCCGGCGAGCACTGAGCGCTGATCGCGCTGGGCGGCGAAGATGGGGGAAGGAAAGCAGGCATGTCGAAACTACCGGGCTGGCTGGGCCGCTTCGGGTCTGAACTGACGGAGCTGGGCGCGCGACTGGAGGAGCGGCGGTCGCGCGCCGCCGCCGACGACGAACCCCTCGCGGTGCGCGGGGCCCCGGCCGTCCCGGACGGCGACGAGCCCGGGCAGGTGCCCGCGCCCCCCAGCTACGCCCCCTCGGTCGCCGCCAAGCCGGATCCGGTGGCGGCGATCCCGTGGGGCATGCGGGTCGCCGCGGAGGCCGGCTGGCGCCTCCTCGTCCTCGCGGGGACGCTCTGGGTGCTGATGCGGGTGATCAGCGCGGTCCAGCTCGTGGTGCTGGCCTTCGCCGCCGCTTTGCTCGTCACCGCGATGCTCCAGCCGACCGTGGTCCGGCTCAAGCGGTTCGGGCTGCCGCACGGGCTCGCCACCGCCGTCACCGCCGTGCTCGGGTTCGTCATCATCGGCCTGGTCGGCTGGTTCGTGGTGTGGCAGGTGATGGAGAACCTCGACACGCTCTCCGACCGGGTCCGCGACGGCATCGACGAACTGAAGCGCTGGGCGCTCGACAGCCCCTTCCACGTCACCGAGTCGCAGATCAACGACATCGCGAAGAACCTCAACGACACCATCGGCACCAACACCGAGGAGATCACCTCCGCCGGGCTCCAGGGCGTCACCGTGATGGTGGAGTTCCTCACCGGGCTGCTGCTGGCGATGTTCTCCACGCTGTTCCTGCTCTACGACGGCCGGCGCATCTGGGAGTGGTCGCTCAAACTGGTGCCCGCCGCAGCCCGCCCCGGGGTCGCCGGCGCCGGACCGCGCGCCTGGCGCACCCTGACCGCGTACGTGCGCGGCACGGTGCTCGTCGCCCTGATCGACGCCATCTTCATCGGCTTCGGCCTCTACGTCCTCAACGTGCCGCTCGCGGTGCCGCTGGCCGTCTTCATCTTCCTGTTCGCCTTCATCCCGCTCGTCGGCGCCGTGGTCTCCGGAGCGCTCGCCGTGGTCGTCGCCCTGGTCACCGAAGGCGTCTGGACCGCGCTGTGGGCACTGGTGGTGGTCCTGGCGGTGCAGCAGATCGAGGGCCACATCCTCCAGCCGTTCATCCTCGGCCGCGCCGTCCGGGTGCACCCGCTCGCGGTGGTCCTCGCGGTGGCGACCGGCGGGCTCGTCGCGGGCATCGGCGGCGCGGTGGTCGCCGTACCGCTGGTCGCCGTGATCAACACCGTGGTCGGCTATCTGCGCTCGTACGGGGAGCCCGGCGAACGCGGCGGACAGCACGGGGCCACCGCCCTGTCGATGACCCCGGCGCACGCCGGTCCCGCGCCCGCGCCACCCGGCCCGCAGGAAGCGCCGGGCGAACGCCCGCAGGAGAACCGGCCGCCGCAGGAGTAGCGCAGCGGCACGGTACGCGCGGAAGAGCCCCGGGGACGGTCGTCCCCGGGGCTCTTCCCGTACCCAGCTGGGTCAGGGGTGGTGCGGTGTCACTACTCGGCGAGTACGGCCTCGGCGTCGAGGGTCACACCGACCGCCTGGATCACCGAAGCGATCTTGACGGCTTCCTGGATGGTCTCGCGGTCCACGCCGGCCTTGCGGAGCACCTGCTCGTGGGAGTCGAGGCACTGGCCGCAGCCGTTGATCGCGGAGACGGCGAGCGACCACAGCTCGAAGTCGACCTTCTCCACGCCCGGGTTGCCGATGACGTTCATCCGCAGGCCCGCGCGGAGCGTGCCGTACTCCGGGTCCGACAGCAGGTGCCGGGTCCGGTAGAAGACGTTGTTCATCGCCATGACCGCGGCAGCCGACTTCGCCGCGGTGTACGCCTCGGCGGAGAGGTTGGCCTTCGCCTCGGGCTCCAGCTCGCGCAGCACCTTCGGCGAACGCGAGGCGATCGCGCAGGCCAGCACGGTGCCCCACAGCTGCTGCTGCGGGAGGTCGCTGTTGCCGATGACCGAACCGAGGTTCAGCTTCAGGTCCTTGGCGAAGTCCGGTATGGCGGACTTCAGTTCGTCGAGAGCCATGTCGGTATCAGCTCACTCGCCCGAGAGCAGCGCGACCGGGTCGAGGGTGTTCTCGCCCTTGGTCCAGTTGCACGGGCACAGCTCGTCGGTCTGCAGGGCGTCGAGGACCCGCAGGACCTCCTTGGGGTTACGGCCCACGGAACCGGCGGTCACCATCGTGAACTGGATCTCGTTGTTCTGGTCGACGATGAAGACGGCGCGCTGGGCGAAGCCGTCCTCGCCCTCGATGCCGAGGTCACGCATGAGCTCGTGCTTCGAGTCGGCCAGCATCGGGAAGGGCAGGTCGGTCAGGTCCGGGTGGTCCTTGCGCCAGGCGTGGTGCACGAACTCGGAGTCACCGGAGAAGCCGAGGATCTGGGCGTCGCGGTCGGCGAACTCCTCGTTCAGCTTGCCGAAGGCGGCGATCTCCGTGGGGCAGACGAAGGTGAAGTCCTTCGGCCACGCGAAGACGATCTTCCACTTGCCCTCGTAGGTCTTGTGGTTGATCTGCTCGAACTCCTTGCCGCTCTCCAGCGAGACACAAGCAGTCAGGTCGAACTCGGGGAACTTGTCACCGACAGTGAGCACGCGCTCTCCTTGCAACGTCTGGAATTCCCTTTTTGAGGGTCTTCCTGAGGGTTGGACGGCTCCTACCCTGGCACAGAGTGCATTGATCACAGAAATAGCTACACTCGGTCCGGATGATCGGAGGTACCTATCAGTGACCCAGGTGAATCAGGGCGTACGCCCCAAGCAGTCCGGTAAGTCGCCCGCCAAGCAGCCCAGCCTGTCCCAGCTGCGGGCCTTCACGGCCGTGGCGGAACATCTGCACTTCCGGGACGCGGCGGCAGCAATCGGGATGAGTCAGCCGGCACTCTCCGGAGCGGTCTCCACCCTGGAGGAGGCACTGGGTGTCCAGCTCATCGAGCGTACGACGCGCAAGGTGCTGCTCTCGCCCGCGGGGGAGCGGCTCGCGGTGCGGGCCGGGGCGGTCCTGGAGGCCGTCGCCGCGCTGATGGAGGAGGCGGAGGCGGTCCGGGCCCCGTTCACCGGAGTCCTCCGGCTCGGCGTGATCCCGACCGTCGCCCCGTACCTCCTGCCCACCGTGCTCCGCCTCGTCCACGAGCGCTACCCGGACCTCGACCTCCAGGTCCACGAGGAGCAGACCTCCTCGCTGCTCGAAGGGCTCGCCGCCGGGCGGCTCGACCTGCTGCTGCTCGCCGTGCCGCTCGGGGTGCCGGGCGTCACCGAGATCCCGCTCTTCGACGAGGACTTCGTGCTGGTCATGGAGCAGGACCACTGGCTCGGCGGCCGCGCGGACATCCCCCGGGACGCGCTGCGCGAACTGCCGCTGCTGCTCCTGGACGAGGGGCACTGCCTGCGCGACCAGGCCCTGGACATCTGCCGCGAGGCCGGGCGCACCCAGGGCGCACCGGTCACCACGACCGCCGCCGGGCTCTCCACCCTCGTCCAGCTGGTGGCCGGCGGGCTCGGCGTGACGCTGCTGCCGCGCACCGCGGTGACGGTGGAGACCGGCCGCAACGACGCCCTGTCCACCGGGTACTTCGCGGACCCGGCGCCCACCCGGCGGGTCGCGCTGACGATGCGGACCGGGTCGGCGCGGGGCGGCGAGTTCGAGGAGTTCGCGGCCGCCCTGCGCGAGGCGATGAAGCCGCTGCCGGTGCGGACGGTCGACGCCGCTGCCGCATGAATACACGCGGGTGCGGCCGGACGTCCGCCCGGCCGCACCCGCGTGATCCCCGTTCCCGCTACTCCGTCCGCAGCCCGTCCGGCCGCATCAGCCGCCACAGCGAGGGCATCGACGCCGCCGTCACCAGCAGGATCAGCCCCGCGCCGACCCCCGTCAGCGGCAGGAACAGCCACCAGTCGGAGACGGACTTCGCGATCATCCAGGCCAGCACGGCGCCCAGTCCCAGCCCGCCCGCGACCGCGACCACCAGGCCGAGGAAGACCGGGACGGCGGTCTGCCACAGCACCGACCAGCCCATCGTCGTACGCCGGGTGCCGAAGGCGACCAGCACCGACAGCAGCCGCTTGCGCTCGCGCAACTGCTCCACCTGGGAGACCAGCATCGAGGCCGCGATCAACAGCAGCACCACACTCGCCCCGACCTTGAGCCCGGTCTGGATGCTGTCGTACTGCCGGTCGCGCTCCACCGAGTCCAGCGTGACGAAGCGCATCCCGGGATCGATGCGGGCCGCCGTGTTCCGTACGTACTCCGCGACGTCCGGCACGCTCCTGTCCACCCGGATCTGGGCGGTGATCTGCGCGCCGGGCAGCGCACTCGCGTCGACCGCGCCGGTGGTGGCCATGATTCCGTAGTGAACGTCACCCATCGGGTCCTTGCGGCCCTGCACCGTCGGGGAGCCGGCGGGCAGCGTCCACCGCAGCGGCTCGCCGTCCCCGGTGCCGATCTCGACCACCTTGCCCTTGCGGGCCGTGCGGTCGACCCAGGCGGACATGTCCTTGTCGCCCGGCGGGTGGACGACGAAGGTGTCGCCGTCCTCGCAGGAGGTGATCCGGGCCAGCTCGCGCAGGGTGTCGCAGGTGCCGACGGTCATCGAGGTGGTGGGCGGGATGTCGTCGTCCGTGTAGACGCCGGGCTTGGAGGCGTACGCCTGCACCGAACCGATCACCACCTCCACGCCCTTGGTGGCGCGGAACTTCTCGATGGCCGAGGTGGCCGCCTCGCCGGTGACGTCCTCCGAGTACGCGGCGAACTGGGCCCGCGCGGGGTCCTGGCCGGTCGCCCGGTTGAAGTCGGCGTTCATCGCCGCGAACAGCATCTGGAGGGCGATCGCCCCCGCCACCGCGACCGTGACCCCGCTGACCGCGCGGGACGCGGCCTCGCTGCTCAGCTGGAGCCTGCGCACGGCCAGTTGCCAGGGCACCGGACCGCCGCGCAGCCGCTTCACACACGCCTCGACCAGCCACGGCAGCAGCAGGGCGAGACCGACCAGCACCAGCACGGCACCGGCCGCGATCGGGAACGGCTTCACCGGTTCGTAGGCGTACTCGTCGACCCGGCCGGTGGTTCCGAGCACCGCCAGACCCGCGACGGGCACGAGCAGCCGCCACCAGAGCCGACGGCCCCGGTTCTTCCCCCGGCGTACGACACCGAGCGGCTCGATCGCCACCGAGCGCATCGCGACCAGCGTGACGAGCACGGCGGTCAGCGGCACCGCGACCGTGATCAGCAGGGCGAGCAGCGGATCGGGCACCACGTCGGCCGGGAACGCGCTGACGTCCCAGATCTCCACCGAGCCGACGAACTCCCGTCCCACGAGGAAGAAGGCCAGCCCGATCAGCAGCCCGAGCACCGCCCCGAACAGCGCCTCCCCGGCGGCGACGCGCCGGGTGGTACGGATGTCCGCGCCGACCAGGCGCAGGGCCGCGAGCCTGCGGTCGCGCCGGTCGCCGCCGAAGCGCACGGCGGTGGCGATGAAGATGGCGACCGGCACCAGCAGCACGACACAGACCATCACGGTGAGGACGATCAGCAACGGCGGCAGGGGAACGCCCTCGCGGGAGTCCCCGTACCCGCCGATGCGGTGGCCGCCCTTCGCGGGCGTCAGGGTGTCGCTGCCCGCGTAGTAGAGGAGTTCGTTGGGGGAGCGCAGCCCGGTGTCCCCGATCGTGCCGGTGATCTCGTACGGCAGTCGCTCGCGCAGCAGCGCGTTGCCCGGGTCGGACAGCAACTCCTTCAGCGCGGGGGAGACCACCATGGTGTCCGCCGCCGGGAAGCGGTCGACCCCCGGCGGCAGGGCCGGCGCCGATCCGTCCGCGCGCATCAGATACCCGGCGACCGTCCGGTCCCGGTACTCGGTGGCGACGTTGATCCGCACCACCGAGCTGTCCGACTTCGCCGCCATCGCGTCGGGTGAGTCGGAGATCCGTGTCTCGCTGCGCGCCTGGTCGCGCGCGTTCCGTTCGTCGAGCAGATGCGGCACGGAGGAGGCGAGCAGCAGCAGCGCGACCCCGAGTCCGACGCCGACGGCGGTCAGCAGCGTACGGATCCAGCCCTCGCGGCCACCGGCGGCGGCGAACCGGACGCCGAGGCCGAGGTCGCGGAGGGTCGCCGCGGCGCGCGAGGGCGGCTTCGGGCGCTCCGGCGCGGCGGGCAGGGCCTTGGGGGAGTCGAGCAGCGTCATGCGGAGTGCTCCAGATCCCGGGCCCGGCCGTCGCGCACGGTGACGTCACGGTCGGAGTAGGCGGCGACCCGGGCCTCGTGGGTCACCAGGACCACGGCGACGTTGGCGGACCGGGCGGCCTCGGTGAGCAGCTCCATCACCCGCTCGCCGTTGAGGGAGTCCAGCGCGCCGGTCGGCTCGTCCGCGAAGATCACCTTCGGCGACCCGGCCAGCGCGCGGGCCACGGCGACCCGCTGGCCCTGACCGCCGGAGACCTCACCGGGGCGCTTGGAGCCGAGGTCGTCGACCTCCAGACGCTCCATCCACTCCAGCGCGGTGCGCTCGGCCGCCTTGCGCCGCACGCCGTTGAGCCGCAGCGGCAGGGCGACGTTCTCCACGCAGGTCAGCTCGGGGACGAGCTGGCCGAACTGGAAGACGAAGCCGAATTCGCTGCGCCGCAGGGCGCTGCGCTCGGCGTCCGACATCGCGGACAGCTCGCGGCCCGCGTAGGTGATGGTGCCGGAGTCGGGCGTGATGATCCCGGCCAGGCAGTGCAGCAGGGTCGACTTGCCGGAGCCGGAGGGGCCCATCACGGCGACGACCTCGCCGGGGTGCACTGAGAACGACGCGCCGTCCAGGGCGGGCGTCGAACCGTAGGTCTTGCGCAGATCGTGCGCGGCGAGCAGGGAGCCTTCGGGAATCACGGAGCCACCACCTTGGCGAGCTGGTCGAGACGGGCGGCAGTCAGTTCCAGCCAGCGCAGATCGGCTTCGAGGTGGAACAGGGCATGGTCGCAGATCAACTGGTCGGCGAGGTCGCCCTTGCGCTTCCGGTCGGTGAGGATGCGCATCATCCGCAGATGCGCCGAGCGCTGGGTGTCCAGCAGGTCGGCCGCGCTGCGGTCGGTCAGCAGCGCGAGGACGACCTTGGTGTAGAGCATCGACTGGAGGTAGGGCTCCGGCTTCTCGGGCTGGGCCAGCCACTGCGAGACATCGGTGATCCCGGCGTCGGTGATCGCGTACCGCTTGCGCTCGGGGCCTCCTTCGCTCTCGACGCCGTCGACCTCGACGAGTCCGTTCTTCAGGAGCCGGGACATCGTCGAATAGACCTGGCCGTAGTGGAGCGGGCGGTCCTGGCCGAACTTCTCGTCGAAGGTCCGCTTCAGGTCGTAGCCGTGGCGGGGGCCGGACTCCAGGAGCCCGAGGAGGGTGTGACCGATAGACATGAGGAGCACTCTACACGGTGTGTATACCCCCGATGTATACGCGTCCGAAAAGCAACCCCGGCCCATGGGGTGGGCCGGGGTCGCGGGGTGGTTACGTACCGGGGGAGCGGTGCTACGGGGTGTCCCGGCCGCCGTTCCCGGGCGAGGTCTCCGGCTCCTCCGGCGGCTGTCCGGGCGGCCGCCCCCGCCGGGGAATCGGCCGCGCCGCCCCGGGCAGCCGGCCCGCCTCCGCGAGCGCCCGCCGCAGCAGGAACTCGATCTGCGCGTTGGCGCTGCGCAGTTCGTCGGAGGCCCAGCGGGCGAGTGCGTCGTGCACCGCGGGGTCCAGCCGCAGCAGCATCTGCTTGCGCTGCTGCGACCGGGACGCCGGCGTCGGCCGGGGAGGCGTCTGGTCGGTCACTGGTAGAGGGTGCCCGTGTTGAGGACCGGCTGGGCGCTGCGGTCACCGCACAGCACCACCATCAGATTGCTGACCATGGCGGCCTTCCGCTCGGAGTCCAGCTCCACGATGTCCTGCTCGGCGATCCGGTGCAGGGCCATCTCGACCATGCCCACCGCGCCCTCGACGATCTGCTGGCGGGCCGCGACGACCGCGCCGGCCTGCTGGCGCTGGAGCATGGCGGAGGCGATCTCGGGGGCGTACGCGAGGTGGCTGAAGCGCGACTCGATGATCCGGACGCCCGCGGCCTGCACCCGGGCGGTCAGCTCGGCGGCCAGCTTCTCGGTGATCTCCTCGGCGTTGCCCCGCAGCGAGAGGCCGTCCTCCTCGTGGGCGTCGTACGGGTACTCGATGGCGATGTGCCGGACGGCCGACTCGGTCTGGGTGGCGACGAACTCCAGGAAGTCGTCGACCTCGAAGAGCGCCTGGGCGGTGTCCTCGACCTTCCAGACGACGATCGAGGCCAGCTCGATCGGGTTGCCGTAGGCGTCGTTGACCTTGAGGACGGCGGTCTCGTGGTTGCGGACGCGGGTGGAGATCTTGCGGCTGGAGGTCAGCGGGTTGACCCAGCGCAGCCCGTCGGTGCGGATGGTGCCGACGTACCGGCCGAAGAGCTGGATCACCCGCGCCTCGCCCGGAGCGACCATCTTCACACCGCTCATGCAGAAGAACGAGGTGAGCACCAGGAGCACCCCGAAGATGAGCAGCGGGACACCGACCGCGTTGTTGCCGTTCGCCCCGATCACCCCGCCGAAGATGCCCAGGCCGATCCCGGCGAAGACGCCGAGCACGGTCAGCAGCAGCCCGAGGCCGCCCGGGATGGAGTGCGCGACGACCTCCCTGACCTGCGGTGCGGGCATGTCGGGAGCGTCGATCGAGAGATCCGCCGCCGAGGTGTCGGGGCGGTGGTCGTCGTGCTGTTCGGTCATGGGGTCCCCCGTTCGCCGCGGTATCGCACCGCGCTAGCAATGTGATTACACATTAACGGTTCTCGCAACCATGTCCACCCCTGGGGAGTCGGTTCCTGTAGAGGCGGGTGCTGATTCTCACGTCCGTAAAAGGCCGGATCGCTTGTCTTTTGTCCCTGTCTTCGGTGTTAGCTGGCAGGTCTGAGCGAACAGAGGAAACCGAGCGAACCGGCCGAGCAGAGAAGCGGGAGCAACACACCAATGGGTCGAGCGGATGCGCGACGAGCCCAGGCGCAGGAGTCGCGCCGGGCCGCGAAGAGCGGCGGCATACGCAGACTCTTCACGTGGAAGAAGTTGCTGGGCACGTTCTTCGGGATCGTCCTGCTGGGCATGGGCGCCTTCGGCGCGCTCTACCTGTACGTCGACGTCCCCGCCGCCAACGCCATGGCGGAGCGGCAGAGCAACGTCTACAAGTACAGCGACGGCACGGTTCTCGCCCGGACCGGCAAGGGCGTCAACCGCCAGATCGTCGACCTGGACGAGGTGCCGAAGAAGGTCCAGCACGCCTTCGTCGCCGCCGAGAACAAGACCTTCTACAAGGACCAGGGCGTCGACCTGAAGGGCACCACGCGCGGTGTGCTCAACACGCTCAGCGGCAAGGGCAAGCAGGGTGGCTCGACCATCACCCAGCAGTACGTGAAGAACTACTACCTGACGCAGGACCCCACCGTGAGCCGCAAGCTCAAGGAGCTGGTGATCTCGCTCAAGATCGACCAGCAGATGTCCAAGGACCAGATCCTCGCCGGGTACATCAACACCGCCTACTACGGTCGCGGCGCCAGCGGCATCCAGGCCGCCGCCCAGGCCTACTACGGCGTCGACGCCAAGGACCTGAACGTCTCCCAGGGCGCGTACCTCGCCTCCGTCCTCCAGGCCCCCAGTCAGTACGACTGGAACTCCGCCACCGACACCGGCAAGAAGCTGGTCAAGGAGCGCTGGGCCTACACCCTGCGCAACATGGTCGAGATGGACTGGCTGACCGAGTCCGAGAAGGCGAAGCTGACGTTCGCCAAGCCGCAGAAGCCGAAGCCGGCCGCGGGCATGGAGGGCCAGACCGGCTATCTAGTCGAGGCGGCCAACAAGGAGCTGGAGAAGCAGGGCGTCACCGAGCAGGACCGTGACGCAGGCGGCTGGACCTTCACCCTCACCGTCGACAAGAAGCGCCAGCAGGCGCTGGAGAAGGCGGTCGACGACCAGCTGGAGTCCAAGCTCGACCGCGAGGGCAACAAGGTCGACGCCACCGTCCAGGCCGGCGCCACCTCCGTCGACCCGAAGACCGGCAAGGTCGTCGCCCTGTACGGCGGCGAGGACTACATCAAGCACTACATCAGCAACGCCACCCGCCAGGACTACCAGCCCGCCTCCACCTTCAAGCCGCTCGTGCTCGCCTCCGCCCTGGAGAACGAGTCGGAGACCCAGGACGGCAGCCTGATCGGGCTCAACACCGTCTACGACGGCACCAGCAAGCGGCCCGTCGTCGGCAGCGACACCCCGTTCGCCCCGCAGAACCAGGACGACCGCAGCTACGGCCCGATCTCCGTCCAGAAGGCCATGAACAGCTCGGTCAACTCCGTGTTCGCCCAGATGATCGTGGACGTGACGCCGGCCAAGGCCAAGGAGACCGCCCTCGCCCTCGGCGTGCCGGACAAGAACTTCCCCGAGCGCCCCGCCGTCACCCTCGGCACCATGAACGCCTCGACCTGGGACATGGCCGGCGTGTACGCCACGCTCGACAACCACGGCCAGAAGGTCACCCCGCACATCCTCCAGTCCGCCGAGCACCGCGACCGCACGGTGAACCCCGAGAAGCCCAAGCGGGAGCAGGCCATCAGCCGCGCCTCCGCCGACACCGTGACCAAGGCGCTCACCGGAGTCGTCGACGCCGGTTCCGGGGGCGCGGCCAACAGCCCCGCCTACGACGCGGCGGCCAAGACCGGCACCTCCGAGAACAACAAGTCCGCCTGGTTCGCCGGGTACACCCCGGAACTGACCACGGTCGTGGCCCTCTTCGGCGAGGGCGACGGCGGCCGCAAGCAGGTCTCCCTGACCGGTACGGCCAACTCCGGCCGCGCCAGCGGCAGCGGCTTCCCGGCCCGCATCTGGGCCGACTACACCCTCGGCGCCCTCGACGGCGGGTCCGGCAAGACGTTCGACCTCCAGGACGTCGAGCGCGGCGAGGTGCCCGCCCCGCCGACCCCGTCGGACACGCCCTCCGAGGAGCCCACGGAGTCCGAGGAGCCGACCCCGTCGGACACGCCCTCGCAGACGCCGAGCGAGACGCCGAGCGAGACCCCGACCACGCCCGCGCCGCCGACCATCAGCCCGCCGGCCACCACGCCCCCCACCAGCCCGGAGCTGCCGCCCCAGCCCGGCGAGGACGACGGGCAGCCGGGCGAGCGGCCCGGCGGCAACGGTCTGCTCGGGCAGTGACGGCCTGACAGCACCACGGACACGGCTCTACGGACATGAGGGAGGGGCGGACCGATCGGTCCGCCCCTCCCTCATGTCCGTAGAGCCGCCCGCTACTGAGCCCGGGCCGCCATCTCGAACCACACGACCTTGCCGGTCGACAGGCGGGTCGCTCCCCACCGCCGGGCCAGCCGGTTGACCAGGAACAGCCCGCGCCCGCCCTCGTCCGTCTCGCGCGCCCGGCGCTGCCTCGGCAGCTGCGGGGAGTCGTCGCCGACCTCGCAGCGCAGGATGTCGGTCCGCAGCAGCCGCAGGGTCACCGGCCGCTCCGCATAGCGCACCGCGTTGGTGACGACCTCGCTGACCAGCAGCTCCACCTCGTCGGCCAGCTCGTCCAGACCCCAGCGGCTCAGCGCCCGCCGGGCCAGCCGGCGGGCCCGGCGCGGGGCCGCGTCCTCCGGCTCCAGATACCAGTACGCCACATCGCTCGGCGCGATCCCGTCGAAACGGGCGGCCAGCAGCGCGATGTCGTCGTCCCGGTCGCCCGGCCCGAGCATGTCCAGCACGTCGTCGCAGAGCGCTTCCAGCGGCGGCGAGTGGTCGTCCCCGGTGAGCTGCGCGGTCGCCGCCAGGCGCTCCCGCAGCTGCTCGATGCCCGTCCACACGTCCCGCAGCCGCGACTCCACCAGACCGTCGGTGTAGAGGAGCAGCGTCGCCCCGGCGGGCGCGTCCAGCTCGACGGCCTCGAAGTCGACGCCGCCCACCCCGATCGGGGCGCCCGGCGGCACCCGCAGCACCTCGGCCCGCCCGCCCAGATGCAGCAGCACGGGCGGCGGGTGCCCGGCGTTGGCGATGGTGATCCGGTGCGCGACCGGGTCGTACACCGCGTACAGGCACGTCGCCATCCGGTCGCTGCCGAGCCGCTGCGCCTGCTCGTCCAGGTGGTGCAGCACCTCCTGCGGCGGCAGATCGAGCTGCGCCAGGGTCTGCGCCGTCGTCCGGAGCTGGCCCATGATCGCCGCCGAGGTCATGGAATGGCCCATCACATCGCCGACGACCAGCGCGACCCGGCTGCCGGGCAGCGGGATCGCGTCGTACCAGTCACCGCCGACCCGGGCCGTCTCGGCCGCCGGGAGGTAGCGCGAGGCGAGCCGGACGCCGGTGGGCTGGGGGAGCGAGTCGGGCAGCATCGTGCGCTGCAGCTCGTCGGCGATGTAGGCCTCGCGCCCGTACAGCACGGCCTTGTCGATGCCGAGCGCGGTGTGCGTCGCCAACTGCGCGGCGACCAGCAGATCACTGGCCTCGAACGGGGTGCGCTCGGTGCCGCGCACGAAGACCGCCGCCCCGATGACCCGCCGCCGGCCGCGCAGCGGGGCCAGGATCGCCCGGTGCCCGGTGGGGACGGACCGGCCGGGGCCGAGCAGCTCCGGCAGCGCGGCCCGCGCCGCCGCGGAGTCGCCGAAGACCGGCCGCACCCCGCGCAGCACCTCGGCCAGCGCACCGCCCGCCCGCACCTCGCACAGCTCGGCGGCGGGCATCAGATCGGCCTGCGGGTCGAGGATCAGCGGCCGCAGCCGCTCCGTCTCGGAACCGGCCGCCTCGGCGCCCTCCTCGTCGCTGACGCGCAGCCGGTCGCTGCGCCGCAGCCGCAGGACGAACGGGCTCACCGGGCGCTCGTCGCCCACCGGCAGCGGGTCGCGGAGGTAGACCAGGATCGCGTCGGAGAACGTCGGCACACTGGCCCGGCACAGCCCGAGGACGATCTCGTCCAGATCTATGCCCCGGGCGATCCGCCGGGTCGCCGCGCCGACGAACCGCAGCCGGTCGCCCTCACGGCGGGTGGCCGCCTGCGCGTCGGCGACGGCGGCCGCTCCGGGACCCGGGTTCGGCGCGGAGGCCGGAGCCGGTACCGCTGCAGCGGCGGCCGCGGCCGCGGCGTCCTGCTGCCGGGGCCGGGCGCGCTCCTGCGGCCGGGCGGCCAGCGGCTGCCGGCCTTCGTGGGAGGTGGGGTGCTCCGTCACGCGTGGGATTCCGTCCGTCCGGGCCGGTTGGATGAGGCAGTCACCTCGTGGGGCGTCACTGTGCCCCGGCAAGCGCGGGAAGAACAACGGCTGTCACCGGATGCCCCCGATGAAGGGGCCGAAACCGAGCGCCGCGGAGATGGCCGACAGGCGCCCCCTCCGGCAGCGGACGCGGCGAGCGGGCAGCGGACGGCGTGCATGTCTCCACCCCCTCGTAGTGGCTCCCGCGACCGCGCGGAACGTCCGGGTCCGTGGCCCGTCGCTCCGCACGACCGGTGTGGTGACTTGTGGTCAGTTCCGGTGTGGTGCCCGCTGGTTGCGGCGATCGGCCCTCCGTGCGACCGGACCTGCCGACCAGGCCGCCCGAAGGGTTCTCCCAGGGTCTCACGACGGCATACGGGCAGGGGTGCGGTCCCAGTCATCCGGCAGCGGCGGAACCTGCCACCCCGGATCGGGCCGCCAGTGCTCCCAGCCGTCCCGGAACGGCGACCCCCAGCCGGTGATCACCTCGACCGCCGCCAGGCCCGCCTCCCGGACCCGCCGGGCCGTCCCGCGGTCCATCAGGCCGACGTGCTGAGCCTGCGCGAACTCGTCCTCGTCGAGCCATTTCCAGCTCCGGTCGGGGTTCACGGAGATGTCGAGAAAGTGATCCTCGGAATCCACCCCTCCGGACCACCGGGTGCGGGGCTCCTCCAGGTTCACGTACCAGTTGCGGAACATCCAGCCGCGGTCCCAGAACAGCCACACCGACCACGGGTCGCCCGGCCGGGCCAGCTTCAGCACCCCGGAGCCGAACCACGTCGAGCGGGCCGTGGTGCGCGGCGCGGTGTAGCGGGTGGCGAGCGGCTCGGCGTGCACCTGGGTGCCGTTCGCCAGGACCGGCCGCACGCACTCGGTGCCCGGCGCCATCCAGACGGCGAGCAGCTCGTCGGTGTCCTGCACGACGGTCACCGGTCGGCAGATGTGCACGGGCGCGGCACCGGCCGTCCGGTGGGCCCGGCCGTTGTCGCGGTAGCGCCAGAGGATCTGGTCCCCCGGCGCCCAGCGTGCGCACTCTCCCGTACCTGTCATGGATAGATCTTACGGAGCGCTCCCACCGGCCCGCTGCGACTCAGGTCACCCGACGATCACGGACGGGTCATCCGCAGGACGTCCAGCGCCTCGTCGAGCTGTTCCAGCGTCAGGTCGCCGCGCTCGACATAACCCGAGGCCAGGACCGTCTCGCGGATCGTCGTTCCGTCCTTCAGGGACTTCTTCGCGACCTTCGCCGCCTCCTCGTAGCCGATGTACTTGTTCAGCGGGGTCACCACCGAAGGGGACGATTCGGCATAGGCGCGGGCCCGCTCGACGTCGGCGGTGATGCCGTCGACCGTACGGTCCGCGAGCAGCCTGGAGGCGTTGGCCAGCAGCCGCACGGACTCCAGGAGGTTCTTCGCGATCACCGGGAGCATCACGTTCAGCTCGAAGTTGCCCGCCGCGCCGGCCGTGGCGACCGTCGCGTCGTTGCCGGTGACCTGGGCGGCGACCATCAGGACCGCCTCCGGGATGACCGGATTGACCTTGCCCGGCATGATCGACGAGCCCGGCTGGAGGTCGGGCAGCGCGATCTCCGCGAGCCCTGTGCGAGGACCCGAGGCCATCCACCGCAGATCGTTGGAGATCTTCGTCAGCGACACCGCGATGGTCCGCAGCTGGCCCGAGGTCTCCACCAGCCCGTCCCGCGCGCCCTGGGCCTCGAAGTGGTCGCGGGCCTCGGTCAGCGGCAGCCCCGTGGCCTCGGCGACCTCCGTGATCACGGCGGCGGAGAAGCCGGGCGGGGTGTTGATGCCGGTGCCCACCGCCGTACCGCCCAGGGGCAGTTCGGCGAGCCGGGGCAGGGAGGCGCGCAGCCGCTCCACGCCGTAGCGGATCTGCGCCGCGTAGCCGCCGAACTCCTGGCCGAGGGTGACCGGGGTGGCGTCCATCAGGTGCGTACGGCCGGACTTCACGACCTCCGCGAATTCGGCTGATTTCCGCCCCAGGGAATCGGCCAGGTGATCGAGCGCCGGGATCAGATCGGCCGTCACGGCGGCGGTGGCCGCGATGTGGATGGAGGACGGGAAGACGTCGTTGGACGACTGCGAGGCGTTCACATGGTCGTTGGGGTGGACCTCGCGGCCGAGGCGCTCGGTGGCCAGGGTGGCGATCACCTCGTTGGTGTTCATGTTCGACGAGGTGCCCGACCCCGTCTGGAACACGTCGACCGGGAAGTGCTCGTCCCAGCGGCCCGAGGCGACCTCCGCGGCGGCCTCCTGGATCGCGGCGGCGACGTCCGGATCCAGCACCTTGAGCTCGGCGTTGACCTTGGCGGCCGCGCCCTTGATCCGGGCCAGCGCCTCGATGTGCGCCCGCTCCAGACGCTGCCCGGAGACGGGGAAGTTCTCCACCGCCCGCTGGGTCTGCGCGCGCCACTTGGCGTGCGCGGGGACCCGCACCTCGCCCATCGAGTCGTGCTCGATCCGGTACCCGGTATTACCCGACGTGTCACCAGATGCGTCAGTCATGTGTTCAAACCTCCTGAAAAAGATGAGCACTTGTCTTGTTCTCTGTATTCCCAAGTGGCCTACCAGCCAGTAAATACCGGGGGTAACCACTTACCGGGAGGCGCAATGAGGCGCACCAGCACCAGACTTCGAGGGCTCCGAAGCCTTCGCCGGCTCCGCTGTACCGTCGCCGCCGCCGTCGCTCTCGCGGCTGCCGTCGGCGGTATGGCCGCCGCCGGACCCGCGGGCGCGACGGAGTCGGCTACCAGCTCTATCGCATCCACCCCTCTTCCGCCCGCGCTGGAAGCCGTCCGGGCCGCCGAAGCCACCCAGCTGTACGGCAGCCCCGCCGAGCGGCCGCTCGCCGAACGGAAGACCGGGCTGATCTCGCTCGGCGACAGCGAGATCTCCGGCGAGGGCGTCGGCACCTACGACCCCGGAACGAACGGGCCGGACAACTGGTGCCACCGCTCCCCGGAGGCCGCCATCCACCGCACGGGCATCGCGGCGGACGTCACGTACAACGTCTCGTGCTCCGGCGCCTATACCGGGAACATCAGAATCGGCGGAAACAAGCAGTACGCCGACGAGCTCGTGCAGAGCGACAGCCTCGCGATCAAGGCCCGCAACACCCGGATCAAGATGATCGTCCTGGTCGCCGGGGCCAACGACGACCTCCAGTTCGGCCCGGTCATGACCGACTGCGTGGTCCGCTACATCACCCTCCAGGGACCCTGCGAGCCGAAGTACGCGGGCGGCTGGCAGGCCCGCGTCGACGCGCTGGTCCCCAAGGTCGAGTCGACGGTCCGCGATCTGCGGACGGTCATGACCGACGCCGGGTACGCGAACAGCGACTACAAGCTCGTCCTCATGGGCTACCCGAGCCCGATCGGCCCGGACTTCCGCGACAACCCGAACTTTCCCGGCAAGCTGATCTGCGGCGGACTCGGCTACGACTCCGACACCGTCTGGGGCCGCAACACCGCCGTACCCGCCTTCCAGGCCGGGATGCGCAGGGCCGCCGCGAGCACCGGGGCCTCCTACCTCGACAACTCCCGCCTCTTCCACGGCCACGAGGTGTGCAGCGAGGCCCCCTGGGCGCGCGGCCTCTACATCGACCTGAGCAAGCCCGGCCTGCCCGACGAGAACTCGGTCCGGCAGTCGTTCCACCCCAACGCGGCCGGCCACCGGGCCTTCGCCTCCTGCCTGACCCAGCTGTACGACTCCGGACTGCGCGAGGCGAGCTGCGCCGACCCGGCGAGCACGGGAAACCCGGTCCTGACGGGCAAGGCCTGGGACGACCTGTTCACCCCGCTGAAGAACGAGGCCACCGGGACCTGCGTGGACGTGCCCGGCTCGGTCACCCGTAACGGCACGGCCATCGGCGGCTGGGACTGCCACGGCGGGCGCAACCAGAACTGGTGGTACGACGCCGGTACGCAGACCCTGCGCACCGCGCTCAGCCACGACCGGTGCCTGGACGTGTCCGGCGCCACGTACAACCCGGGCGCCACGCTCATCGTGTGGAACTGCGCGGGCGCGGCCAACCAGAAGTTCGTCCAGCAGTCGGGCACCATCCGCCCGGCCGCCGCGACGGGCCTGTGTCTGACGCTGGCGGGAGCGAAGGACCCGCTCAAGCTCCAGACGTGCGACGGCAGCGCGAAGCAGCGCTTCGCGTAGCCACGGGCCGGTGAGCCGGGGGGTGACCGTGTGGGGCGGTCACCCCCTGTCCCTTTTCCTGCCTTCCGGTCTTCTCATGCCTCCAGGGCCAGGGCCTCGGACAGCGCCCCCAGCGTCGGCGTCAGATACAGCTGGCGCAGCGGGATGCCCGGCAGACCGCGCTCCCGGGCGAGCGTGCCGATCCGGATCGCGTACAGGGAATTGCCGCCCAGATCCCAGAAGTCGTCGTCCGGGCCGATCGCCTCGACGCCGAGCACGTCGCACCAGACGGCGGCGAGGGCGGCGGCGGGAGACGCCGCGTGCGGGGAGGCCGGCGCGGTGACCGGATCGCGCCGCGTCCCGGGCGCGGGCAGCCGGGCCGGGTCCAGCTTGCCGTTCGCGGTGAGGGGGAGGGCGGACAGCACGGTCACCGTCGAGGGCACCATGTGCGCCGGCAGCAGCCGGGCCGCCCGCTCCCGTACGGGGCCGGGGTCCTCGTCCGACCCGGGGGCCGGAACCACGTACGCGTCGATCCGCACGGCCGCCGCGTCGTCGCCGTTGCTGCCGGACACGGTGACCGCCGCCGCCGACACCGCGGGGTCCTCCAGCAGTACGTGCCGGATCTCGCCCGGCTCGATCCGGAAGCCCCGCACCTTCACCTGGTCGTCGATCCGGCCCAGGTGTTCCAGCGATCCGTCGGGCAGCAGCCGCCCCAGGTCCCCGCTGCGGTAGAGCCGCCGCCCCGCCGGGTCCAGGGGGTCCGGGACGAAGCGTTCGGCGGTCAGGGCGGTCCGGTTCAGATAGCCGAGCGCCACACCCGCCCCGCCCACCACGATCTCCCCGGGGGCACCCGGCGGCACCGGGGACCCGTGGGCGTCCAGGACCCGGACCGACCAGCCGGGCAGCGGCCGCCCCACCGACCGGGAACCGGCGAGCGCCTCCCGCCGGGTCACCGTGGCCGCCGTGACATGGACGGTGGTCTCGGTGATCCCGTACATGTTCACCAGTCGGCAGCGGCCCTCCGGGTGCCGGTCGAACCAGTCCAGCAGCGGCCGGGCGTCCAGCGGTTCGCCGCCCAGCACCACCAGCCGGGCGCCCACCGCTTCCTCTGCGACCCGGTCGGCCGCCGCGAGCTGGGTGAACGCCGAGGGGGTCTGGCTCAGCACGCTCACCCGCTCCCGGACCAGCAGGGCGTGGAAGTCCTCCGGCGACCGGGTGGTCCAGTGGTCCACGACCACCAGCCGCCCGCCCGTCAGCAGCGCGCCCCAGATCTCCCACACCGAGAAGTCGAAGGCCGCCGAGTGGAAACACGTCCAGGTGTCGTCGGGGGAGAGGCCGAAGTCCTCGCGCACGGCGTCGACGAGAGCCGTCACGTTGGCGTGCGGGACGAGGACGCCCTTGGGGCGGCCGGTCGAGCCCGAGGTGTGGATGACGTACGCGGCTGAGCCCGGCTCTCCGCGGGATGCGGCGGGGCGGGCCTGGTGGCCGATGAGAGCCGCCGGGTCCTCGACCGTCAGCCGGACCCCGGCATCCCGCGCGGTGCGCTCCCGCCGGTCCGCCGGATGCTCCGGATCCAGCGGTACGTGGACCGCGTCCGCCTTCAGCACGGCGAGCATCGCCGCCACCAGGTCCGTCGAGCGGGGCAGGCAGAGTCCGACGAGATCACCGGGGCGGACCCCGTGGGCGTACAGGCCGTCGGCCAACACCTCCGCACGGCGGTCCAGTTCGGCGTACGACAGCGTGGTGCTCCCGGCGGTGAGCGCGGGAGCGTCGGGGCGGGCGGCGACCTGTGCGGCGAAGGCGTCGTCGATACGGAGAGGGGAGGCCGGAGCGTCGAGGGGTGCTCCGAAGGCACGTTGCTCCGCGGACTCCGCCTCGCTCAGCGGATTCAGCAGGGAGAGCGGGGTGTCGGGCGGACTGGTCATCAACTGCTGCCGGACGCGCTGGACCTGGTGCGCCGGTACGGGAAGGGAGCCGGGGGCGGTCGGCAGGGTGGCGGGCCCGATTCCGTCGCCCGCCACCAGCTCCGACAGGGGTGGCTCCTCGCCCTCGGCCGGGGCGACCGGCTCGGTGGCCAGCAGCTCCGCGACCGTACGGCCGGGCGACAGGTCCGCCGCGAACACCGCGTACCCGTCGAGCGCCCCCAGCGCGTACGGCGTCCGGTCCCGGGCCGTTACGGGGACGGCCACGCGCACCGCGGCCGCCCCCTCGTACCGTCCGACCGTGAGCGCGAGCGCCGAGGCGAGGCGGCGGGTCTCCTCGTCGAGGCGCAGGTCGAGCGGGAGCGGTCCGGCGAGCGGCGTCACCGCATCCGGGGCCAGGTCGCCCCGCAGCACCCGGGCGACGAGCCGCAACGACCGGGCGTCCAGGGCGGATCCGGCGGCCGTCAGGACGAGGTCGGGGCCCGCGGCCACCTCTTCCCGCCGCTCGTCCGCGTACCGCAGCAGCACCGCGCGCAGCCGGTGGCCGGGCGCGACCGGGCGGCGGGCCTCGGCCGCGCGCCGCCCGGCCGCGGTGTCGGACACGGCCAGCGCGGGCACGGACTCCGTCCACAGGCGGGGACGGCGGTGGTCCCCGGGCCACCACAGCCCGGCCGCCGCCGCGAGTGCGGCGTCGAGTGCGGCGTCGGTGGTGGCCGACGGCAGGCGGACCATCAGGCTGTGCTGGGCAGGCGGCACGGGCGCAACTCCTCGGGGGTGCAGGGGAGACCGGGCGTCAGCGGGTCCTTGGGGGTGAACAGGGCATCGGGCGTCAGCGGGGCCTCGGGGGTGACGGGGAGATCGGGCGTCAGCGGGCGGTGAAGCCGCCGTCCACGGTGATCACGCTGCCGGTCACCTGCCGGGACGCGTCCGTGGCCAGCCAGAGCACCGCCTCCGCCACATCGCCCGGCTCCACCAACGCGTTCATCGGCTGGTCCCGGACGAAGGTCTCCTCGTGCTCCGCCACCGGCACCTCCAGCGAACGGGCGATCTCCGCCAGCATCCGGCCCTCCATCGCCTCGTCGTCCCGCACCGAGCCCGGACAGACCGCGTTGACCCGCACCTTGCGGGGCGCGTAGTCCAGAGCCACCGCCTTCGTCAGGCCCACCAGACCGTGCTTGGCCGCGACGTACCCGGCGAAGTGCCGGTAGCCCACCAGCCCCGCCGTCGAGGCCACGTTGACGATCGAACCGGATCCCCGGGCGACCATCCGGGCCCCCACCGCACGGATCGCCCGCCACGCGCCGCCCAGGTCCACATCGATCATCAACTGCCATTCGGCCTCGGTGATCTCGTGCGCCGGTCGGCCCGAAGGAGCGGCGATACCCGCGTTGTTGACCAGTACGTCGATCCGCCCGAACCGTTCCTCGGCCGCCTCCGCCGCCGCCTCCAGCGCCGCCAGGTCCCGCACGTCCGCCTGCCGGGTCAGCACGGCGGCCCCCGCCTCGCGGCAGAGGTCCGCGGTGTGGGCGAGCTGCGAGGCGGAGCCGAGCGGATACGGCACCCCGGGCAGCTCGCCCGCCACGTCCAGCAGCATCAGGTCCGCCCCCTCGCGGGCGAACGCCAGGGCGCAGGCCCGGCCGAGACCGCGCGCCGCCCCCGTGATCAGGGCCGCCCGCCCGGCCAGCCGTCCCGCGCCACCGCCGGTCAGCGGTTCCGTACCGGGGCGGCCGGTCGCCGGTCCCGTACCCGCGCCACCGCCGGTCACCGGTCCCTCGCCGCGCGTACCTCGGCGGCCACCAGCTCCAGCAGCTCCTCCGGCCGCTCGGCCAGATACATGTGCCCGCCCGCCGGCTCGGCCACCGTCAGCTTCCGCGTCGTCGCCCGGCCCCACTCGGCCGCCTCCGCCGCCCCCACGAGGGTGTCCTCCCGGCCCCGGACCGACAGGACCGGAACGCTCAACGGGCGGTCCGTGGACGGCACATACGTCTCGTGGAGCCGGACGTCCGCCCGCAGCGCCGGGAGCAGCAGCTCCCGCATCTCCGGGTCCGCCAGCGCCGGGTGGTCGTACCCGGCGAACGCCCGGACCCGGGCGGCGAACTCCTCGTCCGGCAGCCCGTCCGCCCGGTCCGTGCGCGCCGTCCAGGGGCCGGGCGCGCCGCTGACGACGAGCGCGGTCAGGCGGACCGGCCAGCCCGCCCGCTCGATCCGGTGCGCCAGCTCGTACGCCAGCACCGCGCCCATGCTGTGCCCGAACAGCACGACCGGGCCGCCGGTCCCGTCCCCGTCCGCTCCGCCGAGCGCCGCCGTCACCTGCGCGTACGCGTCGTCGACGGCCGGGGCCGCCGCGTCGTACGCGGGCTCCGGGAACCGCTTCTCGCGACCCGGCAGGGAGACCGGGAGGATCCGCAGTCCCTCCGGCGCCCGTTTCTGCCAGGGCGTGAAGAAGGAGGGGCCGGCCCCGGCGAAGGGCAGGCAGATGAGGACGGTGTCTTCGTCGGCCACGATCGTTCCTGTTCTTTCTCTACGCAGCTCTACCAGCTGCTCTTCTGCCGGAGTCCGGTCAGTCCCCGACCATGATCGTCGTGAGGATCGCGGCGAGGTACCCCGGGTCGCGCACTCCGCACAGTTCCCGCGCCGAGTGCATCGACAGGCCCGGCACCCCGACATCCACCGTGGTGACGCCGAGGCGGGCCGCCGTGAGCGGGCCGATCGACGTACCGCAGGGCATCGCGTTGTTCGAGACGAACGGCTGCCAGGGCGCCCCGGCCCGCTCGGCCGCCGCCGTGAACATCGCGATGCCGGTGGAGTCGGTGGCGTACCGCTGGTTGACGTTCACCTTGACCGTGGGGCCGCCGTTGGGCAGCGGGCGGTGGTCGGGGTCGTGCCGCTCGGAGTAGTTCGGGTGCACCGCGTGCGCCATGTCGGCGGAGACGCAGAACGCGCCCGCCAGCGCCCGCGACCAGTCCTCGTCGCTGCCGCCGCGCGCCGCCACCGACCGCGACAGGATCCGCTCCAGCATCGGGCTCTGCGCACCCGTCTCGGAACCGCTGCCGACCTCCTCGTGGTCGAAGGCGGCCAGCACCGGGATGAACGCCGGCTGTGCGGCTCCCGTCGCCGCGTCCACCAGCGCGGTCACCCCGGCGTGCACCGAGATCTGGTTGTCCAGCCGGGACGCCACCACGAACTCCCGGTCCACGCCCAGGTATCCGGGCGGCTGGATGTCGTGGAGCATCAGGTCCCAGCCGAGCACGTCCGCCGGGTCCTCCCCGGCCGCCGCCGCGACCCGGCGCAGCAGCTCGCCCTCCCGGGGCTCGCCCAGCGCCCAGATCGGCGCGATGTGCCGCTGCCGGTCCAGCGCCACGCCCTCGTTCACCGAACGGTCCAGGTGGATCGCCAACTGGGGTACGCGCAAAAGGGGTTCGTCGATCTGGACGAGGCGGCTGCGCGGCACGCCGTCCGGACCGCGCAGGGCGAGCCGGCCGGAGATGCCGAGGTCGCGGTCGAGCCAGGTGTTCAGCGGCACCCCGCCGTAGATCTCCACCCCGATCTGCCGCCACCCCGAAGTCCCGGTGTCCGGCGCGGGTTTGATCCGCAGGTTCGGCGAGTCGGTGTGGGTGCCGACGATCCGGAACGGGGTGTGGGCGGCCGCGCCCTCGGGGACGTACCAGGCGATCAGCGCCCCGGCACGGCTGACGAACAGGCCGCCGGTCGCTCCGGTCCAGTCGTCGGTGCCGCGCAGTTCACGGAACCCGGCCTTCTCCAGACGCTGGGCCGCACTGGCCACCACGTGGTACGGAGAAGGGCTCGCGGCGATGAAGGAGAGCAGGTCGTCGGTGTGGCTGCGGTGGGGGGCCGGAGTCATACGGCGTCCGCCTTTCCGGTGTTCGGCAGTGACAAAGAGGGTCGCTCCGCGAGAAGTTCCCGCACCGGCCGGTCGGGCCGGGCGCAGAACTCCGCGAGCAGGTCGGTGTACGACGCGAGCAGGTCGTGGGCGGTCGTGTGGTCCCACAGGTCGGTGGAGAATTCCAGGAACGTTCGATAACCCTTCGCGGCGTCCCGGCGCGGCGCAAGCCCGAAGCACAGCTCGCTGCGGGAAAGCGGCGGTGCCAGATCGGCCACCTCGACCCGCAACCCGGGGATCTCGATGTCCGTGTCGACGGAGTTCTGGAAGGCCAGGACGTGCGGCACCCGGTCGGGGACGCTGACAGCGCCCGCGTCCCGCATCGCCTGCATGATGCGGGCCGTGGGCAGCACATGCGCCATGGCGCCGAGCGCGCCCGCGCCCGTACGCACCGCGAGCTCCGCGCACGTCTCCCCAAGATTGGCTGAATCCAGTCGTACGCGGACCATCACCGCTGTGGACGTCATCGCCACGAGCGACTCCGAAGCGGTGCCCTCCCGGTTGGCGTACGGCACGCTCAGCAGAGTGTCCTCCTCGCCCGACAGCCGGGTCAGGAACACCCCGAGGGCGGCCGCCGCGACGGCGAACGGGGTGGTGCGCAGGTCGGCGGCGAGCTTCTCCACCGCCGCCCGCACGTCGCCCGACGCGACCCCGCGCACCGTGTCCCCGTGGCCGCTCAGCTTCTGCGGACGCGGCCGGTCCGTCGGTACGGGGACGGCGGACGGCACCCCGTCCAGATAGCGGGCGCAGAACGCGGCCCGCTCCGCCTCGGCCCCGGGCTCGTGGTGCTCCCGCTGCCACCGGGCGTACCCGGGCGCCTGCATCGCCGGGTCGGGCAGACCGTGCGGGACGCCCGCGGCGGCGGCCGTGTACAGCGCGGCGATCTCCGCGAGCAGCAGGGACAGCGACCAGCCGTCGGCGCACACGTGGTGCAGGACGAACATCAGTTCCCAGCGGTCCTCCTCGACCCGCAGCAGCCGCAGCCGGGGCACCAGGGGCCGCCCCAGCTCGAAGGCGACCGCCGCGTCCGCCCGGCACAGGGCGTCCGCCCGGGACCGCCGCTCACCGGCGGGCAGCCCGGTCAGGTCCTCCACCGGCAGCGGCACCGGCCCCGCCGCCACGACCTCCTGCCACCAGGGCCCGTCCGGCGCGTCCTCCTGGACGAAGCGGGTCCGCAGCGCGTCGTGCCGGGCGATCACCCCGGACACGGCGGACCGCAGGGCCGCCGGATCCAGCGCCCCGGTGAACGTGATCCGCGTGGGGACGTTCCACACGGCGGGGTCGGGCATGGTGTGGTGCCCGGCGATCATCCGGGCCTGCTGGTCGCTGACGGGGGCGCGGTCGACGGCGGGGGGCTCCTCGGCGGCGGGGGCCTCTTCGGCGGTGCTGTCCTCGCCTGCTGCCGTTGCCGGTGCCTCGGGCCCTTCGCCGCCCGCCAGTTGCCCGGTCATCGCCCGCAGCGTGGCCTCGGCGAAGAAGTCCGCCATCGGGTAGTCGACGCCGAGGGTGTCCCGGACCCGGTTCACGAGGCGGATCGCGGCGATCGAATTGCCGCCCAGGTCGAAGAAGTTGCTGTCGTCGGGGAAGCCGCGCACGCCGAGGAGGGACTCCCAGATCTCACGCAGAAGGGTGGCGGTGTCCGGGGCGGCAGCCTGCTCGCCCGGCGCGGCGTCCTCGCACGGGACGGCCTCCTCGCCCGGTGCGGGCTCCTCGCCCGGCGCGGCTGTCACCGCGTCCAACCGCTCCTCCAGCTCCGCCAGATACCCGTCCGCCGTCGCCGCGTCGAACAGGTCCGCGTCGTACCGCAGCCGCAGCCGCAGACTCCCGTCCGGGGCATGGGTGGCCATCAGCGCCAGCTCCAGCGGCGCCGACTCCGTCCCGGCCGCCACCCCCTCCGCCCGCAGCCCGGGCAGTTCGATTCCGGCCAGCGCCGAGCGGTCCAGATCGACCGAAACCGTCACCAGCGGCCGTGGGTTCCCCGGGTCGGGGTGGACGGCGGCGACCAGGGCGTCCAGGTCCACCCCGCTGTGCTCCTCCGCCGCGAACAGCGCCCGGCCGGTCGCCCGTACGGCCTCCGGCAGCGGGGCGGCGTCCGTCGCGGAGAGCGCCAGCGGCAGCAGGGCCACATGGAAGCCCACCGTGTCCACCGTCTCCGGCCGACGCCGCCCGAACGTCGTGCCCAGCAGGAACGCGTCCTGCCCCGACCGCCGCCGCAGCACCGACTGCCACGCCGTGCACAGCGTGGCGAACAGGGTCACGCCCTGCTGCCCGCTCCACTCCCGCAGCCGGTCCGCCCGCTCCCGGCCCACGCTCCGGGCCACCGCCCCTCCGCGCCCGGCCACCCGGCGCCCGCGCGGCCGGTCCGTCGGCAGGGCCAGCACCGGGGGCTTCTCGCCCAGCAGCTCGCGCCACCAGACCAGGTCGGCCGGGTCGTGCGGCGGCTCGGGCGCCCCGACGGTCGTCCCGGCGGGCCGGGCGAAGACCGGCGCGCGTCCGGCGCGGGCCGCCGCGTACAGCTCCCGGAGGTCCCCGGCGATCAGCGCGGCCGAGTGCGCGTCCGTGACGATGTGGTGCATCCCGAGGACCAGGACGTGATCGTCCTCCGCCAGCCGGAGCAGCCGGGGCGTGAACAGCGGCCCTCCGGCCAGGTCGTAGGCACGGTGGCTCTCCTCGGACAGCAGCGCCGCGACCGCCTCGTCCGGGTCCTGCCCCCGGGCGTCGGACACCGCCAACGGGATGCGGAGCCCCTCCCGGACGACCTGGACGACGCCCGCCTCGTCCTCGCCCCGGAACACCGTCCGCAGCCCCGCGTGCCGCTCGACCAGGCCGTCGACCGCCGCCCGCAGCGCCTCTACGTCCAGCGGGCCGCGCAGCCGTACGGCCTGGGTCTCGTTGTACGCCGCCGGGTTCTCCAGCAACTGCGCCGCCAGCCACAGCCGCCGCTGCGCGGAGGTGGCGGGCGCGACGGTCTCCCGGCCCTGCCCCCGGGTGTCCCGGGCCACGCCGACGCGCTCCCGGGTCCGGCGGCGCAGCACGTCCAGATGCTCCAGCCCCGACCGCAGCCGCTCCCGGTCCATCCCGAAGTCGACCAGCGCGGCGATCTCGTCCACCCCGGCCCCGTGCAGCGCGGCCACGAACGGGGCGACGCTGTCCGGCGTACCGATCAGGGCCCGCCGGTCGCAGTAGCGGTCGTACGCCCGGCGGAACAGGTAGTCCAGGTCCTCCTCGCTCGCCGCCGCCACGTCCTCGCGCCGCTGCCCGGCCGCCGTCGCCGCCGAGCGCATCAGCAGCGAGGACCGCAGGTAGCGCACCATCGGCTCCAGCGCGTCCGCCCGGGCGGTGGCGTGGTCGTCGCCGAGATACGTGTGCACCAGCACCGTCACCCGCCCGGCGTCCGGGTCGAGCCCGCACGCCGCCCGCGTACGCCGGTAGAGCGCGATGTTCGCCGCCAGCTCGTCCACGGTCTGGCTCATCAGGTTGGTGACGACCCCGAGACCGCGCCGGGCCGCCTCCTCGTACGAGGCCGGCTGCCCGGAGGTCGCCAGGAAGAACGGCGGCTCCTCCTGCACCGGACGCGGCCGGATCAGGATCTCCGCCTCCGCGCCCTCGCCCGTACGCCGCCGCACCGCCTCCCCGCGCCACAGCCGGCGCACCTCGTCGAGGTGGTCGAAGGCGATCCGCCGCCGGTCCGCGAACCGGTCCGGGTGCAGGGCGAAGTCCCGGGCGTGCCAGCCGGTGGCACAGCCGATGCCGACCCGGCCGCCGGAGAGGTTGTCGACCACCGACCACTCCTCGGCGACCCGCACCGGATCGTGCAGCGGCAGGACCACCGAGCCCGCGTTGATGCGGATGCGCCCGGTCTCCCTGGCCACGACGGAGGCGAGCACGGAGGGGTTCGGGAAGAGCCCGCCGAAGGAGTCGAAGTGCCGCTCGGGCAGCCAGACGGAGGAGAAGCCGTGCTCGTCGGCGAAGCGCACGGTCTCGAAGAGCGCGTCGTACGCCTCCGGAGTGCCGGCTCTGTCGGCCCCGGCGGATTCACCGGTCTCCGGCTCCGGGTAGTCGCCGAAGAAGTAGACGCCGAAGTCGGGTGCGGGGCGTGGGGCGTCGACCGGCTTCACCGCCGCGCCCGGGCGGGGAGCGGACCGGGGAAAGAACCCGCCGTCGCGCAGTTCGCGCAGCGATCCCTCGACGGCCTCCGCGACCCGGTTCACGTCCTCCTCCGTGTGAGCGGTCGAGAGGTAGAAGCTGCGCCACTCCCATACGTACACACCGCGCAGTTGGAGGTGGTGGTAGAGCAGCTCCAGGTCCGCGCGGTGCCTGAACCGGAACATCGACCCGAAGTGCTCCAGCTCCAGCGGGAATTCCTCGTCACGGAAGAAGGCGTTGAGCCGGTCCGCCAGCGCCTGGGTCCGGTCGTTCAGTCCGCTCTGGAGCCCGGGGCCCCGCTCGGTGAGATGGGTGAGCACCGCGCGGGCCGCTGCCATGGACAGCGGGTGCTGCATGTACGTACCGCCGATGAACGTGGTCTCCCGCGCGGGCCCGCCGGGCTCCCCGTACCGCCAGAACCCCCCGTCCACCCCGTCGAGCAGATCCGCCCGCCCGGCCACCGCGCCGATGGGGAAGCCCGCGCCGAGCGCCTTGCCGTACGTGGCGAGGTCCGGCACCACACCGAAGTGGTCCTGCGCACCGCGCTGGTGGGGCCGCAGTCCGGTCAGCATCTCGTCGAAGAGCAGCACGATGCCCCGGCGCGCGGTGAGTTCACGGAGCGAGCGCACGAACTCCACCGGCCGCAGGCCCGGGTTGCGGCACTGCACGGGCTCGACGAGCACGGCCGCGATCGTGTCCCCGAGGGCGTCGATCGTCTCCAGGGACTCCTGCTCCCCGTACTCCAGCACGATCAGCTCCGCCACCGCACTGTCCGGGATGCCCCGGGAGACGGGCACCGCGTGCTGCCCGGGACCGCCGGGGCGGCCGAGGACGGAGTCGATGTGCCCGTGGTACGAGCCCCGGAACATGACGACCTTGTCGCGCCCGGTCGCGGCCCGGGCCAGCCGGATCGCCGCCGAGTTCGCCTCCGTACCGGAGGAGGCGAAGGCGACCCGCTCCATGCCGGTCAGCGAGGCCAGCAGGGCGGCGGCCTCCCCGGTGTCGGGGGACCGCGGGCCGAAGCGCAGCCCGTCGGCGAGGTGGCGGCGCACGGCCTCGGTGACCGGCTCCGCCTCATGGCCGAGCAGCAGCGCGCCGAAGCCCATGGTGATGTCGGTGTACGTGTTGCCGTCCACGTCGACCAGCCGGGAGCCGTGCGCCGAGCGGGCCGCGACCGGGTACAGCATCTCCTTGGTGGCGTCCCGGAACCCCACGACGGCCCGGCTGTCGGCCAGCACCGAACGGTGCTGCTGGGCCAGCTTCTTGGAGGTGCGGGTGCGTTCGGTGAACCGCCGGATCAGCGACGCGGTGTGGGCCCGCTGAGCCTCGTCGGCCCCCGCCCCGGCCATGCCGCCCGCCGCGTCCACGACGAGCCGGGGTCCATGCGCGCTCGCGTCGGCGGGCGGCTTCTCCTCCGGGGTCTCCGTCGCGATCTGCGCGCGGGCCGCCGCCAGCCGTTCCGTGAGCGCCCGTGACAGCTCCGCCGCCCGGGCCACGGCCTCGGAGGCCCGTGCCGCGGCGTCGCCGGACGCGGGTGTCCCCGCGCTCATCGCGCGTCCGTCCCGGTGGTGCGGGCCGTCAGCAGGGCGACGGCATCGGAGAGCTGGGTGAGCATCGCCGCCTGGGTCTCGGCCAGTTGACGAATCTGCTCGGACAGGGCCGCGACCTCGGCCTGGGTGGCGTACCCGGGCTCGTCGGCCACGGGTGCCGCCACCGCTGCTGCCTCCGGGACGGCCGCGGGCACCGGAACCGACACCGACACCGGCACCGACGCCGGAACCGACGCCGGCACCGTCGCGGGCACCGCCCGCCCGGCTATCAGCGCGGCCGTCAGCCGTGGTGTGCCCGCCTCCTCCAGGACCTCCCGCATGCTGATCTCCGTGCCGAACTCGGCCTCCAACTGCCGTACCATCCCGATGAGCTGGAGCGAGTCGGCACCGAGGCCGACGAACGTGCGGTCGGCGGAGACCTCGTCGGGACGGTGGCCGAGATGGCGCGCGGTCAGCTCCAGCACCCTTTCCAGTACGGCCTGTTCGGTCATGCGGTCCTCCGTGGAGCGTGCGGATGGGTGAGCGTACGGTGCGGGCCCCCGCCAGTGGGAGCGCCGCCGGAAGGGGTACGGGGGCAGCCGGACGCGCCGGCCGCCGCAGCCGTCGAGCAGCGCAGCCCAGTCCACCCCGGCGCCGGCGCAGTGCAGCGCGGCAACCGCCCGCTCCCAGTCCCGCGTCGGTACGCAGACGGCGTCCGGCGACGCCCGGCGGACCAACCCCGTGAGCACGGCGGACGGGCCCAGCTCCAGCAGCAGCGGCGAGGAGGTCAATTCCCCCAGCACGGCGGCGAAGTCGGCCGTCCGGCGGGCCTGCGCGACCAGGTACGCGGCGTCCGGCCGCCACCCGGCGGGGCGGACCGTGCCGTCGATGCCGTCGACGAACTCCGTGTGCAGCGGGCGCGTTTCCGTCTTCTCCGCCAGCAGCCGGAACTCCTCCAGTGCCGGATCGAGCAGCGCCGTGTGGAACGCCCGGTCCACCGCCAGCACCTCGTACACCTCACCGCCCGCCGCCAGCAGCTTGCGCACCGCGTCCACCGCCGCCGGGGAGCCGCCCAGCACGTGGTGCGTGGCACCGTTGACCACGGCGAGCTCAAGACCGGGGACGGCGGCCAGCAGCTCCCGCACCCGGGTCCGGGGGACGAACGCGGAGACCATCGCGCCCGGGGCGGACCGTTCCTGCATCAGCCGCCCGCGCCCGCATACCAGCCGCATAGCGTCCTCCGTGTCCAGCGCCCCGGCCACGCAGAGCGCCGCGTACGCGCCGACGCTGTGCCCGGCGACCCGGGCCGGGGTGACCCCGAGCCGCTCCCACAGCCGGGCCTGGGCGAGCTGGAGGGCGAACAGGGCGGGCTGCGCGAAGGCGGTGTCCCAGCGCGCGGGGCCCTGCCCGCCGACGATCCGGCCGAGGAAGTCGTCCCGCCCGGTCTCCTCCGCGTACACCCGGGCGCACGACGCCAGTACCTCGGCCACCACCGGGAAACGCGCGGCGAGTCGGGCGCCCATGCCCGGGTGGCCGCCGCCCTGCCCGCTGAACAGGAACACCGGCGCCGGGTCCCGTACGCCGTCGGCGACCCCGGTCGTGTACGCCTCGCCCGCCGGGGCCCCGGACAGGAACGCCTCCAGTCCGGCGACCGGGTCCGCGGCCGTGACGACCAGCCGGTGCGGCAGGAGCCGCCGCCCGAGCGCGGTGGTGGTCAGCAGATCGGCGGGGGAGGGGCGGGCCCCGCCCGCCAGGTGGTCCCGCAGGGCGGTGGCGTACGCCCGCAGCGCGTCCCCGTCGGCGGCCGACAGCGGCAGCAGCGCGGGCACGGGGGCCGCCGACGGCACGGGGGGCCGCGGCACGGCCTCCGGCGCCTGCTCCAGGATCACGTGAGCGTTCGTACCGCCCATGCCGATGGAGTGCACACCGGCTCGCCGCACCCCCGCCAGCGGCCAGTCCCGCTCCCGTACCGGCAGCAGGAACGGGGAGTCGTCCACCGCCAGCGCCGGGTTGGGCCGGGCGAAGTTCACGAGCGGCGGGACGATCCCGTGCCGCAGCACCTCCACGGCCTTGATCAGCCCCGCGAGCCCCGCCGCACTGTCCAGATGGCCGATGGCCGGCTTCGTCGAGCCGAGCGCGCAGAACCCGGTCCGGTCGGTGTGGGCGCGGAACGCCTCGGTCAGGGCGGCGAATTCGATCGGATCACCCTTCAGCGTCCCCGTACCGTGCGCCTCCACATATCCGATCGACGCCGCGTCCACGTCCGCCGCGCGCAGCGCACCGAGCACCGCGTCCCGCTGCCCGGCGACCCCGGGAGCGGCGAACCCGCCCTTGCCGGAACGGCCGCCGGCCGTCTTGTCCGCGCCGTCGTTGGTGACCGCCGAGCCCAGGATCACCGCGTGCACGGTGTCGCCGTCGGCCAGTGCCCGCTCCAGCGGCTTCAGGAGGACGGCGGCGGCCCCGTTCCCGCCGACCGTGCCGTCCGCGTCCGCGTCGAACGCCCGGACCGTGCCGGTGGGGGAGAGCGTGGAGCCCTTCACCGGAACACGGCCGCTGACCTGCGGCAGATGCAGAGCGGCGGAGCCCACCAGCATCAGGTCCGCGTCCCCGGCACGCAGCGCCTGGCAGGCCAGATGCACCGAGACCAGGGCGCTGGAACAGGCCGTCGACACGGTCAGCGCGGGCCCGGTCAGACCGAGGCGGAAGGCGGCCCGGGTGGCGGTGAAGTCGGTGTAGTTGCCGACCTGGACCTGCTTGGCGGTCATCCAGTCGCCCGAGCCGGCCTCCGCCGCGAGGTGGTTGGCCAGATAGCTGTGCAGCGAGTACAGGCGATAGCCGGAACTGCCGTACACCCCGATCCGTACGGAACCGGTGCCGCCGCCCGCGCAACGCCTTCCGGAGCCCGCGTGCCCGCTCCCGCCGCCTGCGTACCCCCCGTCCTCCAACGCGTGGAAGCAGCACTCCAGGAACAGCCGCTGCTGCGGATCGGTGAGCTCGGCCTCCCGCCCGCTCATCCCGAAGAACCCGGCGTCGAAACCGTCCACGTCCGCGAGTGGCGCGCTCGCACCGCCGAACCCCGGCTGCTCGTACTCCGTCGCCGGGACCCCCGCCGCGGCGAACTCGGCCCGGGTGAACCGGCGTACATGGCTCTTGCCCGCCCGGATGTCGCGCCAGTACGCGGCGGGGGTGTCAGCCCCGGGAAACCTCAGCGCCGTCCCGATCACCGCGATCCGGTCGTCCTTCAACGGCTTCTTCCTTTCGCAGCCCCGCCTGCCCCGCCCCGCCCGCGCGTCCACTCGGACCCGCGGGCTCCGCCCGTCGCAGCGCCGCCACCCGCAGCAGGAACACCACGGCGACGACGATGGCGGCGCCGTGGGACCACCCCACCACCGCCAGCGGGGAGAACCGGTCGAGGGCCGCCGCCACCAGGATCATGCCGACCCCGAAACCCAGGTTCTCGAACGTGGCCGAAAGACCGAAGGCGTGACCGCGCAACGTGGCCGGAAGTGTCTGGAGATGCGAGGTGTACGCGACCTCGGTGAGACCGTCCGCGGCCCCCGCGATCAGCGCGATCACCGCCGTGACCGCCAGCGGGAATCCGGCGAACGCCGCGATGAACGCGGCCGACATCACCACCGTGCCGTAGCCGAATCCGAGCGCCCCCACGGTCTTGCCGGTGCGCTGGGTGTACCGCTGGATCACCTGCTGGGCACCGATGTTGCCGAGCGCCCACACACACCAGAACGCGCTGACGAACACCGCCGGGTTCGACGCGTCCAGCGAGGTGGAGTAGATCGGCAGCGCCGCGTTGTGGGACGCGGAGCCGAACGCGTCGACCCCGCGCAGGGCCACCATCAGGCCGAGACCGGGAGCGGCGGCGAGCGCCAGGAAGGCCACCGGCCGCCACCGCGGCCCGCCCTTCCCGCCCCGCTCGGCCTTCCCGGCCTTCTCCGGCTTCCCGGCGTCGGTGCCGGACCCCTTGCCGCCCCCCGCGATCGGCAGCAGGGCCACCGTCACCGCGCAGATCACGAACGTCGCCATGTCGAGCAGGAAGGCGGCGGTGTACCCGACGAGGGACACCACCACACCCGCCGACGCGAACCCCGCCACCATCGCCAGCGAACGGCCGGTGATCGAAAGGGAGTTGGCCCAGGCCCTGCGGTCCTCCCCGACCATCTCCGGGATCGAGCTGCGCAACGCCACCATGAACAGCGTCCCGCACGCCCCGATCACCACCGAGACGGCCATCAGCGCCCCGGTCACCAGGCTCTCCGGCGCCAGAATGAGCAGCAGCATCACGCCGCCCTGTCCGACATTCGCCCACAGCATGATGCTTTTCGCGCTGAAACGGGCGAGCAGTGCGCCGACGACCAGTCCGGCGACGAATCCGGAGCCCAGCCGCACCGCCATGAACAGCCCCATGGCCAGCGCCCGGCCCGTCGTCTCGTAGACGAACAGATTGAGCGCGACCATATTCAGGAATGTGCCGTACGAAGACACCGCGTATCCGCCGACCAGGAATCGAAAACGGCGCTCGGAGACCGCCGTGTCCCGGGCCTTTCGGGATCCGTCGTCCGGCTCGTCCGCCGTCGGCCCGTCCGCACTCTCGATTCCAGAAGTCACCCGCTCATACTCGTCGAGCGCGGGAGCCGGGCGGGAGACTCCCGATTGCACAAAGGTAATCTGCATCCTTGTGAAGGACGATCATTCCCCCTCACCGGTATGCGATTGCCGTGAATCACCCTCGGACCGGTCGATACCGGAACAACCCTGCGAGGCGGCGCTCGCGACCTATCGCCGTGCGCTGACGCAGGGCAGTCTCCCGGCCGCCGCCGCCCCCTCCTGTCTGCTCTCCCTGCACCTGCTCGTCGCCGACCGGGACTCGCCCGGCCGCCTCATCCCCGTACCGCCGGAGACGGCCTCGTTCGCCGCGCTCGCCCCGATCGAGGAGGCGATCGTCGAGCAGCGCCGCACCCTGCGCTCCGCCCGCGCCACCCTCGCCGCCTTCGAGGGCCTCTACGCCGAGGTCCACCGGCCCGAACGCCCCGCCCTCACCCGGCTCTCCGGCGAGGCCGTCATCAGCAAGGCCCTGGACGCCGGGGTCAGCGGCTGCCGCGCCGAGGTCCGCACCGCGCACCCCGGCGGCGGACGCCCCGCCCACGTCCTGGAGCAGTCCCTCCCGCGCGATCTGAACAACCTGCGGCGCGGCATCCGCCAGCGCACCCTCTACCAGCACACCGTCCGCTCCGACCGCACAACGCTCGCCTACATCGAGCAGGTGACCGCCGAAGGGGCCGAGATCCGGACGCTGCCCGAGGTCATGGACCGGTTCATCGTCTTCGACCGGGACCTCGCCTTCATCCCGTTCTCCGACGAACCGCACACCGCCCTGCGCGTCCGGCACCCGTCGCTGGTCCGCTTCCTGGTCCGCCACTTCGACGAGGCGTGGTCCCGCGCCGTGCCCGTACGCCCCGAACGCGCCCCGCTGCGCACCCCCGTCGTCACCTCCGACCTCCAGCGCGCGATCCTCCAGGCCGTCGTCAACGGCGAGACGGACGCCGCCATCGCCCGCCGGATCGGCATGAGCCGCCGCAGTGTCGCCGAGCACATGCGCAAGGTCTCCGAGCAGCTCGGCAGCAACAGCCGGGCCCAACTCGGCTACCTGGTCGCCACATCGGGCCTGCTGGACGACTGAGAGGCGCTGAGAGGCGGAGAGAGGCGGAAGAGGAGGCGGAGAGAGGCGGAAGAGGAGGCGGAGAGAGGCGGAAGAGGAGGCGGAGAGAGGCGGAAGAGGAGGCGGAGAGAGGCGGAAGAGGAGGCGGAGAGACGCGGGGAGGCGACGAGTGGCACCGCGGGACGGCGAAGGGGCCCACCCGCGAGGGAGGGCCCCTTCTCACTCACGTGCCACGGGTCAGGCCAGACCCGGACCCCGTACCGGAATGCTGGTGAACGTCGGAGCCGGGGCGGGCTCGGTGAAGAAGTCGTTGCCCTTGTCGTCGACGACGATGAACGCCGGGAAGTCCTCGACCTCGATCTTCCAGACCGCCTCCATGCCGAGCTCCTCGTACTCGACGACCTCGACCTTCTTGATGCAGTCCTGGGCGAGCCGGGCCGCCGGGCCGCCGATCGAGCCGAGGTAGAAGCCGCCGTGGGAGCCGCAGGCGTCGGTGACCTGTTTGCTGCGGTTGCCCTTGGCGAGCATCACCTTGGAGCCGCCCGCCGCCTGGAACTGCTCCACGTAGGAGTCCATCCGGCCGGCCGTCGTCGGGCCGAAGGAACCGGAGGCGTACCCCTCGGGCGTCTTCGCCGGGCCCGCGTAGTACACCGGGTGGTCCTTCAGGTACTGCGGCATCTCCTCGCCCGCGTCCAGCCGCTCCTTGATCTTGGCGTGCGCGATGTCGCGGGCCACGACCAGCGGGCCGGTCAGCGAGAGCCGGGTCTTGACCGGGTACTTCGTCAGCTCGGCCAGCACCTCGTCCATCGGCCGGTTGAGGTCGATCTCCACGACGTCCCCGCCGGCCTCGTCGAGGTGCTCGTCGGTGGTGTCGGGCAGGAAGCGCGCCGGGTCCTTCTCCAGCTGCTCCAGGAAGACGCCCTCGGCGGTGATCTTCGCGGTGGCCTGGCGGTCCGCCGAGCAGGACACGGCGATCGCGACGGGCAGCGAGGCGCCGTGCCGGGGCAGGCGCACCACGCGTACGTCGTGGCAGAAGTACTTGCCGCCGAACTGCGCGCCGATCCCGATCTTCTGCGTCAGCTCGAAGACCTTCTCCTCCAGCTCCTTGTCCCGGAAGCCGTGCCCGGTCGGGGAGCCCTCGGCGGGCAGCTCGTCGAGGTAGTGCGCGGAGGCGTACTTCGCGGTCTTCAGTGCGAACTCCGCCGACGTGCCGCCGACCACGATCGCCAGGTGGTACGGCGGGCAGGCCGCGGTGCCCAGCGAACGGATCTTCTCCTCCAGGAACTTCATCATGGAGGCCTCGTTCAGGACGGCCTTCGTCTCCTGGTAGAGGAACGACTTGTTGGCCGAGCCGCCGCCCTTCGCCATGAACAGGAACTTGTACGCGCCGCCGTCGGTGGCGTACAGCTCGATCTGGGCCGGCAGGTTGGAGCCGGTGTTCTTCTCGTCCCACATGGTCAGCGGGGCCATCTGCGAGTAGCGCAGGTTGAGCTTGGTGTACGCGTCGAAGATCCCGTGCGACAGGGCCTCCTCGTCACCGCCCTCGGTCAGCACGTTCTGCCCGCGCTTGCCCATGACGATCGCCGTCCCGGTGTCCTGGCACATCGGCAGGACGCCCGCGGCGGCGATGTTCGCGTTCTTCAGGAGGTCCAGCGCCACGAACTTGTCGTTGGAGGACGCCTCCGGGTCGTCCACGATCCGCCGCAGCTGCGCCAGGTGGGCCGGGCGCAGGTAGTGCGAGATGTCGTGCATCGCCTCGGCGGCCAGCGTGCGCAGCGCCTCCGGCTCGACCTTGAGGAACGTACGGCCGTCGGCCTCGAAGGTGGAGACACCCTCGGCGGTCACCAGACGGTACGGCGTGGTGTCCTCCCCCAGGGGGAGCAGATCGGAGTACGCAAACTCTGCCATGACGGCCATTCCTCACTCGGCGACAGCGGCTGACCTCCCTCGGGCAGCGCGTCCACCAGGGTAGAACGCCGCCTTCGGGTGGATCCTGTGAGGTAAGGCTCACCTGGACGCGGACCGGGCGGTGGGACGCGCCGGCCGGAGGCGTGGGCGCGCCGGTCGGGAGGCGAGGGCACGCCGGTTGGGAGGCCTGGGCGCGCCGGTCGGTGGGGTAGTCGCGATCTATCGCGTTTGGGTACGCTGGGCCGGTGGACCTAGAGAAGCAGCCCCAGCAGCCCCGCGAGCCGGCCGTCCCACCGCCCGCCGACGTCCTGGGCGCCGACGACATCCGCGCCTCCGACGCCGACCGCGACCGGATCGCGGACATCCTGCGGGAGGCGATGGCCGAGGGCCGCCTGACGGCGGACGAGCATGCCGAGCGGGTGGACCTGGTCTACCGGGCCAAGACCGTCGGCGAACTCCAGCCGCTCGTCCGGGACCTGCCCGCGTCCTCCGGTTCCACCGCGCAGAGCCCGGGCCCGCGCCCGTACAGCTACGGCCCCGAGGCCCCGGAAGGCCCCGCGGACAATCTCGTCGCGGTCTTCAGCAGCTCCGTCCGCAAGGGGCGCTGGCGGATCGGCGGCCGGACGAACGCCTTCGCGCTCTTCGGCACCGTGGAGATCGATCTGACCGAAGCGCTTTTCGGCCAACGCTTCACCGTCATCAATGCGACGTCCATCTTCGGCAGCGTCGAGGTTCGCGTCCCGGAGAACATCTCGCTGCGCGGCAACGGCACCGGTGTGTTCGGCGGTTTCGAGGTGAAGGCGCTCGAATCCACGGACCCGGAAGCCCCGGTCGTCGTCGTGAACGGCTATGCGGTGTTCGGGAGTGTGGAGGCGAAACCGAAGCGGGGAAAGTTCGTCGCGGATCTCCAGAAGCGGCTGGGTAAACACCTGGGCCACTGAATACGACACGACGGACGACCTCCGGTAATCAGCCAGAATGCCGCGGGGGCGCATTGCGGTGAGTCGCGCGCCGGTGCCACTCAGTGCATAGGCGTACGCACAGCGGGTAGGGAGTGCTGCATCGACTCTCGCTCGCGAAGCCGTAGCCGTAGCCGTCGTCAGGAGTAGCCCGTGCTGCAATCGCCGCATCAGCCTCTGCAGGTCGCCGCCGTTCCGGCCCAGCGGACCCCCGCTCGGGAGGACGATGCGGGCCCCTGGCATTCCGAGGCGGCCTGCCGCCGCGACGAGGCGGGCCTCTTCTTCGCCCCCTCCAAGGAACCCACCGCCGCCCGGCTGGCCCGCGAAGAGGCCGCCAAGCGGGTCTGCGGCGGATGTCCTGTCATGATTGAGTGCCGGGAGCACGCGTTGGTGCAGCCCGAGCCGTACGGGGTGTGGGGCGGGCTCACCGCGGCCGAGCGCCGGGTGGCGCTGGCCCGTCGGCGACGACGGGACATCGAGCTCACGGCCACGACGACGGCCGAGCGCATAGCCGCGGCGGGCTGAAGGCGTACGCGAAGGGGGTGCGGGGAGCGAATCGGCTCCCGGCACCCCCTTCGTGCGCTCTGCGCGCCCCTGGCGTCGGCTACTTCGCGCGGTCGAAGTCGATGGCGCTGTAGGCGCGCAGCTTCGACAGCCGGTGGCTGGAGGAGATCGTCCGGATCGTGCCGGACTTGGACCGCATCACGATCGACTCGGTGGTCGCCGTCTCCGCGCGGTACCGCACACCGCGCATCAGCTCACCGTCGGTGATCCCCGTCGCCACGAAGAACACGTTGTCGCCGCTGACCAGGTCGTCGGTGGACAGCACCCGGTCCAGGTCGTGGCCCGCGTCCAGCGCCTTCTGCCGCTCGGCCTCGTCCTTCGGCCAGAGCTTGCCCTGGATGACGCCGCCGAGGCACTTTATGGCGCATGCCGAGATGATGCCCTCGGGCGTTCCGCCGATGCCCATCAGCAGGTCGACGCCGGTGCCCTCGCGGGCCGCCATGATCGAGCCCGCGACATCGCCGTCCGAGATGAACTTGATCCGCGCGCCCGTCTCCCGGATCTCCTTGACGATGCCCTCGTGCCGGGGCCGGTCGAGGATGACGACGGTGACGTCCTCGGGCGTGGAGTTCTTCGCCCGCGCGACGCGCCGGATGTTCACCGCCACGGGCGCGTTGATGTCGACGAAGTCCGCCGCCTCGGGCCCCGTGACCAGCTTGTCCATGTAGAAGACGGCCGACGGGTCGAACATCGCGCCGCGGTCGGCCGCCGCCAGCACGGCGATGGCGTTCGGCATGCCCTTGGCGTTGAGGGTGGTGCCGTCGATCGGGTCGACGGCGATGTCGACCTCGGCGCCGGTGCCGTCGCCGACCCGCTCGCCGTTGAACAGCATGGGAGCTTCGTCCTTCTCGCCCTCGCCGATGACGACGACGCCGTTCATCGAGACGGTGGAGACGAGGGTCCGCATGGCCTTCACGGCGGCGCCGTCGGCGCCGATCTTGTCGCCGCGGCCCACCCAGCGCCCGGCCGCCATGGCGGCGGCCTCGGTGACCCGGACCAACTCCAGGGCCAGGTTGCGGTCGGGGGCCTCCGGGGAGACCTCCAGTTGGGACGGCAGATGATGCTCGGACATCGGAGCGCACCTTTCTGTACGGCGACGACCGGATATGAGGGTGCTGCGACTCTATCGGTAGGTCGATAAAATGAGCAGTGCGGGTCACGCATGAGCACCCCGGCGTCGCCTCCCGCGAGCGGCACCCTGCGGCCGGGCGTGTCAGGCCGCGTGCCACCATGGACCCGTGGCAAGCAAGCGAGGCAAGCAGACAGTCCGGGACATGTTCCTGTCGACTTTGGTGATCGCCGCCTGCGCGGGGGTCATATACCTCTTCATCCCGAAGGACGAGCACGCCGACCCGATCAAGGCGGTCGACTTCACCGTGGAGCTGGCGACGGTGCGGACCGCCGCCCCCTACCCGGTGGCCGCGCCGGAGGGCCTGCCGGAGAAGTGGAAGGCGACCTCCGTCCGGTACGACGAGGCCGAGGGCAAGGCCTGGCACCTGGGCTTCCTCGACGCGGACCGCAGGTACGTCGCGGTCGAGCAGTCCACCGCCGCCGCGCGTACGTACGTCCCCGAGGTCAGCCAGAAGGCGAAGGACACCGGCCGGACCGAGACGGTGGCGGGCAAGGAGTGGCAGGTCTGGGAGGGCGAGAAGTACAACGCCCTCGTCCTGCCCGGCAAGGGCCACACCACGGTGGTGACCGGCTCGGCGCCGAAGGAGAGCCTGGTCGAGATGGCGGCGGCGCTGAAGACGACACCGCCGCCCGCGACGCCTGCTTCCTGACGCGCGGCCCGCGCCGACGGCGTACGCGAAGGGCCCCGGAACACCAGGTGATGGTGTTCCGGGGCCCTTCGCGTGTGTCGGGACCGTGAGACGTGCCTCAGACGGTGACGTGCTTCAGACGCCTCAGACGCCTTAGGCGCCTCAGACGGTGGTGACGACCTCGTCGAATGAGAGGCGCGGGCTGCGCGGGAACCAGGCGTCCTCGCCCGGCTTGCCGATGTTGACGACCATCAGCGGGGTGTGGTCGTCGTCCAGGAACTCCTTCTGGATGCCCGCGGCGTCGTAGCCGGTCATCGGGCCGGCGGCCAGACCGGCGGCGCGGACGCCGATGATGAAGTAGGCGGCCTGGAGCGCGGCGTTGAGGCCGGCGGCCGACTCCCGGGCCGGGCGCTCCGAGAAGAAGAGGTCCTTGGCCTGCGGGAAGTGCGGGAGCAGCGCCGGAAGCTCCTCGTGGAACTCGTTGTCGGCGGCCAGGATCGCGACCAGCGGGGCGGTGGCGGTCTTCGGGCGGTTGCCCTCGGCCATGTGCTGCACCAGGCGCTCGCGGCCCTCGGCGGAGCGGACCAGGACGACGCGCAGCGGCGACTGGTTGAAGGCGGTCGGGCCGAACTTCACCAGGTCGTAGATCGCCTGGACCTGCTCGTCGGTCACGGGCTCGTCGGTGAAGGTGTTGGCGGTGCGGGCCTCGCGGAAGAGGAGGTCCTGAGCGGTGGGGTCGAGAACGAGGGACATCTGGTGCAAACCTTCCGAACGAACGCGGTGGGGAGACTCCGAAGGTACGCCAGAGATAGGTTAACTTTCAACTAAACCGGGCGGTGAGTGATCCATTGCACACCGCTGCGTGATGCGGCTGGTTCGCCGGGGCCGGGCTCAGCCCTCGTCGTCGCCACCGTTCTGCGGACGGGCCAGGGCCGCGTCCAGCCGGGCGCGGGCGCCCTCCAGCCAGTGCCGGCAGACCTTGGCCAGCTCCTCGCCCCGCTCCCACAGGGCCAGCGACTCCTCCAGCGTCGTACCGCCCGCCTCCAGTCGGCGCACGACCTCGATCAGCTCGTCGCGCGCCTGCTCGTACCCGAGCGTGCCCGTGGCGGCGGCAGTCGCCGCCGTACCGTCGTCCGTCATGTGATCCACCCTAAATGTGAGCTGTTACGTCATCGTGGGCACGGCAAATGTGAGCGGTTGCGTCACCGTGGGCACGGCCCGGACCCCGGCCGCTGCTGGGCCGACTCATCCGCCCCCGCCCCCGCCCCCGTTCTCCACCCGCACCGTGAACTCGCCCTCGGACACCCGCGCCCGCAGGGGCTCGCCGGGCGCCCCGGCCTCGTCGGGGGAGCGCACGACATGGCCGTCGGGCCGCTGGAGCACGGCGTACCCCCGCTCCAGGGTCGCGGCCGGCGACAGCGAGACGACCCGGGCGAGCGTGTGCGCCAGCTCGGAGTCGGCCCGGTCCAGCAGATGGCCCAGCACCCGGCGGCTGCGCCCGAGGAGCGCGTCCACCTCGGCCTCGCGCTCGTCCACCAGCCGCTGGGGCCGCTCCATCGCGGGGCGGCCCAGCGCATGCGCGAGCCCCCGCTCCTCGCGGTCCAGCAGCCCCCGTACGGTCCGCAGCGCCCGGTCCCGCAACTGCTGTACGCGCTCCAGCTCCTCACCCACATCCGGGACGACCTTCTTGGCCGCGTCCGTGGGCGTGGAGGCGCGCAGATCGGCGACCAGGTCCAGCAGCGGGGAGTCCGGCTCGTGGCCGATCGCGGAGACCACCGGCGTACGGCAGGCGGCCACGGCCCGGATCAACTGCTCGTCGGAGAACGGCAGCAGATCCTCGACGCTGCCGCCGCCCCGGGCCACCACGATCACGTCGACCTCGCCCATCGCGTCCAGCTCCTCGACCGCCTGCACCACCTGGGCGACCGCGTTCACGCCCTGCACGGCGGTGTTGCGGACCTCGAAGCGCACGGCGGGCCAGCGGCGGCGGGCGTTCTCCAGGACGTCCCGCTCGGCGGCGGAGGCCCGCCCGCAGACGAGCCCGATGAGCTGGGGGAGGAAGGGGAGCGACTTCTTCCGGTCCAGCGCGAAGAGCCCCTCGGCGGCGAGCGACTTCTTCAGCTGCTCCAGCCGCACGAGCAGCTCACCGATGCCGACCGGCCGTATGTCGGTGGCCCGCAGCGACAGCTGCCCCCGGGGCGCGTACCACTCGGGCTTGGCGAGGACGACGACGCGCGCCCCCTCCGTCACCACATCGGCGATCCGGTCGAAGACCTGCCGGAAACAGGTGACGCTCACCGAGATGTCGTGCGACGGATCGCGCAGCGTCAGAAAGACGACCCCGGCCCCCGGCCGCCGCGACAGCTGGGTGATCTGCCCCTCCACCCAGATGGCGCCGAGCCGGTCGATCCACCCCCCGATGAGCCGGGACACCTCGCCGACGGGCAGCGGCGCTTCCGCGGACGTGTTGAGAGCCATACGGGCGAGCGTATCGGCACCCACCGACAGGACACCGGCCCCGCGCGGAGGCCACGGCCCGCGGGGAGCCCGGCCCGGACGGCGGGTCGCTCACGCGGCCGGTCCACGTGGCTCACGCGGGCGGTCCACGTGGCTCACGCGGACCTGCCGGATCCACCAGGCCCACCAGCCGCACCAGACCCACGAGCTCCACTGGGTCCACCAGACCCACCAGACCCACCAGACCCACCAGCTCCACCGGGCCCACCAGCCCCACCGGGCCCACCAGCCCCACCGGGCCCCTCGGCCCCGCTCTGCCGCCCCGTCCCCTGCACTGCCAGCACCACGAGCCCCACCCCGAGCCAGCAGAGGCCCACCACCTGGGCGGAGGCCGTCGCCTCCACGATGACCGCGACCAGCGCCCCCGCACCGACCACCGGGAAGAGGACGTGCCGCCACCACACCGGCGGCCCCGCCATCCGGCGTACGACGAACCAGCCGACCACCGACGCGTGCAGCAGGACGAACGCCGTCAGCGCGCCGATGTCCACCACCGAGACCAGATGGTCCAGGCCGTCGTCCCGCCGGGCCGCCCACACGGCGGCGACCAGCGTGACGATGCCCGCGCCGAGGATCGCCAGGCGCGGTACGCCCGACTTCGGGTCGACCTTCGCCAGGAGGCGCGGCAGCCGCCGCTCCCGGGCCATCGCGAAGACGAGCCGGCCGGCGGCGGCCTGCCCCGCCAGTGCGGCGAACGCGGCGCCGATCGCCTTGCTGACCGCCACCAGGTCGTGCAGCCAGGTCCCGACCGAGGCGTCCACCGCGTCGTAGAACGCGGACCCCTGCGCCGCCGGGTCCGCCGCCAGCTCCGCCGAGCTCACCGGCTCCAGCAACGCCGCCAGGTACGTCTGTGCGACGAACAGCGCACCGGCCAGCACCAGACAGAACAGCACCGCCCGCGCCACCTTCTGCGAACCGCCGGTCACCTCCTCGGCGAACGAGGCGATGGCGTCGAAGCCCAGATACGACAGCACGGCGATCGACACGGCCCCCAGCACCGCCGCCATGGAGAAACCGGTGTCCCCGGTCAGCGGTGTCAGCCAGCCGCGCTGCGCCCCGTCCCGTACGAGGACGACCACGGCCGAGACCACGAAGACCAGCAGCACCACGATCTCCATGGCCAGCACCGCGAAGCCGGCGCGGGCGGCGGCCCGTACGCCCCACAGGTTGAGCAGGGTGGTCACGAGGACCGCGATCGCGGTCCACACCCACCGCGAGACCTCCGGTACCAGGGCGTTCATCGCGATCCCGGAGAAGAGGTAGGCGACGGCGGGGATCAGCAGATAGTCGAGCATCGCCATCCACCCGGCGATGAACCCCGGCCCTTCCCCGAGCCCCTTGCGGGCATACGTGAAGACCGAACCGGCGAAGGGGGCGACCCGCACCATCTGGGCGTAACTGAAGGCGGTGAAGCCCATGACCACGGTGGCCACGATGTAGACGAGGGCGACCGCGCCGTCGGACTTCGCGTCCAGGGTGCCGAACACGCCGACGGGGGCCATCGGGGCGATGAAGAGGAGCCCGTAGACGACCAGGTCCCGGAACCCGAGAGTCCGCCGCAACCGGCCAGGTTCCGCGCTGCTGCCCGAACCGCCTTGAGCATCGCTCACGGAACCACTTCCGGAACCGCTCTCCTGACCACTGTCCGACACCGAGGCCACACCCCTCCATCACCATCAGCGACTGATCACACGCGCACCGCGACCAGTGTCCCGATCGGACCGTCCTCGCGCCTGTTCGCCACGGCCTTACGATGGGACGCATGACTGCAACGCCTGCCCGCCGTGTCCTGCTCGCCGCTCCTCGTGGCTACTGCGCGGGCGTGGACCGTGCCGTGATCGCCGTCGAGAAGGCCCTGGAGCAGTACGGGGCCCCGATCTACGTCCGCCACGAGATCGTGCACAACAAGTACGTCGTGCAGACCCTGGAGAAGAAGGGTGCGATCTTCGTGGACGTCACCGCGGAGGTGCCCGAGGGCTCCATCGTGATGTTCTCCGCGCACGGCGTCGCGCCCACCGTCCACGCGGAGGCCGCCGAGCGCAAGCTCGCCACCATCGACGCCACCTGCCCGTTGGTCACCAAGGTCCACAAGGAAGCCGTCCGGTACGCCAAGGAGGACTACGACATCCTCCTGATCGGCCACGAGGGCCACGAGGAGGTCATCGGCACCTCCGGCGAGGCCCCCGACCACATCCAGCTGGTCGACGGCCCCGAGGACGTGGCGAACGTCGAGGTCCGCGACGAGTCGAAGGTCGTCTGGCTCTCCCAGACCACGCTCTCCGTCGACGAGACGATGGAGACGGTCGGGGCCCTCAAGTCGAAGTTCCCGAACCTGCTCTCGCCGCCCAGCGACGACATCTGCTACGCCACGCAGAACCGCCAGATCGCGGTGAAGAAGCTGGCCGAGGACGCCGAGCTGGTCATCGTGGTCGGCTCCAAGAACTCCTCGAACTCCATCCGCATGGTCGAGGTCGCCCTCGACGCCGGAGCCGACGCCGCGTACCTGGTCGACTTCGCGAGCGAGATCGACGAGGCGTGGCTGGAGGGCGTGACCACGGTCGGCCTGACCTCGGGCGCGTCCGTCCCCGACGTCCTGGTCGACGGCGTCCTGGAATGGCTGGCGGAGCGGGGTTACGCGGACGTGGAGACGGTGAAGACGGCCGACGAGTCGATCACCTTCTCCCTGCCCAAGGAGCTCCGCCGCGACCTGCGTGCCGAGGCCGCCGCCCTTTCCGCCGAGTAGCCGGGCAAGGGGCCCGGCCTGCCCGTACCGTGGGTTCCATGGAGATCTTCGGCGTGGACATCGGCGGATCCGGGATCAAGGGCGCTCCCGTGGACCTGGACCGCGGAGACCTGGCGCGGGAGCGCCACAAAGTGCTGACACCGCATCCGGCCACGCCCAAGGGCGTGGCCGACGGTGTGGCGGAGGTGGTCGGCCATTTCGACTGGTCGGGCCCTGTCGGCATCACCTTCCCCGGGGTCGTCACGGACGGCATCACCCGCACCGCCGCCAATGTCGACAAGGGCTGGATCGACACGGACGCCCGCACCCTGCTGGGCGAGCGGATCGGTCAGCCCGTCACCATCCTGAACGACGCGGACGCGGCCGGGGTGGCCGAGATGACCTTCGGCGCGGGCAAGGGCCGTACGGGCACGGTCATCCTGCTGACGTTCGGTACGGGCATCGGCAGCGCGGTCTTCACCGACGGCAAGCTCGTCCCCAACACCGAGCTGGGCCATCTGGAACTGCACGGCCACGATGCGGAGAAGCACGCCTCCACGAAGGCCAAGGAGGACGAGGACCTCAGCTGGCAGCACTGGGCGCACCGGGTCCAGAAGTATCTGCTGCACGTGGAGATGCTGTTCTCGCCGGAGCTGTTCATCATCGGCGGCGGCGTGAGCCGCAAGGCGGAGAAGTTCCTGCCCCTGATCGAGAAGGTCCGGGCCGAGCTGGTCCCGGCGCAGTTGCAGAACAACGCGGGCATCGTGGGGGCGGCGATGGCGGCGGCGGGCTCGGCGGCAGGCAAGGGCTGAGCGGGGCCGAGGGGGCAGACCGGGCCCGAGGAGGCGGACCGGGCCCGGGGCGAGAGGCCGTCGGGGCTGTCCGGCCGGACCAGGACTGAGCGGGACCCGCAGGGCAGGCCAGCCCCACGGGCGGACCGGGCTCGCGTGGCGGACCCTCGGACGTCAGGGCCGCTGAGGACGACGGGCCCCGGCCGCCGTGCCGGCCCCGGCCCGCACGGGCTTCGCAGCCGAGGCGGAGGCGGCGGCCCGGGCCGGGCGCTCACCCGCGGGGCCGCGCCCCTGAGCCAGGACGTACCGCCGCCGGGCCCGCATCAGCCGCACCTTGCGTACGGTGGCGATGACGCCCGCGACGAGGGTTCCGCCGTACAGCCAGCCGGCGTGCACGGCGAGGGCGGTGACGAGGCCCATGACCTGCCCGCCGAAGCCCTCGGACCCTCCGGAGATCGGGAAGACCCCGACGGCGAAGGCGATCGGCACGCTGATCGGCGCGGTGACCAGGTCGGCGGGCCGGACCCAGAGGGCGGTGAGCGCGCTGACGGGCAGGAAGAGCAGCCCGTAGACGAGCTCCGAGCTGTCGAACAGCAGCCGGTCGACGCAGGCGAGCACGAACATGGTGAGCGAGGCGAACAGCCCGGCCCCGATCCCGGTGAGCCGGGGGTTGGGGAACCGCCGCAACGCGAGGACGACGGGCGGCACGCTCCGCACCCGTACCCGGTACACGGCGGAACCACCCGGCGCGGGCGGGGCGGGCGCGGCCTGCGGGGGCTGCCGACGCTGCGGGGGACGTGTCCTGTGCTGCTCCACCTCCACAACGTAGGTCGCGGGGGGCGGGGAATCCGGCGTTGGACACGCGCTTTGGCCGACCTTGGGGTTGCGTTCGATGTCACACGGCCGAAAGCCGCACTGTTCGGGCCCGTGGGACAGGCCCGTAGACTGGAGAATCGGTCCACAACGGGGCCCCGGCCGACCCGGCCCGAAACGCACAGCCGGACCGGACGCCTTACCCCTTGCCCTCCCCGCCTCACTCCAGGAAGTCGCCAAAGTGTCGCTCACGATCGGAATCGTCGGTCTGCCGAATGTCGGCAAGTCGACCCTGTTCAACGCCCTGACCAAGAACGACGTGCTGGCGGCCAACTACCCGTTCGCCACGATCGAGCCGAACGTCGGCGTGGTCGGCGTCCCGGACCCACGCCTGAACAAGCTCGCGGAGATCTTCAGCTCGCAGCGCCTCCTCCCGGCGACGGTGGACTTCGTCGACATCGCCGGCATCGTCCGGGGCGCGTCGGAGGGCGAGGGCCTGGGCAACAAGTTCCTGGCGAACATCCGCGAGTCCGACGCGATCTGCCAGGTCATCCGGGCCTTCAAGGACGAGAACGTCGTGCACGTCGACGGCAAGGTCTCGCCGAAGGACGACATCGAGACGATCAACACCGAGCTGATCCTCGCCGACCTCCAGTCCGTCGAGAAGGCCGTCCCGCGCCTGACGAAGGAGTCCCGCCTCCAGAAGGAGAAGGTCGCGGTCCTCGCCGCGGTCGACGAGGCGCAGAAGATCCTGGAGTCCGGCCAGACCCTGTTCGCCGCGGGCATCACGGCGGGCACCGAGAAGGGCAAGCTCCTCCACGAGCTGCACCTCCTCACCACCAAGCCGTTCCTGTACGTCTTCAACGTCGACGAGGACGAGCTGGTCGACGAGGACTTCAAGAACGAGCAGCGCGCCCTGGTCGCCCCCGCCGAGGCGATCTTCCTGAACGCCAAGATCGAGTCCGAGCTGATCGAGCTCGACGACGACGAGGCCCTCGAACTGCTCCAGTCCATGGGCCAGGAAGAGCCCGGCCTCGCCACCCTCGGCCGCGTCGGCTTCGAGACCCTGGGCCTCCAGACCTACCTCACGGCAGGCCCGAAGGAAGCCCGCGCCTGGACCATCAAGAAGGGCGCCACGGCCCCGGAGGCGGCCGGTGTCATCCACACCGACTTCCAGAAGGGCTTCATCAAGGCGGAGATCGTCTCCTTCGACGACCTGGTGGAGACCGGCTCGGTCGCCGAGGCCCGCGCCAAGGGCAAGGCCCGCATGGAGGGCAAGGACTACGTCATGCAGGACGGGGACGTGGTGGAGTTCCGCTTCAACGTCTGAACGCCGCCATGTCGACGATGTGGTGGAGTTCGGTTCAGAGGTGCAAGTAGCTGATGGGGCCGGGGCGATTTTCCCTGGCCCCATCAGTCTTTCAACCCGCCGTCAGAGGTGCCTGGCAGCAGCTCGGGGTCTGAGCAGCTCATGGAGTGGGCCGGACTCATCGCGTTGGGCGTCTCTTTGCTGTCCGGGGCCTGAGTAGGGCGTACGAACTGAGAGCCGGGCGATCCGGCTGATGGCCGATCTCCGCCGCCGCACTCCGCCCCTGATCGGTGAACCCCGACACCCTCGATATCATCTGCTGGCGATAATTGATATCGTTGATGTGTCGTCGGGCTGCGAAGGGATGGCTGATGGCCAGGACTGTGATCGACCTGGACGAGGAGATCGTCGAGCAGGCGATGCGGGTGTACGGCGTAAAGACCAAGGCCGCCGCAGTGCGGGCGGCCATGGAGGAGGGGGTGAAGCTGCGGCTGCGCCGGGAGCTGTTCGACGCCATGGATGACGGCGAGTTCGAGGACGTCTTCGCGGAGATCCGTTCGCAGACTGGGCCGCGGAATCCGGACGGTTCCCTCAAGCGTGACGGTGGGGTCTCGGCGGCGTGAGGGGGCGCTACCTCGTCGACAAGTCCGCGCTGGCCCGCCGGGGCAAACCGGCGGTGCGGGCTCGGCTGGACGCGCTGGATCGCGATGGGCTCCTGGCGGTGTGCGCCCCGACCGAGTACGAGGTTCTGTACTCGGCGCGCGGAAAGCCCGAGGCGTTGCGGCTGCGCACCCTGCTTCGTGGATTCGACTACCTGCCCTGCAACGACGAAGACTTCCAGCGGGCGCTCGAGATCCAGGCCTTGGCCCTGAACGTCGGCTTCCACCGGGCTCTGTCGCTGGCCGACGTCCTGATCGCGGCAACCGCCGAGCGGCATCGTGCCATGGTCCTGCACTACGACGGCGACTTCGACATGATCGCTTCGGTGGGCGGGCTGCAGGCCGAGTGGGTCGTGGAGCCGGGCACCGCCGACTGAGCCGGGAACGCGCATCCCGTGTTGGGATGCTGCTGGGCGCGCCCCGGCTGTGGGCGGTGTGGCAGGCCGGACAGCACATCGGCGCGAGCAGGTGAGGCCCGGCGATCCACCGGGGCACGCGCTCCACGGGCTCCCGACAAGCCGTACAGAACACGCGCGTCCACCGACCCGAGCGTCCTTTCTGTCGCCCAGCGCACGTCATGGTGCGGATCACAAGGGGCGGACCGTGCTGAGCGGTTAGCGTTCTCCCCGTACAACGAGCGCCTCTTCGGCGCGCGCTGACCGGCTGCCGCCCGAGGAGTTGCCCGCCATGCCTCAGATCACCGTCGACTACTCCAGCACGCTCGACACGGCCTTCGACCGGCAGGCCTTCGCGCTGGCTCTGCACCCGCTCGTCGTCTCGACCGTCGACGCTCGCCCGGAGGCGTGCAAGACCCGCTTCCGCCGAGTCGAGGACTTCGTCGTCGGCGCCGAGACCGCGGGACGTGCCGTGCTGCACATCGAGATCGGCCTGCTCCACGGCCGTACTGACGCGAACAAGATCCGTCTCGCGGACGCCGTGCTCACTCTGATCGCCGCCCACGTCAAGCCGGTGGACGGCGTCACCGTGCACTCGTCCGTCGAGATCCCCACGCTGGATGTGTCCTACCGATCGCGCTGACCCACGGGTCGTCTTCCGCGATGCCCGTCAGGTCACCGGACACCCATGCCGCGCCGCCGAAGCGGCGGTGAACGCCGTCAGCAGCCGTTGGCCGTCCTCGCCGCGGCCCGTATCCCGTCGGCGGGCAGCACGCCGTCGCACGCGGGCGTGAGCGCCCGGTCGGTCGGCCGGCGGTCGTAGCCGCCTCCGGGCCCGGCCCACGCGGCCCGACCGCAGTTCGGGCAGTTCGGGCAGTCCGGGCGGTTCCGTCCGGGGTCCGAAGGGGTACACCCTGAGTAGGTCCCCTTGGGGAGGCTGATTCGATGCCGTGGTTCGCATGGTTGTTCGCCGCCGCGGCGCTCGGCGCTGCGGAGTTCTTCACGCTGACGCTGGTCTTCGGGCTGCTGGCCGGCGCGGCCCTCGTCGCCGCCGTCGTGGCGGGTGTGGGCGTCGGTCTGCTCGGTCAGCTCGTGGCGCTCGGACTGGCGGCCGCGGCCGGTCTCGCCCTCGTCCGCCCCGTCGCGCTGCGTCACATGGCGCAGGCGCCCCTGACCCACGAGGGCAGCGACGCGCTGATCGGCAAGCGCGCGGAGGTCGTGCAGGAGGTCACCGCGACCCATGGCCTGATCAAGCTCTCCGGTGAGGAGTGGACCGCCCGCGCCCTCGACGAAAGCCATGTGATCCCGGTGGGAGCACTGGTGGACGTCATGGAGATCGAGGGCGCCACCGCCGTCGTGTATCCCCGCGAGCTCCTTCCGTGACGGCGTGCCCGCGCGCCCGCGTGACCGGCCGAACACGTAGCGAAGCAGGGTTGGAGGAAGCATGGATCCGGTGGTCATACCGATTCTCGTGGCGGCGCTCGTCGTGGTGTTCCTCGTGGCGGCCACCGTGCGGATCGTTCCGCAGGCGCGCCGCTACAACATCGAGCGGTTCGGCCGGTACCGCAGAACGCTCCAGCCCGGCCTGAACTTCGTCCTGCCGGTGGCGGACCGCGTCAACACCAAGCTCGACGTGCGTGAGCAGGTGTACTCCTCCGACCCCAAACCGGTGATCACCGAGGACAACCTCGTGGTCAACATCGACACCGTGCTCTACTACCAGATCACCGACCCGCGGGCCGCGGCCTACGAGGTCGCCGACTATCTGCAGGCCATAGACCAGCTCACCGTGACCACCCTGCGGAACGTCATCGGCTCCATGGACCTGGAGGCGACGCTCACCTCGCGCGAGGAGATCAACGCCCGGCTCCGCGCCGTGCTCGACGACGCGACCGGCAAGTGGGGCATCCGGGTCAACCGCGTCGAGATCAAGGCCATCGACCCGCCGAACACCATCAAAGAGGCGATGGAGAAGCAGATGCGCGCCGAGCGTGACAAGCGCGCCGCCATCCTGCACGCCGAAGGTGAGCGGCAGGCCAAGATCCTCACCGCGGAGGGCACGAAACAGAAGGACATCCTGGAGGCCCAGGGCACGCAGCAGGCCATGATCCTTAGGGCGGACGGCGAGTCGAAGGCCGTGGAGCTCGTCTTCCAGGCCGTCCACCGCAACAACGCCGACGCGAAGGTCCTGGCGTACAAGTACCTGGAGACGCTCCCGCATCTGGCGCAGAGCGACAACAACACCTTCTGGGTGATCCCGGGCGAGCTGACCGAGGCGATCCGTACGGTCACCACCGCGTTCGGCGACCAGTCGGCCGGGGCCGGGCCGTCCGTGTCCGCGGAGCGCGAGGACTCCGCCGCGGCCGATGTCGCCGCCGGCGACAAGGACGGCGTCGGCGCGCCGGAGATCGAGCCGAACTCGACCCTCGCGCTGGACGCCGTCGCCGCCGCCGACGAGGCCGCCAAGGAGGCCGCCGCCGCGGTGAGCGACGCGAAGGCGGAGGCGGAGGCCGCGGGCGAGACCCGGCTGCCGGGCCGGGGGCGTGCCTCCGGCGCCTGAGCACAACGGCCGGAAGCTCTGCGCGCCTGAGCACAACGGCAGGAAGCCCTGCGGGGGTTGGGGTCCGCAGGACTTCCGTCAGGCTTCCGCAGGGCCTGCGGCCCTCACACAGCCAGCGGCACCGCGTGGATCTCGTCCGCGGAGTGGCCCGCGCGTTCGTGGATCCGCTGGACGGCGTCGGCCGAGGGGGCGGTGGACAGGCAGTAGACCGTGCCGGATTCCGGGTCCGCCCAGGCGCGTTCGAAGTGGACGCCCTCCTCCTTCTCGATCGCGGTGTCGGCCGCGTGCGCTTCCTTCAGCTCCGCTGCCGTGATCCCCTTCATGCCCCGGTGGACATCCATGTACATGCCCATGACTCGTACACCTCCGGATGCTCGGTGTTCGGTTGTGGCCCCTCTTCCATGCTGCACCCGATGCGGGGCAGGGGCGCGTCCTGCTACGACCCGTCCGCCGCCACCCGCAGCTCCGCCACCCCCGCCGTTTTCTCCGGGTCCTGCGAGCGGACCGTCACCCGGACCTTCCTGGCCGTGTCACCCGCCAGGAAGGGACGCCAGAACCGGCCGTCGACGGAGGTTTCCAGCGTGTGGGAGGAGGGCGGTACGTCGCTCCAGCGCGGGGTCACCGCCGTGATCCGCAGCGGGCGCGGCCCCAGGTCCACCGTCAGGGAACCCGCCGCGCCGTCGGGGGACCAGGCCGTCGCCGGGCTCCCGTCCACCGCCGCCTCCGCGTACAGGCCCGGGGACTCCGAGGTCGCCGTCACCGGGCGGCAGCGCGCCGCGTCGGCCGTCGGGGTCAGGTCCGGGCGACGGGTGGGCAGGGTCAGCGTGGTGGCGAGGCGGCGCGGCCCCTCCGTGGTGTGGACCGTGAACGGGGTGCCCGAGGTCAGCCGGACCGTGGTGTTCCGGGGCCCGATCCCGACCTCGTACACCGCGTCCCGGAACCGCAGGCCCTTCAGCGTGACGCCCTCGCGCAGCTGGGGCGGCAGCGTCGGGTCCAGGCGCACGCCGTCCTCGCGGAGCCGGAGCCCCGTCAGGCCGTGCGTGAACACCTGGAGGAAGCCGCCCTTGCCGGTCAGGAAGTCGTCGGCCGGGAAGCCGGACAGCGGGTCTTCCGAGCCCGCCTTGTCGCCGCGCGCCTCGGAGAACAGGTCGTACGGGCCGCGCATGAAGGGGCGTACCGAGCGCTGCATGTACGTGTACGCCGAGCAGCCCGGCTCCCCGATCGCCGCCGCGTCGATCGCGTGCACCGAGTCCGTCATCGCCGGGCCGTCCGGGTCGGTGCGGGCCGCGTAGTAGTCCAGGGTGGCCGCCGCCGCGCCCGGCTCCATCGGCCACTCCAGGGGGTACGTGAGCAGGACCGTGTCCGCCTGCTTGATCGTGGAGCCGTTGTAGCCCGCGTACTGGAGGAAGACCTTCCTCTCCGCGTCGTACGGGATCCGGAGCCGGTCCGCGACCCGGTTCCAGCCGGCGGGCGGCGTCCGGCCGAGGATGCGGGCCGCGCGGGTCGCGTTGCGCAGGGCGGTGGCGGCGACCGCGTTCGTGAACACGCCGTCGTCGACGCCGTTGCTGTACTCGTCCGGGCCCGCCACATCGTTGATGGAGTAGCTGCCGTCCGGGTTCGCCGTCGCGCGCGACCGCCAGAAGTCGGCGATGCCCGCCAGCAGCGGCCAGCCGCGTGCCGCCAACCAGTCGCGGTCGCCGGTGGCGAGGTAGTACTGCCAGACGGCCAGCGACACATCGCCCTGGAGGTGATTCTGGGTCAGGCAGTGCGGCGGGTCCACGCTGTGGCACTCGGAGTCCAGCCGGCCCCGGCTCGCGCTCGTCCAGGGGTAGAACAGCCCGTCGTAACCCAGCTTCCCGGCGTTCGCCCGGGCCGCGCCACGGGTGCGGTAGCGGTACTCGACGACCGAACGCGCCAGCTCCGGGCGGGTGGCGAGCAGCCCCGGGAACATCCACGTCTCGGCGTCCCAGAACACCAGGCCCGCGTAGTTGTCGCTGGTCAGACCGGCCGGGGCGATGCTGTCCGAGGACCCGCGCCGGGTGCTCGCCAGCAGCCCGTACTGGGCGGAGCGCAGCCAGCCCTGCAGTTCACGGTCGCCGGGGACCAGCACATCGGCGGACCAGGCCTCGCGCCAGGCCGCCTCGTTCGCCGCGAACACCCGGTCCCAGCCGCGCCGGGCCGCCCGGTGCGCCGTCTCGCGGGCGTCGTCGGCCGGGGCACGGGAGGTGAGGGCGGTGTCGACACCGACGTACTTCTCGAAGGTGTACGTCCGGCCCGCGTGGACCGGCGTCGCGCGGGGGGAGGCACCCGGGCGCAGGGTCTCGACCACGCCCGAGCCGCGCCGCATCGCCTGCGCGATCGCCCCCTCGACGCCCGTGCCGAGCGTGCGGAACGTGCCGTTCTCGCGGAGCGTGATCCGGCGTGCGCCGCGTTCGTCGAGCCGGCCGGTGACGGTCGCGGCGCCGCTCCAGCGCGGGGTCATCCGCAGGCGTACGGCACCGGCGTGGACGTCGGAGCGGTCGGCCAGGACCTCGTAGGTGAGGTCGGTCGCGCGGCCGTCCGCCGTCGTCCACCGCAGCGAGGTGCGCACGAGGCCGCAGGAGAGGAAGACCGTCTGGCGGTAGTGCGAGATCCGGCCCGCCGGGGTGGCGTCGCCCAGCGTCTCCTCGCCGACGCCCACGTCGATGCCGGTCCAGCTGGGCAGCGCGGCGACCGCCTCCCGCCCCTCGGCGACGGCCTGGTCCGCCGCGTACAGCCCGGAGACGAACGCGCCGTCGTAGCGGGGGGTGTAGAGCGGCCAGCCGGTCTTCTCCCCGGTGGACGCGTATCCGGCTCCGGTGGCGGGGACCCGGTGGCCGAGATAGCCGTTGCCGACGTACGGGTCGTAGCCGTCGGCCTCCCCGAAACGGGTGGAGGACGGCGCCCAGGCGGGGTCGGAGGTGTTCCCGCAGGCGGGGGGACGGCCACCGGATCCGGGCCCGGGCCCGGGGGAGTCGGACGGCCGGGACCGGCCGTCCGACGGTACGGGGTCGGGTCCGGCGGCCGCGGCGACGGGCGGCAGCGGGGCGATCAGGGCGGCGACGACCAGCGGTGCGAGGGCGAGGACGGAGACGCGGGGGAGGCTCACGGTACGAAAGTAGGGAGATTGCGGCGCGGTCGGCGGCCACGGCACGCACGGCCCCCGGAGCGCCCCCGCACGGGGCGCCCGCCTGCCCGCCGGATGGAGCAGATCCGGCCACCGGGGCCCGGGAAAGGCCTCGCCGGGGAGGCCTCGCCAGGAGGGGTCTCAGCGGGGGAGGCCTCACCGGGGAAGGCCAGGGGAAGCCCCTACCCCGCCGTCCCCGTCTTCAGCCCCGCCCCGCACAGCGGTACCACCACGCTGCCCCGTACCGCGTCGCCCCCCTCCCGTACCGCGGCCCAGCAGGCCACGCCCGTCGTCTCGACGTAGAGCCCGCGTGCGGCCAGGTCCCGTTGGGCCTCGCGGATGTCGTCCTCGGGGACCGTCAGGAACGTGCCGCCCGAGGCCCGCACCGCCGCCAGGATCTGGCGGGCGCGTGGCGGGCGGGGGATCGCGATGCCCTCCGCGAGCGTGGGGGCGGGGGCCGTGGCCGGGGCGGCCGGGAGCAGGTCGTCCGCGCCCGCGTGGAAGGCGGCGGCCAGCGGAGAGACCGCCTCCGCCTGGACGGCGAGCAGGCGGGGACGCGTCTCGATCAGGCCCAGTGCGTGCAGTTCGGACACCGCCAGTGCCGCGCCCAGCAGCAGCGTGCCGTTGCCGACCGGGACCGCCAGCGCGTCCGGCAGCCGGCCGCCCAGGTCCTCCCAGAGCTCGTACACGTACGTCTTCGTCCCGTGCAGGAAGTACGGGTTGAAGACGTGCGAGGCGTAGAAGACCCCCGCTTCGTCCGCCGCCGCGCGGGCCGCCAGCGCGGTCGCCTCCCGGCCGCCCGGGACGGCCACCAGGTGCGCGCCGTGGGCTCGGATCTGCTCGGTCTTCTTCGCCGACGTGCCCTCGGGGACGTACACCGTGCACGGCAGTGCGGCCCGCGCGCAGTACGCCGCGACCGACGTGCCCGCGTTGCCCGTGCTGTCCGCCACCACCCGGTCCGGGCCCAGCCGCCGGGCCAGCTCCGCGAGCATCACCGCGCCCCGGTCCTTGAAGGAGAGCGTCGGCATCAGATAGTCGAGCTTCGCCGAGACGGTGTCCGTGAGCCCGACGAGAGGGGTGCGGCCCTCGCCCAGGGAGATCGTCGAGGAGTCGAGCGGGAGGAAATCCTTGTAACGCCACAATGAATTGATCCGGCGGGAAAGCGCGTTCATCCCGACGCCCCGCGCGGGGGTGAAGTCGAGGTCCCAGGGTCCCCGGCAGACCGGACAGCACCAGGTCAGAGCGGTGATCGCGGATCGCGTCCCATCCACTGGACAGTAATAGGTCGTCATGTCCGCCAGCATGTCAGGCAGATGGCAGGTGAATGGCGGGCGTAGGGAAACCCCTCAAGGCACCCTTGTGGGTTTGCCATGGATCGGTCAATCTTTCGCTGGCAGCAGGGCGTGCGGCTCACCGGACGGCGCAGAACGTGGGGCGTTCCGATGGCTGATTTGTCATGCCCCTGTCCGGAGTTGCCGTTCGGCTCCGGCACCACCCCCCACCAGAGCACCGCCAATGAGGAGGACCCCTCACATGTCAGTGACGCGTCAGACCCCCCAGGCCCGTCGAAGACTCGCCGCGGCGACCGTCATAGCCACCGCAGCCGCCGTCGCCCTCGCCACCGCCGCCCTTCCGGCGACCGCGGCCGAGCGCGCACCCGAAGGCGTGATCCTGAACGCGGACGCTCCGGGCACCATCAGCGACAGCTACATCGTCACGCTGAGGGACTCGGCCGCGAAGTCGGACTCCGCCAAGGGCAAGGCCCTCGCGAAGAAGTACGGCGCGAGCATCGAACGCACCTACCGCTCGGCCCTCAACGGCTACGCCGTCGAGGCCACCGCCGCGGAGGCGAAGAAGTTCGCCGCCGACCCGGCCGTCGCGTCCGTCTCGCAGAACCGCACCTTCACGGTCTCCGCCACCCAGACCAACCCGCCCTCCTGGGGGCTGGACCGGATCGACCAGCGGAGCCTCCCGCTGGACCAGCGCTACACCTACCCCGACAAGGCCGGCGAGGGCGTCACCGCCTACGTCATCGACACCGGGGTACGGATCAGCCACAGCGACTTCGGCGGCCGGGCCTTCAACGGCTACGACGCCATCGACAACGACAACGTCGCCCAGGACGGCCACGGCCACGGCACGCACGTGGCGGGCACCGTCGCGGGCACCGCCCACGGCGTCGCCAAGAAGGCGAAGATCGTCGGCGTCCGGGTGCTCAACAACCAGGGTTCCGGCACCACCGCGCAGGTCGTCGCCGGTATCGACTGGGTGACGGCCAACGCCGTCAAGCCCGCCGTCGCCAACATGAGCCTCGGCGGTGGCGCGGACGCGGTCCTCGACGCGGCCGTGCAGCGGTCCATCGACTCGGGCATCACCTACGCCGTCGCGGCGGGCAACGAGTCGACCAACGCCAGCACCAAGTCCCCGGCGCGGGTCGCCGACGCCATCACGGTCGGCTCGACGACGAACACCGACGCCCGCTCCAGCTTCTCCAACTACGGCGCGGTCGTGGACATCTTCGCGCCCGGTTCGTCGATCACCTCGACGTGGAGCACCAGCGACACCGCCACGAACACCATCTCCGGTACGTCGATGGCCAGCCCGCACGTCGCCGGCGCCGCCGCCATCTACCTCGCCGACAACCCGGGCTCGACCCCCGCCCAGGTCTCCGCCGGACTCGTCGCGGCCGCCACCACCGGCGTCGTCGGCAACCCGGGCAGCGGATCGCCGAACCGCCTGCTGCACGTGGGCCCCGGCGGCACCACCCCGCCGCCCGGTGACCGGTTCGAGAACACCACCGGCTACGCGATCAACGACAACGCCACCGTCGAGTCCCCGGTCACCGTCACCGGGATCACCGGCAACGCCCCGGCCGCGCTCCAGGTCCCGGTCAACATCTCCCACACCTACATCGGTGACCTGAAGATCGACCTGGTCGCTCCCGACGGCTCGGTCTACAACCTGAAGGCGTACGGCTCGGGCGGCAGCAGCGACAACGTGGTCACCACGTACACGGTCAACGCCTCCTCCGAGACCGCCAACGGCACCTGGAAGCTCCGGGTCAGCGACAACGCCCGCTACGACACCGGCCGGATCAACAGCTGGGCGCTCCAGTTCTGAGCCCGCCCCGGCGATGAGCCACGCACAGTGTGAGACAGCGTGAGAAGGGCCGGGACGGTCGCGTCGTGCGACCGTCCCGGCCCCTTCGGCCGTTCGGCGACGGGATCCGGTGCCGTCAGCGGCGGTTGAGCGCCCGGTCGACCGTCGTGACCAGCTCGGCGTTCTCCGTGTCGCCGTCCAGCGACCAGAACATCGCCCCGCCGAGCCCCTTGTCCCGGATGTAGGAGGCCTTGGCGCGCAGCACCTGCGGGTCGTCGTACGTCCACAGCGTCGTGCCGTCGAAGAGCCACGCGTGGCCGTTCTTCACATCACGGTGGATCTTGTACGTCCCCGAAGCGGCCAGCTTCTTGAGGACCTTGTAGTCCTCGTAGCCCGCCGCCCAGGTGGCCGGAGCCGGGGCCTCCGCCGGCTGGCCCAGGCCCTTGCCGCCGCCGGTCACACCGGTCCAGCCCTGGCCGTACGTGGGCATGCCCATCACGATCTTGTGCTTGGGCGCCCCGCGCCGCACCCAGTCCCGTACGGTCTGGTCGACACTGAAGTCGTTCCGCGCGTACAGGGCCGACTGCTGGGCCGTCTTCTTCTCACCCGAGACGTGGTAGTCGTAGCCCTGGATGTTGACGAAGTCGAAGTCCTTCATGAGGCGCTTCACGTCGAAGCCCGCGTCGATGGCCTTCGGGTTGGCCGGGACGTACGCCGACAGGTCGTAGTGCTTGGGCTTCGGCTTGTGGTGCCCGTGGCCGTGTCCCTTGCCCTTCCCCCTGCCCGACTTCTCCGCCGCCTTCGCCTCGCTCTTCGCGTGGGCGTCGAGCTGGGTGCGGAACTCGTGGATCAGGGCCGTGAAGTTCTTCTTGTCCTCCGGGCGGAAGACGGTGCCCTCGTTGGCCGGCGAGCCGGGCCACTCCCAGTCGACGTCGATGCCGTCGAAGAGTCCGGCCGCCGCGCCGTCGCCGCCGCGTGCGCCGTCCTGGGGGAGGTTGCCCTTGATGTACAGGTCGATGCAGGAGGCGACGAGCGCCTTGCGGGAGGCCGCGGTGCGGACCGCGTCGGAGAAGTGGGTGGACCAGCTCCAGCCGCCCAGGGAGATCATGACCTTGAGGCCGGGGTGCTTGGCCTTCAGCTCGCGCAGCTGGTTGAAGTTGCCCGCGAGCGGCTGGGTGTCGGTGTCGGCGACGCCGTCCACCGAATCCGCCGCGTCGAGCGGACGGGCGTAGTCCGCCCAGGCGTCGGCCTGGCCGGGGATGTTGCCCGTGAAGCACTTGCCCTCGGCGCTGACGTTGCCGAAGGCGTAGTTGATGTGGGTCAGCCGGGCCGCGGCCCCGCTGGTGTCCAGGTCCTTGACCTGGAAGTCGCGTCCGTAGACGCCCCATTGGGTGAAGTAGCCGATGTTCTTGTACGCGGGGCGGTGGTGGCCCTTGCCGCGGTCACCGCGGTCGCCGCCGTCGTTCCGGTCGTGGCCGGTACCGGCCGAGGCCGCGGGCGCGACGCCTGCCAGCAGGGCCAGCGCGACGCCGGCGATGGTCATTCGGGACAGGTTTCTTCGACGCATGGGGCTCGTTCCTGTGCGGAAGGGGCGGGGGAGAGCCGTGCTGTGCACAGGGACGGTATTGGTCTGGACCAAAAATGGTCAAGAGCAACGGAGTTGCCGCCCTGCACGGGTGCGTGGGCGGGGGGTGTGAGGGGCAGTGATGCGGACGGCCGGGGTATGCGTGGATCGCCACAAGATCATCACATTGGGTGAAACTCTGGCCCATGCTTGCGGTATACAACCCACGGTTGTCAGGCTGTCGCAGACTGTCAACCTGTTGGGAGTGGCCTGTGACTTTCGGTGAGCAGCCCGCCTATCTGCGCGTGGCGAGCGATCTCAGGGAGAAGATCGTCAACGGCGCGCTGCCGCCTCATACCCGCCTGCCGTCGCAGGCCCGCATCCGTGAGGAGTACGGGGTCTCGGACACCGTCGCCCTGGAGGCGCGGAAGGTCCTGATGGCGGAAGGGCTGGTCGAGGGGCGCTCCGGCTCCGGCACCTATGTGCGCGAGCGCCCTGTGCCCCGCATGATCGCCCGCTCCGGCTACCGGCCGGACAAGGGGGCCAGTCCGTTCCGGCAGGAGCAGACGGCCGAGGGGGCGCGCGGGACCTGGGAGTCCAGCAGCGAGCAGGAGGAGGCGAGTCCCGAGATCGCCGAGCGGCTGGGCATCGAGCCGGGTGACCGGGTGATGCGCACGCACTACGTCTTCCGGGAGGCGGGCGAGCCGATCATGCTCTCCACCTCCTGGGAGCCGCTCGCCGTCACGGGCCGCACGCCCGTGATGCTGCCGGAGGAGGGTCCGTTGGGCGGCTGCGGGGTCGTCGACCGGATGGCCGCGATCGACGTCGTCGTGGACAACGTCGCCGAGGAGGTCGGCGCGCGCCCGGGGCTGGCGGAGGAGCTCCTGGCGCTCGGAGGTGTGCCCGGGCATGTCGTCATCGTCATCGGGCGTACGTACTACGCGTCGGGCCGGGCCGTGGAGACGGCCGACGTGGTCATCCCGGCCGACCGGTACCGGGTCGCCTATCACCTGCCGGTGAGGTGAGGCGGGGTGACGCCGCGTCGGGTCGTCGTCGGGCGGCCGTGAGCCGAGTGTGAAGTGAACGCGTAGTGGGGCACGAGGGGGCGCATCCTGTGGATGCGCCCCCTTTCGTGATGGCCGGATGTGTATCTCTTTGTGTAAAGACGCCTGCGCTGAGTGAAGGTCAGGCGTACGCTCGGGCATATGCGTACTGCGGTTTCCTGGGGATCCTTAGAGACGTGCACGTCGGTGGGGAGAGGGGCGATATGCGGGGGAGCGACACGATGAGCGAGAGCGGCGCCGTGCTCCCGTGGCAGGTGATACGGCAGGACGACGGCGGTAACCGCTACCGGGTGGGCCGGTATGCCACGCAGGCCGAGGCCCAGAAGGTCGCCGACGGCCTCGACGACCGCCACCACCATCAGGTCTACCGGGTGGAGCGCGTGAGTCAGGGAGCCGGTCCCTGACGGACGGACGGGTGGATGAATGGACGGGCCGGGCAGCCCCGAGAGGCCGGACGACCCCGAGGGGCCCCGGGTGGCCGTTGAGCCGCCCTGGGGCCCCTCGGCCGTCCTCGGGGACCTCCTGGGAGCCCCTCGGTCTCTCCCGGGCCCCCTGAAGCCCTCTCGATCTCTCCCGGGCCCCTGAAGCCCCTCCGTCTTCCGCGCTCCGGCGCCCCGGGCGGTAAGGTCCGGCCCGACCGGGGTGCGGAAGCCTCCGGCGGGACGGCGCCGCGAGCGGGGCGGGAGTGATGACGGAGTGGTGACGAAGTGACGTCGGTGCTGATCGACACGGTGGCGTGGGTGCGGATCGAGGGCGGCAGGATCCTCTGCGCGCGGCCCCGGGGCAAGGACGTCTTCTACATCCCGGGTGGCAAGCGCGAGGGCACGGAGACCGACCTGCAGACCCTCCTGCGGGAGATCGAGGAGGAGCTGACGGTCGGCCTGATCCGGGAGACCGTCGTCCACGCCGGGACGTACGAGGCCCCCGTGGACGACCGGCCCGGCTCCGCCGTCGTACGGATGAGCTGCTACTACGGCGACTACCGGGGCACGCTCGCCGCGAGCAGCGAGATCGAGGAGATGGTGTGGTTCTCCTTCGCCGACCGGGCTCTCGTGCCGCCCGTGGACCAGTTGCTCTTCGACGACCTCAGGGCGACGGGTGCGCTGAGTTGAGCTGATCCGCCGACCGCCGACCGCCGACCGCCGACCGCCGACCGCCGGCCGTGGGGGGCGTACGGCCGTATGCACCAAACACCCGGTTGCGCGGTAGTGGGCAATCAATGGTGGGTATGGGCTGTTTAGTCCCCGTTTGCACAGGGGGTGCGCCCGCGGTCGTCCCTGGGAAGTGATCGGCGTGATCGATACCGAAGGCGACTGCGCCGAGTGGACCTTCGCGGCCGAGCCCGGTTCCGTGCGCAGTGCCCGGCACGCCGTCCGGGGCGCGCTGGGCTCCTGGGGACTCGACGCGGCGGTGGGCGACCTGGCGGTCCTGCTCGTCAGCGAGCTGGTGACCAACTCCCTCCGGTACGCCTCCGGCCCCATCGGCGTACGCCTGGCGCGTACGTACCCCGACGGGGAGCCCCCGCCCGCCGACCACCCGCCCGTCACCCCGGGACTGCTGGTGGAAGTCTCCGATCCGCTTCCGGATCCACCCACCGAACGCACGGCGGGACCCGACGACGAAGGCGGTCGCGGACTCCAGCTCGTGGCTTGTTCCGCACGCCGTTGGGGGACCCGTCGCGGAAAGAGCGGCAAGACCGTGTGGTTCGAGCTGGCTCTCCCTGGTTAGGAGAGTGGAGGGAAGCACAGCGATCACCAGAGGTCGGGCAGAACCTGGCTGAAAGGGACTGAGACCGTGCTGTGATCGTGAACGCCGTGTCGGTCGGGGCCGTAGTGCTGAATACTGCGGGCAGGACCGGTCCGGTGTGTGAGCTGGAGGGGACGGTCGCGTGAGCGAAATACCTGGGACAACGGGCGACGCCGTCGGGACGGCCGGTGACGTCGTGTGGCAGAACAGCCCGCCCGGCTCGATCTATGACTACATCAGGGTGGCCTCCTTCTCGATCGGCCCCGACGGTCTGATCGAGCAGTGGAGCAGCCGGGCCGCCGCGCTGTTCGGCATGGCCTCGACCGAGGCGATCGGCCGTGACCCGGTGGAGGCCTTCATGCCCGCCGAGCTGCGCTCGGACGGCCACCGGCGGGTCGGCGAGATCCTCGACGGCAAGGAGTGGACGGGCCTCGTCCCGTTCCGGATGCCGGGCGAGGGCGGGGCGCACGGCGTCGCCGAGGTCTATGTGATGCCGAGTCTGACGGGGCAGGGGGAGCGGGCCGCGCTCTGTATCGTCGTCGACGTCCGGGCCCTGCGGCGCATCGAGACCGACCTCGCCGCGTCACAAGCCATATTCGGCCAATCTCCCTTCGGCTTCGTGCTGTTCGGCACCGACTTCGCGGTCGTCCGGGCCAACCAGCGCTTCGCCACGGTCTTCGGCGGCGCGGCCGATGACCACCGGGGCCGCACGGTCGACGACTATCTCCCGCAGGCGGAGGCCGACCGGCTGTCCGCCACCCTGAAGCGGGTCCTGGAGACCGGGGAGTCGGTCACCGACCTCCAGCTCGTCGGCACCGCCCCCGGCACCACCGAGCGCCGCCACTGGTCCATGAACCTCTACCGGGTGCACAGCGGGGCCGGCCGTCCCGTAGGTATCGCCGGGCTCGCCACCGACGTCACCCGTCGGCACATCGCCGCCCGCGAGGCCGCCAGCGCCCGCCGCAACCTCGCCCTCCTCAACGAGGCCAGCGCCCGCATCGGCAATTCCCTGGACCTGGAGACCACCGCCCGCGAGCTCCTCGACGTGGCCGTGCCCGGCTTCTGCGACCTGGCCGCCGTCGACCTCTACCAGGGCCTGCTCACCGGCGAGGAGGCCGCGCCCGGCAGTTGGGCGCCCGCGCACCGCGAGTCCGCCGGAGGCTCGGCGGAGCTGCGCCGGGTGGCCCACGCCAGCGCGGTCGCCGACGCCCTGCCCACCGCCGTGGCGGGCAGCGGGTCCCCGGGCCCGGACGACGTGCCGCCCGCGCTCGGCTCCGTCCACCGATTCCCGTTCGGCTCGCCCTGCGCCGTCGCGCTGCGCTCCGGCCGGGTCGAGGACGTCCCCGGCGACGAGATGGGCTTCGTCCAGTCGACCCTCGCCGTGCCGATGGTCGCCCACGACACCGTCGTCGGCCTCGTCCAGTTCTCCCGGACCAAGGGCAGCGAGCCGTTCGGGGAGCGCGACCGGGCGCTCGCCACCGAACTGGCCGCCCGCGCCGCCGTCTGCATCGACAACGGCCGCCTCTACCGCCGCGAACACGAACGCGCCCTGATCCTCCAGCGCAGCCTGCTGCCCCCCGGCGACCCCGAGGCCGCCGGACTCGACATCGCCTGCCGCTATCTGCCCGGCAACACCGCCACCGAGGTCGGCGGCGACTGGTTCGACGTGATCGAGCTGCCCGGCCACCGCACCGCCCTCGTCGTCGGCGACGTCATGGGGCGCGGCCTGCGCGCCGCCGTCGCCATGGGCGAACTGCGCACCGCCGTACGGACCCTGGCCCTCCTCGACCTGGAACCCGCCGAAGTGCTCTCCGCCCTCGACGAGGTCGCCCGCGGCCTCGGCTCCCCGGGCGGCGGCGAGCGCAGCGAGGGGCTCGGCGGCAGCGGCGGAGCCCAGTGGCCCTCCCGCGCCGCGCAGAAGTCCCGCGAGGCGGACCTCTCCGAGGTGTATCTCGCGACCTGCGTGTACGCCGTCTACGACCCGGTCACCCGCCGATGTACGTTCGCCAACGCCGGGCACATGCCCCCGGCCGTCGTCGAGCCCGGCCGGCCCGCCCGGCTCATCGACGTACCCCCGGGGATGCCGCTGGGCGTCGGCGGCGAGCCCTTCGAGGAGGTCGAGGTCGAGCTCGCCGAGAACGCCCTGCTCACCCTCTACACCGACGGCCTGGTCGAATCCCGGGACCAGCCGCTGGACGAGGGCCTCGCGGCGCTGCGGTCCGTGCTCACCGGTCCGCAGATGGAGCTGGAGGACGCCTGCGACTTCGTCCTCTCCACCCTCGACACCCGGCACGGCGAGGACGACATCGCCCTCCTGATGGCCCGTATCCAGGGACTGCCCGCGGAGGCGGTGGGGGACTGGACGCTGCCCCGCGAACCCCGCTCGGTGGGCCGCGCCCGCGAGCTGGCCCGCACCCAACTGCTCGCCTGGGACCTCGACGACCTGGTCGACACCACCGAACTCCTCGTCAGCGAGCTGGTCACCAACGCCCTGCGCTACGGCGAGGGAGAGATCCGGCTCCGGCTGCTGCGCGACCGCACCCTGGTCTGCGAGGTCTGGGACGCCGGCCTCGTCCAGCCGCGCCGCCGCCGCGCCCGCGACACCGACGAGGGCGGCCGCGGGCTCCAGCTCGTCGGCCTGCTCAGCGCCGCCTGGGGCTCGCGCCGGACCCCGCGCGGCAAGACCGTCTGGTTCGAACTGGCCCTGCCGGACGGGGAACCGGCCGCCGAACTCTCCGTGGAGCAGCTGCTGAGCATGTACTGACCCGGCCCGGTTCGCGAGCGGCTACGCGCCCGTCTTCAGGGCCGCCAGCCGCGCCTCGATCTCCGCGCTGTCACCCAGGCCGTCCAGCTGCTCGAACTGGGCGTCCAGCGAGGAGGCGGCCAGCTCCTGCTTGCCCAGGGCCTTCGCCTCCTCGCGCCGGACCTTGTCCTCGAAGCGGCTCAGCTCGCTCGTCGGGTCGAGGACGTCGATGTTCTTCACCGCGTCCATCATCCGGTTCTGCGCCTGCGCGGACTTCGCACGCGCCACCAGCTCGTCGCGCTTGGCCTTGAGTTCGGAGAGCTTGGCCTTCATCTGGTCGAGCCCCGTCTTCAGCTTGTCCACGACCTCCGTCTGCGAGGCGATCGTGGGCTCCGCCGTCTTCGCCTCCTGCTCGGACTGGAGCTGACGGCCCAGCGCCACCTTCGCCAGGTTGTCGAACTTGTCGGCCTCCGCCACCGACCCGGCCCCGCGCAGCTCGTCGGCCTTCCGGCTGGCCGCCAGCGCCTTGCCGCCCCACTCGGCCGCCGCCTCCACGTCCTCCTGGTGGTCCTGCTCCATCAGCCGGAGGTTGCCGATGGTGGCCGCGACGGCCTGCTCGGCCTCCGCGATGTTGTTCGTGTAGTCCCGGATCAGCTGGTCCAGCATCTTCTGCGGGTCCTCGGCCTGATCGAGGAGGGCGTTGATGTTGGCCTTCGCGAGCTGGGTGACGCGGCCGAGGATGGTCTGCTTGGTCATGGAACGGCTCCTTGGAAGTCGAGACGGTTCACGCTGTGGTCCTGCTCTGCCGGTCGTTTCAGAAGCGGCCGCCACCGCCCCGGCGCCCCCGGGTTCCGCCGCCGCCGAAGCTGCCCGGCCCGCCCCCGAAGCCACCGGACCGGCCGCCGCCGCCGAACCCTCCGCCGAGGCCGCCGCCCATGCCACCGCCCCGGCCGCCGCCCCCGAAGAGCCCGCCGAGGATGATGCCGCCGAGCACCGCCCCGCCCATGCCGCCGCCCCCGCCGCCCATCCCGCCCATGCCGCCGGGGCCCCGCGGGGAGCGGAAGCCGCGTACGTCCTGTTCGGCCAGGGCCAGCGCCTGCCCGGCCAGCGAGTCCGCCTGCTGTGCCTCGGCCAGCGCCCCCCGCGCGTCCGTGGCCGACAGCTCCCGGGCCCGCTCCCACCGCCGCTGCGCCTCGGCCAGCCGGGTACGGGCCTGGCTGCCGACCGCGCCCCGGTTGGTCGTGATGTGGTCGGCCGCCGCCCCGATCGCGGACCGGGCGGTGAGCATCGCCTGATCGAGGAGGGACCGGGCCTTCGCCTCGCCACGCTCCTGGTCCCGGGCCCCGGCCAGCGCCTCGTCCAGGGCCGCGTCCGCCTCCTCCACCCGGCGCAGCGCGTCGACCGGGTCGTACGGCCCCGCCGCCATCGCGCCCCGCACATCGGCGAGTACGGCCTCGGCGCGGGCGATCCGGCCGCGCAGATCGGCGGTCGACGCGCCCTCTGCGGTCCCTTCGAGCAGCCCGCCCGCGTCCGCGAGGTCGGTCTCCGTCTCGGTCAGCGCGGCGGGCAGCTTCCGCGCGGCCTCGCCCAGTTCCGCCGCCCGCCGGTCCACCGATTCCAGCAGCGTGCCGGCCTGGCCCACCGCGCCCTCGGCGGCCCGGATGTACACGGCGGCCCGGGAGTTCTCGCCGGCCTCGACCGCCGTTCGGGCCTCGCCCACGGCCGAGCCCGCGAAGACGAGCCGGTCCTCGGCTTCCTCGACGTCGGCCGCCACGGGTGCGGCGGCGCCCTCCCCGTACCGCTCGCGCAGCCCGGCGACGCCCGCCTCGGCCGCCGCGACCCGCCCGGCGAGGTCGCGGTGGGTGGCGTCCACGGTGGCCAGGGCCTGTGGAGCGGTACGTTCCAGGGCGCGCAGCCGGTCGAAGTCCTCGGAGACCGTGTCGAGCCCCTCGTTCGCGGTGGCGCACCGCCGCAGGATCTCGTCCAGCATCCGGCGGCGGGTCGCGTCGTCCTCGGGGAAGGCGTCGTCGAGCTGCTGGCGCAACCGGAACGACTGCGTCAGCTCGCCCTTCGCCCGCGCGACCGCCGCCGTGAACGGCTTCGCCGCCTCCTCGCCGAACTGGGCGGTGGCGAATCCGAGTTCCTCCTCGCTGGTGCGTACGGCGTCATCGGTGTCCACCAGCACCTGCTTCGCCTGCGCGTCCAGCTCCGGCAGCGGCGTCGGCGGCTCCGGCGCACCCCCTGCCCCCGCGCCCCGGCCCCAGCCGGTGGCCGCCGGGGTGGTGCGGGTCGTCGTGCGCCGTTTGCGCCGGGCGTACGCGTAGACGCCGACCGCGCCCACGCCCGCGACGACGGCCACCGGAAGGATGAAGTCGCGGGCGCCGGTGGAGCCGGAATCGCCCGTTCCGGGGTCGGCGGGGCCCGGGGTGATGGCGGGGGCGGTCACGGGACGTCCGGCCAGGACGGAGGCGTAGCCGTCGGCCGCGCCGATCGCCGCCCCCGCCCAGTCGTTCTCCCGCAGCGCGGGCTCGATCGCGGTACCCGCCACCTCCCGCAGGTCCGCGTCGGTGAGCCGGGAGTCCACGTCGACGGAGTACGCGTACTGCCGGTCGTGGGTGGCGACGGAGAGCAGCACGTCGTCCTGGCCCAGCCCGTTGCGGTCGGCGGTCTCGTCGCTCCAGGTCTGTCCGGACCGGCCGGAGAAAGCGCGTACGTACACCACGAAGAGCTGGATGCGCTGCTCGTCGTACAGCCGGTCGAGGGCGTCCTCGACCTGGCCCGCCCGGTCGCCCAGGGCGCCGACCCGGTCGGTGATCTGCCCGTCCCGGGACAGCTCGACGGGGTCGTCGGCGTGCGCGGGCACGGCGGCGGGGAGCACCAGCCAGCCCACGGCGAGCAGCGCGGAGGCCAGCGCGGAGGCCAGCGCGGCGAGGGGCGCGGCGGAGAGCGCGGCGAGTCGGGCGGTGGTCCGTGGCAGTCGAGGAGACGTCACCTTCGCGAGGCTATGTGTGGTTTTCCACCCCCGCGACCCGGCGATCCGGTGAACCCGATCCGCCGCGATCCGGCGAACCGGGCCCGCCGCGATGCGGCGAACCGGGCCCGCCGCGATCCGGCGAACCGGGCCCGCCGTCCGCCGGAGCGTTGGACCGGGTCCGCCTCCGCTGTTCGCATGAAAGGGCGCGGGAAAGCGGTCCGCCCGCGCGTGTGCGGAGAGACGAAGGGCCGCCGTCCGTCGTCAGATGGGGCGGACGTGGCGCGACCCGGGCCCCGGCCCCACGGGAGGCCCGGCCCCACGAGAGGCCCGAAGTCCGGAGGTGGCGAGTGACTGGCCTTCAGCTGTCGGTCGTCGTGCCGTGTTTCGACGAGGCCGAGGTCATCGAGTCCTTCCACGCCGCCCTGCTCGGCGTCCTGGACCCCCTCGGGGACAGCTTCGAGATCTGTTACGTCGACGACGGCAGCCGGGACCGCACCCGCTCGCTGCTGAACGCCATCGCCGCCCGTGACCCGCGCGTCCACTACACCGCCTTCAGCCGCAACTTCGGCAAGGAGGCCGCCATGCTCGCGGGTCTCCGCATGTCGCGCGGGGCGGCCGTGGTGATCATGGACGCCGACCTCCAGCACCCGCCCGAGCTGATCCCCCGCATGCTGGAACTGCACCGGCACGGCTACGACCAGGTCATCCCGCGCCGCGACCGCACGGGCGAGGGCATGATCCGCAGCACCCTCAGCCACACCTACTACGCGCTGGTGCGCCGCTGCATGGACGTGGAGCTGATCGACGGCTCGGGCGACTTCCGGCTGCTGTCGCGGCGGGCGGTGGAGAGCGTGCTCTCCCTCCCCGAGAGCAACCGCTTCTCCAAGGGGATCTTCTCCTGGATCGGCTTCGACACCGTCACCTTCCGCTACCGCAACAGCGAACGGGTGGCCGGCCGGTCGAAGTGGGGAAGCAGGCGGCTGCTGAACTACGGCATCGACGGACTGCTCTCCTTCAACAACCGGCCGCTGCGCCTCGCGATCTACACCGGCTTCTGGGTCTTCGTCTCGGCGCTGGCCTACGCCCTGTGGACCGTCGTGCGCGTCGTCCTGCACGGCGTGGACACCCCCGGTTTCGCCACCCTGCTCATCGCCGTCGTCGCCCTCAGCGGCATCCAGCTGGTGACGCTCGGGGTGATCGGGGAGTACGTGGGCCGCATCTACCACGAGGCGAAGCACCGCCCGCCGTACGTCGTACGGGAGACCGACGCGACCTGCCGGGCGGCGCTGCCGGACGGCCGGCCGCGCCCGCGGCTGACCGGGAACCGGGCGCTCACCGGAGATGCCGCGCTCACCGGGAACCGGCCGCCCACCGGAGACGCCGCGCTGACCGGGAACCGGGCGGTCACCGCAGATGCCGCGCTCACCGGTGGCGGAGAGGGGACCGAGACCCCGGCCACCGGCCCCGCCGCCTCCCCGGGGTCCGCCCAGGCCCGGGCGACCGGCGCCCCGAGCCGGTCCCGTACCGTCCGCCAGTTCGGCAGCTTCGTCCTCATCGGCTGCGTGAACACCGCCGTCTACCTCGGCGTCTACGCCTCCCTCAACCGCTGGATCCCCTACCTGACCGCCCACGTCATCGGCTACGTGGTCAGCATCGTGTGCTCGTTTCTCCTCAACTCCTACGTCACCTGCCGGACGCGGCCGACCTGGCACGCGTTCGTCCGCTATCCCCTCTCCAGCCTGGTCAACCTGGTGGCGTCCGGCGCACTCCTCTACGGGGCGGTCAGCGGCCTCGGGATGGACAAGAACCTCGCGGCGCTGGCGGCCGGCGTGATCGTCACGCCCGTCTCGTTCCTGCTGGCGCGATGGGCGATCACCTCGGGCCAGGCCAGGGCCGCCACGGCCGAGCCGCAGGCCGGACCGCTGCCCGGCCGTGCGGCGCCCGGACCGCTGCCCACCCGCTCGTCCCAGAAGGGGTGACGTCCGCGATGTCCGACGACGTTCCCGTGACCGCCGCCCCGGAGGGAGTGCGGCGGGGCGAGGAGGAGGCGGCGGACCCGGCCGGGCGCCCGGCGGACCGCCCCTGGACGGCGCTCTGGGTGACCGCGCTCGCGCTGCCGCCGCTCGCCCTGCTCGCCGCCGCGTCCTGGTTCGGGCGGTGGGTGAGGCCCGGCGCCGACGACTGGTGCTTCCTGCCGCGCGTACGGGACGACGGCATCAGCGGTCTCGTCGGGCAGTTCTACCTCGACGACAACGGGCGGGTCGCGAACGCGCTCCTGGTCGGCGCGTACGCGAAGTTCCAGGTCGCGGGACACCAGTGGTACCCCCTGGTCAGCGGGGTCCTGGTGCTCGCGGTCCTGTGGGCGGTGGCCGTCCTGGCGCTGCGCCGGGCCGCCCTGCGCACCCCGCGCGGAACGCCGCTCCTGCTCGCGGCGATGACCACCGCGCTGTTCCTGTTCGTCACGCCGAACACGTACAAGACGTTCTACTGGCCCGCCGCGTCCGTCTCGCACACGCTGCCGCCGGTACTGGCGTGCGCCGCGCTGATTCCGCTCCTGCTCGCCCGGACCCGGCGGGGGCGGGCGTTCGCGATCACGGTCGCGGTGCTGATGGCGGCCTTCCTCGCCACGCTGTCCGAGGAGACGGCGATCGTCGTGGTGATGGTGCTGCTGGCCGCGCTCATCGTGTCGGGCCGGGTCGTCCCCGCCGCCGACCGGGGGTTCGTCCGGCTGTGGTGCGCCGGGGGCATCGCCGGGACGGCGGCCGGGGCCCTGGTCCTCATCACCTCCCCCGGCTCCACGCACCGCAGGGAGCGCTTCGGTGCGGAGACCACGTCCCTCCTCGCCTCCGACTCCCTCGCCGCGTCGCTGCGCGCGTTCGCGGAGATCACGGTCACCGTGGTGACGACCTGGCAGTACGTGGGCGGGGTCGCGGCGGGCGTCCTGCTGGGACTGCTCTGCCGACGGGCGGACGGGACGACGCCCCGCCCGCCCGCGCGCTGGCCGCTGCTCACCTACGCCGGACTGGTCACACTCCTGGTCTCCGGCTACCTCTGCACGGTCATCGCCTACCCCGTCTTCGGCGACCGGGTGAGCGACAGGAGCGCCAACCGGCTCTGGAACGACTACCTCCTGCTGTACGTGATCCTGCTCGTCGGCGCGGGCGCCCTGCTGGGCCTGGCGGTCCGCCGGTACGCCCACCGCACCGCCCCGGCGAAGGCGGTGTGCGCGGCGCTCTGCGTCCTGGTCTGCGTCGGCCCGGCGATCGCCCTGACCGACCTGGACACCGCGATGCGGTCCCGGGCCGAGAAGTGGGACGCCCAGGACCGCCGCCTGCGCGAGGGGGCGGCGGCCGGGGAACGGGTCATGCCGTACGAGCGGCTGGTGATCAGCCAGATGCTGGAGCCCTTCAGCGACGGCGGGGAGCGGTACTGGCCGGGCGGCTGCGTCGCCGACCTCTATCGGCTCGATCGGGTCACGGACGGGGCCAGGGGGCGGTGACGGCGGTCAGCCGAAGTCGTCGGGCACGATCCGCATCTTCTCCGCGATGCGGACGAGCGCCTTCTGGTCGGCCGTGTTGAGGGAGTCGAGGACGAGGCCGCGCACGGTGCGCAGGTGGGTGGGGGCCGCCCGGTCCACGATGTCGAAGCCCGCGTCGGTGAGTTCGGCGAGGGTGTAACGCCCGTCGGCCGGGTCGGGGGTCCGGACGACCCAGCCGCGCTGCTCGCACCGTTTGATGACGTTGGAGAGCCGGGAGAGGGACCCGCTGGCGAGGAAGGCGAGCTCGCCCATCCGCAGTTTCCGCCCGGGGGCCTCGGAGAGATGGCTGAGCACGAGGTACTCGAACAGGGTGATGCCGTGCTCCTGTCGCAGCGGCGACTCCAGCTTTCCGGGCAGCAGCAGGACCAGGGAGATCAGCCCCGTCCACGCCGCCTTCTCCTGCTCGTCGAGCCAGCGCGGCGGTTCGTCGACCGCATGCTCCTCCGAGGTGCCGCCCGTCTCGTCCATGGACCTCTCCGTCCCGCTCATCGGTCTTCCCGTCCCCTCGGTGCGCTCCCCGATGACTTTGCGCTTGAAGTCATCGCTTGTTACGGTTACTTTACGCGTGAAGTCATGGAAGCGGAAACGCACCCTCGGGTGCGGGGAGAGGAAGCATCATGAGCACCGTCACCTTCGGCGTCGTTCCGGGCTACGGCGAGAAGCTTCACGAGGCCCTCGGCTACAGCGGCGCCGTCCGCGTCGGGGACCGGGTCGAGATCTCCGGTCAGGCCGGGGTCGACGACGACCTGGTCATCCCCGACTCGCTGGAGGACGAGATCGTCCGGGCCTTCGACAACGTGGAGCGCACGCTCGCCACGGTCGGCGCGACCTGGAAGGACGTCATCCACGTGAACTCGTACCACAAGGTCGCGCCGGGGGGCGACGTCATCGGCGAGGACCACAACCGGGTCATGGCCGAGCAGTTCCGCCTCCGTCTCGGCGGCCGTGCGCCGATCTGGACCGAGACCGGCGTCACCGTCCTCGGGCTCGCCGCCATGAGGGTGGAGATCCGCGTCACCGCCATCGTCGGCTCCGGAGCCTGACCGGCGCCCCCCGGTGCGCCCCACTGCCCGCGACTCCGGCAACGACCGCTTCGAGTACGGGCGTTCAGTCGGCGGGGTGGTGCACGCGCGGGATCCCCAGGTCCGGCAGATCGAGGTGGAAGCCGCGTCCCCGACCGCTCATGGTGCCGTCGTAGGAGAGGTCGGCCAGGTCGACGCCCAGCTGCCGCAGCTCCTCGACGAGCATGTGGGCGCCGGTGGCGGCGTGCGCGGGGCTGTCCATGGCGTCGGGGAACCGGCGTTGCCAGATGGAGCGGGAGGACTCCCAGCCGTTCCGCTCCATGCGGGCCGGGTCGGCCGCGTCCGGCCGGTGCAGGTGGCCGGTGGCCTCGACGACGAGGCTCAGGTCCTGGCTCCAGCACTGGACGAAACGCTGGGGATCACGGGCGTCTCCCAGGTGCAGGATGAACCGGCCGGGGAAGAACGGGGTGTCGTGGTCGAGCGACCGAAGGGTTTCGGACAGGCGCTTCTCCACCGCTTCCCAGGTGGTGCCGGACCGATCCGGGGAGGCGGGGGCAGGGGCGGGCGGCAGATCGGCCGGCTCGGCGGCACGCCAGCGGCCGCGGGAGCGGCGGCTCCCGGCGGAATCGCTGTCCGTCACGGCGGGCAGGAGTTCGAGACTCACCTCGCCCTCGTCGTGCGAGTGCACGAGGATGCTGGTGTCGGGGCGCCGCCACAGCATCCACGGGCCCGAGGCGCCTCCCCAGAGCGTGGGCGGTCCCAGCTCCTCCTCCATGACCCACCAGGCGGCACGGATGAGTCCGGCGGCCGTGGCCAGGTCCTCGGCGGGCAGGTCGACGACGCGTACGTTCAGCTTGCGTATCCGCTCGGGCTCCGAGGCGTCGGAGATGAGGGTGCCGTATCCGGCCGAGGGTCCCTTCCGCGGAGGGAACCTGCGCCAGACCTGGCCCGCGACCTCCTTCGGCTCCTGAAGTTCCCAGCCCAGCCCGGAGGTTGCGCGCTCGAACTCGGCCAGGCCCCAGGAGCCGAAGCGGAGCGGTGCGACCTCTTTCACGAACGTACGGAAGGTGTGGTCGCCGAGCCAGTTGCCCCGAGGGATCAGGTTCTCCATGCGTCGGACACTAGCGGTCCGGTACGACAGGGCCGATGTTGACGACGCCGTACCCGGACGGCGAGGCTCGTCCCTCCCGAGGAGATGAGGTGGAGCATGGCGGCGATGGACCAGGAACTCGCTTTCGGGCGGAAGGTGTTGGAGGCCCAGCCCTTCAGCGTCCTGCTGGGCGCGCGGCTGACCGCCTTCGGCGACGGGGCGGCGGTCCTGGAGCTCGACGTACGCGACGACCTGCGCCAGCAGAACGGCTTCGTCCACGGCGGCGTCCTGAGCTACGCGGCCGACAACGCCCTCACCTTCGCGGCGGGCGCGGCCGTCGGCCCGGCCGTCCTGACCGCCGGTTTCACCATCGACTATCTGCGCCCGGCCCGGGGCGAAGTGCTGCGCGCGCGGGCGCAGGTGGTCCGCCCGGGCCGGAGCCGCGTCGTCTGCCGCTGCGACCTGCTGATGGTGGACGCCGAGGGGACGGAGACGCTGTGCGCGGTGGCTCAGGGGACGATCGCGGTGGCGGGCTCGGCCGGCTCCGCCCCTGCCGCCGCCGAGGGGCCGGCGGAGCCGACCGGGGCCGGGTGACCCCGGCGGGCCTCACGGGCGGCCGGGCCGCGAGGAGCCGCTCGCGGTCGGGGGTGGCGCGGGGCTCGGCCAGATGCCAGGCTTGATCGTCAAGGGGCGGACAGGCCCGTCACGGGTCAACGGGGGAGCGGGGCATGGCAGTCGAAGAGCGGGGCGGGGACGCGGCCGACCGGGGGCGCGAAGCTCTCGGCGTGCTGCCGGAGCGGGCTCCCCGGCGTATCGGCCCGTACCGGATCCTCGCCCGCCTCGGCGCGGGCGGTATGGGAGAGGTCTACCTCGGTGCCGACACCCGGCCGGTGTCCGAGGGCTCCGGGCCGCAGTTGGCGGCGGTCAAGACCGTCCGGTCCGAACTGGTGGGGGACCAGGCGTTCCGCGACCGGTTCCGCCGCGAGATCGACACCGCCCGGTCGGTCGAGAGCCGTTTCGCCGCCCGGCTCCTGTCCGGTGACGCGGAGGCCGCGGAGCCCTGGCTGGCCACCGAGTACGTGGCCGGGCCCACGCTGGAGCGTGCGGTCCGCGCGGCCGGGCCCCTGCCCGTGGCGACGGTGCGGGCCCTGGGGCTCGATCTCGTGCGGGGGCTGCGCGGTATCCATCACGCCCGTGTCCAGCACCGGGATCTGAAGCCGTCGAACGTCCTGCTCGGCAGGGACGGTGCCAAGGTGATCGATTTCGGTATCGCGCGGGCTTTCGGCGCCAGCACGATGACCGCGACCGGGGCGATGCTGGGCTCACCGGGATACATGTCCCCGGAGCATGTGCTGGGCGGACGGCATGTGGTCGCGGCGTCCGACGTCTTCTGCCTGGCCTCGGTGCTGTGCTACGCCGCCACCGGGCAATCCCCTTTCGGCACCGGCCCGTTGGCCGCCGTGCTCTACCGGATCTCGCAGGCGCAGACGGATCTCGGCGCGGTGCCGGACGCCGTGCGCGAGCTGATCGAGGACTGCCTGTCCCTCGATCCGGCCCGGCGACCCGACTCGGTGGCCCTGGAGGAACGGTTCCGGGCGGCGGTCCTGGCGGACGCGCCGGACGCCGGCACCGCTGCGGACGCGTTCGCGGCGGGCGTCGGTGCGGAGCGGGGCGCGCCCCAGGACGCCCCTTCCGGCGACGGCGTCGGGCAGCGGTTCTGGCCGGTCGCGGTACGGGAGTCGGTGGCCACCCACGAGAGGGAGCTGGCCGCTGTCATCGCGGCGGCGGGCCCCCTGACCACCCCGGTACCCACGATGCCGGGTGCGTCTCCGCTCCACAGCGCCGAAACGATCACTCGCCCGCCGGACGGGACCGCCTCCGCGTCGTCCCCCGACACCCCTCGTTCCGGTCGGCGCCGTCGAACCGTCATCGCGGTCACGGCGGTGCTGGCCGTGAGCGTGCTGAGCGTGGTCGGCCTGAGGACCTTGCGGGACGACGGCGGGAACGAGGCCAGGAGCGGCGGGCCGGGCGCCTCGTCCGGGCCGTCCGGTGCCGCCTCCCCCTCGGTGTCGGGTTCACCTGCGGCCGAGACCGCGGCGGGCGCCGGGCTGGACCGGCTCGGCGTCGACCGCAGCGGCTACTTCCCGGTCGATTCCGCCGCGCGCCCGGCCGGGTGGAAGCCGTGGTCGGGGAAGCTGGAGGAGCGGCCGTGGAGTTGTGCCCTCAGCCGCGAGATCCTGGTCTGCCGCACCGTCGCGGGCGGGCTGGAGGCCGTACGCCCCTCCGACGGGAAGCCGTTGTGGAAGGCGGCCTCTCCCTCTCCCGGTGACCGGGCGGCGACCAGCAACCGGGGTGTGGTCCTGCCGGGCCGCGGCAGCAGCCCGCTGATCCAGGACGATGTCGTCGTCACCATGGAGGCCGGTGTGGTGAGGGGACGTGCGGCCAAGGACGGGAAGGTCCGCTGGGAGAGCGATACGGGTGGCGGCGAGGAGACCGAGCTCTTCGGCGACCCGCTGCTCGGCGACAAGGTCGCGTTCTTCACCCTTGGCGGCAGCGCGGCGAGCATCTACGCGGTGGACGTCCGCAACGGCGAACGGCTGTGGGCGGAGGGGCTCACCTCGCACGACGCGCCGATGGCCGGGCACGGGCTGTACCGTGCCGAGATCTTCGTGGAGGGCAGGCTCATCGCCGTGACCGACGGCGGCCTGGTCGCGTTCGACGGCAGAACCGGGAAGCGCACACCGGTGATCGTGCCGGGTGACAAGAGCTGCGCCGCGATGCGCGTCCACGGCGGCCAGGTGTACTGCGACATCGAGGGCCAGGACACCGCGATCCTGGACGCGGTCACACTGCGTTCGGTCCCGGCGGACCAGGACCCGGACGCCCGTGCCCCGCGGGCCCGGGGCGTGGTCGCCGCCGGGGGGCGGGAGTACGGGCTGAAGGCGAACGCGTCCAGTGGCGCGGTCGAGCTCACCGACCTCTCGGCCTCCGGCGGCGACCCGTCCCCTCGCACCGTCGGCGCGCTGCCCGGAGAGGAAGCGGACCAGGCCGACCCGGCGAAGGCCGGCGGTCTCCACTCGGATCCGGTGATCGTCGGATCCACCGCGCTCTTCGCCGACAACCGGAACCTCTACACCCTGCCCCTGCGCGGCGGCGAGAGCGCCCGGCACGAGATCGAGGGAGCGCCCGGGTACGTGCCGCCCGGCGGTTCGGGTGCCGGATCCGACGACTTCGGGGAGTTCGACGAGGTGGCGAACAAGGTCTGGGCGCCCGAGGTGATCTCGCTCGGCGGACTGCTCTACCTGGTCTTCCACGACGGGACCGTCCGGTCCCTCGAACTCCCCACCTGACCGTGAGGAAGCCGGCTCCAGCTCCCCCGTCCGCCCCGCAGACCCGTCCGACAGCTCCATCCCCCCGTCCGCCCGCAGACCCGTCCGACAGCTTCATCCCCCCGTCCGCCCGCAGATCCGTCCGCCGCCCGTGAGGGCAGACCGCTCCGGAGAGGTGCCCCGTGCTGCGCCCGCTCGACGCCGACGCCCCGTACGACATCGGCCCCTACCGGCTGCTCGCCGGACTCGGCTCCGGCGGGATGGGAACGGTCCACCTCGCCGTCCCGCCCGGCGGCGGTCCCGAGGGCCTCGTCGCACTGAAGACCGTCCGCCGTGACCTGGAGCACGCGGGGGACTTCCGGCTCCGCTTCCGGCGTGAGGCGGAGGCGGCGCGCGCCGTGCGCGGACCGTACGTCTCCGCACTCGTCGACGCCGACCCGGAGGCCGAACGGCCATGGCTGGCCACCCAGTACATCGCCGGGCCGTCGCTGGAGGAGGCGGTGGGCCGACACGGTCCGCTGCCCGTTCCCGTCGTCCGCGACCTCGGTGCGGCCATCGCCCGCGGCCTGGCGGCCGTGCACGGCGCACGGCTCGTCCACCGGGACCTGAAGCCCGCCAACGTCGTCCTCGGCGCCACGGGACCGCGGCTGATCGACTTCGGGATCGCCCAGGCGTACGACGCGACGGCGCTCACGGCGACCGGTGTCATGGTGGGGTCGCCGGGCTTCATGTCGCCCGAACACGTCGCCGGCGACCGGTCGGTGACGGGTGCGTCCGATGTGTTCTGCCTGGGGACGGTGCTCTGCTTCGCCGCCACCGGCCACGGGCCGTTCGAGGACACCGAACTCGCCGCGATCGTGCACCGCATCGCCCAGGGGCGGCCCGACCTCTCCCGGGTGCCGGATGAGCTGCGGCAGACCGTGGCCGACTGCCTGCACCGGGACCCGGCCCGCAGGCCGACGACCGCCGAGCTGATCCGGGCGCTCGACACCTCGTCCCGGCCGGACAGACCGGGCGTCCCGCACGCGCCGGCCCGCGGAGCCTTCCCCTGGCCGGACGGCGTACGCGAACTGATCGGTACGTACGAGACCGCCGTGGCGGCGGCTCTCGCAGCACCCCCGATGCCCCGGACCGCCCCGACCGCTGCCCCGGCCGGCGCCGGCCAGGCCGCGCCGCACGGGCAGAGCACGGAGGACGGGGACGGCGCGGCGGACGGGCGCCCGGGGCCGGGGCGGCCCCGCACCGGCAGACCGGCCTGGGCGCGGGGCCGCCGGCTGCGCCTGGCCGTCGGCTTGGGAGCGGGCCTGCTCGCCGGAGTGCTGACGGCCACGCTGCTGCTCCTCCCGGGCGACGACCCCGAACCGAGGGCCCCGGGCAACGCCGCCCCGGCACCGGAACGGAGTGCCGGGGAGAGCGGCGGGAGCACCGCCCCCTCGGCCACACCGCCCGCACGCACCGCGGCCGTGGCCGTCAGCGGGATGGCGGACTTCGGGCCCGACAGCCTGGACCGAACCCTCCAACCCGAGGACTGGAGCCCGTGGGCAACCTCCTTCGACGGTCCCGGCGCGGCTGACGACTGCGCGCTCAGCGGCGATGTCATCGTCTGCCGGATCAGGGACGAGGCGACACGGCAGACCCGGCTGGAGGCGCGCGACGCCTCCGACGGCTCCCGGCTGTGGGGCTATCCCGCCGAAGGCGTGCCCACCGGCCTCTTCGGCGTCAGCGGCCTCGACGTCGACGACCGGCACGCCTATGTCACCGCGGCCGACGGAGACGGGTTCGAGGTGCTGAACCTGTCCGACGGAAAGCCGGTCGCCCGGCTCCCGGGCCGGACCGGGTACGACCCCGTGGTGGCCCGCGTCCACGACGGGCGGATCTTCGTCTCGTACGCGGGCGGCGGCGGAGCGGGCAGCGCCGCCAACATGCTCTTCCGCGCGTACGACGCCGACGACCGTACCCAGGTCTGGGAGCGGGTGATCCCCTGGGCGTTCCCGCCCAGCCTCGACGTCGTGGGCGACCGCGTCTGGCTCACCGGCAGCCAGGAAACCCTCACCCTCGACCCGGCGACCGGGAAGACACTGGCCGAGGCTCCCTGGAACTGCGACCGCCGCATCCGCAGCGCCCCCTACGACGTCTGCGGCGGCTTCATCGTGGACGCGCGGAGCCTGCGGAAGGTGGGCTCCACCCGCGCGATGCCCCCGGAGGCCGTAAGCCGCGACGGACTGCTCTTCATAGAAGGGGAGGGCCTCCGCGAGGGCTCCCGGTACATCCAGGCGATCGATGTGCGCAGTGGACGCGAACTGTGGACCGCCCCCTGGACGCGCGGGGACTCCGTGGTGGTGGCCGGGGACAGACTGCTGACCTTCGGCGCCGGCGGCGTACGCGCCTTCGCGCTGGACGACGGCACCCCGGAGGCGACTTTGGACAACGTCAGGAACTGGCCCCGGAAGGGCGGTGCCTTCGACGGCGGCAAGGCCCAGCCGACCACGGTGCTCGTGTCCGGGGGCGCCTGCTTCCTGACCTTCGACGACGGCACGGTCATGACGGCCCCGGTCTCCTGAGCCCCGCCCCGGACGAAGGCCGGGGCGCACGTGGTTCTCCACGGCTCTGCGTGTTCGGCGCACACCTGTCCCGAGGCCTGTGTATCGCGAGTGCGGGGGCCTCCGGTCCGCCGACCGGAGGCCCCCGCACGTCAGGGGAGCGCCGTGGCGTCAGATGCCGCAGCTGGGCGCGGACCAGAAGCGGCCGCTGCCTCCGGCGACGTGGGTGTGGTCGTTGTGGCCCGGGTAGCCCGGGCCGAGGATCTCGGTGAAGCCGTGGTTGCGGGCCGCCTGGGCGAGGGCGCAGAAGCCCTGGGACCCCGCGCCGAGGTCGGCCGCGTGGCCGTACATGTGGCGGCTGTTGGCGGCTCCGCCGACGGCGCTGTTGCAGGACACGCTGCGGAAGCCGCCGTTGACGGTGATGGGCCGGTCACCCATGGCGTGCCGCATGGCCTGGAGCTTCCACATGGTGACCAGGGCGTTGGCGCGGGCGGTCGCGGCGCTGACCTTGCCGCCCGACCAGTCGGAGTTGCAACGGTTCAGCTCGGCGTAGGTGAAGTTGACCGGGGTGCAGTCGTCGTCCTGCAGTTGGTAGATCTTGCTGAACGTCGCAGGTCCGGCGATGCCGTCGGCGGCGAGACCGTACGCGGCCTGGAAGCGCGTCACGGCCGCCTTCGTGGCCGGGCCGAACGCCCCGTCGATGGCGATCTGGTTCCCGGTGCCGGGGTAGCCCGCGACCCGGATCTGGAGCTGACGCACCGCCTCACCGCTGGAGCCCTCCCGGAGCGTTCCGCTCCAGGTGTAACAGCCGTCGGCCGCACGGGCGGCGCCGACCGACGCGGAACCGGTCTCCGGGGCGGAGGACGGGTTCGCGGAGGCGGTGGCGGTCGCTCCGCCGAACGCCAGGGCGGCGCCTGCGAGGGTGGAGAGGAGGAATCCGATGGGGCGTGATCGCATGGGAATAGCACCTCATTGTCGTCAGCGTTCCATGGGGGGTTCCGAGCCTCGGGCGCACAGACCTTTCATGTCAAGGTCATGTCAACATGCTGTCAGGGGTCAGGGGTCAGGGGTCAGGGGTCAGGGCCCAGGGGGCGGCGATCAGGGGTGCGGCCGACGCTTCCGCGCCAGGGCGCGGCGTCGGATCAGCCCGCCGTCTCGCCCCAGCCCAGCGGGTGCGGCCCAGGGCTCTCGCCCGACAGCCCCGCGGGCCGCTCCCCGCCCGCGCTGTTGAAGTCCGTCAGCGCACTGATCAACGCCGTCCGCTGGTCCGGGGAGAGGTGCTGAACGATCGAGGCGATCTCCTCGCGCCGGCGCGCGGTGACGTTCTCCACCGTGCGGCGCCCCTCCGAGGTCAGTCGGAGCAGCGTTTCACGGCGGTTCTCCGGGTTGGTCTGCCGGTCCGCGAGTCCCGCGGCGATCAGCCGGTCGATCATGCGCATCGCCGTGGACGGGGCCACGCCCAGCAGCTCCGCCAGCGTGACGAGTTTGGTGTCGCCCCGGGAGGAGAGCACCACCAGCATCCGGAACTGGGGGAGGGTCACCCGCTCCTCCACCTCCGCCAGAGAGCGCGCGGAGACCGCGACCAGCAACCGGGAAGCCGTCAGCACCGCCTCGGTGACCGCGTCCACGTCGTCCATGCGCTCCGGCGGAGCGCCCTTGCTGCTCATGGCACCTTTCTATCCTGTGCCCGCACCGGTGGTACATCGCGGGCCGTGACTGCGCGCAGTCACCGTTGCCGGTAGCGCAGCAGCATCATCGCCGCGTCGTCGTGCAAGGGGCCGTTGGCGTGCCGCACCACGTCCCCGCGCAGTGCTTCGAGTGCCTCTTCGGCATCCGCGTCGCCGAGCAGTCCGGCTCGTTCCCGCAAGGGGTAGAAGGTGCCGTCGGCGTCACGCGCTTCGGTGACTCCGTCGGTGTAGAGCAGGAGCTGGTCGCCCGGAGCGAACCTGGCCCGATGGGTCAGGGGAGGTTCTCCGCCGTGCATGCCCAGGCCCAGTGGCAGGGCGTAGGCGGGCGGGCGGGGAAGATCGGTGGAGCCGTCGGCACGGACGATCATGGGAGGAGGGTGTCCGCAGTTCAGGAAGACAGCGGCCCGCTCGTCGGCGTGGATCTCGGCGATGATGGCCGTCACGAACTTCTCCCCGTCCTCTTCGCGGGCCACTGTGCGCTCCAGTCTGGCGGCCAGTGACGCCAGATCCGGTTCGTCGTGAGCCGCCTCCCGGAACACGCCCAGGACGGAGGCCGCCGTCGCCACCGCGGCGAGGCCCTTGCCCTGGACGTCACCGACGATGACGCGGACTCCGTACGGCGATGCCACCACCTCGTGCAGATCGCCGCCGATGCGCGACTCCGCGACCGCGGACGTGTAGGAGACCGCTGTCCGCAGTTCGCCGACGTGGCGGGGCACGGGGCGCATCAGCACGCTCTGGGTCACCTCGGCGATCGAACGCACACCGGCCAGCTCCGCCTCGCGCCGCATCCGGGAACCGGAAGCCAGGACGCCCGCCAGGGTGACCCCGGCGACCGAAGCCATGGCCGTCCAGCCCCGCTGGGTGTCGAAGAGACCGTCGTACACGCCCAGACCGGCGCACAGCAGCAGCGCCACGCCGCCGATGAGCGCGGTACGCCGCCAGGCGCCGATCAGCCCGGCGAAGGCGGGGCCGAGGGAGACCAGAGGCAGGAACCCGGCCTCCGGCCCCGCGGCGAGGTCGATCCCGGCGACGACCGCCATCACCACGATCGGCAGCCAGGACAGCACTGTTCCGCCGTCCCTTCGCTTCCCAGTGATCACGGCGCTCCTACCAGACAGACGTCCTGCGGCGGGCCACCGTCCCTGGCGACCCAGCTTTAGATTATGCAAAGATTGCCCCTGCTAAGGGTTGGCTCCGGCTTCCGTTACGCAATCGGTTCCCCTGCACGGCGCGAGGAGGCGGCTCGATGAGAACAGAACGCCACGGCGTCCATCACCACCTTCCACCGCCGGGCGGCTGGCGGCGACACGTCGCACGCCTGCCCGCCACCCTCTTCCGCGTGGGACTCGGGCCGGTGCTGGGCCGCCATCTGCTGCTCCTGCACCACATTGCCAGAGCCGACGGACATCTCCATCACACCGTGCTGCAGGTCATCGCGTACGACGCGGAGCGCGGCTGCTGGATCCTGGCCGCCCCCGCGGACGCGCCCTGGTACCTGGATCTCCGGGCGGCGCCCCTGACGACCGTCCAGGTCGGCAGCCACCACTACGCCGTCACCGCCCACTTCCCGGAAGCCGACGAAGCCGCCGAGATCGTGACGCGATACGTCACGGGCGGGCCGCGCCGCGCGCGACGCGCGTGCCCGGCGGGCCGCATGGCCGAGAACGCCTCCGTCCGGCCGCACGGGCGGACGGGGAACCCTCCCGCCTTCGTGCGCCTCGACGTCGCCCTGGGGCAGCGTCTGCCCTGACGGGGGCGAACACTTCATCGTCGGCCACCGGGCGGCCGGGCCGCCTTCGTCAGGCCGTCGGGGTGAAGGAGTCCAGCGATTCGGGCAGGGTCTGGCCGCCGTCGACGGTGAGTGTCTGACCGGTGATGAACGCGGCTTCGTCGGAGGCGAGGAAGAGCACGGCGTGGGCGATGTCCGCGGTCTCGCCGAGCCGGCCGACCGGGATCGTGGCGGTCATCCGTCGCAGGTAGTCCTCGCCCATCTCGCTCAGCCCCTCGGTGCGGACGTTTCCGGGCAGGACGGCGTTGACGGTGATGCCCGCCGGGGCCAGTTCCAGCGCGGCGCTGCGGATGAACCCCAACTGGCCCGCCTTGCTCGCCCCGTAGTGGGACCACCCGCCGAAGCCCGTGGTCGGCCCGGTGATCGAGGAGGTGAGCACCACGCGCCCGCTCCCGGCGCGCTCCATGGCCGGCAGGAACGCCTTCGTCGTGAGGATCGAGCCCCGCAGGTTGACGGCGAGGACGTCGTCCACGTCCGCGGCCGTCATCTCCCGCAGGGGCTTCTCGGGGAAGACCCCGGCGTTCGCGCTCACGACGTCGACGTGGCCGTGGCGCGCCTCGGCCTCTTCCGCCATGGCCTCGACGGCCGCTGGGTCCCGGAGGTCCAGGCCCAGTCCGGTCACCCGGGATCCGGTGGTCCGGGCGAGTCCGTCCGCCGTCTTGCGGGCGATCTCCTCGTCCCGCCCGGTGAGGACGACGGCGGCGCCACGACGGGCGAACAACTCCGCGATGCCCCGCCCGATGCCCCGCGTGCCACCCGTCACGACCACGGACCGGCGTCGCCAGTCGGTTTCCGTCACCATCGGACTCCCTCGCTCCTCGTGCCCGTACCGCGTGCCCGCATGTCACCGCTCGCGGCGATGATCAACACGCTAGGTCACCGGTGGGGAATTCACGGCGAAGCACGGAACCCTGGCCTGATACCGCCCCGGGGCGGGCCGGGAGCGGCGTCCGGCTCACGCGGCGGCCCCCTGCCGGAATGCCGGGGGTCCGCAGCCGCCGCGCCTTCCGTGCGTGGCGTGAGTCGACGCCCCCTGGGCGGTACAGGGGGCGTCGGCAGTCAGGAGTCGGGGGTCAGGAGGCTTCGAAGCCGCCTGCCTTGACGCCCGCCACGAAGGAGGTGAACGCGTCGGCGGTGACGGCCAGAGCCGGGCCGCCCGGGTTCTTCGAGTCGCGTACGGGGACGATGCCGGTGGCGGAGGCGGTACGCGGGGCCCACTGGACGCACGAACCGCCGTTGTCGCTGTAGGAGGACTTGACCCACTGCGGGGTCGTGGATTCGGTCGTCACGGGGTGCCCTTTCGATGCTGGTGGATCATGTCCACGGTATCCGTCTGCGACAGAGACACAGCCTGCAACTGATGGTAGGCCCTCACCATCGGGATGACAGAGCTGAGTTCACGGTCCAGGTGGCCCTGCGTCTCGGACTCGACGTAGGAGACCACGGACCGGTCCTGGAGCGTCAGCAGATTCACCAGCCGGTTGAAGGGCCGCTGCTCGCCGACGCTGAACGGGACGATCTGCAGCATGGTGTGGGACTGCGTGGCGAAGTCGACCAGATGCTGCAACTGGGCGTCCATCACGGCGGGGCTGCCGACCGGGCGGCGGATGCAGCTCTCGTCCAGCACCGCGATCAGCATCGGCGGGACGGTGCGTAACAGGGCGCCCTGGCGCTCCATGAGCAACGAGACGCGCTGATCTGCCTGTTCGGGGGTGATGACGCCCCGGTCGACCGCCCCGCGTGCCAGCGCCTCCGCGTACCCCCGGGTCTGCAACAGCCCCGGGATGACGCCCACCTCGAACAGCCGGATCTCCGCCGCCCGGCCCTCCAGAGCCACGTACTCCGGGAAGCCCTGCAACAGCACCCCGTGCTTGATCTTGCGCCACTCGCGCTCGAACGAGTCAGCGGTTCCCGTATAGCCCATCGCCACGTCAACGGCGATCGAGAACTTGCGAGTTGGGGACTTGTGGCACAATTCCACGCCGGAAACGTGCCGCCCGGTGTAGCCGATGCGGCCCCCGAGATCGTCCTGTTTCCAGCCCCGAGCCTCTCGCTCCCGCCGCAGACGCGCTCCGTAGGCCGCCTCCGGGCCCCCGTCCGGGTTCACTTCCTTGCGGTTGACCAACGTATCCCCCAGTTCCGAAACGTTGAAGACGTATCCACGCTAGGCCACGCTGAGTCGCCCTGGTAGTCGTTCGGCTACAGAGAGGAGCGATCGGTGTACGGCGAGAACGCCAGCGCGAATACGGAGCGGCCCTTACCCGTCCCGGACCCCGGGACCCTGCTCGCGGACACCAGCCGCGGTGACCGCGTGGGGGAGTTCCAGGGCGTCGCCGGCCCGTACTGGTCCCTCCGTCCGGTCGGCGGCGGGCGCGAGTGGGAGGTCGAACCCCGTTACGTACGGCCCGCGTTGCTCATGGAGCAGCTTCGGGCGCGTACCGCGCGGCTCAACGCGCGCAGCCGGGGAGAAGTGCTGTGAAGGCGGGGCGCCCGAGGGTGCTGGACTACGTCGCGGCCGTCACGGTGACGACCGGCGGCCGGGCCCTCCCGCTCGGCGGGGTCGCCCTGCCGAACCGCCGCCTCGTCCTCCGCTGGCTGCGCCGGCAGGCCCTGCGGCTGGCGGACGCGCACGGGCGCAGTCTGCCCCCGCCCGCCCCGTGGCTCGGGGCCAGGGACGTCCGGCCGGTCGCCTTCCACGGGTCCGACGCCCCCGAGGCGCTCCGGGCCTGGGCGGACGACCACGGCAGCCAGGACCACGCCCTGAGCGCGCTGGAATCCGGGCTCCCCGCCCTGCTCACCGTGGTCGATCCGTTCGTGGGGCTGCGCGTCACCCTCGGCGCGTGGCCCGTGGATCTTTGGGGGTGGACGGCGGCAGCCTCGGCGAACCACCCGTCCTCGCGTCACCTCCGTACGGAAGGGGTCTGACCGCGTGCTGCAATGCACCGCCGTGACCCAAGTCCCCTACGCGGAAGCGTTGCTGGCGCTGGCGACGATGGAGGGCGGGCCCGAGCATCCGCCGGACATCGTGGAACCGGAGGACTTCGTCCTGTGCGAGCTGGGCGACCACGACGAGTCGGCCGAGCACGCCGCGCATCTGTGGACGGCGGACGCCCCGGACGACCGGGACCTGTGGTTCCTCTGGTCGGGGACCGGGGCCCACCGCGTCCACCGGCTCGACGTGCTCCGCCTCTGCCCCGCCGTGCTCCGCGAGCTGGCGACCCGCACGGTGACCACGTGCGCGTACTTCGACCACCACCCCGGGCCGCACTCCTTCTCCGTGACCGACCCGCTCGGCGACCTCATCGCCGAGCACGTCCACAGCGAGGTCCGGCGACTGGTCGCGGAGGACGACGGTCCCGGCACCCCCGACGAACCCGACATCGACGCGCCCTGACGGCGACGACCGGAGGATTCCCCGCCCCATGGACCAGTGCACCGCCGTAACCCTGCTGCCGCCCCCGGACTTCGTGCTCCGCCTCGCCGCTGCCGACGGCGGCAGCCGCCCGGAAGCCGGACACCTGCTCTGCGAGCTGGCCCCGCATCTCTTCTCCGACAGAGAGCGCCAGGTGTTCTGTCCCGGGAGGTTGTGGACGGGCGATGCAGGTCTCGGCCGAGGGATCTTGAACCGGTGAGGGCCTTCCGGGTTCGGTGTGGACTGCGAAACGCTTTCAGGTCCCACGTGCTCTTCGGGCTCGGTCAGCGGCGGCGCGGGACGGTCAGGGTGTGGCGTCGGCCGTACGCGACGGCGCCGAGAAGGGCGGCTGCGATCAGCGGGGTGGCCCAGTTGACGCCGTCCAGAAAGGCCCAGGTGAACACCTCGGCGCCGAGCATCACGCCGACCAGGCCGAGGGCGGCGAGTGCCGCCAGGCGCGGGATCAGCAGCCCGACGGCACCGGCCAGTTCCAGCACGCCGGTGAGGTACATGAGCCAGTCGCCCCAGCCGATCGCGTCGAAGGTGACGGTGGCCGAGGAGTGCGCCACGAGCTTCGGGACGGCGCTGGCGACGCCGTAGAACAGGGCCAGCAGGATCTGCAGACCCCACAGCGCGCGGTCGGCGCGGCGGGAGACGGCGGGGGCGGTGGCGGCGGAGAGTGCGGTGGAGGTCATGGCCGGGTCCTTCGAAGTGGCGTCGGGCCGCGGTGCGCGGTCACAGATATAGACGACCGCCGTTCCATGAACTCATCGGTTCCCGGGAGGCTTTCAGTGTCCGTTCTCGGTGGAACCAGCAGGACGTTCGACCGGGGGCGGGACTCGGTCGGGGCGGCCGGGGCCGGAGCGGTTCGGGATGACTGTCGCTCCCGACGGCGCGCATGTGCCGTGGTTGGACACGCCGGACAGCCCGGTTCCGGCCTCCTCTGACCGGCGCTCCCCGCCCACGACTGGGACGTCACCGATCCGACGCTCGCGGCGGTGGACGCCGTACTCGCGGGGGAGTACCCGCATCTCGCCCCGCGTGACCGTGAGCGATGAACAGGCATGTGGTGACTGCCCCGATCACGGATCGGGGCAGTCACCGCGTTGCCGGAGGAGGGGGCCGGAATCAGGCGGTGCCGTAGATCGTGTAGACCTTCTCCTTCATCGCCTTGTCGTCGTAGACGGTGACCGTCACCCTTCTGCCCTCCGGGATGTCCAGGTTCACCTTCCTGATGTCAATGACGTTGGACGTGCTCGGAGCGGCGTACAGACCCCACTTTCCGCCGTCACCCTCGTAGGACACCTTGTAGTACAACGTGTCGCCGTCGTTCTTCACGTCGTACACATAGAGAATCTCGTCATACGGGTGGAACTCGACCTTCGCCACCGCGTGGCGGCTGGCGTTGCCGTGGATGACCTTGAACCCCGTCCCACCCACATCCTTGTGGAAGTAGGTTCCGTCGATCATGTCGTTGTACCGGCAGGGGCAGTAGTCCGTACCGGTCGACTCGCGCCCCACGACGGGCAGATCGCCGTAGGCGTTGGCCGGTGTGGCGGTCATGGCGACGACGGTGGCCGCGGCGGACGCCGTTGCGGCAAGGGAAGCGATGGCGCGATTACGCATGTTCATCCTTCGGTGGGCGGGACGGTGAACCGTGCTTGTTCCCGGTGGCGTTGCTCGACAGATGCTCGTGCCGCGACGAGAACCCCGGTAGAGCGGTGGGACCGGTTGGGACATGATGGGAATCGGGACACGTCAACAGGCCCTATAACAGGGGACACAGCGTGGGAGGACGAGCGATGGCGGGACAGGCTGGGAGACCCCGGGGCCGGGGAGCCGCCCCGGGAAGCCGGGCTTCTGACCGAACAACTCCGGTTACTGCGAGGGCGCGACGGAATGACCCTCGCCGCGCTCGCCAACCGGACGAGCTACAGCAAGTCGTCGTGGGGGCGCTACCTCAGCGGCAAGGCACTTCCACCCCGGCAGGCGGTGCGGGAATTCGCCCAGGCGGTCTCGGTGAAGCCCGACCGCCTGCTCCTCCTGCTGGAGATCGCCGAGCGCGGTCAGGCGCAGCCCGACCGGAAGGCCCCGGAGGACGTCGTCGCCGAGGTGCCGCCGACGGCCGCCCAGGATCCTGATTCCTTATCCGATTCCGAGCCTGATCCGGTGGCTGCCCCGCAGGCGGAGCCACCCGGGGCGCGATCGCCGGAGCAGCCCACTCCCGCCCCCCGCCTCGCCCCGCCGGCCCCGGCGCTGGGGTCTCATCGTCGGGGCCGCCACCGGTGTGGGGATGGCCACGGGGCTGCTCGCGGGCATGCTCGTGGGCGCTCCGGAGAGCCGGGGGGAGCCGACGTCCAGGGGAAGTTCCGCGAAGTGCACCGGGTTCGAGTGCCGGAACAAGGACGCCCAGGGCATGGAGTGCCACATCGGGGTGTGGACCGCCGCGGCGGAGAAGGTCGACGGGATCCACCTGGAGCTGCGCTACAGCCCCCGCTGCGGAGCCGCCTGGGCCAGGATCACCGAGGGCCGGGTCGGGGACACGGCACGGGTCGAGGGGCCGCACAACCACTCGGCGGCCCGCGCGATCACCTACGACCGGGACACCTACTCACCCATGGTCGAAGCCCCCTACCCCGCCGCCGCCCGGGCCTGCGTGGTCATCAAGGACGGGGGCAAGGAGGTCTGCACCGCGCACGGCGGCGCCTCGCCCCTGCCCGAAGCGGTCACCGACGAGCGGAAGCCGTAGGAGCCGCCGCCCGCCCCGGACGGGGGGCGGACGGCGGCTCCTGCGGACCGTACCGCCGCCCTCAGACCGAGAACCGCTCCCGCTCCAGCAGCGGACGGACGCGCGAGCGGAAACCCCCTGTGCGGAAAGGGCGTTGCAGCAGACCCGGGCGCAGCTCCTGGGCGAGCGCCGCGACGATCATGCCCTGGTCCAGCGCGAGCATGAAGTCGCTGACCCGGCCCGTCGACACGTTCACCGAGTCCCGGAAGCCGAGCCCCTCCTCGTACGCGCCGAAGTCCCGGTCCAGCGCGCGCAGGTTGGCCACCGCGTCCCGGCGCGCGTACGGCAGGGCCAGGAAGGAGGCGTGCGGGGTGACGACTCCGTTGGTGAACGCGGAAGGGGGCGGGAGCGGTTCGCCGTCCGTCGTGTGCGTGCGGTCCGTGTTGGAGGCGTAGCCGTCGACCGCCATGCCGAGCGCGTCGACCCCGTACTCCTGGTAGCCGTCCTCGGGGACGTTGGCGGGGGAGAAGCCCCAGTAGCCGTACTGCGCCTCCCGCAGACCGTGGTCGATCTGGCCGCGTACGTAACGCTGGTGGGTCACGCCCCACGCGCGCGGCGACCACTCCGGCTCCGGCACGAACAGCGGCACCATCAGCGCCTCGAACATCGAGCCGCCCCAGGTGGGGACCACCTTCCGGCCCCGGTGCGTGTAGTGGCCGTTCCATACGCGTACGCCGTCGACCGTGACGTAACCGCCGCCCGGCTTCTGCTCCTGCTCGTGCTCCGGGAGCATCGTGCGCAGCAGGTGCCAGTAGTGGTCGCCGGGGAGCGAGCCGTCCGCTATGCCCAGGTAACTCGCCATGCGGGGCTCGGTGTTGAGCGCGCCGTAGTGGTGCGGGGTCGGCTCCTCCGTGTCCGTCCAGACGCCGCCGCGCAGCTGGCCGGGGCCCGCCACCGGGTCGGCCGGGTCGTACGGCGTGTAGAAGTACGACCAGTCGGCCGTGGCCAGGATGCGGTCGATGCGGGCGCGTAGCGTCGGTGCCGCGTCGGCGGCTGTCCGCAGGCCCGTCACCAGCCACGCGTTGTCCACCGAGGACAGGAACGGGCGCACCGGGGCCCCGGTTCCGGGCCACTCCGTCAGTACCGAACCGTCGTGTGCGTCATACCAGTTGAGCCAGAAGCCGTGGTGGCGCTCCAGCTTCTCCACTGCTGTGACCGTGCGCGTCAGGGCCCGGAGCATCGCTCCTTCGCCGATCACACCCAGGCCTGCCGCCGCCACCGTCGACCACAGGCCGCAGCCGATGTTGGTGGGGGAGGTCTGGGGGGACTGGGCGGGAGCTCCCGCGCCCCTGAGGTCGATCTTGTCGGTGACCAGGCCGAAGTCGGTCGTCATCGCCTCGATCGAGCGGTACGTGTCGTCGAACCAGTGCTTCAGAAGGCGGGGGTCTGCCGGGGCCGCCGCTGTTGCGGGGGCGGTCACGGCTCCGAGCGACAGGGCCGCGGCCCCGGTCCCTGCGGCGGTGAGAAACGTGCGACGGTCCATCGGTCCGGCTCCTGGTGGCAGAAGGGGGAAGAGGGGAACAGTGCTCGTGCGTGCGGCTCGGGAGCCGGCGGTCGTCAGGTTCCGCCGGCTCCCGGACCGGAGGGAGCCGTCAGGTGGCTCCCCGTATCGAGGCGCGCGAACGCGCGCGGGTGAATCAGGCCTGCGCGCGCGGGAGTTCGCGGGTGCGGCCCAGCGATCCCAGCCACTTCGCCGAGTCGCGCGGGGTGCGCTCGAAGGTCTCCCAGTCGATCGCGATCAGGCCGAACGTGGCCTTGTAGGTGCCCCACTCGTAGTTGTCGAGCGCGCTCCACGCCAGGTAGCCCCGGATGTCGAGGCCGTCCTGAAGCGCCGAGGCGACCTCGTTCAGCGCGCCCGTGTAGTAGTCGACGCGGCGGCTGTCGTCGGCGGTCGCGATGCCGTTCTCCGTGACGATCAGCGGGACGTCCCCGACGACCTCGGCCGTGTGGCGCAGCGCCTCGCCGACCGCGCCCGGGTAGTACTCCCACGTCGTCAGCGTCCGCTCGACGTCGTCGGCCGCCGGGATCGGTCCGTCGGGGCCGATCCGCGTACGGGTGTAGGACTGCACGCCGATCCAGTCGTCGCCGCGCGCCGCCTCGATGAAGACGTCCTCGCGCGGGTGGCGGTAGGCGGCGGTGACGTCCTCCGCGCCGGGGAGGGCCTGGTAGACCTGGTTGGCGATGGTCCAGCCGACCTGGATGCCCGCGTCCAGGGCCCGGACCTCCTTCACCGCCGCGTGGTGGGCGGCGATGACGGCCGCGGTCGTCTCGTCGTCGGGGGTGGGCAGGCCGGCGGGCGGGAAGCTGTTGTCGCCGCGCTTGGCCTGGCCCGCCATCACGGCGATCATGTTCGGCTCGTTGATCGTGCAGACGTGGGAGACCCCCTCGGAGATCACCGGGGCGCAGGCCGCCACGTACCGGGCGAACAGCTCGACCGCCCCCTCGGCCGTCCAGCCGCCGCGCGCCTCGAACCACTGCGGGACCGTGAAGTGGTGCAGGGTCACCATCGGGCGAAGGCCGCGCTCGATCGCGCCCTCCACCATCCGCCGGTAGTGGGCGAGCTGGGCGCGCGAGAAGCGGCCCTCGACCGGCTCGATACGGGCCCACTCGATGGAGAACCGGTAGTCGGTGAAGCCGAGCGAGGCCAGCAGGTCCATGTCCTCGGGCCAGCGGTGGTAGCTGTCGCAGGCGTCCAGGCTCGGCTCCGCGATGTGGGTGCCGGCAGCGTGCTCCTTGACCCACCAGTCGCAGTCGGTGTTGTTGCCCTCGATCTGGTGGGCGGCCGTGGACGCGCCCCAGAGGAAGCCCTCGGGGAACGGGACGGAGGCCGTCGGCCGGGCCGGGACCGGGTTCGGGGCAGGGGTGTTCGTCATCGCGACATGTCTTTCTGGTGGTGGTGTGGGGTGTGGCCGCGCTCGCTACGGAGTGGGATGCGGCCTTGGTGTGAAGTCGGCTGATCCGGGCGCTACTTCATGCCCGCCGTGGCGATGCCCTGCGTGAAGTGCCGTTGGAGCGCGATGAACACGACCAGCACCGGCAGCACGATCAGGAAGGCTCCGGCCATCAGCATCCCGTTGGAGCCGCCCGCCTTGTTGGGGTCGGTGGCGAAGGTCGCCAGGGCGACCGGAAGGGTGTACTTGTCGGGGTCGTTGGTCGCGATCAGCGGCCAGACGAAGTTGTTCCAGGAACCCAGGAACGTGAAGATCGACAGCGTCGCGAGGGCGGGCTTCACCAGCGGCATCACGATCCGCCAGAAGATGTACCACTCGCTCGCGCCGTCCATCCGGGCCGCCTCCAGCAGCTCGTCCGGGATCGACTGCATGAACTGGCGCATCAGGAAGACCCCGAAGGCCCCGGCGGCGAACGGCAGCACCAGACCCGCGTAGCTGTCGATCAGCTGGAGCTTGCTCATCAGCACGAACAGCGGCAGCAGCATCAGGTTGCCGGGCACCATCAGCGCACCGAGCACCAGCCCGAAGATCTTGTTGCGGCCGACGAAGTTCAGCTTCGCCAGGGCGTAGCCGAGCATCGAGCAGAAGACCAGGTTCGAGACGGTCACCAGGACCGCCACGATCACCGAGTTCATGAAGTACAGCGGCAGGTCCAGCTTGTCGAGCAGCTGCCGGAAGTTGGTCAGGGTCCACTCGGTGGGGATCCACACCGGCGGGCTGGCCGACAGCTCGCTCTGCGTCTTGAAGGCGGAGATCCCCATCCAGAGGAAGGGCGCCGACATGACCAGCAGGCCGAACGAGAGCAGGACGTAGATCAGGGGGCGGGCGGTGCTCCGCTTCGGACGGGACCCCTTGCCCGGGCTCTTGACCGGGGCGCCGCCCACGTTCTTGACCGGGGCGCTGCTGGTGGCGCTCATTTCGTGTTGTCCTTCAGCAGTCGGAGCTGGAGCACCGTGATGCCCATGATCACCACGAACAGGACGTACGCCATCGCGCTCGCGTAGCCCATGTGGAAGAAGTTGAACCCTTCGCGGTACATGTTCAGCGAGACCGTGAGGGTCGAGTCGGACGGGCCGCCCTGGGTCATCACGAACGGCTCCTCGAACACGTTGAGGTAGCCGATCGTCGTGATCACCGTGGCGTAGAGGACCGTCGGGCGCAGCAGCGGGATCGTGATGGACCGGAACTCGTGCCAGACGCTCGCGCCGTCCAGCTTCGCCGCCTCCCGCACCTCGGTGGGGATCGCCTGGAGGCCCGCGATGAACAGCACCATCACCGTTCCGACGTTCCGCCAGACCGCCATGACGATCAGCGACGGCATCGCCAGCGTCTCGGAGCCGAGGAAGTCCGGTGCGGGCCGGCCCACTTCGGAGAAGAGACCCGCGATGAGCCCGTCGCTCGGATCGAGCACGAACCGCCAGACCACGGCCACCGCGACGATGGTGGTGACCACCGGGGCGTAGAAGCCGACCCGGAAGAAGGTCCGCGCCCGGTCGATGCCGTTGTTCAGCAGGACGGCGACGACCAGCCCGATCCCGATCGTCAGCGGTACGCCGACGACCACGAAGTACCCCGTGTTGAAGAGGGACTTGAGGAACTTCTCGTCGCCGAAGAGCTCGACGTAGTTCTCGAACCCGATGAACTCCGCCTCCCACGGGCGCGTCACGTTGCGCAGCCCGAAGTCGGTGAAGCTCATCGCCAGCGTGGCGAGGATCGGGAACGCCATGAAGACGGCGAACAGGACGAGGAACGGGGTGGAGAACAGCCAGCCCGCCGCGTTCTGCATGCCCAGCGTCCGCTTGCGGCGGCCGCCGCCGCCCGGGGCGGGGGAGGGGGATGCGCCCGCCCCCGCCTTCGCGGGCCCTGCGGCCTTCTCGTTCGTGGTGGTCGAGGTGCTCATGGCTACTGCTTCACGAGGCCTTCGATCTCGGACTGCGCGGTCTTCAGCGCGTCCTCGGCGGAAGCCTTGCCCTGCGTCACCTTGGCGATGGCCTGGTCCACCTTGTCGGTGATCTCGGTCCAGTTGGCCAGGGAGGGCGAGGACTTGGCGGTGTCCATCTGCTGCTTGAAGGTCTGGAGGTCGGCGTCGTCGGCGAGCGTGCCGGACTCCCACGCGGAGGTGTTGGCGGGCAGGTCCTTCGTCCGCTCGTACCAGTCGGCCTGGCCCTTCGTGTCGGTCAGGTACTGGATGAACTCGGTGGCCGCCGCCTTGTGCTCGCTGTCCTTGGAGACGACGAGCGAGGAGCCGCCGGCCATCGAGGTGGAGGAGGCGTCCGCCGGGACGGGGGCGATGGCCCACTTGCCCTTGATCTGCGGCTGGCCCTCGTTGAGCAGCGTCACGTGCCAGGGGCCGCCGAAGAACATCGGGACCCGGCCGTTGCCGAAGTCCTTCACCACGTCGTAGCCGGGCTGGACGGACTTGTTGGACAGGCCCTTGTCGAAGTAACTGCCGTACTCCTTGAGCGCCTTGACCGCCTCCGGGCTGTCGATGACCGCCTCGCCCTCGGCGTTGACGATCTCGCCGCCCGCCGAGTACAGGAAGGAGTAGAAGTTCTGCACGGTGTCCAGGCCGCTGGGCTGGATGGACAGCCCCCACTTCGTACCGGCCTTCTTCTGGTACGCGCCCGCCAGGTCCTGGAGTTCCTTCCAGTTCGCCGGGGCCTTGCTCACGCCCGCCTTCTCGGCCAGGTCCGTGCGGTAGTAGAGGACCCGGGTGTCGACGTACCAGGGCACGCCGTACGCGGTGCCGTCCACCTCGCCCTGCTCCCAGCCCGCCGGGAAGAAGTCCTTCTTGTCGAAGACCTTGGTGTCCACCGGCTCCAGCACGCCCAGCTCGGCGAACTCGCCCATGTAACTGCCGCCCATCTGCGCCACGTCGGGCAGGGTGCCCGCCGCCGCTGCCGAGACGAGCTTCTGGTGGGCGACGTCCCAGCCGATCGGGGTCACCTTCACCGTGATGTTCGGGTTGGCCTTCTCGTAGACCTCGGCCACGTCCGCGAGCTTCTCGCCCTCGGCACCCATGGCCCACACGGTCAGCGTCTGCTTCTCGTCGGCCGCGACGTCGCCGCCGGAGGAGCCGCAGGCGGAGAGGGTCACGGCGAGGGCGAGCGCTATGCCGGCGGGAGCGGTTCTGGCGATGCGGGACATGGGAGGGCTCCTCCTTGAGCATTCCGGATGCTGCGCTGTGCGCTATGTATGCGCTGCCTGTAAGCGCATACATCACTCTGCGCCAGTCGTTCGTGAATCCGCAAGAGGGTGCTGGGTCACACTCGTGCAACGCGCCCGACATCTCTGCGTCTTGTCGCCCGACTTCTCGGCGTCCTGCTGTTGAACCGTTCGTTGAACCGTAAACGCGGTTTTTGTAGAACAACAGGCGATGTGACCGATTCGTCGCCCCCGGGGGCGGACGTTCCGTCGGTGGTCGGCGTCTACCCTCGCCGCATGGCCTCATCCGTCGCGCTCTCCCACGACTTCCCGTTCGACCCGGCCTACGGGTACGACGCGCCGGACGCGCTGCTCACCGTTCCCGTCCCGCCTGCTCCCGACGACTTCGACGCGTTCTGGCGCGAGCGGTACGCGCGAGCCCGTGCGGTGGACCCGCGGCCGGTCCTCGGTCCGGTGGAGGAGGAGCGCGACGGCGTCCGCGTGCACGGGGTCGCCTTCACCTCGGTGGGCGGAGTGCGGCTCGGCGGCTGGCTCGCCCTTCCCGCCGAGGGCCCCGTGCGGTACGGATTCGTCGTCGGGCACGGGTACGGCGGCCGCCGGGAACCCGGCCGGGACCTGCCGGCGCCGCTGCCCGGGGCCGCGACGATCCTGCCGTGCGTACGGGGCATGGGGGAGCGGGGGCGGGTGGCCGGCATTTCGGACGTGGCCGACGCGCATGTCCTGCACGGCATCGGCTCCCGTGCCTCGTACGTCATCGGGGACTGCGCGGCCGACCTGTGGTGCGCCGCCTCCGCGCTCACAACGCTGGTGCCGGAGCTGGCGTCGGCGGGCCTCCTGGGCGGGCCCCGCCTCGGCTACCTCGGCGAGAGCTTCGGCGGCGGGCTCGGGGCGCTCGCGCTGCCGTGGGACGACCGCTTCGGCGCGGCCCAGCTCACCGTGCCCACCTTCGGGAACCACCCGCTGCGGCTGACCCTGCCCTGCGCGGGCAGCGGCGAGGCGGTCCGGGCGCACCACCGCGGGCACCCCGAGGTCACGGAGGTCCTGCGCTACTTCGACGCGGCGACGGCGGCGACCCGGCTGACGCTGCCCACGCTGGTCGCGGCCGCGCTGTTCGACCCGTCGGTGCCGCCGCCGGGGCAGTTCGCCGTACACAACGCGCTGGCCGGTGAGCGCGAGCTCCAGGTGCTGACGGCGGGGCACTTCGCGTACCGGGGGATGGCGGCCGAGGCGGCGGAGCTGGACGCGCGGCGGACGCGGTTCTTCGGGGAGCGGCTGGGGGCGGCGGCCTGAGGTGCCGGGGCCCGGGAGGGCGGGCCGGGTGCGGCTCAGGTGCCGGGTGCCGCCCGGCGCGGGCTCAGGCCTCCGGTTCGCGGGACGTGCTCCGGGGGCCGCGCCAGTCCAGGCACAGGACGGTGGCGTCGTCCTTGGGCGGGCGGCCGTCGTAGGCGTCGGCGACCGCGGTGACGAGCGTGCGGACGACCTCACGCGGGTGCTCGGCGGCGGTCCGGAGCAGTATGTCGGGCAGATCGACCGAGGCCGATTCCCGTTCCTGCACGCCGTCGGTGTACAGCAGGAGCCGGTCTCCGGGGCGCAGGTCCAGTTCCTGGATCTCGTACGGGCCCTGGGGTGGAAAGCCGAAGGGCATGTCGACCCGCGGGGCGAGCACCCCGACCGAGCCGTCGCGCAGCCGGAGCGGCGCGGGGTGGCCCGCGTTGACGAACTGGGCGCGGCCGCCGTCCAGGGCGATGCGGAGCAACTGTCCGGTGGCGAAAGTGCTGTTCCCGTGGTCGAGGAGGGCCTGGTGCATCTGGCGGGCCTGTTCGGCGAGCTCCTCCCCGGCGCGGCGGGCGCCACGCGAGGCGTTCACCACGAGGGTGGCGATCAGCGAGGCGTTGACGTCGTGGCCCATGGCGTCGGTGACGGACAGGTGGAGGTCGTTGCTGTCGAGGCTGTAGTCGTAGGTGTCCCCGGCGATGTCCGCGGCCGGGACCAGAGCCCCGGCGAGGGCGAACTCCGCCGCGTCGCAGGAGGCGGCGGACGGGAGCAGCTGACGCTGGATCTCCGCCGCCAGGCTGACCGGCGTGGTGCGGTTCCCCCAGTGGTAGAGATCGGTGAAGCGGCGGTCGGTCACGATGATGTACGCCAGTGCGTGCGCCGCGTCCTCGATCTGTGCCAGCACCTCTTCGGTGACGGCGTCGAGGAACAGCTCCAGCACGCCGATGACGTCACCGCGGTTGGTCACCGGGGCGAGGATGCGCTGACCCCGCCCGTTCTGGTCCTCCTGCACCACCTTCTGGGAACGCAGCACCTTGTCGTAGATGCCGCTGCCCTCCAGCGGAACCCTCTCGGTCCGGCCCTCGCGGGAGGTGCCGGACATGTCGTTGACCCGCAGCAGGCGGCTGCCGACCAGGTCCACGAAGAGGAATGACACATACCGCGCACCGAACCGCGCGCGCAGATCGCGTGCCACGACATCGAGCGAGTGCACCGGCGCGGCATTCCGCGCTGCCGTCAGTACAGCGGCCAGTCCCGTTCTGTCGCTCACCACAGCCTCCTCAGCCTCCTGGGGTGGGCAGTGCTTGTGCCCGCGCAGCCCCGGATCAGCGCCCTGTGTGAGAAACGCGGCTTATATGTGCGTACAAAAGCACCCAAAGTACCCGGGTCAGCCGCAGCCGCAGCTCGCCCTCCGGGTCACCGAGACCGGCAGCTCCAGGGAGACCGGGGCGCGGCCCGGGTCGGCCAGGCGTTGGACCAGGAGCTCGACCGCCTCCTCGCCCAGCTGCCGGATCGGCTGGCGGACGGTCGTCAGGGGCGGGCGCACGATCCGGCTCAGCGGGATCCCGTCGAACCCGGTCACGGCGATGTCCTCGGGCACCCGCACCCCGCGCCGCTCCAGTGCCTGGAGTGCCCCGACCGCCATCTGGTCGTTGGCGAACAGCATCGCCTCCGGCCGCTCCACCCCCGTACCCTCCGACCGGTCCAGCAGGGCGTCCGCCGCCAGCGCGCCCTCGGCCTGCGTCATCATCCCGGCGCGCACCTCCGGCCGGGAGGGCACCGGAAGGCCCGCGTCCCGGCACGCCTCCTGGAAGCCCCGGAACCGGGCCTGGGCGTCCGGCGACTCCTCCTCGGCGCCGACGAACGCCAGGCGGCGCAGCCCGTGGTCCTCGATCAGGTGGCGGGTCAGCTCGCGCTCGCCCTCGGTGTTGGCCACCACGATGTGGTCCAGGTGGTCGATCTCGCGGGGCCCGGCGAGCATCACCACCGGCAGCCGGCGCGATATCACCTCCAGGTCCGCGGTCGGCACGGTCCTGGCCAGTACGGCGAAGCCGTCGACCCGCCCGGCGACCTTCGCCACCAGGCTCTCCGGGCCGCCGTCCAGCGAGGCCGCGATCAGCAGGGCGTAGCCGTGCCGCCGGGCCGCCCGCTCCATGCCCCGGATGATCTGGTCGGAGTAGAGCATGACGGCCTGGTCGTCGTCCGCGTCGCTCGCCGCCGCCGCGGACTCGGCGTCCGGGTCCGCGTAGTCGGGGAAGCACAGCCCGAGCACGCCCGTCGTCCGGCTGGCCAGCCCCCGGGCGCTGCCGCTCGGCACGTACCCCAGCTCGCGGGCCGCCTCCATGACCTTCTCGCGGGTCTGGGCGCGTACGGAATCGGGGTTCCGGTAGACCCGGGAGACCGTGGCAATGGAGACGCCCGACCGCTCGGCGACGTCGTACACCGTGGGGGCGCTCAATGGACCCACCGTCCGTCCGCTTCTTCTTCCGCAGCCCCGCGACCGCCGGTCGCGGGTGCGGATGTGCTGGTACCGGCCCGGTGGTCTGCGCGCCGGGCATGCGTCCACGGGGCTCGTGAAAGCGCATTCACCCTAGGTCCTGGGCCGCGCGAGGGGCAAGGTCGCCCGGGTCACGCCGGCTGCCCCTCCGGTGCTGTCGGGGCTGCCTCTCCGGTGCCGGGGCGGGCCGTGCGGGGCTCTGCGGGGCCCTGCGGGGGATGCCCGTCGGCCGGGGCGGACGGAACGTTCCTCCGGCCGGGTGAGCTTGCGGCTCCCGGCCGTCGTGTCTGCGCCCCCTCGCGCGAGGGGGCGTTTTCAGTGGGCGGAAGGAATCAGTGTGATCAACTGCAAATGCCACCACATACGCACTATCCGGTCCATTCCGGTACGGGGTGGTCCGGGCCGGCCCCGGAGGTATCAGCCATGTCCCACGTCGGCGTCCCGCGCGGGACGGTTCGAAAGCGCCGATCGCTCGCGCTCCTCACGGCGGGGGTGCTCACGATCCCCGTGCTGGCGGGGTGCAGCTCCGGCGACGAGGAGACCGCCCGGGGGGTCCCCCAGGACATCGCGCCCGCCGCCCGCGAGGCGGTCGCCGACGGTTCCACGGTGAACTGGGCGGTCGACGCGCTGCCCGCCACCTTCAACGCCTTCCAGGCGGACGCGGACAGCGCCACCACCCGGATCACCGGAGCCCTGCTCCCGACCCTCTTCCCGATGGACCGGACGGGGCAGCCGAAGCTCAACCCGGACTACCTGGAGTCCGCGAAGGTCATCGAGCGCGAGCCCAAGCAGGTCGTGCTCTACAAGCTCAACCAGCAGGCGGTGTGGAGCGACGGCCGGGAGATCGGGGCCCCCGACTTCGTCGCCCAGTGGCGGGCGCTGAGGGGCAAGGACTCCGCGTTCTGGACCGCCCGCAACGCCGGTTACGAGCGCATCGAGAAGATCGAACGGGGCGCCGACGACCTCCAGGTGCGGGTCACGTTCTCCAAGCCGTACGCCGACTGGCGCGCGCTGTTCTCGCCGCTCTACCCGAAGGAGATCACCGGGTCGCCGGACGCCTTCAACGACGGCGCGCGCACCACCCTGAAGAACACCGCCGGACCCTTCGTCCTGCGCAGCGTGAGCAAGTCCAAGGGCACCGTCACGCTGGCCCGCAACCCGCGCTGGTGGGGCGACCGGGCCAAGCTGGACACCCTCGTCTTCCGGGCGGTCGCCGCGAAGGACCGTACGCAGGCGCTCGCCGACGGCACGGTGGACGTCGCCGACATCGACGCGGCCACCGCCGACCGCATCACGCTCGCCCGCCGCGACCGGGGCAACAACGGTCAGCCCCTCAACCACGGCCCGGGCTCCGAGATCACGCCCGCCCAGGCCCTGCGCTCGTGGGCCCAGGCGCACGGTTCCGACGAGGACGCGGCGGAGATCGCGCAGGCCGCCCGGGAGAAGAACCGCAAGGCCGTCGTCGTGTACGCCGCCGAGCAGAAGGCGCTGCGCGACTTCGCCGTCCGCAAGTCCCTGGAGCCCGCCTACACCCAGCTCGCGCTGAACGGCGAGTCCGGCCCGCTCGCCGACGACCGGGTCCGCCGGGCCGTGGCCCGCGCCCTGGACCGCGAGGAGCTGGCCCGGACCGTGCTGGGGCCGCTGGGCCTCCCGGCCAAGCCCCTCGGCAGCCACCTCGCTCTCGCCGGGCAGCCCGGCTACAAGGACGGCAGCGGGGCGCTCGGCGAGCAGAACACCAAGGAGGCCCAGGCCCTGCTGGCGGACGCCGGCTGGACCCGGGGCGGCGCGGCCGAGCCGCCCAAGGACACCAAGGCGGGCAGCGAGGCGGAGAAGAAGGACGGCAAGGACGGCAAGGACGCCGGGGCCGACGCGGAGAAGAAGACCACCGACGACGCCGAGGCGGACAAGGACAGCGAAGAGGAAACCGACAAGGACAGCACCGACAAGGCCGACAAGGACAGCGCCGACAACGAGGCCGCCGCCGAGCGCAAGAAGGCCGACCAGGCCTCCGCCGACCGCGACTCCGAGGACAGCGCCGCCTCCCGCGACGAGGGCCTCTACATCGTCGGCGACGACAACAAGCCCGGCGCCCCCGCTCCCGCCACCGTGGGCAGCGCCTCCGCCGTCCACGTCCTGGCCCCCGCCCGGACCGCCGCCGTGCAGGGCACCGCCCTGCTCCGCCAGGCCGGGCTCCTCGGTGAGGACGGTGCCGTCGCCGCCACGGACAAGCAGCCCGGGGGAGCGGCCGGGGCGTACGCCCCCGTCGGCACCGCCGCCCCGGCACCCGCCGCGGCCAAGGGGCAGCTCGGCAAGGACGGCAAGACGCTGACCCTGCGCTTCGTGCTCCCCTCCGGGCCCGGCTCCCAGTCGCTGCGCAGCGTCGGCGACAAGATCGCCGTGATGCTGGAGAAGATCGGCATCGGCACGGAGATCACCAAGGTCCCCGACGAGAGCTACTTCAAGGACCACATCGCCTCCGGCGCGTACGATCTGGCCCTCTACTCCTGGCCCGCCACCGCCTACCCGGCCACCGACGGACGCCCGATCTACGCCAAGCCGGAGCCCGCCACCGACGGCTCGCTCCTCGTGGAGCAGAACTACACCCGGGTCGGCACCGACCACATCGACCAGCTCTTCGACAAGGCCGCCGCCGAGCTGGACGAGAAGGCCGCCCGGGAGCTGATGAAGCAGGCGGACGCCAGGATCTGGGCCGCGGCCGGATCGATTCCGCTCTTCCAGCGCCCGCAGCTCGTCGCGGTCGACAAGAAGCTCGCGAACGTCGGGGCGTTCGGCTTCGCCGCCCCCCGGTACCAGGACATCGGGTTCAAGAACCGGCAAGCAGCAGGTTCCCCCGCAGACCGCAAGAAGTAGCGGGTAAGTACCACACCCTCCCGCCGCCAAGCTCAGATGCACCTCAAAACCCTTGCCCGCCGGTTCGCCCGGCGGGCAGTGTGGTTTCTGCCCTGACCCGGGCCGTTCGTCGCTTCACCTCTCCTCACCTCCCCCACGTAGCTGCACCGGCTCCACTGCGGCCCGTCGCAGTGACCCTCGCATTTCGGCCACCCACTGGCCCGGCAGTTCCTTGACACCGGCTGAATATCGCCTGAATCACACGGGAAGACCGCCTCGGCGGATCGGCCCGGGAAGCCCGGCGCGCCCGGGGCCCGTACGATGGGACGAGCCGTGGCGTGCCGCCCGGCGGGCGTACGAGGACTCGAAGACCGACTGAGACGCCTGATCCCACGATCCGAGAGAAGCGCAAGCCACCCATGCCCACGCGCCACGACATCCGTAACGTAGCCATCGTCGCCCACGTCGACCACGGCAAGACCACGCTGGTCGACGCCATGCTCAAGCAGGCCGGCTCCTTCGCCGCGCACGCTGCCGAGTCGCTCGACGACCGCATGATGGACTCGAACGACCTGGAGCGTGAGAAGGGCATCACGATCCTCGCCAAGAACACGGCGGTGAAGTATCACCCCAAGGACGGCGGGGACCCGATCACGATCAACATCATCGACACCCCCGGCCACGCCGACTTCGGTGGCGAGGTCGAGCGTGGTCTGTCGATGGTGGACGCCGTCGTGCTGCTCGTCGACGCCTCCGAGGGCCCGCTGCCCCAGACCCGCTTCGTGCTGCGCAAGGCGCTGGCCGCGCGGATGCCGGTCATCCTCTGCATCAACAAGACGGACCGCCCCGACTCCCGGATCGCCGAGGTCGTCGACGAGACGTACGACCTGTTCCTGGACCTGGACGCGGACGAGGACCAGATCGAGTTCCCGATCGTCTACGCCTGCGCCCGTGACGGCGTCGCCTCGCTGACCAAGCCCGAGGACGGCACCGTCCCGCAGGACAGCGACAGCCTGGAGCCGTTCTTCAACACGATCCTGGCGCACGTGCCGGCCCCCGAGTTCGACGAGGCCGCCCCGCTCCAGGCCCACGTCACCAACCTGGACGCCGACAACTTCCTCGGCCGTATCGCGCTCTGCCGCGTCGAGCAGGGCGAGCTGCGCAAGGGCCAGACCGTCACCTGGATCAAGCGTGACGGCACCATGTCCAACGTCCGCATCACCGAGCTGCTGATGACCGAGGCGCTCACCCGCAAGCCCGCCGAGGTCGCCGGCCCCGGTGACATCTGCGCCATCGCGGGCATCCCGGACATCATGATCGGCGAGACCCTGGCCGACCCCGAGAACCCGATCGCGCTGCCGCTGATCACGGTCGACGAGCCCGCCATCTCGATGACCATCGGCACCAACACCTCGCCGCTCGTCGGCAAGGGCGGCAAGGGCCACAAGGTCACCGCCCGCCAGGTGAAGGACCGCCTGGACCGCGAGCTCATCGGTAACGTCTCGCTCCGCGTCCTGGACACCGAGCGCCCCGACGCCTGGGAGGTCCAGGGCCGCGGTGAGCTGGCGCTCGCCATCCTGGTCGAGCAGATGCGCCGCGAGGGCTTCGAGCTGACCGTCGGCAAGCCCGAGGTCGTCACCAAGCAGGTCGACGGCAAGACGTACGAGCCGATCGAGCGCATGACGATCGACTCCCCCGAGGAGCACCTCGGCGCCATCACCCAGCTCATGGCGACCCGCAAGGGCCGCATGGAGACCATGACGAACCACGGCTCCGGCTGGGTCCGCATGGAGTGGATCGTCCCGTCCCGCGGCCTCATCGGCTTCCGTACGGAGTTCCTGACCCAGACCCGCGGCACCGGCATCGCGCACTCCATCTTCGAGGGCCACGAGCCGTGGTTCGGCGAGCTGCGCACCCGCCACAACGGTTCGCTGGTCGCCGACCGCGCGGGCTCGGTCACGCCGTTCGCGATGGTCAACCTCCAGGAGCGCGGTGTCATCTTCACCGAGGCCGGCACCGAGGTGTACGAGGGCATGATCATCGGCGAGAACTCCCGCGCCGACGACATGGACGTGAACATCACCAAGGAGAAGAAGCTCACCAACATGCGTGCGGCCTCCGCGGACACCACCGAGAACGTGGTCCCGGCCCGCAAGCTGTCGCTGGAGCAGTCCCTGGAGTTCTGCCGCGAGGACGAGTGCATCGAGGTGACCCCGGAGACCGTGCGTATCCGCAAGGTCGTCCTGGACCAGCGCGAGCGCAGCCGCGCCGCCTCGCGCGCCAAGCACGGCTGACCCGGGGCCGGTTGCCGCCCTCTGAGCCTCCCCTGAGCCCTTCCGGGGGTCCGGGGGCGGCCGGAGGCATACGCTCCGTATGCGAAGGTCCGTCCGGTGCGGTTCACCCCGTCGGACGGACCGTCAGCACAGGCATTGACAGAGGGCCCGGCCCACCACGGACACTGTGGTGGGCCGGGCCCTTCGTCAATCTCTTTTCCTGACCGTGGTGTCCGGATATCGGGGGTCGCTCTCCGGAACATGTGTTAACAGTCCGTTTCGGGCGTGTCTGTCTGGGATCGCTTTGTCCGGATTTCGGGCACACGAGAGGGTCTGATGTTGTCAAACCGAGACCCTTTAAGTGTGGTTTACAGCCCGGCCGTACTCAATAGTTGGCTGCATTGAGCTCGGGTCAATGGGTCACGCACTGTGGGGAGTGCCGACTCACGAGCACACTCGGGGCACTGAACGATCACCGTCAGGGGTGTCGGTGAATCTCTCCAGTGCCCTTCTTGTAGTCAAAAGTGGACTCATGAGGAGGAAACCCATGCGCGGTGCCAAGAGCGCCAAGTGGGTCGCGGGAGCGGCCGTCATCGCCCTGGCCGCGACTGCCTGTGGCGGCGGCGACAGCAGCGACGAAGGCAAGAAGAACACGTCGGGGCAGCCCGCCGGATACGTCTCGATCGACGTCGGTGAGCCCCAGAAGCCTCTGATGCCGGCCGACACGAACGAGAGCAACGGCTCCTACGTCATCCAGTCGCTGTTCACCCAGCTGCTGGACTTCGACGACAAGGGCGAGATCGTCTACACGAACGCCGAGTCCGTCGAGACCGAGGACTCCAAGCTGTGGACCGTCAAGCTCAAGGCCGGCTGGAAGTTCCACAACGGTGAGGCCGTGACCGCGCAGTCGTACATCGACGCGTGGAACTGGTACGCCAACGTCGACAACAAGCAGCAGAACGCGTTCTGGTTCTCCGACATCAAGGGCTACGAGGACGTCCACCCCGAGAAGGGTGCGCCCAAGGCCAAGGAGATGTCCGGCCTGAAGGCCGTGGACGACACCACGTTCACGATCGAGCTGAGCGACAAGGTCCCGTACTTCAACTACAAGCTCGGTTACGCGACGTTCGCGCCGCTCCCGAAGGTCTTCTACGACGACCCGAAGGCGTTCGGCCAGAAGCCGATCGGCAACGGCCCGTACACGTTCGAGAAGTGGACCCACAAGAAGCTCATCCAGGTCAAGGCCTGGCCCGAGTACCAGGGCCCGAACAAGGCTGCCAACAAGGGCATCCAGTTCAAGAACTACTCGACCGTCGAGGCCGCGTACACCGACCTCGTCTCCGGCAACCTGGACATGATCCGCCAGGTCGGCCCGCGTGACCTGCCGAAGTACAAGACGGACCTCGGCGACGGCGCCATCGACCAGCCGTACGCGGCGATCCAGACCCTGGTCCCGGCGTTCTACTCCAAGACGTTCAAGGACATCGACCCCAAGGTCCTCCAGGGTCTGTCCATGGCGATCGACCGTGACACCATCACGAAGACCGTCCTGAACGGCACGCGCATCCCGGCGACGAGCTTCACGCCTCCGCAGGTCAAGGGCAACCAGACCCTCGACTCGGACATCCTGAAGTACAACCCGGCCAAGGCCAAGGAGCTCATCAAGGCCGGCGGCGGTGTCCCGGAGAACAAGTTCTCCATCCAGTACAACGCCGACGGTGGGCACAAGGAGTGGGTGACCGCTGTCTGCGAGTCCATCCGCAACGCCACCGGGGTCGACTGCGTGGGCGACGCCAAGCCGGACTTCCCGACCGACCTCGAAGCGCGTGACAACAACGAGGTCAAGGGTGCCTACCGCGGTGGCTGGGTGGCCGACTACCCCGTCAACGTGAACTTCCTCAAGGAGCTCTACCACTCCAAGGCGGAGTCGAACAACGGTCGTTTCAACGACAAGGAGATCGACGAGCTGATGGCGAAGGGCGACAAGGCCGACTCCCTGGAGGAGTCCGTCGCCGCCTACCAGGAGGTCGAGAAGGCCCTGGTGGAGAAGATGCCCGCCATCCCGCTCTGGTACTACGCCATCAACGGCGGCCACGGCAAGAACGTCGACAACGTCAAGGTCGACTTCCACGGTGACCTCGAACTGACCGGCGTCACTGTCAAGTAACGCCTGCGGGTCATTCCCCAACTGGCCGTCATCCGCCCACGCCGTCCATCGGCGTGGCCGGAGGCGTGGGGGTCGCCTCTGCGAAGAGGCGGCCCCCACGCCGCAGTTATCCCCACACGGAGGCACCCATGGGGCGCTATGTCGCACGACGACTGCTCCAGATGATCCCGGTCTTCATCGGGTCGACCCTCTTGGTCTTCCTGATGATGTACGCACTGCCCGGCGACCCCGTCAGAGCACTTGCCGGTGAACAGCACGTAGATGCTTCGCAGATCGCGGCACTGAAGGCCGAGTACGGTCTCGACCAGCCGATCTGGCAGCAGTATCTGAACTACCTGGGCAACCTGTTCCAGGGGGACCTCGGCACCCAGATCGGAACGCAGCGTCCGGTCGCCGAAGTCATCGCCGACGCCTACCCGATCACCGTCAGACTGGCGATCTTCGCCTTCGTCTTCACGGTCGTCGCCGGTATCTCGCTCGGCATCATCGCCGGCCTGAAGGCCGAATCGCTCCGGGACCGCGGCCTGCTCGGCCTGACGCTGGTGCTCATCTCCATGCCGTCCTTCGTGCTGGGCTTCCTCGTTCAGTACTTCTTCGCGTTCCAGCTCGGCATCGCCAAGCCCAACGTGAGTATCGAACCCGCGAGCAGCGAGCTGATCATGCCGGCCATCGTGCTGGCGTCGCTGTCACTCGCCTACGTGGCCCGCCTCACCCGTACCTCGGTCGCGGAGAACATCCGCGCCGACTACATCCGTACGGCTGTCGCCAAGGGCCTGCCGCGCCGCCGCATCGTCGGCATCCACCTGATGCGCAACTCGCTCATCCCGGTCGTCACCTTCCTCGGCACCGACATCGGCGCCCTGATGGGCGGCGCGATCGTGACCGAGGGCATCTTCAACATCAAGGGCGTCGGGTCCCTCGTCTTCGAGGCCCTGTCCAAGCGTGAGGGTGCCACGGTCGTCGGGATCGTGACGTTGCTCGTCATCGTCTACCTCGTCTGCAGCCTGCTCGTCGACCTGCTCTACGCGGTCCTGGACCCGAGGATCCGGTATGCCTGACACCACCGCACTCACCAAGAGCACCGACGCATCGGCCGCCGCGGCTCAGACGCCGTCGACGACGGACACCGGCCCCCTGCCCGGCAAGCCGCGCAGCCTCTGGTCGGACGCCTGGCACGACCTGCGCCGCAACCCGCTCTTCCTCGTCTCGATGGTGCTGATCCTGCTCCTCACCGTCATGGCGATCTTCCCGGGCCTGTTCACCAGCGCCTCGCCGCGCGACGCCAACCTGGCCGAGCACTACCTCCAGAAGCCGAACTGGGGACACTTCTTCGCCCCCGACTGGCTCGGTTACGACGTCCAGGGCCGTTCCATCTACGCGCGTCTGATCTACGGAGCCCGCGCGTCCATCATGGTCGGCGTGATCGTGACCATCGCGGTCACCGTCACCGGCCTGGTGATCGGGATGCTCGCCGGATACTTCGGCGGCTGGATCGACACGATCCTCTCCCGGATCACCGACGTCTTCTTCGGCGTTCCCTTCATCGTCGGCGCCATGGTCATCCTGACCACCTTCGAGGAGCGCTCCGTCTGGGTCGTCATCCTCTCGCTGTCCTTCCTCGGCTGGACGTCCATCGCGCGTGTCGCCCGAGGCTCGGTCATCACGATCAAGCAGGCCGACTACGTGGTCGCCGCCAAGGCGCTCGGCGCGTCCACCACCCGGATCATGGCGCGGCACATCCTGCCGAACGCCATCGCTCCGGTGATCGTGGTCGCCACCATCGCGCTCGGCGGCTACATCGCCGCCGAAGCCACCCTGTCGTTCCTCGGTATCGGCCTCGCCGAGCCGACGGTCTCCTGGGGTATCGATGTCTCCGCCGCGAAGGACCAGCTCCGCAACGTTCCGACGGTCCTGATCATCCCCTCGGTGATGGTCTCGATCACGGTGCTGTCCTTCCTGATGTTCGGCGATGCGGTCCGCAACGCCCTCGACCCCAAGATGCGCTGAGGGAGGCGTTCGTGACCACCATCGACAAGACGGCTCACGTCCCCGCACCGCGGGAGTCCGTGAGTGGCGACGGTCCACTGCTCGACGTCCGTGACCTGCACGTGGAGTTCCACACCCGCGACGGTGTGGCCAAGGCGGTCAACGGTGTGAACTACACCGTCAGCGCCGGCGAGACGCTCGCCGTGCTCGGTGAGTCCGGGTCCGGCAAGTCCGTGACCGCGCAGACCATCATGGGCATCCTCGACATGCCGCCCGGGAAGATCACGCAGGGCGAGATCCTCTTCCGCGGTCAGGACATGCTGAAGATGTCCAACGAGGAGCGCCGGAAGATCCGCGGCAGCAAGATCGCGATGATCTTCCAGGACGCGCTGTCCTCGCTGAACCCGGTCCTCACCGTCGGCTACCAGCTCGGCGAGATGTTCCGGGTGCACCAGGGCCTGTCCCGCAAGGACGCCAAGGCCAAGTCCATAGAGCTGATGGACCAGGTCAAGATCCCGGCGGCGGCGGCCCGTATCTCGGACTACCCGCACCAGTTCTCCGGCGGTATGCGCCAGCGCATCATGATCGCCATGGCGCTGGCCCTGGAGCCGGACCTGATCATCGCCGACGAGCCGACCACCGCGCTCGACGTGACGGTGCAGGCCCAGGTCATGGACCTGCTGGCCGAGCTCCAGCGCGAGTACAACATGGGTCTGATCCTGATCACCCACGACCTCGGCGTCGTCGCCGACGTCGCGGACAAGATCGCCGTGATGTACGCGGGCCGGATCGTGGAGACGGCCCCGGTCGGCGAGCTGTACAGCCGCCCGGCCCACCCGTACACCCGGGGTCTGCTCGACTCGATCCCGCGCCTGGACCAGAAGGGCCAGGAGCTCTACGCGATCAAGGGGCTGCCGCCCAACCTGACGCGTATCCCCGCGGGCTGTGCCTTCAGCCCGCGCTGCCCCAAGGCACAGGACATCTGCCGCACGGACGTCCCGCCGCTCGCCCCGGTGACCGAGCAGGACGGTCTTGAGCTGGTCGGCCGCGGCAGCGCGTGCCACTTCTGGAAGGAGACGATCCATGGCTGAGCTCAAGAAGGAGCAGGAGCCCGTGGACGCCACCCCGAACGTCTCCGGCGTGGAGAGCGTGGACGCCGCGACCGAGGCGGAGGCCGTAGCCGCCATCGACGCGCCCGTCAGCCAGGGCGAGCCGATCCTCCAGGTGCGGAACCTGGTCAAGCACTTCCCGCTGACCCAGGGCATCCTCTTCAAGAAGCAGATCGGCGCGGTCAAGGCCGTCGACGGCATCTCCTTCGACCTGTACGCCGGTGAGACCCTGGGCATCGTGGGCGAGTCCGGCTGTGGCAAGTCCACGGTCGCCAAGCTCCTGATGACCCTGGAGCGGGCGACGGCCGGCGAGGTCTTCTACAAGGGCCAGGACATCACCAAGCTGACCGGCCGGGCGCTGAAGGCGGTGCGCCGCAACATCCAGATGGTGTTCCAGGACCCGTACACCTCGCTGAACCCGCGTATGACGGTCGGCGACATCATCGGGGAGCCCTTCGACATCCACCCCGAGGTGGCCCCGAAGGGCGACCGGCGCCGCCGCGTCCAGGAGCTCCTGGACGTCGTGGGTCTGAACCCGGAGTACATCAACCGGTACCCGCACCAGTTCTCCGGCGGCCAGCGCCAGCGCATCGGCATCGCCCGCGGCCTCGCGCTCAACCCGGAGATCATCATCTGCGACGAGCCGGTCTCCGCGCTCGACGTGTCGGTGCAGGCGCAGGTCATCAACCTGATGGAGAAGCTCCAGGACGAGTTCAACCTGTCCTACGTCTTCATCGCGCACGACCTGTCGATCGTCCGGCACATCTCCGACCGGGTCGGCGTGATGTACCTCGGCAAGATGGCCGAGATCGGCACGGACACGCAGATCTACGACCACCCGACGCACCCCTACACCCAGGCGCTGCTCTCGGCGGTCCCGGTCCCCGACCCGTCGGCCCGCGAGGGACGCGAGCGGATCATCCTGACCGGTGACGTTCCGTCACCGGCGAACCCGCCGTCGGGCTGCCGCTTCCGCACCCGCTGCTGGAAGGCGGAGGACCGCTGCGCGACGGAGGAGCCCCTGCTGGCGATCCCCGAGCGCTTCGTCTCGGCCTCCACTCCGGCCGCGCACGAGTCGGCGTGCCACTTCGCCGAGGAGAAGGACGTCGTGCACGCGGCGTAACCGCTCCCGCAGGTCGAAACGACCCAGGCCCGGCCCCTTCCGAGGGGCCGGGCCTTCGTCGTCCCTGCCGCCCTCCTGCCCGTACGGGGCAATCCCGCATGCGATACGTGGCGTTATGCGGTGATATGAGGCATTGAGCTACTCGATGACTCTAGGAGGCACTTCATGCGCGGAGCCACAAAGGTCAGGTGGGCCGCATGTGCGGTGGCCGTCGCCCTGGCAGCGACGGCCTGCGGCGGCGGTGACGGCGACGGTGGCGGCAGCGGCGGCGGCGCCGACGGCATCGTCAGCTCCTCCTGGGGAGACCCGCAGAACCCGCTGGAGCCGGCCAACACCAACGAGGTCCAGGGCGGCAAGGTCCTCGACATGGTCTTCCGCGGACTCATCCGCTACGACCCGAAGACCGGTGAGGCCAAGAACATGATCGCCGAGTCCATCGACTCGACGGACTCCCAGAACTTCACGATCAAGCTCAAGGACGGCTGGACGTTCTCCAACGGCGAGAAGGTCACCGCCAACTCCTTCGTCGACGCCTGGAACTACGGCGCGGCCCTGAAGAACAACCAGAAGAACGCCTACTTCTTCCAGTACATCGAGGGCTACGACGAGGTCCACCCGGAGTCCGGGTCCGCCTCCGCCGAGACCATGTCAGGACTGAAGGTCGTCGACGACCTGACCTTCACCGCCAAGCTCACCCAGAAGTTCTCCCTGTGGCCCGACACCCTCGGCTACTCCGCCTTCGTCCCGCTGCCCAAGGCGTTCTACGACGACCACGACGCCTGGCTCTCCAAGCCCGTCGGGAACGGCCCCTACACCATCGAGTCGTACGCCAAGGGCTCCTCGATGAACCTGCGCCGGTGGGACGACTACCCGGGCGACGACAAGGCGAAGAACGGCGGCGTCGACCTCAAGGTCTTCACCGACAACAACACCGCCTACACCGACCTGACCGCGGGCAACCTCGACCTCGTCGACGACGTGCCCGCCTCCCAGCTCCGCAACGTCGAGGCCGACCTCGGCGACCGGTACATCAACACCCCCGCCGGCATCATCCAGACCCTGGCCTTCCCCTTCTACGAGGAGGAGTGGGACACCGACGACGCGCGCAAGGTCCGCCAGGGCCTCTCGATGGCGATCAACCGCCCGCAGATCACCGACCAGATCTTCCAGAAGACCCGCACCCCCGCCTCCGACTGGACCTCCCCGGTCCTCGGCGAGGAGGGCGGCTTCAAGGAAGGGCTCTGCGGCAAGGAGTGCACGTACAACAAGGACGAGGCCAAGAAGCTGATCGACGAGGGCGGCGGCATCCCCGGCGGCCAGTTGAAGATCTCGTACAACGCGGACACCGGCTCCCACAAGGAATGGGTCGACGCCGTCTGCAACAGCATCAACAACGTCATGGGCAACAACAAGGCCTGCGTCGGCGGCCCCGTCGGCACCTTCGCCGACTTCCGCGCCCAGGTCTCCACCCAGAAGCTCACCAGCGCCTGGCGCGCGGGCTGGCAGATGGACTACCCGCTGATCCAGAACTTCCTCCAGCCGCTCTACTACACCAACGCCCCCTCCAACGACGGCAAGTGGAGCAACCAGCAGTTCGACGACCTGGTCGACAAGGCCAACGCGGAGAGCGACAAGGCCAAGGCGATCACCACCTTCCAGGACGCGGAGAAGATCCTCGTCACGGAGATGCCGGTCATCCCGCTCTGGTACCAGAACGGCAGCGCCGGCTACTCGGACCGGGTGGACAACGTCGCGCTGAACCCGTTCAGCGTCCCGGTCTACGAAGAGATCACCGTCAAGTGACGCGCTGAGCGACGCGGACGGCCGGGACGCCCCGACACACCGGCGCCCGGCCGTCCGCACACTCCGTTCCGCCCGCGCACCCTCTGCCCGGTACTGCTCTCCCCGACCCCCGGAGCCCCTCATGGGACGTTATGTGATCCGGCGGCTGCTGCAGATGATCCCCGTCTTCTTCGGCACCACGCTGTTGATCTTCCTCATGGTGAACGTGATGGGCGACCCCATCGCGGGCCTCTGCGGCGACCGCCAGTGCGACCCGGCCACCGCCGCCCAGCTGCGGGCCGAGTTCGGCCTCGACAAGCCGGTCTGGCAGCAATACCTGACCTACATGGGCAACGTGTTCACCGGCGACTTCGGCACCGCGTTCAACGGGCAGAAGGTCACCGAGCTGATGGCCACCGCCTTCCCCATCACGATCCGGCTCACCATCGTCGCGGTCGTCTTCGAGGTCGTCATCGGCATCAGCCTCGGCGTCGTCACCGGTCTGCGGCGCGGCCGCCCCGTCGACACCACCGTCCTCATCCTGACGCTGATCGTCATCGCCATCCCCACCTTCGTCACCGGCCTGCTGCTCCAGCTCCTCCTGGGTGTCAAGTGGGGCATCATCAAGCCCTCCGTCTCCGCCGATCCCACCTTCGACGAACTCCTCGTCCCCGGCCTCGTCCTCGCCTCGGTCTCGCTCGCCTACGTCACCCGGCTCACCCGGACCTCGATCGCCGAGAACGCCCGCGCCGACTACGTACGCACCGCCGTCGCCAAGGGCCTGCCCCGCCGCCGGGTCGTCGTACGGCACCTGCTGCGCAACTCCCTCATCCCCGTCGTCACCTTCATCGGGACCGACGTGGGCGCGCTGATGGGCGGGGCCATCGTCACCGAGCGGATCTTCAACATCCACGGCGTCGGCTACCAGCTCTACCAGGGCATCCTGCGGCAGAACTCCCAGACCGTCGTCGGCTTCGTCACGATCCTCGTCCTCGTCTTCCTGGCCGCCAACCTGATCGTCGACCTCCTGTACGCCGTACTCGACCCGAGGATCCGCTATGCCTGAGCCGCAGACGCCGGACGAAGCGATCTCCCAGGGGGGCGCCGGGGCCCCGACGGACCTCGCCATGGAGGAGGGCACCAGCCTGGAGAAGAACCCGGGCGGCCCCGACGGCACCGGGCCCGCCGGAAAGCCGCGCAGCCTCTGGTCGGACGCCTGGCGCGACCTGCGCCGCAACCCGGTCTTCATCATCTCCTCGCTGGTCATCCTCTTCCTGGTGATCATCTCGATCTGGCCCTCGCTCATCGCGAGCGGCGACCCCCTCCAGGCCAACCTGGACGACGCCCAGAAGGGCTCCGAGCCCGGCCACCCCTTCGGCTTCGACCCGCAGGGCCGCGACGTCTACACCCGCGTCGTCTACGGCACCCGCACCTCGGTGACCGTCGGCGTCTGCGCCACCCTCGGCGTCGCGATCCTCGGCAGCGTCCTCGGCGGACTCGCGGGCTTCTTCGGCGGCTGGTGGGACGCGATCCTCTCCCGCCTCACCGACGTCTTCTTCGGCATCCCCGTGGTCCTCGGCGGCCTGGTCTTCCTCTCCGTCGTCACCAGCTCCACCGTCTGGCCCGTCGTCGGGTTTATCGTCCTGCTCGGCTGGCCCCAGATCGCCCGTATCGCCCGCGGCTCGGTCATCACCGCCAAACAGAACGACTACGTCCAGGCGGCCCGCGCCCTGGGCGCCTCCAACTCCCGCATGATGCTGCGCCACATCACCCCGAACGCCATCGCGCCCGTCATCGTCGTGGCGACCATCGCGCTCGGCACGTACATCTCGCTGGAGGCGACCCTGTCCTTCCTCGGCGTCGGCCTGAAGGACCCGGCCGTCTCCTGGGGCATCGACATCTCCGCCGCCGCCAACTACATCCGCAACGCCCCGCACATGCTGCTCTGGCCCGCCGGCGCGCTGGCGGTCACCGTGCTCGCGTTCATCATGCTCGGCGACGCGGTGCGCGACGCCCTCGACCCCAAGCTGCGCTGAGGAGCCGATTGCCATGTTGCTCGAAGTGCGCGATCTGTACGTGGAGTTCCACACCCGCGAAGGCGTCGCCAAGGCCGTCAACGGGGTCAACTACTCGGTGGCCGAGGGCGAGACGCTCGCCGTCCTCGGCGAGTCCGGCTCCGGCAAGTCCGTCACCGCCCAGGCCGTCATGGGCATCCTCGACATGCCGCCCGGGAAGATCGCCGGCGGGGAGATCCTCTTCAAGGACCAGGACCTGCTGAAGCTCAGGCCGGACGAGCGGCGGAAGATCCGGGGCCAGGAGATGGCCATGATCTTCCAGGACGCCCTGTCCTCGCTGAACCCGGTCCTCACCGTCGGCGAACAGCTCGGCGAGATGTTCGTCGTGCACCGCGGCATGTCCCGCAAGGACGCCAAGGCCAAAGCGGTCGAACTGATGGACCGGGTCCGCATCCCCGCCGCCAAGGAACGCGTCGGCCAGTATCCGCACCAGTTCTCCGGCGGGATGCGCCAGCGCATCATGATCGCCATGGCGATGGCCCTGGAACCCTCCCTGATCATCGCCGACGAGCCCACCACCGCCCTCGACGTCACCGTCCAGGCGCAGGTCATGGACCTCCTCGCGGAACTCCAGCGCGAGCTGAACATGGGCCTCATCCTGATCACCCACGACCTCGGCGTCGTCGCCGACGTCGCCGACAAGATCGCCGTGATGTACGCGGGCCGGATCGTCGAGACCGCCCCCGTCCACGAGATCTACAAGGCCCCCGCCCACCCGTACACCAAGGGCCTCCTCCAGTCGATCCCGCGCCTGGACCAGAAGGGCCGGGAGCTGTACGCGATCAAGGGCCTGCCGCCCAACCTCACCCGCATCCCGCCCGGCTGCGCCTTCAACCCCCGTTGCCCGATGGCCCAGGACGTGTGCCGCAGCGACGTGCCGCCGCTCTACGAGGTCGACGAACAGCGCCGCAGCGCCTGCCACTTCTGGAAGGAGACGCTCGATGCACGCTGACCGCGACAGGAGTGCGGGGACCGGCGAGGGCGCGGTCGGCTCCACCCTCCTCTCCAAGGCGCGCGAGGACGCCGCCGCCCCGTACACCGAGGGCGACCCGATCCTCCAGGTTCGCGACCTGGCCAAGCACTACCCGCTCACCCAGGGCATCCTCTTCAAGCGGCAGATCGGCGCGGTCCGGGCCGTCGACGGCGTCGACTTCGACCTGTACGCGGGCGAGACGCTGGGCATCGTGGGGGAGTCGGGCTGCGGCAAGTCGACCGTCGCCAAGATGCTCGTCCACCTGGAACGCCCCACCGCCGGGGCGATCCGCTACAAGGGCGAGGACATCTCCAAGCTCTCCGGGCGGGCGCTGAAGGCGGTGCGCCGCAACATCCAGATGGTGTTCCAGGACCCGTACACCTCGCTGAACCCGCGGATGACGGTCGGCGACATCATCGGGGAGCCGTACGAGATCCACCCCGAGGTCGCCCCGAAGGGCAGCCGCCGCCAGAAGGTGCAGGACCTGCTGGACGTCGTCGGGCTCAACCCGGAGTACATCAACCGCTATCCTCACCAGTTCTCCGGCGGCCAGCGCCAGCGCATCGGCATCGCGCGCGGCCTCGCCCTCAACCCGGAGATCATCGTCGCCGACGAACCGGTGTCCGCGCTCGACGTCTCCGTCCAGGCCCAGGTGGTCAACCTGCTGGACCGGCTCCAGGCGGAGTTCAACCTCAGCTTCGTCTTCATCGCGCACGACCTCTCGATCGTCCGGCACATCTCCGACCGGGTCGGCGTGATGTATCTGGGCCGGATCGTGGAGATCGGCTCCGACGCGGAGATCTACGACCACCCCACCCACCCGTACACCCAGGCGCTGCTCTCCGCCGTCCCCGTCCCCGACCCGACCGCCCGCGAGCACCGGGAACGGATCATCCTGCACGGCGACGTCCCCTCGCCCGCCAACATCCCCTCCGGCTGCCGCTTCCGCACCCGCTGCTGGAAGGCGCAGGAGCGGTGCGAGCTGGAGGTCCCGCTGCTGGCGGTCCCCGCGGAGTTCCGGCTCGTCGACACCCCGGCCCGGCACGACTCGGCCTGCCACTTCGCGGAGGAGAAGCACGTGGTGCCCACGGAGGCGGAGCTGGAGATCCCGGGGCCCGCGGAGGCGCCGGGGGACGGCGAGGCGCCGGGGGACGGGGAGGCCTCCGAGGCAGGGGAGGACGAAACACCATGAACCGGCGTCAGCATCGTTAACAAGTAAGCAACTCTGCCGTCGCCGCTCCGATATACGAACGCCCCATCCTGGACAGCGTACGGCCGTGCGGGTGCCGTGGTCCGGCCGGAGCGCCGTCCTGGCGCTCCGGCCGGTCGCCCGCCGCCACCGCCCCGCCCCGCGAACGCACTTGTTCATCCGTTCGGGGCAATGGAGTATCAGCGGGTGACACTTACACGGGGAGCAAGAATCACCGGCGCCGTTCTGTGCGCGGTGCTGGCACTGACAGCCGTCGCCTGGATCGTGCGGGACGTACGGGCCCTCGGCGGACCTGGGCCGCTCTGGGAGTACTGGGCGGGCACCGCGAGCCTCCGGGACTTCGTGCGGCCCACCACCACCTCCACCAGCCTCGTCCTGCTGCTGGCCTGTGCCGCAGCCGCTGTGGCGGCGCTCCGCTCGGCCTCCGCCGCCTCGGTCCTGATCGTCACCGGCCTCGTGACCTTCGTCCTGCGGCTGCCCGGCGTCTGGACCGTCGCCGACGCCCCGGCCCCGGACGAGCTCCGCGACCGGGCGCTGCTCACCACGTACGCCGCGCTGGTGGCGGGGCTGGCCCTGATCGTGGTGGGGGCGGCAGGCCGCCGTCCCGTGCCGCAGGGCGAGGAGCGCCCCGCCGGTCCGGGGCGGGGTGCGGGGGTGGCCGTCTTCCTGCTGCTCGGCCTTCAGGCAGTGATCTTCATCGCCTGGGAGATCCGGCAGTCGTTCGTCTTCCCGTCCGGGTTCTATCCCGAGTGGTTCATCGGCGGGGCGCCCATGAGTACTCCGCTCATCGAGGGGCCGCCCGGCTGGATCACCGTGACGCTCATTCTGATGTCCCTGGTGGCGGCCGTCGGCGCGGTCGCCGGGGCGGCCCTCGCACGACCGCTCGGCCTGATCGCGGGCGGGTTCATCCTCGCCTCCGGCGTCCTGGGCGTGGCGCGCAGCATCCACTTCGAGCTGTACGAGCGGTTCACCGACCTGGACATCGAGGGGCAGCTGACCCTGCTGAGCCAGGTCTGCTCCCTCCTCATCGGGCCCGTTGTGATCCTTCTGCTCGCCCGCAAAGGCGCCGAACGGACCTCCGGCGGCACCGCGGGCCCCTGGGGCGGTCCGAACTCCTGGGGCGGAGGCTGGGGCGCCCCGGTGCCCGGTCAGCCCGGACCGCAGGGCTACCAGCAGCCCCAGGCCCCCGGCTTCGGGCCCCCGCCCTCCTCCCCGCCGCCCCGCTGGTGAACCGGGGGCGGACGGGGAGCTGCGGGCCGCTCAGGCGCCGGACATCCCCAGCGACCGCTTGAGGAAGTCCACCTGGAGCAGGAGCAGGTTCTCCGCGACCTGCTCCTGCGGCGTCATGTGCGTCACCCCGCTCAGCGGCAGCACCTCGTGCGGCCGTCCGGCCGCCAGCAGAGCCGAGGACAGCCGCAGGGCGTGGGCGACCACCACGTTGTCGTCCGCGAGCCCGTGCACGATCATCATCGGGCGCGCCTCGGAAGCGGGCTCGGACAGCCCGTCGTCGGTGACCAGGGAGTTGGCCGCGTACACCTCCGGCTGCCGGGCCGGGTCGCCGAGGTAGCGCTCGGTGTAGTGGGTGTCGTACAGCCGCCAGTCCGTGACCGGGGCGCCCACCACGGCCGCGTGGAAGACGTCCGGGCGGCGCAGCGCCGCGAGGCCCGCCAGGTAACCGCCGTACGACCAGCCGCGGATCGCCACCCGGGACAGATCCAGCGGGAACCGCCCCGCAAGCCCCTCCAGCGCCTCGATCTGGTCGTCCAGGGTGAGGGTGAAGTCGTCCCGCACCGCCTTCTCCCAGGCCGGCGAACGGCCCGGCGCGCCCCGCCCGTCCGCCACGACCACCGCGAAGCCCTGGTCCGCGAACCACTGGGACGTCAGGTGCGGGTTGTGGGCGGCGACCACCCGGCGGCCGTGCGGACCGCCGTACGGATCCAGCAGGACCGGAAGCGGACCGTCCGACTCCTGGTAGTTCGACGGAAGCAGAACGGCGCACGGAATCCGCCGTGCGCCCCCCTCGGTAAGCGTCACGCGGGCGGCGAGCACCGGTTCCTGGGCGAAGTTCGCGATCCGGACCAGCCGCTTGCCGTCCCGCACCACCCACGCGGCGGTTCCGGGCTCCTCGGGAACGGCCGAGACCACCACCGACAGGGCGCCCGAGCGGACCGCGGAGTGCACACCCACCCCTTCGGAAATCCGCTCGATTCCCAGCTCGTTGACCCGGTACACATGGATCTGTCCGATCTCCGGCTCGACCGCGTCCTCACCGGCCACCGCCGAGATCAGGAAGTCCGAATCGCCGATGTCCAGCACCGCCTGGACGTGCAGCTGCGACCCGGTGAGCGGCCGGTCCCCGACCGCCAGCACCCGCGCACCGCCCTCGTCCGCGATCCGCACCAGCCGCCCGTCCGGCGCCCACGCGGGCACCCCGGGGAAGAGATCCAGCCACACCGGGTCCTCGTCGACATGGACGATCCGGGTCGCACCGGTCTCCGGGTCCACCGCCAGATACCGCTGACTGCGCTGGTCACGGGCCTGCACCAGCAGCAGCGGAGCGCCCGCGGACGACCAGTGCACCTGGGCCAGGTACGGGAACGCCTCCCGGTCCCAGACCACTTCGGTACGGTCCCCCTCCAGGTCCATGACGAAGAGCCGCACCTCCGCGTTCGGCGTCCCCGCCGCCGGGTAGGCGACCTCGGCCGGCCTGCGCTCGGGGTGCGCCGGGTCGGCGATGTACCAGCGCTGTACGGGGCTCTCGTCGGCCCGCGCCACCAGCAGCCGGTCCGACTCCGGCGACCACCAGAAGCCCCGGTAGCGGTGCATCTCCTCGGCCGCGATGAACTCGGCCAGACCATAGGTGACCTGGGGATCCTCCGGCTCGGCCAGCGCCCGGTCGCCCTCGCCCGTCGCATCCACCACCCGCAGCGCGCCCTTGGCCACGTACGCGATACGCCGGCCGTCGGGGGAGGGGCGGGGGTCGATCACGGGACCCGGCACCGGCAGCGCCCGCGCGGTCCCGGCCCGCAGCTCGGCGACGTACACCTTTCCGGACAGCGCGAACGCGGCCAACTCGGCCGCCGCGTCCACCGCGTAGGAGACGATCCCCGCCGAACCCTCCCGGGTCCGCTCCCGCCGGGCCCGCTCCTGCGCCGACAGCTTCTCCGCCGAGCCGCCCAGCAGGACGTCGGGATCAGCGGCGATCCGCTCCTCGCCTGACACCGGGTCGAGCACCCAGAGGCGGGTGGTCCGGTCCGTTCCGGACATGGACCGGAGGAAGATCACACGTGTCTCATCCGGTGAGACGGTGAAGGCGCGAGGTGCGCCGAGAGTGAAGCGCTGGGTCCGGGCGTGCTGGCGGGGAAAGGACAGCTTCTGCGAGGTCATGGCCCCGAACTTAGCCCGCAACTCGGCAGCGGGGCACGGTTCGTGCGCCCCTCGTGCTGCTGTGCCCCGACCAATGCGTTGGCACGGATAGTTATGATCCGTAGCGCTCGGTGGGTAGGAACCCGCTGACCGCGTGTACCCCCGTTCCGACCGTCCGAACGTACCGATGGAGGTGAACCGCCGTGGCGCTCTCGATTTCGGCGGTAGTGCTGCTGGCGATCATCGTCTTCCTGCTGATCCGGAAATCCGGACTGAAGGGAGGGCACGCGGTGGTCTGCATGCTGCTCGGGTTCTACATCGCGAGCTCGTCCATCGCACCGACCATCTCCGACCTGACGACCAACGTGGCGGGAATGATCAGCAGCATCAAGTTCTGACCCGGGCGGCCGAGGACCGGCGGCGGGCGGGCGTGGGGGCGCGGGGGCACGGGGGGCCTCCGGGCTCGTAGGGTGGTCCCCATGAAGGACCTCCCCGCCCGCCGTCTGCTGCTCGTGCACGCGCACCCCGACGACGAGTCGATCAACAACGGCGCCACCATGGCCAGGTATGCGGCCGAGGGCGCCCACGTCACCCTGGTGACGTGCACGCTCGGCGAGGAGGGCGAGGTCATCCCGCCCCCGCTCGCCCGCCTCACCGCGGACCGGGACGACGTGCTGGGCCCCCACCGGGTCGGCGAGCTGGCCGCGGCGATGCGGGAGCTCGGCATCACCGACCACCGCTTCCTCGGCGGCGCGGGCCGTTACCGGGACTCCGGGATGATGGGCGCCGAACAGAACGGCCGCCCCGGCTCCTTCTGGTCCACCCCGGTGGACGAGGCGGCCGCCCACCTCGTCGAGGTGATCCGCGAGGTCCGCCCCCAGGTCCTGGTCACCTACGACCCGGACGGCGGCTACGGCCACCCCGACCACATCCAGGCCCACCGGGTCGCGATGCGCGCCGCCGACCTGGCCGCCGACCCGGCACACGGCTCCGGGGCCCCGCACACCATCGCCAAGATCTACTGGAACCGGGTGGAGCGCGAGGTGCTGGAGGCCGCCTTCGACCGGCTGCGCACCACCGCGCCCGACGCCTTCCCCGGCATCGCCGCCGTGGCCGACGTCCCCGGCGTGACCGAAGCGGGGCAGATCACCGCGGAGATCGACGGATCGGCGTACGCCGGGGCGAAGTCGGCGGCGATGCGCGCCCACGCCACCCAGATCGCGGTGGACGGCCCCTTCTTCGCCCTCTCCAACGATCTCGGCCAGCCCCTGCTGACGACCGAGTTCTACCAACTCGTGCGCGGCGTTCGCGGCGTGGCCGGACCGGAGCGCGAGAGCGACCTGTTCGCGGGCGTCCAGGGCGTCCAGGGCGCCGACGCCACGGACACCGCCGACGCCACGGACACCGCAGGCGCCACGGACGCCGAAGGAGGCGCGGCATGAGCGGCACCCCCAAGAAGTCCCGAGGCCGCGCGGACTCCTCCCACGCGCCGCGACGGAACGCACCCCCCAGGGAGCCCGCGCCCATCGGCTTCGCCGCCCGGCCGAACCCGGCCCGGATCGCCGCCTACTTGGGCCTCGCGGTCCTCGGCGCGCTCGTCGCCCTCGCCGGAACCCTCGTCCAAGCGGCCTGGTTCCCCGGCGGGTTGATCATCGCCCTGGCCGGCTCCGCGGGCCTCTTCTACGGCGGCCGGATCCTGACCCGCACCCAGATCGGCGCGCTCGCCCCGGCGGCGGGCTGGTTCATCACGGTCTTCCTTCTGCTGAGCGGCCGGCCGGAGGGCGACTACGTCTTCGGCGACGAACTCGGCCTGGTGCTCTTCATGCTCGGCGGTACGGCCGTCGCTGTGATCTGCGCCACCACCTCCAAGGTGCCGCAATCAGCCATCCACAGCGGCCGGTCCGGTACATGAAGTGCCAAGTCCGGGTCGCCGGCGACCCCCACAGGTGTGAGGCACGGGTGGAGGTTTCACCCGGTCGCGGAGTGTCCGACGGCGGCGGCCAGTATGGTGGTGCGCGCGCCGAGCCGTCCCCTGGCCTGCGGCATGGGGGAAGTACGGGCGGCGGAGCCAATCGGGAGAACCTGCTTTGAGTCGTGAAACTGACAGTTCGTCCTCCGGGCCCCAGGGTCGCGGCGGAGCCGCGTACCCCTCGGGTACGCCGCCGTACGGATCCCGCCAGTATCCGTCGCTCCACCCGTCGCGGGACGGCTCTGACGAGAACCCGGAATCCGTGGATCCGCCCCGGCCCGAGGAACCGAAGACCGAGACGACGCTGACGACGCGCATCCGGATCAACATCCCCGGCTCGCGTCCCATCCCGCCGGTCGTGATGCGTACGCCGATGGCGGCGAGCGACATCTCCGGCGACGGCGGCTCGGACAGGGAGCGCACCGGCGCGACCCCGCGCCCCGGCACGCCGCCGACCGCACCGGGCCCCGGTGCGAGCGCCGGTGCCGGAGCCTCGGACCGATCCGGCGGCCCGAACGGCGGCGCGCCCGCGGACCGGTCACGGGACGGCGGCCCGGCCGCCGACCCGGCGCCCGCGGAGAAGCCGGCCCGGGAGAAGAGCGGCAGCGACTGGTTCGCCCCGCGCAAGGCCCCGGCCGCCGGACCGGCGGCGCCGGGCCAGGGCGGTCCGGGCACGGGTGCGGGTGCGCCCGGCGGTCCGGGTGGCCCCGGTGGTCCGAGCGCGGGCGGCCCGGGTTCGGGCGGCCTCGGCGGTCTGGCCTCCGGTGGTCCCGGTGCGGGCGGTCCCGGTGGCCCGGCCTCCGGCGGTCCCGGTGCGGGCGGTCCCGGCTCCGGCGGCCTCGGCGGTCCCGGTCCGGGTGGCCCCGGCGGCGCGCCCGACGGAGGCGCGGGCCGTTCGCGCCCCGACCTGCCGTACTTCTCGGACGCCCCGAAGCCCGGTGGCGGCGGACCGGGTGCGCCCGGCTCCGGCCCCGCCCGCAGCGCGCTCGACAGCTACGGCACCGAGCCCCCCGGCGGCGGCCCGCGTGCCACCCCCGGCCCCGGAGTGCGTACGCCCGGCCCGTCCGGCCCCACCACGGGACCGGTCACCGGCACCTCCTCGCTGACCCCGAACCTCGACGGCGTCCCGGGCCTCGGCGGCCCCGGCCCGATGGTCCCGGGCACCCCCGGCGGCGTACCGCCCCGGATGTCCGACGACACCGCGATCCTCACGCCGCAGGCCCCGGCGCCCGAGCCCGGCCCCGGCGGCCATGTCTCGGGTGACACGCTGACGAGCGGCATCCCCGTGGTGCCCAGCGAACCGCGCGCCACCTTCCCGGGCGGGCCGGGCACCCCCGGCGCCCCGGTGACGGGCCACGGAGGTCCCGGCGGACCGGGCGGACCGGGTGTTCCCACGCCGGGTCCCGCAGCCCCGCGCCCCGCGTCGCAGACCGCGCCGGCCCCCGCCGCCCCCGCGAAGAAGGGCCGCTCCAAGCTGGTCCTGCTCGGGGTCGCCGCGGTCGTCCTGCTCGGTATCGCGTACGGGGCGGGCCTCCTGCTGAACCACGCCGAGGTCCCGAAGGGCACCACAGTGCTCGGCGTCGACATCGGCGGCGGGACGAAGGAGGAGGCGGTCACCAAGCTCGAAGCCGCCCTCGGTGAGCGGGCCAAGACGCCTCTGACGCTGTCCGTGGACGGCAAGGAGGAGAAGCTCGACCCCGAGAAGGCCGGCCTCACCCTGGACAGCCAGGAGACCGTGCGCGGCGCGGCGGGCAGCGACTACAACCCCGTCTCGGTGATCGGTTCGCTGTTCGGCGGGGAGCGCCCCGCCGACCCGGTGATCCCGGTCGACGAGGAGAAGCTCGGCGTGGCGCTGACCGACCTGGCGGGCGCCTCCGGCTCTGCCAACGACGGCACGATCCGCTTCGAGCCGAACAAGGCCGTGGCGGTGCCGGGCAAGCCGGGCAAGACGCTGGACGCCGGCCAGTCCCTGATCTCGGTCCGGGACGCCTACCGCGCCCAGGTGCAGACCGGGAAGGCCAACGTGGTCGAGCTTCCCGTCACCACCAGCGAACCCACCATCACCAAGGCCGAACTGGACCGGGCGATGAAGGAGTTCGCCCAGCCCGCGATGTCCGGCCTGATCACCATCAAGGCCGGTCCCAAGCAGATCCAGTTCGGCCCGGCCCGGTCGCTGCCGCAGATCCTGTCCATGAAGCCGGTGGACGGCCGACTGGTCGACGTCTACGACAAGAAGGCGATCGACACGCTTCTCGACGGCGTCTTCGACGGCATCATGGCCGTCAAGGCCGACGGAAAGAAGCACCAGGTCGGCCCGGACGACGTGGCGCAGGCGATGAAGACCGCCCTGACCGGCACGACCCCGGCCGAGCGCACGGTCACCATCAGCCTGACCGGCGAGGGCTGAGGCCCGGCGGCAGCCGCGCCATCTCTCCATGAATGACCGGCGAAGCGGGGCCCGGCGCTCACCAGCAGCCGGACCCCGCTTCCGTTCGACTCCCTCAGCCGGAGAGGACTAAGGGAAGTTCACCACCGGGGACGGGACCGTCTCCGTGCCCGACGTCGGGGAGCCGACGTCGTTGATGACGTGCTCGTACTGGCCGTTGCCGCCGAGCGAGACCACGATCAGGCTGTGGAACTTCACACCGGGCTTCACCGGGGCCTTGAAGCCGTGCTCCTGGATGATCGTCGGGTCGACGTTGTAGTAGCAGTAGCTGCCCATGCCCCAGCCCTCGTGCTGCTCGACCGAGTCGTCGACCCGGTAGGCCGCGTAGCCCTTCGTGTCGCCGTTCTGGATCGCCTCCTGGTTCGGGGCGTCGTACGCCTTCTCGTTCTGGAAGAAGATCGTGCGGCCGCGCTCGCCGTACCACTCCACGTCGTACTTGTTGAAGTGCTCCACGAACAGCCCGGTCGCCAGGACGTCGTCACCGTTCACCCGGACCCCGTAGTCGGCCCGGTTGGTCTCCCAGCCCCAGCCCTCACCGTGGTCCGCCCGCCACACCCAGGTGTGGTCGATGATCGTGTCGTCGCTGTTGACGACGATGCTCGTGGTCGCCTTGCCGGGGCCCGCGCCACCGATCCGCACGAACACGTCCTGCAGTGACGTGGGGTTGGCGGAGTGGTCGGCCGAGGCGTTCTCGGGGCCGACCTCGATCAGCGTCTCGGAGTTCACCGGGCCCGCGTCTACCAGGAGGCCCGCGAGCTTCACGCCGTCCACGTCACCGACCTTGATCGCGGTCACCCCGTTGTCCGGGATGATCGTGGCCAGGCCGAGGCCCAGGGCCACGGTGTCCGCGCGATTGATGTTGATCGTCTCGTCGATGTGGTAGACGCCGGGCGTGAAGAGCAGGTGGAGGCCCTGCTCCACGGCCGCGTTGATCGTGGCGGCGTCCGCCCCCTCCTTCACGACGTAGAACCGGTCCAGCGGGATCGACTCGCCGGCCGGGGTGCCGTCGGCCCATGAGACGCCACGCGCGTTCTCACGCTTCTCCGGGACGAAGACCTTGTAGTCGTCCCCGTCGAGGTGGAGGAAGGGCTTCTCGCGCGAGATGGGTGTGGTCTCCAGCGTGGTGTACGGCGGCTCGGGGAAGCTGTTGGCCGGTGCGCCCTCGACGCCCGAGAACGTCATGTTCCAGACGCCGTTGACCCAGCCGCCGACCGAGCTGTCGCGGGTGTACCACTGCTGCTGCGAGTACGGGCCCACCTCGCCGTCGATCTTGGAGTCGGCGATGTAGCCGCCGCTGGCCCAGCCGTAACCGTCGGGGGCGAGGTTCAGCCCGCCCTTGACGTGCATCCGGCGGAAGGGCGCCGCCTGGGAGACCGCCCAGCGGTTGGTGCCGGAGACCGGGTTGAGCGTCAGGTTCTCCGCCGAACGCCAGAAGTTCTGCGTCGCGTTGCCGTCGAACCAGCCCGCGTCGACGGTCACATCACCGTTGAACGTGGTGTCGTTCGGGTTGAGGCCGAGCCCCGCGATCTGGGTGTAGAAGCCGATCTGCGCGTTGATGTTGTCGTACGTGCCCGGCTTGAACATCAGCGCGTGGCGGTCGAGGCCGAACTGCGCGGACTCCTGCTTCTTGAAGATCTCGTCGACCTTGCCCTGGATATCGGGCGTCGACGGGTCGAAGACATGGACGTTCGGCCCGAGGTCGCCGCCGCCCGGCACGGCCTTGGCCTCCTCGCCGAAGGCGGTCTGGGCCGTGGGCACGGACATCAGCATCGCCACGGCGAGCGCGGCGAATCCGAGGGCCCGGGTGCGGAGGCGGGTGCGTGGGGCGGTGGGGGGAGTGGGGGGAGCATGCATGAGGTACGTCTCCTGGGTCGTGGTACATGTGCACGACGAACGGGCGAGAGAGCCTGGGGGAGGCCCTGGGAGAGCGCTCTCTCGTTACGCCGATGTTTCCCCTGTGGGCCTGTACGCGTCAAGAGGTGTGCGTCAGGAGCCTCGGAAGATGCGGCTGAATCCAACAACTGGCCCTGAATGTCGGGAAATTGGCGGTACCGGAGCTATGGGTGGCAGGCGCTGACTTCAGGAGCTGATGCCGTGCCTGGTCGTGGTGGTGGCGGTGGTCGTGGACAGGCGGACGTGCCGGGCGCGGGGGACCATGGGGCCATGAGTTCCCCCGCCCGCCCGGAGCGCCCGTCCGGCGAAGCCGATCAGATCAAGGTCTGGTTCCGGCTGGCCCCGCGCGAGGACGGGCCGCTGCCGTACGAGACGGAGGGGCTGTGGGCGACGCGGCTCGGCCCGGACACCGCGCGGGTGGACAACGTGCCCTTCCTGCGGGACGGGGTCGCGGAGGGCGAGACCGTACGGTTCCGGACGGACGGCGACGGGGTGCACTGGGCCGGCGAGCGGGTGGCGGACTCGGGCAACTGCACCGTACGGGTGCTGCCCGTGCCGGACGGTCCGCTCGGGCACGACGCGCGGGCCGTGCACGAGCGGCTCGCCGGTTTTGGGCTCACGGGCGAGGTCTTCAGCGCCGATTTTCCGCTGGTCGCCGTGACCGTGCCGGGCGGCGCGGATCTGCGCGGGGTGAAGGCGCTACTCACCCGGGGGCGCGACGAGGGCTGGTGGCACTTCGAGGTCTCGTGCGTCACGGATGCCTGGCGGGCGGCGTGACCTTACGGGCGGCGTGACCGTACGGGCGGCGTGACCGTACGGGTGTGGGGAGCGTCGGTCTGCCGGAGAGTGCCGATCTGCCGGAGAGCGCCGGTGGGTTACGCCTCCGGCTCGCCGATCGTCCGAATCACCCGGGCCGGGTTGCCGACTGCCACGACGTTCGCCGGCAGGTCCTTCGTGACGACCGCCCCCGCGCCGACCACCGTGTTCTCGCCGATGGTCACCCCGGGGCAGACGATCACCCCGCCGCCCAGCCACACGTTGTCGCCGATGGTGATCGGCTCGGCCGCCTCCCACTTGGCGCGGCGCTGCTCGGGGTCGATGGGGTGGGTCGGGGTGAGCAGCTGGACGTTCGGGCCCATCTGGACGTCCGCGCCGACGGTGATGCGGGCGACGTCCAGGAGGACCGCGCCGAAGTTGACGAACGTACGCGGACCGATGGTGGTCCGGTAGCCGTAGTCGACCCGCAGTGGCGGCCGTACCTCCACGCCCTCGCCCACCTCGCCGAGCAGCTCGGCCAGGACCGCGCGCCGGGCCTCGGGGTCGGCGGCCGACGTGGCGTTGTAGCGCTCGCTCAGCACGGCCGCGTGCAGGGCCTCCGCCGCCAGTTCGGGGTCGTCGGCGAGGTACAGCTCGCCGGCGAGCATGGCTTCCTTCTGGCTGGGCCTGGCGTTGTCGCTCATGTCGTCTCTTCCGGTGCGGGGTGTGCGGTGCGGGGTGTACGGGACGCTCGCGGTGATCCGTCCCCTTCGAGCAGTCTGCCCCCGTCGGTGTCGGCCGGCGTACGCAGCCCCGGGGCCAGCGCCAGCGTCACCGCCACCGAGAGCCCCGCGACCGCCGCCATGCCCGTCGCGGGGGAGGTCAGCTGGGCGATTCCGCCCGCCACGGCCGCGCCCACCCCCTGCATCGCGAGCATCCCCGAGGAGCTGAGCCCGAGCGCCTGGCCGCTCAGCTCCTGCGGGGTGAGGGCCAGCAGCCGTTCCTGGAGCAGCAGGCTCGCGGCGAAGCCGACACTCGCCACGACGACCACCGCCAGGGCGAGGGGCAGCCCCGGGCCCAGCGCGAAGAGCAGGTAGGGCGCGGCCAGCAGCAGCCGCAACGGAGCTCCCAGCCGGGTCCGCCACCGGGTTGTGACGAACCGCCCGACCAGCGTGTCCCCGGCGAGCATCCCCAGGGCCCCGCCGGCGAAGAGGAGCCCGGCGTGCCCGGGCGCGTACGCCACGTACAGGGACTCGCAGCCCACGACGAGCCCGTTGGGGACCCAGAGGGCGAGGAGGACGTACCTGCGCGGCGTGGACGACCAGAGTGACGCGTTCGTCCGCCAGGTCTCCCGGACCGAGGGGCGGCCGGTCGCCCTGGCCGGCCGGGCGGTCAGCCCGAGCCGGGTCACGGCCGCCGCGCCGACGTACAGGGCCGCCCCGATCAGCAGCGTGCCGCGCGCCGAGAACACGGCCACCAGTGCCCCGCCCACCGCGAATCCGCAGATCTGCATCGCGCCGCCCGCCATGTTCAGCACCGAGCGGCCGAGGAGGAACCCCTCGCGCGGCACGATCTCGTTGAGCAGCCCGTACCGCACACCTCCGCCCGGCGACGCGGCCACCCCCATCACCAGCAGAACCGCGAACGCCGCCCGCAACGGCAGCCCGGGGACGGCCTGCACACAGGCGGCCCCCGCCGACAGCAGGGCGAGAGCGGTCAGCGCGGCGCGCGGCGGCAGCCGGTCCGCCGCCGACAGCAGGGTCAGCGCCCCGGCCACCTGGGCCAGCGACGGTCCGAACATCGCCAGCGCCGACAGGAGGGGCGATCCCGTCCGCGCGTACACGAGGGTGCCCAGGGCCAGACCGGTCGCGGTCTGGGCGGCCGTCTGCACGGAGGCGGCGGCGAAGAAGGGGGTGAACTCCGGGGTCCGGAAGAGTTCGCGGTAGGTGCGCATGGGGGGAGTCTCCGGACACCGTCACCGGAGCCGTACTGTTTCGCGCGGACGCGAAAGCCTGGGGCGGGCGGGTCGCCCGGGGGTTTCCTGAACCGGGGCGGCCCGGGGCGGACAGGGGGGACAGGCCCGCCGGACAGGGCTGACAGGGAACGGGGCGGTGGTGTGCGTGGGCTGGTGGCAGGTCAGTGCGGACACGCTCGCGAGCAGCCGGTTCGTCGTCTCGCCGTTCGCGGAGACCGTCGCGAGCCTGATGCTCCTGGAGCGGGCCACCGCCGCGCACCCGGGGGAGCGCGCCTGGCTGGAGACCCATCTGCCCGCGTACCGGCGGCGGGCGGCCGACGACCCGGTCTCCGCGCTGGTGATCCGCTCCGCCCTCGCGCCCCGCTGGACCGCCGACTTCCTCACCCCCGTACCGGTCCCCGCCCCGCCCGGCCAGGCGCCGCCCTCCTTCGCCGAGGAGCTGGCGCGGGTCCGGGCCACCCCGCCCGACCGGGCGCGCGCCGATCTGGCCGTGGCGCTGGGCGGGCCGCTGCCCGCCGCGCTGGACCGGGACGATCCGGCCGAGCGCGCCGCCGATGCCGTGGAGTGGGTCTGGACGCACACCGTGCTGCCCGACTGGCCGAGACGGCGGCGGATCCTGGAGGCCGATGTGGTGGCCCGTACCGCCCAGTTGGGGCAAGCGGGCTGGGCCGGGGCCCTGAACGGCATGCGGCCCGGGGTCCGTTGGCTGGGAGACAGCCGGTTGCAGATCAACACCTACGACAACCCGCCCCGCGAACTGGACCGCGCCCAGCTGCTGTTCATCCCCGTCACCCCGGACCGGTCCTGGGTCTGCTGGGACATCCCGCACCGGTACGGGCTGGTCTACCCGTGTTCCGGCGTACTCGCCGAGGCTGCCGGACGCGTTCCCGTCCCCGCCGCCCTGGGCGCGCTGATCGGGCCCGCACGGGCGGCCGTCCTGGTGCTGCTGGCCTCACCGCTCAGCACCACGCAGCTCGTCGCGCTGACCGGCCAGGGGCTGGGTTCGGTCGGCCGCCATCTGCGGATCCTGCTGGACGCCGGGCTGGTCCGCCGCCGCCGGGCGGGCCGCTCCGTGCTCTATTTCCGTACGGAGTCGGGCGACGTCCTGGTGCACGGCGCGGGCTGAGCAGAGCCGAAAGCGCCCGGTGCACGCCCCCACGCGCCCCTGGCCTTCGCCCCTTCAGGGCGGGGCGACGAGCGGATACGCATCAGTACGTGGTGCGCTCCGCATGGTTGGCGCGCATGTACGAGTCGTGACAACGGTGACTATGGGCACCGCTCGTCGTTGTGACAACTTCTCTCTCGCCGCGAACGACGCGGACGAACCGCGAACGACGCGGACGAACCGAGCGAGGGGGCCGTGCGTGAATCCGGAGTACGCCGCGTACTGCCAGGCGGACCGCCGTTTCTACGACGCACCCCACCGTTCCCTCGGACCGGACGGAGCCGTCGACGAGGAGAGCTCGTTCTACGCCGCCGTCCGTGGCTCCGCCCCCGAGGGGTGGACCCGCTCCCGGCGCGGTGACTGGCTCTCCTACAGCCCCGACGGGCTGCGGCTGCCGGCCCAGGGCTGGAAGATCCACGTCTCGGCCGCCCTCGACAACGCGGCCTCCGTGCTCGACCGGGTCGCCGCCCACTGTCTGGAGCACCGGCTCGCCTTCAAGTGCATACCGAACGCCGGGCTGTTGGCCCTGCGGAACGCCAAGTACGCCGACCGGGCGGGCAGCGGGAAGTTCATCACCGTCTACCCGCCGTCCGAGGAAGCGTTCCCCGAGGTGTGCACCGCCCTGATGGAGCTTCTGGAGGGCGAGCACGGCCCGTACATCCTGAGTGATCTGCGGTGCGGGAACGGGCCCGTGCACACGCGGTACGGCGCGTTCGCCGCCCGCTTCTGCTCCGGTCCGGACGGACGGCCCGTGCCCGCCGTCGCCGATCCGCGGGGCCGGCTCGTCCCGGACGACCGGGGCCCCGCCTTCCGCGTCCCCTCCTGGGTGACCCCACCCGGCTTTCTGATGCCGCACATCGAAGCCCGGGCCGCCGTGGGCCTCGCCGGCCTCCCGTACGCCGTGGAGAAGGCGCTGCACTTCTCGAACGGCGGCGGGGTCTACCTCGGCCGCGACACCCGCACCGGCGAACAGGTCGTCCTCAAGGAGGCCCGGCCGTACGCCGGTCTGGCCGCCGACGGGGCGGACGCGGTGGCCCGTCTGGAGCGGGAGAGGACCGCGCTGGAACAACTGGCCGGGCTGGACTGCGCACCGGACGTCCGGGACGTGTTCGAGGTCGGCGACCACCACTTCCTGGTCCTCCAGTACATCCCCGGCACCACCCTCAACACCGTCTTCGCCCGCCGCTTCCCGCTCGCCCGGCAGCACCCGTCGCCCGAACTCCTCGCCGAACACGCCGCGTGGGCTGAGGAGTTGTACGGGCAGGTCGAGCGGGCCGTCGCGGCGGTGCACGCCAGGGGCATCGTCATCAGCGATCTCCACATGAGCAACGTGATGGTCGACGAGGAGGCCGGGCGGATCGTCCTGCTCGACTTCGAGGCGGCCTCCCCGGCCGCCGAACGCCGCCGCCAGATCGTTGCCAACCCGGCCTTCGTCGCCCCGCCCGACCGGCGCGGCACCGACATCGACCGCTACGCGCTCGCCTGTCTGCGGCTCGCCCTGTATCTGCCGCTCACCACACTGTTCGGCATCGACCGCACGAAGGCCGCCGGGCTCGCCCGGGACATCGCCCGCGCCTTCCCGGTGCCGGAGGACGCGCTGCGTCCGGCGGTCGAGGAGATCCTGCGGGACGTACGGGATGTGCGGGACGCCCGGGACACGGGCGAGGCCGCCGCCCGGACGGCTCCGGCAGCGGCCGCCGGTACGGCTTCCGCTTCTGCTCCGGGCCGCGGCCCCGGTACGGCGTCCGGCTCGGGCCCCGGCCCTGGCCCCGCTTCCGGCTCCGCCTCCACGTCCGGCCGGGATTCCGGCGAGGCTTCCGCTTCACCCGACGGCCTCCGCGACTGGCCCCGCGCCCGCGACGCGCTGGCCAAGGCCATCGCCGCCTCCTGCACACCGGAGCGCGACGACCGCTGCTTCCCCGGGGACATCGCCCAGTTCGCCACCGCCACCGGCGGCCAGTCCTTCGCGTACGGGGCCGCCGGGGTCCTCCACGCCCTCCACGAGACCGGCGCCCCGCCGTGCGCACCGGCCGAGGAGTGGCTCCTGCGGCACGCCAAGGACCCCGCGTCCGGCAGCCCCCTCGGCTTCTACGACGGGCTCACCGGCATCGCCTGGACCCTGCACCGGATCGGCCGCACCGCCGAGGCCGCCGACCTCCTCCGGATCATCCTCGACCAGCCCTTGGAGGGCCTCGCGCCCGGGCTGCACAACGGGTACGCGGGCATCGGCCTCGCCCTCGACGACCTGGCCCGCACCGCCTCCGCCACCGACGCACCGGCCCTGTCGGCCGCCGCGACCCGCTGCACGGCCCTCGCCGTCCGCGCGCTCGTCGACGGTCCGCCGTCGCCCCGCACCGGACTGCTGCACGGCGCGAGCGGCATCGCCCTGCTCCTGATCCGCCGGTACGCGACGACCGGGGACACCGCCCTGCTGGACCTGGCCGCCGGCGCACTCCGCCGCGACCTGGAACGCTGCCGGGCCGGCGACGACGGGGCGCTCCTCGTCGTCGAGGGCAAACGGCTGATGCCGTACGTCGGTTCGGGCAGCGCCGGTATCGCGGCCGTCATCGACGCCTACCTCGCCCACCGCCCCGACCCGGACCTCGAAGCGGCGGGCCGGGCCCTGCTCCCGGCCGCGCTCTCCGCCTTCTACGTCCAGCCCGGACTCTTCAGGGGCTCCGCCGGACTCCTGCTGCACCTCGCGGCCACCCCGCTCTGCGACCCGGCGGACCGGCGGCGCGCGATCGACCGCCACACCGACCTGCTGGCCGGCCACGCCCTGCCGTACGGCGGCGGACTCGCCTTCCCCGGAGAGCAGTTGATGCGCCTGTCGATGGACCTGGCCACCGGGACCGCCGGCGCTCTCCTCGCCCTGGGCGCCGCTTCCGGCCGCCCCACCGGACTTCCCTTCCTGCCCGCCGCTCCGGCGGCGGCACACCCCGGCCGCACGAGCGGCCCCACGGACCGGCCCCGCCAGGGGTCGTCGGACCGGCCCCACTCGGGGTCGTTCTAGCACCACCGCCCAAAGCACCACCAATCGTCCCCGAAAGGACACATCATGGCGCTTCTCGACCTTCAGGCGATGGACACCCCGGCCGAGGACTCCTTCGGCGAGCTCGCCACGGGCAGCCAGGTCTCGCTGCTGGTCTGTGAGTACAGCTCCCTCAGCGTGGTCCTCTGCACCCCGTGACCCGCACCGGCCGGCCCGTCGGTGCTCACCACCGACGGGCCGGCCGGCCACGTGCCCGCAGGGGCCGCCCCTGCCGACCCGAAAGGCGCCCCCGTGCCGCTGCCGCACCCGGACCCGAGCCCCGGCACGGAGTCCGGCGTCCGACGGCTCGCCCGGCAGCATCCGGCCGCCCTCACCTGGTTGTTCCTCTGCTCCACCGGCGGGGCGCTCGCCGCCCTCGCCCTGCCCGTCGCCCTCGGCCACACCGTCGACCGGCTCGTCTCCGGCGGGCCCGTGCCCTGGTCCGGGCTGCTGCTCTGCGCCGCCCTGACTTTCGCCGAGACCGGGTTCGACGCGGCGGCCGCCGTGACCGGCACAACCACCAGCGCCCGGCTCACCGCGTCCCTGCGCACCCGCACCGCCGCCCGGATCCTGGCCGCCGAGCCACGCAGGGCCCTCGCCCTGCCCACCGGTGACCTCACTGCCCGGCTCACCGCACGCACCGCCGACGCCGCGTCCGCGCCCGTCACCGCCGCCGGAGCCGTCGCGGGCGTCCTGCTCCCGCTCGGCGCGCTCGTCGGCCTCGTCCTCATCGACGTCTGGACGGCCGCCGCCCTCCTCCTGGGCGCCCCGCTCCTCGTCGTCCTGCTGCGCACGTTCACCCGGCACACCGCCGACGCCGGAGCCGACTACCAGCGCGCCCAGTCGCTCATCGCCCACCGGCTCACCGAAGCCCTGGAGGGCGCCGACACCATCCGCGCCGCCCGCACCGGCGCCCGCGAACACCGACGGGTCCTGGAACCCCTGGCCGCCCTGGCCGACCACGGCCGCCGCACCTGGACCGTGTACGGGCGGGCCGTCGGCCGCAGCGGACTCCTGCTGCCCCTGCTCATGCTGCTGGTCCTCGCGGTCGCCGGACTCCGGCTCGGCGCGGGCGCGATCGGCGTGGGCGAGCTCGTCGCCGCCTCCCGGTACGCGAGCCTCGCCGTCGGCATCGGCGCCCTCACCGGGGCACTCGGCTCCCTGGCCCGCAGCCGCGCTGCCGCCCGGAGCCTCGACCCGCTGCTCACCCTCGTCCCGCTGCCGCACCGCGGCCTGGGTCCGGTCCCCGACGCCCCCGGACACCTCGAACTCCGGGACGCCGGCGTCGAACAGGACGGCCGCCCCCTGCTGACCGGCGTCCACCTGACCGTCCCCGGCGGCACATCCCTGGCCGTCGTCGGCCGCTCCGGCTCCGGCAAGTCCCAGCTCGCCGCGGTCGCCGGGCGGCTGCTCGACCCGGACACCGGCAGCGTGCTGCTGGACGGCGTCCCGCTGGACGCCATGGAACCGGACCGGCTCCGCCGCGAGGTGGCGTACGCCTTCGCCCGCCCCGCCCTCCTCGGCACCACCGTCGAGGACACGATCGCCCACGGCCCCTGGACCGCCCCGCCCGACGCCGTACGCGAAGCGGCCCGCGCGGCCCGCGCGGACGGGTTCCTCGCCCTGCTCCCGTACGGGTACGCCACCCCGGTCGCCGACGCCCCGCTCTCCGGCGGCGAACGCCAACGCCTGGGGCTGGCCCGCGCGTTCGCCCACCCGGGCCGGCTGCTGATCCTCGACGACGCGCTGTCCAGCCTCGACACCGTGACCGAGCACCACGTCCGCCGCGCCCTCGACGCGCGGGCCGGGCGCTGCACCCGGATCATCGTCGCCCACCGGCTCTCCTCGGCCGCGCGGGCGGACCGGGTCGCCTGGCTGGAGGACGGCCGGCTCCGCGCGACGGGCCGCCACGACGAGTTGTGGCAGGACCCGGAGTACCGGGCGCTCTTCAGCACGGACACCGGCACGGCCGACGGAGGCACGGACACCGGCACGGCCGACGCGGTCGGGGGCAGTACGGGCAGCACCGCCACCGGTCCGGGCGCCACTTCCGGTCCCGAGGACGCCCCCTCCTCCCTCACCGCAGCGGAGACGCGATGAAGCGCGGCCACGACCCGGCACGACCCGTGGGCCACGACCCGGCACGCCCCGAGCGGGACACCGCCCTGCGCCGGGTCAGCCGCGAGGCCCGGCCCTTCCTGCGGGCGCGCACCGGGGCGATCCTGCGGCTGTCCGGGTGGTCCCTGCTGGAGTTCGCGCAGACCTTCCTCAGCGGATACGGGGTCGCCCGCGCCCTCGACGACGGCTTCCTCGCCGGACGTCCGGCCACCGGGCTCCTCTGGCTGGCCGTCGCCGCCGTCGCCGTGCTGCCCTCCGTGCTCGCCGCCCGCGGGGTGTTCGGCCGACTCGCCGACCTGGTGGAGCCGCTGCGCGACGGACTGGTCCGGCGTGCGGTGGCACGGGCGCTGTCGGGTGCGCTCGGCCGCTCCGGCGACGTCAGCACCCGGTCCCTCTCCCAGGTCACCCATCAGAGTGAGATCGCCCGGGACGGCTGGGCCGGACTGGTCCTGACCCTGCGGTCGTTCGTGTTCACGGCCGCCGGAGCCGTCACCGGCCTGCTGGCCCTCTCGCCCGCCCTCCTCCTCATCGTGCTGCCGCCCCTGGTCCTGGGGTCCGCCCTGTTCCTCGGCACCCTGCCGCCGATGGCCGCCCGCCAGCGCGCCTACCTCGCCGCCGACGAGGCGTACGCCGCGCACGCGGGCGACCTCGCCGCCTCCGTACGGGACATCGCCGCCGCCGGAACCGCCGAGCGGACGCTGGCCGGGTCCCGGGCCCTGGCCGAGACGCAGCTCGCCGCGTCCCGTTCGCTGGCCCGCTGGTCGGCCGTGCGGGTGGTGGCCCTCGCGGTCTGCGGCCGGTTCCCGCCGCTCCTGCTGCTCCTGGGGGCGCCGTGGCTGCTGCGGAACGGGCTCACCCCGGGCGGTCTCGTCGGCGCGCTGACCTATCTCACCCAGGCGCTCGCCCCCGCCGTCCAGGCGCTGATGACCATGCTGGGCACGGCGGGCGGCCGCCTCGTCGTGGTCCTGGACCGTTTCACGGACGCCCCGCCCCCGCCCGCCGACGAACCGGCCCCGGCCGCCTCCGCCGACTCCCCGCCACCCCCTCGGCACCCCGCCCGGCACACCCCGGTCGCCGAACTCCACGAGGTCACCTTCGCGTACGGGCCCCGCGCCCACCCCGTCCTGGACCGGCTCTCCCTGACGGTCGGGGCGGGCGAGCACCTCGCGGTCGTCGGCCCGAGCGGCAGCGGCAAGTCGACCCTGGCCGCCGTCCTCGCCGGGACCGAGCGGCCCACCGGGGGAGCGGTGCGGTGGCGGGGGCGCCCGGCGCGGCCGGCCGACGCCACGTCCGTGCGCGTCCTGCTGCCCCAGCACGCCTATGTGTTCAGCGGCACGCTGCGGGACAACCTCCGCTACCTCCGGCCCGACGCCCGTGACCGGGAGATCGCGGCCATGGCGGACGCGGTCGGCCTGGACGCGCTGCTCTCCCGGCTCGGCTCCCTCGACGCGGCCGTCGAGCCGGACCGGCTCTCCCAGGGCGAACGGCAGCTCGTCGCCCTCGGCCGCGCCTATCTCGCCGCCCCGCCGCTGCTGATCCTCGACGAGGCCACCAGCCGGCTCGACCCGGCCGCCGAGACCCGAGCCGAGCTGGCGTTCGCCGCCCTGCCGGGCGCGCTGATCGTCGTCGCCCACCGGCTCGGCTCGGCCCGTCGCGCCGACCGGACCCTGGTGATGGACGGCCCGCGCACCCGCTGCGGAACCCCCGGCGAACTCCTGCGTAGCAGTGCCCTCTACCGCGACCTGTCCGGCCTCTGGGAGCCGGAAGAACCGGCAGGGCCGGAAGGACCGGAAGCGCGGCGTGGCGAGGAGCACGGAATCATCAGATCCACCCCGCCTCCTTCGCCCGTCTGATCGCGTCCAGCCGATTCCGCGCCCCGGACTTCCGGATGGCGGCGGCCAGATAATTGCGGACCGTCCCCGGTGTCAGGTGCAGTCGCGCGGCCATCCCCGCCACGTTGTCACCCTCCTCGGCCATCGAGAGCACACTCAATTCCCTCGGCGATAACGGCATGTCGGCCACCTGGAGAAGACTGAAGGCCAGCGATTCGTCGATATGCCGTCCCCCGTCCGCCAGTTTGTGCATCACCTCGGACAGGTCGTCCACCGGGCGGTACTTGTCGATGTAGCCGAGCGCCCCCGCCTCGTAAGCACGCCGCAGGCCGCGCGGCTGATCGCTGCGGGTGAGCACGGCGAGGGGATACGTTCCTCCATGCGGTGCGGTGACCGTCTTCAGCTCGTCGAGTACGTCGCGTGCGCCCGGACAGTCGAGGTCGGTGAGCAGCACATCGGGGCCGGTGACGTTCAACGCGGCGCGTATCGCGCCGCGTTCGGCGGTGCGGACCTCTATTCCCCGCCCCGTGCCGAGGAGCGATGCCAGCGATGCGCGCCACAACGGCACGGTGTGGACCAGCAGCACGGTTGTCATCAATCTGCCCTCAGCTCTTCTCTTCCGGCCGCCCAACGCGGAATGCGATGGGTCGTGCGCGCCCCGTGACGGGTTTCCAGTTGAGCGCATGGGCATTCGTGTACGCCGACGAACGGGCCGAATAACGTCACTGTTGGGCGCGGCAGGGGGCGTTCGGATGCAAAACGGGAGCGCACATCGCTGACGGACCCATCCGTCTCGCCACGGCCGCGGTGCTTGCACGAGTGAGGCCAGGCGGATTTCGGCGGATGCGCAGATCCATGGATCCGCCGATCTGCGGATCTCCTTACCGGAGCGCCGGGTTCAGTTCAGCAGGGCGCGCGCCGCATGAGCCTTGCGCCGGATGTTCTCGGCCGTCGTTGGCTCGATCTCGGCGAGGATCTCCGCATACTCCTCCATCTCCGCCGCCCCGCGCAGGAATTCACCGCGCTGGACCAGGAGCTGGGCGCGCTCGTAGCGGAGCCTGGCCGGATGCGAGGGCAGGAGCAGCGACAGCTCCACCGCCCACAGGGCCACATCCGTGCGCTCGGGCCGGGCCGCCGCCCAGGCCCGGATGTTGTTCAGGATCCGCAGGACGATCTCCAGCGGACGGGCGGGCACCATCATCGACGGCTCCAGCGCCGCCCCGGTCGCCCCCGTGACCAGCAGCTCCGCGTCCTGGCCGGTCAGCGGCGCGCCCCCGGCGAACGGGTCGGCCAGCACCGGGTGTTCCCGGTCGCCGAAGCCGACCACGAAGTGCCCGGGCAGCGCCACCCCGTACACCGGGGCGCCCGCCCTCCGCGCGACCTCGATCCAGACGACCGACAGCAGGATCGGCAGGCCCCGGCGGCGGCGCAGCACCTGCTGGAGGAGCGAGGAGTCCAGCCGCTGGTAGTCGGCCGACGAGCCGCCGAATCCGCACCGCTCACCCAGCAGTTCGGCCAGCGCCGAGGCCCAGCCGGCGGGGGAGCGGGAGCCGTGGGGCAGCAGTCCCGCCAGCCGGTCCAGCTCGATCTGCGCGGCGTCGATGCCGTACGGGTCGGGGACGGGCTCCCCCGGCGTCACCGGGACGACCTCGGCCGGGCCGACCGGTCCGGCCTCCGCGCCCAGCAGCAGGCACAGGAGGGCGAGGTCCGGCCGCTCGGACCGGGCCTCCTCGGCGAACTGCCGCCGCCGCTCGGCCGCCCCGGAATCCAGCCCGCTCATGTCCGACCCACGCCCCTGCTCGTCCTGTTCCCGCCCCGGTCCCGGCCCCGCTCCCCGAGGCCCGCCGCGCGGCCCTCCGCGGCGATCACGCCGAGCGGTAGTGGTGGTACCGGTGGTGGCCCGCGAAGCCCATGCCGTCGTACAGCGCCCGCGCCCCCTCATTGTCCTCCTCGACCTGGAGCCAGGCCGCCGAAGCGCCCTCGTCCAGCGCCCGGCGGGCCAGCGCGGTCATCACCGTCGTGGCCAGCCCGCGCCGCCGCTGCTCCGGCGCGACCTCCACGGCCATGAACCCGGCCCACCGGCCGTCCACGACACACCGGCCGATCGCGTCCGGTGCCTCGCCACTCCCCGGCACCGTGGCGAACCAGACCGAAGGGCCGCTGCCCAGCACCCGCAGCACATGCGGGCCGGGCGTGGAGAAGCGCTGGTAGCGGGCGAGCCAGGCCGCGTCCGGCTCCCGGGTCAGCCGGACCGCGGACACCTCGGCCTCCCGGTCACCGACCGGCGCCAGCGCGGCGATCCGTACCTCCGCCGACACCTCGCGCCGCCAGCCGTGCCCCTCCAGCTCCGCGCACAACAGCTCCTGCGTGCCCTCGGCCCCGGTCGCCGTCTGGACGTACGCGGGCAGGCCCCGCTCCTCGTACCAGCGGCGGACGCGCCCGAGCGCCTCGCCGAGCGGCAGACCCGGATCGCCGAGCGGAAGCACGGAGTTGGCGCGCCGGGTGAAGCCCCCGGCCGCGCGCAGCCGCCAGTCGCCCAGCGCCTCGCTCTCCACCGGCTGCCAGGCCCGCGCGGTGACGGCCGCCATCTCATCGAAAGAGGCGGCGGGGCCCCGCCGCCGGGCCGGGGCGGCGGGCACGACCTTGCCCGCGACCAGGGACGATTCCACGATGTGGACGGTTTCCCCGCTCTTTCGTGTGATCGACACCACACCGTCGTTCCATGATGTGAGCACGCCGACCGCATCGGTGAACTCCTCACCCGTGCCACCGCTGTTCGTCCGGCGCCGCACAGACACACGTTTGCCCACGTCAGCGGGTGTGATGCGGACTTCCAGCCGTCCGCCGATGGTGAATTCCACAGCTCTGTCCGCCCCTCCTGTTCGGATCGTGCCCGAGAACGGAGATACTAGGGGCGGGCATCGACGACGCCGCGCTCCCGCGCGAGAGCCAACGCCCTACCGAGGAGGAACGACAGCGTGACCTACGTCATCGCGCAGCCTTGTGTCGACGTGAAGGACAAGGCCTGCATCGAAGAGTGCCCCGTCGACTGCATCTACGAGGGCCAGCGGTCCTTGTACATCCACCCGGACGAGTGCGTCGACTGTGGAGCCTGTGAGCCGGTGTGCCCGGTCGAGGCCATCTTCTACGAGGACGACACTCCGGAGGAGTGGAAGGACTACTACAAGGCGAACGTCGAGTTCTTCGACGACCTCGGCTCGCCGGGCGGTGCTTCCAAGCTCGGTCTCATCGAGCGCGACCACGCGTTCGTCGCCGGACTGCCGCCGCAGAACCAGTAAGCGGCGGCACCACGCGCGCAGCCCGGTCCCGTACGGCTCGTCCCCGTGCGGGACCGAGCCGTTTCCCGTGCCGCCGTATCCGACCCCCCCCGAGAAAGCAGAGCCCCGTGTCCGCAGTCTCCTCCCGCCTCCCCGTCTTCCCCTGGGACAAGCTCGCGCCCTACAAGTCGACGGCCCAGGCCCACCCGGACGGCATCGTGGACCTGTCCGTCGGCACTCCGGTCGACCCGGTCCCCGAGCTGATCCAGCGGGCGCTGGTCGCCGCGGCGGACAGCCCCGGCTATCCGACGGTGTGGGGCACCGAGGCCCTGCGGGACGCGCTCACCGGCTGGGTGGAGCGCCGCCTCGGCGCGGTCGGCGTCACTCACGCCAACGTGCTGCCGGTCGTCGGCTCCAAGGAGCTGGTGGCCTGGCTGCCGACGCAGCTCGGGCTCGGCGCGGGCGACAAGGTCGCCTATCCCCGGCTCGCCTACCCGACGTACGAGGTCGGTGCCCGGCTCTGCGGCGCGGAGCCCGTCGTCTACGACGACCCGACCGAGCTGGACCCGGCGGGGCTGAAGCTGCTCTGGCTCAACTCGCCGTCCAACCCCACCGGCAAGGTGCTGTCCAAGGACGAGCTGACCCGGATCGTCGCCTGGGCGCGCGAGCACGGCGTCCTCGTCTTCAGCGACGAGTGCTACCTGGAGCTGGGCTGGGACGCCGAACCGGTCTCGGTGCTCCACCCGGACGTCTGCGGCGGCCACTACGACGGCATCGTGGCGGTCCACTCGCTCTCCAAGCGCTCCAACCTGGCCGGATACCGGGCCGCGTTCATCGCGGGCGACGCGGCCGTCCTCGGTGAGCTGCTGCTGATCCGCAAGCACGGCGGGATGATGACGGCCGCCCCCGTCCAGGCCGCCACCGTCGCCGCCCTCGGCGACGACGTGCACGTCTCCGAGCAGCGCGCCCGGTACGCGGACCGGCGCCTCGCCTTGCGCGCGGCCCTGGAGGCGCACGGCTTCCGGATCGAGCACAGCGAGGCGAGCCTCTACCTGTGGGCGACCCGCGACGAGCCGTGCTGGGACACCGTGGCGTACCTCGCGGAGCGGGGCATCCTGGTCGCGCCCGGCGACTTCTACGGCCCGGCGGGCGCGAGCTTCGTCCGGGTGGCGTTCACCGCGACGGACGAGCGGGTGGCGGCGGCGGTCAAGCGCCTGTCCTGACCCGGATGCGCGGGAGGGCCTGGATACGCGGGAGGGCCTGGACACGCGGGGCCCGGATACGCGGGAGGGCCTGAGGAGTGCGCACTCCTCAGGCCCTCCGGCATGTGCGTGGGGGATCAGCCGATCGGCAGGCCGTTCAGCGGCAGGGCGTCGGTGGGCAGGCCGCCCTTGCCGAGGCTGTCGGTGGGCAGCCCGTCGCCGAGGCCGTCGGTCGGCAGACCGCCACCGGCGGCCTCGGCCACCCCGCCGACGGCCTGGCCCGCGTTGCCGGCGGCCTGGCCCGCGGCCTCCTGGGCGGCCGGGACGGCGACCTTGGCGGACTTGCCGACGGTCTCGCCCGCCGCCGGGAGCGCGGTCCCGACAAGCCGGCCACCGGTCTCACCGGCGGCCTGCGTGCCCTGCCGGGCGGCGCTGTCCAGGGCGTCGCCGGCGTTCGCGCCGTCCAGTGCGGTCAGACCGCCCAGGTTCGGGGTCTGCGGGAGCTCTGCGGCGCTCGCGGCACCGGCCGCACCGACCACGGGGGTCGCGCCAGCGGCGATCAGCAGCGCGGCACGAGCGATCCGACGGGTCAGGGGGAGGGACATGATGCTCCTTCAGCGGGTTGTGCACGAATTTGTTTGTCCGGTGATCGGACGCACTGACAACCGCTTCGGGGGAGGGGAAGGTTGCGGCGGGCAAAGGTAAAGACTGAGTAATGCGTCCGATTATCCGCAGCGGAAGAACCCGGGCAAACAATCCATACCGCCGGGACCCGATGAACCGTCACTTCCCTTGCCGGACAAGGGAATCAGGGCAGGGTGGCACGGCTGCGAGGAAGAGGGCGAAACGCGTCCGGGGTCGTGGCCCCCCATGGCCCGTACGAGTGACGGGGCGTACTACTGACCGACCTGGATCCTGACCGCGGTCGTGCCCGTTTCCTTCCCCTTCGCGCGTTCCGTCCGCCAGCCCGTACCGGCGTCCCAGACCCGGTCCGCATAGCTCACGCGCTCGATCCGCAGCGCCTCGGACTGCGCCACGGCCCAGTGCGCCAGCTCCCAGCCGCGCCGCGGCGAGGCCTTGTCCTCGGCCCGCGCCGAGGTCGCCGGTACGGGCACCGAGACGGTCGAGGCGGCGGACGCGCCCGCGGCCTTCGCGGCGGGCAGCACGCCCTTGCCGAAGGCCCGCACCAGCTCGGCCCGCACCCGCCCGGCATCCCCCGGGCCCTCGGCCGTGGCCGTCGACGGGGTGCAGCTCAGCGAGGCCGGCCTGCGCCCGGTCAGCGCGGCCGCGAGCAGTGCGGCGTCCGGCTCGTGCTTCGCGTACGCCTGCGGGAACCCGCTGCGCTGCACGCGCTGCGCGGCCACGGTCAGCGGCAGGCGCGAATAGCCCGGAACCTCGGCCAGGCCCTCGTAGAACTTCCCGGCCGAGTAGACCGGATCCATGATCTGCTCCACGGTGCCCCAGCCCTGCGAGGGCCGCTGCTGGAACAGGCCCACCGAGTCCCGGTCCCCGTAGTCGATGTTGCGGAGCGTGGACTCCTGGAGCGCGGTCGCCAGTGCGATCGTCACCGCCCGCTCGGGCATGCCCCGGGTGGTGCCCACCGCGGAGATCGTCGCCGCGTTGACGGCCTGGGCCAGGCTCATCTCGTACCGCTGGGTCTCGCCCTCGTCCCCGTCCTTCGCCTCCACCACACAGCGCGGCGGGTTCTTCGAACCCGAGGAGTCGTACTGCACGGCCAGATAACCGCCCAGCGCCGCGAGCACGGCGAAGGCGGCCCCGTAGCGGAAGAGGCGTCGTCGGCGAGGGCTGGCTGTCCTGGACACGGGCCCACCGTACTGGAGGCCCCGGGCGGGACCGATACCCCTGTCGCTTAGGGTCGGGCCCATGGCCGACAGCACACCTGACCTCGCCCTGGACCTCAGCCTGGACGGACCGGCGCTCACCGCCCGGCTCGTCGACTTCCCCTCGGTCAGCGGGGAGGAGAAGGCCCTCGCCGACGCGATCGAATCGGCCCTGCGCGCCCTGCCGCACCTCACCGTCGACCGCCACGGCAACAACGTCGTCGCCCGGACGAACCTGGGCCGCGCCGAGCGCGTCGTCCTCGCCGGGCACATCGACACCGTGCCGATCGCCGGCAACGTCCCCTCCCGCCTCGACGAGAACGGGATCCTCTGGGGCTGCGGGACCTCCGACATGAAGTCCGGCGTCGCCGTCCAGCTCCGGATCGCCGCGACGGTCCCCGAGCCCAACCGCGACCTGACCTTCATCTTCTACGACAACGAAGAGGTCGCCGCCCACCTCAACGGCCTCGGCCACATCGCCGACGCGCACCCCGACTGGCTCGCCGGAGACTTCGCCGTCCTGCTGGAGCCCTCCGACGGCGAGGTCGAGGGCGGCTGCCAGGGCACGCTCCGGGTCCACCTGCGGACGACGGGCGAGCGGGCCCACTCGGCCCGCAGCTGGATGGGGTCCAACGCGATCCACGCCGCCGCCCCGATCCTGGCCGCCCTCGCCGCGTACGAGCCCCGCCGCCCCGTCATCGACGGCCTGGAGTACCACGAGGGCCTCAACGCGGTCGGCATCGAGGGCGGCGTCGCCACCAACGTCATCCCGGACGCCTGCACCGTCGTCGTCAACTACCGCTACGCCCCCGACCGCACCGAGGAGGAGGCGATCGCCCATGTCCGCGAGGTCTTCGCCGACTGCGGAGTGACCGAGATCGTCATCGACGACCACTCCGGCGCCGCGATGCCCGGCCTCTCCCACCCCGCCGCCCAGGCCTTCATGACCGCCGTCGGCGGCACGGCCCGGCCCAAGTTCGGCTGGACCGACGTCTCCCGCTTCGGCGCGCTCGGCGTCCCCGCGGTGAACTACGGACCCGGCGACCCGATGTACGCCCACAAGCGCGACGAGCACGTGGCGGTCGAGAAGATCACCCACTGCGAGGACCGCCTCCGCTCCTGGCTGACCGGCTGACGCACGGCATTCCCCCGTACGTAACCTCCGCCGATCTACGCTGGCCGCACGCAGCACGACACGTACGACCCAGCACGAAGCAGGTCGGTGGAGGGAGCGGAACATGGGCAACGCCGAGGACGCACGGATCCCCGAGGGCGCGGAGGTTCCCGAGGGAGCGGTCAGCCCGGGGGAACAGTGGCTGGGCCCGGTCCTGCGCCGCAGGGAGCAGGTCCAGCCCGGCACGACCGATCAGCGGCTGCTGGACTCCGAGGGCGACTCCGAGTGGGTGCACACCGACCCCTGGCGGGTGATGCGCATCCAGTCGGAGTTCGTCGAGGGCTTCGGGGCGCTCGCCGAACTGCCGAGCGCGATCAGCGTCTTCGGCTCGGCCCGCACCCCCGCCGGATCGCCGGAGTACGAGGCCGGGGTGGCGATCGGCAAGGCCCTGGTCGACGCGGGCTTCGCGGTGATCACCGGCGGCGGCCCGGGCGCGATGGAGGCGGCCAACAAGGGCGCCCGGGAGGCCAAGGGCGTCTCGGTCGGCCTCGGTATCGAGCTGCCCTTCGAATCGGGCCTCAACCCGCACGTCGACATCGGCGTCAACTTCCGCTACTTCTTCGTCCGCAAGACGATGTTCGTGAAGTACGCCCAGGGCTTCGTGGTCCTGCCCGGCGGCCTCGGCACCCTGGACGAACTCTTCGAGGCCCTCACCCTCGTCCAGACCGGCAAGGTCACCCGCTTCCCGATCGTCCTGTTCGGCACGGCGTACTGGGGCGGCCTGATCGACTGGCTCCGCGACACGGTGGTGGCCCAGGGCAAGGCCTCGGAGAAGGACCTGTTGCTGTTCCACGTAACGGACGACGTGGAGGAAGCGGTGATGCTGGTGACGAAGGAGGTCGGGCGCTGACTGTTTCGGCTTTCGGCCCGCCCGGCGTTTGAGGGCATCTTTGCCCGGCACATTCCGGGCCGGCCCGGCGAAATCAAGCCCGTCCGGCGATTGAGGACATCTTTCAGCCCCTCCGGCGCTTGAGGAGCGGGGCCCAGGGGCAGCGCCCCGGGCCCCGCCCGCCGGGCAGGCCACCACGCAGGCGGCGAAGAACTACGCCAGCCCCCGCCGGGCCACGGCCGGTGCCCGATGCCCGGCAATGGACGCCACCATGTCCAGAACCTGCCGCGTCTCCGCCACCTCGTGCACCCGATACACCCGCGCCCCCAGCCACGCCGAAACCGCCGTCGTGGCCAGCGTCCCGATGACCCGCTCCTTCACCGGACGGTCCAGCGTCTCCCCGACGAAGTCCTTGTTGGACAGGGACACCAGCACCGGCCACCCCGTATCCGCCATCTCCTCCAGCCGGCGCGTCGCCTCCAGGGAATGCCGGGTGTTCTTCCCGAAGTCGTGACCCGGATCGATCATGATCCCGTCGGCCCGCACCCCCAGCTCCACCGCCCGCTCCGCGAGCCCCACCGTCACGCGCAGGATGTCCGCCATGACGTCGTCGTACGCGATCCGGTGCGGCCGCGTCCGCGGCTCCGCGCCGCCCGCGTGCGTGCACACGAGCCCCGCCCCGTACCGCGCGGCGACCTCCGCCAGCTTCGGGTCCACCCCGCCCCACGCGTCGTTCAGCACATCCGCCCCGGCCTCGCAGACCGCCTCACCCACGTCGTGCCGCCAGGTGTCCACGCTGATCACGACGTCCGGATGGCGGCGGCGGACCTCGGCGACGAACCCGACCGTGCGGCGCGCCTCCTCCTCGGCGGTCACCTCCTCGCCGGGGCCCGCCTTCACCCCGCCGATGTCGATGATTGCCGCGCCCTCGGCCACCGCCTGCTCGACCCGGGCGAGCGCCGGCTCGTCCCGGAACGTGGCGCCCTGGTCGTAGAAGGAGTCCGGGGTCCGGTTCACGATCGCCATGATCACCGGCTCGTGGGGACCGAATTCCCGCCGCCCCAGCCTGAGTGCACCGCTGCGCATCCCGTCTTTCCTCCTCAGATAACCGCCTACGACCCGGCTGCCGACCCTACGGCCTTTCGTGGCCCGGCCCCGACCTGTCGGTGCCGCATGGCACGATCGGAGCCGGACGAGGTTTCCGCCCCCGGGGAGATGCGCGTGTTCTGGTTCTTGCTGCTCACGATGGTCGTGGTCGTCACCGCGGTCACCCTCGCGGTGGTCGGCGGTGGTGGGAGCGCGGTGCTCCAGGACGTACCGCCCGAGCGGTTCACCGACCCGTTGCCCGCGGCCCGCCCGGTCGGCCGGGCGGACATCGAGGCGCTGCGCCTGCCGATGGCGCTGCGGGGCTACCGGATGGTGGACGTCGACGAGGCGCTGTCCCGGCTCGGCGCGGAGCTGGCCGAGCGCGACGCCCGGATCGCGGAGCTGGAATCCACCCTGGCCGGGGACCGGGCGGCCGCGGTGACGACGGGCACCGACCTGTTCAAGCGGCCCGGCGACCGGCCCGCGCCGGAACCGGCCGACCGCGCCGACGGCCCGGACCGTACCGATGGCCCGGACCGCACCGAGGAGGACAGCCGATGAGCGCCGCCCTGCCCGCCGCCGACGGCGGACTGCGCTGCCCCTGGGGCCTGTCCGCCGAGGACTACCTCGCCTACCACGACACCGAGTGGGGCCGGACGGTCCACGGGGACGACGCCCTGTTCGAACGGCTCTGCCTGGAGGCCTTCCAGTCCGGGCTCTCCTGGATCACGATCCTGCGCCGCCGCGAGACCTTCCGTACCGCCTTCGAGGGATTCCGGATCGAGGCGGTCGCGAAGTTCACCGACGCCGACCGGGAACGGCTCCTGGCCGACCCGGGGATCATCCGCAACAAGGCCAAGGTCGACGCGACCCTCGCCAACGCGAAGGTGCTCGCCGGCTGGCGGGCCGGGGAACTGGACGAGCTGATCTGGTCCTACGCCCCCGACCCGGCCGGCCGGCCCGCCCCGCGCACGCTGTCGGACGTCCCGGCCATCACGCCGGAGTCCACCGCGCTCGCCAAGGCGCTGAAGAAACGCTCGATCCGCTTCGTCGGACCCACCACCGCCTACGCGCTGATGCAGGCCTGCGGACTGGTCGACGACCACCTCGCGGACTGCGTGGCGCGCGGCGGCGGCAGCACACCGGGCTGAGCCGCTGCTACTTCCCGAGGTAGACGGGCTTCTCCTTGGCGAGGAAGGCCTCCACCGCGATGGTGTGGTCCTGCGACGCGCCCGCCCGAGTCTGGAGTTCGTCCTCCTTCTCCAGCGTCTCGCCGAGCGTGTGCCCGGCGCCGTACGCCATCGACTCCTTCAGCGCCGCGTACGCCACCGTGGGCCCGGCGGCCAGGGTGCGGGCCACCGCCGCCGCCTGCTCGGCCAGCTCGGCGGCCGGGACGACCCGGTTGACGATCCCCAGCTCCAGCGCGTCCTGGGCGGAGATCGACCGGGGGAAGAACAGCAGGTCGGCGGCGCGGCTCTGGCCGATCAGCCGGGGCAGCGTCCAGGACACGCCCGAGTCCGCCGTGAGCGCGACGCCCGCGAACGAGGTGTTGAAGGAGGCGGTGTCCGCGACCACCCGGTAGTCGGCCGCCAGCGCGAAACCGAACCCGGCTCCGGCCGCCACGCCGTTCACCCCGGCGACGACCGGCTTCGCCATCTCCGTGATCGCCCGCACGATCGGGTTGTAGTGCTCCTGTACCGTGCTCAGCGCGTTGCCGTCGCCCGCCTCGCGGGTCGCCAGGAGCGTGGCGACGTGCTCCTTGAGGTCCTGGCCGACGCAGAAGGCGCGCCCGGTGGCCGTGAGCAGCACCGCCCGTACCGCTGGGTCCGCCGACGCCTCCAGCAGCGCGTCGCGCAGCGCGACCTTCGCCGCCGTGTTCAGCGCGTTCATCGCGTCGGGTCGGTTGAGCGTGATCGTCGCGAGCCCCTCGCTCACGTCGTACAGAACGGTGTTCGCCTGCTCGTCGGCCATTCCGGTTTCCCCTCGCTGCTCGGGCGTCGTTGCTCCTTGCAGGCAAGCATGGCCGACGCCGGCCGGGGCAGAGATGTGACCTGCGTCTAACAATTGGCCCTCACCCAGGGGTCCGGGGCGGCGCAGTATCGCAGCCGGATCGCCGAATTGGGTGGTTTTGAGAGAGCGCGTTGCGCAAGCGATGCAGACCGATGTTGGTCATCGGGGTCGTTGATGCGGGATAATGGCGAAGAAGCAATGTGTTCGATGCCGGTGAGGCAGCGCCTGTCATGGGGCCGCCGGTTGCGATGAGCTGGTTTCAGGAAGGGGAACGAGCATGGCGGCCATGAAGCCGCGGACGGGCGACGGCCCGCTCGAGGTGACAAAGGAGGGGCGGGGCATCGTCATGCGCGTTCCGCTCGAAGGCGGCGGTCGGCTTGTTGTCGAGCTGACTCCGGACGAGGCCGATGCCCTCGGCGACGCGCTGAAGAAAGTCGTCGGCTGACGCGGAACGCCCATCACCTTCCGCCACTGCCCGGCACGGTCTCCGTGCCGGGCAGTGGTGCGTCCGCTCGTCCGCTCGTCCGTGGTGCGTCCGCTCGTTCGTGGTGCTTCGCCCCGCGCCGCTCAGTGGTTCTTCGCCCCGCGCGCTCAGCCGCGCCGGACCGCGCAGAGCAGCCCGTCGCCGACCGGCAGCAGGGTCGACATCAGCTCCTGGCTCTCACGCACCGCGCGCAGCAGTTCCCGCAGCCGCAGCACCTCGGCCGGCTGGGCGGCCGAGTCGACCGTGCGGCCGTCCGCGAAGACGCCCTCGAAGCAGACCAGACCGCCCGGACGCAGCAGGCGCAACGATTCAGCGAGCACATCGAGGCTCTCCAGCCGGTCCCCGTCGCAGAAGACGAGGTCGTAACCGCCGTCCGCGAGCCGGGGCAGGACGTCCAGGGCGCGGCCGGGGATGAACCGGGCCCGGTTGGTGGCGAACCCCGCCGCGCGGAACGCCTCCCGGGCGAACTGCTGGCGCTCGGGCTCGGGGTCCACCGTGGTCAGGACCCCGTCCGGCCGCATTCCGTGCAGGAGATAGATGCCGGACACGCCGGTGCCCGTGCCGATTTCCGCCACCGCTTTGGCGTCCGCGGCGGCGGCCAGCAGGCGCAGCGCGGCGCCGGTGCCCGGTGACACCGGGCGAAGCCCCAGCTCGCGAGCCCGCTCCCGGGCCACGTGCAGTGCTTCGTCCTCGGCGACAAAGGCGTCGGCGAACGCCCAGCTCGTCTGCCGGTTGGCGGTAATGACCCTCTCCTGTCCCCGTAGTTGGCGCAACGGTGACTGTATCCGCTGGACCCGGGAACCCGCAGATGGGACCGGGCGTTGTGCAAGGAGTGGGGGAAGCCCAGCGACCGGGTCCGCGGATCGGACCGGTGAGCTGGGTGAAAGTCCCGGGCGACGCCCGGCCCCAACAGGGAAAAGGCTTATCCGGAGCTAACGGGCGAGGTGGCTATGGTAGGGGCTCCACTGGACACCACCAGAGCCGATAGGGGAGGTGCGGCTGCGCCTGTGGACCGGGGAGGGGTGCTGCGGCGCCTGCTCAGGTCGGCCGGTGAGCCGAAATCCGTGACCAACATTGCTGACCGTTCTTCCGAAGACTCCGCACCGACCGCGACCTTCGCCTCTGATGCGGACTCTCAGGCGTGGACCCCGCCCTCATGGGAAGAGATCGTCAGCACGCACAGCGGTCGCGTGTACCGCCTTGCCTACCGGCTGACGGGAAACCAGCACGACGCCGAGGACCTGACCCAGGAGGTCTTCGTCCGGGTGTTCCGCTCGCTGTCGACGTACACCCCCGGCACCTTCGAGGGCTGGCTGCACCGCATCACGACCAACCTCTTCCTGGACATGGTCCGGCGCAAGCAGCGCATCCGCTTCGACTCGCTCGGCGACGACGCGGCCGAGCGGCTGCCGAGCCGTGAGCCGTCCCCGCAGCAGATCTTCAACGACACGCACTTCGACGCCGACGTGCAGCAGGCGCTGGACACCCTCGCGCCCGAATTCCGCGCGGCCGTGGTCCTCTGCGACATCGAGGGCCTCAGTTACGAGGAGATCGCCGCGACCCTCGGGGTGAAGCTCGGCACCGTCCGCAGCCGGATCCACCGCGGCCGCTCGCATCTGCGCAAGGCGCTCAAGCACCGTTCGCCCGAGGCCCGCGCCGAGCAGCGCTCCCTGGCGGACGCGGTCCTGGCGGGGGAGGGCGGAGTGGCGTGAGCGGCACAGGTCCCACCGGTCCCACCCCTGCCGAAGCGCACCTGGGGGACCGGCTCGCCGCGCTGGTCGACGGCGAGTTGAAACACGACGCCCGTGAGCGGGTCCTGGCCCACCTCGCGACCTGCGCCAAGTGCAAGGCCGAGGCCGACGCCCAGCGCCGCCTCAAGAGCGCCTTCGCCATGTCCGCCTCACCCTCGCCCTCCGAGGGGTTCCTGGCCCGCCTCCAGGGCCTTCCCGGGGGTCCCGGCGGCGACGACAGCGGCTCCGGCGGACCGTTCGGCGGCCGGGGACCCTTCGCCGACGAGTTCTTCCCCGGCCTGCGGCCCTCCGGCGGCAGCACGCGTGCCGACACCGGACCCTCCCCGCTGGACGGTTTCGGCTATCTCCCGGCCACTCACGGCTCCACCGCCGTGCTGCGCGGCGGGGCGGCCGCCGGTTCGGCCTTCCCCATACACGAGGTGGGCCGTGACGCGGACCGCTCGCCCTGGCGCGGGCGGCGCTTCGCGTTCGCTGCGGCCAGCGCCGTCTCCCTCGCGGCCATCGCGCTGGGCGGCACCCTGCCGCTGGACTCCGGCCCCGAATCGGCCCTGCGCGCAGAGGGCGCGGGGAACAACGTCACCCCGCTCGACGCCGAGACCCGCGCGGAGAACGGCGCCACGGCGGTCAGCCGTCGGGGCGGCGGCGCTCTCGCGGTGACCGACGGTGGCAGGGCGGCCGAACGGCCGGGCTCCGGCAGCGCCGGGACCGGGACGAACGCCGTGCCCCCGTCGCTCACCGGAACCCCGGTGGCTCCGGCCGTCACGCCTCCGGTGAACCGGCAGGGACCCCCGACCGCTCCGCCGCTGTACGGCGCTTCGACCTCGGGCGGACACCCGTTCATGCTCCCCGTGCTGAACGTGTCCGTGCCGCCGCTGATACGCCCGGCGACCTCCGCCACCCCGCTGCTGGCGGCGGCGCTCGGCAGCGGTGCGGTACCGAAGACGGTTCCCTCCTCGCTGGCCTCGGGGCCGCCCCCGGGCGCGCCCGCCAACGATCTGGCGAGCCCGCTTTCCCCTCTGCCCTGACGGGACCCTGCGCAGGGTTTCGCAAACCTGGTTGAATTCCGGTGAGGGACGCCTCTGTGGGGCGTACAACAGAGGCCAGTTGCGGGGAGAACATGGACGACGGGAAGCCCACCGGGCCGCAGGCGAAGTGGTGGAGCCGCCCCATGGCGAGGCGCGCCGACGGCCCGGAGCCGGACGGCGGGCCGGCCCCGGCGGCCACCCCGAAGCCGGAGGAGCCCACCGCCCCGGACCGGGCCGCCGCGCCCGGCCCGGCCCCGGCCGCCCCGGACCAGGCGGCCACAGCACCGGCCCCGCCCGCCCCGGACCAGGCGGTTCCGCGCCCGCGTCCGGCCGGGCAGCCGCTGCACGAGCCCGACGAGTACGGCACCCCGCCCTACGGCGGCCCGGGCCCCTGGGCGCCCGCCCCGCCGGTGCAGCGGCCGACCCCGGCCCACGGCACGGTCGTACCGCCGGGGGCCGGAGGACCGTCACCGCAGTACGCCGCGACGAACGGCGCCGGCATCCCGGCCCCGGCCCCCACCGACGGCCACACGCCGCCGCACCCCCAGCCCGCCGGAGGCTTCGCGGCCCCGCAGCCCGCGCCCGCCGACGCCTTCACACCGCCCCACCCCGCGCCCGCCGACACCTTCGCGCCGCCGCCCCCGCAGCCCCAGGCCCATGCGAATGCCCCGCACGCGGCGGCGGCCCACGAGCAGCAGCAGCCCGGCCACCCGGGCCACGGGCAGCAGCACCGGCCGACGCAGTGGCTCCAGTACGACCCCTGGGGCGCCCCGGGGCAGCCGCTGACCCGGCCCGGTCCGCCCGAGGGCGCCGAGCCCGGGCGGAAGAAGAAGCGGCGCGGCGGGGCCTTCGCCGGGGTGCTTCTGCTGGCCCTGGTCGCCAGCGGCATCGGCGGCGGAGTCGGCGCGTACATCGAGCGCAACGGCGGGCTGACCACCGTCGAACTGCCCCAGGCGGGCCGCGACAACGGCGACCGGGCCCCCGACAGCGTCGCGGGCATCGCCGCCAGCGCCCTGCCCAGCGTGGTCACCCTGCACGTCAGCGGCACCGCCGAGTCGGGCACCGGCACCGGCTTCGTCCTCGACGGCCGGGGTCACATCCTCACCAACAACCACGTCGTCGCCCCGGCCGGATCCAGCGGCGACATCACCGTCACGTTCAGCACCGGCGAGACGGCCTCCGCCGAGCTGGTCGGCAAGGACAGCGGCTACGACCTCGCGGTCGTCCGGGTCCGCGGCGTCTCCGGCCTCAAGCCCCTGCCCCTGGGCAACTCCGACAACGTCCAGGTCGGCGACCCGGTGGTGGCCATCGGCGCCCCCTTCGACCTGTCCAACACGGTGACCTCGGGCATCATCAGCGCCAAGCAGCGGCCGATCACCGCGGGCGGCGAGAAGGGCGACGGCAGCGACATCAGCTATGTCGACGCCCTCCAGACCGACGCCCCGATCAACCCGGGCAACTCCGGCGGCCCCCTCGTCGACTCCCGGGCCCACGTGATCGGCATCAACAGCGCCATCCGCGCGGCCGACAGCGGCCGGGGCCCCGAGTCCGGCGGCCAGTCCGGCTCCATCGGCCTCGGCTTCGCCATACCCATCAACCAGGGCAAGCGCGTCGCCGAGGAGCTGATCAGCACCGGCAAGGCCACCCACCCGGTGATCGGCGTCACGCTCGACATGAAGTACACCGGCGACGGGGCCAAGGTCGGCACGAAGGGCGCCGACGGCGGGCCCGCCGTCGCCGAGGACGGTCCCGCCGACAAGGCGGGCATCAAGTCCGGCGACGTCATCACGCAGGTCGAGGGCCAGCGCGTGCACAGCGGCGAGGAGCTGATCGTGAAGATCCGGGCCCACCGCCCCGGCGACGATCTCGACCTCAAGCTGACCCGAGGCGGCAAGGAACGGACCGTGACCCTGAAGCTCGGCTCGGCGAGCGGCACATGATCCGGTACGCGAGCCGGCACGGCATCCGGCACGTGCGCGCCACCGCGAGGTACCGCCCGGACACCTTCGACAGGTACCTTTGACCGGTCCGGGCAGCAGGCGGACCCGGGCCGCGATCGCACGGAGAACACGCGGAGAACACGAGGAGCAACAAGGTGTTCAATGACATAGGCGCACTGGAGCTGCTGACGCTCGGGGTGCTGGCCGTGCTGGTCTTCGGCCCCGACAAGCTGCCCAAGCTGATCCAGGACGTCACGCGCACCATCCGCAAGATCCGCGAGTTCTCGGACAGCGCCAAGGAAGACATCCGCTCCGAGTTGGGCCCCCAGTTCAAGGACTTCGAGTTCGAGGACCTCAACCCCAAGACGTTCGTCCGCAAGCAGCTGATGGACGGCAACGACGACCTGGGGCTGAAGGAGATCCGCGAGAGCTTCGACCTGCGCAAGGATCTGGCCGACGTCACCGACGCGGTCAACGGCCGCACCCCGGCCGCGTCCGATACCGCCAACAGTGCGGCGAACGGCTCCGCGGGCGCGTCGGCCGGCGCCCCCTCCACCAGCCTGACCAAGACCGGCGAAACCGCTCCTGACCTGCTGAAGAAGGCCCCCGCGCCGGATCGGCCCGAGCGCCCGCCGTTCGACTCCGACGCCACCTGAGCCCCGGTCAATCCCGACTCGTCCGGACGGTATCGCTATTCTCCATCTGTCCGGTTGCGAGGACGCCCAAGCCCGCGGGGGGCGGGCCGCTCCGGATCCTGACCGATCGAGGAGCGGCCGCGCACATGGAGACGACGAGTCGGATTGATACGGACGGTGTCCCGGGCACGGCCACGGCGGAGGAGGAGCCGCAGGACGCCCCGGCGGCCCGGCGGGCCGCCGACGGCTACCTGGCGGCGACCTTCCCCTGGTACGGGCTGGACGAGGCCTTCACGGGCCCGCGCTGGCTGATGCAGGTCGGCACCGCGGCCGACGGCACCGTGCAGCACGGTGCGACGGGCCACGGTGACGAGCCGTCGGTGAAGTCGGACGGCTCCGCCGACAAGGAGCGGTTCGCCGCGGTGATCACGGTGGCCGCGAGCCCCGTGCGGCGCAGCGGCGACGGTACGGGCGTGCTGGACGCCACCACGGTGTCCTCGGCGGCCTGGCTCGCGGGCTCCGGCCTGCTGGCGTACACCTGGCCGCCGCAGATGGACCACACCCTGCGCGACGACTGGCTGGACCAGCAGACCGAGACGGCGTTCACCCTCGCCGACGACCTCGGCAGCGCCCCCTGGACGACGCTCTCCCTGCCGGTGGACGGGGTGCCGGTGGAGTTCCACTACCGCGAGTCCGAGTTCGGCTGGGTGCTGGCCGGCTCCGCCCACGAGGGCGTGCACATCGGGGCGTACGGCCGGGGGATGAGCGCGTACGGCCTCGGCTTCGCGGTCATCAAGGACATCGAGACGTACGCGTAACGACGCGGCGCAGGCGTAACAACGACAGGGCGGGCCGGATGACCACCGGCCCGCCCTGTCGCCCGTACGGACCGGCTGTGCGGGTCAGAACTTGTTGCGCGGGGTGATCCCCAGCGACATGCCCGACAGACCGCGCTGACGGCCGCCCAGCTTCTGCGCGATCGCCCGCAGCGCGCTGCCGGCCGGGGAGTCGGGGTCGGACAGGACGACCGGCTTGCCCTCGTCGCCGCCCTCGCGCAGCCGTACGTCGATCGGGATCGCGCCCAGCACCGGAACCTCGGCGCCGACCGTCCGCGTCAGCCCCTCGGCGACCCGCGCGCCGCCGCCCGAACCGAACACGTCGACCATCTCGTCGCAGTGCGGGCACGGCATGCCCGACATGTTCTCCACCACGCCGACGATCTTCTGGTGGGTCTGCACGGCGATCGAACCGGCCCGCTCGGCCACCTCGGCCGCCGCCTGCTGCGGGGTCGTGACGACCAGGATCTCCGCGTTCGGCACGAGCTGCGCCACCGAGATCGCGATGTCGCCGGTGCCCGGCGGCAGGTCCAGCAGCAGGACGTCCAGATCGCCCCAGTACACATCGGCGAGGAACTGCTGGAGCGCCCGGTGCAGCATCGGACCGCGCCAGACCACGGGCGCGTTGCCCGGGGTGAACATGCCGATGGAGATGACCTTCACGCCGTGCGAGGACGGCGGCATGATCATGTTCTCGACCTGGGTGGGCTTGCCGTCCGCACCCAGCATCCGGGGCACGCTGTGCCCGTAGATGTCGGCGTCCACGACGCCGACCTTCAGCCCGTCGGCCGCCATCGCCGCAGCGAGGTTCACCGTCACCGAGGACTTGCCGACGCCGCCCTTGCCGGAGGCGACCGCGTACACCCGGGTCAGCGAGCCGGGCTGGGCGAACGGCACCTCACGCTCGGCGTTGCTGCCGCGCAGCGCGCTCGCCAGCTCCTTGCGCTGTTCGTCGCTCATGACGTCGAGGGTCACCTCGACCCGCGAGACGCCCTCGACCCGGGCGACCGCATCGGTCACGTTCCGGGTGATCGTCTCGCGCATCGGGCAGCCGGAGACCGTGAGATACACGGTGACAGCGACTACACCGTCAGGATCGATCTCGACCGATTTCACCATGCCCAGCTCGGTGATCGGGCGGTGGATCTCCGGGTCGTTCACTGTCGACAGTGCCTCAAGCACCGCGTCTTCCGTAGCCATACAGACGATGTTACGGCGCGCGGGCCTACGGACGGGTAGCCCGTCAGCGGTCGCCTTCGTCACTCTCGGCCGGGAGCAGCACCTGGCGCTCCTCCATGTCCTTCACCATGTCCTGGAGCTCCGAGCGGATCCAGTCCCGGGTGGCGACCTCGCCCAGGCCCATCCGCAGGGCCGCGATCTCCCGCGTCAGGTACTCGGTGTCGGCGATGGAGCGCTCGTTCTGCTTGCGGTCCTGCTCGTGCGTGACCCGGTCGCGGTCGTCCTGCCGGTTCTGCGCGAGGAGGATCAGCGGCGCGGCGTACGAGGCCTGGAGCGAGAGCATCAGCGTCAGGAAGATGAACGGGTACTGGTCGAACCGCAGGTCCTTGGGCGCGAAGATGTTCCACAGCACCCAGACGATGATGATCAGCGTCATCCAGACGATGAACCGCCCGGTCCCCAGGAACCGCGCGATCCGCTCCGAGAACCGGCCGAACGCCTCCGGGTCGTACTCCGGCAGCAGCCGCCGGCGCGGCGCCTTCGGCTGGTCCAGCCGGGTCCGCGGGGGCCGCATCAGCCCGGAGGAACCGGTCGATGACGCCTTCGCCCGCTCATCGCCCGCCACGGCCGACCCCCTCCTCCCCGTGCAGACCCGTCTGACCGTGCAGATCCGCCAGGTCCGTCTCGCGCCAGTCGTCCGGCAGCAGATGGTCCAGAACGTCGTCCACGGTCACCGCGCCCAGCAGCGAACCGCTCTCGTCCACGACCGGCGCCGACACCATGTTGTACGCGGCCAGATAGCTGGTGACCAGCGGCAGCGGGGTGTCCGGCGGCAGCGGCACCAGATCGCTGTCCACGATCGAGCTGACCAGGGTGAACGGCGGATCGCGCAGCAGCCGCTGGAAGTGCACCGTGCCCAGGTACTTGCCCGTGGGGGTCTCGTCGGGCGAGCGGCACACGTACACCTGCGCCGCCAGCGCGGGCGACAGGTCCGCCTGCCGCACCCGGGCCAGCGCGTCCGCCACCGTGGCGTCCGGGCGCAGCACGATCGGCTCGGTCGTCATCAGACCGCCCGCCGTCCGCTCCTCGTACGACATCAGACGGCGTACGTCGGCGGCGTCGTCCGGCCGCATCAGCGCCAGCAGCCGTTCCTTGTCGTCCTCCGGCAGCTCCGAGAGCAGGTCCGCCGCGTCGTCGGGATCCATCGCCTCCAGGACGTCGGCGGCCCGCTCCTCGGCGAGCTTGCCGATGATCTCCACCTGGTCGTCCTCGGGCAGCTCCTCCAGGACGTCGGCGAGCCGGTCGTCGTCCAGGGCGGCCGCCACCTCCACCCGGCGCTTGGGCGAGAGGTGGTGCAGCGCGTTGGCCACATCGGTGGGGCGCAGCCGTTCGAACGTGGCGACCAGGTTCTCCGCGCCCTGCCCGTGCTCCTCCAGCGAGAAGCCGCTGACCGCCGACCACTCCACCGTCAGCGTCTCGCCCTTGCGGCGCAGCGCCCCGCCGCGCCCCTTGCGGACGAAGTACTTGTCGATCTCCCAGTCGCGGCGGGCGGGCAGCTGCTGGATGGCCACGTCCAGGACGGTGACCTCCTCACCTCCCTGGCCATGGCCATCCACCAACCGGACCCTTCGGTCCAGGAACTCGCCGAGGACGAGCCGTTCGGTGGGCCGCTGCTCGAAGCGCCGCATGTTGACGACGCCGGTGGTGATGACCTGGCCGGACTCGACACCCGTCACCCGGGTCATCGGCAGGAAGATCCGCCGGCGGCTGATCACCTCGACCACCAGCCCCAGGATGCGGGGCGGGCGTCCGCCGACCCGCAACATCGCCACCAGGTCGCGGACCCGGCCGACCTGGTCGCCGTTGGGATCGAAGACGGGCACCCCGGACAGGTGCGAGACGAAGACCCTCGGGGTGACCGCCGCCATCCGCCGCCTCCTTCGTCCGTCCGTGTCCGTGTGGTCCCGTATCCGGCCGGAACCGTCTCACCGTTCGGCCGGAACCGTTGCGCCATCCTGCCGGAACCGTTTCGTCCGGTCCGTGGCCGTGCGTCCCCGGTCGTCCCTGCCTGCCGCCGCCGACCAGCGGATTTCGCCGGTACGCCGGGATCAGGCTAGCCCGTACCGGCGCGCCGCGCCCCGGCGGACCCGTCCGTACGGCTGGCTGCCGGGCGGTGTGCGCCGCACGGGTACGCTGCCGTCTGCTACCCCCGATCGCAGTGGAGAGGCAGTGCGCCCGTGACCTCTTTTGCCCCGGCCGTGCGGAACCATCGCCGGACCGCCCTCGCTCTCGTGCTGTGCGGAGGGCTCACCGTCGCCCTGGCCGCCTGCGGCACGGAGGAGGATCCGGACAAGGGGACCAACGGCGTCGCCAAGCTCTCCGCCGCCGAGATCGACAAGAAGGCCAGAGCGGCGGCGGGCGCGGCCAGCGCCGTACGCCTGTCGGGCACGCTCGTCAGCAAGGGCGGCACCTACCGGCTGGACATGAAGCTCAACGCGAAGGGCGGCATGGGCTCGGTGACCTCGAAGAAGCAGAGCTTCGCCCTGCTGCGGGTCGAGGACGAGCTCTTCCTCAAGGCGCCCGCCGAGTTCTGGACCCACGAGGGCAGCGAGGGCGGGAGCGGGACCGCCGACGTGGCCGCCGCCGACAAGCTGGGCGGCAAGTACGTGAAGGTCCCCGAGGGCGACCCCAGCTACCGTCAACTGCGCGGCTTCACCGACAAGAAGGTCCTGCTCGACGGACTCCTCGCACTCCACGGCAAGCTGAACAAGGGCGGCCGCGACACGGTCGCCGGGCAGCGCACCATCCAGATCCTCGGCGGCAAGGGGGAGGGCGGGGCCTTCGACGTCTCGCTGGAGAAGGAGCCGTATCCGGTACGGGTGGCCCGGGCCGGCGGCGGGGGCACGGTCTCGCTGGCCGACTGGGGGCAGGCCTTCCCGCTGGAGGCCCCGGAGAAGGACGACACCGTCGACTACGGCGGGCAGCTCCCCAAGTCCTCCGGCTGAGGCCGGAGGCCCGGTGCGTGCCCGGCCCTGCGGCTCAGCCCTTCCGGCGGCGCTTCAGCAGCAGCCGGGGGACCGCCGCCGGGGCGGGCTCCCGGGTGGTGGCCGCGGTCGGCAGCGGAACGGCCGCCAGCGAGGTGTCCGGCAGCGCGGTGCTCACCGCCTCGGGCGTCAGCCGCACCACCGTGCACGTGCTCGCCCACCGCTCGGGCATCGCCTCGGCGTCCGGCGCGTTCAGCCGCTTGCCCTTCAGCTCGGCGACCGCCGCCTCCCACTCCTCGGAACGCGGCGCCAGGAAACGTACCGCCGCACTCCAGGCGACGATCCGGCCGCCCTTGTCCTTGCTGCGTACGGTCACCTCGGCGCGGCCCCCGTCGGCCAGGCCCTCCGGCAGCGGCTGCTCGCCCGGGCCGCCGCCGACCAGGAGCGCCGCCCCCTCGTGCCAGACGTGCCAGACGGCGCGGGCGGGCCCGGAGCCCCGGACCCAGACCAGGCCCGACTTCTTGGTGGCTTCCTCGGCGAGGGCCCGCTCCAGCAGGCCGGCGGCGTCGGTCGCGGCGGCGTCAGTCATGGGGGCGAGCTTAGACGGGCCCCGGGGCCTCTCGTCCTGATGAGCCCGTGCTCACAGCCAGCCGTTGCGCTTCAGGATGCGGTGGATCGAGAAACAGACCGCCCCGATGACACCCAGCACGATCGGATAGCCGTACTTCCACTCCAGCTCCGGCATGTAGTCGAAGTTCATGCCGTAGACCCCGCAGATCATCGTCGGCACGGCGATGATCGCCGCCCAGGAGGTGATCTTGCGCATGTCCTCGTTCTGCGTGACCGTCGCCTGCGCCAGATTGGCCTGGAGGATCGAGTTCAGCAGCTCGTCGAAGCCGAGGACCTCTTCCTGCACCCGGGCGAGGTGGTCGGCGACATCGCGGAAGTACTTCTGGATGTCGGGGTCGATCAGCCGCATCGGACGCTCGCTCAGCAGCTGCATGGGCCGCAGCAGCGGTGACACCGCCCGCTTGAACTCCAGAACCTCGCGCTTGAGTTGGTAGATCCGGCCGGCGTCCGATCCGCGCGCCGAGCCCTTCGCCGGGGTGGAGAAGACATCGATCTCCACCTCGTCGATGTCGTCCTGCACGGCCTCGGCCACCGCGATGTACCCGTCGACCACATGGTCGGCGATGGCGTGCAGCACGGCGGACGGACCCTTGGCGAGCAGCTCCGGATCGTCCTGGAGGCGGTGGCGCAGGGCGCGCAGGGAGCCCTGGCCGCCGTGCCGGACGGTGATGACGAAGTCCCGGCCGGTGAAGCACATCACCTCACCGGTCTCCACGACCTCGCTGGTCGCGGTCAGTTCGGCGTGCTCCACGTAGTGGATCGTCTTGAAGACGGTGAACAGGGTGTCGTCGTACCGCTCCAGCTTGGGCCGCTGGTGGGCGTGGACGGCGTCCTCCACCGCCAGCGGGTGCAGCCCGAACTCCCGGGCGATGCCGGCGAATTCGGCCTCCGTCGGCTCGTGCAGACCGATCCACGCGAAGCCGCCCTCCTCCCGCACCTGGAGCATCGCCTCGTGCGGGGTCGGGGTGGCGGGCGTCACCAGCCTGCGGCCGTCGCGGTAGACCGCGCAGTCGACGACGGCGCTGGATGCGGACGGGTCACGGGTGGTGTCGTACGCGCTGTAAGGGGCGCTGTTCTTACGGAGGGACGGGCGCAGGGACGGGCGCACGGCGGCGCGCAGGTCACGGATCATCGACATGGCTGGCTCCTTCACGGAGGGCCGTCGGCGAGGGCGTGGAACAGCCCGGAATGGGGACGTGGGCGCACGTCCGCAAAGCGGGCTCCACCGCGCGGGCGCGATGACGGCGTTCGCTACAGACAGGCAAAATTCGCTACAGGCAGGCAGGAACGAAGGGCTCTTCCGTCACGCGAACCGCTGCCGGGAAGTCGTCCGGACACGACGGCGGTGTCGGCCCCGGGCGACCGACGAGAGGCGTCGGATCAACGGGAAAGGCGAGGCGCGGAAGAGCGGTCGGTACTGCACGGTCGACTTGGATCCATGGCAGTCCCCACCTCCTCCGGCCGGTCCCCCGTGGGGGACGACGTGTCGTCGGGACGAAGAAGAGCGACGCTTCTGCGTGCTGTCCCGACCGGCGGCCAGGCTATCAGCCGCTCAAGGCCCAATCCCGTACTTTGCCCATTCACTACGCGATCTATGCTCGCCGCATGGCAGAAATTCTTCCGCTGGTCGAGGCCCGGCTCCGTTCCGCCCTCGGGGAACCGGACGCCCGCGCCGATGTGACGTTCCTCGGCACGGACCGCATCCAGGTGCTGCGCTTCCTCGACGGCGACATCGTGCGCTACGCGACGCTCGGCATGTCGGGCGCGCCGATGGCCGATCCCACCTCACCGCTCGCCGACCCGGTGAAGGGGCCCCGGGCCGAGCTGATCCTCTCCGTACGGGGCGGAATCGCCGACACCGACCAGGTGCTGCGCCCGCTCGCCGTGCTGGCCGCCTCCCCGCAGGTCGAGGGGCTGATCGTGGCCCCGGGCGCCTCGCTGGACCTGGGCGAACCGCTGTGGACCGGGGCGCCGTTCACCTCGGTCCTGGTCGCGGAGCCCGGCGGTCTGGTGGAGGACCTGGAGCTGGACGAGCCGATGGACCCGGTGCGCTTTCTGCCGCTGCTGCCGATGACGCACAACGAGGCCGCCTGGAAGCGGGTGCGCGGTGCGCAGGAGCTCCAGGAGCGGTGGCTGACGCACGGTACGGACCTGCGCGATCCGCTGCGCACGTCCGTACCGCTGGACTGACCAGCCCCGCTGAGGAGGCGTCAGTCGGCGAACACCGTCACGCCGTCCTCCAGGGCATGGACCGGCTCCAGCTCCTCGGCCTCGTGGACCAGCGCCGTACGCCGTACTGCCACGACGGCCGCGCCGACCAGGGCGGCGAGTGCGGCCACCACGAACGGGACGTGGATGTCGGTCCACTCCTCGATCTTCGGGGCGAGGAAGGGGGCCGCCGCCGCGGCGAACCAGCGGACGAAGTTGTATCCGGCGCTCGCCACCGGTCGCGGGGCGTCGGAGACCCCGAGGGCCAGCTCGGTGTAGACGGTGTTGTTCATGCCGATGAACGCGCCGGAGACGATCGTGGCGACGATCGCCGTGGTGTGGCTGCCGTACCCGAGCACCAGCAGGTCGGCGGCGAGCAGCACCAGCGAGGCCCCGAGCACCTTGAGCGAGCCGAAGCGGCGCTGGAGACGCGGGGCGACCAGCACGGAGAAGACGGCGAGCAGCAGACCCCAGGCGAAGAAGACCGCGCCCGACTTGTACGGGGTCATGTCCAGCACGAACGGTGTGAAGGCCAGGATCGTGAAGAAGGCGTAGTTGTAGAAGAACGCCGAGGCCGCCACCGATGCCAGGCCGCCGTGGCCCAGTGCCCCCACGGGATCGAGCAGTGACGTCTTGCGTGCGGGCTTCGGCTGCTCCTTGAGGAACGCGGCGATGCAGAGGAAGCCGATCGCCATCAGTGCCGCCGTGCCGAAGAACGGGTAGCGCCAGCTCGCGTCCCCCAGCAGCGCGCCGAGCAGAGGCCCGCACGCCATGCCGAGGCCGAGCGCCGACTCGTACAGCAGGATCGCCGCCGCGCTGCCGCCCGCCGCCGCTCCGACGATCACCGCGAGGGCGGTCGAGACGAAGAGGGCGTTGCCCAGGCCCCAGCCGGCCCGGAAGCCGACCAGTTCGGCGACGGAGGACGAGGTGCCGGAGAGCGCGGCGAAGACGACCACCAGCGCGAGACCGGCCAGCAGGGTCCTGCGGCCGCCGATGCGGCTGGAGACGAAGCCGGTGACCAGCATCGCGAACGCGGTGATCAGGAAGTACGAGGTGAACAGCAGCGACACCTGGCTCGCCGAGGCGTCAAGTCCCTGGGCGATGGACGGCAGGATCGGGTCCACCAGGCCGATCCCCATGAAGGCCACCACCGAGGCGCCCGCCGTGGCCCAGACGGCCTTCGGCTGACGCAGGATGCCGCCTCCCGTCGCTCCTTCGTCGAACGGATCCTCTTCCCGCACGGGTTCTCTCCTTCTCCCTCGGCTCATCAGATCGATGCGTTATGCACAGAATAAGTTAGACAATCTAATAAATGCAAACTACATCTATTTTCCGGGGTGAGGGCCACGCTGCGGACGGGTGATCGTCCTTGACGGGAGGACCGGCGGGGAGGACGGTTGGTCCTTATGAGGGGCGAACCCAGTTGCCCGAAGTGCGGTGGCCGGGTCAGGGCGCCCGGTCTCTTCGCCGACGCCTGGCAGTGCTCCGTGCACGGCCAGGTCCACCCGATGCAGCCGGTCGTACCGCCCAGCGTCGAGGCGCTCGGCGTCGTGGTGCACCGCACCCAGGTCCCCGTCTGGATGCCCTGGCCGCTCCCCGTGGGATGGCTGTTCACCGGGGCCGCCAGCGCGGGTGACGACCGCAGCGGCGGACGCGCGAGCGCCGTGGCCTGCTCCGGACCCGGCCCGCTGGGCGGGATGGGGGAACTGCTCCTCGTCGCCGAGGAGCTCGGCGTCGGACTCGGCGCCCGGTACGCCGGCATCGAGGGCCCCGACCCCGGTCATCACCTGAACGTCGACTCCGCCCCCGACGCCAAGGTCCACGCCGCCGGCCGCCCGACCCCGCTCTGGCACGTCAGGAACGCCCCGGAGGACCGTGCCGTCTTCGCGGGCGAGGCGCGGGGGCTCTGGCTCTGGGCGATCCTGTGGCCCGAGCAGTCCGGGCTCCTGATGTACGACGAACTCGTCCTCACCGATCTGCGGGACGCCGGGGGAGAGGTGGACCTCGTCCCCTGCGGAGCGCTCACCCCCCGCCTGCTCACCGCCCCGGAAGCACCGCCCCGGCAGGGGAAGGGCGAGCGCTAGATCACGCGGGACAGGGGGCTTTCGCGGCCTGGGGCCCGGTCTGCGACGGTTATCCTTGAGCGGTCCCCCGTCCGCCCGCGAGCCCCCGGAGTCAGTCGTCGTGCGTATCGACCTGCACACCCACTCCACCGCGTCGGACGGCACGGACACCCCCGCCGAGCTGGTCGCCAACGCCGCCGCCGCGGGCCTGGACGTCGTCGCGCTCACCGACCACGACACCGTGGGCGGCCACAAGCAGGCCATCGACGCGCTGCCCGAGGGGCTCACCCTCGTCACCGGCGCCGAACTCTCCTGCCGCGTCGACGGCGTGGGCATGCATCTGCTCGCCTACCTCTTCGACCCGGCCGACGCCGAGCTGGAGCGTGCCCGGGAGCTCGTCCGCGACGACCGGGTGCCGCGCGCCCAGGAGATGGTCCGCAAGCTGCGCGCCCTCGACGTCCCCATCACCTGGGAGCAGGTCGCCCGCATCGCCGGGGACGGCTCGGTCGGCCGCCCGCACGTCGCCGCCGCCCTCGTCGAACTCGGCGTCGTCCCCACCGTCTCGGACGCCTTCACGTCCGACTGGCTGGGCAACGGCGGCCGGGCGTACGCCGAGAAGCACGAGTTCGATCCCTTCGAGGCCGTCCGCCTGGTGAAGGCGGCGGGCGGGGTCGCCGTCTTCGCCCACCCGGGCGCGGTGAAACGCGGCGCGGTCGTCCCCGAGTCCACGATCGTCGCCCTCGCCGAGGCGGGCCTCGACGGCATCGAGGTCGACCACATGGACCACGACGGGCCCACCCGGGCCCGGCTGCGCGGCCTCGCCCGCGAACTGGGACTGCTCACGACCGGCTCCAGCGACTACCACGGCAGCCGGAAGACCGTCGAGCTCGGCGCGTGCACCACCGATCCCGAGATCTACGGCGAGATCACCCGGCGCGCGACCGGAGCCTTCCCGGTGCCGGGCGCCGGTGGAGCCGTCCGCCGCTGAGGTTCCGAGCTCTTCCGCCGCACCACGTTTCCCTCCCCGCGCCCCCGTGCGTACCGTCGCGTGCCCGACGCACCGCGACGCCCGCTGCCCGGACCCGCGCCCCCTCCGTACCACCCGCTCATCTCTCGCAAGGCTCACTGTGTTCGACGTCGCTGTCTTCGGATCCCTTTTTCTCACCCTATTTGTGATCATGGACCCGCCCGGGATCACGCCGATCTTCCTCGCCCTCACCGCGGGCCGCCCCGCGAAGGTGCAGCGCAAGATGGCGCTCCAGGCGGTCACGGTCGCGTTCGGCGTGATCGCCGTCTTCGGTCTGCTCGGTCAGCAGATCCTCGACTACCTGCATGTCTCCGTGCCCGCGCTGATGATCGCGGGCGGACTCCTCCTGCTGCTCATCGCGCTCGACCTGCTCACCGGCAAGACGGACGAGCCGACGCAGACCAAGGACGTCAACGTGGCGCTCGTACCGCTGGGCATGCCGCTGCTCGCCGGGCCCGGCGCCATCGTCTCGGTCATCCTCGCGGTGCAGCACGCCGACGGCGTGGGCGGCCAGCTCTCGGTGTGGTCCGCGATCGTCGCCATGCACGTGGTGCTCTGGCTGACCATGCGCTACTCGCTGGTCATCATCCGCGTGATCAAGGACGGGGGCGTGGTGCTGGTGACCCGGCTCGCGGGCATGATGCTCTCCGCCATCGCCGTCCAGCAGATCATCAACGGCGTCACCCAGGTCATCCAGAACTCCTGAGCCGGCTCCTCGGCGGCCCCGCACATCACAGCACCCCCGCACGGACGTTCCGTGCGGGGGTGCTTCGTCTTCACAACGTCAGGTGTTACGAGGCCGAACTGTCGGCCGGCCGGATGTAGATGCGCTGGCCTGTCGCCGCGGCCTGCTGCACGATCCGGTTGACGGAGGCGGCGTCCACGACGGTGCTGTCCACGGCGGTACCGTCGACGTCGTCGAGTCGCATGATCTCGAAGCGCATGGGGCTTCCCTTCGTCTGATCCTCCTGCTGGAGAACTGCTGGCGCCGGTGGGGCGTCCCACCGGCAAGACTAGGAACGCGAGGTTTCCCTCGCGTTCCACAAGGGTGACAACGAGTTGCCCCTGGCAAACATTCCCTACGCTAAGGAAATTTTTTGGATGTCTAAATACCCGTCGGTAGTCACATCACCACAGACCATGAGGTTCGCATGAACGAGGCGGACCCGCAGCTCATCGGGGTCACCGGGGAGGTCGGCCTCGCCGCCCGCCTGGACCGCACCAACGAGCTGCTCCAGCGCATGCTCGTCGAGGTGGCGAAGACCCCCTCGACGCACGCCATCTTCGTCGACGCCGGCTATGTCTACGCCGCGGCCGGGCTGCTCGTCACCGGCACCGAGGACCGGCGCTCCTTCGACCTCGACGCCGAAGGGCTCATCGAGGCCTTCATCGACAAGGCCCGCACGATCTTCGCGGACAGCAGGCTGCTGCGCGTCTACTGGTACGACGGGGCCCGGCGCCGTATCCACACCACCGAGCAGCAGGCCATCGCCGAACTCCCCGACGTCAAGGTGCGGCTCGGCAACCTCAACGCCAACAACCAGCAGAAGGGCGTCGACTCCCTCATCCGCACGGACCTCGAATCCCTCGCCCGGCACCGCGCCATCAGCGACGCGGCGCTCGTCGGCGGCGACGAGGACCTGGTCTCGGCGGTCGAGGCCGCCCAGGGCTACGGGGCCCGCGTCCACCTCTGGGGCATCGAGGCCGCCGAAGGCCGCAACCAGGCCGAACCCCTGCTCTGGGAGGTCGACAGCCAGCGCACCTTCGATCTCGACTTCTGCCGCCCCTACGTCACCCGGCGCCCCGTCACGACGTACGAGGACGACACCCCGGCCCCCTCCCGGGAGGACGTCCGGTTCGTCGGCGCGCAGATCGCGGCCGCCTGGCTCGCCGCCCGGGGCCGGGAATCCCTCGCCGACCTGCTGCCCGGCCACCCCTACCTGCCGGGCTCCGTCGACCAGGACCTCCTGGTGGAGGCCGAACGGCTGCTCCAGCACTCGCTGCGCGGCCACGCACATCTGCGGCGGGCGCTCCGCGACGGCTTCTGGCAGCACCTTCAGGCGCAGTACTGAACCCCGCCGGGGCCCTGCGGGGAGCCCGTCAGACGGCCGGCAGGCCGTCCCAGAACGCCGCCAGCGCCTTCGCGGTCTCCTGCGGGCGGGCGGTGTTGGGGGAGTGCTCGGCGCCGGCGATCGTGGTGCGGCGGGCGCCGAGACGCCGGGCCATGGCGTCGAACAGCTCCACCGGCCACACGTCGTCGCGCTCCCCGGACAGCACATGGACGGGCAGCCCGACGGCGGCCAGCTCGTCCACCCGGTCCGGCTCGGCCGCCAACTGGGCCCCGGTGGCGATCAACTGGGCCGGGTTGTGGGCCAGCCAGCGGCGGCGCATGTCCGCTCCGTCGCCGGTGTCCGCGTCCTGCGGGGGATCCATCGCCTGCATCGCCTGCCACACCTCGTCCATGGACAGCACGGACAGCGCGTCGCTCAGCATCTTCACCTTGTCCCGCTGGGCCGCGACGACCTCGGCGGGACCCGAGGACATCAGCGTCAGCGAGCGGAACGGGGCGGCGTCCAGCAGGACGGCGGCGCGGGCGATCTGACCGCCGAGCGAGTGCCCGAGCAGATGCAGCTCCCCGGGGCCCACGCCCAGAGCCGCCGCCTGGGCCAGCACGTCACGCGCCAACTCGCCCTGGGCGTAACTCTCCTGACGGTCCGTCCCCTTCGACTCGAACTGTCCCCGGCCGTCCGCGGCGACCACCCGGTAGCCCGCCCCGGTCAGCGGTTCCAGCAGTGCGATGAAGTCCTCCTTGCTGCCGGTGTAGCCGGGCAGCAGCAGGGCGGTGGCCCGGGCCGGGGTGCTCGGTACGGCGTCCAGGACGGCGAAGTCGCCGCGCTCGGTGGCCAGGACGCGGGCGTCGGCGCAGGGCGGCGGGGCGAAGGTGGGCGGGCGGCTCATACGGCGAGGCTATCCCCGCCGCCCCGGGCCCGCCGCCACCGGGCCGCCTTCCGGACGACGGGACGACGGGACGACGAACGGCCCCGGCCCCCGTCCACCCGAGAGCACGATCATTCGTTGCCGCGCCGGCGGAACCGCGGCCCTCTCCGCCCTGTCTTTACCGGGGGTCCTCAGCGTGCCGTCCTTCGGCGCGGCTTCCTCTTGACTCCCGGCCGGAATTCTCGATCCGGTGGCACTTCCGCTCATCCAGGAGATACATCGTGACCGTCCCCACCCAGGACGCCCCTTACGGCTTCGACCCGCAGGGCCGCCCCTACTCCGACAAGTCCAAGGTCATCGCGGGCGTCCTCCAGATACTTCTCGGTGGGTTCGGCATCGGGCGCTTCTACGTCGGGTCCATCGGAGTGGGTATCGCCCAACTGCTCACCTTCGGTGGCCTCGGCGTCTGGGCGCTGATCGACGGCATCCTCTTCCTCACCAGCAACGACCGTACCGACAAGCAGGGCCGCGTCCTCCGCAACTGATCCGGCGCAGCCCGGGCGCGGAGTGCTGTGAAGCGGCCGGATCCCGGAGCGGGCCGGCAATGTCGTACGGCCCCGCGCCGGCGGACTGTGTCCACGGGTGCGGGGCCGTACGTGTGGTGCGGTGTCGCCGGAGGCGTCAGCTCTCGGTCGTCGCCGCCGAGGCGGCGCCCGCGGGGCGGGTGGCCCGGCGGCGACGCGGCTTCGGCTCGGCGGCGGCCTCGCTCACCACGGCCTCGGCCGCGGAGACCACGGCGGCCTCCGGCGTCGCGGTCGAGGTGACGCTGCGCGTCGCGCGGCGGCGGCGCGGCTTGGCCTCCGCCTCCGCGGCCGGAGCCTCGACGGCGGGCTGCTCGGTGGCGACGGCCTTCGCCGCGGCCTTGGTCGCCTTCGCCGTGGCCTTCTTCGCCGCGGGCTCCGCCGTCTCCGCCTTCGCGCGGGACTTCGTCGCCCTGGCCGTCCGGGCCTTCGGCTCGGCGGCCGGCGCGGACTCGGTGGCCTCGGCCTTCGGCTTCGACTCCGTCTTCGGCTTCGTGGCGCGGGCCGGGCGACGACGCGTCTTGACCTCGGGCTCCGGCTCGGCGGCCGGGGCGATCTGGAAGTCGACCTCGTCGGCCGGCTTCACGACCCGGGTGCGACGGCGCGGCCGGACGGCCTTCGGCTCGGCGACGGGCTCGATGACACCCGCCGCGACGGCCACCGTCTGGAAGTCGACCGGGGCCGGGGCGGCCGTAGCGGCGGCGACGGGCGCGGCCGTCTCCTCGGTCACCGGCTTCGCCGCGGCGCGGCTGCGACGACGACGCGGCTTGGTCTCCGCGACCGGCTCGGCCACCGGCGCGGCCTCGATCACGGGCGCGGCCTCGGCCACCGGGGCGGGAACCGCCGGGGCCTCGGCGACCGCCACGGCCGCCTCGGCGACGGCCTCGGGGGCGCTGACCCGCGTACGGCGGCGACGGCGCGGCGTGCGCGGCGCCTCGGGCGCCTCGTCACCGGCCGGGGCGACCGGGGCGGCCTCCTTGGCGGGTGCGGGCACCGTCGCGGCGCCCGCCTCCGTCGAGGCTCCGCCACGGGTGCGGCGGCGCTGGCGCGGCGTACGGGTGCGCGGCTCGCGCTCCTCACGGGCGGGGGCCGCGGCGGCGGCCTTGCGGCCGCGGCCGCCGGTCTCGCCCAGGTCCTCGACCTCTTCGGCGCGCAGACCCGCACGGGTCCGCTCGGCACGCGGCAGCACACCCTTGGTGCCCGCCGGGATGCCCAGCTCCTCGAACAGGTGCGGCGAGGTGGAGTACGTCTCCGGCGGGTCCGGGAACTGCAGGTCCAGGGCCTTGTTGATCAGCTGCCAGCGCGGGATGTCGTCCCAGTCGACCAGCGTGATCGCGGTGCCCTTGGCGCCCGCGCGGCCGGTGCGGCCGATGCGGTGGAGGTAGGTCTTCTCGTCCTCGGGCGACTGGTAGTTGACGACGTGGGTCACACCCTCGACGTCGATACCGCGCGCGGCGACGTCGGTGCAGACCAGGACGTCGACCTTGCCGTTGCGGAAGGCGCGCAGCGCCTGCTCGCGGGCGCCCTGGCCGAGGTCGCCGTGGACCGCGCCGGAGGCGAAGCCTCGCTTCTCCAGCTGCTCGGCGATGTCGGCGGCGGTGCGCTTCGTCCGGCAGAAGATCATCGCGAGCCCGCGGCCCTCGGCCTGGAGGATGCGCGCGAGCATCTCCGGCTTGTCCATGTTGTGGGCGCGGTAGACGTGCTGGACCGTGTTCTTCACGGTCGTGCCCTCGTCGTCCGGCGACGTGGCGTTGATGTGGGTCGGCTGCGACATGTAGCGGCGGGCGAGGCTGATGACGGCACCGGGCATGGTGGCCGAGAACAGCATCGTCTGGCGCTTCGTCGGCAGCATCGTGATGATGCGTTCGACGTCGGGCAGGAAGCCCAGGTCCAGCATCTCGTCGGCCTCGTCGAGGACGAGCCCGCGGATGTGGGAGAGGTCGAGCTTGCGCTGGCCCGCCAGGTCCAGCAGGCGGCCCGGGGTGCCGACGATCACGTCGACGCCCTTCTTGAGGGCCTCGACCTGGGGCTCGTACGCCCGGCCGCCGTAGATCGCGAGAACGCGGACGTTACGGACCTTGCCGGCCGTGAGCAGGTCGTTGGTGACCTGGGTGCACAGCTCGCGCGTGGGGACGACGACGAGCGCCTGGGGCGCGTCGGTCAGCTGCTCGGGCTTGGCCCGCCCGGCCTCGACGTCGGCGGGGACGGTCACGCGCTCCAGGAGCGGGAGACCGAAGCCGAGCGTCTTTCCGGTGCCGGTCTTGGCCTGGCCGATGACGTCGGAGCCGGAGAGGGCTACGGGGAGCGTCAGCTCCTGGATGGGGAAGGGGGACGTGATGCCGACCGCCTCAAGGGCTTCGGCCGTCTCGGGAAAAATACCGAGTTCGCGGAACGTAGTCAGGGTGCTGCCTCTTCTGTGAGACGCGGTCCGAGGCGAACGCTGGGGGTCGTACCGTGCCGGGGTTGGTCATCCGGCCGTGGTGGGGCCGGGTGGCGCGGGACCACTGCCGTCGCTCGAGCGCTCGTGCCGCTGAGGGGGCCCCTCATCTGCAGTCGTACGTGTCGTACGCACCGCGTGGAGGGCTGTCGGGTCGGAGCCGATCGGGCCTCCGACCGGGCATCCTCATTCAAGGGTGCGCCCCTGGCACAGCACAGTGCTCAGTAAGCGCAATACCACTGTACCCCGGATTCGCGCATGTGTGTTGGACGAATTCATCGGAACGGTATGGGGCCCCCGGCTGACCAGGCCCTTCCGCCCTGCGCCGGGAGGGCTATCGTTCCGTTTCATGGAGACGCCAGACCACGCCACCGACACCCCCGCCGACTCTTCCGGAGCCACCGGGATCGCCACCCAGGACTGGGCCACCGCGGCCGCCGACCCGCAGTACCGCGCCGCGGTCGTGGACCTGCTCGGCGCCCTCGCCTACGGAGAGCTGGCGGCCTTCGAGCGGCTGGCCGAGGACGCGAAGCTCGCGCCGACCCTCGGGGACAAGGCGGAGCTGGCGAAGATGGCCGCCGCCGAGTTCCACCACTTCGAGCAGTTGACCGAGCGGCTCACCGCGGTCGACGAGGAGCCGACCGCCGCGATGGAGCCCTTCGCCAAGGCGCTCGACGACTTCCACCGCCAGACCGCCCCGTCCGACTGGCTGGAGGGCCTGGTCAAGGCGTACGTCGGTGACTCGATCGCGAGCGACTTCTACCGCGAGGTCGCGGCCCGGCTGGACACCGACACCCGGTCCCTCGTGCTGTCCGTGCTCGACGACACCGGCCACGGCAACTTCGCCGTGGAGAAGGTGCGCGCCGCCATCGAGGCCGACCCGCGGGTCGGCGGGCGGCTCGCGCTGTGGGCCCGCCGGCTGATGGGCGAGGCGCTCTCGCAGGCCCAGCGGGTGGTCGCCGACCGCGACGCCCTCTCGACGATGCTGGTGGGCGGCGTCGCGGACGGCTTCGACCTGGCCGAGGTGGGCCGGATGTTCTCCCGGATCACGGAGGCCCACACCAAGCGGATGGCCGCTCTCGGCCTGGCCGCGTAACGACGCGGGCTACTGGGCCGCCGCCGACCGGGCGAGGCGGCGGCCTCGTGGTCGGATCAGGAGCGAGAGCGTCACCGCTCCGACCGACACGGCTCCGATCAGCGTCGCCAGGGCATGGCCGGGACCCAGCGCGGCATGCGTCAGATACGCGCCGAACAGGGCGCCCAGCGTGCCGGTGAGATAAACCGCACGGCCGGCCGGCAGACGGTCGGCCAGTGATCGGAGCGCCACCCAGGACAGGGCCAGTCCGAGCACGGCGGCGCCGAAGGATTCCCAGATCACAGAGGATCACCTCGCGGGGGTGTGCGGGGCGGGCAAATCGGTCGTAGGCGGTACTACCCCCCGGCCGCGGTGAGCAACCCTCCGACGGTCCCTTCCGACCCGTACGGGAACGGGAGGAGCGGCCTCCGGCGCACGAAGGCCCCGTACACGACGGCTCCGCACACCACGGTCCCGTACACGACACAGGAGCGGCCCGGCGGGAAGATCCCGCCGGGCCGCTCCTGTGATCACCTGATCAACGCGCTCCGTGGACTACAGAGTCCCGAAACCCACCCGCCGGGTGGTCGGCTCACCGATCTCCACATACGCGATCCGGTCGGCCGGCACGAGGACCTTGCGGCCCTTGTCGTCCGTGAGGCTGAGCAGCTCCGCCTTGCCGCCCAGTGCCGCGGCGACCGCGCTCTCGACGTCCTCGGCGGAAAGCCCGCTCTCCAGAACGATCTCGCGGGGCGTGTGCTGCACCCCGATCTTGACCTCCACGGCTATGTCCCTCCGACGGTCAGTCCCTGCGCGGCGAACCGCGCCGTACGCAGCCACATTAGCCCGGCGGAAGCGGCGCTCAGGGCCCGACCGGCAACGCCCGCAGCGAACAGGGCGTGAGGCGTCCCGGTACGGAGGGGTCAGTGCTGCTCGACACCGTGCAGCGGGAAGCCCGCGATGCCCCGCCAGGCCAGCGAGGTGAGGAGCTGCACGGCCGTGTCCCGGGGGATGGACGACTGGCTGGAGAGCCAGTAGCGGGCCACCACCTGGGAGACGCCGCCGAGCCCCACCGCCAGCAGCATGGACTCGTCCTTGGACAGGCCCGTGTCCCCGGCGATCACGTCGGAGATGGCCTCGGCGCACTGGAGGGACACCCGGTCCACCCGCTCGCGCACGGCGGGCTCGTTGGTCAGGTCGGACTCGAAGACCAGCCGGAACGCGCCGCCCTCGTCCTCCACGTACGCGAAGTAGGCGTCCATGGTCGCCTCGACGCGCAGCTTGTTGTCCGTCGTCGAGGCCAGCGCCGTGCGGACGGCCTGGAGCAGCGACTCGCAGTGCTGGTCGAGCAGGGCCAGATACAGCTCCAGCTTGCCGGGGAAGTGCTGGTAGAGCACCGGCTTGCTGACCCCGGCCCGCTCGGCGATGTCGTCCATCGCGGCGGAGTGGTAGCCCTGCGCGACGAAGACCTCCTGCGCGGCGCCCAGCAGCTGATTGCGTCGGGCGCGGCGGGGCAGGCGGGTGCCCCGCGGGCGCGCCGCCTCTGTCTGCTCGATGGCTGTCACGCCGCCTCCCAAATATGTGTTCCAGCACAGCCGGTCCGTGCACGCTGCGCCGTACAGCCATCGTACTTTTGGGTAACCCGGGAGTGCGCGGCGCGGACGCAGAATTTCATGGACCGGACGACTGCGGAAGCCACAGTTCTTTACGGTCGTGAGTAAACCGGGGCGTTTCAGCGGTAATCGTCCTCGTCGAGGGGAATCACCCTGCGCTGTTCCGCGACGTCGGCCTCATTGGCGGTGGCCAGGTCGACGCCTTCCGCCCGCTCGTCGTGCTCGGGCCGGACGTCCGCGCGCTGCTCGGCGGCATCCGCCTCCGGGGCTTCCGCCCCGGGCTCGTCCGGCTCGGCGCTCTCGAAGGTGTCCGGGTCGCTCGGGTCGACCGTCATGTGCAGCTCCCTTCCTGTCGTTCCCCCTGAAGCGTAGGAGTTACCCGTCCACCCCGCGATGCGGCCTTGTGACGGCGAACACATGAATCAGTGCGTGATCGTCTCGTAACATTGGCGCATGTCTTCGACCGAGCTGCCGGGTGTCCAGGCCGCCGCCGCGGTGGCCCCCACGGTCAGTGCCGTCCGGGTCGCCGACGGCGAACGGCTGCGCTCCGTGTCCCTGCCGGGGATCGGTCTGAACGTCCGCTGCCGGCCGGGGGACCGGACCGGACTGCCCCCCGCGCTGTACGTGCACGGGCTCGGCGGCTCGTCGCAGAACTGGTCCGCGCTGATGCCGCTGCTGTCCGACCTGGTCGACGGAGAAGCGCTCGACCTGCCCGGATTCGGGGATTCGCCGCCGCCCGACGACGGCAACTACTCGGTGACCGGACACGCCCGTGCGGTGATCCGGCTGCTGGACGCGGAGGAGCGGGGCCCCGTCCATCTCTTCGGCAATTCGCTGGGCGGCGCGGTCGCCACCCGGGTCGCCGCCGTCCGCCCCGACCTGGTGCGCACCCTCACCCTGATCTCGCCCGCCCTGCCGGAGTGGCGGGTGCAGCGGTCGGCCGTCCCGACCGGTCTGCTGGCGCTGCCGGGGGTCGCTTCCCTGTTCGCCCGGCTCACGACGGACTGGACGGCGGAGCAGCGGACGCGTGGAGTCATGGCACTCTGTTACGGCGATCCGGCACGGGTCTCCGAGGAAGCCTTCCGTCATGCGGTGGCCGAGATGGAGCGCCGGCTGGAGCTGCCGTACTTCTGGGACGCGATGACGCGTTCGGCCCGGGGCATCGTCGACGCGTACACCCTGGGCGGCCAGCACGGACTGTGGCGCCAGGCCGAGCGGGTGCTCGCACCGACCCAGCTCGTGTACGGCGGACGGGACCAGCTCGTCTCGTACCGGATGGCACGCAAGGCGTCCGCGGCCTTCCGCGACGCCCGGCTGCTGACCCTGCCCGACGCGGGGCACGTGGCGATGATGGAGTACCCGGAGGCGGTCGCCCAGGCGTTCCGGGAACTGCTGGACGATAGCGGCGGGAGCTGATCCGGGGCGTGGGACGACACAGTCGAAAGGGCTCCGGGGCGATCCGCCCGGACGCGACAGCGGCGGAGCCGGGTGGTGAGCGTGCTGCGGCGCGTCCCGAGTCCGGAACCGGCCGCCGCAGGCGGACCGCACCCGCACCGACCGCGGACGGGCGCAACCTCTTCTCCCCGCTGAGCGGTGACGGACGGACACCGTTCTCCCCCGACGCCCCGCAGGTGCGCGGCGGCCACCCCGAACAGCGCGAGCAGGGCGGCGGCTGGGGCGGCACCTGGAGCACCGGACCGCAGCCCCGTTACGGACAGGGGCCCGGCGCCCCCGCACCTCACGGTGCCCCTCATCCGCAGGCGCCCCACCTGCACCCCGGCCCGGACGGCCGTCCCGGCGACGCCCGGCCGTATTCCGGCGGGTCCACCGGGCCCCTCGGATCCCAGGACACCGCCGCCCGGCAGCAGGCCGTGGCGCGCCAGGTCTCCGCCCAGCGGGCGGCCCAGCGCGCCGCGGACGGCCGGGCGGCACAGCAGCAGCCCGGTGGACCCCCGGTGCCGGGCCCGCGCCAGGAGTTCGTCGACGCCTTCGACGCCGAGGCCCCGGGGGCCGGTCCGGCCGCGCCGTCGCCCTCCGGGGTCCCGGAAGGCCCGGACGACGCCGAGGCCGCGGAGCCCGACGAACGGACCGCGCCCCGGGTCTCCAGGGGGCGGACGTTCACCGGGATCGCCGCCGCGGCGGTGACCACCGTGCTCGCGGTCGTGGTGGCCGGACAGGTCGCCGAGGACTCCGGTGACCGTGCCGCCGAGGCGCGCGCCGCCGAGGTGGAGCGGCAGGGCCTCGACGGCGAGGCCTCCCGCTCCGACGCCCGCCCGACCCCGGAGCGGGCCGCGCCGAAGCCCGAGGTCAAGCCCCTCTCGTACGCGGCCAAAATGGCGCAGCCGTATCCGCTCGCCGCCGACCTCAGGGCGACCGGCGAGTTCGAGGCGGTGCCCGGTCTGGCGGAGGCCCCCGGCAAGGGGCAGAAGCACCGCTACCGCATCGACGTGGAGAAGGGGCTGGGCCTCGACGCCGGTCTGTTCGCCGAAGCCGTGCAGAAGACGCTCAACGACGACCGGAGCTGGGCGCACAACGGAGCGATGACCTTCGAGCGCATCTCGTCGGGGCAGCCGGACTTCGTGATCACTCTCGCCAGCCCCGGGACCACCGGCGACTGGTGTGCCAAGTCCGGTCTGGACACCACGATCGACAACGTCTCCTGCGACTCCGCGTCGACCGACCGCATCATGATCAACGCCTATCGCTGGGCGCAGGGCGCCGCCACCTTCGGCCCGGACAAGCTGCTGCCCTACCGGCAGATGCTCATCAACCACGAGGTCGGCCACCGGCTCGGGTACAACCACGTGAACTGCCGCACGCCCGGCGCCCTGGCCCCGGTCATGCAGCAGCAGACCAAGACGCTCGAACTCGAAGGCATCAAGTGCAAGCCCAACCCCTGGGTGCACCCCGAGGGTTGATTCCCCGGGCCTGACAATCCGCAGGAGCTGGCCCGGGCCTGACGCTCCGTGACAACCGACCGTCGTATCGCGACGGAACGCGACCGGGGCGGGAAAGTTACGACGGTTCACCCCTTTCGGTGGCGCGACGGACAACCGTCCGTCGCGCCACCGGCGTATCCGCTTACGGTCGTCCCGCTGTGAGTCGCCGGTTCAACGGCGGCCGCCCACAAGGGAGATCGGGGGTGTACTCGTGCGGATCGGACTGCTCACCGACGGTGGTTATCCGTATGCGACCGGTGAGTCCAGACTCTGGTGCGACCGACTGGTGCGCGGACTGCCGCAGCACGAGTTCGACCTGTTCGCGCTGAGTCGCTCCGCCCATCAGGAGGCCCAGGGCTGGGTCCAACTTCCGTACCAGGTCAGCCGGGTGCGTACCGCACCGCTGTGGGCCCCCGAGGACGGCACCCTGCGCGGCAGCGGCGAACGCGGCCTGCTGGCCAGGCTGGTGACCGGCGGCGAGCGGTCCTACGGACGGCGCGAGCGCAAGCGCTTCACCGAGCACTTCACCGCACTCGCCACGGCGGTCTGCACTCCCGACCCGGCCGGTACGGCACCGGGCGAGGGACCGGGCACCGAGCTTTTCGGCGCCGGGCTCCACGGACTGGCAGAGCTGGCCCGCGATCGCGGCGGACTCCACCTCGCCCTGCGCTCCGAGACCACCGTGCGGATCCTGGAGGCGGCCTCCCGCGCCCACGGCACCGGCCGGACCGTGCAGAGCGCCGGCGTCCCCGACCTCCTCGCCTTCGCCGCCGAGCTGGAACGCGCGCTGCGCCCGCTCTCGCTCGACTGGTACGACCAGGAGAGCCTCGGCGCCGTCGACCTCTGCCATGCGGCCTCCGGCGGGGCGGCCGCCCTCCCGGGACTCCTGGCCAAACGCTTCTTCGGGGTGCCGCTGCTGGTCACCGAGCACGGCGTCCCGCTGCGCGCGCACTACCTGGCCTCCGCGTCCGGCACGCCGTACGGAGCCCCCGTGCGTGCCCTCCTCGCGGCGTTCCACGGCCGCCTCGCCACCGAGATCTACCGGCAGGCCGCGCTCGTCACCCCCGGCAACACCCACGTCCGCCGCTGGCAGCAGCGCTGCGGAGCCGACCCCGCCAAGCAGCGCACGGTCTACCCGGGCATGGCCGCCGAGCGCTTCGGCCCGGTCGGGGAGGACGCCGAACGGCTCGGCGCGGCGGGCGAGGCCGTCGAGGCGGCAGGCCCCGACACGCTGGTCTGGGTCGGCCGGATCGAGCCCGCCAAGGACCTGATGGCCCTCCTCCACGCCTTCGCCGAGGTCCGCCGCGCCCGGCCCGCCGCCCGGCTGCGGATCTTCGGCGCCCCGGCGGAGGGCGACGAGGCCACCGCCTACCTCGCGCACTGCACGGCCCTGGCCGCCCAGCTCTTCCCGGACGAGGCCACCGGCGCCCACACCGAAGGCCACAGCCCGGTCACCTTCGAGGAGATCGGCGGCCCCGAGATCCCCGATCTCGCCGAGGCGTACGGGGCGGGCGGCGTGGTCGTCCTCTCCAGCACCGTCGAGGGCTTCCCGGTCAGCCTCGTCGAAGCCATGTTCTGCGGCCGGGCCACCGTCTCCACCGACGTGGGCGCGGTCGTCGAAGTCATCGGCGGCACCGGTCTGGTGGTGCCCCCGCGCAACCCCAAGGCGGTCGCGGACGCCTGCGTCGCGCTGCTGCGCGACCCCGAGCGCCGGGCCCGGCTGGGCGCCGCCGCCCGGGCCCGCGCGCTCGAACTCTTCACCGTCGAACAGAACCTCGCGGCATTTCGCGGCATTTACCTAGAGCTGATGTCGCACACCCCGGTGCGCCGGGAGGCCGACACGGTGGACGCCCACGGCGACCCGCTGCCCTTCGCCACCCCGCCGGAGGCCCGCCTCCTCGGCCACTGGACCCAGCCCGCATCGCATCTCCGGCCGCCGGAGGACCCGGAGGGTGCTGCCGCCGTCCCCGGTCGGGCCGCCGCTTCAGGGGCCCGGCTGCCGGACCGGCCCGGCGAGCCCGAGCCGGAGCACGCGCGGGAGCCGGAGCCCGAGGGCGTCTGCGCGGTCGCGGCAGGACCGGCGGGGGACGGAGATGCGTGACCACCCGGCCCTCGACGCCCCGCCTCCCGGTGCCCCGGCCCGCTGCTCGGCGGCTCTCGTCGCCCCGGCCCGCCGCGGACCGGCATTCCCAGGCCCGGCCCCCCACGACCCGACGCTTCACGATCACGGAGACCGCCCGATGACCCGTCCGGACGACCCGGCGACGACCCCCGCTGCCGCCCCGGAACGCCCCGCGGAGATCCCGCTCCGCGCCTCGGCCCCCCGGGCGCCGGGCGCCACCGCCCGGCGGGGGCCGGCCGACCCGGTCAAGACCCTGCTGCACGACCACCGCGGCCTGTGCGAACGAGCCGTGGACCCGCTGGAGATCGCCGCCGGTCTGGAAGCCCACGGACTCACCGACCGCACCGCCGCCCGCTACCGCCACCGGGACGTCTTCGCCCTCGCCGAGGAGCTGTACGCCCGCATGCCGCCCCGAGCCCACGACTCCGCCACCGGCGGGCCGCCCGGCCCCGGTCCCGACACCGAGGCGCGGGCCGCCTGGACGCTCCTCGCCCTGCTGCCCGGTGCCGCCTGCCTGGCGACCGCCGGGGTGCTCCGGGTCACCGAGGGCCTCCTCGGCGACGGGGCGCGGGCCCTCGTCACCCTCGTCGGCGGGCTGCTCGCCTGCCTGGCGCTCCGGGCGTGCCTGGGCCGAGGCCCTCTGCGCGCCCCCGAAGGAGCGGGCCGCGCCGGGATGTACGCCTGCTGGCTGCTCAGCTACACGGTGTACGGCGAGGAACTGCTCGCCCAGGTCATGACCGGCGGCCCGGACGGCCCGTGGGACGGTGACGCCGCCCCGCTGCTCGGCCTCGCCGCCGCCGTCGCCCCGGCCGCCTGGTGCGCGCACCTCTTCACCGTCCGCGCCCACCGCAAACTGTCCGGCAGCCGTGCCCTGGAGGAGTTCGGCGCGGGCGTGCGCCCCCTGCTCCTGACGGCCGTCTGCCTCTTCCTCGGTGCGCTGCTGCCCCTGCTGTACCTGGCCGACCTCGGCCTCGGCGGGGGCGGCGTACCTGTCGCGGCCGTCGCCCTCGGGGTGCTGTTCTTCGTGGCCCGGCTGCTCGCCGCACACGGACTGCCCGAGCCGGGCACCGTCGCGCTGGCGGGAGCGTGCGCCGTGGAGGCCGGCGCACCCGCCCTCGTCCTCGCCGCCCGGCTCCCCGGCCTCGAACCTCTCGCCCAGCCTGTGGACACGCTCGTCTCGGCAGGCGGGACGGGAGCCGTATCCGCCCTCGCTTGCGGCGGGGCCGCGCTCGGGCTGCTCCTGCACGCCGCCCTCGCGCTCTCCCGGGCCTCCGCCCACACCCGGGCCTGAGGGCCCGAGGCCCCGGCCACCCCACCGACGTACCACCACCTCGCGCCCCACCGGCGTACCACCCAGGCACCACTCACGTACCACCCCGCATCACTTCCCGCGGAGCCGACGCCGCGGGCCCGTCCCGACACCGTACGACCGACTGACTGACCTAGGAGAAACCCGCCATGACCCCCCAATCCCCCGCACCGGCAGTGAGCCGTCGGCACCGAGGCGGTGCGCGATGAGGGTGCTGCTGCTCGGAGCCAACGGATTCCTCGGCCGCTTCGTCGCCGACCGTCTCCTCGCCGACCCCGCCGTTCACCTCACGGCCCTCGGGCGCGGCGACGACGCCGACGTCCGGTTCGACCTCGCGGGCGGCAGCCCCGGGGCCCTCACCCGCTTCCTGGACGCCGTCCACCCCGGGGTCGTCGTCAACTGCGCGGGCGCCACCCGCGGCAACGCCCGCGACCTCACCCGGCACAACACCGTCGCCGTCGCCACCGTCTGCGAGGCGCTGCGCCGCAGCGGCTGCGGGGCCCGGCTCGTCCAGGTCGGCTGCGCCTCGGAGTACGGGCCCTCGCAGCCCGGTTCCTCCACCGCCGAGGACGCGGTCCCGCGCCCCGGCGGCCCGTACGGGGTCAGCAAGCTCGCCGCCACCGAACTGGTCCTCGGCTCCGGTCTCGACGCCGTCGTCCTGCGGGTCTTCTCGCCGGTCGGGCCCGGCACCCCGGCGGGCTCCCCGCTCGGCCGGCTCGCCGAGGCGATGCGCCGGGCCATGCAGGCGGGCGACGGCGAACTGAAGCTCAGCGGGCTCGGTGTGCAGCGGGACTTCGTCGACGTACGGGACGTGGCGCGGGCCGTCCACGCCGCCTCGCTCTCCGCCGCACAGGGCGTCGTCAACATCGGCACCGGGCGCGCCGTCCGGCTCCGTGACGCTGCCGCCGTGCTCGCCCGCGTCGCCGGGTACGCGGGCGCGCTCCACGAGCTGGACTCACCCCCTCAGCGGCTGCCCATCGGGGCCCCGCGCACCTCCGCCGAGTCGGTCATGGAACACCTCTCCGCCACCCCGTCCCCGTATCCGGACGGCTGCGGCGCCTGGCAGCAGGCCGACGTCCGCACCGCGCGGGACCGGCTCGGCTGGCGGCCCCGGATCAACCTGGAGGAGTCCCTCGCGGACATCTGGATGGAGGCGGCGTGCCGTATCTGACCGCGCCCGCCGACGCCCGCCGGACCGCGGGCGGCGAACAGCTCGGCTTCGGCGTCCCCGGGTACGCCCACCCGCTGCTCGCCCCCGCCGAATGGGCCGAGCTGGCCCGCCCCGGCACCCCGCTGCACTGGGCCGTCCTCAACATCGCGAACGGCCCCGGCTCCCGGCCCGACCCGCACTGCCTGGAGGCGGCGGGCCGGCTGCACAACGCCCGCGAACGCGCCCTGCACGGCGAGAGCCCGAACGACACCGTCCGGGCCTCCGGCGGCAGGCTGCTGGGCCACCTCGACCTGGCCCACGGCGAACGGCCCTTCGACGAACTGATCGCGGACGCCCGGTCCTTCATCGACTGGTACCGCATCGGCGGCTTCTACCTCGCCCGCTGCCCCGCCGGCCGCGACCGGCTGCCCGCCGTCCGGCGGCTCACCGGCACCCTGCACGCCCTGCTGACGGAGAGCGACAGCGCGGACGGCGGGGGCCGCCTGGTGCTGGGCCACGGCACCCACCCGTACCCCGGGTACGCGGAGGCCGCCGACCAGCTGGTCACCTTCCAGGGCCCCTGGACCGACTACCGCTGGTCCCAGGTGGCCGAGTGGACGGCCGACTACCCGCCGGAGCGGTTCGCCCACTTCGTCCACGGGGTCCCGCGCACCCACCTGGAGGAGGCCATGCGCGTCGCCCGCTGGCAGGGCGCCGGGACGATCTTCTTCACCGACCGGAACGAACGGGACAGTCAGAACGGACAAAGCGATCCATTCGCGGCGCTGCCCAGTTACTGGGACGAAATCGTCTCGCGGATCGGACCCGGTATCTCGGAATGAGGAGGGGCGTGGCAGTGTTACGAGGAGAACAACCGTACGTAGTCGACCGTAAGAAGCCGGTCTACGTAGAATCCGACCACCTGCATTGTTGAGGTTCCTGTGTCGCTGCCACCCCTGGTCGAGCCAGCTGCTGAGCTCACCGTCGACGAGGTCCGCAGGTACTCCCGCCACCTGATCATCCCGGATGTCGGGATGGACGGACAGAAGCGCCTGAAGAACGCCAAGGTGCTGTGTGTCGGCGCCGGCGGCCTCGGCTCGCCGGCCCTGATGTATCTCGCGGCGGCCGGTGTCGGCACGCTCGGCATCGTGGAGTTCGACGAGGTCGACGAGTCGAACCTGCAGCGCCAGATCATCCACAGCCAGTCCGACATCGGCCGCTCCAAGGCCGAGTCCGCCAAGGACTCGGTGCTGGGCATCAACCCGTACGTCAACGTGGTCCTTCACGAAGAGCGGCTCGAAGCCGAGAACGTGATGGAGATCTTCGCGCAGTACGACCTGATCGTGGACGGCACGGACAACTTCGCCACCCGCTATCTCGTCAACGACGCCGCGGTGCTGCTGAACAAGCCGTACGTGTGGGGCTCGATCTACCGCTTCGACGGCCAGGCCTCCGTGTTCTGGTCCGAGCACGGCCCCTGCTACCGCTGCCTCTACCCGGAGCCCCCGCCGCCGGGCATGGTCCCCTCCTGCGCCGAGGGCGGCGTGCTGGGCGTGCTCTGCGCGTCCGTCGGCTCCATCCAGGTCACCGAGGCCATCAAGCTGCTCGCCGGGGTCGGCGACCCGCTGGTCGGCCGGCTGATGATCTACGACGCCCTGGAGATGCAGTACCGCCAGGTCAAGGTCCGCAAGGACCCCGACTGCGCGGTCTGCGGCGAGAACCCCACCGTCACCGAGCTCATCGACTACGAGGCCTTCTGCGGCGTCGTGTCCGAGGAGGCGCAGGAGGCGGCGCTCGGCGCGACGATCACTCCCAAGCAGCTCAAGGAGTGGATCGACGGCGACGAGAAGATCGAGATCATCGACGTCCGCGAGAAGAACGAGTACGAGATCGTCTCGATTCCCGGCGCGAAGCTGATCCCGAAGAACGAGTTCCTCATGGGCACCGCCCTCCAGGACCTCCCGCAGGACAAGCGCATCGTCCTGCACTGCAAGACCGGTGTCCGCAGCGCCGAGGTTCTCGCGGTCCTCAAGTCCGCGGGCTTCGCCGACGCGGTGCACGTGGGCGGCGGCGTGATCGGCTGGGTCAACCAGATCGAGCCCGAGAAGCCGGTGTACTAGTACCCGCATGACGTTCGAGGGGCCGGTCCGCACAGCGCGGACCGGCCCCTCTCCGTTGCTCCGTGACGGGGGCTATCCGCAGGTCTTCCCGTCCGCCGGGACCTTCCCGGCCAGGAAGTAGTCGTCGATCGTCGACGTCACGCAGTCGTTGGAGCCGTACGCCCCGTGCCCCTCGCCCTCGTTGGTGACCAGGACGCCGACGCCCCTACCCAGCTCGTCCGCCATCCGCCGCGCCCCCTCGTACGGGGTCGCCGGGTCGCCGGTGGTCCCGACGACCAGGATCGGGCCCGCGCCCGGCGCACTGGTCCGAGGCGTCTCGTGCTCCCCGTCGACCGGCCATTCGGCACACCAGCCCGCGGTGTCCCAGGCCAGGAACGGCCCGAAGACCGGTGACAGCCGGCGGAACTCCGGCACCAGCGCACGAGCCTCGTCCAGGGTGGGCCGGGAGGCCGAGTCGGCGCAGGAGATCGCCCGCTGGGAGTGGCTCTGGGTGTCGTAACGGCCCTGCGCGTCACGGCCGTTGTACGAGTCGGCGAGCCGGAGCAGTTCATCGCCCGTGCCGTTGTTCTCCGCCTCGTCGAGCGCTGCCGTCAGCTCGGGCCAGGACGACTGGGAGTACAGCGGGGTGACGATGCCGGTGATGGCGAGCGACTCGGTCAGCTCCCGGCCCGAGCCGGTCGGCAGGGGGCTCCGGTCGATCCGGGCCAGCAGCCGGGCGATGCGCTCGGAGCCCGTGCGCGGGTCCTGGCCGCGGTCCTTCAGGTAGTTCTCCAGGGCGCGCTGGAAGCCTCTGGTCTGGTTGCGGGCGTGCCCGACGGAGTCGGCCGTCGGGTCGACGACCGCGTCCAGCACGGTGCGCCCCACGTGGTGCGGGAAGAGGTGCGCGTACGTCCCGCCCAGCTCCGTACCGTACGAGAAGCCGAAGTAGGCCAGCTTGTCGTCGCCCAGGACCTGGCGGATCAGGTCCAGGTCGCGGGCCGCGTTCGACGTACCGACGTGCGGCAGGACCTCGCCCGAGCGGCGCTCGCAGCCCGCGCCGAAGTCCGCGGCGTCCGCGATGAACGCCCTCTCCTCCGCCGCCGTGTCGGGGGTCAGGTCGACGGTGCGGTGGGCCTGTTCCTGCTCCTTGTCGGAGCGGCAGCGCACCCCGGAGCTGGCGGCGACCCCGCGCGGATCGAAACTCACCAGGTCGTAACGGGAGTTGAGCGTCCCGTACTGTCCGGCGGCGCGCGGGAGCGTGGCGACGCCGGATCCGCCCGGGCCGCCGAAGTTGAACAGCAGCGAGCCGATGCGCCGGCCCCGGTCGCGGGCCTCCTTGCGGATCAGCGCGATGGAGAGCGTCTCCCCGGCCGGCTCCGCGTAGTCCAGCGGTACGTCCACACGCGCGCAACGCCACTCCGTGCCCGGGGCGTTGCCGCCGTGCGGGGTCGTGCAGCGCTTCCAGTCGAGGCGCTGGGAGGTGAGAGCGGCGGGGAGGCGCGGAGTCCCGGAGGAGTCCTGGAGGGCCGGGGGAGCGGGTGTCGCGGCGTCGGCGGGACGGTTGTCCCCGGTCCCGGAGGGCTCCGGCTCGCTGCTCAACAGACCGCAACCGGCGAGGAGTACGGCTGTCAGGAGCGCCGCTCCCGTCCTTGTGGTGGCCTGGCGGGTACGGCGGTGCGTACGCATGGTCCGGCTGCCCTCCCTCAGGGGATGTGCGGTCATGCTAACCACCTTGTGCCGCAAGGGAGTCGGGGGAGGAGCGTCAGCCGCAGACCGTGCCGGACTTCGGGACCCGACCGTTCAACAGGTAGCCGTCCACGGCCCGTTGCACACACGCGTCCTTGCTGTTGTACGCCCCGTGCCCCTCGCCCTTGTACGTCAGCTCCACGCCGACGCCCTTGCCGAGCTGCTGCACCATCGCCTTCGCGCCCGCGTACGGGGTGGCCGGGTCACCGGTGTTGCCGATGACCAGGATCGGCGCGGCGCCGGGGGCGCTGACGTCCGGGGTCTCCCAGGCGCCCGCCACCGGCCAGCCGGTGCAGCTCATCAGCCCCCAACCCAGATACTCGCCGAACAGCGGGGAAGCCTTGCGGAACGCGGGGAGTGCCGCCTTCGTCTGCTCCAGGGTGAACCGCTGCTTGCTGTCGGCGCAGTTGATGGCGATGTTCGCGGCGTTGGAGTTGTCGTACTGCCCGTCCTCCGAGCGGCCGTTGAGCGAGTCGGCCAGGGCGAGCAGCAGCCCGCCGTTCCCGCCGCCCGCCTCGTCGAGGCCCTGTTCCAGCAGCGGCCAGGTCTCCTGGGAGTAGAGGGCGGACGCGATACCGGTGGTGGCCAGCGTCTGGGTCAGCGTCCGGTCGCCGAGCCCGTCGATGGGCTCCTCCTCCAGCTCGCCCAGGAGATCGGCGATGCCCTGTTCGACCTCCTGCGGGGTGGCCCCGGGCAGGGCGCAGTCGTCGCGCTCCGCACAGTCCTTCGTGAAGTTGTCCAGGGCGAGCTGGAACCCCTCGGCCTGGCCGAGGGAGGACTGCTCGGCGTTCTTCGTGGGGTCGACCACCGCGTCGAAGACCGCCCGGCCGACCTTGTCCGGGAAGAGGTGTGCGTACACACCGCCCAGCTCGGTGCCGTACGAGATACCGAAGTAGTGCAGCTGGTCGTCGCCCAGCACCGTACGCATCAGGTCCATGTCGCGGGCGGCGTTCGTCGTGCCCACGAAGGGGAGTTCGGGGCCCGAGTTCTCCTCGCAGTCCGCGATGAAGTCCTTCTGTCCCTGCACGAACTGTTTCTCCTCGGCCGCGTCGTCCGGGGTGGAGTCCTCCTGGTAGAAGGCGTCCAGCTGGGCGTCGTCCGCGCACTGGACGCCCTCGCTGCGGCCGACCCCGCGCGGGTCGAAGCTCACCAGGTCGTACCGGGTGCGGAGCCGGTCGTACTCGGTGCCGAACGCGGGCAGCGTCGCGACGCCGGACGCGCCGGGCCCGCCGAAGTTGAACACCAGCGAGCCGATCCGCCGCTGCTGGTCCTTGGCCTTGGCCCGCACCAGCGCCAGTTCGATCGTGCGGCCGTCCGGCTTTGCGTAGTCGAGGGGTACGTCCATGAAGGAGCACTCCCACACCACACCGCCGGGCAGGGGGGACGGTGACTCGCCGCCGCCCTGAGCCGTGTTCGGCGGCGGACAGGGGGACCACTCCAGCTTCTGCGAGGACAGGTCCTCGGCGGTGGCGGTCGGCGAAGCGGTCGAGGCCCCGGTCGGCGTCGAGGACCCGCCCCCGTCGCCGTCGTCCGAACAGGCCGCCAGCGGCAGCAGCACGGTGGCGGTGGCGGCGAGGGCGGCGGCACGCAGAGCGGGGGAAGTCCTCATGCCCCCATCGTGCGGCGGGCCGCCGGGGAGCGCGGCCGGGCGCGGTCCATGCGGGTGGCGGCGGGGCCGGGCCGGTACGGCTGGCGGCGGGTGACCGGGCGCGGCCCGTGCGGGTCTGCCCCCGCCCCGGGCGGCCCGCCGCCCGGGCCACCCGTTACAGCTCGCCCTTGCGGGTCAGCTGGTTGAAGGCGATCCACCCCGGCAGCACCGGCAGCCACAGCGTCATCACGCGGTACAGCAGCACCGCGGGCGCCGCGACCTCCTTCGGCAGCCCGACCGCGATCAGGCCCAGCGTCAGGGCCCCCTCGACCGCGCCCATACCGCCCGGCGTCGGGGCGGCCGAGCCGAGCGCGTTCCCGGCGAGGAAGACCACCGCGATGCTCGCGTAGCTCAGCTGGGGGACGTCCGGGCCGCTGAACGCGCGGATCGAGGCGTCCAGGCAGAGCACGAACAGGCCGGTCAGCAGCAGCATGCCGCCGATGCCGGTGAGCAGCTTCTGCGGCCGCTGCACCACGTCCAGCATGCGCGGCACGACCCCGGCGAACAGCGAGCGCACCCGGGTCACCACGAACTTCCGCAGGAACGGGATCGCCGTCACCACCAGCACCAGCACCGCGACCGTCAGCAGACCCGCGATCACCGTCCGGGACGGGGTCAGCGAGTCCGGAGTCTTCTCCGTACCCGTGAGATAGCCGAACAGCGCCAGCAGCATGATGTGGGCGCCGAGCCCGAAGAGCTGCGACGCCCCGACGCTCGCCACCGCGAGACCGGGGCGCACCCCGGCCCGCTGGAGGAAGCGGGTGTTCAGCGCCACGCCGCCGACCGCCGCGGGCGCCACGATCTTCACGAACGAGCCGGCCACCTGCGCCTGCACGGTCTTCAGGAACGACACCCGCTCGGGCACGAAGCCCAGCAGGCTCATCGCCGCCGCCACATAGCTCAGCGCCGAGAAGCCGAGGGCCGCCGCCACCCAGCCCCACTCCGCCTGCTCCACGACCGTGCCGAAGTCGGCCTGGGTGACCTGGGAGATCAGGAAGTACGCGGCGATGGCCCCGGCGATGAAGCTGAAGAGGGTGCGCGGCTTGATTCGCTCCAGACGGACCGGTTCGACCGGGGCCTGCGGGCGGATCAGCAGCACCTGACGGCGGATCTGGGCGAGCAGATCCTCCTCGCGGGCCTCCTCCAGCGCATCGTCGATGGCGCGCTTCTCGGCCTGCTTCTCGGTGCGCAGCGATTTCCGCTCGGCCTTGGACTCCGCCTTGGAGCCGGCCTTGGACCCGGCCTTGGACTCCGCCGCGGACCCGGACGCGGATCCGGTCGCGGGGCCGACCGCCGCCTGCTCGGTGCCCGCCTGCTCCGCCCTCGCCTGCTTGGCCGCCTGCGAGGCCTCCACCACCGCCTCCCGCTCGCGCTGCGAACGCTCGCGGGCGATCCGGCGCAGCGTCGCCCGCGTGGAGCGGCTCAGCGCGATCGGCTGGAGCAGCGGCAGACAGTCCGCCACCGCGTCCGGGCCGAGCACGGCCAGCGCCCCGGCCACCGACCGCTCGGCACCCACCCGCAGCCCCAGCGTGGTCAGCAGCTGGGCCACGTCCATCCGCAGCACCAGATCGCCCGCCGCGATCTCGCCGCCGCGCAGATCCGTCACGAACGCCCTGCCGGAACGATCCACCAGGAGCGCGTCGCCGGTCAGCCTGCGGTGCGCGATCCGCCGCGACTGGAGGGCCTTCACCTGACGCCAGGCGCTGCGCACCAGGTCGTCGGTGATCTCCTCGTCCTCCATCTGGTCCAGCGACCGGCCGCCGATGTGCTCGTAGACCAGCATCACCGCGTCGGGGCCCAGCTCCGAGGTGGCGATCAGCTTGGGCGCGTTCGCCCCGGCGGCGATGGCCGCGTACGCGAGCAGCGCCTCCTGCTCCAGCGCCTGGCGCAACGACTGGATCGAGCGCCGCTGGGTGAGCGTCCGCAGCGTGATCCGCCGCCAGGCCCGGTAGAAGAACCCCTGGGCCTGCTGTTCCCGGTCGACGACGGTGACGTCCAGCGGCGGACCGTCCTCCAGCGTGACCAGGTAGCGCCGCCCCCGGTCTCCCTGGTCGGTGCCGTCCTTGTCCGGGGTGTCCTCGGTGCGCATCGCCGCGACCGGGCGGAAGCCCACATGCCGCAGACCCGCCATCAGGTGCTGGCCGGTGGGGCGGACGTTCGGCGAGCCGACCGCGTACAGCGTCCCGTACGCCACCGTCCAGCCGATCAGCACGGTGAGGATGATCGAGAACGGGGTGGTGTACCCGCCGACCAGCATCGCGAACGCGTCGAGCAGCAGCACCACCCACAGCACCACGCGCCAGCGCGGCCGCCGGGCCATCCCGACCGCCGTCATGTACGCGATGACCGGCGCGAGATAGCCGTGCACCGGGTCGGTCAGACCGCCCGCCGTCTGCGGCTGGGTCAGCGCGTCCTGGATGGTGCCGGGCGCGGTCCGCGAGACCCAGAGGTCCGTGGCGAGCGTCACCCCGTGGGCGAGCACGGCGGCGAGCACCCCGTCCGCGATGCGCAGCCCGTCGCGTTTGATCAGGCGTTCGATGGCGAAGGCGACCGGGACCAGCAGCACGGCGATGCTGGACACCAGACCGGCGAGCTTGATCAGCAGATCGGGCGCCTGCTCGGTGCCCTTGGAGATGTCGTCCTCAAGACCGGTGGTGGTGCCCTGGGCGAACGCGGCGATCGCGAACAGCACGCCGATCGCGGCGACGCCGATGAGCAGCCGCATCAGATCCGAGGGGCGGTGCACCCGGGCGGGGAGCAGCGGCTCGTCGCCGGAGACACGGTCGGACAGCGCGGCCTCGGCGGAGGCGAGAGTCGAGCCGGCCAGGTGTCCGGTGGCGGAAGCCGTGGGGCCGTCGGCACGGGACGGACCGGCGGCGGTGCCGGAGGAACCGGGCGACGCGGAGGACTCGGGAGCACCCTGCGGGCGCTCCCCGGCATCGGAGGCGTCCGCCGCCTTCGGTGGCTGCACGCCCTGCTCCTTCGTCGCCTCTGGTTCGTCTTCGTGTTCTCGTATCACCGGTCACCGCCCGCATGATGGTGGCACGGCCCGTAGACAGAGGGGGGCATCAGGGTGCATCGCACGGGCGCGGGAAGCGCAACATACGCTCCTTTGCCCCCGCGTGCACGCTGTGTACGCGGACGGACACCGTTCCGGCCGGGCTGTCGGTGGCGTACGGCAGGATGGTGCGGATGACCCAGGACCAGACGGACGGGGGCGGCTCCGGCACCGCCCCGACCGGCGCCGGACCGCCGGAGTACGCGGAGCTGCCGGAGTACGCGGAGCGCGTCCTCGATGTGGCCGAGCTGATCCCGCCCGGCCGGGTGATGACGTACGGCGACGTCGCGGAGTGGCTGGGCGAGGGAGGCCCCCGTCAGGTCGGCCGGGTCATGGCGCTGTACGGGTCGGCCGTGCCGTGGTGGCGGGTCGTCCGGGCCGACGGGACGCTGCTCCCCGCCCACGAGCTGCGGGCGCTGGAGCACTACCGCGCGGAGTCCACGCCGCTGCGCGAGGCGTCCCGCCATGCGGAGGGGCACATCCCGCGCATCGACATGCGGCACGCCCGCTGGGACGGCGGGGTGCACCCGGGCGGCGACGCGAGAGGCAGCGGCGGTCCGGGCGGCGACGCGAGAGGCGGCGACGGCCCGGGCGGTCCGGGGGGCGAAGGCGGTCCGGGCGAGGAAGCTCACACCTGACAGCTTCCGCCATGCGCCCCCGGCAGGAGCGGCCCGACGCGGCCGCGCACGTGACGAGGGACGCAGCACAGCCGCTGCCTCCCGCGCCGTCGCTGGCGTAGCGTCGTCTTCGCGCGGCACGCTCCGCCCCTCTCTCCTCGGGCTGCCCCCGACTGCCCCGAACCTGTTCCTCATCACCTGTACACCCACCAGGACCGGCGATCCACGTGAGTTCCTCCTCCACCCGGCACAGTCCGCGCCGTGAGTCACGGCCGCGGACCACGGGTGCGTACCGCCTGGTGCGCACTCCGCCGGGTTCCGTGGATCCCCCCCTCCTGGACGCAGGCCAGCGCGCGGTGGTTGATCACCCCGGCGGCCCGTTGCTCGTCCTCGCCGGACCGGGCACCGGCAAGACCACCACCCTCGTCGAATCCGTCGCCGCCCGGGTGAACCGGGGCGGCGACCCCGCCCGCATCCTCGTCCTCACCTTCAGCCGCAAGGCCGCCGTCGAACTGCGCGACCGGATGGCGGCCCGCCTCGGGGCGGCCCGGGGCCCGCAGGCCACCACGTTCCACTCGTACTGCTACGCCCTGGTCCGGGCCCACCAGGACGCCGACCTGTTCGCCGATCCGCTGCGCCTGCTGTCCGGGCCCGAGCAGGACGTCACCGTCCGCGAGCTGCTCGCGGGCCAGGTCGACCTGGAGAAGGAGGGCCTGGCCCAGGTCCGCTGGCCGGACGAGCTGCGCGCCTGCCTCACCACCCGCGGCTTCGCCGACGAGGTGCGCGCCGTGCTGGCCCGCAGCCGTGAGCTGGGCCTCGGGCCGGACGCGCTGGCCGACTTCGCCCGCCGCACCGGCCGCCCGGACTGGGGGGCGGCGGCCCAGTTCCTCGCCGAGTACCTCGACATCCTCGACGCCCAGGGCGTCCTGGACTACGCCGAGCTGGTGCACCGCGCGGTCCTGCTCGCCGAGCGCCCCGAGGTCGCGGCGGAGCTGGCCGGCCGGTACGACGCGGTGTACGTCGACGAGTACCAGGACACCGACCCCGCCCAGGTGCGCCTGCTGCACGCACTGGCGGGGAACCGGGGGCGCGTGCCGGAGTACGCCCGGGGGTACGTCGAGGAGGCGAGCAGAGAGGGCCGGCGGGGCGAGGAGACGCGCGGAGAGGGTCGGCGGGGCGAGGGGGCGCGCGGAGAGGGTCGGCGGGGCGAGGGGGCGCGCGGAGAGGGTCGGCGGGGCGAGGGGGCGCGCGCCGGGCGGACGCTGATCGCCTTCGGCGACCCGGACCAGTCGATCTACACGTTCCGGGGCGCCGACGTGAACGGCATCCTCGACTTCCCGGACACCTTCCGCCGGGCGGACGGGAGCCCCGCGCCCGTGGGCGTCCTCACCACCTCCCGCCGCTCCGGGGCCGGACTGCTCGCGGCGACCCGGCTGCTCACCCGCCGGATGCCGCTGACCCGGCTGCCCGCCGACACGGTCCGCGCCCACCGCGAGCTGCACGCCGTCCGGGACGGCGGCCGCGTCGAGACGTACACCTACCCGACCGCGTCCACGGAGCTGGACAACATCGCGGACCTGCTGCGCCGCGCCCACCTGGAGGACGGGGTTCCGTGGCAGGAGATGGCCGTGCTGGTACGGGCCGGAGGCCGCTCACTGCCCGCCGTCCGCCGCGCCCTCACCTCCGCCGGCGTCCCCCTGGAGGTCGACGGCGACGACCTCCCGCTGCGGCATGAACCGGCCGTCGCGCCGCTGCTGACGGCCCTGCGGGCGGTGGCGACGGCAGCGCTGCAACGCCCTTCCGGCCCTTCCGGCCCTTCCAACCTCCCCGACCACCCCGACCACCCCGACCTCACCGACCTCACCGACCTCACCGAGGGAGATCCCGGGGAGGCCGGAGCGCCCTCCTGGCTCGACACCGAGACCGCCCTCACCCTCCTCACCTCCCCGCTCGGCTCCATGGACGCCGCCGATCTGCGCCGCCTCGGCCGGGCCCTGCGAGACGAGGAGCGCGCCGCCGGGATCCGGGTCCCCGCCCCCTCCGACGAGCTGCTGGCCCGCGCCCTCGCCGAGCCCGAACGCCTCGTCACACACGACCCGGCGTACGCCCACGGCGCGCAGCGCCTCGGCGCGCTCCTGCGCAAGGCCCGCGAGCTCCTCGAAGGCGGCGGCACCGCCGAGGAGGCCCTGTGGACCCTGTGGAACGGCACGCCCTGGCCCGGCAGGCTGGAACGGGCCGCGCTGCGCGGCGGGGCGGGCGGCCGCAACGCCGACCGCGACCTCGACGCGGTGTGCGCCCTGTTCGACACGGCAGCCCGCGCCGAGGAACGCACCGGCGGGCGCGGGGCCCTCAACTTCCTGGAAGAGGTGGACGCCCAGGACATCGCCGCCGACACCCTCTCCCGGCGGACCGCCCGCCCCGACGCCGTACGCCTGATGACCGCCCACCGCTCCAAGGGCCTGGAGTGGCGGCTCGTCGTCGTCGCCGGGGTCCAGGAAGGGCTCTGGCCCGATCTGCGCCGCCGGGGCTCCCTCCTGGAGGCGGACCGGATCGGCCGCGACGGGCTCGCCGAACCCCTCACGCCCGGCGCTCTCCTCGCCGAGGAGCGCCGGCTCTTCTACGTCGCCGCCACCCGCGCCCGGGAACGCCTCGTCGTCACCGCGGTGCAGGCCCCCGCCGACGACGGCGACCAGCCCTCCCGCTTCCTCACCGAGCTGGGCGTCGAACCCCGCGACATCACCGGCCGCCCGCGCCGCCCTCTCGCCGTCGCCGCGCTCGTCGCCGAACTGCGCGCCACCACCGTCGACCCGGCCGCGTCCGACGCGCTGCGCGAGGCCGCCGCCCACCGCCTCGCCCGGCTCGCCGCGCTCACCGACGACGAGGGGCAGCCGCTGGTGCCCGCGGCCCACCCGTACCGCTGGTGGGGACTGGAGGAGCCGACCCGCTCCGCCGTCCCGCTGCGCGACCGCGACCAGGCCCTCTCCCTTTCTCCTTCGGCCCTGGACCAGCTCGCCAACACCTGCACCCTCCAGTGGTTCCTGGGCCGCGAGGTGAAGGCCGACGCCCCGGCCACCGCCGCCCAGGGGTTCGGCAACGTCGTCCACGTACTCGCCGACGAGGTCGCCTCCGGCCGGACCCCCGCCGACCTGGACGTCCTGATGGAGCGCCTGGACTCCGTCTGGAACGGCCTCGCCTTCGACGCCCCCTGGAAATCCGAGCAGGAGAAGGACCAGGCCCGCGCCGCCCTGGAACGCTTCCTGCACTGGCACGTCCTGGACCGGGGCGGCCGGACCCCCACCGCGAGCGAGCACGACTTCGACGTGACGCTGGAGGCGGGGGAGTACGCCGTCCGCATCCGGGGTTCCATGGACCGGGTGGAGAAGGACGCCGAGGGCCGGGCGTACGTCGTCGACTTCAAGACCGGCAAGGGCGCCCCCACCAAGGACGAGGTCGCCGCCCACCCCCAGCTCGCCGTCTACCAGCTCGCTGTCCGCGAGGGCGCGGTCGACGAGGTCTTCGACGGCGGGCGTCCCGAACCGGGCGGCGCCGAACTGGTCCAGCTCCGGCAGCCCGCCCCCAAGAAGGAGGGCGGCGAGGCCTTCCCCAAGGTCCAGGCCCAGGAACCGCTCGCGGGGGAGTGGGTCTCCGACCTGCTCGCCACCGCCGCCGGGAAGGTCCTGGACGAACGGTTCACGCCCACCACCGGAACGCACTGCTCCCACTGCACCTTCCGGGCCTCGTGCAGCGCACAGCCGGAGGGACGGCAGGTGGTGGAGTAGCCCCTTTCGCGGGCATCGGCCCGGGTTGTCAGCGGCTCCGGTTACCGTTTCTCACGTGTCCCCACGCATCACCGATCCCGAGCAGCTCAAGGAGCTCCTCGGGATTCCGTTCACGCCGGAGCAGACGGCCTGCATCATCGCGCCGCCCGCCCCGCAGGTGATCGTGGCCGGAGCCGGGTCGGGCAAGACCACGGTGATGGCCGCCCGCGTGGTCTGGCTGGTGGGCACCGGGCAGGTCGCGCCCGAGCAGGTCCTCGGCCTCACCTTCACCAACAAGGCGGCCGGCGAGCTGGCCGAGCGCGTCCGCAAGGCCCTGATCGCCGCCGGGGTCACCGATCCCGACGTCATCGACCCGGACAACCCCCCGGGCGAGCCCACCATCTCCACCTACCACGCCTTCGCCGGCCGTCTCCTCACCGAGCACGGACTGCGCATCGGCCTGGAGCCCTCCACCCGCCTCCTCGCCGACGCCACCCGCTACCAGCTGGCGGCGAAGGTGCTGCGCGAGGCCCCGGGCCCGTATCCGGCGCTCACCCGCTCCTTCTCCACCCTGGTCAGCGATCTGCTCGCGCTCGACGGGGAGCTGTCCGAACACCTCGTACGGCCCGGGACGCTGGAGGCGTACGACACCGAGCTGCTGCGGGACCTGGCCGCCGCCAAGCTCAGCAACGCCGACCTGCGCAAGATCCCCGAGGCCGCCGAGGCCCGCCGCTCGCTCCTCGGCCTCACCGAGCGCTACCGGGCTGCCAAGCGCAGCCGGGACCTGCTGGACTTCGGCGACCAGATCGCCCTCTCCGCCGAGCTGGCCCTGACCCGGCCGGAGGTCGGGGGGATCCTGCGCGATGAGTTCCGGGTCGTCCTCCTCGACGAGTACCAGGACACGTCGGTGGCCCAGCGACTGCTGCTCTCGGCGCTGTTCGGCAGCGGCGGAACCGGCAGCGGTGGTACGGAGCCGGGGGCGGCCGGCCACGCGTCGCCCACCGGCCACGCGGTGACCGCCGTGGGCGACCCCTGCCAGGCGATCTACGGCTGGCGCGGCGCGTCCGTCGCCAACCTCGACGACTTCCCCGAGCACTTCCCGCACGCCGACGGCACCCCCGCCACCCGCTACAGCCTCAGCGAGAACCGGCGCAGCGGCGGCCGCCTCCTCCAGCTCGCCAACGGCCTCGCCGAACCGCTGCGCGCGATGCACGAGGGCGTCGAGGCGCTGCGCCCCGCGCCGGGCGCCGAGCGCGACGGCGTGGTCCGCTGCGCCCTGCTGAGCACCCACACCGAGGAGATCGACTGGCTCGCCGACTCCCTCGCCCACCTCGTGCGCACCGGCACCCCGCCCGGCGAGATCGCCGTCCTGTGCCGCACCGCCGGGGACTTCCCCGAGATCCAGGCCGCCCTGGTCGCCCGGGACATCCCGGTCGAGGTCGTCGGTCTCGCCGGACTGCTGCATCTGCCCGAGGTGGCGGATCTGGTCGCCGTCTGCGAGGTCCTCCAGGACCCGGGGGCCAACGCCTCGCTGGTCCGCCTGCTCACCGGACCGCGCTGGCGCATCGGCCCCCGCGACCTCGCGCTCCTCGGCCGCCGCGCGCGCCTTCTCGTCCACCGGGCGGGCCACGCGGACGACGCCGACGTGGACCGGCGGCTCGCGGAGGCCGTCGAGGGCACGGACCCGGCCGAGGTGATATCGCTCGCGGACGCCCTGGACACCTTCCTGGTCGCGGGCGACGCGGCCGACGACGGGCTGCCGTTCTCCGCCGAGGCCCGCGTCCGCTTCGCCCGGCTCGCCCGCGAGCTGCGCGACCTGCGCCGCTCGCTCGCGGACCCCCTGATGGACGTGCTGCACCGGATCCTGGCCACCACCGGTCTGGAGGTCGAGCTGTCCGCGTCCCCGCAGGCGCTGGCCGCCCGCCGGCGCGAGACGCTGGCCAACTTCCTCGACACAGCGGCCCGGTTCGCCTCGCTGGACGGCGAGGCGTCGCTGCTCGCCTTCCTCGGCTTCCTGCGGACCGCCGCGCAGTACGAGAAGGGCCTCGACAACGCGCTGCCCGGCGGCGAGAACACCGTCAAGGTCCTCACCGCCCACAAGTCCAAGGGCCTGGAGTGGGACGTCGTCGCCGTTCCCGGACTGGTCACCGGCCAGTTCCCCAGCGGCCAGTCCCGGGACGCCTGGACCGCCCAGGCCAAGGTGCTCCCGCACGCCCTGCGCGGCGACGCGGCCACGCTCCCGGCCCTCGACGGCTTCGACGCCAAGGGGATCAAGGCGTTCAAGGAGGAGATGAAGGAGCACCAGCACACGGAGGAACTGCGCCTCGGCTACGTCACCTTCACCCGCCCCCGCTCCCTCCTCCTCGGCTCCGGCCACTGGTGGGGCCCGTCCCAGAAGCGGACGCGCGGCCCGTCCGCCTTCCTGGAGGCGCTGTACGAGCACTGCGCGGCGGGTCACGGCGAGATCGAGGCCTGGGCGGACGAGCCCGCCGAGGACGAGGAGAACCCGGCCCTCGCGGAACGCGACGCCGACCTGGCCTGGCCGCTCCCGCTCGACGCCGACGCGCTCGCCCGCCGCCGGGCCGCCCGTGACACGGTCCTGGCCCACCTGGAGCGCATGGCCGTCCAGGGGGACGAGCCGGAGCCGGCGTACGGGCCCGGCCCCGACGAGGTACCGGCGCACGAGCCCTGGGACGAGGAGCCTCCGCTCGACGAGCCGCCGGCCGACGAGTACTGGGACGCGCTCCCCACCGAGCGCCCCGCGGAACCCGTTCCGGACACGGCCCCGGTGCCCGTACGGGAACGGGCACCGGGGCCGGAGGCAGCACCGCACACCGAGGCCGCACCGGACCCGGCGGACACGCCCCGTGAGCCGGCCCCGCATGCCGAGGTCGCACCGGACACAGCCTCCGAGCCGGCCCCGCACACCGAGCCGGCCCCGCACATCCCGGCGGCCCGCCACCCGCAGGAGGACCCGGCGGCCCGCCACGCCCCGGAAACCACCGGCCCGGCCGACCGGCTCACCCCCGAGGAGGCCCGCACCCTCGCCTCCTGGGACCGGGACCTGGACTCCCTCGCCGGAGAGCTGCGCCGTGCCCGCGCCACCGTGCGCGAGGTCGTCATCCCCGCCGCTCTCTCCGCCACCCAGCTGCTGCGACTGGCCGAGGACCCCGACGCCTTCGCCCAGGAGCTGGCCCGCCCCATGCCCAGCCCGCCGCAGCCCGCCGCCCGCCGGGGCACCCGGTTCCATGCCTGGGTGGAGTCCCGGTACGAGGAGCTGACGCTGCCCATGCTCGGCCCCGACGAACTGCCCGGCGGCGACGAGAGCGACGCCGAGATCGCCGACGAGCGGGACCTCGCCGAGTTGAAGGAGGCGTTCGAGCGCACCGCGTACGCCCGGCGCACGCCGTACCGCGTGGAGACCCCCTTCCAGATCACCCTGGCGGGCCGGGTGATCCGGGGCCGGATCGACGCCGTCTACCGCACCGGCGACACTTACGAGATCGTCGACTGGAAGACCACCCGCCACCGCACCGCCGACCCCCTCCAGCTCGCCGTCTACCGCCTCGCCTGGGCCGAGCTGCACGATCTGCCGCTCGACGCGGTCACCGCCACCTTCCTCTACGTACGTACGGGCGAGACCGTCCATCCGCAAGGGCTGCCCGGCCGGGCCGATCTCGAGCGGATCCTGCTGGACGAGCCGGACCCCGATGGCGGATAGGCTCAAGAGCATGAGCGAGACCCCGGACAGCGCCGTCCGTACGTACACCGAACAGCACCGCGCCGCCTTCCTCGACGACCTCGCCGAGTGGCTGCGCATCCCCTCCGTGTCCGCGCAGCCGGAGCACGCCGGGGACGTGCGGCGCAGCGCCGAGTGGCTGAGCGCCAAGCTCAAGGAGACCGGCTTCCCGGTCGCCGAGATCTGGGAGACCCCCGGCGCCCCGGCGGTCTTCGCCGAGTGGCCGAGCGACGACCCCGCCGCCCCGACCGTCCTGGTCTACGGCCACCACGACGTGCAGCCCGCCGCCCGCGAGGACGGCTGGGCGACCGACCCGTTCGAGCCGGTGATCCGGGAGGGCCGGATGTACGGGCGCGGCGCGGCCGACGACAAGGGCCAGGTGTTCTTCCACACCCTGGGCGTCCGCGCCCACCTCGCCGCGACCGGCCGCACCACCCCCGCCGTCAACCTCAAGCTGCTCATCGAGGGCGAGGAGGAGTCCGGTTCCCCGAACTTCCGCGCCCTGGCCGAGCAGCACGCCGACCGGCTCGCCGCCGACGCCGTGATCGTCTCGGACACCGGCATGTGGGACGAGGACACCCCGACCGTCTGCACCGGCATGCGCGGCCTCGCCGAGTGCGAGATCCAGCTGTACGGGCCCGCCCAGGACATCCACTCCGGATCGTTCGGCGGAGCCGTCCCCAACCCGGCCACCGAGATCGCCCGGCTGGTCGCCGCCCTCCACGACGAGGACGGCAAGGTCGCGATCCCCGGCTTCTACGACGGGGTCACCGACCTCACCGACACCGAGCGGGCGCTGTTCGCGGAGCTGCCCTTCGACGAGGCCACCTGGCTGCGCACCGCCAAGTCGGGCGCCGCGTCCGGCGAGGCCGGGTACTCCACGCTGGAGCGCGTCTGGGCCCGCCCCACCGCCGAGGTCAACGGCATCGGCGGCGGCTACCAGGGCGCCGGAAGCAAGACGATCATCCCCTCCTCCGCCCTGGTGAAGATCAGCTTCCGGCTGGTCGACGGCCAGGACCCCGATGACGTACGGAAGACGGTCCGCGCCTGGGTGGAGTCCCGCATCCCGGCGGGCATCCGGCACACCATCGCCTTCCAGCCCGCCACCCGCCCCTGCCTCACCCCGCTGGACCACCCCGCCCTCCAGGCCGTGGCCCGCGCGATGGGCCGGGCCTTCGGGAAGAAGATCCTCTTCACCCGCGAAGGAGGCTCGGGCCCGGCCGCCGACCTCAGGGACGTGCTCGGCGCCCCCGTCCTCTTCCTCGGCATCTCCGTACCCTCCGACGGCTGGCACGCCCCGGACGAGAAGGTCGAGCTGGACCTGCTGCTCAAGGGCGTGGAGACGACCGCCCACCTGTGGGGCGAACTGGCCACTGCGCTCGGCCGGTGAACCCCGGCCGATGAACGCCGCCCCACCTCCGTACACCCGATCCACCCAGGGGGAGTAGGAAGCACCTGTGAGCACCTTCGACAACGCCACCGCAGACCGCCCGATCGGCCTCACCGCGCCGAGCGGCATCGACCGCGCGGCACACCACCGTCTCGACGAGGCGTGGCTGGCCGTGGCGTGGAGCCACCCGACGACCCGTGTCTTCGTCGTCTCCGGCGGGCAGGTGCTGATCGACGACACCCCCGACGGGGGCACCGAGATCGTCATGACCCCGGCCTTCGAGGCCCCGGTCACCGAGACCCACCGGTACTTCCTCGGCACGGACGAGGACGGCGTCAGCTACTTCGCTCTCCAGAAGGACTCGCTGCCCGGCCGCATGGACCAGTCGGCCCGCCCGGCCGGACTCCGCGAGGCGGGCCTGCTGCTGGGCCCCCGGGACGCGGGTCTCATGGTGCACGCCGTCGCCCTGGAGAACTGGCAGCGGCTCCACCGCTTCTGCTCCCGCTGCGGCGAACGCACCGTCATCGCGGCGGCCGGACACATCCGCCGCTGCCAGGCCTGCGGGGCCGAGCACTACCCGCGCACCGACCCGGCGGTCATCATGCTGGTCACCGACGACCAGGACCGGGCGCTGCTGGGCCGCCAGGTGCACTGGCCCGAGGGCCGCTTCTCCACGCTCGCCGGGTTCGTCGAGCCGGGGGAGTCGATCGAGCAGTCCGTGGCCCGTGAGGTGTACGAGGAGGCCGGGATCACGGTCGGCGAGGTCGAGTACATCGCCAGCCAGCCCTGGCCGTTCCCCTCCAGCCTGATGCTCGGCTTCATGGCGCGGGCCACCTCCTTCGACATCACCGTCGACGGCGAGGAGATCGAGGAGGCCCGCTGGTTCTCCCGCGAGGACCTCACCGCCGCCTTCGAGTCCGGCGAGGTCATGCCCCCGTTCGGCATCTCCATCGCGTCCCGCCTGATCGAGCTCTGGTACGGCAAGCCGCTCCCGAAGCCGGGCGCGGTGAAGCGGACCGCCTGAGGTCCGTCGAGGTCCGTCCCCCGGACACACGACTGCCCCCGGCGGTGCCGGGGGCAGTGGTACGCGCGACAGGCAGTCGTCTCTCCGCCGGATCAGGCGGCGAGCGCCTGCTTCACCTGGGCGAGCGAGGGGTTCGTCATGACCGACTCGGTGCCCGAGGGGGCCACGATCAGCAGGGTGGGGACCGTCTGGTTTCCGCCATTCGCCTTCTCGACGAAAGCGGCCGACTCCGGGTCGTGCTCGATGTTGACCTCGTTGTACGCGATGCCCTCGCGGTCCATCTGGCTCTTCAGCCGGCGGCAGTAGCCGCACCAGGTGGTGCTGTACATCGTCACAGTGCCCGCCATGTCGCTGGCGCTCCTTCGTCTCGTCCGTACCGCTGCGCGGCCGGCAGCGTCACTTGCGGACCGGCCGCTCACCGCAGCGCTCCCGCAAGGTTAAGGAACGTACGGAAGGCGACACCCATTCCCGCGGGGCCGGTACGGGCCTCGGCAGGACCAGGGGCGGGTACGCGCGCCGGTATGACCAGGGGGAGATACGCGCCCCGGTATGACCAGGGGCAGGTGCGCGCCTCGGTATGACTAATGGCTCACGCCTGTGGACGACCGCCGCATCCGCCCCCGGGGACCTGGCAGCATGGCGGGGTGACAGCAGCAACGCACTCCACCCTCTTCCCGCAGGTTCCCGAGACCCCGGACGCCGTGCTCGACGGGCTCGACCCCGAGCAGCGCGAGGTGGCGCTCGCCCTGCACGGACCGGTGTGCGTGCTGGCAGGAGCCGGTACGGGCAAGACGCGCGCGATCACCCACCGCATCGCGTACGGGGTGCGGGCGGGCATCCTCCAGCCCGCCACGGTCCTCGCCGTCACGTTCACCAACCGGGCCGCCGGAGAGATGCGCGGCCGCCTCCGCCAGCTCGGCGCGACCGGCGTCCAGGCACGGACCTTCCACTCCGCCGCGCTCCGGCAGCTCCAGTACTTCTGGCCGAAAGCAGTCGGTGGCGAACTGCCCCGGCTGCTGGAACGGAAGGTGCAGCTCGTCGCCGAGGCCGCCGCCCGCTGCGAGCTCCGGCTCGACCGCACCGAGTTGCGGGACGTCACGAGCGAGATCGAGTGGGCCAAGGTCACCCAGACCGTCCCCGCCGACTACGCGGCGGCCGTAGCCAAGGCCCAGCGGGACGCCCCCCGCGACCCGGCGGTCCTCTCCCAGATCTACTCCGCGTACGAACAGCTCAAGCGCGACCGCTCGGTGATCGACTTCGAGGACGTGCTGCTGCTGATGGTCGGCATCCTCCAGGACCGGGGAGACATCGCCGACCACGTCCGCGGCCAGTACCAGCACTTCGTCGTCGACGAGTACCAGGACGTCAGCCCGCTCCAGCAGCGGCTGCTCGACCTCTGGGTCGGCGACCGGGACAATCTCTGCGTCGTCGGCGACGCCAGCCAGACGATCTACTCCTTCACCGGGGCCACCCCCGACCACCTGCTGAACTTCCGCACCCGCCACCCCGGGGCGACCGTCGTCAAGCTGGTCCGGGACTACCGCTCCACCCCCCAGGTCGTCCACCTCGCCAACGGCCTGCTGAGCCAGGCCCACGGCAAGGCCGCCGACCACCGCCTGGAGCTGGTCTCCCAGCGCGACAAGGGCCCCGAGCCGGTCTACACGGAGTACGGCGACGAGCCCACCGAGGCCGAGTCCACCGCCCGGCGCATCCGCGACCTCATCGCCGCGGGCGTACCGGCCGGCGAGATCGCCGTGCTCTACCGGGTCAACTCCCAGTCCGAGGTCTACGAGCAGGCCCTCGCGGACGCCGGGGTGCCCTACCAGCTGCGCGGCGCCGAGCGGTTCTTCGAGCGGGCCGAGGTCCGGGAGGCGGGCACCGCCCTGCGCGGCGCGGCCCGCGCCGGGCGCAACGACTCCCTGCTCGACGGGGCGGAGGACCTGGCCTCCCAGGTGCGGGCGGTGCTCTCCACCAAGGGCTGGACCACCCGCCCGCCCGCCGGATCGGGCTCCGTACGCGACCGCTGGGAGTCGCTGGCCGCGCTGGTGCGCCTCGCCGAGGACTTCGAGACGGCGAAACCGGGGGCGACCCTGACCGACCTGGTCCGCGAGCTCGACGAACGGGCGGCCGCCCAGCACGCCCCGACGGTCCAAGGAGTGACCCTGGCGTCGCTGCACGCCGCGAAGGGCCTCGAATGGGACGCCGTGTTCCTGGTCGGCCTGACCGAGGGCATGATGCCGATCGCCTACGCCAAGACCGACGAGCAGGTCGAGGAGGAGCGGCGCCTGCTGTACGTCGGGATCACCCGCGCCCGCGTCCACCTCTCGCTCTCCTGGGCGCTGACGCGGTCGCCCGGCGGCCGGGGAGGCCGCAAGCCGACCCGCTTCCTGGACGGGCTGCGGCCGGGCTCGACGGGGTCCGGCGCCCGGGGCGGCGTCGGCGGGGGCGGCGGGATCGACCGGGGCACCGGGCGGGCCGCGACCGCGGAGCGGACCCCGGCCGTAGAACGCAAGCCCAGGAGCCCGGTGCGCTGCCGGGTCTGCGGCCGGACGCTCACCGACGCGGGCGAGATGAAGCTGATGCGCTGCGAGGAGTGCCCCTCGGACATGGACGAGGCGCTGTACGAGCGGCTCCACGACTGGCGCGCCGGGCAGGCGGCCCAGCTCGGCCAGCCCGACTACTGCGTCTTCACCGAGAAGACCCTCATGGCGATCGCCGAGGCCGTGCCGTCCACCGCGGGCGAGCTGGTCGTCATCGCCGGTGTCGGCAACCGGAAGTTGAGCCGCTTCGGCGCCGATGTTCTGGCCATCTGCGCAGGTGAGACGGTTGGTGACGGGCCCGAGGAGGGGGCCGGCGCGACCTGAGAAAAACTCGTCCAGAAAATAGTTTGCGCCCGCACCAGTCGTCACCATAGGTTCTTAACCACGGGAACAGCGACTTCTCTGAAGCCCTGGCTCCGTGCTGTACTTAGCTGTACTTATCCGAATACGCAGGATCGGCCCCGGCCGGTCCCATGAGACGCCGAGAGGAGGCGATTGAAGTGATCAGCATCATCGAAACCCAGAAAATGACCGATCTTTCGGTCGTCTCCGCCTGCTCGCTCGGCCTCACCCGCTCCGCGGCTGCCTCGCTCCACGCCACCGGTCTGTTCGGCATTTCTGCCGCCCGTCCGCTGGCCCCGGCGAGCCTCCCCGTGACGCGGGAGCGCAATGAGCGACCGATCGAGGCACCGGCGGCAGCAGTAGCGAAGGCAGCACAGGCTCAGGTCTATGCCTTTGCGGCAGCCGGTGCCGGAATCAAGACGCAGACGCAGATGCAGCACCACACGATGTGGGCCTTCCGTGGGCCTGAACCCTGGAGTGATCCAGCCTGATCCAGCATCAGGCCGGCGCCTTCAGGGCCGCGGAACCCCACTCGGGATCCGCGGCCCTTTTGTTTTGTCCGAACGGACGGAACGGAACGAAGGAGCCTCGGGACAAGCAGGACCTGGTACCAGAAGCCGCCAACCGGCCAACAGGCCGGCACGACCAGACGAGGACACCACCCACCGTGCACATCGAAACGCACGCCCCGTCAGTACCGCTTTCCACCCCGATCTCGCCGCCCGGCTCCACGGAGGACTCCACCTTGACCCCGCTCACCACGCTCACCGCGCTCGACGACGCCATCGAGAACCTCGGCGTGCCCGTCCCGTGCCGCTCCTACGACCCGGAGGTCTTCTTCGCCGAGTCGCCCGCCGACGTCGAGTACGCCAAGTCCCTCTGCCGCACCTGCCCGCTCGTCGAGGCCTGCCTCGCCGGCGCGAAGGACCGCCGCGAGCCGTGGGGTGTCTGGGGCGGCGAGCTCTTCGTCCAGGGTGTCGTCGTCGCCCGCAAGCGTCCGCGTGGCCGTCCGCGCAAGAACCCGGTCGCAGCGTGACCGCGACCTGTGGGGTCCCCGCCCCCACCCGCAGTCTGCGCCTCGGAACGATCGACCGCCCCTACACACATGACCCCCGGAATCAGGCACCAATGATCACCCCCACGAAGGAGCCCGTCGGCTCCGCCACCCCCGACGTCACCATCATCGGCGCGAACGACTCGCGTCAGAACAGGACCCGCGAAATGCAACTCATCCCAGAAGCCCTGGCACGTGCGCATATGCACGACCGCCTGCGGGAGGCCCAGGAGGACCGCCAGTCGGCCCGCCTGCTCGCCGCCCGCCGGATGCAGCGCCGGGCGGAGCGCGCCTCGCTGCGCGCCCGCCGCGCGCTGGCCATGGCGGTCATGCACTGATCTGGCATGCACTGATCTGGCATCCACTGACGGTCAGGCACTGACCTGCGCAGCCATCACGCCCCGCGGGGCCGTCCGGACACCCGGACGGCCCCGCGGGGCGTTTGCGCTGTCGGCCGTCCGGTCGCGGGGATATCGTCGGGAGGTGGACGAGGAGACCGATCCCCCCGAACAGCCCGCGCCCCTTGAACGGCCCGAGCTTCTTGAACGGCGCGAGAGGCCGGAGCAGTCCGGGAAGCCGGGACAGCCCGAACCGCCCGCCGCGGGAAGCGTGGTGTGCGCCCGGTGCGGGATCACCACCGAAGGCGACACCGTCCCCGTGACCTGGCTCAGCTCCGTCGAGGACGGACGCCGACTCCATTTCTGCGAGGGCTGCGCCCGCCTCCACATCCGCGCGATCGAGAGTCGCCTCGACTCACTCTGGTGGTGACCACGAAGGCCCCGGCCCTCCTACGCCTGGACCGTCTCCCCCTCCGGTTCGCCCGCCCCATCCGGTTCCTCGGCTTCCCCGGGGGCTGCCTCGGTGGCGTCGGCTGCCTCGGCTGTCTCGACGAGGAACCCCGGCAGCCACGTATCGAGCTCGTCGCGCATCCGGACCGTCGCCCCGAGCTGGCACAGCACTCCGATCGTGCTGAGCGTCACCCGGTGTATGAGGACATAGGACGGCGGGAGGTTCAGCTGCCTGCCGAGCTGGTGGGCGGGGGAGCGCGGATCCGCTATCCGGGCCGCCTGGTCACGGATCCACCCACGGGTGAAGGTGAACTCCTCCACCTGCGTCGGCTCGATGATCGGAAGCAGATAGTCGAGGACCTCGTCCGGGTCCAGGTCGATCGACTCCTTCACGAAATTCTCTTCGCGCAGCAGTCCGTACACCCCCGCCGCGTCGCCCTCCAGCGCCATCCTCAAGGAGTCGCCGACGGGCCGCGGCAGCCCGCCCGGAAGCCGGTCGACCGTGCCGAAGTCCAGCACCCCCAGCCGCCACGCAAGGACCGGGCCACCGTCCTCCTCCGGATGCTCCGCGTCCTGGACCGGGGGCAGCAGCCGGAAGTTGCCCGGATGCGGGTCGGCATGCAGCAGGCCGGTGCGCGCCGGACCGGAGAAGAGGAAGCGGGCCAGCAACTGACCCGCACGGTCCCGCTGCTCCGCCGTACCCTCCACGATGACCTCGGACAACGGGACCCCGTCGATCCACTCCGTCACCAGCACCTGATCGGCCTGGTGCACCACCTGAGGGATCACCACATCCGGGTCGTCGGCGAACTCGTCCGCGTGCTCCCGCTGCGCCTGCGCCTCCAGCTCGTAGTCCAGCTCCTCCGACACCCGGTCGCGCAGCTCCTTGATCAACGGCTTGATGTCCATCCCCGGGACCAGCGGACCGAGCAGCCGGGCGAAACGGCTGAGCTGGGCGAGGTCGGAGAGCAACGCCTCGCCCGCCCCGGGATACTGCACCTTCACCGCGACCTGGCGGCCGTCGTGCCACACCGCCCGGTGCACCTGCCCGATCGAGGCGGCGGCCGCCGGCGTGTCCTCGAACTCCAGGAAATACTCCTGCCAGTCCTCGCCGATCCGTTCCTCGAGCACGCTGTGCACCGTGCGCGCGGGCAGCGGCGGCGCGGCCTCCTGAAGCTTGGTCAGCGCGGCCCGGTAGGGGCCGGCGATCTCCTCGGGGAGCGCCGACTCGAAGACCGAGAGGGCCTGGCCCAGCTTCATGGCCCCGCCCTTCAGCTCACCCAGGGTCTTGAACAACTGGTCCGCCGTGCGCTGTTGCACCTCACGGGCGACCAGCTCGGCCGACTTTCCGCCGATCCGCTTGCCCAGACCCCAGGTGGCACGGCCGGCGAAGCCGAGCGGAAGCGCGGCCAGCTTGGCCGTACGCGTAACCGCCTTCCGGGGAAGATCAGACATGTGCCCCTCCAGTTCCCAGACTGCCGTGCCGCTCGGGCCACCGGTGTCACTCCGGCGACGGCGGTCACCCCGCCATTGTGTCCTGCGCCGTAACGCCACCGGAGACCCGTTCCCCTCCAGCGCCCCCGGCGGCCCCGCAGGAGCAGTCCGCATGCGGGCCGATCTGCTCGGAACGCCAGTCCAGCAGCGGTAGAGCGGCCTCCCAGCGGGTTCCCGTACAGGCGGGGAGATCCCCGTCCAGGAACGCCAGGGCGTGGGCCGCGGCCAGACCGGCGACCGCCGCCGCGAGCCCCAGATCGCAGGCGGGCACCGCTCCCCGCCGCCCGGAACGCCACTGCGCCAGCATCCGGGGCCACTGCGGATCCCGGTCCGCACGGTGCAGCTCCAGACAGCCCGCGCAACCGGTGCCCCCGGGCAGGACGAGCGGCCCGACCACCCCGGTGGCCTCGATCACGCCCGCATAGAGATGGGGAGTGCCGGACGCGATCCAGGGACCCGCGGTGTCCGCGAACGGTGCGTACACCGCGAGGCCGTCCCGGGGAGCGACGACGATCAGGGACAGGCCGGGCTCTTCGCCGCTCTCCGCCCGGCCGGGCCCGGGCGAGACACGGCGGACGAGCCGACGGGCCGCCACATCGCGCCGTTCCCCCACGGACGCCGGAGGCAGGCCCCCGGGCGCCACGTCCCAGGGCTCGGCCCGGCCCCCGTCGAGCACCTCCACCCGCCCCACCCCCGCACCGGACAGCACGGAGGCGATGGACGCCCCGACCCGGCCCGCACCCCGCACCTGGACCCGCATCGCCCGCCGTGCCCCGATCCGGCGGAGCCCGCCGCCCGGCTCGGGGCGGACGACCGACAGCGAAGCCACGTCGGGGCGCTGGCGGTCCATCACTTCAGCACGGCGGCGCAGCACATCGGCCGGTGGACCGGCCGACCTCGGGTCGTCGAGGAGTCCGGCCTCCGTCAACCGGGCCAGCAGGACGTCCACGTGATGTTCCGACAGGTCCAGGGCGCGCGCTTCCTCGTACAGCAGTGGCAGCCCACGCGTGCCGTCGAGCAGTTCCAGAAAGCTCCCCGTGGCGATGTCCACCGGGCCGAGCGTCACGGCGTGCGCGGGTGTCACACCGAACTGCACGGTGTTCCGTCCGCGCCAGGCGCGACGCAGTGCGGGCTTCAGCATCGGATACATGACTTCTCTCCCCCGAGTAGTGCCACGGGCACGGGTGCGCCCGCGGACCTGCTGATCCACGGAACTTCCGGATCTTTCCCTTCCTCCTGTCCCTTCAGATCCTTCCGCCATTCCGCAGGACCACCGCCAGAATGCGGGCCCGCCGCGAACCCTGCGCGGAGTTGTCCACAGGGTCGGAATGTTCATCGGACAATCCACGGATCGTGGTCGAACCGATCCCGGGGCGGGACATCTTTCCCGGACAGCGGGTAACGTCGTGGCGTGCCCGCTGACCCCTCGTCCGGCCCCGCCGGGAAGACCCCGAAGACGCCCGCGCGCAGCGCCGGAAGCCATCAGCGCGGCGCGGCGGCTCTCCCGGCCCGCGCCGTGGCGACGAGCGCGGTCGAGGTCCGCAGGAGCACCCGGCGCAGAAAGTCGGTCACCGCCTACCGCGAGGGCGACCGCACGATCGTGCTCATCCCCGCCCGGATGTCGCAGGCGGAGGAGCGCCGCTGGGTGGGCTTGATGCTGGACAAGCTCGCCGCCCAGGAGAGCAAGCGCCACCTGGGCGACACCGAGCTCGAGGAGCGAGCCGCCCGGCTCTCCGCCCAGTACTTCGACGGGCGAGCCAGGCCCGCCTCGGTGCGCTGGGTGACCAACCAGAACACCCGCTGGGGCTCGTGCACCCCCGCCGAGGGCAGTATCAGGCTCTCGCACCGACTGCAGGGCATGCCGGAGTTCGTCGTCGACTATGTGCTCCTCCACGAGCTGGCGCATCTGCTCGTCCCCGGACACGGTCCGGACTTCTGGCAGCTGCTGGAGGCGTATCCGCGCACCGAGCGCGCCCGGGGGTTCCTGGAGGGCGTGGTGGCGGCCGAGGGGCTGCCCCGGCTGCCCGCCGCCCGCGAGGAGTGACCGGGGTCATTCGCGTTCGCCGATTCTGTACCGGGTGTGTACCGGCTTGGCCCGATGTCGTTGTTTGCGGTTAGCCTGACGCGACGCATTTACCTTCGGGATGGGGGACGGTCGTTACGCATGGCCAGGGAATTCCAACGCGGCCACAAGGCCAAGATCAGTGACCTCACGGCAGGGACGGATCTGTACGTAGGTGTGCAGATCGCCGCGCCGGGGCTGACTTTCGACATCAGCTGCTTCGGTCTCGACGCCAACGAGCAGCTCTCCGACGACCGGTACTTCATCTTCTTCAATCAGCCGAAATCGCCCGAGGAGTCCATCCAGCTCCTGGGCGCGCAGTCCGGTGACACCGAGTCCTTCCGCGTCACGCTCGACCGCATCCCGGCAGCCATCCAGAAGCTCTCCTTCACCGCGACGCTCGACGGCGCGGGCCAGATGTCCCAGATCGGTCCGGGGTACATCCGGATCGTCGCGGGCGGCGAGGAAGTGGTGCGGTACTCCTTCACCGGATCGGAGTTCACCACCGAGCGCGCGGTGATGCTCGGCGACTTCTATCTGAAGGACGTCTGGCGTTTCGCCGCCGTCGGCCAGGGCTTCGACGGCGGTCTCGAAGCGCTTCTGAAGAACTTCGGCGGCGAGGTCGCCGAGGAAGAGGCGCCGCCCGCCCCGGCGGCAGCCGCCCCGGGCTTCGCCCCGCCGGCCCAGGCCGCCGCGCCCCCGGCCTTCGGCGCACCTCCGGCTCCGGCCGCCCCCCAGGCCCCGCAGCCCGCACCGTCCTTCGGCGGCCCGTCCGCGCCCACGCCGCCGCCCGCGCCACAGCAGCCGGTGCACACGGCGCCGACGATCGCCGCCCCGCTGGCACCCCAGGCGCCGCAGGCCCCCGTGGCTCCGCAGGCGCCCCAGGCCCCGTCCCCGTACGGCCAGCCGCAGCAGCCCCAGCAGCCGCAGTTCGGCCAGGTCCCCGGCCAGGCCGCGCCGCCAGCCGCTCCCTTCGGCCAGCAGGCCCCCGCCCCCTACGGTCAGCCCGCGCCGGCCCCGTACGGTCAGCAGCCCCCCGGCTCCATGCCCCCGGGCGCCCCGCAGGGTGTGCCCCAGGGCGTGCCGGCCACGGGCGCGGGTCTTCAGGCGGCCCTCCAGCCGTACAAGGAGACCGCGACCGGGCAGCGCTGGACCCCGCAGAACCAGCAGCTCATGCGGGTCGACCTGACCATGGGCGGTGCCGGGGTCCTGGCCCGCCAGGGCAGCATGGTGATGTATCAGGGCAAGGTGGACTTCGGCTACAAGAGCGCCGGATTCGTCGGCCGCGCCGTGGGCAACGCCACCGGCCAGGAGATGCAGCTGATGCGCTGTACCGGCCGCGGCCAGGTCTTCCTCGCCGAGGAGGGCGCGCACCTGCACCCGATCGAGCTCCAGGGCGACGGCATCTGCGTCTCCGCCGAGAACGTCCTGGCCTTCGACGAGTCCCTCCAGTACGAGGTGCGCAGGGTCGAGGGACACGGCATCCCCGGCGGCGCGCTGTTCACCATGCTGTTCCAGGGCACCGGCACCGTGGTCGTGAAGACCCACGGCACCCCGGTCGTCCTGCCGGTCACGCCCACCACGTTCGCCGACTGCAACGCGGTCGTCGCCTGGTCGGCCGCCTCCCAGGTCATCGTCTCCAGCCAGGTCCGCCTGCGCCGCAACGCGTACCCCGGACACAGCGGCGAGACCGTGAACCTCCAGTTCCGGGGAGCCCCCGGCAACTTCATCGTCGTCCAGCCCTACGAGGTCTGAGGGAGCCCGTCATGAACCAGCAACTCGCGGGCTTCGCCCCGACCCCCGTCACGGCCCGGATGGAGAACCACGGCAGGACCATGCTCAAGGTCGCCATGGCCTCCGGGCAGGACCTCTTCGCCCGCACCGGCTCGATGGTCGCGTACGAGGGCTTCATCCAGTACGAGCCCAACCCGCCCGCCGCCCGGCAGATCGCCTCCCAGTGGATCACCGGCGAGGGCGCCCCCGTCATGAAGTGCTCCGGCGACGGGCTGCTCTACCTCGCCGACTACGGCGCCGACGTGGTCGTCATCAACCTCAACAACGACTCCATCTCCGTCAACGGCACCAACCTCCTCGCCTTCGACGCCCACCTCACGTGGGGCGTCGAGAAGGTCAAGGGGCTCGCCAAGTTCGCCGGACAAGGCTTGTGGAACGTCGTCGTCCAGGGCACCGGATGGGTCGCCATCACCTCCCGCGGCACCCCGATCGTCGTCGACTGCGGGCGTGGCGAGGACGAGACGTACGTCGACCCGGACGCGCTCGTCGCCTGGTCCCCGAACCTCAAGGTGAAGGGCAAGCGCAGCTTCAAGGCGGGCTCGCTGATCGGACGCGGCAGCGGCGAGGCGTACCAGATGGCCTTCTCCGGCCAGGGCATCGTCGTCGTCCAGCCGAGCGAGGACAGCACGGACCGCCTGCGGGTCCGGAACTGACGGGGAGGGAGAACACATCATGCAGAGTCCGCTTTTCAGCTACACCGAGCAGCAGACCCAGGACCGGTACGCGATCCAGAACCCGCAGCTCCTGCGGGTCGCGCTGACCGGCCACGACGACATCCTCGCCCGCAAGGGCGCGATGGTCGCCTACCAGGGCCTGATGGACTTCGACGGGGAGTACCAGTCGCGGAGCCAGCGCAACGCCCGCGCCCGCACCGGCGAGGGCCTCGACCTGATGCGCGTGTCCGGCCAGGGCACCGTCTACCTCGCCAACCTCGCGCAGTACATCCACGTCGTGGACGTCGACCGTGAGGGGATGACCGTGGACAGCTCCTACGTCCTCGCGCTCGACTCCTCGCTGCACACCGAGGTCATCGCGGTCGACAGCCAGTACGGCATCTCCGGCAGCGGCAAGTACCAGCTCAACATCTCCGGCTCGGGCAAGGTCGCCCTCATGACCTCGGGCCAGCCGCTGATGATGCAGGTCACGCCCGAGAAGTACGTCAACGTCGACGCGGACGCGATCGTCGCCTGGTCCAGCTCCCTGCGGGTGCAGATGCAGGCCCAGACGCACTCCTCCGGCGTCTTCAGGCGTCGTGGCAACACCGGCGAGGGCTGGGAGCTGAGCTTCCTCGGCCAGGGCTTCGCCCTCGTCCAGCCCAGCGAGGTCATGCCTCCGCAGAACGCCCAGATCGGCCAGGGCGCCCGCGCCCAGTTCGGCATGGGCCAGCAGGGCTCCCACGGCCAGAACCAGAACAACGCCTGGAACTGACCGGCACCGGGTCGTGTGCCCGGCGGAACACAGCGGTAAGGGGCGGCCTCCCGGAGGCCGCCCCTTACGCACATCGCCTGCGGTCCGCCGCTACAGCCGGGACCGCGTCGCCTCCAGCAACCGGACGACCGAGGTGTCGGCCACCCCGGGCACGTCCTCGTAGCCGAACCAGCGCAGCTCCAGGGACTCCTCGCTGATCCGCTCCGCCGCCCCGGCCGGGGCCAGCGCGGCGTACTGCACATCGAGGTGCCAGTTGCAGGGGGACGGAATCGGGTGCCGGTCCAGCCGGACCGGTCCGCCGGACAGCAGGGTGAGCCCCGCGATGCCGGACTCCTCCGTCGCCTCCCGGAGCGCCGCCGCCTCCAGGGTGGCGTCCTGCTCCTCGCAGTGGCCGCCCATCTGGAGCCACATCCGCAGCTTCCGGTGCAGGGTCAGCAGAACCTTGCCCCGCTCCGGATCGATCACCAGGGCGCTGGCCGTCAGATGCCCGGCCCCGCACGCCTTCCACATGCCGTCGTCGTGGCGTTCCAGGTGGTCGAGGTAGGCCTGACGCAGCTCCGCCTGGTCACCGTGCGTGCTTTCGAGGTCCTCGGAGGGGCCCTCGGGGGCGTACCCCTTCAGTACGAGAACGGCGTCTTCGTGCAGGCTCACTGCTCGGGGCCGCCCTTGCCGTCTTCCGTGCCCTCATCGCTCTCGGAGGGCTTCTGCGGGCCCTTCGCGGCCTCGCCGAGCATCTTGTCCAGCTCGGAGAAGTCGGCCTGCTCGTGGTGGACGAAGCCGTCCGGGTCGTCCAGGTCGTGGGCGGTCGGCAGCATGTCCGGGTGGGCCCAGAGCGCGTCCCGGCCCTCCAGACCCCGGGCATCCGTGAGCGAGGCCCACAGGCGCGAGGCGTCCCGCAGCCGGCGCGGGCGCAGCTGGAGACCGATGAGCGTGGCGAACGTCTGCTCGGCCGGTCCACCGGAGGCCCGCCGCCTGCGCATCGTCTCGCGCAGCGCGTCGGACGAGGTCAGCCGGGACTTCGCGGCCTCGTGGACCACCGCGTCCACCCAGCCCTCCACCAGCGCGAGAGCCGTCTCCAGCCGGGCCAGGGACGCCTTCTGCTCGGGCGTGTCCTCGGGCTGGAACATGCCCTGCTGAAGGGCGTCCTGCAACTGCTCCGGCTGCGAGGGGTCGAACTGGCCGACGACGTCCTCCAGCTTGCTGGTGTCGACCTTGATGCCGCGCGCATACGCCTCGACGGCACCGAACAGATGCGACCGCAGCCACGGCACATGGGCGAAGAGCCGCTGGTGAGCGGCCTCGCGCAGGGCCAGATACAGCCGGACCTCGTCCTGCGGGACGCTGAGGTCCTTGCCGAACCGCTCCACGTTCAGCGGGAGGAGCGCGGTCTTGCCCGCGGGACCGAGCGGCAGCCCGATGTCGGTGGAACCGACCACCTCACCGGCCAGCGTGCCCACGGCCTGCCCGATCTGCTGGCCGAACATGGCGCCGCCCATCGACCGCATCATGCCGATCAGCGGGCCCGCCATGGCCTGCATCTCCTCGGGCAGCACATCGCCCATCGCCAGGCCCACCCGCTCGGCCACCGGGTCGACGAGCTGCTGCCAGGCCGGCAGCGTGGCCTCGACCCACTCGGCGCGGCTCCACGCCACGGTGGAGACCGAACCGGACGGCATCGACGTCACGCCGTCCAGCCAGAGGTCCGCCAGCCGCAGCGCCTCGTCGACCGACGTGCGCTCGGACGGGCCGACGCTGGCGTCCTTCGTGCCGTCCGGGGTGCCCTGCGACACCGTCTGCCGGGCGATCTGCTTGGCCATGTCCCAGTTCACGGGACCGCCCTCGTAGCTCAGCATCTGGCCGAGCTGCTGGAAGGCCGCACCGAGATCGTTCGGATTCATCGAGCCGAACATTGCGGCGAACGGGTTGTCCGCGCCCGCCCCCGGCCCGAAACCGAACGGGTTTCCCATCCCGCCCGCGCTCTGCCCACCTTCGGTGGGGTCCTTCTTCTTGCCCTCGTCGCCGTTCTCCGGCTCCTCCGGCGGAAGGCCGAATCCGAATGGGGTGTCACTCACGGGTTTCCTCGGCTCGTAGGGCCGCCGGCTCGAACCGACGGCGACTGCCCGACATCACCATCCAGCGTAGACACCACGCCCGCTTCGGGCCTCAGTGCTCCGCCGACTCCCGGCCTGCGGCAGGATGGACGCCACCTGGTACGTACGCGTCATTCGGGTACGTACTGAAGACAACCGCTGGAGACGCCCGGTGAGTTCCCCAGATCCGCAGGTTCGCGCAGCGCGAAACCTGACCGACCCCGCGCCCGAGAGCACACCCGAAGAGAAACGCCCCAGGTCCCCCAGAGGCCGGGGCCCCGTCGTCGCGGTCACCGGCGCCGCCACCGGCATCGGCGAACTGCTGACCGCCCACCTCGCCGCATCCGACGCGATCAAGCAGGTCATCGCGATCGACGAGCGGCGCGGCGAGGTCACCGAGGCGACCTGGCACATCCTGGACGTACGGGACCCGGCGATCGCCGAGAAGCTGCGCGGCGCGGACGTCGTCGTGCACCTGGCCCTCGACCTCGACCTGGAGACCGACCCCGCCGCGCGCACCGCGTACAACGTACGCGGCACCCAGACCGTGCTCACCGCCGCGGCCGCCGTCGGGGTCCACCGGGTCGTGCTGTGCACCTCGGCGATGGTCTACGGGGCACTCGCCGACAACGACGTGCCGCTCTCCGAGGACGCGGAGCTGCGCGCCACCGCCGAGGCCACCGGTGTCGGCGACCTCCTGGAGATCGAACGGCTCGGCCGCCGGGCCCCGCGCGCCCACCCCGGGCTCAACGTCACCGTCGTGCGCCCCACCGTCCTGGTCGGCGGCACCGACACCGCCCTGACCCGCTACTTCGAGTCCCCGCGCCTCCTGGTCGTCGCCGGATCGCGCCCCACCTGGCAGTTCTGCCATGTCGAGGACCTGGTGACGGCGCTGGAGTACGCCGCCCTGGAGAAGATCGACGGCGAGTTCGCGGTCGGCTGCGACGGCTGGCTGGAGCAGGAGGAGGTCGAGGAGCTCAGCGGCGTACGCCGGATGGAGCTGCCCTCCGCCGTCGCGCTCGGGGCCGCCGCCCGGCTCCACCGGATCGGCCTCACCCCGTCCCCGGCGGGCGACCTGGCGTACACGATGCACCCCTGGGTGGTCAGCGTCAGCCGGCTGCACGATGCGGGATGGCGGCCGAAGTGGACGAACGAGGAGGTGCTCGGCGCCCTCCTCGAAGAGGTCGAGGGCCGCCACACGCTCGCCGGACGCCGCCTCGGCCGCAAGGACGCCACCGCCGCCGGAGCCGCCGGAGCCACGGTCGCCCTGCTCGGCGCCGCCGCCGTGGTCCGCCGCGCCCGCAAGGCCCGCCGCCGCATCTGACCGCCCACCGCGCCCGCGGGCCCCTGTAGGAGGCTCCAAACCGGACGGCCGGCCGCCGGTAGAAGAGGCAATTCCGGGATGTCGGAGCCGTACGGCACGATGGGAGCATGGCACCCACCCACGACCACCCCGGCGAGTACGCGGCGGCCGACCCCGTCCGGCTGCTGGCGATCCGGGACACCCCGCTCTCCGTCGACGAGGTCTTCCGCGCCGTCGGCGACGACGCGGCGGGCGGCATCGCGCTCTTCGTCGGCACCGTGCGCAACCACGACGCGGGACAGGACGTCGGCGCGCTCGGCTATTCCTGCCATCCCTCGGCCGAGGACGAGCTGCGCCGAGTGGCGGAGAAGGTCGTCGCCGACTTCCCGGTCCGTGCCCTGGCGGCGGTCCACCGAGTGGGTGAACTGGACGTGGGTGACCTCGCCGTCGTCGTCGCGGTCGCCTGCCCGCACCGCGCCGAGGCCTTCGAGGCCTGCCGCAAGCTCATCGACGACCTCAAGCACGAGGTTCCGATCTGGAAACACCAGCGCTTCTCGGACGGCACGGAGGAGTGGGTCGGAGCCTGCTGAGCGCAAACCGTACCGGGGCGCATCAGCCCCGATTTGCGTAACCGCACCCCCGCCACGAGCGTTGGTCTTCCGGATCGTTAATCTGCTGATCGGGCATCCGGTCGCTCATGGGGTAGGGAGGTCGTGATGGCGGCACTCGCTTGGCTGTTGATTCCACTTATCGCTGCTGTCGGTGGTGCGATATGGGCGAGTTGGGCAGCCCGCAATCGCACGACCGGCGATGTCACCGAACTCGCCGGCTACGCCAGGTTCCGTGACGCGATGGAGAAATCGCACTCCGGTTCCGAGGCTCTCTGAGACCGACGCACGCCGCGTGATCACCTTCCGCCGCGTTCCGGTCGCCTCGTACGGACCGGCCCCGGCGGTGCACTGACAGGCCCTTCCCGTACTGTCGTTCCATGCCACGCCGCACCGCGACGATGCTCGCCTCCGCTCTCGTCCTCATCGCGCTGCTCTGCGCAGGTGTGCTGATCAAAGTGCCGTATTCGGAGATGTCTCCCGGACCGACGGTCAACACGCTCGGCGAGGCGCGCGGCGAGCCCGTCCTGCAGATCTCCGGTCGCAAGACGTACCCGGCGTCCGGCCATCTCAACATGACGACCGTCCGCGTCACCGGCGCGGACTACCGCATGAACATCTTCGAGGCCGTCTACGGCTGGCTGGCCCACGACAGCGTCGTGGTGCCCCACGACACGCTCTACCCGGACGGCAAGACCGAGGAGGAGTCCACCCAGGAGAACGCCGAGGAGTTCAGCCAGTCCCAGGAGAGCGCCAAGGTGGCCGCTCTGAAGGAACTGGACATCCCGGTCTCCACACAGGTCGTGGTCTCCACGGTGGTCAAGGGCAGCCCCTCCGAGGGCAAGCTGCACGCGGGCGACGTGATCAAGGCCGTCGACGGTACGGCGGTCAAGGAGCCCGACGACGTCGCGAAGCTCGTCACCGAACACCGGCCCGGTGAGAACGTGACCTTCACGATCGTCCCGGCGAAGGAGGCCGCGGCGGCCGAGAAGGCGGGCCGCGACCCCGAGGGCGGCGAGAAGGTCACGATCAGGACCGTGAAGGCTCCCCCCGCCGAGGGCGACGGCGAGGAGCAAGGCAAGGACCGGGCGATCGTCGGGATCAGGGCCGGGACGGACCACACGTTCCCGTTCGAGATCGACATCAAGCTCGCGGACGTCGGCGGGCCGAGCGCCGGGCTGATGTTCTCCCTCGGGATCATCGACAAGCTCACCCCGGGCGATCTGACCGGCGGCAAGTTCGTCGCGGGCACCGGCACCATCGACGACGCGGGCACCGTCGGACCGATCGGCGGCATCACGATGAAGCTGGTCGGCGCGCGCAACGCCGGCGCCCGCTACTTCCTCACGCCTAACGACAACTGCGCCTCGGCCGCCGCCGACACACCGGACGGGCTCACCCTCGTACGGGTCAAGACCATCGAGGACGCCGCGAAGTCGCTGGAGCGGATCAAGGCGGGGAAGACCGCCGGCCTGCCGAGCTGCTCGACGGGCTGACCGCCGCACCGCGGGTCCGGCGGACGGGTCCGCGCCGACGACCGTGTCGCCCGGGACCCGTACCGACGGCCCCGGGCGACGGCCGGATCAGGACTCGAACGTCGCCGCGAGCGCCTCGGCGAGGCCGGGCACCAGGCCGGCGCCGGTCAGCACCTCGGTCGGGGAGTCCTTCTCCCGCAGCCGTACGGCGGACTCGCGCGCCCCGTCCCGCAGGACGGCGACGGTCATCCGCACCTCCTGCCGGTCGGGGTGCTTGGCCACCCACGCGCTCAGCTGCTTGTCGCTGAGCTTCTCCGGTACGGACGCCTCGGCGGACGGCGGCAGCATCAGCCGCTCCACCGTCATGGCGCAGCCGACCACGGCGTCGGGCCAGGCGATCGTGGCGAGGAAGTCGTCGAGCGCGGTGCCCGGCGGCAGCTCGTCCTGCTCGATCGGGGTGAGCGCGGCGACCGAGGAATTGGGGTCCTCCAGGCCCAGCTGCGCGGCGAGGCCGGGCTCCTGGGTCCGCAGCCGGTCGGTGTCGACCAGGGCGAACAGCCGGGCGGGCTGGTCCCAGCCGAGGTTGGAGGCGTAGGCGTCGATTTCGAGGACGGCGACGGTCAGCGGACTCGCGGCCATCGGGGGTCCTGCGGGGGAAACGTTGGGCATGGGCAATATCCTGCCTCCTTCCGCCCCGGGAACGGGAACTAGGTAAAGCTTCCGTAAGTTGCATAGGTGGGCTCTAGGATCGCTGGGCCTGTTTCACACGACCGCGAACTTCGAGGTGCGCACGTTGGCTTTCCAGATGCCGGACCGCGGCGGAGGCCCGACCGGGCCACGGATCAGAGTCGGCCGCCCGTCCCGGCGCGCCCGTACCCTGCTCATGACTTTGGGTGTCCTGGCGGTTCTCGCCATGGCCTTCGTCATGTTCGCGGGGTTCTGGACGGACTGGCTCTGGTACAGGTCGGTCGCGTATTCATCCGTCTTCACCACCACCCTGTGGACCAAGATCGGGCTGTTCCTCGTCTTCGGACTGCTGATGGCGATCGCCATCGGCGTGAACGTCTGGCTCGCGCACCGGCTCCGGCCGCCGCTGAGCGCGATGTCGCTGGAGCAGCAGAGCCTGGACCGCTACCGCATGAGCATCGCCCCCTACAAGAAGTGGGTGCTGCTCGCCGTCACGGCGCTCGTCGGACTGATCGCCGGAGCCTCCGCCTCCGGCCAGTGGCGTACGTGGCTGATGTACGTCAACGGCACGTCGTTCGGGCAGAAGGACCCCCAGTTCCAGCTGGACGTCTCCTTCTACGCCTTCGACCTGCCGTGGTACCGCTTCATGCTGGGCTTCGGCTTCGCGGCGACCGTGCTCTCGCTGATCGCCGCCGCGCTGACCCACTATCTGTACGGCGGGCTGCGCATCACCAGCCCCGGCGCCCGGGCCACCGGGGCGGCCACCGGCCACCTCTCGGTCCTGCTCGGCATCTTCGTCTCCCTGAAGGCCGTGGCGTACTGGCTCGACCGGTACGGGCTGGCCGTGAAGTCCAGTGACTTCAAGGCCACCGACAACTGGACGGGTCTGAGGTACGTCGACGCCAACGCCTATCTCCCGGCGAAGACCATCCTGTTCTGCATCGCCGCGATCTGCGCCGTGCTGTTCTTCGCGACGCTGTGGCGCCGCACCTGGCAGCTCCCGGTCATCGGCTTCGGCCTGATGGTGCTCTCGGCGATCCTGATCGGCGGGCTCTACCCGGCGATCGTGCAGAAGTTCCAGGTCCAGCCGAACGAGCAGGCCAAGGAAGCGCCGTTCATCCAGAAGAACATCGATGCCACACGCGACGCGTACGGCATCGATGACGCCAAGGTGGACGACTACGAGGGCCAGGCGGCCACGGAGGACGACGGCAAGCTGCGGGCCGCGGCCAACACCGCCGCCAGCTACCGCATCATGGACCCCAACGTCGTCTCTCCGGCCTTCCAGCAGCTCCAGCAGCGGAGGAACTACTACCAGTTCCCGAAGACGCTCGACGTCGACCGCTACAAGGACGAGGAGGGCAAGGAGCAGGACACGATCATCGGTCTGCGTGAGCTGAACATCCAGGGCCTCCCCAAGCGGAACTGGATCAACGACCACTTCACGTACACCCACGGCTACGGCGCCATCGCTGCCAGCGGCACCACCACCGGCACCAATCCGACGGGGTCCCCGGACTTCACCGAGTCGGGTCTGCCCTCCACCGGTGAGTTCGGGAAGTACGAACAGCGGATCTACTACGGCGAGAAGACCGAGCAGTACTCCATCGTCGGCGGGCCCCAGAAGGAGCTCGACTACGAGGAGGACGGCGAGAAGACCACCAGCTACAAGGGCGACAGCGGGGTCAGTCTCTCCAACTCCTTCAACCGTGCCGCGTACGCGGTCGCTTTCAGCGAGCCGCAGATCATGTACTCGGGAGCCATCGGTGACGGCTCGCGGATCCTGTACAACCGCACGCCCAAGGAGCGGGTCGAGGCGGTCGCCCCGTGGCTGACCATCGACGGCGACGCCTATCCGGCGGTCGTCGACGGCCGGATCAAGTGGATCGTCGACGCCTACACCACGACCAACGGCTACCCGTACGCGTCGCGGACGACGCTCGGCGACACCACGGCCGACTCGCTGACCACCAACCAGCGCGCGGTCGTCGCCCAGCAGAACCAGGTCAACTACATCCGCAACTCGGTGAAGGCCACCGTCGACGCGTACGACGGCAAGGTCAAGCTCTACGAGTGGGACACCGAGGACCCGGTCCTCAAGACCTGGCGCAAGGCGTTCCCGGGCACGGTCGAGCCGCGCGGTGACATCCCGCAGGAGCTCATGGACCACCTGCGGTATCCGCAGGACCTCTTCAAGGTCCAGCGCGAGCTGCTGACCCGCTACCACGTCGAGGACCCCGCGCAGTTCTACAGCGGCTCCGACGCGTGGCAGGTGCCGGACGACCCGACGAACAAGGAGCCGGGCTCCGTCCCGCCGTACTACCTGAGCATGAAGATGCCGGGCCAGGACGCGCAGCAGTTCTCGCTGACCACCACGTTCACACCGAGAGGGCGGCCCAACCTGGGGGCCTTCATGGCGGTGAACGCGGACGCGGCCAGCAAGGACTACGGCACGATGCGGCTGCTCCGGGTCACCTCCACGGTGAAGGGCCCGGGCCAGGTACAGAGTGAGCTCAACGGCAACGACGACGTCGCCGAGTTCGTGAGGAACCTCAAGGGCACCGACTCGGACATCGAGTACGGAAACCTGCTGACGGTTCCGCTGGAGGGCGGTTTCCTGTACATCGAGCCGGTCTACACGCGCGGTGGCAACCAGAACTACCCGTTGCTGCGCAAGGTGGCCGCCTCGTACGGTTCGAAGATCGTCTTCGAGAACAACCTCAAGGACGCGCTCAACGCGGTCTTCGGGGTCGAGGACGACGGGTCCACGCCGCCGCCGGACTCCGAGGACCCGCCCCCGGGCGAGACCGACGAACCCCCGGCCACCGGCAGTGCCGCTCTCAAGAAGGCCATCGCGGACGCCCAGAAGGCGTACTCCGACGGCGAGAAGGCGCTCCAGGAGCAGGACTGGCCGGCCTACGGCAAGGCCCAGGAGGCTCTCCAGGACGCCCTGGAACGTGCCGCCGCCGCGCAGCCCAAGGCGGGCAGCGAGGGGGACAAGGCCGACGGAGCCGAGAAGCCGGAGGGCGACGCCAAGCCGGACAGTTCGGCCGAGCAGGCCTCCGACCAGGGCAGCTGAGTAGGGTCCACCCCGCGTCGTGGTAAAGTTTCACCACAACGACGCGGGGTGGAGCAGCTCGGTAGCTCGCTGGGCTCATAACCCAGAGGTCGCAGGTTCAAATCCTGTCCCCGCTACTGAAGACGAAGGCCCGGATCTCATCGAGATCCGGGCCTTCGTCGTGTCCGTTGTGTGTGCGGGCCGTGTCGGTCCCGGTCCGGGGGCGTGAAGTGCGGTTCGCTGGGCACCAGTTGCCTCCAGGCGTGTTTGACTTGTCTCCCTGTGGGCATGTCGACAAAACGCTGTAGTGACCTCACTGGCCGCGATATACCAGGTGTACGCGGGTTACAGGTGGTGCGACGATGGTATTTATGGGGGACAGGGCAACTCTGTTGGAGACAGGGCGGTTTGTGCAGCAGCGCGGCCAAGATGCGGAAAGCGCGGTAGACGCGGCTTTCGCCGCTGCCATCGCCGGGGCGGGCGCACCGGTCCAGCGGACCGGCGCCGCCGACACGAGCGTTGCCGCAGCCCCGTCCGACGAGGACACCACGGACGCGGTCGACGCCGCGGACAGCGCCGAGAGCGAGGCGCGCCACCGCCGTGCCGCCGACGAGGGCGACACCGCGTCCATGAGCGTTCTGGGCGCGCTGCTGCTGCGCCGTGGCGAGCTGGACGGCGCGGAGCGGTATCTGCGCGCCGCCACCGCCGACGGGGACCGGGCCGCCGCGAACAACCTGGGCGTCCTGCTGCACCAGCGCGGCTACCCGGAAGAGGCCGCCGGCTGGTGGCGCATCGCCGCCGTGGCCGGTTCTGCCGCGGCAGCCCACGCGCTCGGCCGGCACTTCCGCGAGCGCGGCGACGAGCCCGGTGCGGAGTACTGGCTGCGCCAGTCCGCCGAGCAGGGGCACGCCCTGGGCGCGTACGCGCTGGCCGACCTTCTGGAGCACCGCAGCGACGTCGGCGCCGAGCGCTGGCTGCGCGCCGCCGCCGAGCAGGGGCATCGCGAGGCCGCCTACCGGCTGGCCCGTGCCCTGGAGCGGAAGGCCGTGGAGGATCCGCACGAGGCCTTCGGCCTGGGCCGGAGCGCCGCTTCCGGCGGAACCGGAACGGGCCTCGGCCTCCCCGGCGCGACGCCCGCGTCCGCACAGAACGCCCCGGCGGCGCCCCCCGCAGGGGCGAAGGGCCCGGCCGAGGGCGACAGTCCCGTGGCGGGCCCGGCCGCCGGCCGGGTCGGCGAGGCCGAGCAGTGGTACCGCCAGGCCGCGGCCCGGGGCCACCGGCGCGCCGCCCTGCACCTCGGCGCGATCCTGGAGCAGCGCGGGGAGCTCAAGGAGGCCGGCCGCTGGTACCTCACCTCCGCCAAGGACGGTGAGCCCCGCGCCGCCTGCGCCCTGGGCTTCCTGCTGCGCGACGCGGGCGACGAGGAGAGCGCCGCCGTGTGGTGGCTGCGCGCTGCCCAGGACGGTGACGGCAACGCCGCCAACGCGCTCGGCGCGCTGCACGCCGCACGCGGTGAGCAGCAGACCGCCGAGCGCTGGTACCGGGCCGCCATGGACGCCGGTGACGTCAACGGGGCGTACAACCTCGGGCTGCTCTGCGCCGCCCAGGACCGCATCCCGCAGGCCGAGCAGTGGTACCGCCGCGCCGCGTACGCCGGACACCGGGAGGCGGCCAACGCGCTCGCCGTGCTCCTCCTCCAGGCGGGCGACCACGCCGGGGCCGAGCCCTGGTTCTCCAAGGCGGCCGAGGCGGGCAGCGTCGACGCGGCCTTCAACCTCGGCATCCTGCACGCCGGGCGCGACGAGGACCGTACGGCGCTGGGCTGGTACGAGCGCGCCGCGGCGGCCGGACACACCGACGCGGCGCTCCAGGTCGCCATGGCCCTGCTGCGCGACGGTGACGACCAGGAGGCCGAGCGGCACCTGCGCTGCGCCGCGGGCGGTGGCAGTGCCGAGGCCGCGTTCCGGCTGGCCGGGGTGCTGGACGCGCGCCAGCCGCCGCCGGGCCCGCCCGCGCTGGGCGAGCCGATGCCGGAGAAGACCGAGTGCGAGGAGTGGTACGAGCGGGCCGCCCAGCAGGGCCACCGCCGCGCCCAGGTCCGGGTCGGCATGCTCGCCGCAGCCCGCGGGGACGTGGAGAGCGCCGCCCACTGGTACCGGGAGGCCGCCGAGGCGGGCAGCCGCAACGGGGCCTTCAACCTCGGGCTGCTGCTGGCCCGCGAGGGCAGCGAGCGCGAGGCCGCCCTGTGGTGGACCCGTGCGGCCGGCGCCGGACACGGCCGCGCCGCGCTGCGCCTGGCGCTCCTCGCCGCCCGCCGGGGCGAACTCACCGAGGGGCAGCGCTGGTGCGCGCGGGCGATGGAGCTGGGCCCGGCCGAGGTGGCCGAGCGGGCCGCACGGCTGCGCGAGGCACTGCACCAGGAGCTCACCGCGTGACGAGCCGGACCGACCGGCGCCCGTCGGTCCGGCCTTTCGGCCGTGTGATGCCGGGTATGCCTGGCGCCGGGGCCCGGTCTCCCGAGGGCCGCGTGAATGAATTTGCCCTGTCCGACCCGCTGACGTAATGTTGCATTCACCGACGCGGGGTGGAGCAGCTCGGTAGCTCGCTGGGCTCATAACCCAGAGGTCGCAGGTTCAAATCCTGTCCCCGCTACTGAAGACGAAGGCCCGGATCTCATCGAGATCCGGGCCTTCGTCATGTGTCCGGACGCGCAAAGCCCGGGCCCGCCGGTCGAAGAGGCGGGCCCGGAAGCGGTCGGCTCAGGCGGTGGCGGCGCAGGTCGGGCAGATGCCGCGGTACGTCACCTCGACGTCGGAGACCGTGAAGCCGTAGCGCTCGTCCGCCGGCAGGTCCGCCAGCGGGTTGCCCGCCGGGTGCACGTCCCGGATCGCGCCGCACCGCGCGCACACCAGGTGGTGGTGGGGGCGGTGCGCGTTCGGGTCGTAGCGCTTGGCCCGGCGGTCGGTGGAGACCTCCAGGACCTCGCCGAGGGACACCATCTCGCCGAGGGTGTTGTAGACGGTGGCGCGCGAGATCTCGGGCAGCCGGGAAACGGCCCTCGCGTGGACCTCGTCCGCCGTCAGGTGTACGTGGTCCCCGTCGAGGACCTCGGCCACGACACGCCGCTGCGCCGTCATGCGCCAGCCGCGTCCACGAAGTCGTTCCAGCAGGTCGCTCATGCAGCCCAGCCTAACAGTGGAGGGACTGAGTCCCGATCGGGTGTGACTTTGGATGCTCGCTTGACTTAGACATTGTCCATTGTAGGATCGGAAACGGCATTGGCCAAGGGACAGGGCTGTACAGAATTTGACCGCTGTGCAGGGATACGACGCAGGAGGCGCACGTGACGCAGGGACCGCTGACGACGGAGGCCGGCGCGCCGGTTGCCGACAACCAGAACAGTGAGACCGCGGGCCCCGGTGGTCCCGTCCTCGTCCAGGACCAGGCGCTCCTGGAGAAGCTCGCCCACTTCAACCGGGAGCGCGTCCCGGAGCGTGTCGTGCACGCCCGCGGCGCCGGCGCGTACGGCACCTTCACGCTGACCCGCGACGTCTCGCAGTGGACCCGGGCGAAGTTCCTCTCCGAGGTCGGCAAGCAGACCGAGACCTTCCTGCGCTTCTCGACCGTCGCGGGCAACCTCGGCTCCGCCGACGCCGTGCGCGACCCGCGCGGTTTCGCGCTGAAGTTCTACACCGAGGAGGGCAACTACGACCTCGTCGGCAACAACACCCCGGTGTTCTTCATCAAGGACGCCATCAAGTTCCCCGACTTCATCCACACCCAGAAGCGCGACCCGTACACCGGCTCGCAGGAGGCGGACAACGTCTGGGACTTCTGGGGTCTGTCTCCCGAGTCGACGCACCAGGTGACCTGGCTCTTCGGCGACCGCGGCATCCCGGCCACGCTGCGCCACATGAACGGGTACGGCTCGCACACCTATCAGTGGAACAACGAGGCCGGCGAGGTCTTCTGGGTCAAGTACCACTTCAAGACCGACCAGGGCATCAAGAACCTCACCCAGGCCGAGGCCAACAGGCTCGCCGGTGAGGACCCCGACAGCCACCAGCGCGATCTGCGCGAGGCGATCGAGCGCGGCGACTTCCCGTCCTGGACGGTGCAGGTCCAGATCATGCCCGCGGCGGACGCGGCGACGTACCGCTTCAACCCGTTCGACCTCACCAAGGTGTGGCCGCACGCGGACTACCCGCCGATCGAGATCGGCAAGCTGGAGCTGAACCGCAATCCGGAGAACGTCTTCGCCGAGGTCGAGCAGTCGATCTTCAGCCCCGCGCACTTCGTGCCGGGCATCGGCCCGTCCCCGGACAAGATGCTCCAGGGCCGCCTCTTCGCGTACGGCGACGCCCACCGCTACCGCGTCGGCATCAACGCCGACCACCTGCCGGTGAACCGCCCGCACGCCACCGAGGCACGGACCAACAGCCGGGACGGCTTCCTCTACGACGGCCGTCACAAGGGCGCCAAGAACTACGAGCCCAACAGCTTCGGCGGCCCCGCCCAGACCGACCGGCCGCTGTGGCAGCCGCTCCCGGTCACCGGCGCCACCGGCAACACCGAGGCGCCCGGCCACGCCGAGGACAACGACTTCGTCCAGGCGGGCGACCTCTACCGGCTCTTCTCCGAGGACGAGAAGGTCCGGCTGGTCGAGAACCTCGCCGGGTTCATCGCCAAGGTCTCGCGCGACGACATCGCCGAGCGCGCGATCGACAACTTCCGCCAGGCGGACGCCGACTTCGGCAAGCGGCTGGAAGCCGCGGTCCAGGCCCTTCGCGGCTGACCGGACGCTTGTCGTCGGCGGGGGGGCGGATCCCCTCGCGGGGATCCGGCCCACCGGTCGTTCCGGCCCCGGCGGGGTCAGCCGGCCGCCGCGGCAGGCTGGCGGCGGCGGGCGGGCGCCCAGCAGCGGATGATGTCGCGGACCGACACGATGCCCACCGGGCCGTCGCCGTCCAGCACGATCAGGTGCCGGAACCCTCCGTGCGTCATGGCTTCCGCGGCCTCCTCCAGCGTCCAGGCCGGGGCGGCGAACACCACGTCGGTGGTGGTGTGGGCGGACGCGGTCTCCCGGTCGGGGTCCATCCCCGATCCGACCGCGTCGAGGATGTCGCGCTCGGTGATGATGCCGAGCCCGCAGGTGTCCGGGTCGTGGACGACAGCTGCCCCGATGCGGCGGGCCGACATCAGCCGGGCCGCCTGGCGGAGCGTGTGGGTGGGGCCGATGGTGAGGACCACCGTGCTCATGGCGTCACGGACGAGCATGAATCGAGCCACCTCCTCGGTGAGCCGACTCTGTGAGTCGATTCACAAGTTCACAAGTAGGGGGACTCTCAGAGTTGCACCCTTGGGGCGGGTCGACAAGGGGTGGGCGGGCGCGCGCCGGGGGAGTGCGCGAGCACGCGCACGACGGCCGGCGCCGCCGGGGCGGCACGGTTCGGCGCCGCTGACCGAGCACGGCTCAGCGGCGCCGGTCCGGCCCGGTTTCAGTAGCGCTGGTTGAGGTAGCCCAGCAGCTCGTCGTGGAGAAGGCCGTTCGAGGCCGCCGCGTTTCCGCCGTCCGGACCGTCCACCCCGTCCAGCGAGGTGTAACGGCCGCCCGCCTCCTGGACGACGATCGCGGGCGCCGCCATGTCCCACAGCGACAGCTCCGGCTCCGCGCAGATGTCCACGGAACCCTCGGCGACCATCATGTACGGCCAGAAGTCCCCGTACCCCCGCGTCCGCCAGCAGGCCCGGGTGAGGTCCAGGAGACCGTCGAGGCGGCTCTGCGCCTCCCAGCCCGCCAGTGAGGAGAACGCGAACGAGGCGTCCGCGATCCGCCCCACCTTCGACACGTGCATCCGGGTCGCGGAGGTGAGGCTGCGGCCGGTGAACGCGCCGGCGCCCTTCGCCGCCCACCAGCGCCGGTTCAGCGCGGGCGCGGAGACCACGCCCACCACCGGCCGGAAGCCCTCCTCGCCCGCCTCCATCAGCGCGATCAGCGTCGCCCACACCGGCACACCGCGCACATAGTTCTTGGTGCCGTCGATCGGGTCGATCACCCAGCGCCGCGGACCGGAGCCCTCGACCCCGTACTCCTCGCCCAGGATCGCGTCCCGTGGGCGGGCCCGATGCAGATGGCCCCGGATCAGCTCCTCGGCGGCCTTGTCGGCCTCGCTCACCGGCGTCATGTCCGGCTTGGTCTCCACCTTCAGGTCGAGAGCCTTGAACCGGTCCATCGTCGCGGCGTCGGCGGCGTCCGCCAGTACGTGGGCGAGGCGCAGATCATCGTGGTAGTCGGGCATGCCGCCACAGTATCCAGCGCCGCCGGACGCGGGCTACAGCGCCCCTGCCGCCCGGAACCCTTGACAGTCCCCGGGAGCGCCTCAACTCTGAACGGGAGGAACCCGGGGCGGGGGAGGCGATGATGCCGACAGCGCGAGAGGTCCTGCTCGACGCCGCCCGCCGGGCCCTGGCCGACCGGCCCTGGCACGCCGTGCGCATGGTCGACGTCGCGGCCCTGGCCGATGTCTCGCGCCAGACGCTCTACAACGAGTTCGGCACCAGGGGCGGACTGGCCGAGGCCCTTCTGCGACGCGCCGCCGACGGCTATCTCGCCGGGGTCGACCGTGCCCTGACCGCCCCCGTGCCCGACCGTCCGGCCGCCGTCGCGCTCTGGACCCTCCGGGCCGCCCGCCAGGACGCGCTGGTCAGGGCGCTGCTCACGGGGCACTGGGCGGAGGGCCTGCCCCGGCCGGACCGGCGGCCGGGCTCCCGGGGGCGTCCGGGCGGGAGGCCGTCGCCGCGCCCCGAGGAACTGCTCGCGCTGGTACGGGACCGGATGGCGGCGGCGTCGCCCGGGGTCGCCGCCGGGCGCTGCGAGATCGTCCTGCGCCTCGCGCTGTCCTGTGTGATCGCACCGGTGCCGGGCGACGACGCCGCGGACAGCCGCGCGCTCCGCCTCGTCCGGGAGGCGGTGCGGCCGGTGATGCGGGAGAGGGTGTAGCGGGGATCAGTGGGCCGAGCCGGACAGCTGGAGGCCGATCACGCCGATGATCACGAGGGAGATCGACACCAGCTTCAGGGTGGAGACCACGTCGCCGAGGAAGATCATGCCGTAGATCGCGGTCCCGGCGGCCCCGATCCCGGTCCACACCGCGTAGGCCGGGCCGACGTCCAGCTTCTTCAGCGCCAGGGTCAGCAGACCGAAACTGCCGAGAGCGAACGCGGCGAACGCGATCGTCGGCCAGAGCCGGGTGAACCCGTGGGAGAGCTTCAGACACACGGCGAAGCCGGTCTCCAGCAGTCCTGCGACCACGACCAGCAGCCACGCCATCGTCAGTTGCCTCCCGCGTAGGTGACCGGCTTCGGTTCGCGAACGTACCGGGTGGGCGGCGTGATGCACCGCTCACTCGGTGCGATTATGCCTTTACCGGTCGTTGAAGCTCGCAAACATGCCCACGCCGCCCCGACCGATTGCGGCCGGATGAGGCGTCAGTCGCCCTCGCGCCTCTCGCGGGTGGCGAGGAGCCGGCGCAGGGAGTCCAGGCGCGCCGGGTCGGCGTGTCCCTCGGCCACCCAGGCGTCCAGCGCGCACTCGGGCTGGTTCCCGTCGTGGGTGCAGCCGCGCGGGCACTCCTCGGTGCCCGGCTCGAGGTCCGGGAAGGCGTGGATGACGCGCGACGGGTCGACGTGGTGCAGCCCGAAGGAGCGCACGCCCGGGGTGTCGACCACCCAGCCCCGGTCGCCGGGCAGCGGCAGCGCGAGGGCCGAGGTGGTGGTGTGCCGGCCCCGGCCGGTGACCGCGTTGACGTTGCCCGTGGTCCGCCGCCGGTCCTCCGGCACCAGGGCGTTGACCAGGGTCGTCTTGCCGACCCCGGAGTGCCCGACGAAGGCGGTGACCTTGCCCTCCAACAGCTCGCGCACCCGCTCCGCCGCGTCCCCGTTCTCCAGTTCCTCGCGGCTGGTCACGATGTACGGGACGCCGAGCGGGGTGTACGCCTCCAGCAGCTTGTCCGGCGACGCCAGGTCGGACTTGGTCAGCACGAGGAGCGGGGTGAGCCCGCCGTCGTACGCCGCCACGAGACAGCGGTCGATCATGCGCGGCCGGGGCTCCGGGTCGGCCAGCGCCGTGACGATCGCCAGCTGGTCGGCGTTGGCGACGACCACGCGCTCGTACGGATCGTCGTCGTCGGCCGTGCGGCGCAGCACCGTACGGCGCGGGGCGATCCGCACGATCCGGGCCAGGGTGTCCTTCTCGCCGGAGAGGTCACCGACGATGGAGACGGTGTCGCCCACCACGGCGGCCTTGCGTCCCAGCTCACGGGCCTTCATCGCGACCACGGTCCGGCCGTCGACGAGACAGGTGAGCCGGCCCCGGTCGACGGTGAGGACCATGCCGTCCTCGGCGTCCTCGTGCTTGGGCCGGATGTGCGTACGCGGCCGGTTGCCCTTGCGGTTGGGGCGGACGCGGATGTCGTCCTCGTCGGGGTTCTTCCCGTAGCGGCGCATGATCTAGATCCCGAGCATCCCGGTCCACATGTCCGGGAAGTCCGGCAGGGTCTTGGCGGTCGTGCCCACGTTCTCGATCTCCACGCCCTTCACCGCCAGGCCGATGATCGCCCCGGCGGTGGCCATGCGGTGGTCGTCGTACGTGTGGAAGACGCCGCCGTGCAGCGGGCGCGGGCGGATGTGCAGCCCGTCGGCGGTCTCGGTGACATCACCGCCCAGCTCGTTGATCTCCTTCGTCAGCGCGGCCAGCCGGTCCGTCTCGTGCAGCCGCAGATGGGCCACCCCGCTCAGCGTGGAGGGGGAGTCGGCCAGGGCGGCGACCGCCGCGATGCCCGGGGTCAGCTCGCCGACCTCGCCGAGGTCCACGTCGATGCCGTGGATCCGGCCCGTACCCGTGAAGGTCAGTCCACGCTCGGTCAGCTCGCAGGAGCCGCCCATCGCCGTGAAGATCTCGCGCAGCGCGTCGCCCGGCTGGGTGGTGCGCTCGGGCCAGTCCGGGATCGTGACCCGGCCGCCGGTCACCAGGGCCGCGGCCAGGAACGGCTGGGCGTTGGACAGGTCCGGCTCGATCGTCAGGTCGCGGCCGAGCAGGGCCGAGGGGGAGACCCGCCAGACGTTGGGCTCGCCGCCCGTCTCCGGCTCGTCCACCTGGGCGCCGACGGCCCGCAGCATGTCGACGGTCATCCGGATGTGCGGCATCGAGGGGAGCACGGCCCCGGTGTGCCGGACCTCCACCCCCTGGTTGAACCGCGGCCCCGACAGCAGCAGCGCCGAGACGAACTGCGAGGACGACGAGGCGTCGATCGAGACCGGGCCGCCCTCCAGCGCCCCGCCGCCGTGCACGGTCAGCGGCAGCGCGCCGCGCCCGTCGTCGTCGATCCGCGCGCCGAGCGCCCGCAGCCCCTCGATCACGCCGGTCAGCGGGCGCTCGTAGGAGCGGGGATCGCCGTCGAAGCGGATCGGGCCGTCGGCGAGCGTGGCGACGGGCGGCAGGAAGCGCATGACCGTGCCCGCGTTGCCGACGTCGACCGTGGCCGGGCCGTGCAGCCCCGCCGGGATGACCCGCCAGGCCTCGCCCGAGCTGTCCGGGGAGGCGGCGGCGGACGGGCTGCTCGCGGACGAGGAGGAGACGGTCTCCTCGATGCCGACGCCCATGGCCCGCAGCGCCTCGGCCATGAGCAGGGTGTCGCGGGAGCGCAGCGGGCGGCGCAGCCAGCCCGGCTCGGCGGCCAGCGAGGCCAGCACGAGCGCGCGGTTGGTGACCGATTTCGATCCGGGCACGGTGACGGTGGCGTCGACGGCCCCGCTCGCATGGGGGGCGGGCCAGAGGGCGGGCTGCACGGAACTCTCGGTCATGGCCATCACTTTAGTGGCTTTACGCCGACCCGGATCCTGGCCAAAGGGGCGGAAACCATCCCGTAATCAGCGAGTGGTACGGACCGGAGCGGCCGGCCCGGATCCCAGGAGTGGCGCGGACGGAGCGGTCGCCCCGTATCACCAGCCCAGCAGCCACCGTCCGCCGCCGATCAGCGAGCACAGCGACACCGCGTGGAAGAGGAACAGCCACAGCACCGCCGGGGCGTGCGTCAGCCGGGCCAGCTGGTCCGCGTCGGAGTCCGGGGCGCCGCCGTACCGCCGCTTGGACTGGAGCTCGAACGGCGGCCGCACCCCGCCCAGCAGCAGGAACCACACCACCACGTACGCGAACGCCGACTGCACGTCGGAGGAGGCCAGCCAGGACACCAGGAGGAACGTGGTGCCGGTCAGGATGACGGTGAGGGCCCCGTACACATTGCGGATCATCACCAGCATCACTGCGAGCAGGGCCGTCGCCACCCACAGCAGGAGGGTGATCCTGCCGTTCGTCAGCAGCCAGGCGCCGCCCAGGCCCAGCAGGGACGGAGCCGTGTAGCCCGCCGCCGCCGTGAGGATCATGCCGATCCCCGTCGGCTTGCCGCGGCTCACGGTCAGCCCGCTGGTGTCCGAGTGCAGCCGGATGCCGGAGAGCTGTCGCCCGGTGAGCAGGGCCACCAGCCCGTGGCCGCCCTCGTGCGCGATGGTGATCGTGTTGCGGGCGAGCCGCCATATCGGATTCGGTACGACCGCGATGAGCGCGAGCGTCGCCGTCACCACCACCAGCCACTGCTCGGGGGCGGGCTGGGTTCCGGTCACGCGATCCCACAGATCGCCCAATTCGGTGCTGTTCATCGGCCGGGCGACTCCTTGCGGTCGGGGCGGGCGGTCGTGGCAGTCTGGCACTTATGTGCGGACGGTATGCAGCGAGTCGGAAGCCCGAGGACCTGACCGGACTCTTCGGTGTCGAGAAGTGGGAGCCCACCGAGACCCTGGAGCCGGACTGGAACGTGGCGCCGACCAAAGAGGTCTACGCGGTTCTGGAGCGTCCTGTTAAAGACGCGGACGACCGGCGTCCGGTTCGCCAGCTGCGCGCCCTGAAATGGGGACTCGTACCGTCCTGGTCCAAGACCCCCGACGGCGCCGCCCGGATGATCAACGCCCGCGCGGAGACCGTGCACGAGAAGCCCTCCTTCCGCCGCGCCTTCGTCCAGCGCCGCTGCATCCTGCCCGCCGACGGGTACTACGAGTGGGTCACCGGCGCGGAGGAACGGCAGCTGGAGGAGAAGAAGGGCAAGAAACGCCCCCGCAAGCAGCCGTACTTCGTCACCCCCGCCGACGGCTCCGTCTTCGCGATGGCCGGACTGTACGAGTTCTGGCGCGACACGACCCTGCCCGGCGACCACGAGAACGCCTGGTGGGTGACGTGCTCGGTGATCACCACCGAGGCGGAGACCACACCGCTGGCCGTCGCCCCCGCCGAGGGGCCCGGTGCGCTCGCCGACATCCACCCCCGGATGCCGCTCATGCTCACCCCGGACCGCTGGGACGCCTGGCTGGACCCCTCGCGCACCGGCGAGGACGAACTGCGGGCCCTGCTGGAGCCGCCGCCCGGCGGGCTGATGCGTGCCTATCCGGTCGCCACCACCGTCAGCAACGTCCGCAACAACGGGCCCGAACTGCTGGAGGAACTGGCCGCGCCGGAGGAATCCACGCTCTTCTGAGGCGTACGCGGAGGAGTCCACGCCGTTCTGAGGCGCGCGGGGGAGTCCACGCCGTTCTGAAGCGTGCGCGGGAGAGGATGGCGCGGTGAGCCGTCAACCACGTACGCAGAACGTCACCACCGACGCCGGTGAGGCCCGGATCACCTGGGTCCCCGCCGCCGCACCCCGCCGCGTCCTCGCCGTGAGCCACGGGGCCGGCGGTGGGATCGAGGCCCGCGACCTGAAGGCGCTCGCCGCCGCCCTGCCCGGACACGGTGTCACCGTCGCCCTGGTGGAGCAGCCCTGGCGGGTGGCCGGCAAGAAGGTGGCGCCCGCCCCGAAGACCCTGGACACCGGCTGGCGCGGACTGTGGCCCGCCCTCACCGCCCCCGGGCTCCCCGTCGTCGCCGGAGGCCGCAGCGCCGGGGCCCGCGTCGCCTGCCGGACCGCCACCGAACTGGGCGCGGCCGCCGTCCTCGCGCTCAGCTTCCCGCTGCACCCCCCGGGCAAGCCCGAGAAGTCCCGCGCCGGCGAACTGCTCGGCACCGGCGTGCCCACGCTCGTGGTGCAGGGCGGCAACGACCCGTTCGGCAAGCCCGGCGAATTCCCGCCCGGCTCGTACACGCTGGCCGAAGTGCCCCACGGCGACCACGGGTTCGCGGTGCCGAAGCGGTCCGGGCTCACCGAGGAACAGGCGATGGGCGTCCTCACCGAAGCGGTCACCGGGTGGCTCACGTCACTCGGATGACCCCGGGCCCACCGGCCGGCACCGTCGTCGCACGCGTGCCGCCGGCCCCGGGAATGCTCCGCGCCGGGGCGCTGTTGTTCGGGACGTCGGTACAACAACGTCGTACGTGGAGAGGGAGTCCGTCGCATGGGTTCGACCATCTGCCCCAGCCGCTCGAACGCCGCTGACCTGGAGTGGACCGTGCTGCCCGCGGCGAGGACCACCTCCGAGCGGCCCCTGGGCGGGGGTAATCGACAGGCCGCCACCGAGCAAGGTCGACTATTCTCCGAGACGAGCGGGTCCGGTTTCGGCTCCGCCACATCGTTGGAGGAGGTGGGTCCGGTCACTGGGACCGACACAGGGACCGACGACGGCCGCGCACCCGAGACGCCCGCCGAGCGCAACGCGCGCTTCGAGCGGGACGCCCTCGGCTTTCTCGACCAGATGTACTCGGCCGCGCTGCGCATGACGCGCAACCCCGCCGACGCCGAGGACCTGGTCCAGGAGACCTACGCCAAGGCGTACGGCTCCTTCCACCAGTTCCGTGAGGGCACCAACCTCAAGGCGTGGATGTACCGCATCCTCACCAACACCTTCATCAACTCGTACCGCAAGAAGCAGCGGGAGCCCCAGCGCAGCGCCGCCGAGGAGATCGAGGACTGGCAGCTGGCCCGGGCCGAGTCGCACATGTCGACCGGTCTGCGCTCGGCGGAGTCCCAGGCCCTCGACCATCTCCCGGACTCCGACGTGAAGTCGGCGCTCCAGGCGATCCCCGAGGAGTTCCGCATCGCCGTGTATCTCGCCGATGTCGAGGGCTTTGCCTACAAGGAGATCGCGGACATCATGGGGACTCCCATCGGTACGGTGATGTCCCGGCTGCACCGCGGCCGTCGCCAGCTGCGCGGCATGCTGGAGGACTACGCCCGTGAGCGCGGGCTCGTCGCGGCCGGTGCCGGTGACTCGGACGATCGGAAGGGCTCGGCCTCATGAGCTGCGGAGAGCCGCACGAGACGGATTGCTCGGAGGTCCTCGACCATCTCTACGAGTTTCTCGACCGGGAGATGCCCGAGGGCGACTGCACGAAGTTCGAGACGCACTTCGAGGAGTGCTCCCCGTGCCTGGAGAAGTACGGCCTTGAACAGGCCGTGAAGAAGCTGGTCAAGCGCTGCTGCGGACAGGACGACGTCCCGACCGACCTGCGCTCCAAGGTGATGGGCCGGATCGACCTGATCCGGTCCGGCGAGACCGTGCCCGATCAGGACGTGACCGTGCAGGGCACGGACCGGTCGGCGACCGCCGCCGAATAGTCACCCGAATGTGCTAATCGGATCCGTAGCGGCTCGGTGAGCCGCGCAACTCGCTAGCGTGGCGCGTCCATCGACCATGCTGGGGGGCGAGTGCGGGCCGTGAGCGGCACACCGGCGGCGGCGCGTGTCTGCGTCCTGGCCGCCGTCCTCGGCGCGATCTGGTGCTCGCTTCCCGCGTACGTCCCCGGCGCGCCGGTCCCCTGGGGCACGACGGCCCTGCTGGCCGCCCTCGGGCTCGCCTGCGGGGCGGCCGGCCGGCGCTCGCCGCCCGGAGGCCCCGGACCGCTCGCCGCCGGAGCGTTCCTCCCGATCCTCCTCGCGGCCGCCTTCCTGCTGCCGCCCGCGGCCGCCGCGCTGGTGGCGGCGAGCGGTTCCCCGGCCGGGCGGGTGGAGCAGCCGCCGTACGCGGCCCGCCGTATCTGGCGGGCCGCGCAACTCGCCCTCACCTGTGCCGCCGCCTCCTGGACGTACGCGGCCTTCGGCGGCCCGGCGACCCTCGGCGGCGGGGGGAGCGGCCCCGGACTTCCCCCGCGCCCTGCTGCCCGCCTGCGCCGCGGCGGTCGCGTTCAGCCTGGTGCTGACCGCGCTCGACGGCCTCGTCCTCGCGGCGGCGGAACGCAGGCCCGTGCACCGCAGCGTGTACAAACTCCTGCCGCTCGCGCTCGGTCCGCATCTGGTGCACGCGCTCGCCGGGCTGATGACGGCCGTCCTGTGGCGGAGCCCGTACGGCCCGCTCTCCGCGCTCCTCGTGCTGCTCCCGGTGTACCTCTCCTGCCGGGTGTTCGCGCGGTACCACCGCGAACAGGCCGCCCACCGCGCCACCATCCGCGCCCTGGTGCACGCCGTCGACATCAAGGACACCTACACCCGGGGCCACAGCGAACGCGTCGGCCGCGCCTCCGTTCTGATCGCCCGTGAACTCGGCATGGACGACCGCCGGGTGGAGGGGCTCCGGTTCGCCGGGATCCTGCACGACATCGGCAAGCTCGGCGTCCCCACCCGGGTGCTGCGCAAGGACGGGCCGCTCACCCCCGAGGAGCGGCGGATCATGGAGCTGCACCCGGAGTACGGGCACGAGATCGTCCGGGGCATCGGCTTCCTGGACGAGGCCCGCGACGCGATCCTGCACCACCACGAACGGCTCGACGGCAGCGGCTATCCGTACGGGCTCAGCGGCTCGCGCATCCCCGAGTTCGCCCGGGTCGTGGCCGTCGCCGACGCCTTCGACGCGATGACCTCCACCCGCTCCTACCGCCGTGCCCGCCCGGTCCCCGCCGCGCTCGCCGAGCTGAAGCGGTGCGCGGGCAGCCAGTTCGACCCCCGGATGGTGGGGGCGCTGGACCGTGCCCTGCGCCGGCACGGCTGGAGCGAGGCCGACACCGCCGTCACGGCCGACGAACCGGGCGAGCCGTACGTATCGCGTGAGCCGCAGGGCCCGCGTGAGCCGCAGCAGGGGTCCCACGGCCCTCGCGAGCCGTACGGTGCGGTGGCCGGGGCCCGCCGGGACGCGCCCACGGTGCCGCGCGCCCGGAGCGCCGCTCCCCTGTCCGGGCCGTCCCGGGACCGTCGCCGGTGAGGGCCCCGTACGGGAGCCGCCCGCTCGCCCCGGCCGTCCTCGCGGTGCGCGGGGCCGCCCTGCTCCTCGCCCTCGTCGCGCTCGCCCACACCCTGGTGCACGGACTCGCCGAGCCGGGCCTCGCCCTGGTCTTCGGGCTTCTGGTCGCCGCCGGGGAGCTGATCCGGCGGGACGCCGCCGGGGAGCGGGAGCCCGCGCCGCTCGCAGCCGCCGGGGCACTCGCGTACGCCCTGCTCGGGGACAGCGCCGGGCGGCCGACCGCGCACGGGGCGCTCCAGGTGATCGCCGTGGTGGTCGTCGCGCAGGCGCTCGCCGCCGTACCGCGCGCGGCGTGCGGCCGTCGCACGGTCGCCGACCGGGCCGCCCGCCGGACCCTGACCGTGGGCTTCGCGGCGGTCTGCTTCCAGCCGCTGTACGCCTCCGGGCAGGCCGAGCGCTGGTTCGGCGACGGTCCGTGGTTCCCGCTGTTCCCGCTCACGGTCCTGGCCCTGACAGCCCTCTGCGACACCGTGCTCGCCGCCCTCCTGGCGCGTTCGGCGGCCCGTGCCGAGGGGCCCGGCGCCCTGCCCCCGTACGGATCGCTCCTGGCCGACGAGGTGCGCGCGCTCGCCGGGACCGGGGCCGCGATCGGGGTGACCGGGGTCGTGACGGCGCTGGGTGTCGCGGTCGCCGGTCCGTGGGCGCCGGCCGTGCGTGCGGACCGCTGCTGCTCACCCAGGTCTCCGCCCGCCGGTACGCCGCCGTCCGCACGACCTGCCGGCAGACGATGGCCTCGCTCGCCCGCGCCACCGAGATCGCCGGGTACACCCCGCCCGGCCACGCCCGCCGGGTCGCCGCGCTCGCCACGGCCGTGGGGCGGGAGCTGGGGCTGACCGGGCCGCGGCTGACCGTGCTGGAGCACGCCGCCCTGATGCACGACATCGGCCAGCTCTCCCTCGTCGACCCGGTCGCCGGGGGCGCGACCGCCCTGCTGCCCGCCGCCGAACAGCGCCGGATCGCCCTGCTCGGCGGGGCGGTGGTCCGCCGCACGGGGGCCGGTCCGGCGGTCGCGGCGGTGGTGGAGCGGCAGGCCGATCCTTACCGGGAGCAACCGCTCGCCGCCAGGATCGTCAGGACGGTCAACGCATACGACGACCTGTGCGGGGAAGGCGTCGGCGGGCCGCTCGGCGCGCTGGAGCAGCTCAGGCTCGGCACCGGGCACGACCACCAGCCACAGGTGGTGGAGGCGCTGGGACGCGTCCTCGCGCGGGGCGGTCTGACCCCGGCCGGAGCTGGGTAACCCATGGGTAATGAGCGGGCGTCCGGCCGGGCATGGTTGGATGCGAAAGCAGAGTGGATGACGAGGGTGCCCAGTCGGGACAGGCGGGAATCGTGAGGATCTTCGGGAAGGTACGGCATCGGCCGTCCGCCTCTTGGCGGCAGGCCACGGACCGCGCGTTCACGCTGATCGGCGACGGCCGGTACGAGGACGCGGGGGCGCTGCTGACACGTGCGGCTGACCTGGAGCCCTGGCTCTCGGAGTCCTGGTTCAATCTGGCGCTGCTGCACAAGTTCCGGCACGACTGGGAGCAGGCGCGCGCGGCGGGCCTGCGGGCCGTCGCGCTGCTGGACCGCGAGTCGGGCGCCCCGGACTGGTGGAACGTGGGGATCGCGGCCACCGCGCTCCAGGACTGGCCGCTGGCGCGGCGGGCCTGGCAGGCGTACGGGCTGAAGGTCCCCGGCGGCGGCCAGCACAGCGCGGCCACCACCGAGCCGACCGGCATGGAGCTGGGCAGTGCCGCCGTGCGGCTCTCGCCGGAGGGCGAGGCCGAGGTGGTCTGGGGCCGTCGGCTCGACCCGGCCCGTATCGAGGTGCTCTCGATCCCGCTGCCGTCCTCCGGGCGGCGCTGGGGCGAGGTCGTCCTGCACGACGGGGTGCCCAACGGCGAGCGGGTCACCGCGGCCGGGCCCGCGTATCCGGTGTTCGACGAGATCGAGCTGTGGGCGCCGTCCCCGGTGCCGACCTGGGTGGTGCTGCTGGAGGCGGCGACCGAGGAGGACCGGGACGCGCTGGAGAAGCTGGCGTCGGACGCCGGGTTCGCCGCCGAGGACTGGTCCTCGTCCGTGCGTCTGCTGTGCCGGGCGTGCTCGGAGAGCCGGATGGAGAGCGACGAGGGCGACGGGGAGCACCTGGACCCGCACGACCACAGCGAACCGGGCCACCCGGGCCCGCTCGGCCACCGCACCGCCGGGGGCGGCGACCTCTGGGTGCCCGAGCGCGAGTGCGGTCTCGCCGCTCCCGCCGGACTGGTGCGCGGGCTGCTGGACGGCTGGGTCGCCGACAGCCCGGACAGTCGCGAGTGGCGGGATCTCGAAGAAGTCTGCTGACCGCTGCCCGTAGGCTGTAGGCGCACCGGTCACGGTGCGGTTCCCCCCAGGTTGCAGGAAGGCGTACGGCGGACATGTCGCAGCAGGAGACGGACGGGCGGATCGACGTGGACGACGAGGGGTTCGTCGTCGACACCGAGGACTGCGAGGAGCGTGAGGCGGCCTACCGCGCGCGCGGCACCTCGCGTCCGATCACGGTCGTGGGCAACCCGGTGCTGCACAAGGAGTGCAGGGACGTCACCGCGTTCGACGACGAGCTGGCCCAGCTGATCGACGACATGTTCGCCAGTCAGAAGACGGCCGAGGGCGTCGGCCTCGCGGCCAACCAGATCGGCGTGGACCTGAAGGTCTTCGTCTACGACTGCCCGGACGACGACGGCAAGCGCCACACCGGGGTCGTCTGCAACCCGGTCCTGGAGGAGCTGGCCCCCGAGATGCGGGTGCTCGACGACTCCAACGAGGGCTGTCTCTCGGTCCCGACCGCGTACGCCTCGCTCGCCCGCCCCGACTACGCGGTGGTGCGCGGCCAGGACGCCAAGGGCAACCCGATCCGGGTCAAGGGCACCGGGTACTTCGCGCGCTGCCTCCAGCACGAGACGGACCACCTGTACGGCTACCTGTACATCGACCGGCTCTCCAAGCGGGAGCGCAAGGACGCGCTGCGGCAGATGGAAGAGGGCACGCCGCGCTACGAGACCGTCCCGAACAGCTGATCACGCCGTGGCAGGGGCCCGGCGCCGGTTCACCGGCGCCGGGCCCCTGCCACGTTCCATGGGGTCCCCTTGTCAGTTAACTGCATTTTCCCCAGGGGGAGTTGACGCGCGTAGCTGACTGGGACAGGCTCGCATGGAAATCGACCGCGACGTTCAGAAGGAGGCCCCCGTGCTGAGACGCACCGCACGCGTTCTGCTCGGACTTGTCATGACCATTTCGTTCGCCTTGGGTGGTGTGGTGCTGACCGCCGGCACCGCTCAGGCCGACGGCTGCTACACCTGGACCCGCACCCTGAAGTCCGGCGCCACCGGCAACGACGTCACCCAGCTCCAGATCCGGGTGGCCGGATACCCGGGCTACAACGCGGTGCTCGCCATCGACGGCTCGTACGGCCCTGCCACCACCGCCGCCGTCAAGCGGTTCCAGGCGGCCTACGGACTGGCCGCCGACGGGGTCGCCGGACCTGCGACCCAGGCCAAGCTCTACGCGCTCCAGGACAACGACTGCACGCCGATCCACTTCACGTACCCCGAGCTCAACAAGTGCAACAGCACCTGGGCCGGCGGGAAGGTCGCGGCGGGCACGGCCAAGGCAAACGCGCTGAGCAGCATGTGGAAGCTGGAGGCGCTGCGCCACGCGCTCGGCGACAAGTCGATCCGGGTCACCAGCGGCTTCCGCTCCGCCTCCTGCAACGCCGCCGTCGGCGGGGCCTCCAACAGCCGCCACATGTACGGCGACGCGGTCGACCTCGGGGCCTCCCCGCACTCGCTGTGCACGCTGGCCAAGCAGGCCCGCTACCACGGCTTCCGCGGGATCCTCGGCCCGGGTTACTCCGGCCACAACGACCACGTGCACGTCAACCAGGGCCCCAGCCGCTTCTGGTCGGCGCCCAGCTGCGGCGTCTGACCCTTCCGCGCCGCTCTCAGGCGACGTCGGGCACGGCCGTGGCCGCCGGGCCCCGGAACGTACGGCGGTAGGCGTTCGGCGTGGTGCCCAGTGACCGCACGAACTGGTGTCGCAGCGTCGCCGCCGTACCGAAGCCCGTCTGCCCCGCGATCGTGTCGATCGTGCGGTCGGAGGTCTCCAGCAGGTGCTGGGCCAGCAGCACCCGCTGCCGCAGAAGCCAGCGGTACGGGGTGGTCCCGGTCTCCTGCTGGAACCGCCGGGCGAAGGTGCGCGGCGACATGTGCGCCTGCGCGGCCAACTGCTCCACCGTCATCTCCTGGTCGAGGTGCTGCTCCATCCACGCCAGCGTCGAGCCGACCGTGTCGCAGGCGTTCCGGGGCAGCGGGCGGCTGATGTACTGCGCCTGCCCGCCGTCCCGGTGCGGCGGGACCACCATCCGCCGGGCGATGGTGTTGGCCGCGTCCTGCCCGTACTCCTGGCGGACCAGATGCAGGCAGGCGTCGATCCCGGCGGCGGTCCCGGCGGAGGTGATGACCTGGCCCTCGTCGACGTACAGCACGTCCGGCTCCACGATCGCCGTCGGGTAGCGGCGGGCCAGATCCGCGGCGTGCCGCCAGTGCGTCGTGCAGCGGCGGCCGTCCAGCAGGCCGGCCGCGCCGAGGACGTACGCCCCCGAACAGACGCTCAGCACCCGCGCACCGCGCTCCACGGCCCGGCGCAGCGCCGACAGGGCCGCCTCCGGATGCGTCCTGGTCATGACGCTGCCGCTCGCGGGGACGGCGATGAGGTCGGCCTCCTCCAGCCGCTCCAGGCCGTGCGGCGTGGTGATGGTGAAGCCCGCGTGGGTGCGCAGGTGGGGCCCTTCGGCGGAGACCACCGCGAAATCGTGCACCGGCAGGCCCTCGTCGCTGCGGTCGAGGCCGAACACCTCGCAGAGCACGCCGAGTTCGAAAGGGTGGACCTCGTCGAGGAGGAGGACGGCGACATTGGTCAGCATGGAGCAAGTGTGGCAGTTATTTGATGTCCTGTGGCAGTCCTGCCACTGCTGATTCTCGTTCCGGCGGGCCAGAGTAGAGGCATGAACGCATTCCTGAACTACCTGGTCATCATCGCACTTTTCGCCCTCGTTCTCGCGCCCGTGGCCTTCGGTGTCGCCCGCGAACGCCGTATCGACCGCCAGCTGCGGGAGGCGGAACGGCGCCGCACACGCGGTCCCGCTCAGTGCCCGCTGCTCTCGTAGTGCCGGGACTGCCGTTCCCAGAAGCGGTACGCGGCGTACATGAGCGCGACGCCGATGGCCGGAGCGCCCCAGGCGAGCCATTCCGGCACGGCGAGCTCCTCCTCCCGGTCCATCAGCACGGTCGCCGGCAGATAGGCGACGAAGGCCAGCGGGAAGACGAAGGTCAGCCCGAAGCCGGCCACCGGGCCGAAGATCTTCAACGGGTAGTTGCCGAAGTCGCTGAAGATCATGTCGATGGCGAACTTGATGGGGGAGACTCTCTTCATCCTGAAGACCAGGGCGGAGGCGGCCAGTTGCAGGGAGCCCTCCACCAGCGCACCGCCCGCCACGGCGAGCAGGAGGAAGCAGACGGCTCCCGGTGACCAGTCGACCGGTGCGGAGGCCGAGGCGATGGACAGGAGAACCACCCCGCCGGCCAGGTCGCCGAGCGAACTCAGCCGCACCCTGCGGGTGAGGAGCTGGACCAGCGGCGGTACCGGACGGACGAGATAGCGGTCGTACTCGCCCTCGATGACGACCTCGTCGACGTGGATCAGCTGGTGACCAGGGAGCAGCCACAGGCCATGGGCGGTGAGCCTGATCCCGTAGAGGAAGGCGATCTCGCCCAGCCCCCAGCCGCCGACCTGCCCGAAGCGGTCCAGCACCGCCCAGATGAAGGCCAGCCCGACGCCCTGGTAGAACAGGCCGCCGATGATGTTGATGAACAGGTTCCCCCGGTACTGGAACTCGGCCCGGAACGCCGCACCGGCCAGCAGCAGATAGACCCGTGGACCTCGCATCGCCCCTCATCCCCCCTGCGACATGACGCGGCGCCTGGCGCGCCGCCAGACGAACGCGGCCAGTGCGCCGAGCGCGCCGATCCACGCGAGCTGGACCCCGAGGGCGGCCACGATGCCCAGGCCCTCGATCCGGCCCAGGTAGACGGCCGCCGGGGTGTACGCGGTGGCCTGGAAGGGCAGCCATTCCGCGGCCGCCCTGACCGGGCCGGGCATGAACCACAACGGGACCAGGGCCCCGGAGAAGAACTGTGCGACGAAGCGGTAGGCCATGAGGGCGCCGCTCACCTCCAGGGTCCAGAAGGAGACCATGCCGAGCAGCAGCCCGAGCAGCTGGTTCACGAGCAGCGCGCCCAGCAGGGCCACCGGGTAGGCGAACCCCGCCGCCGTGGAAGCGGGCGCCCGGCCCGCGCCGATCAGCAGCGCGAACGGCAGCGCCACCAGCAGGACCGGGACCGCGGCCGATGCCCACCCGAGCTGGCCGGCGAGCATCTGCCCGGGGAATCCGACGGGCCGCAGCAGGTCCACGGCGACCTTGCCCTCCCGTACCCGCTGGTCGATGGGGGAGGACCGCCACGGGCTGACGAGCTGGTACTGGAGCGTCGTCAGCGTCGCGTACGCCGTCATGGTGGTGAGGCCGAGCCCGTCCACCTCCGCGCGGCCGTCGTAGAGCGCCTTCCAGACCACCGTCAGCAGCCAGATCTGCAGGAGCATCATCGCGAAGGACGACAGATAGGCCGTGCGATAGGTGAGGGCGGCGCGGAACTCCATCCGGGCACAGGCGAGATAGGCCCGCAGCGGTGTTCCGGCCGGCTGCTTCGCGGACGTGGGGGCCGCCGTCGGGGCGGAGGCCGTCGGGGCGGTCATCCGCGGTCCGCGTAGATCCGGTGGATGACGCTCTCCAGCTCGGGTTCGACGATCGAGAGGTCGGTCACCCGGTGCCGCTCCAGCACCGCCGCCACCAGTTCGGCGGGAGGCGTGCGGACGGGATCGAAGCGCAGCCACACCTTGCCGTCCTCGCGGCGGACGACCTCCGCGCCTTCGACGCTCTCCAGCCGGTCGGTCTGCACCACGAGTTCGCGGTGCGGCGCGTAGCGGGTCTTCAGCTCGTCCACCGCGCCGTCGTAGGCGACCCTGCCGTGGTCGATGAGGATGATCCGGTCGCAGAGTTCCTCGACGTCGTCGAGGTCGTGGGTGGTGAGGACGACCGTCGTACCCGATTCCCGGTTCAGCTCCCCGACGAAGGTGCGTATCCGCTCCTTGGCGATGACATCGAGCCCGACGGTCGGCTCGTCCAGATAGAGGATGTCGGGGTCGTAGAGCATCGCGGCGGCCAGGTCGCCGCGCATCCGCTGGCCCAGGGAGAGCTGCCGGACAGGAGTGTCGAGGAACGGACCGAGGCCGAGCACCTCACTGAACTGCCGCTGCCTCTCGCGGAACCTGGCCTCCGGAACGTCGTAGAGGCGGCTGATCAGCCAGAGCGAGTCGCGCAGCGGCAGGTCCCACCAGAGCTGGCTGCGCTGGCCGAAGACCACGCCGATCCGGCGGGCGTTGCGGGACCGGTCCCGCCAGGGCGTGGCACCGGCGACCGTGACCGTGCCGGAGGTCGGGACGAGGATGCCGGTGAGCATCTTGATGGTGGTGGACTTCCCCGCACCGTTGGGGCCGAGATAGCCGACCATCTCGCCCTGCTGGACCGTGAAGTTCACGCCGTCGACGGCACGCTTGACGGTCTGCTCACGCGTCAGCAGCGTACGGAGGCCCGCGAAGCGGCCCTCCTGTCGTTTGGGTCGGCTGAACTCCTTGACGAGGTCTGCCACTTCTATGACGGGCATGTCCGCCTCTCTGGAGCGATCCGGGCCCGGTCGGGCGTGATCGATCTGAGAGTCTGCACGCCGAGGCTTGGTCTAGTCCAAGCGTTTTCTCCGTTCGGCCGGCTCTCGTCATGCCGTCAGGGGACGCGGAAGGCCCCACCGTGCTCAGCGGCACGGTGGGGCCTTTCAGGTTCCGGAGCGGGTCTAGAAGTCGTCGTCGAACCCGACCGAGCCCTCGACCGCCACCTGGTAGGCGGACGGGCGGCGCTCGAAGAAGTTCGTCAGCTCCTGGACGCCCTGGAGCTCCATGAAGGAGAACGGGTTCTCCGAGCCGTACACCGTCGGGAAGCCGAGGCGGGCCAGCCGCTGGTCGGCGACGCACTGCAGGTACTCGCGCATCGACTCGGTGTTCATGCCCGGCAGACCGTCGCCGCACAGGTCGCGGCCGAACTGGAGCTCCGCGTCGACGGCCTCCTTCAGCATGTCGGTGACCTGCTGCTGGAGCTCGTCGTCGAAGAGGTCCGGCTCCTCCTTGCGGACGGTGTCCACGACCTCGAACGCGAAGTTCATGTGCATCGTCTCGTCACGGAACACCCAGTTGGTGCCCGTGGCGAGACCGTGCAGCAGACCCCGCGAGCGGAACCAGTACACGTAGGCGAACGCCCCGTAGAAGAACAGCCCCTCGATGCAGGCCGCGAAGCAGATCAGGTTCAGCAGGAAGCGGCGGCGGTCCGCCTTCGTCTCCAGCCGCTCGATCTTCTCGACCGAGTCCATCCACTTGAAGCAGAACTGCGCCTTCTCGCGGATCGACGGGATCTCCTCGACCGCGTCGAACGCCGCCGCCCGGTCGTCCGGGTCGGGCAGATAGGTGTCCAGCAGCGTCAGATAGAACTGGACGTGCACGGCCTCCTCGAAGAGCTGCCGCGACAGGTAGAGCCGCGCCTCGGGGGAGTTGATGTGCTTGTACAGCGTCAGGACCAGGTTGTTCGAGACGATCGAGTCACCGGTCGCGAAGAACGCCACCAGCCGGCCGATCATGTGCTGCTCACCCGGCGACAGCTTCGCGAGGTCGGCGACGTCCGAGTGGAGGTCGACCTCCTCCACGGTCCAGGTGTTCTTGATCGCGTCCCGGTAGCGCTCGTAGAAGTCCGGGTAGCGCATGGGACGCAGGGTCAGCTCGAATCCCGGGTCGAGCAGGTTCTTGTCTTCGGTGGAGCTCATTACTGGCAGGCCTCGCAGGACTCGGGGTTCTCAAGAGAGCAGGCGATGGCGTCCGCGTCGGGCGCCGAAGCCTGCTGTACGGGAATGGGGGCGGCGGCCGACGCCTGGCCGGACGCGGCACGGGCGATCCGGGTCGCCGGGCGCGAACGCAGGTAGTACGTCGTCTTCAGCCCCTGCTTCCAGGCGTACGCGTACATCGAGGAGAGCTTGCCGATCGTCGGCGTCTCCAGGAACAGGTTGAGCGACTGGCTCTGGTCGAGGAACGGCGTACGGGCCGCCGCCATGTCGATCAGGCCGCGCTGCGGGATCTCCCACGCCGTGCGGTACAGCGCCCGCACGTCCTCGGGGATCCAGGCGAAGCCCTGCACGGATCCGCTGGCCTCGCGCAGCGCCTCACGGGTGCGGGCGTCCCACACGCCGAGCTTCTTCAGCTCGTCCACCAGGTAGGCGTTGACCTGGAGGAACTCACCGCTGAGCGTCTCGCGCTTGAACAGGTTGGAGACCTGCGGCTCGATGCACTCGTACACACCGGCGATCGACGCGATCGTCGCGGTCGGCGCGATGGCGAGCAGCAGCGAGTTGCGCATCCCGGTCTTCGCGACCCGGGCGCGCAGGGCGTCCCAGCGCTCCGGCCAGTTCAGCTCGGTGTCGTAGTGGTCGGGGTGCAGCACGCCGCGCGCGGCACGCGTCTCGGACCACGCGGGCAGCGGGCCCCGGGGGGTCCCCCCTGAACCGGAGCCTGTCGGAGGCTCTTGGGGGCGCTCGGCGAGGTCGCAGGACGCCTCGTACGCGGCGAGCATGATCCGCTCGGAGATCTTCGTGGAGAGCGCGCGCGCCTCGGGCGAGTCGAACGGCAGCCGCAGCTGGAAGAAGACGTCCTGGAGGCCCATCGCGCCCAGGCCCACCGGCCGCCAGCGGGAGTTGGAGTTCCCGGCCTGCTCGGTCGGGTAGAAGTTGATGTCGACGACCCGGTCCAGGAAGGTGACGGCCGTACGGACGGTGGAGTCCAGGCGGTCCCAGTCGATCGAGCCGTTCGCCACGAAGGCGCCCAGGTTGACCGAGCCCAGGTTGCAGACGGCCGTCTCGCCGTCGTTGGTGACCTCCAGGATCTCCGTGCACAGGTTCGACGAGTGCACGACCCGGCCCGGCTCGGCGGTCTGGTTGGCGGTCCGGTTGGAGGCGTCCTTGAACGTCATCCAGCCCTGGCCGGTCTGCGCGAGGGTCCGCATCATCCGGCCGTACAGCTCACGCGCCGGCATCGTCTTGCGGGCCAGCCCCTTGGCCTCGGCCGCCCGGTAGGCCGCGTCGAACTCGTCGCCCCACAGGTCGACCAGCTCGGGCACGTCCGCCGGGGAGAACAGCGACCACTCGGTGTCCGCGTCGACCCGGCGCATGAACTCGTCCGGGATCCAGTGCGCCAGGTTCAGGTTGTGCGTACGCCGCTGGTCCTCACCGGTGTTGTCGCGGAGCTCCAGGAACTCCTCGATGTCGGCGTGCCAGGTCTCCAGGTAGACCGCCGCCGCGCCCTTGCGCCGGCCGCCCTGGTTCACCGCCGCGACGGAGGCGTCCAGCGTCTTGAGGAACGGCACGATGCCGTTGGAGTGCCCGTTCGTGCCCCGGATCAGCGAACCCCGGGCGCGGATGCGGGAGTACGACAGACCGATGCCGCCCGCGTGCTTGGAGAGCCGCGCCACCTGGTGGTAGCGGTCGTAGATCGAGTCCAGCTCGTCCTTCGGCGAGTCCAGCAGATAGCACGAGGACATCTGCGGGTGCCGGGTGCCGGAGTTGAAGAGGGTGGGGGAGGAGGGGAGGTAGTCCAGCTTGCTCATCAGCCCGTAGAGCGCGGCGACCTCGTCCAGCGCCCGCACCGACTCGTCCTCGGCCAGGCCCGCGGCCACGCGCAGCATGAAGTGCTGCGGGGTCTCGATGACCTGCCGGGTGATCGGGTGGCGCAGCAGGTAACGGCTGTGCAGCGTACGGAGACCGAAGTAGCCGAAGCGGTCGTCCGCGCCCTCGGCCAGCGTCCGCTCGACCAGCTCGTCCAGCGCCTTCGCGTGCAGCTCGACGAAGGCGGCGGTGCGGTCGGCGATCAGGCCCTCGCGGTGGCCCACGGCGACCGAGGCGGAGAAGGACGTCGCGCCCTGGCCGGCCGCCTCGTCGGCGATCGAGAGGGTCAGCAGCCGGGCGGCCAGCCGGGAGTACGCCGGGTCCTCGGAGATCAGCCCGGCCGCCGCCTCGGTGGCCAGCGAGCGCAGCTCGGCCTCGTCGGAACGGGCGTTGCGCCCGCGCAGGGCCGCGGCGGCGACCCGCCCGGGGTCGGTGTCGGGAAGATCGACGGTGAGGTCGGTCAGGGTCCGCAGCAGGGCGGTCCCGGGTCCGTCGTTCGGGGCGTTCCCGGCCGGGGTCGACTCGGCGGATTCGGTGGCTGAAACCGGATCGGCGGGCGCGATGGTCACTGGGCTTTCCCTCGCTCGGCAGGGGGCCTCTGGAAGGCGGGGAAGCCGGGCAGCGCGAAACCCGGGGCAGGGCGGCACTGCTGACGGCGTCCACCGGCCTATCCGCGAGGCCCGGACGTCTGGCATCCGGTTCGGTCGAGCCGGACGCACTGTCGACAGGTCTTCGGACTTGCAGGTGCGCAAAAGCACACTGATCACACCGTTGCGGGACAGTTCCGGATTCGCACCGGATTCCCCTGCGGCGACAGCGAGGTCGAGCATACATGTGGGGGCCGCCAGATGATGAGGCCCCCACATGTTGTGTCGCGTCGATTTCATATGCCCCTCAGGGCATCGCCTCCAGCGGCAGCCGAAAGGTCATGAGCCGTAGGCCCGGCACCGGCTCCCAGTCCCGTTCCGGGGTCCGCAGAAAGCCGAGCCGACGGTAGATCCTATGGGCTGAGAGCATGGCCGGCTGCGTCGACAGCACCAGCGCCCGGACACCTGCCGTCGACCGGGCCCGGTCGACGCACGCCCGTACGAGAGCCTCTCCCACGCCCCGTCCGCGCCCCGCGCGGGCCACGGCCAGCATCCGGAATTCGGCCTCGTCCGGACCGGCGATGTCACGCCACGGAGTACCGGGACCGGCATACGTCACACCGCCGAGCACGGCCCCGTCCGCGTCGAGCGCGACCAGCACCTCCGCCTCGGCCGCCCGCTGCTCCACCGCTTGTAGTTTGAGCAGATACGGGTCCTGCGGGCCGTCCAGGAGATCATCGCCGAGATACGCCTCGGCGATGATCCCGCCGAGCACGGCGTACTCGGCCGGCTCCGCCGCCCTGATCGTCAGGTCCATCAGCCACTCGCCCCCACATCGTTGTTCGGCGCGCCGTCGCCGACCGGCGGCAGATCGCCGCGCTCCACCGGCTGCCGCCCCGCGGTCTCCCCGGCGGGCGGCAGAACCTGATCCAGTTCGTAGTCGTCGGCGCGGTGGGCGGCGAGGGCGGCCGACCGCAGCGTCGCCCGGTCCACCTCCTGGCGTGTTCCGCTCAACGTCACCACCAGGTCGCCCTGTTCCCTGGCGTACGCGTGCCCCGACTCCGTGGCCCGGTACCACTGTTCGCCGTCCCGCTCACACGTCACCAGGGGCTCCTGCTCGCTGCCCGAGGCGGGTCCGTCCGTGCAGTCGGCGTCGGCGTGCGGGAGGCGTTCCACCGACAGCTTGATCTGCCCGCCCTCCGGCTCGGTGTAGACGCTGCCGAATCCGTCGTCGCCGAGCACCCCGACCGACTGGCGGGCCAGGGCGTAGCCGGCGGCCTCGGTCACCCAGACATGCTCCGCGACGAGCTGGGCGGCGCTCGCCCGTGCCTCCAGCTCGGCCCGGTCGGGTGCCGGATCGGCCGAACCGCTCGGGCCCGACGCCCGGGTGCCGGGCGCCGGTTCGGTGCCGCAGCCCGTCGCCGCCAGGGCCAGGGCCAGCGTCGTGGTCAGTGTCGCGGTCAGGAGGAGGGGCCGGAGCCGGGGTGATCGGGAGCGCGATGTCATGGGCACATCTTTTCGTACGGTGAAGGAGTGGTGCACCGGGGAGACGTGCGGGCCGGACAGCGGACCGGGCCGCCGCCCGCTCCCCGGAGGGAGAGGCGACGGCCCGGGTCCACGGCTGCTGACCGGCCGGCGGTGCTCAGCAGCAGCGGAAGCCCTCGCGGGGATCCGCCTCGCGGGCGTCGGTGCGGCTGCGTTCGAAGGCGCGGCGGGTCATCACCTGTGCCTCCGGATCGTGTGCCTTCGTGTGCGCCACATAGCGGTCGTACGTGGACTCGCCGGTCAGCTCACGGACGTACCAGCGGATCCGTCCGGCCACCCGTCGTACGTCCGCCACCGTCATGACCGGCTCCCCGTCCCCGCCGGCTCCTTGCGGATGCCGCCCTCGGGGCCGAGGCCGGCGGCGGCCAGTTCGGCCTTCTCCTCCTTGGTGGCGAAGAGCGAGGCCGGGGCGACGAGCTTGGACTCGACGTACGGTGCCTCGTGCAGCTTGACGCTCTCCGGGTCGCGGATGGCCTTGTAGCAGACCCGGCCCGCGTCCACGAGCACCACGATGATGAGGAGCGCGAAGAGCGCGCTGAGCACCCCGTCGACCGTGGAGTTGGTGACGACGGTCCGCATGTCGTCCATGGACTTCGCGGGGGCCAGTACCTCGCCCGCGTCGATGCCCGCCTGGTACTTGTCGCGCTGGGCGAAGAAGCCGATCTTCACGTCGTCGGAGAAGATCTTCTGCCAGCTCGCGGTGAGCGTGACCGCCACGTCCCAGGCGAGCGGGACCGCGGTGACCCACGCCCACTTCAGCCGGCCGGACTTGACGAGCAGGGTGGTGCAGACGGCCAGCGCGACGGCGGCCAGCAACTGGTTGGCGATGCCGAAGAGCGGGAAGAGCTGGTTGATGCCGCCCAGCGGGTCGTGCACGCCGACCCAGAGGAAGTAGCCCCAGCCGCCGACGACGACGGCACTGGCGAACCAGACGCCCGGCTTCCAGCTGACCTCGCGGAACGGCTTGTAGGCGTTGCCCAGCATGTCCTGGAGCATGAAGCGCCCGACCCGGGTCCCGGCGTCCACGGTCGTCAGGATGAAGAGCGCCTCGAACATGATGGCGAAGTGGTACCAGAACGCCTTCATCGCGGTCCCGCCGACCACCGCGGAGAAGATCTCCGCCATGCCGAGCGCGAACGTGGGCGCGCCACCGGTCCGGGAGAGCAGGCTCGCCTCCTCGACGTCCGCGGCGGCCTGGGCCAGGGCGTCCGGGGTGATGGTGAAGCCGAAGTTGGCCACGGCCTGGGACGCGGACTGGACGCTGTCGCCGATCACACCGACGGGCGCGTTGATGGCGAAGTAGAGGCCGGGGTCGATGATGCAGGCGGCGATCATCGCCATGATCGCCACGAACGACTCGACCAGCATGGAGCCGTAGCCGATCATCCGGATCTGCGTCTCCTTCTGGACCATCTTCGGCGTGGTGCCGGAGGAGACCAGGGAGTGGAAGCCGGACAGCGCGCCGCAGGCGATGGTGATGAAGACGAACGGGAACATCGAACCGGCGAAGACCGGGCCCTCGCCGCTGGAGGCGAAGTCGGTGACCGCGGGCATCTTCAGGGTCGGCAGCGCGACGACCACGCCGAGGGCCAGCAGCCCGATCGTGCCGACCTTCATGAAGGTGGAGAGGTAGTCACGCGGGGCCAGCAGCAGCCACACGGGAAGCACGGAGGCGAGGAACCCGTACACGATCATCCAGATGACCAGGGTGCCCGGTTCCAGCGTGAAGAAGTCCGCCCACGACGACTCGGCGACCCAGCCGCCCGAGACGATCGCGAGCAGCAGCAGCGCGACGCCTATGAAGGAGACCTCGCTGACCTTGCCGGGCCGCAGGACGCGCAGATAGACACCCATGAAGAGGGCGATCGGGATCGTCATGCCGATGGAGAAGACACCCCACGGCGAGTGCGCGAGCGCGTTCACGATGACCAGCGCGAGGACCGCGAGCAGGATGATCATGATGATGAAGACCGCGACCAGGGCGGCGATCCCGCCGACCGGCCCTATCTCGTCGCGCGCCATCTGACCGAGCGAACGGCCGTTGCGGCGGGTCGAGAAGAAGAGCGTCACCATGTCCTGGACGGCACCGGCGAAGATGACGCCGACGACGAGCCAGATCGTGCCGGGCAGATATCCCATCTGCGCGGCGAGCACCGGACCGACCAGCGGGCCCGCGCCCGCGATGGCGGCGAAGTGGTGGCCGAACAGCACCCGGCGGTCGGTGGGATGGAAGTCGACACCGTTGTCCAGCCGTTCGGCCGGGGTCGCGCGGTTCTTGTCGGCCTTCAGGACCCGGTTGGCGATGAACCGGGAGTAGAAGCGGTACGCGATCGCGTACGAACCGAGGGCCGCCGCCAGCATCCAGGCGGCCGAGACCTCCTCACCTCGCGAGAGCGCGAGCGTGGCCCAGCCGATGGCGCCGGCCAGGGCGACCAGGCTCCAGACGGCAATGGACTTCGGGGTCGGCCCTCGCCGCCCCGCCGCTGGTGAGGCAGGTGGTGCTGGTGTGGGCGATTCCGCCATGTGGTGCTCCGTCCCCTCGCTGATCACCGGTGCGATGGGCAGGAAATCTATGGGACGCGTCCGGCCAGCGTCACCCCCTGTCCGCATTGCGGTCCGGCAACGGTGATGTGTCGCAACAGGACACGGGCGGCACGCCGACCCGGTTCACTCGGTGCGGGCCGCTCAGACCCAGCCCCGCCGGGCCGCCTCCGCACCCGCCTGGAACCTGCTGCGGACCTGCATCCGGGCCGTCAGCTCCGCGTTCATCCGGCGCACGGTGCGCAGCGACACCCCCAGGCGGCGGGCCGCGGTCGCGTCCGTGTGCCCCTTCGCCAGCAGCGACAGCAACTCGTCCTCCTGCGGGGTCAGCCCGTTGCCGTCACGGGCGGGAGCGGAGCCGAGCGGGGTGGCGTTCACCCACAGCTGCTCGAACAGCATCCGGGCCACCGCGACCGCCCCCGTGCTGCGCAACTCCAGGGCGCCCGCCCGCCCGTCGTCGGGGTCCAGCGGCACCAGCGCGACCTCGCCGTCGACCACCACCATGACCAGCGGCAGCGTCGGCAGCGTCCGGCTCTCCGCACCGAGCGACCCCAGCCGGTTCACGTAGCGCAGGGTCGGCGGGTCGTTGCGGAAGCTGTCCTGGTAGATGCTGCGCAGCCGCACCCCTCGCTCCAGCGCCCGCCGGTCGAGAGGCCAGCTCGCCTCCAGCGTGTCCGGGGACTGCGCGCCGCCGGGCAGCAGCGAGAGGCACTCCGCCCTGGCCAGCTCGGCCAGTTCGGTCAGCCGCTCGCGTACCGCGTCGAGTCCCTCCAGCCGCTTGACGACGTCGAATCCGCCACCGGCCCGCCGCCCCCTGTCCGTGGTGAGGACCGACATCGCGTCCCGGGCGACTTCGAGCCCCCGCTGCTGCCGGGCCAGTTCGGCCTCCCGGCGGGAGAGGAGGAACGGCAGGCTGGCCGCCGGGTCCAGGGCCCGGAAGACCGGCGGGCCCTGCTCCGCACCGTGGGGGCCGTCGTCCAGCAGACACAGCTCGGCCAACTGGTCCAGGGCCCGGCGCACATCGTCCTCGCTCCGCCCCAGCCGCGCCACGATCTCGTCGAGCCGCAGTTCCGGTTCCTCCAGGACGAGCCGGTAGACCAGCTCCGTCCGCGCGTCCAGCCCCAGTACCTCTAACATCCCTGGCTCCCCCGCAGATGTCACGCCGTCCCCGCACGCCGGTGCGGGACGCCCCTTCAGCACCGGGCGCGAGTGTAGGGGCGGTGTGTTGTGAAGGTATAGACCAGGTCCACGGGATGGATGGGCGCAGCGGGGCGTGCATGGCCGGAACCGGCGTGCCCCGGCAAAGGCAGCACGGTGCCCCGAGGCCGACGGCGGATGGCCGCAAGGTGCCTGGCAGTTTGCTGCCGCCACCCCATCGTCCCAGGCAGCGGGCCCCGTGAGGCCATTCCTGCGGCTGGCACTCTGCTGCCCCGCAGCTTTCGGCCACCCGGTAACCGTGGCCCCCGGCGTGGCGATGGCGACAGGATCTAGCCGTCACAAGTCATTCACACACCGCTACGTTCCGAGGAGTCCTCCCATGCGTGCGTTCCCCGTCCCCGCCCCCCGCCACGCGCCGGCCGCCGGCTCTCCCGCCCTCGGCGCGGCCCTGTGCGGCGCCTCGGCCCGGGACGGCTTCTCCTGGGGGTGACCCGGGGGAACGGGACGCCTCCGTGTTCCTGGTGACCGCGCTCCTCGTGCGCAACGGGCCTCCGCGCACCGACCGGTGGACAGCCCGCGACCTGGCCCGGTGGCTGCGCTCCCGGCACGTCCGGGCCGGCCCGCACACGCCCGGACCGGTTCATCTGTACGTCGTCGAGGGCCCGGACGGCACGGTCCGCGCCGCGCTGTACATGGAGAGCCCCGACCCCCTCCAGGCCGAACTGGCCGCGCTGGAACACCTCCTGGCCGCCCTGAGCGCCGCCCGGCCCTCCTCCCTCGACTGGCGGCCGGCCGCACTCGGCGGCGTGTCCGCCCGCCCGGGCCCGCACCGATCCCCCGAACCGAAAGGACCGGACCCGCCATGCCACGGGAGCGCCCCTCCGTGTCAGTGATCATCCCCAACCACAACTACGAGAAGACCCTGCGGGCCTGCCTGGAGTCCGTCTACGCCCAGACCCTGCGCCCGCTGGACGTGGTCGTCGTGGACGACGCCAGCACCGACGGCTCACGCGACATCGCCCGCACCTTCCCGTGCGTCCTGGTGGCCCGCCCGGAGAACGGCGGGGTCTCCGCCGCCCGCAACCTGGGCGTCGCCGCCTCCTCCGGGCAGGTGCTGTTCTTCCTCGACTCCGACATCGCCCTGGCCCCCGACGCGATCGAGAACGCCGTCGACCTGCTCATGGACGATCCGGAGACCGGCTGCGTCCACGGCGTCCTCGACCCCGAACCGCTCTTCGACGACGGTCCGGTGGAGGTCTACCACTGCCTGCACGCGCACTTCTGGCGACGCCGCAGCGCCGGAGTCGTCGGCACCGCCTTCTTCGCACTGGCAGCGATCGAGCGCTCCGTCTTCGAGGCCACCGGACCCTTCGACGAGAACCTCCGCGACTCCGAGGACGTCGAGTACAGCGACCGCCTCTCCGCCACCCACCGCATCCGGCTCAGCGAACGGGTGACCGGCCGCCACGACGACGTGGACCGGCTGCTGCCGATGCTCGCCGAGCAGTACCGCCGCTCCCAGCTCCTGATCCCCGTCGCCGCCGTGGAACGCCGGCGCGGCGGCGGACTGCGGGCCAACCGTACGGGCGGCGTGCTCGCCGCAGGACTGGTCCCGCTCACGCTCCCGCTCGCCCTGCTCACCCCCTGGCTCCTCGCGGTGCCGCTCGCCTGCGCCGTGGCCTTCGCCCTGGCGGACGTGGGCCTGTCCCGCTTCGTGGCGCGCCGTGAGGGGCGGCTCTTCCTGCTCCGCTTCACCGCGCTGCACTTCGCGGTGCACCTGGCCCTCGTGCTCGGCGCGGTGGCGGGCGGCGTGCGCTGGCTGGTGGACCCGCGCTTCGGCCCCTCGGTGCGGGGCCGCCGCGCCCGCAGCGACGATCCGGCCCCGGCGGCGGCACCGTGAGCGCCGGAGTGAACCAGGAGCCGGAAGCCGCACGGCCGAGGAGCGCGCTGCGCAAGGCCGTACGGTCCGGGGCCGCGTCGCCGGAAGCCGAGGCCGAAGTCGTACGGTCGGGGGCCGTGTCGCCGGAAGCCGAGGCCGAAGCCGTACGGTCCGGGGCCGTGTCGCCGGAAGCCGAGGCCGAAGTCGTACGGTCCGGGGGCCTGCCGCCGGAAGACGGACTCCTGGGCGGGGCGGCGCCGAAGGCCGCGCCCCGTCCCTCCCGATGGGCCCGGCTGCTGCGTCCCGCCGCCGCGCTCGTCCTCGTCGCGGCCACCGCCTTCGCCGTCGGCGGTTCGCTCCGCGCGGCCGGAACGGAGCTGGCCGACGCCGCCGGCCGGCCCGGGGGAGTGCTCCTGCTGAGCGCGGCCCTGGTCGCCAACGCCGCCGGACTCGTCCTGTCCATGCTCTCCTGGCGGGTCCTCGTCGTCGACGGCGGTTCCCCCGCCCGTACCAGCGACACCGCCCGCATCTTCTTCATCGGCGTCATCAGCAAATTCGTCCCCGGACGCATCTGGGGCGTCCTCGCCCACGTCCAACTCGGCAAGGCCGTCGGCATCGCCCCCGAGCGGATGATCGCCGCCTTCGGACTCGGCCTCGTCATCGGGATGACCACCGGGGCCGCCGCCGGACTCCTCGTCGCCCCGGCCGTGTTCGGCACGGGAGCCTGGGTCTTCGCCCCGCTCGTGCTGGTCGCGGCGGCGGCCGTGGCCCGGCCCGGCTGGGTGGGCCGGCTCGTCGCGTGGACGATGCGGCTGGCCCGTCGCCCCGCCGGGGCCGCCGACAGCTCGCCCCGCGCCCTGCGGCTCTCCATCGGCTGGGCGTGCGCCTCCTGGGCGGTCTCCGGGCTCCACCTGTGGGTCATCGCCGTCCTGCTCGGCGCACCGCCGCTGCTCTCCCTGCCCGTCTGCGTCGGCGGCTTCGCCCTGGCCACCGTCGCCGGCAGCCTCGCTTTTGTTCTGCCCGACGGCTGGGGAGCGCGCGAGCTCGTCCTCCTCGCCCCCCTCGGTGCGGTCATGCCGCTCTCCGCGGCCACCGCCGCCGTCATCGCCAGCCGGCTCGTCTGCGTGCTCAGCGAGGTCGCCGCCACCGGCGCCGCTCTCGCCTGGGCCCGCGCCGCCGGACCCCTGCCCGCCCCCCGACCCGCGCTCCGGGAAGGAGCCGCATGACCCCCGACGCAACCCCCCTGCTCACCGTGGACGACTGCGAACGACTGTCGACGAGCCAGGTGCACGAGCTGTACCGGTCCCACGTCAACAAGAGCCAGGTCTCCCTGATGACCTCCTTCGGCTTCGGCCGCGAACTCGTCGACCACGCCGAAGGGTCCTGGATCCACACCCGGGACGGCCGCCGGATCCTCGACTTCACCGGCGGCGTCGGCGTCCTCAACCACGGCCACAACCACCCGCGGATCCTCGGCGCCCGCCGCCGCTTCCAGGAACAGCGCCGGATGGAGGTCCACAAGACCTACTTCTCGCCCTACATCGCCGCCCTCGGCCACAACCTCGCCCGGCTCCTGCCCGGTGACCTCAACCTCTCCTTCTTCCCCAACTCCGGGGCGGAGGCCGTCGAGGGCGCGGTGAAACTCGCGTACAAGTACCACGGCGGCCGCCGCCGGCAGATCCTGCACGCCGACATCAGCTTCCACGGCAAGCTGCTCGGCTCCGGCAGCCTCACCGGCAGCGCCCAGAACGCCTTCGCCTTCCCCGGCATCCCCGGTGTCTCCGCATTCCGGTACGGCGACCTCGACTCCGTACGGCAGGCCGTCGCCGGGGCCCGCGACGCCAAGGGGCGCTGCGACGTCTACGCGATCCTCATCGAGCCCTTCTCCGCCTCCACGATGACGGAGTGCTCCGAGGAATTCCTGCGCGGGCTGCGGGAGTTGTGCACCGCCGAGAAGATCGTGCTGATCTTCGACGAGATCTACACCGGGTGGGGCAAGACGGGCAGCCTCTTCCACTTCATGCGCTACCCGGACCTGGTCCCGGACGTCGTGACCACCTCGAAGTCCTTCGGCGGCGGCAAGTCCTCCATCTCCGCCTTCGTCGCCCGCGAGCCGGTCTTCCGTACGGCCTACGACAGCCTCGGCGACGCCATGCTCCAGTCCACCAGCACCACCTACTACGGGTTCGGCGAGGAGACCGCCACCGCGCTGGAAGCCGTCAACATCGCGGTCGAGGACGACTACCCGGCCCGCGCCCGCGCCATCGAACGCGTTCTGAAGCCGGGCCTGGAGAGGCTGCGCAAGCAGTACCCCGACCTCATCGCCGACGTCCGGGGCGCCGGTGCCCTGTACGGGGTCTTCCTCGACGGTGGCCCCCGCCTGCTGGACCTCGCCGCGAAGATCGCCCCCGGCGGCCTCGCCCGCGACCCGCTGCTGCGCACCAAGGTCATCACCTGCGCGGTCGTCAACGCGATGTACCACGACCACAACGTGTACATGTACTACACGCTCAACGGCCGCAGCCCCCTGGTGGCCGCCCCCTCCCTGGTCGCGGGCCCCGACGAGGTGGAGATCTTCCTCGACGCCTTCGACCGGACCCTGGCCAAGGGCATGAACCGGCTTCTCACCGCCTTCTTCAAGGACAAGGCGGTGTCCCGATGGGCGGCCTGACCATCGCCGTGACCGGCGCCGCCGGCATGCTCGGTTCCCACCTCGTCGCCCGGCTCGCCGCCGACGGCCACGACGTCGTCGGCATCGACCTGCGCGAGGACCCCCACCCGCCCGCCGGCGCCCGTCACATCGTCGCCGACATCCGTGACGGGGCCGCGCTCGCCCGCGCCTTCGACGGAGCCCACGCGCTGGTGCACTGCGCCGCCGCCCTGCCCTCCTACCCCGTCGACCAGATCCGCTCGATCACCGTCGACGGCACCCGGGCCGTCCTGACCGCCGCGCGGCGGGCCCGCGTCGAACGGGTCGTGCACATCTCCTCCACCGCCGTCTACGGGCTTCCGAAGCGGGTCCCCACCCCGGAGGACCACCCCCGCGAGCCCGTCGACCCCTACAGCAGCGCCAAGGCCGAGGCCGAGGAGGTCTGCGAGGAGTTCCGGGGGCGCGGGATGTGCCTGCCGGTCCTGCGGCCCAAGACCTTCCTCGGACCCGGCCGGATGGGCCTCTTCTCGATGCTCTTCGAATGGGCCGAGGAACGGCGCAACTTCCCCGTCCTGGGCCGGGGCGACGTCCGCATCCAGATGTTCGGCATGGCCGACCTGGTCGACGCCGTGGTGCTCGCCCTGCACGCCCCGCCCGAGGTCGCGAACGACGTCTACAACCTGGGCGCCGCCGAGTTCGGCACCCTGCGCGAGGACTTCCAGGCCGTGCTGGACGCGGCCGGGCACGGCAAGCGCGTGGTCCCGCTGCCGGCAGCACCGGCACTCGCGGTCCTGCGCGCTCTGGAGCGCACCAAGCTCTCCCCGGTCTACGGGCGGCTGCTGTTCAAGCTCCTCGACGACAGCTACGTGGACATCGCCCGGGCCACCGAACGGCTCGGTTTCCGTCCCGCGCTCTCCAACCAGGACGCGATCCTCTCCACCTACGCGTGGTGGCGCACCCAGCGGCGGGGCGGCGCCCCCGCTCCCGGAGCCGGCCGGACCAGCCGGGACCCGTGGCGCCAAGGGGCGCTCGGCCTGGCCAAGGTCTTCTTCTGATCCCCTGGAGCCCTGCCGTGGACATCACCCGGTCGTCCCCCGCGCCCCTGCGCGTGGTGGCAGTCCCGCCCGAACCCGAACCCGCCGACCTGACGGCTCTGTCCAAGCCCGCCGAACTCGCCGCTCTGTCCCAGCCCGCCCACGACCGGCCGGTGACGGCCGCCGCCCCCACCGCCGTACCGGAGGAACACCGCCGCAGCCGTCCCCGTGACCTGCTCGCGCTGGTGCGCCCCGGCCAGTGGGTGAAGAACCTGGCCGTCGTCCCGCTCGCACTCCTCGACACCCACCCCTGGGGGGCCGCCGACCTCCTGCGTACCGGCTGGGCGATCCTCGGCTTCACCCTCGCCTCCGCCGTCGTCTACGTCGTCAACGACCTCGCCGACCGGGAGCGGGACCGCCTGCACCCGGTCAAACGCCACCGCCCGATCGCCTCCGGCCGCGTCTCCCCGGCCTCCGCCACCGTCCTGACCGGGCTCCTCGCCCTGTCGCTGACCGGCTGGGCGGTGGCCGGTCCCGCCTGGCAGTGGTGGCCCACCGCCCTCTACCTGGCGCTGAGCCTCGCGTACTCCCAGGGGCTCAAGCACGTACCCCTGGTGGACGCCTTCATCGTGGCGACCGGTTTCGTCCTGCGGCTCCTCCAGGGGGCGCTGCTCATCGGAGGCCGGCTCTCCGAATGGCTGGCGCTCTGCGTCTTCTCGCTCTGCCTGATGCTGTCCCTCGGCAAACGGCGCCACGAGATGACGGCGGCGGGCCGCGCCCACCGCCCCGCCCTGCGCGGCTACACGCTCGCCTTCCTCGACCACCTGGTCGTCCTGGTCGCCGTGCTGACCGCCGTCAGCTACGTCCTCTACCTCCGCGACGACGCGGCCCTCGCCACCGGGGCCTCCTTCGTCATCCTGCTCTCCGCCCCCTGCGCCGTCTTCGGCCTCGCCCGCTACCTCCAGCTCCTGCTGGTCGAGGAGGGCGGCGGCAACCCCGTACACGTCCTCTTCCGGGACCGCGCGACCCTCGTCAACGCAGGCCTGTGGGCGGTCCTCGTCGCCCTCGCCCTCCTCACGCACCCCTCCGGCTGACCGTCTCCGTCCGGCCCGCCCGGCCGTGCGCCTCATCAGTCCGTCCGCCCCGCCCGTCCGCCCCGCCCGTCCGGCCCGCCCGTCCACCCCTCCGACCGCCCGAAGGCGACCCATGAACCGGAAGCATCCCCTCGTCTCCGTCGTCATCCCCAACTACAACTACGGCCGCGCCCTGGAACTCTGCCTGCGCGCCGCCCTCGCCCAGACCTACGAGCCCCTGGAGGTGCTGCTCGTCGACGACTGCTCCACCGACGACTCCGTCGCCGTCGCCGAGGCCTGCGGGGTCCGGGTGATCAGCACCGGCGTCAACAGCGGCGTCGCCACCACCCGCAACACCGGGGCGGCCCACGCCCGGGGCGAGATCGTCGTGTTCGTCGACTCCGACGTGGCGATGGAACCGGACGCGATCGCCAACGCCGTCGCCCTGCTCGACTCCGACCCCCGCATCGGCGCGGTCTGCGGAACCTACGACGCCGAACCCCTCATCCGCGACAGCCTGATCGAGGAGTACCGCTGCCTGCACCAGTTCTACTGGCTGGCCGAGACCGAGGGCCGCATCGGCACCCTGCACACCGCGATCTGCGCCATGCCCGCCCGGGTCTTCGCCGAGATCGGCCCCTTCAACCCCCGGCTGCGCCACACCGAGGACGGCGACTACGCCGCCCGCATCTGCCGGAGTTACGAGGTCCACAGCTCCACCGCCGTCCGGGGCCGGCACGACCACGACGACACCTGGCGGGTCGTGCTGCGCAAGGTCTTCCACCGCACCCGGCTGCACATACCGCTGTACGTGCGCCGGGGCGACCTGCCCGGCGGCATCGCCACCGGGCCCCGGGCCGGGGCCAGCATCGCGGCCCTGCTCGCCCTGCTCACCCTGCCGCTCGGCCTGATCGCCGCGCCCTGGCTGCTCGTCCCGGCCGCTCTGCTCGCCCTCACCCTGCTCGCGGACACCGCTCTGTACCGTTTCGTGCTGCGCCGCCGGGGCCCCCTGTTCGCCGCCTACTTCGCCTTCGCGCACACCGTCGTCAACGCGGTCATCGCGGCGGGCGCGGGCGTCGGCGCCCTCCAGTGGCTGGCCTCGCGCCGCTTCCGGCGCCTGTACGAGCCGGGCGCGCACCTCGCCGCGGTACGGGCCACGCCGTGACGGGGACCCTGGCGGCGGACAGCGCCGCCCCCGCGGACCCGGACGCGGCCGACCCGGGCACACCGGCCGAACGGGAGGAGCGAGTTCGCCGTTGGCCGGGCAGGCTGCTGCTCGCCGTCGCCGTGCTCTGGGCCCTGTTCGTCGCCGCCCGCGCGCTCCTCAGCGGCCGGTGGTGGGCCTGGAACGGGCTCGGTCTCGCCCCGCCCGTCCTCCATCTCCTCTTCCCGCTCGTCCTGTTGATCCCGGCCGCGCTGATCCGCCACCGGCGGCGGGCGGCCGTGGGCGTCGTCCTGGTCTCGCTCCTGCTGGGCTCCTGGCAGACCGGGCTGCACCCCGGGGCGCTGCTGCGCGGACAGCCGGCCGTACCCCCGGATGCCCTGAAAGTGGTCAACTGGAACACCTTCTTCTGGGACCAGGACAGCGACACCGACGCCTTCTACGCCTATCTGAAGTCCCACTCCGCCGACGTCTACCTCCTCCAGGAGTACCAGAACGCCCGGGGCGACGAACCCGCCCCGATCGATGATCTGGCCCGGATCCGCAGGGAGTTCCCCGGCTTCCACATCGCCGCCGAGGGGGAGTTCCTCACCCTGTCCCGCTTCCCGATCACCTCGGTGCGGGCGCTGCGGCCCGACGGACTCGCCCCGCCCGACACCTCCTGGGCCGACTACTGGAACATCCGCGTCCTGCGCACCGACATCGACGTGGACGGCGAGACCCTGTCCCTCTACAACACGCACCTGCCCGACCTGCTGAACGTCGACCGCAACCCCCTGACCGCCGCCTACCACCGCTCCGTGCGGCAGCTCTCCGACCGCCGCGACCGCCACTTCCGGGCCCTGCGCGACGACCTCGACGCCAACGAGAACCCGGTGGTCCTCGCCGGGGACCTCAACGTGCTGCCGGGCACCGGGGACCTGCGCTGGTTCGACGGGCTGCGGGACGCCGCCGACGCCGGGGACTCGGTGTACCCGGCGACGTTCCCGGTGAGCGGCCCGGCCCTCTGGCGGCTCGACTGGGCGTTCGTGTCGCCCCGGGTCGACCTGCACCGGCAGTCCGTCCAGGACCCGCCCGCCGCGCTCTCCACCCACCGGCTGATCGAGCTGGACCTCTCCCTGCCCACCTCCGGAGCTACCACCGCCCCGGCCACCGAGAAGGACCGGTCATGACCCGGCGCTCCGCGCGCTCGCCCCGCTTCGACGCGGCGATCGTGCTCACCTACTACCTCCCGTACACCAGCGGGCTCACCGAAGTGGCGCGCACGGTCGCCGAAGGGCTGGCCGCGCGGGGCCGCCGGGTCGCCGTCGTCGCCTGCCGCCACGAACCCGGACATCCCGCGCGGGAGACCGTGAACGGCGTGGAGGTGTTCCGCGCCCCGGTCGTCGCCCGCATCGGACGGGGTGTGGTCAGCCCCGCGTTCGCCCCGCTCGCCGGACGGATCGCCCGCGCCTCCCGGGTCGTCAACCTCCATCTGCCGATGCTGGAGGCCGGGATCGTCGCCCGGCTCGCCGGAGACACCCCGGTCGTCGCCACCCACCACGACGACGTCTGGCTGGCCGGCGGCGCGCTCGCCCCGCTCCAGGTCAAGGTGGTCGACGCCTCGGTCGCCGGGGCGCTGCGCCGCTCCTCCGCCGTCGTCGTCAACAACGTGGACCACGCGGAGCATTCACGCCACTGGCCCCTGATGCGCGAGCGCCGTCTGCTCTCCATCGCCCCGCCCTGCCGGGAGCGCGAGCCCGCGCCCGCCGCCTTCCGCGAGACGGCGGGCCCGCACTTCGGCTTCCTCGGCCGGATCGCCCCGGAGAAGGGGCTGCACCACCTGGTCGACGCCTTCCGGACCTTCCCGGACCCCGAGGCCCGGCTGCTCATCGCGGGGGACTACTCCAAGGTCGCCGGCGGCAGCGTCGTCGGGGCGCTGCGCACCCGGGCCGGGGACGACCCCCGCATCCGCTTCACCGGCTTCCTCCACGACGAGCAGGTGGCGGGCTTCTACGCCTCGCTGGACGCCTTCGCCCTCCCGTCCGTGGCCGAGGAGTCCTTCGGCATCTCGCAGGCGGAGGCGATGATGCTCGGCGTCCCCTCGGTCGCGAGCGACGCCCCGGGGATGCGCGTCCCGGTGACGGAGACGGGTTTCGGCCGTCTCTTCCCGCCCGGCGACGCCCACGCCCTGGCCGCGGCCCTGCGCGAGGTGGCCGCCTACCCGCCGGAGCGCCGCGCCGAGGGCGGCCGTGCCGCCCGCGCCCGGTACGGGACGGACCACTGCCTGGACGCCTACGACGCCCTGTTCCGGGAGGCCGGGGCGCTCCGGGGGGCCCAGGGAGCCCGCGCGTGACGGAGTCGGAACCCCTGGCCGCCGCGGCCGTCGGTGCCGGGGGATGGCCCCTGTGGGCGGCGGCCGCCTGGGCCGGATTCCTCGCCGCCCACCTCGCCCTCAACGGCCGCTGGTGGTTCTGGCTGCTGCCCTCGCTGCTGCCGCCGCCCCTCTTCGTCGCGGTCCCTGCCCTGCTCCTGGTGCTCGCCGGGGCGACGGGGGACCTCGCGGCCGGAGCGGTGGCGGCCGCGGCTCTGCTGCTGGGGGCCCGGCAGTCCGGTCTGGTGCCCGGCGCACTGGTCCGGGGAGCACGCCGCCCGCCGCCGGACGGGGCCGTGCGCGTCGTCTCCTGGAACACCCAGCACTGGTGCCAGAGCACCGACCCCGAGCCGTTCTACGCCTTCCTGCGCGAGCTCGACGCCGACGTCTACCTCCTCCAGGAGTACCACCACGACCGGTTCAACGGCACCTACCGGCTGATCGACGACGAGCGGCGGCTGCGCGCGGCCTTCCCCGGTCACGAGGCCGTCATCGCCCGCGGCCTGATCACCCTCTCCCGCCTTCCGGTCGCCGCGACCCTCGAGACGGCCGCCCGCCGGACCCTGCGGGTGGATCTGGAGATGCCCGGCGACGGTCGGATTCTCGCCATGTTCAATGTCCACATCCCGGTACAGCTGCGGCTGATCAGCCCGTTGCGCGCAGACTTCTACCGCGCGGTCCGCTCCCGGGCCGCCGACCGGCGGCAGGAGTACCGGGGACTCCTCGCGGACGTCGCCGGCTGCCCCCATCCGGCCCTGATCGCCGGGGACTTCAACACCACCGCCGCGATCGGGGACGCCCGCCGCATCGCCCGCCTCGGCTCCGATGCCGTCGCCCTGGCCGGGAAGCTCTGCCCCGTCTCCTGGCAGCCTCGCCCGGGTCTGCGCTGGTGGCGGCTGGACTGGGTGCTCAGCACACCGGGCGCCCGCGTCCACACCTACCGCTTCCGCGATCCGCGCGGGCTGTCCGACCACTGCGTCCAGGAGGTGTCCGTGTCGCTCGCCGAACCGGACGAACGGCCCCCGGCCGGCCTCCGTGTCCACCACCACGACGAAGGAACCCACCATGCGTTACCGCTACCTCGGCAAGACCGGCCTGCGGGTCAGTGAACTCTGCCTGGGCGCCATGACGTTCGGCCGTGAGGCCGACGAGACCACCAGCCACGCCCTGCTGGACCGCTTCACCGAGGCGGGCGGCACCTTCGTGGACACCGCCGACATCTACTCCGCCGGAGCCTCCGAGGAGATCCTCGGCCGCTGGCTGAAGAGACAGCGCCGCGACGACGTGGTGATCGCCACCAAGGTCCGGTACGGCACCGGGGAAGGCCAGAACGACCGCGGCCTGGGCCGCAACCACCTGATCGCCGGGGTCGAGTCGAGCCTGCGCCGGCTCGGCACCGACCACATCGACCTCTACCAGGTGCACGCCTGGGACCCCGGCACCCCGCTGGAGGAGACCCTGGCGACGCTGGACGCCCTGGTCACCTCCGGCAAGGTGCGCTACATCGGGGCCAGCAACTTCTCCGGCTGGCAGCTCCAGAAGGCCGTCGACCTCAGCCGTGCGAACGGCTGGGAGCCCTTCACCGCCCTCCAGCCGCTCTACAACCTGCTGGACCGCTCCGCCGAGTGGGAACTGCTGGAGGTCAGCCGCAACGAGGGCCTCGGCGTCATCCCGTGGAGCCCGCTGCGCGGCGGCTGGCTGAGCGGCGCGATCCGGCGCGGCGCGGAACGGCCGCCCACGGGCACCCGCGTGGAGACCGCCGAGCGGCTCGGCTGGGGCGAGTCCTGGAGCGCGTACGAGGGCGACGAGCGCACCTGGCGGGTGCTGGACGCCCTGCACGAGGTCGCGGGACGCACGGGCCTGGCGGTGCCGGTGCTGGCCCTCGCCTGGCTGCTCGGCCGGCCCGGCGTCACCGCGCCCATCGTGGGCGCGCGCACCCTGGAGCAGCTGGAGACCAACCTGGGCGCAGCCGACCTGGACCTGGACCCGGCAGACGCGGACCTGCTCACCACGGCGAGCGACCAGACGCTCCCGTACCCGTACAGCGTGATCGAGATGGACCCCGAGCTGCGCTGACGCTCCCGAGGGCGTGCCAGGCGTCGCGGGGCGGGCGGGACTTTCGATACACGCCCTGGCGTGACCGAAAAAGGGCGGTGGCCCGGGGAAACGATCCCCGGGCCACCGCCCTGTGTCCGTCGTGCCGGAGGCTGCGGCTCTCAGTCCGTCGGGCGCTTGAGGCGCGCCACGAACTTGTAGCGGTCGCCCCGGTACACCGAGCGCACCCACTCCACCGGTTCGCCCTGGCCGTCCACCGAATGGCGGGACAGCATGAGCATCGGCAGACCCACGTCGGTGCCCAGCAGCCCCGCTTCCCGGGGCGTGGCGAGCGAGGTCTCGATGGTCTCCTCCGCCTCGGCGAGACGGACGTCGTACACCTCGGCGAGTGCGGTGTAGAGCGAGGTGTACTTCACCAGCGAACGGCGCAGCGCAGGGAAGCGTTTGGCCGAAAGGTGTGTGGTCTCGATCGCCATCGGCTCCCCGCTGGCGAGCCGGAGCCGCTCGATGCGCAGCACCCTGCCGCCCGTCGAGATGTCCAGCAGACCGGCGAGGGTGTCGTCCGCCGTGACGTAGCCGATGTCCAGCAGTTGGGACGTCGGTTCCAGCCCCTGGGCGCGCATGTCCTCGGTGTACGAGGTGAGCTGGAGGGCCTGGGAGACCTTCGGCTTGGCGACGAAGGTGCCCTTGCCCTGGATGCGTTCCAGCCGGCCCTCGACGACCAGTTCCTGGAGGGCCTGGCGCACGGTGGTGCGCGAGGTGTCGAACTCGGCGGCCAGGGTGCGTTCGGGCGGCACAGGGGTGCCCGGCGGCAGGGTGTCCGTCATGTCGAGGAGATGCCGCTTGAGCCGGTAGTACTTCGGTACGCGCGCCGTGCGCGTACCCGTACCGGTCTCGCTCCCCGTACTGCCCCCGTCGGCACTCATGGCCCGCCTTCCCGACGCTTGCGTTGCTGCCGTCACCGGCTCCTCCGTCTGTCGCGGCTCACATGGTGGCACGGTCCGGTCACGGGTCGTCGCCCTCCCTTAGGTGTCGGTCCTATAACGGACGCGAGTGCACTTCTTATACACCCTTGACACCCCTAAAGGTCTAGGCCAAGCTCCCGGTACTGGTCTAAACCATTAAAGACCAGGTCCAGCCCCAGCAGAACTCGTCGAATGTCTTCGCGGTGGGTGGGGTTGCAGCATCCCTGAGGAGGGTTTGACGTGAAGCGCAAGCTCATCGCGGCGATCGGTGTCGCGGGTATGTTGGTTTCGGTCGCGGCGTGTGGTTCGGACGACAAGAATTCGTCCGCCGACCCGAAGGACCGCAAGGAAACCCTGACCGTCTGGCTCATGGGTGAGGCCCAGTCCACCTGGCCTGAGCTGGTCAAGGACGTCAACGCCGAGTTCAACAAGAAGTACCCGGGCGTCACGGTCAAGGTTCAGTACCAGCAGTGGGCCGACAAGGTCAAGAAGCTGGACACCTCCCTCGGTGGCGACAAATTCCCGGACGTTGTCGAACTCGGCAACACCGAGACGATGCAGTACATCCTCAATGGTGCGCTCGGAGAAATCGACCCCAAGAAGTACGAGAACTCGGACACCTGGATCAAGGGTCTGAAGGACACGTGCTCCTTCGAGGGCAAGACCTACTGCGTTCCTTACTACGCGAGCGCCCGTCTCGCCGTGTACAACAAGGACATGCTGAAGGCCGGCACCGGCAGCGACGCCCTCCCGCAGACCGAGGACGAGTTCCTCGCCGCGATGGACAAGGTCGACGCCGAGCTGGGCAAGAAGGACAAGCGCGCCTCCTCCCTCTACTTCCCGGGCCGTTACTGGTACGCCGCGATGTCGTACGTCGCCGCCTACGGTGGCCAGATAGCAACGTACGACGAGGGCAGCAAGGAGTGGAAGGCCGCGCTCTCCACCCCCGAGGCGCAGAAGGGCCTCCAGCACTTCGTCGACCTGGTCAAGAAGTACAACAAGGCCGACGTGACGAAGGACGAGCAGGACCACGCCAACGTCATGGCCAACGAGAAGGCCGCGGTCATCTACGGCCAGGCCTGGGAGGCCGGCAGCGTCACCACCGGCGAGAACGGCAACCCGAAGCTCGAGGGCAAGATCGCCACGGCCGGTATGCCCGGCCCCGAGGGCAAGGCCCTCCCGTCCTTCATCGGCGGCTCGGACCTCGCGACCATCTCCAAGTCCAAGGTCCAGGACCTCGGCGAGGAGTGGATCTCCCTCTTCACCAACGCGAAGTCCATGGAGGTCCTCGCGTCGAAGAACATCCTCCCCAACAACGAGAAGCAGCTTGAGCCGCTGAAGGCCAAGCCGGAGACCGCCGCCATCGCCAACGCGGTGCCGGACGCCTGGTTCACGCCGATCGCGCCGGGCTGGGCCTCCGTGGAGAAGGAGGAGATCCTCCAGAACATGCTCCTGGAGATCGTCAAGGGTGCCTCCGTCGCCGACGCCAGCAAGAAGGCCGACGAGAAGATCAACGAGCTGATCAACAAGGAATCCTGACCTTCCGATCGCCAGGCGGGGGCCCGGCACCTGTGCCGGGCCCCCGCTCCTTTCCCGCAAATGCATGCCGTGAATTCCGGGGTCCGCCCCGGACCCGCGATGGAAGGTCAGCCACGTGTCTGCCGCTGATACCAAGGCCGCCGGGCCGCCGGTCCCCGTACCCCCCGACCCGCAGGCGATCGGGAAGTCGTCCCACGACGACGATGCGCCCCGGGTGCAGAAGAGGAAGCGGAAGAAGGGTGAACTCCTCCCCTACTTCCTGATCCTCCCGGCGATCGTGGCGATCGCCGCCGTCTACCTCTACCCCCTCGGCAAGACGGTCGTCATGTCCTTCCAGGACATGGGCCGCCGCGAGCTGTGGTCGGGAGAGCCGGCCCCCTGGGTCGGCTTCGAGCAGTTCACGAACATCCTCGGCGACTCCGAGTTCTGGTGGGTCACCTTCCGCACGGTCGTCTTCATGGCCATCTGCGTCGTGCTCACCATGGGCATCGGGCTGCTGGTCGCCCTGCTCATGCGCAGGCTCTCCACCTGGGTCCGGCTGGTGCTCACCGCCTGCCTCATCGCCGCCTGGTCCATGCCGCTGATGGTCGCCGCCTCGATCTTCCGCTTCATGGCCGACTCCGACTACGGCCTGATCAACACCCTGATCGCCAAGGTCGTCGGCGAGGACTGGCTCGGACACAACTGGTACCTCAACCCCGTCCAGGGCTTCGGCATCATCACGCTGCTGGTCGTCTGGGGCGCCATCCCGTTCGTCGTCGTCACCCTGTACGCCGCCCTCACCCAGGTCCCCAAGGAACTGGAGGAGGCCGCCGCCCTCGACGGCGCCAGTGCCTACGGCATCTACAAGTTCGTCACCTGGCCGGTCATCAAGCCGGTCTTCACCATGGTCGCCACCCTCTCGGTGATCTGGGACTTCAACGTCTTCGGCCAGATCTGGCTGCTGCGCGGCAACAAGCCCGAGCCGGAGTACGAGACCCTCGGCCTCTACTCCTACTCCAAGGCGTTCGAGTCCACCTCCTTCAGCCAGGGCACCGCGATCGCCCTCATCACGGTGCTGCTGCTGTCCGGCGTGGCCGTGTACTACCTGCGCCAGCTCATGAAGACGGGAGAGGTCGAATGAGCAGCACGACCCAGACGACACAGGCGCTGCGGCCCGACCGCAAGAAGAGCCGGCTCCACCTCGACATCCTCGGCCTCGGCATCGCCCTGGTCATGGTCTTCCCGGTCTACTGGCTGGTCATCAGCGCCCTGCGGCCCAACCGGGAGATCCGCAGCTACGACCAGACGCTCTGGCCCACGTCGATCACCTTCGACAACTTCGTCCGGGCCACCGAGCAGCCGAACTTCGGCACGGCCATCCAGTCCAGCCTGATCGTCGCGGTCACCGCGGTGGTCGGCGGCATGATCATCGCGACGCTGGCGGCCTTGGCGATCGGCCGGTTCCGGTTCTTCGGCCGCAAGGCCCTGGTCCTGATCATGATCCTGGTCCAGATGCTGCCGCCGACCGCGATGCTCATCCCCATCTACGCCCAGCTCAACGCGATGGGCGGGATCGACGAGTACTGGGGCCTGATCGTCGTCTACCTCGTCTCCACGCTGCCCTTCGCCACCATCATGATCCGCGGCTTCGTCGTGAACATCCCGGTGGAGCTGGAGGAGTCCGCGATGGTGGACGGCTGCACCCGCTTCCAGGCCTTCCGCCGGGTGATCTTCCCGCTGCTCGCCCCCGGGCTCGCCGCCGCGTCGATCTTCGCCCTGGTGAACGCGTGGAACGAGTACCTCTTCGCGTACATCCTGATCAACGACAACTCCAAGTACACGCTGAACGTCTGGCTGATGACGTTCACGACCGAGCGCGGAACGGACTACGGAGCCCTCATGGCCGCATCGACCATGATCGCCATCCCCGTCGTCGTGTTCTTCATGATCATCCAGAAGAAGATGGCCGCAGGCCTGACTTCCGGCGCCGTGAAGGGATAGTGCGGGCCCATGACCACCCTCGTCTCCACCACGGACACGGTGACGCGCGACGCGCTCGCCGTGCTCCAGCCCGGATTCACCGGAACCACCGCACCGGACTGGCTGCTGCGCCGCGTCGGTGAGGGCCTCGCCTCCGTGGGCCTGTTCGGCCGCAACATCACCTCGCCCGAGCAGCTCACCGCCCTCACCGAGCGGCTGCGCGCCGAACGGGACGACGTCCTCGTCGCCATCGACGAGGAGGGCGGCGACGTGACCCGCCTGGAGGTCACGCACGGCTCCTCGTTCCCCGGCAACTTCGCCCTCGGCACGGTGGACGACGTCCACCTGACCCGGGCCGTGGCCCAGGAGCTCGGCCGCCGGCTCGCCGAGTGCGGCGTCAACCTCAACTGGGCGCCGTCCGCCGACGTCAACTCCAACCCGGACAACCCGGTCATCGGCGTACGCTCCTTCGGCGCCGACACCCGGCTCGCCGCCCGGCACACCGCCGCGTACATCGAGGGGCTCCAGGCCGCCGGCGTCGCCGCCTGCACCAAGCACTTCCCCGGACACGGCGACACCGCGGTCGACTCGCACCTCGCGATGCCCCGCATCGATGTGGACCTCGACACCTTGCACGCCCGTGAGCTGGTGCCCTTCCGGGCGGCCATCGCCGCGGGTTCCAAATCGGTGATGAGCGCGCATATCCTGCTTCCCGCACTCGATCCGGACCGCCCGGCGACCCTGAGCCCGCAGATCCTCACCGGTCTGCTGCGCCAGGAGCTGGGCTACGACGGCCTGATCGTCACGGACGCCGTGGAGATGGACGCCATCGCCGGTGCGTACGGCATCGAGCGCGGGTCCGTCCTCGCCCTCGCGGCGGGCGCCGACGCCATCTGTGTGGGCGGCGGCCTGGCCGACGAGGAGACGGTGCTGCGGCTGCGCGACGCCCTCGTCGCGGCCGTGCGCAGCGGGGAACTGACCGAGGAGCGGCTCGCCGACGCGGCCGCCCGTGTACGAGCCCTGGCGTCCTGGACGCAGAGGGTTCGGGGGGACATCCGGGAGTCGGGCGCGGCAGTGCAGGAGGGGACCGCGCCCGGCACCGGAGTCAGCTCCGACATCGGCCTGATAGCCGCCCGCCGCGCGGTCCGGGTGACCGGTTCCGGCGACCGCCTGACCGAGGCGGCGTACGTGGCCTCGTTCGGCGCGGAGGCGAACATCGCGGTCGGCGACGAGACCCCGTGGGGCATCGCCGCCGAGCTGGAGCGGATCCTGCCCGGCACGGGCACGGACACCTACACGGCCGGGACCACCGGTGCGGTGGACACGATCCTGGCAGCGGCGGGGGAGCGGCGCGTCGTCGCCGTGGTCCGCGACGAGCACCGGCACGCCTGGATGGGCGCGGCGCTCGACGCCCTGCTGGCGGCCCGCCCGGACACGGTCGTGGTCGAGATGGGCCTGCCCCAGTCGGACCCGAGGGGCGCGCTTTATGTCGCCACCCACGGCGCGGCAAGGGTCTGCGGTCAGGCAGCAGCGGAAGCGCTGACGGGCACGAAGTCCTGACACCGGGCAAACCCAGCCCGTCCGGCGACACCCAGCCCGTCCGGCGTTTGAGGACAAGGCCTGGGGCCGGTGGGCCCGCAGCAAAAGCTTCGGGCCGGCCAAACCCAGCCCGTCCGGGACCGCAGCTCAAAAGCTTCGGCCGGCCAAAATCAAGCCCGTCCGGCGATTGAGGACAAAACCTCCCGCCGGACGGGCTGCACCATTTCCGCACCGCGCACCCGCGCACCGCGCACCGCACGGCTCAGGGCCGGGACACCGCAACGGCGTCCCGGCCCTGAGTCGTACAGGAGCAAGGGGTGAGGGGCGAAGCCCTACAGCCCCTGCCACCCCGGCTTCGCCGCATACGTGGCCCGGAAGTAGTCCGCCAGCTTCAGCTTCGACGCCGCCGCCTCGTCCACCACCACCGTCGCGTGCGGGTGCAGCTGGAGCGCCGACGCCGGAACGATCGAGGCCACCGGCCCCTCCACCGTCTGGGCGACGGCCTCCGCCTTGCCCTCGCCGGTGGCCAGCAGGATCGGGTGCCGGGCGTCCAGGATCGTCCCGATGCCCTGCGTGATCACGTGGTGCGGCACCTGCTCGATGTCGTCGTCGAAGAAGCGCGCGTTGTCCACCCGGGTCTGCTCGGTCAGCGTCTTGATCCGGGTGCGCGAGGCGAGCGAGGAGCACGGCTCGTTGAAGCCGATGTGCCCGTCCGTGCCTATGCCCAGCAGCTGGAGGTCGACGCCGCCCGCCTCCGCCAGCGCCCGGTCGTACGCCTCGCAGGCCGCCTGGACGTCCTCGGCCGCGCCGTCGGGGCCCATGAAGGACGCCTCGGAGAGCCCGAGCGGCTCGATGACCTCGCGCAGCACCACGGAGCGGTACGACTCCGGGTGGCCCGCGGGCAGCCCGACGTACTCGTCGAGCTGGCAGATCCGGGCGCGCGAGGCGTCGACCGCGCCGGAGGCGACCTTCGACGCGAGCGCGCGGTAGATGGGCAGCGGGGTCGAGCCGGTGGCAACGCCGAGCAGGGCGTCGGGCTTGCGGCGGAGCAGCGCGGCGATGGCCTCCGCGATCAGTTCGCCGCCTGCCGTGGCGTCCGGGACGATGACAACTTCCACGCTGTGCCTGCCGATCTGACTAGAGGAGGAGGTGGTATAGACCAATCAAACTCCAATTTAGCAGAATCGGGCAGCCGTACGGAGAGGAGTCCACGCACCGGCGGCCCGCATCCCCGCCCGCCGCAGACGCCCCTCCCCGCCCGCCCCGGCCCGCTGGCGGCCCACGGAATTGCCTGGTCGACTTGTCCGGTACGGCGACACCGCAGCCGACAGCACAGGGAGGCCCCCATATGTCCGCCACCTTTCCGGCCGACCCGGGCGGCCAGGGCGACCGGCCCGGCTGCATCATGTCCGGCGAGATGGCCGAGCAGCCCGCGATGCTGCGCCGCATCCTCGACCGGGGCGCGCCCCGCATCCGCGAGGTCGCCGCCGAGATCGCCGCCCGGAAGCCCCGCTTCGTCCTGCTCACCGCGCGCGGTACCTCCGACAACGCGGCCCTGTACGCGAAGTACCTGCTGGAGATCCGCCTCGGCCTGCCCTGCGGCCTCGCTTCCATGTCCACCACGACGGCGTACGGGGCCAAGCCGGATCTGCGGGACGTCCTGGTGATCACCGTCAGCCAGTCGGGCGGTTCACCGGACCTGGTGGCCTCGACGCAGGCGGCCCGGGACGCCGGGGCCGTCACCCTCGCCGTCACCAACAACCCGGACTCCGCGCTCGCCGCCGTGTCCGAGTACCACATCGACATCCTGGCGGGCCCGGAGAAGGCGCTGCCGGCCACCAAGACGTACACCGCCTCCCTGCTCTCCCTGTACCTCTTCGTGGAGGGCCTGGGCGGCCGCGACGGCACCGACGCCGCCGCGGCGCTGCCGGACCTCGCGGGCGTGATCCTGGGCCGCCGGGCCGAGGTCAAGGCGCTGGCCTCCCGCTACCGCTTCGCCGAACGCATGGTGATCACCTCGCGCGGCTACGGCTATCCGACGGCTAAGGAAGCGGCCCTGAAGCTCATGGAGACCAGCTACATCCCCGCTCTCTCCTACTCCGGCGCGGATCTGCTGCACGGTCCGCTGGCGATGGTCGACAACATCTCCCCGGTGATCGCCGTGGTCACCGACGGCCGGGGCGGCGAGGCGCTCCAGCCGGTGCTGGACCGGCTGCGCGGGCGGGGCGCGGATCTCTTCGTGGTCGGCCCCAAGGCCCAGGTGGAGGCGGCGTCGGCCGGGTTCTCGCTGCCCACGGCGGGCGTCCCGGAGGAGTTGCAGCCGGTCCTGGAGATCCTGCCGCTGCAGATGCTGGCGTACGAGGTGACGATCGCCCGGGGCCAGGACCCGGACGCGCCCCGCGCCCTGGCGAAGGTCACCGAGACCCGCTGAAAACCGGAGGCGGTGGCGCCCCGAAAACACCCGCGGGCCGCGGCGCCGGGGCGGGACCCTCAGCCCGCCCGGCACCGCAGCCCGGAGCTACCTGGCCGGCGGTGTGCGGTGCCCCCGGCCACTGGAGGCACCGGCGCGGTCAGGGCAGAGAGCGCCGGGTGCCTCGGTCCACTCTCCTGTGCGGGGAGAGCGGAGGTCTTGATGAACATTGTGGACTAGACCAATACCCGTGTCCATCCGTGTGCACGACATTCTCGGGCCGGCCGCCGCCCCTGTCCATCGTCGTACCTCCGTACACCTGCACGGCTCATCGGCCCCAGCGGTTCGAACGCCTTCGGTAACCCCAGGTACGCTCCACACGTGCCCTCCATGAACGACCTCGTCCGCCAGCACACCGCTCTGAGCGACACCGACCTCGAGTGGCTCCATCTGCTGGTCTCGGAGTGGCAGCTGCTCTCCGACCTGTCCTTCGCCGACCTCGTGCTGTGGGTGCCCACCCGCGACGGCACCCGGTACGTCTCCGTCGCCCAGATGCGCCCCAACACCGGGCCCACCTCCTACCAGGACGACATGGTCGGCCACCTGGTCCCGCGCGGCCGCCGCCCGCTGCTGGACGCGGCCCTGGACGAGGGACGGATCGTGCGCGAGGGTGATCCGGAGTGGCGCGAGGAGGTGCCCGTACGGGTCGAGTCCATCCCCGTACGCCGCGACGGCCGGGTCCTCGGCGTCATCGCCCGCAACACCAACCTGCTCACCGTGCGCACCCCCTCCCGGCTGGAGCTCACCTACCTCCAGTCCGCCTCCGACCTGGCCCAGATGATCGCGGCCGGGGCCTTCCCGTTCCCCGGGCAGCAGGTCGACATGGACGCCTCCCCGCGCGTGGGCGACGGCCTGATCCGGCTCGACGCCGACGGGATCGTCCAGTACGCCAGCCCCAACGGCCTCTCCGCCTACCACCGCCTCGGCCTCGCCTCCGATCTGGTCGGCCACCACCTCGGTACCGTCACCGCCGAACTGGCCCCGTCGCGGGGGCCGGTGGACGAGGCTCTGGTCAAGGTGGCCAGCGGTTACGCGCCCCGCGAGTTCGAGGTGGAGTGCGCGGGCGGGGTGATCCAACTGCGGGCCATTCCGCTCAAGCCCAAGGGCGTCCGGATCGGCTCCCTGGTCCTCCTGAGGGACGTCACCGAACTGCGCCGCCGCGAGCGCGAGTTGATCACGAAGGACGCGACCATCCGGGAGATCCACCACCGGGTGAAGAACAACCTCCAGACGGTGGCCGCCCTGTTGCGCCTCCAGTCCCGCCGGATGGACTCCGAGCAGGGCCGCGAGGCCCTCAACGAGGCGGTCCGGCGCGTCGGTTCGATCGCCATCGTCCATGAGACGCTGTCCCAGAATCTGGACGAGCGGGTCGAGTTCGACGAGATCGCCGACCGGGTCATCGCGATGGTGTCGGAGATCTCGCCGGGCAAGGTCACCTGCCGGCGCACCGGACGCTTCGGCATCCTCGACGCCGAGGTCGCCACCCCGCTCTCCATGGTCCTGACCGAGGTGCTGCAGAACGCCCTGGAGCACGCCTTCGCTCTGGCCGACCACGGCACGGTCGAGGTCTCCGCCGTGCGCGGCGGATCGCCCACCGAGGGGCGGTTGCTGATCACCGTCACCGACGACGGGCGCGGGCTGCCCGAGGGGTTCGACCCGAAGCAGGCCGGCAACCTCGGGCTCCAGATCGTACGGACGCTGGTCGAGGGGGAGTTGGGCGGTACGTTCGGCATGGTCCCGGCCCCCGAGCGCGGCACCCAGGTGGTGCTGGACCTCCCGGTTCAGGGTCTCAAGTAGCCGGGCCGTCCCGGGGGACCGGGCGCACACAGCAGAGCGGGCCCGGACCGTGGTGACGGTCCGGGCCCGCTCCGTGATGCTCACGTTGCGATGCGCTTCGGGGTACTGCGCGCTGCGACTCGAAGGCGGGGCTGTGCGTACGCTCTGTACGCGCCGCCGGGCTGAGGCTTGGTGCGGGGGTCGCTCAGGCGCTGGCGTTACGCGCCCGGTTGCGAGCGGCGCGGCGCTTCATCGCGCGGCGCTCGTCCTCGCTGAGGCCACCCCAGACGCCGGAGTCCTGGCCGGACTCGAGCGCCCACTGCAGGCACTGCTCCATGACGGGGCAGCGGCGGCAGACAGCCTTGGCTTCCTCGATCTGCAGCAGCGCGGGACCGGTGTTGCCGATGGGGAAGAACAGCTCGGGGTCTTCCTCACGACAAACGGCGTTGTGACGCCAGTCCATGGCTGCTACCTCTCCTTGGTATTACACGCTTGTTGCTTGTGAATGTGAACGCTTTCACGAATCCCCCCGCAGATGACGGGCCGACCCCCAGGTGGACTGGGTGTGGTCTGTGATGGTGAGGAGGGGTTCTGGCTCTCAGTGGAGGCCGGTGTTGCGGGCCGTCCCGATCGCCATGAAGAGATTCCCAAACCTCGGCGACGGATACAACCCCTTCTGGAAAGTTTTTTTTGATTCCTCGGTGTCGACTAGGTCACAGGCGCACTTCTTGGGGGTGGGACCCAGTCCAAACGTTCGAGTTAAAGGACTTTCGGCCCTTCCACTCACACAATCACACGCAGTGCACGGCGTACGCCTGTGAACGTCACGCTCGTACGCAGTCCCAGGTGGTCACCGTCCATCTGGAAGGGCAGTGGGACCTTTGAATGCAAGGTGAAGTCCGTGAGGTCATGCCGTGAAACGGCATGCTTCCCGCGGGGCCCCTTCTCGGGGCTCGAAGTGAGCAGCTGGGTGCCGTACAGGGCCACCGCCGGGGTGGACAGACGCTTCAGTCCGAGGACGTCCAGCGCGGTGTCGAAGGAGGCCTTCGGCGAGGCGTAGACCGGGCGATTGCCCAGGTAGGTCCAGGGGGCGGTGTTGCAGATTATGGACAGCGCGAGGTCGGTCACCGGGTCCTGGCCGGGCACGTCGAGCGTGATCGTCCCGTGTCTGCGGTGGGCCTCGTTCAGGAACTGCCGCACCACCTGGCGGACGTACAGGGCGTGCGTCGAACGCTTGCCGCCCTCGCGTTTCTGTTCGACCCGGCCGACGACTCCCGCGTCGAACCCGAGTCCGGCACAGAAAGTGAACCAGCGTTCGGGGACGGACTCGTCCTCCGTGCCCGGGGTGCCGGCGGCCAGGCCCAGACCAACCGTGCGTTCGGTCCGGTTCTCCAGGGCGTCCAGGATCGCGCCGGTCGCCTCCACCGCGTCGTTCGGCAGCCCCAGGGCGCGCGCGAAGACATTGGTGGACCCGCCGGGGACCACGGCGAGCTTCGGGAGGCTGTCCACGTCCGGACCCCGGTGCAGCAGCCCGTTCACGACCTCGTTGACCGTGCCGTCGCCGCCGAGGGCGACCACCAGATCGATGTCGTCGCTGTCCGCGGCCCGCCGCCCCAGATCCCGCGCGTGCCCCCGGTACTCCGTGGTCACCGCCTCCAGCTTCATCTCGCTGGCCAGCGCGTGGATGAGCACGTCACGGGTGCGGGCACTGGTGGTGGTAGCAGCTGGATTGACCACGAGGAGTGCGCGCATGACGGCCAGCCTACCTACCGGGCGGTTCGGCCCTGAAGTCCCGGTTCGCTGCGCTCGGGTCCGGTGACGGAGCGTGATGGTCTGCCCCGGTCCACCGCCGAACGGGTGCGGCTCCCGCGCACCCCGGCTTCACTTCCGGGCGCCGGGGATGCCAACCTGAAAGGCGTGAGCACTCAGCAGACACCGTCCACGCCGTCGCCCTCCACCGCGGAGCGCCCGACCAGGATCACCGTCCTCGCCGGGGTCAACGCCCTCGAAGGCGTGGCTCTCGCCGTCGGTGGGATCTACCTGCTGATCATGGGGCTGCTGGGGAAGCTGGAAAGCACGCAGCAGGCGGAGACGGTCGGGATCACCCTGGTCGCGCTCGGCGCCATCCCGCTGATCGCCGCCCGCGGACTGCTGCTGCTGCGCAGCTGGAGCCGGGGGCCCGCGCTGATCACCCAGATCATGGCGCTGCCGGTGGCCTGGACGCTGTTGCGCTCGCAGGGTGCGCTGATCCCCACCGGGATCGTGCTCGCGGTGGTCGCCGTCACCGGCCTCGTGCTCGTCCTGAACCCGGCGACCACCCAGGACCTGGGCATCCGCCGGGGGCCGAGGACGACCCCCGACGCCTGAGCCTTCCGGCCCCGCTCGTCACTCCTCGGCTCACTCCTCGACGAGCAGCCGCTCGCGGAGCTGCGCCAGGGTGCGGGCCAGCAGCCGCGAGACGTGCATCTGCGAGATGCCGACCTCCTGGGCGATCTGCGACTGGGTCATGTTCCCGAAGAAACGCAGCAGCAGGATCCGCTTCTCGCGCGGCGGCAGGTCCTCCAGGAGCGGCTTGAGCGACTCCCGGTACTCCACGCCCTCCAGCGCCTCGTCCTCCGAGCCCAGCGTGTCCGCCACGGCCGGCGACTCGTCGTCCGTGTCCGGCACGTCCAGCGAGAGCGTGCTGTACGCGTTGGCCGACTCCAGGCCCTCCAGCACCTCCTCCTCGGAGATGCCGAGCCGCTCCGCCAGCTCGTGCACGGTCGGCGAACGGCCGTGCTGCTGGGAGAGCTCCGCGGTGGCCGTGGTCAGCGAGAGGCGCAGCTCCTGGAGACGGCGCGGCACCCGCACCGCCCAGCCCTTGTCCCGGAAGTGGCGCTTGATCTCGCCGACCACCGTGGGCGTGGCGTACGTCGAGAACTCCACCCCCCGGTCCGGGTCGAACCGGTCCACGGACTTGATCAGCCCGATCGTGGCGACCTGCGTCAGGTCGTCCAGCGGCTCGCCGCGATTGCGGAACCGGCGGGCCAGATGCTCCACCAGCGGCAGATGCATGCGCACCAGCCGGTTGCGCAGCTCGGCCTTCTCCGGGGAACCGTCGGGCAGCTCCCGCAGTTCGAAGAACAGGGCCCGGGCCCCGCTGCGGTCGTGTGGATCGTGGTGCCCGTGCTCGCTCATCTGGCCCGCCCGCTCTGCCTGCGACTGCTGCTCCACCGCGACGTCGAAGCCCTCGGGCCCGTCCGCTCCGTCCACCGGATGCGGCCGGGCCTGTTGCTCCGGGATGCCTGCTGGGCGCACCACCCCGGACCGGATCGTCTCGTCCCGCACAGGACCGTCCCCGTTCCCGTTGCTCACGCCGGCCCGGGGCCGGCGCCGCGCTGTTTGTAGAGGCTGATGCTGACCGTACGGTCGTCCGCGACCGTGGAGTCGACCTTGCCGGCCAGTGCGGAGAGCACCGTCCAGGCGAAGGTGTCGCGCTCGGGCGCCCGGCCGTCGGTGGTGGGCGCCGACACCGTCACTTCGAGGGAGTCGTCGACGAGGCGGAAGACGCAGCTGAGGACGGAACCCGGCACGGCCTGCTGGAGCAGGATCGCGCAGGCCTCGTCGACCGCGATGCGAAGATCCTCGATCTCGTCGAGAGTGAAGTCCAAACGCGCTGCGAGACCGGCCGTGGCCGTTCGCAGCACCGACAGGTAGGCACCCGCAGCGGGCAGCCGGACTTCCACGAAGTCCTGATTCCCGGGCTCGCCTGCGATCTGGGACACCCTCACCTCCAAGGTGGCACAAACTCTTTCGAGGTTCCGGGAAGGGTGGCCCGGAGCCATGCGGTCCGTCGACGGTTCTTCGGCTCGGCGACGTTATCGGATCCATGATGCCGTGTCGTACGGACCCCATACCTCGACCGTCACTCATGGTAAGCCCATGAGTACGGACAGTGGCTAGGGGTCTGCGGCGTCCAATTGCGAAGAACCGGCGCCGCATTGACGTACCCAGACGTCAGACGATCGAACCGTCCTCGAAGCACCAGCGCCAGCTCTCGCCCGGCTCGAAGCTCCGCATCACGGGGTGACCGGTCGCCCGGAAGTGTCCGGTGGCGTGCCGCAGCGGCGACGAATCGCAGCAGCCGACGTGCCCGCAGGTCAGACAGAGCCGCAGTTGCACGGGGTGGGTGCCCGCCTCCAGGCACTCGGGACAGGTCTCACCGAGCGGCACGGGCTCGGGGCGTGGCAGATCCGCTGCATGCGCACACTCGCTCATGATGGGCAGGTTACGACGGATCGAGGACGGTGGGATGGACGCGCTGCCGCTGATCGCCCTGGTCGCCGTGAGTGCCGCGGTGGCCGGCGCGGCCCGCCGCACCCCGGTGCCCGCACCGCTCGTGCTCGTCGCCGTGGGGCTCGTGGCCGGTTATCTGCCGGGCGTCCCGACGTACCACCTGGACGCCCATGTCGTCCTCCCGCTGCTGCTTCCGCCGCTGCTCCACACGGCGGCCCTGGACAGCTCCTACCTGGACCTGCGGGCAAACATCCGGCCGGTCGCGCTGCTCTCCGTGGGCTACACGCTCTTCGCCACCGTCGCGGTGGGCTGGCTGGCGTACCGGATCATCCCGGACCTGCCGCTGACCGCCGCCCTGGTCCTGGGGGCGGTCGTCGCCCCGCCGGACGCCGTGACGGCCGCCGCGATCGCCCGCCGGGTGGGGCTGCCCGCCCGGGTGACCACGATCCTCCAGGGCGAGTCCCTGGTGAACGACGCCACGGCGATCACCGCCTTCAGGGTGGCCCTGGCCGCGGCGGTGGGGGAGGGGATGAGCTGGGGCGCCGGCATCGGCGAGTTCCTGCTCGCCGCGATCGGCGGGGTCGGCGTCGGGCTGCTGCTGATGGTGCCGCTGCACTGGCTGCGCACGCACCTGAAGGAGGCTCTCCTCCAGAACACGCTGTCCCTCCTGATCCCCTTCGTGGCGTACGCGGCGGCCGAACGGGTGCACGCCTCCGGTGTCCTCGCCGTGGTCGTCGTCGCCCTCTATCTGGGGCACCGTTCCTGGCAGGTCGACTTCGCCACCCGGCTCCAGGAAGCGGCCGTCTGGAAGATGGTGGCGTTCATCCTGGAGTCCACGGTGTTCGCGCTGATCGGCCTCCAGCTGCCGTTCGTCCTGAAGGAGCTCGGCCCGTTCGGCGTCCAGGAAGCCATCGGTTACGCCGTCGTGGTCTTCCTGGCCGTCGTCGTGGTCCGCTTCGTCTGGGTCTACCCGGCCACCTATCTGCCCCGGTGGCTCTCCCGCCGCGTCCGGGAGCGTGAACCCGGGACCGACTGGACTGCGCCGCTCATCGTCGGCTGGGCGGGGATGCGCGGGGTCGTCTCCCTCGCCGTCGCGTTCTCCATCCCGCTGGTCACACAGGACGGCGAACCCTTCCCGGCCCGCAGCCTGGTGCTGTTCCTGACCTTCACCACCGTCATCGGGACGCTGGTGATCCAGGGCCTGACCCTGCCCGTCCTCGTCCGCGTACTGAAGCTGCCGCACCCCGACCCGCAGACCGTCACGCTCATCGAGGCGCAGGCCCAGAGCGAGGCGTCCGAGGCGGCGGAGGCCCGGCTGCGGGAACTGCTCGACGACCCGCACAACAGCCTGCCGCCACCGCTGGCCGACCGGCTGCGCACCGTGCTGGAGCGCCGCCGCAACGCCGTCTGGGAGCGGCTGGGCGCCGCCGACCCGGTCACCGGGGAATCGGCGGACGACACCTACCGGCGGCTCTCACGGGAGATGATCGAGGCCGAACGCGCAGTCTTCGTCCGGCTCCGGGACGAGCGGCGGATCGACGACGAGATGATGCGTACGCTGCTGCGCCGGCTGGACCTGGAGGAAGCGGCCGCCTACCGGGAGACGGACGGCTCCTGAGGCGGCGCGTCCGGGGCACCGGTGATCACGGCGGCCACCCGGCTGCCCCGCGCGAACGCCCCCTCGCCGGCCAGCGCGGCCAGCGCGTACAGCAGCTTGGCGACGTAGACGCGCTCCACGGGCAGCCCGTGCCGCTCCTCGAAACCATCGGCGAAGGCGTTCAGCTCCGGGGTCGTACGGGCGTAGCCGCCGAAGGTGAAGCGTTCCTCCAGCGACCAGTCCCCGGCCGGGCCGCCGAACGCCTCGCGCTGGAGCCGCGCCACCTCCCCGGCCAGGAAACCCCCGCCGACCACCGGCACGCCCAGTGCCCGCTGCCCGGGATCCAGCCCGGCGGCGAGCCCGGCCAGGGTGCCCCCGGTCCCGCAGGCCACGGCCGCCACATCGACCTCTCCGGCCAACTCGCGCCCCAGCGCCGTACAGCCCTGTGCGGCCAGGGCATTGCTGCCGCCCTCCGGGACGACCACCACGTCCCCGAACCGGCTCAGCAGCCCCTTCAGGACCTCGGGCGAGGCCTTCTCCCGGTACGTCGTACGGTCCACGAAGTGCAGCCGCATCCCGTCGGCCGCGCACCGGGCCAGCGAGGGGTTGAGCGGCCGGTGCGCCAGCTCGTCGCCGCGGACGACGCCGACGGTCCCGAAGCCCAGCAGCCGCCCGGCCGCCGCGGTGGCCCGGAGGTGGTTGGAGTACGCGCCGCCGAACGTGAGCACGGTGCGCCCGGCGGCGGCCTCCAGATTGAGGACGAGTTTGCGCCACTTGTTGCCCGGCAGATCGGGGTGGACCAGATCGTCCCGCTTGAGGAACAGCCGGACCCCGTGGCGGGCGAAACCCTCGTCCTGGACCTCCTGCAAGGGGGAGGGGAGCCGGGGCTGAAGTGCGCGGGCGAGGTCTACGGGCGGGCTCACCCTCCCATTGTGGCCGTGCCCTCTCCCCGTGCCGTCATAGCGTCTGCGGTACGCCCCGGTCCCACAGCTCCTCGGCATGCTCCGCGAACCGGTCGAACATGCCGCTGTCTCCCTGGCGACGCAGATGCAGAAGAGGTGAGTCGTGGCCGACGAGCCGCGCCAGGTGCGGCGTCACGAGTGCATCATGATCGAACCTGAACACGGAAAGGGACACATGGTTCACGGCGTCCTCGGGGCTGCTGAAGCGCGTCTCCAGACCGTCCAGGGGGCCGAGCCGTCCCAGGTGCTCCAGGCTGATCCGGATGCGTGTGCCGACGCTCAGGGCGACGTCTTCGATGGCCTCACGCTGTCGGGTCACCTCTCCATCAGGATCGCCCAGCAGGAAGCGCACACGGCACCCCGACGCGATCTTGCGGCGCAGCGTCTCTATGAAGGCAGGCTGCTCCAACCAGACGAAGTAGTTCGTGTACCCGGCGAAGAAGATGTCCGTGGAGGCCCCTGCGATCAGTTCGCCCCACACGGTCGACGGGCAGGCGGACCGGTAGGGATAGGCGTGGGCCAACTCGCGGTCATGGCCGGTCTTCACCCGTTCCTGAACAGCCTTGGGCCAGATCATGTCTTCATCCACCTTCAGCGCCCGGCACGCGTCGACGCGGTTTCTTGCATGCGGTAACAGCTCGGCGTCGGCCAGCCACCGTTCCACCGTGGTGGCAAGCTTCCGGGGCGTGAGCTTGGCGTCTTCCATAGCTGATCGTAGAGCGGCGTTCAAGACTTCCCCCTGCGACATTTGGGCGTTCTTGAACCGTAGGGCTCAACGGTACAACTGTCCCTGATTCGGGGAGAGATACGTCCTTCAGGGGCATGGACCATCACGTCCATGACGACTCCAGACACGACCATGGACCCGCCCGCGCACCTCATATCCGTCCCGGAGCCTCCGAAGCCGGTGGAGGGCTGCGACGTGTGCCAGGCGTTGGATGCCCAGCGGCGGGAGGCCAGAGGCTGGGGCGACTACTCGGCGGCGACGGACGCGAGTGTGGAGATCCGGCGGCACCCGCACACGACCCGGAAGCGCCGATGATCACGCAGGGGGCGATGGCAGTGGAGATGCAGCAGTGGCGCGACGGTCGCAAGGCGGCGGAGGACGCGACCGAGGCACTCAGCGGGGCACTGGTGGCGCTCGGGATCGAGGCCGAACGGGTCAGCCACCTGCGGCCGGTGGTGGCCTATTCGGGAAGGCCGTACGTCCACATGGGAGCCATGCCCGCAGACATGGTGGAGCGTATGGCCGAGGCACTGAGGCGTGACGACCCGATCCTGCCCAACCACCCTGAGAAGCGTCCGGCGCGCTGCTCGGGAACCCTGGCGAGCTGGGGCCGGAGAGTCGCGAGAGCTATCGGTCCAACTTTTCTGTACTTGTTCAAGGGCGCGCCTGCGGCGCGCCGGGTGGCCGGTCCGCCCGGACCGGGCATGCGGCCTGGCGGCCGGTCCCGACAGGGCGACCGCCACCCGTCCGCAGGGCTTCCCAGGCCGTAGGAAAGCCGAAGTGGCGCTATCGGCCCCTCGCTTCGTTCCTCACGGCGCGCCGACACTCACGTGACCCTGGTCGAGAACCCGTCCACCAGGAGCTTCGTCGTTTACGCAGGACTGTCCAACTCGTGCTCAACACCGCCGGCTCGGAGGAGGCTCCTTGTGAAGGCGGGCGATGCCGAGCATGGTGTGGCGATAGTCCTTCGAGCGCTCGGCCACGGTGTGGTCCCGGGCTGAGCGAGTGGGGGAGCGGTCCTCCCGCTGAGGGCACCGAGACGCTCGCGGACGCGTGGGCGGGGCTGACGTACGGACGGTCAGGAGAGAGCTCGGACAAGCGTCCCCGGGATGATGTAGAGCGCGAAAAAGGCGAGCGGCAGCGACAGCGCCACGCACATGCAGGCTGTGAGGGCCATCCACAGGGGCGCCAGGATTCCGAGCGGATTTTCGTTGTCCGCGACCCCCTGGACGTACCAGACCTTGCGGTACGGAAGGGGAACCACCGCCGGGCCGCCCGACGAACGCCGGTACTCGTGTCGACGGCCCGTCACATCAGTGACGGCGAAGACGTGATAGTGCCCCCCGCTCCTGCTGGTCTCCTTGCGCGCGAACCAGGCACGCACGCACTCGCCTCGACGCACAGTCCGCCACAGGAGCGATAGTTGCCGAGGGGCGGCGGCTCCCACGACAAAGGCGACAGCACCCATGGCGCAGGCGATGAAGGAGGCCAGCAGGACGCTCATGAGCCGTTCGAACGGGTTACCCCATTCGCTGTCCGTACCACCTGCCCAGTAGAGCGCGACCCCGTGGACGGCCAGCAGAGCGAACAGGCCCCTGACCGCGAGCTGCTTGCCGGTGTATCGCTCCCGCAGCCGCGGCTTCCGGCCGGACTTGGGGGCTGTCTCGCGCAAGGGAGCGGCTGCGACAGGCGCCGCTTGCTTCTGCGGTACGGGGTGTCCGGCGACCGGCGTACGCGTCGTAGGAGCTGAGCCGGGGGCCGCGGCGCCGACGGCAGGCCCGTCCCCTTCGGAGAGGCGAACCGCGTCCGCCGCGCACACCGCGATCAGCCGCACCGCACCGCCGCCCGGCGCCCACGGGTGCTCGCCGGCGGAGGGGCCGTGGCGAGGATCGAAGAAGCAGAGCGGAAGCCGCCTGGGAAGGGGTTTCCCGGACAGCCGCGCGTCCAGACAGGCCAGGGCGTGCCGACCCTCGTCCAGCGCACGGAGGGCGTCCGGGCTGTCCGGGCGACCCGGCGAGGGGAGAAGCCGCCGCCCTGAGCCGGAACGCCGTCGACCCGTCCCGAGGCTCCGGGTCGCCTGCTCATAGGCGTCCAGGGCCTGCCGGTAATGGGCTACCGCGTCCGCGTCGGCATCAGGCTGCCCGGGAGTGAACGTGTGGGCGGTGAGCAACTCTCCGAAAGCGGTGATCTCTTCGTCCAGACGGGCAGCTTCATCCCGCCTCTGTCTTCGACTCTCGCGCCCCTGGTGATACTTCAGCACCTGCGCCCCCTCATGCACACCAGCTCTCATTCTGCCTGACCGAAGCCGAAAGCGGGTCGTGCACGGAGACGGGGACGTGGACAGGGGCCTGACCGGATACCGGAAAGACCGGGTTGGACCAGATCGTCCCGCTTGAGGAACAGTCGCACGCCGTGGCGGGCGAAACCCTCGTCCTGGACCTCCTGCAAGAGGGAGGGGAGCCGGGGCCGCAGGAGGGCGTCGAGGCGGGGAGGGCCGGGGGGCGGGCTGGTCACCCGCCCGTTGTCGCCCGCCTGCCGTGGCGGTGTTTCAGGCAGAGGCCAGCCAGAGGTCCGGGCCGAACACCTCGTAGTGGACGTCGGCCGGCCGTACGCCCGCCTCCAGCAGCTGGGCCCGGACCGCCCGCATGAAGGGGAGCGGGCCGCACAGGTAGGCGTGCGTTCCCGGCCGTACGGCGATGCCGTCCAGGTCGACGAGGCCGGTGCGGTTCGCCGGCTGTCCGGCCTCCGGGGCCTCGTACCAGAAGTGCGCCTCGGCGTCCGGGAGCTTCTCCGTCAGCCGCACGTGGTCGGTGCGCAGGGCGTGGTCGGCCGGTGAGCGGTCCCCGTGCACGACGGTGACCGGGCCCCGGTGCCCTTCCTGCGCGAGGTACTCCAGCATCGACAGCATGGGGGTGCAGCCGATGCCCGCCGAGGCCAGCAGCAGGGGCGCGTCCAGGTGGTCGAGCACCAGGTCCCCGTAGGGGACCGAGACGCGCAGCAGGTCGCCGACGCGGATGTGCTCGTGCAGGTGACGGGAGACCTCGCCGTCGGGCGAACCCTGGCCGCGCACGCGCTTGACGGTGATCGACCGGAGCCGGGAGCCGGGGGCGCAGGAGAGGCTGTACTGACGTATCTGGCGTGCCCCGTCCGGAAGTTCGACCTGAACGGAGACGTACTGGCCGGGCCGGAAGGCCGGCGCGGGAGTGTCCTCGGAGGAGCGCAGCAGGAACGTGGCGACGTCCTCGGTCTCCTCCACCCGGGCGGTGACCTCCCATTCCCGCCACACGTCTCCCGCCGCGACTCCCTGCTGGGCGTAGAGGCGTTCCTCGATGGCGATCAGGGCGTTCGCCATCAGCCAGTAGACCTCGTCCCAGGCGGCGGCGACCTCCGGGGTGACCGCGTCGCCCAGGACGTCGGCGATGGCCGCGAACAGATGGGTGTGCACCACCTCGTACTGCTCGGGGGTCACCCCGAGCGAGGCGTGCTTGTGGGCGATCCGGTCCAGCATCACGTCGGGCCGGGTGCCGGGCTGCTCGACCAGCGCGGTCGCGAACGCGGCGATGGATCCGGCCAGGGCTTTGCGCTGATCGCCGGAGGCCTGGTTGCCGCGGTTGAACAGGTCTCGCAGCAGCTCGGGGTGGGCGGCGAAGAGCTTCTCGTAGAAGAGGTCGGCGATGTCCCCGATGGCCGCGCCGACGGCGGGAAGGGTGGCGCGGACGGTGGCGGTGGACCGGTCGGAGAGCATGAGGCTCCTTATTATTGGAATGTTGGATGCATATTTAAGGGCGGGGGGGGATCCGCCCCGGCGTACGGGGTGTTCTGGCGTGTCGGTGATGGTCCGGGGCGGGATCAGTCGGGTGGCGGGCCGCTGCCGATGCCGAGCAGGAGCGGGCCGGTGGGGGAGGTGACGAGGTCGGGGACGGTGATCGGGTCCAGTGCGGCGTAGAAGGCCTCCTGGGCCCCTCGCAGGGCGCCGCGCAGTCGGCAGGCGGAGCGGAGGGGGCAGGGGGTGTCGCCCTCGCACTCGACGACCTCCTCCGGCCCCTCCAGCTCCCGCACCAGTGAGCCGATCGACGCGGAGCGGCCGGCCGCGGTCAGGGTGAGTCCGCCGCCCCGGCCGCGCCGGGCGTCGAGCAGGCCCAGGTGCTGGAGCCGGGCGACGACCTTCGCGGCATGAGTGTACGGGACCCGCATGGTGGCCGCCACCTCGCGGGTGGTCGGGGCTTCCGTGTCCTCGGCGACGGCCAGCCGCATGAGGACGCGGAGTGCCACGTCCGTGAATCTCGTCAACCGCATGGGCTCAGAGTAGATAAGTTGCACGATGGATGCAAATTAAAAGGGTGGGCCGGTGACGGGCTCAACGTGCCCCACCTGAAGGTGGATTAGTCACACTCTTTTGTGTAATGGCGGGTCCGCCCCTCCTGCTGAAAGTCTTTCCTCGCAGGTCAGCCCATGATCGAGAGGACGTCAGATGTCCGTTGGTGAAGAGGTTCGCGACACGCAGGCGCCGCCGCAGCAGAGTCTGGGGACGGCGGCTGCGCGGAACCTCGCGACGACCACCAAATCCGCGCCGCAGATGCAGGAGATCACCTCACGGTGGCTGCTGAAGATGCTGCCGTGGGTGCAGGTACAGGGCGGTACGTACCGGGTGAACCGTCGGCTCAGCTATTCGGTCGGTGACGGCCGGGTGACCTTCGTCCAGACCGGGGACCGGGTGGCCGTGATCCCCGCGGAGCTGGGGGAGCTGCCCGCTCTGCGCAACTTCGGGGACGAGGAGGTCCTCGCCGAGCTCGCCCGCAGGTGCGAGCAGCGGGACGTGGGCGCGGGGGAGGTGCTCGCCGCCTCGGGGGACGCGGCGGACCGGGTCTTTCTGCTGGCGCACGGCAAGATCGAGAAGGTCGGATCCGGCCTCTACGGGGACGAGACGGAGCTCGGGGTCCTCGCCGACGGCGCGTACTTCGGCGACCAGAGTCTGATCGACGGCGATGCTGTTTGGGAGTACACGGCCCGCACGCTCACCCCGTGCACGCTCCTCACCCTGAGCCGGGCCGATGTGTACAACCTCGCCGAGCGCGCCGAATCTCTGCAGGGCCACCTTGCCGGACTGCTCTCCATTCCGGAACAGCGGACCAACCACTACGGCGAGGCGGCGATCGACCTCTCCGCCGGCCATGTCGGCGAGGCGGTCGTCCCGCACACCTTCGTCGACTACGAAGCGGCGCCCCGCGAGTACGAACTGAGCGTCGCCCAGACCGTGCTGAAGGTCCACAGCAGGGTCGCCGACCTCTACAACCAGCCGATGAACCAGACCGAGCAGCAGTTGAGGCTCACGGTCGAGGCGCTGCGCGAGCGCCAGGAGCACGAGCTGATCAACAACAGGGAGTTCGGACTTCTCAACAACTGCGACTACGGGCAGCGGATCCAGCCGCACGACGGGGTGCCCAGCCCGGACGACATGGACGAGCTGCTCTCGCGCCGCCGCGGATCGAAGCTCTTCCTCGCCCACCCGAAGGCGATCGCCGCCTTCGGCCGTGAGTGCAGCCGGCGGGGACTCGTCCCGGAGAGCGTCGACATCGGCGGTCACCACGTGCCCGCCTGGCGCGGGGTGCCGATCTTCCCGTCCAACAAGATCCCCGTCACCGACGCCCGCACCACCTCCATCATCTGCATGAGGACCGGCGAGGCCGAGCAGGGCGTCATCGGCCTCCAGCAGACCGGCATCCCCGACGAGATCGAACCGAGCCTCTCGGTCCGCTTCATGGGGATCGACGAGCAGGCGATCATCTCCTACCTCGTGACGGCGTACTACTCCGCCGCCATCCTGGTACCGGACGCCCTCGGAGTGCTGGAGAACGTCGAGGTCAGCCGCTGGCGCTGATCCCGAGTCACCCCGGGGGTCCGGGCGGGCAGCCGCCGCCCGGACCCTCCGGGTCCGCACCCACCGCCTCGCCCCAGGGAGTTGACCGTGACCATGACCAGTACGGACGCAGCGACGGAAGGGCACGAGGCCGCGGCGCTCCTGGAGCGCACCCGCGCCGTCGTCGACCCGCATCTGCGATCGGCCGTGGAGTCGTTGCCCGGCGCCATGCGCCGGATCGCGATGTACCACTTCGGCTGGCAGAACGCCGACGGAACCCCGGCCTCCGGCCAGGCCGGAAAGGCCGTCAGGCCGGCCCTCGTGCTGGCCGCCGCCCGCGCCCTGGGCGGCGATCCGGAACGCGCGATCCGGGCCGCCGTCGCCGTCGAACTCGCCCACAACTTCACGCTGCTCCACGACGACGTCATCGACGAGGACACCACCCGCAGGCACCGGCCCACCGCCTGGGCGGTCTTCGGCGTCCCGGACGCCATCATCACCGGCGACGCCATGCTCGCCCTCGCCCAGCGGCTGCTGGCCGAGGACACGCACCCGGCCGCCGCGCCCGCCGCCGCCCGGCTCTCCACCTGCATCATCGAGCTGTGCGCGGGCCAGCAGGCGGACTGCGCCTTCGAGGAGCGCGGCCCCGACGAGGTCACCCTCGACGAATGCCTCACCATGGCGGCCGCCAAGACCGGCGCCCTGCTCGGCTGCGCCTGCGCGCTCGGCGCCCTCTACGCCGGGGCTGAGGACCGGGCCGTCCGCGCGATGGACGGGTTCGGCCGGGAGGTGGGTCTCTCGTTCCAGCTCATCGACGACCTGATCGGCATCTGGGGCGACCCCGACCACACCGGCAAGCCCGTCGGGGCCGACCTCTCCGCCCACAAGAAGTCCCTGCCCGTGGTCGCCGCTCTCACCTCGGGCACCCCGGCCGCCGCCGAGCTCGCCGCGCTCTACCGGGGGCCCATGAACACCGCCGCCGAGGTGAGCAGGGCGGCCGACGCGGTGGACCGGGCCGGCGGGCGGGACTGGGCCCAGGTCTGCGCGGCCGACCGGATGGCCCGGGCGGTCCACCACCTCTCCCGGGCGGTCCCCGACCCGAGCACGGCGGGCGACCTGCTGGCGCTGGCCGAATTCGTCACCCGCCGGACCAGCTGACCCACGTCGGGTGACCGGCGGAGCCCTGTCAACTCTAGTATTCCGGAGGTTGGTTGAAGGAAGGCAGCAGAGAGAGGCGGCAGCCCGTCATGGGTATACGGATCCAGCAGGCGGAGCGACGCGACCGGGAGCTCGTCGTGTCGGTGATGGAGGAGGCCTTCCACGACGACCCGGTCAGCAGTTGGGTGTTCCCCGACGAGGCGCACCGGCGCGCGGTGCACGGGAAGTTCCTCGGCGTCTTCGTCGACGTCGCCCTCGATGAGGGCCGTATCGACATCGCCGAGGACGAGGCGGCGGTGGCCCTCTGGCTCCAGGTGCCCGCCGGGGCCCCCGAGGAGGAGGACCCCACCCCCGCCCTGATGCGTGAGACCGCCGATCCCGACAACGAGCGCTGCGAACTGGTGGGCAGGCTGACCGGAGCGGTCCACCCGCACGACCGCGCGCACGCCTATCTGCTGATGATCGGCGTCCGTCCCGGCCGTCAGGGGGAGGGCATCGGGGCGGAGTTGATCGGGGCGGAACTGGAGCGCTGTGACCGGGACGGGCTGCCGGCCTATCTGGAGGCGAGCAGCGCCCGGAGCCGGACGCTGTACGAGCGGCTCGGATTCCGCCTCCTCGGCCGGGCGCTCGACCTGCCGGACGGCCCGCCGATGTACCCCATGTGGCGGGAGCCCCGAACGGGTTGATGCCCGTCGCCCCACCACGGAGGGCGGTACGGAAGTTGTCAGAGGCAGGGGCTACAGTCCCTGCTCATGACAGATGAGTCGTGGGCCGGCTGGTACCGGGACAACCAGGGTTCCGAAGCCGTCGTACTCACCACGGACGGACAGCGGATCCGGACCCGGATCAGAGGGGCCGACTTCGAGGGTGAGAGCTTCGACGTCCTGAGGCCCGTCGCGGGCGCCCCGCCGGAGAACGGGACGTTCGGTCTGAAGGACGGCGCGCTCGCCGACTGCGTCCTGGAGTGGGACCGGCCGCTGCCCGTCCTCGTCGCGGGCGCGCTCCGCCACGCCACACTCACCTGCCTGCTCTCCCTGCGCCGGGCCGACCCGCATCTCCACCTCGCCCTCCATCTGGACGGCGCGGTGTACGAGTCGGCCCGCGCCGAACGCGACTTCGCCGCGGCCCTGGCCGCCGTCCAGCGGATCCTGCCGGACGACGTCAGTGTCCAGACCTCTGTCGCCTGGCCCGGAGCCGCCTGACCCGAAGCCGGCCCGCTGCCACCCGGCAAACCTCCGGCCACCCGGCTACCTCCCGCCACCAGGGAACCTTCCGCCACCCGGCAACCCCCCGTCACCGCCGCACCGTTCGCGTCCGCCCCGTACCGCATCCCGGTACGGGGCGGACGCGCGTCGCGCCGCTGCCTTCACCCGTTGCCTCCGCCACATTGTTCTACTAGCATGCGAACAACGGAGGTTTTCCATGACAAGCAAGAACCTTGGCCGCGTCACTCTCGCCGCCCTGCCCTTTGTGCTCGCACTCCTCATCGACCTCGCGCTCTACGCCGCCGTGGCGGACCGCCTGCCCGACCGCATGGCCGTCCACTTCGACGCCGGCGGATCCGCCAACGGATACACGAGCTCCCGTTCCTATCTGCTCTACACGCTCGCCTCGCTGATCGTGCTCGGCGCGCTGTGGGTGTTCATCGCGGTCAAGGGCAGGCTCCACGGCCGCGCCCACCGGTGGCTCATCGGCGGAGGGTTCGCCGCGGCCGCGTTCCTCGGCTATCTGCTGATCGCCGTCCTGTTCGTCAACGTGGACGTCCCCGACGGCGGTTCGGCCGGCGGGTTCCCGCTCCGGCACATCGCGGTGGCCCTCGCGGCGGCCGCCCTCGCCGGAGCCCTCGGAGCGCTGCTGTCCCGGCTGGTCCCCCTGCCCGAGGACCCCCGCGACCCGGACCGGGCGACCCGGGAGAGGCTCGTGCTCGCCGACGGCGAGGTGGCCGCCTGGGGGCGCGGCATCGGCGCCTGGTGGGCACCCGTCGCCGTGCTGGTGCTGCTGGCGGCCGGTGTCACCGTGGGCCGGGAGCAGAGCTGGTTCATCGGGGTGCCGCTGATCCTGTTCGCCCTGGTGACGGGCACCTTCTGCCGCCCCCACGTCACCGTGGACCGGCGCGGCCTCACCGTCTCCGGTCTGCTGCCCCGGCCCCGGGTGCGGGTCCCGCTGGAGCGGATGGAGGGCGCGGACAGCCGCCCGGTCAACGCCCTCGCGGAGTACGGCGGCTGGGGCTACCGCATCCGCCCCGAGCGCAGCGGCGTCATCACCCGCTCGGGCGAGGCCATCGTCGTCAGCCTGACGAGCGGCCGCGAGTTCGCCGTCACCGTCGGTGACTCGGCCACCGGCGCCGCTCTGCTCAACACGCTGCTCGACCGGCAGCGGGCGGGGCGCTGACCATGCTCTTCCGGGTCGATCCGACCTCCACCGTCCCGCTCGGGGACCAGATCGCCGCCTCGGTCCGGCGTGCGGTCGCCGAGGGCGCGGTGGCTCCGGGCGAGCGGCTGCCCGCCGCCCGGACGCTCGCCGAATCCCTCGGCGTGAACGTCCACACCGTGCTGCGCGGTTACCAACGGCTCCGCGAGGAAGGGCTCATCGAGCTGCGCCGCGGCCGGGGCGCGGCGATCACCGCGGGCGCCTCGCCGCAGCGCGCCCGGCTGCTGGAGAGGGTGCGCGAAGCGGTCGCGGACGCCCGGGACCTGGGCATGACCGAGGACGAACTGCTGACCCTCGTCCGTAACGAACTCGACGCCTGAACTCGACGCCGGACAGCGCAGCGGGCCGCTCCGGAGACGGAACGGCCCGCTGTGTGACGCGGCGGGGGGCAGGCCGGTCCCGGGACACGGGACCGGCCTCCTGCTCCCTCGTGGGGAGCCGCACGGTGGTGCGGAACGGGGTGTGCGAAGCGGTGCCGCGTACGGGTCAGGAGGTCGCGGCGGCGAACCCGTAGCGCCACAGCTGGTTGACCCGGGCCCGCTCGTTGGCGTCCGGCTGGGCGTTGGTGCAGGACGGGCCGGGGCCGCCGCCCGACATCAGCTGGCTGCACGGGCCCGAGTAGGTGTCCGGGAGGCCGAGGACGTGCCCGGTCTCGTGGGTGGTGACGCGAGTCGAGTTGTACTGCTGGTTCTGCCGGTAGTCCAGGAAGATGTAGCCGCGGCCGTGCCCGTCCGTGCTCGCGTAGGAGCCCCGGGAGTCGTTGCCCTCGTAGTACCGGAAGTCCGCGTTGGAGCCCTCCTGGAGGCGGACGTTGGAGACCGCGCTGTTCCAGATCTGGGTGCTGCGGGCTATCTGGGTGCGGAAGCTCGGAGCGCTGGACGCGTTGTAGGTGACGGTGACCGCCAGCGCTCCCGGGTTGGCCGCCCGCTTCTTGGCGACCGACTTCATGACCGCGTCGTAGAACGCCTGGTTGGCCGCTGCGTTCTCGCTCGACCCGGTGTAGGCGGCGATGGTCGTGGCGGTGGACGTCGTGGGCGTGGCGGGGGCCGGAGCGGCGGTCACGGCGGGTGCGGCGCCGAGCGTCGCCACGAGGCCGAGACCGGCGACTGCGGAGGCGAGAACGGTCCTGAGGTGTCTCATGGGGGGTCTCCTACGGATCCGATGAACCCACGCCGTGGGGGTGCCCTGGGTGCGGGCCCGGCGTGGGGGCGGTACGGGGAGAGTGTGGTGGAGCGCACGGGCGTCGCGGATGATGTCAAACGGGGATAGGGGCGCCCTATCCCCGGTGGCCGGATCCGGGCCGGCACCCGTCCTGTTGGTCAACAGCCGGTGAAATAAGCTCGTTTGTTGTGGTCTCGGCGTCTGGCGTGCGACCGGCGGCGGTCATAGTCTCCGCTGCATGGAGCTGGAGGTGAGACACCTCAGGGCGCTGTGCGCCATCGCCGACGCGGGCAGTCTGCACCAGGCGGCCCGCCGCCTCGGCGTGAGCCAGCCCTCCCTGACCACTCAGCTGCAACGGATCGAGAACGTTCTCGGTGCCGAGCTGTTCCTCCGCGAACGGACCGGCTGCCGCCCGACCTCCCTGGGGCGCGCCGTCCTGAGCCGGGCCCGGCCCCTCGTCGACGGCATGAGCGACCTGGTCACCGCGGCCCTGGCGGAGGCCGAGGCCGCCCGGCCCCGCGGCTCCCGGCTGCGCATCGGCTCCACCGCGAGCCGGGTCATCGGTGGCTGGCTGCGCCGGCTGCGGGTCGCCCTGCCCGGCACCGACATCTCCCTGCGGGTCGATGTCTCCGCCCACGCGCTGCTGCGTTCGGTCGCGGCGGGCCGCCTGGACGTCGCCTTCGTGCACGAGGTGGAGGGCTGCCCGCTCACCTTGCCGGAGGGGCTGGAGCAGCGCGTACTCGTGGACCGGGAACCGCAGTTCATCTCCCTCTCCCGGGACCACCCGGCCGCCCGCCGCCGCGTGGTGGAGCTCGGCGATCTGGCGGGCGACCCCTGGATGGTCGATCCGACGGTGGACGGCGAGTGGGACGGGGTGCGCCGGGTGCTCGGCGCCGCCGGACTGAACCCGCCGGTCCTGCACGGCGACTACCTCACCGCCGCCTCCCTCGTCGTGCTCGGCGAGGCGGTCGCCCCCTGCCAGCCGACGTCGGGCCCGCGCGACGACATGGTGATCCGCCCGCTGCTGGGCGATCCGCTCGCCGTACGCCTCCTCCTGGTGTCCCGGCCCGGTACCGACACCGAGGTGGTGTACGCGCAGTTGGAGGACGCCTACCGGGACGCGGCACGACGGGCGAGCGGCTACCACGAGTGGCTGCTGCGCCACCGTTCCCCGCTGGCCCGTACGTCCTGACCCGCACGGTTCCCCCGGCCCGTCGGCCGGCGAGAGTTCCCGGTTCTGCTGACAGCGTGCCCGGGTTCCGCCACCGCCCGCCGGTGGGCAGAGTCGTTCCATGAGGCTTCTGATGCTGGGCGGTACGGAGTTCGTCGGACGGGCCGTCACCGACGCGGCGCTGGAGCGGGGCTGGGATGTCACGGTGTTCCACCGCGGCCGCCACGCGCCCCCGCCCGGCGTGAGCGCGCTGACCGGGGACCGGACCGCGGGCGAGCGGGGGCTCGCGGCGCTGGCGGAGAGCGGGCGGGGCTGGGACCTGGTCGTCGACACCTGGAGCGGTGCCCCGGCCGCCGTCCGGGACGCCGCCCGTCTGCTGTCCGGCCGGGCGGGGCACTTCAGTTACGTCTCCAGCCGTTCGGTGTACGCCCACCCGGCCGCCCCCGGACTCGACGAGAACGGCCCGCTGGTGACCGGCGCCTCGCCCGACGACGGCGGCGACGTGCCGTACGACCGGGCCAAGCGCGGCGGCGAGCTGGCCGCCCTCGACGCCTTCGGGGACCGGGCCCTGCTGGCGCGGGCCGGGCTGATCATCGGCCCCGGCGAGAACATCGGCAGGCTTCCCTGGTGGCTGTCGCGGATCGACCGCGGCGGACCCGTGATCGCCCCCGGCCGGCCCGATGTGGAGCTCCAGTACATCGACGCCCGGGACCTGGCGGTATGGATCCTGGACGCGGCGGCGGACGGGCTGCACGGCGCGTACAACACCGTCAGCCGCCCCGGCCACGCGACCATGGGTGAGCTGCTGGAGGCCTGTGTGCGGACCACCGGCTCCGACGCCGAGCTGCGCTGGACCGATCCGGAGGTCCTGCTGGCCGCCGGGGCCGAGCCCTGGAGCGACCTGCCGATCTGGCTGCCGCCGGGCGAGCTGTACGACACGCTCCACCGGGGCGACCACACCAAGGCGCACGCGGCGGGGCTGCGCTGCCGCCCGGTGGAGGAGACCGTCGCGGACACCTGGACCTGGCTGCGCGCGCTCGGCGGCACCGCCCCCCGGCGCCCCGACCGCCCGGCCGTCGGCCTCGACCCCGAACTGGAGGCGAAGCTGCTGGCGTCCTGACGGCTGCCGGTGGCCCGGCGCCCCGGTGGTCTGACACCTCGGCACTCCGACACGCCGCTCCTGTGCGCGTGTCGCCCGAAGAAACCACCCATAGGCCTACGCAACAGGGCAAGAGCGGCGTGTCATACAAAACGACAAAGTGATGACCATGCATATTGCGCGGCATGGAACAGAAGGCGCGCAGGCGCGGCAACGCAATCCGGGCAGCAGTGACAGTGGCCACGGCCGCGGCGATGGTGGGCGTGCTGGCCCCGGCCGCGGGGGCCGATCCGCTGCCGGGCGGACTGGGACCCTGCCTCGGCAGCTCCTGCCCGCCCAGCTGGAACGACCCCAACAACGGTCCGGTCGTCGGCTTCGACAGCAACATCAACGTCTTCGTCGGCGGGGACTTCCTGGTCCGCGAGGCGGCGGCCGAGGCGGAGGGCAAGGTCGTCACGCTCGGCGAGTTCGACATGAACAAGCGGGCGGGGGTCTCTCAGGTCTACAACGTCGGTATCGCGGGCGTCGGTTCGCGGGTGCCGCCGCCGGACGGCTCCGACTATCTGACGACGGGCGGGGACGTCACCATCGCCGACGGTCAGCGACTCCTCGCGGAGGAGGGTGAGCACTCCGGCCGCGTCGCGTACGCGGGGGAGCTCACGGGCACGGTGAGCCCGGCCACCGCTCCGCGCTTCGACGAGGACGCGGCCGCCCCGTTCACCGAGCTGCGCCCGCAGCTCACCGAGGCCAGTCAGTGCTACGCGTACGACGGCGACGAGCACCGGGAAGCGACGGGCACGTGGCAGCAGGTCGGTGACGTCATGACGTTCACCGGCGACGGCACGTCCGCGATCCAGATCTTCGACGTGGACGTGGACCTGGAGTCGGAGGCGGGCGGCAACACGGGGTTCGTGTTCAACGGGATCCCCGCGGGCGCGACCGTCCTGGTCAACGTGTACGGCAGCACGCGCAGCGTCGCCACGTTCATGGGCTCGTTCCCCAACGAGGGCCTCCGCGAGAACCTGCTGTGGAACTTCCCGGACGCCACCGATCTGTCGCTGACGGGCCCGGCCCAGTTCGAGGGCAGCGTGCTGGTCGGCCAGCCGACGAGCAGCACCGTCCTCAGCATGAGCGGCACCAACGGCCGCTTCTACACGGCGGGTTCGCTCACCCACACCTCGCAGGGCCAGTCGGGCGGCCAGGAGATCCACGCGTACCCGTTCGACGGGGACCTGCCGTCCTGCACCCCCGACCCGACGCCGACGCCCACGGACCCCACGCCGACGCCCACGGATCCCACGCCGACGCCGACGGACCCGACGCCGACGCCGACGCCGACGGATCCCACGCCGACGCCGACGGATCCCACGCCGACGCCGACGGACCCGACGCCGACGCCGACGCCGACGGATCCCACGCCGACGCCGACGGACCCGACGCCGACGCCGACGGATCCCACTCCGACCCCGACGGACCCGACTCCGACGCCGACGCCCACGGATCCGACGCCCACGCCGACAGACCCGACTCCGACGCCCACGGATCCCACGCCCACGCCGACGGATCCCACCCCAACCCCCACCGATCCCACCCCGACGCCCACCGAGCCGACGCCGACCCCCACCGACCCGACCCCGTCTCCCACCGACCCGACCCCGACCCCCACCCACCACACGCCGCGCCCCACGCACTCGCCGAGCCATCCGGGTGAGCTGCCCGACACCGGCTCCCGGGGCGGCGAATGGATCATCGGGTCCATCGCGGCAGCACTGGTGGCCGCCGGCGGTACGGTCCTCGTGGCCACGCGCAGGGCTCGTCGCCGCACCTTCTGACCGGCGCGAAGCAGCGCCCGCTAGCGTGGTTCGATGACCGAACCGCTGCTGCACCTCGCCGAAGCACCTCTGTGGGAGGCGGCCCGCGGGACAGGGACGTACGAGATGTCCACCCGCGGCCGCACCCTCCAGCAGGAGGGTTTCATCCATCTCTCGCTGCCCCACCAACTCCCCGGTGTGGCACGGATGCTGTACGGGGCCGACGACCGGGACCTCGTGGTCCTGGTCGTCGACCCCGGCCGCCTCGCCGATCCCGTCCGGTACGAGGCGATGAAGCCCGGCGGCGAGGAGTTCCCGCACCTGTACGGACCGCTCCCCGTGGGCGCCGTCGTCGAGGTGCGGCGCCTTGCCGACTGGCACCCCGACCGACGAGAGGAAGACGAACCCCAGTGATCGGCCCCCTCACCGCGGTGACCGGAGCGAGCGGAGCGGTCGGTGGCAGGGTCGCCCGACGGCTGGCCCGCACCGGCGTCCCCGTACGGCTCCTCGGCCGCGACCCCGCCCGGCTGCCCGACGTGCCCGGCGCCGACCATGCGCCCGCCGCCCCCTACGGCGACGGGGAGGCCATGCGCCGCGCCCTCGACGGAGCCCACACCCTGTTCCTGGTCTCCGCCCACGAGAGCCCGCACCGGGTCCGCGAGCACACCACCGCCATCGACGCCGCCGTGGCGGTGGGGGTGGAGCGGATCGTGTACGTCTCCTTCCAAGGAGCCGCGCCCGACGCCACGTTCACGTTCGCCCGTGACCACTGGGACACCGAGGCCCATATCCGTACCGCCGAGATCCGCCACACCTTCCTGCGGGACAACTGGTACCTCGCGGGGCTGCCCGCGATGACCGGGACCGACGGCGTCCTGCGCGGACCCGGCGGCGACGGGCGGGTGGCAGCCGTCGCCCACGAGGACATCGCCGACGCGGCGGCGGCCGTCCTGCTGGACGAGGGCACGGACCACGACGGCCGGGTCTACGACCTCACCGGACCCGAGGCGTTCACCCTCGCCGAGGCGGCCGACGAACTGAGCCGGGTCACCGGGCGGCCCGTCGTCTACGTCCCCGAGACCCGGGAGGAGGCCTACGCCTCCCGGGCCGGCTACGGGGCCGAGGAATGGGAGGTGGCCGGCTGGGTCACCTCCTACGAGGCCATCGCGGGCGGCGAACTGGCCGCCGTCTCCGACGCGGTGCCCACGCTCACCGGACGCCCGGCGCAGAGCTTCGCCCAGTTCCTGGTGGAGAACCCGGACAGCTACCGCCATCTGCTCCCCGGCGGCTGACCGGGGGACCCCCGTGTCAGCGCCACGGGATGTGGCGCCACGGACTGCCCTCGCTCTCCGTCAGCAGGCGGTGGGCGAGGACGTTCTGTTCGTAGAACGGCCCGTACTCCTCGTCGTCGAACCGCAGCACCCGCCCCAGCGCGTACCCGGCGGAGAACTCCTCCCACGAGCGGTACGCCGACTTGCTCAGCGCCCCGGCGTACACGATCGCCGCCTCGGCGTCGGCCGGACCGCAGAACCGCGCCGACAACCCCCAGCGCGCCAGGTTCACCGCCCGCCCGTAGTCGTACGCGACCGTCGTGCGCACCCGGCCGTCCGGCGGCAGCAGCCCGTCCGCGCGGAACCGGGCCTCGTAGCGCATGATCCGGCGCACCAGGTCCTCGATGCCCTTGACCTTGCTCGCGTCGGCCCCGAGGTCCTGGGCGTGACCGGCGGCGGTCTCCCGCCACAGGTCGGCCGAGGGCAGCTCGCCGATGGCCGCCGCCAGCTGTTCGCGGGCGCGCAGCGCGAAGTCCGGTTCCGGCGGGCTGTTGGTCGCGTCCAGCAGGAAGTCCAGCTGCCGGCGCCATCCCTCGTGGCCGGTGATGCCCCAGGAGTCGCGGAGCTGTTCGCGCTCGTCGACGTACTCGCGGTAGACGGTGCCGACCTCGTTCCACGGCACGGCGTTCCCGATCGCCAGATGCACCCCGCAGGCCAGCCCGTAGGCCAGCGGCCCGTGCAGCGCGCCGTGCCGCAGCGCGACGAGCCGGTTGCCGGACGCCCGGTCGTTCTCCGCGTACGCCCGCTGCCACAGCGCCAGGTCGGGAGGGGCGGTGGGCAGCAGCAGCTGACCGGGCGTTCCCACGTTCACACCCAGCCACACCTGCGGATCACTCCAGCCGAACTCGGCGATCCACCGCAGCGAGACCCCGCGGAAGACCCAGTCCGGGTGCCACGCGGGCAGCATGCCCCGGGTGAGGAGCGGCCGGCAGACGAAGCCCGCCGGGTCGACGTGCCGTCGCCACATCACGGTGTCCGGATCGGCGTCCACCTCGGCGCGCGGGGCCGGGATGTACAGCTCGGTCCCGGCCAGCGCGGCCAGTTGACCCCGTACGTCGCCGCGCAGGGCGGCCTCGTGGAGGAGCTGCTCCGTCTCGGACGGCGGGACCCAGGGGGCGGGGGCCCGGGGCGAGGAGGCGGGCGCTCCCGGGGGCAGCTGAGCGGCGTGAGGGCCCGGGATCGGGTTCGGGTTCGGGTTCATGAGGTTCACGACCAGGGGAGGTTCCGGTACGGGCCGGCGGGATCCTGGGTCAGGGTGCGGTGCTCGGCGAGCGACTGCTGGTACGTGGCCTCCGCCGCCTCCGGGCCGTCGTCCTCCGCGCGGTGGACCAGGCGGGCCATGAGGTAGCCGAGGGAGAAGTCCGGCCAGGAGGAGTAGGCGCTCCGGGCGAGTTCGCCGAGGCGCAGGACGTCCTGCTCGGCCTCGTACGGATCGGTGTACCGGGTGCCGAGCGCGAGCCGTACGACGTTGACCGCCCGGCCGAGGTCGAAGGCGGCCAGCGTGTCGACGCGGCCGTCCGGGGCGAGCGCGCCGTCCGCCCGGAGCTTGTCCTCGTACAGGGCGATGTGGTGCAGCGACCGCTCCGCCAGCGCCCGGTCGCCGGCGTCACGCGCGGTGAACGCCCGGCCCACCGCCTCGGCCCACTCCTCGCGCGCCGGTGTCCGCCCCGTCCGGACGGCCAGGGTGTGCCGGGTGCGCAGGACGGCTTCCTGGACGCGCCCGACCAGCTGGTTCTTCATCAGTGACGCGAGGCGGTCGCGGTACTCGGCGCGGTGCTGGATGCCCCACGGGCGGCGCAGCCGGGCCCGGTCGGCCGCGTAGTCCTCGTAGGCGGCGCCCAGCCGGTTCCAGATCAGGCCGTTGGTGACGGCCAAGTGGGCGCCGAGCGCCAGTCCGTGGGCGAGCGGGCCGTGCAGGGGGCCGCCGCTGTCGGTGAGCAGCACCCCACCCTCCGGCCCGCCGAGGCGTTCGGCGGCCTTCAGCCAGGCCTTGAGGCGCCCGGGCCGGGCGTCGACCATCGCCGCGTACGGGGTGCCGTGGTTCACGGCCAGCCGCCGCACGTCGTACGGCCAGGTCCGGGCCAGTTCGCCGAGGCCCACCTCGCGGAAGACCCACTCGGGGTGCCAGGGCGGCAGCATCCCCTGGGTCAGGACCGGGACGCAGGTCCGCCGGGTGGCCTCGTCACGGATCGTGGGCAGCGGGGCCGTCCAGCCGGGGATGTCCGCGTGCAGCCGGGCGACGAGCACGTACAGCCGGGTCCGCGCGAGCAGCTCCACCACGGCGTCGGCGCTCCCGGCCCCGACGGCGGTGGACAGCGCGCGCTCGATCTCCGTGGGCGGCGGCACCGTACCGACGGCCCCTGTTCCTGCCCTGTTCCCCGTTGTCACGGAGCCGATCCTACGAAACGGGCCCCGCGCCCGGCCCGGGTGGTCAGAGCCCGCCCGGACGCACCAGCCCCGACTCGTACGCGAACACCGCCGCCTGGGTCCGGTCGCGGAGCCCCAACTTGACCAGGATGCGGCCCACATGGGTCTTCACCGTCTGCTCGGCGACGATCAGCTGCCGGGCGATCTCGGCGTTCGACAGGCCGCCCGCGACCAGCGTCAGCACCTCCGTCTCGCGCTCGGTCAGATCCCCGACCCGCTCCTTGAGCGGCGCGCGGGGCGCCCCGGCCGTCCGGGAGAACTCCACGATCAGCCGCTTGGTGATGTTGGGGGAGAGCAGCGCGTCGCCCGACGCCACGACCCGTACGGCATGGGCGAGTTCATCGGCGGAGGCGTCCTTGAGCAGGAAACCGGAGGCGCCCGCGCGCAGTGCCTCGTAGACGTACTCGTCGAGATCGAAGGTGGTCAGGACGAGCACCTTCACCGTCGAGCCCTCGGGAGAGGTGATCCGCCGGGTCGCCTCGATGCCGCCCAGCTCGGGCATCCGGATGTCCATCAGGACGACGTCCGGGGCGAGTTCGGCGACCTTGTCGATCGCGTCGAGCCCGTTGACGGCCTGGCCGACGACCTCGATGTCCGGCTCGGCGTTGAGCAGTACCGTGAAGCCCTGGCGGACCATCATCTGGTCGTCGGCGATCACGGCGCGGATGGGTGGGGTCATCGGGCTTCCTCGGTCGTCCGGGTTGTCTGCGTACTGGTGGGGAGGATCGCGGTGACTTCCCAGCCGCCCTCGGGAGTCGGCCCGGTGGCCAGCTCGCCACCGAGCATCGCCGCGCGCTCACGCATCCCGAGAAGCCCGTGGCGTACGCCGGGGGAGGGCGCGGCCACGCGGTCCGGCGGGGAGTTGACGACCTGAACGGTCAGTCCGGTGGGCCCGTGCCCGATCACCACCTCGGCGCTCGCCCCGGGCGCGTGGCGCATCACGTTGCTCAGGGCCTCCTGCACGATGCGGTACGCGGACAGCTCGACGCCGGGCGGGAGGGGGCGGGGTTCGCCGGTGGTGGACACGGTGACGGCGAGTCCGGCGGAGCGCACGGTGGCGACCAGCTCGCCCAGCCGGTCGAGACCGGGCTGCGGAGCATGCCGCGTACTCTGCACGGGCGCGTCCTCGGAACGCAGGACACCCAGCACCCGGCGCAGTTCGGCGAGGGCTTCGAGCGCGTTCTGGCGGATGCCGGTCAGATTCTCCCGCAGCTCGTCGGTGGGGTGCTCCACCAGATGCGGGGCGACCTGGGCCTGGATGGAGATCACCGACATGTGGTGGGCGACCACGTCGTGCAGCTCCCGGGCGATCCGGTTGCGCTCCTCCAGTAGGGCGCGCCGGGCCCGCTCCTCGGCGGTCAACTCGGCCTGGACGACGAGGTCCTTACGGGCGAGGCGCAGGCTGCGCAACGCCGCGCCGAGGACCAGGGCGACGACGAACACCGGTGCGGAGCGGTCCAGGTCGAGGTTGTGCCGCTGGGTCTGGTGCAGCGTGAGGGCCATGCCCGCCAGCAGTGTGAGGGCCAGCGCCCCCGTCGCACGGCGCAGCGGGACGCGCAGTGCCAGCAGGAACAGCGCCCCGCCCTGGAACACCATCCCCATGATGCTCCAGGGGAACAGCCGGTCCGGGCTCATGACCGGCTCGGTGACCAGGACCGTGGTCACCGAGAGCGCGGTCGCCGCCCACCAGGCCCCGACCGGGCGGATCATCCCGGCGACCAGCACCGCGGACTGCGCCAGGGCGGCCAGCACGGCCCACCCGCTGACTCCGTTGCTCGCGTCCGTGACCAGCTCGTTGGTACGGGGCACCGCGAAGCAGGCGGCCGCGATGATCAGCAGCACCAGCAACGACGGCCGCCACGCCGGCGCGTCCGGCTCGCCCATGCGGGGCACCCGGTCGGCGGGCGCCGCCCACAACTCCTCGTACAGCGCACGCGGCGCGCGGCGCACCGCCGCCCGCAGACGCACCGCCCTCGAGGACGTCACGGCCCTCACCGCCCCCTCGGCTCGACCAGCCCACAGACTAGGCACGACGCGCCCGCCCCTTCCGCTCGGGTGCGGATTCCCGTACGACGAGGGAGCCCCCGCCGCCGCGCCGCCCGCCCTGCTCGTAACTCCGGAACACCGCCCAGCACCCCAGCAGCGCCAGGGCGAACACCGGCAGCCAGAGCAACCGGGCGACCACCCAGCCCGCCCCGTCGGGCACGGTGTGCAGCCCCGGCAGCGGGCCGTCCGCGAGCAGCAGCGCGGTCGTCGTCACGACGATCATCGCGGTCTGGTGCCAGAGGAACACGGTCATCGCCGCCAGATTGACCACCGCCACCACCGCCCACGCGGTCGGCCCGCGCAGCGGCCCGAGCAGCAGCAGCGCCGCCCCGCACTGGGCCAGGCCGAAGGCGACGGCGGCCAGGCTCGGCGGGTCCAGATTGGACATCCGGCCGCCCGGAACGCCGACCATGGAGGCCGGATACCCCGCCCACAGCACGAGGGCGGCGGCCGCCGTCGCCCCGCCGAGCAGCAGCGCCCAGCGGCTCGTCCGGCCGCGCAGCCCGCCCCGGGCCACCAGCGCCCCCAGGCAGTAGGGCACCAGCCACCCCGCGACGACGTTGATCCGCCCCAGCTCGTGCGGACCGCCGAGACCGAGGCGTACGAGGTCGACGTGCAGCACCACCACGAGCGGCCACAGCGGGTGCAGCCGGGCCACCAGCGGAGTCAGCGCGGTCAGCACGGCGAAGACCAGCAGGAACCACAGCGGGGACCAGACCAGCTTGCCCAGCGCCCGGACGGTGGACTCGCCCACCCCGGCCGCCAGCATCGCCGCGGCCGCGAGCGTCCACACCACCAGCACCGCCGCCAACGGCCGGAACAGCCGCGCCAGACGGCCGCCCACCCACCGCCCGTACGGCACACCGCGCTTCCGTGCCGAGGCCCAACTCCCCGCCGCCACCATCCCGCCCACCAGGAAGAACACCGCGAGCGTCTGGAAGAGCCAGGAGACGGGGGTGAGGTGCGGCATGGCGGTCAGCGGGCTCGCCCCGCGCACCGTGCCGCTGTCGGCCACGAGCGCGGTGACCAGCCAGTGTCCGCCCACCACGCCGAGGATCGCCAGGGCCCGCAGGGCGTCGACGGCCCGGTCGCGGCCGGGCGGGGTGGCGGCCTCGATCCGCGCGACGAGCCCGGTCATCGGGAGGCCCCCAGCGGTTCGGCACCGGCCACGATCCGGGCCAGGTTCGTCAGCGAACGCGAACCGCGCAGCAGATAGTCGCTGTGGCCGCCGTCGCCCGCGTCGAACACCTCGGCCCCGAACTCCTCCGCCACCGGATCGGTCCCGAACCCCACCGTGGCGACGAACGGAACCCGCACCCGGACATGGGGCACGCGGGCGATCCAGTCGTCACCGCCGCGCCCCGCCCACACCCGCGCCCCGGTGCGCAGCGAGCGGGCGTCCTCGCCCGCGACCCCGGGGCTGCCGTAGAGGACGAGGGCGTCGGCCGCCGTGCCGGGGGCGGACCGGGCGCAGATCACGGAGCCGTACGAGTGGCAGAGCAGGCTGATCCGGGCGACGGGGCGCACCGCGCGCACCTCGTCCACCAGAGCCCGCAGCCCCGGCGCGGCCTTGTCGGCGTGCCCGGTCGTCAGGGCGGCCGGGCTGATGGTGGCGGGGGAGCGGTAGCCCAGCCAGACGATGACGGCCCCGCCCCCGCCCAACTCCCGGTGCAGCGCCCGGGCGTCACGCCGCAGCCGCCAGTAAGCATCCAGCCCGACTCCGGCTCCCGGCACCAAGACCGCGATCCGCCGGGCCGAGGACAGCTCGCCCACGACCTCCACGCTCCGGCCGCCGTCCCGCCCGTCGAAGGACAGGAACTGCCGCCCCGCCGCGGCCATCCCCCGCAGCGAGTCCGCCCGCTTCAGGTCCCCGTGCGCCTCCGCCGCCCGTCCGGCCGCCCGGATGTCGCTCCGGCTGACCGCGTACCGCTCCTCCAGCGCCGCCGGGCTCGCGTCCCGCAGCGGCCCGGTCACGGTCGGCGCGGGGGCGGGCACGGCCTCGGGCCGGGCCGCTCCGGACACCGGCACGGCCACCGCGAAGGTGACGAGGGCGGCGAGCAGGGCGCGGCGCAGACGGGGTCTGCGCGGGCGGTCGGGCATGGGGTGAGGTCCTTCCGTACCAGGGGCAATGCGTGCTTCCGGTACAGAAGTTATGAACGGGAGCCGGTAGTCGGCGTCCCGCTGAGGAGTGCACCTGCGGGGTGGCTCTCAGGTATGACGTGGGGAATGGGGCACGGGGGCAGCGGCGGGTGGTGTCACGGCGTCAGCTTCCGGCGGTCCGCACGGGGCGTGGCACGGCGTCAGCTCCGCCCCGTGTGGTCCAGGATCGCGGCGGCGAGCGGGGCGTGGACCTCGCGGGGCAGGGCGTGGCCCATGCCGGGGATCTCGACGAGCCGGGCGCCGCGGATCACTTGGGCGAGGTGCTCGGCGTGCGGGGCCGGCGCGACCGGTTCGGCGGGGGCGGAGGTGATCAGCGTGGGCACCTCGGTGACGGCGAGCTGCTCGGTGCGCTCCATACCGGAGTAGTCGGCGCGGGCGTGCGCGGTGCCGGTGTGGTGGTGGCCGGTGTGCGCGATGATCCGGCGTTCCAGTTCGCGGGCGTACGCGGCGTCGAACGGGATCAGGTCGCCGCCGAGCACCCGCCAGTGCTCGACGCGCCGCTCCAGCTCCGCCTCCGGGCCCCGGTCCTCGACGGGCCGCGACCACAGCTCCATCAGTTCCGGGGAGACGCCTGGCAGCTCCTCGGGCGGGATGCGGTGGCCGTCCGGCGCGACATACGGCGTGGAGCTGAGCGCGTTCGTCCCGATGACGGTGGCGCTGAGTAGCCGCTCGGGGTGGTCGGCGACGAGCAGCTGCGTGAGCATGCCGCCCATCGACATCCCCGCCACATGCGCGCGCTCCACATCGAACGCGTCCAGCACGGCGACGGCGTCCTCGGCCAACGCGGTGAGCGGATAGGGCTGTTCGTCGAAGGAGGCGGTGGATCGGCCGGTGTCCCGGTGGTCGTACCGGATCACCCGGTGCTGTACGGCCAGCAGCTCGACCAGCTCATCGGGCCAGCCGAGCCCGGACGCCTGCGCACCCATGACCAGCAGCAGGACGGGCGCGTCCGGAGCACCCTGCTCCTCGGCCCAGAGGCGGACGCCGGGGGCGATGTCGACGAAGCGTTCCATGGTGGACCTCACTGTTCCGGCGGATGCCATGAATTAGACGAGACGTCTCGTCTCGTTGTGAGGTTAGCGCATCGCCCGGTGTGAGGCCAGTGGCGGTGCGGGCCGGTCGGGACCGAGCGTGGTGGTGGCTTCCGCCTCAGGCTGCCGGGCCGGGCTGTCCGGTGGACCGGCCGGTGCGTACCGCCGCCTCGATGTCGGCGAGCTGGGCGGCGAGGAGCTCTTCGAACGCGGCACCGCGATCCGCCCCGAGCGGGCGGACGTCGCGGGCGAAGTGGGCCAGGGCGGGGAAGCGCTCGGGGTCGGCGCCGAGCACGCTGACGCGGAACAGCTCCATGCCCTGTTCGTACTCCTCCGAAGTGATGGTGCTGACTCCGGCCTCGGAGGCGACCAGTGCGGCGATGAGGACCGCGAGCCGGTGGTAGCGCACCGGGATCTCCTCGTCGGGCAGCCCCGACATGCGCAGAGCCTGGAGTACCTCCTCGACGACCAGCCGGGAGCCGGCGCCGCCCGATGCGTACTGCCCCCAGACCGCTGCGAGTTGGGGCTGCCGGCCGAACGTGTCTCGCACGCGCAGGGCCAGGTCGGTGATGCGCTGCTTCCAGTCGCCCTCGGGGCGGTAGCCGTCCATCGAGGTCAGCAGGATCCGGTCGGCGACCGCACGCAGCAGTTCCGTCTTGCTGCGGAAGTGCCGGTAGAGGCTGGAGGAGTCGGTCCCGAGGGTCGCGGCGAGCTTGCGGACGCTGAACGACTCGCTGCCGCTCGTGCGCAGCAACTCCGCTGCCGCGTCCAGGATCTCCTCGGTCGACCAGCGCTTTCGACCTGCCATTTCGCCCCTCTCGTCGGGCTCAGCCTAACTCATGCACTCGGTGTGCGCGCGATATGCACTCGCTGTTGCACGCACTGCGTGCATAATGAGGACGTGGGCTCATCTCAGGCCGAGCGAAGGGACACGCCATGAAGGAAACGTTGGATTGTGCTGAGCTGGACGCAGCCATCGAGAACGTGCACCGCGCCGGGATACCCGGCCTGTTCGCCGAGGTCCGGGACGGCGAACAGGTCTGGCGGGGTGCCGCCGGGGTCGCCGACACCGTCACCGGGCGCCCCGTCACCGCGGACCTGCGGCACCGGGTCGGCAGTGTCACCAAGACCTTCACGGCCGCTGCGGTGCTTCAGCAGGTCGAAGCCGGCCGGATCGGTCTCGACGCGCCGATCGGCCGGTATCTCCCGGAGCTGGTGCCCGGAGGGCCCGGTGGCGCGATCACAGTCCGGATGCTGATCAACCACACGAGCGGACTCGCCGAGTACCTCCCGTACGCCTACCCCTCGTTCAAGGCGCTCCCCGTCGTCGCGGACACCGACCCGCGGAGCCTGGACGGCCACCGGTTCACCCGGTTCGACCCCGTCGAACTGATCGGGCTGGGGGTCACCGCGCCGGCCGGCGGCACTCCGGGCGGCGCTCCGGGGGTGTACTCCAACACCAACTACCTGCTCCTCGCCCAGCTCCTGGAGCAGGTGACCGGCACCACGGCCGAGCAGTGCATCACCCGGAACGTCATCGAGCGCGCCGGGCTCCGCGACACCGGGTTCCCTTCCGGACCGCGTGTCGACGGGGAGCACTCCCAGCTCTACGAGGCGTGGTTCGGCATGATCGATCCGCCGCGCGACTACAGCGTCTACGACATGTCCTTCGCGGGACCGGCAGGCTCCCTGATATCGACCGTCGCGGACCTCAACCGCTTCTACCGCCTGCTGCTGGCCGGAGAGATCGTCAGCCCGTCGTCGCTGGCGCAGATGCAACGGACCGGCCCGGTCATCTCCCAGGAGGGCAAGCCGATCGACTACGGCCTCGGCCTGTATCCCATGGAGGGCCCCGGCCAGGGCGTCTTCTGGGGCCACGGCGGCACGGTCTGGGGCGGCGGGACGCTGGCCATGATCCGTGCCGACGGCGAACGGCAGATGGCGGTCGCCGTGAACCTCCAGCGGTGGAACAGGCTCGACGCCTCCGGCGAGCCGCAACCCCACCCCATCGACGAGGCGCTCGCGACGCTCCACCGCGTGGCGATGTACGGCTGACGGCTGACCGGACGCGGAGCAGCCCTCGCCGCTTCGGCCCGCCTCCCCGGACTGGCCTCTGCGGAAGCCGTCGTCAGGCCGGGGAGGCGGGCGCGTTCCGTTCCACGCGGGCGCGCAGGGTGCCTTCGAAGTCCTCTGCGCGGGAGAGTTGGACGCGGAGGTTCTCGACCTGCTCTGCGGCTTCCTGCTGGTAGGCGCGGACGCGTTCCAGAAGTGTCTCGCGCTCGTCGGCTTCGAGGGCGGCGCCGGCGTCGAGGCGATCGGTGGCGTCGAGCAGGTCGCGCATCTGGTCCAGGGTGAAGCCGAGCGGCTTCATGCGGCGGATGACCATGAGGCGGGCGACATCGGTCTCGGTGTAGAGGCGGAAGCCGCCCCGGGAGCGGGCGGAGGGGGCGACGAGGCCGGTCTCCTCGTAGTGGCGGATGGTCCGCAGGGAGAGTTCGGTCCGTGCGGCGACCTCGCCGATCTGCATGTGCTTGCCGTCCACGTCCGTGACCCCTGGCCCTTCTCCTTCGGCGGCGGCCTCGGCCGGGTGGGCGACGCCGCCGATCTCTACCCTAACGTTAGGGTAGAGTTGTTGGTGGTGAGGGCGGCGTTCCGCAGCCCCGCCCTTGCCGTGTCGGGGTCGATGGTGGCCCCGGCGAAGTACCGATTCTTGCAGGAGAGAAGCGTGCGCGAGTCCATGACGCATGGTGCCGCCGCCTGCCCGCCGTGACGCTTCGTCTTCGGACGTGACCCTGGCCGCGTCGGCGGCTGTTCCCGGCACCGTCCCCATTTCGCCTTCCGGCGCCGTATGTCGCGGTGCCGCCCGCGGGGTTCCGGCCTGGCTTCTCCGCTCCCTCCCGCATGTCCCGGCCCGCCGAACGGGGCGGGCCCGAGCACGACAGGTTCCGCTCCCTTGTCTTCTGCCGCCCCTGCTCTGTCCTCGGCCGCGCGCCTGCGCGGTCTGAAGCCCGACTGGATCTCCGACCCGAAGGTCTGGCGTACGGAGGTCCTGGCCGGCCTGGTCGTCGCCCTCGCGCTGATTCCCGAGGCCATCTCGTTCTCGATCATCGCGGGTGTGGATCCGGCGATCGGCCTGTTCGCCTCCTTCACCATGGCTGTCGTCATCTCGGTCGTCGGCGGCCGGCGGGCGATGATCTCCGCCGCGACCGGTGCCGTCGCCCTGGTGATCGCGCCGCTGAACCGGGAGCACGGCTTCGGCTATCTCGTCGCCGCCGTCGTCCTCGCCGGTGTCTTCCAGGTCGTTCTGGGTGCGCTGGGCGTGGCGAAACTGATGAGGTTCATCCCGCGCTCGGTGATGGTCGGTTTCGTCAACTCCCTCGCCATCCTGATCTTCATGGCCCAGATCCCGGAGATGCGCGACGTCCCGTGGGCCGTCTATCCACTGATCGCTGCCGGTCTCGCGCTCATGGTGTTCTTCCCGAAGGTCACCACGGTGATTCCTGCGCCGCTGGTCTCCATCGTCATCCTCACCGTGATCACCGTCGGCGCGGCCATCGCGGTGCCGACCGTGGGCGACAAGGGTGAACTGCCGTCCTCCCTGCCCGTTCCGGGCCTGCCGGACGTTCCGTTCACGCTCGACACGCTGACGACGATCGCCCCGTACGCGTTCGCGATGGCGCTGGTCGGCCTGATGGAGTCGCTGATGACGGCCAAGCTGGTCGACGACATCACCGACACCCACTCCAACAAGACGCGCGAGTCCATCGGTCAGGGCATCGCCAACATCGTCACCGGCTTCTTCGGCGGCATGGGCGGCTGCGCCATGATCGGCCAGACGATGATCAACGTGAAGGTGTCCGGCGCCCGCACCCGCGTCTCGACCTTCCTCGCCGGCGCGTTCCTGATGGTGCTGTGCATCGTTTTCGGCTCAGTGGTCTCCGACATCCCCATGGCGGCCCTGGTCGCCGTGATGGTCATGGTGTCGTTCGCGACCTTCGACTGGCACTCCATCGCCCCGAAGACCCTCAAGCGGATGCCCGCCGGGGAGATCGCCGTCATGGTGATCACCGTCGCAGCGGTCGTGGCCACCCACAACCTCGCCATCGGCGTCGTCCTGGGGTCCATCACCGCCATGGTCGTCTTCGCCAAGCGGGTCGCCCACCTCGCCGAGGTCACCGCCGTGGTCGCCCCCGACGGCGAGACAGTGGTCTACCGGGTCACGGGCGAGCTGTTCTTCGCCTCCTCCAACGACCTGGTGGGGCAGTTCGACTACGCCACCGACCCGGACAGGGTGGTCATCGACCTGAGCTCGGCGCACATCTGGGACGCCTCCTCCGTCGCCGCCCTCGACGCGATCGAGACCAAGTACGCCCGGCGTGGCAAGACCGTGGAGATCACCGGGCTCAACACCCCGAGCGCCCGCCTGCACGGCAGGCTCAGCGGCGAACTGACCGCCGGTCACTGACCGGCCCCGTGGCCCACCCGACAGGACCCCGGCCCACGCGCCGGGACTCTCCGTCATGGCCCGATGCTGTCGAGAGGCCCGTGAAGAAGACCGCACCCGGCCCGCCTCGGCCGCCGTGCTCGGCGACCCGCGGACCGGGTGCGGACAGCCGGAGCGACGCGGCCCGCGGAACCGCGGGCAGGGCCACCCGGCCAGGGATCAGGCCTTCTTCGTCTCCCAGAAGATCCGGTCGACCTCGGCGATCAGGTCCAGCGCCTTCTGGCCCGTCTTCGGGTCGTTCGAGCCCTTGGCCGCGGAGAGCGCCTTCAGGGTGTCGTTGATGAGCTGGTGCAGCTCCGGGTACTTCTCGAAGTGCGGGGGCTTGAAGTAGTCGCTCCAGAGCACCGAGACGTGGTGCTTCGCGAGCTCGGCGCGCTGCTCCTTGATCAGGACGGCGCGGGTGCGGAAGTCCGCGTCCTCGTTGGCCTGGTACTTCTCCTGGACGGCCTTGACCGACTCGGCCTCGATGCGGGCCTGGGCCGGGTCGTACACGCCGCAGGGCAGGTCGCAGTGGGCGCTGACCTTCACCTTGGGGGCAAACAGGCGGGAAAGCATGGAGCTGTCCTCCTCGTGATCGTCTTCTCAGGTGGGACATTACTCCGTGGAGCGCCGCTTTCCGTGGCTGCCCCAGGGGCTTAGGTCAAAAGTCCGGTGTGAGAATCGGGCCGTCGGCCGAATGTACGGGGCGCTCCGCGGAAGGGCGTCGTACGGGACGGTGTACGGAGGAGGAGCGGGCGGTGGCGCAGATGCCGGAGCGGCGACAGGTGTCCGGGGGCAGGCGGGTGACGCGGCGTCCGTTGCGGGTGGTGGAGGTGACGGGGCCCTCGATGGTGCCCACGCTCTACCACGGCGATCTGCTGCTCGTGCAGTACGGCGTCCCCGTCCGCCCCGGTGACGTGGTCATCCTGCGGCACCCCTTCCAGCAGGACCTGCTGGTGGTGAAGCGGGCCGTCGAGCGGCGGCCCGGTGGGTGGTGGGTGCGGGGCGACAACACCTTCGCGGGCGGGGACAGCACGGATTACGGGGTCGTGCCCGAGGAGTTCGTGCTGGCCCGGGTACGGGCCCGCTACCGGCCCCTGGCGAAGGGTCAGCGGTCGGTGACGGCGGTGCTGGGCTGGGCGGCCTCCGCGCTGCGGCCGGTGCGCTCGGCCTCCTCGCGTTTGCGGGCGCGGTAGGCGGCCACGTTCGCCCGGGTCGCGCAGCGGTCCGAGCAGTAGCGCCTGGAGCGGTTGGTGGACGTGTCCAGGTAGGCGTTGCGGCAGGGGGCCGCCTCGCAGAGGCCGAGCCGGTCCACGCCGTGCCCGGTGAGGTGGAAGGCCAGGCCCATCGCCGCGATGGCCGCGTAGCCCGCGGTCGCGTTCGACGGGTGGTCCGCCAGGTGCATGTGCCAGTCCGGCCTGCCGTCCTCGTCCCGGAAGTCGTGCCCCGAGATCTGCGGGCTCACCGGGAACTCCAGCAGCAGCGAGTTCAGCAGGTCGACCGCCAGCGTCTCGTCGCCGTCGTCCGCCGCCTCGAAGACCGCGCGCAGCCGTGCCCGCACGGAACGGAACCGGGTCACGTCCGCCTCCGTCGCCCGCCGCGCCGCCTGCTGGCTGCCGCCGAACAGCTCCCGGACCGTCTCGACGGAGGTGAGCCTGTCCTTGTTGCGGGCCGGCTCCTCGGTGTTGACCAGGCGCACGGCGTAGTCCGAGTAAGAGGCCAGTTCCACTTGTAGTCCTTACGGCGTCGGTCTAGAGTCGGGGCATCGACAAGTGTAATGGTCGAAGTGCCCTCATGGGCATTACGGCGGGTATGACGTGGAGGCGGACGTGACGGAGACGGCTACGGGCACCGACTGGCAGTCCTGGCAGGAGAGCTGGGACCGGCAGCAGGAGTGGTACATGCCCGACCGCGAGGAGCGGTTCCGGGTGATGCTGGACATGGTCGAGGCGGTCGTCGGACCGGAACCGCGGGTGCTCGACCTCGCGTGCGGTACGGGAAGTATTACGGACCGGCTCCTCAAGCGGTTCCCGAACGCCACGAGTACCGGCGTCGATCTCGACCCCGCGCTGCTCACCATCGCCCGCGGCACCTTCGACGGCGACGACCGCGTCACCTTCGTCACCGCCGACCTCAAGGACCCGGACTGGACGGAGCGGCTGCCCCACACCTCGTACGACGCCGTCCTCACCGCCACCGCCCTGCACTGGCTGCACAGCGAGCCGCTCGCCACGCTGTACGGGCAGCTCGGCGGGCTCGTCCGGGACGGCGGGGTCTTCATGAACGCCGACCGCACGATCGACCCGGCCACCCCGCGGATCAACGCCGCCGAGCGCGCCCACCGGCACGCCGCGATGGACCGCGCCAAGGCCGCGGGCGCCCTGGACTGGGCCGAGTGGTGGGCCGTCGCCGCCAAGGACCCCGTCCTCGCCGCACCCACCGCCGAGCGGTTCGAGATCTACGGCGAGCACGCGGACGGTGACATGCCCTCCGCCGACTGGCACGCCCGTACGCTCGTCGCCTCCGGCTTCGGCGAGGCCCGCGCGGTCTGGGCGTCCCCCTCGGACAGCCTGGTCCTCGCGGTGAAGTAGCCGCCCGCGCGGGCCGCAGGGCGAGGAGAGGGGCGGCACGGGCTTCGGGCCCGTGCCGCCCCTTTTCCTTTCTCCGCCGCCACCCGCAACCTGCGCCGGGCCCCGGCGCACTGGAAGGGTGAGACGGTCCGCCTCCGCGGGCCGGAAAGCGGTGCGAGAAGGGGGCGGGGACTTGTCCGTTCCGGGGAGGGGCCGCCATGCGGGCCGATGACGACGAGGCGTTGCGCGCCTTCGTGGAGGGCAGACGCACCGCGCTGTTCCGCAGCGCCTATCTGCTCTGCGGCGACCGGCACGAGGCCGAGGACCTCGTCCAGAGCGCCCTGGTCAAGGTCGTCCTCGGCGGCCGGCGCCACGGGCGGCTCGACAACATCGAGGCGTACGCCCGCAAGACGCTGGTCAACACGTTCATCGCGAGCCGCCGGCGGTTCTGGCGGCGGGAGCGGGCCTACGGCGAACTGCCCGACCGCTCGGGGAACACGGCCGACGCGGACACCGGTCTGGTCGTCAGGGAGGCGCTCGCCCGGCTCACGGCCAGGCAGCGGGCGGTGCTGGTGCTCCGCTACTGGGAGGACCTGAGCGTGGAGGCCACGGCCGAGGCGCTCGGGATGCGGACGAACACGGTCAAGAGCCACACGGCTCGGGGCCTGGCGGCGCTGCGCGCCGGGATGGCGGAGGAACTGGTATGAACGACGTCCGTGAACTGCTCGGCCGCGCCGTCGAGGGGGCGGGGAAGCCCGAGTTCTCCGCCGGGGCCGTGTACGCGAAGGCCGCCCGGATCCGCAGGCGACGCCGGGCCGCCGCCTCAGCAGCCGTCCTCGCGGTGGTCGCCGCCGGGGCGTTCACCCTGCCCCGGGCGGGCGGCGACGAGGACCCGGTACACACCTCGGTGGCGACGGCCGGGCCGTCCCCGTCCGCCTCCGCGGACGACCGGGCCGGGCGGCTGGCCGCGCTGCTGCCGCCGGACGTGGGGGAGATCGAAGAGGTCTCGCTCCTCGCCCTCATCAGGGGGGCGACACCCGAACAGGCGCGGACCGCCCGTCTCGGACCGCTGGACGGGCAGTACGCGATCCGCAAGGACGGCGGCGTCGGCTATCTGGTGCTGACCCTGGAGGACCGGGAGACGGTGGAGCAGAAGACGGGCCGGCCGGCCGATCCGGACGAGGACCTCTGCGTCCGGGTGGGCCAGGAGCCGTCCCGTACCGACTGTGAACGCGAGCCGCTTCCGGACGGCCGGACGCTGACGACGTGGCGCGACACGATGGACGTCGGGGGCGACGACAGTGCCGACTGGGGGCCCGAACTGGCCGCCCGGCTCACGCAGTCGGACGGCTCGCAGTTCCTCGTACGCTCCAGCACCGGTTTCGAGGGCTCCGGCACCCAGGGGCCGCTGCTGTCGGAGCCCCCGCTTACCCGGCAGCAGCTGAAGAAGCTGCTCACCGGTCCGGAGGTGCTGCCGAAGAGCTGAGGGCGCGGGCGCGCACGCGGGGGAGTGCGGCGGGCGCGGCCCGACGCGCGGGAGGGCGGTGCGGACCGTGGACCGCACCGCCCTCCCGTATGCGACGGGGGCTCGCCCCTTACAGCACCTTCGACAGGAACGACTTCGTCCGGTCGTGCTGCGGGTTGGTCAGCACCTCGCGCGGGTGGCCCGACTCGACCACCACACCGTCGTCCATGAAGACCAGCGCGTCGCCCACCTCGCGGGCGAAGCCCATCTCGTGCGTGACGACGATCATCGTCATGCCGTCCTCGGCGAGGCCCCGCATGACGTCCAGGACGTCACCGACCAGCTCCGGGTCGAGCGCGGAGGTCGGCTCGTCGAAGAGCATCAGCTTCGGCTCCATCGCCAGCGCGCGGGCGATGGCGACGCGCTGCTGCTGGCCGCCGGAGAGCTGCGAGGGGTAGTTCTTCGCCTTGTCGGCGAGGCCCACCCGGTCCAGCAGCTTCTCGGCGCGGGCCCGGGCCACGGCCTTGGCCTCGCCCTTGACCTGGATCGGCGCCTCCATGACGTTCTCCAGCGCCGTCATGTGCGGGAACAGGTTGAAGCGCTGGAAGACCATGCCGATGTCACGGCGCTGCAGGGCGACCTCGCTGTCCTTCAGCTCGTAGAGCTTGTCGCCCTTCTGCCGGTAGCCGACCAGCTCGCCGTCGACCGAGAGCCGGCCGGCGTTGATCTTCTCCAGGTGGTTGATGCACCGCAGGAAGGTCGACTTGCCGGAGCCGGACGGGCCGATCAGGCAAAACACCTCACGCGGGGCGACCTCCAGGTCGATGCCCTTGAGGATGTGGGCGGCACCGAAGGACTTGTGGACGCCCTCGGCCTTCACCATGGGGGTGGTCATGCGGAGACACCTCCGGAGGGCCGGTTGCTGAACGCGGCGAGGTTGACCTTGACGCGCTGCCACGGGGTGAGCGGCAGCGAACGCAGCGAGCCGCGGGCGAAACGGCGCTCCAGGTAGTACTGGCCGACGCTGAACACACTGGTCATCACGATGTACCAGATGGACGCGACGAACAGCATCTCCATCACCGCGTACGACGTGGAGCCGATCTGCGAGGTGGAGCGGAGCAGTTCGTTGTACGTGACCGCGTAGACGAGCGACGAGGTCTTCAGCATGTTGATGAACTCGTTGCCGGTCGGCGGGATGATCACCCGCAGCGCCTGCGGGAGGACCACGCGGCGCATGGTCTTCGCCTGGGTCATGCCCAGCGCGTGCGAGGCCTCGGTCTGGCCCTCGTCGACGGACTGGATGCCGGCGCGGCAGATCTCCGCCATGTAGGCGGCCTCGTTCAGGGCGAGCCCCAGCAGGGCGCACATGAACGGGGTCATGACGTCCGTCATCTCGTCCTTGTAGATGAACGGGATGTTCAGGACCGGGAAGATCAGCGCCAGGTTGAACCAGAGCAGCAGCTGTACGTAGACCGGGGTGCCGCGGAAGAACCAGATGTACAGCCAGGCCACCCAGCTGGTGACCGGGTTCTTCGACAGCCGCATCACGGCGAGCACGACGCCGAGGATCACGCCGAGCACCATCGCGAGGACGCTGATCAGCAGGGTGCGGCCCGCACCGGCGACGACGTTCTTGTCGAACAGCTTGTCGCCGACGGCCTGCCACTGGATGTTGCCCTGCGAGAAGGCATATCCGAGGGCGACGAGGAGGCCGATGACCACGACGCCGCTGATCCAACGGCCGACGTGGCGGACGGGAATGGCCTTGATGTTCTCCGGGGCCGTGGTGGCGGCCTTGGAGACGGACACCTGGCCGGCCGGTGCGGCGGCCGGTGTCTTGTCGAACTTGTCAGTCATCGTGACTGCCCTTCAGTGGAGCGTCCGGTCACTTGCCGCCGTTGATGGCGGCCTTGTCGATCGCTCCCGTACCGGCGCCCCACTTGTCGAGGACCTTCTGGTACGAACCGTCGGCGATGATCGCGTCGACGGCCTCCTTCAGGGCGTCCCGGAGGCCGGTGTTGCCCTTCTTGACGGCGATGCCGAACGGACCGGCGTCGACCTGCTCGCCCACGACCTCGAACGCGTTGCCGCCGTCGGCCTTGCGGGCCAGGTCGACCGCGACCGGGTAGTCGTTGACGCCGGCGACCGCACCGCCGGACTTCACGCGGGTCTGGGCCTCGGTGTCGTTCTCGAACGGCTCGATCGTGATGGCCTTCTCGCCGCCGTCCGTACAGGCCTTCGACTGCTTCTTGAGGGCCTCCTCGTACGTGGTGCCGCGCTGCACCGCCGCGCGCTTCCCGCACAGGTCCTCGATGGACTTGATGTTCTGCGGGTTGCCCTTCTTGGTGTAGACGGCGGTGCCCGCGAGGAAGTAGTCGACGAAGTCGACGCCCGGACCCAGCTTCTTGCCGGCGTCGTCCAGGCCCTCCTGGCGCTGCTTGTTGTCCGTGATCGACGACATCGCGATGTCGTGGCGGCCGGAGTTCAGGGCGGTGATGAGGCCGTCGAAGGAACCCGAGGTGAACTCGAACTTCACGCCGAGCTGCTTGCCGAGCGCGGCGGCCAGATCGGGGTCGACACCCACGATCTTCCCGTTCTCCACGGACTCCATCGGGGCGTATTCGGCATTCGTGCCGACCTTGATCACACCGGACTTCTGGTACTTCTCCGGCAGCTTCGAGAAGAGCGGAGCGCCGCTCTTGGTCTCCTTGCCGCTGCCGCTCTCCTGGGAGGCGCTGTCGGTCTGGTCGCCACAGGCGGTGAGGAGCAGTGTGCCGGCGACCGCGATGGCGCCGACCGCCGCGATCCGGGCCCTGGCGGTCGTACGACGCGTGGTGCTTGCGGTCATGTCGGGATCCTCCGGCAGGTGAGGGTGAGGTGCTGGTGGGGCGGCTTGGCACGCACCTTCGAGTGTCGCCACCTCGTGTGAACGGCATCCTGCCATTCGGACTGGCCCATTCAGGGGTCCTGCCATGTCAAAATCGGATAACGGGCGACCCCCGAACATCAACGGCCGGTACCTCGGGGCCGGACCTTCTTTGGGGATTCATTCCTCACGCCGGAGAATCTTCGGCACGTCTCGACTGGTGGACGGCATTTATGCCGGTTTGCCGACTTGTCCAGATATTCGACTATGAGTCACGTCACCGCGTCGATATGGACTCGTCCGTAACACCGTCCGTCCGGTAAGAAAGACGTTTACACCCCTCATCCGGGGCTCAGGGCGCGTGTGCGGCGCGCCCGCGCGTACGTACCTCTCCCTGCCAGGGCGGGCCAACCGCTCGGTGCGGGGCGCGTACGCGGTGCCCGCCCACCCCTCCTCAACCAGGAGTGGCCACCCTCAAACGATGAAGACTTAAGGGGTCAACACCATGGCAGCGGAGATCGTCAATCCTCGCAGCGACAGCACCATCGACAGCGCCACCGACCGTGGCATCGAGCGCACGAGCGCGGCGGACACGGGGGCCGACGAGCCCTTCGATCCGGCCTTCGCCCTCCACCGGGGCGGGAAGATGGCCGTGCAGGCCACCGTCCCGATCCGGGACAAGGACGACCTTTCCCTGGCGTACACGCCCGGAGTGGCGAAAGTGTGCAGCGCCATCGCCGACCACCCCGAGCTCGTCCACGACTACACCTGGAAGTCCCAGGTCGTGGCCGTCGTGACGGACGGCACCGCCGTGCTCGGCCTCGGCGACATCGGGCCCGAGGCATCCCTCCCCGTGATGGAGGGCAAGGCCATCCTCTTCAAGCAGTTCGGCGGCGTCGACGCGGTGCCGATCGCGCTCGCGACCACCGACGCCGACGAGATCGTCGACACCGTCGTCCGGCTCGCCCCGTCCTTCGGCGGCGTGAACCTGGAGGACATCTCGGCGCCCCGCTGCTTCGAGATCGAGCGCAAGCTCCAGGAGCGGCTGGACATCCCGGTCTTCCACGACGACCAGCACGGCACCGCCGTCGTCACCCTCGCCGCCCTGCGCAACGCCGCGAAGCTCTCCGGGCGGACGCTCGGCGATCTGCGCGGCGTCATCTCCGGCGCGGGCGCGGCGGGCGTGGCCATCGCCAAGTTCCTGCTGGAGGCGGGGATCGGCGATGTCGCGGTGGCCGACCGCAAGGGCATCGTCAGCCGCGACCGCGACGACCTCACCGAGGTCAAGCGCGAGCTGGCGGAGCTGACGAACAAGGCGGGGATCTCCGGCTCACTGGAGCAGGCGCTCGCCGGTGCGGACGTCTTCATCGGCGTCTCCGGCGGCACGGTCCCGGAGGCTGCGGTGGCCTCGATGGCGCCCGGCGCGTACGTCTTCGCGATGGCCAACCCGAACCCGGAGGTCCACCCGGAGGTCGCGCACAAGTACGCGGCCGTCGTGGCGACCGGGCGGTCGGACTTCCCGAACCAGATCAACAACGTGCTCGCCTTCCCGGGCATCTTCGCCGGCGCCCTCCAGGTCCGGGCCTCCCGGATCACGGAGGGCATGAAGATCGCCGCGGCGAACGCGCTGGCGGATGTCGTGGGCGATGAGCTGGCGGCGGATTACGTGATCCCGTCCCCGTTCGACGAGCGGGTCGCGCCGGCCGTCACGGCGGCTGTGGCCGCGGCGGCGCGGGCGGAGGGTGTGGCTCGGCGCTGAGGTTGTTGCCGAGCGATGCGTGAGGGGCGGGGCCTGTACTGGTACGGGCCCCGCCTTTGCGTTTCCGCCCTGCGGCGATCCCTGCGGCGATTGAGGCCCGCACATCAAGCCCCTGCGGCGATTGAGCAGCGGGGGCCCGAACCACCAGCCCCTGCGGCGATTGAGCAGCGGGGGTCTGGGGGCGGAGCCCCCGGGGCGCTGCCCCGGACCCCGCTCCTCAATCGCCGGAGGGGCTTAGGTGGTGCGGCCCAATCGCCGCAGGGGCTTGATGTGCCGCCGGAAGGGCTGAGTGGTGCGGGCCGTCGCTGCTCAATCGCAGCAAGGGCTAGTGCGGCCCGAGGCGCCGGGTGCGAGCACACCCGGTTGGTGTGCGTCACACGCGGAGGCGGTTTCGTGGGCGGGCCGGCCCGCCTATCGTCGACCCATGTTCGCCGCCTACGCAGCCCGCATCGACCCCGACCAGCCCCTCGACGGCCTGGAGCTGGGTGATCGCCCGGCCCCCGAGGCGCGCCCCGGGTGGTCCACCGTCACCGTCCGGGCCGCCTCCCTCAACCACCACGACCTCTGGTCCCTGCGTGGCGTCGGCCTCTCGCAGGACCGGCTGCCGATGATCCTCGGCTGCGACGCGGCCGGCGTCGATCAGGACGGCAACGAGGTCGTCCTGCACTCCGTCATCGGGCAGTCCGGGCACGGAGTCGGGCCCAAGGAGCCGCGCTCCATCCTCACCGAGCGCTACCAGGGCACCTTCGCCGAGCAGGTCACCGTTCCCACCTGGAACATCCTGCCCAAGCCGGCGGGGCTCAGTTTCGCCGAGGCCGCCTGCCTGCCGACCGCCTGGCTCACCGCGTACCGGATGCTGTTCACCAACGCCGGGGTGCGGCCCGGGGACTCCGTGCTCGTCCAGGGCGCCGGAGGCGGGGTCGCCACCGCCGCGATCGTGCTCGGGAAGGCCGCCGGGCTGCGGATCTTCGCCACCAGCCGGGACAAGGCCAAGCGCGAGCGGGCGGTCGAACTCGGCGCGTTGGAGGCGTACGAGCCCGGCGCCCGGCTTCCGCAGCGCGTGGACGCCGTCATCGAGACCGTGGGGGCCGCCACCTGGTCCCACTCGGTGAAGTCGCTGCGCCCCGGCGGCACCCTCGTCATCTCCGGGGCCACCAGCGGCGACCGGCCCACGCACGCCGAGCTGACCCGCATCTTCTTCCTGGAGCTGAAGGTCGTCGGCTCCACCATGGGGTCCAAGGACGAGCTGGAGGACCTGCTCGCCTTCTGCGCGACCACCGGGGTGCGCCCGGTCATCGACGAGGTGCTGCCGCTCGACCGGGCCCGCGAGGGGTTCCAGCGACTGGAGTCCGGCGACCTGTTCGGGAAGATCGTGCTCACGCCGACCGCTTAGGGCCTGTCGGAGGGCCGGCAAGAACTTCTCCGCTCCGCATACTTGAACAAGTCTCAGCTTTGCTGGTGAGATGCCGCCCATGCGAACGGGCAGAGCACTCATGGCACTTGTCGTCGCGTCCGTGCTCGCGGCGGGGGCCCTCGCCCCCGCCGCCTCGGCGCGCCCAGCACCCGGCTCCTCGTCCCCGATCCCGGATCCGGCCCCGTCCTCCTCCTCGTACGAACGCACCATCCCACCCCTCACCGACGACCGCGGGCGCACCCTCACCCTGCGCGGCTGGAACGTCGAGGACAAGGCGAACCGCGGCGAGGACGCCCTCAGCGCCATCACCGAGCGGCACTTCCGCGACCTGCGGGCGAACGGCTTCAACTTCGCCCGGCTGCTGGTCTTCTGGGACGACCTGGAGCCCCGGCGCGGCCAGTACAGCGCGCGCTACCTCCACAAGATCGAGCGGATCCTCGACTGGGCCCGCAAGCACCGCGTCCATGTCCTCATCGACGCCCACCAAGACGTCTTCGGGCCCGCGTTCGGCCACCGGGGCATCCCGGAATGGGCCACCAGGACCGACGGGCTGCCGTTCACCCCGAACCCCGACGACTGGTTCTCCGAGTATTTCCAGCCGGCCGTGCAGCGGGCCTTCACCCACCTCTACGAGGACCCCGACCTCCAGCGCGCCCAGGCCGCCATGTGGCAGGTCCTCGCCGAACGGTTCGGCCGCCACCCCGCCGTCATCGGCTACGACCTGATCAACGAGCCCATGGGGGAGCTGCGCGAGGGCGAGGACCTGCCGACCGCCGCCCGGCGGATCGAGGCCGAGCACCTCACGCCCATGTACAACCGGCTCGCCCGCGCCGTCCGGGCCGAGGACCGCTCCACCTGGATCTTCGTCGAGCCGACCCCCATCGTCGGGGAGGGGGTCCCCACCGGTCTCGGGCGCATCGAGGACAGCCGGACCGTGTACGCCCCGCACTTCTACAACACCGCCATGGAGGCGGGCGCTGACTACGACCCGGACGCGGGCTGGATCGAGGCGTACGAGGCCGCCGTCACCGCGTACCCGGCCCGCCACCGGATGCCCGTGGTCGTGGGGGAGTGGGGGCCTCTCAACAACGCCCTCCCCAACATGGGGCGCTTCTACCGTGAGGCCGTCGCCTCCCTGAACCGCTACAGCTCCGGCTGGGCGGGGTACGTCTGGTGCTACGGCGGCGGCTACTGCGCGGTCGACGAGCGCGGCCGTTTCCGTACGAACAAGGAGCAGACCGCCACCCCGTACGCCCCGGCCGTCGCCGGAACCGTCCGCTCCGACACGTACGACGCCGGTACGCGCACCTACCGCCTCGCCTACCGGGCTTCCGTCCGGCCCGGGGTGACGGAGCTGTCCCTCCCGCCCTCCTCCCGGGGGTGGCGTCTCTCCGTCACCGGCCCCGCCCGCGTCCTCGGCAACGGGGCACGCGGTGGGCGGCCGGTTGTCGTGGCACGGCCCGGTTCGGAGGTGGTGGTGACCGTGCGGGAAGCTGGCCCGTATGGACGAACTGACCACCCCTGAAGGGTTTCTGCTGCGCCCCTGGCTGCCCGACGACGCCTCGGCGGTGCTCCGGGCCTTCGCCCCGGCCGAGATGGACCGCCAGACGGACCGGCCCGTGGACGACCGGTCCGGGGCGCTCGCCTGGGTCGCGGAACGCGCGCGCGAACGAGGGGCGCGCACCGGCTACTCCTGGGCCGTCGTGGGGGAGGAGGGCGAGGCGCTCGGCTGTGTGGCGCTCAACGTCGTCAACCGGACGCACGACAGCGGCTGGGTCTCCTACTGGACCACCGAGTCGGCCCGCGGCCGGGGCGTCGCCCCGGCCGGGGTGCGGGCCCTCGCCCGCTGGGCCTTCGACGAGCTCGGGCTGTACCGGCTGGAGCTGGGACACCGCACCGACAACGTCGCCTCCTGCCGGGTCGCGACCCGCTCCGGATTCGCGTCCGAGGGCATCGAGCGGGCCAAGCTGCGGTACGGCAGGGTCCGGTACGACGTCGAGCGGCACGCGCGCCTCGCCGACGATGTTGTCAACTTTGATTGACGGGCGAGTGGTGTCAATGTAGGTTGACGCGATGACCGAAGCAACGGATCTGGCCGCGCGCGCCGGTGACCGCGACCCGCGCGTCGGGCTGCGGGCGGTGGCCGCGCTGCGGCGGCTGCTGGAGCAGCTCGAAGCCGTACAAGTAGGAAGTGCCCGCGTGCAGGGCTGGTCCTGGCAGGAGATCGCCGCCGAGCTGGGCGTCAGCCGACAGGCCGTGCACAAGAAGTACGGGAGGCGTTGATGTTCGAGCGATTCACCCGAGGGGCCCGCGCGACCGTGAAGGGAGCCGTGGCCCGGGCCGAGCGCACCGGGGCCGGCTCGGTCACCGAGGAACACCTGCTGCTCGCGCTGCTGGAACAGGACGGCGGCCGGGCCTCGTTCGCCGTCACGGCCCTCGGCCTCCACGACCGCCGGTCCTCCCTGGAGGCATCCTTCGCCGAGGCCCGCCGCCGCTCCGGGCTGACCAGGGCCGACACCGAGGCCCTCGCCGGCATCGGGATCGACGTCGACGCGATCGTCTCCCATGTCGAGGGAACCCACGGCGAGGGGGCCCTCGACGCCGACCGCGGTGGCCGCCGGTGGTGGCGGTCCGGGCACCGCCCCTTCACCCCGGGCGCGAAGACCGTGCTGGAGAACTCGCTCCGGTTGGCCCTCGGCCGCGGCGACCGGTTCATCGGCGAGGAACACCTGCTCCTGGCTCTCACCGCGAAGCCCGGATCCGTCGCCGACGTCCTCGCCGAGCACGGCGCGACCTACACGGCCGTGCAGCGCGCGCTGTACGGCTCCGACGACGGTGCGGCGGGCCGGGGGCGCGCCCAGGCCGGGTGAGCGGAGGGGTGGGGCCGCTGCCCCACCCCTCCTCAGCCCTGCTTGCCGTCCTCGTCCTCCGCCCTCAGCAGCGCCTCGATCTGCGTCGCCGCCTCGCCCAGGTGGCGGCGGGCCTCCGCGAGCCGCGCCTCCGTCACCCCGTGATCGCGAGCCGTGTCCCGGATGCCGTCACGGAACCGGTCCAGCAGGCGGTCCAGATCGCGCACGGGGTCGCCCGTCGTCGGCACGTCCTGCCACCGGTCCGCACCGGGAGCCGGGTCCTGGACGGGCGGCTCGGTCTCCGGCCCGGGCTTGCCGAACGGAGGCCAGGCGCCGGACCGGGCGAAACCGCCGAGCTGGCCGGTGATCTCCGCGAGGCCCTCCCTTACTCCGGAGGGCCAGTCGCCCCGGGCGAAGTGCTCCTGCACCTGGCGGGCGGCGTTCTGCATCTGCTCCCGCGCCCTGTCCTGGGCCTCCTTGGCCTGGCGGCGGGCCTGCTGGGCGTCCTCGCGGGCGCGCCGGGACTCGTCCTTCGCCCGGCGGGCCTGCTCCTTCCACGCCTCCTTCGCCGTGCGCCACGCCTCGCTGTCGCCGAGGTCGCCCAGATTGCCGAAGTCGCCGAAGTCCCCGAAGGGGGACGAGGATGCGCCCTTCCCCTTCGCCTTGCCGGACCCCGCCTTCGCGCCGTGCCGCGACTCCGACGCCGCCGCCCGCACATCGCTGCGGAGCCGGCCCGCCGCGCCCCGGACGTCGTCGCGTATCTCGGCGGCCAGCTCGGAGAGCGAGTCGCGGATCTCCAGCTCCAGATCGGCCAGTTCGCCGCTGCGGCCCGCCAACTCCTCGCGGCCGGCGTCGGTGATCGAGTAGACCTTGCGGCCGCCCTCGGTGGCGTGGGTGACCAGGCCCTCGGCCTCCAGCTTGGCCAGCCGCGGGTAGACCGTGCCGGCGGACGGGGCGTAGAGGCCCTGGAAGCGTTCCTCCAGCAGGCGGATGATCTCGTAGCCGTGGCGCGGGGCCTCGTCCAGGAGCTTGAGGAGGTACAGGCGCAGACGGCCGTGGGCGAATACGGGGGGCATGTCAGAGAACCTTTCCGGTCGGCTCGGCGGCGTACGCGTCGTCCTCGGCGGGCGGCCTGCGCAGGAGGGCGATCGAGCCGGACACGGTCGTCGCCCGCAGGGTCCCCGTTCCGGCGCCCAGCGTGCCGGTGATCTTCTTCGCGCCCCACTGCCCGCCGACCCGCAGGTCCTCGAAGGCGTTGGAGACGGCCCCGCTCGCGGTGTTCGCCTCGACCCTGGCGTCCGCCGGGTGCGGCAGCCGGATCGCGATCTCGCCGGACACCGTGGTCAGCCGGATGTCCGTGGGCTTCCCGGACGGGTCGACGTCCAGCACCATGTCACCGCTGACCGACTCGGCCCGGACCGAGGCCCCCGCCCCGTCGATCACCGTCAGATCACCGGCCACGGACTGGAAGCGGAGGTCCCCCGTGACGCTCTGGGCCTCCAGGCTGCCCGACACGGACTCCCCGCGCACCGCGCCCGTCAGCCCGACGAGCGTGGAGTCCCCCGTGATGCCGCGGACCTCGGTACGGCCGCTGATGCCCGAGACGACGGCCCCCGCGCCGATCACGCCGACCTCGACCGACGACGCGGCGGGCACGACGAGCGAGACGACGGCGCTGCGGCGGCGGCCCTTGGGGTCGAGCCAGCGCAACAGGTCCTGCCAGGGCAGATCCTCGTACGCCACGGTGAGCCGGCCGTCCTCCTGGGTCACGATCAGAGGCGGCCCCTCGATCGCGGAGACCTCCAGCCGGGCGCCCGGCTCGTCGGTCCCGACCACGTTGACCGTGCCGTCGACGACACGCACCTGGAGCGCCGTCACCGGATCGTCGAAGGAGAGCTTCCGCGGCTCATCGATGGTCCATGTCGACACAGGCATGGATATGACCTCCCGGGAGCGTGGCAACGCAACATATCGCGTCTCGTGAAGAACACGATATATCGCGGATGGGGGAAGTCAAGGGATGTCGTGCTCCGGGGGGCGGCGTGAAGGTCAGCACCATGCCTGCAAAAACGATCAAATGCGGAGATATTGCCCTAGCGTATGAGCCATGAACGCGACACCCACCGGGGCCCTCCTGCTGTGCCGGGCCGATCCCGAGACCGTACGGCCGCTCGCCCACCTGCTGCGCGAGCAGATGCTGCTGGCCCGCGCGGGCGCGGAGTGGAGCGTGCTCGTCCCGGAGGGGAAGCCCTGGCGGGCCGGGGGAGCGGAGCAGGACGCCGAGCCGGTCGACCGGGTCCTCGGCTGCTGGGCCACCGCGCTCGCCGTCGGCTCCACCTGGCCGGTGCTCGCCCTGTGGTGGGACGCCGACCGGGCCGGCTACACCCTCGCCGCCGGATTCCGCCGGACCGTGGGCTACGTCTGGCTGACCGACGGCACCCCGGTGGGCGAGGACGAGGCCATGCGCACCTTCGCCGTCCGGCTCGGCCTCGACCCGGTGCTCGACGTACAGGCGCTGGAGGCGCTGACCCGCCCCGATCCGGAGACGGACGCGGAGGCCCGGCTGCGCGGACTCCTCGCCGTCCTCACCGGCACCGGACTGGCCCTGCCCGCCGGACTCTCCCCGGGCGAGAGCGCCGACCGGCTGCGCAGCGTCGCGGCGGTGCAGCGTCAGGTGGACCGCGTCGAGTGGGCCGGCTGGCGCGATGCCGTACGGGTCGAACTGGACGCGGTAGAGAGCAGCCGGGTCGGCCCGTGGGTACGCGGCCCCCGCGCCCGGGCCGTCGCCGCCGTCCAGCTCGCGGCCGGGCTCCCGCTCCTGCTGTGGGGCGCGCGGCGCCGCAGCGGTGGCTGGGCGGCGGCCGGGGCGGTGCTGCTGGCGCAGGGCGCGCTGGGGCTCGCGTACGAGCGGGCCAGGGCGAGCGCCGAGAACTGAGGGCCTTTCGTTTGGATCAGGTCGGATCAGGGAGCAGGACCCGGACCTTACGCGTCCTCGTCGTCCTCGTCGTCCAGCCGGGCCAGCCAGGTCGCGAGGCGCTCGACGGGCACCTCGAAGTCGGGGTTGAGATCGACGAACGTCCGCAGCTGCTCGGCGAGCCACTCGAAGGTGACCTCCTCCTCGCCGCGCCGCTTCTCCAGTTCCTCGATGCCACGGTCCGTGAAGTACATGGGACAAGGATATCCAGCGGGGAAACGCCGGGGACCCGGCCCCGCGACAAGCGCGGAACCGGGTCCCCGGGTGTTCGGCGTTACGGTCCTCAGGCTTCGAAGACCTCGTTGACCAGCTGCGTCTGCTCCGCCTGGTGACGCTTGGCCGAGCCGACCGCCGGGGACGAGCCGTGCGGCCGCGAGATGCGGCGCAGGCGCTCGCCGTGCGGCACGTCCGCGCCGACCGCGAGGTCCAGGTGGTCGATCAGGTTGAGCGCGATGAACGGCCACGCACCCTGGTTCGCCGGCTCCTCCTGCGCCCACAGGTACTTCTCGGCGTTCGGGTACTTCGCGATCTCGGCCTGGATCTCCGCACCCGGCAGCGGGTACAGGCGCTCCAGCCGGATGATCGCGGTCTCCGTGTCGCCCCGCTTCTCCCGCTCGGCGTCCAGGTCGTAGAAGAGCTTGCCGGAGACGAAGACGACCTTGCGGACGTCCTCCGCCTTGACGCTGTCGTCGCCGATCACCGGGCGGAAGCCGCCGGAGGTGAACTCCTCGATGGACGAGGCCGCCGCCTTCAGACGCAGCATCGACTTCGGGGTGAAGACGATGAGCGGCTTGTGGTGCGGGTTGTGCACCTGCCAGCGCAGCAGGTGGAAGTAGTTCGACGGCAGGGTCGGCATCGCGACCGTCATGTTGTCCTGCGCGCACATCTGGAGGAAGCGCTCGGGGCGGGCGGAGCTGTGGTCCGGGCCCTGGCCCTCGTAGCCGTGCGGCAGGAGCAGCGTGACGCCGGAGGTCTGGCCCCACTTCTGCTCGGCCGAGGAGATGAACTCGTCCACGACGGTCTGCGCGCCGTTGACGAAGTCACCGAACTGGGCCTCCCAGATGACCAGCGACTCCGGGCGGGCCAGCGAGTAGCCGTACTCGAAGCCCATCGCCGCGTACTCGCTGAGCAGCGAGTCGTAGACGTTGTACCGGGCCTGGTCGTCCGCCAGGTACAGCAGCGGGGTGTAGTCCTCGCCGGTGACCTGGTCGACCAGGACCGCGTGGCGCTGGCCGAACGTGCCGCGGCGGCTGTCCTGGCCGGCGAGCCGGACCGGGGTGCCCTCCATCAGCAGCGAACCGATGGCCAGGGTCTCGCCCATGCCCCAGTCGATCGTGCCGTTCTCCACCGAGGCGGCGCGGCGCTGCATCTGCGGCAGCAGACGCGGGTGCACGGTGATCGAATCGGGGATGTTGACCTGGGACTCGGCGATCCGCTTCACGACCTCGGCGGAGACGGCCGTCTCCACGGCCACCGGGAACGCGGCCTGCGGCTCCGGGACGTGCGGGGACGCCGGCTGCGAGGTGGCCTCGCGGACCTCGGCGAACACCTTCTCCAGCTGGCCCTGGAAGTCCTGGAGCGCCTGCTCCGCCTCTTCCAGCGTGATGTCGCCGCGACCGATGAGGGACTCGGTGTAGAGCTTGCGCACCGAGCGCTTCTTGTCGATCAGGGTGTACATCTGCGGGTTGGTGAACTCCGGGTTGTCGCCCTCGTTGTGACCGCGGCGGCGGTAGCAGATGAGGTCGATCACGACGTCCTTGTTGAACGCCTGCCGGAACTCGAAGGCCAGCCGTGCGACGCGGACCACGGCCTCCGGGTCGTCGCCGTTGACGTGGATGATCGGCGCCTCGATCATGCGCGCCACGTCGGTGGCGTACATCGAGGAGCGCGAGGACTCCGGGGCGGCGGTGAAGCCGACCTGGTTGTTGATCACCACGTGCACGGTGCCGCCGGTGCGGTAGCCGCGCAGCTGCGACATGTTGAGCGTCTCGGCGACGACGCCCTGGCCCGCGAAGGCCGCGTCGCCGTGGAGCGCGACCGGCAGGACCGTGAAGTCCGTGCCGCCCTTGTTGATGATGTCCTGCTTGGCGCGGGCGATGCCCTCCAGGACCGGGTCGACCGCCTCCAGGTGCGAGGGGTTGGCGGCCAGCGAGACCTTGATCTGCTCGCCGTCCAGACCGGTGAAGGTGCCCTCGGCGCCCAGGTGGTACTTGACGTCGCCGGAGCCGTGCATCGAGCGCGGGTCGAGGTTGCCCTCGAACTCGCGGAAGATCTGCGCGTACGACTTGCCGACGATGTTCGCCAGGACGTTCAGGCGGCCGCGGTGGGCCATGCCGATGACGACCTCGTCGAGGCGGGCCTCGGCGGCGGAGTCGAGGACGGCGTCGAGCAGCGGGATGACGGACTCGCCGCCCTCCAGCGAGAACCGCTTCTGGCCGACGTACTTCGTCTGCAGGAACGTCTCGAACGCCTCCGCGGCGTTCAGCCGGCGCAGGATGCGCAGCTGCTCCTCGCGCTCGGGCTTCGGGCGCGGGCGCTCGACCCGGTCCTGGAGCCACTTGCGCTGCTTCGGGTCCTGGATGTGCATGAACTCGATGCCGGTGGTGCGGCAGTACGACTCACGGAGCACGCCGAGGATGTCGCGGAGCTTCATCATCGTCTTGCCGGCGAACCCGCCGACCGCGAACTCCCGCTCCAGGTCCCACAGGGTGAGGCCGTGCTCGGTGATGTCCAGGTCGGGGTGCTTGCGCTGGTGGTACTCCAGCGGGTCGGTGTCGGCCATGACGTGGCCGCGGACCCGGTAGGAGTGGATCAGCTCGAAGACCCGCGCGGCCTTGGTGACGTCGTCGTCGTGCGAGGCGTCGATGTCCTTGAGCCAGCGGACCGGCTCGTAGGGGATGCGCAGCGCCTTGAAGATCTCGTCGTAGAACTCGTTCTCGCCGAGCAGCAGCTGGGAGAGAACGCGCAGGAACTCGCCGGAGGCGGCGCCCTGGATGACCCGGTGGTCGTAGGTCGACGTGAGCGTCATGACCTTCGAGATGCCGAGCTTGTTGAGGGTGTCCTGCGAGGTGCCCTGGAACTCCGCCGGGTAGTCCATCGCGCCGACGCCCATGATGAGGCCCTGACCGGGCATCAGGCGGGGCACCGAGTGGACGGTGCCGATGCCGCCGGGGTTGGTCAGCGAGGCGGTGACGCCGGTGAAGTCGTCCATGCCGAGCTTGCCGATGCGGGCGCGCCGGACGATGTCCTCGTACGCCTGCCAGAACTCGAAGAAGTTGAGCGTCTCGGCCTTCTTGATGGCCGCGACGACCAGCTGGCGGTCGCCGTTCGGCTTCACCAGGTCGATGGCCAGACCCAGGTTGACGTGCTCCGGCTTGACCAGGGTCGGCTTGCCGTCCTTCTCCGCGAAGGAGTAGTTCATCGACGGCATGGCCTTGAGGGCCTGCACCATCGCGTACCCGATGAGGTGCGTGAAGGAGATCTTCCCGCCGCGGGCGCGCTTGAGGTGGTTGTTGATGACGATGCGGTTGTCGAAGAGCAGCTTCACCGGGACCGCGCGGACGGACGTGGCCGTCGGCAGCTCCAGCGAGGCGTTCATGTTCTTCGCGACGGCGGCCGAGGGGCCGCGCAGCGTCACGTACTCCGGTCCGGCCGGGGCTTCGGTGGACTCGTCCGCCTTGGCCTTGGCGGGCGCGGCGGCGGGCTTCGCAGCCGCGGGCTTCGCCGGAGCCGGGGCGGTCTTCGCCGGAGCCGGAGCGGCCTTGGCCGGGGCCGGCTGCGCGGGGGCGGCCGGAGCGGCGGCGGGCGCGGCCTTCGCCGGAGCCGGAGCGGCGGCCTCGGTCACCGGGGCCCCCGAGGCCCCGGGAGCGGGCTTGTCCGCCGTGCCGGAAGTACCCGGCTTGTAGTCGGCGAAGAAGTCCCACCAGGCGCGATCGACCGAACTGGGATCCTGGAGGTACTGCTGGTAGATCTCGTCGACGAGCCATTCATTGGCGCCGAAAGCCGCGGCCGGGTTGGTGCCCGGGCTGGCTTGGTCGGTCGAGACGCTTGAGTTACTGGGGGACTGAGACGACACGGCGGCAACCGCCCTCTTCCGCTTCACAAGGTGATGGACAGCGGAAATCAAGGCTACGCCCCCCGAACCGTTCCTTGCAGGCCGGGCCGGTGCTTCGTCGTGCACATCACATCGAAGGGCGGGTTTCGGCGCAGGAAATGGCGGGAAACAAGCGAGGTTCCACTGCACTTCGGGTACGCAGGACCGTGGACGCGGCCCTGTGACCGCATCCCCTTGAGGCCCCTTGCTGGAAGGACACGTATGAACGTGCCCTTCCGGTTCGACCCTATGCCAACACGACCGTCAACCGCGCTGCTCGGGGATTCCCGGAAGGGTGACCTGGATCCGGCAGCCTCGCACGGATTCGGCCACACCGATCCGGCCGCCGTGCAGATCGACCGCCCAGCGGGCGATGGCGAGGCCCAGGCCCGTACCGCCGTCGCTGCCCGGACCGTGCGGGGAGGGCGCCTGGCCCCGGTTGAAACGCTCGAACACCCGGTGGCGCTCCGCTTCCGGAATGCCGGGCCCCTCGTCCATGACTTCCAGCTCCAGCGACTCGGGGTGGGCCCCGCGCCGCGCCAGCACCGTCACCCGGCCGTGCGGCGGGCTGTGCTTGACCGCGTTGTCGATGAGGTTCGCGACCACCTGGTGCAGCCGCTCGGCGTCCGCGTGCGCGGTGAGCTCCGGCGGCGAGACGTCCAGATGCAGATGGACGTCCGTACGGGAGTGATTGCCCGAACCCGACGACAGGCGTCGCTGGGAGGCGGCGAGATTCGCCTCCTTCAGTACGCCCGACAGATACGGCCACACCTCGAAACGGCCTGCCTTGAGTGCGACGACCCCGTTGTCCAGGCGCGACAGGTCCAGCAGCGTCTCGACCAGCCGGCCGAGCCGCTCCGTCTGTTTCAGCGCGGTGCGCATCGTCTCCGGATCGGCGGCGGACACACCGTCCACCACGTTCTCCAGCACGGCTCTCAGCGCCGCGATGGGCGTGCGCAGTTCATGGCTGACATTGGCGACCAGCTCTTTGCGATGCCGGTCCTCCGCCTCCAGGTCGTCCGCCATGCGGTTGATCGTCTGCGCCAGATCGCCCAGCTCGTCCCGCCGCCCGGCGCCGCTCACCCGCCGCGTGTAGTCGCCGTGCGAGATGGACCGGGCCACCGCCCGCATCTCGTCCAGCGGCGCGGTCAGACCGTGCGCCACGAACTGGGTGATCAGCAGCGTCGCGATCACCGAGAACACGGTGATGAACTGGAACTCGGTCCGGGTCCGCAGGGCGACGATCAGCAGCCCGGTGGTGATGAACACCGAGACCACGACGAGCGTGCCCAGCTTGGCCTTGATGGAGAAGGGCCGCATTCCGGGCCCTGGCCAGGTCATGGCGCCGGAGTCTCCAGGGCGTAGCCCACGCCGTGCACCGTACGGATCCGCTCCGCACCGATCTTCCGGCGCAGCGCCTTGATGTGGCTGTCGACCGTACGGGTCCCCGAGGCGTCCGCCCAGTCCCACACCTCGGCCAGCAGCTGCTCCCGGGAGAGCACCGCGCGCGGGGTGTTGGCGAGGCAGACCAGCAGGTCGAACTCGGTCGGCGTGAGGTGGACGTCCTCGGCGCGCACCCGGACCCGGCGCTGCGCGTGGTCGATCTCCAGCTCACCCAGGCGCAGTATCCCGCTGCGCGGGGTGACGGCGGCGAGCGCGGCCCGCTCCACCCGGCGCAGCAGCACGTGCACCCGGGCGGCCAGCTCACGCATGGAGAACGGCTTGGTCATGTAGTCGTCGGCGCCGACCCCGAGCCCGACCAGCATGTCGGTCTCGTCGTCGCGTGCGGTGAGCATCAGCACCGGCACCGGACGCGCCGCCTGCACCCGGCGGCAGACCTCCAGGCCGTCGAAGCCCGGGAGCATGATGTCGAGCACCATCAGATCGGGCTGCCAGGCCTCGGCCGCGTCCACGGCCGCGGGGCCGTCCAGCGCGGTCTGCACCAGGAAGCCCTCCGCCCGCAGCCGGGCGGAAATGGCGTCGACGATCGTGGCGTCGTCCTCGACCACCAGCACCCGGCGCTGAGCCCCCGGGGTGGCCGCGACGCCGTTGTGGGTGGTGTGTGTCTGTTCCATCGCCCCGCCCCTGCCCGTTCTCGCGGGAGCCATTCCCCCGGAGGCACGGTCTTCGCTCGTGGTTTTCGTGGGTGATCCCGTGTGCCGGTCAGCAGCGTAAGGGCAGCGGAGGGCTCCCGGCTACGCAGGGTGTTGCCCCGGGACGACGAGTTCGGGCCGGGCGGGCGGCCGGATCGTCTGCCTTGTGCCGGTTGACCCGTGCCACCGCCGGGCCGTGCATACCGGGAGGGGGGTTCAGTTGGCCCGGAGTGCGAGATGGACCACGTCGGGCACACCTCGGGCAACGGCGACCTCTTCCGTCCGAACCCCGCTGAACCCGGCATTCCGCAACGCCTGTTCGAAGGCGGGCGACGGCTGCGCCGACCAGACGGCGAGCACACCGCCCGGGTTCAGCCGGTCGTGGCAGTGCGCCAGACCGGCGGGCGAGTAGAGGCTTTCGTTGCCCTCCGTGACCGTCCAGTCGGGCCCGTTGTCGATGTCCAGGCAGAGCGCGTCGTAACGCTCCGTGGCGGTACGGAGGTGGGCCACCAGGTCCGTGTGCAGGATCCCGGTCCTGGGGTCGGCCAGTGCCGGTCCGGAGATCCGGTCCAGCGGCCCGTCCCGGTGCCAGTCCACGATCGCCTGCTCCCGCTCCACGACCGTGATCCGCCCCCAGCGCTCCTCCGCGGCGGCCCGCACCAGGGAGAACCCGACGCCCAGGCCGCCGATGAGCACCGAGGGGCCGGTCCGGCCGGCGGGCAGCGCGGCCAGCGCGGCGTCGATCAGCAGCCGCTCGGAGCGCCCGTCGGAGGTGTCCATCAGGAAGCAGCCGTTGGCGATGATCTCGAAGTGCTCCCCGCGCTCACGCAGGACGACCTCGCCGAAGGGGCCCTCACGGCGGTCGAGGGTGACGGGGGCGTCGGGCAGCCGCGTCGGCAGCGATTCCATCGGTTCGGGGGCGGTCGTCGCGGACATGATGCGGCTCTCCGGTATCCGGTCGTGGTGGACGATGCCCGCCCATCCTGTCCCGCCGCGCGGGGCCGAGGCCAGCGCCTTTCCGGCTCCGGGCAGGGGAACAACTGCCCGCCGCCCGGCGCTCCCGTACGAGGGGGGCGCCCGGGAGGGAGGGCGCTGCGGGCGGTCTGATCGCTCAGGGCGAACACAGGGCGGGGAACATTCGGCGGCTCACAAGCATTGAGTCCACATAGCTCAACTTGCCTGCCGAAGGGGAGATCATGACTAACGAGTCCCAGGCGTTCACACCGATCGACCTGCCCGTGCTGCCGCTCGACGACGAGGTCGTCCTGCCCGGCATGGTGGTGCCGCTGGACCTGTCCGACACCGAGGTGCGCGCCGCCGTCGAGGCCGCGCAGGCCGCCGCCCGCCCCGGCGGCGGCAAGCCCCAGGTGCTGCTGGTCCCGCGGATCGACGGCACCTACACGGGGACCGGTGTCCTCGGCACCGTCGAGCAGGTCGGACGCCTGTCGGACGGCGATCCGGGCGCCCTCATCCGGGCCCGTGACCGGGTCCGCATCGGAGCCGGGACCAGCGGTCCCGGGCGGGCGCTCTGGGTGGAGGGGACCGTGCTGGAGACGGCCGCCCCCGACCCGCTGCCCGGATCCGCCGCCGAGCTGGTCAAGGAGTACAAGGCGCTCGCCACCAGCTGGCTGAAGAAGCGCGGCGCCTGGCAGGTCGTGGACCGGGTCCAGCAGATCGACGACGTCTCCGCGCTCGCCGACAACTCCGGATACTCGCCGTTCCTCTCCACCGCCCAGAAGGTCCAGCTCCTGGAGACCGTGGACCCGGTCGCCCGGCTGAAGCTCGCCATCCAGTGGCTGAGCGAGCACCTCGCCGAACAGGACGTGGCCGAGTCCATCGCCAAGGACGTCCAGGACGGCGTCGACAAGCAGCAGCGCGAATTCCTGCTGCGCCGCCAGCTGGACGCCGTACGCAAGGAGCTCGCCGAGCTCAACGGCGACCCGGAGGACGAGTCCGACGACTACCGGGCCCGCGTCGAGGCCGCCGATCTGCCCGAGCACGTCCGCGAGGCCGCGCTCAAGGAGGTCGAGAAGCTGGAGCGGTCCAGCGACCAGTCCCCCGAGGGTTCGTGGATCAGAACCTGGCTGGACACCGTCCTCGAACTGCCGTGGACCGAGCGCACCGAGGACGCCTACGACATCCGCGGCGCCCAGGCCGTCCTGGACGCCGAGCACGCCGGTCTCGCCGATGTGAAGGAGCGGATCACCGAATACCTCGCGGTGCGCAAGCGGCGTGCCGACCGGGGTCTCGGCGTCGTCGGCGGGCGGCGTGGAGGCGCCGTCCTCGCCCTCGTCGGCCCGCCCGGCGTCGGCAAGACCTCGCTCGGCGAGTCCGTCGCGCACGCCATGGGCCGCAAGTTCGTCCGCGTCGCACTCGGCGGCGTCCGGGACGAGGCGGAGATCCGGGGCCACCGGCGTACGTACGTCGGCGCGCTCCCCGGACGCATCGTGCGGGCCATCAAGGAGGCCGGTTCGATGAACCCGGTCGTCCTGCTCGACGAGATCGACAAGGTCGGCTCCGACTTCCGGGGCGACCCGGCCGCAGCTCTGCTCGAAGTCCTCGACCCGGCGCAGAACCACACCTTTCGCGACCACTACCTGGAGGTCGAGCTCGACCTCAGCGACGTCGTCTTCCTGGCCACCGCCAACGTCCTCGAAGCCATCCCGGAGGCCCTGCTCGACCGCATGGAGCTGGTCCGCCTCGACGGCTACACCGAGGACGAGAAGGTCGTCATCGCCCGGGACCACCTGCTGCCGCGCCAGCTGGAGCGGGCCGGTCTGGAGAAGGACGAGGTCGCCCTGGAGGAGTCGGCGCTGCGCAAGCTGGCCGGCGAGTACACCCGCGAGGCGGGCGTACGGAATCTGGAGCGGGCGGTCGCCCGGCTGCTCCGCAAGGTCGCGGCCCAGCACGAACTGGGCGACCGCGAGCTGCCGTTCACGGTGACCGACACGGATCTGCGCGGCCTCATCGGGCGTCCGCACCACGTGCCCGAGTCCGCGCAGGACCCGGCCGAGCGCCGCACCGCGGTGCCGGGCGTGGCCACCGGGCTCGCGGTGACCGGGGCGGGCGGTGACGTCCTCTTCGTGGAGGCGTCGCTCGCCGACCCGGAGACCGGGGCGTCCGGACTGACCCTGACCGGTCAGCTCGGGGACGTCATGAAGGAGTCGGCGCAGATCGCGCTGAGCTTCCTGCGGTCGCACGGCGCGGAGCTGGAGCTGCCGGTCGCGGACCTCAAGGACCGCGGCGTGCACGTCCACTTCCCGGCGGGCGCGGTCCCCAAGGACGGCCCGAGCGCCGGCATCACGCTGACGACGGCGCTGGCCTCGCTGCTCTCCGGACGCCTCGTCCGTACGGATGTGGCGATGACCGGTGAGGTGTCGCTGACCGGGCGGGTGCTGCCGATCGGCGGTGTCAAGCAGAAGCTGCTGGCCGCGCACCGGGCGGGCATCACGACCGTGGTGATCCCCCAGCGCAACGAGGCCGATCTGGACGACGTCCCGGCCGAGGTGCTGGAGAAGCTGGACGTCCACCCGGTCACCGACGTCCGCCAGGTGCTGGAGATCGCCCTCGCCCCGGCCACGGCTCCGGCCGGGGAGAGGATCCCGGCAGCTGCCTGACCGGTCGTACGACACCTGATCGTCGTACGACAACTGACCGTCGTGCGACGCCTGACGGCCCCACGGCGGCCTGAACGGCCCGCTTTCCGCTTCGGCGGGGGCGGGCCGTTCCGCGTGTCCGGGCCGCGGCGCGGGGCCACCGAGCTCAGGGGCGGTAGATCGTGCCGGGCTGCGGCTCGGCGGGGGCCATCAGCTCGGGGACGGTCACGAAGGTGTAGCCGTCCTTCTGGAGCGCGTCGATGATCCCGGGCACGGCGGGGACGGTGCCCTTGTAGATGTCGTGCAGCAGGATGACGCCGTCCTTGCTCGCCTGGTCCAGGATCCGCTTCTTGATCAGCGCGGAGTCGTTCGTCGAGTAGTCCTTGGCGGTGGCGCTCCACAGCACCTGGGAGAGCCCGAGGTCCTTGCTGATGTCCGAGACCGTGTCGTCGGTGCGGCCCTGCGGCGGACGCATCAGCCGGGGCTTCTTGCCGGTGATCTTCTCGATGGCCACCTGGGTCTTCTCCAGCTCGGCCCGTATCTCGTCCGGCTTCTGGTCGGTCAGGACCTTGTGCGTCCACGTGTGGTTGGCGACCTCGTGGCCTTCGTCCTCGATGCGCTGCACCACGTCGGGGTGCTTGACGACGTGGTGCTTGCCGAGCAGGAAGAAGGTGGCGTGCACCTTCTTCTCCTTGAGGATGTCCAGCAGCTTCGGCGTGTCCTCGCCCGGGCCCGCGTCGAAGGTCAGGGCTATGCACTTGGCCTTGCGGCAGTCGACCGGCCCGAACTCGCCCTTGGCGTCGGAAGCGGCCTCCCCACGCGCCGAGCCGGGCGCGGTCGTCTCCATCGAGCAGCCGCTCAACATCAGTGTGAGCGCCGTCACCAGCGCCGCAGTCAACCCCATGCCGGGCAACGGCATCTTTCCGGGCACGACACATCACTCCTCTGTGCGGAAAATCCGCACAGGTGTGCGGTGCAGCGATGACTATACAGAGTGCGTATACATCGAGTGCATAGTGGGGTCCGAATGACCGCGGACCCCGGATCGGGGCGGGTTCGGCGTGGTCGGTCCACTCCTGCGAAATACTGGCCGAGCTGCGACGATGACCGGTCGCGGCGGAAGCTTCCACCAGCTTTCATCGGCAGGGACCGTACGAGGGGTACTGACGTGCGCGGAGACGACAGCGAGCCGGAGCCGGGCACGTCCGGCGTGAGCGGCGTGGACCGCGCCTTCCTGGCGCTGGAGCGTGAGCTGGCCGTGTTCCTGCGCCGGGCCCGGGCCAGCTCGGGCGAGATGGCCCGGGAGGTCCACCCCGAACTGGAGCCCGCCGCCTACGGTCTGCTCGTCCGTCTGGAGGCGGCGGGCCGGCAGCGGGCCACCGAACTGGCCGCCTACTTCGGTGTCGGCAAGGCCACCATGAGCCGCCAGTTGCACTCCCTGGAGAACCTCGGCCTGGTCGCCCGCGAACCCGATCCGGCCGACGGGCGTGCCTGGCTCGTCCACCTCACCGAGGACGGACTGGCCCGCTTCCGCAGCGTCCGGGGCGCCCGCCGCGGGCGCTACGTGCGCAAACTGGCCGACTGGGACCGGGCGGAAGTCGCCGAGCTGGCCCGGCTCCTGCACCAGCTGAACGCCCGCGCGGAAAGCTGACCCGGCTCCCGCGCCGGCCGCGTACGGCTCATCCGGCTCCTGCCCCGGCCGCGCCCCGGCCGGCCCTCGCCCCGGTCTCCGGCCGTCAGTCCAGCTCCACCAGGAGCGCGGTCGCGTCGTCGTGCGTCTTGCTGCGCCGCAGCCGTACCCGCCCGGCCGCCGCGTCGGCCTCCTCCAGCTCCCGCACCCGGTCGATCAGCCCCTGCGGCCCCGCCTTCCGCAGCAGCCCCAGCGTGTCCGCCCAGTCGCCCTCGCCGAACACCTCCGTCCAGCGGGCCGCGCCGTCCGTGAGCGCGGCCAGCGCTCGGACACCGGCCGCCGGGACGCTGCCCGTCACCGCGCGCGAGGCCACGGCCGGATCGGCGGCGGCCGTGAAGAAGCCGCCCTCCTTGTTGCGCACCGTGGCGTCGGCGATCTCGTTCGAGGCGAGCGAGCCCGGCGGCAGCCGCGTCAGCCGGTCGTCCAGAACCGCCCGGACCGCGCCGTCGGGTGACTCCAGCAACAGGGCCGAGTCGGACAGCACCAGGTACTCGATCGCGCGTTCGTTCCAACGTGCCAGGGCCACCGTCGCCTGAGGCGTGCGTACGTGAGAAAGGTCACAGGTGACCCGGTGGGCTTCGGCTGTACGGGAGATGGCCGCGGCCAGGATCTCGGCCAGGGACAGATCGGGGCGGGAACCGGACAGTTCCACCAGCGCGCCGCCCAGTCGCGCGGTGAACCACGGGACCGAGTGCACACAACCGTCGTCCCCGAGCGGCGGAGTGACGCCGTCGAGCAGCACCAGCACACCACCCTGGCCGGACGCGGGAAGAGTCCCGGAGACCCAGTCCTCGTTGGGGCGTTCGGGACTGCCGGGAACGGTGGCGAGTTCGATGCGCATACCGCCAGTCTGCACGAGCCCTTCACCATCCCCGCACGCGGCCGGAGATGGCCTGTACCAGCAGGTCAACGCGGGCGCATGCGCCGGAAGGAGGGGCTCCGGGGGGCGTGCGGGCGGGCATCCTGCCAAAGGCGGAGCGGAAGTTCCACCCCGTGGTCCACGCATGGTCAGGGGTGCGGCGGGGGAAACTTGTTCGCCAACTCCGGAGTGATGTTCACTCCTTCGAGTGGCGGAGCGGTTGATGCGCGCCCCCCTCTCACAAGCGCTGGAATGGTCGGAAGCCGTACCAGGAGCGGGGCGCCCTTCCATGTGACCGTGCGTCACCTCTGCTTCAAGGGTGGACGAGTCAAGATTGCGAGCACCGGTGCAGAAGAAGCGGCCGCGGAGCAAGGGCACGACGCGCGACGGTTCCGGGGCGACGCCTCCGGCACCGGGTGCGGACAAGCGGACCGTGCGGGTGCGCAGCCGACTGGTCGCCGGGGTCGCGGTCGTCGGCGTCATCGTCGTCGCGGCGGGCACCCCCGCCGTGCTCGGGGCCTCCGCCGATCTCACCGAGTCCCAGCGGCTGGTCACCCTCGCCGAGCTGAACCAGCAGGCGGTCGTCCTCGGACACTCCCTCGCCGACGAGCGTGACGCCGTCACCGCGTACATCGCCGCCGGCCGGGCCGAGGAAGGCGACGGCAGCGAGGGCGCGAAGAACCGCGCCGCCCGCACCACCCGTGTCGACCAGCAGATCGACGAGATCCACGAGGCGGCCTCCGCGGCCCTGCGCCGGGACCTCTCGACGGTCCCCTCCCTGCGCCGTACCGCGCTGACCGGCAAGGGCTCCGCCCTGGAGGCGCACCAGGCGTACTCCGACCTCATCGCCAAGCTGCACGGCATCGCCGCCGAACTGGCGGAGAAGACCCCGCCGCGCGCCGCCGACGCCACCCGGGCCCCGCTCACCCTCGGCGGCGCCTCCGAACAGGCCTCCGCCACCCGCGGGCTCCTCCTCGCCGCGCTCGCCGTGCCGAGCCCCGAGCCGACGGCCCCGCAGACCGACCCCTTCACCGGGCTGCCCGTGCAGACCCAGGACGAGGGCGCCACCCGCGCCGCCCGCGAACGCGACGGGCTGAGCGCCGCCGCCCAGCAGGCCCGGGTGCGGGAGCTGGCCGCGCTCGCCGACTTCGACCAGGCGGCGGACCCGGAGGCCCGCGACAAGCTCTCCGCCACCGTCACCGGCCCCGAGGTCAACGACGCGGAGAAGTACCTCACCCGCCTCACCGACCGCCCCGAGCTGTCGGAAGCGGAGCGCGGGGTCAGCCCGCAGAAGCTGGAGGCCGCGCTCTCCGCCCGCGTCGACCGGATGCGCAGCGTCGAGTCCGCCCTGACCACCGGCCAGGTCCGGGACCTGGAGGGGCTGCGCGACGACGACGTCACCGCCCTCGAACTGGCCATCGCCCTGCTCGGCGGCTGCTTCCTGCTCGCCGTCGGCGTCTCCACCGCCGTCGCCCGCACCCTCACCCAGCCGCTCGCCGTCCTGCGCATCGGCGCCGCGCGTCTGGCCGAGGACCCCGAGAACGCCGAACCGGTCCGCTACACCGGCCGCAACGACGAGTTCGCCCAGGTCGTCCGGTCGATGAACGCCCTGCACGGCCGGCTCACCGCCCTCCACCAGGACCTCGGCGGACGCGTCGAGGGCCTCACCGCCGAACGGTCCGGCCTGATCAAGAGCCGCGAATCCCTGGCCGAGCAGCGGAGCGAACTCCAGGAGCGGACCGCCGAGCTGACCACCCAGCTGGGACAGCTGAAGAACACGGTCCACCACACCTTCGTCAACCTCTCGCTGCGCACCCTCGGCCTCGTCGAGCGTCAGCTCGGCGTCATCGAGGGCCTGGAGGAGCGCGAGCAGGACCCGGAGCGCCTGGCCACCCTCTTCAAGCTCGACCACATGGCCACGGTCATGCGCCGCCACAGCGAGAACATGCTCGTCCTCGCGGGCGCCGAGCACGGCCACGGCCACGCCGGGCCGATCCCGCTGGTCGACGTGGCGCGCGCCGCCGTCAGCGAGATCGAGCGGTACGAGCGCGTCACCATCCAGTCCCTGCCGCCGCACGCCCAGATCGCCGGGTTCGCCGCCGACGACCTCAGCCACCTGCTGGCCGAACTCCTGGAGAACGCCACCTCCTTCTCCCCGCCGGACTCCCATGTCGAACTCTCCGGCTGGCTGCTGGAGAACGGCGAGGTGATGCTCTCCGTGTCGGACGAGGGCATCGGCATGTCGTCCGTCCGGATGGACGAGCTGAATGCCAGGCTGGCGGACCCGGCCTCGTTCGAGGTCGGTGAGCAGAATGCCGACGGCGCCGGACTCGGTCTCCAGGTGACGTCGCTGCTGGCCGCCCGGCACGGGGTACGGGTCCAGCTGCGCGAGCAGAAGGGGAGTGGAGTGACGGCCGTCGTCGTCCTGCCGCAGGCCCTGCTGCCCAAGACGCTGCCCGCGGCCACCCCGCCCGCCGTGCAACTGCCCGGCGACGCGCCGACGCTCAACCTCCCGGGCTCGGTGGCGGAGGCCAACTCCAACGCGCTGCCGAGCCGTTCGCCGCAGCCGGTCACGCCGGCCGTCGACGCGGAGCCGGCCCCGGAGCCCGAGGCGGTGGCGACCCCGGTCGCCGAGCCGGTCGCCGAAACTGGCCCGGCCGACGCCGACGCAGACGCCGACCCGATGATCGCCGCCGCCGAGCGGACGATCCGGGAGAACGCCGCCGCGGAGAACGCCGAAGCCGCCGAGACGGCCCCGGCCGGGAACGCCGACGAGAGCCCGGAAGTCACCGCCGTACCGCCGCAGGAACAGGCGCAGGACACCCAGCAGCCGGTCGCGGAAGCCGAGTTCGCAGCCGGGCCCGACGCGGGCACCGACTCCCACTCCGACGCCGACGCCGACACCGACACCGACGCCGAGTCGGAGTCCGAGATCACGCTGCAGGTCCGGCTGCCGAAGCCGCCCTCCGCGCCGGTGGCCCCGCCCGCCCCCGCGACCGCCGACCCGTACGCCATCGGCCCCGACCGCCACGAGCGCCCGACCGAGACCGGACCCGGCGACCAGGACCCGGACGGACCAGCGTTCCGCCCCGCGCCCCGCGCCGAGGCGACCGGAGCGGCCGAGGCGGCCGAAACACCCGGGAGCGCCCCCGCCGAGACCGTCCCCGGCCCCCGCCGCCCCGAAGCCGGCCGTGTCACCGACAAGGGGCTGCCGAAGCGCACCCCCAAGGTGGTCCGGCCCGACTCGGCCCCCGCCCCCGGCCGCACCGGCAGCCTCGACCGGGACGCGCTGCGCCGCCGGCTCGGCAGCTTCCACCAGGCGGCCAAGGAGGGCCGGCGCGACGTCGAGGCGGAGATCGCCGAGACCGGCGGCATCGCCGTCGCCGGCCCCGGGGGCGTACCCACGGGACGTACGGGGCACGAGAGCACCACCGCACACGTCACCAGCGCCGCACAGGACACACGGAACGAAGAGACGGGGGACACAGTCGAGGAGGCACGCAGTTGACTGCGCCCAGCACATTCGGGCTGAGTACCGAGGCCCGGAACCTTCACTGGTTGCTGAGCAATCTCGTGGAGGAGGTGCCAGGGGTCCACTCGGTCACCGTCGTCTCGTCCGACGGCCTGATGCTGCTCTCCTCCGACCCCGGCCATCACGAGGCGAGGCCGGCCGGACCGTCGGACGGCCCCAAGGGATCCAGCGCCGACCTGGCCACGATCGTCTCCGGCATCGGATCGCTGACCGTCGGAGCCGCGAAGCTGATGGACGGCGGCGGCGTGAAACAGACCATGGTCGCCATGGACGAGGGCAGCGTCTTCGTCATGTCGATCAGCGACGGCTCCCTCCTCGGCGTCCACGCCACCCCGGACTGCGACATGAGCGTCGTCGCGTACCACATGGCCCTCTTCGTCGGCCGGGCCGGACACGTCCTCACCCCCGAACTCCGCAGCGAGCTGCGCAAATCGATGGAGAGCGCCCTGTGACCACCGCCGCAGCGGAACCCGCCCCCCGGCTCCCCGTCCGCGGGGCCGACAAGCGTCCCGCCCGGGTCCGCCCGTACTCCCTCACCGGCGGCCGCACCCGGTTCGGGCACGTCCTGCTGGTCGAGACGTTCGTCGCCGCCCTCGAAGCACCCGAGGAGCGCCGGGAACTCACCAACGGCAACCTCGCGTCCCGGGTCATGCCGGAGCTCCAGGCCATCGTCGAACTCTGCCGCCGCATGCGTACGGTCGCGGAGATCTCGGCCCTGCTGAAAATGCCGCTCGGAGTCGTCCGGGTGCTGCTCAGCGACCTGGCCGACCAAGGAAAGATCCGCGTGTACGGAACCGGTCACGGCACCGGCCAGCCCGACCGCGCACTGCTCGAAAGGGTGCTCAATGGACTCCGCCGTCTCTGAGGCGCCGCTCTTCGCCCCGCGCCAGCCGGGGCCCCGGGACGACCTGCCGTCGCGGCCCCAGGACCAGGCCGAGGAGTCCCTCCAGGCCTGGCAGCTCGACCACACCCGCGCCCCCACCGCCACCAAGATCGTGGTGGCGGGCGGATTCGGCGTCGGCAAGACGACGTTCGTCGGCTCGGTCTCCGAGATCACACCGCTCCAGACCGAAGCGCTGATGACCCAGGCCAGCGAGGAGACCGACGACCTCTCCGCGACGCCCGACAAGGTCACCACGACGGTGGCCATGGACTTCGGCCGCCTCACCCTCGACGACGACCTCGTCCTGTACGTCTTCGGCACCCCGGGCCAGCAGCGCTTCTGGTTCATGTGGGACGACCTCGTGCGCGGGGCGATCGGCGCGGTCGTCCTCGCCGACACCCGGCGCCTGGAGGACTGCTTCCCGGCGCTCGACTACTTCGAGAGCTGCGGCCTGCCCTACATCGTGGCGGTCAACCACTTCGAGGGGACGCCCGGTTACGAGGCCGAGGACGTCAGGGAGGCCCTGACCGTACCGCCGCAGGTGCCGATAGTGATCATGGACGCGCGTAACAGGATCACCGTCGTCGAGTCACTGCTGGCCCTCGTGGGCCATGCTCTCGACGTCACCCCCGCCTGACGCCTCGAATCAGAAACGACGGAGCACGGAGAGCCGCGATGCGGAAGATACTCATAGTCGGAGCCGGCCAGTCCGGGCTCCAGCTGGCCCTGGGACTGCAGTCCAGAGGCTACGAAGTCACCCTGATGTCCAACCGGACCGCCGACGAGATCCGCTCCGGCCGGGTCATGTCGACGCAGTGCATGTTCCACACCGCGCTCCAGCACGAGCGGGACTACCAGCTCAACTTCTGGGAGTCCCAGGCCCCGAAGATCGAGGGACTCGGCGTCTCCGTCGCCGCCCCCGACTCCTCCCGCGCCATCGACTGGGTCGGCAGGCTGGACGGGTACGCCCAGTCCGTCGACCAGCGCGTGAAGATGGCCGGCTGGATGGAGACCTTCGCCCAGCGCGGCGGACAGCTCGTCATCCACGGGGCGGCCGTCTCCGACCTGGACTACTTCTCCCGCACCTACGACCTGGTGATGGTCTCGGCCGGCAAGGGCGAGCTGGTCTCCATGTTCGGGCGGGACGCGGCCCGCTCCCCGTTCGACGCCCCGCAGCGCGCGCTGGCCGTCGCCTACGTCCACGGCATGGGCCCGCGCCCGGAGCACCCGGAGTTCGACGCGGTCCGCTGCAACCTGGTGCCGGGCGTCGGCGAACTGTTCGTCATGCCGACGCTCACCACCTCGGGCCGCGCCGACATCCTCTTCTGGGAGGGCATCCCGGGCGGACCGCTCGACGCCTTCCAGGGCATCAAGGACCCCTCCGAGCACCTGGCGAAGACGCTGGAGCTGATGGAGAAGTTCACGCCGTGGGAGTACGCCCGCGCCACCAAGGTCGAGCTGACCGACGCCAACGGCACCCTCGCCGGCCGCTACGCCCCCACGGTCCGCAAGCCGATCGGGCGGCTGCCCGGCGGCGGCCTGGTCCTCGGCGTCGCGGACGTCGTCGTCGCCAACGACCCGATCACCGGCCAGGGCTCCAACTCGGCGTCCAAGTGCGCCAACGCGTACCTGGACTCGATCATCGAGCACGGCGAGAGGGAGTTCGACGCGGCGTGGATGCAGTCCACGTTCGACCGTTACTGGGAGACCGCGCAGCACGTCACCAAGTGGACCAACGCGATGCTCGGCGTCCCGCCGGAGCACGTGCTGAACCTGATCGGCGCCGCCGGTCAGCTCCAGCCGGTCGCGAACCGCTTCGCCAACGGGTTCAACAACCCGGCGGACTTCGAGAACTTCTTCTACGAGCCCGAGAAGACGAACGCCTACCTGGCCTCGGTCGCCGGGGCCTGAGCGCCCCGACCACCGCTTCGGCGGCCGGACCCGCACCGCCGGTCCGGCCGCCGGAACCTACTCGGGTGCCGCGTCCGTGCCGTACCCCGTGTCCGCACCGTCGCGTGCGCCCTCGGGCAGCTCCGGGCGGGTGTACGAGGACAGCGGGGCGCCGCCGGGGTCGGGGCGTACGGCTCCCAGCAGCGGGTTCGACGCCAGAGGTGAGACCTTGACCTTCGCGCCGGGGCGGGGAGCCTGCACCACCAGGCCGTCGCCGATGTACAGCGCCACATGGGTCGCCTTCGGGAAGTAGATCACCAGGTCCCCGGGGCGCAGCGCGGACACCGGCACCCTCGGGAGCCGCTTCCACTGCTCCTGCGAGGTGCGCGGGATCGTCCGCCCCGCCGCCGACCAGGCCTGGGAGGTGAGCCCGGAGCAGTCGAAGGAGTCGGGGCCCTCGGCCCCCCACACGTAGGGCTTGCCGATCTGCCGGACCGCGTACGCCACCGCGTCGCCGCCCTGCCGGGTGGGCGGCCGGGTGGAGCTGAGCGCCCCGGAGGCCACCAGCTCCCGCTGGGCCTTGTCCACGCCCTGCTGCTCCAGGCCGGCGAGCTGGTCGATCTGCTCCTCGGAGAGGGTGGCCAGCAGCCCTTCGACCTCCCTGAGCTTGCCGTTCACGGCATCGCGCTGCTTCTTCTGCCGTGCGGCCAGCTTCTTCTGCTGGTCGAGCGCCTTGCGGGACGCGGCGGCCAGCCGGTCGGCCCGCCGGGCGGCGTCGGTGAGCCGGTCCACCGTCGCCGCGCGGTTCGCCGCCAGCCGGCCCACGACATGGCTCTGGTCCAGGGCCTGCTGGGGATCGTGGGCCAGCAGCAGCCGGAGGTACGCGGAGAATTCCGTACGCCCCTGGTACTGCTCCCGGGCCAGCCGCCCGGCGTCCCCGCGGCTGACCTCCAGCGCGGATCGCGCCTTCGCCAGGTCCGCGTTCACCTTCTTCAGCCGGGCCGTGCGCTCCTTCAGCTTCTCGGCGGTGGCGTTGTAGGTCTCGCTCGCCTCCTCCGCCGCCTGGTAGCGGGTCTGCAGTTCGCGCAGCAGGGCGGCGACGCTCCGGGGCGCCTCGGGGGCGGCGAGGGCGGTCCCGGCGTCGACCTCTGCCGCGTCCTGGTCCGTTGTCTCCGCGTCCGCTGCCTCTTCGTCCGCTGCCTCTTCGTCCGCCGGGTCCGCGTCCGTTTCCGTGTCCGCGTCCGTCGTGTCGGTCTCCGCCGACGGTACGGGGCCCGGCTCGTCCGCCGCGACGGTGGCGGGCGAGACCGTGAGCGCCGTGGTCAGCACGGTCGTGCAGACCGCGCGCAGGATCCTGCCTGACACGACATCACCTCCGTGACGGAGACGTGGCCCGGCAGCGGACCCGTCCATAAGTGAGCGAATCCTATTAATCCGGTCACTCGGCGTCGGGTGATGCAAGCACCGCGCGGCGTGCCGTCCGGGGCATCCCCCGGACGGCGGCCCGCCTCAGGCCACCGGGAAGGCGTAGAAGGACCGGTCCCGCTGGACGACGACCGTCTCGCCGAAGGCGAGCGCCCGGTACGACGCGCGGACCGTCTCCCCCTTCGGGTCGGCCGACCCGATGTCCTGGAACTTCCACAGCCGTTCGCCGTCGGCCGCCGCGAACACGGTGACCTGGACGGCATCGGCGGCGATCAGGGTCTTCTCGCTGCCGCTCAGCGTGAGCGAGGGGGCGGGGCCGGTGCCCGGCACCTCGGTGGAGCGCCGCCACACGAGCCGGCCGCTCTCCCGCTCGACCGCGCCGACCAGCCGGCTGCGTTCGGTGGTGTGGATCAGCGGCCCGGCGATCAGCGGGGTGCCGAACCACGAGTCCTCGCTGCCCTCGACGCGCCACAGCGGCTTCGTCGAGTCCGCCTCGAAGGCCTGGAGGTCCTGGCCGACCGCCGCGTACAGTGCCCCGTCCTCGTCGCCCGTGGTGGCGGCCTCCAGGGAGGCGGCGCCGTACTGCTTGGCCCACAGCAGCTTGCCGGTCTTCTGGTCGAACGAGCGGACCGACCCCTTCCCCTTGGCCTTCTTGACCTCGGCCGCCGTCAGACTGGCCGCGTCCTGCCGTACGAGGACGTCGGCGGAGCGTTCCGCGACCACCCGGTAGGCGGGGGTGCCGGGGTCGCGGCCCGCGGGCACGGAGGTGCGCCACAGCTCCTTGCGCTGCACGATGTCGTACGCGAAGAAGTAGGCCTCGACGACTTCCTTGTCCTTGCCCCTCTTCTTGCCCTTCTTCGGCTTCGGGGCCTTCTCGACGACCGTGTGCGAGCCGGTGAACCAGATGACCGGACCGGAACTCCCGGCCAGCCGTCCGACGGTGAGACCCGGCAGGTCCTCGAAGGCCTCCGTGTAGCGCACGCGGTGCACGACCTTGCCGTTCTTCGGCGACAGCCACAGGAACTCCGTCGGGCTCGCCACGAAGACCAGATCCGCGCCGGCCGCCAGCGCGGCCTGCCCCTTCGCCCCGTCCGCGCGCTGCCACAGCCGCTTGCCGGTGCGCAGGTCCACGGCGCTGGCCTGGCTCTCGCTGGTCACCACGAGCAGCTTGTCCTGCCAGAGGGCAGTGGTGAGCGGGGACGACTCGGAGGCCGGGTGCGCGTAGATCCAGCGAGGCTCGGGGGCCTGCCCGGGGAGCGTGCGGCGGGGCTTGGGCGCGGGCTTGTCGTCCGTCGCCTCGGCGGTGCCCCCGGACCCGAGCGCGGCGACCGAACCGCCGCCCACGATCAGCCCGCCGACGGCCGCCGCCGCGATGGTGAGCAGGGTCCGGCGGCTCGCGGCGGGGTCGGGCGCCGGGGCCGGTGCGGGGGGCAGCGGCAACGACACCATCGGCCCTCCGCCGGGACCGCCCGGACCCGCGGGCCCGGCCGGGAGCGCGGCCGCGGGGTACGGGGCGGGGCCGCCGTGCGTGTGACCCGGCTGCTGCGGGGCGACGGGGCCGGCGGGCAGGGCGAGCGGAGCGGCGGGCTGTGCGGGGGGCGCGGCCGGGAGGGCGTCCGGGGCCCGGGGCGCGGTGAGTTCGTGGGGGAGGGCGAGCTGGGTGGTCGGGCGGTCGTTCTGCGGCGGGCGCGGCCCGGTGTTGAGGAAGCGGGTGGTGCCCCGGTCCTCACCGATGTCCCCGTTCCCCGGATCGGCGTCCCCGGAAGGCGCGGCGACATCGGCGGGCTTCCCGAGCGCGGGCGCGTCCACCGGCCGGGCGTCCTCGGGTTCCGGCGCCGTGCGCGCGTCCTCCGGCTCCCGGAATGTCCGGGGGTCCTCGGACCGGGCGTCCTCAGGGGCGGCAGGGGCATCGGCCTCGCCGGCCTGGGCCGCCTCGGCCTCCCCCTCCTCCGGCACCTCCAGGGCCAGGACCCGCGCCTCCTGGTCCGCGACCGCCGCCGCCAGCGGTTCGGGCAGCCAGCCGCCCCGGGCGAGGCCCGCCGCACCCTCCAGGGCCAGTTCGGCGGCGACCGTTCCGGCGGTGGGCCGCTGATCCGGGTCCTTCGCCAGGCAGTTCGCGATCAGCTCGCGCAACTCCTCCGGTACGGCGTCGAGTTCGGGCTCGCCCTCGGCGATCCGACGGGTGGCCTCCTCGGCCGGGCCCTCCGTGAACGGGGTCGTCCCGGTCGCCGCGTACGCCAGGAGAAGCCCCAGCACGAACAGGTCGGAGGCGGCGGACACCTCCTTGCCCTCGATCTGCTCGGGCGTCAGATAGCCGAGCCGAACCGAGAGCTGGCCACCCGGGCGGGCCTCCGCCGAGGCCGCCGCGCCCAGCGGGCCGAAGGCGGTGAGGCGGGGGCCGTCGGCGGCCAGCAGCACCGTGCCGGGGGCCAGGCCCTGGAGCACGGACCCGGCGGCGTGCACCCGGGAGAGGATCTCGGCGATGCCCGCGCCCAGTATCCGCAGGGCGCGCTCGGGCAGCGGACCGGCGATCGAGATCGCCTCGGCCAGCGGCAGCGCGGGGACGTAACCCGCCGCCGTCCACAGGGGTTCCGCCTCGTCCGCGGGCGTCTCCGCCGTATCGCCGGGGTCCAGGGGCGGGGCGACCCAGCCGCCCGCGAGGCGTTCGGCGGTGCGGGCCTCGGCCTGGAAGCGGCGGCTGAAGACGGGGACGGCGGCCAGCTCGGGGCGCGCGGCGGTGATGAGGGCGCTCTCGCCGGACGCGAGGTCCCGGGCCACGTACCGCACGGCGCTCGCGCCCTCGTCGAAGCGGGCCAGCGCGGTGAAGCGACCGAAGCGGCGTGGATCGTCCTGACGCAGCGCCTCCATGGCGCACCCCCTTGTGACCGTTGTACGGCGGCCGGATGGCCCGTCCCCGGCGCCTGACCGTCGATCTTAGGGCCTGTGCCGTACGCGGGGACCGCCCGCCGTCGTTCAGTCGCGGCGCGGCGGCTTGGACCAGGGCCACTTGAGCGTGCGGTGCTCACGGCCGCCGGGGGCGTACTCGTACACCCAGCCGCGCTGGAGCCCGAGCCGCTTGGTGTAGCCGGCCGGGACCCGCTGGTAGGCGTACACCGTGGCGGGGCCGCCGTCGGGGGAGGGCACCGGGACCTCGTACCACTTCGGCGGGTGGCCGGTCGGGCCCAGCAGGATCGGCAGGACCCGGCCGTCCAGGGGGCCGCCGCGGAAAGGGGTGTTCTCGCTCTTCACCCGGTCAGTCTGACGCAGGGGGCGCGGGCAGCAGGTGCGCCGCCTCCGCGACGACCGGAATCACCCGTTCCGCGAGCTGTCCGGCCGGGCCCTCGGAGGTCTCCAGGGCCAGCAGGTCGTTCACCACCGCCGCGGTCTCCGGGTCGGTCGCGGCGGTCGCGGCGAGCAGGGCGATCAGATGGTCGACCAGCCAGCCGCGCAGCTCGGCCGCGGCCGGCTGCTTCCCGTCGTCCAGCCACATCAGCGACGCCGCCTCGACGGCCGCGATCCAGCTGCGCACCATCATCCGCAGCCTCGGCCCGGCGGGCTGCTCCCCGGCCCCGCCCATGCGCCCGAGGTGCCGCAGGATCTCGTCGGCGGCCGCCCGGCGCACCCCGTCCACGATCGTCGTCGTCCGGGAGGTCTCCACGACGCTGCCGCCGCGCAGCAGGGCGCTGAACCCGGTGTCGTGCTCGTCGACGAAACGCAGATAGCGGTCCAGGACCCGGGCGACCCGCTCGGTCGGCGGGCCCACCGGCGGTTCGGTGAAGCACAGCGTCAGCTCGTCGGCCGCCGAGCCGAGCGCGGCCTCGTACAACTGCTGCCGCCCGCCCGGGAAGTAGCGGTAGACGAGCGGCCGGGACACCCCGGCCGCCACCGCCACCTCGTCGAGCGACACCTCGTCGGGCGCCCGGTGGGCGAAGAGACCGAGCGCGGCGAGCAGCAGCTGGGCGCGGCGCTCCTCGACGCTGAGCCTCCGGTACGTCGCCCGGGGCGGCGGGACTGCGGCGGTGGACGTCATGCCCCCGAGCCTAGACCGTGCCGGCTGATACACCTCAGGCCAGCAGACCGGAGCTTCGCCACAGCCGGCGGCCGACGCCGTTCAGCAGCCCGATGTCGTCGAAGAAGTCGGTGAGCCGTTTCGCGCCGGACTGCATGACCTCGGCGCGGTGGCCGCTCGCCTTCACCTGGGCCACGGCCTCCCGGCGGTCCAGGCCGACGTTCTCGTACACCTGCGGGTTCACGAAGCAGACGGAGAACACCCGGGCCGCCTCGCCGCAGCTGACCTTGGTCAGCTCCCGCTCCCAGCGCGGGGCGGTCACCATCTGGCGGCGCAGCTCCTCCCGGGCGTACCGGACGTGCCGGGCCTCCTCGATGACATGGATCCGGGTCACTCCGCGCACCAGGGTCTGCACCCGCTCGTCCGGGAAGGTCAGGCGCTGCATCCAGTCGAGGATCTCCTCGCCGAGCAGGGTCGCGGCGAACGAACCGGGGGTGGTGGAGACGGTCTTCAGGACCCGCGCGAGGTTGTGGTAGACGCGCGGCACCGGGTACGTCGGGGCGCCGCCCCAGTCGATCATGCGGCCGAACATCATCGAGTGCCGGCACTCGTCGGCTATCTCGGTGAGCGCGTAGCGGACGTGGTTGCTGGTGACGGGCTTGTCGTAGATGTGCCGGACCAGCAGCTGCATCAGGATGATCTCGAACCAGATGCCGAGCGAGGCCAGCGCCGCCGCCTCGTGCCGGGAGAGGTCGAGCCGCTGCTCCTCGGACATCCGGTCCCACATCGGGGTCCCGTACAGCGAGAGCAGCTCCGGCGGCCAGAACCACTTGCCGTCCTCGACGGCGGCGTCCCAGTCGAGTTCGGTGTCGGGGTCGAAGGAGTGCTTGGCCGAGGATTCGAGCAGCCGCAGGGCGATCTGCTCGCGGTCGCGGAGCGGCCCGAGCGCGTCGCGGAGCACGGTCGCATCGCGAGCGGTGACGGTCGTCATGGCGGGAGCACCTCACACAGGGGTTGCCGGGAGCGGCTGTTACTGGCGGTCACCCTTTATGAGACTGACTGTCAGTAAGGGTGTCAATCCCCTGGGCGCGACTCCGTCCGACTTGTTGACCCGATGTCTACCAACGTGTGAACCTGCCGGGGAGGCGGCTGACGCACGCGCTCAACTGCCTTCGACGTCACGGAACTTGTCGATCACGTCCCGCTGTCCGAGGCGAAGGAGCCGTCCGTGTCCACCCATGAGCTCTACACCACCCCGCCCGCCGAACCGATCTGGCAGGTCCCCGCCACCGGGGCCGCCCGGTTCAGCTGGGACTACGACGACGGCCGCGAACGCCTCCTCGCCCTCTACCAGAAGGGCAAGGACAAGCAGTGGGACGGCAACAAGCGCATCGACTGGTCCCTGGAGGTCGACCCCACCGACCCGCTCGGCACCCCCGACGAGGCGCTCACCCTGTACGGCACACCGCACTGGGCGAAGATGACGGAGAAGGACCGGGGCGAGCTGCGCAAGCACTACACGTCCTGGCAGTTCAGCCAGTTCCTCCACGGCGAGCAGGGCGCGATGGTCTGCGCGGCGCGCATCGTGGAGTCCGTCCCCGACCTGGACGCCAAGTTCTACTCCGCCACCCAGACCATGGACGAGGCCCGGCACGCCGAGATCTACGGCCGGTTCCTGCACGAGAAGATCGGCATGCTCTACCCGGTCAACGACAACCTCCAGGGACTGCTGGGCGACACCCTGCGCGACTCCCGCTGGGACATGCCCTACCTCGGCATGCAGGTCCTCATCGAGGGCCTGGCGCTGGCCGCCTTCGGGATGATCCGCGACACCACGACCAAGCCGCTGCCCAAGCAGATCCTCGCGTACGTCATGCAGGACGAGGCCCGGCACGTCGCCTTCGGGCGGATGGCGCTGCGCGACTACTACAAGCAGCTGAGCGACGCCGAACTGCGCGAGCGCGAGGAGTTCGTCATCGAGGGCTGCTACCTGATGCGCGACCGGCTCAGCGGGGTCGAGGTCCTGGAGAACTTCGGCATCGGCAAGCAGGAGGCGAAGGACCTCTCGGAACACTCGGAGTACCTCCAGCTCTTCCGGAAGCTGCTCTTCAGCCGCATCGTCCCGTGCGTCAAGGACATCGGCCTGTGGGGCCCGCGCCTCCAGAAGGCGTACGTCGACATGGGCGTCCTCGAACTCGGCGACTCCGACCTCGACCTGCTGATGTCCCAGGACGAGGAGATAGCCGAGCAACTGGACCGCGACCGCTTCGCCGCGGAGGAGGAGGCCCGGGTGGCGGAGGTCGCGGAGGCGATCGAGGAGGGAAGCGAGGCGGCCGCCTGAGGCGCGGAAGACGGCGAGGCGCCCGCCTGAGACGCTTTGCTCTCGGCGTTTTCAACGCTCTCAACGCTTTCGACCTGGTACCGATCTCGGCCGCGTCGAAATCCTGTTCGCGTACCTGCCGTACCGTGAGCGCATGACCACCCCGCCCCACCCGCCGCAGGGCCCGTACGGGCCGCCGCACCCGCAGAACCCGTACGGCGGCCCGCCGCCGGCCGCGCCGGGCGCCGTGCCGCACCAGCAGCCCTACGGCTACCCGCAGCAGCCGCCGCCCCCGCCCCAGCAGGGCGGCTGGGGGCAGCCCGGCCCGCCCGGCGCGGGTGGCGGCTGGCCGCCCCAGGGCCCGCAGGCCCCGCGCCGGAAGCGGACCGGGCTGATCGTCGGAATCGCGGTCGGCGCGGTCGTGGCGGCGGGCGGGATCGTCTTCGGGGTCACCCAGCTCGCCGACAAGGGCGCCGACCTGGTGTACCCGAAGGCGGAGTACGAACTCGTCGTGCAGCAGAAGCTCCTGGACGACGAGTTCAGCCTGGAGCAGGACCTCTCGGAGACCGAGGGCGATGAGATCGAGAAGACCCCCGACGCGAGCATCCGGGACGCCGAGGCGGTCGTCGCGCACTACACCTCGGCCAAGGGCGGCGCGTTGGTGCTCTCCGGGATGTACGGGCGGCTGGCCAGCCCCGACTTCATGCGCGGCAAGATCATGGAGGGGGCGGCGGAGGCCGACGGCGCGACCCTCGTCGTGCCCCCGAAGAAGTTCCGGCCCGAGGGGTACTCGATCACGATCGAGTGCCAGGTCGTGCGGTCGAAGGAGTCCGGCGGCATCGTCAGCATCCCCATGTGCGCCTGGGGTGACGACAACACCGCCGCGATGGTCGGGGTGATCCGCCCGGAGACCCTGCTCAAGGATCCCAAGTCCATCGACCTGGCCGCGGTCGCGGCGGAGACGGCCAAGGTCCGCGAGGAGGCCCGCCGGCCGCTCGGCTGACCCGCCGCTCAGTCCCGCCCGGCCGGGGGAGGCGTCCGCGCCGGGGGCAGGGCGTCCTCCACCGCGCGGGCCGCGGCGAGCAGCACCGGGTCCGCCCTGCGCGGCGCCACCATCTGGAGCCCCACCGGGCAGCCGTCCCCGGTGAACCCGGCGGGCAGGCTCGCCGCCGGATGCCCGCTCAGGTTGAACGCCCAGGTGAGCGCCGTGGAGTAGCGGGTGCCCGGGCCCTCGTGGCCGTGCGGCCGGTTCGGGGTGGCCGGGGTCATCAGCAGGGCCCCGCCGGAGAACAGCGTCTCCAGCCGCTCGTCGTTCGTACGCCGCACCCGCACCGCCGCCGGGTCGTCCGGCGCTCCGCCCCGTACCGCCGCCCAGGCGCCCGCCGGGTCGAGCAGCCCGGCATCGCGGTCCACCAGGCGTACGGTCCCCGCCGCGACGAGCCGGTCCACGGCCGCCCGGACGACGGCCGCCACCTCCGGGTCCACCGCCGCGAACCCGAGGTCCTCGCTGTACACGACGGGCAGCGGGAGAGGCGGCGGAAGCCGGTCCGAGGCGGCCTCCGGCGTGCCGCCACCGCCCAGCACCCGGCGCAGAAACGGCTCCGCTGCCGCCGCCGACCGGGCGAGCACCCCGGCCGAGGCCAGGCCCGTCCGGTCGGGGGAGGGGAGCAGCCCGTTCGTCGTCTTCAGCCCGAACACCCCGCACCAGGCGGCCGGGATGCGGACCGAGCCGGCCCCGTCGCTGCCCGTCGCCGCCTCCACCATGCCGGCCGCCACCGCGACCGCCGACCCGGCCGAGGACCCGCCCGGCGTACGGTCCGCCCGCCACGGGTTGACCGTACGGCCGTGCGCACCCTGCCCCCAGGTCTGCCAGGCGGTGCCGGGGCCGGGTACCGAGGTCGCGCCCACCGGGACCCCGCCCGCCGCGATCAGCCGGCGGGCCGCGTGCGACCGGATGCCGGAGGGACCCTTCACCGCGAACGGCAGCCCGCCCAGGGGGAGTCGCCGGGCCACGGCCTCCCGCTCCCGGGCGAGCGCTTCGTCCGGCCAGACCTCGATGAACGCGTGCAGCGCCGGGTCCAGGCGCTCGATCCGCTCCAGCGCCCGTGCCACGGCGGAGTTCGCAGGTGTCATACGGGCAGTCTGCCCGCACCGCCCGACGTCGGGCGGGTCACTCCTCCAGCGCCGCCTCCATCACGGCCCGGGCGATCGGGGCCGCGCTGCCGCCGCCGCTGATGTCGGCCCGGTCGGCGGCGGCGTCCTCCACCACCACCGCCACCGCTACGGCGGGGCGGCCCGAGTCGGGGGCCTGGGCCCAGGAGATGAACCAGGCGTACGGCAGACCGGAGTTGTCGACGCCGTGCTGGGCGGTGCCGGTCTTGCCGCCGACCCGGACCCCGTCGATCGCCGCGTTCGACCCGGTGCCGTTCTCCACCACCTCGACCATCATCCGCTGGAGCTGCACCGCGGTCGCCGGGTTCATCGGCCGCTCGTACGACTCCGACCGCTCCTGCCGGACCGTGTCCCCGGTGTTCGTGGTCACCCGGTCCACCAGATGCGGGCGCCGCAGATCCCCGCCGCCCGCGACCGCCGAGGCGACCATCGCCATCTGGAGCGGGGTCGCCGTGGTGTTGAACTGCCCGATCGAGGACAGGGCCAGCTGGTCCTCGCTCATGTCCGTGTCGAAGTTGCTCCTTGCCACCCCCGACGGAATGCGCAGCCCGGTGTCGTTGAAGCCGAACTTCTCCGCCGTCTCCACCATCCCGCCGAGGCCGACCTCCACCCCCAGATGGGCCATCACCGTGTTGCAGGAGACCCGGATCGCCTCCGCCAGTGACGCGTTCTCGCAGCCCCTCGCCTCGTTCGGCAGAGTTGTCCGCGTCCCCGGCAGGACGTACGGCGACGGGGTGTCCGTGGCCGCGTCGGGGTCCGTCACCGCCCGGGAGTCCAGCGCCGCCGCGGCCGTCACGATCTTGAAGGTGGAGCCCGGCGGATAGGTCTGCCGGATGGCCCGGTTGAGCATCGGCATGCTCGTGGAGGCGTTCAGCCGGGACCACGCGTCGGTCACCGCAGCCCCGGTCCCGGACAGCCGCTCGGGGTCGTACGACGGGGTCGAGACCAGCGCCAGAATCGCGCCCGTCGACGGATCCAGGGCCGCCACCGCGCCCCGCCGCCCGCGCAGCCCCTCGTACGCCGCCTGCTGCATCGACGCCTTGATGGTCGTGACGACATCGCCGCCCGGCTGCCGCCCTCGCGTGAACTCGTTCCAGAAGGGCAGCGGCGCCAGCAGCGAGTCCGTACCGGAGAGCACGGCGTCCTCGGCGTTCTCGATCAGCGTGGTGCCGTACGTCTGCGAGGCGTATCCGGTCACCGGCGCGTACAGCGGGCCGTGCAGATAGGTGCGCTCGAAGCTGAGCTGTTCGCCCGTCTCCTTGTTGCCGGTCACGGGCCGGTCGCCGACCAGGATGTTCCCGCGCGGCTGGTCGTAACGGACGATCGCGTCGCGGCGGTTGGCCGGGTTGTCGTCCAGCTCGTCGGCCTCGAAGAGCTGGACGCGGGCCGCGTTGACGAGCAGCGCCACGAGCAGCAGCAGACAGAAGGCGGCGGCCCGCCTGATGTAGCGGATCACCGGTTCTCCTCCTCCACGGCCGCCGCGACGACTCCGGTCTCCACCTGCTCGGGGTGGGGCCGGCGCGCGACGTCGCTGAGCCGGATCAGCAGCGCCACGATGATCCAGTTGGTGACGACCGAAGAGCCGCCCTGCGCGAGGAACGGCATCGCCATCCCGGTCAGCGGGATCAGCCCCATCACCCCGCCCGCGATCACGAACACCTGGAGCGCCAGGATCGAGGCGAGACCGATGGCGAGCAGCCGCCCGAACGGGTCGCGCAGGGCGAGCCCGGCCCGGTAGCCGCGCGCCACGAGCAGCGCGTAGAGCAGGAAGATCGCCGTCAGCCCGCTCAGCCCCAACTCCTCACCGGCCGTCGCCAGGATGAAGTCGGACTTGGCGGCGAAGCCGATCAGGATGGAGTTCCCGGCGCCGAGCCCCGTCCCGAGCATCCCGCCCGCCGCGAACGCGAACAGCGACTGGGCGAGCTGGCCCGGTCCCCGCCCCGCGTCGATCGAGGCGAACGGGTCGAGCCAGTCCTCCACCCGGCTGTGGACATGCGGTTCGAACGTCCCGACGACGAACGCCCCGACGGCCGCCAGCAGCAGGCCCACCGCGATCCAGCCGGTCCGGCCCGTCGCCACGTACAGCATGATGACGAACAGCCCGAAGAAGAGCAGCGAGGTTCCGAGGTCGCGCTCCAGCACCAGCACGCCGACGCTCAGCAGCCAGATCGCCACGATCGGCCCGAGCACCCGGCCCGCGGGCAGTTGCAGCTTCCACACCCTGCGGCCGGTGTACGCGAGCGCGTTGCGGTTGGCGGCCAGATAGGCGGCGAAGAACACCGCGAGCAGGATCTTCGCGAACTCCCCGGGCTGGAAGGAGAGTCCGCCGATCCGGATCCAGATCTTCGCCCCGTTCACCGCCGGGAAGAAGATCGGCACGATCAGGAGCACCAGCGCCGTGGCCACCGAGAGATACGCGTACCGCTGGAGCACCCGGTGGTCGCGCAGCAGCACCACCACGGCGGTGAACAGCGCGACGCCGAGCGTGGACCAGACGAGCTGGGTGGGCGCGGCCTGGTCCCTCGGCGTCTCCAGATCGAGCCGGTAGATCAGCACCAGGCCGAGGCCGTTGAGCAGGACGGCGATCGGCAGCAGCAGCGGATCGGCGTACGGGGCCCGGAAGCGGACCGCGACATGGGCGAGCAGCGCCAGCGCCCCGAGCCCGGCGCCGTACCCGGCGACGTCCGGCGGCACGGCGCCGTCGTGGGTCAGCCCGACCGCCGCGTAGCCGAAGACGGCGATCAGGACGCCCCCGACGAGGAGGGTGAGCTCCACCCCGCGCCGCTTGGGCAGGCGGAGCTCGGGCGGGGGAGCGTCCGCCGTCGTTGCGGTCATGCTCCGCAACGTAGCAAGAGGAGGGCGTTATTTCCCTTATGTCACACCTTGCTGGGTCACGCCTTCGTCGATTGCGGAGCCCCCTTCGCACCTGCGCCCGCCCGTGGAGCGCGCGGCGACAGGGGCCGGGCTCCACGGGCGGGCGCGGGTGCGGATGTGCGGGTGACGCGAGGTCAGCGCTCCTGACGCGAGGTCAGCACCACTTCGGCGCGGCGCCGATGTTCTCGATGTAGCGGGCCGAACCCCAGGCCCAGGTGCCGTCGGTCAGCAGGTACCAGCGGTTGTTGCCGTCGACGTTGTCGCCCTTCGTCTTGCAGAAGATGTTGACGTACGAGCCGTACTTGACCGAGCCGACGATACGGCTGCTGCGCGTCGGCTTGTCACGGAGCAGCAGGTACGGCTTGGCGATGACCCGTCCCTTGTACATCCGCTTCGGCGCCTGGGGCCGCGCCTGGCCCTGCTGCTGCGCCTCTTGGCGGGCCTCCTTCTGCTGCGCCTCGTGCTCGCGCTGGAGCGCCGAGGCGGACAGCTCGTCGGACGTCGGGTCCGGAGCGCTTGCCTCCGCACGCTGGCCGACGGGCTGGGGGTCGGCCGCCATGGCGGCGGGAGCGGCGGCCGTGAGCGCCGCGAGCGTGCCGGTGGCGACGCAGAGACCGAGCCGGCGGAGCCGCGAGGGGCGGGACAGGGGGGACATGCTGCCTCCATGCGATGGGGAAAGCGGAACGTGGGGGACACGAGCTGGGCTCGTGATCGTCACGCTAAAATCGCCACTCACGGTCTGCAACGCGTCACGATGCGTGAGGGGCGTTCCCTGTTGAGCCGTCCGGGTCGTCCGAGCCCCGCCGACCCCTGTCCCCACCGGGATTCTCGTCGGAATCACCGTCGTCGAGCCGCACGTACTCCGGCAGGGTCAACCGGGCGAGCGCCCCGCCGTCCGGCGCGTCGCCGAAGTCCAGCCGGGCGCCGATGACCTGGGCCTGGCCGAGCGCGATGGTCAGCCCGAGACCGTGCCCCTTGCCCGCGCCGTCCGTACGGAACCGCTGCGGTCCGCCGTCCAGCAGATACGCCGGGAACCCCGGCCCGTGGTCCGTCACGGTGACCACCGCGCCGTCCACGTCCAGCACCACCGGAGGCGCCCCGTGCCGGTGGGCGTTGGCCACGAGGTTGCCGAGCACCCGCTCCAGCCGCCGCCGGTCGGTCTCCACCCGGGCCGCGCCGCTCACCCGTACCTCGGTGTCGGTGCCCGACGCCCGGACGACCCGCTCCGCGATCGGCGCGAGATCGTGCACGGCGAGGTCGACCTGCTCGGTACGGGCGTCGAGGCGCGAGATCTCCAGCAGGTCCTCGGTCAGCGCCCGCATGGCCTGCACCCGGTCGCGCACGAGCTCCGCCGGGCGGCCCGGTGGCAGCAGTTCGGCGGCGGCCGACAGACCGGTCAGCGGGGTGCGCAGCTCGTGCGCGACATCGGCGGTGAACCGCTGCTCGGTCTGGAGCTTGCGCTGAAGGGTCGAGGCCATCGTGTCGAGAGCGCCCGCCACGATCGCCACCTCGTCCTGGGCGCGGACCGGGCGCGCGGTCCGCGGGTCGTTCACCCGGGCGTCGAGATCGCCCGCGCTGATCCGGCGGGCCACCCGGGCGCTCTGGTGGAGCCGGCGGGTCACCCGGCCGACGGCGAACAGTCCGACGAGCAGGGTGGCGGCGATGGCCAGCAGCGAGGAGCCGATGATCGCGCGGTCGAGGCCGCCGATGGTCCGGGCGCTGTGGCTGTAGTCCGTCCAGGTGGCGAGCGCCCGCCCGTCCGCCGGGCCCGCCGCCCACATGGCCGGGCCGCCCCGGCCGTCCGGGTCGCCCGGCCGGTGCGGCCCGTCGGCGACGACCGTGCCCCGCTCGCCGCCGGCGGCGAGGGCGCGCAGCGATGCGGGCAGGCCGGGCGGGTCGATGCCGGACCCCCGGGGCAGCGGCTCCCCGGCCTCGTACGCGTCGGTGACCACCTCCAGCCGGGCCAGCGCCTTCTCGCGGGCGTGCTCGACGGTCTGCCGGGTGACCGCGGTGTGCACGAGGACGCCGAGGAGGGCGGCCAGGGTGCAGCACATGGCGGTCAGGAAGACCGCGGACTTCCAGGTGAGGCTCGCGGTCCAGGAGGGCGAGCGGAAGCGGCGCCGCCGTCTCATCGCGTCCCCGCGGCGGAGTCGGAGGGCGTCGATGTTCCCGGGCTTGCGGTGGTGCCGGCGGACGGGGTCGGGGCCGATGTGCCCGTCGGCGTGCGCCCCGGCCTCGGGGCCTTCCGGTGCTCGGGCGTCCGCAGGATCTCGTCCCGGGTGGGCAGCATCGCGCGCTGCCGGTCGTCCCAGGACCACGCGGTGCGGTACTCGTACCCCGGGATCACCGAGGGAGCCCGCATGATCAGGTCCCGGCCCGCCAGCTCCACGCTGATCACGGCGTCGTAGGTGGACATGATCCGGGTCAGCCCGCCCCCGTCCGGCATGTAGACGCGGACGGCGAGCTGCTGGTCGGGCATCCGGATGCCGAGCACCAGTTCGTCCCGGCCGTCGCCGGTCAGATCGCGGTAGTACGGGGGGAGGACCGGGCAGTCGTCCGGGGCGGTCCGGCACGCCTCGATCTGCCGCACTGTGGAGTCCGGCAGTTCGTCCAGGCCGCTGTCGCGGTCCGTCTTCGCCTTCAGCCCGGCCTGTGCCACGGTCACCGGGTCCAGCCGCCGCACATCACCGCCGGTGACCCGGATCCCCGGGATCCGAGCGGTCTCGCCCTCCCCGTAGTCGTACGGGGCGGAGGAGGCGGGCGGCAGCTCGGGCCACAGGCCCTTGGGCTCGACGGCCGACGGCGCGTCCCCCGCGCTCTTCAGCCCGCCCGCCGTGCCGCAGCCGGACAGCAGGGTGAGCGCGGCGACGGCGGACGCGGCGGTGCGGGTCGCCGCCGGGGCGCGGTGCGGACGCAACTCTCGCCTCCTCCTCGACGACAGAGGCTTCACACCCTAATGGGGTGGCCGCGCGCAATGCCCGGTTCGCACCACTGCGTAACGTTGCGTGGCCCCGCGGTCGCCGCAGGGGCCGCACGGGCCGGACCGCCGACGGGTCAGCGCTGGTACGGGTTCTGGCCGGGCGGCGTGACGCCGGGCTGCGGGGCCTGACCGTAGGCGTTGCCGTCCTGCCCGGCCGCGGCCTGGGCGAGCAGCAGGTCCGCCTCCTCCTTGGGTATCTGCCGCTCCCCGCCGCAGAACGTGCACTGCGTGGCGTACTTCGTCGAGAACGGGAACAGCGGCACGAAGAACAGCGTGAACTTCGTGACCCGCTTGCGCAGGGTGTGCGCCGCCGGGTTGCCGCACCAGCCGCACACCATCGTCAGGACGGCCAGCTGATAGAGGTAGCCCTTGGTGCCGAAAATGATCATGGAGTGCTTCCTTTCCCCGCCCCCCGGAGCGCCTGCCGGCACAGTGCCAGGAGCTTTTCGTCCTCGTGGATGTCATGACTGCCGTACCCGCCGTCCATCGCGTTGTGACGGCGTACGGAGACGAGTTCGCTCCGCAGGACGTGTGCCGCGGCCGACCCCTCGGGGACCGGCCCCATCCGTGCCAGGCATTCTGCCACCCGGACCCGGACATGGCGGTTCTGTTCCCAGGCGGTGAGCAGCGCCGCGACGGTCTCCCGGGTCCGCCCGGACACCTCCCACAGTGCGATCGCCGCGTCGACCCGCAGCCACAGCTCGTCGTGCGCCAGGAGCCCGCGCAGCCGGGGTGCGACCACCGCGGCGCGCGGCCCGAGCGCCCCCAGTGCCACCGCCGCCGACCGCCGGTCGTGCACCTGGTCCGACTCAAGGCCCTCGATCAGCACCGGCAGCACCGTGTCCGCGTCCCCGGAGGCCGCCCACAGGGCCTCGGCCGCCTCCGTCGCGGACGCCGTCCCCGGACGGCGGACCAGCGCCCGCAGCTCGGGGACGGCCTCCCGCGCGGCGGGCCCGAAGGCTCCCAGCGCCCGCAGCGCCGCCGTACGCAGCCACGCGCCCCGGTACTCCGGCGCCCCGCGCAGCACCCGCAGCACCTCGGGGGTGGCCTCACCCGCCCGCAGCGCGGTCAGCCCGGCCAGCAGCGGGCTCGCCCGGTCGTAGGCGTTCTCGTCCAGCTCCACGTCCGCGAGCCTGCGCCGCAGCACCCCGGCGAGCGGCCGGGCCGCCGCCCCCAGGCACCCCACCGCGAACCCCACGTCGTGCGCCACCTGCTCCCGCTCCAGGGCCGCCGCCAGCGCGGGCACCGCACGGGCGTCGCCGAGCCGGGCCAGTGCCTTCACGGTGGAGCCGAGTCCGGGCGGACCGCCGGCCCAGGTCTTCACCCAGCCCCCGGGATCGGCGGCCAGCCGGGCGGCCAGGGCGTCCGCCGCGGGCGCGGCGAGTCCGAAGAGCTCCTCCAGCACATGGGACGCGGCCTCGGCCAGCCGGGGCTCGGGGTCGGCCAACTGCTCGCCGACGAGCGCCACCAGCTCCTCGTAGGGGCCGCGCCAGGCCCGTATGAGCCCGCCGCTCATCCGTACGGCGTCGATGCGCTGATGGCGGTCGGGGCTGCGCAACTGGTCGGCGAGCAGCGCGGTGCGGTCGCCCACCCGGTCGTCAAGGCCGACGTGCAGGGTGCGCAGCAGATCCGCGGCCCAGGGGGCGCCGCGCCCGGCGTTCTCCTGGGCGTACAGCGAGCGCAGCTGCCCCACGAGCGTCGGCGTCACGACATGCTCGCCCCGCCCGGCCTCCGCCGAGGCCACGGGCTCGGGGTCCACGGCCTGTACCGGCTCCACGGGTTCGATGGGCTCCACGGGCTCGGAGTCCGCCGCCGGGGCCTGGGCCGACGGCGCTGTCGTGTCCGAGCCGGGCTCCGGCTCGTCGTCCTCCCGCGCGGGGATCCCTCCGGGAGGGGCACCCGTTCCCGGACCGGCGGGCTCCACCCGGCCGTCGGACTCCTCCGGGGCCGAACGCATCTCGCGCAGCAGCCCCGAGACCACCGGCACCACGTCGCCGGGCAGCCCGTCGGGCGAACAGCGGGCCAGCTGGGCCAGGGCCGCGAGGCGCAGTCCCGGGGAGTCGGCCCGGGACGCCAGCAGGCCCAGCCACTTCCCGACCCGCTCGGCCAGCGGCCGGTGCCGCAGGGCGACCCGTCCGGCCGCCTCCACGAGGGCGAGCCGCACCTCCTCGTCGGGCTCCACCGGCAGCCGCTCGCGCAGCAGCGCGAGCACCCGCACGGGGTGCCGGTGCAGCGTGGCGAGCGCCAGCGGGGCCGCGAGCCGTACCCCGGGGTCCTCGTCGGCGATCAGCTCGAAGAACACCCCGGCGCCCGCGGTGACCGCGGCCGCCGCCATCGCGTAGTTCGCGGCGCCCTCGATCTCGTCCTCGTCGATCTCCGCCTCGTCGTCCTCGTCGAGGTCGAAGCCCCCGATGCTGGTGAGCAGTTCGACGACGCCGCCCCGGTCCTGCACTCCCGGATCCACGACCAGCTCGAACAGGAACGGGATGCACGCCAGCGTGCACGCGTACACGTCGCCCTGGTGGTGCACCGCCCCGTACATGCCGTCGAGCGCGGCCTCCCGCTCCGCCGGATCGTCCGACGCGAGCCCCCGCAGGAGCTCCGGTACGTCGTCGGCCGGCCCGTAGGCATGCTCCATCGAGGCCCAGTCGACCTCGTCGATCCCCGAGAACACGCCATCCCCTCCCCGTGATCACGACAGCGCCCGGACCGGCACGCCACGCGGCGCACCCTGCCCGTCACACCCCTCCCGGCGCGCCCCGTAGAAAGCGCCTGCGCAGAGTGTGCACCACGGCTCCGACAATCCACCCGCCACTTGTGGCCTTTCCTCGGGCCCGTAACGAGGTCATGACCGGGTCAAGATGATTCGGCGGTGCGGGGGAGCGGACGGCCCTGCCCCGGGTCGTTCAGCGGGGCGAGCAGATCGCCGTGCCGGTCCAGCCGGGCGGCCATGTCCCCGGCGCGGAACACCAGGGCCCCGGCCTCCCGGCAGTCCGCGATCTCGTCCCAGGTCACGGGGGCCGAGACGGTCGGCTCGGGGCGGGCGCGCAGGGTGTAGGGCGTGGCGGTCGTCTTCGACGCGGAGTTCTGGCTGAAGTCGACAAAGACCTTGCCCGGCCGCAGGGAGCGCTTCATCCGGTGCAGTGCCAGCGCCGGAAGGGCCTCCTCCGCCTCCAGCGCGAGCCGCTTCGCGTACGCGGACACCTCGCCGGACGGCGTGGGCTCCAGCGGGACCAGCAGATGCAGCCCCTTGGACCCGGACGTCTTCCCGTACGCCGTCAGCCCGTCGTCCGCGAGCCGTTCCCGAAGCCAGAGCGCCACCGCGCAGCACTCCACGACCGTCGCCGGGGAGCCGGGGTCCAGGTCGAGGACCATCCGGTCGGCGACCCCCGGCGCGCCGGTGCGCCACTGCGGCGTGTGGAACTCCACCACCAGGTTCGCCGCCCACATCAACGAGGCCAGACCGCCCACGACCACCTGCCGGGCACCCCGGGCCTCGCTGCGGGGGACCGGGGTGGTCTCCACCCAGGCGGGCGTACCGGGTGGCGGATTCTTGGTGAAGAAGAGCTGGCCGCCCGGCCCGTCCGGATACCGCAGGAAGGACACGGGACGGTCGGCCAGCTGGGGCAGGATCACGCCGCCCACGGTGGCCGCGTAGTAGTGCAGCACCTCGCCCTTGGTCGTTCCGGTGGCCGGATACAGGACCTTGTCGAGATTGCTGAGCGTGACCCGTCGCCCCTCCACCTCGGTGATCGGCGTCATACGATAAGAGTCACACGAAAACCCTCCAAACTGTGCTTCACGGCCAAAAGGGGTGAACGGTGAGGTCCATATGGAACGGCGCGATCTCCTTCGGGCTGGTCAGCATCCCGATCAAGCTGGTCAACGCCACCGAGAACCACTCGATCCACTTCCGGCAGATCCATCTCGCCGACGGTGGCCGGATCCGGTACCGCAAGGTCTGCGAACTGGACGAGGAAGAGGTCCAGGGCGGCGAGATCGGCAAGGCGTACGAGGACGCCGACGGCACGATGATCCCGATCACCGACGAGGATCTCGCCCAGCTCCCGCTGCCCACCGCGAAGACCATCGAGATCGTCGCCTTCGTGCCCGCGGACCAGATCGACCCGCTCCAGATGGACGCGGCGTACTACCTCTCCGCCAACGGCGTGCCCGCCGCCAAGCCGTACACCCTGCTCCGCGAGGCCCTCAAGCGCAGCAACAAGGTCGCCGTCGCCAAGTACGCCCTGCGCGGCCGCGAACGGCTCGGCATGCTCCGCGTCGTGGACGACGTGATCGCCATGCACGGACTGCTCTGGCCCGACGAGATCCGCGCCCCCGAGGGCGTCGCGCCCGACGGTGACGTCACGGTCCGCGACGCCGAACTCGACCTGGCGGACGCCCTGATGGACACCCTCGGCGAGGTCGACATGGACAGCCTCCACGACGACTACCGGGAGGCCGTGGAGGAACTCATCGCCGCGAAGGCCTCCGGCGAGACCGTGCGCCCGGCCGAGTCCGGGGACGCCGGCGGCGGCAAGGTCATCGACCTGATCGCGGCCCTGGAGAACAGCGTGCAGGCGGCGAAGAAGTCCCGGGGCGAGGAGGGGGCCGGGGCGGAGGGCGAGGGCGACGGCGAGATGGCCGACGTACACCCCATCAAGAGGACGTCCGGAAAGTCGGCCGGGAAGTCGTCCCCGCAGCCCACGAAGAAGAGCACCGCGGCAGCGAAGAAGTCCACCGCGGCAGCGAAAAAGTCCACCCCCAAGTCCACCGGCGCGAAGAAGTCCACGTCGACGACGAAGAAGGCCACCGCGAAGAAGACGGCGACGAAGAAGCAGACGTCGTCGAGCGGCGGCAGCGGGACGACGAAGAAGACGGCGTCATCCCGCAAACGCACCTCGGCCTGACAGGGCTGCGGCCCTCGGGCCCCGCCCCCGCTCCCCGCTGTCCGACGCCCCCCGTACGCTACGGCCCATGAGCGAAGAGGTCCCCTCGGGACGGGTGATCGACGGCCGTTTCACGCTGGTCGAGCGACTCGGCAGCGGCGGCATGGGCATGGTCTGGCGGGCCCGCGACGAGGCGCTCCACCGCGACGTCGCGCTGAAGGAAGTACGGCCCCCGGACCCGGCGCTCGCGGAGTACGACCCCGAGGGCGCCCGCACCCTGCGCGCCCGGGTCCTGCGCGAGGCCCGCGCCCTGGCCCGGGTCGACCACCCCAACGTGGTCACCGTCCACCACATCGTCGACCCCGGCGAGGACGGCTACCCGTGGATCGTGATGGAGCTGGTGGCCGGCTCCTCCCTGCACGACCGGCTCGCCACCGGGCCCATGGCGCCCGCCGACGCCGCCGAGCTGGGGCGCGGCATCCTCTCCGCCCTCCGTGCCGCCCACGCGGTGGGTATCCAGCACCGTGACGTCAAGCCCGCCAACGTCCTGCTGCGCCCCGACGGCCGCCCCGTCCTCACGGACTTCGGCATCGCCGCCATCCGCGAGTCGACCAGCCTCACCATGACGGGCGCCCTCATCGGCTCGCCCGACTACATAGCCCCCGAGCGCATCCGGGGCACGGAGGGCGACCCGTCCTCCGACCTCTGGTCGCTCGGCATGATGCTGTACGTCGCCGTCGAGGGCCGCCACCCGCTGCGCCGGGCCACCACCCTGGCCACGCTGGCCGCCGTGCTCGACGAGGAGATCCCGCCGCCGGTACGGGCCGGGTCCCTGGCCCCGGCGCTGAACGCGCTCCTCACCCGGGACATCCCGGCCCGCCCGGACGCCGAGACCCTCGACCGCCTGCTGGCCGAGGCAGCGCGGGGCGGCGGGAGCACGACCCCGACGCCCACGGAGCCGGTACGGGAACGCCCCGCCTCCGCGCACCCCGCCTCCGCGCACCCCGGATCCGCGCACCCCGGATCCGTACACGTGGCGCCCACGCAGTCGGCCGCCACGCCACCGCCGCGACCGGGGCCCGGGTTCGCGCCCTTCGGAGCCCCGGAGGACCGCGTCCCGACGGGATACGCCACGCCGCCCCCCACTTCCGCCGCCACCCGGGACGAGCGCGGACGCCGCATCGAGCGCCGCGTCTGGCGGATCAGCGCCGCGTCGTCCGTCGTCTCGGCCGTGGTGATCGCGGGCGCCATCCTCTGGACGTCCGGCGCCTTCTCCTCCGAGGGCTCCGGCGGCGACGACCTCCCGCGCGACCGGGCGAGCGCACCGCAGGTCTCGGCCTCGGCCCCGGCGCCCGACCCGGTCGCCGACGGACCCGACGAGCAGGACGCACCGGAGGCGGAGGCGGTGAACCTCCTGACCCCGGACGGAGCGCGGACCGCGATCGACGCGCTGAAGCCGCTCATGGGCGGAACGAAGGTCACCGACTTCACCCTCTACGGCGAACACGCCTCCGCCGAGGCGCCGTTGAAGTCCAACGCCGCGCTGTACGACCGCTTCAGCTACCGCGACGGCCGGGCGAAGAACGACGACATGGGCGGCACCCTGACCTCCGGCTCCACGACGATCGACCTGGACTCCGTCGACTGGGACGCGCTGCCCGCCCTGCTGAAGACGGCGGAGAAGACGCTCAACGTCGACAATCCGGAGAGCAGTTACGTGATCGTGGACCCCTCGTCGCCCTTCCACGGCGACCGCCCGGTGGTGCGCGTGTACGTCTCCGACTCGCACGGCGGCGCCTTCCTCACCGCCGAACTGGACGGCCGGGTCATCGAGAAGAACCCGCGCCCCAAGGGCTGACCACCGGCTGGATCGGATCCGGGAGCTGCGGCAGGTCCAGGCCGAACGGGCCGCGCTCGATGACGTACGTGCAACTGGTGTAGGTGTAGCCCGGCTGGACCCGGGTCCCGGAGGAGTAGCTGTCCACGCGGGAGGTCGCGCCCGTGCCGTGCTTGTAGAGGAAGTGGTACTCCCCGGCGGGCAGTTGGAGCCGTGCCTTCGGGTAACTCCTGCCGCTCGCCCTGCAGGCCCGCCGCGGGCCCTCGGAGGCGCTGTACCGCTCGCAGCCGGCGCAGGCCCTCAGCGTGACGGTGCCGGTGACCGGACCGGTGTAGAGCACCTCGACCGTGTTCGGCGCGTCATTGCTGATGACCAGCTCCATCCGGGCCCCGCCGGGCCGCTTCGACGGCGGCAGCCGTTTGCCCGCGGCCGGCCGGTCGTCGGCTATCTCCGCGGCTATCGCGATGTCCCGGGCCTGCCCCGCCCGCCCGTCGCTCCTGTACGTCCGTGCGAAACCGGTGAGCGTCGTGCGCGCGGCACCGAACTTCTCGTCCTCGAACTGGTCGACCCCGCAGGCGTACACCCCGTCCACGACGCCCTTGTCGGCATCGGCGCGCAGCTTCTTCACGCTGTCGTCGGGCAGCCGGGACGCGGTGGCGCCGAGGCCGCGCAGCACCTCGGTGGCCGCACACGGCTCGGCGCCCTTCAAGGCCGCGACCTGGTCCTTGATCCGCTCGTCGATCGCGGGTGCGACCCGCCGCGCGGAGGCGGAATCGGGGAACGTACGCAACAACTGCCCCAGCTCCGCACCACCATCACCGCTACCACCACCGCCGCCGCCGGTCCCACCGAGACGGGAGACACCGCACGCGTACAGAGACTCGGCGAGCGGGGTGTCGGGCCAGGCGGCCAGATCACCCAGCAGCTGCCCGTCCACCGAGTCCGGCAGCGTCCGCAGATACGTCAGCGGCGCGACGGCCTCGCAGTGCCGCTTCTTCGCGTACGGGGCGGAGACGGCGTCGTAGTAGGCCTTCAGCCGGTCAGGGACGAGCTTCGCGGCCCGGGAACCGGGATGGTCCTCGTCGAGCGCGCGATAGACGGCGAGAGCCTTCCCGTACTCGTCCTTCGCCGCGTCGAACGGCTGCCCCGAGGCGGTGGCGACCCGCTCGTCCCCGTCCTCCAGCCGCTCCAGCAGCATCTGCTCCCGCGCCTCGTCCCGCGCGGAGCCGTACACCACGGCCCCGCCCGCCGGCACGGCCAGCAGCACCACGCCGAGACCGACCGCAAGCCCGGGCCGCCACGCCCCGCCCACCGCCGAACGCCGGGCGATCCGTCCTCCGTCGACGGCGGCGGCCACGAGAACGAGCACGTACCCGACGAGCACACCCGCGGCCACCCCGTCCGGATCGGCGGGCAACGCCACCCACAACAGCACCGCCGTGGCCGCCCAGCACACCGCGGCCCGCCCCCAGCGCCCCAACAGGGCGTAACCGAGCCCGAGCCCGGTCAGGTTGAGCAACGCCGCGGCGACCGCCCGCAACGCCGCACCGGGCGGCGGCGGCCCGACGGACGGCGCCTGAGAAGGCGGCGGCACGGCCCCGCCGCCCCCGGCTCCGTCGCCTCCGTACCCCGCAACGCCGTAACGATCACCGGACTCCATAACGGTCCCCCACCGCCGAGCCGAAAAGTCACCGGGAATCTGCCCACTTCGGGCACCGGCCACGCACGGTCGCGGCAGCCTCTTCGGGCGCCGGGCCACCGCCGCCCCGGCCCACCCTCTAAACTGCCGAACGCCGCGACTGGCGCGCGCCCCGGCAGGGGCGCTCCGTGGAACCGACCACGAGGAAGCGGCGCACCCCGGGCGTGCCCGGGGCGTCATCTCCGGAGAGCCGTCCGCCTGGGCATCCGGGTCCACGCCGCGTACAGCGGCCGACCCGGAAGGCCTCTTCCATGACCACCCGCGCCACCACGACCACCACGGCTACCGCTGCCGCGACCGCGCCCCGCCACCCGGCCCTTCTGGCGTCCGACCCGGAACTGGCCGCCCTGATCGGCGCGGAGGAGCGGCTCCAGGCCGACACCCTGCGCCTGATCCCCAGTGAGAACTACGTCTCCGCCGCCGTGCTCGAAGCCTCGGGCACCGTCCTCCAGAACAAGTACTCCGAGGGCTACCCCGGCAAGCGGTACTACGAGGGCCAGCAGGTCATCGACCAGGTCGAGACCCTGGCGATCCGCCGCGCCCAGGCCCTCTTCGGGATGGACCACGCCAACGTCCAGCCCTACTCCGGCTCCCCGGCCAACCTCGCCGCCTACCTGGCCTTCCTCCAGCCCGGTGACACCGTCCTCGGCATGTCGCTCCCGATGGGCGGCCACCTCACGCACGGCTGGGACGTCTCGGCCACCGGCCGCTGGTTCCGCGGTGTCCGGTACGGGGTCCGCCGGGACACCGGCCGGATCGACCTGGACGAGGTCCGCGACCTGGCCCGCGCCGAACGACCCAAGCTCATCTTCTGCGGCGGTACGACCGTTCCCCGCACGATCGACTTCGCGGGCTTCGCGGAGATCGCCCGCGAGACGGGGGCCGTCCTGGTCGCGGACATCGCCCACATCGCCGGCCTGATCGCGGGCGGCGCGCACCCCTCGCCCGCCGGTCACGCGGACGTCGTCTCCACCACCACCCACAAGACCCTGCGCGGCCCGCGCGGCGCGATGCTGCTCTCCACCGCCGAACACGCCCGCGCCATCGACCGCGCGGTCTTCCCCGGCCTCCAGGGCGGCCCCCACAACCAGACCACGGCCGCCATCGCGGTCGCCCTCGGCGAAGCCGCCACCGCCGGCTTCTGCTCCTACGCCCACCAGGTCGTGGCCAACGCCCGAGCGCTGGGGGAGGAGTTGGCGGCCCGAGGCTTCGACCTGGTCTCCGGCGGCACCGACAACCACCTGCTGCTGATCGACCTCACGAACAAGGACGTCCCCGGCAAGACCGCGGCCAAGGCCCTCGACCGCGCGGGCATCGTCGTCAACTACAACACCGTCCCCTACGACCCCCGTAAGCCCTTCGACCCCTCCGGCATCCGGATCGGCACCCCGGCCCTCACCTCCCGGGGCGTCCCCGCCTCCGCGATGGGCGCGGTCGCCACCTGGATCACCACGGCGGTCGACGCGGCCCGCACGGGCGACGAGGCGGCGATCAGGAAGGTGCGGGGAGAGGTGAAGGAACTGATGGACGCCCACCCGGCACCGGGGCTGCCGGTCGGCTGACGAGGCACTCTGCGCGCCTTCTTCACCTGTTCTCCGCCCGCCCAACCCCCCTCTGTGGCACCGTGGATCGACTGATGACCCGGGTGTCCGGGCATCCGCGTAGGGGGGATTTGCATGCGACTTCGTACCGCCGCGGCTTCGGCCGCCCTCGTCCTGTGCGCGACAGCGGGTCTGGCGGCCTGTTCGTCCTCGCCGGACACCACGGAGGCCGAGCGGCCCGCCGCCCCCACCGGACCGGCTTCCGTGAAGGAACTCGCGGAGAACATCGAGACGGGCAAGCTCGCGACGGAGCCGCCCGAGCTGAACGAGCAGAGTGTGCCGGGCCCCGAGAAGTGCGCCCGCTCCGCCGCCGACATCCCCGCGGAGTGCGCCGTCGACCCCTCGTTCGCCGAAGTCACCGAGGGGGAGCGGGCCGCCGAGCCGCCCACCCTGCCGTGAGCGCATCCCCGGTGAGCGGGTGAGAGATCCGGAACGGGAGGGCGGGCACACAACCGTGTGCCCGCCCTCCCGTTCCGCGTACCGTACGGCCTTCCTGGCCGGTGATCCTGCCCGTGCGACGGTCAGGATCACGGGCACCGTCAACCACTTGCGTCACAGGGGCCCCTTCCTTCCGTCACAGCGATCTCTTAGTCTCACACCCTGTTCACATTTGATAATTGATGATCTCGCCACAGAGGTCAGGCGCGGGGGTAGTGAAGCATGCGTGAAAACTGGCGCTCGAAGTTGAGCGTTCTCGCCGGGGCGTCGGCACTCGCCCTCTCGGCCGTCACCGCGACGCCGGCGCTCGCCGACGACGCCCCGGAGACCCCCGTGGAAATCCAGCTGCCCGCCGGCGTGAAGATCGTCGAAGGCCTCGCCACGGAACCGGGCACGGAGATCCCCTTCCCGGCGGACGAGGACGAGACGACGGGACCGGTGGGCGCGATGGCCGCCAAGGCCGCCCCGCCGTCGAACACCTGCCTGGGTGCGACCGCCGCCTACGGCTCCAGCGGGTGCTTCCAGCACAACGGCGACATCATCTGGGCCGGCGACACCAAGAAGGACGGCATGTCCGCGGCCGTCGGGGTCTACACCGACTACGGGCGCGCCGAGGAGGTCTGCGTCAACAAGCTCGGCGTGAACACCTGGGCGACCTGCAACAAGGACTACCGCGAGAACGGCAACGTACGCCTGCGGATCCTGCGCTACGACGGCGACACCGGAAAGTTCTACCAGCCCGAGACCTGGTCCGGCTGGATCCCGGTCGACGGGAAGTTCTGATCACGCCCCGCTGTGAGGGCGAGCCGGACCACATGTCGCTCGCCCTCACCCGGCCACGACAGGACCTAGGGGGCCGGTACGGATGACGGTGGGAGCAGGCGCTCGAAGCAGAGGGAGTCAGGCACCTGGGCGTACGCACCGAAGTTGGGGATCCGCCGGTAGCCGGAGCGCGTGTAGAAGCGGACGGCGTCGGGCTGCGCGGGGCCGGTTTCCAGCCGCAGCCGGGTCCAGCCCCTGGCCTCCGCCCACTGCTCCAGCGCCGCCAGGACGGCGGGAGCCACACCGGTGCCGCGCCGGTCCGGCACCACGAACATCCGCTTGACCTCGCCCGACCGCTCGTCCAGGGCGCGCAGCCCGCCGCAGCCGACGGCGGTCCCGTCGGCCGTCCGGGCCACGACGAACACCTCGATGTCGGATGCGGAAGGCACGCTGCCCGACTCGCTGTCAGGGGTGCCGTACCGCTCGGCCATCTCGGCGCGCTGCCGGGCGCGCAGCATTGCGGCGTCGGGGTGGTCCCAGGCGACGGGTTCGATGTCCATGCGAGGATTCTGCACCCCGGCGAGAGTTGACGAAGTCGGCCGGGACCTGACGGCGTCGGGTACGGAGCGTGTCGCGTCCCGCGTCCTGTCCCTAGCCTCAAGGAATGATCAGTGCTGAAGCCGGCCGCGTGCTCGCCGACCTGGCCACGGAGGGGGTGTACCCCTGGCTGGTGTGGGACGACGCGCTGCCTCCCGGCCCCGAGGTGACCCGGCAGGGGTGGCGCGGTATGCGCATGTCGCCCGGGGCGCCGCTCGCCGCGGTGCGGGCCGCCTGCGACGTCCATGCCGCCATAGGGCGGCCGTCAGAGACGGGGCCGCTGCGTCTGGCCGAAATGGCAACGACTAACCAGGCCGCAAGGACGTGCATACAGTCCGCAAGACAGGCGACGCGAAACCGGGAAAGAAGGCCGCCCCCGCCACCGCGGCGGAAGGCGGCCATCAGCCGTGCGGGATCAGCTCGTGTATATCGACGCGCCCGCAGTGCTGCGGATCTCCGGCAGTGCAGAGTAGAGCGTGGCACCTGGGCAGAGCGTGGCGTAGCCGTCGCGGTGACCGGAAATCGTGTTGAGAGTGGCCTTGTCGCCGGTGTTCCAGACGCCGGTGTCACCCGCGGCGGTGAGCGTCACCTTCGCCTCCGGGGCGACGCCGTGCAAGCCGAGCTTCCACGCGGAGATGTCGGCGATCGCCTGCTTGGCCGCAGCCGTCGGCGTACCGCCGTTCTCGTAGTCGCCGAGGAGCGAGACGCCGGACGAGTAGCCGTTGAAGCCGTAGGTGTGGGCTCCGCGGACGGGCTTGTCGACGCCGCCCGCGCGGCCCTCGAAGACCGTGCCGCACTTGTCGACGAAGAAGTTGTAGCCGAGGTCGTTCCAGCCGTTGGTCTTCACGTGGTACGTGAGGATGGCCCGGATGATGGCGGGCGACTCGGCGCAGTCGTAGTTGTTCGTGCCGGCGGTGTGGTGGACGAAGACCGCGTCGACCTTGTCCAGGTAGGAAGGCGGGTCCGCGACGAGCGACTCGTCCGCGCCCCAGTCGGCCCGGCTGACGATCGTTGGTTCGGCAGGGGCGGTCGGCTGCGGCGGATCCTGTGTGGCTGTCTCGGAGGGCGCCGGTGTCGTGGGTTCGGTGGTCGGGGCGGTGCTGGGTTCGGCGGTCGGCTCCTGGCTGGGGGCGGGAGCGCTCGGCTCGGCGGTCGGCTGCGGCGGATCCTGTGTGGCTGTCTCGGAGGGCGCCGGTGTCGTGGGTTCGGTGGTCGGGGCGGTGCTGGGTTCGGCGGTCGGCTCCTGGCTGGGGGCGGGAGCGCTCGGCTCGGCGGCC
>NZ_BMRY01000001.1:0-231208 GCF_014648875.1 Streptomyces parvus | reverse complement strand
CGGCCGGCTCCGGCGGATCCTGTGTCGCCGTCTCGGAGGGGGCCGGGGGCGTGGGCGGCTGTTCGGTGGCCGGGGCCACGGCCGACTCCGTGGCGATTCCGGTCGGTTCGGGTGCGGTGCTCGGCGCGGGGGCCTCGCCGGGGACCGTGGGGCTCGGTGCGGCGGTGTCCGTCTTCTCTGGCTTGGCGGACGGCTTGCCCTTTCCGTTCCCCTTGCCGCCCTTCGTCTCGCCCGGGTCGATCATGTCGAGCCGCAGCGCGTCCGGCACCGCGGTCTCCTTGCCGCCGGCCACGACTCGTGCTTGGACGGCGTCCGACGGCCCCACCCACAGCGGCTCCGAGGCGCCGCGGACGCCTGAGGCGTCGCCCTCCTTCGTTTCCGGGGCCCGGATGCCGAAGTCGAGATCGCGCCAGTCGGTCCAGGCGCCGTCGTCCGCGCTGCGGGTGCGTATCTGAGCGGTGCCCTCGAAGTCGTCGGCGCTGTTCTCCCATGAGACGCCGACGAGTGAGAAGAGCTGTGTCTCAGTGCGGGGCAGTTCGCGCTTCTTGGCGTCCTTGCCTGCCAGCGCCAGCGTGTGCGCCTTGGCTGGTCGGGAGCTGTCATCGGTCCCGGTGTCGCCGGAGCCTCCCGTGGCGGTCACGGCCGTCACACCGGTGCCGGCCAGGACCACGGCTCCCGCCGTCAGCCAGATGGTCCGCTTCGACGTGCTTGCCCGCCGCGCGCGGGTCCCTCTCGGACTCATGCCCATCCCTCGTGAAGCTGCTGTGTGATGATCAGTTTTCGGTGGCGGGCAGTTCGCCCGCGCAGGTGGCGCGCCCGAATTCGTTCATGGCCGTAGCTCTTTGGGCGTGCTTGCCGCGGATGGCGAGCGTGCAGGCTGCCTGTCCGCCCTTCTCGCCGAGGACGATGGCCACGGTCGGGGCTTTGCCCAGCGGCACCTGGACGGTCTGCTTCCACGGCAGCTTGGCGTCCCGGACGACCGTCGCCTGGCCGTCCTCGTCGCGGCCGAGGTACGAGATCTCGACCGGGCCCTCGCCCGTGACCTCGTACGTCACGGCGGCGGTCGGCACGGTGGGTGCCTTCGGCTTCTCCTCCGTGTCGAGCACGCCGTAGCCGACGAGGCCGCCGCAGGCGAGCAGCAGGGCGGCGGCGATCGCCATTCCGGCCCGGCTGCCGTCGGTGCCCTTGTCCGGGCTCTTGTTCGCCGTCCCGGTGTCTGCCGTTTCCGTGTTCGCCGCTTCCCCATCCGCGGGTTCCGCGTCTGGGGCTTGCGTATGAAGCGTCTCGACGGACATTTCCTCCGGCTCTGGGCTCTCCGTGGATTCCTTGGATGGCATGAACGAGTCCCGGCTTTCGGTGGGTCGAATCGATTCTGGAGTCGAACCGGGCGGTTATACACCACGTGGAGAGAACCGCGCGAGCGACGGGACAAAAGGGGCGAAGCCATCGCCTTTCAGGGTCGGGTTGCCCAGAATGTCCGTGGGCTTGACGGGATTTCACTGAAGTGGTCAATAATCCGCTGCCGCGCCCGTGAACCGGCCTTTCGGCTGCTCGCATGCGGCTGCACAGCCATGCTCAAGGCCGGGCCGGAACTCTCCGCTCGGCTCGTTCGGCGTGCCCGTTTCGCGCTCGTCGGGGGTCGGCCGCCGATGTCGAAAGGTAATGACGTGAAGGTTCCCTACAGGAGATATCTCTCCTGTCTGGTGGTCGCAGCGGTGGCAGGCACGCTACTGCCGCAGGTCGCTTACGCGGCCCCGCCACCACAGCCAGAAAAGGACGATGGTAAGGGAATTATCGAAACCGCCACCGACTGGTTCGGAGGAGACGGCAACGAAGGCAAAGAACCGCCCTCGTACGGCAACCACGGAATAGCCGACCGACAGAAGCTGGCCAGGGGAAAGAACGATCTGAAGGGTAAGCGGGTCAAGGAACTGACCTCCCGCCGGACGCCCACGGCGCGCTTCTGGCAGCTCTCCGACGGCCGCGTCGAGGCCGAGTTGTCGGCCGCGCCGACCTCGTACAAGGACACGGCCTCCAAGAGCTGGAAGAACATCGACACCCGGGTCGCGGAGACAAAGGCCAAGGGCTTCGAGTTCGCCAACACGGCCAACACCGGCCGCAGCTGGTTCGGGTCCGACCCGGACCGGCTGCTCCGCTTCGAGGCCGGTGACGGCGGCCGGTCGGTCACGCTCGGGCTGGAGGGCGCGGGCGCCCGTCTCAAGCCGGAGGCGAGGGGCGCTACCGTCACCTACAAGGGGGCGGCGAACGGCGCCGACCTCTCGTACCAGGTCGGCCCCGGCCGGGTGAAGGAGAACATCACCCTCGCCGAACGGCCCGCCGGCCCGGTGAAGTACACCTTCACCCTGAACACCGAGGGCCTGAGCCCCAAGGCCCGCAAGGACGGCTCGATCGCGTTCTTCGGCGAACTGCCGAACACCCCGGTGCTGGTCATCCCGGCGCCGTACATGACCGACGCGAAGAAGTCGGCCTCGTCGCCGTACGGGTACGAGTACAGCGCCGCCGTCACCCAGAAGCTCTCCCGCGACGGCGACGGCTGGAAGCTCACCGTCACGCCGGACGCGAAGTGGCTGGCGGCGAAGGAGCGCCAGTACCCGGTCGTCATCGACCCGACCATCACCATCGCGCCCTCGCCGTCCGGTTCGCAGGACACGATGGTCCTGTCCGACCAGCCGGGCGTGAACTTCAACTCCGCCTGGAACCTGTCCGCCGGCAAGACCTCCAGCACGGCCCAGGCTCGTTCGCTGCTGAAGTTTCCGCTGGACGAGATTCCGGCCGGCGTGAAGGTCGACGGGGCGCGGCTGGGCGTCTACTTCGACCAGTCGCACACCACTAATGGCAACGATGTGACGATGGAGGCCCACCGCGCCACCGGCGCGTGGGACGAGTCGACGGCGAACTGGTCCAACACCTCAGGACTGTTGGGCGAGCTGTCCGGCACCAGCGTCCAGGCCGACGACGGAGACGCGGGTACGACGGCGGCTACCGGCACCTGGCCCGCCTCCGGCTCGACGCTGACCCAGTACGCGATCGGCCAGGACTACCACTACAACAAGGACGCCGTCGCCGGGGACAAGTACACCTGGCAGCCGAAGGTCACCGACACAGCCTCCTACCGCGTCGACGTGCACTACGTCGCGGCCACCGACCGGGCGACGAACGCCCCGTACACGGTGACCCACCGGGACGGCACCCAGACCTTCACCGTCGACCAGAGCGCCGGCACCAACGGCGTGTGGACCTCGCTGAACGGCGGCACGCAGCTGCCGTTCGACAAGGGCACCGTCGGCAAGATCGTCCTCGGCGACGGACCGGCCTCCGCCTCGACCTCCGTCATCGCGGACGCCGTCCGCCTGGTGAACCCCGCCCAGATCGTCAAGAACAAGGGCGAGTACAACCAGTGGCACGAGTTCCCGGTCGCCGACACGGTGCAGAAGTGGGTCGACGGCACCGCGAACCACGGCTTCATCCTGAAGGCGAAGGACGAGTCGTCCACCGGGCCGCTCGGCGGCCCCCGCTACGAGGCCGGTGACGGCTACTACGGCGGCGAGACCTCAAGCATTCCGCGGCTGAACGTCACCTGGGGCCGCGTCGGCACCGTGCTCGACTCGCCGACCGTGGTGCACTCCACCGGCCCCGAGCTGCACTGGCCGGCGTACAAGAACACCGCCGGGGACACGGGCGCGGACATCGTCGAGTACCAGCTGCACCGCTCCACGCAGCAGGACTTCACGCCCTCCGCGGCGACACTGATCGCACCGATCGGCAAGACGGCCACCGCGTACACCGACACCACCGCGGTGCCCACCCCCGACTCGTCGTCCAGCGAGATCGGGAAGTCGTACTACTACCAGATCGCGGTCAAGACCGAGGACGGCGATCTGCTCGGATCGCCGACCCGCGTCGTGGGCATCCCCAAGGCCGGCCGGACGATGAAGATCATCCAGGGCAGCCAGGGCGGCGTCACTGACACCACCCTCTCCTCCGCCCAGCCGACCACCAATCAGGACACCATCCAGTCCTGGGACGTCGGCCAGAAGTGGCTGAGCGTCGGCAACAACTCCGGCACCTACGGCAAGACCCGTGCCGTGCTGAAATTCCCCACCAGCGACATCCCGGCCACCGCCACGGTGCTCGACAACCGGATGTACATGTGGGGCGCCGAGACCACAACGGGCAGTAACGGAGCGATCTACGAACTCCATGCTCTGACACGAGACTTCGCGGAGACCGGCGCTACCTGGAACAACGCGACCTCCACCACCCCTTGGACCAGCCCGGGCGGTGACATGAACGCCGCCGTCTCCGACACCGTGGCGGACATGGCGGACGTCGGCCGGCACTGGTGGGACGCCACCAGCCTGATGCAGAACTGGGTGAAGAACCCGGCCGGCAACAAGGGCGTCGCGGTCAAGCTGAAGGACGAGTCCACCACCGGCCCGCAGGAGCGCAGCCTGTTCCTGTCGGCGGAGGCCGCCGACCCGCAGTTGCGCCCGTATATGCAGGTCATCTACGTCGACTCGACCACCTCCTCGACGTACTACGCCCCCACCACCCCGTCCCGGATGACCCCGAACTCCACCTACACGGTGGACTTCACGGTCACCAACACCACGTCCTCGGCGTGGGCAGCGGGCGAGCGGGAGCTGTCCTACACCTGGAAGCTTCCCGATGGCACGGACGTCACCACCGGCGGCAACCAGCTGGAGACCCCGATCCCGGCCCTGCTGCCGGGCAAGTCGGCCACCATCCAGGCGCAGGTCGCCACCCCGATCAACTCGGACTCGGGCAACAAGCGCAACGAGTACGTGCTCGGCTGGGACGTCCGCAAGATCTCCGACGGCAGCTGGCTGTCGGCGGGCACGGGCGGCATCCCGGCGCTGAAGCAGAACGTGGCGGTCGAGGACCCGACCTCCAACCAGCTCGGCCTGGAGAAGTTCTACTCGTACACGGGCAAGAACACCGGCGCCGGGTCGACGGTCATGAACAACCTGTCGTCGGGCAACAGCGTCTGGTCGTACAACGCGTTCACGAACCCGGGGCGGGGGCTCACCACCTTCGCCCGGTTCGCGTACAACTCGCAGGACACTTCGGACACGGTTGCCGGTCACGGCTGGTCGTTCCAGGCTGCCGGCCCGATCCGGCTGGGCGCGCCCCTGGACTTCCACCCGAATCCGAACCCCACGGAGATCCGTCTCCCGGACGGCGACGGCACATCGCACGTCTTCCGTAAGCAGGAGGACGGCACCTGGAAGGCCCCGGCGGGCGTCCACTACCAGGTCACGATGAAGCCGGGCCTGGACTGCAAGCCGACCAAGGACCCGGTCCCGGACGCCTGGACGCTGACCCGCCCGGACGGCACCCGCTTCCTCTTCGGCTGCGACGGCTACATGACGTCGACCGTCGACAAGAACGGCAACACCCAGACGTTCACCTATGAGGAGCGCAAGTCCAACAACAAGCCGACCAAGTTCCTGAAGTACATCACGGACCCGGCCGGCCGCACGTCGCTCACCGTCGAGTACTACAAGAAGGGTGACCCGTCCTACGAGTACATCGACGACTCGGGCGCGAAGGTCACGGACTCGAACCTGACCAACTCCAAGATCTACGACCACGTGAAGTCCATGACGGACATCTCGGGCCGCAAGATCGCCTTCTACTACACGGACAAGGGCCTGCTGGGCCAGTTCACCGACGGCCCGGGCTCCAGCCAGCCCAAGGACTTCACGTTCACCTACGACGCCACGCAGGGGAACAAGAACGTCAAGCTCGTCAAGGCCACCGACCCGCGCGGCAACGGCACGGGCCTGGCGTACTACGCGCCGCAGGCCGGTGACGACCCGAAGTACCACTGGTGGACGAAGACGATCACCGACCGTCTTCAGGGCACCACCGGCTTCGCCTACGCCGTGAACGCCACGAATCCCAAGTTCACCGACACCAGGGTCACCGACTCCGAATCGCACGCGACCGACTACGTGGCGGACGACTTCGGCCGCCCGGTCCAGACGACCAACGCCAAGTCGGAGACCACGCGGATGTCGTGGGACGCGGACAACAACGTCACCTACCTGGAAGAGGACAACGGGGCCAAGACCGCCTACTGCTACGACCAGAAGACCGGCTACCCGCTCTGGTCACGCGACGCGGAGAACAACAAGGCCGGCGTCCCATCTGCCGCCGACTGCGCTCCGGGCGCCTACCCCGCAAACTCCTCGCAGTACACGTACCAGACCCGCTCCGACGGCTTCGCCGCCGACCTGGCCACCAAGACCTCACCCGAGGGCCGCAAGTGGCAGTTCGGCTATGACACCTTCGGCAACCTCAAGACGGTCACCGACCCCAAGGGCGTCGCCACCACGACGGCGGGTGACTACACGACGTCGTACGACTACGACACCCACGGCCAGATGACCAAGGCGACCGACGCCAACGGTAGCCCGACGACGAACAGCGACTTCGGCCCCACCGGTTACCCGGCCACGATCACCGACGCGCTGAACAAGTCCACGTCGTTCGTGTACGACGAGCGCGGCCAGGTCACCGAGGTCACCAACGCCCTCGGCAAGAAGACCACGCAGACGTATGACACCTTCGGCCGCCCGAAGCAGAACTCGGTTCCGAAGGACCAGGACGCGGGTGTGCTCATCACCACCCCGGCTCCCGTGTACGACGCCAACGACAACGTCATCAAGTCCACGGCGCCGAACGGTGCGGTCTCGACGGCGGTCTACGATGTCGCGGATCAGCTCAGCTCGGCGACGGCGCCCAAGGACACGGCGACCTCGGCCGAGCGGAGGACGTCCTACACCTATGACAAGGTCGGCAACCTCACGACCGTCACAGAGCCGAAGGGCGCGCTGACGACATCGGACGCGACCGACTACGTCACCACGAATCACTACGACGAGATCTACCAGCTCACCTCGGTGGTCAACTCCGCGGGCGACCGGATCTCCTACTCGTTCGACAACGTCGGCAACACGGTGCGGGTCGTCGACCCGAAGAAGAACGCGACCGCCGACACGACCGACTACACGTCCAAGATCGCGTACGACCTGAACCACCGAGTCACCACCTTCACGGACGCGGCAGGCAAGGTCACCTCGCGGACCTACGACAAGGACTCGCTGGTCCTCACGTCCACGGACGCCGCGAACAGCACCACGACCCTCACCTATGACGAACGGGGCAAGCAGACCGAGGTCAAGGCTCCGTACGACGGGGAGAAGTTCCGCACCACCAAGTACGAGTACGACCAAGTCGGCAATACCACCAAGGTGATCTCGCCGCGGGGTGCTGCGACGGCCACTGCGGACGACTTCACCACGCGTACCGAGTACGACGCGCTGAACCGTCCGGTCAAGCAGTTCCAGCCGTACGACCCGGCGGACGCCCGCTACAACGACCCGAACGTCTACACCGAGACGGTCTACGACGCGGTGGGCCAGGTGGAGCGGCAGTCGCTGCCGCCGTCGGAGGGCCAGACCGTCCGCAACGACACCGTCTTCGAGTACTTCGACAACGGCTGGCCGCGGAAGTCCACCGACCCGTGGGACATCACCACGACGTACGACTACACCGAGCTCGGGCAGCAGAAGGCGCGCACGCTTACGTCGGCGGGCGGTTCCTCGGACCGCACCATGACCCAGTCGTACTACCCCGACGGCAAGCTCAAGTACAAGTCGGACGACGGCGTGCCGGTGGGCAAGTCGGTCGTGCTCGTCGACAACTCCGACATCCAGAACAGCTCCACCACGGGAACCTGGACGAAGGGAGACATCGCCGGCCAGCAGGGCTACGACCACCGGACCCACGCGGCGGGCACGGGCACCGACGCCTTCACCTGGACGCTCAACATCCCGAAGGACGGCACGTACACGGCGTACGTGAAGTACCCGCGGGTCACGGGCGCGGCGACGGCGGCGAAGTACACGCTGTCGCAGGGGACGTCGACTCAGCCCTCCGTCACCAAGGACCAGACGGTTGGCACCAGCACCTGGGTTGCGCTGGGCTCCTTCAGCCTGAAGCAAGGCAATGACGCCCAGCTCAAGTTGGAGCAGAGCGGTTCAGGCGTCGTGGTCGCCGACGCGGTCAAGCTGGTGCGGGACGCGTCCGGTGACACGGACAACGAAAAGAAGTCCTTCACCTACGCCTACGACGCCAACGGCAACCTGAACTCGATCGACGACACCTCGTCGGGTGCGAAGATCGACGCCTACACGATCACCTACACCGGCCTCAACCAGGTCGAGAAGGTGACCGAGGCCCTCGCGGGCCAGGAGAAGAAGGTCACGTCGTACACCTACGACGCGAACGGCCAGGCGGACACGGTCACCCACCCCGACCAGTACGCCAAGTACACCTACGACCTGCGTGAGCTGGTCAAGAAGATCTCGATCGGCAAGTCCGCCACGGACGCGTCCCCGAAGGTGTCGTCGTTCACGTTCACCGAACGCGGCCAGCGGCTCAAGGAGACCAAGGCCAACGGCAACACCGTCGACTACACCTACTTCCTCAGCGGTGAGGTGAAGTCGACCACGGAGAAGAAGGACTCCGGAACTCTCGTCTCCTCACACACCTACGCCTACGACCTCAACGGAAACAAGGCACAGGACGCGGCGAAGAAGATGAACGCCGACAACCACGCGGCGTACCTCGACTCCACCACGGCCTTCACCTACGACCCCGTCAACCGGCTCGCCAAGTCCGTCAAGACGGGCAATGGGGCGAGTACGGACACCTACGTCCACGACGACAACGCCAACGTCATCCGGCAGACGGTCAAGGGCGGCACCACCGACTACGTGTACGACCGGAACCGGTTGCTCAGGGCCACCACCAGCGGCTCGACGGCGACCTACAACTACGACCCGTTCGGCCGCCAGCAGTCGGTGACGAGCGGCGGACAGGTCATCTCCCGGAACGTGTACGACGGCTTCGACCACGTCGTGGAGTCCCAGAAGCTGGACGGGACGGGCGCGATGAAGTCGACGAAGTACACCTTCGACCCGCTCGACCGCACCGCCTCGAAGACTGCCGACGGCAAGACGACGGACTTCAACTACCTCGGCCTGTCCGGCGAGGTGCTGAGCGAGGAAGTCGCCGGCCAGCTCACCAAGTCCTACCAGTACAGCCCGTGGGGCGAGCGCCTTTCCCAGGTCAAGCACAACACCGACGGCACCAGCGAAGACGGCTTCTACGGCTACAACTCGCACACGGACGTCGAGACCCTGACCGACAAGAGCGGCGACACCAAGGCCACGTACGGCTACACGGCCTACGGTTCCGACGACAAGTCGGAATTCACGGGCATCGACAAGCCGGACGCGGCGGACCCCACGAAGCAGGAGTACAACCCCTACCGGTTCAACGCGAAGCGCTGGGACGCCAAGTCGGGCACGTACGACATGGGCTTCCGTGACTACGACCCGGGTCTCAACCGCTTCACGACCCGGGACATGTACAACGGCGCACTCGCCGACATGAGCCTCGGCGCCGACCCGTTCACCGGCAACCGCTACGCGTTCACCGGCGGCAACCCGGTGAGTAACGTCGAGATCGACGGTCACTGGTTCGCGATTCCCGCGGTCGCCTACTGGGTGGCGGGGGCCCTGGGGCTGTCTCTCTACGCGGCTACACCGGAGGGCCAGGACAACCTCAACGACGCCGCCATGGCGTTGAGCCGGCTGATGCCGTCCGCGGAGGACGCCGGGTCCAGCTCGTCCAGCGGGACGCGGAACGCGGCCACGCCGTCACCTTCGCCTGGACCGGCTCCCGCCCCGTCCGGGGGCGGCGGCTCGAGCGGCCCCAAGGGAACGGTCACAGGCACGGCCATTTCGACGCTGGTCCGGATCTGGGCAGGCACGTCTGGGCAGTCCAGCCCGGACAAGTCGCTTCAGCGCAAACTGGTCGACCGGGCGGGCGAGGAGAACAAGAAGTGCCAGGACTCCACCGGTCCGAGCACGGTGTGGAATTCGCCGGTGGACGGACAGGGCCGGGCCACGGGCGGGTTCGCCTGTCTCGATCCGGCTGCGCCGGCGACCAGGGACAACCGGGAGCCTCAGGACCCGGTCGGCTGGTCGCTGCAGGGGAGCGCCGACGAATGGAACCGTGCTCATCTCATTGCCCGCGAATTCGGCGGGAGTTCCCGTAGAGAGAACATTGTCCCCACGACGAAGTACGCGAATCAGACTGCGATGCGAGCTGTCGAGTACGAGATCGAGAGGCGTCTCAAGTCAGGCGATCGGGTCTACTATCAGTCGGTCCCGATCTATGTTCCCAACCGGACGAACCCGATTGGAGTGCATATGTACGTGTCGAGCTCTTCGGGGACATTCTCGCGGCTGATAAGCTCAGGAGTTTGAGTCTCCTGAGGGACTGATCCGCCGCAGCTGAGGCGGTGGGGGTGAGCGGCCGGCCGCTCACCCCCACCGCCGCCGGCGTTGTCGTAGATGGCGAGGCCCGTTCCTCGCCGAAGGGGCGGTCCGGATGCGGACCGAGGATCAGAAAGGAAGAAACATGCACCACCTCGACGTCATCCGACTCCTCGGTCTCGATGTCCCGGCTCCTCCGCCGGAGGGCAGCGGGCACGGGGAAGTGATCCCCGCCGACTTCGAACTGCTGGTCCAAGCGGTGCAGAAGGGTGTGATTGCGGGCTCCGTGGTCCCCACGCGCCCTTACCTCCCAGTGCGTTCGCTGGAGGAATTCACGAAGGATGCCGCGCCGCGCATCGCGGCTATGAAGGAGTCCCTGCGAGCCCGCGAACAGGACGTTCCGCTGTCCTTCTTCCCTCACCCCGGCGGGATGGTTCCGTGGGGCCGCACCGCACGTGATGGTGTGCTGATGTGGGACACCACCGACCCGGACACCGAGAATTGGACGACCGTTCTCACCGAATCGGATTTCCAGGTCTGGGTGGACCTTCCGTTCTCCGCATCCGAATTCATCGTGCGGGCTCTTCTCGGGCGCGCCGAAGGAGTTCCCGACTTCGAGACCGATGAGCAGTTCGAATCGGGCTCCTACTGGGATGTCTACGACGACATGCGTGAGACGGCCATGACCCTGGCGAAGCGGGACATCGGGGCAGTGGAACACATCGTCACGATGGTGCGGAGTATCGGTGTTCCGGGCATCCGGCAGTATGCGGAAGAGCTTGTGGACCGGGCTGCCAGCGACTCGTGCGACAGGCTTCCGGAGGACTACGTGGCGGTCATGAAGGAATTCCCCGGCGGGGTCATCGCGGGGGTGCGGGTGTTTTCCGTCGTGCACACCGGCGGCGACAGTGCAGCGAGCCGGGCGGCCCCGGCGCTACGCCGGCTGACCGAGGATCGGCGGTTCCTGCAGTGGGGAGAGGTGGAGGGCCGAGCGGCCGGTTGGCTCACTGCCAAGGACGATCCTCAGGACTGGCGCGTCGGCTACATCGAGCCGGACGGCTCCGCTCTCATCTGCCCGGAGGACGAGACCTTTGCCACCTTCCTGCAACGCCGGCTGCAGGGCAACACACGCGACTGAGCCGCGCCCGTTCGACCCGCCGAGATCGGCGCCTTGCCTGATGCGCACGTTCCTTGCGATCAACCGAACAACCGGAGGACACCGATGCCCTGGAGGCATGACTTCGCGACCTGGGAGCCGTTGCTGCGGCTCGTGCAGTCCTCCAACGCGGAGCAGCTTGCCGTGCCGGGCGGCCATGTGACGGGCCAGATCGGGCACGGCGGCTGGAGTGTGCCCGTGCAGCAGCCTCTCCCCCTGCCGGGACGGGCCGCCCAGGTCGAGGACATGCAGGACGAGTTCACCGCAGTGGAGCGCGTGCAGAGCGCGCTCAAGGCCGACGGCGTGGGCGACGTCTCTTTCATGGTGGAGAGCGCACCGGACGGGAAGACTGTGCTGAGCGTGTTCGACGCGGGTCCGGCCGTGGAGCCGGGCTTTGTCAGTCCCTACCTGGGTGCGCTGCTCCTGGTCGAGGGAGCCGTCCCCGAGCCCTGGCGCCGCCTTCCCGAACCGGCGCCCGCCACGGGGCCGTCGCCGTCGGTGGATCTGGCGCTGCTGGAGCGGACCCTCCGGGAGCGGATGCCCGACGCCATCGGAGCGACCGAGGCAGAGATCGCCGAGGCGGAGGCGCGCCTCGGCATCGCGCTGCCCGAGGAGCTCAAGGTGCTCTACCGGGTGACACATGGGCGGTGGGAGGACGGGGCGGGAGCCTACGAGGCGATGGAGCGCATCGCCGACGCGGTCGGCTGCGAGCTCTTCTCGCTGGACCGGCTGTATGTCGCGGATGTGAAGTCCCGCCCCTCTCCCTGGCGGTTCGCGGCGATGGACGCGGTAGCCACGGCTCCGGACGCTGCGGTGCAGGATCTGGTCGGCTCTCCCGGCTGGATAGTCTTCGGCGACAGCGGTGGAGGCGACCGGGTGGCGGTCGATCTGACACCGGGGCCGACCGGACACGTCGGGCAGATCATCATGCTCGACCACGAGCGGAACATCGGTGCCGAACTGCGCGCCGACTCCCTGACCGACATGGTGGTGAACCGCCGCAACCGCTGGTACTCGGGACGTGCCTGGGACCATCCGCCGGTGGTGGCCCGGGTGAATGTCCGAAGCCTGAACAGCGTGGAGGCCGCCGCGCACCCCGATCTGGAGGTGCTCGGCATCGGCGTATGGGAGGGCGAGCCGCTCAGCCTCGAGCCGCTCGTCGGTCTGCCCCGCCTGCGGACCCTCAGCGCCTACCCGGGTGCGCTCGCCGATCCCCTGGAGATTGCCCATCTGACCGGCCTTGAGTACTTGGAGCTCGGGCCCGAGGAATGGCGCGTCCTCCTTGACGCCGACGCCGTCCCGCGGGGGCTTTCGGCCGCCGCCATCGAGGTGCAGGGCGAACGGCACCCCCTCCCGATCATGGCGCTCGCCAACGAACTCCTCGCCTTGTGGGGCCGCCCGCTGATCACCAGGACCGTCCTCGAAGGCCGCCTGGGCACCGAGAGGTAGCCAGGGCGCCGCCCCGGCCGGTCGATCACCTTTCGGTCGACTGCTTCACCGGCGGCTCAGACACCCACCGGGCCGCCTCGACGGCCCCGACGGCGGCAACGTCGGTTAGTACGTTTACCGGGTGCGCGCCGCCTCCGGCTCGGACGCGCGCACGCTGCAGTACGACATTCCCTGAACCCTGTCCGTGAGCGGGCTTCCGACCGGGCGCTGGACGCGCCCCGGCCGAGAGCCCGCTGCGTCACGCGGTGGTGGCCGACTTGAGGTACGCGACGAAGACGTCCAGGCCGGGTCCGTGACGGTGCGGACGGGCGCTCGGACGGAGACGACGCCGGGGCGGGCGTCGCACACTCCGTGCGGTCCACGGCGGGGAACACGCCGCGACCCTGGGCGAGCACGTCGACGTTCTGCTGATCCTGAGCACCGAGAGGGTGAGGGGCCGCGCGTGCGAGACCCGCGACGGCGTCGACGACCAGGACCTGCTCCGCCGGCACCGGTCCCAACTGGACGCCAGGGTGGTCGGCACGGCGCCGTACTGGATGGTCGAGGACCTCTTGGCGCACATCGGCGAACTTCGCCGGTTCTACCGGAGGCGCCGCCGCCGCGAACGAGGCCGTGGCCAAGCGGGTCTACGCCTGATGTGCGACGGGGAGCGCTGATCACCCGGACCGTCGTCGAAGGCCGGCTGGGCGGGTGAAATGCCGAGTAGGGGGAGGCCAGCACGGAGGTGCGGAGCGCGTTGCAGGTTGCGAGGAATGCCCCGTTAGTCCGTTGGTTTGACCGTCGCCTGTTTGTGCCACTAAAGCTTTCCTGGTCAGGATGGGTGCGTCGGTTCACGCCGGGCCGGGGGACATGAGATCGCCGGGCGCCTGGGGCAGTCCGGGCCACCCGTATTCATCGGCCCGCCGCACCGCACAGTGCCGCGCAGCGCCGTTCAGCCAGGGGGATGGTGAGCCGTGGGTCGGCAAGCACCGAGTCGGCGCAGATCGGTCCCATCCGGCGGTGGCGGCCGAAGACGCCGCGCGCGTGCCGGCAGCCGCAGACAAGCGGGCAACCGCGATGCGGCACGCGGGGTGGCCATCGGCGCATTCCTCTGCGCCACGCTGGGCGGGGGAGCAGCCGTCGCGCACTGGCAGGACACGCAGGCCGAGGCGGTGGCCGAGGACACCGCCACCCCCCTGACGACCCGGCCGGGCGATTCCGGCAGCGCGTCCCCGAGCAGCAGTCCCAGCCCATCCCTCAAGAGCAGTCCGTCCCTGAAGGCCGCTGCTTCCACGTCGCCGTCACCGTCGTCCTCCCCGGAGGACGACACCATCGACGTTCCCGCCACCGGCCCCGGTACGTTCACGATGTCCCGCACCGACGGGGCAGCTATCGGCAGCGGAAGCCGGGTGGTGCGCTACAAGGTGATGGTCGAGGACGGCATCGACATCCGGGCCGCTGACGCCGCCGCCGAGGTTTCCTCGATCCTCGCTGACAAGCGGGGCTGGGCCCGCAGCGGTACGCACTCGTTCCGGCTGGTGAGCTCCGGGCCCTACGACCTGGCGGTGAAGATCGCCACGCCCGGCACGGTCGACCGGATCTGCGGGGCCGCCGGTCTCCAGACCAGGGGCGAGGTGAACTGCCGGGTAGGGGAGAACGTGGTCGTCAACCTCAAGCGCTGGGTGCTGGGTTCTCCGGAGTTCGATGGGCCGATCGGCGACTACCGCGCGCTGATCATCAACCACGAGGTCGGCCACGGCATCGGCCGGGGCCACGAGACCTGCCCGGGGCCGGGCGAGCCCGCCCCGGCGATGATGCAGCAGATCAAGGGCCTGAAGGGTTGCGTCGCCAACGCATGGCCCTACAACCGGTCCGGCGCGTACCTGGGCGGCCCAGCGGTCCCGTGACCCGCGGACACGGCGTCGGCCGAGCCGGTTCTCGCTCTCAGGAGCGAGCCCGTCGCGCTTGGGCGCTGTGCCGGGATCTTCCTGCACGTCAACGGCAAAGGCGCGACGCCCGGTTGCGTGTCCGTGCCACGCGCGACGATGGACCGGTGCACGGGCTGGGTCGAGCCGTCGGCGCGCCCGCGTATCGCCGTCGGATGAGCCGGGAGCGGTCGGAGTGACTGGTCTCACATCCGGTGCCCGTGATGTACGCCCCGCGCAGGTCGCTGGGATCTACATGGATCTGGACTACGAAGCGTTGCCCGACGCGGCCGGCATGCGCGCATACGTGAACACGGTCGTGGGCGGCCTGGCGGCCCGCAGTCGGCTTCCTTTCGACTATTCCGTCGCCAGCCTGCGCCTCGTCGACTTCATCATCGACGGAGCGCGACGCGGCAGTTCCGGTCATGTGGGGCGGCCGATCGCTCTCCTGCAGAACCTCGGTGGGTACACCGGTGAGGTCATCGTCCGCAGGGCCGGTGCGCACTGGGTGGATCTGAGCCCTCAGCAGCGGGAATTGTTCGGCCAGCCCGTCGGCGTCCGGATGCCTGACGGGCGGGTGTGGAATCCGCTGGGGAAGGTGGTCAACCGCTTCGAGACCGGCGGGCCCGAGGAGTCGGTCCAGCGCTTCTATCTGATGCTGCACGGCCGTCGGACCGTTCCGACGGCCCGAAGATCCTGCTCCGTGTGACGCTTTCGTGTCGGTGTACGCAGATCTCATGGGGGCTCGCCCTGCGACACGGGCACGGTGTGCGGTGCCGAGGCAGCACGAAGAGGAAAGCGTGGGGGAGTACGACGCGGAGCTCGGCGCGGCTGTCGAGCGTGCGCAGCGCGGCGACGAGGACGCGTTCGCAACGGCATACCGGCTGGTGCAGCCAGGAATCCTCGGCTACCTGCGCGGGCTGGTCGGCGGCGAGGCCGAGGACGTGGCCGGGGAGGCGTGGCTGGAGATCGCCCGCGACATCGGCCGGTTCCGCGGCGACGGCGCGGGGTTCCGGGGCTGGACGGCGACCATCGCCCGGTACCGGGCACTGGACCACCTGCGAAGGCAACGGCGGCGCCCGCTGATCTCGGTGATCGAGGCGGACATGCTCCAGGTGCCGGACGTGAAGGACACCGAATCGGCGGTGTTGGAGAACTTCTCCACCCGTCAGGCGCTGGACCTGATCGGCGGCCTTCCACGCGATCAGGCAGAGGCTGTACTGCTACGGGTCGTCGTGGGTCTGGACGGTGCATCTGCCGCGCGCGTGCTAAGCAAGCGCCCAGGCGCAGTACGATCCGCAGCACACCGCGGACTCAAGAGGCTGGCGGGACGAGTCGCAGCGATGAACCGCCGCGAAGGATGAGCATGGCACCGGAACGGGAAGACCCCACAACCCCAGAATTGACCGCGCTCCTGAAGTCGGCGGCCCGCGGCGGTGAACTCGACCCCGCGGCGCATGAGCAGGCGCTCAGAGCCTTCCGTACTGCGCGGGACGACGGCAGTCTGTTCGATCGTGCCGCGGACGCACGGCCCCAGGACGACTGGCGGGCTGCCGAACCGCGCCCTCTCGCGGCCGGTCCCTTCCGCATGCCCTCGCTCAAGGTACTGCTCGCGGCGGCGGGCGCCGCCGTCACTCTGGGAGGCGTGGCCGTCGCGGCCGGGACAGGGGCGATTCCCTCGCCCTTCGAGCGCGGCGGTGGCGCGCGGCAGGACGCGCCCACGACACAGCAGCCCAGTGCCCCACCGTCCCGGACAGCTACACCGGAGGGTCAGCTGCCCGTGCCACCACGTCCCGATCCGTCGGTGGGCCGCTCGCGACACCCGGGGCCGGGGCCCGATGCCGAGCACGCTGACACCCGCGCCCAATGCAAGGTGTACCTGCGTGCAGTGGAACGCCACGGCACCGCGCCTCGAAGCCGGTCCATGGAGCGCCTCGAGGAGAAAGCCGGCGGCGCGGCGGAGGTTCCCGCTTACTGTGCCCGGCTGACACGAGACACGGCCAAACCGCCAGGGCCGGAGAAGGGTAAGTCTCCGGATGCCGCGAAGAAGAACGAAAGAGCGCCGGGGCAGTCGCTTGACAACGAGTCGCAGCAGGACCGCCAGGCGCCGAAGAAGGCCAAGGGCAAGGAGGAATGACGGTGCCTGGCCGAGCAGCGCGGAGGACAAGCCCGGCGCGGCCCGGACATGAAGGACGACCGGGGCCGCCACCCCACACGGCATGCAGGACCTCCTGTGCCTGGCTGCCACCGAAGAGACGCCCGCGCCACACATCGTCATTTTGGTGCCCGACGGAGGGGGAAAGAGTGACGACCCACCACACCGTGTGCGTTTCGGTGTGCCGTCCGCCATATTCAGGCAGGTCAAACGCGGTTTTCAGGGAAAGAGACGTTCTTGGCCTGTGGGTTGGCGACACGGTCGGAATTTCGCCGTGAGTACGGCCACCGAATGCCTCGCGAAGTGACTTTGACCTGCGAAAATCTGCCAACAGAGGAGGCAGGGTGCGTCGTTCGGGGCGCTACGCGACTCGAAATGAGCAACGGTCCGGAGGCCGTGTGCGTTTTGGCATGGAAGCAAAAGACCCTGATCTGCATTCCTGCAGGTCAGGGTCTTGATCCGGAGTGCCCCCGGCAGGATTCGAACCTGCGCACCCGGCTCCGGAGGCCGATGCTCTATCCCCTGAGCTACGGGGGCGAATCGCGGTGTTGCTCTGCGACGGGTGAAACACTACCAGCTCCCACGGGGTGTCCGTGAACAGGTATTCCGCGGAGGCGACGGCCACCCGTCCGGGGGCGGAAGTGGACAAAACCCGGACGCCGCCCCTCCGGCCGACCTACTCTCGAAGGGTGTCAGGGGCGTACGGCCGCGTGCTTGTTGTCGACGACAACAAGGTCATCCGGCAGCTGATCAGGGTCAATCTCGAGCTGGAGGGCTTCGAGGTCGTGACCGCGGCCGATGGTGTCGAGGCCCTGGACCTGGTCGGGAGAGTGCGCCCCGACGCCATCACCCTCGACGTCGTGATGCCCCGGCTGGACGGTCTGGAGACCGCCACCCGGCTGCGCTCCGACCCCCGCACCCGTGATCTTCCCATCGCCGTCATCAGCGCCTGCACGCCCGACGAGGTTGACGCGGGCGTCGTGGCCGGGGTCGACGCGTTCCTCGCGAAGCCGTTCGAGCCGAGCGAACTGGTCCGGATCATGCGCCGGCTGGTGACCGGGGAGGAAGAGCCCTCGGCGGACGGACGGCGCGGTGCCGGGCGGGCGGGGAGCGCCGCCGGCTGACCGGCGTGGCGGGCCGGGGCGGGCTCCCACGCGCCGTGGAACCGGGCCCGGCTGACCGGATGGCGAAACCGGGTCGCGAAGTGCCCCCCTCTCTCACCTACGCTTGACCCGTGACCCCCGCCGACCTCTCCCGGACCGTGCTGCACGCCGTGCGCCGCGCGGTCGACGAGGATGCGTTGCGCGCACCCGTGCCCGCGCGCGTGCGAGTGGAGCGGACCCGGCCCGGCGGCAGCGGCGACTACGCCTGCGCCGTCGCCCTCCAGCTCGCCGGGCCCGCCGCGCTGCCCGCCCTGGAGGTCGCCCGCATCCTGCGTGAACGCGTCGCCGCCGAGCCCGGCGTGGGGCGGGTCGAGATCACCGGGCCCGGGTTCCTGAGCTTCACCCTCGACGCCCCGGCCGAGAGCGACCGGGCCGTGCTCGCCGCCGTACGGGAACAGGGCCTCGCGTACGGGCACGGGGACGCGCTCCGGGACGAGAACCACCAGTTCCACCACGCGCGGGAGGTCCGCGCCGCCGTCACCGCCCAGACCGTGCGCCGCCTCCTCACCGCCCAGGGCGCCCGGGTGCGGACCACCTGCGCCGAACCGCCCGACCCGGACTGGGTCCGCCTCGGCGTCACCGTCGACGCGCACGGGACACCCCCCGTACCCCTCACCGGGATCCGGCCCGTCCCCGCCGGGGCCACCGCGGGCGAACTGCTGGAGCGGCTCGGGCCCGACGCGGCCCGCTGGGGGCTCCTGCGGGCCGCCGGACACGACCGCGCCGCCCTCGGCCCCGAACTGCTCGTCCAGGGCGAGGCCAATCCGCTCTTCCGGGTCCGCTACGCCCACGCCAGGGCCCGCGCCCTCACCCACGGGGCCGCCGCCCTCGGCTTCACCTCCGAGGCAGCCCCGTACGGCGAAAGCCCCGCCGGGCCCGCCGCGTACGGCGAAAGCCCCGCCGGGCCCGCCGCGTACGGCACAAGCCCCGCCGCGAACGCCGCGTACGCCGCGAACACCGAGCCCGCCGTGCCGCCCGCCCACGTCGCCGCCGCCCGCCCCCTCCTCGACCTCATCGCCGACCACCCCGGTGTCCTGCTCGCCGGGGCCCGTCACCGCGCGCCCGACCGGGTCGCCCGGCAGCTGGAAGCCGTCGCGCACGCGTTCTTCGACTTCCACGACTCCTGCCCGCCCCTGCCCGCCGGTGACGAGAAACCCTCGGCCGCCCACCGCGCCCGGCTGGCCATCGCCGAAGCCGCCGGGACGGTGCTGGCAGGCGGCCTGTCCCTGCTCGGCATCCGCGCGCCCGAACATCTCTGACGAGATCAGAAGAGACCCGAGAGAGCATCACGATGAGCCGCTCCGCACACCCCGCAGGCCCCCGTCACGCCGACGTCCTCCCCGAGGGGCACTACTCCGCGCCCGCCGCCGACCTCAACGTCCTGGACGAGAAGGTCTGGTCGCGCACCGTCACCCGTGACGCGGACGGCGCCCTCACCGTCGGCGGGATCGCCGTCGCCCGGCTCGCCGAGGAGTTCGGCACCCCCGCCTACTTCCTCGACGAGAGCGACTTCCGGGCCCGCTGCCGCGCCTGGGCCGACGCCTTCGGGCCCGACGCCGACGTCTTCTACGCCGGCAAGGCCTTCCTCTCCCGTGCCGTCGTGCGCTGGTTGAAGGAGGAAGGGCTGAATCTGGACGTGTGCTCCGGCGGGGAGCTGACCACCGCCCTCGACGCCGGTATGCCCGCCGACCGCATCGCCTTCCACGGCAACAACAAGACCGTCGCCGAGATCGAGCGGGCCGTCGAGGCCGGTGTCGGGCGGATCGTGCTCGACTCCTTCCAGGAGATCGTCCGCGTCGCCCACATCGCCCAGCGCCACGGTGTGCGCCAGCGCGTGCAGATCCGCGTCACCGTCGGCGTCGAGGCCCACACCCACGAGTTCATCGCCACCGCGCACGAGGACCAGAAGTTCGGTATCGCGCTCGCCGACGGGCAGGCCGCCGAGGCCGTGCGCCGCGCGCTCTCGCTCGACGGCCTCGAACTCATCGGCGTCCACTCCCACATCGGCTCGCAGATCTTCGACATGGCCGGCTTCGAGGTCTCCGCCCGGCGCGTGGTCCAGCTGCTCGCCGAGATCCGCGACGAGCACGGCGTCGAGCTGCCCGAGATCGACCTCGGCGGCGGCCTCGGCATCGCCTACACCTCCGACGACGACCCCCGCGAGCCGCACGAGATCGCCAAGGCGCTCAGCGACATCGTCACGCGGGAGTGCGAGGCCGCGAAGCTGCGCACGCCCCGGATCTCCGTCGAGCCCGGGCGCGCCATCGTCGGACCCACCGCGTTCACGCTGTACGAGGTCGGCACGATCAAGCCCCTGGAGGGGCTGCGGACGTACGTCAGCGTCGACGGCGGCATGTCGGACAACATCCGCACCGCGCTGTACGACGCCGAGTACAGCGTCGCGCTGGTCTCGCGCACCTCGGACGCCGAGCCGATGCTCGTCCGGGTCGTCGGCAAGCACTGCGAGAGCGGCGACATCGTGGTGAAGGACGCGTTCCTCCCCGCCGACCTGGCCCCCGGTGATCTGATCGCCGTCCCCGCCACCGGCGCGTACTGCCGTTCCATGGCGAGCAACTACAACCACGCGCTGCGCCCCCCGGTCGTCGCCGTCCGGGACGGCGAGGCGCGCGTGATCGTCCGGCGCGAGACGGAGGAAGATCTCCTGCGTCTCGATGTCGGCTGATGAAATAGTCATCTCAGGATCCGGACGGGGGTCAGAAACTCCCGTCCGGTGAGTGAGACTGGTCCCCACATGTGCATGTATGAGAAACGAGGTCGGATGATGCGTACGCGTCCGCTGAAGGTGGCGCTGCTGGGCTGTGGTGTGGTCGGCTCAGAGGTGGCGCGCATCATGACGACGCACGCCGACGACCTCGCGGCGCGCATCGGCGCGCCCGTCGAGCTCGCCGGTGTGGCCGTGCGCCGGCCCTCGAAGGTGCGTGAGGGCATCGACCCCGCACTGATCACCACCGACGCGACCGCGCTCGTGCAGCGCGGCGACATCGACGTCGTCGTCGAGGTCATCGGCGGTATCGAGCCCGCCCGGGCGCTCATCACCACCGCGTTCGAGAACGGCGCGAGCGTCGTCTCCGCGAACAAGGCGCTGCTCGCCGAGGGCGGCGCCGCCCTGCACGCCGCCGCCGAGAAGTACGGCCGCGACCTGTACTACGAGGCCGCCGTCGCCGGGGCCATCCCGCTGGTACGCCCGCTGCGCGAATCGCTCGCCGGCGACAAGGTCAACCGGGTGCTCGGCATCGTCAACGGCACGACCAACTTCATCCTCGACAAGATGGACACCAGCGGCGCCGGCTACTCCGAGGCGCTCGACGAGGCCACCGCCCTCGGGTACGCCGAGGCCGACCCGACGGCCGACGTCGAGGGCTTCGACGCCGCCGCGAAGGCCGCGATCCTCGCCGGGATCGCCTTCCACACCCGCGTGAAGATCGGTGACGTGCACCGCGAGGGCATCACCGAGGTCACCGCCGCCGACATCGCCTCCGCCCGCCGCATGGGCTGCACGGTCAAGCTGCTGGCCATCTGCGAGCGCGCCGCCGACGGGGCCTCCGTCACCGCCCGCGTCCACCCCGCGATGATCCCGCTCAGCCACCCGCTGGCCTCGGTCCGCGAGGCGTACAACGCGGTGTTCGTGGAGGCCGAGGCCGCCGGGCAGCTCATGTTCTACGGGCCCGGCGCCGGCGGCTCCCCGACCGCCTCCGCGGTCCTCGGCGACCTCGTCGCGGTCTGCCGCAACAAACTGGGCGAGGCCACCGGACCCGGTGAGTCCGCCTACACGCGCCTGCCGGTCAGCCCCATGGGCGAGGTCGTCACGCGCTACCACATCAGCCTCGACGTGGCCGACAAGCCGGGCGTCCTCGCCCAGGTCGCGACGGTCTTCGCCGAGCAGGGCGTATCGATCGATACCGTCCGCCAGCAGGGAAAGGACGGCGAGGCGTCCCTCGTCGTCGTCACCCACCGCGCGCCCGACGCCGCCCTCTCCGGGACCGTCGAAGCGCTGCGCAAGCTCGACACCGTGCGCGGTGTCGCCAGCATCATGCGTGTTGAAGGGGAGTAAAGGACCCATGACCAGCAAGGGCACCCACCAGTGGCGCGGCATCATCGAGGAGTACCGGGACCGGCTTCCGGTCACGGCGACGACGCCGGTCGTCACGCTTCGTGAGGGCGGTACGCCGCTCGTACCGGCGCAGGTCCTCTCCGAGCGCACGGGCTGCGAGGTGCACCTCAAGGTCGAGGGCGCCAACCCCACCGGTTCCTTCAAGGACCGCGGCATGACCATGGCCATCACCCGGGCCAAGGAGGAGGGTGCGAAGGCCGTCATCTGCGCCTCCACCGGCAACACCTCGGCCTCCGCCGCGGCGTACGCGGTGCGCGCGGGGATGGTCTGCGCCGTCCTCGTACCGCAGGGCAAGATCGCGCTCGGCAAGATGGGCCAGGCCCTCGTGCACGGCGCCAAGATCCTCCAGGTCGACGGCAACTTCGACGACTGCCTCACTCTGGCCCGCGCGCTCTCGGACAACTACCCGGTGGCGCTGGTCAATTCGGTCAATCCGGTCCGTATCGAGGGCCAGAAGACCGCCGCGTTCGAGATCGTGGACGCGCTCGGCGACGCCCCCGACATCCACGTCCTGCCGGTCGGCAACGCGGGCAACATCACCGCGTACTGGAAGGGGTACACCGAGTACGCCGGTGACGGCGTCTCCTCCCGCTCCCCGCGCATGTGGGGCTTCCAGGCCTCCGGTTCCGCGCCCATCGTGCGCGGCGAGGTCGTCAAGGACCCGTCCACCATCGCCACCGCGATCCGGATCGGGAACCCGGCCTCCTGGACCTACGCGCTCGCCGCGCGGGACGAGTCGGGCGGTTTCATCGACGAGGTGACGGACCGGCAGATCCTGTCCGCGTACCGGCTGTTGGCCTCCCAGGAGGGCGTCTTCGTGGAGCCCGCGTCGGCCGCCTCCGTCGCCGGTCTGCTCAAGGCCGCCGAGGAGGGCAAGGTCGACCCCGGCCAGAAGATCGTCTGCACGGTCACCGGCAACGGCCTCAAGGACCCCGACTGGGCCGTCGCGGGCGCCCCGCAGCCGGTCACGGTCCCGGTCGACGCGGCCACCGCCGCCGAGAAGCTCGGGCTCGTCTGAGGTCTTCGAGGCCTTGCCGGACGGGCCGCGGCAGCCGCCGCGGCCCACCGGCCGACCAGGGTGACGCCGCCCGTGCCGACGCCACCCGGTCAACCGTGACAACCCAGCTCAACCGCCCTCTTTCCGGGGCGGAGAGCGCATAGGAGGCGGGCGACACGCATCGTGCGCCTCCTGTGCGCCCTATGTCGCGACAGAACCTTCCTTCGATAAGCTGTACCCCATCCGCCCGACACCCGCCCGACGGTCCGCTGCGGTACGGCAGCCGTCGTGGGCGAACGCGGGACGGGCCACCGGATCCCCGTGTACACCCCGGTGCGCACCATGTCCCGCCCCCGTCCCCGCAGACCCCGCCGCCGCAGATCCACCGCACTGCATCCCCGCCGCCTTACAAGGAGTGGTCCGACCGATGGCCGGTCCCGCGTTCCGAGCCGCCGCCGTCCGGGTGCGCGTCCCCGCCACCAGCGCCAACCTGGGGCCGGGTTTCGACGCCCTCGGCCTCTCGCTGGGGCTGTACGACGACGTCGTCGTCCGGGTCGCCGACTCCGGGCTGCACATCGACATTGCAGGTGAGGGCAGCGAGACCCTGCCCCGCGACGAGAGCCACCTGCTCGTGCGCTCCCTGCGCACCGCGTTCGACCTGCTCGGCGGCCAGCCCCGCGGGCTGGAGATCGTCTGCGCCAACCGCATCCCGCACGGCCGCGGCCTCGGCTCCTCCTCCGCCGCCATCTGCGCCGGAATCGTCGCCGCCCGCGCCGTGACGACCGGCGGCGACGCCCGCCTCGACGACGCGGCCCTGCTGGAGCTGGCGACCGAGATCGAGGGGCACCCCGACAACGTCGCGGCCTGTCTCCTCGGCGGATTCACCCTCGCCTGGATGGACGGCGGCTCGGCCCGGGCGATCCGGATGGACCCCGCCGACACCGTCGTGCCCGTCGTCTTCGTGCCCGGGCGCCCCGTGCTCACCGAGACGGCGCGCGGCCTGCTCCCGCGCACCGTCCCGCACGTCGACGCGGCGCTCAACGCCGGCCGGGCGGCCCTCCTCGTCGAGGCCCTGACCCGCCGCCCCGAGCTGCTGCTCGCCGCCACCGAGGACCGGATCCACCAGGAATACCGGGGCCCGGCCATGCCGGAGAGCGTGGAGCTGGTGCACCGCCTGCGCGCCGACGGTGTGCCCGCGGTCATCTCCGGCGCCGGACCCACGGTCCTGGCGCTGACGGAGGAGGGTTCGGCCGACAAGGTCGCCCGACTGGCGGGGGAGGGCTGGGCGGCGAATCGGCTGGCCCTCGACGCGTCGGGCGCCAGTGTGCTGCCGCTGGCCGCGTAACCGCATGTGATTACCGGTGAGCGAGAGGGGGAATGTTTGTTGGAGCCGGTAGTGTTAACCTCAAGTCTGCAACCGACGTCTTTGAGGCGCGTTGCTTCGTGTCCCCCTCCGGGACCACCATTCTTCCGGGAGCCTCCCCAACTGCCTGAGCAGCCTGCCTGAGCAGTTTCGAGCACGCTCCGGAACCGGCACGACACCCCTCGCTCGTCCAGGAGTGGGCCGAGCAGGGGGATCTCGCGCCGGACCCCGCACGTTCATCTCTCCGCCGTACCCGGCGGACCACCGCCCCGGCAAGGTCCGCGATCCAGCAAGATCAACAGACCGCAGTCGGACAGCACAACCGGTCGCCGAGCCAGAAGGCCGACGTCCGCTCCAGGGAAGGACCCTTCGTGAGCGACACCACCGATCTGATGGGCGTGACTGCCGACAAGAACGTCGACAGCGCCGCGCCCGCCGAAGGTGCTGCCACTGGCACCACCGCACGGCGCCGCCGCTCCGGCACCGGCCTCGAGGGCATGGTCCTGGCCGAGCTGCAGCAGGTCGCGTCCGGCCTCGGCATCAGGGGCACCGCGCGGATGCGCAAGAGCCAGCTGATCGAGGTCATCAAGGAGGCGCAGGCGGGCGGCGGATCCGCCGCCCCCAAGGCCTCCTCCAAGGCCGCAGAGGCCCCCGCCGAGGCGGAGAGCAAGCCCAAGCGCCGCGCGACCTCCAAGGCGCGCACCGGGGACGAGGGCGCCGCTGCCGCCGCCGAGAAGAGCACGGCCGCCCAGCAGCAGATCGACATCCCCGGTCAGCCGGCCAGCGACGACCAGCCCGCGGGCGAGCGCCGTCGCCGCCGCGCCACCGCGCAGGCGGGCAGCCCCGACACCAAGACCGAGGTGAAGACCGAGGTCAAGGCGAAGGCGGAGCCCGAGGCCCAGCAGAAGACCGAGGAGCGGGCCGAGCCCAAGGGCGACGCCCGGGCCGAGAACGCCGCCGACACGGCCGAGGGCCGTCGTGGCGACCGCCAGGGCCGCGGTGACCGCGAGGGCCGCCGCGAGCGTCAGCGCGACCGCCGGAACAAGGGCGACGACCAGGGCCAGCAGGGCGGTGGCGGGCAGCGCCCGCAGCGCCAGGGCGGTGGCGGCCAGGGCCAGCAGAACCGTGACAACGGTCCGCAGGACGACTTCGACGACGAGGCGGGCGGCCGCCGCGGCCGTCGTGGCCGCTACCGCGACCGCCGAGGCCGCCGCGGGCGCGACGACTTCGCCGGTGATGTGCAGGTGGCCGAGGACGACGTCCTGATCCCCGTCGCGGGCATCCTGGACATCCTCGACAACTACGCGTTCATCCGGACCTCCGGTTACCTGCCGGGCCCGAACGACGTGTACGTCTCGCTCGCCCAGGTCCGCAAGAACGGCCTGCGCAAGGGCGACCACGTCACCGGCGCGGTGCGCCAGCCCAAGGACGGCGAGCGGCGCGAGAAGTTCAACGCGCTGGTCCGCCTCGACTCGGTCAACGGCATGGCGCCGGAGTCCGGCCGCGGCCGCCCCGAGTTCCAGAAGCTGACCCCGCTCTACCCGCAGGACCGGCTCCGCCTGGAGACCGACTCCAACGTCCTGACGACGCGGATCATCGACCTGGTGGCCCCGATCGGCAAGGGCCAGCGCGGGCTCATCGTGGCCCCGCCGAAGACCGGCAAGACCATGATCCTGCAGTCGATCGCCAACGCGATCACGGTCAACAGCCCCGAGTGCCACCTGATGGTCGTCCTGGTCGACGAGCGTCCGGAAGAGGTCACCGACATGCAGCGGTCGGTGAAGGGCGAGGTCATCTCCTCGACCTTCGACCGCCCCGCCGAGGACCACACCACCGTCGCCGAGCTGGCCATCGAGCGCGCCAAGCGCCTCGTCGAGCTGGGTCACGACGTGGTCGTCCTGCTCGACTCGATCACCCGTCTGGGCCGCGCGTACAACCTCGCGGCGCCGGCCTCCGGCCGCATCCTGTCCGGTGGTGTCGACTCGACCGCGCTGTACCCCCCGAAGCGCTTCTTCGGTGCCGCGCGCAACATCGAGGACGGCGGCTCGCTGACCATCCTGGCCACCGCGCTCGTCGAGACCGGCTCGCGCATGGACGAGGTGATCTTCGAGGAGTTCAAGGGCACCGGCAACATGGAGCTCAAGCTCGACCGGAAGCTCTCGGACAAGCGCATCTTCCCGGCGGTGGACGTCGACGCGTCCTCCACCCGTAAGGAAGAGATCCTGCTCGGCACCGACGAGCTGGCGGTCGTCTGGAAGCTGCGCCGGGTGCTGCACGCGCTCGACCAGCAGCAGGCGATCGAACTCCTCCTGGACCGGATGAAGAAGACCCAGTCCAACGCGGAGTTCCTGCTCCAGATCCAGAAGACGACGCCGGGCAGCGGCAACGGCAACGACTGACCGGTCGACGCGTCAAAGGCTCCGCCCCCTCACCTCGGTGAAGGGGCGGAGCCTTTTTCCGTCGCCCCGGTTCCCTTTTCCTCTTCTTTTCCTTCTCTGCACATTCCCTTGCCGTTGTTACTGACGTAATGTCTGGGGCAGTTGAGGTGGGGGGCCATCGAGGCGGAACGGCAGAGGCGTGAGCCCTGTGACGATCCGCCCTGCGCAGCGGACAGTTCACGCACCCCCGCCGTTTCCCGACCGGCGGGGCTCTTTCGTGCCGCCGGTTCCTATCCGAAGGATCACCGCGTGCACATACGCACCACGGGGGGCCGGCACGCGCGCCGGCTCAGACTCGCCGTTCCGGCGGCGGCCGTCACCGTCCTCGCCCTCGTCGGCACCGCGCTGACGATGTCCTCGTCGCAGGCCGAGGAGCCGACGCCGTCGCTGCCGACGGCAGCGCCCGAACGGCCCGCCGCCCCGGCCGAGTCGGAGCTGCGCGATCGGGTGTCGGAGGCGGCCGAATCGGACCGCGAGGTGCTCCCGCCGGCCAAGTTCGCCGGGGACGGCCCGGGCACCGCCGCCCCGATGGTCATCGGCGGAACGCAGACCTCGATCTCCAGCGCCCCGTGGATGGCGCAGCTCTGGTACTACGACGACCAGGGCACCCCGGCCGACGAGAGCGACGACACCGGCTTCTTCTGCGGCGGCGTCGTCATCGCGCCCACGAAGATCGCCACGGCCGCGCACTGCGTCAAGGGCTACGACTGGAACGCCAACGGCGCGGTCGTCACCGGCAGCACCTCCACCGAGCCCAACAGCAGCGGCACCGTCTCCTGGCCCTACCGCCAGTGGAACAGCCCGGTCTACAAGGACGTGCAGGGCGCGGCCGACAACGACGTCGCCGTCCTCACGCTCTTCGAGCCGGTCACGGCCAAGTCCCTTCCGGTGGCGGCCAACACGGACACCGGCCTGTACGCCGCGGGCACCCAGGCCAAGGTCTACGGCTGGGGCCGCACCAGTTCCACCAGCGACGACATCTCCACCACGCTGCGCTCGGCGACCCTGCCGATCGTCTCGGACTCGGCGTGCCGCACCTCGTACGGCAGCTACTTCGTCGCGGGCCACATGGTCTGCGCGGGCAAGACCGGTGCGAGCGACGCGGAGACCGTCGGGGCGTGCAACGGTGACTCCGGCGGCCCGCTGGTCATCGGCGGCAAGCTGGCCGGCATCGTCTCCTGGGGCATCGAGGACTGCGTCGGAGAGGGCGCGTACAGCGTCTTCGCGAAGGTGACCTCCTACACGGGCGCCATCAACGCGCGCGCCTACGACACCAACATGACCTGGGACCACCGGGCGGACCTGATGGCCCGCAACAAGTCCAACAAGACGATGTACCAGTTCAAGTCGACCGGCACCGGCATGACGAAGGCCACGTACAGCAGCGGCTGGGGCGACATCAACGTCCTGCTCCAGACGGACCTGAACCGGGACGACAACCAGGACCTGCTGGTGCGCGGCAAGGACGGCAACCTGTACTGGCAGTGGTACAGCATCGCGGCCGACGAGTGGCAGACCAAGCGCCTGGCCACCGGCTGGGGCACCCGCACGCAGATCCTCGCCCCCGGCGACCTGACCAGCGACGGTCACCCGGACATCCTCTCGACCGACTCCTCGGGCTCCTTCTGGCTGTACCCGGGCAAGGGCAACGGCACCTTCGCCGCCCGGGTCAGGATCGGCGGCGGTGGCCTGAACTACAACATGGTCCGCGGCAGCGGCGACTTCACCGGCGACGGCAAGGCCGACATCATCGCCCGTGGCAGCGGCGGCAAGATGTACCTCTTCAAGGGCACCGGCAAGGCGAGCGCCCCGTTCGCGTCCAAGATCCTCGTCCGGACCTGGGACGTGGCCACGGCCCTGGTCACCACCGGTGACTTCACCGGCGACGGCCACGCGGACATCATCGTCCGGGTGAAGACCGGGGAGCTGTACCTCTACCCGGGCACCGGCAAGTCCGACAGCGGCATCTTCGGCGCCCGCAAGCTGCTGGGCAGCGGCGCGAACAACTACGACCTGTTCGGCTGAGCCGAGACCTTGACCACATCCCGTACGGCTCACAGGCAGTCCGCACGATCGCTGTACGGGGCACGAAACCCCAGGTGAACGCCGCCTCACGGCTCGTACGCCCGTAAATCCTGTGGCCCCCGTCCTCCGACGGGGGCCACAGGCGTCTGTGCAACCCTTCTTGGTGCTTCGGCCGTCCTGGGAACCGACAGGGGAGGCCGACCGCGCGTGGAACACCACGGCAGGGGGCACGCGGGCAACGGGAGTGACGAGGGAGACGCGTGAGCGAGCAGAGCAGGGGCACGGGCCGCATACGCGGCACCGGCAGCCGACGGAGGAAGCCGACCCGCCGGCACCGCGCCAAGGTCGTCGCGGCCTGGACGGTGGCGGGAGTCGTGGTCGTCGGCGGGGCCGGGCTCGGCTACGCCTACATGGCGCTCGACGGCAACCTCTCCAGCATCGACATCGACGCCAAGCTCGGCACCGACCGTCCCGACGACGTGGACGACGGCTCGCAGGACATCCTGGTGCTGGGCTCCGACTCGCGCTCCGGCGACAACGGGAAGTACGGCCAGGACGAGGGCGCGGCCCGCTCCGACACGGCGATGGTCGTCCACGTCGACAGGGGCCACAAGTCCGCGAGCGTCGTCTCGATACCGCGCGACACCCTGATCGAGCGCCCCGCCTGCGAGAGCGACACCACCGGAGACCCGGTCCCCGCCGAGCACCGGGCCATGTTCAACACCGCCTACGAGGTCGGCGGGCCCGCCTGCGCGGTCAAGACCGTCGAGTCGATGTCCGGCATCCGCATGGACCACTACCTGGAAGTCGACTTCACCGGCTTCAAGAAGCTCATCGACGAACTCGGCGGCGTCGAGATCACCACGAGGACCGCGATCAACGACTCCAAGAGCCACCTCGACCTGGAGCCCGGCACCCACACCCTGAACGGGGAGGAGTCCCTCGGCCTCGTCCGTACCCGCAAGAGCGTCGGCGACGGCAGCGACCTGGGACGCATCCAGCTCCAGCAGGCGTTCATCAAGGCGCTCATGGAGCAGACGAAGAGCGTCGGGGTGTTCTCCAGCCCCAAGAAGCTCTTCGGCCTCGCGGACGCCGCCACCAAGGCGATCACCACCGACTCCGGACTCGGCTCGGTCAAGAAGCTCTCCGGCTTCGCGAACGGTCTCAAGGGCCTCGGCGCCGACAACGTCCACATGGTGACCCTCCCCGTGGAGTACGACCCGGCCGACCCGAACCGCGTCCTGCCGCAGGAGAAGGCAGGACGGCAGGTCTGGGCCGCGCTCAAGCACGACCGGCCGATCCCCGCCTCCGCCACCGAGAAGTCGGCCGGCGACAAGGGTGACGCCGACCAGGTCGTCGAGTAGCCCACCGGTCACCCCGGGTGCCCGGCCGGGCGGCGGGAATACCCGCGCCCCGCCCCCGGTTTTGGGAGATACGGCCGGTCCTGGCAGACTGGTACGTCGGCCCCGGTTCACGGCCCCGCAAATCCGCGCGGACGACCCGGCGCCCTCCCGAAACTAGGAGACACCTTGAAGCGCGACATTCACCCCGAGTACGTCGAGACGCAGGTCAGCTGCACCTGCGGTGCGTCGTTCACCACCCGGAGCACCATCGACAACGGCACCATCCGTGCCGACGTCTGCTCCGAGTGCCACCCGTTCTACACGGGCAAGCAGAAGATCCTCGACACCGGCGGCCGCGTGGCCCGCTTCGAGGCCCGCTTCGGCAAGGCTGCCGGCTCCGCCAGCAAGTAGCGAGCCACTGCGCCGGTTCCTGGCGCCCTCTTCCCGGGGGCGTCGGAACCGGCGTTTTTTCCGGTCGGGTGCCCGGGGGAGCCCCCGGGCGGCACCCCACCGGGCCGTACGCCCTCCAGCAGGCCCGCAGATTTCAGAGCAACCAGGAGCCCCCGCATGTTCGAGGCGGTCGAGGAACTGATCGGTGAACACACCGATCTCGAGAAGAAGCTCGCCGACCCGTCGGTCCACGCCGACCAGGCGAACGCGCGCAAGCTGAACAAGCGCTACGCGGAGCTGACCCCGATCGTCTCCACGTACCGGTCCTGGAAGCAGACCGGCGACGACATCGAGACCGCCCGCGAGTTCGCCGCGGACGACCCCGACTTCGCCGCCGAGGTCAAGGAGCTGGAGAAGCAGCGCGAGGAGATCACGGAGAAGCTCCGCCTCCTCCTCGTCCCGCGCGACCCCAGCGACGACAAGGACGTGCTCCTGGAGATCAAGGCGGGCGCCGGCGGCGACGAGTCCGCCCTGTTCGCCGGTGATCTCCTGCGCATGTATCTGCGTTACGCCGAGCGCGTCGGCTGGAAGACCGAGATCATCGACTCCACCGAGTCCGAACTCGGCGGCTACAAGGACGTCCAGGTCGCCGTCAAGACCAAGGGCGGCAACGGCGCCACCGAGCCCGGCCAGGGCGTCTGGGCCCGGATGAAGTACGAGGGCGGTGTGCACCGCGTGCAGCGCGTGCCCTCCACCGAGTCCCAGGGCCGCATCCACACCTCCGCCGCGGGCGTGCTCGTCACCCCCGAGGCCGAGGAGGTCGACGTCGAGATCCACGCCAACGATCTCCGTATCGACGTCTACCGCTCCTCGGGGCCCGGCGGCCAGTCCGTCAACACGACCGACTCCGCCGTCCGCATCACGCACCTGCCGACCGGTGTCGTCGCCTCCTGCCAGAACGAGAAGAGCCAGCTCCAGAACAAGGAGCAGGCCATGCGCATCCTGCGGTCCCGGCTGCTCGCCGCCGCCCAGGAGGCCGCCGAGCAGGAAGCCTCCGACGTCCGCCGCAGCCAGGTGCGTACCGTCGACCGCTCCGAGAAGATCCGGACCTACAACTTCCCGGAAAACCGTATCTCGGACCACCGCGTCGGCTTCAAGGCGTACAACTTGGACCAGGTGCTCGACGGCGAACTGGACGCGGTCATCCAGGCGTGCGTCGACGCCGACTCCGCCGCCAAGCTCGCCAACGCGTAAGCGACCCGCCCGCCCCGCACACCCCGTACGGAGAACCGCGATGAACCTGCTGCTCGCCGAGGTGGCCCAGGCCACCCAGCGGCTGGCCGACGCCGGTGTCCCCTCACCGCGATTCGACGCCGAGGAACTCGCGGCCTTCGTCCACGGGGTGAAGCGGGGCGCGCTCCACACGGTCCCCGACAGCGACTTCGACGCCCGCTACTGGGAGACCGTCGCCCGCCGCGAGGCCCGCGAACCCCTCCAGCACATCACCGGCCGCGCCTTCTTCCGCTACCTGGAGCTCCAGGTCGGACCCGGCGTATTCGTGCCCCGCCCGGAGACCGAGTCGGTCGTCGGCTGGGCCATAGACGCCGTGCGCGCGATGGACGTCGTCGAACCCGTCGTCGTCGACCTGTGCACCGGATCGGGCGCCATCGCGCTCGCCATGGCCCAGGAGGTCCCCCGCTCCCGCGTCCACGCCGTGGAGCTCTCCGAGGACGCCCTCAGGTGGACGCGGAAGAACGCCGAGGGGTCCAGGGTCACCGTGCACAAGGGAGACGCCCTGAGCGCCCTTCCCGAGCTCGACGGCCAGGTCGACCTGGTGATCTCCAACCCGCCGTACATCCCGCTCACCGAATGGGAGTACGTCGCCCCCGAGGCCCGCGACCACGACCCGGAGATGGCCCTCTTCTCCGGCGAGGACGGCCTCGACACCATCCGCGGCATCGAACGCACCGCCCACCGGCTGCTGCGCCCCGGCGGCCTCGTCGTCATCGAGCACGCCGACACCCAGGGCGGCCAGGTCCCCTGGATCTTCACCGAGGAGCGGGGCTGGGCCGACGCCGCCGACCACCCCGACCTCAACAAGCGCCCCCGGTTCGCCACCGCCCGCAAGGCCATGCCGTGACCGGCCCCCGGCACCACCACCCGTACCCGCACCTGTCCGAGGAGGCCGGCTGATGGCTCGGCGATACGACTGCAACGACGCCACCGACCGGACCACCGGACTGCGCGAGGCCGCATCGGCCGTCCGCCGGGGCGAACTGGTCGTGCTGCCCACCGACACCGTCTACGGGATCGGTGCGGACGCCTTCACCTCGGAGGCCGTCGCGGACCTGCTGGACGCCAAGGGCCGGGGCCGCAACATGCCCACCCCCGTCCTCATCGGCTCGCCGAACACCCTGCACGGCCTGGTCACCGACTTCTCCGAGGAGGCCTGGGAGCTCGTCGACGCCTTCTGGCCCGGCGCCCTCACCCTCGTCGCCCGGCACCAGCCCTCCCTCCAGTGGGACCTCGGCGACACCCGGGGCACCGTCGCCATCCGGATGCCGCTGCACCCGGTCGCCATCGAGCTGCTCACCGAGGTCGGCCCGATGGCCGTCTCCAGCGCCAACCTCACCGGACACCCCTCGCCCGAGGACTGCGACGCCGCCCAGGGCATGCTCGGCGACTCCGTCTCCGTCTACCTCGACGGCGGCCCGACGCCCGGCATCGTGCCGTCCTCCATCGTCGACGTCACCGGCGCCACCCCGGTCCTGCTGCGCGCCGGCGCCCTCTCCGCGGAGGAGCTGCGCAAGGTGGTCCCCGACCTCGAGGTGGCCAATTGACCGCCCCCGAGGGGCGTGGCATAGCGGGGCGGACAGATACCTTCCGCATCCTCCACGTCAGCACCGGCAACGTCTGCCGCTCGCCCATCACCGAGCGGCTGACCCGCCATGCCCTGGTGGACCGCCTCGGCGACCCGCTCAGCGGCGGCCTCATCGTGGAGAGCGCCGGCACCTGGGGCCATGAGGGCGCGCCCATGGAGGCCAACGCCGAGGTCGTCCTCGCCGACTTCGGCGCGGACGCCAGCGGCTTCGTCGGCCGCGAACTGCTCGACGAGCACGTCATCCGCGCCGACCTGGTCCTCACGGCCACCCGCGACCACCGCGCCCAGGTCATCTCCATGGGCCACTCCGCCGGCCTGCGCACCTTCACGCTCAAGGAGTTCACCCGGCTGGTCCGGGCGATAGACCCGGCCACCCTGCCCGACCCGCGCGACGAGGGCGTCGTCGAGCGCGCCCGCGCCCTGGTACGGGCCGCCGCCGCGCTGCGCGGCTGGCTGCTGGCCCCGACCGCCGAGGCGGACGAGGTCTACGACCCCTACGGCGCCCCCATCACCTTCTTCCGCTCCATCGGCGACGAGATCAACCAGGCCCTCGACCCGGTCGTCACCGCGCTCACCGGCGTACGCGCCCCGCACTGACGGTCGCAGGCACGCACCGGCGTACGCCGCCGCGCCTACAGCCGTACGTACGCGGCCCCGCCGGACGGCCCGCGCATCCCGCGCCGTACGCCGGTGCGCCGACCGGCGTACGGCACCCTCCGACAGCGGGCACGCCGCCCCGCCCCGGCGTACGTTGGAGCTGACACCGGCACCCCTCGCCGGCGCACCCACCACCAGGCCCGGAGCCGTCCCATGCCGGTCACCTCTCCCGCCGCACCCCCGTCCGCGGCCGTGCCGCCCGCGCCCGACCGCCCCGACGCCCTGCCCCAGGACTTCGGCACGCTGCTGAGCCAGGACCCGGAGATCGCCGGGATCCTCCTCGCCGAGCGGGACCGGCAGGCGGGCACCCTCCAGCTGATCGCCGCCGAGAACTTCACCTCGCCCGCGGTCCTGGCCGCCCTCGGCTCCCCGCTCGCCAACAAGTACGCCGAGGGGTACCCGGGCGCCCGCCACCACGGCGGCTGCGAGCACGCGGACGCCGCCGAACGCATCGCCGTACGCCGGGCCACCGCCCTCTTCGGCGCCGAACACGCCAACGTCCAGCCGCACTCCGGCTCCTCCGCCGTCCTCGCCGCCTACGCCGCGCTGCTGCGCCCCGGCGACACGGTCCTCGCGATGGGACTCCCGGTCGGGGGACACCTCACCCACGGGGCGCCGGGCAACTTCTCCGGCCGCTGGTTCGACTTCGTCGGCTACGGGGTCGACCCGGACACCGGGCTCATCGACCACACCCGGCTCCGCGCCCTGGCCCGCGCCCGCCGTCCCAAGGCCATCGTCTGCGGCTCCATCTCCTACCCCCGCCACCCCGACTACGAGACGTTCCGGGAGATCGCCGACGAGGTCGGGGCGTACCTGATCGTGGACGCCGCCCATCCGATGGGGCTGATCGCCGGGGGAGCGGCGCCGAATCCGGTCCCGTACGCCGACGTGGTCTGCGCCACCACGCACAAGGTGCTGCGCGGCCCGCGCGGCGGCATGATCCTGTGCGGCGCCGAACTGGCCGAGCGGATCGACCGGGCGGTGTTCCCGTTCACGCAGGGCGGGGCGCAGATGCACACGGTGGCGGCGAAGGCGGTCGCGTTCGGGGAGGCGGCCACCCCCGCGTTCACGCTCTACGCCCACCAGGTCGTCGCCCACGCCCGGGTGCTCGCCGCGGGCCTGGAGGCGGAGGGCTTCGAGGTGACGACGGGCGGCACGGACACCCATATCGTCGTCGCGGACCCGGCCCCGCTCGGCGTCGACGGCCGCACCGCCCGAGAGCGCCTGTCGGCGGCCGGTATGGTCCTCGACACGTGCGCCCTGCCGTACGGGGACGCCCGGGGCATCCGCCTCGGCACCGCCGCCGTCACCACGCAGGGCATGGACGACGGGGACATGGCCCGGATCGCGGCCCTGTTCGGAGCGGCTGTACGGGAGCCGGGCGATGTGAGCCCGATCGCGGCGGAGGTCCGGGCACTGGCGGAGCGGAATCCTCCCTATCCGGGGTAGGCGAGGCGCATGGAACCGTCACCCGTACCGTGGAGTCCTTGTAACAGAGACTAGGGTGTGGGGCTGAGATGGCCGGCGAAACCTGTGGGGCAGCCCGTGCGTGATTACCTGCTGACGCTCTGTGTCACGGCAGCGGTGACCTATCTGCTGACCGGACCGGTGCGTAAGTTCGCCATCGCGATCGGGGCGATGCCCGCGATCCGCGCGCGCGACGTCCACCGGGAGCCGACACCCCGGCTCGGTGGGATCGCGATGTTCGGCGGGCTGTGTGCGGGGCTGATCGTCGCCGACCATCTGTTCAATCTGAAGGGCGTCTTCGAACTCTCCAACGAGCCACGGGCGTTGCTCTCCGGCGCCGCCCTGATCTGGCTGATCGGCGTGCTCGACGACAAGTTCGAGATCGACGCCCTGATCAAGCTCGGCGGCCAGATGATCGCCGCCGCCGTCATGGTCATCCAGGGGCTCACGATCCTGTGGCTGCCGATCCCCGGCGTCGGCACGGTCGCCCTCACCCAGTGGCAGGGCACTCTGCTCACGGTGGCGCTGGTCGTCATCACGATCAACGCGGTCAACTTCGTCGACGGCCTGGACGGGCTCGCGGCGGGCATGGTGTGCATCGCGTCGGCGGCGTTCTTCCTGTACGCCTACCGCCTCTGGATGGGGTACGGCATCGAGGCGGCGGCCCCCGCGACGCTGTTCGCGGCGATCCTCATGGGCATGTGCCTCGGTTTCCTGCCGCACAACATGCACCCGGCGCGGATCTTCATGGGCGACTCGGGCTCGATGCTGATCGGCCTGGTGCTGGCGGCGGGAGCGATCTCGATCACCGGCCAGGTCGACCCGGACAACCTGAAGATCTTCTTCGAGGGCAGTGAGCGCGGGGCGACCCACGCGATGTTCCCGGTCTTCATCCCGCTGGTGCTGCCGCTGACGATCATCGCGATCCCGGCCGCCGACCTGATCCTGGCCATCGTCCGGCGCACCTGGAACGGCCAGTCGCCGTTCGCCGCCGACCGGGGGCACCTGCACCACCGGCTGCTGGAGGTCGGGCACTCGCACAGCCGTGCCGTGCTGATCATGTACTTCTGGTCGGCCCTCATCGCCTTCGGCACCGTCGGGTACTCGGTGCACTCGGCCTCGACGTGGATCATCTTCATGATCGTCGGTGCCAGCGCGATCGGCCTGATCCTGCTGCTGATGCCGCGCTTCACCCCGCGCGCCCCGCACTGGGCCAACCGCTTCGTGCCGCCGCGCTACCGCCACAGCACCCCGGAGCCGGCTTCCTCGCTTGCGCCCGCCTCCGGGGAGAAGTCGGTGCCCGTGGCCTCCGGGGCCCAACAGGGCGCGGGGGACGCTCAGATGGGCGATCAGGACGCCGACCGGGCCCCTGTGGCGGTCGGGGTGGCCGGCGTCAACGGCGCTACCGCGATCGGCCCTCGTTCGCGTTTCTCCGACCGGCGTTCCGTCGATTCCTCCCGTTGACGATTCGGAAGCCGCGGTGCATTACCAGACAATGCGCCGCCTTGTCGTGCACACACGCGCGGGTTAACTCTCATGTGTGACAGTTGGCACACTTTCCAGGTAAAGACCTCATCAAATAGTTTGTGATACCGTTCACGAGACCCGGTGACGGAGCCGAAGGACCCTAGTGAGACGGTCCATTGGCCTGGTAATCCGCCTCGCGGACCGGGCCTACGCTCGTCCATGACGACGCCCCATTCCTCCTCTCAGACCAGTGGAGCTGCCGCCATGCAGTCCGACATGCGCGAAGTACTGCGCATCGCCACCCCCACCGCCGCGGTGGGAGCCATCGCCACGCTCGTCGGCGGGCTCGTCGTCGGCGGCAAGGGGGCGATCGGCGCCGTCGTGGGCTGCGTGGTGGTCATCCTCTTCATGGCCCTCGGACAGCTGGCGCTGCAGTGGGTCGCCAAGTCGATGCCGCACCTCTTCCAGGGCATGGGGCTGCTGGTCTACTCGGTCCAGCTCGTGCTCCTGCTCGGCCTCATCATGGCCATCAGGAACACCACTCTCTTCGACCTCCAGGTCTTCGCCCTCACGCTGGTCGTCTCGGTGATCACGTGGATCGTCACGCAGACCGTGCTGCACGCCAGGAGCAAGACCCTGTACGTCGATCCCGACGGGGAGAGCGGGAAGACCCCGGGCGGAACCGAGGGGAAGCATGACCAGTAGGGCCGGGATAAAGCCCTGTTCGACATGCTGCTATCGTCCGGTCTCGGTTGCGGTACTGCGGGCGCGGACAACACGGCTGTCGCCTGATACATCGCGAGGCTTCGGGCCCGGCCGCCGCCTCCTCACCGTAAGAACCAGTCCGGTGCCGACCTGCGGCTGCCAGCCGCTCCGATACAACGAGGTAGCCGTATCCATGCGCCATGCAGAAGGAGCTCCTGGTGACTGCTGACGCCCAGACGCTCGCCTTCGAGGTTGACTGCCACCTGTTCCAGGGCTCGTGCGGATTCCCAGCCCCGAGCGCGTGGTCGTTCATCTTCGACCCGATCTTCACCATCGGGCCGGTCGAGTTCAACAAGCCGATGCTGCTCGCGATCATCGGGACGTTCGCCATCCTGGCTCTGTTCTGGGCCGGCTTCTCCAAGCCCAAGGTCATCCCGGGCAAGCTCCAGATGATCGCCGAGGCGCTCTACGACTTCGTGCACCGGGGCATCGCCAAGGAGATCATCGGCAAGAAGGGCGAGCCCTTCGTCCCGCTGCTGGTGTCCCTGTTCTTCTTCGTCTGGATGCTGAACCTCTGGGCGATCATCCCGATCGCACAGTTCCCGGTGAGCTCGCTCATCGCGTACCCGGTCGGACTGGCCCTGCTCGTCTGGGCCGTCTACATGACGGTGACCTTCCGGAACAACGGCTTCGTCGGCGGTATCCGCAACCTGTGCGTACCCAGCGGCCTGCCCAAGCCGATCTACGTGATCCTGACGCCGATCGAGTTCGTCTCGAACATCTTCGTGCGCCCCTTCACGCTGGCGGTCCGACTCTTCGCGAACATGTTCGCCGGCCACATCCTGATCCTGGTCTTCACGATCGCGACCTGGTACATGCTCGGCACCGTCCTCGGCACCGTCTACGCCACCGCGTCGTTCGCCGTGACTCTGGCCCTGACCGTCTTCGAGATGTTCATCCAGGCGCTCCAGGCCTACGTGTTCACCGTGCTGACCGCCACGTACTTGTCCCAGGCGCTCGAAGAAGCGCACTGAGGACACCCGGGCCACCACCCGGACACCCCCTAGACGTCCGGTGGACGCAATCTCCACCGGCCAATCAAGAGAAGGAATCACAGATCCATGTCTGAGACTCTCGCAGCCGTTGTGGGCAACGTCGGCACCATCGGTTACGGCCTCGCGGCGATCGGCCCCGGCGTCGGTATCGGCATCATCTTCGGTAACGGTGTGCAGGCCATCGCCCGCCAGCCCGAGGCTGCCGGTCTGATCCGTCAGAACATGCTGCTCGGCTTCGCGGTCATCGAGGCCCTGGCCCTGATCGGCTTCGTCGCCCCCTTCATCTACCCGAAGTAGTCCTGGCGACCTGACGATACGTTTTCGACGAAAGGTCCACCATGTTGCACTTGGCAGCCGAGGAGCCGCAGTCACCGCTGCTGCCGGTCTGGCCCGAGATCGTCATCGGTCTGATCTGCTTCAGCATTGTCTTCTTCGTCTTCTACAAGAAGCTCCTCCCGGCCATCAACAAGGCCCTGGACGAGCGTCGCGAGGCGATCGAAGGTGGCATCGAGAAGGCCGAAGCGGCTCAGACCGAGGCGCAGAGCGTTCTTGAGCAGTACAAGGCCCAGCTCGACGAGGCCCGTCACGAGGCCGCGCGTCTGCGTCAGGAGGCGCAGGAGCAGGGTGCCGTCATCATCCAGGAGATGAAGGCGGAGGGTCAGCGCCAGCGCGAGGAGATCATCGCCGCCGGCCACACCCAGATCGAGGCCGACCGCAAGGCCGCCGCCTCGGCGCTGCGTCAGGACGTGGGCAAGCTCGCCACCGACCTGGCCGGCAAGCTCGTCGGCGAGTCCCTCCAGGACCACGCCCGGCAGAGCGGCACCGTCGACCGGTTCCTCGACGAGCTCGAGGCGAAGGCCGAGGCGGCCCGATGAACGGCGCGAGCCGCGAAGCACTGGCTGCCGCACGCGAGCGTCTCGACGCGCTGACCGACAACACGTCGGTCGACGCGGCGAAGCTCGCCGAGGAGCTGGCCTCGGTCACCTCGCTGCTCGACCGCGAAGTATCCCTGCGCCGGGTTCTCACCGACCCGGCCCAGAGCGGCGAGAGCAAGGCCGAGCTGGCCACGCGCCTGCTCAGCGGACAGGTCGGCGGCGAGACCGTCGACCTGGTCTCCGGACTCGTCCGGTCCCGCTGGTCGCAGTCCCGTGACCTGGTGGACTCGGTCGAGGAGCTGGCGAACACCGCCGACCTCACCGCGGCCCAGCGCGGCGGCGGCCTCGACGACGTCGAGGACGAGCTGTTCCGGTTCGGCCGGATCGTCGGCTCCGACCCGGAGCTGCGTTCCGCGCTGACCAGCCGTACGGCCACGGCGTCCGCCAAGGGCGAGCTGCTGCGCAGCCTGCTCGGCGGCAAGGCGCAGCCGGTCACCGAGCGGATCATCGTCCGCCTCGTGACCCAGCCCCGTGGACGTAGCCTGGAAGCAGGGCTGGACTCGCTGTCCAAGCTCGCCGCGGAGCGCCGGGACCGCATGGTCGCCGTCGTCACCTCGGCGGTGCCGCTCAGCGACCGGCAGAAGCAGCGCCTCGGCGCCGCTCTGGCGAAGGTCTACGGCCGCGAGATGCACCTGAACCTGGACGTGGACCCCTCGGTCCTCGGCGGGGTCTCGGTGCGTGTCGGTGACGAGATCATCAACGGCACCGTCGCGGAGCGTCTCGACGATGCGACCCGTCGCATGGCCGGCTGAGACAGAGCAAGACCAAAGCAAGACCAGCGGCCCGGTTGGGCCGTGCAGAAATTGCAGAAGATTCCTGGGGGTCGGCCCCCAGACCCCCTTAAGAAACTTCGGGCCCAACAAGGAGAGCAGGGAACCCAGATGGCGGAGCTCACGATCCGGCCGGAGGAGATCCGGGACGCACTGGATAACTTTGTCCAGTCGTACCAGCCGGACGCGGCCTCGCGCGAGGAGGTCGGTACGGTCAGCGTTGCCGGCGACGGCATCGCGAAGGTGGAGGGTCTGCCCTCCGCCATGGCGAACGAGCTGCTGAAGTTCGAGGACGGCACCCTCGGTCTCGCCCTCAACCTCGAGGAGCGCGAGATCGGTGCGATCGTCCTCGGCGAGTTCAGCGGAATCGAGGAGGGCCAGCCGGTGCAGCGCACCGGTGAGGTGCTCTCCGTCGGCGTCGGCGAGGGCTACCTCGGCCGCGTCGTCGACCCGCTCGGCAACCCGATCGACGGTCTCGGCGAGATCGAGACCGACAGCCGTCGCGCCCTCGAGCTGCAGGCCCCTGGCGTCATGGTCCGCAAGTCGGTGCACGAGCCGATGCAGACCGGCTACAAGGCCGTCGACGCCATGGTGCCGATCGGCCGCGGCCAGCGTCAGCTGATCATCGGCGACCGTCAGACGGGTAAGACCGCGCTGGCCGTCGACACGATCATCAACCAGCGCGACAACTGGCGCTCGGGCGACGTGAACAAGCAGGTCCGCTGCATCTACGTCGCCATCGGTCAGAAGGGTTCCACCATCGCCTCCGTGCGTGGTGCGCTCGAAGAGGCCGGTGCGCTGGAGTACACGACCATCGTCGCCGCCCCGGCGTCCGACCCGGCCGGCTTCAAGTACCTGGCGCCGTACACCGGTTCGGCCATCGGCCAGCACTGGATGTACCAGGGCAAGCACGTCCTGATCATCTTCGACGACCTCTCGAAGCAGGCCGACGCCTACCGCGCCGTGTCCCTGCTGCTGCGCCGCCCGCCGGGCCGCGAGGCCTACCCGGGTGACGTCTTCTACCTGCACTCCCGTCTGCTGGAGCGCTGCGCCAAGCTCTCCGACGACATGGGCGCCGGTTCGATGACGGGCCTCCCGATCGTCGAGACCAAGGCGAACGACGTGTCGGCGTTCATCCCGACCAACGTCATCTCCATCACCGACGGCCAGTGCTTCCTGGAGTCCGACCTGTTCAACGCGGGTCAGCGTCCGGCGCTCAACGTCGGTATCTCGGTCTCCCGTGTCGGTGGCTCCGCCCAGCACAAGGCCATGAAGCAGGTCTCCGGCCGGCTCCGCGTGGACCTCGCCCAGTACCGCGAGCTGGAGGCGTTCGCCGCCTTCGGTTCCGACCTGGACGCGGCCTCGAAGGCCTCGCTGGAGCGCGGTAAGCGCATGGTCGAGCTGCTGAAGCAGCCGCAGTACGCCCCGTTCCCGATGGAGGAGCAGGTCGTCTCGGTCTGGGCCGGCACCACGGGCAAGATGGACGACGTCCCGGTCGAGGACATCCGTCGCTTCGAGAGCGAGCTGCTGGAGTTCCTGCGCCGTGAGCGCAAGGACCTCCTGACCAGCATCGCCGAGGGCGGCAAGATGTCCGACGACACGCTGCAGTCGATCGCCGACGCGATCGCCGCCTTCAAGCAGCAGTTCGAGACCTCGGACGGCAAGCTCCTGGGCGAGGGCTGATCGATGGGCGCTCAGCTTCGCGTTTACAAGCGCCGCATCCAAGCCGTCACCGCGACCAAGAAGATCACCAAGGCGATGGAGATGATCGCCGCCTCGCGCATCGTCAAGGCGCAGCGCAAGGTGGCGGCATCGCAGCCGTACGCGACCGAGCTCACCCGCGCGGTGACGGCGGTGGCGACCGGCTCCGACGCCAACCACCCGCTCACCACCGAGGTCGAGACCCCGACCCGGGCCGCGGTCCTGCTCATCACGAGCGACCGCGGTCTGGCCGGCGGCTACTCCTCCAACGCCATCAAGGCCGCGGAGCGACTGCGGGAGCGCCTTGCCTCCGAGGGCAAGGAGGTCGACACGTACATCGTCGGCCGCAAGGGTGTCGCGTACTACGGCTTCCGCGAGCGCAAGGTCGCCGACTCCTGGACCGGCTTCACCGACAACCCGGCGTACAGCGATGCCAAGCGCATCGCCGCCCCGTTGATCGAGGCCATCCAGAACGAGACGGCCGAGGGCGGCGTCGACGAGCTGCACATCGTCTTCACGGAATTCGTGTCGATGATGACGCAGAACGCGGTCGACGCCCGGATGCTGCCGCTTTCGCTCGACGAGGTGGCCGGGGAGAGCACCCGCAAGGGTGAGATCCTGCCGCTCTTCGAGTTCGAGCCGTCGGCCGAGGACGTCCTGGACGCCCTTCTGCCGCGCTACGTCGAGAGCCGTATCTACAACGCCCTGCTGCAGGCGGCCGCTTCCGAGCACGCCGCCCGCCGCCGCGCGATGAAGTCGGCCACCGACAACGCCGGGGACCTCATCAAGAGCCTGTCCCGGCTTGCCAACGCGGCCCGCCAGGCCGAAATCACCCAGGAAATCAGCGAGATCGTCGGCGGTGCCAGTGCCCTGGCCGACGCGACCGCGGGGAGTGACAAGTAATGACGACGACAGTTGAGACGGCCGCTGCCACGGGCCGCGTCGCCCGGGTCATCGGCCCGGTCGTCGACGTGGAGTTCCCCGTCGACGCGATGCCGGACATCTACAACGCCCTCCACGTCGAGGTCGCCGACCCGGCCGAGGAAGGCGCCCGCAAGACGCTGACCCTGGAAGTCGCCCAGCACCTGGGCGACGGCGTGGTCCGCGCGATCTCGATGCAGCCCACCGACGGCCTGGTCCGCCAGGCCCCGGTGACCGACACGGGCACGGGCATCACCGTCCCCGTCGGTGACGTGACCAAGGGCAAGGTCTTCAACACCCTCGGTCAGATCCTGAACGAGCCCGAGGCCGAGTCGCAGATCACCGAGCGCTGGCCGATCCACCGCAAGGCCCCGGCCTTCGACCAGCTCGAGTCCAAGACCGAGATGTTTGAGACCGGCCTGAAGGTCGTCGACCTCCTCACCCCGTACGTCAAGGGTGGAAAGATCGGTCTCTTCGGTGGTGCGGGCGTCGGCAAGACGGTCCTCATCCAGGAAATGATCATGCGTGTGGCGAAGCTGCACGACGGTGTGTCGGTGTTCGCCGGTGTCGGTGAGCGCACCCGTGAGGGCAACGACCTCATCGACGAGATGACCGACTCGGGCGTTCTGGACAAGACCGCGCTCGTCTTCGGCCAGATGGACGAGCCGCCGGGGACGCGTCTGCGCGTGGCCCTGTCCGCCCTGACCATGGCGGAGTACTTCCGCGATGTGCAGAAGCAGGACGTGCTGCTCTTCATCGACAACATCTTCCGCTTCACGCAGGCCGGCTCCGAGGTCTCCACGCTGCTCGGCCGTATGCCGTCCGCGGTGGGTTACCAGCCGACCCTGGCCGACGAGATGGGTGTGCTCCAGGAGCGCATCACCTCGACGCGTGGTCACTCGATCACCTCGATGCAGGCGATCTACGTCCCCGCGGACGACCTGACCGACCCGGCCCCGGCCACCACGTTCGCCCACCTCGACGCGACGACGGTTCTCTCCCGTCCGATCTCCGAGAAGGGCATCTACCCGGCCGTGGACCCGCTGGACTCGACGTCCCGCATCCTGGACCCGCGCTACATCTCCCAGGACCACTACAACGCGGCCAGCCGCGTCAAGGGGATCCTGCAGAAGTACAAGGACCTCCAGGACATCATCGCGATCCTCGGTATCGACGAGCTGGGCGAGGAGGACAAGCTCGTCGTCCACCGTGCCCGTCGCGTCGAGCGCTTCCTGTCGCAGAACACCCACGCCGCCAAGCAGTTCACCGGCCTGGACGGTTCGGACGTCCCGCTCGACGAGTCGATCGCCGCGTTCAACGCGATCTGCGACGGGGAGTACGACCACTTCCCCGAGCAGGCGTTCTTCATGTGCGGTGGCCTGGACGACCTCAAGGCCAAGGCCAAGGAGCTCGGCGTCTCCTGAGCCTCCGGCTCACCGAGGGGGGTGGGTGTGGTCCCACCCCCCTCACCACGCCCCGTAGAATTGACCCAACACCCGGCCGGGCGGCCGGGTGGTGACCCGAGGAGCCACCCTTGGCTGCTGAGCTGCATGTCGAGCTGGTCGCCGCGGACCGAAGTGTCTGGTCCGGCGAGGCCACCCTGGTCGTCGCGCGTACCACGTCCGGCGACATCGGCGTCATGCCCGGTCACCAGCCGCTTCTCGGTGTGCTGGAATCGGGCCCGGTGACGATCCGCACGAGCGAGGGCGGCACCGTCGTCGCCGCTGTGCACGGTGGATTCATCTCGTTCGCGGACGACAAGCTGTCGCTGCTGGCCGAGATCGCCGAGCTGGCGGACGAGATCGATGTCCAGCGCGCCGAGCGGGCGCTGGAGCTCGCGAAGTCGGATGCCGACGCTGCCGCCGAGCGGCGCGCCGAGATCCGTCTGCGCGCGGTGGCGGTGCTCTAGCACCCCCACGGACAGATGTTTTTACTCAGCCGCGGCCCGAGCTGGAGCGATCCAGCCGTGTCGCGGCTGAGGCGATGCAGGTGCAATACGGTTTCGGTGTTCGTTACTCGACGATGCGAGGAGGTCGGTGGAGATGGTCCTCGCGTTGTGGGTGGGCTTGTCCGTCGTCGTCATGGTCCTGCTGGGACTGTTCGTCTTCGGTCTGCGCCGGCGGCTGATCCAGCGCTCCGGAGGGACCTTCGACTGCAGCCTGCGCTGGGACGTCTCCGAGGAACCGGATTCCCTCGGCAAAGGCTGGGTGTACGGGGTCGCCCGCTACAGCGGTGACCGCGTCGACTGGTTCCGGGTCTTCTCCTACGCTCCTCGCCCCCGCCGGGGCCTGGAGCGTTCTGCGATCGAGGTGATCGCCCGCCGGATGCCGGAGGGCGAGGAGGAGCTCGCGCTGCTGTCCGACTCCGTCGTGCTCGGCTGTCTCCACCGGGGGACGCGCCTGGAGCTGGCGATGAGCGAGGACGCCCTCACCGGCTTCCTGGCCTGGCTGGAGGCGGCACCGCCCGGCCAGAGGGTGAACGTGGCGTAGCGGCCCGTACACAGGGCCGTGCACAGCGAAAAACCGGGGAGACGGGGGGCGGACCCGTCTCCCCGGTGCTTTTCCGGGGTCGTGCTTTTCGTGCCTCGGCCTGAGGCGTGGGGATTACTTCAGGCCGTTGGCCATCGCGCTCACGAGCTCGCCGTTGGTGGTGTCACCGGAGAACTCCCAGGAGAACGCGCCTCCAAGGCCCTGGTTCTTCGCCCAGGCCATCTTCGAGCCGACGGTGGCCGGGGTGTCGTAGCTCCACCAGTTGGTGCCGCAGTGGGCGTACGCGGTGCCGGCGACGGTGCCGGTCGACGGGCAGGAGCTCTTGAGGACCTTGTAGTCCTCGATGCCCGCCTCGTACGTGCCCGGCGCCGCGCCGGTCGCCGTGCCGCCGGGGGCGGCCTGGGTGACGCCGGTCCAGCCGCGGCCGTAGAAGCCGATGCCGAGGAGCAGCTTCTTGGCCGGAACGCCCTTCGCCTTCAGCTTCGCGATGGCGTCGGCGGAGTTGAAGCCCGCCTGGGGGATGCCGGCGTACGAGGTCAGCGGGGAGTGCGGGGCCGTCGGGCCCTGCTTCGCCCAGGCGCCGAAGAAGTCGTACGTCATCACGTTGTACCAGTCGAAGGACTTGGCAGCGCCCGCGTAGTCCGCGGCGTCGATCTTGCCGCCGTCGGAGGCGTCCGCGGTGATGGCGGCGGTGACCAGGTAGTCCGCGCCGAACTTCGCGCGCATCGCGTCGGCCATGGTCTTGATCGCGGCCGGACCGCTGGTGTCACAGCTCAGACCACAGGCGTTGGGGTACTCCCAGTCCAGGTCGATGCCGTCGAAGACATCGGCCCAGCGGGGGTCCTCGACCAGGTCGTGGCAGGACTGGGCGAAGGCCGCGGGGTTCTGGACGGCCTGGCCGAAGCCGCCGGACCAGGTCCAGCCGCCGAACGACCAGAGGACCTTGATGTGCGGGAACTTGGCCTTCAGCTTGCGCAGCTGGTTGAAGTTGCCGCGCAGCGGCTGGTCCCAGGTGTCGGCGACGCCGTCGACGGACTGGTCGGCGGTGTACGCCTTGTCGTAGTCGGCGTACGCGTCGCCGATGGTGCACTTGCCGTTCTGCACGTTGCCGAAGGCGTAGTTGATGTGCGTGATCTTCGCGGCCGTGCCGGACGTCACCAGGTTCTTGACGTGGTAGTTGCGCCCGTAGACGCCCCAGTTGGTGAAGTAGCCCATGTTGATCTTGTCACCGACGGGCGGCTCTCCGCCGTTCCCGCCGGTGGTGCGCACGGCGACGGAGCCGGAGACCGGGCCGGTCTGGTCGGCGGTGTCCCGGGCCTGCACGGCGTAGGAGTAGTCGGTGCCCGCGGTCAGGCCGGTGTTGGTGTACGTCGTGCCGGTGACCGTGGCGACCTTCGCGCCGTCGCGCAGGACGTCGTAGTTCTTGACGCCGTTGTCGTCGGTGGCCGCGGTCCAGCTGAGCTTCACCGAGGTGTCGGTGATGTCGCTCGCGGTGGGCTTGCCGGGGGCGGACGGCGCGTTGTCGCCGGGCACCGAGCCGCCGTCACAGGAGGCGCCGTTCAGCTTGCAGCCCGTGGGGGAGCCGGAGCCGGTGCCGTTGAAACCGAAGCTGATGCTGGCGCCGGGCGCGACGGTCCCGTTCCAGGCGAGGTTCTTGGCGGTGTAGTGGTTCCCGCTCTTGGTGAGGTTGGCGTCCCAGGCGGAGCCCGCCGAGGTGCCCGAGGGGAAGTCCCACTCGATGGTCCAGGAGGAGAGCGCGGTGGTGCCGGTGTTCTTCACCGTCCACTGGCCCTCGAAGCCGCTGCCCCAGTCGGACTTCTTGGTGTACGTGGCGGTGGCCGACGCGGCTGCCGAGGCGGGGGTGGCGAGTCCCACCATCGCGGCCAGCGGCACGACCAGCGCGGTCAGGCCCGCGACGACCTTGGATCTGCCGCTGCGTGCGGGTATCCATCGGAATCTGGAACGGCGTTGGGGGGTTTCAGTGCTCAACGGTGCTCCTCGGGTGAGGTCCAACAAACGGGGGTGATTCGTGGACTGCAAACCCTGCGCCGCCCTGAGTACGGGTGCTCTCGTACTCACCGCAGTGTTCCGGTGACAGTAGAAAGGTCTGGACCAACCGTCAAGAGGTCTGGACCAAAGATCGATCGCTCGTCTCAGATCCCCAACTCCTGCGCCAGCACCGCCGCCTGGACCCGACTGCGCAGCTCCAGCTTCCCGAGCAGCCTGCTGACATGGGTCTTCACCGTGGCCTCCGCCATCGACAGCCGCACCGCGATCTCCGCGTTGGACAGCCCCTCGCCCAGGCACCCCAGCACCTCGCGCTCGCGCCGGGTCAGGGAGTCCAGCACCACCGGATCGGCCGTCCGGCTCGTGCGTACGGGCGTGGTCCCCGCGAACTCGGCGATCAGCCGACGGGTCACCGCAGGGGCGATCAGCCCCTCGCCGCGCGCCACCGTCCGTACCGCCTCCAGCAGTTCGCGGGCGTCGGTGTTCTTCAGCAGAAAGCCACTGGCGCCCGCGCGCAGCGCCCCGAAGACGTACTCGTCCAGATCGAACGTGGTCAGCACCAGGACGTCCGCCAGCTCCTCCGCCACCACCTGCCGGGTCGCAGACACCCCGTCCAGCCGGGGCATCTGCACATCCATCAGGACGAGATCGGGCCGGAGTTCACGGGCCAGGCGCACCGCCGCCTCGCCGTCCCCGGCCTCCCCGGCGACCTCGATGTCCGGCGCGCTGGAGAGGATCAGTACGAGCCCCGCGCGCACGGCCGCCTGGTCCTCGGCCACCAGTACCCGGATCGTCATTCCCGCATCTCCCTCTCCCGTACATGCAGTTCGGCCCGCACCCGCCAGATCTTCGTACCCTCGCCGCCCGGCTCGGCCCCGGCCCCGAACGTCCCGCCGAGCAGCGCCACCCGCTCCCGCATGCCCACGAGACCCGCCCCCGAGCCGGGCGCGGTCGGCCCGGCCCGGCTGCCGAACGCACTGGTCACCTCGACCGTCAGCAGCTCCCCGGCCTGGCCGAGCCGCACCACGACCGGGCCCGGAGCCGCGTGCTTGAGAGCGTTCGTCAGGGACTCCTGCACGATCCGGTACGCGGCCAGCTCGACCGGCGTCGGCAGCGGGTCCGCGCCCGGGTCCCGGGTGTCCTCCAGGGAGCAGACGAGCCCGCCGGACGCCCCGTTGGTGTTCGTCTGCTCGATCAGGGTGTCCAGAGCCGCCAGCGTCGGGGCCGCGGCCGGGGCCTCGTCCTTGCCGCCCTCCCGCAGCAGCCCGATCAGCCGGCGCATCTCCGCGAGCCCCTCGACGCTGTTCTCCCGGATCACCTTCAGCGCGTTGCGCGAGGTCTCCGGGTCGTCGATGGACAGGGCCGCCGTGGAGTGGATCGCCACGGCGGAGAGGTGGTTGGCCACCATGTCGTGCAGCTCCCGGGCCATCCGGGCCCGCTCGGCGATCACCGCCTGCGTCCGGTCCATCTCGGCGAGCCGCGCGGTCTGGGCGGCCGCCAGCCGGGCGCTCTCGGCGGCGGCGCGATGGCTGCGCACACTCACTCCCGTGAGGGCGGGGACGAAGGAGACCAGCCCGATGACCAGGCCGATCAGCAGCGCCTCGGGCTTACGGAACCAGGCCAGGAAGCCGATCGTCGACGCGACGGTGACCAGCAGCGTGGCCACCGGGAGGCGGCGGGCGGCGGCCGGGGCCCCGTAGAGCACGGCCGCGTACATGACGTCCGTGAACATCAGGGCGGTGGCCAGGCTGCCCCGGGTGAACTGGTCCGCCACCAGCGCGAGCACGCCGATCGTCAGCGCCGCGCGCGGGGCGTTGCGGCGCAGCAGTTCGGCCCCGGCCATGGCGGTCAGCGGTACGAGCGTGACCCAGGGCGCGGAGAAGGGGCGGCCGCCCTGGGTGTGGAGGCCCAGCAGCCACAGCAGCAGCCCCCCGAGCAGCCCGGAGACGGCGAGGGCCACCGCGTCGCGGTCGGGGCGGATCGAGGTGAGCACCCCTCCATCCAACACGCACCGCGGCCCCCCGGGCCTCCCTTCGCGGGCCGATCCGCGACTACATCGAAGGATGCAGTCCGGTTTCGTCACTGCCGACGACGTATCCGCACCCGGCGGCCGGGAGCCTGGAGGGGAACGGGAGGAGAGAGTCGTGATCGCCCTACTGGTCGTGGCCTGCGAGGTCGCATTCTGGGTTCTGCTGGCCGCCGGGCTGGCCCTGCGGTACGTCGCGCGGAAACCGAGGCTCGGCGCGGCCGTGCTGCTGTGCGAGCCGCTGCTGGAGGTCGTCCTGCTGGTGGTGACGGCCATCGACCTGAAGAACGGCGCCGAGCCCGACTGGAAGCACGGCCTGGCGGCCGTCTACATCGGCTTCACGGTCGGCCTCGGCCACCACACCATCAAGAAGGTCGACGCCTGGGTCGCCCACCGCTGGTTCGGCGGCCCGCCGCCGGTCAAGCCGCCGAAGTACGGCACGGCCCGCGCGATCCACGAGTGGCGCACGGCCGCCCGCTGGATCCTCGCCGCGGTGGTCGCCCTGGCCCTGCTCCAGGCGGCGGTCTGGTACGTCGGCCCGGACGGGGCGATCAGCTCGCTCGAGAGCTGGCAGCAGAAGATGCTCCTGGTGATCGGCATCAACGTGATCATCGCCGGCGGCTACACGGTGTTCCCGAAGCGGGCCCCGCACGACGCGGTGGCCGACCGCGAGCGGGCCGACCGCTTCTAGGGCCTACCGCTCGCCGCCCGGCACCCACAGCACGTCCCCGACCTCCTTGTTCGCGCTCCGCGCCAGGATGAACAGGAGGTCGGAGAGGCGGTTGAGGTAGGTGGCGGTGAGCGCGTTCATCGTCTCCCCGTGCACCTCCAGGGCCGCCCAGGTGGACCGCTCGGCCCGCCGGACCACCGTGCACGCCTGGTGCAGCAGCGCCGCCCCCGGCGTACCGCCCGGCAGGATGAAGCTGCGGAGCTTCTCCAGCTCCTCCAGGAAGCGGTCGCAGTCCGCCTCCAGCTTGTCCACGTAACTCTGCTCCACCCGCAGAGGCGGGTACTTCGGGTCCTCGACCACCGGGGTGGAGAGGTCGGCGCCCACGTCGAACAGGTCGTTCTGGACCCGTACGAGGACCTTCACCACGTCCTCGGGCAGCTGCCCGAGCGCGATGGCCGTCCCGATCACCGCGTTGGCCTCGTTGGCGTCCGCGTAGGCCGAGATCCGCAGATCGGTCTTGGCGGTGCGGCTCATGTCGCCGAGGGCCGTCGTGCCCTGGTCGCCGGTCCGGGTGTAGATGCGCGTCAGATTGACCATGGGGTCAGCGTAGTGACGCGGGAACCCTCAACTACGCGCGGCGCGGAGCCGAATGACGCGTCCCGGTGTGATGTCCGTCATCTGAGACGTGACGCGCATCTCTTCACCGCCCCAGCACGGCCCACGGGTACTAACCTCCGCCGGAGAGCAATGTGAACCGCCGTGAACAAATGCGCACGGGCGAACAGAAACCAAGGGGTGCGAACGTGGCCAGGAAGCTCGCCGTCATCGGGGCCGGACTCATGGGATCCGGGATCGCGCAGGTCTCCGCGCAGGCGGGCTGGGACGTCGTGCTGCGGGACGTCACCGACGCCGCGCTGACCCGGGGCCGTGACGGCATCAAGGCCTCGTACGACAAGTTCGTCGCCAAGGGCAAGCTGGAGGCGGCCGACGCCGAGGCCGCGCTCGGCCGCATCACCACGACCACCGACCTCGACGCCGTGGCCGACGCGGACATCGTCGTGGAGGCCGTCTTCGAGAAGCTGGAAGTCAAGCACGAGATCTTCCGCGCCCTCGACAAGGTCGTCGGCGAGCACACCGTCCTCGCCTCCAACACCTCCGCGATCCCGATCACCAAGATCGCGGCCGTGACCGAGCGTCCGGAGCGCGTCGTCGGCGTGCACTTCTTCTCGCCGGTCCCGATGATGCAGCTCTGCGAGCTGGTGCGCGGCTACAAGACCAGCGACGAAACCCTCGCCACCGCAAGGGAGTTCGCCGAGTCGGTCGGCAAGACCTGCATCGTCGTCAACCGCGACGTGGCGGGCTTCGTCACCACCCGGCTGATCTCGGCGCTCGTCGTCGAGGCCGCCAAGCTGTACGAGTCGGGCGTCGCGACCGCCGAGGACATCGACATCGCCTGCAAGCTGGGCTTCGGCCACGCCATGGGCCCGCTCGCCACCGCGGACCTGACCGGCGTCGACATCCTGCTGCACGCCACGAGCAACATCTACACCGAGTCGCAGGACGAGAAGTTCGCCGCCCCCGAGCTGATGCGCCGGATGGTCGACGCAGGTGACATCGGGCGCAAGAGCGGGCAGGGCTTCTACACGTACTGACCGGATCCGAGGGCGGAACCTGATCGGATCCGCCCTCTCGGCCCGGCCGGCCCACCGCCGTCCGGGCCGGGGGAGCCGGGGATTCTACCCGGCGGTCACCGGCAGCCGACGAACCGAGGTCACTCCACCGAGTGAATTCGGTATCGGTTCGCTTACAGACGGCAACTTCCCTGTCGTCGCGGCAGTCAGTGGTGGCAGAGGCGCACGGTCGGCGGCGACGGCGGATCAGACGGACAGACAGACCGACGGACTTACTACGGAGCATGACCGGGGAGCGCATATGCACATCAGGGGCGACCACGCCGAGCTGGTCGTCGGGGGCCGCCTCGACGTCCGAAGCGCGGCGGACGCCCGTACGGTCCTGCACTCCGCCGTGGACGACGGAGTCGGCGACCTCGTGCTGGACCTGACCGAGCTGGACTCCTGGGACGCCACCGGGCTCGGCGTCATCATGGGGGCCCACCGCCGGGCCGGACGGGCCGGCCGCCGCCTCGTGCTGCGCGGCGTGCCACCGCAGATGCAGCGCCTCCTGGTGGCCACCCGGCTGCACCGCATCCTGGCCATCGAGGGCGGTATCGCCGCGGAGTCGCTGCCGCGCGTCTGAGCAGTGCCCGGCGGACGGGCACGGGCATCAGGCACGGAAGTCACGCAATCCTCACCGGAACGTGACGTCCTGGACGGCGTGGCACCCCGGCGCTTCATGAATACTGTGCCAAGGTCTAGGGTTCGGCCGTCCGCCGAATGACAACGAACCCATGGCGGACACCGGACCGGAAGCGACAGCGGGGCGCGTGTGAGGCCGGGAGGGGCGACCACGCACGACGCGTCTGGGGGACTTTGCGATGGACCCGACACACCGGGCACCCGATGAGTACGGGCAGGACCACGACCGCTCCGGCGGCGATCCCGGCCAACGTCGGCCGTCCCGCGACTCCGGCGGAGCCGACTTCGGCCCGCAGACGCCGCAGCAGGTCCGCGTCGTCCAGCTGACCGCCGGCGACCTGCTGCTGACGGTCAACCCCGTCGACGGCAGCGAGGTCGAGGCGATTCCGCCCGGCTCCGGCCCCGACGCCCCGGTCCGCCGCACCCCCGCCGAACGCGCCGACCACGAACGCGCCGGCGCACCCCCCGTGCCCGCCGGTCCGCCCGCCCCGCAGCTGCCGCTCCTGGAGCGCCAGGAGGAGCGCGAGCGCCTGGTCCGCCTGCTGGCGCGCGGCCGCAGCGTCCGCCTCACCGGCCAGCCCGGCTCCGGCCGCACCGCGCTGCTGGACGCCGTCGCCGCCGACTGCGCCGACCTGGCCCCCGACGGGGTCGTCCGCCTCAACGGCCGCGGCCGCACCGGCGCCGACCTGCTGCACGCCCTCTTCGACGCCGTGTACAAGGCCCCGGCCCACCGCCCCGACCGGGACGAACTGCTCGCGCTCGTCCGCGGTATCGGCGCCGTCGTCACCGTCGACGACCTGGAGATCGGAGGTGCGGCCCTCGACGAACTGCTCGCCGCCACCCCCGAGTGCGCCTTCCTGCTCGCCGCCACCACCGAGACCACCCCCGGCGTCGACGCCCACCTGGAGGAGGTCCTCCTCGCCGGTCTCGGCCGCGGCGCCTCGCTGGCCCTCCTGGAGAAGGTCGTCGACCGCCCCCTCACCGAGGAGGAGCGGAACTGGGCGGGTGACCTCTGGTTCGAGTCCGAGGGCCTGCCGCTCCGCTTCGTCCAGGCCGGATCCCTCCTCGTCCAGCGCGACCGGCTGCGCGCGGCGCCCGAAGAGGCCTTCGACGAGTACGACTACTTCGAGCCACGCGCGGACGACGCACCCCCGGCCCCCGTCGCACCCACCACCGAATCCCTCGACGTCCCCCTGCCGAGCCTCGGCGAGGGCGCCGCGCCCGCCGAGCTGCTCGCCTCCCGCCTCAGCGAGGCGGCCCGCGCCACTCTGCGCTTCGCCGTCGCCCTCGGCGGCGAGGTGCCCCACCAGGCCCATCTGCCGGCCCTCGTGGGCGACACCCACGCGGACGCCGCGCTCGGCGAGCTCGCGGGCTGCGCCCTGCTCTCCCCGGCCGGTCCGCGCTACCGGCTCGCCGCCGGAGTCCTCGCCCAGCTCGTGGCGGCCGGCTACGAGGACGAGGCCGCCACCCACGCCCGTACCGCCGCCCAGCACTACGCCTGGTGGACCTCGCACCCCTCGGTCACCCCGCAGCGGGCCGTGGCCGAGGCCGACGCGATCGTCGCCTCCCTGGCCCGGCTGGTCCCGGGCGACGAGGCCGGAGCGGCCAGCGCGGCCGTCCTGCTGGCCCGCAGCGCCTCCCCGGCCTTCGCCGCGGGGCTGGGCTGGGGCCCCTGGGAGCGCGCGCTCAGGATCGGCCAGGAGGCCGCCAGGATCGCCGGTGAGGTCGCCGAAGAGGCGTACTTCCACCATGAGTTGGGTGTCCTCGCGCTCTGCACCGGCAACCCGGACCGGGCCCGGACCGAGCTGGAGACCTCGATCGGGATGCGCGGCGTGCTCGCCGACAAGTCCGGGGCCGTGGCCGGGCGCCGCGCGCTCGCCCTGGTCGCGGACCGCTCCGGCGACTTCGCCCCCCTCGGCGGGACCCCCTCGGGCGACGGGACGACCGCCGTACGCCAGGACCTCCCCGGTACGCCGCCGGGCGGGACAGCCGGGGCGCCCCTGTTCCTCCGCAACACCGTCGAGGAGGAGCCCACGGTCATCTCCTCGCTGCCGCCCGCCCCCGCCGCGCGCAAGGTCTCCGGCCGTGCCGTGCTGGGCGGCGCCCGGCGCAACCTGGCCGCCGCGGGCGCGGGCGCCCTGCTGATCGCGGTGCTCGGCACCGTCGTCACCCTCGGCGTCACCTCGGACGGCGACGAGCCCGACAGCCGCAACGTCACCACCGAGCAGACGGCCACCGAGGACCCGGCCGGCGACGGTCCGGCCGACGACGGGACGGAGGACGTCCCGTCCCCGACCGGGCCGGCCGGCGACGAGACGTCCGCGACCCCGAGCGCCTCCGGATCGGCGAGCCCCAGCACCTCCGGTTCGCCCTCCCCGAGCGCCTCCTCGTCGAGCGGTACGTCGCCGACGGGTGAGCCGACGGACGGGGAGAGCAGCACACCGGGTGAGCCGACGCCGACGAAGACGTCGCCCACGCCCTCGGAGAGCGAGAGCGAGGGGGAGAGCCCGAGTCCCTCGCCGTCCGAGTCGGAGGGGGAGACGCCGGACCCGTCTTCGACGCCCACCGACTCGACCACGTCGTCGAGTTCGGCGGAGGCCCCTTCCTTCGCCGACTCCCCGGTGGCGTCCGCCTCCGCCCCCGCGGAGTCCGCGAGCGCGCCGGAGTCCGACCCGGTGGCCTGAGCGGGCCGGGACAGCAGAGAGCCGGGTGGTTCACGCGAAAGCGTGAACCACCCGGCTCTCGTCCGCAGATGTGCCGAACGGTCAGAACAGCCGCAGCTTGTCGTCCTCGATGCCGCGCATCGCGTCGTAGTCCAGGACCAGACAGCCGATGCCCCGGTCCGTCGCCAGCACCCGGGCCTGCGGCTTGATCTCCTGCGCCGCGAAGACCCCCCGCACCGGCGCCAGGTGCGGGTCGCGGTTCAGCAGCTCCAGATAGCGGGTCAGCTGCTCCACACCGTCGATGTCACCGCGCCGCTTCAGCTCCACGGCCACCGTCTGCCCGTTCGCGTCCCGGCACAGGATGTCCACCGGACCGATCGCGGTGGGGTACTCACGGCGGATCAGGGTGTGACCCTCGCCGAGGATCTCGATCCGGTCCGCGAGCAGCTCCTGCAGGTGCGCTTCCACGCCGTCCTTGATGAGCCCCGGGTCGACGCCCAGCTCGTACGACGAGTCGTGGAGGACTTCCTCCATCGTGATGATCAGTTTTTCGCCCGCCTTGTTCACCACGGTCCAGACGCCCTCCTCACCGTCGACGCCCTCCTTCAGGGTGCACGGCGGGGACATCCAGTTGAGCGGTTTGTACGCCCGGTCGTCGGCGTGGATGGAGACGCTTCCGTCCGCCTTCACCAGGATCAGTCGGGGGGCGGAGGGCAGGTGGGCTGTGAGCCGGCCCGCGTAGTCCACGGAGCAACGGGCGATGACGAGACGCATGGTGGGCAACGCTACTCGACGACAGGGGCCCGACGCGATTTCCCCATCCGTCGCCTCCCGTCACTCGGTGCACACCGCACCGGGGCGGCGCGGGCTTGCCCCTCTTTGCGCCCCTTCGTTATTGGCCGGTTGTGTTCCCAATCTCCTGGTGCGGCCCGGACTGCGCGCTTACCGTGGAAGCAGGAGGTCGCCGCCCGTGCACGCTGCGTCGTCGCCCCCCTTCCCTGCCCGTAAGGCCCCGGCCACTCTCCGGGGTCGCGAGAGGAGAACCCATGTCGCTCGACGTCTCACCGGCGCTGTTGGAACAGGCCGAGCGAGGCGAGGTCGACGAAGCCGACTTCGTCGACTGCGTCCGGACCTCCCTGCCCTTCGCATGGGAGATGATCAGCTCGCTGGTGGCTCAGCTGAAGGTCGACGGCGGAGAGTTCGCCGACAACCAGACGCCGCCGCCGGACGAGCAGGCTCGTGGTCAGCTGCTGCGCGCGCTCGCGAGTGATGCGATACGCGGCGCGCTCCAGCGGCACTTCGGAGTGCGCCTCGCATTCCAGAACTGCCACCGCGTCGCGGTGTTCCCGCTGGACGCCTCGGTCGACGACCGACTGGCCAAGTTCACTTCGGTGAGGGGCCAGTTGCTCAACCAGTCGCCCGAACTACGGGACTGCTGAACGCTTCTGCTGCCGTCCCGGGCCGCGGGAGGTGCAACTGGCTCCGGGGCGGCAGCTCCCGTACCACCGCACCACATGTCCCACGCGAGGTCCTTGTCCATGCACAGGCGCAGAATCCGGCGCAGACTGAGGCGTACACACAGGTCAGGTGAGCAGCGGCAGCACGTCGGCGCCCAGCCGCCGCACGTTCTCCTCGGTCGCCGCGAGATCGCCCGACCCCTCCACCAGCAGGGCGAACCGCGTGATCCCGGTCCGCTCGGCTGTGGCCGCGAGCCGGTCCGCGGCCAGCCGCGGCGTGCCCACCGGGTGCAGCCCGCACAGCAGTTCCGTGTACGCGACCGGGTCCCGCATCACGCGGTGCCTGCCGTCGACCGTGACATGGGCGTCGAGCCCCTGGCGCAGCCAGCCCGGCATCGTCTTCACCAGCAGCTCCGTGGCGTCCCCGGCACTGTCCGCGATCTGGGCCACCCCGGCGGACACATGTGCGGCCCCCTCCACCACCTCGGGCGGATGCCCGGCCTCCCGCGCGGCCGTACGCCACAGGGCGACCATCTCCGCCTTCTCCTCGTCACCGCAGTGCATGCCCAGCAGCATCGGCAGCGCCCGCGCCGCCGCGAGCCGCACACTCTTCGGCGAGGTGCACGCCACGACGGTCTCGGGCCCCGAGGGACCCGGCCCCAAGGCCCCAGCCCCCGGCCCCGCGTCCGCCTGGTCCACCAGCAGCTCGTCCGCGCGCGGCACCACCGCCACCTCGCGGAAGCCGAACCGCTCCCCACGCCCCGCGACTCGCGGCTCCCGCAGCCAGGCGAGTACCAGGTCCAGCGCCTCGGGGAAGCCGTTCTCGTACGCGTCGAGACCGCCGCCGAACACCTCCAGGTCCACCCACGGACCGCCCCGGCCCACCCCGAGCGAGAAGCGTCCGCCGCTGGTCAGATGCAGCAGCGCGGCCTGCTCGGCGAGCGCGACCGGGTGGTGGTTGGGCAGCACGCTGACCGCCGTGCCGACCCGGATTCTGCGGGTGCGGCCCAGCAGCAGCGCGGCCAGCGTCGTCGCCGACGGGCAGACCCCGTACGGCACGAAGTGGTGCTCGGCCAGCCAGACCGAGTCGAGCCCGCTCTCCTCCGCGGCCTCGGTGGACCGGACGGCCCGGTGCAGGGCCTCACCCGGCCCCTGTCCCGGGAACTGGGCTGCCAGAACGAACGTTCCGATGCGCATCGCTACTTGCCTCCTTGCGGCCCGACGCGTTTCTCCCCCACCGGCAACAACGTCTGACACGTGCCAAAGGCACGGTCCCGGCGGAAGTTGTTGCGATTTTCCGCTAACTCACCCCACTGCCGGACCGGACCGGCGGGCCGGCCGACGACTGCCCCGGACGAGACCGCCTAGGCTGGGTGGAACCCAGCCCGATCCGTTTCCGTGAGGTGTCCCGTGTCCCCGCGCCGCAACCGCCCCCGTGGCGGCGAGAGTCCCGACGAACGCCCCGGCACGGCGCCCGGCAGGTACGGCGGGGGAGGGGCCACCGAGAGCTGGCAGGGTGAGGAGTGGTCGGTGCGCCCGGTCAGCGGCGCGAGCGCCCAGGGCAAGCGGTACCGCTGCCCCGGCTGCGACCAGGAGATCCCCTCCGGGGTCCCGCACCTGGTGGCCTGGCCGGAGTACGGCGGTATCGACGACCGCAGGCACTGGCACAAGGCCTGCTGGAACGCGAAGGACCGCCGCACCACGAAGGTGCAGCGGTCCCGGAACGCACCGCGCTACTGAAGCGCTCCTCAGACGTCGCGCCGGTTCAGCAGCGCGACCGCCCCGCCCAGCGCCACGGCCACCAGGCCCAGCATCACCAGCAGCGGTTCCCAGGCGGACGGGCCGGAGTTGGTCATCGTCGTGCCGTAGAGCGCGCTGAGCTGGTTGGGGATCGAGTACTCGATCAGGAAGCGCTGAAGGCCCCGCAGATCCTCGGCGAACATGAACAGCGCGAGGACCAGCGGCAGCAGCACCACGCCGATCATGATGGTGATCGCGCCCGCCGAGTGCCGCACGATCGCGCCGACTCCGAGCGACAGCAGGCCGAGGCCCGCGAGGTAGAGCCCGACGCCGACCGTGGCGCGTGCCCACTCGCCACCCGAGGGGGCGACCGGGCTGTCGAGGATCAGAGTCTGGAGCACCGCCACGACCGTGGCGGTCACCGTCGTGATGACGAAGGTCAGCGAGAAGAAGACGATCGCCTTCGCCGCGAGCACCCGGACCCGGCTCGGGCAGGCCGTCAGCGTCGTACGGATCATGCCGGTGCTGTACTCGGAGCCGATGGTCAGCACCCCGAGCGTGATCACGCAGATCGAGCCCAGCAGCACTCCGAAGAAGCCCATGGCCAGCGAGGGCTCGCCCGCCAGGTTGGTGTCGTTCGCCGCGAGCAGCAGCGCGGTGCCCACCCCGAGCGTCAGCATCAGTGCGACCATCACGCCGAGCGTCCAGACCGTGGCGCGCACGGAACGGAGCTTGGTCCACTCCGAGGCGATCGCATCGCCCAGGGTGGCGGGCCGGATCGGGATCGGCGACTCGTAGAAGCTCAGCAGGCCCGCCTGCGGCGCCTGCCGGCGGTCCTGCGGGGTGGCCGGGGACGTCATCTCAGGTCCTTGCTGGTCTGCTCTCCGGCCGGGGCGGCGGAAGAGGGCTCGGCGGCCGGGGAGGGCTCTGCGGCGGGGGAGGGGGCGGGCGGCGCGGGGGCCGGGCGCGGACCGGGCGGCGGCGGGGCGTACCAGCCCTCCTGCGGCACCTCCACCGGCTCGGCGGGCACCTCGGCGCGGCCGCCGACCGGATGGCCGTACGCGTCCAGGGGCGGCGGCTCCACGAGCCCCGCCTTGGCGTCGTCCGTCGAGCGGTAGTCCACCAGACCCTGCGTGAGGCGCATGTAGGCCTCCTCCAGCGACGCCTGGTGCGGGGACAGCTCCCAGAGCCGTACGTCGCAGCCGTGGGCCAGGTCGCTGATCCTCGGCAGCGGCAGCCCGGTGACCCGCAGGGCCCCGCCCGGCTCCGACAGGACCTGGCCGCCCGCCTCGATGAGCGTGGCCGTCAGTTTCTGCCGGTCCTCGGGGCCGTCCTCGGGCACCCGGACCCGGGCGAAGTCGGCGGAGTTGGCGGAGATGAAGTCCGTGACGCTCATGTCGGAGAGCAGCCGGCCGCGCCCGATCACGATCAGATGGTCGGCGGTGAGGGCCATCTCGCTCATCAGGTGGGACGAGACGAAGACCGTGCGTCCCTCGGCGGCGAGCGACTTCATCAGATTGCGGACCCAGTGGATGCCCTCCGGGTCGAGACCGTTGACCGGCTCGTCGAACAGCAGCACCTGCGGATCGCCCAGCAGCGCCGCCGCGATCCCGAGCCGCTGCCCCATCCCCAGCGAGAAGCCGCTGGAGCGCCGCTTGGCGACGTCCTGGAGGCCGACGACGCCGAGGACCTCGTCGACCCGGGCCGCCGGGATCCCGGCCAGCTGGGCCAGGGACAGCAGGTGGTTGCGGGCGGTGCGGCCGCCGTGCACGCCCTTGGCGTCCAGCAGCGCGCCGACCTGGCGCGGCGCGTTCGGCAGGCTGCGGTAGGGGTGGCCGCCGATGGTGACATGACCTGCGGTGGGGCGGTCCAGGCCGAGGATCATGCGCATCGTCGTGGACTTGCCCGACCCGTTGGGACCGAGGAAGCCGGTGACGGCCCCCGGCCGCACCTGGAAGGAAAGGTCGTCCACGGCCGTCTTCGCGCCGTAGCGCTTGGTCAGGCCGACTGCCTCGATCATGCTCCAGCCCCATCGACTCACTCTGTCGTTCGGGGCCCGGGCCGCCCGGCCGCACACCCCCGTAAGAGTTAGGAGGATAACCAGGCGCTGTCGGTTCCGGCCAAGTTGCGCACAGCGTGCGAGCGGGCGGTTACGGGGTCTGCGCGTCCCGCTGCCTCAGGACTACGCGTCCCGCTGCTTCAGGACTACGCGTCCCGGTTCTTCAGGACCAGGAAACCGCCGAGCACCGCCGCCAGCACCCAGAGCACCATGATCCCGAGCCCTCCCCAGGGGCCGTACGGGGCGGGATCGGTGTTCATCGCGTCCGGGACGACCTGCATGATCTTCGAACCGGCCTGGTCGGGGAAGTACCGGGCGACGCTCTTGGCCCCGGGCACCGCCGCGAGGATCTGCGAGACCAGGAAGAAGAACGGCATCAGGATGCCGAGCGACAGCATGGAACTGCGCAGCATCGCCGCCACGCCCATGGAGAAGATCGCGATCAGACCCATGTAGAGCCCGCCGCCGATGACCGCGCGCAGCACGTTCTCCGCGCCGATGTCGGTGCCCCGGTCGCCGAGCATGGCCTGGCCCAGGAAGAACGAGACGAAGCTGGTGAGCAGCCCGACGCCGAGGGCCAGCACACCGGCCACCGCGATCTTGCTGAAGAGGAAGGTCGCGCGCTGGGGCACCGCCGCCAGCGAGGTGCGGATCATGCCGGAGCTGTACTCCGTGCCGACCACGAGCACCCCGAACACCACCATCGCGAGCTGGCCGAGAACGGTCCCGGAGAAGCTGACGAAGGTCGGGTCGAACGTCGCCTGCTCGGCCTCGGAGAGGTCGTCGAACGTGGCGTTCAGCAGGGCGGCCAGTGCCGCGCCCATCACGACCGTGACGGCGAACGCCGAGATGAGGGTCCAGGTGGTCGAGGAGACCGACCGGATCTTGGTCCACTCCGAGGTGAGAACCGCGGGTACCGATGCCATCGTCGTCACTTGCCCTCGGTGTCGTTGCTGCCCGGCTTGTTGCAGTTCTCGCCCCAGCCCGCTCCCACCGCGGGCGGTTCGGCCGCCGGATCCCGGTCCGAATGGGCGTGGTACTCCACCGAGCCGGCGGTCATCTGCATGAACGCCTCCTCCAGCGAGGCCCGCTGGGAGCTCAGCTCGTGCAGCACCACCTGGTGCCGGGCCGCCAGCTCGCCCAGCTCCTCGGTGGTGGCGCCGTCGATCTCCAGGACGCCGCCCGCCGTCTCGACGGCGGTGAAGCCCTCCTGGTGCAGCACGTCACGCAGCCGTTCGAACTGCGGTGAGCGCAGCCGTGTGTAACTGCGGGAGTTCTCCTGGATGAAGTCCGCCATCGAGGTGTCGGCGAGCAGCTTGCCCTGGCCGATCACGATCAAATGGTCGGCGGTCAGCGCCATTTCGCTCATCAGGTGCGAGGAGACGAAGATCGTCCTGCCCTCCGCGGCGAGCGCCTTCATCAGATTGCGGATCCAGTGGATGCCCTCCGGGTCCAGTCCGTTGACCGGCTCGTCGAACATCAGGATCTCGGGGTCGCCCAGCAACGCGGAGGCGATACCGAGCCGCTGGCCCATGCCGAGGGAGAACCCCTTGGACTTCTTCTTCGCGACCGCGCTCAGTCCCACCATGTCGAGGACCTCGTCGACCCGGCCGCTCGGGATGCGGTTGCTCTGCGCCAGGCACAGCAGGTTGTTGTACGCGCTGCGGCCGCCGTGCATCGCCTTGGCGTCGAGGAGCGCCCCGATGTACTTCAGCGGTTCCTGGAGGTCGCGGTAGTGCTTGCCGTCGATGCGCACCGTACCGCTGGTGGGGTTGTCGAGATCGAGCATCATCCGCATCGTGGTGGACTTGCCCGCCCCGTTGGGGCCGAGGAAGCCGGTCACGATGCCCGGCCTGACCTGAAACGACAGATGATCGACGGCGACCTTGCTGCCGAATCGTTTGGTGAGTCCCTCGAGCTCGATCATGCGCACACGCTAGAACGCCAGAGCGCCCGGCGCCACCACAAAGGCGGAACCGGGCGCACACGGGGGTAGCGGTACTGCGGGGATCAGCGGCTCTGCTGGGCCGGGACACCGCGGGTGGCGGGCTCGTCCTCCACCGGGGTGCCGGCGGCGGCCACGGCGGCACCGGTCAGCGTCGCCAGCATCTCGCGGACGTTGGTCAGCTGCGCGTTGATCGAGTCGCGGCGGTTGGTGAGCGCAGCCAGCTCGCGCTCCGATTCGCTGCGGATCCGGTCGGCCTTGGCGTTGGCGTCGGCGACGATGTCCTCGGCCTGACGCTGGGCGGTCTCCACCGTCTGGCGGGCCCGGCGCTCGGCGTCCGTGCGGAGCTTCTCGGCCTCCAGGCGGAGCTGCTCGGCGCGGTGCTCGATCTCGGCGAGACGCTTCTCGGCCTTGGCCTGACGGGACGCGAGGTCGCGCTCCGACTGCTCGCGGCGCTTGGCCAGGTTGGTCTCGAAGTCGGCCGCGGCCTGGGCGGCCTTGGCGCGGGTCTCCTCGAAGAGGGCGTCGGCCTCCTCACGCTTCTGCTGGGCGTCCTTCTGCGCGTCGGAGCGCAGGGTGTTCGCCTCGCCCTGGGCCTTCTCGACGATGCGGACGCCCTCGTCCTCGGCCTTCGCCTTGCGCTCGGCGGCGAACGTCTCGGCGTCGTTGCGCACCTGCTGGGCGGCCGACTCGGCGAGCTCGCGGTGCTGCTCGGCCGCGCGACGGGCCTCCTCGCGCAGGTCCTTGGCCTCCTCCTCGGCGAGGCGGAGAATCTTCTCGACACGGGCGCCGAGACCGGCGTACGACGGCTCGGCGTCGTTTACCTGGGCCTGGGCGTTCTGCGTCTCGAGGTGCAGTTCCTCGATGCGCTTTTCCAGAGAGGTGATTCGGGCCAGGGCACTGTCACGGTCCGCGATGAGCTTGGCGATGCGGTCGTCCACCTGACCGCGGTCGTAGCCACGGCGCACGTGCTCGAAGCCGAAGGGGGAGGAAGGGTCACTCATGGGGTTCCTGTCGAATGAGACCGGTGAGGTGATAGAGGGAATCCTAGGGGCCATTGCGGCGTGTCAGCGTGAAGATGCCGGTTTGATCTGGAGAATGACACCCCTTTTGAGTGGCTGACCCCCGGAGTGCTTGCCACTCGAAGGCTTGAATGTCCATGACGAAGCGCGGCGCACCGTGGACGGTCACCGCTCGGACGACTTGCCCCCCGACCGTGTGCCCGCCGCCGCCGGAGCCTTGGCGCCTCCCGCGGAACCACCGGCCGGTTTCCCGCCCCCGCCCGGAGTCTCGAAACCTTCCAACGCTTCCAGCACGTCCTGGACACGGGAGATCTCCGCATTGATGTCCTCGCGCCTGCGCACCAGGACGTCCAGCTCGCGTTTGCCCTCGTCGACCGTCGCCTCGGCCTCTGCCTTCGCCTCGGCCCGCAGCTTCTCCGCCTCGCGGATCAGCTCGGCCTTCTTGGTCTCGGCCTCCTTCAGCAGCGACTCGGCCCGTTTCACCGCGGCGATACGGACCTTGCTCGCCTCCGAATTGGCCTCCGCCATCAGCTCCTTGGCCTTCGCCTCGGCCTCGTCGCGCTGCTCGGTCGCCGCCTTCATGAGGTTGTCGACGCGCTCCCCGGCGGTCTTCATCTGCTCGGACGTCTCCCGGCGGGCCCGCTCGTGCAGCTCCTCGATCTCGCTCTCCAGCCGGGCCCGCAGCTCCTCGGCCCGCTCCCGGATCTGCGTCGCGTCACGCCGGGCGCCGACCAGCAGCTCGTCCGCGTCGGCACGGGCGCGCTCCACCAGGGTGTTGCCCTCGACGGTCGCCTCCGAGGTGATCCGCTGGGCCTCCTTGCGGGCCGCACCGACCATCGTGTCGGACTGCGTCTCGGCCTCGGTGGCCGTACGCAGCGCCTCTTCCCGCGCCTTGTTGATGAGCTGGTCCGCCTGCTCGGCCGCGTCCGCCCGGCGCTTGGCCGCCGCCTCGCGCGCCTCGTCCAGCACCCGGTCCGCCTCCTGGCGGGCCGACGAGCGCAGCTCCTCCGCCGCCGACTCCGCCTCGTCGCGCAGCCGCTCGGCCTCCTCGTGGGCGCGGGCCGCGTGCTCCTGCGCGGAGCCCAGCCGCTCCGCCGCCTCGCCGCGCAGCCGCTCCGACTCGGCGGTCGCCTCGGCCAGCATCCGGTCCGCCTTCTCGGTGGACTCGCTCCGGCGCCGGTTGGCCTCCGTGGTGGCCTCGACAACGAGCTGCTCGGAGGACTGGGCGGCCTCGTTGCGGACGCGTTCGCTCTCGGTGGTCGCCTCGCCGATCAGCCGGTCCGCCTGGGCCGCGGCCTCGGAACGGATCCGGTTGGCGTCCTGACGGGCCTCGGCGCGGGCGCGCGAGGCGTCCTGCTCCGCCGACGCCAGCGCGTCGGACCCCTCGGTGCGCATCCGCTGGCTGTACTCGGAGGCGTCCGCGCGCAGCCGCTCCGACTCGGTGATCGCCTCGGAGACCGTCCGCTCGGCCAGCGCCTTCGCGGCCTCGGTCTCCTCGTGCGCCTCCTGCCGGAGCCGGCCCGACTCCTCGTTCGCCTCCCGGCGCAGCCGGACCGCGTCCTCCGAGGCCCGCTCCCGCTCCGCGTGCGCGTCGGCGCGGACCCGGTCCGCCTCCTCCTGCGCCTCGCTACGGGTGCGCTCCGCGGCGTGCTCCGCGGCGAGGCGCAGCCCGGTGATCTCCTCCTCGGCCTGCTCGTGCAGACCCGTGACGGAGTCCCGTACCTGCTGGGCGGTCTGCTCGGCCGCCGCGACCAGCTCGGTCGCCCGGGCGTCCGCCTCCTCGACCAGACGGCGCGCCTCGGCCTCCGCCTCCTCGACCCGCTTGCGGGCGGAGGCGAGCAGCTCCTCGCTCTGCTCGCGGGCCCGCTCACGCTCCTGCTCCGCCTCGGACCGGGCGGCACCGAGGGTCTCCTCGGCCTCCCGGCGGCGGCGGGTCGCCTCCTCCTGGGCGGCGGCCAGCGCCTCGGCGGCCTCGGTCCCGACCCGCTCGGCGGCGGCCGCGGCCTCCGCGCGCACCCGGTCGGCGGCCTCCTGCGCCTCGGACCTGAGCCGCTCCGCCTCGGCGGCCGCCTCGCTCCGCAGCCGTACGGCGACGTTCTCGCCCTCGGCCCGGGCCTCGGCGGCGTCCGCGGCGGCCTCGTCGCGCAGCCGCTCGGCCTCCGTCTCGGCCTGCTCGGTCAGCGCCCGCAGCCGCTCGGCGGCCTCCGCGCGCAGCCGCTCCGACTCCTCGTTCGTCTCGCGGCGGATCCTCTCGGCCTCGGTACGGGCCTCGCCCAGCGCCTCCTCGGCGGCCGTGAGCTTCGCCTCGGCCTCGGTGTGCAGCCGGGCCAGCTCGTCGGCGGCCTCGGCCTGCCGGGCGGCGACCCCGCGCTCGGTCTCCTCGCGCAGCTCGGCCGCCGCCGCCTCCGCGGCCGCCGTGACGGCCGCCGCCTGCTCCTCGGCCTCGGCCCGCAGTGCGTCGGCCTCGGTCCGGGTGCGCTCCAGCGTCTCCTCGGCCTGCTTGCGCAGCGTCGCGGCCCGCTCGGTGGCCTCGGTGCGGATGCGCTCGCTCTCGCCGTTCGCCTTGGCGCGCACCTCGTCCGCGTCGGAGCGGGCCTTGGTCAGCAGCTCCTCGGCGGTACGGGCGCCCTCCTCCAGCTGCTGGACCGCCTCACGACGGGCCTCGCCCCGGATCCGCTCGCCCTCGGCGACCGCCTCGGAGCGCAGCTGCTCGGCCTCGCCGCGCAGCCGGCGGGCCTCCTCCTGGAGCTCGACCGTCTTGGCCCGGTACTCCTTGGTGTCGTCCTTGGCCGCGCCCTTCAGCTCGTCGGCCTGCTCGGCCGCCTCGCCGCGCAGCCGGTCCGCCTCGGCCTCCGCCTCGCGGCGGATCCGCTCCGCCTCCTCGCTCGCCGCCTTCGTCGTCGACCGCGCGTCCTCGGAGGCCTTGGTGAGCACCTCCTCGGCGCTGCGGGCCGCCTTCGCCAGCTGGGCCGCGGCGTCCTCGGCCGCCGCCGTACCGGCCTTCTCGGTCGCCTCGGCGACCAGCCGCTCCGCCTCGGCACGGGCGTCGGCGAGGGCCTGCTCGGCCTCTTCCTTGAGGGTGTCGGCGCTCTTGGTGGCCTCCCCGACCAGCCGGGCGATCTCCGACTTGGCCGTACGGGTGCGCTGCTCGTTCTGCGACTCCGCGGCGGCCAGCTGCTTGGCGGCGGCCTCCTTCGCCTCGGAGAGGACCTTCTCGGCCTCCAGGCGGGATTCGCGCAGCCGGGTCTCCGCCTCCGCGAGACGCTGCTCGGCGGTGCGGTTCAGCTCGGCGGTCTGCTGGCGGGCCTGGTCGGTCTCCGCGGTCGTGCTGGAACGCAGCTGCTCCGCGTGGCTGGTGGCCTCCTGCGCCTGCGCGGAGGCGGCCCCGAGCATCCGCTCGGCGTCCTTGCGGGCGCGCAGCAGGATCGCTTCCGCTTCGGCCCGGGCGGTTTCGGCCTCCGAGCCGGTCCGGCGACGGGTCTCCTCCGCCAGCCGGGCGGCCTCGTCGCGGGCGGCGGCCAGCGCCTGCTCGGCCTCGGCGCGGGACTCCTCCAGCAGCCGGCGGGCCTGCGACTCGGTGCGGGCGCGCAGCTGTTCGGCCCAGGCGACGTTCTCGTTGACATGCGACTCGACGGTCTGACGGCGCTCCGCCAGCTCCTGGTCGAGCCGCTGCCTGCGCTGGACGGCCTCGGTGTGCAACTCGGCCTGGAGGCGCGCCTGGTGCTCGGCGTGCTCCTGGAGGATCCGCTGGGTCTGGGCGCGGGCCTCGCGCAGTTCGCGCTCGGCGTCACTGCGCATCTGCTCGGCCTGGACCTGCGCGTTCCGCAGCATCTGCTCGGCCTGGTAGCCGATGTCCGCGCTGTCGTAGGCGGGACGGGTTGCGAGATTGCGCCGGGCCTCGTGCAGCTTGGCACGCAAGACCTCGACCTGGTAACCGAGGTCCTCGGCGTGCTGGACGGCCTTCTCCCGGTCGGTCTTCAGCCGGTCCATCTCGGCTTCGAACCGCGAGAGATGGTCGTCTTCAGCTCGGTGGCTCTCCTGGCGTTCGTAGCCCCGCACTGCGCGGTCCCATCCTTCCCCGAGCTCTCAACTTCTGCGAGCAGGGGAGACCCCAACCCTGGTCGTGACTCTGCACACGGGGGGCTCGCCGACGAGCGGTCCCCCGGGGAATGGTGACAGACAAACGACGAGGACGCGGTACGGCCCCGACCCGGCCCCGGCCCGGAACCGCCCACTCTACCGGGCCGGGTATGCGGCGGTCAGTGGTCCGCCCGGCTCGTGACCAGTTCGGTGAGGACACCGTGGCAGTCCTTGGGGTGCAGGAACGTGATCCGGGACCCCATCGACCCCGTCCTGGGCTCGTCGTACAGCACCCGGACGCCCTTCTCGCGGATGTCCGCGGCGTCCCCGTCCACATCCTCCGTACCGAAGGCGATGTGGTGCACGCCTTCCCCGTTCTTCGCCAGCCACTTGCCCACGGCGGAGTCCTCGCGGGTGGGCTCCAGCAGCTGGAGATAGGAGGCCCCGCCGTCCGAGGTCTCGTTGATCCTGAGCATGGCCTCGCGGACCCCCTGCTCCTCGTTGACCTCGGAGTGGAACACCTCGAACCCGTACGTGGCACGGTAGAACTCGACCGTCTTGTCCAGGTCGAAACAGGCGATCCCGATGTGATCGATTCGCGTCAGCATGGATTCAGCATGGAGCCGCCGTCGCGCTCCCGCCATGGTTACGCAACGTGCGCGCCGTCACACCGGCAGCCGGATGACGGGCGCGGGAGCGCTCAGTACATTCAGGTAAACCCTCGTTCACATCCGATCCCAAGGGGCCGTGCCCATGCCAGCAACGACCGGTACCACCACCTCAGTGATCGTCGCGGGCGCCCGGACGCCCATGGGCCGTCTCCTCGGCTCCCTGAAGAGCTTCTCCGCGGCCGACCTCGGCGGCGTCGCGATCAAGGCCGCGCTGGACCGGGCCGGCATCGGCGGTGACCAGGTCCAGTACGTGATCATGGGCCAGGTGCTCCAGGCCGGCGCGGGCCAGATTCCCGCCCGGCAGGCCGCGATCAAGGCCGGCATCCCGATGAACGTGCCCGCGCTCACCGTCAACAAGGTGTGTCTGTCCGGGCTCGACGCCATCGCGCTGGCCGACCAGCTCATCCGCGCCGGGGAGTTCGACGTCGTGGTCGCGGGCGGCCAGGAGTCCATGACCAACGCCCCGCACCTGCTCCCCAAGTCCCGCGAGGGCTACAAGTACGGCGCGATCGAGATGCTGGACTCGATGGCGTACGACGGTCTCACCGACGCCTACGAGAACATCCCCATGGGCGAGTCCACCGAGAAGCACAACGGCCGCCTCGGACTGGACCGCGCTGCCCAGGACGAGATCGGCGCGCTGTCCCACCAGCGGGCCGCCGCCGCCCAGAAGAACGGCCTCTTCGAGGCGGAGATCACCCCGGTCGAGATTCCGCAGCGCAAGGGCGACCCGGTCCTCTTCTCGAAGGACGAGGGCATCCGCGCCGAGACGACCGTGGAGACCCTCGGCAAGCTGCGCCCCGCCTTCGCCAAGGACGGCACGATCACCGCCGGCACCTCCTCGCAGATCTCCGACGGCGCCGCCGCGGTCGTCGTGATGAGCAAGGCCAGGGCCGAGGAGCTGGGCCTCGACTGGATCGCCGAGATCGGCGCCCACGGAAACGTCGCGGGCCCCGACAACTCCCTCCAGTCGCAGCCCTCCAATGCCATCAAGCACGCGCTGAAGAAGGACGGCCTGACCGTCGACGACCTCGACCTGATCGAGATCAACGAGGCGTTCGCGGCCGTCGCCGTCCAGTCCATGAAGGACCTGGGCGTCACCTCGGACAAGGTCAACGTCAACGGCGGCGCGATCGCGCTCGGCCACCCCATCGGGATGTCCGGCGCCCGGGTCGTCCTGCACCTGGCCCTGGAGCTGAAGCGGCGCGGCGGCGGCACGGGCGCGGCGGCACTGTGCGGCGGCGGCGGCCAGGGCGACGCGTTGATCATCCGCGTCCCGGGCAAGTAACACCGTAACGACACGAGGCAAGGCGAGAACGGAGCGGTGAACGTGGACGTGGACGTCCCCACGCTGGTCGAGCAGGCGCGAGCAGGCAGGCCGCGTGCGGTGGCCCGGCTGATCTCGCTGGTGGAGGGGGCGTCCCCGCAGCTCCGTGAGGTGATGGCGGCACTGGCCCCGTTGGCGGGCCATGCGTACGTCGTCGGCCTCACGGGCTCGCCGGGCGTCGGCAAGTCCACCTCCACCTCGGCCCTGGTCTCCGCCTACCGCCGGGCGGGCAAGCGGGTCGGCGTGCTCGCCGTCGACCCCTCCTCGCCGTTCTCCGGCGGGGCGCTGCTGGGCGACCGGGTCCGGATGTCGGACCACGCGTCCGACCCGGGTGTCTACATCCGCTCGATGGCGACCCGGGGCCACCTCGGCGGTCTCGCCTGGGCCGCCCCGCAGGCCATCCGCGTCCTGGACGCGGCGGGCTGCGACGTGGTCCTCGTCGAGACGGTCGGCGTCGGCCAGTCCGAGGTGGAGATCGCCTCCCAGGCCGACACCTCCGTCGTGCTGCTCGCTCCGGGCATGGGCGACGGCATCCAGGCGGCGAAGGCCGGAATCCTGGAGATCGGCGATGTGTACGTGGTCAACAAGGCCGACCGCGACGGCGCCGACGCCACCGCCCGCGAGCTGAACCACATGCTGGGCCTGGGGGAGTCCCGGGGCCCCGGCGACTGGCGCCCCCCGATCGTGAAGACGGTCGCGGCCCGGGGCCAGGGCACCGACGAGGTCGTCGAGGCCCTGGAGAAGCACCGGGCCTGGATGGAGGAGCACGGCGTCCTGGCCGAACGCCGCACGGCCCGCGCCGCCCACGAGGTCGAGTCGATCGCGGTCACCGCGCTCCGCGAGAGGATCGCGGACCTGCGCGGCGACCGCCGGCTGCACGCCCTGGCGGAGCGGATCGTGGCGGGGAGCCTCGACCCGTACGCGGCGGCGGACGAACTGGTGGCGGGGCTGACGGAGGCCTCCTGAGCGCCTGAGCGCGCGCTGAAGGCCCCCTGAGCGGATGTGTGCCGCTCAGGGGGCCTTCTCGTGTACGGGGCCGGGTACGGGCTCCCGTCAGTCGTCGTCGCCGTCCCGGTCGTCCCGGTCGTCGTTCCGGTCGTCCCGGTCGTCGTCCCCGTCGTCGTCGCGGTCCACGGTGACCTTGCCCGTCTTGGCGTCCACGCGCAGTTCGTGCTGCTTGCCGTCCTTGCCCGCGATGTCGACGTCCCAGCGCAGGACCTCGCCCCGGCGGCCGTTGTCGTCGTCATCGTCATCGTCGTCCAGGTCGATGGACGTGATGGCGCCCGGCGCGGTCTTCAGGGCCGCTGCCGCCGCCTCGTTCAGGGTGACGGCCGAGGAGCGGGGCGCGTGGTCGTCGCGGTCGTCGTTGTCGTCGTCGCGAGTCTTCAGGACCTTGCCGTTGCCGGCGTCCACCGTGACGTCGTGCCACTTCTTGTCGGAGCCCCGGACGTCCAGCTCCCACACCGAGCGGCCGTCGTGGTCGTCGTCGTCCCGGTCCAGCTCGGCCTGGGTGACCGTGCCCGGGACGCTCTTCAGCGCGGCGGCGACGGCCTGGTCGAGGGAGATCCGGGCGCTCTTCGCGGCGGCCGGGGCCCGGTCGTCCGACCGGTCGTCGGAAGCGTCGTCCGTACGGTCGTCCCGGTCGTCACGGTCGTCGTCGGCGAGGCTCACGGAGCTCGCGGACCTGGTGGATGTACGGTCGCGGTCCCCGTCGCTGTCCGCGAAGGCGACGGTGGCTGCGGTGGTGCCGCCGATCAGAACGGCCGCGGTGATCGCTGCGATGGTGACGTTGCGCTTCATGAGGTTCTCCCCGAGAGCTGCTGTGCTGGCTGACGGGTTCCACACTGCCGACCCGATGCTGAACGCAGCCTGAAGCCACCTGAAGGCTTCTTCAGGTGGAGTTTGCGAGGCTGTGCGCATGCGCCTGTTGATCGTGGAGGACGAGAAGCGTCTCGCGGTGTCCCTGGCCAGGGGACTTACCGCCGAGGGCTTCGCCGTGGATGTCGTGCACGACGGCCTGGAGGGGCTGCACCGGGCGAGCGAGGGCGGCTACGACCTGGTGATCCTCGACATCATGCTGCCCGGCATGAACGGCTACCGCGTCTGCTCGAACCTGCGCGCCGCCGGACACGAGGTGCCGATCCTCATGCTGACGGCCAAGGACGGCGAGTACGACGAGGCCGAGGGCCTGGACACCGGTGCCGACGACTATCTGACCAAGCCCTTCAGCTACGTCGTCCTCGTCGCCCGCGTCCGCGCCCTGCTGCGCCGGCGCGGGGCCGGAACGGCCGCGCCCGTCCTGACCGTCGGCCCCCTGCGCATCGACACCGCCGCCCGCCGGGTCATCCGAGGTGAGGACGAAATCGCCCTCACCGCCAAGGAGTTCGCCGTGCTGGAGCAACTCGCCCTGCGCGCCGGGCAGGTGGTCAGCAAGGCGGAGATCCTGGAGCACGTCTGGGACTTCGCCTACGACGGCGACCCGAACATCGTCGAGGTCTACATCTCCACCCTGCGCCGCAAGCTGGGCGCCGCCACCATCCGCACCGTACGCGGCGCCGGCTACCGGCTGGAGGCGAAGTGAGGTCCGTCCGGGCCAGGGCCGCCCTCGGAGCCACCCTGGTCGTCGCCGTCGCCCTGATCGGGGCCGGTCTCGCCGTGCTCCTGGTCCTGCGGGCCAACCTGATCGACCAGGCGGACCTCCAGGCCGAGGTGGCGGCCCGCGAGGTGGCCGGGGCGCTGGCCACCGGCACGCCGTACGAGGACGTGGAGCTGGACGACGACGAGGACCACCCGGTCCAGGTGACCGACGAGGAGGGCCGGGTCGTCCTCGTCTCCAAGGACCTGCGGGCCGTCACCGGCACCGGTGCGACGGGCGTCACCCCCGTGCCCTCGGCCTCGGCCGGGGCCACCCCGGCACCCGACGACGATGACGACGGCGACGACGACGATCAGGACGACGACCGCAGCCGCCCGGGCCGGAGCGAGGTCTCCTCGGACGACCCGGACTTCTCCGACGGCACCGCCACCGTCGACCGCACCACCGCCGACTACCGCTTCGCCGCGGTCGAGGCGACCACCCCCGACGGCGTCACCCTCACCGTGTACGCGGGCGCTCCGCTCGCCGCCGAGCAGGAGGCCGTCAACACCGTGCGCGGGGCCATGCTCACCGGGCTTCCGGTGCTGCTGGTCGTCGTCGCCGGGGTGACCTGGCTGGTGACCCGGCGGGCACTGCGGCCCGTCGAGGGCATCCGCCAGGAGATGGCGGCCATCACCGCGTCCGAGGACCTGGCCCGCCGGGTGCCGGAGCCCGATTCGCGGGACGAGATTGCGGCCCTGGCCCGGACGACGAACGAGACGCTCACCGTCCTGGAGGCGTCCGTGGAACGGCAGCGGCGGTTCGTCGCGGACGCCTCGCACGAGCTGCGTTCCCCGATCGCCTCGCTCCGTACCCAGCTGGAGGTGGCCGAGGCCCACCCGGAGCTGCTGGACCTCCCGGGCGCGGTCGCCGACACCGTACGGCTCCAGGTGCTGGCGGCGGATCTGCTGCTGCTGGCCCGGCTGGACGCGGGGGAGAAGCCCGGGAGCGGGACGGTGGAGCTGGGCGCGCTGGTCCGCGAGGAGGTGTCGCAGCGCACCCGGGACCGGATCGCGGTGGCGGTGGAGGTCCCGGAGGGCGGTGCGTTCGAGGTGAACGGGTCGCGCGGGCAGCTGTCCCGGGTGATCGGCAATCTGCTGGACAACGCCCAGCGGCATGCCGAAAGCAGCGTCGCGGTGTCGGTGGTGGCCGACGGACGCGGTGTGCGGGTCGAGGTCCGGGACGACGGGGCGGGCGTACCCGAGGACGAGCGGGAGCGGATCTTCGAACGGTTCGTCCGGCTCGACGACGCCCGCAGCCGGGACGACGGCGGCGCCGGCCTGGGCCTCGCCATCGCCCGGGACGTCGCGGCCCGCCACGGCGGGACGCTGACGGTGCACCGGGCGGACGAGGGCGGTGCGGCCTTCCGGCTGTGGCTGCCGCGCCCGGCCTGATCAGCGGGGCGCGGCCCTGGTCGCCACGGCTTGCCGCGCCCCGCCCGAGCGGCCTCGCCGCTACAGCTTGCCGCGCTTGCCGCGCAGGTGTTCCGCGATCGGGGTCAGCGCGGCGTGCAGTTCGCTCAGCGCCTCGGGGGACAGCAGGTCGATGAAGTGCTGCCGCACCGAGTCGACGTGGTGCGGGGCGACCTTCCGCATGGTCTCCGCGCCGTGCTCGGTGAGGACCGCGAACAGTCCGCGCCGGTCCGATTCGCAGTGCGTACGCCGCACCAGACCGGCGGTCTCCATGCGGGTGATCTGGTGCGAGAGCCTGCTCTTGGACTGGAGCGTGGCGGCGGCGAGGTCGCTCATCCGCATCCGCTGGTCGTCCGACTCGGAGAGGTTGACCAGGATCTCGTAGTCGTTCATGGTCAGGCCGAACGGCTGGAGGTCCTTCTCCAGCTGGTGCATCAGCAGCCTGCTGACGTCCAGGTGGGTGCGCCAGGCGCACTGCTCCGCGTCGCTCAGCCAACGGGTGGCCGTCTCGGTCTCCATATATGGATTCTACCTAAGAAGTTGAAAGCCGGACGAAATCGGCGAGGTCTGGGGAGTGTGACAATCGGCGCAGACGTTCGATGTCACACTCCGCAGACTACCGCTCACAAACCGAAGCGACGCTGGAGGTCCCCCAGCTGGCCGGGCATGCGCGGGGTGGAGCCGTGTTGACCTCCACCGCCCGGCCCGCCCGGAACACCCGGCTCGTTCGGTACGAGGCCCGTCGCCTGCTCGGCCATCAGCGCCTCGCTCGACTGCATCAGCACCGTGCCGGCCCCGACGAACTCGAACTGGTGCTCCTCGCCCGACGTCCCGCCGATCCCCGTCAGTGACCGGATTCCGCCCATCACGCCCGTCATGTACCCGTGGTCGTAGTGATGGCACGGGGAGGGGCAGTCGGCCCACCCCACCAGCGCCTGCGGGTCCACCCGCAGCGGCGGCTCCATGAAGACCACCGGACCGTTGGACGCGGCCACGAACTTGCCCGTGCCGATCAGCGTCACGAACCCCGGCACGATCGACTGCTTCAGCGCGAGCGAGGGCTCGTACGCCAGCAGGTTCCCGGACCGGATGGTCAGGTTCCCGTCGTCCAGGTCGAAGGAGTTCACGTCGAAGGCCCGGTCGGCCAGCAGCATCTTCCCGCTGCCCTCCGCCACCACCCAGTCGCTCGCGTGCAGCGGCGAATGGAAGCTCGTGCGCACCAGCCGCTCGAACCGGCCGTGCCCGATGCCGTCGAAGCTGATCTGCCCGTAGTAGGCGATCATCTTGCCCTTCTGCAGGAACCACCGGCTCCCCTTGAGCTCCACGCAGAAGGTGTAGGAGTTGACGTTGTCGTCCGACGGCAGCGTCATCGGATCGAGGACCACGGGCGTGTTCACAGCTTCTCCTCCGATGCCTGGACGTACACCGCACCGCTCCCGCTCAGCTCCAGCTGGAACGCCTCGCCGGAGCCCCGCCCGACCATGTCCCGCCAGCCGACCGCCGTGGACAGCTTGTTGCGGACGTCCCCGTGGTGGGCGACGTAGGCCTGCGGGTCCACATGGACGTCCCGGCCCGGGGTGATCGGCAGTTCGATCACCCCGCCGTGCGCCATCACCGCGACCGCGCCGTGCCCCTTGAGCGTGGTGGTGAACAGGCCCTGGCCGGTCACCTGGCCGCGCACCATGCCCATCACCCCGCCCTGCGAGCCCATGAACATCGTGCCCTGCTGGAGCGTCCCGTCGAAGGCGAGGAGCCGGTCCGCCTCCACGTACAGGGTGTCGCCGGACAGGTTGATCACCTGGATGTGGTGGCCGCCGTGGCCGAACATCACCGTGCCCGACCCCTCGACCGTCATCAGCGGCGTCGCCTCGCCCGCCACCCGGCGGCCGATCATCGACGCGAAGCCGCCCTGGCCGCCCTGGATGTTCGGGGTGAAGGACACCTCGCCCCGGTACGCCAGCATCGCGCCGCGCTGGCTGAACAGCTTCTGGCCCGGCGCGAGCGTGGCCTCGACCATCTTGGAGTTGATCTCACGGAACGGCATCAGACATCGCCCCCGACGGTGTTGCGCTCGCTGGGCTGGACGTAGACGAGCCCGTCGCCCTCGAAGCGGATCTGGAACGCCTCGCCGGAGCCCTCGCCCATCAGCGTCCGGAAGTTCACACCCGACTGGAAGCTCTGCTGGAGCCGGCCCTGATGGGCGATGTACGCGCCGGGGTCGACCATCAGCGGATACTGCGGCGACACCCGCAGCAGCACCGCCGTCCCGTCCGACACGATCGCCGCCTGCCCGGTGCCCTCCACCGTCGTGGTGAACAGCCCGTTGCCGCTCGCGCCGCCGCGCAGCCCGGTGAACGTGGTGCCCGTGCGCAGCCCGGCGTCGGTGGCCAGCAGATTGCTCGCCTCCACGTACAGCTTGTCGCCGTGCAGGGAGACCAGGTTGATCTCGCTCGCCCGGTCGGCGAAGTAGCAGGTGCCCTGCCCGGACACCTCCATCACGGTCATCTGCTCACCGGTCAGCCGGCGGGTCACCATGCCGCGCAGGCCCTCGCCGCCGCCGGACATCTTCTTGAAGGTCATCCGGCCGTCGTACGCGACCATCGAACCGTTCTTCGCCTTGACGGAATCGCCGGCCAGATCGACGGCGAGCGTCTTGCTGCCTTGGAGTCGGAACATCGCCACGCCCCGAAGGTAGCCCGCCGCCCCGCCCCCGTACCAGGTCCCACGGAACCGTTACGCCCCTGATGCGCACCCGGACCGGCCCTGATATGCGGTGATAAGGGCGACCGTGCCCCACAGCCGCCCCCGGCTCCGGGGGCGTACCGGCGCGATGCCACAATGGGGGCGGCTTGTGCCCGCGTTCACAAGCCCGTACGGCCCTTCCCGCCCACACGACCCCCTCCCACCGAAGGTGCCCTCGTGGACATCAAGACCGCTTCCGCCCTGCATCGGCTGCGCCTCATCTCGCTTCCCGAGGCGCTCTCCTTCCCGGCGCTCCTCATTTTCGGTTCGCTGCTCATGCGCGTCTCGGACATCGACTTCCTGATGCCGCCCCTCGGCATGATCCACGGCATCCTCTTCACGATCTACGTCGTGTTCCTGCTGGACGTCTGGGTCAAGGCCAAGTGGCCGCTCAAGCGTGTGGCGCTGTTCTTCCTCCTCGCCGTCATCCCCTTCGGCGGTCTCTACGGCGACAAGCTGCTGAAGAAGTACGAGGCCGACGGCGTCATCGCCGCCCGCGCCCGCCGCGAGGGCACGGTCAGCGCATGATCGTCGCGTTCTCGGTCTCGCCGCTCGGCGTCGGCGAGGACGTCGGGGAGTACGTCGCCGACGCCGTACGGGTCGTGCGGGAATCCGGGCTCCCCAACCGCACCGACGCGATGTTCACCTCCATCGAGGGCGAGTGGGACGAGGTCATGGACGTCGTCAAGCGCGCCGTGGCCGCCGTCGAGGCCCGCGCCGGCCGCGTCTCCCTGGTACTGAAGGCCGACATCCGGCCCGGTGTCACCGACGGTCTGACCTCGAAGGTCGAGACCGTGGAGCGGTATCTCAACCCCTGACGGACCGTCCGCGCGCGGACGCCCCGCCAGGCATCCGCGTTCACCCGAAAAGCCCCCGGCGCCACACGGCCGGGGGCTTTTCCGGTCCCGGACCGAAAACCCCTCACTCGGACCTGCCAGGTCGACACGCCGTTAGCCGTCCCCTTCTGTGGGGATATCAACCCGTTCGACAGTGGGAGGCACGGTGCGGTCGGGCTACGACTACGACACCTACAGCCGGCTCGCGGGTCCGCTCACGGAGCCGGAACCGACGGGGTACCGGGTGCGGTACAAGAGCCTGCTCTCGACGGAGAAGCACCGAATAAGAGCGGTCCTGCTGATGACGCTCGCCCCCGTGCTCACCGGCATCCTCCTGCTGTACCTGGTCTGGCCCACGCACTGGACCGAGCGGGAGAACGGGGAACGCTGGCTGGTCGTCGCCGACACCGTGATGCTGGTGTCGATCGCCCTGATCGAGCTGTTCATGCTGGTCAACGTGGTCTCCATCGCGCACGCCACGCTCGTCGCGCGGGACCCGGTCCCGGTGACGCCCGAGCCCGGCACCCGGGTCGCCTTCCTCACCACGTACGTCCCCGGCAAGGAACCGCTCTCCATGGTCCGCGCCACCCTCAAGGGCGCCGTACAGCTCGAACACCCCGGTCCGCTGGACGTCTGGCTGCTCGACGAGGGCGACGACCCCGGCGCCCGGATGCTCTGCGCGGAGCTCGGCGTCCACCACTTCACCCGGCGCGGGGTCCCCGAGTGGAACCGCGACAAGGGCGTCCACAAGGCGAAGACCAAGCACGGCAACTACAACGCCTGGATCGCCCTGCACGGCGGCGACTACGACTTCTTCGCCTCCGTCGACACCGACCACGTGCCCATGCCCAACTTCCTGGAGCGGATGATGGGCTACTTCCGCGACCCGGACGTCGCCTTCGTCGTCGGGCCGCAGGTCTACGGGAACTACGACTCGGCCGTCACCAAGGCCGCCGAGTCGCAGCAGTTCCTCTTCCACGCCCTGATCCAGCGCGCGGGCAACCGCTACGGCGCCCCGATGTTCGTCGGCACCAACAACGTCGTGCGCATCGCCGCGCTCCGGCAGGTCGGCGGCCTGTACGACTCGATCACCGAGGACATGGCCACCGGCTTCGAGATCCACCGCCGCCGCAACCCGCGCACCGGGCACTACTGGCGTTCCGTCTACACCCCCGACGTGCTCGCCGTGGGCGAGGGCCCCGCCTCCTGGACGGACTTCTTCACCCAGCAGCTGCGCTGGTCCCGGGGAACGTACGAGACGCTGTTCAAGCAGTACGGCAAGGCGCTCTTCCGGGTGCCCCCCGGGCGGCTCCTCAGCTACACGCTGATGCTCGTCTACTACCCGATGACCGCCGTGAACTGGCTGCTCGGCATCCTCAGCTGTGTGTTGTTCCTCTGGTTCGGCGCGTCCGGCACCCAGGTCGCCGCCTCCATCTGGCTGATGCTCTACAGCGACGCCGCCGCCCTCCAGATCGGGCTGTACCTCTGGAACCGCCGCCACAACGTCTCGCCGCACGAGCCCGAGGGCTCCGGCGGCCTCGCCGGCATGGCCATGTCCGCGCTCTCCGCGCCGATCTACCTGAAGTCGCTCGGCTCGGCCGTGCTGCGCACCGACGGCCGCTTCGTCGTCACACCCAAGGGCGGCCAGGCCTCCCCGGACCGGCTGCTCACCTTCCGCATCCACCTCTTCTGGGCCGCGGTCCTGCTGTCCTCGCTCGCCGCGTCCGTGTACCTCGACCACACCCATGTCGCGATGCGCACCTGGGCGACGCTGGGCCTCGCGATATCCCTCTCCCCGGTCGTCGTCTGGGCCTGGACCGTCCGGCAGGACAAGCGCGCCGAGGCCGCGCGCGCCGTCCCCGTCCCGGCGCCCCCGCCTCCCGAACCGGCGTACGTCACCACGACGACGACCCCCGCCCCCCAGGCGACCACCACGGCGAGCGCCGGCACCACCGCCACCACCACCGCAGGAGGGAACTGAGCCATGGCCTACCGGCCCTCGAAGAAAATGAGGAAGACACTCCTGGGCGGCGGCGCTGTGGTGCTGCTCGCCGGGCTGAACGCCCCTGCCGCGCTCTCCTTCGCCGAGGACCGGTACCACGCGTACAAGATCGACCAGCCGGAGTACAAGGCGGAGTACGGCTCCTGGGAGCGGGTGAACATCCCGAAGGAGTACCGCACCAACGCGATCCACGCGGCGCTCCTGCACACCGGGAAGGTCCTGATCGTCGCGGGCTCCGGCAACGACGAGGCCCACTTCGACGAGGGCACGTTCGACACCGTGCTGTGGGATCCGGCCGAGAACACCTTCCAGAAGATCCCCACCCCGGAGGACTTCTTCTGCGGCGGCCACGCCCAGCTCCCCGACGGCCGCCTCCTGATCGCGGGCGGTACCGCCCGCTACGAGGTGCTCGACGACAAGGTGAAGCGGGCCGGCGGCGGGATGCGGGTCAAGAACGAGAACCCGGACAAGCCGCTGAAGCTCAAGAAGGGCACGGTCTTCCGCTCGCCGTCGGGCGTCGAGTACCGGGCCAAGTTCGACGTCACCGTGCCCAAGGCGAAGCGCGAGTTCGAGGTCGACTACTTCGAGAGCGGCCAGATGAAACCGTGGAAGACCAAGGTGACCGCCGCCGAGCAGCGGGTCTTCGTCGAAGCGGTCGAAGAGGGGCCGGACGCGGTGACGACGGACGCCGCCCAGTACGAGATCGTCGGGCTGAAGGGCAAGGAGGCCGACAACTCCTACGGCCTCGCCGAGAAGATCACCATGGACAAGCAGGACTTCCAGGGGATCCGCGCCGCCTACGAGTTCGACCCGACGGCGGAGAAGTACATCAAGGTCGACCCCATGAAGGAGGCCCGCTGGTATCCGACGCTCGTCGGCCTGGAGGACGGCCGGGTGCTCTCCGTCTCCGGCCTCGACGACGTCGGCGCGATCCTCCCGGGTGACAACGAGATCTACGACCCGAAGACCAAGAAGTGGTCCGAGGGACCCTTCCAGTACTTCCCGACCTATCCGGCGCTCTTCCTCACGAAGGGCGGCAAGCTCTTCTATCCGGGCGCCAACGCCGGATACGGTCCGGCGGACAAGGGGCGCGAGCCCGGGATCTGGGACATCAAGAAGAACACCTTCACCAAGGTCCCCGGCCTCACCGACACCGACCAGCTGGAGACGGCGGCCTCGCTGATGCTGCCGCCCGTGCAGGACCAGAAGGTGATGGTGCTGGGTGGCGGCGGGGTCGGCGAGTCCAAGAAGTCCACGGCCCGCACGGCCGTCATCGACCTCAAGGAGGCCAGCCCGGCCTTCAAGCCCGGCCCCGACCTGCCGCAGGGCACCCGCTACCTCAACAGCGTGATCATGCCCGACGACACCGTCTTCACCAGCGGGGGGTCCGAGGACTACCGGGGGCGCAGCGCCAGCAACATCCTCAAGGCACAGACGTACGACCCGAAGACCAACACCTTCAAGGAAGCAGCCGAGCCGACCGTGGGCCGCAACTACCACTCCGAGGCGCTGCTGCTGCCCGACGGACGGGTGGCGACGTTCGGTTCCGACTCCCTGTACGACGACAAGGACAACACCAAGCTCGGCAAGTTCGAGCAGCGCATGGAGGTCTACACCCCGCCCGCCCTGCACCGCGGCAAGGACAGGCGGCCGGTGATCGGGAACGGCCCCGAGAACGCCGAGCGCGGCGCGACGGTGACGTACGAGAGCGCCGACGCCGACCGGATCGCCACCGCCCGGCTGATGCGCCCGAGCGCCGTCACCCACACCACCGACGTGGAGCAGCGCTCCATCGAGCTGGGGCTGAAGAAGGCCGGCGGCAAGCTCAGCGTGACCGTGCCGGACGACCCCACCCTGGTGCCGCCCGGCTGGTACATGCTCTTCGTCACGGACACCGACGGCATCCCGTCCGAAGCGAAATGGGTCAAGGTCGCCTGAGGAGGCATAGCGGGGAGCACCCGCGCGCGTCAGTACGGTCAGGGAGGGCAGGGGGCCCGCCCGGGAAGAGAAGGTGACCGTGGACGCGGCAGGCCAGGAGAGCTTCCGTGAATTCGTGAGCAACCGTTCGGCGCCGTTGCTGAAGACGGCCGTCCTGCTCAGTGGCGGGGACCGCCACGCGGGCGAGGACCTGTTGCAGAACGCGCTGATCAAGGCCGCCGGGCGATGGGGGCGGATCGATGAACCCGAGGCGTACGTACGCCAGATCCTCTACCGGCAGCAGGTCAGTCGCTGGCGGCTGAAGGGCCGCAGACGGGAGCTGACGGTCGCCGAACCGCCCGACCGGGGCAGCGGCACGGACGGCGCGGGCGCCACCGAGCTGCGGCTCGTGATGCGCGAGGCCCTGTCCCGGCTCACCGCCCGGCAGCGCACCGTCCTCGTGCTGCGCTTCTTCGAGGACCTTCCCGAGGCCGACGTGGCCCGCCTCCTCGGCTGTTCGGTGGGCACCGTGCGGTCCACCACCCACCGCTCCCTGGCCCGGCTGCGCGCCCACGCGCCCGAACTCACCGCCCTCGGCGGGCCCGGCGCGGAGCAGCCGCCGTCCCGCAATCTCGCTGCCGTGGAGGTACGACCGTGAACGTCGAGGAACTCGTCCGTGACTCCCTGCGCGAGCAGGCCTCCGGCATCGCGCCCCCGCGCTCCGGCTTCGCCGACCGGATCCTCGCCGCACGGCGGCGTCGCCGGGCCCGCACCCTCGCCGCGGCCGCGGGCACCACGGCCCTCGTCGTCGCGGCCGTCGGCGTACCCACACTGCTCGACGCGGGCCCGGACGACGGCCGGGGGCAGGGCGTCCACGTGGTCGGCGGCGAGGTCTCCGACCGGGGCGTCCAGAGCCATGTCGACCAGTCCCCGCCGCGCGACAGGATCGCCGTCGGCGGCCAGGTACTCGCCGCGTACTACACCTCCGAGAAGGTCCGTCAGCCCAACCGCGACGAGATCGTCGAGCGGACCTACTCGGTGCTGAACCAGGAGACCGGCCGCTACGAGGCCGACGACCGCTGGTCCTTCCTCGCCGTCGCGCCCGGCATGCGGACCGCCGCCGTCCTGGAACGTGAACTGCCCGCCCCCCGCATCGGGCTGCTCGACCTCCGTACCGGCGAGGTGACCCGCTGGATCCCACTGGCCCAGGGCGTCGGCGGCCTCTTCTTCTCGCCCGACGGCAGCAAGCTGGTGGCCACCACGTACGACAAGAACCCGGACCGCGCCTACTGGTCCCACAAGGTTCAGGTGAACGACGACCTGGAGCCTCAGCGGGTGCCCTGCCGCACGGGGTTCGCCGTGGTCGACGTGGCGACGGGGGACTCGGACTGGCACGCCCTGCCCGCGTTCACCGACGCGGGCCGGAGCTTCGGCTCCGGCGAGAACCTGCGCTTCAACACCGACGGCACCCTGCTGTACGAGCCCATCAACGTGAACCCGGGCGTCGTCTACCGCGACTTCGCCGGCAAGAAGGTGCCCGTACCGGCGAAGGAGGCCCATGTGGACCTCATGTTCGCGCCCGCCGGTCTCTCCCCGGACGGCAAGCTCGTCGCCGGGCCCTTCGCGGGCGGGCTGAAGACCACCGCCACCCAGGTCCTCGACCCCCGGACGGGCGAGCGCGTCGCCAAGCTGCGCGGCCAGGAGCTCCTGGCCTGGGTCGACAACGAACGGCTGATCGCCTGGGACATCGCCCCGGGCGGCGGGGAGTACGAGAACCGGCTGGTCCTCGTCGGCGTCGGCAGCAAGAAGACGATCTCCCTCAGCGGCGCCCGCACGCCCAAGGACCACTCGTCCAAGCGCTGGGAGCCGATCTTCGCCCGGAGCTGAGAGCGCGTCGCGCGTCGTCCGGGGATACAGGACTCAGGTGGCGGCGCGCCGGGCGAGGCCGAGGGCGTACTCCGGCCACCAGTCGCCGGCCGGCGGGCCGCCCCGGCAGGTGCCGTCGGAGTCGCCCGGCCGCTTGATCCACAGATAGGCGTCGAGCCGCTCGTCGCCGGTGTCGGTGGTCGGGGGCGTGCCGAGCCCCCGGCCCGGCGGATTGCACCAGGCTTCCTCACGGCCCCCGGACAGGGGGCCCTTGCCGTTGCGGCTGGTGTCGATGACGAAGTGCGAGCCGCCCACCGCGTCGGAGAGCTGTCCCGCGTACGTCTTCACGCTGTCGTTCGACTGGAAGTTGGAGACGTTCAGCGAGAAGCCGTCGGCCCGCTCGACACCCGCCTGCCGCAGCGGCTGCGCCATCTTGGCCGGTTCGTCGATCCAGTCCGGGTTGCCCGCGTCCAGGTAGACCTTGGTGTTCGGGAGGGCCTTGAGGGTGTCCACCGCCTCGGAGAGGAGCTGGTAGCGCTCGGCGTGGTGCTCGGGCGGGGTGCAGCCGTCCGTGATGTGGGGGAGGGCGTCCGGCTCCAGGACCACGGTCGCGGGCGCGTCCCCGACGGCGCCCGCGAACTCCCCGATCCAGGAACGGTAGGCGTCCGCGTCCTTCGCTCCGCCCGCGGAGTACAGCCCGCAGTCGCGGTGCGGGATGTTGTACGCCACGAGCACCACGGTCTTCTTCGTCCGGGCGGCGGACCGCACGGCGGACCGGATCCCCGGGGCCGGGTCGTCCCACGCGGGCCAGTCGGCCACCGGCCGCTCGGAGATCCGCCGCAGCATCTTCGCCTCCGCGTCGCGCCCCTCCTTCTCCCAGGCGCGCACCTGGCGGGCCGCGTCGCTGTCCGGGTCGACCCAGAACGGGGAGGCCGCACTCGGGGCGGGTTCGCCCCGGACGGGTCCGTCCCCCTCCTCGGCGGCCCCGGTGACGCGCGGCTGCGGCGTCGAGCACCCCGCGGTGAGGGCGGTCGCCAGGGCGAGGGCGGCCAGGACGTGGACGGTACGGGGGAGAGCGCGCGGGACGATGCTGCGGCCGGACATCCAGACCCCTCGGGCGGCGATGACTCACGGACACGGGGAAACAGGGGCAATCGTGACATATTGGTTACAGGGAGTGGTGGTGCGACACCGTCCGTGACGCGTCTTCAGGCACTCGGACGGGATCCGTGGCGCGTCGGTACGTACGTCCGCGGGCGCGCCCTCAGTCCGAGGCGGCCAGGGCGATCCCCAGCGGGGTGCGCTCGTACAGCACCTGGTGGCCGTAGCGCCGCGAGGTCAGCAGCCCCGCCCCGCGCAGCACGGACAGATGGGCCGAGACGGACGAGGCGGCCAGGCCCAGCCGGTGGGCCAGCGCACTCGTCCCGGCCGGTTCGTCCAGCGCGCACAGCACATCGGCCCGGACCCGGCCCAGCAGCCGGGCGAGGGCTTCCGGCGTCCGCTCCCCGGCCTCGCTCCACAGCCCGCCGATCCCGCGCGCAGGGTAGATCAGCCCGGGCTGCCAGGGCTCCAGGTGGCCGCCGACCACCTCGGGCCAGACGAAGACGCTCGGCATCAGCACCAGCCCCTGGCCGCCCAGCACCTGGTGGTGGTCGCCCCGCGTCCCCTTCACGGTGAGCGTCGAACCGTTCCAGCTCAGCTGGGTGCTCACCTCGCCCAGCAGCCCTTCCAGACCGCTGTCCGCCAGCCGCCGGGAGTGGTAGGCGATGTCCGCCTCCAGCAGGGCCCGCAGCCGGGGCCAGTACGGCTCGATCAGGGTCCGCCAGACCTGCTCCAGCAGATCGGCGAGCTCCTGCACGGCCCGTGCCGGATCGGCCAGCAGGCGCCGGCCCGTCGCGGATTCCCGGGCGGCGGGCCGTTCCGCCAGCGCCAGCGCCATGTCCGCCCACGCCACCTCCGGGTCGACCGCCCGGACGCCCGCGATCTCCTCGTCGAAGGTGGCGAACGGGCCGATCGGCGGCGGGCAGATGAAGTCCGGGTTGTGGCCGCCGTCCGGCATCAGCAGCCACAGCGGCTCCAGGTCCAGGGTCGCGGCCGCCTCCCGGATCCGGCGGAGCCACGGCAGGTGGTAGCCGTGCCGGTGGGGACGGGCCAGGGTGCGCACGGCCTCCTGGGTCTCGAACAGCGGGGACAGGGCGAACCGGCAGCGCAGCAGGTCGCTCTCGCTGAAGTGCAGCTGGAACGGCACGCCTCTCCCTCCGCGGCGAAGCCCCCGCGGGCCCGCGGGGCTGAACATTCGGCCTGAGCCGAAAGTCTACGGAGGGCGGGGGTCCTGGCCCCAGTCTCGTCCCATGCCGACCGACAGCCCCGCCCCGGCGGACACCCCCTGTACCACGCCCGCCCCGGCGGCGCAGTCCCCGGCTCCGCCCCCGGAGCGTGCCGCCCTCCCCGACCCGGGCTCCGCGCCCACGCTCCGGGGCCCCGTCGCCCCGAAATCCGAGCCCGCCGCCCCGCGCGGCTACCGCGCGGTCTTCGCCGTCGCCGAGTTCCGGGCCGTCTTCGCCGCGCATCTGCTCTCGCTGCTCGGCGTCGTCGTCAGCGAGCTCGCGCTCACCGTGCTCGTCTACGACCTCACCGGCTCCCCGCTGCTCAGCGCGCTGACGTTCGCGCTCGGGCTGCTCCCGTACATCGTCGGCGGCACCCTCTTCGCCGGGGTCGCCGACCGTTACCCGGCCCGCCGCGTCCTGGTCGTCTGCGATCTGCTCTGCGCGGCCTGCGTCGCCGTGATGCTCGTGCCCGCCACCCCGGTCGCCGGACTCCTCGCCCTGCGCTGCCTGGTCGCCGCGATCGCGCCCGTCTTCACCGGGACCCGGATGGCGGCGCTCACCGACATCCTCGGCGAGGGCGACCTCTACGTCCTGGGCCGCTCCCTCCTGCGGATCGTCTCGCAGAGCGCGATGCTCATCGGGTTCGGAACCGGCGGGGTGCTGCTCACCGTGCTGTCCCCGCGCGGCGCGATCACCGTCACCGTGGTGACCTTCCTCTGCTCGGCCGTCCTCCTCCGCTTCGGCACCCAGGACCGTCCCGCCCGCGCCACCGGCGACGGCGGCGGGGCCCTGCTCAAGGAGTCGCTCTCCGGGGCCCGCCTCGTCCTGGGCGACCGCCGCATCCGCGCCCTGATGCTGCTGTTCTGGCTGCCCGCGATGTTCGTCGTGGCCCCCGAGGCGCTCGCCGCCCCGTACGCCGACGCGATCGGGGCCCCGCCCGCTGCGCTCGGGCTGCTGCTCTGCGCGATGGCCGTCGGGCACATCGGGGCCGAACTGTTCGTGGGGTCCGCGCTCAGCCCCCGTAACCGCTCCCGGATCGTCCTGCCGGTCGCCGCCGTCGGCCTGCTGCCGCTCCTCGTGTACGCCGCCCGGCCCGGACTGCCGCTCGCCCTGGCGGCCCTCGCGCTGGCCGGGGCGGGAGCCGCGTACGTCATCGGGCTCGACCAGTGGTTCGTCGACGCCGTGCCCCAGGAACTGCGCGGCCGGGCCATGACCCTGCTCACCGCCGGACTGATGACCGTCCAGGGCCTCGGGATGGCGCTGGCGGGGCTCGCGGCCGAGTTCTTCCCGGTGCACCAGGTGGTCGCCGGATCCGGAATCATCGGTACCGTCTGCGCGCTCCTGCTTGTCGCGGAGGTCCGCAGGACGGCCCCCGGGCAGATGTCCGATACCGAAGGACGAGACGGGGCTGACCGGCATGTGACCAGTCGGTAAGGTCGTTGCCGTGCCGAAGCCGCTCAGCCTTCCCTTCGATCCCATCGCCCGCGCCGACGAGCTCTGGCAGCAGCGCTGGGGACCCGTGCCCTCGATGGGGGCGATCACCTCGATCATGCGGGCCCAGCAGATCCTGCTCGCCGAGGTCGACGCCGTCGTCAAGCCGTACGGGCTGACCTTCGCCCGGTACGAGGCGCTGGTGCTGCTCACCTTCTCCAAGGCCGGGGAACTGCCGATGTCCAAGATCGGTGAGCGGCTGATGGTGCACCCCACCTCGGTCACCAACACCGTGGACCGGCTGGTCAAGTCCGGTCTGGTCGACAAGCGGCCGAACCCCAACGACGGCCGCGGCACCCTCGCCTCCATCACGGACAAGGGCCGCGACGTCGTCGAGGCGGCCACCCGGGACCTGGTCGCGGTCGACTTCGGCCTCGGGGTCTACGACTCCGAGGAGTGCGCCGAGATCTTCGCCATGCTGCGCCCGCTGCGGGTCGCGGCCAAGGACTTCGAGGAGCGCTGAGCGCGGCCTTCCCGTGAGGGGCGTATCTGCGTGAGGCGAGGCTCGGCCGGTGGGAGGGGTCGCGCGAAGATCGCCCCGGACGCCCGGTTACGCTCGATGCCATGAAACAGAACGTGCTCACCCGCTACCGGGTGATGGCCTACGTCACCGCCATCTGGCTGCTCGTCTTCACGGTGGCGATCATCGCGAAGTACGGCTTCGAGACCGGCGACACCATGCTGATCTCCCAGATCCACGGCGTGCTGTTCATCGTCTACGTCGTCTTCGCCTTCGATCTCGGCTCCAAGGCGAAGTGGCCCTTCGGCAAGCTCCTGTGGGTGCTGGCCGCGGGCTGCATCCCCTTCGCCTCGTTCTTCGTCGAACCGAAGGTCAGCCGCGAGGCCCGCGCCCTGGTCACCGACCCGGCCCCGGCTCCCGCGAAGGTCTGACCCGGTACCTCCGGCACACCCGACCGCCCCGCGCACAAAGCGCCGGGCGGTTTGCCATCGACATTTACTAGGACGTCCTAGTAAATTTGAAGTATGGACGCTGACGCGATCGAGGAAGGCCGCCTCCGCTGGCAGGCCCGTTACGACAAGGCCCGCAAGCGTGACGCGGACTTCACCACGCTCTCCGGGGATCCGGTGGAGCCCGCGTACGGGCCCCGCCCCGGCGACACGTACGAGGGATTCGAGCGGATCGGCTGGCCGGGGGAGTACCCCTTCACCCGCGGACTCCACCCCACCGGCTACCGGGGCCGTACGTGGACGATCCGCCAGTTCGCCGGCTTCGGCAACGCACAGCAGACCAACGAGCGCTACAAGATGATCCTCGCGGCGGGCGGCGGCGGCCTCAGCGTCGCCTTCGACATGCCGACGCTGATGGGCCGCGACTCCGACGACCCGCGCTCGCTCGGCGAGGTCGGCCACTGCGGGGTCGCCATCGACTCCGCCGCCGACATGGAGATCCTCTTCGGAGACATCCCCCTCGGCGACGTCACCACCTCCATGACGATCAGCGGCCCGGCCGTCCCCGTCTTCTGCATGTACCTGGTCGCCGCCGAGCGCCAGGGCGTCGATCCGGGCGTGCTCAACGGCACCCTCCAGACCGACATCTTCAAGGAGTACATCGCGCAGAAGGAGTGGCTCTTCCAGCCCGAGCCCCACCTGCGCCTCATCGGCGACCTGATGGAGCACTGCGCCGCCTCCATCCCCGCCTACAAGCCGCTCTCGGTCTCCGGCTACCACATCCGCGAGGCCGGAGCCACGGCCGCGCAGGAGCTGGCGTACACCCTGGCCGACGGCTTCGGCTACGTGGAGCTGGGCCTCTCACGCGGTCTCGACGTCGACACCTTCGCCCCCGGCCTCTCCTTCTTCTTCGACGCCCACCTCGACTTCTTCGAGGAGATCGCCAAGTTCCGCGCCGCCCGCCGCATCTGGGCCCGCTGGATGAAGGAGACGTACGGCGCGAAGACCGACAAGGCGCAGTGGCTCCGCTTCCACACCCAGACCGCCGGGGTCTCCCTCACCGCGCAGCAGCCGTACAACAACGTCGTCCGCACCGCCGTGGAGGCGCTCTCCGCCGTCCTCGGCGGCACGAACTCGCTCCACACCAACGCCCTCGACGAGACCCTCGCGCTCCCCTCCGAGCAGGCCGCCGAGATCGCGCTGCGCACCCAGCAGGTGCTGATGGAGGAGACCGGCGTCGCCAACGTGGCCGACCCGCTGGGCGGCTCCTGGTACGTCGAGCAGCTCACCGACCGGATCGAGGCCGACGCCGAGAAGATCTTCGACCAGATCAGGGAGCGCGGCACCCGGGCCCACCCCGACGGGCAGCACCCCATCGGGCCGATGACCTCCGGCATCCTGCGCGGCATCGAGGACGGCTGGTTCACCGGCGAGATCGCCGAGTCCGCCTTCCAGTACCAGCGCGCCCTGGAGAAGGGCGACAAGCGGGTCGTCGGCGTGAACGTCCACCACGGCTCGGTCACCGGCGACCTGGAGATCCTCCGGGTCAGCCACGAGGTCGAGCGCGACCAGGTCAGCCAGCTCGCCGACCGCAAGGCCGCCCGCGACGACGCCAAGGTCACCGCCGCCCTCGACGCGATGCTGGCCGCCGCCCGCGACGGCTCCAACATGATCGCGCCGATGCTCGACGCCGTACGGGCCGAGGCCACGCTCGGCGAGATCTGCGGGGTGCTGCGCGACGAGTGGGGCGTCTACACGGAGCCGCCGGGCTTCTGAGCCTTGTCAGGAGAGCGTCGGGTCGGACAAGCGCTCGGCCGGGGTTTCCCGGTCGAGCGCTTCGTCGTGCGCGGCGGCCGGGTCCGGCGTCGTGCGCGGCGCGGTGGGCGGCGCCGCCGGTTCCTCGTGTCGGAATGAGCGCCCGGCCCGCCCCGGACCTGCGGTCATCGCGCCCGGACCGGTGCGTCCGGCCGCCGGGAGCGTACGAAGGCCGGGGCGCGCGGGGTACCCCCCTTTCTGGTGGGTACCCCGGTCTCCGGTCGGCTGCTTTGGTTGCCCCCATGGTCGCTCACCCGCCGTCCTCCGCCTGACGTCCGCTCGACGCGGAGCCACGCCGGTACAGCGTTCCCGGACGTGGTCGCGGGACGGTGCGGCGGTGGGCATGGAAAGGAAATGGGAGGCATTCCTGTGCAGTTCTCACCGAAGGTGATCGCCACCGCCCTGGCGGCGGCCGTCGCCCTGGGAGCCGGTGTCGTCGGCACCGCTCACGCGTCCGCGTCGCAGACGGCCCCGCCGGCCGCCCTGGCGGTCAAGAAGGCCGCATCGGCGAAGGAGGACGGCCGCGCCCTGTTCGGCGGCCTGGTCTTCACTCAGGGACGGGTGGCCGACAGCCTCATCGCGGGCGGCTACTACCGGAGTTCGAAGGAGACGCTCAAGGAGAACCGCAGCGTCAAGTCCGTGGCCGCGGTCGGCAAGCTGATGGACGTCATGGAGAAGAGCGAGCCGGGCTTCTTCGCCGGGCTATCGGCGGACCTCCGCAGCGGCGACCCCCGACGGGTCGAAGCAGCACTGGACCACACCTCGGCGCTTCTCAAGAACCACGTCAAGTTCATCGAGAGGAGCGGGGACGGCAGCACCGGGGCGTGTGTCGCCGTCGTCGTCGCGGTGAACGTCGCGGTGGTCGGCAACGTTGTCGCCGTCTACAACGCCGAGGTGGCGTGGGACGTCCAGCACTTCTGGATGGAGCAGCGGCCGATGCTGTCGGCGGAGGAAAGCATCGCCCTCCTGACGACGCTTCTGAAGGACGCCTGACGGCGGCGGGGCGCCCGGAGCCGGTCCCCCGGCCCGGACACCCCGCCGGGCCGACGCGTCAGCCGTCCCGCACCGTTCTTCCCCGGCACCCCGGTGCCGGGGAAGAACGGTGACCGCGTCGAGCAACGAGCGAAGGAAGACCTCCTATGAACTGGCCAGCGAGCGGTCGCCGGTGGGCCCGGCTGTCGATCTCCCCGCCCCGTGCCCGTCGCGTACCACGGTCCCTGGCGGCAGGAGTCACCGCTGTGTGGGCGGTGCTCCTCCTGTATGTGGTGCAGACACAACTACCGGACAACGCAGTGAAGTTGCCGGGACAGGACTCGGTGGAATCCACTACGCGGACCGTGGTCCCCCAAGGGTGGGCGTTCTTCACCAAATCTCCGAGGGAGACGGACATGGACCCCTACGGCCTGGTCGACGGCACCTGGCGCGGCCTGCGGTCGGGCCGGCACGCCGAGTACGGCTTCAATCGGGAGTCGCGAGCCCAGGGCCTGGAGATCGGCCTGCTGTTCTACCAGGTCCAGGACACCAAACCCTTCGCATGCGAACGCCGTGCGCTGACGGACTGTCTCGACCGCGCGAGCGCGGACATCACCCCGGTCGGCAACCCGTCGCCGTCGCCCACCCTGTGCGGCCGGGTCGCGCTGGTCGACCAGCTGCCCGTTCCGTACGCCTGGCGCGACTTCTACGCGGACACCCACACGCCGGAGAGTGTGCGGATCCTGGAGGTGACGTGCGGATGAGATCCTTCCCGTCGCCGTGGACCAACGTCTACGGACTGGCACGCACGCTGGTGGCCCTTGCCACATCGGGCACCCTTCTGTGGAGCGGTTCCGACACGCTCTTCCGCCCGTCCGCGGGCCGCGACGACATCGTGGGCTGCGACGGACTGCGGTCGGTCGGCCTGTTCTGCCACGTTCCCGAGCAACGCCTGGACGTGGCGCGGCTGGTGTGCGTGGCGGTCCTGCTCGTCGTCGCGTCCGGCTGGCGGCCCAGGTGGACGGCGCTGCCGCACCTGTGGATCACGTACAGCGTCTGGGCCAATGTCGCCATCCCGGACGGCGGCGATCAGATCGCGTGCAACCTCGCCGTCCTCCTCGCCCTCGCGGCCCTCGGTGATCCCCGGCGCTGGCACTGGGACGACCCGCCGGAGGAACGGACCGGCTCGGTGCGCTCGCAGGTCACGGCCTTCGCCTGTTGCTCCGCCCTGTTCATGGCCCAGTTGCAGATGTCGTTCCTGTACTTCCAGGCCTGCGTCGCGAAGCTTCCCCATGCGGAGTGGGCGGACGGAACCGCGATGTGGTACTGGACCAACAACCTCGCCTTCGGCGCTCCCGGGTGGCTCCACCCGGTGGTGGACCTCGTCGTCCGGCAGCCTCTGGGGGTCGCGGCGCTGACGTGGGTGCCCCTGTTCATCGAACTGGGCCTCGCTCTGGCCCTGCTGCTGCCGCGGCGCTACCGCCTGTACCTGCTGGTGGCCGGCTTCCTCTTCCATCTCTCCATCGCGCTGATGATGGGGCTGTGGAGCTTCGCCTTCGCCATGTGGGCGGGGCTCGTCCTCCTCTGCCTCCCGCTGGGCGCGGGTCTGCGCGCCGGACCGCGTGCGCGGAGTCTCACCCCGCCTGAGCGCCCGCCAGTCCCAGCAGCAGCAGCGAGGTGAAGCCGCTCGCCCACTCGGCGTCCACCGGCTCCGCGCTCACCAGCGTCCGGTGCACCACCGCTCCGGCGATCACGTCGAAGATCAGGTCCGCGTTGCGGGCGGCGGCCGACGCGTCGTCCTCGTACCGCAGTTCGCCACGGGCCTGGGCGCGCTCCCGGCCCAGCAGCACCAGCCGTTTCTGCCGGTCCACGATGGCCGAGCGGATCCGTCGGCGCAGCGAGTCGTCGCGGGTGGACTCCGCGACCACGGCCATCAGCGCCGTACGGGCCTCCGGCCGCTCCAGCAGCGCGGCGAACTGGAGCACGACGCCCTGCACATCGGCGGCCAGGCTGCCCCGGTCGGGCAGCTCCAGCTCGTCGAAGAGGACCGCGACCGCGTCCACGACGAGTTCGTTCTTGCCCGCCCAGCGCCGGTAGAGGGTCGTCTTGGCGACCCCGGCCCGGGTGGCCACATCGCTCATCGTCAGCTTCGACCAGCCGAGATCCACCAGGGACTCCCGCGTCGCGTCGAGGATCGCGGCATCGGCCGCGGTGCTGCGCGGACGTCCTGTTCGAGTGGCTTTGGGGTCGGTGGCGCTCATGATGCGGCGACCATACCGGTCGGTAGGGAGAACGGTTGCGCCCCGGGGCCCGTGAGACAGATCACCGGGACGATCTGTTCCGGCGGGCTGATCGGCAGTTACGCTACGGGTCGTAGCGTAAGGAAGGTGGCTCGGACCCGCCCCGAACGCCACGGAACACGAACGACAGCCACCGGGGCCTTCAGGGGCCCCAGGCGCCGGGTGGGGACCCGGAGCCGAACGGACCGGCCGGATGGGGATCCGGCAGGTCCACCAGGGTCTTTCAGAGGTCCACCAGGGTCTTTCAGGGGCCCGCGACCGTTCCGGTCCGTACGCCCCCGCACGCCGGCGGGGGCCCGGGCCGGGCCGGTTCTCGCGCTCGCTTTTCGCAGCGGCGTGTTCTCGGGGGAGGATGTACGTATGCAGCCTAGGAACATGTCCATGAGCGGCGTTGTCGACCTCGCCGCGGTCAAGGCGGCCGGAGAGGCCAAGGCCAAGGCGGAGCAGGCCCGCGCGGAGGCCGCCCGCACCGGGGGCGCCGGCGCCGTGTCGCCCGCCGCCCTGGTGATCGACGTCGATGAAGCCGGTTTTGAGCGCGATGTCCTCCAGCGCTCCGCCGAGGTCCCCGTCGTCATCGACTTCTGGGCCGAGTGGTGCGAGCCGTGCAAGCAGCTCGGCCCCCTGCTGGAGCGCCTGGCCGTCGAGTACAACGGCCGCTTCCTGCTGGCCAAGGTCGATGTCGACGCCAACCAGATGCTGATGCAGCAGTTCGGCATCCAGGGCATTCCGGCCGTTTTCGCCGTCGTCGCCGGTCAGGCCCTCCCGCTCTTCCAGGGCGCCGCCCCCGAGGCCCAGATCCGCGAGACGCTGGACCAGCTGATCCAGGTCGGCGAGGAGCGCTTCGGCCTCACCGGGATCGTCGTCGACCCGGACGCCGGGGCGCCGGGCGCGGCCCCGGCCGAGGTGCCGGCCGGTCCCTACGATGCGCTGCTGGAGGCCGCCGCGTCCGCGCTCGACGCCAATGACTTCGGCGGGGCGATCCAGGCGTACAAGAACGTCCTCGTGGACGAACCGGGCAACCCGGAGGCCAAGCTCGGCCTCGCCCAGGCGGAGCTGCTCGGCCGCGTCCAGAGCATGGACCCGCAGGCGGTCCGCAAGGAAGCGGCGGACAATCCGGGCGATGTGGACGCCCAGATCGCCGCGGCCGATCTCGATCTGGTCGGCGGTCATGTCGAGGACGCCTTCGGCCGGCTCGTCGAGGCGGTCCGTCGCACGGCCGGCGACGACCGGAACACCGCACGGCTGCGGCTGCTGGAGCTGTTCGAGGTGATCGGTCCGGAGGACCCCAGGGTCACCGCCGCGCGCACCGCGCTGGCCCGCGTTCTGTTCTGACGAGCCTGATTGTGCCGATGTGACAAGGCGGCCGCACTGCCCACCGGGCGGGGCGGCCGTTTTGCCGTTCTGACGTCGAAGAAGGGCCCCGGAGGCCTTCGCTTTACCAAATCTTGACAAAGATGCAAACTGTTACCCGCAGTAAGTCCGGCGGGCTGTTCTGTCCTGTTTCCAGGAAGTTTCCCGCCATTCCGATGTCCCTTTCGTGCCACCCTGTGTCGCCGCTCGATGCCGCCCTGTCGTCCTCCGGTTATCGGGCCGTTACTAGCCAGTAACGATCCCCCTTGTGTCAGGGCCGTGAATGCACCACGATCGGCCACGCTCGGTCCAATACCTTCAGCCCGGTCTCCAGCCGGTGCCCGAGGGTCTGTTGGGTCCCCACCGGGTGGGCCGGCGGCAGAGGCGCCGGCCGTGGACAGGGGGGTTCCCGCTCACGGGCGGGGCCTGTCCGACCGGCCGTGCGGAACGTGCGGCCAGTGGTTGTCGCTCGGGGGTGAACGCCGGTGGATCGGATGCGGGACACGTCTCCGATACGGGCGCTCTCCTTCCCGAGGACGTAGCACTTCTCCCATCCCAGGACGGGCACGACGCCCGGCCGGAGATGTACGTCCGAGAAGAAGGAGCAAGTATGGGTTCCCAGGTTCGCGGTGGGACGAGATGGAAGCGGTTCGCTCTGGTCATGGTGCCGAGCGTCGCCGCGACGGCCGCGGTGGGCATAGGCCTGGCCCAGGGTGCGCTGGCGGCTTCGTTCAGCGTTTCCGGCCAGAGCTTCAAGGTCAGCACGGACCGTCTTGAGGGCGAGAACTTCGTCCAGTACGGCAGCGTCGCGGTCGGCAAGGACATCGAGGGCGAGAAGGACCAGGCGCACGCGGTCGCGGTGTCGGGCTTCAGCGACGCCAAGATCACCAACATGTGCCAGTCGGTCGTCACGCCGAAGGTCCCCTTCCTCGGCAACGTCAGCCTCATGCTGAACGCCGGCACCAACCCGAAGAAGCCGGTCGTCGCGACCAACCTCTACCTGGACGTCGCGGAGCTCGACGCCGACGCCGACTTCGAGAACATCGACATCGGTGTCGCGGCCGGATCGCTGAAGAAGGAGAACAAGCCCGGGAGCATCGGCATCCAGCCGGGCACCCAGGCCAAGCAGGGCGGCTTCGCGCAGCGCGCCGACAAGGCCGTGCTGACCAACGTGAAGCAGACGGCGTGGGCGACCACGGCCGGCACCTTCAAGCTCAGCGACCTGAAGCTGAGGCTGCACACGGGCGTCAAGGAGTGCTTCTAAGCACTCGCCCGGGTGGCCGGAACACCCCCGGCGGGTCTTCCGGCCGCCCACCCCTTCTCCTTTACGGCAGTACCGGTTCCAGGGAGCTGTTTTCCATGAGCCCCGAGTCCACAGGGCAGAACGAGCACTACATCAGCGTCGCCCGACGACGCTTCCGCACCTGGCGGGGTGACCGGCCGTTCTGGGCGGGTCTGTTCACCATCCTCGGCGGTGCGCCCATCGCCTATTTCCCGTACGCCGACCTGCACCTCGGCAACATGACGCTGACGATGTCCACCACCGCCGGCGCCGGTTCCCTGATCATCGGGGTTCTGCTGATCACGCTGGGTCTGACGATGTGGTTCCACCACATCGTCCGGGTCTTCGCCGGTATCGCGGCGATCCTGCTCGCGCTGATCTCCATACCCGTGGCCAACATCGGCGGCTTCCTCATCGGGTTCCTCTTCGCGCTCGTCGGCGGAGCCCTGTCCATTTCCTGGGCGCCGGGCCGGCCGGAGAGCGAGCAGGCGCCGTCCGACGAGCAGCCGTACGAGGAGCGGCCCGAGGCCGAGCTCCAGGGTGCGGCGGCCGTACCGCAGCAGCAGGGCGCCGAGTTCGACACGGCGGCCGACGCCGACGGTGGGAGGCACCGTGCGGGGTGACGACGAACAGCAGACGAACGCCTACCACCCCGGCGACGGCTTCCGCGAGCGCAAGAGCCCCCGTCACGCGGCCCCCAGGAAGTCGCTGCTGACCAAGCTCCACCTGCCCAGCGGCAAGAAGGCGCTGGCGCTCGCGGCGATGCCGACCGCGGTCTTCGTGGGCATGGGACTGACCCCCAAGCTCGCCCTGGCCGACGACAACGGCGACATTCCCTTCGCACCGGGACCGTGCGTCACCCGGTCCGACGAGCCGAGCGAGAGCGAGTCGCCGAAAGCGACCCCGTCCCCCTCGGCCACGGCGAAGGACGAGAAGGACGACGCCTCCGGCAAGGACGACTCCGCGACCCCGAAGCCCTCGGCGAGCGGTTCCGCCTCCGGCCCGGACGAGGACCCGGCGGCCGACGCGAAGCCGGACGCGGACGTGGACACGTCGGCGCGGTCCGCCGATGAGAAGCCCGCCGACGAGCCCTCCGCGACCCCGACGCCCACGAAGTCGAAGAACCCTCTCGACCCGCTCGGCCTCGGCGACGCCCTCAAGGACCTCTTCGACGGCCCGGACAAGGACGAGGACAAGGCCGAGGAGTCGGCCGACCCGTCCCCGAGCCCCACCTCCGAGGCCCCGGCCCCGTCCGAGCAGCCGGAGAACCCGGCGAAGGACCAGCAGAAGGACCCGGTCGAGGGCGCGGCCGACAAGGCGAAGGAGGCGTCAGACAAGACGGCCGACGCCATCCGCGAGGCGGCGGAGAAGGCCGGCGAGGACGTCGAGGAGCTCGACGAGGACGTCAAGGGACTCGACCCCAAGAAGGACGAGAACATCCCCGACGGCGCCAAGCCCCGCTTCCCGTGCCCCGAGGCCGACCCGGACGCGCTCGCCGCGGCCGAGCTGGAGCCCGGCATCCCGCTGCTCCCGTCCGACCCGTGGACGCTGGAGTCGACGCTGCTCACGCTCCACGGTCTCGACTACCACGGCATCGTCGAGGTGAAGAAGGCGGACGGCAGCATCAAGAAGGTGCTGAAGTTCACCGCCGGCGCCATCGACATCAAGGACCTGCACCAGCTGACCGTCGGCCCCGCGGGCACGACGGGCCATGTGAAGTCGCGGCCCGGCTCCACGTCGACGATCCGCAACGGCGAGGTGACGATGTACACGGAGGAGCTGAAGGGCAACCTCTTCGGCCTCATCCCGATCACCTTCAGCCCCGAGACCCCGCCGCCGCTGAACGTCCCCTTCGCCTTCTTCACCAAGGTGACGGTGAAGCAGGCCGGCCAGTTCGGCGGCACGCTCACCGTGCCCGGACTGAAGAACTACCTGGAGGGCGGCAACGGCTAGCCGCCCCCACGGACCCGTCCGGGAGCCGCACACGACCGTGGCCCGCACCCCCTGTCAGGAGGGGGTGCGGGCCACGGTCGTACCGGCGGGCGCCGCGGGTCAGTCCCGCTCGCCGCCGCCCAGGTGGTGCACCCGGACCATGTTGGTGGTGCCGGGGACGCCGGGGGGCGAGCCGGCGGTGATGACCATCGTGTCGCCGGAGCTGTAGCGGTTCAGCTTGAGCAGCTCCGCGTCGACCAGGTCCACCATCGCGTCGGTGTTGTCCACGTGCGGGACGACGTACGACTCGACGCCCCAGCTCAGGGCGAGCTGGTTGCGGGTGTTCTCGTCCGTGGTGAAGGCCAGGATCGGCTGGGCCGTGCGATAGCGGGAGAGGCGGCGGGCGGTGTCGCCGGACTGGGTGAAGGCCACCAGGGCCTTGCCGTTGAGGAAGTCGGCGATCTCGCAGGCCGCGCGGGCCACCGAACCGCCCTGCGTACGCGGCTTCTTGCCCTGGACCAGCGGCTGGAGGCCCTTGGAGAGCAGCTCCTCCTCGGCGGCGCAGACGATCTTCGACATCGTCTTGACCGTCTCGATCGGGTACGCGCCCACCGAGGACTCGGCGGACAGCATGACCGCGTCCGCGCCGTCCAGGATCGCGTTGGCGACGTCGGACGCCTCGGCGCGGGTCGGCCGCGAGTTGGTGATCATCGACTCCATCATCTGGGTCGCCACGATCACCGGCTTGGCGTTGCGCCGGCACAGCTCCACCAGGCGCTTCTGCACCATCGGGACCTTCTCCAGCGGATACTCCACGGCCAGGTCACCGCGGGCCACCATCACACCGTCGAACGCCGCGACGACGCCCTCCATGTGCTCGACCGCCTGCGGCTTCTCCACCTTGGCGATGACGGGGACCCGGCGGCCCTCCTCGTCCATCACCTTGTGCACGTCCTTGACGTCGTTCGCGTCCCGGACGAAGGAGAGGGCGACCAGGTCGCAGCCCATCCGCAGGGCGAAGCGCAGGTCCTCGACGTCCTTCTCGGACAGGGCCGGGACGTTGACCGCCGCACCGGGCAGGTTGATGCCCTTGTGGTCGGAGATGACACCGCCCTCGATGACGATGGTCTTCACCCGGGGGCCCTCGACCGCGACGACCTTCAGCTCGACGTTGCCGTCGTTGATCAGGATCGGGTCGCCCTTGACGACGTCGCCGGGCAGACCCTTGTAGGTCGTGCCGCAGATCGACTTGTCGCCGGGGACGTCCTCGGAGGTGATGGTGAACTCGTCCCCGCGGACCAGCTCGACCGGGCCCTCGGCGAACTTCGCCAGCCGGATCTTGGGGCCCTGGAGGTCGGCGAGCACGCCCACCGCGCGGCCGGTCTCGGCGGCCGCCTTGCGGACGCGGTCGTAACGGCCCTGGTGTTCCTCGTGGGAGCCGTGGCTGAAGTTGAAACGGGCCACGCTCATGCCGGCCTCGATCAGAGCGACGAGCTGCTCGTGCGAGTCGACGGCGGGACCGAGGGTACAGACGATTTTGGAACGGCGCATGAGGCGGATCCTATCGGTTTGTTTCGCTGCGGAATATTCCGTCTGGTGGAAGATACAAAGGGGCGCGGGGGCGCTCAGTTGTCGCTGTGTACCGGGCTGACGGCGTCACCCCGGCTGACCAGTGCGAACGTCTGCTCGGCGATCTCCAGCTCCTCGTCCGTCGGCACCACGGCGACCGCCACCCGGGCGTATTCCGGCGAGATCAGCCGCGGCTGAGGGGACCGTACGGAGTTGAGCGAGGCGTCCACCGCCATGCCCAGCTCCTCCAGGCCCGCGATGGCAGCTTCCCGCACCGGGGCCGCGTTCTCCCCGACCCCCGCCGTGAACGCCACCGCGTCCACCCGCCCGAGCACCGCCGTGTAGGCGCCGATGTACTTCTTCAGCCGGTGGATGTAGATGTCGAAGGCCAGCGCCGCCCGCTCGTCGCCCTCGTCGATCCGGCGGCGGATCACCCGCATGTCGTTGTCGCCGCACAGGCCGACCAGCCCGCTCCTCTTGTTCAGCAGGACGTCGATCTCGTCGGCCGACATCCCCGCCACCCGCTTCAGGTGGAAGGTGACCGCCGGATCGATGTCCCCGGAGCGCGTACCCATCACGAGCCCTTCCAAAGGCGTCAGCCCCATCGAGGTCTCCACGCACCGCCCGCCCGCGACCGCCGAGGCCGACGCCCCGTTGCCCAGGTGCAGCACGATGACGTTCACCTCCTCGGGGGTCTTCCCCAGCAGCTCGGCCGTCTTCCGCGAGACGTACGCGTGCGAGGTGCCGTGGAAGCCGTAGCGGCGGATCCGGTGCGCGTCGGCGGTCTCCACGTCGATCGCGTACCGCGCGGCCGCCTCCGGCATCGTCGTGTGGAACGCCGTGTCGAACACCGCCACCTGCGGCAGGTCCGGCCGCAGCGCCTGCGCCGTCCGGATCCCGGTGATGTTCGCCGGGTTGTGCAGCGGGGCGACCGGGACGAGCCGCTCGATCTCCTTCAGCACCTCGTCGGTGATGACGGTCGGCGCGCTGAACCGCAGCCCGCCGTGCACCACCCGGTGCCCGATCGCGGCCAGTTCGGGGGAGTCCAGGCCGAGCCCGTCCGCCGCCAGCTCCTCGGCCGCCGCCTTCAGCGCCTCGTCGTGGTCCGCGATCCGGCCCGTACGCTCCCGGGGCTCGGCGCCGCCACCGGCCAGCGGGGTGTGTACCAGGCGCGAGGTCTCCTCGCCGATCCGCTCGACCAGACCCGAGGCGAGCCGCGATCGGTCGCGCATGTCGAGCAGCTGGTACTTCACCGACGAGGAGCCGGAGTTGAGGACGAGGACGCGGTGCGGTTCCACAGGGGCTGCCGTGCTTTCGTGGTCGGGGGAGGGGGCGGAGGAAGGGGCCGGGGTCATGCGGGGCGCTCCTCGCTCTGCGCCTGGATCGCCGTGATCGCCACCGTGTTGACGATGTCCTGGACGAGCGCGCCGCGCGAGAGGTCGTTGACGGGCTTGCGCAGACCCTGGAGCACCGGGCCGACCGCCACGGCGCCCGCCGAGCGCTGCACGGCCTTGTAGGTGTTGTTGCCGGTGTTCAGGTCCGGGAAGATCAGCACGGTCGCCTGCCCGGCCACCTCCGAGTCCGGCAGCTTCGTCGCCGCGACGGACGGCTCGACCGCCGCGTCGTACTGGATCGGCCCCTCCACCCGCAGCTCGGGCCGCTCCGCCCGCACCCGCTCGGTCGCCTCGCGCACCTTGTCCACGTCCGCGCCGGAGCCCGAGGTCCCGGTGGAGTACGACAGCATCGCCACGCGCGGCTCCACGCCGAAGCGGGCCGCCGTCACCGCCGACTGCACCGCGATGTCCGCGAGCTGCTCGGCGTCCGGGTCCGGGTTGACCGCGCAGTCGCCGTACACGAGGACCTTGTCGGCCAGGCACATGAAGAAGACCGAGGAGACGATCGACGCGTCCGGCTTGGTCTTGATGATCTCGAACGCCGGGCGGATCGTCGCGGCCGTGGAGTGCACCGACCCGGACACCATCCCGTCGGCGAGCCCCTCCTGCACCATCAGTGTGCCGAAGTAGTTCACGTCCGCCACCACGTCGTACGCCAGCTCCACCGTCACCCCGCGGTGCGCACGCAGCTGCGCGTACCGCTCGGCGAAGGTCTGCCGCAGCTCCGAGGTGTGCGGGTCGATCAGCTGGGTCTCGGCGAGGTCGATGCCGAGGTCGGCGGCCTTCTTGCGGATCACGTCCACATCGCCGAGGAGCGTGAGGTCGCAGACGTCCCGGCGCAGCAGCACATCGGCCGCGCGCAGCACCCGCTCCTCGGTGCCCTCCGGCAGCACCACGCGCTTGCGGTCGGAACGGGCCTGCTCCAGCAGCTCGTGCTCGAACATCATCGGCGTGACCCGGGCACTGCGGGCCACCGAGATCCGGTCGAGCAGCGCCGCGGTGTCCACGTGACGCTCGAACAGACCGAGGGCGGTCTCCGCCTTGCGCGGCGTCGCCGCGTTCAACTTGCCTTCGAGGGTGAAGAGTTCGGCGGCGGTGGGGAAGGATCCGCCGGCCACCGACACGACCGGGGTCCCCGGTGCGAGCCGGGCGGCCAGCGTGAGTATCTCCTCGCCGGGGCGCTCGTCCAGGGTCAGCAGCACGCCCGCGATGGGCGGGGTGCCCGCGCTGTGCGCGGCCAGCGAGCCCACCACCAGGTCCGCGCGGTCCCCGGGGGTGACCACCATGCACCCGGGCGTCAGCGCGTTCAGCAGATTCGGCAGCATGGCCCCGCCGAACACGAAGTCGAGCGCGTCGCGCGCGAGACCCGAATCGTCGCCGAGCAGCACCGTGCCGTTCAGCGCCGCGGTGATCTGGGCGACCGTGGGGGCCGAGAGCGCCGGGTCGTCCGGCAGTACGGAGACGGGGACGGGCAGCCGGGCCGCCAGCCGCTCCGCTATCGCCGCGCGGTCCTCGGCGGCGACCCGGTTCACCACCATGGCCAGCACGTCGCAGCCGAGACCGGCGTAGGCGCGGTAGGCGTTGCGGGTCTCGGCGCGCACGGACTCCGCGGTCTGCCCCTTGCCGCCGACCACCGCGATCACGGAGGCCCCGAACTCGTTGGCCAGCCGGGCGTTCAGCGCCAGCTCGTCGGGGAGCTGGGTGTCCGCGAAGTCGCTGCCCAGCACGAGGACCGCCTCGTACTCCCTGGCCACCTGGTGGAACCGGTCGACGAGCCGCGAGACCAGCTCGTCGGTGCCCTTCTCCGCCTGGACGGCGGAGGCCTCGTGGTAGTCCAGGCCGTAGACGGTGGCGGGGCTCTGGGAGAGCCGGTAGCGGGCCCGCAGCAGCTCGTAGAGCCGGTCGGGACCGTCATGGACCAGCGGGCGGAAGACCCCGACCCGGTCCACCTGACGCGTCAGAAGCTCCATGACTCCCAGCTCGACGACCTGCCGGCCGTCCCCCCGGTCGATCCCGGTCACGTACACGCTCCGCGCCACGCGCGCTCTCCCGTCCATGTTCGTGCCGCGACCCGCGGGGCGTCCGGACGTGCGGTGCTGCCCCCGTGCCCGCCCGGTGTTCCGCCGGATGCGGCATTGGCCTGCATTGCCTCTTGACGATACCTGCGGGGACCGCTATATCGCCCGCCGGAGGTCCCGGCGGGCGACGGCCCCAGGTCCCGTCTTTCGGGTTTCCCCTCCCCACGGGTGCCCGCCCCGGCCCGGCCGAAAGCGCGGGGTCCGTGCCCGGCGTGGGACAATCGTCGCGGTTCAGGGCAGGGGGGCCGCCACGGTCGGCCTCCTGGAAAAGCGCGACTAGCGAGCAGGAGACATACCTCGATGCGCATCGGCATTCTCACCGCGGGCGGCGACTGCCCCGGCCTGAACGCAGTGATCCGGTCGGTCGTCCACCGGGCCGTCGTCGGCCACGGCGACGAGGTCATCGGCTTCGAGGACGGCTTCAAGGGGCTGCTCGACGGCCACTTCCGTCCCCTCGACCTCAACGCGGTCAGCGGCATCCTGGCCCGCGGCGGCACCATCCTCGGCTCCGCCCGGCTGGAGCGCGACCGGCTGCGCGAGGCCGCCGAGAACTGCGAGGAGCTGGCCCGCCGTTACGGCATCGACGCGCTCATCCCGATCGGCGGCGAGGGCACGCTCACCGCGGCCCGCATGCTCTCCGATGCCGGGATGCCGGTCGTCGGCGTCCCGAAGACCATCGACAACGACATCTCCTCCACCGACCGCACGTTCGGGTTCGACACGGCGGTGGGCGTCGCGACCGAGGCCATAGACCGTCTGAAGACCACCGCCGAGTCGCACCAGCGCGTGATGGTCGTCGAGGTCATGGGACGGCACGCCGGCTGGATCGCGCTGGAGTCCGGGATGGCCGGCGGCGCCCACGGCATCTGCCTGCCCGAGCGCCCCTTCCAGGTCGACGACCTGGTCAAGATGGTCGAGGAACGGTTCGCGCGCGGCAAGAAGTTCGCCGTCATCTGCGTCGCCGAGGGCGCGCACCCGGCCGAGGGCTCCATGCCGTACGCCAAGGGCGAGATCGACCAGTACGGCCACGAGCGCTTCCAGGGCATCGGCAACCGCCTCGCCATCGAGCTGGAGACCCGGCTCGGCAAGGAAGCCCGGCCGGTCATTCTCGGCCATGTCCAGCGCGGCGGCACGCCCACCGCGTACGACCGGGTGCTCGCCACCCGCTTCGGCTGGCACGCCGTGGAGGCCGTGCACCGCGGCGAGTTCGGCCGGATGACCGCCCTGCGCGGCACCGACATCGCGATGGTCCCGCTCGCCGAGGCCGTCACCCAGCTGAAGCGGGTGCCCGCCGACCGGATGTACGAGGCCGAGTCGGTCTTCTGAGACCTCCCGGTCGCTTCGAACCGCACGGGCCGCACGGGCGGCCCGTGCGGAGTCACACTCCGGCGGTCCGCCAGAACTGCTCCACCACCCGGGCCAGGAACGCCCGGCCCGCGTCGCCCGTCGATCCGGAGCGCTCCTGGCCGGTGCTGCTCCAGCTCAGTGTCGAGACCATCAGGGCCTGGTAGTCGGTGTGCAGCTGCTCCAGCACGTCCTGGATCAGCGCCCGGTCCAGCGGCACGACCTTGGCCACCGGCCGGACGTACGCCTGCCAGCGCGTGGCGACCGCGCTGCTCAACAACTCCGCCAGCTCCTCGTCGCGGCCCGTCGCCGTCAGGAACTGGGCCGCCGTCAGACCCAGCGCCCGGCACAGCGCCGCCGACTGTTTCTCGTTGCCCCGCCAGCGCCCCGACTCCTCCATCCGCAGGTACGAGGCGCCGGTCATCCCCAGCTGCCGGGCCAGCTCGTCCACGGTCAGGTCCCGGGTCATCCGGTGCTCGCGCAGGGTGGTGGCGGCGGCCAGCAACTCCCCGGGCGCGCACCACAGGACGCCGGCGAGGGCGGTCAGCTCGCGTTCCCCGGGGGTCGCGATGCCGCGCTCCCAGGCGATGACGGTCTCTGCGCTGATCCGGAGTCCGTACTGGGCGGCGAGCCCGTAGGCGACATGGCCGGGAGCCATCCCCAGTGCCTCGCGGAGACGGCGCGCGGCGGGGGCGTTGAAGGGCGGGGTGGGGTGCACGGGCCCACCGTAGAAGTCCATTTCCGCCCTGGCTACGGTACGTTCCCCACAGAACACGCTTCGTAGGAACCTCCAGCCGCGAACCGGGCGGGCGGTACGGGAAACCCGTCTCACCAGCGCTTTCTTCTGCATCCCCGGGGGAGGCCATCAGGGCCGCGAAACCGACCAGAAAGCGCTTGTCGGCTGATGGCCTCCCGAGCGGTCAGCGCCCCGCGGCCAGCCAGCTGTAGTGCAACTCCGGTCGGCCGACCTGCCCATAATGTGGACGCCTCGCAGCGCTGCCGACGGTCACCAGATGCTCCAGATACCGCCGGGCCGTGATCCGGGAGATGCCGAGCCGCTCCCCGGCGGCGGCCGCCGTCACCCCTTCCGGGGACTCCTTCAGCACCCCGGTCACCGCCTCCAGCGTCGGTCCGCTGAGCCCCTTGGGCAGCGCGGCCGGATGCGCGACCCGCAGCGCGCCCAGCGCCCGGTCTACCTCCTCCTGGCCGCTCGCCTCCCCGGCGACGCCCCGGAACTCCGCGTACCGCACCAGCCGGTCCCGCAGCGTGGGGTACGTGAACGGCTTCAGCACGTACTGCACGACGCCCAGCGACACCCCCTCCCGCACCACCGCCAGATCCCGGGCCGAGGTCACCGCGATCACATCCGCCCCGTGGCCGGAGGCCCGCAGCGAACGCAGCAGCCCGAGCCCGTGGCCGTCGGGCAGATAGAGGTCGAGCAGCAGCAGGTCCACCGGGGTCCGCTCCAGCGCGCGCACCGCCGCCGCCCGGGTGTGGGCCACCGCGGTCACGGTGAAGCCCTCGACCCGCTCCACGTACATCTGGTGGGCGTCGGCGGCCACCGGATCGTCCTCCACCACCAGCACTCTGATCACGCCGTGACCTCCTTCGCCCGGGCCCCCGCCGCTTCCGACTTCGCCGTACGGTCCCTGAGCGGCAGCCGTACGGTGAACCGTGCCCCGCCGTCCGGACCCGCGTCCAGCTCCACCGTGCCCCCGTTGCGGTGCGCCGCCTGCCGGACCAGCGCCAGGCCGAGGCCCCGCCCCGCCCCGTGTGTGGACCAGCCGCGCCGGAACACCTCGTCCGCCGCCTCCGGACCGATGCCCGCCCCCGTGTCCGCCACCCGCAGCAGCAGCTCCCGCTCGTCGGCGAGCGCGGTCACCGTCACCCGGGCCCGGCCCGCCGGAACCCCGGCCGCCCGGGGCCCGGGCACCGCGGCCCCGGACTCCGCCGGCCCCTCCGCACCCTCGGGACCCTCCGACGCCGCGTCCACCGCGTTGTCGATCAGATTGCCCAGGATCGTCACCAGATCCCGCTGGGCCAGCGACGGCGGCAGCGCCCCGTCGTCGATCAGGCTGTCCTCCGCGAGCACCAGCTCCACCCCCCGCTCGTTCGCCTGGGCCGCCTTGCCCAGCAGCAGCGCGGCCAGCACCGGTTCCTCCACCGCGCCCACCACCCGGTCGGTCAGCACCTGGGCCAGCTCCAGCTCCGCCGTCGCGAAGTCCACGGCCTCCTCCACCCGGCCCAGCTCGATCAGCGACACCACGGTGTGCAGCCGGTTCGCCGCCTCGTGGGCCTGGGAGCGCAGCGCCTGCGTGAACCCGCGCTCGGAGTCCAGCTCCCCGGTCAGCGCCTGGAGCTCGGTGTGGTCCCGCAGGGTCACCACCGTGCCGCGCTGCTCACCGCCCACCACCGGACGGGTGTTGACCACGATCACCCGGTCCGCCGTCAGGTGCAGCTCGTCCACCCGCGACTCCGACGCCAGCAGCGCCCCGGTCAGCGGCGCGGGCAGGGCCAGCTCGTCGACCGTACGGCCGACCGCCTCCGTGTCCGGCCCCAGGCCCAGCAGCTCCCGCCCGGCGTCGTTGATCAGCGCGACCCGCCGCCGCCCGTCCAGCATCAGCAGCCCCTCGCGCACCGCGTGCAGGGTGGCCTGGTGGTAGTCGTGCAGCCGGCTCAGCTCGGCCGCGTTCATCCCGTGCGTGTGCCGCCGCAGCCGGGCGTTGATCACGTACGTACCGATGCCGCCGAGTGCCAGCGCCCCGCCCGCCGCCAGCGCGAGGGCACCGAGCTGCTCCCGGACCTGCGAGGAGACCCGGTCCACGGTGATGCCCGCGCTGACCAGGCCGACGATCCTCCCGCCGTCGCGGATCGGGGTCACCACCCGTATCGAGGGGCCCAGCGTGCCGGTGTACGTCTCGGTGAAGGTCTGGCCGCGCAGGGCCTTCGCGGTGTTCCCGAGGAAGGTGTCCCCGATCTGGCTGGTGTCCGGGTGCGTCCAGCGCACCCGCTCCGTGTCCATGATCGTGACGAAGGCGATCCCGGTGTCCTCCCGCACCCGCTCCGCGTACGGCTGGAGTACCGCCGACGGGTCCGGGGTGCGGATGGCCTCCCGTACGGAGGGGGAATCGGCCACCGCGAGAGCCGCCACCCGCACCTGCCGGGCGGCCGTCTCCTCGGCCTGCGCGCTGCCGGAGGCGTACGCGAACACGGCGCACCCGGCCACCACGGCGGCGATGAGCACGACCTGCATGGCGAAGAGCTGGCCCGCCAGGCTGCGGGGGCGGGTACGGGGGAGGCGCATACCCCACAGTCTGCCTGGCCCGGCCGGACGCTCCCAGAGCTCTCCCGCGTGGCCGGAAAACGACTGTGAACGATATGAACGCAAGGGTGACCGGGGTCACAGGCCGGTGGATAGTCACCGAAGCCCCCAGGGACGGGGGCGCAACCCCTGACCGAGCCGAGGAGCCCCACCATGGCTGTGGCAGCCAAACAACGGGACCGCACCCACTACCTGTACATCGCCGTGATCGCCGCCGTGGCGCTCGGCATCCTGGTGGGCTTCGCGGCCCCCGGGGTGGCCGTCGAGCTGAAGCCCATCGGCGCCGGATTCGTGAACCTGATCAAGATGATGATCTCGCCGATCATCTTCTGCACGATCGTCCTGGGCGTCGGCTCGGTCCGCAAGGCCGCCAAGGTCGGCGCGGTCGGCGGTCTGGCGCTGGGCTACTTCCTGGTCATGTCGACCGTGGCCCTCGCCATCGGCCTGCTGGTCGGCAACTTCCTGGAGCCCGGCTCCACCCTCCACATCACCGAGGCCGCCCGCGAGGCGGGAGCGGAGCAGGCCGGCGGCGCCGGCGAGTCCACCGCCGACTTCCTGCTCGGCATCATCCCGACCACGATCGTCTCCGCCTTCACCGAGGGCGAGGTCCTCCAGACCCTCCTCGTCGCGCTCCTCGCGGGCTTCGCGCTCCAGGCGATGGGCAGGGCCGGTGAGCCGATCATCCGCGGCATCACGCACATCCAGCGCCTCGTCTTCCGCATCCTCGCCATGATCATGTGGGCCGCCCCGGTCGGCGCGTTCGGCGCGATCGCCGCGGTGGTCGGCGAGACCGGCCTGGACGCCCTGAAGTCCCTGGCGATCATCATGATCGGCTTCTACGTCACCTGCGCGCTGTTCGTCTTCGTGGTGCTCGGCGCGCTGCTCCGCATGATCGCCGGGGTGAACCTGTTCTCGCTGCTGAAGTACCTGGGCCGCGAGTTCCTGCTGATCCTCTCCACCTCCTCCTCCGAGTCGGCGCTGCCGCGACTGATCGCGAAGATGGAGCACATGGGCGTCAGCAAGCCCGTCGTCGGCATCACCGTGCCGACCGGCTACTCCTTCAACCTCGACGGCACCGCGATCTACCTCACGATGTCCTCGCTCTTCATCGCCAACGCGATGGGCGACCCGCTGAGCGCGGGCGAGCAGATCTCGCTGCTGGTCTTCATGGTCATCGCCTCGAAGGGCGCGGCCGGTGTGACCGGCGCGGGCCTGGCGACCCTGGCCGGCGGCCTCCAGTCGCACCGCCCCGAACTCGTCGACGGCGTCGGCCTGATCGTCGGCATCGACCGCTTCATGAGCGAGGCCCGCGCCCTGACCAACTTCGCGGGCAACGCGGTCGCCACGGTGCTCGTCGGCCACTGGACCAAGGAGATCGACAAGGACCGCGTGGGCGAGGTGCTGGCAGGCCGGATCCCGTTCGACGAGAAGACCCTCGTCGACGACGGCCACGGCCCGGCCCCCTCCGACGAGGTCCCCGAGCAGCGGGACAGCGCGCCCGCCGAGCAGCCCGCCAAGGTCTGACCCGCACCACCACCAGGGCCCGGCGCCACCACGCCGCCCGCCAGGACCGCTGCGGCTTCCCCCCGGCCGCCGCGGTCCGCCCGAGGACACCCGTATCCCCCGGTACGGGTGTCCTCGCGTCGGTGGCGGGTACGAGGCGGCGTGTCCGTGGCCGGTACCGGCCCCTTGTGTCCGTGTTCTGTCACGACCGGTCCGGCCCGGACAACCCTCGCCGTCCAGCACCGGTCCTGAGAGGTGAAGGACCGCAGTCAGCCCCCATGCGCCCCACGACCGAAGGACTTCCATGCGTATCGCCCCTTCCCGCAGCCGTATCCTGCGCGGCGGGACCGCCGCCGTGGCCGCCGCAGCCCTGGTGGCGCTGGGCGCCGTACCGGCGCTCGCCGCCGACCCGGAGCCGGACCTCGGCGTCGGAACGATCGCGCCGGTCAAGGGGGTGCAGCCCGGGAGCTCGTTCTCGACCCCGCTGACCTTCCTCAACAAGGGGACGGCGGAGGTCCCCGAGGCCTGGGTGACGTACGCCGTGTCGCCGGGGCTGGAGGCGGACGAGACGCACAAGAACTGCACCTACGACACCATCGGCTCCTACGACGAGATGCCCGCGTCGAACGTCGCCTCCTGCAAGATCGACCAGCCGCTGAAGCCCGGCGTCGTCTACCGCACGGCGAAGCCCGTCTCGCTCAAGGCGCTCGACTCCGCGTTCCGGGACAACCTGCGGGTGTCGATCGGTGTGCACGAGCCCGGCCCGGACGACGGCGGCTCCACCGAGCCGGTGCCCGGCACCGGCGACCCGCTCACCCTGGTCGAGGAGGGCCCGGCCACCGACGCCGACCGGACGAACCACCCCGAGGCGTACGCCAGGGCGGACGTCACCGCCGCGAACACCGCGGACTTCGCCCTGACCGGCGACGAGAAGCAGGGGAAGGTCGGCGAGAAGGTCACCGCGACGGTGAAGTTCGCCAACAAGGGCCCCGCCCGCGTCCAGGGACTCCCCGACGAGAGCGTCACCACCGTCGACATCCACATCCCCGAGGGCACCTCCGTGGTCAAGCCGCACGACTTCTGCGAGGTGATCACCAAGACCCACTACCGCTGCGGGACCTCCCAGTCCTGGGTGAACGTGAACGGAGGCGAGAGCTACCCCTTCGTCCTGCGCATCGACAAGGCGGTCGGCCGCACCACCGGCGAGGTCTCCTTCACCGGCCAGGAGCGCCCCTTCGACCGGAACGCCGAGAACGACACCGCGCAGATCGTGATCGACACCGGCGAGGACGAGGGCACGGCGGGCTCCTCGGGCTCCTCGGGCTCCTCGGGCTCCAACGGTTCCACCGGCGGTACGGGCGGCTCCTCGTCCACCGGCGGTTCCGGCTCCACCGGCTCCACGGGCAGCACCGGCGGGACGGCCGGTACCTCCGGCGGCTCCGCCGACACGGGCGGCGCGACGGCCGGCGGCGCCACCCCGCAGACCGGCGGCAACCTCGCGGCCACCGGCTCGGACTCCACCGCCCCGCTCATCGGCATGGCGGCCGCCGCGGTGGCCGCGGGCGGCGGCATCCTGTGGGCCGTGCGCAGGCGGTCGGCGGCCCAGGACGGCTGACGACCGGACCGACACGACCGGGCGGGACCCTCACGGGTTCCGCCCGGTCGGCCGTTGACCTGCATCCTTTCCCGGAAGTGCGTATCTGACAGTCAAGTGGGTTCTGGTCAGGCCCTGTTCGCGCGCCAAGGATGGTCCCCATGACGCAAGCGCACACGACCACCGAACCCGCACCCGCACCCACCCCCGTCACCGTCCTGGGCCTCGGTGACATGGGCCGTTCCCTGGCCCGCGCCTTCCTGGCCGCGGGCCACCCCACCACCGTCTGGAACCGTTCGCCGGAGAAGGGCGAGGACGTCGTCGCGCTGGGCGCGGTGCGCGCCGCGTCCGCCGATGAGGCCGTGCGGGCGAGCGGACTCGTCGTGGTCTGCCTCGTCGACTACGACGCCTCCGACGCGGTCCTGGAACCGTTGGCCGAAGCACTGAAGGGGCGGGTCCTGGTCAACCTGACCTCGGACACCCCGGCCCGCTCGCGGCAGACCGCCGCCTGGGCCGCGAAGCACTCCCTGTCCTACCTCGACGGGGCGATCATGGTGCCGGTCGACGTGGTCGGCTCGGCGGAGGCCCTGGTCTTCCACTCCGGCGACCGCGCCGCCTTCGCCGCGCACGAGGACACCCTCAAGGCGCTGGGCGAGCCCGCCACCTACCTCGGCGAGGACCACGGGCTCGCCGCCGCCTACGACATGGCGATGCTGGACTTCTTCTACGGAGCCATGGGCGGCCTGGTCCACGCCTTCGCGCTGGCCCGGGCGGAAGGCATCGAGCCCGCCTCGCTCGCCCCGTACCTCACCACGATCACCGGCATCCTGCCGCCGATCGTGGAGTACACCGCGGAAGAGGCCGGCTCCGGTGCGTACCCTGCCAACGGCGCGAACCTCGGCATGATGGCGGCGAGCGTCGACCACATCCTGCACACCGCGAAGGACCGGGGCCTGGACGTCGCGCAGCTGGCCGGACTCAAGTCGCTCACCGACCGGGCGATCGTCCAGGGACGCGGCCCCGGGTCCTGGTCGAGCCTCGTCGAGGTGATCGCCGCCGACCGCTGACCCGAGCCGGGAACGGGGGAGGGGCCGGTACCGCGCCGCAACGGACGCGGTACCGGCCCCTCCCTTCACGGGCTCGGACGGGTCACGCCGGGCGGAACCACACCGTCGCCAGCGGCGGCAGCGTCAGCGAGATGCTGCACGGCCGGCCGTGCGCGGGCACCGCCTCCGCCTTCAGCGGCTCCTCGTTGCGCACATCGCCCCCGCCGTACCGGGCCGCGTCGGTGTTGAGGACCTCCACCCAGCCCTCCGTACCGGTCTCCGGCACCCCCAGGCGGTAGTCGCTGCGGACCGCCGGGGAGAAGTGCGAGACCGCGAGCAGCGGCGAGCCGTCCGCGTCGTACCGCAGGAACGCGAACACGTTGTCCTCGGCCGCCCCGCCGTCCACCCAGCTGAACCCCTCCGGTGAGGTGTCCCGCTGCCACAGCGCGGGCACCGCCCCGTACACCGCGTTCAGATCGCCCACCAGCTCCCGCACCCCGCGGTGGTCGCCGGACGCCTCGTACGACGGGTCCAGCAGCCACCAGTCCGGGCCGTGCCCCTCGGACCACTCCGCGCCCTGCGCGAACTCCTGGCCCATGAAAAGGAGTTGCTTGCCGGGGTGGGCCCACATGAAGCCCAGGTAGGCGCGGTGGTTCGCACGCCGCTGCCACCAGTCGCCGGGCATCTTCGTCACCAGCGCCTGCTTGCCGTGCACCACCTCGTCGTGCGAGATCGGCAGCACGTAGTTCTCGCTGTACGCGTACACCATCGAGAACGTCATCTCGTTGTGGTGGTACTTGCGGTGGATCGGCTCCTTCGCCATGTACTGGAGCGAGTCGTGCATCCAGCCCATGTTCCACTTCAGCCCGAAGCCGAGGCCCCCGCTGTCGGTCGGGCGGGTGACACCGTCCCAGGCCGTGGACTCCTCGGCGATCGTGACGACGCCCGGATTGCGGCGGTAGACGGTCGCGTTCATCTCCTGGAGGAAGGCGACCGCGTCCAGGTTCTCCCGGCCGCCGAACTCGTTGGGCGACCACTGGCCGTCCTCGCGGGAGTAGTCGAGGTAGAGCATCGAGGCGACCGCGTCGACCCGCAGCCCGTCGATGTGGAACTCCTCGCACCAGTACGTGGCGTTGGCGACCAGGAAGTTGCGGACCTCGGTGCGGCCGTAGTCGAACTCCAGCGTCCCCCAGTCCGGGTGCGCAGCGCGCTGCGGGTCGGCGTGCTCGTACAGCGGACGCCCGTCGAACTCGGCCAACGCCCAGTCGTCGCGCGGGAAATGGGCCGGCACCCAGTCCATGATGACGCCGATGCCCGCCCGGTGCAGGGCGTCGACGAGGAAGCGGAAGTCGTCCGGGGTGCCCAGACGCGAGGTCGGCGCGTAGAACCCGGTGACCTGATAGCCCCAGGAGCCGCCGAAGGGGTGCTCGGAGACCGGCATCAGCTCGACGTGCGTGAACCCGAGGTCCTTGACGTACGCGGGCAGCTGCTCCGCGAGTTGACGATACGTCAGTCCTGGCCGCCAGGAAGCGAGGTGCACCTCGTACACCGAGAACGGGGCCTCGTGGACCGGCCGGTCGCCCCGGTGCGCCATCCAGTCCGCGTCCTGCCACTCGTGGTGCTTGGCGGTCACGATCGACGCGGTCGCGGGCGGCACCTCGGTGCGCCGGGCCATCGGGTCGGCCCGCACCGTGTGCGAACCGTCCGGGCGGCAGATGTCGAACTTGTACAGCGCGCCCTCGCCGACCCCCGGCAGGAACAGCTCCCACACCCCGGTCGAGCCGAGCGACCGCATCGGGTAGCCCGTGCCGTCCCAGTAGTTGAAGTCACCGGTGATCCGCACCCCGTGCGCGTTCGGCGCCCACAGGGTGAACCGGGTCCCGGCCACCCCCTGGTGGACCAGCGGCTCCGCGCCGAGCGCCCGCCACAGCTCCTCGTGGCGGCCCTCACCGATCAGATGCAGGTCCAGCTCGCCGATCGCGGGCCAGAAGCGGTACGGGTCCTCCACCTCGATGGTGTTGTCGTCGTACGCCACTTCCAGCCGGTACGCGGGCACCTGCGGCACCGGCAGCACACCGGAGAAGAAGCCGTCGCCGTCGTCGTGCAGCTCGGCCCGCAGCCCCGTCGCCAGCACGGTGACGGTCCGGGCGAACGGCCGCAGCGCCCGGACGAGCACCCCGCCGGGGATCGGGTGGGCGCCCAGCACGTCGTGCGGAGCGTGGTGGTCGCCGGCCAGCAGCCGGCCGCGGTCCGCGCCGTCCAGGGCCGGTGCGGGGCGGGCGCCCTGGCCGTCCCCGGCCTGCCGGGGGCGCGGCGGGCCCGCGTCCGCCCGCTTGGGCCGGGCGCGCTTGGCGGGCGCGGCCTTGGTGGCGGTGGCGGTGGTAGTGGCGGCGGGTGCGGGGGCTGCCGCCGCGTCGGCTGCCGTCTCGGCGGCTGCGGGCTCGGCTGCGGGCTCGGCGACGGTCTCGACAGTCACCTCGACGGGGGCCTCGGCGGACTTGCGGGATGCCTTGCGGGACGGCTTGCGGGCGGTCACAGGGACTGCCTCCTCGGGGAGTGAAGGGGGAGAAGCACGGGCGGAGGGGAGGGGAGCGACGGTAGGGGCGAGGGGAAGGCTCAGGCCGCCGCGGACTGGGCCAGCCGTTGGATGGCCGCCATCGGCACCGGCAGCCAGTCGGGGCGGTGCCGGGCCTCGTACACCACCTCGTACACGGCCTTGTCGGTCTCGTGGGCGCGCAGCAGCTCGGGTTCGCCGCGCGGATCGCTGCCCGAAGCCTGGGCGTACCCCTCGCAGTAGGCGGCACGGCAGCGGGCCGCCCACTCCGGGTTCCACGGGCGGTGCGAGCGGGCCGCGTAGTCGAAGGACCGCAGCATGCCCGCGACATCGCGCACCGGCGGTGCGGGCATCCGGCGCTCGGGCAGCGGGCGGGCCGGTTCGCCCTCGAAGTCGATCAGCGACCAGAAACCGTCGGCGGAGCGCAGCGTCTGCCCGAGATGGAGATCGCCGTGCACCCGCTGCTGGGCCCAGCCGCTGCCCCGGACCCCGAGGTCCGTCACCGCGTCGAACGCGGCGCGCAGCCCGGGAACGTAGGGCACGAGCGCCGGGACCGCCTGCGCGGCGGCCTCCAGCCGCTGGGTCATCTGGGCCACCAGCTGCCGGGTCTGGGTGCCGCGCAGCGCCGGGGTCGGCAGCGCGGCGGCGAGTGCGGTGTGCACCTCGGCGGTGGCCCGGCCCAGCGCCCGCGCCTCGGGCAGGAAGTCCCGGCCCGCGGCGAGCGCGGCCAGCGCGAGCTGCCAGCCGTCCCGTGCCCCGTGCAGGAAGGGCTGGAGGACGCCGAGGGTGAGCGGTTCGGCGCCGGGGGCCTCGAACCAGGCGATCGGGGCGGGTACCCGTTCGCACCCCTCGCCGGTCAGCGCGAGCGGCAGTTCCAGGTCCGGGTTGGTGCCCGGGAAGACCCGCCGGAAGATCTTCAGGATGAACGCGTCCCCGTAGACGAGCGAGGAGTTGGACTGCTCGGCGTCCAGCACCCGGGGCGTGAGGCCGGCCGGGATCTCGGCGGTCCGCTCGAAGCGCAGCGAACCGAGGCTGCCGGGACGGCGGAACCGTTCCAGCAGCACATCGGCCAGCCGGGGGTCGTGCAGCGCGTCGTACACGGTCCGTCCGGCGAGCGGCCCCCGCTCCACCCGGCCGACCAGCGCGCCGGCGAGCAGCGGCGGCAGTGACGTCCGTACGCCCAGCAGCAGTTGGTAGCAGTCGTCGGCCGCCCGGACCGACCGGGTGGGCTGCTCCACCCGCAGCAGCAGGTGCAGGAGTCCGGGGCCCGTCGTGCCGGCCGACGGCACCATCTCGGTGGCCGAGACCAGCCGGAAGCCGGTGACCGGCCGGCCCTTGCCGGCGAACCAGCGCTGCCGGGGCAGCCATTCGTGGAGCAGCGGGGCGAGGGACGGGAGCAGGGCCCCGTCCGTCGTACTGCCGGTAGTTGCGCTGTTCCTCGTGCTCTTCGCCAGGGCGACGTGAGTGGATGCAGCCTCCGACATGGCATCGCGTCCTTTCCCCGGGCACACAGGATGCGAAGAGTGTCCCGGATTGCGGCAATGGCTGTCCGGCTGTGCGGGACGTGTCGGGAGAGGAAGGTGCTTACGGACTCGAACGGCGGAACCGTGATGGCCGGGGGCGCGGGAACCGGTGAGGGCCCGGGGCCTTCGTTTCGCTCAGAGTGCCCCGTGCGGGGCGGTGGAAACCGCCCCGCACGCGACCGGTGCCTCTCAGGCCGGCGGCGCGTCCTTGCGCAGCCGGAACCAGTAGAAGCCGTGTCCCGCGAGGGTCAGCAGGTAGGGCCACTGACCGATGGCCGGGAAGCGTACCCCGCCGATCAATTCCACCGGATGACGTCCGTTGAACGATCGGAGGTCAAGTTCCGTCGGCTGCGCGAACCGCGAGAAGTTGTGCACGCACAGGACGAGGTCGTCCTTGTACTCGCGGGTGAACGCCAGCACCGCCGGGTTGGAGGAGGGGAGTTCGGTGTACTCGCCGAGACCGAAGGCCGGATTCTGCTTCCGGATCTCGATCATCCGGCGGGTCCAGTGCAGCAGCGAGGACGGCGACGCCATCGACGCCTCGACGTTGGTGACCTGGTAGCCGTAGACCGGGTCCATGATCGTGGGGAGGTAGAGCCGCCCCGGATCGCTGGAGGAGAACCCGGCGTTGCGGTCGGGCGTCCACTGCATCGGGGTGCGCACCGCGTCCCGGTCGCCCAGCCAGATGTTGTCGCCCATCCCGATCTCGTCCCCGTAGTAGAGGATCGGGGAGCCGGGCAGCGACAGCAGCAGCGCGGTGAACAGTTCGATCTGGTTGCGGTCGTTGTCCAGCAGCGGGGCGAGCCGCCTGCGGATGCCGATGTTGGCGCGCATCCGCGGGTCCTTGGCGTACTCCGCGTACATGTAGTCGCGCTCTTCGTCCGTGACCATTTCGAGCGTGAGCTCGTCATGGTTGCGCAGGAAGATGCCCCACTGGCAGTTCTTCGGGATCTCCGGGGTCTTGGCCAGGATTTCGGAGACCGGGTAGCGGCTCTCGCGGCGCACCGCCATGAAGATGCGCGGCATCACGGGGAAGTGGAACGCCATGTGGCATTCGTCGCCGCCCGCCTCGTAGTCGCCGAAGTAGTCGACGACGTCCTCCGGCCACTGGTTGGCCTCGGCGAGGAGCACGGTGTCCGGGTAGTTGGCGTCGATCTCCTTGCGGACCCGCTTGAGGAAGTGGTGGGTCTCGGGGAGGTTCTCGCAGTTGGTGCCCTCGCGCTGGTAGAGGTAGGGCACCGCGTCGACCCGGAAGCCGTCGATGCCCAGGTCCAGCCAGAACCGCAGGGCTGCCAGGATCTCCTCCTGGACCGCCGGGTTCTCGTAGTTGAGGTCCGGCTGGTGCGAGAAGAAGCGGTGCCAGTAGTACTGCTTGCGCACCGGGTCGAAGGTCCAGTTGGACGTCTCGGTGTCGACAAAGATGATCCGGGCGTCCTGGAACTGCTTGTCGTCGTCGGCCCAGACGTAGTAGTCGCCGTACGGCCCGTCGGGATCCGTACGGGACTGCTGGAACCACTCGTGCTGATCGCTCGTGTGGTTCATGACGAAGTCGATGATGACGCGCATGCCGCGCTGGTGCGCGGCGTCCACGAACTCCACGAAGTCGGCGAGGTCGCCGAACTCCGGCAGCACGGCGGTGTAGTCGGAGACGTCGTAGCCCCCGTCGCGCAGCGGCGACTTGAAGAACGGCGGCAGCCAGAGGCAGTCGACACCGAGCCACTGGAGGTAGTCCAGCTTGGCGGTGATGCCCTTGAGGTCGCCGATTCCGTCGCCGTTGGAGTCCTGGAAGGACCGGACGAGCACCTCGTAGAAGACGGCTCGTTTGAACCAGTCGGGATCGCGGTCCTTGGCGGGGGTGTCCTCGAACGTGTCGGGGACAGGCTCATTGACGATCATGGTGTGGGTGACCCTCCGGTCGGCGGGGACGGTCGCAGGACCGCGATGTGCGCGGGCGTGATGCCCGGCTCCAGGCGCACATAGAAGGCCCTGCCCCAGTGATAGGTGTCGCCGGTGAGCTCGTCGCGCACCGGTACGCGCTCGTGCCAGGAAAGGCCGAGCCGCTCCATGTCCAACGAGACCGTGGCCTCCTGGGTGTGGTGCGGGTCGAGGTTCACGACCACCAGAACGGTGTTCGGTCCGGAGCGCTTGCTGTAGGCGATCAGCGCTTCGTTGTCGGTGTGGTGGAAGTGGACGTCGCGCAGCTGCCGCAGAGCGGGGTTACGCCGGCGGATCCGGTTCAGCGAGGTGATCAGGGGGGTCAGCGTGCGGCTCTCGCGTTCCGCCGACTCCCAGTCCCTCGGGCGCAGTTCGTACTTCTCCGAGTGCAGGTACTCCTCGCTCCCCGGCTTGACCGGGGTGTTCTCGCACAGCTCGAATCCCGCGTACACGCCCCAGGAGGGGGCCAGCGTCGCGGCCAGCACCGCCCGCGCCTCGAAGGCCGGGCGGCCGCCTTCCTGGAGGTAGCCGGGAAGGATGTCGGGGGTGTTCACGAAGAAGTTGGGCCGCATGTAGGAGGCGGCGTCCCCGGCCAGCTCCGTGACGTACTCGGTCAGTTCGTGCTTGGTGTTGCGCCAGGTGAAGTACGTGTACGACTGCTGGAAGCCGACCGCGCCGAGCGTGTGCATCATCGCCGGGCGGGTGAACGCCTCCGCCAGGAAGATGACATCGGGGTCGGTGCCGTTGATCTCCTCGATGACCTTCTCCCAGAACACCACCGGCTTGGTGTGCGGGTTGTCGACCCGGAAGATACGCACCCCGTGGTCCATCCAGAAGCGCAGAACGCGTACGGTCTCCGCCACCAGACCGCGCATGTCCTTGTCGAAGGCGATCGGGTAGATGTCCTGGTACTTCTTCGGCGGGTTCTCGGCGTACGCGATCGAACCGTCGGCGCGGTGGTGGAACCAGTCCGGGTGCTCCTTGACCCACGGGTGGTCCGGCGAGCACTGGAGCGCGAAGTCCAGCGCGATCTCCATCCGCAGATTCCGGGCCGTCGACACGAAGTGGTCGAAGTCCTCCAGCGTGCCCAGCTCCGGGTGGACCGCGTCGTGCCCGCCGTCCGGCGAACCGATCGCCCACGGCACGCCCGGGTCGTGCTCCCCGGGCGTCAACGTGTTGTTCGGGCCCTTGCGGTGGGTCGTCCCGATCGGATGGACCGGCGGCAGGTACACCACGTCGAACCCCATCGCGGCGACCGCGGGCAGCCGCTCGGCGGCCGTCCGGAAGGTGCCGCTGACCAGCCTCGTCGGCGCGTCCGGTGAGGTGTCCGCCGGGTCCACCGGCACCCGCTTCGCGCCCTCGGAGCGCGGGAACAGCTCGTACCAGGACCCGAACAGCGCCCGCTCGCGCTCCACCCGGACCGCCAGCGGCTTGGACCGGGTGACCAGTTCGCGCAGCGGGTAGCGGGCCAGCACCGCGTCGGCGGCCGGGGTCAGCGCCGCCGCCAGCCGGGCCTCGGCCGGGTGGGCGGTGTCGCGCAGCGCGTCCACCGCGGCCAGCACCGCCTCGCGGCCGTGCTTCTTCGGCACGCCCGCGGCGGCCCGCTCCAGCAGCGCCGCGCCCTCGGCCAGCACCAGGTCCGTGTCGATGCCCGCCGGGATCTTGATCGCGGCGTGGTGCCGCCAGGTGGTGACCGGATCGCTCCAGGCCTCCACCGTGTACGTCCAGCGGCCCTCGGCGTCCGGGGTGATGTCCGCACCCCACCGGTCCGTGCCCTGCGCCAGCTCCCGCATCGGGGTCCACGGGCCGACCCGCCCGCTCGGATCGCGCAGTACGACATTGGCGGCCACCGCGTCATGGCCTTCGCGGAAGACGGTGGCGGTGACCTGGAAGGTCTCACCGACGACGGCCTTCGCCGCCCGTCTGCCGCAGTCGACGAGGGGACGGACGTCCAGGACGGGAATACGACCGATCATGGAATCACCTGAGGGCTGGAGGAGCTCGGCGTGCACGGGGGACGGCACGGGCGCGGAGGACCGACCGCGTGTGCCGCGAAGACGGGGATCTGTCCTTTGTAACTGCTCAGCTGTCTGCTGACGGGCTGTGGGCATGGCCGCTCCTGTCCGCGTTCACTCGAATGGCACTCGAATGGGTGGGTCGCGGGGGTTTCGTGCATGTTTCGGGATGCACGGGAGAACGTGTGCGGGCCGGTCGTGCCGTGTACCGGGGAAGCCTTCCCCGCGTCGAAGGGTGGGAAATCCGGCGCCGTGTTAACTACTCGGTCGTAACGGGCCGCTCGGGCTCCGCCGCACGCGGCGCGCACGCCCCGGTGGGCGTGGGAGACCCGAAGCGCCCCCACGGGTTCCGGATACCCGTTCTGCGGCGCCACACGGCAGCCTTCCCTGTGACAGGAAGGTCCACAAGGCTGCGTACGGGAGAGAAATCGGCCAAACCCCCAGGTGGGAGGAGTGGCGGGGGATCACCGGTGGGGTGCGTGGGGCGTCTGTGGGGAGGCGCGCGGCGGACGGTCCCCGGACCGGGCGCGCCGCCCGCGCGCCGTGGCAGCCCGCCACGGACGGCCGCTACCGTCAGGGGTGACGGAAGGGACGCACACCGTGGTGCGTCCGCTCGGATGCGCAAGTCCCCTGTAAAGGTGGAGCAGTGAAGGCCATTCGTCGATTCACCGTGCGTCCTGTTCTCCCCGAACCCCTTCGACCCCTCCACGACCTCGCGCGCAACCTGCGCTGGTCGTGGCACACCGAGACCCGCGAACTCTTCCGGGCCGCCGACCCCGAGGGCTGGCGGCCCGCGGACGCCGACCCCGTACGCCTGCTCGGCTCGCTGTCCGCCGGACGGCTGACCGAACTGGCCGGGGACGCGGAGTACCTCGGCCGCCTCGCCGCGGCCTCCGCCGATCTGGCGGAATATCTGGACGGCCCGCGCTGGTACCAGGAACAGCGGGCCGCCGGAGCCGAACTTCCCTCCGGCATCGCCTACTTCTCGCCCGAATTCGGTGTCACCGCCGCCCTGCCCCAGTACAGCGGCGGCCTCGGCATCCTGGCCGGCGACCACCTCAAGGCCGCCAGCGACCTCGGCGTCCCGCTCATCGGCGTCGGGCTGCTCTACCGGCACGGCTACTTCCGCCAGACCCTCTCCCGCGAGGGCTGGCAGCAGGAGCACTATCCCGTCCTCGACCCCAACGAACTCCCGCTCGACCTGGTCCGCGAGGCCGACGGCACCCCCGCCCGGGTCGTCCTCGCCCTGCCCGGCGGACGCTCGCTGCACGCGTGCGTCTGGCTGGCCCGGGTCGGCCGGGTGCCGCTGCTCCTCCTCGACTCCGACGTCGAGGAGAACGCCCCCGGCGAACGCGACGTCACCGACCGGCTCTACGGCGGCGGCAGCGACCACCGCCTCCTCCAGGAGATGCTGCTCGGCATCGGCGGGGTGCGCGCCGTCCGCACCTGGTGCCGGCTGACCGGCACCCCGGAGCCGGAGGTGTTCCACACCAACGAGGGCCACGCCGGCTTCCTCGGCCTGGAACGCATCCGCGAACTCATCCCCACCGGCCTCGACTTCGACGCCGCCCTCGAAGTGGTCCGGGCCGGGACCGTCTTCACCACCCACACCCCGGTGCCCGCCGGCATAGACCGTTTCGACCGGGGGCTCGTCGCCCGCCACTTCGGCGACGAGGGCGAACTGCCCGGCGTACCCGTCGAGAAGATCCTGCCGCTCGGCACCGAGACCTACCCCGGCGGCGAACCGGAGCTGTTCAACATGGCGGTGATGGGCCTCAGGCTCGCCCAGCGCGCCAACGGCGTCTCCACCCTGCACGGGGCGGTCAGCCGGGAGATGTTCTCCGGGCTCTGGCCGGGCTTCGACCCCGCCGAGGTGCCCATCACCTCCGTCACCAACGGCGTCCATGCCCCGACCTGGGTCGCCCCCGAGGTGTTCCGGCTCGGTGCGGGCCAGGTCGGCGAGGGCCGCGCCCACCAGGTGCTGGCCGGCGGACCGGTGGACGGCGAGCCCTCCGAGCAGCGGACCGGCACGCCCCGCCGCTGGGACGCGGTGACCGGCATCGGCGACCAGGAGATCTGGGACCTGCGCCGGGACCTGCGCGGACAGCTCGTCACCGAGGTCCGCCGCCGCCTCTACGCCTCCTGGCGCAGGCGCGGCGCGGGCACCGCCGAACTGGGCTGGATCGACGGCGTCCTCGGCCCGGACATCCTGACCATCGGCTTCGCCCGCCGCGTCCCCTCGTACAAGCGGCTCACCCTGATGCTGCGCGACCGCGACCGGCTGCGGGAGCTGCTGCTCCACCCGACGCACCCGATCCAGATCGTCGTCGCGGGCAAGGCCCACCCGGCCGACGACGGCGGAAAGCGGCTGGTCCAGGAGCTGGTGCGGTTCGCGGACGACCCGCGGGTGCGCCACCGCATCGTGTTCCTCCCGGACTACGGCATGGGCATGGCGCAGAAGCTCTACCCGGGCTGCGACGTCTGGCTCAACAACCCGCTGCGCCCGCTGGAGGCCTGCGGTACGAGCGGGATGAAAGCGGCGCTCAACGGCTGCCTCAACCTGTCGGTGCGCGACGGCTGGTGGGACGAGTGGTTCGACCCGGACTTCGGCTGGGAGATCCCCACCGCCGACGGCTCCGCGGTCGACGAGGACCGCCGGGACGAGCTGGAGTCGAACGCCCTCTACGCCCTGATCGAGGACCGGGTCGCCCCGCGCTTCTACGACCGGGGGGCCGGGGGCCTGCCCGACCGCTGGATCGAGATGGTCCGCTCCACCCTGGTCAACCTCGGCCCGAAGGTGCTCGCGGGGCGGATGGTGCGCGAGTACGTGGAGCGCCTGTACGCCCCCGCCGCCCAGGCCCGCCGGGTCCTGGAGCCCGCGGTGGCGCAGGATCTCGCCGCGTGGAAGGCCAGGGTCCGGGCGGCCTGGCGCGGGGTCTCCGTCGACCATGTGGAGACCGTCACCGGGGACGCCGCGGGCGGCTCGGCGGAGCTGGGGGCCACTCTGGCGCTGCGGGTGCGGATCGCGCTCGGCGGCCTGGAGCCGGACGACGTCGAGGTCCAGGTGGTCGCGGGCCGGGTCGACTCCGGCGACGCCATCGCGGACGCCCAGACCTTCCCGCTGAAGCCGGCGGGCGGTCAGGACCTGGAGGACCGCTGGCTGTACGAGGGCCCGCTCACCCCGGACCGGACGGGACCGTACGGCTACACCGTGCGCGTCCTGCCCGCCCACCGGCTGCTGGCCACCAGCGCCGAACTGGGCCTGGTCGCCCTGCCGACCGGGGCGACGGGGGAGGGCGGCGGCGTGCTGATGCGCTGAGCGCGCGCGAGCGGCCCGGAAGGGGTTCGCCCCCTCCCGGGCCGCTCGACTGCGGTGGGCCGGATCAGAAGGTGAGCTTGACGCTGTTGATCCGCCCGGTGTCGTAGCGTGCGACGTCCTGGACCCGCAGCTTCCAGACCCCGTTGGCCACCTCGGACGAGGCGTTGACGGTGTAGGTCTCCACCACGTTGTCCGCGGAGTCACCGGAGGAGGAGTTCTTCAGCCGGTACGCCGACCCGTCCGGGGCCAGCAGGTCGATGACCAGGTCACCGCGCCAGGTGTGCGTGATGTCCACGCCCACCTTGAGGGCGCTCGGCGCGTTGCCGGCCACACCGGAGACGGTGACCGAGCTGGTGACGGCCGCACCGGCGTCCGGGATGTTCACCACGGTGGTGTTCTCGAACACCTTGCCGCCCGGGTCGGGGTCGCCGCCGCCGGGGCGCGAGCCGACGTTGATGCCGGCCCAGGCGTGGGCCACGGCCGCGTACTCGGGGCTGGTGGCCCCGTACAGCTCACTGGCTACCGCGAGCGTGCCCGTGCGGGCGGCGGCGTAGTTGGTCGTCGAGGTGAACTTGGTGGTGAGCGCCTTGAACCAGATCAGCGACGCCTTGTCCCGGCCGATGCCGGTGACCGGCAGTCCGTCGGAGGTCGGGGAGTCGTAGCTGACACCGTTGATCGTCTTGGTGCCGCTGCCCTCGGAGAGCAGGTAGTACCAGTGGTTGGCCGGGCCCGAGGAGTAGTGGACGTCGACGTTGCCGATGCCCGCGTACCAGTAGTCCTTGGAGCTGCCGTCCCGGCTGGGCTTGTCCATGTAGCGCAGCGGGGTGCCGTTGCCGCGGATGTCGATCTTCTCGCCCACCAGGTAGTCGCCCTGGTCCTGGGAGTTGTTCGCGTGGAACTCGACGGCGGCGGCGAAGATGTCGGACGTCGCCTCGTTGAGACCGCCGGACTCACCGCTGTAGACGAGGCCCGCGGTGTTCGACGTGATGCCGTGGGTCATCTCGTGGGCGGCCACGTCGATGGAGGTCAGCGGCTTGGCGTTGCCCGCGCCGTCCCCGTAGGTCATGCAGAAGCAGCTGTCCTGCCAGAAGGCGTTGACGTAGTTGTTGCCGTAGTGGACCCGGGAGTACGCGCCGACGCCGTCACCCCGGATGCCGGAGCGGCCGTGCACGTTCTTGAAGTAGTCCCAGGTGAGCGCGGCGCCGTAGTGGGCGTCCGCGCCGGCCGTCTCGGCGTTGCCCGGGGTGCCGTCGCCCCAGATGTCGTCCGCGCCGGAGAACAGGGTCCCGGTCCCGGAGGTCCCCCGGTTCAGGTTGTACGTCTTGTGGTTGCCGCGCCCGGTGTCGGTCAGGGTGTACGAGGGGGCGGTGCCCAGCGTCACCTGGCCGCTGTACTGCGTGTTGCCCGTGCCGTTGTGGACGGCCTGCCACTCGTAGAGCTTCTCGCCCGTGGTGGCGTCCGTGAGCACGTGCAGCTCGTTCGGGGTGCCGTCGTGCTGGAGTCCGCCGACCACGGTCTCGTACGCGAGCTGCGGGGAGCCGCCGCCCACCCAGACCACCTTGCGCGGGGTGTTCTCCGCCTTCTTGGCCTTCGACCCCTCGGCCTTGGCCGCGCCGAGCGCCTGCTTCTCGGCGGCGGCCGGGGCCACGTCGGCGGTCAGGCCGACGGCCTTCAGCTGCGCGCTGGTCGCCCTCGACGCCTTGCTGACGCCCTCGGTCTTTCCGGCCGCGGACTCCTTGACCACGAGGTCGCCGCCGAGGACGGGGAGCCCGTCGAGGGTGCGCTCGTAGCGGGTGTGCGTGGTGCCGTCGCGGTCCTGGACCACGTCACGGACCACGAGCTTCTCGGTGGACCCGAGACCGAGCTCCTTGGCGGTGGCCGCCTTCGTGGCGTTCGCCTCACTGAGCAGCTCCGCGCGCTGGGCGGGGGAGAGCTTGGCGGGGAGGGCGCCCGGGTCGGCCTTCGTGCCGGCGGTGATCCCGCCGAGCGGGGCCGAGGCGGGGGCGGAGGTGGCGGTCGCGGCGCCGGACGGAACGGCGACGGCTATGAGGGCTGCGGCGGCTATCAGAGCGCCGGTCGCGGTCGCGCGACGGCTGGGCGTGGATCTCACGCGGACTCCTTCTGCGAGGGGGGTACCGGGCGGCCTGGAGGGCTGTCCGGTCGGTGCAGGCGGTGCGCAGAACGGGGTGAACAGTGCCAGCCGACGACCGTGCCTGTCAGGGGCGCGTCAAGAACTTGGCCGGATTTCGTTCGTTGCCGGAAAGGTCATGTTCGTTGAGCGGACGTTTCGTCGATCATTGCCGCAGTGTTACCGGGTGTTCTTGAGCCCGGCATTCACAGGGTGGTCACAGGTTTCGCGCGCGGCGGCCACCGGCCCGCCGCGAGCGGGAAGAGGTGTGATGACCGTCAGATGAGACGGTGTCGGGTTCTGGCCAGATCGGCCCGCCGGAATGTGCCGGTCCGTCAGGGTGCGGGGATCTCTTCGGGATCGGGGTGCGGGCTTCCGGTCACCGCTGCCGGGTGGGTCGCGTGCGCTCGGGTGGTCGCGTCCGGCGGGCTGTGGCGCTCAGGCCGTGGCGTCCGGCGGGTACACCGTGTCCAGGAGGTCGCGCACGAAGCGGTCCGGGTCGTCGAGCCCCGCCGCCGCGAGCGTGCCGGGCCCGTCCGTCAGCAGGTGGGGCACCGCCGCGTGCAGGGCGAGGGTGACGACGGCGGCCCGCTGCGGGGTCACCGGCAGCCCGGCGGCGCGCTGGGCCAGCTCGAACCCCGCGAAGTCGCCGCTCGCCATCGGGTCGAGGATGCCGGAGAGCCAGGGCCGCCGGGTCGCCTCGGCCTGGAGCTCCAGCACGGCGAGGAGCCGGGGGCGGCCCGGCCCCGCGACGTTCTCCAGGAGTGAGCGGAAGAGGGCGATCAGGGCCTCCCGGTTCGCGGGGCCCGGACCGGCGGCCAGCTGTTCGGTGAGTGCCAGGTACTGCTCCAGGCAGCGTTCCGCCACCGCGCGGAGCACGGCGTCCCGGGTCGGGAAGTAGTTCTTGGTGGTGCCGGACGGCACCTCGGCGGCCCGGTCCACGGCCCGGTGCGTCAGCCCGCGCCCGCCGTCCCGGGCCAGCACCTCGATCGCCGCGTCCCGCAGCCGGTCCCGCCGGTCCGGATTCACTCGTGCCCGCTCCCTCGTCCCCGTCGTCTCCGCCGCCTCTCCTTGCCGATGGTACCCCAGCCGTGGTACCACGGATGTGGTGGTTCTTCTGCATGGCCCTACGAGCTTCGGGAGCGCGACATGGCAGGGACGGCGACCGTGGTCGGCGCGGGCATCGGCGGACTGGCGACCGCGATCGGCCTCCGCCGCGCGGGCTGGAGCGTGACCGTGCTGGAACGCCGCACCGAACTGGAGCGGTACGGAGCGGCCTTCGGCATCCACCCCACCGCACAGTCCGCGCTCGACCGCCTCGGTGCCGGCGACGCCCTGCGCGAGCACGCCGTGCCCTACCGCGACGCGCACATCCGCACCCCCGACGGGACGCCGATCGCCCGGCTCCCGCTGGAGCGCATCGAACGCACGGCGGGCCGCCCCGAACTCCTCATCTCCCGTCCGTACTTGCTCGACGCCCTGCTCGCTGGGCTGGACGCCTTCGGTGACGTACCGGTGAAACTCGGCGAGCGGGTCACGGACGTGGGGGCACTCGCCGCCGGACAGGACCTGGTGATCGGCGCCGACGGCATCCGCAGCGCCGTCCGCACCGCCCGCTTCGGCGACCGCAGCGGCCCGCGCGAGGTCGGTACCGTCGCCTGGATCGGCATCGCCGACATCGAGAGCCGGGTGCACGGCGAGACCTGGGGGAGCGGCCGCTTCTTCGGGCTGACCCCGGTCGAACCGGGCCGCACCAACTGGTACGCCACCGCACCCGAGGCGACCACGGCCGACGACCTGCGCGGCCTCTTCGCCGACTGGCACGACCCGATCCCACGCATCCTGGACGCCACCGACCCGGCAACCTGGATCCGCTACGAGATGCGCCACCTGTACCCGGCGCTGCCCTCCTTCGTCTCCGCCGACGCCTCGGCGGGCCACGTGGCACTGGTCGGCGACGCGGCCCACGCCATGACGCCCAACCTGGGCCAGGGCGCCTGCACCGCGATCCTGGACGCGGACGCCCTGACCCGGGCGCTCGCCGCGGCGCCCCCGGGCCCGGCGGGCATTGCCGGAGCCCTGCGCGCCTACGACCGGGAGCGCCGCCGCAGCGCTCAGCGGACCGCCTTCGCCTCCCGGACGCTGCACCGCTTCATGAGCACGGAACGCACCCGGCTGCGCAACGCGGCGGTACGGCTGCTGCCGGGGTGACGGCGGCGAATTCCGTCGGCATCGCACCCGCACCGTCCGCGTGTCCCGTCCGGCCGGGCCGGTGCACGGCCTGACGCGTCGTAGGGGCGCCCGGTGTCCGTCAGGTCGGGCCCCACGCGAAGCGGGTCACGGTGAAGGTCTCGCCGTCCTGCGGCGGCCGGGTCCAGGGGCGGGTGGTGGACGTGTGCAGCCCTCCCTAGGTGATCGCGTGGCGCGGCCGCTGGATGCCGCTGAGGTGTCTCGGAGAAAGTCCCTTCCTTCAGCGGCCCCCTCATGGGCACGCCGAAGGCATGGAACCGAGCAACTCCCTTTCGTACCAGGCAGTAATGGGACAGTTCTTGATCCTATGTGGCCAGTTGTGGTATGGCCCTGCCGTCGTCGGCGACGGTACCTTCGCTCACGCTCACCTCATCGACCGCGTACAAGCAGGGGGAAGACAGTGATGCGCCGTACACGTACCCGCCTGGGCAGAGGGCTCGGGGCAATCGTCGCCACCGCGACGGCCGCCGTGGCCATGGCCGCCCCTCAGGCCGCCGCCGTACCCGCCGAGCCCGGACCCGGCCGGCAGGCGGCCGGGGCCGAGGCCGGTCAGGCCTGTACCGTCGCCGATCTCGGCAAGCGCCACCCGCTCGTCAGGACCACCGAAGTCTCACCGACGATCACCCACTTCAAGGGCTGGTACGTCACCGAGGGCACGACCGGTTCGCAGACCGTCACCACCAGTACCCAGACCACCATCTCGGTGTCCGTCGGGCTCAACGGCACTGTGCAGGGAAGCTTCGCCGTCGAACTCCTCGGTACGGTCGGTGCGACCCTGGGGCTGAACGTACAGGTCAACTACACGTCCACCAGCAGCGTGTCGAACTCCATCAGCTGGAACTTCATGCAGCCCGGCTACTACGGGCTCTACAAGGGCACGAAGAAGGTCACCGGCACCTACGGCAGTCTCAACTGCAACCGTGTCCAACAGGGCGACGGCAGCTACGCGTTGAAGTGGGTCGAGGGTCCCGACAGCGGTAGCTTCACCACCTACGCCACCATGGAGGAAGGCGCGGTGCGCTGCGAGGACACGGTCCCCGCCAACAGCATCATGGCCAAGGCCAAGACTCTGCTGGACTGCGGCGCCGCCGCCACCGCCGGACACACGGCGGGCCCGGTCCCCTCGGCGAAGGCTGAGAAGGCCGCGAAGGCTGAGAAGGCCGCCGCGGCCCGGGACGCGGCCGGGAACGACGCCGAGGCCACCGCGAGCGCGAAGAGCGCCCCGGCCGCCGCATCCGCCACCCGTGCCGCCCTCAACTGCAGCGCGGACGCCTACAAGATCGCCGTACCCGGCAAGCCCCTGTCCTGGGGCGCGCCGCTCCTGGCGGACGACGGCGTCCGCCTGCGGCCCTCGACGATCTTCAGCGCCCACCTGGACCACTGGCGGCTGTGCGACGTGACGGAGAACAACGGGGTCCTCGAAGCGACCCTGTGGAACTGGGGCAACGGCGGGTGCGCGACCATCGCCCAGCCGAACGCGGCCGACGAGCGGGCGGTCCTGAGGACGGTCGCCTGCACGGAGGACGACCTCCAGCGGTTCTACATCTACCGTGACGTCCCCGGCTCCGCGAAGATCGGCGTCCAGAACAAGCACACCGGCTACATGATCGGCCACGACCGGTACGCCGACGGCGAGTTCCTGCGCCAGTACAGCAGCGGCAGGCCGGACGGCACCGGCACCTACGACCTCCTGAAGGTCTGACCGGCCGCGCGGCCACGGCAGGGGCGGCCACGGCAGAGTAGGGGCATGGACGTAACGGAAGTCGCCCGTGCCCTTGTTCTGGAGCGTCACCCCGACGCCCGCGCCGCGTTCCTCGGCGGCAGTGTCCTGACGAGCCGCCGCACCGCCCGGTCCGACCTGGACATCGTCGTCCTGCTCGACGGCCCGCCCGCCCCGTACCGCGAGAGCCTGCGGTACGGGGCCTGGCCGGTGGAGCTGTTCGTGCACACCGAGGACTCCTGGCACAGCTTCGTGACCCCGGAGATCGCGCGGCGGAACTCGGCCCTGCTGTGGATGTGCGCCGACGGGGCGCTGCTGCTCGACGCCGACGGGACGGGAGCCCGGATCGCGGTGACGGCGCGACGACTGGCGGCCGCGGGGCCGCCCCCGGTCACCGGCACGGCGCTCGAAGACGCCCGGTACGCGCTGACGGACCTGCTCGACGACTTCGCCGCCGTCACGGACGCGGGCGAGCGGCTGTTCGTCGTCACCGAACTCGTCCAGCGCGCCGGCGAACTGGCCCTGCTGACCCACGGCACCTGGCTCGGCGGCGGCAAGTGGCTGGCCCGGCGCCTCGAACCCGTCGCTCCGGGGCTGCCCGCGCGCCTGGACGAGACCGCGCAGGCCGCGCTGCGCGGCGCTCCGGAGGGCCTCACCGCCCTGGTCACCGAGGTCCTCGACGCGGCGGGTGGCCCCATCTGGGAGGGGTACCGCCGCAGCGGCCCGCGTCGGACGGCCTGAGCCCTTTGCGGGTCGCCGGACCGCCTGACCCTTTCGCGGGCGCGGGCCCGCGCACCGGATGCCGGTGCGCGGGCCGCCGCCCGCCCCTCAGCTCAAGCTGTCCCGCCACGTCCGGTGCAGCCCCGCGAACCGCCCCGCCCCGGCGATCAGTTCCGCGGGCGCGCCGTCCTCCACGATCCGGCCGTGCTCCATCACCAGCACCCGGTCCGCGATCTCCACGGTCGAGAGCCGGTGGGCGATCACCACCGCCGTGCGGCCGTGCAGCACCGTGTCCATGGCCCGTTGCACCGCGCGCTCGCCCGGGATGTCCAGGGAGCTGGTCGCCTCGTCCAGGATCAGCACCGACGGGTTCGCCAACAGGGCGCGGGCGAAGGCCACCAACTGGCGCTGGCCCGCCGAGATCCGGCCGCCCCGCTTGCGTACGTCGGTGTCGTAGCCGTCCGGCAGGGCTGCGATGAAGTCGTGCGCGCCGATCGCCCTCGCCGCGTGCTCGATCTCCTCGCGGGTGGCGTCCGGGCGGCCGATCGCGATGTTCTCCGCGACCGTCCCTGAGAACAGGAACGCCTCCTGCGTCACCATCACCACGCCCCGGCGCAGCTCGGCCGTGGACAGGTCGCGCAGGTCCGTGCCGTCCAGCAGGACCCGGCCGTCGGTCGGGTCGTAGAAGCGGGCCAGCAGCTTGGCCAGCGTCGACTTGCCCGCGCCCGTGGAGCCGACGACCGCCACCGTCCGGCCCGCCGGGATACGCAGGTCGAACGTGGGCAGCACCTCGCCGCCCGTACGGTAGGCGAACCGCACCCCGTCGAACACGACCTCCCGGCCCGGGAGGTCGCCCGAGCGCGGCGGCAGTTCCCGGGGGTGTCCGGTCTCGGGGACGTTCGGCGTCTGGGCCAGCAGCCCGGCGATCTTCGTCAGCGAAGCAGCCGCCGACTCGTACGAGTTGAGGAACATCCCCAGCCGGTCGATCGGGTCGTACAGCCGGCGCAGATACAGCACCGCCGCCGCCAGCACCCCGAGCGCCAGCGTGCCCTCCGCCACCCGGTAGGCGCCCCACAGCACCATCCCGGCCACCGCCGTGTTCGCGATCAGCCGGGAGCCGACGACATAGCGGGCCATCTCCAGGATCGCGTCGCCGTTCGACCGCTCGTGGCGGGTGTTCAGCTCCGTGAAGGCGGCGTCGTTGCTCCGCTCCCGGCGGAACGCCTGGACCGGGCGGATGCCGTTCATCGTCTCCGCGAACTTCACGATCACCGCCGCGATCGCCGTGGACCGCGCGGTGAACGCGACGGACGCCCGCCGCCGGTACATCCGGACCATCAGATACAACGGTACGAAGGAGAGCGTGGCGATCGCGCCGATCCCCAGGTCCAGCCAGAGCAGCACCACGGCGATCGACACGAACGAGAGGACCACGCCGATCAGTTCCTGGAGCCCCTCGCTCAGCAGCTCCCGCAGCGACTCGACGTCGGTCGTCGAGCGCGAGATCAGCCGGCCCGAGGTGTAGCGCTCGTGGAAGTCGACGCTCAGCGCCTGCGCGTGCCGGAAGATCCGGCCGCGCAGCTCCAGCAGCACGTCCTGGTTGATCCGCGCGGCGGCCCGGATGAAGCCGTACTGGAGGACGCCCGCGCCGACCGAGCAGAGCGCGTAGCCGACGGCGACCGCGATCAGCGGCCCGTAGTCGTGGTCCCGGAACGCCGGGACCCCGCTGTCGATCGCGTACGCCACGAGCAGCGGGCCCGCCTGCATCGCCACCTGCTGCACCACCAGCAGCAGGGCCGCCACCGCGACCCGGCCGCGCATCGGGGCCAGCAGCGAGAACAGCAGCGCCAGGGTCGACCCGGGCGGCGCGGGCAGATCGTCCTGGTCGAACGGGTCGCCGGAGGACTCCGGTCCGGGCGCGGCCGGGCTCTTCTTCCGCAGGCCGTCGTCCTCGGCCGCGGGAAGCGAGGCGTCGTCGGTGGTCGTCGTCATCGGGCACTGCCCTCCTCGGCGGGAATCTGCGCGGGAATCTCCTCGGCGGGAATCTCCTCGGCGGGGGCGCTCATCGGCGCCGCGGGGGACTCTCGTTCGGGTACGGGACCGGACTCCGCGCCCGACATCAGCCAGGCGTACTCCGCGTTGTCGCGCAGGAGCTCCTGGTGCGTGCCCACCGCGGCGATCCGGCCCCCCGACAGCAGCGCCACCCGGTCCGCCAGCATCACGGTCGACGGGCGGTGCGCCACGACCACCGCCGTCGTCCGCGCCAGGACCTCCCGCAGCGCGGCCTCCACCAGCGTCTCCGTGTGCACGTCCAGCGCGGAGAGCGGGTCGTCCAGCACCAGGAAGCGCGGCTCGCCGACCACCGCGCGGGCCAGCGCGAGACGTTGGCGCTGGCCGCCGGAGAGGCTCAGACCCTGCTCGCCGACCTCCGTGTCGAGGCCGCGCGGCAGCTCGTGCACGAAGTCCGCCTGGGCCACCGACAGCGCCCGGCGCACCTGCGCCTCGTCCGCGTCCGCCGCGCCCATCGTCACGTTCTCGCCGACCGTCGCGGAGAACAGCGTCGGCTCCTCGAACGCCACCGACACCAGCTCCCGCAGCCGCGAGCGCTCCATCGTGGCGATGTCCTCGCCGTCCAGCGTGATCCGCCCGCCGGTCACCTCGTGCAGCCGGGGCACCAGCGCCGTCAGCGTCGTCTTGCCCGACCCCGTACCCCCGACGAGGGCCAGGGTCTCGCCGGGCCGGATGTGCAGATCGATGCCGGACAGGACGGGCGGGGATTCCGGGTCCGCGTCCGGGTAGCGGAAGGCGACGCCCTCGAACACCATCCCCGGCGCGGTGGCCGGCGCGCCCTCGCGTACGGCGGCGGCACCCCGCTCCTCCGCCACGTCCATCACCTCGAAGTACCGGTCCGTGGCGGTCGCCGACTCCTGGCTCATCGCCAGCAGGAAGCCGATCGACTCCACCGGCCAGCGCAGCGCGAGCGCCGTGGACAGGAACGCCACCAGCGTGCCCGCGGACAGCGTCCCGTCCGCGACCTGGATCGTGCCGAGCACCAGCGCCGCGCCGATCGCCAGCTCCGGGATGGCCGTGATCAGCGCCCAGATCCCGGCGAGCAGCCGGGCCTTGCCCAGCTCCGTGTCGCGCAGCCGGTGCGCCAGCGCCCTGAACGCCCGCGCCTGGCTGCGGTGCCGGCCGAAGCCCTTGACGATGCGGATGCCCAGCACGCTCTCCTCGACGACCGTCGTGAGGTCGCCGACCTGGTCCTGGGCCCGGCGCGCCACCACCGAGTACTTCGTCTCGAACAGCGAGCACAGGATGATCAGCGGCACCGCGGGCGCCAGCAGCACCAGCCCGAGCGTCCAGTCCTGGGCGAACAGAAGGACGAACCCGACGAGAATCGTCGCCGTGTTGACGACCAGGAAGGTCAGTGGGAACGCCAGGAACATCCGCAGCAGCATCAGGTCCGTCGTCCCGCGCGACAGCAGCTGACCCGAGGCCCAGCGGTCGTGGAACGCGACCGGCAGCCGTTGCAGATGGCGGAAGAGATCCGCCCGCATCGCCGCCTCCACCCCGGCCAACGGCCGCGCCACCAGCCATCGCCGGAACCCGAACAGCAGCGCCTCCGCGATACCGAGCAGCAGCAGATACAGCGCCCCCAGCCACACCCCGCCCGGATCGCGGTCGGCGACCGGGCCGTCCACCATCCACTTCAGGACCAGCGGGATCACCAGGCTCAGACAGGACGCCAGGATCGCCACGAAGGCGGCCGTGAACAGGCGCACCCGCACGGGTCGGACATAGGGCCACAGGCGCAGGAGGGAGCGCACGGCGGACCGGTCCGTGCGCTCTGCAGGCATTTTGGGCATCAGGGCCGACCATACGTTTCACCACTGACATCGGGCCTCCCAATTTCCGGCCCCAGCCGCCCGCCGCCCAGCCGCCCACCGCCCGGCCGCACCGGCGGCTTCGGCCTCGGCGGCATGCGGGCCCGCGCGGAGCGCATCGCGGGCGCGGTCGAGGCGGAGTCGGAACCGGGCGGCGGCACGGCGGTGTCGGCCAGGGCTCCGCTGGTCGGGCACCCGTGAACGACCCCGCGGCGCAACCCGGCCGGGCACCCGTCAACGGCCCCACCGCAGGCCCTGGCCAGACACCCGTGAGCCCCCGTACGGTGCGATCATGACCGAGACCCCCGCCCGTATCATCACCCTCGTCATCGTCGACGACCACCCGGTCGTCCGGGACGGGCTGCGCGGCATGTTCACCGCCGCCCCCGGCTTCGAGGTGCTCGGAGAGGCGACCAACGGTGTGGACGCGCTCACCGTCGTCGGTGAACTCGACCCCGACGTGGTCCTGATGGACCTGCGGATGCCCGGCGGCGGGGGAGTGGCGGCCATCGCCGAGCTGAGCCGGCGCGGCGCCCGATCGAAGGTCCTCGTGCTGACCACGTACGACACCGACTCCGACACCCTCCCCGCGATCGAGGCGGGCGCGACCGGCTACCTCCTCAAGGACGCCCCGCGCGATGAGCTGTTCGCCGCCGTCCGGGCCGCCGCCGACGGGCGCAGCGTCCTGTCGCCCGCCGTCGCCTCCCGGCTGATGACCCGGGTCCGCACCCCCGCCGCCGACCCCGCCGGGACCACCCTGTCCGCCCGCGAGCGGGAGGTGCTGGTCCTGGTGGCCCGGGGCACCACCAACCGGGAGATCGCCGCCGAACTCTTCATCAGCGAGGCGACCGTGAAGACCCACCTCACCCACGTCTTCGCCAAACTGGGCGCCAAGGACCGGGCCGCGGCCGTCGCCGTCGGCTACGACCGGGGCATCCTCGGCTGACCCACCCCGCCCTACTCCACCACGCGCAGCAGCAGCACCGAACGGGCCGGCACCGTCACCTCCGTACCGCCCTCCAGGACCGTGCCCGGGGCCTCGGCCTGCTCCTCCCGCGAGGTGTCCAGGACCAGTTCGTACGTGTCTCCCCACGGCGCTCCCGGCAGGGCGAAGGACGTCGGCTCCGCGCCCGCGTGCAGGACGGCCAGAAAGCTGTCGTCGGTCACCGGCTCGCCCCGCGCGTCCCTCCCCGGGATGTCCCGGCCCGAGAGGTAGAGGCCGAGCGTGGCGGCGGGGGCGTACCAGTCGCCCTCCGTCATCTCCCGGCCGTCCCGGGCGAACCACGCCAGATCCCGCAGCCCGTCCGGGGCCTGCGCCCGGCCGGAGAAGAACGCGCGGCGCCGCAGTACCGGATGGGTCCGGCGCAGCGTCAGCACCCGGGCCGTCAGCGCGGTCAGCTCCCGCCACTGCGGCTGGTCCAGCAGCGACCAGTCGACCCAGCCGGTCTCGTTGTCCTGGCAGTAGGCGTTGTTGTTGCCGCCCTGGGTGCGGCCCATCTCGTCGCCGGCCACCAGCATCGGCACCCCGGTGGAGAGCAGTAGCGTGGTCAGCAGGTTACGGAGCTGACGGCGGCGCAGCGCGTTGATCTCCGGATCGTCGCTCTCCCCCTCGACCCCGCAGTTCCACGCCCGGTTGTCGTTCGTCCCGTCCCGGTTGCCCTCCCCGTTCGCCTCGTTGTGCTTCTGCTCGTAGCTCACCAGGTCGCGCAGGGTGAAGCCGTCGTGCGCGGTGACGAAGTTGACCGAGGCGTACGGGCGGCGCCCGCCCCAGGCGTACAGGTCGCTGGAGCCGGTCAGCCGGTAGCCGAGATCCCGTACGTCGGGGAGCGCGCCGCGCCAGAAGTCGCGCACGGCGTCGCGGTAGCGGTCGTTCCACTCCGTCCACAGGGGCGGGAACGCCCCGACCTGGTAGCCGCCGCTGCCGACGTCCCACGGCTCGGCGATCAGCTTCACCCGGCGCAGTACCGGGTCCTGGGCGATCACCGCGAGGAACGGGGAGAGCATGTCGACGTCGTGCATCGAGCGGGCAAGCGCCGCCGCCAGGTCGAAGCGGAAGCCGTCGACGCCCATCTCGGTGACCCAGTAGCGCAGCGAGTCCGTGATGAGCCGCAGCACCTGCGGCTGCACGACGTGCAGGGTGTTGCCGCAGCCGGTGTAGTCGGCGTAGCGGCGCGGGTCGCCCTCCAGGCGGTAGTAGCCCCGGTTGTCGATGCCGCGTAGCGACAGCATCGGCCCCAGCTCGCCCGCCTCGGCGGTGTGGTTGTAGACGACGTCGAGGATCACCTCGATTCCGGCGTCGTGCAGCGCGCGCACCATCCGCTTGAACTCGCCGACCTGCTGGCCTGCGGTGCCGGACGCGGAGTAGCCGGCGTGCGGGGCGAAGTAGCCGATGGAGTTGTAGCCCCAGTGGTTGTGCAGCCCGCGTCGCAGCAGATGGTCCTCATGGGCGAACTGGTGCACCGGCAGCAGCTCCACCGCCGTGACGCCGAGCCGGGTGAGGTGTTCGATCGCCGCCGGGTGCGCGAGACCGGCGTACGTGCCGCGCAGTTCGCGCGGGATGTCCGGGTGCAGCTTGGTGAAGCCGCGTACGTGCAGCTCGTAGATGACGGAGTCGGCCCACGGGGTCTTGGGCCGACGGTCCTCCACCCAGTCGTCGTCATCGTGGACGACCACCCCCTTGGGGACGTACGGGGCCGAGTCCCGGTCGTCGCGCACGGTGTCGGCGACATGCTGGTCCGGCCAGTCCCGGACGTGCCCGTAGACCTCGGGCGGCAGGGTGAAGGTCCCGTCGACGGCACGGGCGTACGGGTCGAGCAGCAGCTTCGCCGCGTTCCAGCGGGCCCCCGTCCACGGGTCCCAGCGCCCGTGCACCCGGTAGCCGTAGCGCTGACCCGGCCGTACGCCGGGGACGAAGCCGTGCCAGATCTCATGGGTCAGCTCGGTCAGCGGGCAGCGCGTCTCGACGCCCCGCTCGTCGAACAGACACAGCTCGACCGCCTCGGCCCCGCCCGCCCACAGCGCGAAGTTCGTCCCCGCCACCCCGTCCGGACCGACCCGGAAGCGGGCCCCCAGCGGCATCGGGGCGCCGGGCCACACGGCGGGGGCCGGGGCCGCGGCCCGTGCGGCTTCGGCGTGCTCGGTGCGCTGCACCTCCACGATCTCCGCGCGGACGGCGGCCACCGTCCCCGGGTCCTGCACCGCCTCCCGCTCGGGATCCTGTACTGCCTCCTGCTCGGCTGCGCTCGACACCGTGTAGCCTCCCGCGGCTCGTAGGACGGGCACCGGCGAAGGGGCGCGCGGCGTCCCGGCCGCGGCCCCTTTCCCGTAGTCCTCCCCTCTGTTCTGCCCACCGGGCGGCCCGCACTCACGTTTCCCCCGACCGGCCCTGGTCGTTGGGGGAGCGTGAACCACACAGCGAAGAGCGCACGCGCCTCCTCGGCCGCCGTGCTGACCTGGGCAGGACTGCTGACCGTGCTGGCCCTGCTGACCGGCTGCACCGACACCCGTGAGGCCCTGCTCAACGGCAAGGCACGGTCCCCCGGCGACGTGATCAGCGTCTTCCCCGAGAACGGGGCCAAGGACGTCGACGAGGAGACCCGGATCGCGGTGAAGGTCCCCGACGGGCGGCTGGAGAGCGTGAAGGTCATGCGGATCGAGGACGCGCAGCAGCAGACGGTCGCGGGGCGCATCGCCGAGGACGGCCGCTCCTGGGCCCCGGAGCCCAAGGTGGCCCGGCTCGCCCTCGCCGCGAAGTACAGCATCGACGCGGTGGCCGTGGACGCCCAGGGCCGCCGCTCCGCCCGGCACTCCACGTTCACGACGCTCGTACCGGAGCACCGCTTCATCGGCTACTTCAAACCGGAGAACCGGTCCACCGTGGGCACCGGCATGATCGTTTCCTTCGCCTTCAACCGGCCGGTCGCCGACCGGGCCGCGGTGGAGAAGGCCATCCGGGTGACGGCCGATCCGGTGGTGGAGGTCGTCGGCCACTGGTTCGGCAAGGACCGGCTCGACTTCCGCCCGAAGACGTACTGGAAGCCCGGCACCGAGGTCACCGTCGACATCGGGCTGCGGGACGTCGAGGGCGCCCCGGGCGTCTACGGCAGCCAGGACAAGACCGTCGTCTTCACCGTCGGCCGCCACCAGATCTCCCGGGTCGACGCGGAGGCCAAGACCATGGAGGTACGCCGGGACGGCGAGCTCGTCAGCACGGTCCCGATCACCGCGGGGGCCCCGAAGACGACCACGTACAACGGGAAGATGGTGGTCACCGAGATGCACGAGGTGACCCGGATGAACGGGGCGACCGTCGGCTTCACGGACAAGGAGGGCAAGGGCGAGTACGACATCAAGGACGTACCGCACGCGATCCGGCTCACCACCTCCGGCACCTTCCTGCACGGCAACTACTGGGCCGACGAGTCCGTCTTCGGCGAGGAGAACGTCAGCCACGGCTGCATCGGGCTGCGCGACGCCAAGGGCGGCGGGGGCTCCACCCCCGGAGGCTGGTTCTTCGACCGGACCCTGATCGGCGACGTGGTCGAGGTGGTCAACTCCAAGGACAAGAAGGTCGCCCCGGACAACGGGCTCAGCGGCTGGAACATGACCTGGAAGAAGTGGACGGCGGGCTCGGCCCTGCGCTGAGACCCGGGCTCGGCCCCGCGCTGAGACCCGGGCCCGGCGAGCCCGGATTCGGGCACCGGCCGTTCGGCCCCGGCACCCCGCGCCACCTGCGCAGCTCCCCGCGGAGCCCTCCGGACCAGTTGGGACGGAACGGTGACATTCCGGAGGGAGTTCACCGCACTCGCGATGTGATTATCTTGCGGCGGGCGTGCAGGTGTAGCGCGCGGGGGTGCGGGCCCTGGCGGGAGCCGGGCCGTGCGAGGGGAGACGACCACAGTGAACGGGCAGCCGATATCGGGGGCATCGGCCGGGGCGAGCGGGAAGCGGCGCGGCGGACCGGGGCTTCTGGCCCTGGTTCTGGGAGCACTGCTGGTGCTGGTGACGGCGTGCGGAGGCGGCGGCGGCGCCGACGCGGGGGACAAGAAGGGGCCGGCGGGCGGCACGAAGAAGGAGGACACGAAGGCCTCGCAGGCGGTCGTGACCATCGTGCCCAAGGACGGGGCGGAGTCCGTGGCGACCAGCGGCGCCCTGAAGATCGGCGCGGAGCAGGGCAAGCTGACCACGGTGAAGGTCGCCGACCCCAAGGGCAACGAGGTCGAGGGCGAGATCTCCGCCGACGGCGCGAGCTGGACGCCGGAGCGCCACCTCGCCGCCTCCACCAAGTACACGGTGCACGCGGTCGCCAAGGACTCCGAGGGCCGTGAGTCGGCGAAGGACACGACCTTCACCACGCTCGTCCCGGCGAACACGTTCATCGGGCACTACACGCCCGAGGACGGCTCCACCGTCGGCGTCGGCATGCCGGTCTCCATCAACTTCACCCGTGGCATCACCGACCCGGACGCGGTGGAGAAGGGCATCAAGGTGACGGCCGAGCCGGCCGTCGAGATCGAGAACCACTGGTTCGGCAACGACCGCCTCGACTTCCGCCCGGAGAAGTACTGGAAGCCGGGCACCAAGGTGACCGTCGAGCTCAACCTCGACGGCGTCGAGGGCCGGCCGGGCGTCTACGGCAAGCAGGCCAAGACGGTGACGTTCACCATCGGCCGCAGCCAGGTCTCCACCGTCGACGCGAGCAGCAAGCGGATGAAGGTGGTCCGCGACGGCAAGCAGATCAAGGACATCCCGATCTCCGCGGGCGCCCCGGCGACGACCACGTACAACGGTCAGATGGTCATCAGCGAGAAGCTCAAGGTGACCCGGATGAACGGCGACACCGTCGGCTTCGGCGGCGAGTACGACATCAAGGACGTCCCGCACGCCATGCGCCTGTCCACCTCGGGCACGTTCCTGCACGGCAACTACTGGGGCGCGTCCTCGATCTTCGGCAACACCAACACCAGCCACGGCTGCGTCGGTCTGCGCGATGTGCGCGGCGGCTACGACAACCAGACGCCGGCGGCCTGGTTCTACAACAAGTCGATGATCGGCGACGTGGTCATCGTGAAGAACTCCAAGGACAAGCAGATCCAGCCGGACAACGGCCTCAACGGCTGGAACATGGACTGGGAGGAGTGGAAGAAGTAACGCTCTCCCACCCCCGTACGACCCGGCGGGCCGGTGCTGTGACCAACGGCACCGGCCTCGTCGTCGTTAGCGGTGGTTAACCTCTAGCCATGACTGTGACCTTCGAAGTACGCGACGGCGTCGGCACCATCCAGCTCGACCGGCCGCCCATGAACGCCCTGGACGTCGCGATCCAGGACCGGCTGCGGGAGCTGGCCGAGGAGGCGACCCGGCGCGAGGACGTGCGCGCCGTGATCCTCTACGGCGGCGAGAAGGTGTTCGCGGCGGGCGCGGACATCAAGGAGATGCAGGCGATGGACCACACGGCGATGGTCCTCCGCTCCAAGGGCCTCCAGGACGCCTTCACCGCCGTCGCCCGCATCCCGAAGCCGGTCGTCGCCGCCGTCACCGGCTACGCGCTCGGCGGCGGCTGCGAACTGGCGCTCTGCGCCGACTTCCGGATCGCCGCCGACAACGCCAAGCTCGGCCAGCCGGAGATCCTCCTCGGCCTGATCCCCGGCGCCGGCGGCACCCAGCGCCTCGCCCGCCTGATCGGCCCTTCCCGCGCCAAGGACCTCATCTTCACCGGCCGCATGGTCAAGGCGGAGGAGGCCCTGACCCTGGGCCTGGTCGACCGTGTGGTCCCGGCCGCCGAGGTCTACGACCAGGCACACGCGTGGGCCGCCCAGCTGGCCAAGGGTCCCGCACTGGCGCTGCGCGCGGCCAAGGAGTCGATCGACGCCGGCCTGGAGACGGACCTCGACACCGGACTCACCATCGAGCGGAACTGGTTCTCCGGCCTCTTCGCCACGGAGGACCGCGAGCGGGGGATGCGCAGCTTCGTGGAGGAGGGGCCGGGGAAGGCCACGTTCCTCTGACCGGCAGCTCAGAGCTGTGAGCGGGGGCCGCCGACGGTCGTGGTCGGCGGCTGCTTCCCCAGGCGCCGGCCTGTTGGGGAGGGGACCAGCATCGCCTCGCCTCGGGCACGGCCCACTGACGCCCGAACGTGTCCGGCCGTGGGGAACGCCGCTGCACTCGCTACGTCGTGATGAATCGCGGGTGGGCATCCGGTCGCCCGTACGCCAGGATGCGTGGCAGTACTTCGCGCAGGCGTGCCACATCTGCTGCTGGAGCGCGGAGCTGAGCCTCAACGACGGTGTCGACCAGACCCAGGTCGGCCAAGGCCGCAGGATCCAAGGTCACCCGTAGCACGTCTCCGTTCAGTTCCACTTCACGTACACAGCCGTAAGAGGTGCCTTGATCGGGCGTGACAAGGCAATGCGTGTCCATTCCGAGGGACACTTCCTGCGCTTCGGGTTCGTCGAAGTCGCACATGAAGATCAGGGAAAAGCCGTCCTCATCATCCGACTCGGCCACGCCTGCCATCATGCAGTCGTCTTCTTCGGGGTTGACCGTTCATTCGGCGATGCCGACGAGTAGGTGCCAAGAGCTGTGGATCGGTGGGCGGAGCGAGGGCGAGGTGCCCTCGTGCTGTAGTGGTTCCATCGATGGTTCGGTGAGTGCCGAACCGTCCGGCCCGTAGCGTGCCGAGTCCTGTGCGGGAGATGGCCGCGCTGGTAGACGCCGGAGGCGACCCGATGCCGGAGACAGATCTGAAGCAGCAGCTCGCCGAGCGATTCCGCGAAGTCAACGGCGACCATGCGATGACCGATACCGATGACGCATACGTCGGCGCGCAGTTCGTTGCCCTGGAGGAACTGTGCGCAGTTCATGGCCGCGATGCCGATGCGGTCCGCCGGCTGATGCTGGGGCAGTATCTGCCGCTTCCGGGATATCTGCGCTCCGACGGTGCCGAGATGGTGCCGGCCGACCTGTTCGCTCTCGCCGACGAAGCGGGCGGCGTAGAGCTGCTCGAAGCGTGGTTCACCGCTCACTGGGCCGACCCGATCACCGGGAAGGCGGAGTGGAACGCGTATCTCAGCGGACAGTACGTGTGCCTGCACTCGGTGACCCCGGCCGCCATTCAGCGCAAGGACTACCTGACGACCGCGATCAGCGCCGCAGCGAACGAGCCGGATGCCGGTTCAGCACGGTGGTCTGAGCGGCTGCACGCACTGGTCGACGAACTCGACACGCTGGAACCGGCGTTCACGGCCTACGACCGTCTTCGGTTCGGCGGACCCACGTCCCGGGACACCTGCATCGACGCCCCGCGCGCCCGCTTCCCGCGCCCGTGACCCGGATCCATGGGTGGCGTTCCGCAGATCGGTTGTAATCGCTCAAGCCGCGCGGGCATTGTTCCACCACGGTTGCTTTGCCGCTGTACGGGTCAGGCGAGAGACTCCCCGGATTTCTCCGGGGGCCTCTCGGCTGCTGTGCACTCGGCAGGATTCGAACCCGCAACCCTCTGATCCGTAGTCAGATGACTCGTGATCCCTAGTCAGGTCGGGGCCGCCGATAGTCGGGTCGGGTGGGCCTCGCGTGCGGGGTTCACCAATCAGGGCGGATTATCCGGGCCTTAAGGCAACCTTAAGGCCCGGTGTCGTCGCCGTACGGGGCGTTCGTGGCGGGTGGGGCGTCTTAGCAGCTCAGACGGGCCGTTCGTGGGGCTGGATTGCCGGAGGCATATGCCGAAAGCCTCCCGTGAACCCCGTCGGTCCGGGGTGCGGATTCCCTCGGAACGGCCCCGGAAGGCGATGCGTGCGGCCATGATGGTGGGCATGGCGGGCCTGGAGGGTGTGGAACAGCCGCGACCGCGCAGCAGCGCGACGGCGGCGCGCAGTTCGTCGATCATGGATGACGAACAGGCGTTCAAGGCGCTGGAGTTGTTCGGAAATCCGACCGAGGGGGAAGTCCGGCTGCCGTCCCGTCCGGAGTCGGCGGCGACGGCCCGTCGGCTCACCTCCTGTGTCGTGCTCCGCCAGTGGGCCCTCTCGCCGCAGACCGCCGAGTACGCGGTGCTCCTCGTCTCCGAGCTCGTCGGCAACGCCGTGCGCCACACCGGGGCCCGGGTCTTCGGGTTACGCATGGTGCGCCGCCGGGGGTGGATCCGCATCGAGGTGCGTGACCCCTCGCGCGGGCTGCCGTGTCTGATGCCGGTGCGCGAGATGGACGTCAGCGGCCGAGGGCTCTTCCTCGTCGACAAGCTCTCCGACCGGTGGGGTGTGGACCTGCTGCCGCGCGGCAAGACCACCTGGTTCGAGATGCGGATCTCCGACCGCTGAGGCGGGGAGGGGGTCGCGTCCCGCCGGAACGCAGAAGCCCCCGGGTGGCCGTGGTGCGGCGCTGCGGGGGCCTCTGTGGGGGGCCGCGAAATGGGGGGTGTGTCCGCGGCCGCTTGTGACGACCGGAGCCCGGGTCAATGGGGGTCGTGGCTCCGACTATGGCAGATGGGCGACCCCGGTGCCAAAGCGACTTGTCGGAATATTTAAGAAACAATCGGGCAACTCTCGGTTGAATCGTAGGTGTGCTCGGTCACTCGCCTGGTTTTCCATGCATTTTTATGGCAACGCTTGAATGATTCATTGATCATCTGCTGAACTGCGCAATCGGTCCATTTCGGTCAGTTCGCCCCTACTGTGTCCCCGGGAACCGGTCGTACCCGTGGAACGTGAGGTGGTCGGGCATGGACGGACGCAGGGCTCCGATGGGCCGCCGTGACGTGCTCGGCGTGGGGGCCGCCGGGGCGCTGGCCGCTGCCCTTTCCACAGGCTGCGCACGGCGCGACGGGCCCGGTCGAACAGCCGCCCCCGGGCCCAGCGCCCCGGGCCCCACCGGCTCCGCCGCCCCGACCACCCTCCCGGCCACCGCCCCGCGCCGCTTCCCCGGGCTGCCCTTCCGGATCGCCCACGGCCCCCGCGACCGGCCCCGCGTCGCCCTCACCTTCGATGGGCGGGGTGATCCGGACCTCGCCCGCACCGCACTCGCCCGGTGCGAACGGGCCGGGGCGCGCGTCACGGTCCTCGCGGTCGGCACCTGGCTCGCCGAGCACCCCGGGCTGGCCCGCCGGATCCTCGACGGGGGCCACGAGATCGGCAACCACACCGAGCACCACCTCGACCTCGCGACCCTCGACGAGCGCGCCGCGTACGAGGAGATCGCCGCCTGCGCCCGGCGGCTGCGCCGGCTCACCGGGTCCATCGGCACCTGGTTCCGGCCCTCGCCCACCGCTTACGCCTCCCCGCTCGTCCAGCGCCTCGCCCGGCGGGCCGGCTACCCCCACGTCCTCGGCTGCGACGTCGAGTCGCGCGACCACGCGGCCACCCGCGTCGCCGCCGTCACCCGGAAGGTCGCCGGAGAGCTGCGCAACGGATCGGTGGTGGAGCTGAGCCTCGGCCGCCCGGTCACCGTCGAGGCACTGCCGCTCCTCCTCGCCGAGATCGGCCGGCGCGGGCTGCACGCGGTGACGGCCACGGAGCTGCTGGACCGACCGGCCGCCGCCGTCACCCGTACGGCCCGATAATCTGACCCCTGACATTCGGCATCACGAAGGGGCGGAACAGTGGCGGACATCGAGTCGGCGCGCGCGGTATTCGAGAAGTTCGACGGGAACGGCGACGGCCTCATCACGGCCAACGAGTACAAGAGCGCGATGGCCCAGCTGGGCGACCCCTTCGTCACCGAGACGGTGGCGCAGGCGATCATCAACGCCCACGACGCCAACGGCGACGGCCAGCTCACCTTCGACGAGTTCTGGGCCGCGCAGAACAAGGCCTGAGCCGCGTAGAGCTTCATCCGTTGCGGCGGTCGGCCCCGCGCCGTCGGGGGCCGGCCGCCGCCGCGTACGCCCCGAGGGACCCCTCCTGCCCGCCGTGCGCGGCTTGCTGTGGCTTTGTCCACCGACGAGGATCGAGCCGTGATGTTCTCCGGACCCCCGGCCGACCCGGCCACGCCGACGATGCAGGCAAGCAGCGTGCCGAGCGCCGTGCCGCCCGTCGGCGAGATGGGTGACATATCCGGGGGAGCCTCCGGGGCGACGCCCGCCCGTCGCTCGTGGGCGGCCCCCCTCCTGCTCGGCGCGGCGGGCATCCTCGCCCTCCTCATCGCGCTGTTCGGGCCCGGCCTCATGGCCCGCGGCACCGGCGAACTGCGGATACCCGGCGCGGGGCTCACCACCGTGCTCCGCACCGTCCTGTTCGCCGCGCTCGCCCTCCACCTGGGCGAACTGGTCGCCCCGCAGCTCATCCGGCCCGTCCGGGGCCGTCCCCGTACCGCCGTACGGAGCTGGGCGGTGCTCGCCTCGCTCGCCGGGGCCGCCGCCGCGGCCGGGCAGATCGTCCGGCTCGCCGCCGTCAGCGGCCTCGGGATCACCGAGACCTACGGCACCCGCGAGGGCGGCCTGCTCCTCCTCATCGCCAACGGCCTGGTCGTCGCCGCCCTCTGCGCCGCGAGCAGACGCCCGGCCCTCGCTCTCGCCCCGCTCGCCGTCGTCATCGGCGCGGAGGCCCTGCGCGCCCACCCGGAGGCGTACAGCCCGGAGTTCGGCGCCGCCCTCACCGTCGTCCACCTGACGGCCGCGTCGCTGTGGACCGGCGGGCTGCTGTACGTCCTGCGCACCATGTGGCTCTGGCGCGGCTCACCCGTCGCGGCCCGCGCGCTGCTCGGCCGGTACGCGCGCCTGGCGATCTGGCTGTACGTCGCCCTCGCCGCGACCGGGACCGCCTCGACCCTGCGCCGGCTGCCGCTGGACGTGGTGTTCACCTCCGCCTACGGCCGCACCCTGCTGCTCAAGCTGGCGCTGATGGCCGTCGTCAGCGTGCTGGCCCTGGCGGCGCGGCGGCGGATGCTCCGGGACACCGACCCGGCCGTCGCGCACCGCCTCGCCCGCCGCGAACAGGTCGTGCTGGGGCTCGTCGTGGTGGTCTCGGCGATCCTCACAGTGGTCCCCGACCCGCACTGGATCTCGCTCAGGCCCTGAGCGGCGTCAAGAGGCGCTCCGATACGGCTCCCAGCTCCGCAGCTCGTCGTCGCGCGGGGCCAGGACCAGAGCCGGAGCACCCGGACCGAAGACGGTCACCGGCCGCCGCGCGTCCCAGGCCGGCCACCCCGGATCCCCGTCCGTCGCGAAGTCCACCCACGCCCGGTGCATCGCGTCCGCCAGTTCCTGCGGGGCGTCCGGACCCGTCAGGGCCCTGGTGTCGGGGTGGGCGAGCGTGTCGAAGACGAAGCCCAGCTCCAGGGCGTGGCAGGCGCCGAGCCGCTGTACGGGGGTGGGCCAGCCGAACTCGTACACGTACGTGGCACCGGGCGCGTCCGTCCGGGCATCGGCCAGCCGGTTGAGCGGGACCCGCAGCAGCAGGTCCGTCGCGAGCGCGCCGAGGATCTCACCGGGCGTGGCGTCCGGGCGGTTGGCGCGGTAGGTGCGGGCGGTGGCGTTCGGCACCCGGAACTTCAGCAGCGCCAGCCGCAGTTTCAGCCGGCTGATCTTCTCGGTGAGGCCGCCGGGCACGAACCAGAGCCGGTACTCCTCGGTGTTCGTCCCCACCAGCAGGTCCACCCCGGTGGACGTGCCCGCGTGCAGCGCCGCCACGGGGTCCTGCGGCAGCAGGTCACCGTCGACGACGAGCTGGAAGGAGTTGCGGCCGGTCAGCGGGTTGCCGCCGCTGGTGACCTCGGTCTGCGCGGTCAGCACCGCCTCCGGGTCCACGGCGGCCAGCGCGGCGGCGGTCGCGGGCACCCCGAGCCGCTTCGTGATCAGCTCGGTCGTCCCGCGCGCCGCGTCCGGGGGCAGCGCGGCGGGCGCCCCGCTCTGGAGCACCGCCCGCCGGAAGAGCCCCGCCGACCGGGGCGCGGCCAGCAGCCCGGCGATGGAGATCGCGCCCGCCGACTCCCCGGCCACCGTCACCCGGTCCGGGTCGCCGCCGAACGCCGCGATGTTGTCGCGCACCCACTCCAGGGCGGCCAGCTGGTCCAGCAGGCCCCGGTTGGCGGGCGCGTCCGGGAGGACGCCGAAGCCCTCGACGCCCAGGCGGTAGTTGACGGATACGAGGACCACCCCGTCCCGGGCGAACGCCCACCCGTCGTACACCGGCACCGCGGAGGAGCCGTGCACCAGCGAGCCGCCGTGGATCCAGACGAGGACGGGCAGCCCGGCGGCCCGGTCCGGCTGCGGCGAGGGCGTCCACACATTGAGGTTCAGCCAGTCGTCGCCGGGCACCGCCGGGTCCGGCAGCAGCCGGTCCAACGGCGGGGCGTAGGGCCGCTTGGGTGCGGTCGGACCGTAGGCCACGGCCTCGCGCACCCCGGTCCACGGCTCCGGCGGTTCCGGCGCGCGGAACCTCCGCGTCCCCACCGGTGCGGCCGCGTACGGGATGCCGCGAAAGACCGCGACGCCCCGCTCCACCGCACCGCGCACGGTGCCGTGCACGGTGGTCACCTGCGGGGCGCCCGCCACGCTGTCGGTCATGATGCCTGCCGATCCCTCTCGCCGGGCGGCCCTTCGTGCCGAAGACCACGGCACGGACGTATGCCTGCCCCGAAGCGGTGGCCCGCGACACCCCCCGGGCGGCTGATCGACCGGTGAGCGCCGAGGTCGGCCCGTACCCCGGGCCCGGGAGTCCCCCCGGGCCGGGGCACAGGCGGTCCGGTCGCTCAGGCCGCGAAGTACTGGGACAGCGAGTCCCGTTCGTCCAGCTCCACCAGGTCCGGACGGGTGTAGCGTTCGGCGCGCGCGTGGTAGTCGAAGTCGCCCCGGACGAGCCCCCGGTAGTCCTGGACACAGCGCTCCAGGGCTGCCCGGGCCGGGCCGGTGATGCCCGCCGCCTCGATTTCCTCGATCAGTTCCTTCTCCGCCCGCTGTACCCGCTCGGCTATCCGTGCCAGCTGGATTCCGGCCTCGTCCACGGCTTCCTGGAGGGTGCATCCGCGGTCGCGCTGAATGAGGCGTACGGCGTTGTGCTCGTAGCCGAGAGCGGCCTCCTTCTCGAAGGAGCAGATGTCATTGCAGAGCCCGGAATGATCGGTGACCGCGTTCCGCAGGGCGATATACGCGGGCAGACTCCGGGCGGAATCCGGGAGATCGATTTCCGCGGTGATCTCGTGCAGGCAGAGAAAGGGCTGCATGGCGACCGAATCCCGCCGGTGCTTGGCGAATTCGGAACGGCTCGGCACCTGACCGGCGGCCCGCTCGACGGCCTCGGCGTAATACGTCCACAGCCAAGCGGCGGTGTCCCGCCGGAACTGCCGGTTCCACTGCGGCGACCGCCCGGGGCAGGTCCGGTCCCGCAGCCCTGCGAGGGCCCGCTCCATCGGTCCGTTCGGCGCGGCCCCGTCGAGGACGTCCACCAGGCGGGTGATCGCCCTCTCGCACATCAGCGGATTGCGTCCGGCCGGGCCGTCGTCGAACTCGTCGTCCACCAGGAAGGCCCAGAAGAGCCATTGACAGAACAGGTCGAGGTGCTCCTGCGAGGCCTTCGGGAAGATGAGGGATATCCACAGTTCGGGACGGGTCCGGATCATTTTCTTCCGGGCCGGTACGGAGAGGTCGAGTCCCTCGGATTCGGCCCATTCCCAGGCGGCCTCACGGGTTTTCGCCAGGCCTGGATGGCATCCAGCACTCTGGAACGGCATATGAAACGCCGGTAACGTGATCTGGCTCATTGCTGCCCCTCGTCTATGAATACGGGCGGACGATGTGAACGGCACATTCCGGGTGGTGGAGCGGGGGACGGGCCCGTCGGGAAGCGGCTGCCGGGAGCCTCGGAGGCCAGGCGGCGGAGCGGCGCCGCGAGGCAGGAGGGCTGGCCAATCGCGGTGCTCCTTCCTCCGCCGGGAGTTGCGGCGCCGGGGCAGGGCCGACGAGCCGGTGGGCGGGCGCGTCACCATGTGTAATGCCCAGTCAACCCCGTGTGGGGGTGCCGAGGGAAGTCATTTGTGACTGAAATTGTTTGATCGTCAATAACTCTCTGATCGTTACTGAGGCGTTGGTGAACTTCTGGGGCGGCGGGCCGGTTCAGGTGCGCCGGAAGAACTCGACCTCGCCGACCGCGACCGGCCGCCCCTCGCCCTGCCCGGCCGCCTCCCGCAGCACCAGCTCGACGGAGCGGACGTCGCTGATGCCCATCCGCACCGTCTGCTTGCCGGGCTTGTCGTTGAAGGTCACCGCCTTCCGGTGCACCTTGCCGTCCTCCGTGGTGACGAGCAGGTCCGCCCGGGTCGGCCGCGCGCCCCGCCGGAACTCCTGCGGCTCCTTCGACACCCCGGTGTGCACCACGATGCCGACCAGCCGGAACGGCGTCCCGAACGAGCAGGTCAGCGAGGCGCCGAGCGCGGGCGCGCCCCAGTACTTGTTCGTCAGACCGTCGATCGCCGCGCTCGCCGGATGCCCGGGGGCCGCCGCGCTCGCGGACACCCCGGTGGGGCTGATCTCCGCCGTGCCGCCGAGCTTGTCCCGGACGTCCTCGAAGACGTACCGCCCCAGCGGGAAGAACAGGAAGCCCGCGAGCACCAGGCCCGCCACGGCCAGCACCAGCAGGGTCCGCCGCAGCGCCCGGCCCGAACCGCCGCGCACCCGGCGGCGGAACGGCCACACCGTGCGCCACCACGGCAGGGCGGCGGGCTGCTCCCGGACCTGCAACGGAGCGGCGCACCGCCGGCAGAACTTCCGCCCGGGCAGATTCGGCGTACCGCAGGCCGGGCAGGGCGGCCCGTCCGGCGCCTCGTCCGCCGCCACCGGCCGCACGACGGGCCGCCGAGCCACGGGCCGGGCCGGTTGCACCGCCCCGATCGGCCCGTCGGCCCTGTCCGCCTCGGGCGCGCTCGGGGGCGTCGGAGCGGATGCCGGCACTCCGGGGCGTACGGGGGCGGGGGTGGGCCGCCCCGGTGGAACCGGGGGTACGGGAGGCCGGGCCGGTCCGGGCGGCGGTGGGAGTGCGGAAAGCCGCTGGGGTACGGGGGTGGGGGCGGTTCCCGCAGGGGGCGGGGGAACCGGCCGGGGCGCCTCCGGCCGTTGTTCGGGGCGCGCGGGGGCTTCCGGCCGCGCGGCCGGGCCGGGGTCGGGCGCGGCCTCCGGGGCCGGCGCCTCGGCCTCGGCCGCCGGATTCACCGCCGGCCCCGGGGCGGGCGCGGGGGCGGGCCCGGACTCGGGGACCGGCTCCGGCTCCGACCTGGCCGCCGGATTCGTCGCCGGTTCGGGGGCGGGCCCCGGTTCCGGCACCGGTTCGGGCTCCCGTGTGCGCCCCCGCCGTACGGGCTCCGAGGACCAGCCCAGGTAGCTGCCGCAGTTGCCGCAGAAGTCGTCGCTCTCGCCGTTGGCCGTACCGCATGCCGGGCACGAACGCATCACGTCAGCCTCCAGTCTCTTCGGGCGGGCCCGGCAGGACCTCCACCCGGCAGGTCAGGTGTGCCGGGCACGAGGCGGCGGCGACCTCCAGGACGCGGCGGGCGTCCACCGCGTCCACCACGTCTTGCCCGTCGCCCGCGCGCACCGGCCAGACCCGGACCAGGAGTTCACCGGTCGGCGGCGGCGGGAGAGCGGCCCCCGGTTCGGCCGACCAGGTGGCGCCCCCGCCGTCCCGGACCTCCGCGTGCACCCCGCAGCACAGCCGCAGCCGCTCGACGAGACCCCGTCGGGTGCCGCGCCACCGGTGCAGCTCGACGGCGTGCGCGACGACCGCCCGGCGCAGCTCCACCGGCCACGCCGGATCGGCCTCCACGCCCACCCAGGACGCCAGCCACGGCAGGAAGTCGGCCGGTGCGAGCGCCGGGTCGACGTACGCGGGCAGGTTGTCCAGCGTGGACAGGACCGGGGCCAGCACCGTGTCCAGGCCCGCCGTGAACCGCTGGGCCAGGTCGTCGTCCGCGTACAGGGCGGGCAGCAGTTCGCCGATCGGGTAGCGGCTGGGCAGCCCGGGTACCGCCGCCCGCGTCATACGGCCTCACCGGCCCCGCTCGCGGTGACCACCACCTGGTGCTGGTGCGAGAAGACCAGGGCCCCCGGCGCCACGTCGACCCGGTCCGCGGCCGCCCCGCGCCGGCCCGTGATCGGGTCCGCCGGGAACAGCCGGACGTCCTCCACGAGCCCCGCCCCCTCCACGCTCTGGAGCACGGCGAAGACCTCCCCGTACTGCACGGGCCTGCCGAACGGCCACCCCCGCCCGTCCGCCCCGCCCCGCAACGGATCAATGTGGCGGAACAGCGCCTCCAGCGCCTCGGCCCGCACCCGGTCCACGTCACCGGGCGCGGCCACCAGCCGGGCGACGACCGTGACGCCCTGGTAGGCGGGCGGTTCGACGATCAACCGGGTTCCGACCAGGCGCCGTTCGTCGAGCCGCTCGGTGACCGCCGCGAGCACCGCGTCCGAGGGGATCAGCTGCTCGAACCGCACCTGCCCGTCCTCGTCGGCCACCGCGTCCGGCACCACCAGCACCCGTACCGCACCGGCCTCGCCCGGCACCGCGGGCAGGCACCGTACCCGGCGCAGGGACGGCGCGGCCTCCCGGGCGATCAGCTCGTAGTCCTCGGCCGTCACCGCCCGCTCCTGCACCCGCAGGATGTTGGGCGCGCGCACCTTCGCGTTCTCGACGGTCTCCCCGTCGACCCCGCCGGTCGCCGCCTCGCGGTTGTTCACGCCCGCGACGTACGGCACGGAACTGCGCAGCACGGAGATCGCGCCCCGGGCGACGTTCCCGGCCGACCCGCCACCCGTGCGGCAGCGGGGCACGCGGAGCTGGGCGCCCTTCGCGGGCACCGCCCCGTACGCGCGCATCGTGCCGTCCGGCTCCCGCACCTCCGGCGGGAACGCGAACTCCCCGGCGACCGCGTCGAGGCGGACATGGCGGTCCCCGGGCCCGGACGCGCCGAAGTGCTCGACCGGGGTCCAGATCTCCCAGCCCTCGTCGGTCGACACCTGGACGACCGGCGGGTCCCCGTCCAGCAGCAGCGGCGCCCGGCTCACCGTGAACCGCTGCCCGGCGACGCCCTCCGACACTCCGAGCGGCACGTCGAGGACGGTCTCCGCGTGCTCGGCCGCCGTCGTGCCGCCGACCGTGAACACCTCGGCCTCCCGGATCGTCGGCGACTCCGAGTAGAACGGCTGGCCCGGCTCCGGGGCGGTCACCCGGCAGCGCAGCCACCCCGCGCGGGTCCCCGCCACGACGGACGCCGTGTGCCCGGCCGGTACGAACACCACCACCTCGCCGGGCCGGTTGAGGCCGCCGGTGGAGTCGGTGCCGGTCGCACAGCCCACCCAGCGGGCCCCGTCCCACGCCTCCCACACCAGCGGCGGCTGCCGCGGGTCGACGCCCACGCCCTCCACCCGGCTGTCCAGCCGGACGGCGACGATGCACCGCGGCACCGCCGTCGGCAGCCCGAACAGCAGGGCGTCACCGGGCTCCGGCCGGGCCTGGAAGCACGGGATGTCCTTGCCCGCGCCGAGCGGCGCCGTCCGGTCCGTCTGGTCGCCCGACACCGGCGCGGTCACCAGCCGTTCCAGCGAACTCGGCACGATCGGCAGATCCTCGGAGGTGGAGAACACCACCGGCTCCTCGGCCTCACCGCGCGCGGTCGCCACCTCCGTACCGGCGGGCAGGTGCACGGTCTCCGGCTGCGGCGCGGAGAGCCAGAAGTCGATGTCGGCCCGCGCCACGGCCGGCGGGAACAGGGTCACGCCGAGCAGGTCGAGGAAGGCCGCGTAGTTCTTGTCGGGCACCCGGTTCAGCCGGTACAGCAACTGGTCGACCATGTACGCGAACGTCTCGATGAGCGTGACCCCGGGGTCCGACACATTGTGGTCGGTCCACTCGGGGGAGCGCTGCTGGACGAACCGCTTGGCCTCGTCGACGAGTTGCTGGAAACGCCGGTCGTCCAGGTTGGGGGAGGGCAGAGCCATCAGAGCCTCCCCGTTTCCCGGGCGGTCCCTGCCGCCGAGCCCTCGGAGGAGGGGATCGTGTAGAAGGGGAAGACCAGGTTGCGCAGGTCGTTGGTGGCCCGCACGGTGTAGTGCACGTCGATGTAGAGCGTGCCCTCCTCGATCGCGTCGAAGGCGACCAGCACATCCGTCACCTCGATCCGCGGCTCCCACCGCTCCAGCGAGGTGCGGACCTCCTGTGCGATCCGCCCGGCGGTCGCCCCGTCGCCGGGCGCGAAGACGTACTCGTGGATGCCGCAGCCGAACTCGGGGCGCATCGGCCGCTCGCCCGGTGCGGTGCCGAGGATCAGCCCGATCGCCTCCTCGATCTCCTTGTCCCGTTCGACCAGGGCGATCCCGCCCGTCGGCCCGGTCCGCAGCGGGAAGCCCCAGCCGCGCCCGATGAATCCGTCGCCACGCCCGGCGTATCCGTCGCCGCTCACATCGGGCCCCCGATCAGGACGTTGAACGCACCGCTGACGATCGGCGCGCCGCAGGTGGTCTTGTCGCCCATCCGGGCCGCGGGCAGCCCGCCGATCAGCACCGCGCCGCCGATCGCGGCGGCCGGGTCGGGCATGATCACGTTGCCGGGGCCGAGCGCCGCGTGCGGGGGGACGACGCACCCGTGCAGGCTCCCGGTGACGGCCGCGGGCCGGCCGCCGATGAGCACGGTGGCCACGGCCAACGCGCCCGGGGGCGGGGTGCCGATGAGACCGCCGTGGGCGGTGCTGTCGCCCGTGCGGGCTGCGGGGGGCATGGCCGGGTTTCTCCTTGCTGTGAAAGGGACTTCGGGGATGGGAGGGGGCGGGCGGGGGGTCAGTTGATCCTGATGAGCTTGGCCTTGAGGACGGCGAGCAGGCCGCCGTCGACCGTGACCCCCGTCTTGCCGTTGACGGTCACCGAGCGGCCCTTGATGTTCACGTCACCCGTGGCACCCGCGTCGAGCGTGATGCCCGAGGCGGACAGAGTCACCGAGCTCAACTCCCGTGTGCCGCCACGTGCTTTGACGGTGAGGGTGATCTCGCCCTTCTTCTCGTCGAGGACGACGTCGAGCCGCTTGTCGCCGGTGGCGATGCGCACACCCGCCGGACCGCGCGGAGCGTCGAGCAGCTCCAGCCGGTTCCCCGAACGGGACACCAGGGAACGGCGGTTGACCTTCCCGCTGGTCGGATCGACCAGCGGGACGTCGTGCGGGGAGGGCTTGTCGACCCCGTTGTAGAGCCCGCCGAGCACGTACGGACTGTCCAGCAGCCCCTGTTCGAACCCGACGAGCACCTCGTCGTTGACCTCGGGGCTGAACACCCCGCCGCCGCCCTGGCCGCCCCACTGCACGGTGCGGACCCAGTCGGTGACGTACGAGTCGTCCAGCCAGGGGAACTTCAGCCGCACCCAGCCGCGTTGGCCCTTGCCCTCCTCGCGGATGTCGGTGACCACCCCGATCGCCAGACCCGGCATGCGCGGACCGCGCGAGGGGGCGTTCGCACCGGCGGCCAGCCCCGAGAGCGACCGGTCCGGCGAGGCGCTGACGATCACCGTCGTGCGGTAGCCGGTGTCCGGTTCCAGGACGTGGTGCGCGGCGGTCGCGGTGTAGCGGCCGGAGAACGCGGGCCCCACGTTGCCGAGCGCCACCGGCAGGCCCGCCCGCAGCTGCGGATTCCCGTACGCCACCGCCTCGACCTCGCCGAACCCGGCGCTGACGGACGCGGCGAGCGCCCCGGCCACGGCCCGGGTCTCCGCCTGGGTGCGGTACGGGGTGTCGGCGATCGTCGTCCGTGAGTTCGCCCCGAACATCCTGGCCGCCGTCGCCGGGCTCATCCCCGGGGCGACGGTGTCGCTGCGCACGGACTGCTGCCGGGCCACCAGCCGCGTCTTGGTGTCGACGTTCCAGCCGCGCACCTCCACGCTGTCCGACCCGTCGGCCCCGGTCAGCGCCGCGCGCAGGGCCAGCAGATTGTTCCCGTACTCCAGGACCATCGGGTCACGCGTGGCGGACGTCGAGGGCGAGGGTGCCGAGGAGGCCGGGTCCGGCTTGGTGAACTGCAACAGGCCCTTGTCGTCGACCCGTACGGTGGCCCCGCTCTCGGCCGCCAGATGCTGGAGGAACTCCCAGTCCGAGACGTTCGGCTGGGTCAGCTGCTTGTACGTGACCGGCGCGGCCTCGATCCGCCCGCAGGCCAGACCCGCCCCGGCGGCGACCTTGCGGACGATGTCCGCCGTCTTCATGTTGCGGTACGCCATCACCTTCCGCCCGCGCTGGAGCCGGTGCGCTTTGGAGAACGCCCGGACGACGGTGAACGACCCGGTGGTGTCGGTGTCCAGCTCGACGGCCGTGACCTCCCCGGTGAACAGCCGCTCGCGCCCCCGGTCCTTCACGGTCACCACCGAGATCTTCAGCGGGGTCCCCATGCCGATACCGGTCTTGGAGAGGAAGGTGTGGTCGGGGTCCCGGTACATCAGGACGGCGGTGTCCGGCAGGCCCACGTTCTCGTCGACGACACAGCTCACCAGCTGGGTGGCCCAGGCCTTGGGCAGCTCGGCGGGCGCCTCGACGATCGGGTCGGCGGCGAACGAACGGCCCGGGGCTTCCTTCCCGCTCATCGGCCGCCCTCCGCGGCCTCGTCCTCGCTACCGGGCACCAGAAGCTCCTGGCCGGGCGTCAGCCGCATCGGGTCGTCGATGTCGTTGGCATACGCGATGGTGCGCCACGCGGTGGCGTCGCCGTACTCCCGCCAGGCCAGCAGCGGCAGGCTGTCCCCGGCGACCACCCGGTGCGTGCGCCGCGCCTCCTTCGAACCGGAGGTGGGGTTCTGGCCCGCCGGATCGACGCTCGCCTCCTCGATGGAGAGGGCGCAGGTGGCGCGCAGCGGCTTCCCGTCGACGTCGAACAGGGTGTACGACACCGAGAGGTTGGAGAGCACCCCGTCGAACGACGTCGTCTTCGACGTCCCCCAGTCGAACCGCACCCAGGGGCTGGCGGGCGTCTTGCGGGCCAGACTGCTGGGGGTGGGGACACAGGCGGTCATCAACTGCTCGACGGCCTTCTCCACGGAGTTGTCGTGGGTGGCGGTCGCGTCGAGGAACACCTCCAGCGACAGGGCGCGGGGCCCGCTGCCGACGAACTCGGGCAGCGCGGACTGCCCGGCCATCCGGGACGGGGTGCGCCGCCACTCGGTGCTCTTGCTGAGCGAGAGCTTGGCGGGGTTGAACTGCAACGTGAGACGGGCGAGCGTGCCGCCGGGCTTGGCGCCGACGGCCGACGGCGGCTCCATGACGGTGAGCTGGGCACGGGCACGGCTCGCGCGGAGAGCGGGTGACATTGCGTTCCTCCTTTCTGCGTCCTGGTCCTGCTGGATGTGGCGTGGGCGGTCAGGACGGCTCCAGGCCCTCGTGCGCGATCTCCAACGTCTCGATCGCCGCCTGGGAGTCGGCCGGATCAAAGGACGGCCCCTGCCACCGGACCGGCACGATGCCGTGGACCTGCCAGCTGATGATCCGGCTCAGGTCGGGGCGCAGCGCCACGATCTCGCCGTCCTTGGGCTCGACCCGCTGGATCGTCTCGTTCAGCCAGCGCGCGATCTTGAGAGTGTCGGTGGTCACCGGGCGGGTCAGCGTGATGTTCGTCCAGGTGATCCGCCCCGGCAGCTGCCAGGTGAAGCCGTTGTTGCCGCCCTCGGCGTACGTCTCCATCTCCACCTCGGCGCCCAGGCCCGAGCAGGTGTGGAACGCGCCCAGGTCGCTGCCGCCGATCGCGAGCTTGAAGAACACGCTCGTCGCGAAGATGTTGTCGGTCATGCGTCTCTCGTCTTCTCTGCGGTCGGTCGGTCGTACGGGGCGTGGCGGGGGGCGGGTGCCGAGGCTGGTGCCTGTGCCGGGGCGGTCAGCGGCGGCCGTCGTGCAGCCGCCCGCTGCGCTCCCTGCCCCGGCGCAGATCGGCGCGGATGAGCCGGCTCACCGGATCGAGGAGCCGCCGGGCCAGCTCCTCGATCTCCGTTCCGCTCAGCCGGTTCGCCGGGGATGAGGCGCCGGAAGCGTCGGCGGGGCCGGTGGCCGCCCCCGTCGCCCCGGCCGCGGGCTTCGCCGGTGCGGCCTGGACGGGCACCCCGGCGATCCCGGCGTTCGCCGCCGCACGCTGCACCGCCTGGGCCCTGGTCTCCGGCCGGCCCCGCCCGCCACTCTGCGCGGCCGGGCGGGGTGGCACCCGTACGGAAGGGCTCGGGGGCCCGCCGGATGCGGCACCGCCCGCCGGGGCCGGCCCGGCGACCGGCGGACCTGCGCCGTCGGGCACGACCGGCATCGCCTGCCGCTGTACGGGGACGGCGTCCGCCGGCCGGGGCGCGACGGGCGGATGGGGCCGGACCACGGGGGGCCGCTGTGCGGGGCCCGGTCGCTGGGCCTGGCGGGTCGTCGGTCCGGATGTCTGATAGGGCGGCTGCGTGACGGGAGGCACGGGGGAGGGCGTCGCGGAGCGCTGGACCGCCGTTCCTGCCGCTGTGGCGGAGGCTGCGGCCTGCCCGGCACCGGCCTGGGCGTCGGCGGATCCGGGCTGCGCCACGTCGCGCCGCCAGGTGGCCGCGACGACCGGGCGGGACGACCCGCCGCCCGTCGCCACCGGGGGCCCCGAAAACCCTTCGGCGGATCCGGTGTTGATGCTCAGGGGGCGGTCCGGAAGCAGGGTGCGTGGCCGCCGGCCCCTGGGGGACAGCGTGGAGGCGGACGCGGGTGCCGTACCGCCGGAGCCGTGTTCCGTCGCCGTACGGTCCCGGGGGATGGGCCGGATGCGTACCGGGGGCGGGGGAGTGGTGGTGACGGCCGAGCGCTGGACGGAGGCGGGCCCGGACGGTTCGGCGGGGCCGCTGGTAGCGGCGGGTGCCGACCTCACGGGCATCGCGGCGGGCTCGCTCGGCGGTGTCGGGGCGGGGGCCGGAACCGTGGTCCCGGAGCCGGGAGTTGCCGCCGGTCCGGGACCCGGAGCCCGGTCCGCGTTCGGGCGCGTCACGGCGGACGGACGGTCACCGAGCAGCGGAGCGCCGCCGCCGAGCCGGGCGGTCGGCGGCAGCGAGGGAAGCGGGGCCCCGATCCCACCGCGCACCCGGGCGGAGGCGTCCGGCCCCGGGGCCGGGGCGCGCTGCACCGAAGGGGAGGGCTCGGACGGGTTCGACGACGGCTGACACCGTGCCGGGGTCTCGGCCGGACCGGAGGACGAAGGCGTGGGCGAGGACTTCGCGGGGGCCGTGGGTGCTGCGGCTGGAGGGCTCGACGGACTCCTGGGGCCCTGCGGGTTCGGCGGCTCCGACGTCTGGCGTTGCAGCACCGGCATGGCCGGTGCTGCCGGAGGCACGGCCCCGGGAGCGGACGGAACGACGCCCGCCGGTCCGTCGGTACCGGCAGGCCTGGCCCCGGCGGGCATTTCGCGCAGCGGCTTGCCGAGGGCCGGACGTACCGCCTCGGGGGCGGGTCTGTCGGGGGTGGAGGCGGGGCCGGAGGGCGGGGGCGTGGGACGCTCCGGGGCGTTCGACCGGGTACGGTCCGGGGCGACCGGCCCCGTACGGTCCGGACCGCTCCGCCGCTCGGACGCGGCTCGCTGGACGGTCGCCGGTGCGGCTGTCGACGACGCGGCCGAGAAGGGGGCGGGGGCGGGCGGGGCGACCGGGGTGGCAGGCGCGAGCGCGGTGATCTGCCGCAGCGGCATGGCCGGTCGCCGGGCCACGGTCAGCGACGGCGCGATCCGCTCCGGGCGCACGGCAGCGGGCCGCGACGGCGGGCGGACGACGGCCTCAGCGTTGTTGCCGGGACCGAGCGTGGGCCGCCCGGGGGCGGGAAGGGCCCCCGCATGCGCCGCCGAGCCGACCGAGCCGGATGGGCCGGACGAGCCGACTGAGCGGACCGAGCCGGACGAGCCGACCGCCTCCGACGAACCTGATGAGGCGTCCGAGCCGACCGAGTCCGACGAGCGGGATGAGCCCGACGAGCCGGACCGGAGCGAGGAGTCGGACGAGGTCGCCGATCCGGCCGCGGAGGGGTTCGCCGACGCGGACCCGGCCGCGTTCGTCGGTCCGGATACCGGCCCGGATACCGACCCGGACCGCGCCGCGTTCGAGCTCCCGGACGCGTCCCTGGACGCCTCCCCGGACCGGGCCGAGTCGGCGGGTCCCGCCGAGCCCGCCGTACCTGACGCGGCCGTACGTCCCGTCGAGGCTGCCGAGCGCGACACGTACACCGTCTCCGGCGTACCCGCTGATGACGACCGGTCCGCAGGTCCGGAGGCACCCGACGAGGACTGGTTCCCGGACGACTGGCCCCCAGGCCCCGAAGCACGTGAGGACGACCGGCTCGTGGCTCCCGCCGCACCCGACGACGGCCGGCTCCCGCCGGAAGCCGCCGACCGCTGGACCGGCGGCGACGCCGGACCCGGCTTTCCCGACCCCGTACCCGTACCGCGTGCGGACGCCCTCCCCGCCGAGGCGGACGGCAGGTCCGCAGCGGGCCCGAGGGGCTCGGCGGGTTCTTCGCTGCCGTCGGGCCGGACCGCGCGGAGCAGCAGCGGGCCGCCGGGGGACGCCGAGGGCCGCGCCGAGCCCGGGCGGGCGACTCCGTGGATGAGGCCGACCGGGGCGGACGGCAGGACGGCATGGCCGAGTTCGCCGCCGAGGGACGGGTTCTGCCAGGAGGCCAGGCGCGAGCGGAACCGCAGTCCGTCGCTCACCCCGATCGAGGACCGGGCGACGGTCACCGACGGCGGGGCCACCCGCCGCCACCCGCCGTCCCAGCCACCGTCGCCGTCGCCACGGCCCCCGGCCTCGCTGGACACGGCGGGTGTGGCGGGCACAGCAGAGGTGTCGCCGTGCCCGCTCCCGCCCTCCGGAGAGGGCACGGCGGACCGCCGACGGTCCGTCCGGCGCAGCCAGTCCCCGAACCCCACACGATCACCCGCCTTCGTTGACGCGGGTGTTGATCCGCGCTATCTCCCGCACCCACTGCTGACGCTCGCCGTGGGTGAGGTCGAGAATGTCCTCACGCTGCCAATGGAAGTGGTAGGCGACGTACGCGATCTCCTCCCGCAGCCGGGGAAGCGCGTACGTCACGATTCCCCCAGGCGCCCACCCGAGAGGTCCACCTCGAACGAGCCGTGGCACAGCGGGCAGGTCACCGCCGCATGCGTGTGGCCCTCGCTGTTGATGCGGCGGTAGAAGTCCTGGAGGAACGCCACGTCGGTCGCGTACATCCGCTCGACGATCCCCGTGTGGACGTCGGTGATCGGGCCGAGCTGCGTGATCACCTGGGCCAGCAGCACCACGGAGAGGTACGCCGGGTTCTCCTTCACCCGCAGGTCGATCTGGGGCTTCAGCTCGTCCCGGGCCGTCGCGAGCCGCATGGTGCCGTTGCGGTGCACCTGGCCCTCGTCGTCGACGTACCCGCGCGGCAGCTCGAAGGCGAACTCCGTCTGCAACGCATCCCGTTCGCGCCGGGGCGCGCGGGCGGGGGCCGCCGCGGCCGGAGCCTCCTGGCGGGTGGCGGTCGCGGCGGCCAGGTTGTCGAGGGTCTCTTCGAGCCCGGCCCCCGGCGTAACGGTCCGGCGCCTCATTCGACCACGATCTCCTCGAAGGTGATGGTCACCGTCTCGGTCGCCGCGCTGGACTCGCCGGCCTTGAGCGAGGGGCCCTCCCACTTGGAGGCCCAGCCCTGCATCAGCTGGATGCGGCGGACGGTCTCACCGGTCGAGTCCTTGATCTCGATCGTGAGGTTCTGCCGGGCGGTGTCGACGGCCCCGTTGTTGAGCGTCTCCTTGATCCAGGTGGTGAACTCGCTGCTCTTGTCGAGCCCGCGGGTGATCGTCACCTCGCCCGCCTGGCGGGCGCCCGGCTGCTTGCGGATGATCTGCTTGCCGTCGGCGGTCACCTGACGGACCTCGACGACTTCTTCCTCGACGGTCATGCCGCTGATCTCCTGGATGGACTCCACGAGATAGCCGCCGAGCTGAACGCCGAAGATGTGGGTGGAAAGAGCGTCGCCCTCTGCCATGACTGTGTGTCACCTGTTCCGGTTGCGATGGTGCTGCGGGTGGTGGGGAAGGGCCGCGAGGGTCACTCGTCGACGAGGCTGGTGCTGTCCGAGAACTGCGAGAGCCGGAAGATCACGAACTCCGCGGGCTTCACCGGCGCCACCCCGATCTCGCAGACGACCTGACCGAGGTCGATCGACTCCTGCGGGTTGTTGCTCCGGTCGCAGCGCACGTAGAACGCCTCCTCTGCGGTGCGGCCGAACAGCGCGCCGCGCCGCCACTCCTCGGTGAGGAACGCGGTGACGTTGCGCCGGATGCTCGACCAGAGGCGGTCGTCGTTCGGCTCGAACACCACCCACTGGGTGCCCAGGAGGATGGACTCCTCCAGGTAGTTGAAGAGGCGGCGGACGTTGAGGTAGCGCCAGGCCGGGTCGGAGGAGAGGGTGCGCGCGCCCCAGATGCGGATGCCGCGGCCGGGGAAGGCGCGCACACAGTTGACGCCGATCGGGTTGAGGAGGTCCTGCTCGCCCTTGGAGAGCCGGATCTCCAGGTCCACCGCTCCTCGGATGACCTCGTTGGCGGGGGCCTTGTGGACTCCGCGCTCGTTGTCGCTGCGCGCCCAGACGCCGGCCACGTGACCGCTCGGCGGGACCAGGGAGTTGCGGCCGCTCGCCGGGTCGAAGACCTTGACCCACGGGTAGTAGAGGGCGGCGTAGCGGGAGTCGTAGCCGGCGTCCTCGTTGCGCCAGGTGCGGACGCGCTGGGCGTTCATGCCGGGCGGGGTGTCGAGGACGGCGACGCGGTCGCCCATCTGCTCGCAGTGCGAGATGACCGCGAGCTGCACGGTCTTGACGCCCTCGGCGTCGATGTCGCCGCGCTGGAAGGCGCTCATCAGGTCCGGGACGGCGACCATCGTGATCTCGTCGATCGCTTCGAGACCGGCGAACCCGGTACGGGCGGAGGCGTCGCCCACGTACTCGGAGGCGTCGAGCCGGGCCACCCCGTTGCCGGGAGCCGCAGCCGTCGCGGGGGCGAGGGCCACGGTCTGCTTCTCGGGGCGGCTCTGCGCCGTGCCGGGCTGCTCGGTGACCTGGATCAGCTTGGAGTCGCGGGTCTGGGTGACCAGGTAGCCCTTGACGTTCTTGCGGGTGGAGACGTCGTACGTCTCCACGGCCTTGCCGCCCTGGCGCACCAGCAGCCGGAAGCGGTCCTCCGGCGGGTTCTCGCCCTCGGCGTCGGCGATCTCCACGGAGAGGCCGTCGCCCGTGCCGGGCCTGGCGGCGACCAGGAAGCCGCCGAGCGCCACGGGGGCGGGGGCCTGGGCGACGGAACCCTGGCCGGAGGCGCCGGAGCCCTCCGCCGGGCCGCCGATGCGTACGATGTAGGCCGCGCCGCCGCCGTTGGCGAAGAAGCCGTAGACGGCGTGCGCCAGATAGGTGTCGGCGGTGAAGGCGCCGAACGTCTGCACGTACTGGTCCCAGTTGGTCACCAGCGTCGGCCGGTGGAAGGGGCCCGTCCCCGCGAAGCCGACGAAGGCTGCGACCGCGGTGCCGACTCCTTCGATGGGCCGTGCTCCGGACTGCACCTCCTCCACGTAAACACCGGGGGTGAGGTACGACGGCATGCTCGCTCCTTCTGGACGGTCACTCGATCACCGCCCAGTCTCGACCGGCCGCGCGGGCCGGGAGTAGGCCCCGGAGTCCTGGACACGGGGCAAGGAGACTGCCCTTTCCGGGCTCTCGAACGCCGGGTAACCCTGCCCTCGGCGGCCCGGCCGGAACCGCCCGCCCCTATTCCCGTTCCTTCCTGCGTATTTCGCCGCCCACATGACGAGAATGAGAACAACGTGTTACGCCGGAGCCCGAACGAGTCTCCTCTGCGCAGCGATTGGGGAAAGGCCGGACGGCGCGCCGGGAAGCCCATGTGTTTGGTATCTCATTTCCCCGGTAAACCCTGGGCGGCCGATGGTCGTCCGGGGGTACCGGGGGATGCGCTCCGAGGCGATGTGATTCGGCCAGAATACGCCGGGAAGAGTGGCGGAATCAGTCGGGTGTGGACGGGGGAAACGGGCATGGAAGCGCTCCGAACGGGCATCGGCCGATCCTCACAGAACCGTCAGGGCCACTCCTGAGCAGGCCCGTTCGCGTCTGCGGCCGTCGGCAGCGGATATCCTTCCGGTGCTGCCGACGTCGCGGACGACCGAACCGGCGGAGATCTCCGGTGCGGTGGGGAGGGTGAATCCGCCACCGCCCGGCACGCCGGGTTTCCTTCCGGCCGGGTTTCTGTTGTTGTCTCGTCAACAGGCGCGGCAGAAGGCCCGGCGCCTCTGTTTCGCCCCGCTCCCAACGTCCTTCTATCGTCCTTACTATCGAGCGAGATCGCTCAGTACACCGCTGACATTCAGAACCTGATGGCACCCGGAAGCCTGTTGTCCGGTGGCCGGGGTGCCGGGCTTGGCACAGGTGACGGAAGCGGTGACGGTGGCGTTCTCCGGAACCTGAATGGGGGTGACCCAGTGATAGTCCTGGTTGCGGAAGGTTTCCAGAGCGATCGTCGTGATCTTGTTCTCGCCGAAGGAGATCGTCACGAGGCCCTCGTCGCCCTGGAAGTTCGCCACCACGACGTCCGTGACGCGGAAGACCTTCCCGGCCGGAACCTTGTAGGTGCCTTCCCCCTCGGCCCCCGCCCGGGTCTGCACGTCGATGGTCCTGGAGGCCTGTTCGCCCCCGCCGCCACCGCTCCCGCCCGTGCCGCCGCCCCCGCCGGTGGAGCCCGGTCCGGAACCGGTCCCGCCGGGGCCCGTGCCGTCCGGACCGGTTCCCTGGCCCTGGCCGCCTGCCGGGTTCTCCGCACCGCCGGGGGGCGTCGACCCCTGCTCCTTGCCCCGCTCGGTCTCCTCCTGCGCGGCCTTCGTCCCCGCCTGCTTGGCCGTGCTCTGCACCGCGGGCCGCACCAGGGCGAACCAGACGAGCAGCAGGGCCAGCAGCGCCGCCAGCACGATCAGCAGCCACTTGGGCAGCACGGGTATCTGCGCGAACTCCCCGGGCAGCGGCTCGGACCCGCCGGGCTGCCCGTCGTCGACCGGGGACGTGGCCACGGCCTTGGGCTCGGCATCCTTCTCGGTGCCCTCCTCGGCGCTCTCGACAACCTCCGCGCCCTCGGTCGCCAGGACCTCGAACGGCCAGGTGACGGGCTCGCCGAACCAGATCAGCTTCCGGGCCCGGACCTTCAGCGCGACCTCCGCCGACTCGCCCGGCTCCAGCCGCTTCCTGTCCGGGGTGAAGGCGAGACGCAGATCCTCCCCGTCCTGCCGGCCCGCCAGGGCCACATCCACCGGAGTGTTCCCCTTGTTCTGCACGGCGGTACGGAACCGGGAGCCCACCCAGCCCCGGCGGCGGCGCGGTTCCAGCTCCGCGCGCAGCTCGTGGAAGGGCTCCACGGTCACCGTCGACTCCGGGACGACCACCGACTCGGGGCGCTCGGCGGGCAGCACCCGTACGGCCAGGGGGGTTTCGCCCGCCCGGACCTCGTGGGAGCGGGGCGGGGCGAAGGTGAGGGTCACCGTCTCGGAGGTGCCCGGGTAGAGCGACACACGCGCCGGCTCGACGGTGGTCCAGGCGGCACAGTCGCCGACCACTTCGAGGGTGTAGGCCTCGACGATGTCGCCGTCGTTGCGCACGGTCAGGGTGGTCGTCGCGGTACCGCCCGGCGACACCGTCACCGTGGGGCTTGCGAGTTCGGCAGATGTGGTCACTCTGCGACGGTAGGCCGCCGGTACCGCGCGGCAGCAGAGACGCAAGGGCAAGAAGCGGGCAGCGGTGGTGCCCCGCGGGCCCACCGGCACGGTGTCCCCGCGCCCCCGCGCCGGGCCCGGTCGCCCTGCCCCGGCCGGCGCGGGCGATCACCAGCACAGCAGGCATATCGGGCTGAAGTACCTGAGGAAGACGGGCACGAACGATGACGATCACGGAAACGACGAACAGCACGGCGGCACGCGGGCAGTACCGCAGGCCCGACGCCGCCGGCCGCCGCACCACCGGCGCCGGGGGAGCGCCCGGGGGCAGGGTCTCCGTCGCGGTGTACGCGGAGGACCTGATCCTGCAGACCGGCATGATCCACCAACTGCGCGTGCGCCCCGAGATAGAACTGCTGCCGGAGGCCGAGGCGGACCGGGCGCAGGTCTCCCTGGTCGTGGTGGACACGGTGGGCGAGACCACGGTCCAGCTCCTGCACCGCCTCCAGCGCAACACCTCCACCCGCACCGGACTGGTCGTCGGCTACTTCGAGTCGGGCGCCCTCCAGACCATGATCGAGTGCGGGGTCGCCGCCGTCCTCCGGCGCGGCGAGGCCGACCAGGACCGGCTCGTCCACCTGGTGCGCGCCATGGCCAACGGTGAGGGCGTCCTGCCGGGCGATCTGCTCGGCAAGCTCCTCGACCACGTCAGCTCCCTCCAGCGCACGGTCCTCGACCCCCGAGGGCTCACCCTGTCCACCCTCACCGCGCGGGAGGCGGAGATGATCCGGCTGGTCTCGGAGGGCTGCGACACCGCGGAGATCGCACAGAAGACCTCGTACTCGGAACGCACCGTCAAGAACGTCCTGCACGAGGTCGCGACCCGCCTCGAACTGCGCAACCGGGCCCACGCGGTGGGATACGCGATGCGCCACGGGCTGATCTGAGGCGGGGCGGGCCCGGCCCCGCGTCCGTCCCGTCGCCCCGGGCGCCGGGCCCGGCAGGCGGAACGGCCGCACTGTCCGGGTCGCTCAGTCCTCCGTCGGCCGCGTGCCGCCGGGGCCGGCGAACACCAGCTGCGTCAGCGGCGAGGGCAGCCGGTCGGCCTCCACCGTGACCCGGTACAGCCCGGCCTCGGGGAGGTCCACGTCGGCCGTCAGCGCGTCCCCGTCCTCCGCGTAGGGAAGGGCCCGGCGGCGGACGGGGCCGTCGACCGCGGCCACCGTGCAGTCGATCCCGGACGGATCGTCGGTCCCGGTGATCCGGAGCGACCAGGTCTCCCCGGGCGTCACGTAGTCCGGAACGGTCAGCCCGAGTCCCTCGTCCGCCTGGTCCGGGCCGAGGTCGTCCTCCTCCAGAAGGAAGTCGAGAACCGCGTCCCGTGCCGCCCGGCCACTGGCCAGCGCACCGTGCTGGAGCGCGATCGGGACCGCCCCGCCCTTCAGGGCCGCCGAGTCCCGGTGGACCGTACCGTCCCCCCAGGCCCGGAACCGGAGCGCCACCCCGTTCTCGTCCCGCCTCAGCTCGCCGTTCCGGTGCGCACGGAAGCAGTACTCGGAGGCCAGGACCTCGCCGTTCTCCAACCGCAGGGACTGCACCGTGTCCTGGTGAACCCCGACGACGGCCCGGTGGTGAGGAAGCTCCTGCTTCGCGAGACGGGCGAAGAACTCCCCTGATTTCTTGGCGAGTTCCTCGTCCCCGCCGAGCGCGCCGACGTCGGACGGGGCGAGCCGGCGCGCCCCGGCGCCCTCCTCCAGGCAGATGAACCGGGGCAGCAGGTCGTGGACGCCCGGCATCGCCGACGCCAGGGCCGCAAGCCTGCGGTGCGGAAGCGGAAGCGGCGCCCCCTGTACGGAGTTGAGGATGTTCGCCGCGACCACGGACCCCCGGAACGGCGTCCCGAGCGTCATGACGCCCCGGGTGTCGGCAGCCAGGTCGTTGTCGAAGCCCAGGGTGAGCGCCGCATGAGTGACGAGCCCGCCCATGGAGTGGGCGACGAAGACGAGACGCCCTTCGCGTTCGTCGAGCGCCCGACGGCGGGCCGCGTCGTGGGCGGGGTGCCCGCGCCACTGCTCCAGATGCTTACGGGCTTCCGCCGCGAGGAGCCGGGCGTTGACCTCGACGGGCAGCCGCCAGTCGTAGGGGAACGGCAGCACCGCGTCGGGGTGGGCGACCGTCTCCTCGATGGCCCGGGTCAGCTTGTGGTACGGCTCGATCCCCCGCAGGACCGGGCTCCACACAGGGATCCGCAGCAGCCTGCGCGCTCGGACGCGCCCGTACTCCCCGGCCTGTTCCTCCGGGGTGAGATGCAGAGGGGCCAGGCCGTCCCGGGTCAGCCAGGCCTTCGCGAGCCACCCGGGGTGCGCCAGCCCCCAGAGCACCTTCCCGGAGAGGGTGTCGAACAGCTCGCTCCCCATGATGCCGGGGACGATCACGACCGCGTCGTGCGTGACCGCAGGAGTGACGTCCGGGGGGAAAAGGGTGCTGCTGCCGGGGCGATGGCCCGGATTCGTCTGCGGCGGCTTCGTCATGCCTGGAAGACTAGAGAGATGCGGAACACGGTGGGGGAGTTAGGGCGGAATCGGGCCGCCGAGCAGAATGCGGCGGGACGGACGCTGCTCACGCTGGCCGTACGGGATTACGGTGACGGCGACGAGGCCTTCACCGCCGGCATCGACGAACAGCTGGACGTGGTCGCCGAGTGGTGGTCCTCACCGGTCTCCTCCGACGCCTTCCGCCATGTCCCCGCCCCGGCCCTCACCCTGCGCGAGGACGTCGAGGACTTCCTCCGGGAGCACCGGGTGCGGGAGATGGAGGGCGAGGCCCTGGTCCTGTTCATCACCGGTCACGGCATCGCCACCTCCCGTACCCACTTCCTGCAGCTGCCGGGTTCCGTCAAGGGGCGCCACCTCAGCACCTGGGTCCGTACCACCGACCTCATCGCGGCGGCGCTCGACTGCCACGCCGAGAACGTCCTGGTCATCGTCAACACCTGCTACGCCGGGAAGATCAGCGGCGAGATCGACGACATGCTGGAGGACATCAGCGCCGACCGCCGCAACCGCTGCCGGCTCGACGTCCTCGTCACCAGCGGGCACGACCGGCCGGTCCAGGTCCGGCGGTTCCCGACGCTGCTGCGCGCGGCGCTCGAGCGACTGCGTACCACCGCGGGCATCACCACCCCCCATCTCAGCGTCGTCGAGCTGATGTCGGAGTTCGAACGCAGCCTGGATCCCGAGGAGCGCAGGAAGCACCGGCTGCGCTGGGTGGCCGACGGCGGCGGTGTCCTGAGCCCCACCCCCTGCATCCCCAACCCCGGGTACCGCCGGGTGCGCGAGCTGGGCGGCGCGGACGGGGCCCGCGCGGTCCCGGCCGCCGACTACTGGCTCGACCGGGCCACAGGCCGCACCCAGGACCAGGACCCCGGCTGGTACTTCCGCGGCCGCGAGGACATCAACCGCAGCATCGCGGCCTTCCTCGGCCCCGCCCGCACCCGCGGGGTCCTCCTCGTCACCGGCAGCGCCGGCAGCGGGAAGTCCGCCGTGCTCGCCCGAGCCGTCGTCCTGAGCGACCCCGCGTTCCGCGAAGACCCCCTGTGCAAGGCGGCACTCGACCTGTCCGCGCCCGACACCGTCCCCGCCACCGGGTCCGTCACCGGCGCGGTTCTGGCCCGTCACCGGGGCGCGGCGGATCTTGCCTGCGACATCCTCGAAGCCCTGGGGGCGACGCCGGGACGGATCCGGTCGACCGAGGACCCGGTCGTCGAACGGACCCGGCAGATCCTCGCCGTTCTCCGGGACCGCGACGACGCGGTCACCCTCGTCATCGACGGCCTCGACGAGGCGGACGAGCGGGAACGCGTCATCGAGGACGTGCTGGCGCCGCTCAACGAGTTCTGCGCACCGCTGCTGGACCAGGTCCCCGTCCCACGGGCCGACGGCGAACCGTTCGCCGCCCCGGCCGGTCTGCGGCTCCTGATCGGAGTGCGCTCCAGCCGGCCGCTCAGCGAATCCTCCGTGGACCTGTCCGAGGAGGAACAGGGCCACAACGAGGCGCTCAAGGCCGTCTTCCCGACAGCCGAGGAGCAGCGCACCGACGACGAGCACAGCGAACAGGACATCGCCGCCTATCTGCACGCGCTCATCTGCGAGGGCGGCGCGCACCGCGCGTCGGCCGAAGAGGCGGCCGCGCTGGTCGCACCCGTCGTCTGGCCCTCCTTCATCGACGCCCGCATCGCCGGTGAACAGCTCCGCTCCACCGACGACCCTGCCGCCGTCGCGCAGCGTCCGGAGTGGCAGCGGATGCTCAGCAACGGTACGGAGGGGCTGCTCAAGCGCGACCTCGCGCTGGTCGAAGGGGACGGACTGCCCTCCGAGGTGGCGCTGGCGCTCCTGCGCGCGTCCGCCTTCGCCGAAGGGGCCGGTATCCCCTGGTCCACCATCTGGCCGCAAATGGCCCGGGTGCTGCTCGGCCGGCCCCTGCCCGACTGGGACGAGATGATCGCCAAACTCCTCAAGAGCCGACTCAACGGCTATCTGGCCCACGACCACGAGGACCACCGGCGGGTCTACCGCCCGGCCCACGAGACGCTGGCCGAGGCCCTGCGCGACCTCGACATGGACTGGTTCGACCGGGGCGGGGCCGCGTGACCGGGCCGGCCGGGGACGACCGGCACACGGAGATCCACCGCCAACTGGCCGCCGCTCTCGCCGAACTGGTCCCCGACGACCCCAGCATCCCGCCCCACCCCTACCTGCGACGGCACCTGGCCCGGCATGCCGCCCAGGGGCGCGTCCTGGACGACGTCCATGTTCCGCCCGCCCTGCTGCCCTGGGAATCGAGCTCCGGGCTCGGCCGCCTGCTGGCGGGAGAGTCGAGCCCCCCGGCCCACCAGCAGTGGCTCCAGGTCTGGGCCACACTGGAGCCCTACTCCCGCGAACTGAGCCCCCTGTCCCGGCTGACCAGCCTGCACCTGGCGCACCACGCCGCGACGTCACGGCTCAGGCCGGGCCCCCGGGCCGGCTCCCCGGACGCGCCGTTCGACCGCTCGCCCGTCACACCCCTGTGGAGCGACTGCGCCAACCCGGACAACGTATGGGCCCTCAACGACGCCGATGTCGTCTCGCTGGCTTCGGTCGTCCCCCGGCGGCGCTCCCCGGCCCAGGCCCTGCTGGTCACCGGGGACGACCACGGTGTGGTGCGCGTCCTGAGGCGTGACGGCTCCGCCGCCGCACCGCCGGTCACCCTGCACGAAGGAGCCGTCACCCACCTGCTGCCCCTGCACGAGGGAATCGTCGCCACCGGGAGCACCGACGGCGCCGTGGCGATACTCAACGCCCCCCGCGGCCGCCGGACGGGGGAGGTGCTGCGGCGCACCGCCGCCTGGGTCACCGCGCTCACCCTCCACCGGCCGCCGGGCCGGACCGCGGTGCTCCTCGCTGCCTGGAGCGACGGTCACCTCGCCGCGTTCAACACGGCGACCCTGCACCGGGTCGACATCCCGCTGCCCGCGCTCGTCCCCGGGGCGGCCCACCTCAGCGGGACGACGGGGCCGGACGGCGCCGGGCTGCTGCTCGTTGCCCAGCACGACACCGTCTCCGCCTCCGACGGGCGCACCACCCGGGTCTGCTCACGCCACTCCGCCCCCGTGCGCACCCTGGTCGCGCTGTCGGAGCCCGGGGCGTACGCCGTGGGCGACGCCCACGGCCGCCTCTCCGTGCACAGCGTCGACGCCGACGCCGACATCCGTACGCACTCCGTCGAGGCGGTGGCGAGTGGCGCGGTCACCGCCCTGGCCGTCGTCACCGTCGAGGGCCGGGAGACCCTCGCGGCGGGCGGCGCCGACGGCACCGTCCGCCTCTGGCGTCCCGACAGTCTGGAGCCCGTCGGCGAGTCCCTGCCGGCGCACGCCGAAGCGGTCACCGCCCTCACCGCCCTGTCCGACGGCCCCGTGACGCGCCTCATCACAGCGGGATCCGATCGCACGGTCCGGAACTGGCCGCTGGACGGCAGCACGTTCCGGCACGGGCGCGCCCGGTGGAACCGTGTCACCGCCAGCGCGCTGTCGCCCGGTCCCGTGCATCTGCTCGCGGTGACCGAGGGGACCACCACGCTCGTCCGGGACATCGGCACCGGCACGGAACGCCCTCTCATCGAGGACGAGACCGTCACCGCCCTGGCCTGGGCCCGACTCCACCACCGCCCGGTGCTGGCAGCGGCCCTCAGCGACAACAGCATCGCGCTGCGCGCCCTCGAACCCGGCGATGATCCCGAGCCGCCGCCGCGGCTGCGCGGGCACTTCTCACCGGCGCTCGCCCTCCTCGCGCTGCCCGGCGCCGGAGACTCCTCCCTGCTGGCCAGTGGGAGCGCCGACGGAACCGTGCGGCTGTGGGACCTCGACCGGCTCCGCAGCCTGGCCGTCTTCGACGACCACCGGTTCAGCGTCCGCGCGCTGGCCTCCACCCGTACCGACGACGGCGTGCTCCTGGCGTCCGGAGGCAGTGACGGAAAAGTCCGGGTCTGGGACGTCGGCGCCCTCGCCCAGCACGGGCCGACGATCCGATGCGGCCAGAACATCGTCAACGACGTGGCCTTCGCCCGCCTGCGGGGCGAGACCGGGCTCCGCATGGTCACCGCGGGACAGAACGGCACGCTCAGGCTCTGGGACCCCGACGCGGCGAGCGGGCCCCTCGCCGAATTCGCCCCCGGAGACGGCGAGCTGCAGGCTGTGACCGCATTCCGGGTCCACCGCAGGCGGCTGGTCCTCGCCGCCGCCGGGGCCACCGGCATCCACCTGTGGGACGCGGCCGCCGACCGGATGCTTCTGCAGATCGTCACGGGTCACCCCGTCACCGCCCTCCGTGTGGCCCCGCAGCCGGAAGGGGAGCTGTCCACCGTCCTCCTCGCGACCGGAGAGGCGGGAACCATGATCTTCCGTATCCATCACGACCGCCTGTGACCCCCATGTGCGCCGTCCGCGCGCCGACGTGCTCCGCCGATGCGCCCGGCGGGTGAGCCCGACGGGCCGACAAGAAAGGGGTGCGTACGCGACAATGATCAGCCGCGGTCCGGACCGAACGGGCCTGTCCGGGCACGGCCGCGCGCTTCACCCACGACCGCGACGCTGCGACACGATCGCGATGCTTCGGCCACACTGCTCTATCGAGGATTCATGACAGCTGTCTTAGACCCCGTTGCCATTTCGTCGGCCGTCTTCCGGCCCCGCTCCCGGTGCGTGCGCGCCGGACGGCAGGGCCCCGACGGCACGGACTGGGGGCAGCGGGGATGACCGCCACCGTTCCTCCGGTCGAGCTGGTGCGGCCCCCGGACCGGGGCGTCTGGCGACTGGGCAAAACGAGCGAACCGCTGAGGTTCAACCGGATCGAACCCGAGACCATCGAGGGGTCCTCGGCAGGCCGCTTCAGCCTTTTCAGCTACGGCATGCTCTACTGCGCCTCCGAACCGGCCGGCTGCTACGCCGAGGCGCTGGCGCATTTCCGGGTCCAGCCGAAGATGCGCGAACTTCTCGCCGACGAACCCGTGGCGCAGGGCCGGATGAAACTCGGTCATCTCGCCTCCAGCTGGCGCGACACGCACATCCTCGTCCGGCTGAAGCTGGCATCCGACGCCAGGTTCCTGGACGTCGACGCGGACGCCACCCGCGCCGTGCTCGCCCGGGAACTCCGGCAGGAGTTCGACGCGTGGGGCATCGAGGGCCCGTTGGGTGAAGAGCACATCCACGGAAGGGACCGCCGGGTCGCACGGCAGATCGCCGCCTGGACCGTGGCCCAGCGCAACGCAGAGGGGCACCGACTGGCCCAGGGCATCGCCTACCGGTCGGGGTACGGCGGACGCCGTTGCTGGGCCGTTCTCAGCGGCACCGAGTACGTCGAGGCCGAACGCCGCCCGATCTTCGCCGAATCCGTCGAACTGAAGGAGGTCGCCCGCGAATACGGCATCACCGTCTGGTGAACCGCGCCCGTTGGGGCCGACTGGCGGTGCGAGATGTCCCCCGATCCGGTGCCTCTGCGCGGGGCGGGTGTTCGCACCTGTGCTCCAACACCGGGCAGCCCTTTGGGGAACGTGCAGATCAGAGACGTTCGCGGCAACACGAGGAGGGATTTAGTGCGCTTTCGAGGTGGGAAAACCGTGGAGTAACTGACGGGGAAACGGGTATCCTCTCCTCAATACCAGAGGGGGGAAGCCGTGTTGACCCAGACTGCCGGCCACTTACGCCTGCCGAACGCTGCGTCCGAACGCAGAGACAGAGCGACCCGTATGTCCCAACACCCCGGTCACCTCCTCCGGACCGAAGATGCGCCCGAAGCGGCCACGGGATCCCCGCGCATATCGCGGCGCCCGACGCCCACGCCTGACGAACGGCAGCGCCACGCGGCCCTTTCCCGTCACCGCGCTTCCGGCGCACACATCCTCGGCTGACGCCCCACGGCCAGCGAGAGGAAACGAGGAGACCATGCAGACCATGCGAGAGACCTCCGCCGAGACCTGCGCACACCGGGACACGACGGAACGGACCATCGCGGACATCGCGCGCTTCCTGCAGGACAACTTCAGCCAGCGCGTCACCGCGCACGTCGCCGGCATCGAGGACGCCAAGCAGGTCGGCAAGTGGTGCAGGGGGATCAACGCCCCGCGCTACGAAGCCGAGGTGCGCCTGCGTACCGCCTACCAGATCTTCAAGCTCATCGAGAACGGCGAGAACCCACACACGGCACGCGCCTGGATGATCGGGATGAACCCGCAGCTGGAGGACGAGTCACCTCTGCAGGCCATCGCCGACGGGCAGTTCAAGGACGTGATGGCAGCGGCCCGCTCCTACCTCCAGGGCGACCTCTGACACCGCCGCACCTCCGCGCAGCGACGACGCCGCCGGTCTGACGAACCCCCGTCGGCCGGCGGCGCCGCTGTGCGGACCGGTCGACGCCTCCGCTCCGCCCCTGGATCCCGCCGACAGCAGTGCCCCGAGCGCGGTTGGCCCACTGCCGCAAAGGGCAGCGGTCCCTTCCCCCGTTCCGGGTACTCGCGGCCTGTTCCCCACCCCACGCGGGCGCGAGGCTGGCCGGTGGAGAGTCGATCGACAGACTGTGAGGTGGGCCGTGACCGGCACTGCTGGCCCGGCGAAGCATTCCCGGCTGGGCCGACTGACCGGCGCGGTGGTGCTGTTGGCGCCGCTGCTGCTGGTCGGCTCGGCCGCCGCACCCGACGGGGCGGGCCAGGCCGTCGCCGCCCCGGCGGACGCCGGACCGGCCCCGGCGGGGCGCATCGCCTTCGCCGGTACCGAACACCGCAGCCTGGGGCGGGCCAACGACCAGGACACCACCGACCCGCTGTTCGGCGACGGGCCCGCCCACTACGACCAGGACCCCTCCGCCCGCGGTGACGTCCTGGTCTTCACCAGCCTGCGCGACAGCGCCAAGCCCCAGGTGTACGTACGGGGCGCGGACGGGTCGGTGCGCCGGCTCACCGACGGCCGGGACGCGGCCCGGCCCGAACTCTCCCCGGACGGACGGACCGTCGTCTTCGACTCGGCGGAGCCAGGACCCGGCGGCACGGTCCAGCGCGATCTGTGGTCGGTCGGCGTCGACGGCTCGAATCTGCGGCGGCTCACCGACACCGCCGACAACGAGGAGTCCCCGACCTGGTCCCCGGACGGCACGAGGATCGCGTACGCCTGCGACGGCGACACCGTCCTCGGATGGCAGATCTACGTACGGGACGTCGCGGGCGGCCCGCAGACCCGGATCAGCGACGCGGGGGCCGGCGACGCCACCGAGCCGTCCTGGAACCCGGGCACCGACCCCGCCGACCGGAACACCGTCGCGTACACCCTCACCACCGATCCGGACCCGGACGTCGACGACGGCACAGAACTGCGGGCCACCGAGGGCCTCGGCACCGACCGCCCCCTGTTGGCCGGCGGGCACGCCGAGTGGGGCACCCGGTCGGCCTCCTGGCTGCCCGACGGGAAGGACGTCGTCTTCCTCAGCCCGTACCACACCTGCGGCTGCGACGACTTCGACCACGTCTACCGGGTGACCGCCTTCGACCCCGACCCGCCGGACCAACTGGTCAACGAGAACCGCGAGGTGGGGCCGCCCACCTGGTTCCCCCCGGCCGGGACCGTCGTCGTCCCCCGGATCACCCCGGACCCCGAGACCGTCAAGAAGCCCGGCGAACTGCTGGCCGCCGCACAGATCGTGACGCTCCAGGACGTGCGTCAGGACGGCTCCGACCCTCGCGACCTGGGCCTCACCATCCTGAAGGAGGACCCGGCGGCCCGCACCAACGAGAACCCCGCCGTGGACCCGCTGTTCAGCCCGGCCGCGGGCTTCGACCCCTGGACCGAGCGGCAGAGCTACACGCCCGACGGCCGCCGCATCGTCGTCACCCGCTTCGAGGACACCGACGCCGGGCGGATCGAGCGGATCTGGATGGCCGACGCCGACGGCGGCAACGCGGCGGCGCTGCCGCTCGCCGGGCGCGGCCCGAACGACTGGGACACCGACCCCGCCTTCTCGCCCGACGGCACCAAGCTCGCCTTCACCCGCACCTCGCCCGGTGGCACCGGCGACGCGGCGGGCCCGAGCCGCATCCTCGTCGCCGATGTCGCGAGCGGTGAGATCCTCGACGAGATCCGGCCGCCCGAGGGTCAGCAGACCGGCGGCGACGCCCAGCCCACCTGGTCCTCCGACGGCGTCAACCTCGCCTTCACCCGCAACCACGTCATCAACGGCAACGGCGGCAACAAGCACATCTGGGTCGTGCCGGTCGCCGACCTCGGCAACCAGCGGGACCTGAGCGCCACCATCTGTCCCGGTGACTGCGACGTCATCGACGACAGTCCCGCGTTCTCCCCGGACGGCCTGAAGGTGGCGTTCAACCGCAAGGACGGCGGCGGCAGGGTCAACCAGCAGGCCGGCGTGATCGTCAAGCCCCTGCGCGGCGGTGGCTGCCGCGTCGTGCTGCCCTCCATCCAGAAGGACAACCCCGACGGCTGCGACCTGCCGGTCCCCGACACCACCGCGACCGGCCCCCACCAGCCCCGCGACGTGGCCTGGACCCCCGGCGGCGACAAGCTCGTGTTCACCGCGCGCCGGGAAATCGCCCCGAACTCCATGGAGCAGCTCTCCGTCCTCGACATCGCCTCCGGCGAGCTGACCCCCGTCGACAACACGCACGCCGGACGGCAGAAGGAGCCCGCCCTCCAGCAGTCCGTCGACCTGTCGCTCACCGCGCCACCCGACCGGCCCGCAGTGGAGGTCGGTTCCGAAACCGAGGTGACGATCACCGTCACCAACCGGGGCCCCGCCCCGTCGCCCGGCACCACCCTCACCGTCGACGCCCCGCCCGGCGTACGGCTGGAGGAGCTCACCACCGACACCGCGACCTGCGCACCCGGCACCCCCCAGTGCGACCTGGGCATCGTCCCGCCCGGCACCGACGTGGAGATCACCGCCCGGCTGACCGGCGTCACCACCGGCATCCAGCGCGTCAACTGGTCCGTCACCGGGGCCGTCATCGACCCCAACCCGACGGACAACGCCACCGGCACGATCGTCCCGGTCGAGGACGCCCCACCGCCCACCCCGCCCCCGACGACACCCCCGCCGACCACGCCACCGCCGTCCCCGACCCCCACGCCGACGACCCCCGCACCCACTCCGCCGCCCACGACCACACCGCCCCCGCCGCCGGCCCACGCACCCCCGCCGCCCGCGCCCGAGGCCGGGCCCGCCGTCACCGTGCGGGCCCAGCCCAGCCCCGGCTACGTCGGCGGCAAGGTGGTCGTGACGTACACCGTGCGCAACGGCAGGAACGCCCTGGCTACCGGCCTCCGGCTGGACCTCGGACTGCCCCGCGGCATCCCCGCCGGCCCGCTCCCGGCCGGCTGCGCCGCGGGCGCCTGCACGCTCCCCGACCTCGCGCCCCGCGCCTCCACGGTCATCAGCGTCGTCCTCTCGCCCGACAAGGCGCTCCGTACGACGATCACCGCGTCGCTCACCACCACCGGCACCGACGCGAACCTCCGCGACAACGTCTCCCGGATCCCGCTGCGCATCCTGCAGCCCCGGATCATCGCGGTGCCCAAGGTCGGCAAACCCGGCTTCGTCACCTCCGTGCGCGGCAAGGACTTCCCGCCCGGCGCGCCCGTCACCCTCAGCTGGAAGCCCGGCATCACCGCCGCCGCGGCCCCGACCCGGCCGCTGGGCGACGGCACGTTCATCGCCCAGCTCCTCATCCTGGCCAAGGACGAGATCGGGCCGCGCGACATCACCGCGCAGGGCCCCGGGTTCAGCCCGGTGAAGACGGACTTCCTCGTGGTGCTCGGCACCATCACCCCGCCCGATACGGTGATCCGCCGATGATCCACGAAGTCGACGAAGGGCTACGGCTGTTGCTCGCCGAGGCCGGACTGGAGGACAGCGGCGTCGACCTGGTCTTCGACGCCCCGACGAAGGACTGGTCGGCCCGCCGCAACGCCCCGACCATCAGCGTCTTCCTGCACGGCATCCGCGAGGACGCGGCCCGACGGCGGACCGGAACGGCCGAGACACATGACGAGGAGGGCGTCATCACCGGGTGGCGGACCCCGCCGCGCTGGTTCGAGCTGACCTATCTGGTCACCGCCTGGACCAACCGCCCGCAGGACGAACACCGCCTGCTCTCAGAGGTGTTGCGCACCCTCGTCCGCACGGACACGCTGCCCGCCCGGCTCCACACCGGCAGCCTCGCCGAACTCGGCCTGACCGTCGAGCTGGAAGCGGCGGGCCCCGGAGCCGGCGGCCCGTCCGCCTCCGACGTCTGGTCCGCGCTCGGCGGCGAGCTCAAGGCCGCCATCGACCTCCGGGTCCTCGCCCCGCTGGCCGGTGAACGCACCGCCGCCGGACCGCCGGTCACCGAAGGCCTCGTCATGAAGACCGCGCCGTACGTGGACGGCGACCTCGGCGACCCTGGCCGCCGCCTGCGCTACGAAGGAGCGACCGACCCCGGCGAACAGGGCTTCGCCGCACCCCGGGAACGGCGACTGCCGCCCGGCCGACGCAGGCGGGGGAACGCCGCACGATGACACCACCCGTACAACAGGTGCAGCAGACTGCTGAGTTGACCGACATCGAGGTGCTGTGGGAGCGGCTCGGCCACCTCGAACAGCGGGTCCGGGAAGCCGTCGTCGCCCGCCGAGCGGTCGACCCGGACCCCGACGACCCCTACCGGGGGCAGTACCTCACCCCCGAGGCGGCGGCCCGCATCCTGGAGACCCGCGACGCGTTCACGCCCGTACCGGAGTACGGGGGCGGGGCGTCCTCCGACGCGGAAAGCGGCGGCCGACTCCGTGAGTTGGCCGAACGCTTCGGCCTCGCCCCGCCGGACATCGACCTCCTGCTGGTCGCTCTCGCCCCGGACATCGACCCCCGGTTCGAGCGGCTGTACGGCTACCTCAACGACGACCTCACCCGCCGCCGCCCCACCATCGGCCTGGCCCTGGAGCTGTGCGGGCTGCCCGCCGCCGGCGCGGGCCGCTTCCGCCTCGCGCCCGCCGCCCCGCTCGTCGCGGGCGGCCTGCTGGAGATCGCCGAGCCCGAACGCCCGCTGCTCTCGCGGCTGTTGTGCGTACCCGACCGGGTCGCCGCATATCTCCTCGGCGACGACGGGATCGACGGCCGACTGCGCGGGATCGTCCGGGAGGGCCCCCGCACCCCGGAGCCGGACGAGCGGCCCGAGGTCCCCCGGGTCGCGGCTGTCCTCGGCGCGGGCAGCGGCCTGGTGCACCTGCTCGACCGGGGCGGCGACCCGGGCGCCCTCGCGATCGCGGCTCTGCACACGGCAGCCCGGCGCCCGCTCGTCGTCGACATCGCCGCGCTCGCGACTGCTTCCGAACCAGCCGCTCTCGTACGGGCGTTGGCGACGGAATCCCGCCTCGTCCGGTCCGGTGTCGTCCTCGGCCCGCTCGAAACGCTCGCCCCCGAACGCCCCGAGGGGGCCCGGCTGCTCGGGTCCCTGTGTGCGGCGCTCGGCTCCACGCCCCTGATCGCGTACGGGAAGAAGAACTGGGACCCGCTGTGGACCGCGGAGAGCCCGGTGCCCGTCACCGTCCCGCCGCCCGGCCCCGACGGCATGGCGCGCCAGTGGCGGCGGGCGCTCGCCGAAGCGGGCCGCTCGGTCGGGCTGTCCGCCGCGCACGCCACCGCCGGCGACGCGCTCGTCGAGGCGGCCGCCGCCTACCGGCTCGACTCCGGACAGCTGCGCCGGGCCGCGACCGTCGCCTCCCGGCTGGCCGTCCTGGAGCCCCGCCCGGTCAGCCCGGAGGACCTGCGGGCGGCGGTCCGCGCCCAGAACGGCGCGGGCCTGGAACGGCTCGCCCGCCGCGTCGAGCCCGGCGTCGGCTGGGACGACCTGGTGCTGCCCCCGGCCACCCGCACCCAGCTCACGGAACTCGCCCTGCGCGCCCGCCACCGCGAGACGGTCCTCGGGCAGTGGCGGATGCGGCCGGGCGGCGGCCGGGGGAGAGGCGTCATCGCCCTGTTCGCCGGGGAGTCCGGCACGGGAAAGACGATGTCCGCCGAGGTGGTCGCCGCCGAACTGGGCATGGAGCTGTACGTCGTGGACCTGTCCACGGTGGTCGACAAGTACATCGGGGAGACCGAGAAGAACCTGGAGCGCATCTTCGTCGAGGCGTCCGACGTCAACGGCATCCTGCTGTTCGACGAGGCCGACGCGATCTTCGGCAAGCGCTCCCAGGTGAACGACTCCCGCGACAAGCACGCCAACATGGAGTCCGCCTACCTCCTCCAGCGCATGGAGTCCTTCGACGGCATCGCCGTGCTCACCACCAACCTCCGGGCCAACCTCGACGAGGCGTTCACCCGCCGACTCGATGTGATCGCGGAGTTCCCGATGCCCGACGCCCGCCAGCGCCTCGCCCTGTGGGACCGCTGCCTGGGCCCGGCGATCCCGCGCGACGCCACGCTCGACCTGGAGTTCTGCGCGGACCGTTTCGAGCTGGCGGGCGGCTCGATCCGGGCCTGCGCGGTGACCGCCGCCTACCTCGCGGCGGAGTCGGGGGCCCCGCTGACCATGGACCAGCTCGTCACGGCGGTGCTCCAGGAGTACCGCAAGCTGGGGCGGCTGGTGCTGGAGAGCGAGTTCGGCCCGTGGCTGGCGAAGGAACGGGCGCGCGCCGGGCGGTAGCTCGTACTGTACGGATCCGGGGCCCGCGCCCTACCCCGATCCGGGCCCGTACACCGTCAGAACGCCACCGCGTCGCGGATCAGCGGGCAGGTCATGCAGTGCCCGCCGCCCCGGCCCCGCCCCAGCTCCGCGCCGACGATCGTGATGACCTCCACCCCGGCCCGCCGCAGCAGCGCGTTCGTCTGGGTGTTCCGGTCGTACGTGAAGACCACGCCGGGCTCCAGGGCCACCGCGTTGTTGCCGCTGTCCCACTGCTGGCGCTCCGAGGCGTAGACGTCGCCGCCCGTCTCGATCACCCGCAGCTGGGGCAGGCCCAGGGCCCGGGCCACGACCTCGGTGAACGGTGTGGCGCCCTCATCGGTGATCTCGATCCCGGGCGCCCGGTCGGACGGCCGCAGCGAGAACGTGTGGACGGCGTCCATGATGCGCGGGTACAGCGTGACGATGTCCCGGTCCGCGAAGGTGAACACGGTGTCGAGGTGCATCGCCGAGCGCAGCTTCGGCATCCCGGCGACGATGACGTGCTCGGCGGCACCCTGCGCGAAGAGGGCCGCCGCGACCTGGGTGATCGCCTGTCGGGAGGTCCGTTCGCTCATGCCCATGAGGACGACGCCGTTGCCGACCGGCATGATGTCCCCGCCCTCGAACGTGGCCCGGCCCCAGTCCTTCTCCGGGTCGCCCCACCAGATCGTGGAGCCCCGGAAGTCGGGGTGGAAGGTGTAGACCGCCTTCATCAGCAGGGTCTCGTCGTGCCGGGCCGGCCAGTACAGCGGGTTGAGCGTCACCCCGCTGTAGAGCCAGCAGGTGGTGTCGCGGGTGTAGAGGGTGTTGGGCAGCGGCGGCATCAGATACTCCCGCGCCCCCGTGCCCTCCCGGGCGAGACCCACGTACGCCGAGCGGAACTCCTCCGGCAGGTCCGCGATGGCCAGCCCGCCGATGAGATGGTCGGACAGCCGGCGCGGCGTCAGTGCGTCGAGGAAGGCGCGGGTGTCGTCGACCAGCCCGAGACCCACCTCGTTCGCGTCGATCTTCCGGTCGAGCAGCCAGGTTCTGGCCTCCGGGATCTCCATGGTGGCGGCGAGCAGTGCGTGCAGTTCGACGACCTCCACCCCGCGCTCGGTGAGCCGGTCGACGAAGTCGGCATGGTCCCGCTGGGCGTTCTCCACCCACATCACGTCGTCGAACAGCAGGTCGTCGGAGTTGGTCGGGGTCAGCCGGCGGTGGGCCATGCCGGGGGCGCAGACCAGGACCTTGCGCAGCCGCCCCACTTCGGAGTGGACGCCGAGGACGGAAGCGGGGTCGGTGGGTGTCACGGTGGGCCTTTCACTCGATGCATCGGGGTTCTGTCCGTACAGGCCGGCGCTCACAGCTCGATCCAGCCGAGGGCCAGCGCCGCGATGCCGACGGCGGCGCCGGCCATCGACACCGCGCAGATCACCGCTTCGCCCGGGGAGAAGATCCGGCGCCCCTGCTCCCGGCGGGACTTGGCGAAGAGGAAGGTCGCCGGGGCGTAGAGGATGAAGGAGACGAGGACGAACTTCGGCCCGGCCGCGTACAGCAGGAACGCGGTGTAGAGCGTCGCCACGACGGCGATGACCAGCTCACGGCGGGCGGAGCGCCCCACCGAGCCCCACCGCTCGGGCCGGGCCGCGACCTTCACCGCGAAGCCGGCGGCCAGCAGGAACGGGATGAGGCTCAGCGCGCTGGTCAGATCGAGGGCGAAGGTGAACGCGTCGTCGGAGAAGAGCGTCACGACGAGCACGAGCTGGCTCAGGCACGTGGTCAGGAGCAGCGCGTTCTCGGGCACGTCCGCCGCCGTCGACTGCCCCAGGAAGCGCGGCATGTCCCTGTCCTCGGCGGCGACGAAGAGGACCTCGGCAGCCATCAGGGTCCAGGCCAGGTAGGCGCCGAGCACGGAGACGATGAGGCCGACGCTGATGAAGACCTTCCCCCACGTCCCGACGGCCGACTCCAGCACCTCGGCCATCGACGGCTGCCGCAGCTCGGCGATCTCGGCCATCGGCAGCAGCCCGTAACTGACGATCGTGACGGACGCGAAGACGGCGAAGACGCTCAGGAAGCCCAGAACGGTGGCCCGGCCGACGTCCTCGCGGCGCTTGGCGTGCCGCGAGTACACACTGGCCCCCTCGACGCCGAGGAACACGAAGACGGTCGCGAGCATGGTGCCCCGGACCTGGTCGAAGAGAGTGCCGGCCTCGGCGGTCCCGCTGAAGTTGTCGGCGAAGACGGACGGTTCGAAGTAGAAGAGCGCCAGGACGACGAAGAAGAGGATCGGCACGATCTTCGCGACGGTGACGATCCGGTTGATCGCCGCCGCCTCCTTCACGCCTCGCCGGATCAGCAGGAAGAACCCCCACAGCCCCACCGAGGAGACGACCACCGCCGTCACCGTGTCACCGTCGCCCAGCACGGGCGCCACCGCGCCGACCGTCGACATGATGAGCACCCAGTAGGTGACGTTGCCGACGCAGGCGCTGGCCCAGTAGCCGAAGGCGGAGAAGAAGCCGAGATACTCGCCGAACCCCGCCTTCGCGTACGCGTACACACCGGCGTCCAGGTCCGGCCGCCGCACGGCGAGCGCCTGGAAGACGAAGGCGAGCATCAGCATGCCCGTCCCGGCGACCGACCAGGCGATCAGGGCCCCCGCGACCCCGGTCTCCTGCGCGAACCGACTGGGCAGCGAGAAGACTCCGGCCCCGACCATCGAGCCGACCACCATCGCGGTCAGGGTCGGGAGCGACAGTTTGGCGGCCGGTCGGGGCGGGGCCTCGGGATGGCTCATGGGTTCCCTCGTCGGTGCGGTCATCGGCCAACCAGGGAAAGCTAGCAATATATAGGGTGATTTGTCCCATAATGCGGGTAGTGGCGCGACCGGGGGCCGCTCGCAGGTCGTGCGAGCGGCCCCCGGCCGGTGCTGTGCGGGGTGTCCCCGTCGGCGCCTCGTGGGTGCCTAGTTGGTGTTGAGCGTCAGCCCGTAGTAGCGGAGGCTGTCGTCGAGCGGCTGGAAGTACGAGGAGCCGCGCGAGTTGACCCCGCCGGTGCACTGCTGGTTGGTCGGGCCGCCGGAGGTCATGCCCTGGGCCTGGTTTCCGGAGATGTACGCGCCACCGCTGTCGCCGCCCTCGACGCAGACGCTGGACGTGGCCAGGCCGCTGACGACCGTGTCGGGGCCGCCGTTGCGGTCGACGTAGGTGACGGTGTTGTTGTACGAGCCGATCGTGCCGCAGGTCCAGCCGGTGGTGGCGCCGGACTTGCAGACCGCGGCGCCGGACGAGGCGCGGGTGCCGCCCCGGACGGCGACCGGGCTGCTGTTGCCCCAGGTGCCGACGCTGGTGGTGATCGAGTGGCCGGAGTTGATGGACAGGATGCCCATGTCGACGCTGCGGGTGCCGAGCTTGTAGCGGGAGTGGTAGCCCTGGGCGAAGGCCGCACCGTCGTAGCGCAGGGTGTTGGTGACGCAGTGCCCGGCGGTCACCAGGTACTGCCTGCCGGAGCTGTCACGGGCGCCGTAGCCGACGGAGCACCACTGGGTGGTGTTGTTGAACGTCATCTTGGAGCCGGGATAGATGGCGGCCTTGGCCTCCAGTTTCTCCTGGCCCCGCACGATCCGGACGGCGGAGCCGTGCTCGGCGGCCTCGGCGAGGAACGCCTTGGCGGCGGCTCCCCGCTCGTTGTTGACCTTGACGGTCACCTGGTCGGAGGGCAGGTCCACGGACCAGGCGACCACGCCGGAGGGGGTCTTGGCGGCGGCGAGCCGGTCCAGCTCGGCCTTGATTCTGTCCAGTTCGGCCTGGCCCCTGGCGGGCACCCGGGCGTCGAGGCCGGCCTTCTCGATCCGGGCCTCCTCGGCCCGGTCGTCGGCGTTGACGGTCAGCCGGCCCGAGGCGTCGAAGAACGCACCGTCGCCGGATATGCCGCGCTTCTGCAGGCCGGTGAGCTTGGCCTGCTGGGCGTCCTGCCGGTCCAGCCGCTCGACCGCGGCCTTCTCGCTCACGCCGAGCGAGGCGGCCAACGCCTCGACCATCTCGGGCTGGTAGCGGGGAGTGGCCGCCGCGTCCTGCGCCTGAGCCATGGTCTGGGTGCCCAGAACCGTGGCGGCCGAGAGCAGGACGCCCGCGGCGGCAAGGCTGTACTGACGTGTGTTGCGCATGCTGATTCCTTCCGGATGACGGCCAGAAACCCGTATGGGGGGTGAAGCGCCGGGCTCTGTCCGGCGGCGGGTTCAGAACTCGCCGCGAGCAGAACTATTGAGGCCCGGCGTTCGCCGAGATACCCGGATCGTTGAATTCACGGATACGCAGATAATGCGGGGCAGCTTCGGGGATTCGCTGCGCCTCAGAGCCGACGGAGTTCCCACAGGCGCCAGATGGCGTCCTCGGCGAGCAGATGCCCGCCCAGAATGCTTGAGCGCGTCACGACTTGGCGCTGTCTGTGCCAGACGGGAATGAGGGGAGCGTCCTTCGCGATCGTGTCCTGGACCGCCCGGAACCGCTGCATGGCCTTGCTGCGATCGGTGAACCGCTGGGTGTCCCTGATGGCATGGTCGACCTCGGCCGATGTGTAGCCGTTGCCCAGGACGTTCCCGGTCCCCACCAACGGCTGGACGAACGTGTCCGCGTCGGGGAAGTCGGGTATCCACTGGTAGAGGTGGACGTCGAACTCGCCTTTCAGGCAGCGCTTCTGATACGTGGTGAAGTCGCGCACCTCCGTGAGCTCGACCCGGAACAGGCCGCCCTTCTCCAGCTGCTCCTTCAGTACGCGCGCCTCGACGGCGGCGACACCGGCCTGATGGCCGAGTTCGATACGTACCGGGGTGGTGACCCCGGCGGACCGCAGGCGCTGGGCCGCATGCGCGGTGTCCGCCTCCGGGTAGCGGTCGAAGAACGCCGTGCTGTGTCCGACGACGCCTTGCGGGACGAGCGAGTACAGCGGTGTCACCGTGTGCTCGAACACCTCGCTCGCCAGGTGCCCGCGGTCGATGAGCGAGGCCAGGGCTCTGCGGGTCTCGGGATGCCCCAGGGGTTCTCGCGGGGAGCGCACGTTCAGCACGAGATAGTGCGCCTCGGCGCTGTCCCCGGTGGAGAGGCGTACGTCGGGGTCGCCGGGGTCGATCTCGGCGAGGGTGGCGGCCGGAAGTCCCGCATAGGCGATGTCGACCGTCCGGGCGTTCCAGGCCTCCTCGACGTTCTGTGCCGTCTCGAAGTAGTGGACCTCGACCGCCACTCCCCGCTTGGTCACGGCGCCGTCGTACCCGGCGTTCGGTTTCAGGGTGATGGATTTCCCGGCCGTGTAGGAGGCGATGACGTAGGGGCCCGATCCCGAGGCGCTCTTCTCCTCCCGCAGCCGGTCCGCCGGGAACTCCGCCGGGTCGACGACGGACCCGGCCCCTGTGGCGATCTTCGACGGCCAGGTGGCGTCCGCGGTCGCGAGGTGGAACGTCACGACGGAACCCCGGGCATCCACGGAAAGAAGGTTCGCGAACAACGGCCCGGGCCCCAGCGGATCGCGGATCCGCAGAATGCGTTCGAACGAATGCTTCACCGCCTTCGCCGTGAGGGAGTTCCCGTTGGAGAACGTGAGGCCGTCACGGAGTTCGCACCGGTACGTGGTGAGTGCGGGGGAGGTGAATTCGCAGGACTCGGCCGCGTCGGGCTTCGGGGTGGGCGACCCCGGTTCGAAGGTGAGCAGGTTCTGGTAAATGTTGGTGAAAACCGCCCAGGAACCGGCGTCGTACACCCCGGCGGGATCCAGTCCGGCCAGAACGCTGGAGGTCCCGATGGTGATGGGCTTTTCGTTCGCGGTCTCCGTCGTGGGTAACTGGCAGCCGCCGGCGAGCAGAAGTGCGAAGAATCCTGCCACGATTCCGGGGCGGATGAATTTCATGGAGGTGCTCATGCTTCCCTTGGTCATGGGCATGGCGATGCTTGCGTCGGTGGATGGAACCTAGTGACAGAGCGTGCGCACTTCCATCCGTGGGCGTGAATCACGGATACGGCGTTGTGCGTACGGTCCGGCCCGCTCCGGTGCGAGTGCCGCCGGGCCCGCCGTGGGGCACCGGGATCCGCCCGGGATGGGCACGAGATACGTATAGGTGATCGGGTCATTCCGGATATTGCGGTCCGGGCGCGCCTCGTACGTTGGGAGAACCTGCCAGTGGTGGACCCGACGCGCGGGAATCAGCCCCGTCGGCGCGCATCCGTCGCAGCCGCGCCGCCGGTAGGGCAGGAAACCGCGACACCGAGGAGATGGCGTCATGGCCGAGCTCTACTTCCAGGTCAATGTCCCCACCCGGCACGCCGTGCAGCCCGAGCGGTGCGGCCTGCACATCTTCACCGGGTGCGCGGAGACCGAGTCGGATGCCCTGCGCATCGCGCGCGAGGCGTGCGACGCGGCGGTGGCCGCACAGAAGGCGGGCTTCGCCATCCCGCGCCGACGCCCCGACGGCTGGGGAGCGCGCGGGGTCCGCTCCGGCTGGGTGTTCGACTGGGCGGCCGCGACCGTGGCCGTCTGGGAGCACGACCGGAGCTTCTGGGAGGCCAGGCCCCTCCTGCCCCTGGACGCTCCGCGGAGCCGGTGAGTTCAGAGCCGGTGGGCGAGGTCGCGGCGGGAGAGCGCGCCGGTCTTCCGCATGGCCCCGGCGATGTGCTGCTCCACGGTCCGCGGGGACAGATGCAGGGTCGCGGCGATCTCCCGGTTGGTCAGACCGGAGGACGCGAGCTGGGCGACCTCCGCCTCCCGGGGGGACAGCTGGTCGGAGTGCGACGGGCGCCCGGGCGGACGGCCCTTCCTGGCCGGCTGCCGGGTACGCAACAGGGCTCTGGCCCGCGTCGCGTCCCAGACGGCGCCCAGGTCGGTGAACTGCTGCGCGCAGGATTCCAGCTCGGCGATCGCCGAGGCGGTGGCGGCACGGTCGCAGGCGGAGCCAGGGGGGCTCGCGGGGCCTTCTGAGCCCGCCGGGGCTGCGGTGCCGGAGGAGCTCTCGTCCGATCCGCCGTCCCCGGCCTCCCCGCCGCCGCCCGCGGCATCCGCCGCCAGCACGCAGCGCCCCGCGCCCTCGGTGGTCAGTGCCTGGCTGTAGGGGCGCGGGAGCTCCGCGTAGGCCGCCGCCGCCTTCCGGTACGTCTCCGCGGCTGCCAGCAGACCGTCCGGCCGCCCCTCGCCCAGCGCCTCGCTCTCCGCGAGTACGGCCCGGCTCCAGGACAGCGCGGCCCTGGCAGCCGGCGCGTCCGCCTCTCCGAGCCCCTGGGCGAAATCCCGGACCATGGCGTGCGCCGTGGCCGTGTCGCCCGCCCGGGCCAGGGCCTCCACGGCCCACGGCGCCAGTTCCGCGGCCCAGGGCCACACCCCCTTCTCGGCCACCACCGTCCACGCCGCCCGCGCCTGTTCCGCCGCGTCCGCCACCTCCTGGCGGGCCAGCGTCAGGCGGATCACGGCACCGGCGGCGGTCGCGCCCAGGGGCACCGGCAGGTTCTCCGTACCGAACGTTCCGCGCTGGGACAGCCAGGACCGGGCCTCTCCCCAGTCGCCCTGGGCGACGGCGAGCAGGCCGCGTACGACGTAGGCGTCGGAGGAGAGGAACGGCATGTCCGCGGTGTCGGCGACGAACTCCTCGCACCGCTTGGCCAGCCCCAGCCACTGGCCGGTCCAGAACTCCTGGAGCAGCCGCGTACCGGACGCGCTGTGCTCGGTGTACGGCGCTCCGCTGCGCGTGGCCAGCTCGCGGCCCTCGGCCAGCAGACCGTCCACGCGCCGGTAGAAGCCGAGCCAGACGGCGGAGTCCGCGGCGTTGCACAGACCGCGCGCCGCCTGCCGGACGCAGGCGGGGTCCGTGCTCTGCACGGGCAGTCGCGCCACCAGGTCCCACGCCTCGGGGTCGGCCCAACTCATGGCGAGACCTACATGGTTGGCCAGCACCGCCGTCCGCATGGCGTCGTCCCCGCTGTCGTCCGCGGCGGCCGAGGCCTTGATCAGCCACCCCCGGTGGACGTCGAGGGAGGCGCCCGGCCAGTAGGGGGTGACCAGGGCCGCCATCGCGCGGGCGGCGAGCGCGGACCGTACCTCGCGCAGTTCGGCGGCGGCGACCTCCAGCACCCGCCAGCCCTCCTCGAACCGGCCCATCTGGTTGGAGAGCATCAGCCCCAGGTCGAGCCGCAGCTCCCCGCGTACGGCCGGCGGAAGATCCGCGTCCCGCACGATCTGCTCCAGCACCTCCACGGTCTGGTCCGAGCGCAGCCCGGTCACCGCGTTCCGGGCCAGCAGCGGCGCCAGCCGGGCCCGGGCCTGCGGGGGGATGCCGGGGGTGGCGAGCGTCCGCTCCAGCAGGGTGATCGCCTCCTGGTGCCGGCCGGACGACGCCGCCGACTCGGCCGCCTTCTCCACCGCCCTGAGCCAGCCGCGGTAGTCGCCGGCCGCCCGGTGGTGTTCACCCACGGCCGCCCACGCCACGGGCTGACCGCGACGGAGCACACGGGCCGCCCGCCGGTGCAGATCCTGCCGTACGGGACCGGGCACGGTGTCCCGTACGGCAGCGGCGGCCAGCGGGACGGCGAAGCCGTAACGCCCCTCACCCAGCTCCGCCAGGGCCGCGCTCTCCAGGGCCCGCAGCAGCGCGTCGCTCCCCGGTACGGCCCCGAGCCCCGCGACCGCGATCAGATCGTCGCGGGCGGCGGGCCCGTCCAGGACGGCGGCAGCCCAGACCAGCGGCCGGTGCGCCGGGGACAACGCGTACGTACGGCTGAGCACCAGCTCCGCCAGCCGGGTGGGCACACCGGCCGCGGCCACCTCGGCGGCCGTACCGGTGAAGGCGGGGCGCTGTTCCCGCAGCATGGCCAGCAGATCGACGACCGCCCGGGGAACTCCGCCGGTACGCTCGCGCAGCGCGCTCACGGCCTCGGCCGTACAGCTCTCGCTCCCGCCCAGCACCTCCGCCGCGGCCCGCCGCACGCGTTCCTCGTCCCAGGGCGCCAGGCGGTCCCTGAGCACGGTCAGCCGGAAGGGGTACGTCATGGCGGTGCCGCCCAACGGCATCCCGGGGACGGGGAGTTCCTCGGGACGGTAGGCCACGGCGGCCGCCGAACCGGGCTCCATCCCCGCCAGCACCCGGCGAAGCCGTCGCAGCTCGTCCTCGTCCGCCTGGTGGACGTCGTCCACCAGCAACAGGGTCGGCTCCCGCCAGGCCTCGTCCTCCTCCGGCCCGCCACCCGCCGCCCCGCACCGCCACCACAGCCGGGCCACGTCCGGCGTCTCGGGCAGCTCGGCCAGTCCGCGCAGCAGATGCGTCTTGCCCAGCCCGGCGGAGCCTTCGACGAACAGCAGCACCGGCCCGGCGTCACGGTCGGCGAAAGCGCGGGCGAGGGACCGCCGGGCAGAACCACACGTCGCGATCACGTCTGCCACCCTCGCTCTCCGTCGTCCCGTGGCCCGGGCCCACCACAGTGATGCCCAGGCCCATTCTCGGCGAACGACAACGGACGTACCTCTTCACGGACAGTCGCCCGTGGTCACGATCAGTGCGCGCGGGGGACGGGGATGCCCGGACGTGACGCGGATGCCCGGACGTACGGAAGGCCCTTCGGCGAGACGGCGCGCAGCGGAGCACGCCCGGCCGACTGCTGACCCGCAGGGCGCAGGGCCCTCCGGGCTGGGACCCCGAAGGACGACGCGCGCAGGCTCCTTCCGCAAGCCCGGTCACCGCGGCCCGAAGCTATGTCACGGCCGTGGCTACGGATATCCGAGGAGGCGGTTCCACGGATACGCAATCAATGTCACCGGAGACACGGCCGTGTCACCTGAGACGCCGCCGTCCGGCAGCTCGGAGACCCGCTTGCAGCCGCCGGTGGCGACGAACGAGTCGTACCAGAGGGTGCCGTAGACACCGGAAGGCGCGAATGCGCTCGTCAGAGCCTGTTCCACTAGCACTCGATGATGTTCACCGCGAGTCCGCCCCGCGCCGTCTCCTTGTACTTCACGCTCATGTCCGCCCCCGTCTCCTTCATGGTCTTGATGACCTTGTCGAGGGAGACCTTGTGGCTGCCGTCGCCCCGCAGCGCCATCCGCGCCGCCGTGACCGCCTTCACCGCCGCCATGCCGTTGCGCTCGATGCAGGGGATCTGGACGAGGCCGCCGACCGGGTCGCAGGTCAGGCCCAGGTTGTGCTCCATGCCGATCTCGGCGGCGTTCTCCACCTGCTCGGGGGAGCCGCCGAGGACCTCCGCCAGGGCGCCGGCCGCCATCGAGCAGGCCGAGCCGACCTCGCCCTGGCAGCCGACCTCGGCGCCGGAGATCGAGGCGTTCTCCTTGAAGAGGAGGCCGATCGCGCCCGCCGCGAGGAGGAAGCGGACGACGCTGTCCTCCTTCTCCGCCTCGGTGCAGCCGTGGGACGCGAAGTTCATGTAGTAGTGCAGAACGGCCGGGATGATGCCCGCCGCGCCGTTCGTGGGGGCGGTGACGACGCGCCCGCCCGCCGCGTTCTCCTCGTTGACCGCCATCGCGTAGAGGGTGATCCACTCCATCGCGTGGGCCTGCGGGTCGCCCTCGGCCCGCAGCTGGCGGGCCGAGTTCGCGGCGCGGCGGCGGACCTTGAGGCCGCCGGGGAGGATGCCCTCGCGGGACATGCCGCGCGAGACGCAGGCCTGCATGACGCGCCAGATGTCCAGCAGACCGGAGCGGATCTCCGCCTCGGTGCGCCAGGCCAGCTCGTTCTCCAGCATCATCGAGGAGATCGACAGGCCGGTCTCGCGGGAGAGCCGCAGCAGTTCGTCGCCGGTGCGGAAGGGATGCTTGAGGGCCGTGTCGTCCGGGACGATCGGGTTCTCCCCGGCCACCGCGTCCTCGTCCACCACGAAGCCGCCGCCGACCGAGTAGTACGTCTTCTCCAGGACCGGCGCGCCCTCGCTGTCGTACGCGAAGATCGTCATGCCGTTGGCGTGGTACGGGAGCGCCTTGCGGCGGTGCAGGACCAGATCGTCGTCGAAGGCGAACGGGATCTCGTGCATGCCCAGCAGGTTGATCCGGCCGGTGGAGCGGATCTCGTCGACGCGCGTGTCCGCCGTCTCCACGTCGACCGTCTGCGGCGACTCGCCCTCCAGGCCGAGCAGGACCGCCTTGGGCGTTCCGTGTCCGTGCCCGGTCGCGCCGAGGGAGCCGTACAGCTCGGCCCGTATCGAGGCGGTGTGCGCGAGCAGGCCCTCGTTCTTCAGGCGGCGCGCGAACATCCGGGCGGCGCGCATCGGTCCCACCGTGTGGGAGCTGGAGGGGCCGATACCGACCGAGAAGAGGTCGAAGACCGAGATGGCCACGGGAGGACTCCTTGGGGGGTGGGAAGACGCCGTTGTCTGCCTGGTGGTGCGGGACAAGCGGGGCAAGCGGGAGAAAAGCCGATTCGGGGGGCAAGGAACAGGGCACCGCGCTCACTTTTCTCCAGTGTGCGCGGTGCCCCGTCCGGATGCGCGGAACCGCAGGCCAGGTGCTACTTCAGCCCGGGGTACAGCGGGAACTTCTCGGCCAGCGCGGCGACGCGGGCCTTGAGGTCGTCCGCGTCGTACGACGGCTTGAGGGCGGAGGCGATGATCTCCGCGACCTCCGTGAAGTCCTCGGCGCCGAAGCCGCGGGTGGCCAGCGCCGGGGTGCCGATCCGCAGGCCCGAGGTGACCATCGGGGGACGCGGGTCGTTCGGAATGGCGTTCCGGTTGACCGTGATGCCCACCTCGTGGAGCCGGTCCTCGGCCTGCTGGCCGTCCAGCTCGGAGTTGCGCAGGTCGACCAGGACCAGGTGCACGTCGGTGCCGCCGGAGAGGACGGAGACGCCCACCTCGGTGACGTCCGGCTGGACCAGGCGCTCGGCCAGGATCCGGGCGCCGTCCAGGGTGCGCTGCTGGCGCTCCTTGAACTCCTCGCCCGCCGCGACCTTGAACGAGACCGCCTTCGCCGCGATCACGTGCTCCAGCGGGCCGCCCTGCTGGCCCGGGAAGACCGCCGAGTTGATCTTCTTGGCGAGCTCCTGGGTGGAGAGGATCACGCCACCGCGCGGACCGCCGAGGGTCTTGTGCGTGGTGGTGGTGACGACGTGGGCGTGCGGCACCGGGTTGGGGTGCAGCCCGGCCGCGACCAGACCCGCGAAGTGCGCCATGTCGACCATCAGGTACGCGCCGACCTCGTCCGCGATCCGGCGGAAGGCGGCGAAGTCCAGCTGGCGGGGGTAGGCGGACCAGCCGGCCACGATCATCTTCGGCCGGGACTCCTTGGCGAGGCGCTCGACCTCCTCCATGTCCACCAGGCCGCTCTCGTCGACGTGGTACGGGACCACGTTGTAGAGCTTGCCGGAGAAGTTGATCTTCATGCCGTGGGTCAGGTGACCCCCGTGGGCCAGGTTCAGACCCATGATCGTGTCGCCCGGCTTCAGCAGCGCGAACATCGCGGCGGCGTTCGCCTGGGCGCCGGAGTGCGGCTGCACGTTCGCGGCCTCGGCGCCGAACAGGGCCTTGATCCGGTCGATCGCGATCTGCTCGACGACGTCGACGTGCTCACAGCCGCCGTAGTAGCGGCGGCCGGGGTAGCCCTCGGCGTACTTGTTGGTGAGGACGGAGCCCTGCGCCTCCATGACGGCGACCGGAGCGAAGTTCTCCGAGGCGATCATCTCGAGGGTGGACTGCTGACGGTGGAGCTCGGCGTCGACGGCGGCGGCGACGTCCGGGTCCAGCTCGTGGAGAGAGGAGTTCAGAAGCGACATCAGGGGTCCCTTAAGGTCTCAGTTGCCGGTAAAAGCGGTGTACTCGTCGGCGGAGAGCAGATCGGCCGGCTCCTCGGCGATGCGCACCTTGAACAGCCAGCCGCCCTCGAAGGGAGCGGAGTTCACCAGCGAGGGGTCGTCCACGACGTCCTGGTTGGCCGCCGTCACCTCACCGGTCACCGGCGAGTACAGATCGCTGACGGACTTGGTCGACTCCAGTTCGCCGCAGGTCGCGCCCGCGGTCACCGTGTCACCGACCTCCGGGAGCTGGGCGTAGACGACGTCACCGAGCGCGTTGGCCGCGTACTCCGTGATGCCGATCGTGGCCACACCGTCCTCGACGGCCGACAGCCACTCGTGCTCCTTGCTGTACCGCAGCTGCTGGGGGTTGCTCATGACCTGAATTCTCCTGTACGCGGGGGAGTGCTGATGAACGGTGGTCTTGCGGTGTGAGACGGAGGTACGTCACTTCCGTGACGTCCGCACGCCGATATGAGGGTCCGGGTTGTTCCGGAATGTCACTTCTGGCGCTTGTAGAACGGCAGCGCGACGACCTCGTACGGCTCGTGCGTGCCCCGGATGTCCACGCCCACGCCCTCGGTGCCCGGCGCGGCGAAGGCCGCGTCCACGTACGCCATGGCGATCGGCTTGCCCAGGGTGGGGGAGGGGGCGCCGGAGGTGACCTCACCGATCACCTTGCCGTCCGCCACGACCGGGAAACCGGCGCGCGGGACCCGGCGGCCCTCGGCGATCAGGCCGACCAGCTTGCGCGGCGGGGCGGTCTCGGCGCGCTCGGCGGCGGCCGTCAGCGCCTCACGGCCGACGAAGTCGCCCTCCTTCTCGAACTTCACGACCCGGCCCAGGCCCGCGTCGAACGGGGTCAGCGCGGTCGTCAGCTCGTGCCCGTACAGCGGCATGCCCGCCTCCAGGCGCAGCGTGTCCCGACAGGAGAGACCGCACGGGATCAGGCCGTGCGGCGCGCCGGCCTCGGTCAGCGCCCGCCACAGCTGCTCGGCGTGCTCGGGCGCGACGAACAGCTCGAAGCCGTCCTCGCCGGTGTAGCCGGTACGGGCGATGAGCGCCGGGACCCCGGCGACCGTGCCCGGCAGGCCCGCGTAGTACTTCAGCCCGTCCAGGTCGGCGTCGGTGACGGCCTTCATGATCGCGGGGGACTCCGGGCCCTGGACCGCGAGCAGCGCGTACGCGTCCCGGTCGTCGCGCACCTCGGCGTCGAAGCCGCCGACGCGCCCGGTCAGCGCGTCCAGCACGATCTGGGCGTTGCCCGCGTTGGCGACGACCATGTACTCGGTCTCGCCCAGGCGGTAGACGATCAGGTCGTCGACGATCCCGCCGTCCTCCTGGACGATCATCGTGTAGCGGGCCCGGCCGTTGCCGACGGTGGCGATATTGCCCACCAACGCGTAGCTCAGGAAGGCGGCGGCCTCGGGCCCGGTGACGGTGATCTCGCCCATGTGGGAGAGGTCGAAGAGACCGGCCCGGGTGCGTACGGCGTTGTGCTCGTCGCGCTCGCTGGCGTACCGCAGGGGCATGTCCCAGCCCGCGAAGTCGGTCATGGTGGCGCCGAGCGAGCGGTGCAGCGCGTCGAGGGCGGTGAGACGGGGGGCAGTGCTCATGGATACGGCTCCAGGGCATGACGACGTCAGGACGGAAAATCCTCCCCATCTGTCATCGGAACCTGAGAGGTTCGCCGATAGCCCCTGACGGGGTATGCCCCTGGAGGGCGCCCCTGTTCAGGGGGCTCGGCTTGCACCTTGGGTGGAGTCGTGGGACGACTCGCTTTTCAGATCTGCCTCATCCACGCGGTACGGGGCCTGAGAGATTCAAGGGAGGATCTTGCTCCTTCGGCGCCCGGCTCACACTGTGGCCGGAACTCTCCCGCGCGGATTCGAACGGCCGGTATGCAGTTGGCGGGGTCATCATCGCATGCATCGGGCCGGAGTGGGGGCCCGGTCTCCACTCCGTTCCCCGGAGACGTGAAGCCCCGCGATCGGGGCATGATCCGGACGGCGGGTCCGATGTCGGTTGTGCCGCATTGCCTTTTCTTTACACTTCAGGAGCAGACGTGCGAGACCCGACAGCAGGGGGATGGGCGATGACGTTGCAGCGGTCGGTACCGGCCGCGGGGGTCGCGCACGGCGCGGTGCCCGCCCGGCGCAGCGCTCCCGCGCGGGAGCTGCTGGACAACCCTGCGCCGGTGGTACGTGACCTGCGCGGGCGCACCGGCTCCGGCCCGTACAGCCTCGATCTCACCGCCGGTGACATCGTCGTGGTCTCCGGGCTGCCCGGCAGCGGTAAGTCCACCCTCATCCGGCGGGCCGTGCGGGGGCGTGCCATCGACTCCCAGAACACCCGCGACAGCTGGGCCGCCGCCGTGCCCGGCTTACTGCCCTACGCCCTCTACCGGCCCCTCGTCCGCGCCGCGCACTACCTGGGCCTCCGCAAGGCCCTGCGCTCCGGCGAATCCGTCGTCGTGCACGACTGCGGCACCCAGACCTGGGTGCGCCGCTGGCTCGCCCGGCACGCCGCGGCCCGGGGCCGCACCCTCCATCTGATCCTGCTCGACGTGACGCCCGAGGTGGCCCGGCAGGGCCAGCGCGAACGCGGGCGCGGGGTCTCCGGCTACGCCTTCGCCCGTCACCGGCACGCGGTGGCCCGGCTGCTCCGCGACACCGAACAGGGCCTGCTGCCCGCCGGCTGCACCTCCGCGGTGCTGCTCGACCGCGAGGCCGCGGGGGCGCTCGGCCGGATCTCCTTCACGGACGCCGGAGCTTCCACCGCCCGCTGAGGTTAGGGTGCTGGCCGGAGCAGAGGGCCGCCGCGGCGCGGCCCGGGCGGTTGAGAGAGGGCACAGAGCCAGTGGACATTCCGGCACCCGCACCGGCCCACCCCCAGCAGGGGTGGCCCGCCAACGAGCTCGAAGAGGTGCTGACGGCCTCGCTCGGCGTCCCGGACGCGGGCGGCCGCCTCGTCGAGGTGCTCGGCCGCAGCTCGGTCTGGGTGCCCCTGCCGAACGGCGGCACGCCCGCGAGCGCTGACCTCGACCTGCCGATGATGGAGATCGACGGCGCGGCCTTCGTCCCCGTCTTCAGCTCCGAGGCCCAGTTCCTCAGCTGCGTCGGCAGCCACATGTCCTTCACCGTCGCGCCCGCCCGCGACTTCGCCCGCGGCCTGCCCCCGCAGGTCGGCATCGCCGTGAACCCGGGCGGCGCCGTCGGCATACCCCTGCCGCCGCCCGCCGTCGCCGAGCTCTGCCGGGCGGGCCGCACCGCCCTGGACGGACCCGCCACCGGCGGCCGGGTCCGGCTGTTCGAGCCGGACTGGCAGCACGATCCGGTCGATTTCCTCACCGCCGTGTCCGAGGAGTTCGAGGCCACCGGAGTCGTGAGCACCGCTCGCCGGACGCTGGCCAGCATCGAGGGCGGCGACCCGGTCCTCTTCGTCGGCGTCGAGTTCGCCACCTGGGACGGAGCCGGGCAGAGCGCCCCCATGGACGCCATCGGCCGGGCGCTCGGCCGGGTCCAGGTGCCCTGGCCGGTCAACCTGGTCCTGCTCGATGTGGCCCAGGACCTCGTCGGCGACTGGATGCGGGAGAAGGTCCGCCCGTTCTACCGCCGCGAGGGCCACTGAGGGCCACCGGTTCACCGGCGCGAGGGCCGGTGAGCGCCCCGGGACCGGGCGCCGCGGGACCATGGCGTCAAGTCGGTCCCTGAAGTGGCGCATAAGCTGGTTTGATGGCGTGGTCGCTCCCGTGTGCCCGGGAGCGATGGCGTGAATGCGACGGATCTGCGACGGATCGACGAGGGGCGGAACCCAGGGTGAGTGCGTCAGGCACCGCGGCGGCCGGAAAGGTGGAGCAGCTGCTCCGCCAGGTGACCCCCGGGCGTTACGACGCCTACGAGGAGCTGCTCTCCGCTGTCGCCGAGGGCCGGATCTGGATGCTCCTCTGGCACGGCACGGCGGGCTCGCCGGACGCCCAGTACGGGAACATGGAGATCGACGGCCTGGGGTACGCCCCCTGCGTCACCTCCGCCCAGGAACTCTCCGCCAGTGGCTGGAACCGTGCCCACGAGCTGGTCACCGGACGCGAGATCGCCCGCACCCTGTTCCCCGACCGCTGGGGCATCTGGCTCAACCCGCACGCCCCCGGCGGCGGCGTCGGCATCCCCTGGCTCGATCTGCGCCGCATCGCCACCGGCCTCGACCGGCTGCCCGCCGGACCGCTCCGGCTGAGCGAACCCGCCATCGAGCTCCCGCAGTTCTACGCCCTGCTCACCCAGAACGCCCACCGCACCCCCGCGATCCGCTCCCTGCGCCGCGCCTGGGTGCACCCGGCGGTCGGCGTCCCGTATCTCGCGATCGGCCTCGACCTCTACGACACCGGCCGCGCCGCCGTCGAATCGGTGCGCGAGATGATGCGGCAGTCGGTCGGCGCGGTCCCCGACGGGCTGCCCGTCTCCACCGTCGCGCTCTCCGACGAGTACGACCCGGTCGGCATGTGGCTGCGCGCCAACACCCGCCCGTTCTACGACCGCGAGGCCCACGCCCCGGCGGGCCCCCCGCCGGCCGCCGCCCCGGGCTACGGCTACCCGCCGCTTCCGCGCTGAGCCGAAAGACCTCGCAGGACCCGCAGGGCCCCGCCGACCCGAAGGACCACCGTCGCGGGGGAGGGCTCCGCCTTCGGTCACGCCCTCGGTCACCCTCCGTCGAACTCCCCTCGATGTCCGGCTTGTTAACTTCCCCCGTGAGGATGTCCCGGAACTGGACGGTTTGTTAACTGTCCGGGTCTCGACTAGGTCTCACCGCTATCCGGACTGTTCTCTTGCGGCGGGCACCGTCTGTAGTGTGCGGCCATCAAACCTCACCACATGGCGAACCAGGGGTGGACCCATGCGAATATTCAAGTCCCGGGCTGTCCGGGCGATCACGACAGCGGTCGCTGTCGGGCTGATCGCCACGGGCTGTTCCAGCGATCGGGACGGGGGTGACGCCAAGGGGGGCGACAAGGACACCTTCGTCTTCGCCGGAGCCGGTGACCCCGGTTCCCTCGACCCTGCCCTCGCGAGCGACGGCGAGACGTTCCGCGTCACGCGCCAGGCCTTCGAGGCGCTTCTGGAGCACGAGCCCGGCGGCAGCAAGCTCGTCGGCGGTCTCGCCGAGAAGTGGTCGAGCGACGAGGCCGGCAAGGTCTGGACGTTCAACCTCCGCCAGAACGTCAAGTTCCACGACGGCGAGGCGTTCAACGCCGCCGCGGTCTGCGCGAACTACGACCACTGGTTCAACTGGAAGGGCACGTACCAGTCCAGCGCGGTCTCCTACTACTGGCAGACCATCATGGGCGGGTTCGCGAAGAACGAGGACGCCGAGGCGCCCAAGCCCAACTACAAGTCCTGCACCGCCAAGGACGAGAACACGGCCGTCATCGAGGTGAACGAGCCCTCGGCGAACCTTCCGGGCGGATTCTCCCTCCAGGCGCTCGCGATCCACTCGCCGAAGGCCATCAAGGAGTACGAGAAGCAGGACGCGACCGCCAAGGGCGACGCGATCACGTACCCCAAGTACAGCCAGGAGGCCGGCACGGTCGCCGGCACCGGCCCGTACAAGATCGTCAAGTGGAACAAGGGGAACAAGGAAGTCTCCCTGGAGCGCTTCGACGACTACTGGGGCGCCAAGGCCAAGGTGAAGAACCTGGTCTTCCGCACCATCTCCACCGAGGAGACCCGCCGCCAGGCGCTCCAGGCGGGTGACATCGACGGCTACGACCTGGTCGCGCCGGCCGATGTGACGACGCTGGAGAAGGAGGGTTACGAGGTTCCGACCCGTGACGTCTTCAACATCTTCTACCTCGGTATGAGCCAGTCGGCGAACCCCGCGCTGAAGAAGCCCGAGGTCCGTCAGGCGATCACCCACGCCATCGACCGCGAGAACCTCGTCAACACCCAGCTGCCCGAGGGCGGCAAGGTCGCGACCCAGTTCATGCCCGACACGGTCGCCGGCTTCTCGGACAAGGTGAAGACCTACCCGTTCGACACCGCCAAGGCGAAGGACCTCCTCAAGCAGGCCGGCGAGGAGAAGCTCTCCATCGACTTCTGCTACCCGACCGAGGTCACCCGCCCGTACATGCCTGCCCCGCAGGACATGTTCGAGCTGATGAAGGCCGACCTGGAGAAGGCCGGCATCACCATCAAGCCTAAGGCCATGAAGTGGGCCCCGGACTACCTGGACGCCACCGAGGCGGGCTCCTGCGCCCTGCACATGCTCGGCTGGACCGGTGACTTCAACGACGGCTACAACTTCATCGGCACCTGGTTCGCCGGACCGGACAAGCAGTGGGGCTTCAAGGACCAGAAGGTCTTCGACGCCGTGAACGCCGCTTCCAAGATCACGGACCCGGCCGGCCGCACCGAGGCCTACAAGAAGGCCAACGAGGCCATCATGGAGTACATCCCGGGCGTCCCGATCTCCTCGTCGCCCCCGGCCATCGCGTTCGCGAAGAACGTCAACCCGCCGAAGGTCTCCCCGCTGACGCAGGAGAACTTCGCCGAGGTCTCCTTCAAGTAATCGCACACCAGCGGGTCCGCCCGGCCACAGCAACCAGGTGGCCGGGCGGACCCGCATCGACGCACGTGAGAAAGGGGCATGCGGGGTGCTGCGACTCGTCGTAAGAAGACTTCTCCAGCTCATTCCCACCCTGCTCGGCCTGTCGGTCCTGCTGTTCCTCTGGCTGAACCGACTGCCCGGCGGACCCGCCTCAGCGATCCTGGGCGAGCGGGCCACCGAAGCCGAAGTGGCGAGAATCAACCGTGCACTCGGGCTCGACGAGCCGGTGCACGTCCAGTACTGGCGCTTCCTCAAGCGCATCTTCGAGCTCGACCTCGGAACCTCCACCCAGACCGGCCAGCCGGTGTGGGACGAGTTCGCCCTGCGCTTCCCGGCCACCGTGGAGCTCAGCGTCGCCGCGATCCTGATCGCCGTGGTCGTGGGCATCCCGATGGGCTACCTGGCAGCCAAGCGGCGCGGCGGCTGGCTGGACGTCGCCTCGGTCTCCGGATCGCTGCTCGGCATCTGCATCCCGGTCTTCTTCCTGGCCATGCTGCTGCGCGGGATCTTCTCCGTGGAGCTGGGCTGGTTCCCGAGCCAGGGCCGCCTCACCACCGGTATCAACGCCACCGACGTCACCGGATTCGCGGTGCTGGACGGGTTGCTGACCGGCGAGTTCGACGCCAGCTGGGACGCGATCATGCACCTGGTCCTGCCCGCCGTCGCCCTCGCCTCCATCCCGCTCGCCGTGATCGTCCGGATGACCCGGGCCAGCGTCCTGGAGGTGCTCGGCGAGGACTACATCCGTACCGCCGAGTCCAAGGGCCTCGACAAGGGCACCGTGCGCGGCCGGCACGTGCTGCGCAACGCCCTGCTGCCGGTGATCACCGCGGTCGGCCTGCTGACCGGCAGCCTGCTCTCGGGCGCGGTCCTCACCGAGTCCGTCTTCGACTTCGGAGGCATCGGCTCCTTCATCCGTACCGCGATCGACGGCCGCGACTACCCGGTCCTCGTCGGGTTCATTCTCTTCATCGCGATGGTGTACGTGCTGATCAACCTGCTGGTCGACCTCGCGTACAGCATCATCGACCCGAGAGTGCGGGTGCACTGACGTGACGATCCTGACCAACAAAGCCGACAAGATCGACCGTCTTGCCGAGCTGACCCAGAGCACCGAGAGCGTCAGCGGCAGCAGCCTGTGGCGCGAGGCGTTCCGGCGCATGCGCTCCAGCAAGATGGCGATCATCGGTGCGGCCATCATCGCCGCGTTCATCGTCGTCGCGATCGTCGGGCCGATGCTGGCCCCGCACGGAGCGACCGCGCAGAACTGGCGCAGCGAAGTCTTCCCCAACCAGGGCAAGTTCGTCGGCATGCGCGGCGAGAACTGGTTCGGCCTGGACCACCTGGGCCGCGACATGTTCTCGCGCTGGCTCGTCGGCGCCCGGCAGACGCTGCTCGTGGGCGTGGTCTCCATGCTCATCGGCCTGATCGTCGGCGCGCTCGTCGGTGTGCTCTCCGGAGCCGCCGCCACTCTCGGCGGCAAGGCCGGGCAGCGCGTCGACACCGTGATCATGCGCTTCACCGACATCATGCTGTCGCTGCCCTCGCTGCTGCTCGCCGTCTCCATCGCGGCGGTCCTCGGCCAGTCCCTGACCACCGTGATGATCGCCGTGGGTGTCGTCCAGATCCCCATCTTCGCCCGCCTGCTGCGCGGTTCGATGCTGGTGCAGGGCGGCGCGGACTACGTGCTCGCCGCGAAGGCGGTCGGCATCCGGCGCAAGCGGATCGTGCTCACGCAGATCCTGCCCAACTCGCTGAGCCCCGTGATCGTCCAGGCCACGCTCAGCCTCGCCACCGCGATCATCGAGGCGGCGGCCCTGTCCTACCTGGGGCTCGGCAACCCCGACCCGGCCGTTCCCGAGTGGGGCGTGATGCTCTCCCAGGCACAGCGCTTCTTCGACAACGAGCCGATGATGGCCGCCTATCCGGCCGTCGGGATCATCATCACCGCCCTCGGCTTCACCCTGCTCGGCGAGTCCATGCGCGAGGCCCTCGACCCGAAGTTGCGAGGCTGAAGTCCCATGTCACTGCTCTCCGTTGAGGAACTCAGCGTCACCTTCACCGCCCGTGGCCGCAAGGACGCCACGGCCGTGGACGGCGTCTCCTTCGCCGTCGACCAGGGCCAGGTCGTGGGCCTGGTCGGCGAGTCGGGCTGCGGCAAGTCCGTCACCTCGCTCGCCCTGATGGGGCTGCTGCCCCGCAAGGGCGTGCGGATCGGCGGCCGCGCCGAGTTCGACGGCCAGAACCTGCTGACCATGAACGAGCGCACGCTCCGCGACATGCGCGGCAGCCGGCTCGCGATGATCTTCCAGGACCCGCTGTCCTCGCTGAACCCGGTCGTCCCGATCGGCATCCAGGTCACCGAGATCCTCCAGCGCCACCGCGGGCTGAAGGGCGAGAAGGCCCGTAAGGAAGCCGCGTCCCTGCTCGACCGGGTCGGCATCCCCGACCCGACGCGGCGGCTCAAGGAGTACCCGCACCAGCTCTCCGGCGGTATGCGCCAGCGGGCGCTGATCGCCATGGCGGTCGCCTGCGCGCCCCGGCTGCTGATCGCCGACGAGCCGACGACGGCACTCGACGTGACCATCCAGGCGCAGATCCTGGAGCTCCTGAAGGAACTGGTCGACCAGGAGGGCACCGCCCTGCTGATGATCACGCACGACCTCGGCGTCGTCGCGGGTCTCTGCGACGAGGTCAACGTCCTGTACGCCGGACGGGCGGTGGAATCGGCGGGCCGGCGCGAGCTGTTCGCCCACCCCACCCACCCGTACGCGCACGGGCTGCTCGGCTCCATCCCGCGCCTGGACGCACCGCGCGGTGAGCCGCTCAACCCGATCCGCGGCTCCATCAACGACAAGATCGCCTGGGCCGACGGCTGCGCGTTCGCGCCCCGGTGCGACCACTACACGATGGAGTGCCTCACCGGCACCCCCGAACTGACCGAACCACGCACGGCCGGCCACCAGGTGCGCTGCGTCAACCCGGTCCTGCCCAAGGCGGAGGTCCCGGCATGAGCCTTCTCGAACTGGACGACGTCAAAGTCCACTTCCCGGTCAAGAAGGGCCTCTTCTTCGACCGTACGGTGGGCCACGTCTACGCGGTCGACGGCGTCTCGCTGTCCATCGAGGCCGGTCAGACGTACGGCCTGGTCGGCGAGTCGGGCTGCGGCAAGACGACGCTCGGCCGGGCGGTCCTGCGGCTGAACGACATCACCGACGGCGGGGTCGTCTTCGACGGCACCGACCTGGCGAAGCTGCCGGGCGAGGAGATGCGGGCCTTCCGCCGCCGCCTCCAGATGGTCTTCCAGGACCCGCTGGGCAGCCTCAACCCCCGGCAGAACATCGAGTCGATCCTGTCCGAGGGCATGGCCGCCCACGGCATCGGCAAGGACCAGGCGGAGCGCCGGGAGAAGATCAAGGACATCCTGGCCAAGGTCGGCCTGCCGTCCAACGCGCTCTCCCGCTACCCGCACGAGTTCTCCGGCGGCCAGCGCCAGCGCATCGGCATCGCCCGCGCGCTGGTCCTGGAGCCGGACGTGATCATCTGCGACGAGCCGGTCTCCGCGCTCGACGTCTCGGTCCAGGCGCAGGTCATCAACCTGCTGGAGGAGCTCCAGGAGTCCCTCGGCCTGACATACCTGGTGATCGCCCACGACCTCGCGGTCGTCCGGCACATCTCGGACGTCATCGGGGTGATGTACCTCGGCGGGCTCGTCGAGGAGGCCCCGAGCGACGCGCTGTACGCGGGGCCCCGGCACCCGTACACCAAGGCGCTGATGTCGGCCGTCCCGGTGCCGGACCCCGAGGTGGAGGACCGCCGCGAGCGCATCCTCCTCCACGGCGACCTGCCCTCCCCGGCGAACCCGCCGGCCGGCTGCCGCTTCCACACCCGCTGCCCGTGGGTGCAGGAGACCAAGTGCGCGACAGAGCGCCCGCCGCTGCTGGACACCGGCGACGGGCACAAGGTGGCCTGCCACTTCACGGCCGAGATCGAGGCCGGCACGGTGAAGCAGACCCTGGCGACCGGCATCGAGGCGGTCACCGGGACGGAGACGGTGGCGGCCGAGGCGGTCGAGGTCTCGGAGGACGAGACCGGGGCCCCGGCGGCCGACGCCCCCGAGAAGGAGCCCGCGACCGTACCGGCCCAGGCCGACGCGGACGCCAAGGAGCAGTCGGCGGCCGCCGAGGACATCAAGAAGGAGACGGCCGACGCCACGGAAGAGGCTTCGGACGCCACGGAGAAGGCGGAGGGCAGCCCCCAGGCCTAGGGAGCGTCCGGGACCGGCACAATTGCCCGGTGCTCACCGAACTGTTCACGCCCTCCGTCCAGCATGCGCTCGACCTCGTCGGGATCTTCGTCTTCGCGATCTCGGGCGCCCTGCTCGCCGTCCGCAAGAACTTCGATGTCTTCGGCATCGCGGTTCTCGCGGAGGTGACAGCGCTGGGCGGAGGGCTGTTCCGTGACGTCATGATCGGCGCGATCCCGCCCGCCGCCTTCACCGACCTCGGCTACTTCATCACCCCGCTGTTCGCCGCAGGCCTGGTCTTCTTCCTCCACCCGCACGTGGAGCGCATCCAGGTCGGCGTCAACGTCTTCGACGCGGCGGGGCTCGGCCTGTTCTGCGTGACCGGCACGGTCAAGGCGTACGAGTACGGCCTCGGGCTCACCGCGTCGGCGGCGCTCGGCCTGGCCACGGCGGTCGGCGGCGGTGTGCTGCGCGACGTCCTCGCCAACGAGGTCCCCTCGCTGCTGCGCTGGGACCGGGACCTGTACGCGGTGCCCGCGATCGTCGGCGCGACCATGGTGGTCCTGTGCATCCGCTTCGACACCCTGAACGCGCTGACCAGTGGGCTGGCGGTGATCGCCGCGTTCGTCCTGCGGCTGCTGGCGCTGCGCTTCCACTGGCGGGCGCCCCGGGCCTACAACCGGTCCTCCGCGCGGGCCGAGGAGGGGCCGGCGGCGACGTAGGGCGGGTTCGCCGGGGTAACGGGGCTCACAAAAAGCTACCGCTCAGTAGGGTGATGGATGTACCGTGCATGCCATGGCACAGGCAGCGACTGAGGCAGTGACCGGAGCGGCGGAGACCGCACGGGCGACCATCGGCGACAGCGAGTTCGACCGGGACACGGCGGTCACCCTGCGCGAGGAGGGCGTCTACGACGCCGAGCTCTCCGCCGGCTGGACGATCATCCACGCCGTCAACGGCGGCTACCTGCTGGCCCTGCTCGGCCGGGCCCTGAGCGAGGCCCTGCCGCACCCCGACCCGTTCTCCGTCTCGGCGCACTACCTCACCGCCTCGGTGCCCGGCCCGGCGGTGATCCGCACCCAGACCGTCCGGACGGGCCGGACCCTCTCCACGGGCCAGGCCTCCCTCTTCCAGTACGCGGAGGACGGCAGCGAGGTCGAGCGCATCCGGGTCCTGGCCACCTACGGCGACCTCGACACGCTCCCCGACGACGTCCGCACCACGGCCCTGCCGCCCGCCATGCCCGACCGGGACCACTGCCTCGGCCCGAGCGACGGCGCACCGAGGATCCCCGGCAGCTCCGCCATCACGGACCGCCTCGACATCAAGCTCGACCCGGCCACCGTCGGCTGGGCGGTCGGCGCCCCCTCCGGCAAGGGCGAGATGCGCGGCTGGTTCGGCCTGGCCGACGGCCGCGATCCGGACCCGCTGTCGCTGCTGCTCACCGTGGACGCCCTGCCGCCGACCTCGTTCGAGCTGGGCCTGACCGGCTGGACCCCCACCGTCGAGCTGACCACCCACATCCGCTGCCGCCCCGCGCCCGGCCCGCTGCGCGTCGCCATCACCACCCGCAACCTCGCGGGCGGCTTCCTGGAGGAGGACGCCGAGGTCTGGGACAGCGCCGACCGCCTCGTCGCCCAGTCCCGCCAGCTCGCCAAGGCCCCGCGGACTTCCTGAAGGCCTCCGCGGACTTCTAGAGGGCGTCCGGGTCCACCCCGTGGGCCCGGGCGTTCGCGGCGATCACCCCGCACAGCCAGCCGCCCAGGCCCGGGGCGACGGCGTCGTAGTGCGCCACCCACCCGGGGTCCTCGGCATACGTCCGGCCGATGCAGACCTGCAGGGCGTACGTGCAGTCGAAGTACGTCGAGATCAGCGCGCGGTGCCGTTCGGCGAGGGCGTTCGCACGGTCCGAGCCCGGCTCGGCGCCGTCGCGGTGGACGGAGGCCAGGTCCGCCTCCAGGGCCTCGGTGGCCGCCGCCACGTCCTTCCAGTCCTCGGGGTCCATCCGGGCCGCCCGCTCCGTGTACTGCGCCCACTCCTCCGTTCCGCCCCAGCGCTCCTCGGCCTCCTCGGTCCAGGAGGGCTGCCAGTCGGCCCCGAAGATCTCGACCTGCTCCTCGGGTGTCAGCCGGATGCCGGGCCTCGACTCCAGCAGCATCCGGTCGACCGCGCCGACCATCCGCTCCAGCCGGGAGATCCGGTCCACGAGCTGCCCCCGTTGCCGGCGCAGATGCTCGCGCGCGTCGACCTCCGGGTCGTCCAGGAGCCGCCCGATCGCGGACAGCGGGATGCCGATCTCCCGGTAGACGAGGACCCGGTGGAGCCGGGCGACGTCGTCGTCCCCGTACACCCGGTAGCCGGACCGGGTGCGTCCGCCCGGCCGCACCAGGCCGATCGCGTCCCAGTGGTGCAGCGTCTTCACGCTGACCCCGACGAGCGCGGCGGCCCGCCCCACGGTCAGTCCGTAGGCGGGCGGTTCCCCGGGGCAGCGGTCCTCGTTGCTCACCGGACCAGTCTCCCGCAGCCGGGACGCGGGAGCCGCGGGCCAACCGGTCACGCGGTCGTGGCCACGCCCGCGCATCCGAGGATCCGCCGGGCGGGCAGGGCGACGCTCGCGGCGGCGGTCAGTCCGGTGGCGGCTAGGTGGGCGTCCACGAAGCGCAGCCCGGCCGCGTACCCGGCGAAGTCCGGCAGCCCCACCGGCCGCTGCCCCAGCCGAAGGGCGGTGCGGTCGCCGAAGACGTACGGGGGCAGGTTCTCCATCCCCGCCACGTCGATCCCGGCCGCCACCTTCGCGCAGACCTCGTCCAGCGCCGGGCCGCGCAGGGACGTCGCCCAGGGGCCCATGGCGGCCTCGCCGGCCAGCTCCCGCACGAACGCCTCGGCCAGCCCCTCGGCGACGACCTGCTCGCCGACCGTGACCGCCGTCGGGTCCCAGGTCACGTTGGCGTAGCGGACGTTGTGGTGCAGCTCGTGGGCGGCGGCGTGGTCGATCCTGTCCAGGGCGGTTTCGGTGGGCCACATCATCAGCAGGATCGCGCCCGGGATGCCGCCGAGGCCGAAGTACCCCTGGTTGAGGGCCATCAGCGGGTCGTCCGGGTCGCCGAGCACCAGCACCACGTGGACCGTGTCGGCGGTCCGCGCCCCGGGCGCCGCCGTGCCCAGCAGCTCCCGCGCGGCTGCGAGGGAGTCCTCGATCCGCTGCCACACCCGGGCCTCCCGCATCCGGTCCAGGGCGGGCAGGAGGCGCGGGTCGTCCCGGTCGATCGGGAATCCGCTGCCCGCGCGGTGCGTCTCGACCAGGTCGCCGACCCCCACCCGGGACATCACCTCCTGCAAGGGGGCGTACATCTCGCGCAGGGCGTCGGGACGTCGGGCCACGGGGCGGTTCAGGAGGTCGAGCAGGGTGGACGCGGTGTCATGGACGACGATCTTCATACCCGGGGACCGTAGGGCCTCCTGTTACGGGAGGGTCAAGGGCGGACGAGGGCGGTCCCGAGGGTGGTCGGGGCTCGTCGAGGGCGGCAGCGGGAGGTCAGGGGGCGGTCGTGCGGGTCGCCGAGGGCCGTTGCGTGCCGTCGCCGTCAGCCCTCGTCCAGCCAGTGCGCCCGGCCGATGGTGACCAGTCGCAGCCGCCGCCGGGCCACCCGGACGACCTCCGCCTCGCCCTCAGGCCCGGCCTCCAGCAGGGTCGACGTGGTGATCACCATGTGGTCCACATAGAGGCCGCCGAGCATCAGCAGGTCCTCCTCGCTCCACCCGGCGGCTCCCGACTCCTGGCCGAGCGCGCACGCCACCTCCTCGGCGAACCGCCGCAGTTGAGCCGCGATGGCCGCGCGCACCGGGCCGACCCCGCCGTGCTGCTCACGCGCGATGAACCGGAAGTGGGCGGGTTGCGCGCCGACATGACGTGCTATCACCGCCACGCTGCGGTCCAGCCGCTCCTCGCTGTCGCCCGTCTCCGTGAGCACCGCGGCGATCAGCCCGTGCAGGCTGCCCAGGGTCTCCTCGACCAGGGCGACGCCGAGCGCCGCGGTGTCCTCGAAGTGCCGGTAGAAGGCCGTCGGCGTGACCCCGGCGGCCCGGGTGACCTCCCGCAGCCCCAGGCTGCTCAGGCTCTGGTGCTCCAGGAGGGCGAGCGCCGCGTCCAGGAGGGCCTGGCGCGTCCTGAGCTTCTGGGTCTGGCGGATGCCGACAGGAGTGTGACTCATGCCATTCAGTAAACAACCGTTCTCCGAGTCTGGGGAAGGGTGCGGGGTTTAGACTTCTGAGTCAGTGAACACTCGTACTCCGAACGGCCTTCGTCGTCGCACAGAGAGGTTCCGCCGTGCTCGTCCTCGTCGCCGCGCTGCTCCTGCTGGGAATCCTCCTCGGGGCGGTCGCGCACATGCCCCTGCCGCTGACCCTGGCCGCCGCGGCCGTGATCGGCTGCTGGCTGCTGATCTTCGCCGTACGCGAGCGCGCGTCGCGCCGCGCCCACTGACCCGCCGCACGCACCGACCCGTAGCACGCACCGACCCGTAGCACCCGCACCCGCCGAGCCTGCCGTTTCCCGGACCGATCCGAAGGAGCTCGCACCATGACCCTCACCCTCCTCGACCGCACCCGCTGCACGGACGCAGCCAGCGGCAAGGACGCGGACGCCTCCCCTGGCAAGGACGTCGTCGACCCGGGCGCGGCACCGGAACCGGAGAAGAGCCCCGACTCAGCTCCGCGCCGGGCCGCCGGCCGGGAGGCGGACGGTCTCGCCGTCGCCTCGTTCGTCCTCGGCCTCGTCGGGCTGCTGGTCTTCAACATCGTGCTCGGGCCCATGGCGATCGTGATGGCGCTGCTGGCCCTGACCCGTCGCACCCGCCGCCGGGGACGCGCCTTCCTCGGCCTCGCCCTGGGCGTCGCCGACCTCGTCGTGCTCGCCGCCCTGGTCACCGCCAACGGCACGGTCGCCTGGAGCATCGGCGGCTGACGCAACGCCCCACGCGGCCCCGCGAGCCGCTCTCCCCGTTCCGGATCGGGCTCCGGGCCGGGGTCCTCGGCCGGTCTCCGCACCGGTCCGCCGTACCCCCGGAAAGCGTGCGCGGGGGCCGGGCCGTGACGCGCCCGGCATGCGCCCCACCCGGGGCTCGTAGAATCGGCCCCACCATGGCTTACCTCGACCACGCCGCGACCACCCCGATGCTCCCCGAAGCGATCGGGGCGATGACCGCCCAGCTCTCCGTCACCGGCAACGCGTCCTCGCTGCACGCCGCCGGACGCCGGGCCCGCCGCACCGTCGAGGAGTCCAGAGAAGCCCTCGCCGACTCCCTCGGCGCCCGCCCCAGCGAGGTGGTGTTCACCTCCGGCGGCACGGAGGCCGACAACCTCGCCGTCAAGGGCCTCTACTGGTCCCGCCGCGACGCCGACCCCCGCCGCACCCGGGTCCTCGCCGGGCCCGTCGAACACCACGCCGTCCTCGACGCCGTCGACTGGCTCGCCGAACACGAGGGCGCGAACGTCGACTACCTCCCCGTCGACCGCCACGGCCGGGTCCACCCCGAAGACCTGCGGGCGGCGATCCTCAAGAACCCCGACGACATCGCGATGATCACCGTGATGTGGGCCAACAACGAGATCGGCACGATCATGCCGGTACGGGAACTGGCTTCGGTGGCAGCGGAGTTCGGGATCCCCATGCACGCCGACGCGGTCCAGGCCTTCGGCCAGCTGGAGGTCGACTTCGCCCGCTCCGGACTGGCCGCGATGACGGTCAGCGGACACAAGATCGGCGGCCCGTTCGGCATCGGCGCGCTGCTGCTGGGCCGCGACCACACCCCCGTACCCGTCCTGCACGGAGGCGGCCAGGAGCGGCACGTCCGCTCGGGCACCCTGGACGTGCCCGCCGTCGCCTCGTTCGCCGTCGCCGGACGGCTGGCGGCCGAGCGGCGCGAGGAGTTCGCCCGGAGGGTCGGCGGGCTGCGCGACGAACTCGTCGCCGCCGTGCGCCTCGCCGTGCCGGACGCCGTGCTCGGCGGCGACCCGGATCCGGCCGGACGCCTGCCCGCCAACGCACACTTCAGCTTCCCCGGCTGCGAGGGCGACTCCCTGCTCCTGCTGCTGGACGCGCAGGGCATCGAATGCTCCACCGGCTCCGCCTGCACCGCCGGGATCGCCCAGCCCAGTCACGTACTCCTGGCCACCGGGACCGATCCGGACCTGGCCCGGGGCACCCTGCGCTTCTCGCTCGGCCACACCTCGACCGAGGACGACGTGAAGGCGCTCGCCGAGGCGATCGGCCCGGCGGTCGAGCGCGCGAGGACGGCCGGGCTCAGCTGAGGCGGGCCCGGACGGCCGGGCTCAGCTCACGCACGCCTCCACCAGGTGGCGCTACGCCTTCGCCGACGCCGAGGGCGTGGGGCTCGGCGGGGCCGTCGCGGCCCGACGCACCAGCTCCATGTACCGGTCCCAGTCCCAGTGCGGACCCGGATCGGTGTGGTCGGTGCCCGGCACCTCCACATGCCCGATGATGTGCTCCCGGTCGATGGGTATGCCGTGCCGCGCGCAGATCGACGCCGTGAGCCGCGCCGACGACGCGTACATCGCCTTCGTGAGGTCCTTCGGCCGGTCCACGAACCCCTCGTGCTCGATGCCGACCGCACGCTCGTTGTAGGAGCGGTTGCCCGCCTGGTACGCCACGTCCAGCTCGCGGATCATCTGCACCACCCGGCCGTCCTGCCCCACGATGTAGTGCGTCGCGGCCTGGTGGGCGGGGTCCTGGAACACCTTCACCGCACTGGCGAAGCTGCCCTGGGTGACATGGATGATCACCCGGTCGATGGGGAAGTCGTCGGGCCGGTCCGCGCGCCGCCAGTTCGCCTCCGACGCGGCCACCCAGGTCGCTCCCGCGTAGTCCAGCTCGCCCGGCTTCCTGGGCTTCTCGACGCCGGGGACCTGCCACCACAGGCGCTTCACCTGGTCGCGCGCGAGCACGGCGGCGGTGCCGGCGGCCGCCACCGCGCCACCGCCGATCAGCAGTGCGCGGCGGCTGACGCCGTCCGCCGGCTTCTTCCGCGAAGGCTTTCCCGACGGCTTTCGCCCGGCCCGGGTGCTCCCGTTGTTCCCCATGTCGTCGTCAACGCTTATCCGCGAGCGTTCGGTTCCCGGCGACCCGTACCCTGGAGGGGCTATGACTCAGACTTCCCAGCGCCCCCTGCGTGTCCTCGCCGCGATGTCGGGCGGCGTGGACTCCGCCGTCGCCGCCGCCCGCGCCGTCGAGGCGGGCCACGACGTGACCGGTGTCCACCTCGCCCTGTCCGCGAACCCCCAGTCCTTCCGGACCGGGGCGCGCGGCTGTTGCACCATCGAGGACTCCCGGGACGCCCGCCGCGCGGCCGACGTCATCGGCATCCCGTTCTACGTCTGGGATCTGGCGGAACGCTTCCGCGAGGATGTCGTCGAGGACTTCGTCGCGGAGTACGAGGCCGGGCGCACGCCCAACCCCTGCCTGCGCTGCAATGAGAAGATCAAGTTCGCCGCGCTGCTCGACAAGGCGCTCGCCCTCGGCTTCGACGCCGTCTGCACGGGCCACTACGCCACCGTCGTGCTCACCGAGGACGGCAGCCGCGAGCTGCACCGCGCGTCCGACATGGCCAAGGACCAGAGCTATGTGCTCGGCGTCCTGGACGAGAAGCAGCTCGCCCACGCCATGTTCCCGCTCGGCGACACCCTCACCACCAAGGACGAGATCCGCGCCGAGGCCGAGCGCCGGGGCCTGGCCGTCGCCAAGAAGCCCGACAGCCACGACATCTGCTTCATCGCCGACGGCGACACCCAGGGCTTCCTCGCCGACCGCCTCGGCGGCCCGGCCGAGGGCGACATCCTCGACGAGTCCGGTACGAAGCTGGGCACCCACGAGGGCGCGTTCGGCTTCACCATCGGCCAGCGCAAGGGCCTGAAGATCGGCCACCCGGCCCCCGACGGCAAGCCGCGCTACGTCCTCGACATCTCCCCGGTGAACAACACGGTCACCGTCGGCCCCGTCGAGGCCCTGGACGTCACGTCCCTGACCGCGATCAAGCCCCGCTGGTGCGGAACGCCCCCGTCCGGCCCGGGCACGTACACCGCCCAGCTCCGTGCCCACGGCGGCGAGACCGAGGTCACCGCCGAGCTGGTGGACGGCTCCGAGCTGAACGTCACCTTCACCGAGCCGGTCCGGGGCGTCGCCCCCGGCCAGGCGGTCGTCCTCTACGACGGCACCCGCGTGGTCGGCTCGGCCACCATCGCCACGACGGTCCGCCGCGAACGGGTGGCGGCGGGCGGCTGAGACCGGGCGACCCGGGCCCCGGCTGAACCCCGCCCGCGTACCGGCTGGGAAGCCCGCCGGTACGCGTACACAGACAGGCCGGAACGGCTAGGACGCCCGCCCGTACGCGTACACGTCCCTGGCGAAGAACTCCGTCAGCACCGGCGCGAGCACCTGGGGCGCCACCTCGCGCAGCTGGCCCGTCAGCGTGCGGTGCCGGCCGCGTGGCAGGGCCTCGGCCAGCGTCCGGGTCGCCGCCCGCGCCTGGGCGCTGCTGAAGCCCCCGCAGATCACCAGGGTCCGGGCGGTGACGGCCGCGAACCGCCCGGCCGGGATCTCCCCGTCGCCCAGCAGCGCGTCGTCGTACGCCAGGGTGTGCGCCCTCGCCTCCAGCTCCGCCCACACCGGGGTGCGCCGCATCAGGGCGGCCGTCTCCTCGGCGACGCCCGTCATGGACAGGAACAGCTCCACCGCCCCGCCCCGGTCCCCGGCCGCCAGCAGCCGCTGGAGCCGGGCCGTGCAGCGGGCCTTGAACCGTAGCCCCGACACCCCCGGCGTGTAGGGCGGCTCGTACACGGCGAGCAGCTCCACCGGCAGCCCGGCGGCGGCCGCCTCCAGGGCCAGCGCCCCGCCCGAGGACATCCCGAACACCGACGTGCCCGGCCCGGCCGCACCGACGACGGCGGCCAGGTCCTCGACCTCCCGCGCCACGGCCGGCCGCCCGGTGTCACCGCTGGCGCCCCGGCCCCGCCGGTCGTAGGTGATCACCGTGAAGCGCGGCGCGAGCAGAGCGGCCAGCGCCGCGTCGGTCGCGGCCACGCTCAGCGCCCCGCCGACCAGCACCAGCGGTGGCCCCTCGCCCTGGCGGCGGTAGGCGATCGGCGTGCCGTCGGCGGAGAGAATCCTGTCCATGGGAGAGGAGACCGGGGCGGGCCGGGAAACTCATCGCTCGCCCGGAAAAAACTTCCCGTGCGAGCGGATCGAGGGTCAGTCCGCCACCGTCTCCGCCACGGTCTCCGTGGCGTAGAAACAGAAGTGGCCCTTGATCGCGGCGACTTCGGGCTTCGGATCCGGGTAGGCCCAGACAAGATCGGCGGCCCCGGGCCGCGACCAGTAGGAGGCGTCGCCCTTGAACGGGCAGTGGGTGGAGGTGTCCGACGGGGCGAGCAGTTCGGTGCGGACGTCCTCGGGCGGCAGGTAGTAGCGGACCGGACAGCCGGTCTCGCGGAGCACGAGCGGGCGGCGGCTCTCGGCCAGCACCTGTCCGTCGTGCACGGCCCGGACGTGCTCGGTGCCCTGCTCGACGGTGATGCGGTGTCCTCGGGTGGCAGTCATGCCTGTTTCAGCGGCGTACGGGGCCGGCTTCTTCCCCGTACGCCGAACCTTCCCCGGAACGGGGGAGTGTCCGAGGCGGGTCGTACGGTGGCTCCATGAACATCTGCGTCTTCCTCTCCGCCGCCGACCTCGACGACCGCTACACCGTGCCCGCCCGCGAATTCGCCGAGCTGCTCGGACGGGGTGGGCACACTCTCGTCTGGGGCGGATCGGACAAGGGGCTGATGAAGGTCGTCGCGGACGGTGTGCAGGCGACGGGAGGCCGGCTCGTCGGGGTGTCGGTCGAGTTCCTCGCCGCGAGCGCCCGCCCGAACGCCGACGAGATGGTCATCGCCCGCGACCTCGCCGAGCGCAAGGCGCTGCTCCTGGAGAAGGCCGACGCCGTGGTGATCATGGTCGGCGGGACCGGGACGCTCGACGAGGCCACCGAGATCCTGGAGCTGAAGAAGCACGGCAAGCACACCAAGCCCGTCGTCCTGCTCAACACGGCGGGCTTCTACGACGGGCTGCACCGGCAGTTCCAGCGCATGGAGGACGAGGGCTTCCTGCCACTGCCCCTGACCGACCTCGTCTTCTTCGCCAAGGACGGCGTCGGCGCGCTCGCTTACCTGGAGGAGGCCGCCGGACTCCAGTGAGCGGCCCGGATCCTGGATCGGCGCCCGCCCGGCGGAAACCGCTCGACTCCACCAGGAAGCCCGCACTTAGGATCGACCCATGGCTACCCACCTCATCACCGGCGCCGGTTCCGGCATCGGCGCCGCTGTCGCCCGCCGTCTCCAGGAGCGCGGTGACGACCTCGTCCTGCTCGCCCGCGACGCGGGCCGCGCCAAGGAGTTCGCCGAGCGCTACCCGGGCGCGCGCACGCTCGTCGGCGACCTCGGCAACCCCGACCGGCTGTCCTGGGCGTTCGGCCAGCAGGCCATGCCCGAGCGGATCGACACCCTGCTGCACATCGCGGGCGTCGTCGAGCTGGGCGAGGTCGGGGAGCTCACCCCCAAGGCCTGGCACTTCCAGATCGACGCCAACCTGATCGCCCCCGCCGAGATCACCCGCCTCCTCCTCCCGCAGCTGCGCGTCGCCCAGGGCCACGTCCTCTTCGTGAACTCCGGCGCCGGACTCAACGCCCACGCCGGGTGGAGCGCGTACGCCGCGAGCAAGCACGGCCTCAAGGCGCTCGCCGACTCGCTGCGCCACGAGGAGCACGGCAACGGGGTGCGCGTGACCTCCGTCTACCCGGGCCGCACCGCCAGCCCCATGCAGGCCAAGGTGCACCAGCAGGAGGGCAAGGAGTACGACGCCGAGCGGTGGATCGACCCCGAGTCGGTGGCCACCACGATCCTCATGGCGATCGACCTGCCGCGCGATGCCGAGGTCAACGACCTCACGGTCCGCCCCGGCCGCTGACTCCCTGGCGAGCAGACGCCCCGCCGGGGACCGTAGGCTTCCCGGGTGAGCGAGAAGAGCAAGTTCAGCGGGTGTCCGGCGACCGGCATCGGGTCGATGCCCGGGGGAGACGCGAGGGAGGCGGCGAAGACCGTCACCGGCTCCTTCGCCGACGGCCAGGGCATGCCGTATCTGGCCGAACTGCCCGCGCGCGGACCGGGCGCCGACATGATCGGCCGGAGCGTCGGCCTGCTCGTCGAGATGTACGGGCACGTCGAGCCGAGCGGCTGGCGGATCAGCGACCGGCCCGGCCGTGACACCCGCAGGGCCCGTTCCTGGCTGGGGGAGGACCTGGACGCCCTGGAGGAGTTCACCCAGGGGTACGAAGGGCTGCTCAAGGTCCAGGCGGTCGGGCCCTGGACTCTTGCCGCCGCCCTCGAACTGCGCGGCGGCGAAGCCATGCTGGCCGACGCGGGCGCCTGCCGCGATCTGGCCGGGTCCCTGGCCGAGGGGCTCCGAGCCCACCTCGCCGAGGTCCGCCGCCGGATGCCCGGGGCGGACGTCGTCCTCCAGCTCGACGAACCCTCCCTGACCGCCGTCCTGCTGGGCCGGGTCCGCTCCGCCAGCGGCTACCGCACCTACCGCGCCGTCGACCGCCAGATCGTCGAGGCGACCCTCCGCGACGTCCTCGCGGCGGCCGGCGAGGACGGGACGACCCTCGTCCACTCCTGCGCCCCCGAGGTGCCCGTCGCCCTGCTGCGCCGCGCCGGGGCCGACGGCGTCTCGCTCGACTTCTCGTTGCTCACGGAGCGTGAGGAGGAGGCGATCGGGGAAGCCGTCGAGGGCGGCACCCAGCTGTTCCTGGGCGTGGTGCCCTCCACGGACGCGGCTTCGGAGGGAATGTCAGACCCGGGCGGTAGCGTCAAGGGAGTCAGGACGCTGTGGCGCAGGCTGGGGCTGAATCCGGGGACTCTCGCCGAGTCCGTCACGATCACCCCGTCGTGCGGCCTCGCGGGCGCCTCGCCCGCGTACGCCCGTACCGCGCTCGCCCACAGCGCCCGGGCGGCGAGGTCGCTCGCGGACAACCCTGAGTGACGGGGACGACGGGTACACAGGAGGACGGGACGATGGCGGGCGAAGAGCGGGTGGAGCAGGACGGTTCGGTCCCGGCGGGCGTGCGGGAGACCCACGCCCTGCTGGCCGAGCAGATCGAGGAGCACCGCTTCCGGTACTACGTGAAGGACCAGCCGGTCGTCAGCGACGCCGAGTTCGACCGGCTGCTGCGCTCCTTGGAGGCCCTGGAGGACGAGCACCCCCCGCTCCGCACCCCGGACTCCCCGACCCAGAAGGTCGCCGGGCCGTACATCACGGAGTTCACCTCCGTCGAGCACCGCGAGCGGATGCTCTCCCTGGACAACGCCTTCGACGACGAGGAGCTGGCCGGCTGGGCCGACCGCGTCGCCAAGGAGACCGGCACCCCCGACCACCACTTCCTGTGCGAGCTGAAGGTCGACGGCCTCGCCGTCAACCTCACCTACGAGCACGGCCGCCTCACCCGGGCGGCCACCCGCGGCGACGGCCGCACCGGCGAGGACATCACCCCCAACGTCCGGACGATCGCCGAGATCCCGCACCGCCTGAAGGGGGAGGACATCCCGGCGCTCGTCGAGATCCGCGGCGAGGTCTTCTTCCCGATGGAGGGCTTCGAGGAGCTGAACGCCCGGCTGGTCGCCGCCGACGACAAGCCGTTCGCCAACCCGCGCAACGCGGCCGCCGGATCGCTCCGCCAGAAGGACCCCAAGGTCACCGCGAGCCGCCCGCTGCACATGGTGGTGCATGGCATCGGCGCCCACGAGGGCCTGAGCATCGACCGCCTCTCCCAGGCCTACGACCTGCTCCAGTCCTGGGGCCTGCCCACCGCCCAGCACAACAGGGTCGTCGACTCCCTCGCCGGCGTACGGGAGTTCATCGCGTACTTCGGCGAGCACCGGCACTCCGTGGAGCACGAGATCGACGGCGTCGTCGTCAAGCTCGACGAGATCCCGCTCCAGGGGCGGCTGGGCTCCACCTCGCGCGCCCCGCGCTGGGCCATCGCCTGGAAGTACGCCCCCGAAGAGGTCAACACCAAGCTGGTCAACATCCGCGTCGGCGTCGGGCGTACCGGCCGCGTCACCCCGTACGCCCAGGTCGAGCCGGTCGAAGTGGCCGGTTCCGAGGTCGAGTTCGCCACCCTCCACAACCAGAACGTGGTCAAGGCCAAGGGCGTCCTCATCGGCGACACCGTGGTCCTGCGCAAGGCGGGCGACGTCATCCCGGAGATCCTCGGCCCCGTCGTCGATCTGCGCGACGGCACCGAGAAGGCCTTCGAGATGCCGACCCACTGCCCCGAGTGCGGGACGGAGCTGCGGCCGATGAAGGAGGGCGACATCGACCTCCGCTGCCCCAACGCCCGCACCTGCCCGGCCCAGTTGCGCGAGCGCGTCTTCTACCTCGCCGGGCGCAAGAGCCTCGACATCGACCACTTCGGCTATGTGGCCGCCGCGGCTCTCACCCGCCCGCTGGAGCCCGCCGAGCCCGTCCTCAAGGACGAGAGCGATCTGTTCTCCCTCACCATCGAGCAGCTGCTGCCGATCCGGGCGTACGTCCTGGACCAGGACAGCGGGCTGCCCAAGCGTGACCCGAAGACCGGCGAGGAGAAGATCGCGACGGTCTTCGCCAACCAGCAGGGTGAGCCGAAGAAGAACGCGGTGGCCATGCTGGAGGGCATCGCCGCCGCCAAGGAAGCGCCCCTCGCCCGGATCCTCACCGGCCTCTCGATCCGGCACGTGGGCCCGGTCGCCGCCCAGGAGCTGGCCCGTCAGTTCCGTTCCGTCGACCGCATCGACGAGGCGACCGAGGAGGAGCTGGCCGCCGCCGACGGCGTCGGGCCGACCATCGCCGCCTCGGTCAAGCAGTGGTTCGCCGAGGACTGGCACCGCGAGATCCTCCGCAAGTGGCGCGAGGCCGGTGTGCGGATGGCCGACGAGGGCTCCGACGAGGACGAGGGCCCCCGCCCCCTCGAAGGGCTCACCGTTGTCGTCACCGGCACCCTCGCGGGCCACACCCGCGACGGAGCCAAGGAGGCGCTCCAGACGCTCGGCGCCAAGGTCACCGGATCGGTGTCGAAGAAGACCGCCTTCGTGGTCGTCGGCGACAACCCCGGCTCCAAGTACGACAAGGCGATGCAGCTGAAGGTGCCCGTGCTGGACGAGGACGGATTCGCGATCCTGCTCCAGGACGGCCCCGAACGCGCCCGGGAAGCCGCCCTGGCCGTGCCGGAAGCCGCGCCCGGGGCCGCCCCGGAGGACAGCGGGGCGTAGACGGGGGTGTGGGCGGGGCGTGAACGGGGAGTGACCGCCCCGCCGTTCGCTGCCCGTTCGCTGCCAGTTCCCCGGATCGAGACGCCTTCGAGACGATGCCCCGGCGTGGCGCGGCCCGGGTGGGGAAGGAAACGGGGCAGAGGGGTGAAGAAGGGTCGGCCGCTCCCCGAATGGCCCTGCCGTACCACTCGTTCGGGCCAATAGCAGATGGTGACGGGTGGTCGGTTCGCATTCGGGCAAGAGCTGTATAGCGCTGCCCCTGGAAGCCTTTCGCGGCCTACTGTTGAGAGGTGCGCCCCGCCGTGCACGGCCCTCGACCGGGCCGTGGAGCCACGGAGGCGGGCGCCACCGAGGGTCATCGGCACCGCCGGCTGTGAGAGGGACGGAATGAAACCGACCGAGAGCGCCGCCCCGGTGTCGCGGCTGCAAGGTTTCGTCGGCCTCACGCCCCCGGTGGGCGCCGCCGTCGTGGGGATCGCCGCGTTACTACTGGCGGTCGGGTCCTACCGGACCGTCCAGCAGGGCCAGGCGCTCTTCCCGAACGGGGTGGTCGGCTGGTCCTTCGCCGTGCTCACCGGGATCATCGTCGGCCATCTGGTGGCCCTCGGCCGCGACCGGTGGTGGGGCGGCACCGGCTCCGGCGCCGCCCTCACCCTCGCCGTGCTCCTGCTGTACGGCTGGCTGCCGGCCGTCCTGGTCAGCCTCGCCGTCGTGGTGCTCGTCGGGACCGCCCGCCGGCACCGCTGGTGGCAGGGGCTGCTGCACGGCGGGGTCGACATGCTCGGCATCGGCGCGGCGGCGCTCGTGCTGGCCGCGTTCGGGGTGGTCCCCACCGTCGAGGAGCCCTGGCGGCCACTCGACTGGGGCATCGCGGCCGTCCCGGAACTGCTCCTGACCGCGTCGACGTATCTGCTCGTCACCCGGGTCCTCCTGTGGTACGCCCAGGCCCCGCACAACGGCGGGCTGCCCACCATCGCCCGGACCGCGATGCTGCGCCAGGGGCTCGTCGCCGTCGCGCTCCTCGGGCTCGCCCCGCTGATCTGCGCCGTCGCGATGTCCATGCCCATCCTGCTGCCGCTCTTCGCGGTGCCGCTGATCGCCCTCGACTCCACGCTCTGGATCGCCCGCGCCCGCGCCGAGGAGCAGCTGCGCGACCCGCTGACCGGGCTGCCCAACCGCCAGTGGCTGCTGGAGCGGACCTGGTCGGCGCTGGAGGACGCCGAGTCCATCGGCACCCGCTCCGCGCTGGTCCTCATCGACCTGGACCGCTTCCGCGCGGTCAACGACACCCTCGGCCACCTGGCCGGGGACCGGCTGCTGCTCCAGATAGCGGAGCGCCTGCGGCTCGCCCTGCCCCGCGGCGCGGAGGCGGCCCGCCTCGGCGGCGACGAGTTCGCCGTCCTCCTCCCGCACACCGACTCCACCACCAGCGCCCAGCAGGTCGCCCGCCATCTCGTCGCCGAGCTGTCCTCGCCGCTCGACCTCGACGGGCTCACCCTCGTCCTGGAGGCCAGCGCCGGGGTCGCCGTCTACCCCGACCACGCCCTGGACGCCGAAGGGCTGCTGCGCCGGGCGGACGTCGCGATGTACCAGGCCAAGCGGGACCGCACGGGCGTGGAGGTCTACGAGTCCAAGCGGGACAGCAACACCCCCGACCGGCTCGGCCTCCTCGGCGATCTGCGCCGGGCGCTGGACGCGGGCGAGGTCGAACTGCACTACCAGCCCAAGGTCCGCTTCGACGGGCAGGTCGCAGGGCTTGAGGCCCTGGTGCGCTGGGTGCACCCGGAGCGCGGCCGGGTCCCCCCGGACGAGTTCATCGCCATCGCCGAGTCCTCCGGGCTGATGCCGCACCTCACGGAGTACGTCCTGGAGACGGCGCTCGCCCAGGTCGCCCGCTGGCGGGCGCAGGGACTGTGCGTGCCCGTCGCGGTCAACGTCTCCCCGCGCGACGTCCACACCCCCGGCTTCGCGGGGGGCGTCGCGGCCCGCCTCGCCCGCCACGGCGTGCCCGCGGGAGCGCTCCAACTGGAGATCACCGAACATGTGCTGCTGGAGGACCCGCAGCGCGCCGCCGACACCCTGGCCGGGCTCACCGCCCACGGCGTGAAGATGTCCCTGGACGACTTCGGCACCGGCTACTCATCGCTGGTCCATCTGCGCCGGCTCCCGGTCAGCGAGCTGAAGATCGACCGCTCCTTCGTCGCCCGGCTGGCGGTCGACCACGAGGACGCGGAGATCGTCCGCTGCACCATCGACCTGGCCCACTCGCTCGGCCTGGTCGTCGTCGCCGAGGGCGTCGAGGACGACACGACGTGGGAGCGGCTGCGGGATCTGCGGTGCGACGCGGTGCAGGGCTGGCTGGTGGCGGCCGCGATGCCGCCGCAGGAGACCACGGCCTGGCTGCGGGCGCGCGGCGAGCACGGCTGGCGGCGGCCCGCCGAGCTGAAGGCCCAGGCGGCGGCCGCCGCGGGGTCGGCGACCGCCTCGGCGAGCGGCTCGATGAACGGGTCGTTGAACGGGTCGTTGAACGGCGCGGTGAACAGCGCGGTCAACGGTGCGGTGAACAGTGCGGCGGAGACCGACACCCCCTGAAGATCCCGGGAGTGGACCAGGCAGAGGCGTAGCCCGATCGGGCCGGGGCACCCGTCCCCCGGAGACCCCATAGGATTGGGCTCAAAACCACACACCAACCCCTGAGGATCGCTGCATGCCTGGCATCACGCGCGAGGAGGTCGCCCACCTCGCCCGGCTGGCGCGTCTGGAGCTGAAGGGCGAAGAGCTCGATCACTTCGCCGGTCAGCTCGACGACATCATCGGCGCGGTCGCCCGCGTCTCCGAGGTCGCCGACCAAGACGTACCGCCGACCTCCCACCCGCTGCCGCTGACCAACGTCATGCGCGCGGACGAGGTCCGTCCGTCGCTCACCCCCGCGCAGGCGCTCTCCGGCGCCCCGGCCCAGGAGCAGCAGCGTTTCAAGGTGCCGCAGATCCTGGGGGAGGACTAAACAGCCATGACGGACATCAGCACCATCATCAAGCTCACCGCGGCCGAGATCGCCGGGAAGATCGCCTCCGGCGAGCTGACCGCCGTCGAGGTCACCGAGGCCCACCTGGCCCGGATCGACGCCGTCGACGAGAAGGTCCACGCCTTCCTGCACATCGACCGCGAGGGCGCGCTCGCCCAGGCCCGTGCCGTGGACGCCAAGCGCGAGGCGGGCGAGAAGCTCGGCCCGCTGGCCGGCGTCCCGCTCGCGCTGAAGGACATCTTCACCACGAAGGACATGCCGACCACCGTCGGTTCCAAGATCCTCGAAGGCTGGGTCCCGCCGTACGACGCCACGCTCACGCAGAAGCTGCGCGCCGCCGACGTCGTCATCCTCGGCAAGACCAACATGGACGAGTTCGCCATGGGGTCCTCCACCGAGAACAGTGCCTACGGCCCCACCGGCAACCCCTGGGACCTCACCCGGATCCCCGGCGGCTCCGGCGGCGGCTCCTCCGCCGCCCTCGCCTCCTACGAGGCCCCGCTCGCCATCGGTACGGACACCGGCGGCTCGATCCGCCAGCCCGCCGCCGTGACCGGCACCGTCGGCGTCAAGCCCACCTACGGCGGCGTATCCCGCTACGGCATGGTCGCCTTCTCGTCCTCCCTCGACCAGGGCGGGCCCTGCGCCCGTACGGTCCTGGACGCGGCGCTGCTGCACGAGGCCATCGCCGGGCACGACCCGCTGGACTCCACGTCCATCGACGCCCCGGTCCCGCCGGTCGTCGAGGCTGCCCGCAACGGCTCCGTACAGGGCATGCGCGTCGGCGTCGTCAAGCAGTTCCGCGGCGAGGGCTACCAGGCCGGTGTCCTCCAGCGCTTTGACGAGTCGGTCGAGCTGCTGAAGTCGCTGGGCGCCACCGTCGTCGAGCTGGACTGCCCGTCCTTCGACCTGGCGCTCTCCGCGTACTACCTGATCGCCCCGTCCGAGTGCTCCTCCAACCTGGCCCGCTTCGACGCCATGCGCTACGGCCTGCGGGTCGGCGACGACGGCACGAAGTCGGCCGAGGAGGTCACCGCGCTCACCCGTGAGGCGGGCTTCGGCGACGAGGTCAAGCGCCGCATCATCCTGGGGACGTACGCGCTCAGCTCCGGCTACTACGACGCGTACTACGGCTCGGCCCAGAAGGTCCGCACCCTCATCACCCAGGACTTCGAGAAGGCCTTCGAGCAGGTCGACGTGATCGTCTCCCCGACGACCCCGACCACCGCCTTCCCGATCGGCGAGCGCGCCGACGACCCGATGGCGATGTACCTCGCGGACCTGTGCACCATCCCCACCAACCTGGCCGGCAACTCCGCCATGTCGCTGCCCTGCGGCCTGGCTCCGGAGGACGGTCTGCCGGTCGGACTGCAGATCATCGCCCCCGCCATGAAGGACGACCGGCTGTACAAGGTCGGATCCGCCGTCGAGGCCGCCTTCGTGGAAAAGTGGGGGCACCCGCTGCTTGAGGAGGCTCCGTCGCTGTGAGTGCCATGGCAAAGAAGGCCAAGAACTTCCAGAAGTCCAAGACGGGCGCGTACATCGCGATCGGCAGTACCGCGTTCGGCGCCATCAGTGTCGTCAAGCAGGCGAAGCTCGCCCGCAACGACAACGACGTGCTGCGGCTCGTCGACGCGGCCGTCTCCGCGGCCGCCATCGTCACCGGACTCGCGATCCTCTATCGCGAACTGAAGCGTCTCGGCGACGACGACGTCCTGCTGGGCTGAGAGGGAAAGTTTCACCGTGACTGTCACTGACCTGGTGTCGTACGAGGACGCGCTCGCGTCCTACGACCCCGTCATGGGCCTCGAAGTCCATGTCGAGCTCGGCACCAAGACCAAGATGTTCTGCGGCTGCTCCACGGAGCTGAAGCAGGACGCCAACTCCCAGACCTGCCCGGTCTGCCTCGGACTGCCCGGCGCGCTGCCGGTCGTCAACGAGATCGGCGTGGAGTCGGCCATCAAGATCGGTCTCGCGCTGCACTGCGAGATCGCCGAGTGGTGCCGTTTCGCCCGGAAGAACTACTTCTATCCGGACATGCCGAAGAACTTCCAGACCTCGCAGTACGACGAGCCGATCGCCTTCAACGGCTATCTGGACGTCCAGCTGGAGGACGGCGAGATCTTCCGCGTGGAGATTGAGCGCGCCCACATGGAGGAGGACACCGGCAAGTCGACCCACGTCGGCGGCGCCACCGGCCGTATCCACGGCGCGTCCCACTCCCTGCTCGACTACAACCGGGCCGGCATCCCGCTCATCGAGATCGTCACCAAGCCGATCGAGGGAGCCGGGGCCCGAGCCCCCGAGGTCGCCAAGGCGTACGTCGCCGAGCTCCGCGAGCTGATCAAGGCCCTCGGGGTCTCCGAGGCCCGCATGGAGATGGGCCAGATGCGCTGCGACGTCAACCTGTCGCTGCGCCCCAACGGCACCGAGACGTTCGGCACGCGCTCCGAGACCAAGAACGTGAACTCGCTGCGTTCGGTCGAGCGGGCCGCCCGCTTCGAGATTCAGCGGCACGCCGCCGTGCTGTCCTCGGGCGGCACGATCGTGCAGGAGACCCGGCACTTCCACGAGGAGGACGGCTCCACCACGGCAGGCCGCATCAAGGACAACGCCGAGGACTACCGCTACTTCCCCGAGCCGGACCTGGTCCCCGTCGCGCCCGCGCGCGACTGGGTCGAGGAGCTGCGCAAGGGCCTCCCCGAACTGCCCCGGCTGCGCCGGGCGCGGCTCAAGGAGGAGTGGGGCGTCTCCGAGCACGACATGCAGTCCATCCTCAACGCGGGCGCGGTCGACCTGATCGTCGCCACGATCGAGGCGGGCGCCCCCGCGGACCAGGCCCGCAAGTGGTGGATGGGCGAGCTCGCCCGTAACGCCAACGAGACCGCACGCGGCCTGGACGAGCTCCCGATCACCCCGGCGCAGGTCGCCCGGGTGGCCGCGCTCGTCGCCAAGGGCGACCTCAACGACAAGCTGGCCCGCCAGGTCATCGAGGGCGTCCTCGCGGGCGAGGGCGACCCGGACACCGTCGTCGAGAAGCGCGGCCTGAAGGTCGTCTCCGACGAGGGCGCGCTGTCCACGGCCGTGGACGAGGCCATCGCGGGCAACGCGGCCATCGCGGACAAGATCCGCGGCGGCAAGGTCGCGGCGGCGGGCGCGCTCGTCGGCGCGGTCATGAAGGCCACCCGGGGCCAGGCCGACGCGGCGCGCGTGCGCGAGCTGATCCTGGAGAAGCTCGGCGTCGAGGGCTGATCCCCCGATCGTCCCCGAAGGGGCGGTGCACCTGTACGTACTCACGTACCGCGGGTGCGCCGCCCCTTCGGCCGTGATCCGTACGTCATCGCCCGCACCGCCCCTTCATCCGTGAACCCTCGTGAACCCTCGCTCTGAGAGAACCCCCTGAACACCGTCACCGCCGAGATCGTCTCCTTCGCCCTGCTCCTGGGCGTCCTCGCCTTCGCCGTCCTGAGGCCCCGGGGCCTGCCGGAGGCGACCGCCGCCGTGCCCGCCGCCGTGCTCGTGGTGGCCCTGGGCGCGGTTTCCTGGCCCGAGGCGCGGGAACAGGTCGGCGAGCTGCTGCCCGTCGTCGGCTTCCTCGCGGCGATCCTCGTGCTGGCCCAGCTCTGTGCGGACGAGGGGCTGTTCCGGGCCGCCGGTGACTGGGTCGCCCGCGCCTGTCGCGGGCAGACGCGCCCCCTCCTCGGCGGCGTCTTCGTCGTCGCCTCGGTCGTCACGGCCGTCCTCAGCCTGGACGCCACCGTGGTCCTGCTCACCCCGGTCGTCCTCGCCACCGCCGCCCGGGTCGGCGCACGGCCCCGCCCGTACGTCTACGCCTGCGCGCACCTGGCCAACTCCGCCTCCCTCCTGCTCCCCGTCTCCAACCTCACCAACCTCCTGGCGTTCACCGCGAGCGGTCTCTCCTTCACCCGGTTCGCCGCACTGATGGCTCTGCCGTGGCTCGCCGCGATCGCCGTCGAGTACGCCGTCTTCCGCCGGGCCTTCCGGGACGACCTGGCCGCCGGGGCGCACGCGCCGGGTCCCGAGGCGGAGCGCACGCCGGTGCCCGTCTTCACGCTCGTCGTGCTGGCGCTGACGCTGGCCGGGTTCGTCGTGACCTCGTTCGAGGGGGCCGAGCCGCTGTGGGCGGCGCTGGCGGGGGCCCTCGTGCTCGCCGTACGGGCGCTCGCCAAGCGGGAGACCACGCCGCTCGCCGTCGTCCGCTCGGCCAACCCGCTGTTCTGCCTCTTCGTCCTCGCGCTCGGCGTCGTCGTCAAGGCGGTCGTCGACAACGGCCTCGGCGACGGGATCGCCGCCCTGCTGCCGGACGGCGACACCCTGCCCGCCCTCCTCGGCGTGGCCGTGGTCGCGGCCCTGCTCGCCAACCTGATCAACAACCTGCCCGCGATCCTCGCCCTGCTGCCCATCGTCGCGGCGGCCGGGCCCGGACCCCTGCTCGCCGCCCTGATCGGGGTGAACCTCGGACCGAACCTCACGTACGTCGGATCGCTGGCCACGCTCCTGTGGCGGCGCATCCTGCACGTGCACGGGGACGCCCCCGAGCTCGGCCACTTCACCCGGCTGGGGATCGCGACCGTACCGGCGACGCTGCTGGCCTCCACCCTCGCGCTCTGGGGATCGCTGCACCTCATCGGGGTGTGAGGGCGCCGTCACCGACGGTTGGACTTTCGGGACGGCCTGTTGGACGTTCACCACCGGGCCGTACACAGTCCTTCCCGCCGCCACCCGGTCTGACTAGCTTCCCGGCTGTAACCACCGCAACCAGGAGGCTCTTTTGACCACGGACATGTCACGGCGACGGCTCTTCGCGCTGGGCGGCGGCGCACTCGGCGCCGCTGCGGCCGGATCGTTCCTGCCGCCGTCGCTCCAGGCCGCCATCGCCGCGCAGCCCGCCCACGCGGGGTCCGGCGGGCTGGGGTCCATCAAGCATGTGGTGATCCTGATGCAGGAGAACCGGTCCTTCGACCACTACTTCGGCACGCTGCGCGGCGTACGCGGCTTCGGCGACCGCAACGCCATCGAGCTGCCCACCGGCTCCACCGTCTTCGAGCAGCCCGGCGCGGCCGGCTCCACCGTGCTGCCCTTCCCGGTGCGCGGCGCGGCCGAGGAGCAGAAGAAGGACCTCCAGTACATCGGCGCCCTCGACCACTCCTGGAACGGCGGGGCGAAGGCCTGGGGCGGCGGCTGGATGAACGGCTGGATCAGCGCGAAGACCGCGGCCACGATGGCGTACTACGACCGCCGAGACATCCCGCTCCACTACGAGCTGGCCGACACCTTCACCGTCTGCGACGCCTACCACTCCTCCATCCACACCTCCACCAGCCCCAACCGCAACCACCTCTGGAGCGGGAAGACCGGCTTCGAGGCGAACGGGAAACGGGCCGTCGGCAACGACGCGTACAACGAGGGCACCCACCCCGGCTACGACTGGTCCACCTACGCCGAGCGGCTGGAGAAGGCCGGGCACAGCTGGCGGACGTACACCGAGTGGGAGAACTTCACCGACAACCAGATCGAGTTCTACGCCACCTTCAAGGCCATCGCCCGCAAGGCACTGGCCAGGACCGGCGGCCACACCTACATGGAGGCCTTCTACGCCAAGGTCCGCGGCGCGTCCGAAACCGAGCGCACCCGGCTGCTCGGGCTCCTGGAGGAAGGCGTCGCCACGCTCACGCGGCAGGAGCGGAGCCTGTTCGAGCGGGGGCTGCGGCGGGTGCCCACCGGGACCCTGGCGGACGAGTTCGCCAAGGACGTGGCCGCAGGGACGCTGCCGGAGGTCTCCTACCTGGTCCCCTCGGCGATCGACTCCGAGCACCCGAGCACCTCGTCGCCGGTGCACAGCGCCACCATCGTCTACAAGATCCTCGACGCGCTCGGCAAGCACCCCGACGTCTGGCGGCACACCGCCGTCCTGATCAACTACGACGAGAACGACGGCTTCTTCGACCACGTCCCGCCGCCCGTCGCGCCCCCCGAGGTGGCCGAGGAGCAGTGGGAGGGCCGCCCGACCGGCCTCGGGATCCGGGTGCCGCTGCTGGTCGTCTCGCCGTGGACCGTCGGCGGCTACGTCTGCTCCGAGGTGTTCGACCACACCTCCGTGATCCAGTTCCTGGAGCGCTGGACCGGGGTGAAGGAGCCCAACATCGGCGACTGGCGGCGACGTGTCACCGGCGACCTCACCTCCGCCTTCGACTTCAGCCGGGCCCGCCGGAAGCCCGCCGTGCAGAGCCCCGGCGCGATCCCGCCGTTCGAGGGCCGCTGGCAGCCGAAGCCGCCCGCCGTCCAGCACCTCCCCGAGCAGGAGCCCGGCCTGCGCCCGGCGCGCCCGCTGCCCTACCGGCCGGACGCCCAGGCGCGGCGGGTGGAGGGCGGACTGCGGGTGGAGCTGGAGAACAGCGGCCGGTCATCGGCGCACTTCACGCTCTACCCGTACGCGGACGAGTTCCCGGCCCCGCAGCACAAGGACGTCCGGGGCCGCGCGCACTGGACGGTCCCCGTGACGGGGGAGGCGTACCGCTTCACGGTCACCGGGCCGAACGGCTTCCGGCGCGAGTTCGCCGGACCGGCCGACGGGGGAGCGGAGGTCGCCGGCCGCATCGACCACCGCGACCGCGACATCCACCTCACCCTGCGCAACACCGGCCGCCGCCCGCTGACCTTCCTGGTACGCCCGCTCGGCTACGTCGACGAGGACGACGTACGGGACTGGACGCGGCGCGTCACGGTCAAGCCGGGCCGCAGCCGGTCGCTGGTGCACTCGGCGGCCGACGCCCACGGCTGGTACGACCTCGACGTCACCGCGGACGGGGAGGACGGCTTCCGGCGGCGGCTCATGGGGCACATCGAGAACGGCCGGGCGAGCGTTTCGGGCTGACCGGCCGCTGGGGCCGTTGGGCCTGGTCCGTCCCGTATAAGGGGCAGATCAGGCCCTGTGACCATGGCCACGAAACGGACAAAGGATCACGATCTGCTGTCAGAGTTGGCGGTCTCAGGTCATGAGACGTTTACGGGCAGATCACGTTATCTGCGGGTAAAGGTCCACGAACCCGCAGGGAGCTCGTCCGTTGGCTGCCATCGCCCGCTGGTGCATCAGGCACCGCCTCGTCGCCGTTCTCATCTGGCTCGCCGCTCTCGGCGGGACCGCCGCAGCGGCGGGCATCGCCGGTTCGGCGTACTCCAACGACTACGAGGTCCCCGGCACCGAATCCGGCCGGGCCACCGAGCTGCTCTCCCGTGGCTTCACCGACCTCGGCGGCGACACCGACACCGTCGTCTGGCACACCACCGACTCCGCGGTCGGAGCCGCCGACGTCGAACAGACCATGACCCGCACGCTCCACGCGATCGAGGACCTGCCGGGCGTCGGCGCGGTCACCGGCCCCTACGGCACCGCGGGCCCCGGCCAGATAAGCCAGGACGGCCGCACCGCCTACGCCACGGTCACCTTCGACCGCCCCGCCGACGAGATCCCCGCCTCCCAGGCGCAGGCCCTCGTCGACACCGCGAAGGCCGCCGAGGCCGACGGACTCCAGGTCGAGCTGGGCGGCACCGCCGTCGCACTCACCGAAGCGCCCTCAGTCCACTTCGCCGAGGGCATCGGCGTGATCGTCGCGGCCGTCGTGCTCTTCCTCGCCTTCGGCTCGCTGGCCGCCAGCCTGCTGCCCATCGCCACCGCCCTGGTCTCCGTCGGCACCGCCTACGCGGGCACCGTGCTGCTCGGCCATCTGATGACCGTCGCCGACTTCGCCCCGATGCTCGGCATGCTCATCGGGCTCGGCGTGGGCATCGACTACGCGCTGTTCATCGTCACGCGGCACCGCAGAGGACTCAGGCGCGGCATGTCCGTGCCCGAAGCGGCCCAGAACGCCGTCGCGACCACCGGCCGCGCCGTCGTCTTCGCCGGGGTCACCGTCTGCATCGCCCTGCTCGGGATGCTGATCCTGCGGCTCGACTTCCTCAACGGCGTCGCCATCGCCGCATCGCTCACCGTCGTCCTCACCGTGCTGGCCTCCGTCACCCTGCTGCCCGCCCTCCTCTCCCTCATCGGGATGCGGGCCCTCAGCCGCCGCGAACGACGGCAGCTCGCCGAGCACGGGCCGCGCCCCGAACTGCCCACCGGCTTCGCCGCCCGCTGGTCAGCCTTCGTCGAGCGTCACCCCAAGCTGCTCGGCGGGATCGCCGCCGTCGTGATGCTGGTGCTCGCCCTGCCCGCCCTCGGCCTCCACCTGGGCACATCGGACCAGGGCAACAACCCGGCCGGCGCCACCACCCGGCAGGCCTACGACCTGCTCGCCGACGGCTTCGGGCCCGGCGTCAACGGACCGCTCACCATCGCCGCCCAGCTCGACGGCGCGGACGACCGGCTCGCCCTGGACTCGCTGCCCGAGAAACTGCGCACCACCGAAGGCGTCGCGTCCGTCAGCCCGGTCACGTACAACAGCGGCGGCGACACCGCCTTCCTCACCGTCGTCCCCGACTCCTCGCCCCAGTCGCAGGAGACCAGCGAGCTGGTCGACCGGATCCGGGGCGACGTACTGCCGCCGGTCCAGGCCAACACCTCGCTGGAGGCCCACGTCGGCGGGGTGACGGCGAGCTACGACGACTTCGCCGAGATCATCGTCGGGAAGCTGCCCCTGTTCGTCGGGGTCGTCATCGGGCTCGGCTGTCTGCTGCTGCTCCTGGCCTTCCGGTCCATCGGGATCCCGATCAAGGCCGCCGTGATGAACGTGGCCGCCGTCGCCTCCTCCTTCGGCGTCGTCGTGGCCGTCTTCCAGTGGGGCTGGGGGAGTGAGCTGCTCGGCCTCGGCAGCGCCGGGCCCATCGAACCCTTCCTTCCCGTGATCATGGTCTCGGTCCTCTTCGGCCTCTCCATGGACTACCAGGTGTTCCTGGTCGGCCGGATGTACGAGGAGTGGCTGGAGACCGGCGACAACCGGCGCTCCGTACGGGTCGGCCTCGCCGAGACCGGCCGGGTGATCAACTCCGCCGCCGTGATCATGATCTCCGTCTTCCTCGCCTTCGTGCTCAGCGGCGACCGGGTCATCGCCATGTTCGGCATCGCGCTCGCCACCGCCGTCGCCCTGGACGCCTTCGTCCTGCGCACCCTGCTGGTACCCGCCCTGATGCACATGCTCGGCGGGGCGAACTGGTGGCTGCCGGGCTGGCTGGAGAAGCGGCTGCCGCGGATCTCCATCGAGCCGCCCGACTGCGTACCGCTCCATGCGAAGATCCCTGGGGCGCGCGCCACCGAGGAGGGTGTCGCGCAGACGGAGGAGGAGCACGATGTTCGCCATACCCCTGGGTGACGACAAGGCGGAGCTGCGGCCGCTGGAGGTCTGGCAGGACGAGGAGTTCCTCGCCCACATGGACCGGGCCCGCGAGCTGGTCGACCCCTGGATCCCCTTCGCCTCCTTCGCCACCGACCGGGAGTCCGCGCGCGATCTGCTCCGCCGGTACGCGGAGAAGCAGGCGGCCGACACCGGGCGGCTGTACGGGATCTGGCTGGACGGCACCCTCGTCGGCGGCGTCCTCTTCCGGATCTTCGACACGGCGTCCGGCAACTGCGAGATCGGCGTCTGGCTGGAGCCCGCCGCCCAGGGCCGCGGCCTGATCACCCGGGCCGCCGAGCGGCTGATCGACTGGGCGGTGTACGAGCGCGGCATGCATCGCGTCGAGTGGGACGCCTCCGCCGCGAACACGAAGTCGATCGCGGTGGCGAAGCGGCTGGGCATGACCCGGGACGGGGTGATCCGGCAGAACTACCTCTACCGGGGCGTACGCCACGACTCCGAGATCTGGTCGGTCCTCGCCCCGGAGTGGAAGGCCCGCGCGGGGCGCTGAGCCCCGGCGCACGCCCGGCGTTAAGGGGGCTCTCATCCGGGCCCCCTAGCGTGCGGCTCATGAACACCACCCCCTCCAAGACGACGAACCCCGACGAGACGGCTGCCGCGGAGGACGCGGCGGCGAAGGACGCCCCAGTCACGTCGTCGGAGGCCGTCGACTCCGCGACGGCCTCCGACGACCTCGGCGAGCAGGCCGCCCGGGACGACGCGGCCGACGACGGCATCGCGGACGAGGACCTGGAGTCCGACCCCTTCGAGGCCGCCCGGCACGGCGTCGGCGCGGGTGCAGCGGCCGTCGTCTCCGCGGCCCTCGGCGTCGTCGCCCTGACCGGCGCGTGGACCGGCCGGGTCGCCGCCGAGCGCGAGACGCTCATCGGCCAGATCAAACTCTCCGGCGGTGGCAGCGCGGCCCAGCAGATCTCGGAGATCTACGGAGACGCCTGGCACACCACCGCCCTGGTCAACGGCGTCTTCGCCCTGCTGGCCCTGTTCGTCGGCGTCGTCGTCCTGGTCCGTCCCGCCTTCGGCGCCCCCGCCGGCCGGCCGCAGCCCGCCTGGGTCCGCGCGGTCGCCCTGGCCGGTGTCGCCCTCGGCGTCCTCGGTGTGCTGATCTCCGCGGGCATGTACCTCGACCTCTTCGTCTCCCTGCCCAGCGCGGGCACCCCGGCCGGCGGCTGACCGGCCCGATGGCCCGCGTAAGGCGGGCGGCCCCGCCTCCTGGGCATGCCCTAGTAGGGCTTTGTTAGGTGGTGTCGTAGGGCTGCCATGGGGTGGGTTGTCGGCAGGTGGGGCAGGTTCCGGTCCAGGTGGCCAGTAGGTGTTGGAGGAGGTCCAGGGCCTGGTAGAGGGTCAGGC